>NZ_CM137252.1:0-3285000 GCF_054512695.1 Corallococcus sp. M7
GTGTTAGCACCGCCGAACGCCCGCGGGTTCCCTCCTTCCGCTGCGTTTCCGAGCCCTCAAGTGAACGCCCTCGCCCAAGCCCCTTCGCCTTCGCTTCCCAGTGCCGGCGTCATCTGGACCCGCACGCTGGAAGCCATCCGTCAGGAGGGGCTGCACTACGCCCTCACCTGGCTGGAGCGGATGCGCCCCATGGAGGTGCGCGAGAACGCCCTGGTCCTGGGCGTGCCGGACCGCTTCTTCCGCGACTGGGTGGATGACCACTACCGCTCCATGCTGGAGACGCACCTGGCCCGGCTGGAGCCATCCCTGGGCCGCGTCGCCTACGAGGTCGTCGTGGGCCCGCCGCCGTCGTCCGCGGACCTGCCGCCCACGCCCACCGTCAAGGTGAACTCGATGCGGCCCGCGCGGCTCAACCCGCGCTTCACCTTCGACACCTACGTCGTCGCGGACAGCAACCAGCTCCCCGCCGCCGCCGCGCAGGCCGTGGCCCACCGGCCGGGCCACAACTACAACCCGCTCTACATCTACGGCGGCACCGGTCTGGGCAAGACGCACCTGCTCCAGGCGGTGGGCAATCACATCTGGGAGAAGGACCCCACCCAGCGCATCGTCTACCTCTCCAGCGAGCAGTTCACGAACGAGTACGTGGAGAGCGTGCGCGAGCACCGCATGACGGACTTCCGCCGGAAGTTCCGCGAAGAGTGCGACGTGCTCCTCATCGACGACATCCAGTTCCTGGGCAAGCGCGAGGAGACGCAGAAGGAGTTCTTCTACACCTTCGAGACGCTCTTCGGCCTCAACAAGGCCATCGTGCTCACCAGCGACATGGTGCCCGCGGAAGTGCCCGGCATGGAGGACCGCCTGCGCAGCCGCTTCGCCATGGGCCTGATGGCGGACATCCGCGAGCCCACCTACGAAACGCGCGTCGCCATCCTCCAGAAGAAGGCGGAGCAGGAGGGCCTCAACCTGCCGGACCCCGTGGCGCACTTCATCGCGAAGCACGTGCAGAAGAACGTGCGCGAGCTGGAAGGCGCGCTCGTGAAGCTGTCCGCGATGCACAGCCTCACGAAGCAGCCGGTGACGGAGGAGTTCGCGTCCCAGGTGCTCCGCGACATCCTTCCCGCGCAGCGCACCGTGGACGTGGAGGCCATCCAGCGCGAGGTCGCCCGCTTCTACAAGGTGACGGTCGATGCGCTGAAGGAGGACCGGCGCCACAAGGCGCTCGCGCACGCGCGCCAGGTGGCCATGTACCTGAGCCGCAAGCTGACCAAGAGCTCCTTCCCGGAGATCGCCTCGCGCTTCAACAAGGACCACTCCACCGTCATCTCCGCCGTGCGCAAGGTCGAAGGCCTGCGCGAGACGGACGCGGCCGTGCACCGCGACCTGTCGGAGCTGGAGACGAAGCTCGGCGGCATGTAGCCCGCGTCAGGGCTGTGCCGGTTGTGACGGGGCGGACACCTCTTCCAGCGTCCTGCCGCTCTCCTGGTCGCTGAGTTCCGCCGAGACATCTCCCAGCGAGAGGATGCCCACCAGCCGCTTGGCCCGGTTCAACACCAGGATGCGGCGGATCTGCGAGGCCCTCATCTTCTGGGCCGCCTGGGTCAGGTCGTCATCGTCGTAGACGAACTCCACGCCCCGGGTCATCGCCTGGGCCACCTGGGTGCGCTCGGCGTCCAGCCCCTGCGCCACCGCGCGGATGACGATGTCCCGGTCCGTGACGATGCCCACCAGCTGGTCGCCGTCACACACGGGGATGGGGCCCACGTTCAGCAGGCGCATCTTCTCCGCGGCCATCCTCAGGGAATCAGACGGGCGGACGACCTCCACGTCGGATGTCATTACGTCACTCACTCGTTGCGTTGCCATGGCGTCTCTCCTGTGGGGTTCCTCCTCAGCGTGAGCACCGGCCTGTCCACTGGCATGAGCCGCCATCGCGCGCGTCTGTCCATTTCCCCAGGCCTCGGGCATGCTGGGGCTTCGCGAGTCCTTCGGGGCTCGCGCATCGGGACGCCCGGCCGGAGGCGCTCCCCCTCGTGCAGTGCTTCCGACATGCCCTCCATCCCCTGGTTGCGTGCTTCCGGCCTTGCTGTCGCCGTGCTGTGTCTGCCTGCCTGTGACAGCGGCTCGGACATCACCGAGCTGCGCTTCGGCATCAATCCGTCGATTTACACGCGTCCGCTGGCGGAGGAGTCCTCGCCATCCCGGCGGACGGCGATGGACGCCCCGCTCGCGGCGCCCACCTTCTCCTCGGATGACGGCCTCGTGTTCACGGTGGAGTCCGCCAACGCCACGCTGTTCGACGTGCGTCTGTATCTGCCGCCCGGGCGCGAGTGCTCGGACTACGAGGGCCAGCTGGATCCATTGGTCAGCTGCACCGACGCGGCGGACGGCAAGCCCGGGACGCTGAGCGTGCGGGAGCCCCTGGATGTGGATTGGATGAACGCCACCCTCCTTCCGGACTGGCCGCTCCGCATCCCCCAGGGGACCTATGGCTCCGTCGAGGCCCGCCTGGGCCAGAACACGCCCGCGCTCCCCAGCTTCAGCATGGCCGCGAGCTTCACCTGGAAGGACCAGCGCCATGTCCTGAAAGTGGCCTTCCCCTCCACCGCGGCCCTGCGCTTCGAAGCACGAGATCCCCTGGATATCCTCAGCGGGGGCGAAAGCGCGCTCGTGGTGGGCAGCCTGGATTTGACCACGTGGCTCGACTTCATCCCCGTGGAGGCCTGTCTGGAGTCGGGGGACCTGACCCTGGACGGCACCACGCTGCGCCTGGAGACAGGGAAGGGTGATTGCGCGGGCGCCGCCGAGCGGATGCAAGACCAGATCGAAACCAGCACCAGGCTGTTCCGCGCCTCCCACCGGTGAACCCATGCCCATGCCTTCCCGTTGGACGTGTCTGTCTTTGATGGCCCTGGGACTGTCCGGCTGCAACACCGGAACCCATACCCGGCTCGTCTTCTCGCTGAACTCGAACTCGCCAGGCGGGGCTTCCCTGGCGGTCCCGGCCTCCGGCGTCCGGGCCATGACGGATCCGGCCAGGCCTCCCGAATTCGGGTCCGGCGACGGCATGCGCTTCCAACTGCAG
The DNA here is from genome assembly GCF_054512695.1 of Corallococcus sp. M7. Classification (NCBI taxonomy): domain Bacteria; kingdom Pseudomonadati; phylum Myxococcota; class Myxococcia; order Myxococcales; family Myxococcaceae; genus Corallococcus; species Corallococcus sp. M7. The sequence continues at coordinate 3,086 of NZ_CM137252.1, forward strand.
GACGCCAGCGTCCGGGTGACGGACATCCGTCTGGAATTGGCCGGGGGGCTCGGCTGCGACGACGTGCGCGAACAGCTCCCGGAGGGCACCGGGTGCGTGCAGCCCGAAGGTTCCCCGGCCACGGTCACGCTCGCGGGTCCGTTCAGCATCAACCTGGCATACGGGCAGGTCTCCCCCGGCGTGATGGAGCTCCCTCCCGGCACCTACCGGCGGATCGACTTCGTGTTGGGGGAGAACGGCTTCACGGCCCGGTGCCTCCACCTCGGGGATCGCTCCTGGGAAATGGACCTGGACCTGCCGGAAGGCACGGCCATGAGCTTCGAGGCCGCCTCTGACCTCAGGCTGCGGGAGGGCGGTTCCCTGCTTGTGATCTTCGACCAGGACCGCTGGCTGAAGGGGCCGCCGCTGTCCGCGTGCTACCAGAACGGGGACTGGCCCCATCCGGGCCCCAATCGGAGCCTGGACGAGGTGGGCGGCGCGTGCCAGGGCGCCGGGGACCAGGTGCGCGACGCCATCCGCACCCAGCTCAAGCTGCAGACCCGCTCCTTCTGAGCACCGCGGTCAGGTGTGGATCAGGCCGGACAGCAACGGCTCCAGGACGAGCCACCACAGCAGCGGGCTGGCCAGCCCCAGGACCAGGCCCGCGAGGGCCTGACCCCGGCGGCCGATGGGCGGCGTGGCCTCCGGGTCCACGCGCTGGAGCGCCACCGCGCCGCAAATCACCGCGAAGGGCGCGAGCAGCGGCATCAGCACCGAGCCAAAGCCATACCGCAGGGCCTGGTGCGCCATCGGGTTGTTGTAGCGCTGGTCCCACAGCGCCTTCAGCGCCCCGGGCGACACCGGCAGCCGGAAGAAGAGCTGGTTGCGCACGTCGCGGTGGATGCGCATCCCGGTGAGCAGGCCGGGGATGGCGCACACGAAGTAGAGGAAGCGCCCGTCCCGGTTCATGGCATCCGCCACCACGGCCATCACCAGCGGCGTCACCAGCATGGCGTGCCTCGCCCAGCGCTGGCCCAGGAAGAAGGCCACGCCCACCGGCACGGGCAACAGCAAGAGGAGCGTGAAGAGCGACTCCCGCTTCGCGCGCAGCCCCCACTGCGCCAGCGCGGCGGCGGTGGCCACGCAGAGCAGCAGCGTCACGCCCCCCACCACCCACGCCCACTCATCCCGCCTGCCCCAGTAGCGCTGGCGCAGGGTCTCCAGGTAGTTCACCTCCGGGCGCGCCGCGCAGGCCCGGCAGTACAGCCGGACGCCCAGGCCCGCCACGGACGTGGCGCAGTCCGCGCAGAAGAAGCTCCCGCAGCGGGAACACGTGCCGCCCGCGGGCAGGTCCGGGTGGACCGCGCAGCGGCCCTGCGAGGACAAGGGCACCTCCAGGCTCATGGCCGCAGTGTCGCACGGCGAGCAAGACCCGGCACCCCCAGGCCCACCCCGTCTCCTTCCGGCTTACAGGCCCTGGGGCGCGTGCTAAGCGCGCGACAGACCGTCCTGAACCGTGGAGGAACCTTGTCCCGATTGAAGGCCCTCGCCGCAGCGGCCCTGTTCGTGGGGCTTCCGGCGCTCGCGCAGACCCCCGAGGCGAAGCCGCTGGAGCCCGGCCGCGAAAACCTGGCCATCCCGTATGAGAAGTACACGCTGCCCAACGGCATGGAGGTCATCCTCTCCGTGGACCGCAAGCTGCCCGTGGTGGCCGTCAACGTCTGGTACCACGTGGGCGCCTACGACGAGCAGCCGGACCGCACCGGGTTCGCGCACCTCTTCGAGCACATGATGTTCCAGGGCTCCAAGCACGTGCCGGACGACGTGCACATCGGCCTGCTGGAGCAGGCGGGCGCCACGGACCTCAACGGCACCACCAGCTTCGACCGCACCAACTACTACGAGACCGTGCCCAGCAACCTGCTGGAGACGGCGCTGTGGTTGGAGAGCGACCGCATGGGCTTCCTGCTGGACTCTCTCACGGAGAAGAGCCTCCAGACGCAGAAGGAGGTCGTGAAGAACGAGCGCCGCCAGGGCGTGGAGACGGCGCCCTATGGCGAGGCGCAGGAGAAGGCGTGGCAGGCGCTGTTCCCCGCGCCGCACCCGTACTCCGGCAACGTGATCGGGTCCATGAAGGACCTGGACGCGGCCACGGTGGATGACGTGAAGGCGTTCTTCCGCAAGTGGTACGCGCCCGCCAACGCGACGCTCGCCATCGTGGGCGACTTCGACCCCGCGAAGGCCAAGGCGCTGGTGGAGAAGTACTTCGCCACGCTGCCCTCGGGGCCCAAGCCCCAGCGTCCGGACGTGAAGCCGGTGAAGGTCACGCGCGAGACGGTCATCCGCCACGACGAGAAGGTGGCCACGCTGCCCCTGCTCACCATGTCCTGGCTCACCGCCCCGTACCTGAAGCCCGGAGACGCGACGGCGGACGTGCTGGCCACCGCGCTGGGCACGGGCCGCGCGAGCCGCCTGTTCCGCCGGCTGGTGCTGGACAAGCAACTGGCGCAGACCGTGGAGGCCGTGCAGCAGAGCCAGGGTGCGCAGTCCGTCTTCTCCATCGAGGCGGTGGCCCGCCCCGGCGTCACCACGGACACGCTGAAGAAGGAGATCGACGCGGTGCTGGACGAGGTCCGCAAGAACGGCGTCACGCAGGAGGAGATCGTCCGCGCGCGCACCCGCTATGACACACGCCAGCTGGCCGGCCTCCAGGCCGTCGGCGGCTCCGGCAGCAAGTCCGACACGCTCCAGAGCTACAACCAGTTCGTGGGTGAGCCCAGCTACGTCGCGCAGGACCTGGCGCGCTACCAGGAGGTGACCCCCGACACGGTGAAGCAGTTCGCCAACGACGTGCTGCGCCCCGACGCGCGCGTCGTGCTCCACGCGGTGCCGTCCGCCGGCAAGGCCGCGCCGTCTTCCGCCCCGGGCAAGGAGGCCCGCTAGTCATGCACCGCCGAATCCTCACTGCCCTCCTCACGCTGTCCGTCGCCGGCTGTGCCACCACCAAGCCCGCGGAGACGCCGGCTGAAACGGCGCCGGCCGCGCAGCCGCAAGCCCAGACACCCGCTCCGGACGCGGAGGCGTTCCGCGAGCAGCAGCCCAAGCCCGGCAAGCCGCCGGAGCTGGTGCTGCCCACCTTCGAGCAGGCGAAGCTGGACAACGGCCTCACCGTCATCGTCAGCACGCGCAAGGAATTGCCGCTGGTGTTCGTGGGCATCGCCTTCGCCGCGGGCGTGTCGCAGGAGCCCGCCGCGAAGCTGGGCATCGCGGACCTGTCCTACCGCATGCTGTTGGAAGGCGCGGGCAAGCGCGACACGGTGGCGCTGGACAACGCGTTCGCGGACCTGGGCGTGTCGCCCGCGCTGTCGGTGGACCCGGACGGCGCCTTCGTGGGCGCGCGCGTGCTCACGACCAACGTGGACGCGGCGATGAGCCTGCTGTCGGACGTCGTCCTGCGGCCCACCTTCGACGCGAAGGCCTTCGAGCGCCGCAAGAAGCAGCAGCTGGGTGAGCTGGTGCGCCGCATGGGCGACCCGAACTTCCTGGCTCAGCAGGCCTACTACCAGGCCGTGTTCGGCGCGGACCACCCGTACGGCCACACGTCCGGCGGCACGCCGAAGACGGTGGAGTCGCTCACGCTGGCGGACGCGAAGAACTTCTACACGAAGAACACGGGCCCTCGCGCCGCCGCGCTCATCATGACGGGCGACGTGACGCTCCAGCAGGCGGTGGAGTGGGGGAAGAAGTACTTCGGCGGTTGGAAGGGCGGAGCCGTGGCGCCCAAGCCGCCGCCCGCGCCGCCCGCGCCGCCGCGTCAGCAGGTGCGCGTGGTGCCCAAGCCGGGCCTGGAGCAGACGGTGGTGCTGGTGGGCCGTCCCGGCCTCGCCGCGGGCCACCCGGACGAGTACCCGCTGGAGCTGGCCACCACGGTGTTCGGCGGCTTCTTCGGCAGCCGGCTCAACATGAACATCCGCGAGGACAAGGGCTACAGCTACGGCGCCAACGCGCACCTGGGCACGCGCCTGGGCGTGGGACCGCTCACCGCGTACGCGGCCGTGCGGCAGGACGTGACGGGTCCGGCGCTCAACGAGTTCATCAAGGAGCTGGCCGGCATCAAGTCCAACCCCATCACGGAGAAGGAGCTCGCCGCCGCGCGCGAGGGCCTCATCCGCGCGTTCCCGGGCGCCTTCGAGACGGTGGAGGGCCTGGGTGGCAGCGCCGCGCAGCTCTACTTCCACCGCCGGCCGATGGATGAGTTCAAGCGCACCGTGGAGGGGCTGGAGAACGCCAACGCCGCGGAGGTGCAGCGCGTGGCCGAGTCCTACCTGGATCCGGCCAACATGCAGGTGGTGCTCGTGGGCGACCCGCTGGTCATCCAGGAGCAGGTGACGCCGCTCAACCTGGGCAAGCTCACGCTGGCGGAGACGCCGGCGTCGGACGCTTCCAAGTAGGCGGGCGTTTCACTTCGAGGTTCTGAAGCCGGGGTCCCGACGTGGGTGTCGGGGCCCCGGTTTTTTCATTCCCGGGTGGGCTCGTTCTCTTCCTGGCGGGCTTCGGCCTTGAGGCGGCCGCGCTCCTCGCGCTCCTCGTCATCCACGTCGTCGAGGACGCTCTGGGGGTTGTTGCGGGGGCCGCCGACGGGGCCGTCGCTGTCGAGGGCGAACTTCTGCTCCTCGGTGGAGTGCTTGGCGTCGTCCGCGTACAGGGGCTTGGTGTCGTCCGCCTCCAGCCCCCGCTCCACGCGGTCCTTGGCGAAGCCAGGCTTGTGGGCGGTGTCGCTCTTCTTGCGGGTGGCCATGGGTTGCTCCGGAAGGTGGTGGGACAGCTCACACACGCTCAATGTCGGCAGCCCTGGCCATGAGCACCACGGTGGGGACCGTGGGGCAGGGGATTGGTTGCCTGCCCCCTGACCTCAGCGCGCGGAAGCGGCTAGGATGGGGACTCCATGGTCGGACGCAGCGGGAACAGCCAGCGGCACGAGGGGACGACGTCCTCCGTGGGCGCGCGCGTCCAGACCGTGCTGACCGAGACTTGCACTCGCACCGGCCTGACTCCTCGCGGAGCGCGGACCGCCTGACTTCCGAAGTGGACCTCCTGAAGGTCCCTCCTTCCGAACCCGGCCCCGCGCTCCTCCCGAGCGCGGGGCTTTTTCGTTGCCCCACCTGCCAGTCGCCAACCCCGAGGACCCGCATGACGCCGCTTCCGATGTGCCGCCCCAGCCACCGAGTCCCGCCGTTCCGGAAGGAGGCCGTGTCATGCGCGTGATGAAATTCGGTGGCACCAGTGTCGGAGATGCGGAACGGATGCGCGGCGTGGTGGCGCTGGTGGAGGAGGCGCGCAAGACCGAGCGGGTGATGGTGGTCGCTTCCGCGGTGTCGGGCATCACGAACCTCCTGGTGGAGGCGGCGAAGGTCGCGGAGGAGGGCGAGTCCGTGCAGGAGGCCTGCGCCCGGTTCGACGACACGCACTCCGCCATCGCGAAGGCGCTGAGCGTGGACCTGAAGCCCGCGCAGACGCGGCCTCTCGCTGAAGGGCTGGTGGCGCTGGGCGTCGAGCTGCGCGGGCTGTTGCAGGGCGTGGGGCTCCTGCGGGAGTGCTCGCCGTCGGTGCTGGCGCACCTGTCGGGGTTGGGGGAGCGGGCGTCGTGCCTGCTGCTCGCGGCGCTGATGGAGGCACGGGGATTGGCGCCCGTGAGCGTGGACCCGAGGCAGGTGCTGCTGTGCTCGGGGGATCCGCTCCAGGCGACGCCCCGGGCGGAGGAGATCCGCGCGCGGTTCGCGCCGCTGCGCGAGGACGGGCCGGGGCTGATGTTGATGCCGGGCTTCTTCGGTGGGGATGCGCGCGGCAAGACGATGTCGCTGGGGCGGGGAGGGTCGGACTACTCGGCGGCGCTGGCGGCGGCGGCGCTGGACGCGCGGCTGTTGGAGATCTGGACGGACGTGGACGGCATCTTCAGCGCGGACCCTCGGCTGGTGCCGGAGGCGTTCGCGCTGGAGGAGGTGAGCTTCGAGGAGGCGATGGAGCTGGCCTACTTCGGAGCGAAGGTGCTGCATCCAAAGACGATTGCCCCCGCGAGGGAGCGGGGCATCCCGGTGCGGGTGTGCAACAGCTTCCGGCCGGAGCACCCGGGCACGCGGGTGACGGCCACGGCGCCGGCTTCGCGGCACCCGGTGCGGGGGTTGTCGTTCCTGCCGGACATCGCGCTCATCAACATCGCGGGCGCGGGGTTGAAGGGTGTGCCGGGCACGGCCGCGCGCGTCTTCGAGGCGATGTCGCTGGCCTCCATCTCCGTGGTGCTGATCACGCAAGGCTCCAGCGAGTCCTCCATCAGCTTCTGCGTGGGGGAGGCGGAGGCCCGGCGGGCGGTGCTGGCACTGGAGGACGCGTTCGAGGTGGAGCGCGAGGCGGGGAAGGTAGACCCCATCGAGCACCAGCCGGGGCTCGCGGTGCTGAGCATCGTGGGAGACGGGATGCGGCACCGGGTGGGCGTGGCGGGGACGTTCTTCAGCGCGCTGGCGGACGTGGATTGCAGCATCGCGGCCATCGCGCAGGGGTCGAGTGAGCGCAGCATCTCCGCGGTGATTTCTCGCGAGGACGGTCCGCGAGCGATGGCCCACGTGCACCGCAAGGCCTTTGGCACCACGGAGGTGGTGGAGCTGCTGGTCGCGGGCGTAGGCACGGTGGGCGGAGAGCTGCTGCGGCAGATCCACCAGCAGGCGCCGAAGCTGCGGGCGCATGGATTGGATTTGCGGGTGTGTGCCATTGCCAATAGCAGACACAGCCTGGTGGCGCCGGAGGGCGTGGCGCTGGAGGGATGGAAGGCGCGGCTGGATGCGAGCGAGTCGGGTTTCACGCTGGACACGTTCCGGGCGTGGGCGAAGGCGAGGCGGCCGGGCCGGCCCATCTTCGTGGACTGCACGAGCAGCGAGGACGTGGCGCTGGGGTATCCGGCGTTGATGTCCTCCGGGCTGCATGTGGTGACGGCGAACAAGAAGGCCAACGCGGGGCGGCAGGAGCACTGGAAGGCGCTGCGGGAGACGGCGGTGCGGCACCAGCGCAGGTTCCTCTACGAGACGAACGTGGGGGCGGGGCTGCCGGTCATCGACACGTTGAAGAACATGCTGCGCACGGGAGACACGGTGCACCGGGTGGAGGGCATCCTGTCGGGTTCGCTGTCGTTCATCCTGGGGCTGACGGAGGCCGGGGTGCCGCTGTCGAAGGCCGTGGGCACGGCGATGGAGAAGGGCTTCACGGAGCCGGATCCGCGGGACGACCTGGAGGGCACGGACGTGGCGCGCAAGGTGCTCATCCTCGCGCGAGAGCTGGGGCGGTCGCTCGAGCTGGAGGAGGTGGCGCTGGCGTCGCTGTTGCCGGAGGAGTTCGACGCGAAGGGACCGCTGCCGGAGTTCCTGGCGCGGCTGCCGCAGGCGGACGAGATCTTCCAGAGGCGGGTGGACGCGCACCGGAAGGAAGGAAAGGTGCTGCGCTACGTGGGCAGCGTGGGACCGGAGGGCGTGCGCGTGGGCCTGGTGCCGGTGCCACTGGAGCATCCGCTGGCGGCGGTGAAGGGCGGCGAGAACGCGCTGAGCTTCCTGTCGGAGCGGTACAGCCCCACGCCACTGGTGATTCGAGGGTACGGCGCGGGCGCGGCGGTGACGGCGGCGGGAGTGCTCGCGGATGTGTTGCGATTGGTGGAGGGGCCGCTGCCCTGAGCGTTGGGCGGCGGCGTGCGCAGCCAGCACGCCGCTTTAATTTCGAAGGTCTTCGGCGGCTCGTGTGATCAGTATTTCCTGGAGCGTTCCAGGAAGGCGGACGAGGCCATGGTGCGTAAAGACGCGATAACCCGCGTTGGGCGCATAGCCTTCGGAGGAGATTCGTCCGGCTTCGATGGTGAAGGAGCCGATGATGTCCTCTGGAGGCACACGCTCCTGACCAGGAGGCAGCCGTTGATCCGAGATGACGAGCCACCCCCTGCCGAGACGTTGTGCCACGGCCTGGGCGGCTGGGTCGGCGGGCGCGCACTCCCGGACGACCTGGTGGAGAAGTGCCACGAAGGCTGGGTTCACCTCGAAGCCATCGGGCCCTCCGTGAGGGTCATGCAGCGTGCTCGCGATCGCGTGTATCGGGAGTCCTCCGGTCAGGACCCGCTCTGGAGGCAGCACGGAGATGACCCTCGAAGTCACCCGCTGCTCGTTGCTCTTCTTCCCGAATAGCGTCTTCCAGAAGCCCATGGGCTGACGTTACCACCGTGATTGGGATGCACTGTCAGGGGTATGAGTAGGCTTTCCTGCATGAGGAAAAGCCTGACGTTCTGTGCGCTGGCGCTGTGGTTGGGAGCGTGCGCGTCCAGCACGCCGCTCCAGCAGCGGTGGGACGAAGCCGAAGCAGAGTGCGGTGACGCGAGCAGCGACGCCTGCGTGACCCTCGTGTGCGGGGACACGGCCTGCGGCTTCTTCCGGTGTGAAGACGTGCACGGAGAGGTGGTGCTCGCACGCGGACTGCCACCCCGGCCGCCACCCGTAGCCGTGGCTCCCGCGCCAGGAAGCGGGCCCCGGCGCAACTGGGGCGGCAGCATGGGGCTGCCGGGCGATGCGGAGCCCGTGATGGTGTTCCCCTGGCACGGGAACCCCAAGCCCGTGCCTCCTCAGCGGCAGCTGCCAACGGGCAAGTTCGAGAAGCACCACATCTTCCCGCAGGAACGGCGCCTGGCTGAGTGGTTCAAGGAAAGAGGCATCGACATCCACCAGTACACGATCCCCATTCCCGTTCATGTCCACCGGCGCATCCACAGCAACGGCCCCAAGGGAGGCATGTGGAACGAAGCCTGGCGTGAGTTCCGAGAGACGAACGAAGCCGCCCAGGCTCAGGAGATCTTCAAACACGCCGGGGAACTCATCTACCGCTTCCAGCTTCTGGGCGGGCCCATCGAGAAGTACAACTGACCCTCCATGACCCGGTTTTTCCGCCTTCGCCACGACAAGACGGTCGATTTTCGCCGCAACGGCCTCGTCGATGCCACGCACAAATGGGGATTGCCGGGCCTGAAGAATTGTCCGGGATGTGGAGCCACCTGGGGCACCTCCGCTCAGTCCTATTCAGGGGTCGACCTGTCCGAACTGCCAGAACGGGCGGAGTTCGAAAAACCCCGCGCAGAGCCACTCCCCGAATTCATCCGTCTTCGTGAGTTGGTGCGTCCCCTGGTACCACCCAACATGCAACTTCCACCTGCCACCCACTTCGGCCCGCTGGTAGGCCGCGCTTCCGGTCAGTTCGAAGGCTTCGTCGGACTTGAGGATTGTCTGATCGTCTTGCGGCGCGACACGCTCGAAGCCCTCCAGGCCGCGGGCATCCGAGGACTTCTCGGCTGCAAGACGGAGCTGCACTTCCGTCAGAAGACACCCCCGGAAATCCTTGAGCTCCAACTCGAACTGCGCGGCCGGATGCACCGCGACTGCCTTCCTCCCGACCTGGAGCCGCCCTGTCCCACCTGTGGTCGCGTAGGCCTTCGCCTCCCGGAGGACCTCATCCTCGACGCGGCCTCGCTGCCCACGGACATCGACCTCTTCCGCCTGGGCGACTACGGCACCGTCCTCATCGGCACGGACCGCTTCAAGGACGCGGTGGAGCAGGGCGGTTGGACCGGTATCTCCTTCCGTGAGCTCCCGGTCCGCTGAAGCGCTCAGCCCACGGTGGGGAAGGGCGGTGGCTCCACCACCACCTCCATGGGCAGGTTCTCCTTCTCCGCGATCCACTTCACCCACAGCTTCGGGCGCGCGATCGTGTCCCGGTGCTTGGGCCGCTCCAGCCGGATGGACAGCCAGTTGCGGTCCCGCAGGTACAGCTCCTTGCCCACGGGCAACAGCTCCGTCTGCAGGAACCCTGGCAGGTCCTCCCTGGAATCCTCCGACATCGCCAGCATCCCCTTGAACGCGAGCCACCCCGGCGGCGGATGCACGATGGGCGAGGATGTCGCCTGTTCGATGAACACCTCGCCCACTGTTCCCAACGCGGGCACCAGGTGGTCCGGATTGCGTGAACGCACGCGCGCCCTCGCTCCCACGTGCACGTCCCCGGACAACACCGTCACCGCGCAGTAGGACTTCTTCGCCAGCGAGAACAGGTTCATCAACAACCGCGTGCGCTCGCCCCGGTGCACCGAGGACTCCCACTGGTCCAATAGGTCGTCGCGCAGCTCGATGCCCCCTCCGGTCATCCGCTCCATCGCTGGACCGAAGCGCAGGTGCACCAGGGGCACCGACGACACCACCAACACATGCCGCGCCTTCTTGCCGTTCTCCGGCCGCTGGCGGTGCTCCTCGCGCCATGCGTCGAAGGCATCCCACTGTGACCGGCTCATCACCGTGAACTCGGTCTGCGGGTGCGCGTCCCCGGTGTCCAATACCCGGCTGGTCCGGCCGCTCCTCAAGTCCAACAACACCACGTCCAGGTCGCAGTCCGCCGTGGAGAAACAGAACGTCTGGAAATAGTGCCGCGCGGGCTTCACCACGCCCCGGTCGTCCGGCTCGCGTGCCATCGCCGGCTGCTCCAAGAAGCCCCGCTGGAAGGCTTCGAATGCCCTCGCCGCCGCGCTGTAGAGCGCCCGGTACCAGGGCGCCTGCTGGAGGTCCTCGTGCGAACCCCACCCGTCGAAGATGTCGTGGTCGTCCCACATGAACAGGCCCGGCACCCGCCGCAGCACCGGCGCGATGCCCTGGTTCCCGCCCCACCGCTCCCGGTAGAGCCAGACGTATTCCGCGAACAGCTTCTCCGAGAGCCCGTCCGGCACCGGCAGCTTCAACCGCTCCGACCGGGGCAGCTTCATGAACGCGTTCAACACATCCAGCGTGTTGTGCAGCGAGTCCGCGTAGAGCTGATCGCCTCCCCCGAGCAGCAGTTGGAAGCCCGGCGTCTTCGCAGGATCCACCGGGTCGCCCTGATGCTGCTGGAGCATCCGCTCCCAGAGCGCGAAGGGCTGCGCCAGGTTGCTCCAATCACTCGCACGGCTGGCGCCGTTGCAGGAGAAGAACGCGATGTTCGGCGACACGCCCTTCGCGGGGACGACCACGTCGGACACCACCAGCGGCTCGGGCGGAATCACCTTCGTGGACCACGGCCGGTTGTCTCGCGGCGGGGGACGCTCGAAGGTCACCGGCTTGCCGGGCGTGTCGGGTGATTCGAAGTGATAGGACAACCGCTGGGCCACGTCCGTGCGCGGCAGGATGACCTCCCAGCGCCACACCACGCCCCGGGTGTCCTTGGGCAGGGCGGTGAGGTCCGCGGCGGGTTTCACCTCGTCGAAGACGGCGACCCGCTTGCCCTTCGCGTCCCGGAAACACAGCCTCAACGCCGGAGGCTTCCTCACCGACGTGCTGTCCAGGAACACGTTGACGAAGAAGCTCCACACGTCGTGGGACTTCGGGTCCGGCGTGGCCTGCGCCCGGGCGTACAGGATGGGTCCCAGCAAGAGCTTCATGGGGAAAGCCTTGCATGGACGCCCCGTCCCGTCGACGAAGGCACCCGGTTCACCCCTTCAGCGGCTGGTACGTGCCGAAGCTCCAGACATTCCCCTCGGGGTCCAGCGCGCTGAAGTCCCGCGAGCCGTAGTCCGTGTCGTGCAGCTCCATCGCGATGGCCGCGCCCGCTGCCTTCGCTCGCGCGTACAGCGCATCCGGGTCCGTCACCACCACGTAGATGCCCTGGTTCTTCAACGGCACGTCCTTCGACGCGGCCATCTTCAGCCGGCCACCCTCCGCGCCGCCGAACATCACGAGCCCGTGGCCCAGCGTCAGCTCCACGTGGGCGATGGCGCCGTCAGGCTTGCGGTAGACGACGCGCTCTTCACAGCCGAAGGCCTGCTTCAGGAAGCGCAGGGCGGACTCGGGGTCGGCGTAGTGGACGAAGGGATACAGGCTGGGCAGGGACATGGTGTGTCTTCCTTTCACCACGCATCCTGCCCATCCGCCCCCGGACCTTCTTGGACGGATTTTACCTACGCGCCGGATTCGAACCCGCCCGCGTCCGGCAGCGCCCTGCGCAAGAGGGCGGACGGCGGCCCGCCGGTGAACTGGCGGAAGTCCCGGTTCAGGTGCGCCTGGTCGAAGTAGCCCAGCTCCAGTGCCAGCTCCGCCCAGCGCACCGGGCCTCCGGACTTGATCCGCTCCACCGCCCGGTCGAAGCGCAACAGACGCGCGAGCCTGCGCGGAGGCAGCCCCACCTGTTCGTGGAACTGGTGGATGAGGTGCTTGTGGCTGTGGCCCAGCTCGCTCGCCAGCGTGGCGATGTCCACCTGGCCTCCCGTCCGCTGGATGCGCTCCACCGCCCACTTCACGCCCGCATCCACCGCCGGACCTCGCTCCGCGCGCTTGAGCAGGAACGCGTCCGCGAGGGCGAAGCGCGCCGCCCAGTCCCGCGCCTCCGCCAGGGACTCCACCAGCCGCCGCGCCTCGCCGCCCCACAGGTCCTCCAGGCCCGTCACCCGGTGGGCCAGCTCATGCATGGGCAGACCGAAGAGGCGCCTTGCTCCCAGCGGCGTGAGGTTCACCTGGAGCCCGTGGGACTCGCCGTTGTGCTCGGTGGTGCTCCAGCGCTCGTCCAGGTCCGCGACGAAGCCGGAGCGATGCCGCGTCACCCCGCCCGCGTCGTCCAGGTGCTTCAGCAGCGGACCGAACTCCAGGATGAGCACCACCTGCACCCCGGGCAGCTCCTGCCGGCGCATGGGCTGGGGCATGGCCTCGCGAAAGCCGCAGTAGTCCCGGATGAGCGGCGCCAGCGCCGGGGGCGGCGTGGCCAGCGCCATCTCCCAGCCGCCCCGCTCGGACGCGTGGCGCACCACGCGGATGCGATGCATGCCGCGAGGTTACTTCGAAACCTTCCGCAGGAAGTCCAGCAGGGCCGAGTGCCACTTCTCCGGCGACTCGAAGTGGGGGATGTGGCCCACGTTCGGAAGCTCCACCAGCGTGGCGCCCGGGATGGCCGCGGCGGTCTTCTTCCCCAGCGCCGGGTACTGCCCCAGCTTCGGCAACAGCGCGGGCGGCACGCTGCCCTTGCCCACCACCGTGCGGTCCTCCTGACCAATCACCACCAGCGTGGGGACCTTCACGAACGGGAACTCGTGCACCACCGGCTGCTCGTAGATCATCGTCTGCGTGGCGGCGGAGACCCAGGCCAGGCGCGGGTACTCACCGCTCAGCGTCTGGCGGTAGAGGACCTGGACGTATTCGTCGTACTCGGGCTTCCACTTCACGTAGTAGCCGCGCTGGTACTTGCGCAGTCCCTCCTCCGTGGCCTTCAGGTTCTCCTGGTAGAGGTCCTCGGTGGACTTCCAGGGGACGGACTCGCGGTAGTCCTCCAGGCCGATGGGGTTCTCCAGCACCAGCTGCGTCGTCACCTCCGGGTACATCAGCGCGAAGCGCGTCGCGAGCATGCCGCCCATGCTGTGGCCCACCACCACGGCCTGCTTCACGCCCACCGTGTCCAGCACCTGCTTCGTCAGCGACGCGAGCGTGTGGAAGCTGTACGCGATGGCCGGCTTGGACGACTTGCCGAAGCCGATCTGATCCGGCACCACGACGCGGTAGCCCGCGGCGGTGAGGGCGCGGATCGTGTCCTTCCAGTACGCGCCGAAGAAGTTCTTCCCGTGCAGCAGCACCACCGTGCGCCCGTTGGCGTTGCCCGTGGGCTTCACGTCCATGTACGCCATGCGCAGGTCCTGGCCCTCCAGCTTGACGGGCAGGAACTGCACGGGCGCGGGGTAGGGGTAGCCCTCCATGCCCAGGCCCAGCGCCTCCGGGGCGCGTTTGGATTCCTGCGCGTTCGCGGCGGGCGCGGAGAGCAGCAGGGCGGACAGGAGCAGGGCGGGGACGCGGACGGACGACATGGGGCTCCTTCGGCAACGGGACGCGAGGGAACGGCAGTCTGGCCGCGACATTCCCCCGCGTCGCGGATTTCAGAACGCCCCGCCCTCCCGAAGGTTGATTCCGTACTCCAGGTAGCCCTTGAGGCAGAGCATCATGTGCATCCAGCCACCCGCGTTACCGTAGGACGCCGCGATGCCCTTCTCATCCGGCCTCCAGCCGGACTCGCTGATCTTCACCATCGTGTTGCTTGCGTCCAACGGCACGAAGTTCATCTCCACGCGCGTGTTGTAGCCGTCCTCCGAGGGCCACTCGAAGACGATGCGCTCGTTGGGAGTCACCTCGCGCGCGATGACGTCGAACTCGCCCGGCGCCTCCGCGAAGCTCCACTTCACCGTGGTGCCCGCCGCCAGCGGACCGCTGCTCGTCTTCACGAAGTAGCCGCTCAGCTTCGCGGGGTTCACCACCGCCTCGAACACCTGCGCCACCGGCTTGCGGATCTTCAACTGCACCTGGAACTTCGGCTCCATGGGGCACCCCTGGGCGTGAACTGGTCCTGCCCGCAAATAGGTTATAGAAATATAACATGTCAAGGAGTGACGACCGGGACGACCTCATCTTCAAGGCGCTGGCGGACTCGCGCCGCCGGGCCATCCTGGACCTGTTGAAGGACGCGCCCCGGACCACCGGGGAGCTGTGCGAGCACTTCGAAAAGACCCTGGACCGCTGCACCGTGATGCAGCACCTCAAGGTCCTGGAGAAGGCGGAGCTGGTGCTGTCCCACAAGGAGGGACGCACGCGGTGGAACCACCTCAACGCGGCGCCCATCCAGGACATCCACGCTCGGTGGATCAGCTCCTACGCGACCCACGCGGTGAAGCTGCTGACGAAGCTGAAGCGGGACCTGGAGGAGGACGACTGACGGCGCGCGCGCTCAGTGCGCGCTGTCGGAGAACGGCTGGACGTCGGCCTGGGCCGGGGCCAGGGGCTCGTTCTCGAAGCGCGCGGGCTTGAGCAGGCGCGTGGTGAGCACCAGCGCGAGGAAGATGGCGCTGCTCCCGATGGTCACGAAGCGCAGGTGCATGCGGTCCGCGAGCGCACCCTGGAACCAGACGCCCAGCGAATAGCCCGCGCCCAGCACCATGCTGTAGAGGCTGCCCATGCGCGCCTGGAGCTCGCGCGGCACGCGGCCCTGGCAGGACGCGCTCAGGCTGCTCATCAGGATGAGGTAGTTGGCGCCGAGGAAGAAGATGCACACCGCCGCCACTTGCAGCGTGGGCGCCAACCAGTACACGCCCGCCAGCACCGCGATGGTCGTGGCCGAGTAGCCGCGCAGCTTGCGCTGCCCGAAGAGCTCCGCGAGCGTGCCCACGCACAGCGCCGCCGTCACCGCGCCCGCGCCCTGGCACGTCACCAGCAACGACGTGGCCGCCGCGCCCTGGCCCAGCTCGCGGATGGCGAACACCGGCACCAGGCCGATGAAGGGCGCCACCAGCGCGGCCACGAAGAAGGTGGCCACCAGCACCAGCGAGATGTCCTCGTCATCGCGCGCCACGGTGATGCCGCGGCGGATGCCATCCCAGAGGGGCTCGCGCTTCACGGAAGCGTCGCGCGCGGGCGGCACCACGCGCCACAGCGCCACCAGCACCGCGAAGAAGGACAGCGTGTTCGCGAGCAGCGCCCACGCGGGCCGCCCGCCTGCAACACCACCGCGGCCAGCGTGGGCCCCATGATGCGGCCCAGGTTGAACTGCGCGGAGTTGAGGCTGGTGGACAGGTGCAGGTCTTCCGGCGGCACCAGCTCCGCCAGCAGCGCGGAGAAGGCCGGATAGGTGAGCGTGCTCACGCATCCGTTGAGGAACGAGATGACGCCGATGGTGGACACCGTCAGCTGCCCGCGGAACGCCAGCACCGTCAGCACTGCCGCGAGCACTGCCTGGAGCAGCGCGCCCAGCCCCGCGTACGCGCGCCGGTCGAAGCGGTCCGCCAGCGCGCCGCCCACCGGCGCCAGCACCACCGCGGGTAGGAAGGACAGCGCGACGATGGCGCCCGTCCACTCCGCGCGGCCGGTGGTCTGCGTGACGTACACGCCCATCGCCACCGTCTCCATCCAGGTGCCGATGTTGGAGATGAGCGCGCCCAGCCACACGGCGAAGTAGCCGGGGTATTCGAAGGGGCGCAGCGAAGTCAGTCGTGGGAGTCGATGGGCAGGCACGTCGATGGCTGTCTTAGCGCACGTCGCCCACGCATGCCTTGCACGGCGCGGCACGCTTGGAGGCGCAATGAAGCGCACGGCAGCCGAGGCAGCAGCCCGGCTTCAACGAAGCGCGCATTCCCCGAGGGTGATGCGCGATGCGTGACATACAAAACACCCACGGAGGCCGTGGCGTCCGTGGGTGCGGGTGCGGCGTTGTCGTGAAGGCTCGGCGCTACGGCGCGGTGCTGGAGGCGGTGACCGGCGACTTGCGCGGAGAGAGGCGGCCGTCGTCGGCGATGCGGGCGCCCGTGTCGGGGAAGTCCTCGGTGGTGAGCTTGCGCACCAGTGAGACGACGTTGGCGGCCGGGTCCGGCTGGGTGATGCCTTCGCCAATCTGCTTCGTCGGCAGGATGCGGCCGTTGGAGAAGCCGCCACGGCCATCCAGCTCCACCTCCAGGATCATGCCCAGGCCCTGCGGGCCCTTGAGGTTGAAGCGGCCGTAGGTGGCGAAGTTGCCCATGGAGTAGGCGATGAGGCGGCCCTGGTAGAACTCCATGGCGCGCGCGACGTGCGGGCCGTGGCCGAGCACCAGGTGCGCGCCCGCGTCCACCACCGCGTGGGTGAAGACGCGCAGGTCGCCGCGGTCCTCGCCGAAGAACATCTCCTTGCCGGCCGGGACGTGCAGGGCCTTGCCGCCCTCGGCGCCGCCGTGGAAGGAGACGATGACGATGTCGTGCGTGGCGGCGGTCTGCTTCACCAGCGCGGTGGCGGTGGGCAGGTTGTTGAGGTGGTTGCAGCCCGCGGACGTGTGGAAGGCCACGAGTCCAATCTTCAGGCCGTTGCGCTCCACGGTGGCCACGCTGCCCGGCGGACCGCTCCAGGCGATGCCCAGCGCGTCCAGGGTGGACTCGGTGGCGCGGCGGCACTCCTCGCCGAAGTCACCGGAGTGGTTGTTCGCGGTGGAGACCACGTCCACGCCGGCCTCCTTCAGGTAGTCACCGAAGGACGTGGGGGAACGGAACGCGTAGCAGTTCGCGGGCGAGCGGCACTTGGTGGTCTTGCCGGTGTCGCAGAGCGGCCCTTCGAGGTTCACGAAGGTGAGGTCCGCGTCCTCCAGCAGGGGGCGCACGGCCGCGATGACGCTGCCGCCGCCCTCGGGGGGAAGGTAGCCCTCCGGCACGGTGGTGCCGAGCATCAGGTCACCGGCGGCGCGGATGCGCAGCTTCGCGCCCGGCGGCGGGGGAGGGCGGGGCGTGCCGTCCACCGGCTGCGCGAGCTTCGCCTGGAGCGCGGCCTGGTTGCGGGCCTGCGTGAGCGCGCCCTCCAGGTCCGGCTGGTTGGGATTGAGCGCGCGCACCTGCGTCCACTGCGTGAGGGAGTCCGCCCAGCGGCCTTCCACCGAGTAGGCCCAGCCGAGCTCCCAGCGGCAGTCAGCGCGGGACGGCGCGGCCTGCACGCACGCGGACAGCTCCGCGATGGCGGTGCGCGAGTCCTTGGACT
The DNA here is from genome assembly GCF_054512695.1 of Corallococcus sp. M7. Taxonomy (NCBI): domain Bacteria; kingdom Pseudomonadati; phylum Myxococcota; class Myxococcia; order Myxococcales; family Myxococcaceae; genus Corallococcus; species Corallococcus sp. M7. The sequence continues at coordinate 20,614 of NZ_CM137252.1, forward strand.
GGAGGGCGGCGACGCCCCGGGCGTAGTGCTCGTCCGGGTTGCCCACGGCGGCGAGGCCGGACGCGCCGGCCTTGCCGTGCATCGCGAGGCCCGCGGCGCGCAGGGCACCAATGCTGGCCTCCACGGCGATGCGGCCCGCTTCGGAGAGGGATTCTGTCTGGCTTTGCGCAGCGCCCGTGGCTGGGACCGTGTTCGACTCGGGGGGCGGCGTGGGAATGGACTCCGCGACGCCCGCGGGCATCCGCACCGCGACGGGCGCGGCGGAGTCGCTGGAGGCCGAGCCATCCGCGAAGGTCACACCGCCGGACGCGCCCCGGGACGCGAAGCTCGCGGTGCTCGCGATAGCGGACCGGTTCCGCGTGGCGGCCGTCACGGACGCAAGGCCCGCCGCATCCAGCCGCTGCATGCCGCTCGGCTCTCCCATCGCGCCGCGCACGGACGCAAGGCCCGCCGCATCCAGCCGCTGCATGCCGCTCGGCTCTCCCATCGCGCCGCGCACGGACGCCAGGCCCGCCGCATCCAGCCGCTGCATGCCGCGCGGCTCTCCCATCGCGTCGCGCACGGACGCAAGGCCCGCCGCATCCAGTTGCCGCGTGCCACTCGACGTCCCCATCGCTCCCCGCACGGACGCGAGGCCCGCGGCTTCGAGCCGGCCGGTGCTCGCGTCCCGGATGACGGAGCGCACGGAGGCCATGCCCGCTGCGGTGAGGCGCGCGGTGCTGGAGGACTCGGCTGTGGAGAAGTTGGGGACAGACGCGGCGGGCGCGGCGAGCGCCAGCATCAGCAGGAGGGACGGGGGGGCCATGGCCCGCGCATCTTACGGGATGAAGCGGGGGCGGGGGCGCCACCGGCAGGCCCGGTTCGCTGGCAGCCGGGCAGGCGACACCCCCACACCCCTCGAAGCCCCTGGCCCCTGCTACCCGAGCGCGTCGAGCAGCACCGAGCCCCGGCGCTGACGCGGCAGCAGCCGGAAGTGCTTCAGCTCCCGGCGCTTCACCCGCCGCTCCAGCGCGCTGTGCAGGGACAACCGCCCCGGCCCGCGCATCAGCGTCCCGAGCGCGATGGCGATGAGCGCCACGTTGAACTCGTAGCCGCCCTTGGTCATGTCGAAGCCGTTCTTCCCATGCACCTTCGCGATGGCCATCGCCTGCGTGACGATGACCCCCAGCGCCGTGAAGCGCGTCGCGATGCCCAGGATGGAGCTCACCCCGGCCGCCAGCTCCGTGATGCCCGTGGCCAGCAGCCACACCTTGCCGGGCTTGATGCCCAGTTGCTCGAACATGCCCGCTTGCTGCTCCATGCCCTCCTTCTTCAGCTTCGCCAGGCCGTGATGAATCATCGTCGCGCCCAGCGACAGGCGCGGGGGCAGCAACGCGGCCGACTTCAGCAGCGACGGTTGTTCGTTGAGCAGGGTCACGTTCATGGAGCTCTCCTCGTCGGGACGCGGACGTCCGCTGGGTGAAGTGCCCCTTACGTTGTGACGCATCCGCCCATCCGGCCCCGACGCTCGCAGGGCCCCACGCCCGGCGGCCGGGCGCTCAACCCCCGTTCCGCTCCGCCAGCGGCACGTCCATCAGCGCCGCCACTTCCGCGCTGTACCCGCCGGGCCCCTCACCGTGCACGATGAGCGGCGCACGCACCGACAGGCCCCGGTCCTGGTCTCGCAATGCCTGCACCAGGAAGCGCGTGGCGGGCGCGTCCACCCGCGCGTGCACGGCTCGCAGCACCCGGGGGAACAACCGCGCGCTCGCGAGCACCCCCAGCACTTCCGCCAGCCGCGCCGCCGGATACACCAGGCTCACACCGCCCCCGGGCCGCAGGGCATGCCGTGCCGCCGCGACCACGGACGGCGCATCGCAGGCCACCTCCGACTTGGACACGGCCCGCTCGGCGTCCGGGCTCACCACGCCCGCCTCGGCCCGGCGGAATGGCGGGTTGGACACCACCTGCCCGTAGGCCCCGGGCGTGAACAACGACCGCGCCTGCCGCAGGTCCCCGAGCACCGGCCGCACCCGGCCCTCGCACCCGTTGAGCGCCACCGCGCGCGTCAGCCGTCCGTGCACCGCGGGCTGCAACTCCAGCGCATCCACCGGACCCGCGACGCCGAACTGCTTCACCAGGAGCAGCGACACCACGCCGCTGCCCGCGCCCAGCTCCAGCACGGTCCCGGGCAGGTCCTGTCCTTCCGTGGCCGCGAAGTGCGCCAGCAGCACCGCGTCCAACGTGAAGCGGTAGCCCGTGCGGCGCTGGAACACGCGCACGTCCGCGGTGCCAATGGAGTCCAGCGTCTCGCCGTCCTCCAGGGTGACGGGCTCCACGGTCAGCGCGCGCCGTGCATCCGCTCGGCGACTTCCAGCACGCGCGCCTCGCAGGAGACGCCGTCCAGGTGGCTGGCCTCCACCAGGCCCGTGGGGCTGGTGACGTTCACCTCCGTGAGGTAGTCGCCCAGCACGTCGATGCCCACCAGCGTCAGCCCCTTCTCCTGGAGTGACGGCTTGAGGCGCTTGCAGATGTAGAGGTCGCGCTCGGTGATGGCCGCCTTCATCGGCGTGCCGCCCGCGGCCATGTTGCCCCGGTGGTCCGCGTCCGAAGGCACGCGCAGCACCGCGCCCACCGGATCTCCATCCACCAGGATGATGCGCTTGTCGCCCAGGCGGCTCTCCGGCACGTACGCCTGCGCGAGGATGGGCTCCTTCCCGCCCTGCGTGAGCAGCTCCACCATGGAGCGCGCGTTGCGGTCCCCCGGCGCGAGGAAGAGGATGCCCTTGCCCCCGAACCCGTCGATGGGCTTGAGGATGGTGCCCTGCGCGTTCTTCGCCGCGAACTCCAGCACCACGGACAGCTCGCGCGTCACGCGCGTCTCCGGCATCAGGTCCGGGAAGTTCAGCGTGAAGAGCTTCTCGTTCGCGTCGCGGATGCCAGACGGGTTGTTGATGAAGATGGGGGCGCGGTCCGGACACAGCTCCACCAGTTGCGTGGCGTGCAGATAGTCCGCGTCCACCGGCGGGTCCTTGCGCAGGAAGAGCACGTCCAGCTTCGACAGCGGCCGCACGTCCTCGCTCAGCACGTCGAAGTGGTGCCCCACCTCACGCCGCACCTTCACCCGGCGCATGCGCGCCTCCGAGCACCGGCCGTTGAAGCGCAGCCAGCCCTGCTCGAAGTAATAGACGTCGTGCCCCCGCCGCTGTGCCTCCAGCATCAGCGAGAACGTCGTGTCGTGGTCCACCCGCACGCTCTCGAGCGGGTCCATCAGGAAGCCAAGGGAGAGGGCCATGTGGGGGCGGAAGATAGCGGACGCCCTCCGCCCGTGCCGCTCCTTCGAGCAGGTCCGTCCACGCCGGAACGGACACGGCCCCCTCCGTCAGGACAGGGGGCCTCGGGCCCCTAGCGGCCCGGCAGCTCCCTCAGCTTGAGGTTGAGGCGCACGGGCTTGCCCGCCTCCACCGGCACGGCGAGCACGCGGCGCTTCTTGTCCCCGCCCACCAGAACCAGCTCCGCCTGTCCCACCGGCAGGGAGTGCTTCACCAGCGGCGCGGGGCCCAGGGACTTGTTCTTGAAGAAGATCTCCGCGGGCTCATCCAGGAAGAGCGTCACCTCGCCCCGGGCCTTGCCCTTGCGGCTGCTCCGGCTGGCGGTGGCGTCGTCCCGGTCGTTGTCCCGGTCCTTCGTGCCTGCCCGGTCGCGGTCCTTGGTGTCCCTGGTGTCGCGGTCCTTGGTGTCCTTGTCCGCATCCACGACGGCCACGTCTCCGCCGGGCACGGGGGCGTTGGGCGGCCGGATGGGGACCATGGCGCCCAGGTTCATGGGCGAGGGTGGGGGCGCCTTCTCCTCGGCCTCCAGCAACTGGGTGAGCCGGAACGCGCCATAGGCCAGGCCCAGGAACAGCGACAGCGACAGGAGCGCCCACACCGCGCCCAGCTTCGAGCGCTTCACCGGAGGCGCGGTCTCGTCGCTGCCGGGGCTCTCCTCGCGCAGCTTCGCGATCTCCGCCTTCCTGCGCGCCTCCACCACGCTGAGCGCGGTGCTCTTGCGCTCCGGCAGATAGGGGCCGTCATCCTTCTGGAGCGCCCGCTTCGCCGACGCCAGCACCTGGCTGCTCGTGGTGACGTCCGCGCTCTCCAGCAGGGACCGCGTGGCCGCCATGCGCTCCGCGAACAGGCTCTTCATGAGCGCGGCGCGCTGGTCCGCGTCCATCAGCTTGCCGCCGGCCGCCTTCTCGATGGCGCGCGCCATGTCCCGCCCGGACGGGTAGCGGCGGTCCACGTTGCGCTCCAGCGCGCGCATCACCACGCGGGAGATGTCCTCGGAGATGTGCGGCAGCAGCACGGACGGCCACGGGATGGCGTCCTCGAGGATCTTCACCATCTCGTCGCGCTCGGTCTTGCCCGCGAAGAGCCGCTCGCCGGTGATGAGCTCGTGCATCACCACGCCCACGGAGAACAGGTCGCTCCTGCCATCCAGCGGATCGCCGCGCACCTGCTCCGGGGACATGTACCCGGTGGTGCCCTTCACCGTGCCCACGCTGGTGCGCTCCAGGCTGTTCTTCGCCTTGGCGATGCCGAAGTCGAGCAGCTTCACGGTGCCGTCGTACGTCACCATGATGTTCTTCTGCGCCACGTCGCGGTGGATGACGGGGCTGGGCTGGCCGCCGGGGGACGTGAAGGTGTGCGCGTAGTGCAGGGCCAGGCACACGTCGCGGGCCACGGACAGGGTGAAGGCCAGCGGCACCGGCTGGCGCTTCTTCAGGCACGCGCTGGTCACCTGGTTGAGGTTCTGCCCGCCGATGAACTCCATGGCCAGGTAGAGCCCGTCGTCCTCCTCCCCCAGGTCGAACACCTGCGCGATGTTCGGGTGGTTGAAGGCCGCGGTGATGCGCGCCTCGTCCAGGAACATGCGGACGAACTGATCATTGGAGCGCGCGTCCGGGAGGATGCGCTTGAGGACCACGTACTTGCGGAAGCCGCCCGGGCCCGACGTGTAGCCCAGGAACAGCTCCGCCATGCCGCCCACGGTCAACTGCGTGAGCACCTCGTACTTCCCGATGCGCTCGCCCCGATGGAAGTCGATGAGCTCATCCTCCAGCGCCTTCGGAAAATGGCGCCCGCGTCGTGAAGAAAGCCGGGCCGGACCATAACAGGGCTGTTGCATCCCGGGTCCTTCTTGCCGGCGTGATGCCTGCCAGGTCCCTGTGGATCACCTGTGGATGGTGTGGATGTCCCTGTGGACAACCGGGGGCCTGGAAGCCCCCCTGTGGATGCCCGGGGGAAACCGGCAATTTGCCCACATGTAGCAGATCGCGGATTCGTGAATGATTCCCGAAGCTTGCTGACTTGTCCCCAACTCGGCTTCCCCTACCTCTTCCACCAGTTGATCAACACTCCAATTAGACTGGTGAAAAGAAGCAGGGCCCGTGCACAAGTCGGAAACCGACAGGCATCCGGCGCAGGGACACGCTGCTACAGGAGCGTGGCGCGGAGCCGCTCCAAGAGCCCGGGCAGTTCCTGGAGCAGCTGCCGGTCCAGGTCCTCCAGCGCGGCGCGGTGCATGACCAGGTCCTCGGGCTCCCGGTCCGCGGCCATCATGCGCTGCAGGCCCCGCAGGCGCTGGTTGCGCATGACCAGGCGGGCCAGGGTGTCGTCCAGCTCCTCCGCCAGCGCCGAGTCCAGGTGCAGCTCCTGGCCCACCAGCTCCCGAAGCTGCTCCACGCGGTAGGTGAGCTCCCAGCTCTCCTCGTAGCCCGCGCGCCGGGGCAGCATCTGCCCATACGTCCACCGCTCGTTCACCAAGGTCCTCTAGTGCGGCCGGGGCCGGGTGAGGCCCGTCAGCGACAGCCGGGTGCGCATGGGGTCCAGCTCCACGTGTATCCGGCAGTCCGCCACGTCCAGGCGCAGGGTGTAGGGAGGGCAGGGCGTGTGCCCCGAGTGGTTCTCGGAAGCCTGGGTGCCCATGCGGAACAACTCGGCCAGCACCGCCCGCCGGACCTCCGCCGACAGCCCGTCCACGGTGGATTGCACACCCCGGGCGATGAGCACCGTGAAGGCCTGCAATCCTGGAGAATCGTGCGGCGGTCCGGCCAGGGTCATGTCCGCGCCCGTTGCCAGAACCGTACCCTGCGACATGCCTGTCGTTCCGGGGGGTTGGAAGCACTCGAAACCCTTGGGGCTGAAAAAAACTCAGGCACGGAAGTGCCCAATCCTGAAACCCCGGGGGGTGGGGTGCCGTGGGACACGGGGATGGAGAGGGGTGTAAAGGCAGGGGCAGGAGGGCTTGATGGCGCGCACGCGGACGGTGGGCAGTGGGGGCCGGATGGCCCTGGCAATGGCCCTGGCGGCCCTGGTGGCCTTCGGGAGCTCCTGCCGGGAGGAACCCCCGCTGACGGGCGCCCGGAGCCTTCTGAGGGTCTCCCAGGAGGCCGTGGCGTTCCCGCCCAGCTACCCCCAGGTGGAGCGGGTGGTGGAGCTCCGGGTGGTGAACGCGGGCCGGACGACGCTGGACGTGGAGTGGACGGCGCTGGCCGCCCCCTTCGCCGCGGACGGGCTGCCCACGCGGATGGCCCCGGGCGAGGTCCCGGTCCGGCTGTCCTACCGGCCGCAGGCCACGGGCGTGCTGACGGCCACGCTGGTGGGCCGGGCGCCGGGGGGCGGGGAGGTGCGGGTGGAGCTGCGCGGGGAGGCGAACCCGTACCCGGACTGCCCCACGCCGGTGGCCTGCCATACCTCCACGTTCGATGTGGCGACGGAGAAGTGCGTGGAGACGCAGGAGCCGGACGGCACGGCCTGCGACCCGGGCAACGCGTGCATCCAGGACGCCACGTGCGCGGCCGGGCGGTGCAAGGGGGCGGAGCGCGTCTGCGACGACGGCAACGCGTGCACCACGGACGTGTGCAACCCGCTGGATGGCTGCACGTCGGTGCCGGCGCCGCCGTGTCCGGGGGATGGGAAGTGCCAGGTGGGCGCGTGCGACCCGAAGGTGGGGTGCACGCTGGCGAAGGCGCCGGACGGGACGTTCTGCGGCCCGGAGCGCGGCTGTGACGCGGCGGACGTGTGCCTGGACGGGACGTGCCAGCGCCGCGACCCGCCGGACAACTTCACCTGCGCGCCGGCCAGCCCCTGCCAGGGGCCGGGCAGGTGCAAGGGCTCCGTCTGCGAGCGCCCCACCGCGACGGCGCTGACGCCGGACTGGACCTACGACGCGGCCTCCAACGGCGAGTCGCTGCACGACCTGTTGGTGGGGCCCACGGGGGACGTGACGCTGGTGGGCTTCTTCGTGCCGGCGCTGCTGGACGCGGCGGGTCCGGTGCCGGTGCGCGCGAGCGTGTCCGGGCGCCGGTGCATGCTGTGGAACGACCGGCTGTTGTGCATGGACCTGCCGCTGTCCGGGCAGGTGTCGCTGTTGGACCGGGTGACGGGCTCGCCCCGGTGGACGTTCGATTTGACGACGGCGCGGCCGGACTTCACGCAAGGGCTGACGACGGTGTTCATGGCGCGGCTGGGGGTGATGCAGCCGGACCGGCTGGCGGCCCTCTTCGAGGCGTACCCGGCGGGCACGTCGCGCGACACGCTGTGCCGGCAGTACTTCCTGGTGGTGTTGGATGCCTTTGGCGGCATGGTGTCCGCGCAGGCGTTGCAGGATCCGCTGCTCGCGGAGTGCAACCACCCGCATCCGTATGGCGTTGCCTCCGACGCGGCGGGGGACCTGTACGTGGCGTTCGGGCCCACGCAGAACGTGGGGGCGCCGCTGTATCCGGGAGCGCCGACGTTGTTGATGGCGTTCTCGCAGGACGGGGTGCCACGCTGGCGCAAGACGGAGGCCTTCGCCGCGGGCGAGCTGGCCATCGTGAACGGGGTGCTGCTCAACGAGCGCTCCACGCAGGCGCTGCGCACGCAGGACGGGCAGGCGGTGGGCTCACAGACCTTCCCGAGGACGCTGGGCCGCGCGCTGGCGACGTCCGCGCACGTGATCCCCTCGCCCTCCGAGGACGACACCGCGGGCGGGTGGACGCTGGAGGGCTACGCGTTGCCGGAGCTCACGCCGTCCTGGACGCACGGGTTCCAGGGGTGGCCGGGGCCGGTGGCGCCGGAGGTGCGGCTGGCGAGCTGGACGACCTGGCCGGGCCAGCCGCCGGAGACGGTGGTGGTGGGCACGGGCATGAACGCGACGGGGCCGGTGCTGTTCGCGGTGAGCGCGAAGGACGGCAGCGAGGTCTTCCAGTGCCCGATGCCGAACGCGGCCACGCCCGCGCAGTTCCTGGAGCTGGGGCCGGACAGCATCGTGATGATGGATGGAGCGGAGACGTGCGGCGATTGCGATCCGCCGTATGCCTACAGCCAGGGGCGCTTCCGGCGCTTCCCCATCCCCGGCCTGAAGCCCGCGGAGGAACCCTGGCCCGGGACCTTCGGCGGGCCAGGGCACGACCATCACGAGGACCCGGTGCGCGGGCGCTGAGTCCTCACGGGCTCACGGCGTGAGCGCGGTCCAGTCGCTGTTGGGCACGGCGACGGAGAAGTTGTACGTGCCGTTGGTCCAGCACAGGCCGTAGGGCCCCAGCTGGCTGCTGTTGCTCGCGTCCAGCGCGGGCCAGGCGCTCACGGTGTAGATCTGGATGCCGGAGGAGCGCACGCGCGGGAACGCGGGGCAGCGCTGCGCCACGTCCATCAGGTAGTGCGACTCCCACATCGTCCAGCCCGTGGCGAAGCCGGAGTTGCCGCAGATGGGCGTCAGCTTCTCCTCCCAGACCCCCAGGGTGAAGTTGTAGAGCAGACCGTGCGCGCAGCCGCTGCCGTCCTTGTAGGCCTCCGTGAAGTAGCGCTCCTCGCCGTCCAGCACGCGCACGTACTTGCCCTTCCACGTCGCGTCCATGCCCTCGAAGGTCTGCCAGCCGGTGGCGCCGTCGAAGCCGCAGTGGTCCCAGAAGCCGTGCGCGTGCGCCGTGGTCGCCATGCCCGTGTAGCGCCAGTGCGCCGTCACCGTCTCCACGCATGAGTAGTTCGCCGGCATGTGCGTGGGCGCATAGATGGTCGTCCCGATCGCGTTGTCCGGGATGACCAGGTCCGTCTGCGCGTCGTTGGCCGCGAAGATGCCCTGGCCCTGGTTCACCCAGAAGCCCCGGTCGCCGGAGCCCGGGAAGATGTCCGGGATGGGGTCTCGCGGACGCGGACGGCTGGAGCGCTCCGGCAGCCGCGCCGCCGCGCCCTTCAACACCTCGTTCGCCTGCGGCTGGGTGTTGGGAATCGCCTGGCCGTGCACCTTCTCGTCGAAGGGCTGCGGCGTCGCCGTCAGCTCCTGACCCTCCGGCACCGGCACGCCGTACGGCAGATGGGCCGTCTCCTCCGCCAGCACCGGCGCGCCCACCAGACCCACCACCACCGTCACGGCCTTCCACGACGTTCCACGCATGTGTTGTCCCTCTCCGGTTGGAGTTGAGAGGGATTAAAACAGCTTAAACAGTAAAATTAGCAATAGTGGATTACCGTCTACTGCTCAGGTCCAGGATGCGCCCCTCGCGCAATGTTCCATCCGCGTCGTGCGTGAGGGGCAGGCCCACCGTGATGACATGCTCAGGCCGTATGCGCGTGAGCCATCCCAGCCACGCGCAGAGTGCGGCATCCAGTTGGTCGTGCGTGCACGTCCCCGCGTCCTCGAAGCGCAGTCCGGATGCCTCCAGCAGGGCCTGTCTCCGGGCGCGTCCCTCCGGCGTGGACTTTGCCCCCAACTTCTCCACAGCCAGCGCGCGCCAGGTGGCACCGGGGAAGGCTTCGAACAGGCGCGCGTGTGACAGCGACGGCGTGTCCAGGTCCAGCATCGGCACCCGGGCCTGGGCCCGCAGCGCGGCGAACAGCAGCACGCTGCCGCGCACGAAGCCCGCGAAGGGCGCACCGGGCAGGGGCAGCACGTCCGGGGTCCGGCCCGGGGCGCGCAGCCGCGCTTCCGCGTCCCGCACCTTCGCGCCGGGGTTGGCCAGCGCCTGCGGTCCGTCCACTACCACCACGTCACCGGGTCCCACGGCGAAGGCCTCCGCGAGCGCCTCCGGGTCCAGCCCATGCCCGGCCCGTGCCGGGGGCCAGACGCGTTGGGAGAAGCGCACGCGGCCGTCACCGTCCACGAGGGCCTCGTCCACGGGGCGGGGAGAACGGGCGAAGGGGTCCGTCAGGTCCCAGCCCACGAAGCGGCGCGCGTGCGTCATCGCGTGCCTTCCTGCTGCGGGTTCGCGCACCGGACGTTAAGAGGGGCCGCCTTCACTTCCACCCAAGGTGACACGCACATGCACTACCGTCCGCTGGGCCGCACCGGCCTGTTTGTCTCTGAACTGTGTTTCGGCGCCATGACCTTCGGTGGCGAGGGCTACTGGAAGAACATCGGGCAGCAGGGACAGGCGGAGGCCGACGCGCTGGTGGGCCGGTGCCTGGACGCGGGCATCAACTTCTTCGACACCGCGAACGTGTATTCGTACGGGCAGTCGGAGGAGCTGCTCGGCAAGGCGTTGGCGCAGAAGCGTTCGCAGGTGGTGCTGGCCACCAAGGTGCGCGGCCGGATGGTACCGGGCCAGAACGAGACCGGCCTGTCGCGCTACCACATCTTCGACTCCGTGCACGCGAGCCTGAAGCGCCTGGGCACGGACCACATCGACCTCTTGCAGATCCACGGCTACGACGTGGCCACGCCGCTGGAGGAGACGCTGCGCGCGCTGGACGACCTCGTGCGCCAGGGCAAGGTGCGCTACCTGGGCGCGTCCAACCTGGCCGCGTGGCAGTTGATGAAGGCGCTGGGCATCAGCGACCACCGGGGCCTGTCCCGCTTCGAATCGCTCCAGGCCTACTACTCCATCGCCGGCCGCGACCTGGAGCGCGAGCTGGTGCCGCTGATGAAGGACCAGCAGGTGGGCCTGATGGTGTGGAGCCCGCTCGCGGGCGGCTTCCTCTCCGGCAAGTACCGCCGAAACGCCGAAGGCCCCGAGGGCGCGCGCCGCACCACGTTCGACTTCCCGCCCGTGGACCGCGAGCGCGCGTACAACGCCATCGACGTGATGGATGAGGTCGCGAAGGAGACGGGCACCACCGTGGCGCGCGTGGCGCTCGCGTGGCTGCTGCACCAGCCGCACGTGACCACCGTCATCCTCGGCGCGAAGACGCAGGCCCAGTTGGAGGACAACCTGGCCGCGTCCGAGCTGCGCCTCGGCGCCGAGCAGCTCGCGAAGCTCGACGCCGTCTCCAGGCTGCCCCCCGAGTACCCGGGCTGGATGGTCGAGCGTCAGAACGCGGACCGCTTCCCTCCGGCCCGCTGAACGGGTTGCTCTCGGACTCCCGCGCGTGCGGAGTTTTCCATTATCGCTGGATGGACCCGACCTGACGCGTCTCAACGACGCACCGTGTGATGGCGGTGCGTTCGTTTTTACAGTCCGTCAGGGACGGCAGGCGCGGCGGGACGCGGGTTCCCCTGCGAGTCTCGTGGCGAAAGCGACGCTGGGTGTTTGGGATTGGGACCGACTTCCAATATCTTGGGGACTGCGAAGCGTTCGGTCACTCGAGCGCGTTCCATGGGGCCCACGCGCCTGTCCGTCAGCACTCCGGTGCGGTCGGCATCCACGTGGAAGGTAGGACGGTCGCCCGGATGACCTTGGAGGTCCGGTGTGCGGCGTCTCTTTTAGCTTCGTGGGGGGCCTATCCGGGCCCCGGGTGTTCCCCGGGGCCCGGCTAACCTTTCCCGCTACCGCTGCTAGTTCGAGGCGTCGAGGCGCGAGCCGCCGCTGACCTCGACGCTGGCGTTCTGGGGCCGCTTCGACAGGCGGATGATGCTGCCGCCGGAGGCGTCACCGGAGACGCTGGCGGGGGCATCGGCCTCCACGATGGAGCCGCCGCTGGCCTCCACCTGGAGCGCGGAGAGGCCCTGGAGTTTCTGGGCATGCACCTGCGCGCCGCCGCTGGCCTCGGCGTCCAGATGGGTGGCGCGGCCGCTGAGGGTGATTTCGGAGCCGCCGCTGGACTCGGCCTCCACGTTCTTGGCGTCCACGCCGCTCACCCTGAGCACCGCGCCGCCGCTGGCCTCCGCGTCGAACTCATCGGACGCGGTGACCTCCGCGTTCATGTGGCTGCCGCCGCTGGCCTCCACGTGGTCGATGCGGGGCGAGGACACGATGAGCCTCACCGTGCCGTTGAGGCGGCTCCAGCCCTTGCGCTCGACGTTCGTGGTGAGGATGCCGTCCTCCACCTCCAACTTGATGCGAGAGAGGTTCTCGGGGGAGCCCTCCAGGCGGACGGACTTGGGGCCCACCTTCACCTCCGCGTGCATGCCGTGACCCACGGAGACGCCGTGGAAGTCCTCCACCTGGCGCGTCTCACCGGAGCCCTGGGAGGGCTTGACCGCGTCCTCCGCGTGGGCGGTGCAGGCGGTGGTGGCGAGGCAGCAGGCGGCGAGCAGGGACAGCGAGGACATCCTCATGGGCGGCTCCGGGCGAGGCGCGAGGACGTGGGAGCACGTCCCGGCGGAATGCCTCGGGTACGGAGGACCCCCGCAGTTGATTGCGTGAGGGGGGGCGAAACCTGTCCGGCAGCCGGACGGGTTCAGGGGTTGGCCAGCATCTCCAGGGGAACCCGGACGGAGGTGATGTCGTCGGGTTTGATCTCCACGAGGAGCTTCAGGGGGCGGCCGGTGCCATCCATGAGCTTCAGGGTGTGCCTGCCCACCGGGAGGGCGACCTTGGTGAGCGGGGTCTCGCCCAGGGAACGGCCGGCCAGGGACACGCGGGCGGAAGGTTCCGTGACGAGGGTGAGGAAGCCCTGGGGCGCGGCTGCTTCGGTGGCGCTCTCATCCGGGGCGGGGAGGTCGCCTTCCGAGTCGTCGGCGGGCGCGGCGGTGCGGGGCTTGCCGCGGACCGGGGTGGCCGCCGGGTCGCTGGCGTCGCGCTTGGCCTTGCGGACGGGGGTGCGCGTCTTGGCCTTCGGGGTCTGGGAGTCGTCGGTGTCAGCGCTGGGAGGCGACGGGTCCGAAGGAGCCTCTTCCGTGGGAGCCTCGGGTTCGGCGGGAGGCGTGGCCTGGGCGACCGCGGTGGAGGGTTCCGGCTCGGTGGGCGCGGGCTTCTGGGCCTCGGGCTCGGAAGGAGGCGGTGGAGAAGTTGTGGATGGGTTCGCGTCCGGCTTGCGAGAGAGCGCGGAGCTCCACAGCGCGGACACGCGGCCACCGTCGAGTCCCAGGGCGACGGTGGTGCCGAGGCCCGCGATGGCGAGGAACACGATGCCGGCCGCGATGAGTGCGCCCTTGCCACGGCGGGGGGCGGGGGCGTCGGCGAGGAAGTCGTGCGGCTCGGTGGGACGGCCGGAGGCGCGCGCCGGGGTGGAGCGGGAGGGAGGCGAGGACTGCTTGCGGGAGGACGGCGAGCGGCGGACCGCGGGAGTCTTCTCGGGGGCCTCTTCGGGAGGCAGGGACGGCACGCGGGAGATGGCCGTCTCACCGTCGTTCAGCAGGGCCTGCGGCGCGGTGTGAGGCTGGGTGACGCGGAGGCTGTCCTGCGTGGCGGACCGTGAGGGCCGGGGACGGGAGTCCTCGGCGCCGGTGTTCGAGGCGTCGCGAGGAGGGCGGGGACGGGAGTCTTCCGCACTGTTGTTCGAAGCATCGCGACCCGACCGGGCACGTGCGTCGGCGGATCCGTTCGCGGCATCACGGCCAGACCGGGCACGTGCATCGTCGGTGGATCCATTCGTGCCATCGCGGCCAGCACGGGCGCGCGCATCGTCGATGGATCCATTCGCGCCATCGCGGCCAGCACGGGCGCGCGCATCGTCGGTGGATCCATTCGCGGCGTCACGGCCCGAACGAGCGCGCGTATCGTCGATGGATCCATTCGCGCCATCGCGGCCAGCACGGGCGCGCGCATCGTCGGTGGATCCATTCGCGGCGTCACGGCCCGACCGGGCACGTGCATCGTCGGTAGGTCCATTCGCGCCATCGCGGCCCGAGCGAGCACGCGTATCGTCGGTGGGGCCAGCCGCGCCATCGCGAGAAGGACGGGAACGCGAGTCTTCGGCACCACCGTTCGCGGCATCGCGAGGCGGACGGGGACGGGAATCCTCGGCGGACCCATTCGCGCCATCCCGCGCGGACCGGGACCGCGCATCCTCACCCGACGTGCTGAAGGCCTCACGCGGCGGTTTGGGCCGAGCCTCCTCGGAAGGGGCGTTGAGGGCTTCACGCGGCGGACGGGGCCGCGAGTCCTCGGCCGCATCCCGTGCGTTGCGCTGCCGTGCATCGTCCGAGGCTCCAGACCGGGCACGGCCCTCCTCGGACTCCCGTCCACCCCGGGCGCGGGGCTCGTTGGACGGCGGCACGAAGGCCGGAGGCCGCGCCTTCGATTCCTCGGGAGGCTGCGTGCCCACGCGCGACAGCGGCGTGAGGATGGTCTCGCTCTCGATGTGGCCGGGGGACGCCGTCACGGGCGCCGTGATGCGCAGCGACGAATCCAGCATCACCGGAGGCAGCGCCGGCTGGGTGCGCACGCCCGGTTCGGAGTCCTCGGGCTGCGCCGACATCTCATTCGTGGGCGGAGGCGGCCGGGGCGTCTCCGCGGGAGGCGACACCCGGCGAGAAGACGGCAGCGGCGCGGGCTTGCGGACCGCCAGCTCCTCCGTCGTGTTGCGGCGGCCCCCCACTCCAGCAGCGGGAGCCGGCGGAGCCTTCGCCGGAGCAGGAGCCTTGGCGGGCGCCGCGGGCGCGCGAGGCGGCAGCGTGGAGGAGATCTGCGGCAGCCCCCCCGCGGGAGGAAGCGTGGCCGGCTCCGGAACGTCCCCGCCCCGGGCAATCGCCTGCGCCACCTGCGTCTCGCTGGAGGTGCCATCCCCGGACGACTGCGCGCTCATGAGCAGCAGGCGGGTCTGGTCGCGGCGCTCGGTGAACAGCCGCAGCATCAACTCGCTGCTCTGCTCGGGGTGCCAGATGCGCTGTCCCACGGCGCGCTCGATGGCGCGCGCGAACTCCAGCGTGGTGCCGTAGCGGTCCTCGCGACGTTTCGCGAGCGCCTTGAGGACGATGGCGTCCAGCTCCGGCGGCACTTCCTTGTTCACGCGCGAGGGCGGAGGCACGTCGCCGCTCAGCACGGCGTTCATCATGGCTTCGGCGCTCTTCGCGTAGAAGAGGCGCATGCCGGTGAGGCACTCGTGCAGCACCACGCCCAGGCTGAACAGGTCGCTGCGGGCGTCCAGCGGGTCGCCCATGATCTGTTCCGGGGACATGTAGCCGCTGGTGCCCTTCACCATGCCCACCTGCGTGCGGCCCGCGCGCGCCAGGCTCTTGGCGATGCCGAAGTCGAGCAGCTTGGTGACGCCCTCGTACGTCACCATGATGTTCTTCTCGGCGACGTCGCGGTGGACCACGGGCGAGGGCCGGCCCAGCGGGTCCGTGAAGCTGTGCGCGTAATTGAGCGCCACGGCCGTGTCGCGCACGGCCATCAGGCTCAGGCCCATGGGGATGGGCTCATGGGCGGTGCGGCACGCGCGGGCCACCTCCACCAGCGTGGCGCCCGGGACGAACTCCATGGCGAGGAACAGCTCACCATCCGCCACGTCCAGGTCGTACACGTGGGCGATGTGCGGGTGGTTGAACGCGGCCGTGACCTTGGCCTCGTCCAGGAACATCCGGACGAACTCCTCCTCGCCGCGGATGTCGGGGAGGATCTGCTTGAGCACCACCAGCTTGCGGAACCCAGCCGCGCCCTTCTGGGCCGCGAGGAAAATCTCCGCCATCCCGCCTGTCGACAGGCGGCAGAGCACCTCGTACTTGCCCAGCACCCGGCCGCGGAACCCGTCCGGGGTGAGCGTCAGCGTCGTCCCAGCCATTGAAGGGGTCCGACTCTACACCGGTGCAGGCACCGGCGCGAAAGGCCCGGGACCCCGTTTCTGGCCGGATGCCAGGGTTTACGAGGATGCGCCTCCGTCCAGGCGAGGACAGGGTTTCGGGAACCAGGGCGCGCGAACTGTCCGACACCGGAGGGCCGCCTCCGGGACGGAGGGACAGCGCGAGGGGCACCAGTACTGTGCGTGCCATGGGGCCGCGAGGGCATCAGGCAGGGACGTGGGGCCGGTGCGTGGGGGCGCTCCTGGGAGTGCTCATGGGGTGGGGTGGGGCGGAGGCGAAGGGGCTCCAGGTGGAGTACGACCTGCAGACGCCGCTGTTCCTGGACCGCACGTACCTGTTCGTGTCGCCCAACCGCATCCAGCGGCAGGGGGACCCGGACTCGCCCCTGCCGTTGGTCTTCGAGGGCCAGTTCGCGCCGAACCTCTTCCTGCCGCAGTTGAAGCTGGACGACTTCAAGCAGGACGGGCGGGAGACGCTGTTCTCGGCGGTGTTCACGCCGAACATCCGGCTGCGGATGGCGAACACGGACAGCAACCCCATCCTGCCGCCGTCGTACCTGATGAAGCTGACGCTCCAGGCGGCGCACCTGCGGCTCCTGCACGGCCCGGACAAGGACGCAGCGCCCCGGGTGCTGGCGTTGGGGTTGAACGTCATCGCGGGGCACTACTCCAACGGCGAGAACGGGTGCTTCTTCGCGAACCAGACGGGGACGGACCCGAACTGCGAGCCCGCGGAGGGGACGCTGCCGTTGAACGAAATCACGGGGAGCTTCTCCACGAACCTGCTGCGCTTCGAGCTGCACAGCCGCCTGGGGTTCGGAGTGGATCCACACCGGCTGAGCGCATGGCTGGTGGGAGCAAACGCCTTCTACGAATTGAACTCAGCGATTGGGCCCGGAGGGATGAGCCCGGCGCAGCGCCACGTGTATGGGAATGGGCACTGGGGAGTGGGGCTGGTGGGGGAGCGAGCGGTGAACGGGAACCGCTTCCGGCTGGAGGGGACGTTGTCGCATCCGTTCGGTGAGACGCCGGCACAGCGGAGCACGCTGAGCGTGGAGGTGGCGGCGAATCCCCGCTGGGCGGCCGGCTTCGGCGTGTTCGCCCGGTACGTGCGAGGGCAGGACTACTACAACATCCTCTTCCTGGAGCGAATCAGCCTCTGGCAGTTCGGCCTGGTCTTCGAACTGAACCCGGGCGCGAGGTTGAAGACAGACAGTGGGAAGCCCCCTGGCTTCCAGTGACGTTCGCCCCGCCGTGGGCTAAGCACGCGTCGACATGGACACCTCCGCTTCCCCGCGCACCGTCACCGGCCGCGTCGACGTGCATCCCCGTGGCTTCGGCTTCCTCACCGTGCAGAAGCCCGGCACCCCGGAGGTGCTGTCCGCCTTCATCCCTCCTCCGGACCTGAACCCCCTCTTCGCGGGGGACGTCGTCTCCGCCACCGTGACCGCGTCCGGCGAGGGCCGGTGGACCGCGTCCGGCCTGTCGCTCGTGGAGCGCACCCGCACCGTCGTCTATGGCGAGGTCGTGTCGCGCAAGGGCGCCTTCTTCCTGCGCATCGACAAGGAGGTCTCCAACACCGACTGGCCCCTGGACCCGGGCACCACCGCCGTCCAGCACAACGACGCCGTCGTTGCCCGCATCGCGGACGGCAAGGTCGTCCTCCTCTACAAGCTGGAGCCCGGAGCGGACCGTTCCCTGGAGCGCGTCATCGCCCGCCACGACCTCCACCGGGACTTCCCCGCGGAGGTCGTCCAGGAAGCCCTCCGCGCGAAGGAGACCCCTCACGCCCTGGGCGGCGCCCGGCGCGACCTGCGCTCCATCCCCACCGTCACCGTGGACGCGCCGTCCACCCGGGACATCGACGACGCCATCTCCGTGCTGCCCGCGGGCCCTGATGGCGCCGTGCGCCTGCTCGTGTCCATCGCGGACGTGAGCGAGTCCGTGAAGGAGAACACCCCCCTGGACCTGGAGGCCCGTGACCGCGCCACCAGCGTCTACCTGGCCGGCCGCGTGCTCCCCATGCTCCCGGAGGAGCTGTCCGCGCACTGGCTCAGCCTGGTGCCCAACGAGGAGCGCCACTGTCTCACCGTTGAATTGCGCATCGACCCCGACGGCCGTGTCACCGCCGCGGATGTCTATGAAAGCCTCATCCGTTCCTGGGCGCGGCTGAACTACGACGAGGTCGCGGCCTTCCTCGACGACAACTCCATCTCTCCCGCCATGGAGCCCGTGCGTGAGGCCATGCCCTGGTTCCGCCTGGCCTCCGCGCGGCTCGCGGTGTCGCGCGCGGCCCGAGGCGGCATGACCATGTCCCGTGACGAGGCGCGCTTCACCTTCGACACGGCCACGGGCGCGGTGTCCGGGCTCGCCGGGGAGAAGGACACCTCCGCGCACAACATGATCGAGCGCTTCATGGTCGCGGCCAACGAAGCCATCGCCACCTGGCTGATGACCCGTGGCGTGCCCACCGTGTATCGCGTGCATGAACAGCCGGATCCGCAGCGCGTGGCGGACGTGAACGCGTTCGCGTTGCACTCGGGGTTCGCGGCGGGCTTTGGCACGCAGATCACCCCGCTGGCGCTGGCCGCGTTCGACCGGCAGATCTCCGGAGCGAAGGCGGAGCCCGCGCTGCGCTCCGTGCTGCGCCGTTCGCTGGGTCCGTCCCGCTACACGGTGAAGCCGGGCCCGCACTTCGGGCTCGCGGCGCCGCTGTATCTGCACTTCACGTCGCCCATCCGCCGGTACGCGGACCTGGCCGTGCACCGGCTCATCAAGGCGTACCTCCACGGCCGGCGCGACTTCGTGCACGAGGACCCGGAGATTGAAAATCTCTCCCAGCACATCAACGTGCGCGCCCGCTCCGCCAGCCGCGCGGAGGTGGATCGTCACCACGAGCTGGAAGCGCGCTTCATGTCCACGCGCATCGGACAGCAGTTCCCCGCGCGCATCGTGCGTGTGAAGCCCTTTGGCCTCGTCGCGCAACTGGATGGCATGTGGGTGGAGGGCATGGTGCCGGCGGAGGGACTCGCCGGCGGCCCCTACCGTCCAGACACGCGCGAGCTGTCCATGGTGGGCAAGACGCGGACCTTCACCGTGGGCATGCCCATCAACGTGAAGGTCGTCTCCACGGATGAGCAATTGGGCCGGGTGGAGTTCGCCCTGGTCGAGTAGTCATGAGCGCGAAGACAGCCAGGGACATCAGTGGATACGAATTCGATTGGCTCGCGTGCGATGGCGTGGGCCACGTCGGATTCTTCAGCACCGCGGGTGGGGGCTATGCCCCCGAAGCATTTCTTCAAGACACGGACGCTCACGAAACCGCGATTGAAGCGATCCTTGCATCGCAGGGTTCCGCGGATGGCCAAACGAAAACACAGACACTTTCGCCGTTCCATCACACCTGGCAGTTGATGGCGGCGCGGGGCGTGTTCGCGTTCGACGCGGATCCGAATGGAGGTCCCTACCGGCTGGAGGCGGCACCAGCGAATCCTATTCGTGTCACGGACCTTCCCGAGCCTGTCGCCACGGTGGCGCGGCGAATCACCCTGGAAGGCCTCGACTTCTCCAGAGTGAAGGTGATTACTGAGGATACCCTCAGGCACGGATAACGCATTCCCAATGACTAGATTGGTCAAGCCTTCGGAAATACTGATCATGAAGTACGACGCTGTCATTGATTCCATTCGCCCGGACGTCCAGCGAGGCCTCTCCAGGGAGGATGCTGTCGTGGCGCTCCATGCCGCTGGGCTGAGCATTGTCTACAGCATCAAGGGGATCTCACAGCTCTATGGCCTGTCCATCAGTGATGCGAAATCCACGGTCGCGGGCCACCCTGTCTGGCGCGGCATCGTCAAGGCGACGGAGCCACTGCACCAGGACCTGGAGGACTACGCGGAGAAGATGAAGGGGGGCGGTAATCCCGATGATCTCTGAGACAAGCAAGGCCTGGATTCAAGCCGGGAAGATCCTCGCGGAGAATCCAGACGCGCAGGTCCGTTGCCCGGAAAAGGCAGACGGCTTCCTCTCCGTTCAGGATGTGACCGCTCCGACAGACCCGACCCGGTTCGAGCGGTATCTGGTCTGCGACGTCTGCGGCGCACGCAACGTGATGCTCATGCGGGAGTAGCTCACCCCGCGAGCGGCAGCCCGTCCGTGGACTCCACCAGCACGTTGCCGGGCACCCAGCCCATCAGCCCGGTGGACGACCTCACCAGGTACTGGACCTCTCCCTTCGCGGGGACGCTCGCGGCCAGCACCTTCACCTTCGTGCCCTGCGCCGTCGTGGCCACCACCGCGGAGCCCGTGCGGCTCTGCGTCAGCGGGAAGGACTTCTTCACCGTGGCCGTGACCTCTTCGCCGGGCGCGTACGTCACCGCGTACAGTTCCTGCGGCACGTGCACCAGCTTCCACGCCTTGCGGTCCAGCGTGTACTTGTCCCGCTTCTGCCAGAACCCCATCCACCGGTCGACCAGGACGATGCCGTTGCCCTTCGCCTCCGTCATCGCGTGCACGTCCCCCAAGAGCTTCACCGCCTTGCCGTCGTAGCCGTAGACGAAGTAGCGGTGACCGTCGTCCATCTCCCCCAGCGTCTGGACCAGCAGCTCCTTCCACTTGTCGCCCGTGTCCAGGTCCACCACCTGGAAGCCCGGGACCTCGTTGCCGGACGCATCGCCGTTCGACGTCGCGCCGCCCACCTTCAACGTGAACTTCCCGTCCTTGCCCGGCGTGAGCGACACCGCCTCCGGCTTGCCGTCCCCGTCCAGGTCCACCTGCGCGGACTTCACGAACTCACTGTTCTGAGCGGCGGCGGGCACACCCGCGAACAGGGCGGCGGACGACAACACGGTCAGCAGGGACGTCTTCACGGGAGCAGGACCTCGGTCGGAGAGCAGGACCCCGCCACGCTAGCCGCCCGAGCGGCGGAAGCGACCCCGGAAGTGCTGGTCCAGATACACCTCCGCGCGCGCCAGGGATTCTCGTGTCTCGGGAGCCAGGGTCAGCGAGGCCGCGGCCACCCGGGCCTGACGCATCGCGGGACCCCTTCCACCCTCAGCGGAACCCACATCGCGCACCACCGCGTCCACCTTCGCGTGCGCCGCATCCACCACGCCCTTCGCCTCCTCCAGGGACACCTCTCCCTCCGCCAGCGCGTTGAACAACTGGCAGCGGTAGCGGCGGCAGGCCTCCGGACGCTCCTCGTAGACGGTGCAACACAGGCCCTCCAGCGCGGCGCAGCGCTGGGGCAGCACCTGCGTGCCGTCCTCCTTCACTGACAGCGACAGGCCGCGCTGGCGCAGGGCTTCCGCCTCGGGGGGCTTGAGCGGCACCTGGGTGAAGAGGGTGCCGTCACAGCACATGCCGCAGTGGAGACAGAGGGTGGAGAGGGCGGAGGACATGGGGTGCCTGCGGGATAACGCCTCGCGGGGAGGCGAGTCATCCCCGACGTGTGTCGCGACGGCCTCCGTCCCTCGAAGGCAGGTCATGTGTCACCAGTAGACATGCGACAGTCCCTCATGTTCCATGTGTCGGAATCACCCTGAGTTTCCGGGTTCCGCACGACCCGAGGGGAGGGACAGGGCTGCACCTGTCTTGGAAGGCCATGCGCCTGTCCGTAAAGGAAATCCTCAAGTGGTGAGAAGCCAATTCGAGACAATCCAATGCGTGGCCGGCAATCCAGCCCGAAGGTCTAAGTGCACAAGGGATGAAGGATCTCCACTCTGTGGGAATCCGAGTTCCCCGGGTCGCGCGTAACTGGGGACAACACAGTTTCTTCGGACGTCGTAGGATCATGCCCCGTAGGACATCAGGGAGCCCCCGCATGCACACCGACACTCACGACGCGCCGGCCGGCCGCGAAGCCCTCCTCGGATACCGGGTGGGAACGGAACTCAGCGCGGCGGCTTCGTTTGGCGCGGACTTCTCTCCCGGCCGTCTGGTGCAGCTGTCCCTGGAGCACCTGACGCTCCGCCTGGAGTCGCGCGCGGTGCCCCGCAAGGGACAGGCCGCGTCCGTGGTGGTGGGTGAAGGCGAGCGGTGGGCCACCGCGCTGGACGCGGAAGTGATTGGCGTCAATGCCATGCGCCCGGAGGTGAGCCTGCGCTTCGTCGCGCCGCCGCTGGACGCGGGCCGCCGCATCGTGGGCCTGCTGGAGTCGCTGCGTGACAACGGCCTGCTGCTCACGCCGGAGACGCGGCCCGTGTGGCGCGAGCAGATCGACCACGCGGACCGCGTCGCGCGCATCTGCGAAGCGCTCGCGTCCCGCCAGGCCCGCGGCGTGCTGCGCTCGCGCGATGGCCAGGCCGTGGTGCAGGTCACCTGCGCTTTCTTCGAGCCGCTCCAGGACGCGTTCGGCTGGCAGTTGCACGGCACGCTTCCCCCCGGGCCCCTCACCCTGGAGGCGTTCGGCTACTCCAGCGTGGTGCACTTCAACGCGGACGCCGCGCGCGTGGAGGGTGGCCTGCTCCTGATGCCGGCGCCCACGTCGCTGGTGCGCTTCCGCCACCGCTGGCTGCGCCGCACGCAGGCCCACGCGTCCTGCACGGTGGAGTTCGACCATCCGCTCTGGCCCCAGGTGCACGTGCACCGCGGCCTGCTGGATGTCTCCTACGAAGGCCTGTCCTTCCTCACCGAGCCCGGCGAGGACCTGATGTACCCGGGCCTGCGCCTGCCGGTGATGGAGGTGGGGCTGGAGGGCCACGCGCCGGTGCGCCTGCGCGCGGAGGTGCGCAACATCTCCAGCACGCCCCATGGCCGCCGCTGCGGCGTGAGCGTCCGGCCCCTGGACGCCGAAGGGGCCCGCGCGTGGAGAGCGCTGGTGGAGGCCCAGGCCCATCCCACCACCAAGGTGGAAGGCGACTGGAACGACGCCACGTGGAAGCTCTTCGAGCGCTCCGGCTACTTCCGCCTCCCGGGCAAGGAGCCGGAGAAGTTCACCAGCCTGCGCGACCAGTTCGACCGCGCGCAGAACAAGCTCCAGGAGGCGCCGCTGATGGGCTACCGCGTGGTGCGCCCCGCGGACGAGGGCATGGAGGCCACGCTGTCCGTGCTCAAGCCATACGCGGGCAGCTGGATGGCGCACCAACTGGCGCGGCACCAGCCCCCGGGCAGCCGCTCCACCGCGCGCGAGGCCCTGCGCGACATCTACCTGCGCGGCTACGAGCCCACCCAGGCGGACCCGGAGGTGAAGTGGTTCTTCGCCTACTGCGAGGCGAACGTGCGCTGGGTGCGCTACACGAAGTTCGACTTCGCCACCTGGTACGCGCACACCGGCCAGACGTGCCTCGTGCCCTTCCGCCTGATGGAGGGCGAGGTGGACAGCACCTGGACCCGGCCCGCGAACATCACGACGGGCGCCCCCACCCAGGAGGAGCGCGCGAGCTTCTTCGCCCGCGTGGCCCACACCCGCCCGGAGGCTTATCGAGAGGCGCTGGACCTGGTGCCGGAGCGCTTCGACCTGGAGACCACGCGCACCGGCTGGGGTGACGCGGGCCTGTCCCGCGAGCGCGAGCTGGTGGTGGCCCGCCATGAGGGCCGCGCCGTGGCCTTCGCGGTGTTCGAGTCCGCGCAGCCGGGCCTGAACCTCTTCAACGTGCTGGACGGCGTGCGCCTGGTGCCGCTGGAGGACGACGCGCGGCCGGAGGTCCAGGACGCGTTCGTGGCGCTGCTGGGCCAGGCGGCGGAGTGGTACCGCGCGCGCGACCGCAAGGTGTTCGTCCACTACGTGGAGGCCACCTGCGTGGAGTACGCGGAGCGCGTGTCCCTGGCGGACCTGGGCGACGGCAAGCTGTGGGTGATGTCCGCCCGCCTGCTGCCGGAGTTCCTGGAGCACCTCTGTGAGTCCACCACGCCGCGCGCGGCGTAGTGGCTCACGAAGGCGGGGGGCCTACAGCCCCTCGTCGTCCGGGTCCGGATAGGACTCCAGCTCCTCTTCCTCCTCCTCCACCGGGGCGGGCGCCTTGCCGTGGCGCCCCTTGCCGCCCTTGCCCTCGGGCGCGGGAGCGCCGAAGTCCGAGTCCGGGCCCACGATGTAGCCCTGGCGCCCCTGCTGGATGCGGCGCAGGAGCCCCTCCTGCTCCAGCGCCTCCAGGAGCCGCGCGAAGGTGGAGAAGCCGTGGTCGCGCTCGTCGAAGTCGGGCTCCTTGCGGACGATGGTCTCCTTGATGAGCGACGGGTTGAGCGGGCCCGTGGCCCGGCGCAGCAGGCTCTGCACCACCTCGCGCGCGACGGCGGGCACCTCCGCCTTGGGCTTGCCGCCCTTGCCCTCGCCCTTGGACTCGGCCTTGGCGTCGTGGCCCTTGTCGTGGCCCTTCCCGCCCCGCTTGCCGCCCTTGCCCTCGTCGGACTTGGAGCCCCGGCCGCCGTGGTCCTTGTCCTTGTCCTTGTGCGAGGACTCGCCCCGGTGCTTGGGCTTCATGTAGATGAACTGGTCGCACGCCCGCACGAACATCTGGGAGCTGGCCTCGCGCACGGCCAGGCCAATGACGGTGCGGCCGTTCTCACGCAGCTTGTACGCCAGCGGGCAGAAGTCGCTGTCGCCGGAGGCGATGACGAAGGTGTCGATCTGCTCGCGCGCGTAGCACAGCTCCAGCGCGTCGATGACCAGGCGCATGTCCGCGCTGTTCTTGCCGGCGCGGGTGGAGGGGGGCACGTCCACCAGCTCCACGCCCACGTCGTGCAGGCGCTGCTTCGCGTCCTCGAAGCGCGACCAGTTGCAGTAGGCGCGGCGGAACACGACCTTGCCCTGCTCCAGGAGCTGGTCCAGGGCGGGCTGCAGGTCGAAGTTGTTGGCGCTGATGCCGGTGTTGGTGACCAGGTTCTCGAAGTCGATGAAGAGGGCGATGCGGTGCTGCTCGTCGGTACGTCCAGCCAAAGGTGCCTCGTAGTCATGTGCGAGCGGTCCTTGGCTCGCGTGCGCTCCACCCTACTGTGTGGACGCTGCCGCGCGCACGGTCCGTGTTCCGCCGCTGAACATTCAGTGCTGCCCACCCTACGTTTGAGCCTGAGCCCGGGGGCAGCGCCCCCGTGACACGGGAGGTATCACCATGATGCACGGATTCCCCAGACGTTGGCGAGCCATGGCGTGGACCGCGCCGACGCTCGGTCTCTTGTTGCTCGCGGGTCCCGCCCTGGCGCGCGAACCCACGGTCAGCAAGGGTGGCGACCAGTCCGGGAGCCAGCCGTCGACCAACATCGAGCCCTCGAGCACCAGCCCCTCGAACGTCGTGAGCACGGTCCCCACCACGTCGCCGGAGCTCATCTCCCCGGGCCAGTCCGTGCGGCAGATCACCCCGGACCCGGACAAGGTCCGTCAGGTCAGCGGGCCGGTGGTGAAGCGCTCCGGGATGATGCTGTACGTGAAGGACGTGACCGGGCCGGTGGTGCCGCTGGACATGAGCGCGCTGACCATCCTCAAGCAGCCCGAGAAGGGCCAGCAGGTCCAGGCCCTCTACCAGGTGGACGAGACGGACAACGTGGCCCTGTCCCTCCAGGGGGAGAAGCAGGACTAGTTCGGCTTCGCGCCGCCGCGCACCTCGTCCAGGACGCTCAGGTCTACGAGCCCCGTAAGGTCATCACTGGGGATGAACCCCAGTGACTTCGCGTGCTCCGCGGACGTCTTCAGCGCGGCGGGCACCGGGTCCAGGCCCGGCTCCAGGCGGGAGAACGCGTCCTGGAGCACGGGCGCGGGCAGGGGCTTGCGCGTGAGCTGACCGAAGGCGGCGTTGACGGACGTGGCGAAGGCCGCCGGGTCCGCGCGCCAGCGCTCGGTGAGGGCGACGTGGATGCGCAGGAGCGCCGCGATGCGCGGGCGCTGCGTCTCCAGCACCTTCTTCGTCGTCACCACCACCGTGGTGGGGAAGCGCTTGTCCGGCCAGAGGTCGCGCTCGTCCACCAGGATGTGGCCGCCCCCTTCGGCGAGCATGCGCGCGCCCCAGGGCTCGGGCACCCACGCCCCCTCGATGGCGCCCTGGAGGTACTGGGCCAGGATGTCCGGGTTGCTGATGGGAATCACCTGCACGTCGCCGCCCGCGTCCGCGGTGATGTTCAGCTTCTGCGCCTTCAGCCAGGTGCGCAGGGCGATGTCCTGGGTGTTGCCAAGTTGAGGGGTCGCCAGCTTCTTGCCCTTGAGCTCCGCGGCCGTCTTCACGTTCTTCACCACCAGCACCGCGCCGCCGTTCACCGCGCCCGCGATGATGCGCAATTCCTTGCCGGCCTTGAGGTACGTGTTGATGGCGGGGCCCGGGCCCACGTAGGCCACGTCCACGGATCCCGCCACCAGCGCCTCCATGGCCGCGGGGCCCGCGTTGAACTGCCGCACCTCCACGTGGCCCATGCCGGGCTGCGACCCGAAGAGCCCCTCCGAGTTCGCCACCAGCGCCTGCGCGTGCGTGATGTTGGGGAAGAAGGCCACGCGCAAAGGCGCGTTGGCGCCGGAGGGCGTGTCCTTCTTGCAGGACGTGACGCCCATCAGCAGGACGGTGCAGACACCCAGGAGCAGGGACAGCGGACGCGCGGAAGACATGGTGCGTCACGCTAATGGAGATTCCCCGGCTGTTATCAATGCCCGTGAGGGTAGAAGCGTCTTTCGGCTCACACGGACGCCGTCAGGCCCCACCGGCGCCTCAGGCGCGTCTCCACCGTCTGGAAGAGGACGCGGTCCACCGTGATGCCGATGAGGATGATGGCCAGCATCACCGCCATCACCTGCGACACGTCCATCAGCTCACGGCCCATGGTGAGCAGCTGGCCCAGGCCGCCGGAGACGAAGAGCAGCTCGCCCGCGAGCAGCGCGCGCCACGCGAAGCTCCACCCCAGCTTGAGGCCGGTGACGATGCCGGGCAGCGCGCCGGGCAGGAGCACGCCGAAGTAGAAGCGCAGGCCGCGCACGCCCAGGGTGCTGGCCACGCGGGCCAGCTGCGGGTCCAGGCCGTTGACCGCGTCCTCGGTGGCGATGGCGATGCCCAGCACGCTGCCCATCACCACCACGAAGAGGATGGCGCTGTCGTTGAGGCCGAACCACAGGAGGGCCAGCGGCAGCCAGCAGATGGAGGGCAGGGCCTGAAGCCCCATCACCACCGGCTTCACCGCGTTGCGGAAGAAGCCCAGCCGCGCGATGCACAGCCCCAGCGGCACGCCGATGCCCACGGACATGAGATAGGCGTGCGTCAGCCGGCCCAGGGAGCGCAGCGTGGCGCCGCCCAACTGTCCGTCGCGGGCCATGACGCCGAGCGTCCGGACCACCTCCAGCGGCCCGGGAAACAGGTGCTTGTTCCACACGCCCGAGCGCGACAGCCCCTCCCAGAGCGCGAAGAGCAGCGCGATCATCCCCAGCTTCTGCGCCCACTTCAGCATGGCGGTGTCCCCTCTAACGGCCGGTCACGACGCTCGGGCGAGGCAGGCTGGACGGCGTGCGCGTGCGGCGCTGCGCGGGCTCCACGGGCGGGGCCTCCTCGGCATGCCCCTCCGAGGCGCGCAGGCGGTGGCGGATGTCGCGCGCCATGGCGTCCAGGGACGGGTCCTCCAGCGAGCGCGGCATGGGCAGGTGGATCTCCAGGTCCTCCACCACGCGGCCCGGCCGGGGCGCCATCAGCACCACGCGGGTGCCCAGCATCAGCGCCTCCTGCACGTCGTGGGTGACGAAGACCACCGTCTTGCCGGAGCGCAGCCAGATGGCCTGTAGCATCTCCTGCATGTGCACGCGCGTCTGGGCGTCCAGCGCGCCAAAGGGTTCGTCCATCAAGAGCACGGTGGGGTCCACCGCGAGCGCCCGCGCCAGGCTGGCGCGCATCTTCATGCCGCCGGAGAGCTGGTGGGGCAGCGTGTCCTCGAAGCCCTCCAGGCGCACGCGCTGGATGAAGGCGTTGGCCCGGTCGCGGCGCTCGGCGCGGGGCACGCCCCGGGCGGCCAGCGCGAAGGTGATGTTGCCGCGCACGGTGAGCCACGGGAACAGCGCGGCCTCCTGGAACATCAGGAGCCGGTCCGGACCGGGCCCGTGGATGGGTTTGCCGTCAATGGCCACCCGGCCGCCGGTGGGCACCACGTGGCCGGCGAGCGCGTAGAGCAGCGTGGACTTGCCACAGCCGGAAGGGCCGAGCAGGCAGACGAACTCACCCGAGCGGACGTTGAGGTTCACGTCCTTCAGCGCCACGACCTTGTTGGCGTAGTGGTGGTCCAGCTGGGCGATGGAGATCTTCGCCCGGTCCGCTTCCACGTTCGCGGGCCGCAAGAGGTGCGGCGCCGCCCGGCGCAGGCCCCGCATCCGCTCGATGAGGCGTCGAAACATTCGCCACAACCTATTCACCTGCCCCGCGGTCGCACAGGAGGGGCCTGGAAGCGGGCAGGCGCCTTTCACTGTAGGACAGGAAGTGAAATCCGCGGCGCCCTGTCGGCTGCTTTTTCAGCGCGCTCCGTCGTCCGTCAGGAGACGGTGGCCCGCTCCGCCTTGCGGTGCGCCAGCGTGCGGGAGAGCAGCCACAGGCTGACGGCGAGCACGCCCAGGCCCACGACGGTGAAGGCGCCGCCCACGCGCAGCGACGCCTGCCGGTCGTCCTGGAACACCGCGAGCGCGTCCGTGCGGGGACCCGTGAGGTAGCGCCGCACGGTGTCCGCGAAGGCCTGGGCCTCCGGCTCGGACTCCGTCCACTGGTAGGCGAGCGGCTGGACGCCGGAGGTCGTCTGCAACTGGGCCCGGAAGATGGGCGCGGCGCCCCTGCGGGTGCTGCGGCTTCGGGCCACCTCCACGCCCTGGAGGTCCCCGGGCGCGTAGCGGCCCACCTCCTCCTGGCCCAGCCAGCTGGAGCGGCTGAGGACACACGGGCCCTGGGGCTCGCAGCGCAGGTCCATCCGCGCCTTCTGGCCGAGGAAGAACACCCCCAGCACCAGGAAGGGCAGGGCGAGCATCAGGAAGGCCGTGGCACCGATGGCGGTGGCGCGGCTGCGTCGGGAGGCGGGGGGCGCACGCACGGCCTGTTTCTATAGACCCGCGCGCACCCGGGGGGCAGCCCTTTCACGCGGTCCCAAGAGTGTCGACCTCCAGGCAGGCGGGCGGTCACTTGCGACATGGGGCCCAAGTCCGCACCCCTTGTCCTGGGACATTCAGCACTTCGCCCGGAAGGAGTCCTCCACCCATGAAGGCCGTGGCCGTCATGTTCCCCTCGCGCGAGGTGCGCGTCCTCGACGTTCCCGAACCGCGGCTGCACTCGCCCACCCAGGTCAAGGTGCGCACGCTGGAGGTGGGCGTGTGCGGCACCGACCAGGAGATCCTCAAGGGCCAGCACGGCGCGGCGCCCAAGGGGGAGGACCACCTCATCCTGGGCCACGAGTGCCTGGGCGAGGTGATGGAGGTGGGCGCGCACGTGCAGGGCCTGAAGCCGGGGGACCTGGTGGTGCCCCGGGTGCGCAGGCCCTGTCCGCACGCGCACTGCCCCGCGTGCAGCCATGGCTACCCGGACTTCTGCGTGACGGGGGACTACACGGAGCGCGGCATCCAGGGCGCGCACGGCTTCTGCTCGGAGCACTTCGTGGAGGACGCGGCCTACCTGCACAAGGCGGAGGACTCCCTGCGCGGCGTGGCCGTGCTCACCGAGCCGCTCACCATCGCGGAGAAGGGCCTGCGCTCGGTGGCGCACATCCAGTCCCGCCTGCCGTGGAAGGTGAATCCCGGCAAGGCGCTGGTGCTGGGCGCGGGGCCGGTGGCGCAGTTGGGCGCCATGGCGCTGATGCGCGCGGGCTTCGACGTGACGGTGTACTCGCGCAGCCCCAAGCCCAATGAGAAGGCCGCCGCGTCCGAGGCGGTGGGCGTGCCGTACATCTCCTCCAAGGAGGTGACGGTGGAGGCCTTGAAGAAACAGTTGGGCGGCGTGGCCGTCATCTACGAGGCGACGGGGGCGTCGAAGGTGGCCTTCGACTCGCTCCAGGTGCTGGAGGAGAACGGCGTGCTCATCTTCACCGGCGTGCCCGGACGCGAGGAGCCACTGGAGCTGAAGGGGGATGAGGTCCTGGGACAGCTCGTGCTGGGCAACCGGGTGATGTTCGGCACGGTGAACGCGTCGGACAGCGACTTCCGTGAGGCGCTGGAGGACCTGGCCCGCTTCCGCGCGAAGTGGCCGGGGAGGGTGGAGGCGCTCATCACCCAGCGCCACCCGCCGTCGGAGTTCGCCAGGGTGGTGGAGGCCAAGGGCGGCATCAAGCACGTCATCTCGTTCCAGGAGCATGCCCGGTGAATCCCCACCACGAGGACCTGAAGGGCGGCATCGCCATCGAGGACCACGGCATCATCGGCGACCTGCGCACGGTGGCGCTGGTGGGCAACGAGGGCACCATCGACTGGCTGTGCTTTCCGCACTTCGACAGCCCCAGCATCTTCGCGGCGCTCCTGGACCCGGAGAAGGGCGGGTACTGGCGCGTGTCCCCGGAGCCGGACGGGGTGATGAAGCGGCAGTTCTACTGGCCGGACACCAACGTGCTGGTGACGCGCTTCTACACGCCGGACGGCGTGGGGGAGCTCATCGACCTGATGCCCCTGGGCAAGGGGGCGAAGGCGGAGGGGCGCGAGGTGCTGCGGCGCATCCGCGTGGTGCGCGGGGAGATGTCCTTCCGCATGGAGTGCTTCCCGGCGTTCAACTACGCGCGGGACGAGCACGAGACGCACGTGGTGAAGGGCGGCGCGGCCTTCGTGTCCAGGGGCCTGAGCATGCAACTGGTGACGCCCATCCCCCTGAAGCAGGAGAAGAACGGCGTCACCGCGCATTTCACGCTGAAGGAGAGCCAGTCCGCGGTCTTCACCCTGCGCGAGGGCGGCGTGGAGGGCTGCCACCACCACCTGCACACGCACGACTCCGCGGAGAAGCTCTTCCGCGACACGGTGGACTACTGGCGCCACTGGGTGTCCAAGTGCAAGTACACGGGGCGGTGGCGGGAGATGGTGCAGCGCTCGGCGCTGGCCCTGAAGCTGATGACCTTCGAGCCGTCCGGGGCCATCATCGCCGCGCCCACGTGCAGCCTGCCGGAGTCCCCCGGCGGCACGCGCAACTGGGACTACCGCTTCTGCTGGCTGCGCGACGCGGCCTTCACCGTCTACGCGTTCATCCGCATCGGCTTCAACGAGGAGGCCGAGGCGTTCATGCGCTGGGTGGAGGCGCGCTGCGCGGAGAATGGAGACGGGCCGCTGCCCCTGATGTTCCGTCTGGACGGCACCCGGGTGCCGGACGAGCAGCAGTTGCATCACCTGCGCGGCTATGGCGGCGCCAGCCCTGTGCGCATTGGCAACGCGGCGGCGGACCAGCTGCAGCTGGACATCTACGGCGAGCTGATGGACTCCGTGTACCTGTCCAACAAGTACGCGGTGCCCATCTCGTATGACTTCTGGAGTCACCTGCGGCGGCTGGTGGATTGGGTGTGCGACCACTGGCAGCGGGAGGACGAGGGCATCTGGGAGATCCGCGGCTCGCGCCGGCACTTCGTCTATTCGAAGCTGATGTGCTGGGTGGCGGTGGACCGGGCCATCCGGCTCGCGGACAAGCGCAGCCTGCCGGCGGACCGGGCGAAGTGGCTGAAGACGCGCGACGCCATCTTCGAGGAGATCATGGACAAGGGCTGGTGCAAGGAGAAGGGCGCCTTCATCCAGGCCTATGGGTACGACGCGCTGGACGCGGCGAACCTCCTGATGCCGCTGGTGTTCTTCCTGTCCCCGGTGGATCCGCGGATGCTCTCCACGCTGGACGTCATTCGCAAGGCGCCTCGGGACGGGGGCCTGACGTCGGACGGCCTGGTGTTCCGCTACGACACGGACAAGGAGCTGGATGGGATTGAAGGCAGCGAAGGCACCTTCAACCTGTGCAGCTTCTGGCTGGTGGAGGCGATGACGCGCGCGAGCCCGGTGCGGCCGGACCTCCTGGACGAGGCGCGGCTCATCTTCGAGCGGATGCAGGGCTACGCGAACCACCTGGGGCTGTACGCGGAGCAGACGGGCATGTCCGGCGAGGCGATGGGCAACTTCCCGCAGGCGCTCACGCACCTGTCACTCATCAGCGCCGCATACAACCTGGACCGGACGTTGGGCCGCCACGATTGACGGAGGGGACGGTAGACTCGCGCGCACCCGCCATGCCCGACCTGTACCCGCTGCTGTTCCGTTTCGCCGTCAAGGCGGATGCCCACTACGACGTGCTGAGCCGCCGCGTGCGCAAGGGGCTGGGCATCGCCCCGCCGCTGCGCATCCTGCCGTACCGGGGCTACGGCACCCCGGAGCGCGTGGTCATCAAGGCGCGCGTGCTGGAGGAGCGCAAGGTGACGCCCCAGCGCCAGCGCCACACGCTGTGGAGCAGCGCCGTGGCCTCCTACAAGCGCTACATGACGCGTGAGATCTCCAGCGCGCACGTGGCGGTGCGCTGGGGGGACAAGCGCTGGGAGGGCGTGACGGACGAGGAGGGCTTCCTGGAGCTGTGGGTGCCGCCTCCTGAAGGCGTGCGCTCCGGCTGGCACATGGTGGAGCTGGAGCTGCTGTCCCCGGAGGCGGAGGGCGTGCCGCGCGTGTCCGCGCCGGTGCGGGTGGCGGGCACGAGCGCGGAACTGGGCGTCATCAGCGACATCGACGACACGGTCATCGCCACGGGGGTGACGGATCCGCTCAAGCGCGCGTGGGCGCTGTTCCTCACGGAGCACCGGGTGCGGCTGCCCTTCCCGGGCGTGGACGCGTTCTACGCGGCGCTCCAGGCGGGCGCGAGCGGCGGGGCGGACAACCCCATCTTCTACGTGTCCAGCAGCCCGTGGAACCTCTACGAGCACCTGGACGAGTTCCTCGCCATCCACCGCATCCCCATTGGCCCGCTGCTCCTGCGCGACTGGGGCCTGTCACGGCACGGCTTCGCGCCGGGCGGGGGGCATGGGCACAAGCTGGACAAGATTCGCGGCGTGCTGGAGACGCTGTCGCATCTGCCCTTCGTGCTCATCGGGGACAGCGGCCAGGAGGACGCGGAGCACTACCGCACCATCGTGCGCGAGTACCCGGGCCGCATCCGCTGCGTCTACATCCGCAACGTGCCGGGGCGCTCCAAGCGCGGCGAGGAGATGGAGGCCATCGCGAAGGACATCCGCGACGCGGGCAGTGAGCTGGTCGCCGTGGACGACACGGTGGCCGCCGCGAGGCACGCGGCGCGCGCCGGGTGGATCCGCTGGGAGGAGGTCCCGGAGGTGGAGGCCCACCGCCGCGAGGACGCCGCGCGCAGCGCCCTGGGCGAGCGGGGCTGAAGATTTCCAACCGCACGTGTCACGGCGCGGTGACACGTGCACAGGCGGCGTGTTGTGGCTTGAGGGCGGGGAGGGGGCTGTGGCAGACGCGGGCCTCCCTCGTTTCATCCCTTGAGGTCGTGAACATGTTCCGACACACCGTGCTGGCTTCCGCGCTGTTCCTGGCCGCGTGCAACAACGCGCCGTCCGAGCCGGCTCCCGAGTCCACCCAGTCCGTGCGCACGGTGGAGTCGAAGCTGAGCCAGATCGAGCTGGAGTGGGAGGGCCCCACGCCGCTGCTCGAGTCCATCATGGAGGCCGGCAACGACGAGTGCGACACGCACAACAACTGGTGTGACGGCACGCTGGACGTGTACGGCTTCCCGTGGTCGTCCCCGCAGGCGCCCACGCTGTCGGACGCGGTGGAGTCCGTGTTCGCGCTGTCGCAGGACTACGGCTACTACCCCTGGCAGGACAAGGGCACGGTGCCGTTCAGCACGCTGTCCGACCAGCTCTTCTTCTTCGACGCGCTGGACCCGCACCTGCTCACGGAGATTGGCAACGGCACGGAGCAGGTGCAGATCCGCTACTTCTACTCCTCCTACCTGGTGGCCGCGGGCGCGCACGACTGGAACCACCTGTTCATCGTGCTGTTCCCCCAGTCGCACCGCGTGGCGGTGTTCAACCTCGTGAACCACGAGACCTGATTCAGGCCACGGGGCGCCCGCTCTGCATCTGCACCATGCGGATGGCGCGCTCCATGAGCTCCCCCTGGGCGGAGCGCTTGTCGTTGGGCGTGGCGGCGGTGCGCCGCCGCCACGTGCCGTCCGAGCCCAGCTCCCACGCGCCGCTGGTGTCCACCATGCAGCGCTCCACCACGTCCTTCACCTGCGCGGCCAGGGTGGGGTCCTCCACCGGCGCCAATATCTCCACGCGGTGGTCCAGGTTGCGCGGCATCATGTCCGCGGACCCGATGTAGCACCGCGACGCCGCGCCCCGCTCGAAGGCGTAGATGCGCGGGTGCTCCAGGAAGCGGCCCAGGTTGGACACCACCCGGATGTGCTCCGACACGCCCGGCACTCCCGGCCTCAGGCAGCAGATGCCTCGCACGTTGAGGTCCACGCGCACGCCCGCGCGGGACGCGTCGTAGAGCGCGCGGATGATGCCCGGGTCCACCAGCGCGTTCATCTTCATCATGATGCGCGCGGGTGACTCCGGCGTGTGCGCCGCCTGGGTCTTCTTGATCTCCTCCATCAGCCCTTCGCGCATGGTCAAGGGCGCCACCAGCAGCTTGCGGAAGGAGCGCGGCCGGCCGAAGCCGGTGAGGAAGTTGAAGACGTCCGCCACGTCCGCGCCAATCTCCGGGTCCGTGGTGAACAACCCCAGGTCCGTGTAGAGCCGCGCCGTCTTCGGGTTGTAGTTGCCCGTGCCGATGTGCACGTAGTGCCGCACCCGCTCGCCCTCGCGCCGCACGATGAGGATGGCCTTCGCGTGCGTCTTCAGGCTGGGAATCCCATACACGACGTGCACGCCCGCCTCTTCCAGCGCGTTCGCCCAGCGGATGTTGGTGCGCTCGTCGAAGCGCGCCTTCAATTCCACCATGCACACGGCCTGCTTGCCGTGCTCCGTCGCGCGGATGAGCGCGGGCACCAGCGGGGAGCTGTCCGACGTGCGGTACACCGTCTGCTTCAGCGCCAGCACGTCCGGGTCCTCCACCGCCTCGCTCACGAAGCGCTCCACGGAGGAGGCGAAGGACTCGTAGGGGTGGTGCACCAGCAGATCGCCCCGGCGCATCGCGGACATCACCGTGCCCCCGCCGTCCGCGGACTCGTTGTCCGTGCGCAGCCGCGCCTGCGTCACCGGCGTCCACGGCGGGTCGCGCTGCTCGCTGAAGCCCGGCGTCATCGCCAGCGACATCACGTCCGCCAGGTCCAAGAGGCCGTGCTCCTCGTACACCTGCCGGGGCTCCAGCGTCAGCGCCTCCACCAGCGGCTCCAGCAGCTTCGCGTTCATCCCCGCCTGAATCTCCAGGCGGATGACGTCCCCGAAGCGGCGCTGGCTGATCTCCGTCTCCACCGCCTTGAGCAGGTCCTCCGCGTCCTCGGACACGGTGTAGTCCGCGTCGCGCGTCACGCGGAACAGGCTCCAGTTGAGGACCTCCATCCCGGGGAACAGGTCCCCCAGGTGCTGCGCGATGATCTCCTCCAGCGGCACGAAGAGCGTGCCCCCCTTGAGCGGCACGAAGCGGGGCAATATCTCCTTGGGCACCTTCACCCGCGCCACGCTCTCCTCCTCCGCCACCGGGTCGCGCAGCAGCACCGCGAGGCTCAGGGACAGGTTGGAGATGTACGGGAAGTGCCGCCCCAGCCCGATGGCCAGCGGCGTGAGCACGGGGAAGATCTGCTCGCGGAAGCGCTGCTCCACCTGCGCGCGCTGGTCCGCGTCCAGTTCCTTCATGGACAGGATGCGCAGCCCCTTGTCCGCCAGCGCGGGGCGCAGGACCTTCTCGAAGCAGTCCGCGTGGCGCCGGCCCTGCTCCAGGATGCCCGTGTGCAGCTTGTCCAGCGTGTCGCCCGGGGACGCGCCGTCCGGCACCAGGCGGCCCACGCGCGCGGCGATCTGCTCGTGCAGCCGCGCCACGCGGATCATGAAGAACTCATCCAGGTTGCGCGCGTAGATGGAGATGAACTTCAGCCGCTCCATCAGCGGCACCTCCGGCGACTCGGCCAGTTGCAGCACCCGGTCGTTGAAGGCCAGCCACGACAGCTCCCGGTTGAAGAACAGGTCGCTGTCCGGCACCTCCGTGCCCGGGGGAACGACGTCCCGGTCCAGGGTCTTCTGCGTGGTGCCCTTCGCGGCGGCGCGCTTCGCCATGATGTGTGACTCCTCGAGATGAGCCTCTGGGTGTGCCCTCTAGCAGTCCCGCAGCGCGCCGATTGTGAACTCGCACGCCTGGCCCGGAACCGGACATCCGGGCGTATCCCACCCTGAACGACCCCGTCAGTGGCCGGCGAGGCGTACGGGCTGTGGACTCCCCGGCAGTCCATCGCTTGAATCCGGCGCCCACTGACGGCATTCAAGAAGGGTGAGCACTCCCAATGCCTCCTTCCCGGTCACCCCGGACGGTGCCCCGGCGGACACCTCCCCGGACGCCCTGTTCACGGCCTTCCGCGAGGGGTCCAAGAAGAAGTCCAACCGCTTCACCTTCACCTGGTTCGTGGCCGCCGCGGTGCCAGTGGTGCTCGCCCTGGGCTTCTTCGGCCTTTGGCGTGCCAACGGAACGTCCTTCTCCGTCGTGACGCCGCACGGCATCAAGGTGGTGCGCGCGGGGATGACGACCCAGGAGGTGGGGGGCCTGCTGGGCCACCCGCTCACGCTCCAGAAGAAGGGCGAGCAGGACTGCTACCGCTACGGGCGGCCCAACTTCGTGAACGAGGTCTTCGTCGTGTACTCGGTCTGCTACGAGCAGGGACAGGTGCGTGACGTGCTCACGCACCAGTACTCGGCCTGGCAGATCGACCCCGCGACGGGGGCCTTCATCGCCCCCGGTCAGCAGCCGCCCGCGCCCAAGAACCCGGCGGGGTAGCCGCTCCCGGCGCCTTAAGCGAGCCCCGCCTCGGCGCCCTCGAAGGTCACCCGGGCCTGCGTCATCACGTGCTCCACGGCGAGCAGGTGCCACGCGACGTCCATCATCTGCGCGGAGGCGGCCGGGTCCAGCATGGACTCGCGCAGCTGCGCCTCGGTGATGCCGAAGGGCTCCGAGGACTCCTTGAGCAGCTCCAGCGCGTACTGCGGCGTGAGCTGGAGCTTGTCCCGCTGCGCGATGGCGCGCAGCACCAGGGCAATCTTGAGGCGGCGCTCCACGTCGTCGCGGATGCCCGGGTGGTGCAGCCAGCCGTCCAGCGCCTCCTGCTGCTCCTCCAGGCTGAAGAACTTCTGGGCCAGGATCTCGCCCTCCGCCTGGTGCCAGCGGCGGCGGATCTCCTCGTCCACCAGCGGCTTGGGCACGGAGACGTCGGCGCGGGCGATGATCTCGTCCAGCACGCGGTTGCGCGCGTCCACCCAGAGCATGTCGGCCATTTCGTTCTCCATCTCCTCCACGATGGAGCTCATGACCTCTTCATGCGTGGAGCCGCGGCCCAACTGCTGGAGGAACGCGTCCGACTCCGTGTCGGGCATGCGCACCTCGCGCGCGGCGCGCACGTCCACCAGGAAGCGCGCCGGCATGCCGCGCAGCTGCTCCGCCGGGTAGTTGTCCGGCAGCACCAGCCCCACCTCCACGCTGTCACCCACGCTGGCCTCCGCGATGACCTCCGCGAAGCCGGGCAGCATCACCTGGGGGGCCAGCTCCATCCAGTAACCCATGCGAGTGCTCAGCGGGATGAGGCGGCCGTTGGCGTAGCCCAGGATGTCCAGCCGCACGTCGTCGCCCATGGCCAGGGCTTCGCCTTCCGCGCGCTCGCGGACCTGCGCCTTCGCGCGGGCCAGCTCGTGGAAGCGCTCCAGCAGGTCCTCCTCCGTGAGGTCCTCGCCCTGGGGCACGCGGATGTGGAGGTTCTCCAGCGACGGGGCCTTCACCTGCGGCAGGTCCGCCTGGTGGCCCAGGCCGGGCGCCACGGGCAGCCGCTGCACCAACTGATGCACGGGAGCCTGCGGCGGGGCGGCGGGCGCTTCCGGGGGCTTGGGGCTGGCCGGGGACTTCGGAGTGGCGGCGGCGGACTTCGCCGGCTTCGCCGGGGCGGAAGACGGGCCGGGCGCCTTGGCGGCGGGGGCGGCGGGCTTCGCGGGAGGGTTCTTCTTCGTGGCCACCGGAGGGCCTCCTGGCAGGTAGCGACCGTGGTCCCAGAGGGGATTGAAACGTGCGCGTCTCACACGGCCACGGTTGCTACCAGAAAGGACCCCCCGGGGACATCCCCGGGCGTTCACCGCCCGGGGCCCTGCGTGACTTCAACGGCTCACCCGAACAGGCCGCCGACGAAGCTGGAGACCGCGGAGACGGCGGCGCCCACCTGGCTGACCACCGGGATGTTGGTGGCGGCGGCGATGGAGCCCACGGCGGTGATGACGCCCGTGACCTTCGCGGTGGTGCTGGCGTTCGGGTCGCGCAGGGTGGAGACCGCGTTCGCCGTGTCGAAGGCGGCGATGGCGATGTTCGCGCCCGGGGCGAAGCGGCCTGCGGCCTTGGCCAGGGTGCCCCCGGCGGCCTTGGCGGCGGCGGTCGCACCGGCCTTGGCGGCGGCCTTGCCACCCTCGGACAGCGCGGCCTTGGCGGCGGCGCGGGTCGCGGTGCCCGTGGCGGCCTTCAGGGCCACGCCGGACT
This sequence comes from Corallococcus sp. M7, assembly GCF_054512695.1. Classification (NCBI taxonomy): domain Bacteria; kingdom Pseudomonadati; phylum Myxococcota; class Myxococcia; order Myxococcales; family Myxococcaceae; genus Corallococcus; species Corallococcus sp. M7. The sequence continues at coordinate 58,999 of NZ_CM137252.1, forward strand.
CGCTGACGGCGGTCTTCAGGGCGGAGCGCACGCCGCTCTTGATGGCGGAGGAAGCGCCACCCTCGAAGGCGGCCTTGGCGGCGGCACCGGCGGCGGCGCGGGCCAGCTTGGGGCCGGCGCCCGGGACCGCGGCCTTGAAGGCGCCGCTGGCGGCCTTGTACGCGCTGCCGAACTTGTTCACGTCGCGGGCAATCTCCAGGCCGCCCTTGACGGTGCTGACCGCGGTCTTGCCGGCGGTGGCGACGGAGCCCAGCGCCTTGTTCCAGTCCTCGCTGCTGCCGGAGCGCACGGCGTTGCGCACGTCGGAGATGGCCGTGCCGGCCTGGCCCACCAGCTTGGTGGCGTTGGTGATGGTGCCGAAGGCCTTGCCCGCGATGCCCAGCTTGCCCTTGAGGTCGAGCTTGGTCTTCGGGTCCATGGCCTTGGAGACCATCTTGTCGACGTTGCCCTTCAACGTGGCCTTGAAGCCGTCCGTCTTCAGGCTCTTCACGTTGTCGAAGCCGTCCTTCACGGCCGTCTTCACCTTCGTGAAGGTGTCGTAGCCCTTCTTCGCCTGCGTCCCGATGTCCTTCGCCGCCTGGATGGGGTTCTGCTGCACCTGGCGGATGGTGTTGGAGACGGCACTGCGGGCGCGGTCGATGAGGCTCATGTGGGGCTCCCTCGTCGGAGTTCGAGGAAAGGATTTGGAAGGGCTGCGGACGACTTGCGGGGATTATCGCATCGGCCGTCGATCAGTTGCGTAGCACCTCACATGTAGTGAGAAGGTGGGTGTGTGGCGCTGGTTGTGGCACGGTGCGTCAGCGGCCGGCCTCGGCCGGGACCCACTCCGTGACGCGGAGGGTGTAGCGGATGGGGGTGTCCCGGTCCGGCCGGGCCATGCCGTCCACCACCACCAGCACCGACTGCCCCTGGGCCAGGGTGAGCTTCAGCGCCGGGGCATCCTTTGTCGTAGGATGTGGGTTCGCGGCGCAGCCCAGCTCCGTGCCCCGGCAGCCGGTGAGGAGGTACAGGGCGTGGCCGCCCGCGTCCGGGTCGTCGCCGGGCGAGGTGTCGAAGACGAAGGTGCCGGCCTTCGGCGCCGTCCACAGGTGGGCGCGGTCCTGCTGGAGCAGCGCGCCGCAGGTGCCCTGGAAGCCGTCGCCGGAGAGGGCCGTCTCGCCCTGGAAGGTGAGGGGCAGGGCGCTGCCCAGGTCGTGGTGGGCGCAGCCCTGGCCCTTGCAGCGGGGCTCGTCGCGGCACTCGGTGTCCGCGCAGTCCACCCAGCGGTCTCCGTCGTTGTCCATGCCGTCGAAGCAGGCGCCGGCCTCGGTGGCGCGCAACTCGTCGATGTGCAGCTCGAAGGCGCCCTGCGTGAAGGACCCGCCGGCCACGGCGTCCACCGTCACCAGGACCCGCTGGCCCTGCGTCAGCGCCACCGCCACCCGGGACCCGCCGCCGTAGCTGATGCCGCCCGTGGCGCACGCCAGCTCCTCGCCGCCGCAGCCGTCCGCGTACACGGCGATGACGGACCGGATTGCCGAGCGGGCCGTGTCGAAGGTGAAGGTGCCCGCGCGGGGTGCCGTCCACAGGTAGCCCCGGTCCGGCGCGCCCGCGCCTCCGCACGAGGCGGCGTGGTCATCCCGGGCCTCCACGGTGGAGCCCTTCAGTGACACCGGCAGCGCGCTGCCCAGGTCCCGGTCCACGCACACGGGCTCCGGGGGCGCGCAGACGTTGGGCACGCCCGTGCCTCCGCAGGTCTCCGGCGCCGCGCACGCGCCGCAGTCGAGCGTGCCACCGCAGCCATCCGCCACCGCGCCGCACGTCGCGCCCAGGAATCCGCAGGTGGCCGGCCGGCACCCGGGGACCGCGCAGACGTTGGGGACGCCGCCCGCGCCGCAGGTGAGCCCCTCGCCGCAGGCGCCGCAGTCGAGCGTGCCACCGCAGCCGTCCGAGACCTGGCCGCAGTCCTTGCCCAGGGCCTCGCAGGTGGACGGCGTGCACGCGGCCTTGCCACAGACGTTGGGCGTGCCCGCGCCGCCGCAGCTCTGGGACGCGAGGCAGCCTCCGCACTCCAGCACCGCGCCGCAGCCGTCCGACACGCGGCCGCAGTTCGCGCCCAGGGCCGCGCAGGTCGTGGGCACGCAGGTGCCGGCGCCGCAGACATTGGCCTCACCCGCGCCGCCGCACGTCGCGTCGGCCTCGCAGGCGCCGCACTCCAGGACGCCGCCGCAGCCGTCCAGCACCTCGCCGCAGCTCTTCCCCAATGCGGCGCAGGTGGCCGCCTGGCACAGCGGGGCCGCGCAGACGTTGGCCACGCCGCCCGCGCCGCAGGTGAGCCCCTCGCCGCAGGCGCCGCACTCCAGGACGCCGCCGCAGCCGTCGGACACGGCGCCGCAGTTCTTGCCCAGCGCCTCGCAGGTGGTGGGGACGCACGGCGCGCGGCCGCACACGTTGGCGGTGCCGCCTCCGCCGCACGTCTCGTCCGGCCCGCACGCGCCGCAGTCGAGCACGCCGCCGCAGCCGTCCGCGACCTGGCCGCAGTTCTTGCCCGCGGCCTCGCAGGTGGTGGGGACGCAGGCCGGGGGGCCACAGGCGTTGGGCACGCCGGCGCCGCCGCAGACCTCCGGGGTCGCGCACGTGCCGCAGTCGAGCACGCCGCCGCAGCCGTCCGAGAGCGGCCCGCAGGTGGCGCCCCGCGCCTCGCAGGTGCTGGGGACGCAGGGCCGGGGGCCGCAGACGTTGGGCATGCCGCCCCCGCCGCAGGCCTCGTCCTCGGAGCACTCGCCACAGTGGAGCGTGCCGCCGCACCCGTTGATGGCGTAGCCGCAGTTGAGCCCCTGGGACTCACACGTCATGGGCACGCAGGTGGACGGGGGCCTCCAGGCCATCCTGGCGGAAGCCGTGTCCTCCGGCAGCGTCTGGCCGCACGCCGCCCACAGCCCCAGAAGCAGCACCCAGCCTGGCCAAACACCCGTCCGCCCCATGCCCCGTTCCCGCCGCCCGTGAAGGCCCCACCCGCCATGGACCTGGGGACAAGGGTGGGGAGCGGTCGGGTCCTCGCGAAGCGGCGGCAAGCCCCGATGCGTCTCCAGCGGTCGGAAAGGCGTCACTGTCCCACCCCGCCCGACGGGAAGGCGCGCACTGGTGGACATCCGCCGGGCCAGGGAGGGGGGTGGGCGCGAGGGAGGCAGGGCCCCACCGTGAGGGGACGCGGAGGCGCGAACGGACACGTGCGTCCAGCGGGAAGGGGAGGCATGGCGGCAGGTCCCAGGCGTGCGCGGCAGGAGGAGGGGTGGGGGCTCGCGGCGAGCCTCCTGGTGGCGCTCGTCCTGCTGGTCCTGGCCGTGGTGGCGCTGCTCCTGACGCGCGCCTCCGTGCGGTCGCGGGTGATGGAGCGCTCGCTGGACCTGCAGGAGGTGGGGCTGCTGGGGCGGGCCTTCAGCGACAAGGTGTCCCTGGCCAACAGCGCGCTGCTGGCGGGCGGGCAGTCGCTCTCCCGGGACACGGCGCAGGCACGGCGGCGCTTCCTGGACGCCGCGGAACGCCTGGCCGCGCGGCTGGACATGCCCGAGGACGAGGAGCTGGTGTGGGAGGTGCGCGCCGCGGAGCAGGTGCATGAAGCGGCCCTGCGCGCGCTCATGGACACCCCGACACCCCAGGATCAGAAGCTGGCGCGCGAGCGGCTCGCCCGGGCCCATGGGCGGGTGCGCGAGGCGCAGGCCCAGTTGGAGCGCAAGGTGCAGGAGCGGCTGGCCGTGGAGAACCAGTCCTCGGTGCGGGTGGACCGGTGGGAGACGGCGCTCTTGCTGCTGGCCTCCCTGCTGGGGCTGGCGGTGGCGGGGGTGCTGGCGTGGGTGCTCCACCGCCGGCTCCACCCGCTCCGGCGCGAGGCCGCGGCCAGCGCGCACCGCTTCCAGGCGCTGGTGGAGGGCGTGCGCGACTACGCCCTGGTGCTGCTGGACACTCGCGGGCGGGTGGCCAGCTGGAACCCGGGCGCCGAGCGCATCAAGGGCTGGAGCGAGGCGGAGATCCAGGGCCGGCCCATCTCCGTCTTCTACACGTCCGAGGACGCGGCGGCGGGCAGGCCGGAGCGGGACCTGTCCCGGGCCCTCCAGGAGGGGCGGCTGCGCACGGAGGGCTGGCGGCAGCGCAAGGACGGCTCGCGCTTCTGGGCGGAGGTGTCCATCACCGCGCTGCGCGACGAGGACGGCGAGCCCCAGGGCTTCTCCGTGGTGACGCGCGACATCACCGAGCAGCGGCGCCAGGAGCGGGTGCAGGAGCTGCTCGCGGAGGCCGGCCGCGTCTTCCACCAGTCCCTGGACCCCGACCTGACGGCGGCGGAGGTGGCGCGGCTGCTGGTGCCGGAGGTGGCGGACGGCTGCATCCTCTACCTCCTCACGCCCGCGGGTGAGCTGCGGCCCCGCGCGGTGACGCACGTGCAGCCCGAACGCGAGGCGAGCCTGTGGGAGGCCCTGCGGCGCTTTCCGCCCCGCTCGGGCATGCCGTCGGTCGTCTGGGAGGTGATGCGCACCGGACGCTCGCGGATGGACGTGGAGGTGGAGATGGACGACCTGGCCGCCTATGCGGAGACCGACGAGCACCGGCTGCTCATGGAGCGCGTGGCCATTGGCTCCTCCATGGTGGTGCCCCTGCGCGCGGGCAGCGACACGCTGGGCGCCTTCGTGCTGCTGACGGCCCGGGGCCACCGCCGCTTCACGCAGGCGGACCAGGTGCTGGTGGAGGAGCTGGCCGGCCGCGCGGCGCTGGCCCTGGAGAACACGCGGCTTCTGCGCGAGGCGCGCGAGGCGGTGGACCTCATCGCCGTCACCGCGCACGACCTGGGCAATCCCTTGCAAGCACTGCAATTGCTGCTCAGCAAGGTGCAGCGCTCGCAGGCGGCCGGCCGCGACGAGGAGGTGCGTCAGGGATTGGTGGTGGCGCGCGGGCAGGCGCAGCGGCTGGGCCAGCTGCTCCACAACCTGTTGGATTTGTCCCGGCTGTCCTCCGGCAAGCGGCTCCTGGACGCGGCGCCCATGGACCTGGGAGAGCTGGCGCGCGAGGTGGTGGAGCGCTTCGCGGACGCCGCCGCGGAGGCGGGCTGCGACCTGCGGCTGCAGGTGGAGGAGGGGCAGGTGGGCCAGTGGGACCGCATCCGGCTGGACCGGGTGGTGACCAACCTCCTGTCCAACGCGCTGAAGTTCGGCCGGGGCCACCCGGTGACGGTGTCGGTCTGCGCGTTGGACGCGGAGCACTCCCGGCTGCGGGTGCGCGACGAGGGCGTGGGCATCGCGCCGGAGGCCCAGCGCCGCGTCTTCGAGCGCTTCGAGCGGGAGCGCGCCGCGCGGACGAAGGCCGGCTACGGGCTGGGGCTCTACATCGCCCGCCAGTTGGTGGAGGCGCACGGCGGCGTCATCCGCCTGGAGAGCATGCCGGGGCGGGGCGCCACCTTCACGGTGGACCTGCCGCGCGTGCCCCGGCTGATGGAGGAGACGTCCGTGGCGGAGTCGCCTCCCATCCATCAGTGACGCGAAGCTAGAGGTGCAGCGAGGGCACGGGGGCGACGAGGCCGGGCTGGATGGGGAAGTCCGAGGGCAGCTTCTCGCGCTCCTCCAGCCGCTCGAACTCCAGCGAGTCGTGCGCGCAGAACACCGTCACCTGTTCACCGTGGCGCTGCACCAATTCGCGCAGCCGGCGCATGTTGTACCAGCGCATCCACCCGTCCTTCTGCATCAGCTTCTGGTAGGCGCGCAGGCCGGCGGTGCACCGGTAGCGGTCCAGGTCCATCTCGCCGTGGTAGAAGTACGCGTCGCCCGCGTGCAGCAGCCACCCCTCCCCGGTGTCGATGGCCACGCCCGCGTGCCCCAGCGTGTGGCCCACGAGCGGCACCAGCAGGATTTCAGGCGGCAGCCCGGTGAGCTCGCGCACGCAGTCGAAGCCGAACCAGCCCTCGCCCCGGTTCGGGACGTACGTCTCCCAGCGCGTCTCCTTGGACCACTGCTGCGGGCGGAAGCGCGCGCGGTCCAGCCAGGTCTTCTGCGCGGTGGCCACGCGGTACTCGTCCGCCAGCACGTGCACGCGCGCGTGGGGGAAGTCATCCAGGCCGCCTGCATGGTCGAAGTCCAGGTGCGTGAGGACGATGTCGCGCACGTCGCTGGCCTGGAAGCCCATGCGCTCCAGTTGGCGGATGGCGGTGGACTCCTCCGCCAGGGCGGGGCGGCAGAGCATGTCGCGGAACAGGCCATTGAGCCGCACGCGCGGCGCGTACACGTCATTGAGGCCGAAGCCGGTGTCCACCAGCACCAGGCCGCGCGGCGTCTCCAACGCCAGACAGTGGCAGGTGAGCGCCGCCGGGCCGGTGAAGCCGCGCCGTCCGTCCATGAGCCGCCCGCCGGGCGGGCACATCGTGGTGCAGTTCAGGTGGTGGATGCGCATGGCGGCTCCCGCTCCTCGTGAAAGGCGGCGGCCGTCCAGCGGCGGATGAACCGACGCGGGAAGCCCCCTTTCCGTTCGTTCAGGGCAAAAGTGCGCCGTGGACTCCCTGGGAGGAATCACCGCGCCCGGGCAGGGCGGGGGCTCGCCCGCCCGGGGGGCGGCGGAACGCCGCTCAGGGGGCGGGAGACTGCCCGGCCGCCTCCCCCGCGAGCGATGGAGCCGACGTCAGCACCAGCGCCTCCACGTCAGCGACCGGCCGGTGCTCGACGCCCCGGGGGACGATGAGCAGCTCGCCCTCCTCCAGGTCCACGGCGCGCTCGCGCAACTCCACCCGCAGGGTGCCCCGGGTGACGAAGAACAGGGCATCGCCGGTGGTGTGACGGCACCAGGGGCCGGTGCCCGTCAGCCGCACCAGGTGCACGGGCTGGCCATGGAGCATGCCCACGGGCCGGGCAATGCCAGGCGCCGGCAGGTCGGTGGAGGCGTGGGCCAGGTTCACCTTCTCCACGCGAGGAAGGGACGCGGAGGCCTGCGCGGGGGGACGGCGGCGCGAATCCCAGCGAGGGGGGCGGCCACCGGCGAGGGGTGGGGTCCGGAGAATCGTGCTCATGCGACAGGGACTCCTTCAGGGGGGACGCGGTCCCACCCCCTCATGGGTTGTCTTGCTTTCTGCCAGAGACAGGGCCTGTGTTTCACCCCCTGCCACGGGGGCCGGTCCGGTATCCGACGGATGGCGCCGGTAAGATAGGGATTGCTCCGCCGGCATGCCGGAAGCCTGATGTCCAATGACGGAGAACCCACCGTGCGGTGACGAACGGCGGCCCTGGGGGGCGACATCGTCCCGGGCCGCAAGGTGTTCCGGGACCAGGCCGGGGCTCAACACGCTGCACCTGGCCGGAGACAACAGGCTGCGGGGAATCGTCGTGGAGCCGGTGCACGTGTACCGCGACACCTTCGAACTGCTGGGCATGCTGAGCTTCTGAAGGCCATCCGGCGCATGCTGGAGGAGCACCTGTCGTCAGCCCCTGCGCGTGGCCCGGTAGGCCTGGGCGGGATGCTTGGGGTTATCGGGGTGAGTCCGTTCGAGGAGACCCTCGTCGACCATGGCCTTGAGATGCCGCTCCGTCAGCTTGTCAGGACTGTAATGCAGCGTCCTGGCAAGCTCCGTGGGGGACCACGGTCGGAGCGAAGCGAGTGCCACGATGGCTTCGCGCAGGGCTGCTTTCCTGGGTCGGACGCCTATCTTTTCGATGATTTCACGCGTCTTCGCGTCGATTTCCTTGCGGTCCGGAACTCCCCCCAATCCGTCCGGAACTCCCCCCAATCCGTCCGGAACTCCCCCCAATCCGTCCGGAACTCCCCCCAATCCGTCCGGAACTCCCCCCAATCCGTCCGGAACTCCCCCCAGAACGGGCGCGAGCTCCCCCCAATCCGCTGACAGCTCCCCCCGATCCGCGGTCAGGGTCTGTCCCACATTCACCCGCAGCGTGACGACCACAGCGCCCGTGATTTCAGCGAACTCAGGGACGGAGAGCCCGGCGGCACGGCACATCTCGGCGACGCGGTTCGTGCCTCGACCCCATTTCTCGATGAGTCCGGCGCGGTGGAAGACCTCCGCAATGATGGGATTGCGCTGCACCGACAGATGCGGCCGTGTGAGCGATTCAGGCGTGATGCCTTTCGGATATCGCCCCGCGCTCCATATCTCCACGCGGTCGTCGAAGATGGCGAGCGACACCGCGCCACCCGCGATACTGTAGTCACGGTGGATGAAGGCGTTGACCAGGAGCTCGCGCATCGCATCCGGTGGGATGAGCGGACGGTCGACACGCTGCAGGCGGCCCGGTTCGATGCGGCCGGCCAACGGGAAATGCCGCTGACAGAACAGCTCGGCTTCCTCGAGCAGCCGGAAAGCCGGTCCGCGCACGTTGCGTTGGTCGAGGAACTCGGTCTTGTCGGTGCCTCGAAATCGGGCCATCCGTAGCTCGCATTGGGGATGGTGGGGAAGGAACGTCTTGCCAAAGAGCACGACCGCCGCGCGCAAGAGCCTGCCCTTGTGGCGTACGCCAAGGCGATCAAGCAACTCGGGCAGGCTCCGTCCCACCGGTCCCACGAGACGCCCCGCTGATCGCGCCGCCTCGACGATGCGCAGCACCTCCTGACGGTCGAGCTCCTGGAGCGGAACCTCATCGGCCTCCTGGTTCTCCCAGCGACGGCGGCTGTGCGCGCGTTCCAGCAACAGCAGCTCATAGCGCTCCTGCGCCATCTTGCGTGTCGTGTTGCCCACCCGCTCATAGGCGCGGCCGTCGAAGGTGTATGGCACGGAATCGCTGATACCGCCCACGGTGAGCACGAGCACGCTCCGCCCGGAAGCGACCTCCACGCTCTGGATGTGGAGGTCCAGCGGAGGCTCGAAGCGCTCCCGCGCGGTCGCGATGTCATGCAGGGTCTGTTCGCTCACCTGCTGGCCGATGAGCTCTCCGCCAGGCTTCACGCCCAGCAGTACCTGGCCGCCCTGTCCGTTCGCGAAGGCGCAGAGCGTGTGCATCGCTTCGCGCAATTCACCGCTCGAGCGTTTCAGCTCCAATGTGGCGGATTCACCGCTGGCGGCGAGGCGGGCGAGGTCTGGGATCATGGCGGGCCCGCCTCTGCACCATCCGGGCCCGCCATGTCCGGCGCTGTTCCCTCCGGACCGGCGCCTCTCCCGAGCGTGAGGCGTCCGGACCCGGACCCTGCGTTCACGCAGGGAGACGGTGCGCCGCCGTCCGCCGGCTACAAGCAGTCGACCAGGCCGTCGTAGAGGGTCGTGCTGGTGCCGGGCAGCGTGGCGTAGAGGGGCGAGGTCCCGGAGAGCGCCGTCAGCAGCGAGGTGATGGGGGTGCCGCTGGCCAGCGGGCTCTGGCAGGTCCAGGTCTGCGTCTGCACGGAGATTTCACCCGTGGACGGGTTGAGCTCCTCGTTGCTCGCGGCGAACACCCAGACGCACTGGCCAATGACACCCGTCGCGCTGTTCACGGAACACTGGAAGCGCAGTGACTGGATGTTGCTGTAGTCGCCCTCGCAGAACGTGTCCCCACAGATGTCGTCGAAGTTGTCCCTCAGGTTCGAGCGCAGCTCCAGCCACGACAGGTACTCCGGCTGGGACGACAGGTAGGACGTGGCATCGACATAGCTGGACCGGGGCCGCGCCTCGCCTGGCGGAGCGGACAGGACCCATCCCAGCATCGACAGCGCCAGCCACGAACGGATGTTCATCACGGAGCACCTTCCTGGAAATGACCGCCCCACGGACGGAACAGTCACCCGCAAGGCCATCCGGGTTTGACAAGAAGTTCAAGCAAACCTTCTTTCACAAAGATTTCACGGTGATGTCTGATGAGCGCCTTCCCCTCGCAAGGAAAGGCCGGTTCCCCATGCGGTCATCGCTGCGCCGTCTTCCCTCTGTCCTGAAGTTCACGGCGGTCACTACCGCCCTGACGTTGCTTTCCGCCTGCGGTGAGGGCGTGCTGGAAGAAGAGGAGCTGTTCGCGCAGGGCCGGCAGGCGCTGTTGAACGGCGTGGGTTCGTCCGCGGCGCGGGCGGCGCTGACGAAGCGGTGGGCGCCCATCCACTACCAGGATGTGGACGTCACGGGCTCGCACTCGCTCAGCGGCAGGTCCGACTTCATCACCCGCGTGGACTTCGACGGGGACTGGAGCGGGACGAACAACTGGGACAACACCGGCTCGCGAGCGCTCACCGCGCACGCCTACCAGTCGGTGGTGGAGACCTCCACGCACTGGTACCTGCTCTACACGTTCTTCCACCCTCGGGACTGGTCCGACTCCATCTTCGACACCGAGCACGAGAACGACGGCGAGGGCGTGCTGCTCATCGTGAAGCGCGACGGCAGTGAGTACGGCTCGCTCGTGGGCGCGGTGACGGTGGCGCACAAGGACTTCTTCTCGTTCGTGCCGTCGGGCAGTCCGCTCGGGTCGGGGACGGAGTCCATGGACGGCACGCTGTCCATGGCCTCCTTCGAGGGCGAGCTCCACCCCATCACCGCGCAGGAGGCCAAGGGCCATGGCCTCAAGGCGTGGCCGTACTACGACATCAATGGAGACGGCGTGAAGTACTACCCGTCGCTCACGCTGGCGGAGCAGCCGTCGTCCGCCACGGATCCGGACGTGCGCTACAAGCTGCTCGACATCTACAGCCCCACGGAGGGCCTGTGGACGCGCCGCGACCTGAGCTCGCTGTTCTCCTCCGATGGCACGTTCCGGGGCGATACCAGCGGCGGCTGCGGGCTGGTGGCGGGCAACTGCGGCACCAACTCCGCGAACGCGCCCTGGGGCTGGGACGACCAGAACGACGGCCCCATCCTGCGTGGAGAAATCGCCAAGGACCCGGCGAAGCTGGCCGCGTACTACTTCAGCCCGTCGTCGCAGTTCTCCACGACGTACACGTTCAATCCCTTCCAGAACATCGGCGATCCCAACCAGCCTTGAGCTGGCAGGGCCCGCTCCTTCGCCGAAGGAGCGGGCTCGCATGTCCCGGCTCAGCGCACCCAGTTCACGTTGCTGTACGCCTTCGCGCCGTCCGCCCGCTCCGTGTTCGTCAGCGGCGCGTAGACGCGCGTGCTGATGGTGTTGGCGGCGGTGTCCACCTCCACGAGCCGCGTCGGATTGGTGGTGCCGTCGTGGAACGTGTTGAGCATCTGGTAGATGGTGTTGCCGTTCACGCCGGTGTCGGTGCGGTAGGCGGCGTTGCCCACGTGGCCGGAGAAGACGAAGCGCACGTTGGCGTACTGCTTGATGAGGTTGTCGAAGACGTACTGGGGGCTGTTGTTGCCGTAGCCGCCGTTCGACTGCTCGATGCCGCCGCTGCCGTTCAGGTGTGAGTGGGTGATGATGATGACGTTGTGCTGGGGGAACTGGGCCAGCACGGTCTTCGCCCAGTTCACGGCGTTCGTGCGGGCCCACAGCTCCAGGTTCAACACCAGCCAGTTCAGGCCGCCGGCGTTGAACGTGTGGTAGGCGTTGTCACACTTGCCGGACTCGAACACGCCGCCCAGGGCCTTGAAGCGGGACAGCGGGAAGTAGGTGTTGAAGGTGGTGGTGTTGCGCAGGTTGGCGTTGACGTTGCCGGGGCACGCGCTGCCGCCCTGGCACACGGCCGCCGTGTCGTGGTTGCCCAGGGCGATGGCGTAGGGAATCTGGGCGGTGTCGAGCACCTGATACGAATCACTGGCGCGCTGGTAGTGGATGTGGTCGGGCGTGTCCCAGTCCATCAGGTCGCCGGTGTGCAGCACGAAGCGGATGTCCTGGGCCGTCTTGTTGTCGGCGATCCACTGCATGCGGTGGGTGAGCCGGGTGGGGGCGTAGACCGTCTCCTGCTGCGTGTCGGGGATGACGACGAAGGTGAACTTCGTGTCCACGGTGCTGGGCGCGGCGTAGAACTTGATGCCCTCGTTGGTCCAGCCCGAGGCGGTGAGCGCATCGCGCTCCGCCTGGGTGACGGCGTGGCGGTGTTTCTTCAGGCCCGGGTTGTCGAAGCGGTAGACGGGCACGAGGCACGTGTCCGCCGTCTTGGACGCATAGAAGCCCACGCCCTCGTCGGTGGTGAAGCCGGAGGCGATGAGGTTCGAGCGCTCGGTGGCGTCGATGGTGACGATGTGTTCACCCCGGCTGGGGCTGTAGAGCCGGTAGACGGGGGACAGGCCGGTGCCGGTGGAGCTCGCGGCCTTGAAGGGCGTGCCCCGGTCGTCGGTATAGCCGTAGGTGGTGGCCGCGTTGGCGGCCTCGTTCGCGTTGAGGGTGAGGAGGCTGTCGCCCGTGGACGGACGCACCCGGTGATACACGGGCTTGCTGAGCGCGGCGCAGTCCAGCGCCGCCGTGGTGCTGCCCAGATGCTGGGGTTCAGGCGCCTCGCCAGGACCGCAGGCGGACAGCACGCCGGCCAGGGCCAGGGCCGCGAGGAGGGAAGAAGGCTTCAAGATGTGCTCCCAGTGAAGTCAAGATGTTCAACTTAAAAATGAATTGCTGGGATGCGCATAGCATTGGAGGAAGGGCGGGAGAAGGCACCTGTCGAGGAGTGTCGCGAGTGTCACAGGGGCGTGGTGCGCACGGTCGCGAAGAAGGGGCGCAGCTGGACCTAGGGCTCGGGTTCATGCTGCGGGACGGATACGGGCGGTGGTGCCGCGCGCATGAGGCTTCCGGGGACTGTCTGTCGTTGCTGGAGGATGGGGCGGGTTTCGGTGAGCTGGACCGGCTGACGCTCGCGGTGGGCATGTCGCTGGACCCGTTGCGCGCGAGCATCGGCGCCGCGCTGCGGGACACGCTGAACCCGGAGTTCTTCGTGTCCGTGGTCTCGGGAGCGATTGCGTCCTGGGTGGTGCTGGCCGCGGCACCAGAGCCTGTGTTCACCAAGGCCGCTGCGGTGATTGCCGCCGTGTTCCTGGCCTACGTGGGCGTGCAGTCGTTCCTTGCGGTGGTCCGTGCGTGCGGGGCGCTGAAGGATGCGACGGACAGGGCGCGGACGTTCCAGGAACTGGAGGAGGCAGCGGAGGTCTTCGCTCAGGCACTGGGACGGGAGGTGGCGCGCGTCTATGCCGGCCCACGTCGCCCTGGCCGCGGACGTCCAGGCGCGCCTCCAGGACGCGGGGCTGCTCAGGCCCCTGCGCCCCTGGGGCACCTGAGCCCCTCAGTCCGGGTAGAACATCGGGTCGCGCGTCGCCACGAACGACGAGATGGCGTGCGCCACCTCCGGCGGCAGCGTGGTGAACTGCACGCCCACGCCCGGCATCAGGTCCGGCGTGCGGTCGTTGCCGTCGCGCGCCCAGCGCACCACGCCATTCACCGTCAGCGGCCGGCCTCCCGGCAGCGTGAAGTCCAGCTCCACCGGCGTGCCGCGCGGCACCGCCTCCACCGTGGCGATGAAGATGCCGCCCTCGCTGATGTCCATCGAGAAGCCGGTGAAGAAGTTGGAATCACTGCGCGTGTCGATGGTCGTGTGCATCCGCACCCGGCCCGCCTTGCGCGCGTCGCTCTTCGCCGGAGTGGCGGCCACGGGCGCGCGCGCCGGGAGCCGCTCCGCGCGCGTCGGCGCCTCGGTCGACAGCTTCTCCTGGGACGGCCGCAGGCCCGGGGGAGGGACGACCTTCTGGGTCTCCGCCTCCGCCGCGCGGCGGGCCTTCGCCTCGGCCTCCGCGCGGGCCCTGGCGGCCTCCTCCACGCGCTTCAGGTCGGACTCGGCGGACGTCAGCGCCTTCTCCACCCGGGCGGCGTCCTCCTGCTGCACGCGCAGCGCGGACTGGAGGTCCAGCCCGGCCTGGCGGCGCGTGTCCAGCGCGGCCTCGCGCGCGTCCAGGGCCTTCTCCCGCAGCCGTGAGAGCTCCGGGGACGGCTCGGGGGACTCGGTGTCCTCCAGGCGCATGGCCCACTGGGACAGGCGCGAGTCCCCGGCATGCTCCGGCCGGGCCAGGGCCTGGCGCATGCGGACCAGCCGCTCGCTCAACGCGGCGGCATCAGCGGCGGCGCGAGCCACCTGTTCGGCGAGCTGCGCTTCCAGCCGGGCCATGTCGGCTTCGGCGCGAGCGAGTTCGACTTCCCGGGAAGGAGTGGGGGACGGGGGCATGGGTGGGGCTCCAGGCTGGCGCCCACTCTAGCGCCGCCCGGCCTCCCCCACGAGTCCCCCTTCCAGGGATACCCCGTCAGTCCGCGCCCTTGATGCAGGCCACCGGCTTGAGGCGGTGGGCCACCCGGGCGAGTCCGGCCTGCTCCACCGTCTCCAGGACGTCGTCCAGGTTCTTGTAGCAGGGCCCGGACTCGTCCAGCGGCGTGGTGCGGGTGTTGAGCAGGATGCCGGCCTCCGCCATGCGCCGGTCCGTCTCCTCCTGCTGGAGCTGCCGGCGCGCCGCGGCGCGGGACAGCCGCCGGCCGGAGCCGTGGTTCACCGAGTAGATGGACTTCTCCGCCCCCGGCTCCGCGAAGAGGATGGCGCTGCCCGTCTCCATGGAACCCGGGATGAGGATGGGGTGCCCGGTGGCCTCCCACGTCGTCCCCTTGAGGGCCGGGTGTCCGGCGGGGAAGGCCCGCGTGGCGCCCTTGCGTGCGACGAACTTGCCGCCCTCGCGCTGGATGAGGTTGTGGCTGATCTCGTAGTAGATGTTCGCGGTGCCGCCGAACACGTCCTCGAGCGCCCCGCACACGGCCTCGCCGATGAGCAGCCGGTTGGCCACGGCGAAGTTGGCCGCCATGTTGTGCAGGTTCCAGTAGCTGCGGCCCAGGGCGCTGTCCGCGTCCAGCCAGACGAAGTCCTCGCTGCGGCTCTTGAGGCCCAGCTGCGCGGCGCCCGCCACGAAGAAGTGCTTGGCGATGTTCCAGCCGAAGCCCCGGCTGCCGGTGTGGAGCATCACCCAGACGCGGCCGGTCTCATCCACCTGCATCTCGGTGAAGTGGTTGCCACCGCCCAGGCTGCCCAACTGCCCGCGCTTGTCGAAAGCGCGCTCAGGAATGGACACACCGGTGTCCTCCACGGGGATGAAGTCGCGCTCGGTGACCGAGCGGCTCCGGCCCAGGGCCTTGGCGCCATGACGGAGCACTTCCTTGAGGGTGGGCTCGCTGAGCCGGCGCTGCTTGCGCGCCCGGGTGGCGCCCACGCCCACGGCGATGCGGTCGGTCACCTCGTCGATCCACTGGCGGCGCTTCGCGGGGTCGGCGACGTCCTCCACGGTGAGGGAGGTCTGGAGCTGCACCATGCCGCAGCCGATGTCGTAGCCGGCGGCGGTGGGCAGCAGGGTGCCGTCCGTCTCCACGATGGTGCCGATGGGGACGCCATAGCCCACGTGACAGTCGGGCGTGACGGCGACGCGGGTGACGCCGGGGAAGGTGGCGGCGTTGACGACCTGATCGAAGACGGCGTCTTCCAGCGGGGGGGCTTCCGGATTGCCTTCCTCCCCCCAGAGGAGCTTGTCGGAGAGGAACAGGTCCGCGTGCACGCGCATGGTCTTGGTGCGCGGCAGGACGTAGTGGCCCTCGGAGACCTTTTCCAGGTGTTGCTTCCAGCTCATGGTGAATCCCCCAGGTGGGTGAACCCGCGGCAGGGACGAAGCCCTCCCTCATCCCTGACGGTGCCGGTTTCCGGACACACGATTGGCTGCCTGCCTGGCGTGCGTCGAGAGGAAACCCCGTGAGGTGGACGGAGGGAACGGCCGGGAGTGCACGGAGCGGCATTCAGACAAGCCTGGGGGTTGCGGCAGCCGATCGGCATTCCCATTTCTGCAGCGTGCATCAAGGGGGTGGGCGATGGGGTTTTTGACGGGGATGGTGCTGGCGGTGGCGTTGCAGGCGGGGCCGGTGGAGATGAGCGCGGCTCCGGTGTTCAATCCCTCGCTGTGCGCCAAGAAGCGCGTGGATCCATGCGGGTGCCATCACGTGTACGGCATCCGGCACTGCCATCAGAACCGGAAGAGCAATCACTGCGAGGCGCAGGTCCGCGCCTACCAGCCGGACGTGGAGCAAGAGACGGCGGAGGCCACGAATCCGCTCCAGAGCCTCATCGACCCGGCGAAGTCCGTGTCCATGTAGGACGGAGCGGTTCCTGAGCGCAGTGGAATCACCGGGCGTCCTTCCCTGAAGAGGGGAGGGCGCCACGGTGCGTTGTGGGGACGGCTATCCCGGGTCCGGGTCCAGGGACCAGGTGCCTTCGTCCCAGCGCTTCAGTGCTTCCGAAGCTTCGAAGGGAACGAGTCCCTGACCCTTCGGGATGGTGAGTCGACGGAACGCGGCTCAACCACGAAGGCAGGCGGGAAACCCTATCCAAACTCAATGCGCGGCGGCGGGTTCTCCAGGGAGCTCCTCGGAACGGCTCACCTCGAGCTCGCTCTCCGAGCGGATGATGACCCAGCGTGCCTGCGGCGACACGCGCAGGGCCACCACGTTGGGAGCCAGGCGGCGCATCTCCGGCTTGTAGGGCATCACCGCGGACGGAGGCGGCGCCGGTGGGGCCGCGGGCGCGCGATTCATCAGCGCGAGGACCTTCACCGTGGGGCGCTCAGGTGTCGGAGCAGGCGGTCCGCTCGGAGAACTCCTGGGCAGCGCGGGCAGACCCAGCGGCACGGCCGGCAGGACCTTCTGGGGCACGTTCCTACCCACCGTGACGGGCGTGATGCGTGGAGGCGTATTCCCTCCCGGCGGATCTCCGAAGGCGGACACCGACACGATGACCTTCGGCAACGGCGCGGCCTCCGGCGCACCCGCCGCCACCTGCGACATGGAGCGCGACATCGTCTCCGTCGCTGAATCCCGCGCCGGCGTGGTGGGACGCGGATGGGGCAGCACCGCCTGCCGCCCTGGCCCCGGCATCGCGCTGGGGGTCCCACGGACGCTCACCGGCGTGATGGACGGCGGCACGTTGCGCATCCGCCCGGGCGGCGGCGTCGGCGGTGGCAGCCGGTCGAAACGGTAGAGCTCCTCGTCCTCCAGCGCCGTCGGCGTCACCGCGCCTTGGCCCATCCGCGCCAACTCCTGCTGCAACGTCGGGTCGCGCGGATCCAACTCCAGCGCGGCCTTCAGGGCGCCTCGCGCGCGGGACTCGCAACCCAGTGACAACAGCACCTGCGCGGCCTTGCGGTACGCGGCAATCGCTTGCTCCTTCTGCCCCGCGCGGCGGCAGGCCTCCGCCAGCCGGACGCGCACATTCGCGTCGCGTGGCAGCAGCTTCGCGAGCTGCGCGTACGTTTCCACGCACTGCGCATACCTCCCCCGCTGGTACAGCGCATGGGCGACTTC
Source organism: Corallococcus sp. M7 (assembly GCF_054512695.1). NCBI lineage: Bacteria > Pseudomonadati > Myxococcota > Myxococcia > Myxococcales > Myxococcaceae > Corallococcus > Corallococcus sp. M7. Next base: position 76,179 of record NZ_CM137252.1, read on the forward strand.
CTTCAACTCCCGCAGCTTCAACGACTCGCGTTCGCTCATGGGGGTCTCCGCGTCGGTGCCGCTCGCTTGAGCTAGCAGGCGACGTGCCGCGCCCCCGTGACGTGCGCTCGCGTTCACTGGCGCGCGCCCACCGCGCCCCCAGGCTGGAAACCCTGTCCTCCACCCGGCGGACCCCAAGGCAATCCACCGTGCCCCTGTTCACGCTGTTCGCTGAAGGACCCGGCAGGAACCCTGTAGAAATGGGAACCACGCTGTAACAAGGTCAGTGGCCGCAGCGCGGGGGCTCTCAGGAGACGTCGGATGCCCACGCATGGGACATTGGGGCAGCTCCGGACTCCCCGGAGTCACCCGGAGGTCGCATCCATGGCTTCACGCATCATGGCCCTGACGTTGGGAACCCTGCTGCTCAGCGCCCTGCCCGCGGGGGCCAGGGAGCCCGCCGCTCGCGCCGGGGACTCGAAGGAGCTTCCTGCCGCGGACGAGACGCTCACCCTGAAGAAGGGCGCGAAGAAGGTCCTCACGGTGCCGGGGATGAGCCGCGTGGCGCTGGGCGACCCGTCCGTCGCGGACGTGAAGACGACCGGAGCGGACGGCGTGGAGGTCTCCGCGCTGGCGAAGGGGACGACCACGCTCATCATCTGGGGCGGTGACGGCAAACGCCGCACGTACCGCATCGTGGTGGACGGCTAGCTCACGGCTCCGACAGCAGGAACAGCGCGTGCGAGCTGGCGATGGGCCGCGTGCGGTCGTCCTGCCAGGTCTCCACGCGCACGTTGGCCACGCGCCGTCCCTGCCGCGTGATGAACGCCTTCGCGAAGGTGTCCTGCGCCTTGCCCGAGCGCAGGAAGTCCACCGTGGTGGAGATGACCTTGGGCACGCGCTCGGTGTCCGTCTGGAGCAGCAACTCGAAGATGGCGCTCGACTCCAGGAGCGCCCCCAGCGTGCCGCCGTGCAGCGCGGGCAGGATGCTGTTGCCAATGAGGTGCGGCGCGTAGCGCATGCGGCAGAGCATCTCGCCGGCCAAGTTCTCCACGCCAATGCCCATGAAGCGCGTGTAGGGGATGGCGTCCGTGAGGCGGTGGTACTCGCGCGACTGGCGCACCAGGCGCACCAGGTCCGCGAGGGGAAGCGAAGGCGTGCTCATCAGCTCTCCACCCGCATGAAGGTGCCCTGTGATGAAGCCACCGGCGTCGCCGGGTCGCCCTGGTGCACCCGCGCGCGCACGAAGGCGACCATGCGGGTGACCTTGTAGCACTCGGCCTGCGCGGTCAGCGGCAGGCCCGGACGCGCGGGGCGCAGGTAGTCGATTCGCAGGTCCAGCGTGACGATGGCCGCGAACGCGTTCAGCGCCGCCATCACCGCCGTGCCGCTCGCCGCGTCGATGAGCGTGGTCACCGCGCCGCCCGCCACCACCCCCGTCTCCGGGTTGCCGACGAGCACGTCCGCGTAGGGCATCACCACCGTCGCGTCCGTGGCCCCCACCGCGTCCAGCCGCAGCCGGAGCGCGTGGTTGTGGGGCACCGCCTCGGTGAACAGCACGGAGAGCTGCTCGCGCCGCTTCTCCGGATCCGTGGGGAGACTGAAGTCCGACATGGGCTGGATGCAGTAGCAGATTCGGACCGCGCCGGGGGAACGCACCGCGGCACGCCGCGCCCAGGAACACGCCTGCCCGTCCGCGAGTTCACGGGCGCCCTGTGAGGGCATGCATCCTGGCAGGATGCCGCGCCCCGCGTCTTCCCCGAGGACACTTCCGGTGAACCGACCCCTCTCCTCCCTCTGCTTCGCACTGCTCGTCCCAGGCATGCTCCTGGCGGCGCAGCCCCTGCCCAAGCCCGCGAGTGCACCCGAGCCCGCACCCCCAGGGCAGGGTGAAGCGCCTCCGCAGGAACCGCCCAAGCCGCCCGCGCCCAAGGACACCGCGCGCGAGGCCGCCCGGGCGAGCGAGGGCGACGGCGGCACCCTGGCCCCCGTCGCCACGCCGGAAGCACCCGACGCGAAGAAGGACGAGTGGAAGGTGGACGCGCCCCCGGGCGTGGCCAGCAGCCAGGTCCCCATCGACGTGCGCGAGGGCACGTGGATGAACGTGGACGTGAGCCCGCGCGGGGACGAAATCCTCTTCGACCTCCTGGGGGACATCTACGCGCTGCCCATCGCGGGCGGCGAGGCGCGCGCGCTGACGTCCGGCGCCGCGTGGGACATGCAGCCGCGCTACAGCCCGGACGGGAAGTCCATCGCGTTCACCAGCGACCGGGGCGGCGGGGACAACGTCTGGGTGATGGACCGCGACGGCAAGAACCCGCGCGCGGTGACGCAGGAGAAGTTCCGCCTGCTCAACAGCCCGGCATGGAGCCCGGACGGGCAGTTCCTGGTGGCGCGCAAGCACTTCACCGGCCGGCGCTCGCTGGGCGCGGGCGAGGTGTGGATGTACCACCGCGCGGGCGGTGAAGGCGTGAAGCTCACCGAGCGCGCCAACGACCAGAAGGACCTGGGCGAGCCCGCGTTCTCCCCGGACGGCCGCTACGTCTACTTCAGCCAGGACGTCACGCCGGGGAAGTCCTTCGAGTACGACAAGGATCCGAACAAGGAGCTCTACGCCATCCAGCGGCTGGACCTGGACACGAAGGAGGTGGAGCCCTTCGTCACCGGCCCGGGCGGCTCCATCCGGCCCACGCCGTCGCGGGACGGCAAGCAGCTGGCGTTCGTGCGGCGCGTGCGCGGCAAGAGCGTGCTGTACGTGGCGGACGTGAAGTCCGGGGCGGAGCGGCCGCTGCATGACCGGCTCGACCGGGACATGCAGGAGACGTGGGCCATCCACGGTGTGTCCCCGGTGATGGCGTGGACGCCGGACAACAAGTCCCTGGTGTTCTGGGCGGGCGGGACGCTGCACCGCATCGACGTGGCGACGAAGAAGGTGTCGCCCATCCCCTTCCACGTGAAGGGCACGCGCACGGTGTTCGCGGCGGTGAAGGGCACGCGGCCCGTGGCGCCGGACCGCTTCGACGTGAAGATGCTGCGCTGGATGCAGGTGTCACCGGATGGCAAGAGGCTGGTGTACCAGGCGCTGGGCAAGCTGTACGTGAAGGACCTGCCGTCGGGGCAGCCCCGGCGGCTGACGCGGCAGAACGAGCACCTGGAGTTCCATCCGTCGTTCTCCCGGGACGGGCGCTCCATCGTCTACACGACGTGGGACGACGACGCGCTGGGCGCGGTGCGCGTGGTGGCGGCCACGGGCGGCGAGGGCCGCGTGGTGACGACGCAGCCGGGCTTCTACGTGGAGCCCGCGCTCAGCCCGGATGGCAGGTGGGTGGTGTACCGGACGACGGGCGACGGCTACCTGATGCCGGGCACGTGGAGCCGGGAGACGGGGCTGTTCGTGGTGCCGTCCACCGGTGGGGGCGTGGCGAAGAAGCTGACGCGGGACGGGGAGCAGCCGCACTTCGGCGCGAAGTCGGACCGCGTGTACTTCCTGCACGTGGAGTCCAAGGACGTGGAGGACGTGCGCACGCTGCGCAGCATCGGCCTGGATGGCGGCGAGCCGCGCACGCACCTGACGAGCGGGGGCGCGCTGGAGATGCGCGTGTCGCCGGATGACCGGTGGGTGGCCTTCCGCGAGGACTTCAACGCCTACGTGACGCCCTTCGTGCGCGGCGCGAAGGAGGCGCGGGTGGGGCCGTCCACCAAGGCGATGCCGGTGACGCAGGTGAGCCGTGACGCGGGCGAGTACCTGCACTGGTCCGGCACGGACGCGCGGCTGTCGCTGCACTGGGCGCTGGGGCCCAGGCTCTACACGCGGGCGCTGAAGGACGCGTTCACGTTCATGGACGGCTCTCCCAAGACGCTGCCGCCGCCGGAGGCGGACGGGGTGGAGGTGGCGTTCTCCCAGAAGTCGGACGTGCCGGAGGGGACGCTGGCGCTGGTGGGCGGGCGCATCGTCACGATGAAGGGCGAGCAGGTGGTGGAGGAGGGCGTGGTGGTGGTGAAGGGCAACCGCATCGTGGCGCTGGGCCCGGTGGGGAAGGTGAACGTGCCCGCGTCCGCGAAAATCGTGGACGTGAAGGGCAAGACGCTGATGCCGGGCCTGGTGGACGTGCACTGGCACGGGGCCATGGGCGTGGATGGGCTGATGCCGGAGCAGAGCTGGGTGCAGGCGGCGTCGCTGGCGTTCGGGGTGACGACGCTGCACGACCCGTCCAACCACTCGGAGACCATCTTCGCCGCCAGCGAGCTGGGCAAGGCGGGGATGCTCACGTCGCCGCGCATCTTCTCCACGGGCACCATCCTGTACGGCGCGGCGAGCGCGGACGCGCACGTGGAGATCGACACGCTGGACGACGCGCGCCGGCACCTGCGGCGGATGAAGGCGTTGGGCGCGTTCAGCGTGAAGAGCTACAACCAGCCCCGGCGCGACCAGCGGCAGAAGGTGCTCCAGGCGGCGCGTGAGCTGGACATGCTGGTGGTGCCCGAGGGCGGCTCGCTGCTCCAGCACAACCTGACCATGGTGGTGGATGGGCACACGGGGCTGGAGCACTCGCTGCCGGTGGCGCGCATCTACGACGACGTGCGCCAGCTCTGGAAGGGCACGCAGGTGGACTACACGCCGACGCTGGGCGTGGCCTACGGCGGGCTCATGGGGGAGAACTACTGGTACCAGAAGACGAACGTCTGGGAGGACACGCGTCTCTTGTCGTTCGTGCCCCGGCGCGTGGTGGACGGGCGTTCGCGTCGCCGCGTGATGATTCCGGACGAGGAGTTCAACCACCAGAACGTGGCGCGCGTGGCGAAGGAGCTGAACGACCTGGGCGTGAGCGTGCAACTGGGCGCGCACGGTCAGCGTGAAGGCCTGGCGGCGCACTGGGAGCTGGCGATGTTCGTGCAGGGCGGCATGTCGCCGATGCAGGCCTTGCGCGCGGGCACGCTCAACGGCGCGCGCCACCTGGGCATGGACAAGGACCTGGGCTCGCTGGAGGTGGGGAAGCTGGCGGACCTGGTGGTGCTGGACAAGAACCCGCTGGAGGACATCTCCAACAGCCGCACGGTGCGCTACACGATGGTGAACGGCCGGCTGTACGACGCGAACACGCTGAACGAAGTGGGCACGCGGCAGCGCACGCGCGCGAAGTTCTACTTCGAGAAGGACGGCAACGAGGGCTGGAGCCCCCGCGCCACCACGCACGCCACGGAGCAGGTCTGCGATTAGGCGTCGTCCTGATGTTGATTGGAGCGCTCGCGGGCTGCGCAGGCGGCCCGCGGCAGCTCCGTCAATCCCTGGGCCCGGGGCCGGGCCCGGGGTGTGTCAGCACGGTGGATTGCCAATGCAAGAGCGGCTCGGCGGCGGCGTGCGAGACGGTGGAGGCGATGAAGCCGCCCCGGCCCCGAAAGCCGAACCCGTTGCCTCCACCTGGGACGGCGGTGTGTCGACGCGGGTGGGGACGTCAGACCCGGACGCGTGAAGGGGGAAAGCGTGTGTGAGTCCTGCCGGGCCTACTGTGCTGCGAATGGTTTCTGGCCCGTCGCCATCTACAGCTGGACTGGGGTCCGAGAGCTATGTCGCGGAAAATGAAAGAAGCTTTCAAGGATCCCACCCTGCACGACCCGGCTTGGCGTGCCTTCATCGAGGATGTGTCGGGCGTGACTGGCCTCGCGCCCAGGGATTGGCCCCGCTTCCGCGCGGGCATCAAGCAGTTGGAGCGGCGTCATGCAGGGCGGGTTCCGGTGGCCTCGCTGCGTCGCCACCTTGCTGAATCGGTGTTCTTCTGCGCCGCGCATTGGGGGCAGACCCCACGGATCGTCAAAGGCGCCCTGCGTGCCTATTTGAAACACCCGCTGGACACCCGGATGTACTCGTACATGGCCGCGGAGTACTGGCAGTGGGCGCTCAAGGTCTCCCCCGAGGACCTGCCCGCAGCGGAGGCCATGCTCGCGGAGGTCCGCGAGTACCTGCCGTCCCTGGACGACCACGAGCGCCGCAACACGGAAGGCATGCTGGCCTTCCTGGAGCGCCAGCGCGGCTGAACCCTCAGCGGGCCGTCGCGGCCACCTGGGCCAGGGCCTGCTGGATCTGCGGCAGCGCGTAGGGCTTGGGCAGCACCACCACGCCCAACCACTGCTGCGGGTCTCCCTCCAGCGCCGCGCGACCGTGGCCAGACGCGATGATGATGCGCATCGCGGGCTTGCGCAGCGCCACCTCGCGCGCCAGGTCCACGCCGGACATGCCCGGCAGCGTGACGTCCGTGAAGAGCACGTCGAACCGCTCCGCCGCCAGCGCCACCCGCGCCTCCTCCGCGCTCGCCACCGGCATCACCGCGTGGCCCAGCAGCCCCAGCAGCTCACTGGCGGACGCGCGGATGTCCTCGTCGTCCTCCACCAGCAGCACGTGCATCCGCCTCGCGGCCTCCTGCGCCGCCGGCGTCTCCCCGGTGCGCGGCGCCTCCGGCCACTGGAGCTTCGGCGTCGCCATCCGCTGCTGCCGCTGGTCCAGCAGCGCCCGCACCTTGCGCGCCAGGTCCTCGCGCCGGTACGGCTTGGACAAGAGGTTCACGCCCGGGTCCAGCCGGCCGCCGTGCACGATGGCGTTCTCCGTGTAGCCGGACGTGAAGAGCACCTCGATGTCCGGCTGCAGCGCCTTCGCCTGCCGCGCCAGCTCCGGACTGCGCACCGGCCCCGGCATCACCACGTCCGTGAAGAGCAGGTCCACCGCCACGCCGCTCTTCAGGATGGACAGCGCGCTCTGGCCGTCCACCGCGCGCAGCACGCGGTAGCCCAGCTCCGTCAGCATCTCCACCACCGTCGCGCGGACCTCCGCGTCGTCCTCCACCGCGAGGATGGTCTCCCGCCCGCCCTCCACCGGCCCCGTCACCACCTCCGTCACCGGCGCCTCCGGCTGGAAGGCGCGCGGCAGGTACACCTTCACCGTCGTGCCGTGCCCCAGCTCGCTGTAGAGCTTCACGTGCCCGCCGGACTGCTTCACGAAGCCGTACACCATGCTCAGCCCCAGGCCCGTGCCCCGGCCCTCCGGCTTCGTGGTGAAGAAGGGCTCGAACGCGCGCTCCATCACCTCCGGAGACATGCCCCCGCCCGTGTCCGACACCGCCAGCAGCACGTATGCCCCGGCCAGCACCTCCGGGTGCGACTGCGCGTAGTGGTCATCCAGCGCCGCGTTGCTCAACTCCAGCGTCAGCTTCCCGGCGCCCCCCATCGCGTCGCGCGCGTTGATGGCCAGGTTGAGGATGACGTTCTCCAACTGGTGCGGATCCGCCAGCGTGTTCCACAGCCCGCCGCCGATGACCGTCTCCAGCTCCACGTCCTCGCCCAGCGCGCGGCGGAGCAGGTCGTCCATGCCCCGCACCAGCCGGGCCAGGCTCAGGGAGCGAGGCTCCAGCGGCTGCCGCCGTGAGAACGCCAGCAACTGCCCGGACAGCCGGGCCCCGCGCTCCACCGCGCTCAGCGCCGAGCGCACCCGGCTCAAGCCCCGCTCGTTGCCCGCTACGTCGCGCTGGAGCAGTTGGAGATTCCCGCCCACCACCTGGAGCAGGTTGTTGAAGTCGTGCGCCACGCCGCCCGTGAGCTTGCCCACCGCCTCCATCTTCTGCGCCTGGCGGAGCTGCTCCTCCGTCTGCCGCTGCGCGGTGACGTCACGCCCGGCGGCGTACAGCACGCCGTCCTCCGGCACCGGCACCGCCGTCCAGGAGATGCGCCGGTAGCCGCCGTGCTTGCACCGGTAGGCGCTCTCGAAGTTCAGCGTGGGATTGCCTCCCTCCAGGCGGTGCACCTCGGCGCGCGACCGCGCGTAGTCCTCCGGGCGCTCCAGCCACTCCGACGTGCGGCCCAGCAGCTCCTCCTCCGTCCACCCCAACATCCGCGTCCAGGCCGGGTTGACGCTGAGGAACTTCCCCTCCGACAGGCTGCCCACCACCAGCAGGTCCTGGGACACGTTCCACACGCGGTCCCGCTCCCGCGTGCGCTGCGCCACGCGCTGCTCCAGCGTCTCGTTGGCCTGCTTCAGGTCCGCCAGCGCCTTGAGCCTGGACAGCGTCGCCCACACGCGGTCGGCCACGTTGCGGCACAGCTCGATCTCCTCGTCCGTCCACGGGCGCGGCTGCACGTCGTGCAGGAAGAGCACCGCCACGAACCGGCCGTGCTCCAGGAGCGGGATGTTGAACAGCGCCCGGATGCCCACCTGCTCCAGCGTGTCCGCCTGGGGCGCCGTGCGCGGGTCCTCCCGCACGTCCGGGATGGCCACGACCTCGCCCTTCAGGAGGTCTTCCAGGAACACGCCGTAGTCGTGGAAGCGGTGCACGCCCTCCACCCGCACCACGTCCGGCGAGGCCACCCAGTTCGGGTGCATCAGCACCAGCGCGTGCGCCACGTCCACCGTGCCGTAGCCCGCGCGCGGGACACCCAGCAGCCGCCCCACCACCTCCATGGCCAGCTGCGCGGCGGCATCCGGGGACGAGGCCTCGCGCAGCCGGTCCGCCATCTCCAGCAGCGCCGTCTGCCGCAGCTCCGCCCGCTTGCGCGCGTCGATGTCCACCAGCACGCCGGGAAAGCGCAGCGGCGTGCCCTGCGCGGAAAGCTGGCAGTGGCCGCTGGCCTCCACCCACCGGTTCGCGCCGTCGGCGTGGAGCACGCGGTACTCGGCGCGGTACGGCCCCCCCGTCGCCAGCACGCGGGCGATGGCCGCCTCCACCCCGGGCCGGTCCTCCGGGTGGATGGCGGCCACGAACTGGGAAAGGGGTAGACCTTCGCGCGCCCGCACGGGGTCCAATGAGAAGGAATGCGCGAAGCGCTCGTCCGCGATGACGCGATCGCCGGGCACATCCCACACCCAGGTGCCAATCATTGCCTCGGCGTTGAGCGCCAATTGCACGCGCTCGTTCGCCTCGCGCAAGGCATCATCGGCCTGGTGGCGCTCGGTGATGTCCTGGGTGACGCCCACCAGTTGCACCGGCTTGCCGGCCGCGTCGTACACCAGCGACGCGCGCCGGTGGATCCACCGCACGGCCCCGGTGTCAGGACGGCGGATGCGGTACTCCACCGACGGCGTGACCTGCCCCGCGGCCCGCGTGCGCGCGTTGGACACGTGGCGCCGGTCCTCCTCCAGCGCGAGCGCCTCGATGACCGGCGCGGGCAGGTTCTCCGAGACCGGCACGCCGTACAGCCGGCAGAACTCCGGCGTCACCGTCATCTGGTTGGTGGCGATGTCCAGCGTGAACACGCCAATGCCCCCCGCCTCCTGGGCCAGCCGCAACTGCTCCTGCTTCACGCGCGCGTCGGCCTCGGGAGCCGCGCCAGCGCCGTCATCCAGACCCGCGGCGCGCAGGCGGAATCGCAGACGTTCGACCTCGGCCCTCAGGGCCTGTTCCGTTTCGGAAAGGGGCGCGCTCATGAGCGGGGGGGACCGCGGGTCGGGGGGACGACCTCCAACCGTGGCACTGTCGCCCGGGTCCTCCGGGGTGGGCAACGGAGAATTCCGAAGGAGTCATTCCCTCCGTCCCGACGCCTTGACGCAGGGCAGCCAGGGCGTCAGGAGCTGGGGAATACCGTCCGCGGCGGTATGTCCAGGGCTTGTAGAAACGAGAAGACGTCACGGGTTACCCAGGGCCCATGCGCGCCAGGGGACGTCCCGCGTAGCGGAGAGTCGTGAACACTCACATCACCCGCGGGTCGCAATGCTCACTTCCCGCCTTGACGCTGCCAGGAATTTCTTTAAAGAATGCACGCACGTCCTCTTCTTCTTGGAAGATGGCGTATGTACCGGGCCTCGCGTTCCCCAACCGCGGAACCGGTGCGTGACGTCCCAGTTGAGCCCCGCGCGCCGCGTTCCCCCTCTCGGCGCGCGGTGGCCCCTGGGACTTCCACCCCGCCCCTCATCACTCATCAGGTCCCCTCGAGGATTCGAGTGTCCACGTCCGCCTTCGTCCTGCCCGTCTCGCTGGCCCTGCAGCTGCTCACCTCGGCATCGCCTTCCCCCCAGAACACGGCGACCGCGCCCTCCCAGGAGCCCGCGCCGAAGTCCCCGGCCACCTCGTCCGTGAAGGCCACGCCCCCGGCCGTGACGAAGCTGAGCGCCGCGCAGCAGGCCACGGCGGCGAAGCTGGTGGGGCCCGCGCTCGCGGAAGGCCATGCGTACGCGCGGCTGGCGGAGCTGACGGACGGCATCGGGCCGCGGCTGTCCGGCTCCGAGTCCGCGGAGGCCGCGGTGCAGTGGGCCCTGCGCTCCTTCCAGGCGGACGGAGTGAAGGCGTGGAAGGAGCCGGTGAAGGTGCCTCGCTGGGTGCGGGGCGAGGAGCACGGCGAAATCCTCGCCTCCGAGCGCACGCGCGGCCTGCCCCTGGCGCTCCTGGCCCTGGGCGGCAGCGCCCCCACGCCGCCGGAGGGCATCACGGCGGAGGTGGTGGAGGTGGGCTCCCTGGAGGAACTGGCGGCGCTGGGCGACAAGGTGAAGGGCCGCATCGTGTTCTTCAACCACACCATGTCGGAGGCGGCGGACTACGGCCGCTTCGCGGGGCTGCGAGGCCGGGGCCCGGCGGCGGCGGCGAAGCAGGGCGCGGTGGCCGCGCTGGTGCGCTCGCTGGCCACGGCGTCGCTGCGCTCGCCGCACACGGGGTCCACGCGCTTCGATGAAGGCGGCCCGCGCCTGCCCGCGGCGGCGGTGTCGGTGGAGGACGCGCTCACGCTGCACCGGATGCTCCAGGGAGGGGCGGTGAAGGTGCGGCTGGTGCTGGGGTGCTCGGAGCTGCCAGACGCGGACTCGTCCAACGTGGTGGCGGAGGTGCGGGGCCGCGAGAAGCCGGACGAGGTGGTGCTGCTGGGCGCGCACCTGGACTCGTGGGACGTGGGCACGGGCGCGCACGACGACGGCGCGGGCGTGGTGATGGTGATGGAGGCCGCGCGGCTCATCGCGAAGCTGCCCCAGGCGCCCCGGCGCACGGTGCGCGTGGTGCTGTTCATGAACGAGGAGAACGGGCTGCGCGGCGGACGCGCGTACGCGCAAGCGCACGCGAAGGAGCTGCCCAAGCACGTGGCCGCGATTGAAATGGACGCGGGCGGCGGGCGGCCCCTGGGCGTGAGCCTGCACGCGGGGCCGGGCGGTGAGACGCTGCTGTGGCCGTGGCTGGCGCCCCTGGAAGGCCTGGGCGCGGCCAGGTTCCTGGTGGGGCACGCGACGGGCGCGGACCTGAGCCCCATGGAGCCCGCGCATGTGCCCTTCGTGGGCGTGCGCGTGGACAGCAGCCGCTACTTCGACGTGCACCACTCCATGGCGGACACGCTGGACAAGGTGGACCCCCAGGACCTGGCGCGCAGCACCGCCGCGGTGACGTGGGTGGCGTACGCGCTGGCGGAGTCACCGGGCACGCTCGCGCGTCCCACCGCGCCGGAGTCGGACGACCCGCCGGCGGCGAAGAAGAAGTAGGCCGCGGCTCAAGCCTCCGCGGCGGCCTTGCGTGGACCGCCCTTGCGCATCGGCAGCTCCGGCAGCAGCAGCGTGACGAGCAGGGCCGCCAGCGCGACGAAGATGGCGAAGCGGTACACCGCCATCGTCGCGCGGGTGAAGGACTCCTTCATCGCGCGCTCCACGCGGTCCACGGTGGACAGCGCGCGGGCCTCGTCCGCGTCCACGCGGGCGCGGGCCTCGGGCCCTTCCTGCAAGGCCTGCCGCCGCTCCTCGGCGAAGCCCTCGCGCATCTTCGCCTTCACCTGCTCCGGCTGGAAGCGCTGCCCCTGCGGCGCGCCTTCCTCTCCGCCCAGGCCCGCCGGCGCGGATGCGTGCAACTCCTGACGCACCTCCGGAGGCAGTCCGCGCGTGGCCTGTTGCGTGCGCACGTGCATCTCCCGGCCCAGCGTGCCCGCGAACACGGTGCCCAGAAGGGCCACGCCCACCGTCATGCCCAGTTGCCGGAAGAACGTCGCCGCGGACGTGGCCACGCCGATGCGTTGGGGCGGCACGGCGTTCTGCACGGCCACGGTGTAGAGCGGGATGGACGGGCCCAGGCCCAGGCCCACCAGCACCATCTTCACCGTCACCTCGGCTTGGCTGGAGTCGGGCGTCAGCGTGAAGCCCATCACCGCGAAGCCGCCCATGAGGAACAAGAGCGCCCCCACCATCAGCGCCTTGTAGCGGCCCAGCCGCGACGCCAGCTGCCCGGACAGCACGTTGCCCGCCACCACGCCCAGCGTCAGCGGCGTCAGCGTCAGCCCGGAGTGCGTCGCGGACAGCCCCACCACGTTCACCATGAACAGCGGCAGGAAGGTGACGGACGCCAGGAACACCGCGCCAATGATGAACACCGCCGCATTGCCCGCGGAGAACGCGCGCAGGCGGAACAGCGAAAACTCCAGCAGCGGCTCCTTCGCATGGCGCTCCCGCCACACGAAGAGCCCCACCCCCACCGCCGACAGCGCGAACAATCCCAGGATGGGCGCGGAGCCCCACGGGAACCCGCCGGCCCGGGGCGCCGCCGCGCCATGGCCCAGGCTGAGCGCGAGCAGGAGCGGCACCACGCCCACCGCCAGCGCCAGCGCGCCCCACACGTCCAGCTTCCCGCCGTGCACGCCCTCTGGCTTGAGCGGCGGCATGCGCAGGAAGATGAGCGCCAGCGCCAACGCGCCCACCGGCAGGTTGATGAAGAACACCCAGTGCCAGCCCAGCGAGTCGGTGATGAAGCCGCCGGCCAGTGGGCCAATCACGCTGGACAGGCCGAACACCGCGCCGAACAGGCCCTGGTACTTGCCCCGGTCTCGCGGCGGGAACAGGTCCGCCACCACGGCCAGCGAGCCGGTGAAGAGCGCCGCGCTGCCCAGCCCCTGCACCGCGCGGCAGAGGATGAGCACGAGCGTGGAGCGGGCCGCGCCGCACAGGAAGCTGCCGGTGAGGAACACGGCGATGCCCGCCACCAGCACCGCGCGGCGGCCCAGCAGGTCGGACAGCTTGCCCCACACGGGCACCATCATCGTGGAGGCCACCAGGTACGCCGTGGTGAGCCACGGGTAGTGCTCCGGCGCGATGTGGAGGTCCGCCTGGATGGTGGGCCCCGCCGTGGCCACGATGGTCTGGTCCAACGCCGCCAGCAGCAGCCCCAGCAGCGCCCCCGCCAGCGTGAAGGCCTTCTGGGAACGGCTGAACCGCTCGGACGCCGGTGCGGCGTGGGAGTCCAGGGCGGTGTCGGCGGCGGTGTCGGCCATGGCTCGGGCACGCGCCCGGGGCGCATGCACTCGCGCGAATCTGGGGACGGCGGTGGAGGCCTGCCACGTCCGCCTGCCCGCCCGCTCTCCGTCCCGGAGGCGATGCGCCGTCGGGCAGCCACCGGAAGTACGCTCCATCCGGCAAGGGGCTTTCGGGGAACGGGGCGCGCGGACCTATCCTGCGCACCCCTTCATGCCGGACGCGGACGCGCCGGGGATGCGTCCCGCCGAGGAGCGAACATGCGGATCCGTGGTGCGCTGACCTGCGCCGTGATGCTGTCCCTGACGGCGGGCTGCAAGGACGACCCGAAGCCCCAGCCCGACGCGGGAGTCCCGGACGCGGGCTCCTCCGACGACGCCGGCACCGCCGGGCCCATCATCTCCGAGACGCCGCGCTGGGAGGTCCAGGGGGATGGCCTCGACCCGAAGGAGTGCTTCGGCCGGGGCGTGGCGCTGGGCGACCTCAACGGGGACGGGCGCAAGGACCTGCTGGTCATCTCTCCGCCGTGCACCAGCGGCCCCACCAACCCCGGCCGCGTGATGGTGTACCCGGGCGAGGCGCCCTGGTTCTCCAAGACGCCCGTCACCTCCACGCTGTCGTGGGTGCACCCCAGCCCGCGCACGTCGGGCTACCAGATGCTGGTGGCCACGGGTGACGTCGACGGGGACGCGTACGCGGACGTGCTGGTGAAGAGCTACTACGGCGTCAGCGTCTTCAAGGGCGGGCCGGACCTGTCCCAGGTGTTCGCCCAGCCGCTGTTCCGCGTGCCGGACTCCTCGACCACGCGCTTCGGCAACGCGCGGCTGCTGGACCTGGATGGCGACGGGCTGGATGACCTCATCGTCTCCACCTTCACCGGGAGCACCACCCTCTACCGCGCGACGCCTGGCGGGAAGGAGGGGCCCTTCACCAACGTGCGCGTGCTGTCCGGCTACGTGCAGCCCGCGGGGGACACGGACGGGGACGGCGCCCAGGACCTGCTCATCACCCTGTTCGAAGAGGAGAACAGCCAGGGGCTCTTCCTGGGCTGCAAGGCGGACAGCACGCGCGTCTGTGATGGACCGCTCACCACGCAGCCCGTGTGGAAGGGCACCGCGGAGAGCATGCGGGGGGTTCCGGACCTGAACGGGGACGGCCGTCCGGAGGTGCTCGCGGCGCTCCGGGGCAGCGTGCGCCTGCACCTGTCCGACGCCTCCGTCCAGGGCTACTCCGCCGCGCCCGTGTGGACGTTGATGGACGACCCGGCCTTCCCCAGCGTGGCCGCCCAGAGCGCCACGGTGGGCACCATGTCGGTGGCGAGCAAGGGCCGCGACTTCGTGCTCGCCTCACTGGGGCGCGTATACCTCTTCCGCCCCCAGGAGAACGTGTCCGGTCCGCTGACGCCGATGTGGGCGTGGCCGCGCGCCAACCGCCTCCTGCCCCAGACGATGCTGGGCTTCGTCGTCCCCAGCGTGGCCAGCCCTGGAGACCTGGACGCGGACGGCTTCGACGACCTGGTGGTGGGCCTGTCGCAGGAGAACGACGGCACGCGCGCCCCGGGCCGGGTGGTGGTGTTCGGTGGCGGAGTGGATGGGCACTCGGAGGAGCCCGCGCCCCTGGTGCTACCCGCGAAGATGTGCAACCTCCGGTTGGATCCGGTGAACGGCAAGCCGGACCTCGTGGTGGATCGGGACATCATCGCGCGCACGCTCTACATCGAGCGGCGCTCCTTCGCGGCGGACTCCTGCGAGGTGCGTGAAGGCTGCGTGCCCGCGGGCGGCGAGCGGCGCCTCTTGCGCTTCACCACCTCCATCGTGAACCTGGGCACCGCGCCCGCGGTGGTGCCCTCGCCGCAGGAGCGCCCGGACCTCTTCGTCTACGACGAGTGCCACCAGCACGACCACCTGGTGAACTTCGCTGGCTACGACCTGAAGGACGCCTCCGGCAACTCCCTGGCCGTGGGGCGCAAGCAGGGCTTCTACATGGTGGACTTCACCCAGTACTGCGCGGATGGCACCCCGTTCGCCTGGTACGACCCGGGCACGGGCATCTCCCCTGGGTGGTCGGACGTCTACACCGCGGACACCGCCTGCCAGTGGCTGGACGTCACGGACACCCCGGATGGCGACTACACCGTGCGGGTGGGCGTGGATGAGAACCACATCATCGATGAGCTCGATGCGCTCCCCAACGAGGCCACCGTCAAGGTGCGCTTGAAGGGGGACACGGTGACCGTGCTGCCCTGAGGCAAAGGGGCCGCGCCGCGCGCATCGTTTCGCCGCGAGGGGACTCCTGGGAATGGGGCCGGTGGAAGGCCGGCCGGTCCATTCCCGGGGAGAACGACACGATGCGGATGCGATACGCGCGGGCCTGCGCGGTGGTGGGGCTCCTGGCCCTGACGGGCTGCAAGGATGATCCGAAGCCCCAGCCGGATGCGGGCACAGCGGATGACGGTGGCACCTCCACCGGTTCCACCCTCTCCGAAACGCCGCGCTGGCAGGTGACCGGCGATGGCGCGAACCCCCGCGAGTGCTTCGGTCGCACGGTGGCGCTGGGCGACGTCAACGGCGACGGGCGCAAGGACCTGCTGGTGTCATCCGCGCCCTGCGCGAGCTTCCAGCGGGACCCGGGCCGCGTGATGGTGTACGCGGGCGAGGCGCGCGACTTCTCGACGACACCGGTCGCCACCACGATGACGTGGGTGCACCCCAGCCCCCTCTCCTCCAGCTACAAGATGACGGTGAGCACGGGCGACATCGACGGGGACGCGTACGCGGACGTGCTCGTCGCCACCTCCTTCGGCGTCAGCGTGTTCAAGGGCGGGCCGGACCTGTCCCAGGTGCTGACGCAGCCGGTGTTCCGCGCGCCGGACTCCGCCACCCTGCGCTTCAGCGGCGCGCAGCTGCTGGACCTGGACGGGGACGGGAGGGATGAGCTCACCGTCTCCACCACGCCCACCAGGAACCTCACCGTGTACCGGGCGACGCCGGGCGCACCGGAGGGGGCCTTCACCGCCGTGCGCACGCTGACCGGCGTCCCCGTCCCCGCGGGCGACGCCGACGGGGACGGGGTCCAGGACCTGGCCGTGACCCACCCCGACGCCACGGTGGACCTCTACCTGGGGTGCAAGGCGGGCGGCGCTCGCGCCTGTGAAGGGCCGCTCACGGCGCAGCCCGTGTGGACCGGCCAGGCCGAGGCCTTCGCCGCGCTGCCCGACCTGAACGCAGACGGCCGCTCGGAGGCGCTCCTGCTCCTGAACGGCAGCCAGCGCCTGCACCTGTCCGACGCCGCCGGCCCGGGCTACGCGCCAGAAATCACCTGGCAGGTCATGGACGACGCGGCCTTCCCCCTCTTCGGACAGTCCTTCCTCACCTTCAGCGAGACCGTCGTCCCCGTGGGCTCCATGGTGGGGGGCGGCACGGGCCATGACTTCGCCATTGGCGCCATTGGCCGCGCGTATCTCTTCCGCCCCACCGCGAACGTGTCCGGCCCGCTGGAGCCGGTCTGGGCGTGGCCGCGCGCCAACCGGCTCGACCCCCGCACGTCCATGGGCACCGACTACCTGGGCATGGCCTCCGCGGGCGACCTGGACGGGGACGGGTATGACGACCTGGTGGTGGGCGTGGCCCGGGGACTCAGCGGCACGCCCTCGGGAGGCGACGGCACGCCCGCCCCGGGCCGGGTGATGGTGTTCGGTGGCGGCGCGGTGCCGGACCCGGCGGAGCCCGCGCCCGCGCTGGCGCCCACGAAGACGTGCGACCTCCAGGTGGATCCGGTGAACGGCAAGCCGGACCTCACGGTGGACCGGGACGTCCTCGCGCGCACGCTCTACATCGAACGGCGCGCCTTCACCGCGGACGCGTGCGAGGTGCGCGAGGGCTGCGTGCCCGCGGGCGGCGAGCGGCGCCTCCTGCGCTTCACCACCTCCATCATGAACATGGGCACGGGCCCGCTGGTGGTGCCATCACCGGAGGAGCGGCCGGACCTCTTCGTCTACGACGAGTGCCACGACCACCACCACCTGACGAACTTCGCCGGCTACGACCTGAAGGACGCGTCCGGCAACTCCCTGTCCGTGGGGCGTAAGCAGGGCTTCTACATGATTGACTTCACCCAGCACTGCGCGGACGGCACCCCGTTCTCCGTGTACGACCCGGGCACGGGCATCTCGCCTGGCTGGTCGGACGTCTACACCGCGGACCTGCCCTGCCAGTGGCTGGACGTCACGGACACCCCGGACGGCGAGTACACCGTGCGCGTGGGCGTGGACGAGAACCACATCGTGGACGAGGCCGACACGCTGCCCAACGAGGTCACCGTCAAGGTGCGCCTGACCGGTGACACGGTGACCGTGCTGCCCTGAAACGGGAAAATCCCGCTGTGAAACGCCGTCCGGTGAAGGCCGCGTGCAATGGGCGGCCCTCCTGGGCGTAGAGTGCCTGACGCGGCCCGTCCGCCGGGGACCCTCCCGGTGTGCGCCAGGCCGCGCGGCTTCCAGCGTGAAGGGGTGGTTTCGTGAACTTCCGGGTCGACGTGTGGGAGGGCGCGCGCATCGCGCTGACCTCGCTGCGCTCCAACCGGCTGCGGACGGTGCTCACCACGGTGGGCATCGGCGTGGGCGTGTGCACCCTGCTGGCCATCGTCGGCATCATCCAGGGGCTGAACAGCTCCTTCGCGGACCAGCTCAGCAAGATCGGCTCCAATACGTTGCAGGTGTCCAAGTTCCCCTGGGTGATGAACGGGGACTGGTGGGCGTACCGCAACCGCAAGAAGCTCTCGCTGGACCTGGTGGAGCCCATTCGCGGCGCCTCCGAGCACGTCATCGCCGTGGCCCCCATGATGTTCGTCAACGCGGAGGTGTCCTTCCAGAGCCGGAAGCTCGCCTCCGTGCAGACCATGGGCACCAGCCCCGACTACGCGATGACGTCCTCCGTGGAGATGGCGCAGGGGCGCTTCCTCACGCAGGCGGACGTGGACAACCGCTCCGCCGTCGTGGTGATTGGCGCGGAGATCGGCAAGGTGCTCTTCCCGGGCATCAACCCCGTGGGCCACCGCATCCTCGTGGACCGCCGCCCCTACCGCATCGCGGGCGTCATCGTGGAGCGCGGCACGCTGCTGGGGCAGAACGTGGACCTGGTGGTGATGCTGCCGTACACCGCGTTCCAGGGGCACTTCGGCACCCAGCGTGACGTGACCCTGGTGCTCGCGGTGGACCAGCAGGAGAACGTCCCCCGCGTGCAGGACCGCCTCACGGAGACGCTGCGCCGCGAGCGCAACACCAAGCCCGGCGCGCCGGACGACTTCGCCATCAACCGGCCGGACCAGTTGGCCAACATGTACGCGCAGCTCACCGGCGCGCTCTACGGCGCGGCCACCGGCGTCGGGCTCATCACCCTGCTCGTGGGCGGCATCGGCATCATGAACATCATGCTGGTGTCCGTGCGCGAGCGGACCCGCGAGATTGGCGTGCGGCGGGCGCTGGGCGCTCGCAAGCACACCATCATCCTCCAGTTCCTCATGGAGGCGGCCAGCGTGTCCGCGGTGGGCGGCGCCATGGGCACCGCGGTGGGCATGGGGCTCGCGTGGCTGGTGAACTACCTCACGCCCCTGGCGGCGGCGGTGCAGCCCATGACGGTGGTGCTGGGCGTGGGCTTCTCCGCGGTGGTGGGCCTGCTGTTCGGCATCTGGCCGGCGGCGCGCGCCGCGAACCTGGACCCCGTGGAAGCGCTCCGCCACGACTAGGCGCGAGCGGGAGACCTGACCATGTGGATGGCTTTCTGGGACACGGTGCGGCTGGCGTTCGGCACGTTCCGCTCCAACCCCCTGCGCTCCTTCCTCACGCTGCTGGGCATCGTCATCGGTGTCACCACCGTGGTGTCCATGATGGCCCTCATCGAGGGCCTCAGGAACCAGGTGAACGACCAGATGTCGGAGCTGGGCAGCGACTGCTTCCAGGTGCAGCGGCTGCCCTTTGGCCAGGGTGAGCTGTCCATCGCGGAGCTCGCGCGCCGGCCGCGCTTCACCTACGCGGACCTGGACGCCATCCGCACGCAGCCCTCCATCTCGCAGGCCGCCGGCGAGGACTCCAAGGGCGGCCAGAAGGCCTCCACCGCCGACCGCGAGTCGCGCCCCAACGTGAACGTCTGGGCCGGCACGGCGGAGTACTTCAACACCAACTCGGTGAGCCTCGCCACGGGGCGGCCCTTCACGGACGCGGAGTTCGTGGACGGCCGGCGCGTGGCGGTGATTGGCCAGGACCTGGCGGACACGCTGTGGCCCGGACTGGACCCCCTGAACCGCGAGTTCCGCCTCCTGGGCCGCACCTTCCAGGTGGTGGGCACGCTCAAGCGCCGGGGCGGGTTCCTGGGCGGCGGCAGCCAGGACAACCAGGCCATGATTCCGCTGTCCACCTTCGCGTCCATGTTCGGCGTGCGCGACTTCCGCATCAGCATCCAGGCGAAGTCCCCGGAGGTGCTCCAGCGGGCCCAGGACGAGGTGACGCTGCTCATGCGCCGCCGCCACGCGCTCAAGCCGGACGAACCGGACGACTTCTTCCTCTACAACAATGCGTCCGCCACGCAGATGTTCAACAGCCTCTCCGCGGCGGTGTCCGCGGCCAGCTTCGGCGTGTGCATCCTGTCGCTGCTGGTGGGCGGCATCGGCATCCTGAACATCATGCTGGTCGCCGTGACCGAGCGGACGCGGGAGATTGGCATCCGCAAGGCGCTGGGGGCCAAGCGCTACCGCATCCTCGCGCAGTTCGCGCTGGAGGCCGTGGTGCTGTCGCTGGTGGGCGGCGCGGTGGGCGTGGCGCTGGGCGTGGGCCTGGCGCACCTGGCGCGGTGGATGATCAACCTGCCCACGGAGGTCCCCATGTGGTCCGTCATCGTGTCGCTGGTGATGAGCTGCGGGGTGGGCCTGGCGTTCGGCATCTACCCGGCGGCGCGCGCGGCGAAGCTGGACCCCGTGGAGGCGATGCGCACGGAGTAGCAAGTGCTCATTCGCGCATGAAGAAGGCCCCGACCCGGCATGAAGCGGGTGGGGCCTTTTTTCATCACGGTCGTGGCCGGCCCGGAACTACGGGCAGGGGTACGTACAGGTGATCTGCCCGGTGATGGGGTTCTTGAAACACGTGGGCGTGCAGTCCTGCGCGTCGGCGGAGGACGGCGTGGCGGCGATGCCCAGGCCCATCACGGTGGCGGCGGCGGCGAGGACGAAGGCGATGCGACGGACGTTCTTGCGAGCCTGCATGGTGTCGTCTCCCTGCGATGTGTTGGCGCTGCACGGAGCACTCTAGGGAGCGGGGCTGACAACGCCACTGTCGAGATTGCAGGCACGCGCGCACGCGCGGAGGGCGGGGCGCCAAGGCGCCGCATGCGGGAAGAAATTTGAAACACCGATGCGGCGAAACGATGCGTCAATGCCTGGGAGTGGGGGTACGGCTCCACTGGTAGCCCACCGTCGCGCCGCTGCCGATGAGCGAGTACGCGAGGTATTCGCGCAGGAAGCTCAACCGTTCGCTGGAGCCGGCCAGGTGGCGCAGGCCTTCATGCGCGGCGAGGCCCAGCAGCATTCCCACGGTCGCGCCGCCGAGCGCGCCCAGGTACGCGTGGCCGCGATCCTGGCTGTCGCCGAAGGCAATCTCGCCCATGCCCCACGTGCCGAGCGCGGCGACGGGCGGCGTGACGACCATGGCGGCGCCGAACGCGCCCACTTCCAATTCCATCCACCGTCCTTGTGGATAGGAGGGATGCACGAAGAGGAAGCGTCCCGGAAGCGACGCGAGCACGGTGCCCGCGGCGGCCTCCGCGGCGGTGGCGCCCAGGCGCGTGTCACCGCCCACGCGAGTCGCGGCCCAGACGGTGCCCAGGGGCAGCAGCGTGACGCCGCCATGCGCGGCCCAGGTACCGGCGGACAGAGGGGCCTCCGTGTAGGGCTCGCCGTGCGGAATGAAGGGCCGCAGCGGGCGAGGCGGCACGGCGGGAGGCGGAGGATCCGCGTCCAGGAGCGGCGCATCCAGCACGGTGGGCTTCAGCGGCGGTGGTGGAGGTTCAGGCTCGGGTGACGCGGGCGTCTGTTCCTCTTGAGGCGCGGGTGAAACATCCCCCGAGGCAGGCACCTCCTGCATCCACACCGAGGCGGACGCGGCCGGTGCCCCCAGCAGGACCCCTGACAGGAGCGCCCCGCGCGTTGCCGCCATCCCCCGTCGCCCCATGCCGTGTCCGTCCTCCCGTGCACCCGGTGTCCGCACCCAGCAGTGCGCACGCGGCGCGTCCAGCACCACCGGCCTCTCGTGCCGTGGGGCTCAAGCGTCGGCGGGTGGACGGTGTCGCTGTCCATCCACGCGCTTCCTCGACTCCGGGACACACGGCGGATGCGGAAGGGCAGGGGCTGCCCTAGCTTCCGGACCGTGCGGCTGGTCTGGCCCATCCTGCTCGCCCTGCTCGCCGCGGGGTGTCCCTACCCGAACCACCGACAGGACCTGCGCCTGCGCGCGCTGCCGGAGGACCCGGCGGAGCGGGACCTCGCCATCGAGCAGACGATGGGCATCCCGATGGAGCCCGGAAACGGCGTGGAGTTGGTGCAGAACGGCCAGGTCTTCGACGTCATCGAGGAGGAGATCCGCGCCGCCCGCTCCAGCATCCACATCGCCAGCTACATCTGGCGTCCGGGCATCCCGTCGGACCGGTTGCTCATCGCGCTGCGCGAGCGGGCTCCTGGCGTGCAGTGCCGGGTCATCGTGGATCCGCTGGGCAGCGTGAACTTCGAGGTCGTGGCCCCGGTGCTCGCGGACGCCGGCTGCGACGTGCGCATCTACCGGCCCTACCAGGGCGCGGTGACGTCGCTGGACGCGGTGCGGATCCGCGCGCGCATGCACCGCAAGATGGTCATCCGCGACGGCGAGGTCGCGCTGACCGGCGGCTTCGGCATCTGGCGAAGCTGGCTGGGCAGCGGCGACGCGGCGGAGACCTGGCGCGACACCAACGTGCGCGTGCGAGGCCCTGTCGTGCGAGGCATGCAGCTCGCCTTCGCGCAGAACTGGCAGGAGTCCGGCGGCCCCTTCCTGCCCCCGGAGTCCTTCCCGGAGCTCGCGCCCGCGGGCAACGCGCGGGCCCTCTTCGTCGCCAGCACGGGGCACCGCTTCCTGTCGGAAGCCACGAAGATGTGGCTGCTGTCCATCGCGTCCGCGAAGCACCGGCTGTGGATCGCCAACTCGTACTTCATCCCGTCGGAGGCCATCAGCGACATGCTCATCCTCAAGGCGCGTGAGGGCGTGGACGTGCGGGTGCTGGTGCCGGGCCGCTACCACGACGTGAGGCCCGTGCTCAACGCGCAGCGGGCGTCCTACGCCCGGCTCCTGGAGGCCGGCGTGCGCATCTACGAGTACGAGATCTCGATGATGCACTCCAAGACGCTGGTCGCGGACGACGTGCTGAGCGTCGTGGGCTCCACCAACCTGGATCCGCTGGCGCTCAGCCACACCGACGAAGGCTCGGTGATGGTGGAGGACCCGGTGCTGGCGGAGGAGCTGGCGAAGTCCTTCGAGGCGGACCTCACGCACTCGGCGGAGGTCCACTGGCACGGCTGGAAGCAGCGAGGCCTGCTTCAGAAGCTGGGCGAGCAGTTGCCGTGGTTCATCGGCGACTTCCTATGAGCCGGCGCGTGCGGCGCGAACGGGCCCTCAGCCGGGCGCCCGCGGACATCCGGGGCAGGGGACCCGCTTCCAAAAGCCACGGCGGCGCCACGTCGCGCAGCGCGGCCAGGTACGCGGGGGAGCGCATGGGCGGGCACACCAGCACCGCCTTCACGAACTCGTCCGGTGGCGCGTAGCCGTGCGCATCCACGGAGTGCACCATCATCGACGGGGCGATGTAGAGCCGGTCATACGCGGGGATGAACAGGTTGCTGGTGCCCAGCTTCACGCGAGGGCCCTCTTCCAGCTCGAAGGTGCGGGGCCCCTCCGTGAACCGGCACAGGCCGCAGGCGTGCCACCCGAGCGAACGCCGGGGCTGCCACGGGTCCTCCAGCAGCTCCACCAGCCGCATCACGAAGCGCCGTGACGCGTGGCCGCGCGGATACGGGTGCAGGTGGTCGATCCACCCGACCGCGAGCACGGGCTTGCCGCCCTCGCCGGGGTCGGAACACGGGGTGAGGTCTTCGAACCAGGCCATGAGGCCGGAAAGCGTCTCACCGGGCTCGGCGTGGGAGCAAGCCAGCGCCCGGCTTCTGTCCGGCTGCCTGACAGGCTGACAGGGGCGCCCGGTGCGGGAAGGCAGGCAGGGCCGGGTCGCGTTGGTCTCTTCATGCCTGTGATTCGACCGTTCCGTGCCGCCGCCCTGTTGTCGCTGACCGTGGCCCTGCCGGTGTACGCGGCCGGGCCCGCCGTGTGGGGCGAGGGGATGATGGTGAAGGTGCGGCCGGGGACCGCCGCCCGGAGCGCCACCGAGGTGCGGCTCACCGCCGCGCGCAACGAGTTCGTCTCCTTCCAGGTCGCGCTGCAAGGCGGCGACACGGGCCTGAAGGGCGTGCGCGCGAAGCTGCCCGCGCTGGAGGGCCCGGGCTCCACGACGCTGACGGGGCCGGACGTGACGCTGTACCGCCAGGCGCTGGTCACCACGAAGCAGGCGTCGGTGGCGGGCGAGTCCGTGGGCGCATGGCCGGACGGGCTGGTGCCGGACACGGATGAAATCGCCGGTGAGACGCGAAGCGCCTTCCCCTTCGACGTGCCGGCGAAGGAGGCACGGGCGCTCTGGGTGGACGTGCACGTGCCGAAGGACGCGCCGCCCGGGGACTACACGGGCACGGTGACGGTGGAGGCGGACGGAGGCTTCCAGCGGCAGGTGACGGCCAGGCTGACGGTGGTGGACGCGGAACTGCCGAGCACGTCCTCGCTGTCCTCCGCGTTCCTGCTCTGGCCGCCGCACGTGTGCCGCGCGCACACGGGCCGCGAGGACTGCACGCCGGAGGAACTGCAGCCGCTGCTCGCGCGCTACCAGCGCATGGCATTGGAGCACCGCTTCACGCTCTCCAGCCTCTTCCCACGCAAGCCGTGGCCGCCGGAGTGGAGCAGCTTCGACGCGACATGGGGACCGTACCTGGAGGGCACGGCGCCCAACCGGTTGCAGGGCGCGAGGATGACGAGCCTGGAGTACGTGGGTCCGCTCGACGCGGCGAACCTGAAGGACTTCACGGCGCACATGAAGGCGAAGGGCTGGCTGGACCGGGCCTACGTGCAACTGGGAGACGAGCCGCCCTACGGCACGCCCTTCGCGCAGGTGCACAAGACGGGAGAGTTGGTGCGCCAGGCAGCGCCCGGGCTGCGCACGATGCTGACGACGAACTCGCGCGAACTGAAGGCCAACAACCTGGAGGACGCGGTGGACCTGGCGGTGCCGCTGGTGAACCACCTGGACGGCACGGACGCGAACTTCCGGGGCGATCAGCGGGGGACGTACACGCACTTCCTGGAGCGTCCGGGAACGGCGTTGTGGATGTATCAGAGCTGCATGAGCCACGGCTGTGCGTATGGAACCAACGCGCCGGAGAACAAGCCGGGCGCGGGCTGGCCGTCGTACATGCTGGACCGGTCGGCGGCGAAGGCGCGCGCGATGGAGTGGGTGACGTTCCTGCAGGGAGCGACGGGCGAGCTCTACTACCAGTCGGTCGGCATGCTCTCCACGGCATGGACGGACCAGTACCGCTTCAACGGCAACGGGGACGGGACGCTCTTCTACCCGGGCACGCCGGAGGCCATCGGCGGCAAGACGGACGTGCCGGTGGCATCGCTGCGGCTCAAGCTCATCCGCCAGGGCATGCAGGACTACGAGTGGCTCAAGGCGGTGAGTGACGCGGGAGACCCGGGCTTCGCGCGCAAGGTGGCCCGGGACCTGATCCCCGCCGCGTCGCGAGTGACGGACGACGGAGCCGCCTTCGACGCGGCAAGGCTGAAGCTCATCCAGCGTTACGAGGAGCTGACCGCGACCCAAACGCCGGACGCGGGAACGCAGCCGCCGGACGCAGGCACGCCGGCGGACGGAGGCACGGAGCCCCTGCCGGACGAAGCCGCGGGAGGCCCCTCGAAGGGCTCACCCGGCTCACCGTCCGACGTGACGCCGGACGCGCTTGATGACGCCGAAGCAGGAGGCTGCACCACGGGCGGAGGCGGAACGGCGGCGGTCGCTGGAGGCCTGCTCTTCGCGGCCTGGGCGCTCGGAGGCATGCGTCGTCGTCACGCTCGCGTGACCGTGCCCGCCCGGAAGAGGTAGGCGCAGGGCAGGACAAGCGCGCCTGCCGCAACGCGCCAGGGTGGAGGCCCCTGCCGGAGGCCCAACGCACGAACCTGCCCGACAGTTGGACAGGTTTCGGAAGACCGTCGCCCGGACCCCTTGGCCCCTTCGAGTTGGAGGCCCTTCGCGCGAACTTGTCCGACAGTCGGACCGGTTTTGAAGCGCTGCGGCCCAGGCTCCCGGGCCCGCCCTGCTGGAGGCACTCCAGATGAACCTGTCCGACAGTCCGACAGTCGGACAGGTTTCGGAAGACCGTCGCCCGGCTCAGGGCCCGCCCTGCTGGAGGCACTCCAGATGAACCTGTCCGACAGTCCGACAGTCGGACAGGTTTCGGAAGACCGTCGCCCGGCTCAGGGCCCGCCCTGCTGGAGGCACTCCAGATGAACCTGTCCGACAGTCCGACAGTCGGACAGGTTTCGGAAGACCGTCGCCCGGCTCAGGGCCCGCCCTGCTGGAGGCACTCCAGATGAACTTGTCCGACAGTCGGACAAGTTTGGAGCGTCGCGGCCCGACCTCTCGTCCCCGCCCTGCCGGAGGGACAACGCGCGAACCTGTCCGACAGTCGGACAGGTTTTTGGAAAACCGCGTCCCGGCCCCAGGCCTGCCCTGCCGGAGGCACTCCGCGCGAACTTGTCCGACAGTCGGACAGGTTTGGGACGCCCACGGCTCGGGGGCTCCCGGTCCAGCCGGCAGCGGAAACCTGTCCGACAGTCGGACAGGTTTTGGAGCGCCGCGTCCCGGACTCTGGGGCCTGGTCGCCGGGTCGGACCCATGTCGGACGAGGGAGGTACAACGCTGGCTGCCTGCCCGGAAGCGCCGCGCGGGCTCCGGGGCGTCATGCTAGAGGGCGGCGCATGAGCACGGACGTGGTGAAGCGAGCTGTCATCCGCGAGGCGCGGCCCGAGGACGACAAGGCGATTGGCGACCTGTTGGTGGACGCCTACGTCACGCAGTACGCGAAGAAGCTGCCGGAGGTCGTCTACTCCGAGGAGCGCAAGGCGTTCCTGCGCGACGTCGCCGCCAGGCGCAAGGTGTGCACCATCATGGTGGCGGAAGTGGACGGAGAGGTCGTGGGCACGGTGGCCCTGTACCCGCCCGGCGCACCCGGCACGGAGGCCTGGCTGCCCCGCACGGCGGACCTGCGCGCCCTGGCCACCTCGGTGCGCTACCACGGCCAGGGCCTGGCCCAGCCGCTGCTGGCGGAGGCGGAGGTCCTGGCGAAGCGCTGGGGCGTGGACGCCATCTCCCTCCACGTGCGCCGGGGCGCGGAGGGCGTCGCGCGCATGTACCAGCGCCGTGGCTACCAGCGTGCGCCGGAAGGCGACATGGACCGCCTCCCGGACGTGTTCCTGGAGGCGTACCTGCTGCCCCTGAAGTGACGCATGTCAGGCGGGAACGCGTTCATCCGTGGAGAGCGCATCCCGTCTGACGCCGGAGGGTCCGCGAACGCTCGCGTGACCCGGGCACCGGAAGGGATCGCGCGCTGGAGTCGTGGCGTGCGCCCTGCCCCGGAAGGGGCGCCGGTCGGCACGCCGACCCACACCCCGGTGTTCAAATCATGATGATTCCCATTCCCGAGCAGTCGCTCGTGCTGCTCCTGGGCCCCTCCGGCTCCGGCAAGTCCACCCTCGCGAACGCGCACTTCCTCCCAGAGGACGTGCTGCCCGGCACGGGCAACGAAACGAAGCTCCACGACGAAGTGGCCCGAAGGCTCACGAAGGGCACGCTCACCGTCATCGACGGAGTCCCGCTCAGCGCCGAGTCCCGCCGGCACTACGTGACCCTGGCGCGCGAGCACCACGTCGCCCTGGTCGCGGTGGCCATGGACACGCCGGAGGCGCTCTGTCTGGAGCGCAACCGCACGCGCTCCGGGTCGGCCAGTCCCAAGGCCCTGCGCAACCAGGTGCAGCAGCTCCAGAACGCGCTGAAGGGGCTGACCAAGGAAGGCATCCGGCACGTGCACGTGCTCACGCCGGAGACGGTGGGCGCGGTGGCCTTCGAGCATCAGCCACTGCGCTGCCATCGTCAGTACGAGCACGGACCCTTTGACATCATTGGAGACGTCCACGGGTGCTTCGACGAACTCAAGGCTCTGCTGACGAAGCTGGGCTACGTCATCGGGCCGCGCCTGGGCTATCTGCGCTACAACGAGGGCTTCGAGGTGGGGGGCAACGAAGGACGCATGGTGGTGTTCCTGGGCGACCTGGTTGACCGAGGGCCAGGAGTAGTGGAGGTACTGAAGCTGGTGATGGGGATGGGGTATGCGGGCAGGGCGCTATTCGTGCCGGGCAACCATGAAATCAAGTTGCTCAAGAAGCTGCGTGGCAAGGACGTGCGAGTGGGGCGCGGGCTCGCGATGACGCTGGAGCAACTGGAGCGCGAGCCTCCAGCTTTCGTCCAAGAAGTGGCGGATTTCATTGAGGCCGGACCTACGCACTACGTCCTGGACGACGGCCGCCTGGTGGTGGCGCACGCGGGCCTGAAGGAACCCATGCACGGCCGGGACACCCCGGAGGTGCGCGACTTCGCCCTCTACGGAGAGACGACGGGAGAAGCGGACGCCTACGGCCTGCCGGTGCGAGCCGACTGGGCGGCGCGGTACAGCGGACAGGCCACGGTCGTGTACGGCCACACTCCCGTGCCGGAATCCGAATGGGTGAACAACACCGTCTGCGTGGACACGGGCTGTGTGTTCGGAGGCAAGCTGACCGCGCTGCGCTATCCGGAGCGTGAGCTCATCTCCGTGCCCGCGCAGCGCGAGTACTGGAAGTCACGGAGCCACACGGCCCCGTGAGTCCCCTCAGGCGGCCGCCGCCGTGACGCCGCCCACGCTCCGGCGCGCCGCCTCCATGCAGTCGTCCAGGAAGCGCAGGTAGCAGTCCAGCCCGCGCGAACCGAACGACGCCAGCCGCCGGCCCTCCTCGGGATGGGTGCTCAGGAGCCCCTCCATCATCCGCTCGTTGAGCGCGGTGTGGCCCACGTCCACCTCCGCGTGCTCGCGCAGGAAGGTGAGCGTGTCCAGCGTCCCCTGTCCCAGCACCTCACGCACGCGCGCCAGGATGCGCGGCACCAGCACCACCGCCAGGTAGCCCACCTCGTACTCGATGGCGGCCTGACCCAGCGGCAGGTCACCGGTGATGGCCTCGTCGTGCACCTGCCGGTACTCGCGCATGGCGGCCGTGGGCGCCTGTGCGACCAGCGCATCCGCGTCCAGTGGCTGTGCGTGGCTCGCGTTCCACTGCGCCGTCAGCACGCGCGCGTCCTGAATGGTCATCAGGTGATGGCCGGCCTCGTGCTTCGCGTGGGTGATGAGCTGCCGGCCCACCTTCTCCTGGCCCAGCGCGATGCAGCGCTCACCGGCGCCGCGGATCCACCCGTCCACCGGCTCGGTCATGTACGCGCCCCGGGCGGACCACTCGATGAGGAAGCGCGCCATCAGGTCCGGCGTGATGTCCGGCGACAGGAGCGTGCGCACGACGGCGTCCGTGTCCAGGCGGGCGCGGGTTTCCTTCGTGTGCGGCAGGTAGTGGGTCTGGATGAGGGTCATGACAGCTCCTTCTGGGGATGGGAGAGCGGACGGGGAGCCGTCTGCTCGTGGATGTGCTCCAGGAATTCGGGAGCGAGCTCGGCGGGGATGAGCCACAGGTACGGCTTCGCGTCGGGCGCCGGGTCGTGCAGGCCCGAGGCCTCCACGTCACCAGCCTCTTCGGCCAGGAAGGTGAAGACGTCGCGGCCCCGGTCCGCGAACCAGCGGCGAGCCCCATCCATCAGCGCCGGATAGGCCTGCCGCGCACGCGGCGACAGCGCGAACACCCGCACGGAGTCCAGCAGCCCGAAGGGATTGGTACCGGGAGGCCCCGACTCCAAAACGGCCACCGCCACCGGCTTCGCGCCCTCGCGAGCGACCAGCAGGTGCCGCTCGCGCTCCAGGCCCACCGACTGCCAGGTCCGCGTCACGTCCCGCAGGTCCAGCGTCTCCAGGCGCAGGTCCAACGCCTCGGCGTAGCAGGCGGGCCGGGTGAGGGCGATCCGCTCCACCAGCAGCCGCCGCTCCGCCTCCGTCGCGGGGCCCAACTCCAGACCCGCCAGCGGCGGGGCAGGGGGATGGCCACACTCGACGTCAATCATTCGCATTGGCAGCATCAGCGTCCGGCCCGTCGCCGCCATGCGGTCGGCGAAGCCGACGTGCGAGCGGTACGTGAAGGGCACGGTCGATTCGATGTACGCCGCGAACCATCGGAACCCGCTGTCCCGCTGCGCGTGCTCCACGCAGTGCACGTACAGCTCACGCAGCATCTGGCCCCTGAGGCGCTCGAACCGCGTGGCGTCCTGGCGCCGCGCCAACTGGTGCACCATCCACACGGAGCGGTAGGGCTTCATCGCGGAGAGGGTCGCCTCCACGCCGCGCTCGGAAGGCCACACCACCTCGGTGAGGACCGAGCCCATCGAACCGGCCTGGCGGCCCAGCTCGATGAAGCTCCGCCGCCGCGACTCGAAGTCCTCCGCGGACCGGCCGGCCAGGTTGAAGTAGCCGGAGTCGATGAACAGCCGCCACTGCTCCTCCGCCCGCGCGCCATCGACACAGGTCGTCGGATGAAGGGCCCGAGCGACCAGCGCCTGCCATCGCTCGCCATCCTCGACGGACAGCGGCGTCACCTGGAGCCCGCACTGGAGCTCCCCATCGGCGCGGTCCGACACATGGCGCACCTCTCCGCGCAGAGACACGACCTCACCCGTCGCCGTGCGCAGCTCGATGGGCTGGAGCACCCGGCCCGGCGAGAGGCGTTCTCCGGTCCCCAACCGCAGCGCCATCCCATGCAGGGACACATCCACCGCGTCGCGCTCCCGGCCCAGCCATCCCGGCAGCGGCAGACGCAAGCGCAGGTCCGCGGGCGCGGGAGCACGCCGATGCGCCCGGCGGCGCACCTGGATCAACTGACGGGGCAGCGGCGTCACCCACGTCCCCGGCTCCGCTGTCTCTCCGGACAGGAGCATCCGGTAGACGCAGCCATGGCCAAACACCTCCACCTCCCAGGCGTCCGCGCCTGGATCCACCGTCAGCCCGGACCAGTGGAGGACTCCGCCTTCCCCCTCCAGCGTCTCCAGCCGCAGCGGCGACGCCATGTCTCCCCGTCGCAGCAATGCGGCCGAGCCCAGCGCGGCGGCGGTGGCGAGGATGATGCGGATGCGCTCGGAGTCGGTGATGTCCCACCGGATCTCCCATTCCAGGACCGGTGCCTCGGACAACGGACGCAGCTGTGCGCGAGCGAAAGGCGCTCCCACGGTGAACTCTCCAGATGAATGACGTCGGGGGGTGCGCGAATCACCCGGGACCGCCGTGGATCCGCGCTCGAAATGGATACGGAACCGGGCCACCCGGTTGGTCATCGAATCCCGGGGGGACACGAACACCGGCGGTGCGGTCCGCGGCTTTCTCGTTGTCTCACCTGACGGTGAAACCACGTGGAACCTCACGGGTTTCATGTGACAGGGGGGTGCCGTCACGGTGGGAAAGGTGCGTGCGCCCCAGGTCGGGCTTACCCTGTGGGGCCCATGTCCCTCCGCAAGGACTTCATCGAGCGCGCCGCCGAGCAGTTCGCCGCCGCCATCGCCAGCATCCTCAAGGCCCGGAAGGAGAAGCGGTACGGGGACGCACGCAACCACATCCGCGACACCGCCCTCACCGTGCTGGGCATGGAGTACGGCGCACTCACTCTCGCGGACGCCGAGTCCACCTCGCGCCTGCTCGGCACCGCCTCTCGCGTGCGGATGCTCGCGAAGCTGGTGCGCGAGGACGGCGAGCTGATGCGCGAGCAGGGCGACCCGCTCACCGCCGACTCGCGCTTCCTGCTGTCGCTGGAGCTGTACCTGGAGGCCATCTCGCTCGGCCTCAACCCGGACACCGAGGACGCCACCGCCATCGCGGAGCTGCGCGCCCTCACGGACCCCTCCGCGCTGTCGGAGCGGCACCAGCGGATGCTCTCCCAGGCCTGACGAAGCGCGGCGCGCACGTTCGCGCACCCACGCATCGGTCGGGTTTGCGACACAGCAACATGGGGAGATCCATTGCTTCCGATCAAGCAATGACACGGTGACGCCCCCCGCCTTGCCCTGGCTTCCGGGTTTGCGTCTATCCTTGCCGTCCATTCGTCACGCAACACCGGGGGGGTGCGCGTGTCCTTTGTTCGGTTACCCGAGAGCGTTGTCTCTTGTCGCAACCTCGTGGGCGGAGAGTGGGTCTCTCCCGCCGGAGCGTCCGCGCAGGAGGTCCGCAGTCCCTACACTGGCGCGCTCATCGGCCGCGTGCCGCTGACGACCGCCTCGGGTGTCGCCCAGGCCGTGGAGGCCGCGAAGGCCGCCGCGCAAGGCTGGCGCGTCACCCCGCTGCGCGAGCGCACCCAATTCCTGCAACGCTTCCGCACGCTCCTGGAGACGCACCTGGAAAGGCTCGCGCACCTGGCCGCGAGCGAATCCGGCAAGACAGTGGCGGAGGGCCGCGCGGGCCTGCTCAAGGGAATGGAGGTCTGTGATTTCGCCCTGTCGCTGCAGAACCTGGACAGCGGCGCGCACCTGGAGGTGAGCCGGGGCGTCACCTGTGAATACCGCCGCGAGCCCCTGGGCGTCGTCGCCGGCATCACGCCATTCAACTTCCCCGCGATGGTGCCCCTGTGGCTGTTCCCCATCGCCATCACGGTGGGCAACGCCTTCATCCTCAAGCCGTCGGAGAAGGTGCCGCTCACCGCGACCGCCATGGGCGAACTGATGGTGGAGGCCGGCTATCCACCCGGCGTCTTCTCCGTGGTGCATGGAGCAAAGCCCGCGGTGGACGCGCTCCTGGAGCACCCGGACGTGAAGGCCCTGGCCTTCGTCGGCTCGTCCCCCGTCGCGAAGCACGTCTATGTCGAGGGCAGCCGTCACGGCAAACGCGTGCTGGCGCTGGGCGGCGCGAAGAACCACCTCATCGTCGTGCCGGACGCGGACCCGGAGCTCACGCCGCAGGCGGTGGTGGACTCGTTCACCGGCTGCGCGGGCCAGCGCTGCATGGCGGCCAGCGTGATGCTCGCGGTGGGGGACGTGCAGCCGCTCGTGGACGACATCCTCCGGCGGGCCTCACGTCTGGAGGTCGGCCCGGGCATGGGCGCGCTCATCGACCGGGGCGCGGTGGATCGGCTGGAGACGGCCATCGCCAGGGCGCAGGCGGACGGGGCGCGGGTGCTCCTGGACGGGCGGGGCAAGCGGCCCGCGGGCGAGGCCTACGCGAACGGCCACTGGCTGGGGCCCACGGTGCTGGACCACGTGCGCCCGGACATGGAGGCCGCGCGGCGTGAGCTGTTCGGCCCGGTGCTGTCCATCGTGCGGGTGCCCACGCTGTCGGCGGCGCTCGCGGTGGAGAACGCGTCGCCCTATGGCAACGCGGCGTCCATCTTCACCACCAACGGCGCGGTGGCGCAGACGGTGGTGGAGGGCGCCAGGGCCGGCATGGTGGGCGTGAACGTGGGCGTGCCGGTGCCGCGCGAGCCCTTCTCCTTCGGTGGCACGGGCGAATCGAAGTTCGGCCACGGGGACGTGACGGGACCGTCGAGCCTCGACTTCTGGAGCCAGCTCAAGAAGGTGACGCGCAAGTGGTCCGCGCGCACCGACGGCTCCTGGATGAGCTGACACAAGCCGCTGCTTCGCCCCCATTCCCAGACATCTGTCCTTTCCCACGCGCCCCGCGAGGAGGGTGCACCCCATGGCTGACAAGAAGCCGGTCAATCACATCCGTCTCACGTCCCATCCCGATGGTCAGGCCCCCGGAGTCCCCCTGCGCTGGGGCGAGCCGGAGCCGCTGCGCCGGGGCCCGGTGGTGGCCACGCTCTCCGACCCCGCGAACCGGAACGTCATCGGCACGCACTCGGGCGCGTACTCCATCTACCGCGCGCTGGCGGTGTCCGCGGGCAAGCTGCCGCAGGACCACAAGGCGGACCTGACCAACACCTCGCCCGCGGCGCAGGTGGGGCCCCATCCGGCGTGGAGCGACCCCAAGCGCATCGTGTCGCTGGACCCCTGGGGCGCGGTGGCCTCGCAGGTGTTCCGCGCCTACGCCGAGCAGGGCGTGGACTACCGGCCCACCATCGCCGTCACCCGGGCCCACATCAACATGCCGGAGGTGCGCGAGGCCATGGCCGCCGGGCGCCTCAAGGTGGACGGCGACCTCGTCGCGGCGAACGGCGACGTGAAGGTCGTGAAGGCCGCGGTGGAGCCCGTCTGGTACCTGCCCGGCATCGCCGAACGCTTCGGCCTCACGGAGGGCGCGCTGCGCCGCGGCCTCTTCGAGCACACCGGAGGCATGTACCCTGAGCTCATCACCCGCCCGGACCTGCACGTCTTCCTGCCGCCCATCGGCGGTCTGTCGCTGTATGTCTTTGGCGACATCACCTCGCTCGCGGACCGGGACGTGCCGCTGGCGGCGCGGGTGCATGACGAGTGCAACGGCTCGGACGTCTTCGGCAGCGACATCTGCACCTGCCGGCCCTACCTGGTGCACGGCATCGAGGAGTGCGTGCGGATGGCGCAGCAGGGCGGGGTGGGGCTCATCGTCTACCACCGCAAGGAGGGCCGGGCGCTGGGCGAGGTGACCAAGTTCCTCGTCTACAACGCACGCAAGCGCCAGGAGGGCGGAGACTCCGCGGCCACGTACTTCCACCGCACGGAGTGCGTGGCGGGCGTGCAGGACATGCGCTTCCAGGAGCTGATGCCGGACGTGCTGCACTGGCTGGGCATCACGCGCATCCACCGCTTCATCTCCATGAGCGACATGAAGCACGACGCCATCGTGCGCTCGGGCATTGAAATCCTCGAACGGGTCCCCATCCCGGACGGGCTCATCCCCGCCGACGCGAAGGTGGAGATGGAGGCGAAGAAGGCCGCGGGCTACTTCACGCGCGGGCCGGTGGCGGACGCGGGGGAACTGGCGCAGGTGAAGGGACGGGACCTCGATGCTTGACGCGATCCGGGTACAGGAGGTGTCCCCCACGGTGGCCTGGCTGCGCAGCCCGGCGGCCATCCGCGAGCGCTGTCACCAGGTATTGGACCTGGGGCTCGCCGGCCGGCTGGAGTACTTCCGGGTGGAGCCGTCCCGGCTGCCCACGGTGGTGGACCGGGTGCTGGCGGTGACGCACGAGGCGTACCCCCGGCTGGACATCCCGGTGCACAGCCGCTGGAGGCACTTCGACGCGGGAGGCGTGCCCAGGCTCGCGCAGCTGGAGGCGCGCCTGGCCCCGCTGCCGCCGGAGGAACGCGCACGCGCCAAGGTGGACCTGGGCGTGGTGAGCGTGCTCCTGGACGCGGGCAGCGGCCCCGCGTGGCGCTACCAGGAGCCCGGAGGCGCGTCCTACGTGCGCTCGGAGGGGCTGGCGGTGGCGTCGCTGCGCATGTTCATGGCGGGCGGCTTCTCGTCGGATCCAGACCGGCCGCTGCGCGCGGACGCGGAGGCGCTGGGCCGCATGACGCGCGAGCAGTTGGAGCGCGGCTTCCAGGTGTCGGAGTCCAATCCGCTCCTGGGCGTGGAGGGGCGGCTGCACCTCATGCAGGCGCTGTCGCGCGTGCTGCCCAGGCCCGGGACGCTGTTCGACATGCTGGCCGCGCACCGCCGCAGCGTGAGGGCCGCGGAGGTGCTGGGCACGGTGCTGGAGGTGCTGGGCCCCATCTGGCCGGGTCGCACGACGGTGGACGGCGTGAACCTGGGCGACGTGTGGCCGCATCCGGCGCTCGGGCCGCCGGGCAGCGC
This sequence comes from Corallococcus sp. M7, assembly GCF_054512695.1. Taxonomy (NCBI): domain Bacteria; kingdom Pseudomonadati; phylum Myxococcota; class Myxococcia; order Myxococcales; family Myxococcaceae; genus Corallococcus; species Corallococcus sp. M7. Next base: position 111,397 of record NZ_CM137252.1, read on the forward strand.
GGACTCGCTGGTGCCCTTCCACAAGTTGTCCCAGTGGCTGGCGTACTCACTGGTGGAGCCGCTGGCGGAAGCCGGCGTGACGGTGACGGAGCTGGACGCGCTCACCGGCCTGCCGGAGTACCGCAACGGCGGCCTCTTCGTGGACCTGGGCGTGCTGGTGCCGCAGGACCCGCGCCTGACGACGGAGGTCTACGGCCCGGGTGACCCGCCCATCGTGGAGTGGCGGGCGCTGACGGTGGCGCTGCTGGACCGCGTGGCCGCGCTGGTGCGAGGGCGTCTGGAATTGAGCGCGGAGGAGCTGCCGCTGGCGAAGGTGCTCCAGGGCGGCACGTGGACGGCGGGGCGCCGGGTGGCGGCGGAGCTGCGCCCCGGGGGCGTACCGCCCATCCGCATCCGCAGTGACGGCACGGTGTTCTGAAACACAAATCCAAGAGGAGGACGCATGGACTTCCCGAACTGCACGGTGGTGGATCACCCGCTGGTGAAGCACAAGCTGACGGTGATGCGCAGGACGGACACGAGCACGGCGGCCTTCCGGGCGCTGCTGGAGGAGATCTCCCTCCTGCTCGGGTACGAGGCGCTGCGAGACCTGAAGCTGCGCGAGGAGGAGATTGAGACGCCCATGGCGCGCACCACGGGCTGGGCGCTGGACGGCAAGAAGCTGGTGCTGGTGCCCATCCTGAGAGCAGGGCAGGGCATCCTGGACGGCCTGCTCCAGCTCGTCCCGTCCGCGCGAGTGGGCCACATCGGCCTGTACCGCGACCCGGAGTCGCTCGGAGCCGTGGAGTACTACTACCGCGTGCCCGCCAACCTGGAGGACCGCGACGTCATCGTCTGCGACCCGATGCTCGCGACGGGCAACTCCGCGGTGGCGGCGCTCCAGCGGGTGAAGCGAAGCCGCCCGGGCTCACTGCGCTTCGTGTGCCTGCTCGCGTGTCCGGAGGGCCTGATGAACCTGCGCGAGCACCACCCCGACGTGCGCGTCTTCACCGCCGCCATCGACGAGAAGCTGGACTCGCACGGCTACATCCTGCCCGGCCTGGGCGACGCGGGAGACCGCCTCTTCGGCACGAAGTCGGTGGACTGACTAGTCGCGATTTACAGGATTGACGGTGAGACGTGAATCCTTCATGTCTCACCGCATGAAGACATCCCGTTTCGCGTCCGCGTTGATGGCATTGGGGTTCCTCGCCTGTGGAGGGGAGCCGGAAGAGGTCTCGGTCCCCGGCGTCCAGACCCAGGAGATCCTCGGCGGAGGCCTCGCGGCCCGGTACGAGCTGCCCCACCAGGTGCGCCTCCATGTGTCGGGCGCGTTCACCTGCGGGGGCACGCTCATCCGGGCCGGCTGGGTGGTGACGGCCGCCCACTGCGTCCAGGGCGTCACGCCCGCGTCCATGCGCATCTACGCGGGAGACCTGCGGTTGGGCACGGTGGAGGTGGACGAGCAGTACCGCGCGGTGTCGCGCAAGGTGCTGCACCCGTCCTATGACGGGTCGGCCCACGACGTCGCGCTCCTCCAGCTCGCCCAGCCCTTCAACCTCTCCCAGGCGATACAACCGCTGACGCTGCCGGACGCGCCCGCGCCCACGGGCGTGCCGTACGTCGCGAGCGGCTGGGGCCGCACCCCGAACGCGCCCACCTCCGATGGGCTCAAGCGCCTGAACCTGAGCATCACCTCCACGGCCACCTGCCGCGACCTGGTGGGAAGCGACTACGTCAACGGCGCGATGCTGTGCACGGCGCCGAGCGCCACCGCGAACGTCTGCACGAAGGACGACGGAGGCCCTCTGGCCTTCAACGGGAAGCTGTATGGGATTGTGAGCGGGTTCGGCTCCAGTCAGTGCAACACGTTCTCCGTGTTCACCAACGTGGCCACGTACACGCCGTGGATCCGCAACGTCATCAACGGGACGTGATGCACCGAGCCAACGCTGTTTCACGCCTTGGCTCTTGAGAACCGGGAAAGACGGATTTAAACGTTGAACGGTCTAAACGTTTTTGTCCATTTCCCGGGAGTCCAGGCATGCGCGCGTCGTGGCGGTCCACCCTGATGGCGGTGATGTTGGGCGCGGTCTTCGCGGAAGGAGCGGAGGCGGCGGAGCCCGGCGCGCAGCACTGGACGGAGAACCTCTCCGCCGGAACGGGCACGTCGGAGCTCGTGGGCACCCGGGACGGGCTGCTCTACGAACCCAACGCCGTGATGCGCCGCCCGGAAGACGCTGAGCCGGCTCACGGGCCTCTTCGAGTTCCCGGCGCGCACGCTCGAGCAGCCCGTGGACACCTTCCGCCCGCGCGTCCAGGCAGCCGTGGGCCTGGGGCAGGGTGTCGAAGTCGACGTGCGCGTGAGGACCCCCGGAGGCGCCTGGACCGAATGGCGCACCGCCACCGAAGGCGAAGCCGTGCGCCTGCCCCGCGCGGGCACGGAGGTGCAGGTCCGCCTCGCGCTCATCGCCGACGAGCGAGGCCGCGGTCCGGTGGTCCAGGAGGTGGGCCTGGAAGGCTGGCGCGAAGGCACCGGCACGGAGGAGGCGCTCCAGACGCTCGCGCCGCTGACCTACCGCGTCTACGCCACCCGTGAGGGCCTGGTGGGCGGCACGACGGCGAACGGCCACGTCATCAAGACCAACGACCGCTTCGTCGCGCTGCCTTCGCGGCGTGGCCTCGCGTCCAACGGAGGCTCCGAGTACCAGGTGCGCGTCTGTTATTCGAAGACGGCGAAGTGCACGACGACGTCCGTCTGGGACGTGGGCCCGTGGAACACGAAGGACGACTACTGGAACCCGTCCAGCGTGCGCGAGATGTGGAAGACGCTGCCGCAGGGCAAGCCGGAGGCGCAGGCGGCGTACCAGGACAACTTCAACGGCGGGTTGGACCAGTTCGGCCGCCGGCCGTCGAACCCCGCGGGCATCGACCTCGCGGACGGCACGTTCTGGCTGGACCTGGGCATGTCGAACAACGACTGGGTGGACGTGACGTACCTGTGGACGTCCGGCGGCGGCTCGTCGACGGGGCTGGTCATCGACAGCAACAACGCGAACAACGACCAGTCCAAGGGCTACATCCAGCTCACGGGCACCAGCTGGGCGTCCTCCACGAACGTGGCGGGCTACTACGGCACCAGCTACCTGGTGTCCCCGGGCGCGGCGGTGTCGGAGCCGGCGACGTTCTGGTTCTACATGGCCGCGGCGGGAACGAAGACGGTGGACGCGTGGTGGACGGCGGCGAGCGACCGCTCCACGGCCGCGCCCTTCATCGTCACGAACGCCTCCGGCACGCAATTGGCGAACGTGAAGGTGAACCAGACAATCAACGGCGCCAGGTGGAACACGCTCGGCACGTGGAGCTTCCCGGCGGGGTGGAACAAGGTCCAGCTGAGCCGCTGGGTGACGGCGGGGACCTACGTGGTCGCGGACGCCATCCAGGTCCGTTAGGCCTCATGGACGCACGGGTTGTCCGGGCGGTAGAACGGTGCCCCGTCTCCGAGGAAGTCATCCATGGCGTCGTTGCGCACCGTGCTCCCGCCCCCCGTGGAGGAGCCACAGCTCTACACCGACCTTGCCTCCTGGTGGCCGATGTTCTCGCCACCGGAGGAGTATGGGGAGGAGGCGGAAGACCTGCTCCCCATGCTGCGCCCGGAGGAGGGCCCGGCGCGCACGATGCTGGAGCTGGGCTCGGGCGGAGGCAGCCTGGCCTTCCATCTGAAGAAGCACTTCACGCTGACGTTGACGGACCGCTCGCCGGAGATGGTGGCGGTGAGCCGCAAGGTGAATCCGGAGTGTGAGCACCGCGTGGGGGACATGCGCACGCTGCGGCTGGGGCGCACGTTCGACCGGGTGATGGTGCACGACGCCATCATGTACGCGGTGGAGCGCGAGGACGCGCGGGCCACGGTCCTCACCGCGGCGGCGCATTGCCGTCCGGGAGGCCGGGTGGTGCTGCTGCCGGACTGCGTGCGTGAGACCTTCGAGCCCCTCACCGAGTCCGGAGGCCACGACGGTCCGGACGGGCGAGGAATGCGCTACCTCATGTGGACCTGGGATCCGGATCCGGACGACGAGACGTTCGAGACCGCGTTCGCCTATCTGCTGAGGGAAGCGGACGGGACGGTGAGCATGTCGCAGGAGCGCCACCGCTTCGGCCTGTTCCGTCGGGACGACTGGCTCGAATGGATGCGAGAGGCCGGCTGTCCCGCGACGACGCGCAGGGACCCCTGGAACCGGGAAGTCTTCATCGGAGTGCGGGAGCAGGACTGATGCGAGGGTGGGGGGCCCTGCTGGTGTTCATCCCGTTGTGGGGGATGGCCGCGCCCGCGCGAGTGGAGCTCGTCTTTGGCGGAGACGTGATTCCGCACGGCGAGGTGAAGTCCGTGGCGAAGGCCCACGCGCGTACTGGAAACCACGAAGGCTGGGACCACGTCTTCGGCCCGCTGTCGGACGTGCTGCGAACCGCGGACGTGGGCGTGGTGAACCTGGAGACGCCAGTCACCGCCAACACCAAGGCCTTCACGAAGGAGCTGGTCTTCAACGCGCCCCCATCCATGGTGCAGGCATTGGTGAACGCCGGAGTGAAGGTGGTCTCCACGGGCAACAACCACGCAAGGGATCAGCACGTGGAAGGCCTGGTGGAGACGCTGCGTCACCTGGACGCGGCGGGACTGCGCCACACGGGAACGGGAACGACAAGAGACGCGGCCTGGGAGCCGGTCTTCATGGAGGTGCGAGGCATCAAGCTGGGCTTCCTCTCCTTCACGAGGAGCCTGAACGGCTTCAGCAACCCGAAGGAAGCGGACGCGCCGCACGTGGCGCTGTTGCCCTATCCGGAGCACGCCTCGAGAAGGGGACTGAAACCAGAGGAGGCCCTGGAGCGGGTGCGAGCCGCGGCAGCGAAATGCGACGCGCTCTTCGTGATGGGGCACTGGGGGCGCGAATACACGGACACGCCGCACCCGTTGGACCGGGCCTTGGGTCAGTCCTTCCTGGAAGCAGGAGCCTTCGCGGTCATCGGCCACCATCCGCACGTGCTCCAGCCACTGGAGGCCTACACGACGAAGTCCGGGCGCCGGGGTTTCATCGCCTACTCCTTGGGCAACCTGGTGGCGAACCAGGCGCGCTTCTACCGGCACGTGAAGGGGCAACTGGGCAAGGACGGAGACAAGCGGGACACCCTGCTCCTGAGAGTCGGAGTGACCCGGGCGGATCCCGGAGCCCCGGTGTCCCTGGCGGATGTCTCCGTGTTGCCGGTCTGGATTGAAAACAACGCCCAGGGCCGCAAGGCGAAGGCGAAGCGGAACATCCAACCCGTGCTCATCGACCGTGAGATGGAGGAAGTCTCGCGAAGGTTGGCCGCCCTCACCCAGCGCACCGCGACGCCCGACAAGGCGACCCGAGCCGAGAAGGCCGCCCTGGAGCAGCGCCTGACCAACGCCCGTCACCGCCGCGAACGCATCCTGAGGATGCTGCCCGCGGAGTTCCAGGTGGCCACCCCGGAGCTGAGGCGAAGAGCGCTGACGGCTCAGACCGTACCCTGAGCCGGCACGCGGGCAATGAGTTCCGCGAGCTGTCCCCTGCAGGTCACACAGCGCTGACGGAACTCCTCGCTAAGGTCCTGGGAGGAAATGAGCGTGTCCCAGTACGCCAGCGCATGGCGGGAGGCATCGGCCCAGACATCCAGGGTGCCCAAGGTCGGAGGCGCGGGCTCGAATGGTCGAGAGACAAGGTGCGTCCCACCCGCGGGGGCGAACACCATGGGCAGCATGTCGTAGATGGGAGCCAGTCGGAAACGCCTCGGGGCGTCCATGAAAAAGGAGATGTTTCCGTTGTGCCGGTCGGTGTTTCCGATGAGCTGACCGAAAGTATCCAGCCATCGTATCCTTCGAGCATCCTCTGGCGTGATGAGCCGCTCGGCGAGAAGCCGTTGGGACACCGGGATCCATTTCCCGCCATCGCCAATGTGCTCATGGTCGATGGCGCCAAGCGATAGCAAGGGACGCCGGCCACGAGGGCCGACCCTGTCGAAGCGGTTGACCTCCAGAAAGCGCTGGGCTCCCACGGTGAACCATTCAGCTTCGGCGGCATCAAGACCCGCAGCGCGAACCGCTTCCAATGCGATGTACTCGCATACCAACAGGTCACACCAGCGTTGGCCGGCGGTGCCACTGCTCGCATCCGCGAACTTCACGAGAACGTGCCGGCCCTGCGAGTAGCCGGCGAACTTGGGCTGCTCGCCTCCTGCCGACGAACCCGCACCCGCTGCGAGATGATCAACCGCTCGCTGGGGATAGTCGTCCCGGTTGATTGGCTGGGGAACGGAGTTGAGGAAGCGGTTCAGTGACTCTTCGCCAAGGATGAGGTCTCCCGTGCAGTCATCACCACGCGCGCAGAGCGCGAGGAAGACTTGATCGTCGGTCCAGAATTCGGGGCGGGAAGGAAGTGCCAGATCCTGATGCCTTTGGAGGAACCCCTTCCCCATGTAACCCTGGGGTCTCATCTCTTCGGCAAAATGGGGACGGCCCTCGAAATGCTGACCCGGACCCGTCAGGCGCTCCAGCCATGCTCCCTGAGGCGATAGGAAGTGAAGGGTCCCTTCGGGCTGCCAGTTGCCTGCTTCGTCGACCCGGTGAACGGGGACCTGGCGGCCCAGGGATGGGATGACTCGAGTCAGGTGGTACTTCGCTCCCCGGGTTCGCCCCATCCGACAGACCTCGGTTCCCAACGCCTTGAGCCAGCGAGACATGGTTTGCTGGGAAACCTTGAAATGCTCCTTTAGAGCCTCCGCCGAAACGGGTTGAATCCGTCGGATGACCTCAAGGAGCTGTGCGAAGTCAGGGGGAGGAGCCATGAGTAGATACGTGAGTAGATAACTAGGGGTGTCCCTGCCTTCAACCTATTGATCTAGCTGCTGAAGACCCAGAGTAGACCCCGTTCAAGTGAGTAGATATCGCCCGGGGTTGACCCCCTGGACCTTGGGGGCCCTTTACCGTGTAAAGCCCGGTCCTTCCTTGGCTCGTAGGTGGGGCAGTTCTATGGGGGGCCCAAGGCAGGAAGAGGGCGTTTACCGCACGGTAAACAGGCCTGTTCTCGCCATCTTGCCACTTGGCAAATCCGCGCCAGCACGCTGGGAGTGCAATCGATTGCAGTCATGGATGGGTTCTTTATGACCCATGTCTTTTTTACGGCTTTGTCTTGAAAATATGGATTTATCTTTTGGGCTTGTTACCCCAGCGGGCGCCCGGACCCACGTCCTCCCCACCCCAGAGCCACCCCACGATTCCTCTTCTTCGCACCGCCGCAGCCGTCGCGCTGCTGGGCATCGCCACACCCCGGACGGCCAGAGCACCGGCCTGCCCAACCTCGACGCGCTGGCCTCCTCCGTGAAGAGCAACCTCATCGACGCCCACCTCACGGACGTGGACAGGCACGATCCCAAGGTGGTGAAGGCCGCGCACGCGAACGTGGATGCCGTCACCCGCCAGCTCACTGAACGCTCCCTGCTCCTCAAGGCGAAGGTCGACGCGGGTGATCTCGCGGTCGTCTCCGCCGACTACTCGAACGCACTCTGGGACACCGCGTCTTGCACGCGGCGTCCGGGCTGAAGCATGTGAACGCTCCCCTCATCCCGGAGCGTTCGTGTCCCATCCCCTCCCATGGTTCCGCTGGAGTCCCCTGGCCCTGACGCTGGCGGCCTCCCTCTCCTGTGCCCCCACCGAGGACCTGGAGCCCCCGCCACACCCCACCACCCAGAAGCAGGGCGTGGACGTGCCGGGCTTCGCCGAGCTGCACCACCACATGTTCGCCGAGGAGGCCTTCGGAGGCGGCTGGTTCCACGGCGGCGTCAACGGAGCGCTCGACACCTGTGACGGAGGCTGGCCCGAGAGCGACCACGCCCGCGTCCGCATGGACCTGAGCGGCCTGCTCAACCTGTGTCCCAACTCCGGAGGCGTGGACCTGAGCGGGGTCCCCGTCCTGTCCCAGCTCTTCGGAGTCGCGGGAGCGGTGGGCTCGGAGTTCATCGGGAAGATTGAAGGAACACAGGGGGACACCGGCCTGCACATGGGCCGCCGCCAGCCCGGCACGGAGTGGCCCCGCTGGGACACCATCGCCCACCAGCAGTCCTGGGGCGGGTGGCTCAGGCAGGCGCACCAGGGAGGCATGTCGCTGGTGGTGGTGTCCGCCGTGAGCAACGGCTTCCTCTGCGAAGCGCTGCCCCCGCAGAACCGCAAGCGCGCCTGTGACGAGATGATGGACGTGGAGGTCCAGCTCCAGATGGCCCACGCCTTCGACGCGGCCAATGACTGGGTGGAGATCGCACTGTCGCCTGCGGACGCGAGGCGGATCATCTCGCAGGGCAGGCTCGCCATGGTCCTCTCCATCGAGACCAGCAAGCTCTTCGGCGCGAAAGACTGGCGAGCGGAGCTGAACCGCTTCCACGCGCTGGGCGTGCGCACCCTCCAGCCCGTGCACCAGCTGGACAACCGCTTCGGCGGAGCGGCTCCGCACAACGCCATCTTCCAGGCCGCGCAGTTCTTGGAGAACTGCCACATCGACACCGACTGCGGCCTCACCGGCTCCGGCTTCACGCTGGGCTTCGACGTGGACGCCCAATGCCGCAACGTGAAGGGCCTCACCGCGGACGGCCAGCAGCTCCTCCAGGCGATGATGGACAAGGGCATGCTCATCGACCTGGCGCACTTGTCGGAGAAGGGCGTGCGTGACGCGTACGCCGTCTCCCAGGCGAACCGCTACTACCCGCTCTTCATCAGCCACGGCCACTTCCGCGAGGTGATGAACGGCAAGCTCGCCCAGAACGAGAAGACCACGCCCGCCTGGGTGGTGCAGATGCTCCGCCGCACGGGAGGCATGTTCGGCCTGCGCACCGCGCACGACGAGACGCGCACGTATACGCCCGCGAACATCGCCAACGACTGCCAGGGCTCCAGCCGCTCCTTCGCGCAGGCCTACGAGTACGGCCGCCAGGGACTCAAGGTCCCCATGGCCTTCGGCGCGGACTTCAACGGCTTCATCCAGCAGACCCGGCCTCGCTTCGGTCCCAACGGCGCATGCTCCGCGGGCTTCCAGGCGGAAGCGGACGCGCAGGCCCACCAGCAGGAGCTGGAGGCGCCGGGCCGGCTGGGCACGCCGTTCGACGAGCAGGGCCTGGCCCACGTGGGCCTCCTGCCGGACCTGCTCCGGGACGTGCGCAACCTGGGCGCGGACACCACGCCGCTGGACCGCTCGGCGGAGCTGTTCATCCGCATGTGGGAGCGCACCGTGAGCACCGCGCGCAACGGCGGCATGGCGGACCCGGCGCTGGACATCGACACGGGAGGCATCGCGCCGTGGGTGCCGCCGGAAGAGCGCGAGCAGGCGTACCCCACCGTCTGCGGCAAGGCCTACGCACCGGACTCCAAGACGCTGGGCCAGGGCTGCCGCTTTGACGACGAGTGCCAGAGCGAGCAGTGCACCTCCGTCCTCTGCGCCACCTTCGACGGCCGCTGCGTCTGCAATGACGACGGCGACTGCGGCACGTCCCGCTACTGCCAGAACGACATCCCGGCCAACCCCGGCGACAACGACTGCGTGGACCGCAAGACGGACGGCACGTCGTGCAGCCGCGACGGCCAGTGCCTCTCCGGAGCGTGCGGAGGCTGCTTCAACGCGGTGGGCTGGTGCTACACGCCGCGCTCCAAGGCCTACGGTCAGACCTGCAAGTCCGACCGCGAGTGCACCACCGACCGCTGCAGCGCGGACTGCTACGTGAATCCCACGGGCAGCTGCCTCTGCGACAGCGACTCGCACTGCGGAGCGAACCAGTTCTGCGGCTGGGGGCTCAACTCCGGCAAGTGCGTGAACAAGCGAGGCCGGGGCGCGGCCTGCTCCAGCGATCGCGAGTGCGCCTCCGGCACCTGCCGCTGGTCCTTCACCTGCAAGTAGCGCCTGCTTAGCGAGGCGCCTCGGGTTCCTTCCGGGGCGCCGAGTGCAGGTCGCGCAACGCGACGATGCGGTCCAGCAGAGGCCCGCCCAGCTTCCTCCGGGCGATGCGCTGCGACGGATAGATGCCCCGGTGGCCGGTGAGCAGGTACGCCACCGTGGCGACGATGGCCACATGAGGCAGCACGGAGGCGCCCACCAGCTCCACCGCCATCAGCGACAGCGCGAGCGGCGTATTGGCCGCCGCCGCGAACAGCGCTGCCATGCCCACCGCCGCGCCCAGGTCCACCGGCAGTCCCAACAGCCGGGCGAGGACATTGCCCAGCGCCGCCCCAATGAAGAACAGCGGAGTCACCTCTCCGCCCAGGAACCCCGCGCCCAGCGTCACCACCGTGAACACGAGCTTCCAGGCGAACGCGCCCCAGGGCAGTGACACATCCTCGAACGCGCGAAGGATGCCGGGTACGCCCAGGCCCAGGTAGTCGCTGGTGCCCGCGAGCTTCCAGAGCCCCACCACCCCCAGGCCGCCCAGGGCCATGCGCACGGGAAGCCACGGCACACGGCGCTCCAGGACCCGCTTCAGTCCATGCGTGCCCTCGATGAAGGCCACCGCCACGCCCGCGATACCCACCGCGAACACCAGCCACTTGCCCAGCACGGGCAACGTCAGCGCCAGCACCTGGGGCACCGGATACGCGGTGTGATGGATGCCCAGCCCGCGAGTCACCAGGTCACCCACGACGGCGGCCGTGAGCGCGGGCAGGAGCGCCTCGTAGCCCAGCCGGCCCACGCACACGACCTCCAGCCCGAACACCGTGCCCGCCAGCGGCGTGCCGAACACCGAACCGAAGCCGCCCGCGATGCCCGCCGCCAGCAGCTCGCGCCGGGTCTCCGGAGTCACGCGGAAGCGCCAGGCAATCTGGTCCGCCAGGCTCGCGCCCATCTGCACCGCGGTGCCCTCACGTCCCGCGCTCCCGCCGAACAGGTGCGTGAGCAGCGTGCCCAGCAGCACCATGGGCGCCATGCGCAGGGGAATCACCGCGTCGCCCGCGTGCACCGTGTCCAGCACCAGGTTGTTGCCGCCCCGGATGGACGCGCCCCACCGGCCGTAAATCGCACCCAGGACGAGTCCCGCCACGGGCAGCGCGTACACCAGCGATTCATGCGCCACCCGGAACTCCGTGGCCGCTTCCAGCAGCGCCAGGAACACCGCGGACGCCACGCCACACACGCCCCCCACGATGGCGCCCAACAGCAGCCATTGGCCCAGGGCTCGAGCACTCCCGGAGAGGTTCATTGCCGGACTCTAACCGTGAAACATCGCGTCAACCGGAAGCGCCGCGTCAGCGAAGAGCGAACAACGGCGCCACTCTGACGCACCATGGCGGAATTCATGTTCAACATGGAATACATACTGCGGGGTTAATTCAGGTCTGAGGAGTGATTCCAGAGTCAAACCCGTGTACCGTGCGCGGCCTCTCCCCATTGCCGGGGCGGGAACCCCCTACCTCTTCAGGAGCCGGTATGTCCGTTCGTCGCAGCGGGCTGTCCCTCGCCGCCGTCCTCGCCGCCACCACCCTCAGTGGCACCGCGATGGCCAGCACCATCAACCAGAACACGTCGTGGACCATCAACCGCTCGGCGTCGCAGACGTACCGGGTGGTGGCCTACGGCGACTCCATCTTCGCCGGCTACAACGGCGGCATCGGCAGCGTCGCGCGCCGTGCGGCCCCGGTGGTGGAGGGTGAGTACGCGGCGAAGAAGTGGGGCACCAACGTGGAGGTCATCCGCCGCACGAAGTCCGGCGCGAAGGCGGACGACATCTACAACAACAAGATCGTCAACGAGCGCTCCTACATGCAGGACTCCCGGACGCGCGTCGTGATGTTCGAGATGTGCGGCAACGACTACCTGCAGGCCCGCAGCGCGTTCACCGACCAGACGGGGACGTGCAACTACAGCGGCCTGCAGAACGCGCTGGCGACCTGCACCACGTACATGGAGCGGGCGATGCAGACCATCAACCAGTACGCGACCACCGCGAAGGTGAAGGTCATCTCCAACATCTATTACCCCGGCTATGACGCGGACAACGTGCTGACCTCCTGCACGGACTCGGCGACGGGCCAGAAGGTGAACAAGCAGCAGTACTTCCTGCCGCTGCTGGCGCGCAGCAACTGGCGCGCCTGTAACCTGGCGGCGAAGTACGGCTTCAAGTGCGCGGACGCCTTCGCGGAGATGATGGCCTCCGACTACGACCGCAACGGTGACGGCCAGATCGACTCCGCGGCCATTGCCTACCGCGCCGGCGAGACCGAGGACGCCTACGTGCAGCGCATCAGCGTCACCCTGCGCGGCACCCTGCGCGACGCGAACGGCCACCTGGCGAACAGCAGCACCAGCTACGACTACATCCAGTCGGATAACACGCACCCGACGTACACGGGCTCCACCATCAGCGTGAACATCTTCTCCGGCTCCGGTTCAGGCTCCGGGGCGCCGTCCTACACGGACGGCCAGGTCGTCAACGGCAAGAACCCGGACTGGAACAAGTTCGGCCACGAGCGCATGGGCTACAGCATCTCCACGTTCGACCCCGCGACGCCGTGACGTAAATCGGCATCCGTAGGGAGAAAGGGCCTCTGACCTGTCACCGGGTCGGGGGCCTTGTCGCGTCTGGACCTATCCGGTGCGCAGTGCCCGGTGGGTGAGATGGATGTCGCGGAAGGAGGGGATGCGTGCCGGCGCGAGCACATGCTTCAGCGCCAGCAGCATCTGTGTCGCGCACCGCCGGGCATCCATCCCGCCAATGCCGGTGCCCAGGCCGGGACACACCAGCGTCCGGATGACGGGAGCACCCGCGGCTTCGTTGTGCCGCTTCACCGCGAGAAGAGCGGCCCGGAACGCCAGGTACGCATTGACGGTCTGCGAGACGCTCTCCGGGATGCGCATGGTCGGCGCGGCAACGAGGAACGGCCAGCGGTCATGGCCCGAAGGCACGACCACGGCGGCGCCAACCGGGAGCTCACCATGATGGTGCTCCACGATGGACCGCTGGACGGCGTCTTGTACCTGGAGGCCCAGGGTGTCCCGGATTGCCAGGTCGAGCCCGCCATCCATGATGCCGAAGCTGTTGGCCGGGCTGACCATCGCGTCCGCGGGGACGGCGAAGAAGTCCTCCTTCCGCACGGAGACGAAGTCGAATGCGTCGAAGGCCTCGTCCCAGGCCCTCACCAGCTGAGGCTGAAGGTCGATGAGGTAGATCTTCTCGGGGAGCATGGTCCGACCCTCTAGCACCAGGGAAGGGAACACCCCGCTCAGCAGCCAGGCGTTCAGGCCTCCGCCCATCCGGCCACCCGAGAAGTCGGGACTCCAATGATCAGGCTCGGCGCAACGAGTGTTTGACGTCCTCGGCCCGAAGCGTTAGAGAGTGGACCCCCCGCGACGAACCGCTGGCCTCCGGGCCGTGGAAAGTCCGCAGGGGGAAGAAAAGGATCGACGAAGGGTGTTGATCCCGAACGCGGTGAAGAGGTAGAAGCCGCGCCCCTCACCTCGAAGCCCGCGCACTGGCGCGGAAGGCACTTCGGGGAGAGAGCAGCACCGAAAAGGAAATAGGGCAGTCAACGAGCGGGTTGACAGCGAACGCGGCGAAGAGATAGAAGCCGCGCCCCACCGAAGAAGCAGCAGTCCGGCAGGCAACACGACGGACGCAAAGCGGTGAGGGAAGCTGACAGCAGGCGGTTGACAGGGAACGCGGCGCTGAAGTAGAAGCCGCTCCCCTTCGAAAAGAAGCGGCGGAAGTCACTGGACGGCGCCGACGAACTTCGAAGCAGCCCGCAGGACGCAAAAGCGAAGTTGACGCTGACTGCGAACTGAAATAGAAGCTGCAACCCCGCCGGACGGAACAAGCCGGCAAGCAACAAAGTCGTAACAAGCGGCTCGGTCTTTGAAAACCAAATAGCAAGCCCAAGCAGTAATGGATTGCGGAAACCGCAGTCAATTTTTTGAGGGCATCTTCACCTCCAAGAGCAGCGCTGAAAAGCGCAGCGAGGAGGGGAGTGCCGACGAATCAGCGAGCCGAGACTCCTTAGCCGGGTCTCGGGGAACGCCGGTTCAAGCAAACCAAGAATACAATTGGAGAGTTTGATCCTGGCTCAGAACGAACGCTGGCGGCGTGCCTAACACATGCAAGTCGAGCGCGAATAGGGGCAACCCTTAGTAGAGCGGCGCACGGGTGCGTAACACGTGGATAATCTGCCTGGATGCCTGGGATAACCAGTCGAAAGATTGGCTAATACCGGATAAGCCCACGGTTTCTTCGGAGACTGAGGGAAAAGGTGGCCTCTGTATACAAGCTATCACAACCAGATGAGTCCGCGGCCCATCAGCTAGTTGGCGGGGTAATGGCCCACCAAGGCGACGACGGGTAGCTGGTCTGAGAGGACGATCAGCCACACTGGAACTGAGACACGGTCCAGACTCCTACGGGAGGCAGCAGTGGGGAATTTTGCGCAATGGGCGAAAGCCTGACGCAGCAACGCCGCGTGTGTGATGAAGGTCTTTGGATTGTAAAGCACTTTCGACCGGGACGAAACCGTAAAGCCTAATACGCTTTGCCTTGACGGTACCGGGAGAAGAAGCACCGGCTAACTCTGTGCCAGCAGCCGCGGTAATACAGAGGGTGCAAGCGTTGTTCGGAATTATTGGGCGTAAAGCGCGTGTAGGCGGCTTTGCAAGTCGGGTGTGAAAGCCCTCAGCTCAACTGAGGAAGTGCGCCCGAAACTGCAGAGCTTGAGTGCCGGAGAGGGTGGCGGAATTCCCCAAGTAGAGGTGAAATTCGTAGATATGGGGAGGAACACCGGTGGCGAAGGCGGCCACCTGGACGGTAACTGACGCTGAGACGCGAAAGCGTGGGTAGCAAACAGGATTAGATACCCTGGTAGTCCACGCCGTAAACGATGAGAACTAGGTGTCGTGGGAGTTGACCCCCGCGGTGCCGTAGCTAACGCATTAAGTTCTCCGCCTGGGAAGTACGGTCGCAAGACTAAAACTCAAAGGAATTGACGGGGGTCCGCACAAGCGGTGGAGCATGTGGTTTAATTCGACGCAACGCGCAGAACCTTACCTGGTCTTGACATCCTCGGAATCCTTCAGAGATGAGGGAGTGCCCGCAAGGGAACCGAGAGACAGGTGCTGCATGGCTGTCGTCAGCTCGTGTCGTGAGATGTTGGGTTAAGTCCCGCAACGAGCGCAACCCTCGCCTTTAGTTGCCACGCAAGTGGATCTCTAGAGGGACTGCCGGTGTTAAACCGGAGGAAGGTGGGGATGACGTCAAGTCCTCATGGCCTTTATGACCAGGGCTACACACGTGCTACAATGGCCGGTACAGAGCGCTGCAAACCCGCGAGGGGGAGCTAATCGCAGAAAACCGGTCTCAGTTCAGATTGGAGTCTGCAACTCGACTCCATGAAGGCGGAATCGCTAGTAATCGCAGATCAGCACGCTGCGGTGAATACGTTCCCGGGCCTTGTACACACCGCCCGTCACACCATGGGAGTCGATTGCTCCAGAAGTCATCTCACCAAGAGATGCCCAAGGAGTGCTCGGTAACTGGGGTGAAGTCGTAACAAGGTAGCCGTAGGGGAACCTGCGGCTGGATCACCTCCTTTCTAAGGAGACCGGGTGTTGGACTCAGCCTTCGGGCGAGTAGGCAACACCAGCAGCCTTCGGGCTGTCAGGTCATCTCTAGGTCAATGTTTCCGATAAACAATCCATTATGAACTTCGGGCTTGCTGTTTGGTTTTGAAGGACCGAGCGAAGCAGTGCTCGGCTCTTTGAGAATGAAGGACGCTGTAGGGTTCTGCCGATGCTTTAGCCCCGCTTGGGCCTATAGCTCAGCTGGCTAGAGCGCGCGCCTGATAAGCGCGAGGTCGGTGGTTCAAGTCCACCTAGGCCCACCATTCTCCCTCAACGGAGGGATGCGAATGGGAGCCGACGCGAAAGTCGGGGCTGTAGCTCAGCTGGGAGAGCGCCAGCTTTGCAAGCTGGATGTCGTCGGTTCGATCCCGATCAGCTCCACAAGTTTCCTGGAAGTCGCAGGGACGTTCTTTGACAAGTGCATACGAAGGGTAAGTTGCAATTTCTGCTGAGTGAAGTTCTCAACAGAAGTGCCGACTTCGAAATGAGTCTCACCTGGCGCCGCGAGGCAGTTGGGCGGGACAAAAGCGAAGTCTCCCACACAAGAAGAAGCAGTGAGAAACAGCAATAAAGAATGTCTTCCGGACCTGCTAGCGAAGAGCAGAGGTCTGGGCCTTGGTCTCCGAGTTTCGACAATCCGCCGGGAGGCGGGCGTTAGACAAGAGATTAGGGCAAGTAAGCTACTAAGGGCGTGCGGTGGATGCCTAGGTGCCAAGAGGCGATGAAGGACGTGGGTGGCTGCGAAAAGCTTCGGGGAGTTGCCAACCAAACGTTGATCCGGAGATGTCCGAATGGGGAAACCCAGCGCGGCGAATAGCTGCGTTACTGCAACCTGAATTCATAGGGTTTCAGAGCAAACCAGGGGAAGTGAAACATCTCAGTACCCTGAGGAAGAGAAAACAATGAGTGATTCCCAAAGTAGTGGCGAGCGAAATGGGAAGAGGCCAAACCAGCGCCATGCAAATGGCGATGGGGTAGCGGGTCCGCGGTAGGACTTTGAGAGGCTAGTGGAAGCGTCCTGGAAAGACGCACCAAAGAGCGTGATAGTCGCGTACACGAAAGCCTTTTGGAGCTGAGCGGGTTACCCAAGTAAGACGGGACACGTGCAATCCTGTCTGAATCTGCCGGGACCATCCGGTAAGCCTAAATACTCCTTGGCGACCGATAGTGAACAAGTACCGCGAGGGAAAGGTGAAAAGAACCCCGGTGAGGGGAGTCAAAAGAACCTGAAACCGCATGTCTACAAGCAGTTCGAGCACTACGGCGCAAGCCAGTGCGAGAGCGTACCTTTTGCATCATGATTCGGCGACTTAATATACGTAGCGAGGCTAAGCCGTTAGGTGGAGCCGGAGCGAAAGCGAGTCCGAATAGGGCGCTAAGTTGCGTGTATTATAACCCGAAGCGGGGTGATCTACACATGGCCAGGTTGAAGTGCGGGTAACACCGCATGGAGGACCGAACTCATGAAAGTTGAAAATTTCTGGGATGAGCTGTGTGTAGGGGTGAAAGGCCAATCAAACTCCGTGATAGCTGGTTCTCCCCGAAAGATATTTAGGTATCGGCTCGGGTAATTCAATGCCGGAGGTAGAGCACTGAAACGGCTAGGGGTCTCACCAGATTACCAAACCGTATCAAACTCCGAATGCCGGCAATTGTTATCCCGGGACGCAGTCAGTGGGTGATAACGTCCATTGGCAAGAGGGGAATAACCCAGACCGACAGCTAAGGCCCCCAAATCTAGTCTAAGTGAACACTAGAAAGGATGTGGCAGGTCATTGACAACCAGGAGGTTGGCTTAGAAGCAGCCATCCTTTAAAGAAAGCGTAATAGCTCACTGGTCAAGACAGACCGCGCCGAAAATGTAACGGGGCTCAAGACTAGTGCCGAAGCTTCGGGTCATGCATGTTTGGCATGCATGGCGGTAGGGGAGCGTCCCAGTTGCAGCGAAGGTGGACCGAAAGGGCCGCTGGAGCGACTGGGAGTGCTGATGCCGAAATGAGTAGCGATAAAGGGGGTGAGAAACCCCCTCGCCGTAAACCCAAGGTTTCCTGGGTCAAGTTAATCTTCCCAGGGTTAGCCGGGTCCTAAGCCGAGGCCGAAAGGCGTAGGTGATGGCAAGCAGGTTAATATTCCTGCGCCATCTTGCAGACGTTGAACTGAGGGAGGACGGAGAAAGCTAGGCGAGCTGACCGGTGGTTGTGTCAGTCTAAAGGCGTAGGGGTGTCGCGTACGAATAAAGGCGCGGCAGCTATCCCCGAGACCCCATGGCGCCCCGCAAGGGGTAAGTCGCTGATGCTCGGCTTCCAAGAAAAGTCCCGCAGGGAGTCTGCAGGGTGTCCGTACCGCAAACCGACACAGGTGGGTGAGGAGAAAATCCTAAGGCGCTTGAGAGAACTCTCCTCCAAGGAACTAGGCAAATTTCCACCGTAACTTCGGAAGAAGGTGGGCCTCTGGTAGGTGTAGGCGTACAGCCGAAGCCGAGAGAGGTTGCAGAGAAATGGCGGTAGCGACTGTTTACCAAAAACACAGGACTCTGCGAAGGCGACAAGCCGACGTATAGGGTCTGACTCCTGCCCGGTGCTGGAAGGTTAAGGGGATTCGTCAGCCGCAAGGCGAAGCGATGATCCGAAGCCCCAGTAAACGGCGGCCGTAACTATAACGGTCCTAAGGTAGCGAAATTCCTTGTCGGGTAAGTTCCGACCTGCACGAATGGAGTAACGACTTCCGCACTGTCTCGGAGAGGGACTCAGCGAAATTGAAATAGCTGTGCCGATGCAGTTTACCCGCAGCAAGACGGAAAGACCCCGTGAACCTTTACTACAACTTGACAGTGACACTAGGGATTGACTGTGTAGGATAGGTGGGAGCCTTTGAAGCCGGGCCGCTAGGTTCGGTGGAGGCAACGGTGAAATACCACCCTGTTGATTTCTGGTGTCTAACCACGTCTCGTCAGCCGGGACTGGGACACTGTCTGGTGGGTAGTTTGACTGGGGCGGTCGCCTCCCAAAAAGTAACGGAGGCGCGCGATGGTTCCCTCAGCCCGATTGGAAACCGGGCGTCGAGTGCAATGGCATAAGGGAGCTTGACTGCGAGACCGACAGGTCGAGCAGGTGCGAAAGCAGGTCATAGTGATCCGGTGGTCCTGAATGGAAGGGCCATCGCTCAACGGATAAAAGGTACTCCGGGGATAACAGGCTTATCTCCCCCAAGAGTTCACATCGACGGGGAGGTTTGGCACCTCGATGTCGGCTCATCGCATCCTGGGGCTGGAGCAGGTCCCAAGGGTTTGGCTGTTCGCCAATTAAAGCGGTACGCGAGCTGGGTTCAAAACGTCGTGAGACAGTTTGGTCCCTATCTGCTGTGGGCGTAGGATACTTGAGAGGCTCTGACCTTAGTACGAGAGGACCGGGTTGGAGGCACCGCTGGTGTACCAGTTGTCTCGCCAGAGGCATCGCTGGGTAGCCATGTGCCGATTGGATAACCGCTGAAAGCATCTAAGCGGGAAACCGACCTCAAGACCAGGTATCCCGGGCGCAAGCCCCTGAAGACTCGTGGAAGACTACCACGTTGATAGGCTGGGTGTGTAAGCGCGGTAACGCGTTAAGCTAACCAGTACTAATAAGTCGAGCGGCTTACTTCCCCCATTCTCTTGCATGCCCCCTCAAGGGGAGTAAGGGACTCGGGGCCAAGGCCGAGGCCAGGACGTCATGCACGTCCGCCCGGAAGGCAGCTGTTTCAATTGCTTCTTCGACTTCTGTCCAAGAAGCTTCACTCAAGCGGAAGCTTGCAACTTACCCTTCGTATGCACCGTCATTCGTTTTTCCGGTGGCAATGTCGGAGGGGTCACACCCGTTCCCATCCCGAACACGGAAGTTAAGCCCTCCAGAGCCGATGGTACTCCGCGGGAAACCGCGTGGGAGAGTAGGTCGCTGCCGGATTCTTTTTGAAAGCCCCTGGTGCCGCAAGGCGCCAGGGGCTTTGTCTTTGCGGGCTTGTGACACGGATCTCAGGCGTGCGCTTCTTCGTGGATTGATCCGACGGGATGCGAACGTACAGGTGCCTGGCTTTGAGGCTGGCCTGACCCTGGCTGGTTTTGCTTGAGTGGCGCTCCTTCCCCCCTCTCTGGACAGGAGCCTCTCGCATGCATCTGCTTCGAATCTACGCCGCTGGTCTGTTCGCGCTGGGGCTCCTGCTGGCGCCCGCGGAATCCAAGGCGCAGCAGTCCGGCGTACGCCTGGGCGTGGGCGCGGACTACTGGGTCGACACCAGCGCCGCGTTCAACTTCACGCTGGGCGTTGAAGGGCATGTCGCGGGTCCACTCTTCGTGGGTGCCCGGTTCGGCGCGGTGCTCGTCACCGACGGCAACATCATCGGCGTTCCGTTGGACATCTCGCTTCGCGCGACGGTGGGCCGGACCGTCTACATCGAGGGCCTCGCCGGCCCGTGGATCTTCTTCAAGGGTGACACCTTCAAGGTCCATGCGGCGTTTGGCTTTGGCCTCCAGGGAAAGGCCGCGAGCATTGGCGTCGAGGTGGGTTACCTCGATCCGAATCCCATCATTGGATTGCGGCTGGGCTACAAGTTCTGAGGCCCTGCCTCAGTAGTGCGGGGGACGCTCCTGCTGGCGGGCGTCCACCAGGCCCGGCTCGGCGTCCAGCTTGCGCTTGAGCTGGTCCAGCTCCGCTCGGAGCGCGTCGATGACGCGCCCCTGCTGATAGAGCACGTCACTGAGCTCCTGCAGCAGCTCCTGCTGCTGCGTGTAGCGGATTTCCAGCTCGACCAGGCGCTTGTCTTCCATTGCTGTCTTCTCCGCTCGGGGACCGTGCCCCATGAATACGCTTGAACACCTGCAGCGCGCCCGCGAGCTGCTTGGACGCGGACAGCCCGAGCTGGCGGAGTCCGCGCTGAGTGACGCCATTGATGCGGCCGTGGCGGCGGAGGACCTGGTCCTCCTCACCCAGGCGCGGTTCGCGCTGGGGGAGTTGCTCTTCCAGCAGGGCCGCGATGAAGAGGCAATCCCCTTCCTCCAGGCGGTGGTGCGCACCGAACGGGCTGACGGGTCCGTGGACGCGCCGGTCATCGCCTCCGCACGGATGCTTCGCCAGATTCGGGGGCAGGAGCCGCGCTGAGCGTCCCCCTGTGCCTCAGGGAAGCCGGCACTGCTCCCGGATGGCGTCCATCCGCTGCGGGAAGCGCCGCTCCAGGTCCGTGCGTGTCTGGCGTGCTCCCTCGAGCTTCCCTGCCTTCACCTGGAGGGTGCAGAGGGTGGCCAGCGCCCGCGTGTCGGACACGTTCAGCCGGTCCGCCTGACGGAGGGCTGCCTCGGCGGCGGTCTCGTTTCCCAACTGAAACCAGGCGATGCCCAACTGGAAGTGGCCTTCCGCGAGCTTCGGGTCCTTCTGCACCGCTTGCTGCAGGAGCCCTACGGCTTCGCGGCTCCGGCCTTCCTTGGTGAGCACCAGCCCTTGTTCCACCAGGAGCCGGGCCGCGGGGACCTTGCCCTCCAGGGAGGTGAAGACCTTCAGGGCGTCCTCGGGCCTTCCCATCCGGCTGAGCATCCGGCCGTAGCGCACGCCGATGAGGGGATCGCCTGGAGTGCGGCTGTAGGCCCGGGACAGGGCCTCCGTGGCGCCCTCGACGTCGCCCTTCTGTTCGCTCAGGTCCGCCCGGAGCAGCTCCGCCCGTGGGTCCGCCGGCGCGAGCCTTCCCGCCTTCGCGAGCGACTGGTCCACACAGCGGGACATCCGCTCCCGGTCGCAGATGCGCGCGAGCAGGAGCTGGGTCTCCAGGGCGTCCGGGTCCCGCCGCTCGGCTTCCAGGGCCAGGTCGTGCGCCTCCGCGGGTGCTCCTTCGCGCAGGAGCTCGGCCGCCTCGCGCAGGTCCGCCGCTGTCGCCTTGTCGTTGTGCTTCAGGGGCACCAGGAACCGCAGACGGCCTTCCACGTTCTCCGTGGCCCTCGCGATGGCCAGCTCCTGGTCGGGCATGTTTCGGGGCAGGAACAGGGGGATGACGTGGATGACGAGCGCCACTCCGCAGACCCAGAGGACGCCACGGAGCCCCTGGTTCCGGCGCTGGCCACTCCGCTCCCTGGGTTCAGTCGATGGGTCGCTCATGGGGCGTTTCTAAACGGCCCGGAGGTGTGGACGCAGCCCCGACGGAAGTTCCAGTTCACAGCTCCAACAGAGCTCGAAGTTGGCGGGGTTCTCTTCTCCACAGCGTGGACAGGTCACCGAACGGTTGGCGGCTTCCTGGTTGGCCTGGAGCTCCGCGAGGACCTGGCGCCCGGCCTCCAGTTCCTGGGGCCACAGCCACAGCTCCACCCAGGCCTCGGTGCTGGGAATCTCTCCGCTCAGCGGGACCAGGGACTCGCCTCGGATGTCGACCGAGAGCCCGGCCGATTCCAGGGCCCCCGCCAGCATCCGTGCCTCTCCGACCGTGCGGTGCACGGAGAACTGCACGCGCTTCATGCTTCTTGTCTGTCAGAACCGGGCCTCCAGGGCAACCGGCCCCGGCTGCTCCCCTGCTGTGCCCTGTCCGACGCGGCCTCCACGGACCGTACGGCCTCCGTCATTCGTCGTGACGGAGCTGGTGGGGCAGGACGGCGTGGGCGTGGCGGGGGGCTCGCGCGTGGAGCTCCGCTGAGAGCAGGGCATCCAGCTCCGCGAGCAGGCGATCATACCCGCCTCCCTTCGCGGGCAGCCGCTCGGTGGCGAGTCTCAACCGGGGTGTCTCCTCGTCCTCGAAGGCGAGGGTCACCGCCAGGATGTCCGGGCTTCCCGCCTGGGGCGCGAGGGCAGCGGGTTCGGGCTCCCGTTGCAGAGGTTCCAGCAAGGGGGCCAGCCGGTGGATCTCCTCCGGCGTCAGGTCCCGCTCCACCACGGGTTCGCCCTGTTCCAGGACGCGCAGGTGCTTGAGGCCTTCCACTCGCAGCGCCTGCGCTCCAGTGTTCGTATGCCCACTGCGCTCGTAGGTCACGGTCTTCACGCGCCGTACCTCCCCAGGGTCAAGGATTAGGCATTCGCCTCGTCCCTGGCATCCGTCGGCGTGCGCGGCGGGAGCTCCCGGTCCGAAGAGGACGGCCCGAGCGACCGGTGCCGGACATTGGGCAGCGCCCCCTGGGCCCCTGCGCTTCCCGGGGGCGTCTCCCTACCGTGCCTTCCGTCCGGGCGCCCATGTCCGGACACACGGAGGACGCAGAACGATGAGCAAGCACAAGAACCCGACCCCGAATGATCAGCGCTCCAACACGAAGAACCCGGAGCGCCCGGAGCACAAGTCCGCGCAGGACAACCGCTCCAACCAGATGAACCCGAACCGTCCTCCGAACACGCCGTCCAACATGCCCTCGCACGGCGGTGGGATGACGGGCGGGGACGATTCCTCGAAGCGCTGAGTGAAACAGGAGAGGCCGGCCGCGCGTTCGGGCCGGCCCCTCCGGGGTGTTTGTCCTAGCGGACGCGCGGCGAGCACTCGCCTTCGCCGCGGTAGTGGCCCACGGTGCGCACGAGCGCCGTCACGAAGTCGCGCAGCGTCCGCACGCTGCCCGCGCCTCCCGTGCCGTACTGGCCCGAGGGCAGCGACGTCAGGTTCACCAGCCCCAGCTCATCCAGGGTGATTTCGCCGTCCGGACCGACGATGCCCGTGCTGTCCGCCGCGGCGATGGCGTCGAAGCGCATCTTCGCGTCCGGCGACTGGAGGTCGTCGAAGAACAGGTGGTCGCCGTGGATGGTGAGCTGCACCGTCTCCGTGCTGCCCTTGGGCACCGTCACGCCGTTGCCGATGTCCTCGTTCTCGCAGTGCTCGTAGAGGGTGTTGGTGGCGAAGCCCCAGTGGAAGTTCTTCGTCACGGTGCCCTTGGTGGCCGAGCCCTCGACGTAGACGGACCAGCCTTCGGTGTTCATCCGCGTCACGTCCTCCGCGTCCGCGTTGCCGGCGGTGGCGTTCGTGACGGGGGCGATGGCGTAGCTCACCTCGTCCCATTCCTCCGAGGCCAGGTCGTTGAACGTCACGACGTCCACGGGGCCCGGACGGTGCACGTCGTACACCTTCGCCGCCGTCTGTTCGGCGGCGGTTTCTCCCTCGTGGTTGGCGACCTTCACCTCGCCCAGCTTCACGAGGAACCTGGTGTACTTCACCGTCCAGCCGTCCTCGAAGGCGCTGGCGGGGATCTCCTTCTCGATGAAGTCCTCTCCGTACGCGGTGAACGTCACGTTGCCTTGACCCGACGAGCAGGCGACCAGGGCCAGGCAGGACACTCCCATCAGCCAATGCTTCTTCATTCCGCTGCTCCTTCCACCCACGTCACGACGTAGGCGCTGGTGTCTTCCACGCCGCGCACCAGGCCGTTCTGGGCCTGGCTGCTGGCGGGGAAGGTGGAAACGCCAGTCGCGTCCGGAAGCGACGCGGTGGCGAAGTCGATGCGGTCCATCCATTTCCCCAGGTCCACCGCGATGCGCACGAAGCCGGACTCCTGCTGGAGGTCGCGCTCGAAGCGCACGCCTTCGATGGCCTTGGGCAGGTCCACCACCGCGTCGAAGCGCACCGTGGCTCCGGACGTGTGGGTCGCGGTGCCTCGCACGTGGGCCTGGTGGCCTCCGAGGACGTTCTGCGCATCCGTGCCCGCCGTGGGCGTCACGAGCGTCAGCTCCAGCGAGCCGTACGAACCGGTGACGGCGTTGGCGTTGCCCAGGTTGCCTCCCGCGAGCAGATCCACGGTCTGGGCGTTGAGCACCTCTCCCAATGCATCGCCGGGGACGTAGTGGCCGGGGTGCGCGTGCGCGGTGCCTCCGATGAGCGAGTACCAGTCGAAGCGTCGGGACAGCAGGACGCGGCCTTCGAAGAAGCGCACCGAGCCCACGGAGAGATGCGCGGCTTCGGGCGTCACCGTCCAGCCGTACTCGTTGGGGGCCGTGGGCGCTGTCGCCGTCATCGTCACGGCGAAGGTGCGGCGCTCGGCTTCGGTCTTGCCGCCGCAGCCCAGGCTCATCAGGGCCACGAACAAGGCCAGTGCAATCGGGTTCATCACAGGTGGACCTCCAGGGTGAGCGAGGCCACGCGTGGCGCCCCCGCGGTGAAATGTCTGGCTGGAACGAGGCTGGGCTGGGCGGTGGGGTCGAAGCGCGAGCTGTAGACGAACTCGCCGTCGCGCCAGCGCGTGTTGAGCAGGTTCTTCACGTCGAGCCGCAGCGCGAGCGCTCCCCGTCGCAGCGCGGCCTGCACGTCCGCGAGGAACACGGTGTGGCTGTATTCGCCGTAGGGCAGGGGCCTGGGGCCGATGAGCGTGAGGCCCGTGCCCAGGGACAGCACGGAGTCGATGCCAGGCAGTGGCTTCTCCCAGCCGAGGTCCGCTCGGGCCACCAGCGGCGCGAAGTAGGGGAGCTTCGCGTCCGTCCTCGTCACCGTCGCGTTCGCCACCGTGGCGCTCAGCGCGGCCGTGACGCCTTCGAGCGGACGCGCCTGGAGGGACGCGGAGATGCCGGTGCGCAGCGTCTCTCCCGTGAAGACGGTGGTGCCCACCGTGTGGTCGAAGAAGAAGTCGTCCGCCACCTGCGAGCCGAAGATGCTCGCCTGGAAGGACAGACGTTCTCCGTCCTTCCGCGTGCCCAGCTCCGCGCCGTGTACGTTGACGAAGGGGGCCTGCTCTCCCTCCGCGAGGCTTCGTGCCTGCGGCGAGCGGAAGCCGTCTCCGTAGCTGGCGAAGAGGGCCCAGGTGTTCGTGAGCGCGTATTCGATGCCGGCCTTCGCGCCCCAGTGCACCCCGAAGGCGCTGCGCGAGTAGCCCTGCCCGTCGTAGTAGCGCGGGTCCCGGAAGGCGAGCGCGTCGAAGACCTCCACGCCCAGCGCGTCGGCTCGGCCTCCCAGCCGGAAGGCCCAGCGGCCCAGCGGGAGCCTGGCTTCGGCGTAACCCCAGACGTCCGTCTGGGTGATGTCCGCGTCCACTTCGTCCGCGAAGAAGGTGCCGTCCGTTTCGCGGTAACGGCGTTGCGTCTGGTGGATGCCGTCACGCCGTGCGCCGAGGCCGAGCTCCAGCGCGACGGGACGGTCGAAGAGCGTGACCTGGCGGCGGTGCTCGGCTCGCAGGCCCAGCGTGGTGCCGTCGTGGGTCTGCTCCAGGCCGTCGCCCCGGTCGTCCACCCGGTAGCCCGTGAAATTATTGCGCAGGCGCAGGTCCGAGAGGATTCCGAAGGCCTCGAGGCGCGTTCGCGCGGTGCCCTCGCGTGGCAGGTCCACTCCGATGAGGAGCTGGTGCCTGGAGACCGTGCCTCCCTGACGGTCGAAGGAGCCGGAGTAGAAGGTGCGGCGGCCGGCTTCGAGGTCGTCCTCTCGCACCACTCCGGGTGAGTCGAAGCGCGTGACGTAGCTGCCTCCCAGGATTCGCGCGCTCACGCCCTGGCCCAGGTCCAGGTTCGCCTGGGCGAGGAGGGCGGCCCGGCCGTAGCCTCGCTGGGGGCCGAAGCCGTCGCTCTCGCTGATCTCCGCCGCCGCGAAGGTGCCGGGGTCTTCGCCCGGGCGGACCGTCACGACGAGGCGGCGCGTGTTGAACTGGCCCAGTGTGCCGGCGAACTCCACGCCCTTTTCGCGCGCGCCCAGGTCCATGCGCACTGTTCCCGCGACCGCGAAGTCGCCCTGGAAGGCTCGGTAGGAGCCTTCCGTCACCTCCAGGGATTGGACGAGCTCCGGGATGATGAAGTTGGTGTCCGCGTAGCCGAGCGCGTGGATGTGGCTCACCTCGTTCACGGGCAGGCCTCCGACGTTCAGCTCCACGTCCTGGCCGTGGAGTGCGTCGAAGCCTCGGAGGAAGAGCTGCTGCGCCTTGCCCTCGCCGCTGTGCTGTGAGGCCACCAGACCCGGGACGACTCGCAGCACGTCCGTCGCGTTCGTTCGCGGTGCCGTGTCGAGGATGTCCCGACCGATGGTGACCTCGGCGGCGCTCTGGGCCGGACGTGTGCCTCTCACGACCGTGGAACGCTGCTTCCCTTCAGCCTCCGTGGGCTGTTGCGGTTCGGGTTGCTGCTGTTCCTGTGTGGCTTCCGGCCCTTCCTGTGCCTCGGGCATGGCCGAGGGAAGACACGTCGAGAGCGTGGCGAACGCGATGAGCAACATGGTCACGGTGGGGAAGACATGAAGAGACGACGACACGTCCCCGGCTCGCGTCGGGACGCGTTCCGGGGCGTGCGGGTTGAAGGACGGATTCGGGACGCACGCTCACGCAGGCCCGTGCCTGGCGCTTGGGCCAGACGGTCCGCGTGCTCGCGAGTCTTTCTTACGGAGGTCCGAAGGGGCCTATGGGCCCTGCGGCATCGCCGCGGACCGCAAGCGCTGGCCCGGCGACCACTCCGGGCTTCGCTCCGGCTCCACGCGCCAGGACACCCAGCGCGGCTTCGGCGGCACGAAGATCGTCCAGCTCGCCGCCACCGCCAGCAGGTGCTCCACCGAGCCCGTCAGGTGCTGGTGGCCATGGCCCTGCTTCGGCTCCTTCGGACACGCGGCCTTCGTCGCGTCACATGCACCCTGGGTGCGGTGGACGTGGGTGCTGGCGCCGTGCTCGTGGCCGTGGCTTCCCAGGCTCCGCCGTGGCCCACCACCGCGTGCAGCACCGGCGCCACCGCGAGCCCGTACACCAGGACCCACAGTCCCAGGAACGCCAGGTCTCGTCGGTCTCGGGAATCCCACACGGCGATTCGGGGGTACGGCGGCGGAGCGTCCAGGACGGGGGAGGTGAGGCGGTCGCCTGCCTATCCGTCCTCCCCACGACACGCAAGGCCGCCTCCGCCGCCCGCTGCGAGACAGTTCCCTGCCGCCCGGTCCCATCACCCCGTGGACCTCTTGACGCATCGCAGCGGAATCCGCTGCGGCCACAGACTTCCCGTCATAGACTCGTCACGTGCGTTCCGAATCCGCCGCGCTTCGTTCCCTGCCTGCCTCCACGGAGGTTCCTGCCCCGCCCTCGCGCGCCGACCGTCTGCGTGCGCTGGGGGCTGAGTCCTTCGACCTGCTCGTCATTGGCGGCGGGGTGACGGGCGCGGGGGCTGCGCGGGACGCGGCGCTGCGGGGCCTGAAGGTGGCCCTGGTGGAGCGCGAGGACTTCGCCAGCGGGACGTCCAGCCGCTCGTCGCGCCTCATCCACGGAGGCCTGCGCTACCTGGAGCACGGCCACCTGGGGCTCGTCTTCGAGTCGAGCATCGAGCGGCGCCGCCTGCTCCACCTGGCGCCCCACCTGGTGCGCCCGCTGGCCTTCGTCTGGCCCGTCTATGAGGGGGCTCGCGTTCCGCGCTGGAAGCTCAACGCGGGCCTGATGCTCTACGACGCCCTGTCCCTGTTCCGGAACGTGAAGGCGTATCAGCGCCTGTCGCTCAAGCAGGTGGTGGAGGCCGAGCCCGGCATCAAGTCCGAGGGGCTCAAGGGCGGCGCCCGGTACTACGACGCGGCCACCGATGATGCCCGCCTCACGCTGGCCAACGCGCTGGGGGCGAGCGAGGCCGGCGCGGTGGTGCTCAACCACGCCTCCGTGAAGCGGCTGGTGCTGGAGGACGGCAAGGTGAAGGGCGCGGTGGTGGTGGATCACCTCACCGGCCTGGAGCACACCGTGCGCGCGCGCGCCGTCGTCAACGCGACCGGGCCCTGGAGCGATGAGATCCGCCGGCTGGATTCGCAGCAGGAGCGCACGGGGCCTTCGGTTCGCGGCAGCAAGGGCGTGCACATCGCCGTGCCCCGCTCGCGGCTGAACATCGGGGATGCGCTCACGCTCCTGTCGCCCGTGGATGGCCGCGTGATGTTCATCCTGCCCGCGGAGGCGTTCACGCTCATCGGCACGACGGAGACCGCCACCCGCGCCCACCCGGCCGAGGTGCGCGCGAGCGAGGCGGACGTGGCCTACCTGCTCTCCTCCGCCAATGCCTTCTTCCCCGAGGCGAATCTCACCCGCGAGGACATGGTCAGCGCCTGGGCCGGCATCCGCCCGCTCGCGGCGAGCGGCTATCACGGCAACAGCGACGCGGGCAGCGCGAGCCGCGAGCACTCCATCGACGTGAGCCCTTCCGGCGTGCTGGCCATCAGCGGCGGCAAGCTCACCACCTTCCGGGTCATGGCCCGCGACGTGGTCAACGCCGTGGAGCGCCACCTGTCCCTCCCGCACAAGAAGCCCGTCACGCACGAGCAGCCCCTTCCGGGCGGCGACATCCTCAAGCTGGACGCGGAGCTCGCGGCGGCGAAGCAGGAGGTGGGGGACGCGGCCACGGGTGAGCACCTGGTGCGCGCGTACGGCAGCCGCTGGCACGCGGTGTGGGCGCTCACTCGCGAGTCGCCCGCGCTGGCCGAGCCGCTCGTGGAGGGCCTGCCGTACCGCCGCGCCGAGGCCGTCTGGGGTGTGACCCACGAGATGGTCCAGACGCTGGCGGACCTGCTCATCCGCCGCCTCAAGGTCGCGTTCGAGACGCGCGACCAGGGCCGCGCCGCCGCCGTCCGCGCCGCGGAGGTGATGGCTCCTCGCCTGGGCTGGGACGCGGCGGAGACCGAGCGGCAGCTGGCGGCCTACGCCGTGGATGCCCAGCGCATCTTCGGCGTGGATCCCTCCGACGCCTGACGTCCTGCTGGGAGGACAGGCCCGGTGCGTCATGCCGGGCCGGAGGTCCTGCCGCGAACGAGGCGCTCGCCGTCAGCGTTGGGCGCCTCACGTTGGACCGGCACCGGATGGCCGTCGGGCGCACGACAGCCGCCCGAGCAGTCGTCCTGCGTCCATGCTTAAATCGTCGTGGGAACGGGATGCAGGGTCGGCCCGTTCTTTCCGGCCCCCCTTCCGGGGGCGGCGGGTCACGGCGCGGTATTCCACGTTGGCCGGGCGAAGGAGATACACCCCATGAAGCGTTGGCTTTGGCTTGGGCTCGGGTTGTCCGGACTGGTGGCGAGCGGCTGTGGCAGTGACCCCGATCCCATCGACGTCCTGCCCCAGGCGTGTCCTGGCACCGCGGAGGTGTCTCTGCCGAAGCCGGGGGTCTCCCCGCTGAGCACGGACGAGGCGCCGGACGGCGTCATCATCACCTACAAGCCGAAGGTGTCCGCGAGCGCGCTGGCCGCGTCGGCGGACATCGCGGCGGCCGTGGAGCGCGAGGGCGGCACGGTGAAGCGCCGCATCCCGAACATGAACGTGGTGTCCGCCCGGCTGTCGCCGGAGGCCATCTCCGCGCTGAAGCTTCGCCCGGACGTGCTCTCCGTGACACCCAACCGCCGCGTGCGCGCGCTGGGGCTGCCCACGCCTCCGCCGCTGGCGTCGTGGCAGGGCGCGTACAGCACGCAGGGGTCGGTGGGCGAGTACACGGAAGGGCTGAAGCTGATCCAGGTCCCGCAGGTGTGGGACGCGAACAACGACGGCGTCATCGACCCCGGCGCGCCCACGGGCGAGGGCGTGAAGGTGTGCGTCATCGACAGCGGCTGGGACAGCAAGCACCCGGAGCTGAAGGCGGCGTTCCTCATGGGCAAGGACTTCGTCGACAACGACGATGATCCGTCCGACCAGAGCGTGTCCCAGGGTGTGGTGACGGTGGGCGGCGGCCACGGCACGCACGTGTCCGCGACCATCCTGGCGCAGTTGGGCGCGGCCTCCGGTGCGCGCGTGGCGCCCGGGGAGGAGCCGAACGGCGTGGTGGGCGTGGCGCCGGGCGCGTCGCTGCTCGTCGCGCGCGTGCTGGACACGGACGGTGGTGGCAGCACGGACGACGTCATCGCGGCGGTGGACTGGTGCCACTCGCAGGGGGCGAAGATCGCCTCGCTGTCGCTGGGCGCGCCGGATCCGTCCGAGACCGAGCAGCTCATGTTCGAGAAGGTCTGGGAGAACGGCAACGGCATGCTGTCCGTCGCGGCCAGCGGCAACGACGGCAAGCGCGGCATCGCGTATCCGGCCGCGTACCTGCCGACGGTGATGGCGGTGGGCGCCGTGGACCTGCAGGGCGAGTACGCGCCCTTCTCGCAGTTCGGCCAGGAGCTGTCCGTGGTGGGGCCGGGCGTGAACGTGCTGAGCGCCACGGTGCTGGGGGCGGCGTCGCTGTCCTCGGTGACCGCGGCGTCGTCGCCCATCACCTCGTCGCCGCTCACGTACACCGCGCAGGGCACGTACACGGGCCGGCTGGTCAACTGCGGCCTGGGCGCGGACCGCGCGTCGTGCGGTGAGTCCGCCACCTGCGAGGGCTTCGTCGCCTACGTGGACCGCGGCGACCTGTTCTTCGAGGAGAAGGCGCGCAACGTCATCCAGGCCGGCGCTCGCGCGGTCATCATCGGCAACAATGTGGAGGACGACGGGGAGGGGACCTTCACGCTGGGCTCCGCGAACTCGCACTGGGTGCCCACGGTGTCCATCTCCATGGCGGCCGGCGCGTCCCTCAAGAAGATGGTGGGCCAGGAGGTCACGGTGTCCATCACCGGCCTGGACTACCAGCGCGAGTCGGGCACCTCCATGGCCACCCCGCACGTGTCGGGCGTCGCCGCGCTGGTGTTCAGCGCCCGGCCGGACCTGAGCGCCGCGCACGTGCGCGCGGTGCTGGAGAAGACGGCGAAGGACGACAAGACGACGCCGGGCCAGGACGAGAAGTACGGCTACGGCCTGGTGCAGGCGGCCAAGGCCGTGGAGCTGGCGAAGACGCTGCCCCAGGGCGGCGGTCCGCTCCCGCTGCCGTAACGGCCGCGCCTCCGCGCCCGTGGGCCTGACGCCCCCGTGTCCCTTCGTGGGACCGGGGGCGTTCCCTTTTCTTCCGAGCAGGCGCCGGGCCGTGGGTTGGTAGTCCGGACGGGCAGGCGAACGCCAGGCGTCCGGGCCGGTGGTTCGCGCCGCGTGCGCGTGCACCTTCCCAAGAAGGGAGGCGCGCGGCGCATGAGGCGAGACACCTGGCTGGGATTGGGGATCGCGGGTCTGGCCTGCCTGCTGATGTGCGCCGGGACCCAATCCGGCGGCATGGAGGATGACGCCGCGTCCGAGGAGACCCCCGCTCCCCCGGGCTCGCGGGTGATCACGCCGCAGGCTCCGGCGACGACACCCCAGCAGCAACCCGGGACGGGCGGCTCCGGGACGAACACGCAGGCCCCCGCTGGGACGGCTCCTGGCACCGCGCCCGCGCAGGGCACCGGGGGGAGCGCGGGGGAGATCCCGACGGATCCGAACAGCCCCAGCGCGGAGCCGAACCCCGAAGGACAGACGACTCCGCCCAACCCGGGCCCGGAGACGAACACGGGCACGGGGGGCACGGGCAACACGGGCACCGGGGCTCCCGCCGCGACGAAGCCTCCCGCTTCAGGTGCCCAGCAGCAGGGCGTCGCGGTGGTGGACGCCATCTACCGGGGAAAGGTGCGCTCGGTGTCCGACAAGGAGGTCGTCATCGACAACGACGGCTTGGGCCTGCCGCTGGAGATCAGCACCCAGACGCGCATCGTCCGCGACGGTGAGGACATTGGCGTGACGGAGCTCAAGGAGGGCGAGCGCGTGCGCGCCACCGTGAACCTGGTGGGCCGGAGCCACACGCGGGAGATCGCCGTGCTGACCGGCGACGAGGCCCGCCGTGACGCCGAGACGCAACGCCGCCGGTAGCCCAGGGCCCCTTGCCGTCAGCCGCATGGCCCCGTCCGCGTCTCCCGGACGGAGGTTTCCCATCATGACGGTCTACGACCGATACCGAACCCTGTTGCACAAGTTGGCCCTCGTCCGCGCCCGCGCGCCCGGCGGGGATTCACCCGAAGCGGATGCGCTGCTCGACACGATGGACGAGGTCTGGGACGCGCTGTCCGATGGCGAGCGCGCCGCCATGGAGCGCGAACGTGCCCGGTTGGCCGTCGCCGTGGACACGCGCGCCGTGCCCGCGTGAGGCGTTCAGGTCACTCGCGCACGGACCCCATGGGCGCACCCGTGGGCCCATGGGGAATGTGCGAGGACGGCCGGGACGGAGGCAGCTCCCGGCGCTGACGCTGACGCCACACCGCCCGCGTGTAGTCCACCACCGACGCCAGCGACAGCAGCGCGACGAACGCCACGAGCGGCCGCACCAGCGGCGGGTAGAGCAGGACGCACAGCAACACCGCGAGCTGCAACGTCGTGACGACCTTGCCCAGCATCCGCGCCTTGAGCTCGATGGCCCGCATGTCCGGCCGCACCCTGGCGACGATGAAGCCGATGGCCGTGCCGATGTCCCGCAGGAGCAGCAGCGTCAGCTCCACGGGGTCGATGAGCCCGTCCAGCAGACACACGATGAAGGCCGTCACCATGAAGGCGCGGTCCGCCACCGGGTCGATGAGCGCTCCCAGGCGCGTGGCCAGTCCCCGGTGCCGGGCAATCCAGCCGTCCAGGAAGTCCGTCGCCGCGGCCAGCACCACCAGGAACGCCCGGATGCGCAGGTCCGATACCGCGATGAACACCGCGGCGAGCGGCAGTCGCGACAGGGACAGCGTATTGAGCAGCACGAGGCTTGCCCGACGGTGCATGGCCTTCAAAAGGTAGTGCTCGCCCCCCGGGGCGCACCTGCCCGGCATGGCGAGCGTCCAGCGAAGAACTCCTCCGGTGCCCTCGTGGATCCACGCCCGGCGAAAGGACCCCGTGGCCCGCGTGCGGTGTCCCAGGGCAAGGTCCGGGATTGTCCCTGGCCCTGGTCCTCCTGGAGTCCGCCTCTTGAACGCGATGGCACCCTTCCGCCCCCTGCTGGCCCTGGCCACCCTGCTCACCGTGGCGCTGCCGCTGGTGAGTTGTGAAGCTGCCGGGCGGGCAAAGGTCGCGCCTCGCACCCCCACGGCGGAGGAGCGGACGCGCTACCCGTGGCTGACGACCTCCGCACGGGTGCGCTCGCTGGAGGAGACCTTCGCGCCTCCCGAGGGCTACACGCGCGTGACCCTGGAGGCGGGCTCCTTTGGCGCCTGGCTGCGCGGTCTGCCCCTGCGCCCGGAGGGAACGCCGGTGCGAGACTTCCAGGGCAACACCGTGCTGACGGCCTCCGACGCCCGGCTGGCGGCGGTGGGGGAGCTGGACGTGGGCACCGCGAACCTCCAGCAGTGCGCGGACTCCATCCTCCGGCTTCACGCGGAGTGGCGCTGGGCGTCCGGCCAGCCGGAGCGCATCGCGTACCGCTTCACCAGCGGCCATCTGGCGTCCTGGCCCCGGTACGCGGCGGGCGAGCGGGCGCGTGTCTCCGGCTCGAAGGTGACGTGGGTTCCGGGGAGCGCGGCGGCGGACAGCTCGCGGGCGGCCTTCCGGAGCTACCTGAACCTGCTCTTCACCTACGCGGGCACCCTGTCGCTCCAGGCGGAAGGCGCCCGCCCCACGCGGGAGCAGCTGCGGCCCGGGGACTTCTTCGTCCTGGGCGGCAGCCCCGGCCACACGGTGCTCGTGCTGGACGTGGCCACCAACGCGAAGGGGGAACGGCTGGCGCTCGTGGGGCAGGGCTTCACCCCCGCGCAGGACTTCCACGTCCTGGCGGGAAGGGACGGGCCCTGGTTCCCCCTGGAAGGGGAGAGCCTGGCGACGCCCTTCTGGGCGCCCTTCCCCATGACGTCCCTGCGCCGGCTGCCCTCGCCCTGATCGGCCTGGAAGCCTGAAACACCCACGAGGCACGGCCTGGGGTGGGGGCGCCCTCCCGGTACGTCTCCCAGCGGACGGGGAGGCGGTAAACGGAGGACTTCCGAGGGTTCTGCTGGAATCGACAGGGGGGAGGAGGCAGGTTGCGGCGTGGAGTGTTGTCCTGCCGTCACCGGGCACACTCCGAAGCCGGGCCCGTCCCCCACCGCGTGCCTGCCAGCCTAAAGGGAAGAGGAGCCCGTCCCCCGAGCCCCACCATGTCCTCCGCCGCCGTGTCCGCGCCCGCGTCTTCTCCCCGGGCCAGCATCCTCCTTGTCGACGACACGCCCGGGCACCTCCTGGCGCTGGAGGGCATCCTCACGCCCCTGGGGCAGCGGCTGGTGCGCGCCACCTCCGGACGCGAGGCGCTGCGGCGCGTGCTGGACGAGGACTTCGCCGCCGTCCTGATGGACATGAACCTGGGGGACATGACGGGCGTGGAGGTGCTGGGCCTCTTGCGCGAGCGCGAGCGCAGCCGGCGCCTGCCCGTGCTGCTGATGACCGCGGGCGACGGCGACGAGAAGGAGTGGCTGGCGGCGTACGCGCACGGCGCGGTGGACTACCTGCGCAAGCCGCTGCGGCCTGAAATCCTCCTGGCCAAGGTGTCCATGTTCGTGGAGCTGCACCTGGCGCGCGAGGCCGTGCAACGGCGCGAGGAGTCGCTGCGCGAGCGCGAGCGCCACGCCCTGGAGGCCGTCCACCGCGAGCGGCTGCACGCGTTCTTCATGCAGGCCCCGGTGGGCATCTCCATCACGCGCGGGCCGGACTTCGTCTTCGAGCTGGCGAACCCCTACTACGAGCTGCTGGTGGGCCGGCGGGTGACGCCGGGTCAGGCGCTGCTGGACGCGTTCCCGGAGATGGCCGCGCAGCCGGAGGTGATGGAGGTGCTGCGCGGGGTGGTGCGCACGAAGCAGCCCTTCGTGCGGCCGGAGTTCGAGGTGAAGCTGGAGCGCGACGGGCAGCTGGACTCCGTCTTCTTCAACGTCATCTACCACCCGATGATGGAGGTGGACGGCACCGCGTCCGGCATCATCACCCTGGCCACCGACGTGACGGAGTTCGTGCGCGCGCGTCGGCACACGGAGGCGCTTACCCAGGATTTGCGGAAGCAGCAGGCCGCGCTGGTGGACAGCGAGCAGCGCCTGCGCCTGGCGCTGACGGCCACCCAGCTGGGCACCTTCGACATGGACGTGGTGACGGGCGAGCTCAAGTGGGACGCGCGCTGCAAGGCGCTCTTCGGCCTGCCGCCCGACTCGGAGTCGTCCTACGACCTGTTCCTCGCGGGCCTGCACCCGGAGGACCGCGACGCCGTGCAGCGCGCCATCGCGCTCAGCTGGGACCCCACCGGCAAGGGCGACTACGACGTGGCCTACCGCACCGTGGGGCTGAAGGACGGCATGGAGCGCTGGGTGCGCGCCACGGGCCGCACGCACTTCCAGGACGACAAGCCGGTGCGCTTCGTGGGCACCGTGCAGGACATCACCGCGCGCAAGCGCGCCGACGCGGAGCGGGCCCGGCTGATGGCGGGCGAGTTGCGCCGCACGGAGCAGCTTCGCGGCCTGTCGCGCGCGAGCCTGGCGCTCAATGCGGCGGGCAGCGTGCCGGCCATCCTGGAGCTCGTGACGCTCAAGGCGCGCAAGCTGATTGGCGCGAACCAGTCCTTCGTGCAGGTGGCGGATGGCCGGGATGCTCCGCCGCTCGCCTCGCTGTCCGCGGTGGATCATGAGCCGCTGGCGCCCGGCGCCGCCCAGCCAGTCGTGGACGAGCGCGGCCTCTTCGCCCGGGTGTGCCAGGAGAACCGGCCGCTGCGCCTGACGCGCGCGGAGCTGCGCCAGTACCCGGACTACGCCGAAGCGCCCCCCGCGCCGCCGCCCGCGCTGCCCCTGAAGGGCTTCCTGGCGGTGCCGCTGGTGGGCCACGATGGCCGCAACCTGGGCCTGATGCAGGTGTCCGACAAGCTGGAGGGCGACTTCGACGCGGAGGACGAGACCATCGCCGTGCAGCTGGCGCAGATGGCCAGCGTGGCGCTGGAGAACGCGCGTCTGTACGAGACGGCGCAGGCGGAGCGGCGCAACCTGTTCGCGGTGCTCAAGCAACTGCCCGCCGCCATCACCGTGCTGCGCGGACCGGACCTGGTCTTCGAGATGGCCAACGACCTGCGCCTGAAGCTCACCGGGTCCCGGCCGCTGCTGGGCCTGACCGTGCGACAGGCGCTGCCGGAGCTCAAGGACCAGGGGCAGGTGGCCCAACTGGAGCACGTCTACCGCACCGGCGAGACCTACCGCGGCCACGAGGTGCCCATGCGCCTGGGCCGTGACGTGGGGCAGGAGGCGCCCGAGGGCTACTTCAACCTCACCTTCCAGCCGCTGCGCAACGCCGAGGGCAAGGTGGACGGCATCGTGTCCGTGTCCTGGGAGGTCACGGAGCAGGTGCTGGCGCGCCGGCGCATCGAGGCGCTGGCCGCGGAGCTGAAGGAGCGCGAGCAGCAGTTCCGCACGCTGGCGGACTCCATCCCCCAGCTGTCGTGGATGGCGGATCCGGACGGGCGCCTCTTCTGGTTCAACCAGCGCTGGTACGACTACACCGGGACGTCGCCCTCGCAGGTGGGGGAGACGGACTGGAACGCGCTCATCGAGCCGGAGGACGCCGGGCGCGTGCTGGAGCACTTCAACGCGGCCCTGCGCGAGGGGACGCTGTGGGAGGACCAGTTCCGCCTGCGCCGCGCGGACGGCAGCTACCGCTGGTTCCTGTCGCGCGCCATGCCCGTGCGGGACGGCGAGGGGCGGATCGCCCGCTGGTTCGGCACCAACACGGACATCGACGACGAGCGCCGCACGCTGGAGAGCCTCAAGCGGGCGGAGGAGGAGATCCGCCACCTGAACACGGGCCTGGAGAAGCGCGTGCGCGAGCGCACCGCCCAGCTCCAGGAGGCGAACAAGGAGCTGGAGTCCTTCAGCTACTCCGTGTCGCACGACCTGCGCGCGCCCTTGCGCCACATCACCGGCTTCGCGCAGTTGCTGGAGCGGCGGGCGGGAGCGAAGCTGGACGACGTGTCGCGCGGCTACCTCTCCACCATCGCGGGCGCGGCGAAGCAGGGCGGCACGCTGGTGGATGACCTGCTCGCCTTCAGCCGCATGGGCCGGGCGGAGCTGCGCCAGTCGCGGGTGGACCTGGGCCAGTTGGTGGAAGAGGCCCGGCGCGACCTGATGCCGGAAGCGAACGGGCGGCAGGTGGAGTGGCGGGTGGGGAGCCTGCCCACGGTGGAGGGCGACCCGGCGCTCCTGCGGCAGGTCATCCACAACCTGTTGGCGAACGCGCTGAAGTATACCCGTCCCAAGCCGGAGGCCCTCATCGAGGTGGGGGTCCGGGAGACGGACACCGAGGTCGCGGTGTGGGTGCGCGACAACGGCGTGGGCTTCGAGATGCAGTACGTGGACAAGTTGTTTGGCGTCTTCCAGCGCCTGCACACGGCCGAGGAGTTCGAGGGCACCGGTATCGGGCTCGCGAAC
Source organism: Corallococcus sp. M7 (assembly GCF_054512695.1). NCBI lineage: Bacteria > Pseudomonadati > Myxococcota > Myxococcia > Myxococcales > Myxococcaceae > Corallococcus > Corallococcus sp. M7. The sequence goes on from NZ_CM137252.1 coordinate 149,109, forward strand.
GTGCGGCGCATCGTGTCGCGCCATGGTGGACGGACCTGGGCGGAGGGCGCCGTGGGGCAGGGCGCGACCTTCACCTTCACCCTGCCCCGGGCTTCTCCGTTGGAGAAGAAAGTCGAGACGCACGCGTGATCGAGCTGAAGCGGATCCTCCTGGTGGAAGACAGCGCCAACGACGTGGCGCTGACGCTGGCGGCGCTGGAGGAGGTGCACCTGGCCAACGAGGTCGTGGTGGTGCGCGACGGACAGCAGGCGCTGGACTACCTCTTCCGCAAGGGCGAGTACGCGGGCCGGCAGGACGGCCACCCGGCGGTGGTGCTGCTGGACCTGAAGCTGCCGAAGGTGGACGGGCTGGAGGTGCTGGAGAAGGTGAAGGGCGCCCCGGAGCTGAAGGCGGTGCCGGTGGTGATGCTTACCTCGTCGCGCGAGGAGCGAGACCTGGCGCGCAGCTACGGCCTGGGCGTGAACGCCTACGTGGTGAAGCCGGTGGCCTTCCCGGACTTCGTGTCCGCGCTGCGGGAGCTGGGGTTGTTCTGGGCGGTGGTGAACCAGCCGCCGCCGGGCTCGCCTGGCACGTCCGGAGCTCCCAAGTGAGCGCTCGCGGCGGTGCCGCATTGGACCTGACGCCCATGCCATCGGCGGAGCGGCCCCTGTCCATCCTCTTGCTGGAGGACAGCCCCCTGGACGCGCAGCTGGTGGCCGCGCAGCTGGAGGAGGGCGGGCTGCCTTCGACGCTGGAGTGCGTGCAGGGACGGGCGGCCTTCGTCGCGGCGCTGGAGAAGGGGAAGTTCGACCTCATCCTGTCGGACTACAACGTGCCGGGCTTCGACGGGATGAGCGCGCTGGAGGCGGCGAAGGCCGTGTGTCCGGACACGCCGTTCCTCTTCGTGTCCGGCGCGCTGGGCGAGGACCGCGCCATCGAGCTGCTCAAGCGCGGCGCCACGGACTACGTGCTGAAGGACCGGCTGGAGCGGCTGGGCCCCAGCGTGCGGCGGGCGCTGCGCGAGGCGGAAGGCGTGCGGCTGCGCAAGCGCACGGAGGAGGCGCTGCGCCGCTCCGAGGAGCGCTACCAGTTGGTGGCGCACGCGAGCTTCGACGCCATCTGGGACCTGGAGCTCCAGACGGACGCGATGCACTGGATTGGCGACGCGACGGAGGAGGTCTTCGGCTTCCCGCTGGAAGAGGTGGGCGCGGACGGGGGCTGGTGGCGCCGGCACATCCACGGCGAGGACCGCGAGCGGGTGCTGTCAGGGTTGCAGCGGGCGTTCGACTCGGACGACGACCGGTGGCAGGACGAGTACCGCGTGCTGCGCAAGGACGGGGACTACGCGTACGTGGCGGCGCAGGGCTCCATCCTGCGCGGAGAGAACGGGAAGGCGCGGCGCATCGTGGGCGCCATGCGCGACATCACGGAGCGGCGGCGGGCGGAGGAGGAGCGGCAGAAGCTGGTGCACGAGGCGCAGGCGCGGGTGGAGTTCGAGCAGCAGCTCATTGGCATCGTCAGCCACGACCTGCGCAACCCGCTGGGCGCCATCCTCACCGGCGCGTCGCTGATGCTCCGGCGCGACGACATCCAGCCGTGGCACGCGAAGGCGGCGGCGCGCGTGCTGTCCGCGGCGGAGCGGGCCACGCGGATGATCCGCGACCTCCTGGACTTCACGCAGGCGCGCATGGGCGGCGGCATCCCGGTGCACGCGGCGCCGTGTGACTTCCACGCGCTCACGTTGCAGGTGGTGGAGGAGGCGCGCACGGCGCACCCGGAGCGCACCATCCAGGTGGAGCAGGTGGGGGACGGGCAGGGGGCGTGGGACTCCGACCGGATGGCGCAGGTGCTGTCCAACATCCTGGGCAACGCGCTGAAGTACAGCCCGGAGGACACGCCGGTGCGCGTGGAGAGCCGCGGCGAGCCGGACGCCGTCGTGGTGCACGTGCGCAACGGGGGCGACCCCATTCCCCCGGAGATGCTCCCGCGCATCTTCGAGCCGCTCCAGCGCGGGACGACGGTGGGGCGCTCCGAGCGCAGCATCGGGCTGGGGCTCTACATCGTGCGGCAGTTGGTGCTGGCGCACGGCGGGACGGTGGACGCGCGGTCCTCCGCGGCGGAGGGCACGGTGTTCACCGTGCGCCTGCCGCGTTCATTCACCCGGGACACGGTGTCGCCGTAGGCCCTTGCCAGCCACGTGGAAGGTGGACGCATGTCGAAGCCGCTGGAAGTCGTGAACGCCGTGCTGGACGCGGGCTTCGAGGGCCTGGGGCCGCTGTGCAGCGCGACGGCGCTGGCGGACGAGTACCTGCGCGACACGCGCTACGCGCACCACGACGCGCGCGTCGATTCGCTCATCCACTGGGAGACGGGGAAGCTGTTCACCACGGGCTTCCTGTCCGGGCTGGGCGGCCTGCTCACGCTGCCCGTGTCGCTGCCCGCGGGCCTGGGCGTGTCGTGGGCGGTGCAGGCGCGGCTGGTGGGGGCCATTGCCCGCATCCACGGGCATGACGTGGAGGAGGACCGCGTGCGGACCCTCACGCTGCTGGCCATCGTGGGGGACATTGGCAAGGAAGTGGTGAAGCAGGCCGGCATCGAAATCAGCCAGCACCTGGGCATGCGCGCGCTGGAGGCCGTGCCGAAGCAGGCGCTGAGCAGCATCAACCGCGCGGTGGGCTTCCGGCTGGTGAGCAAGGCGTCGCAGAAGGGCGTCGTGAACCTGTCCAAGGTGGTGCCGCTGGCCGGTGGGCTGGTGGGCGGCGCGGTGGACGCGCTCGCGTGCCGCGCGGTGGGGGCCACGGCCCGGCGGTTGTTCGCGCCAGGACCGGGGGCCCTGGTGCCCGTGTCGCCTGGATGACCGGGCGCGGGGCTTGTCGTTGACGGTGGGCCTGCGCGCTGGAGTCATCCGGGCGCATGGGCCGCCTCCTTGTCCTCCTCGTCGCGCTGGGCCTCTGTGTTGGAGGGTGCCGGCGCTCGTCCGAGGAGTCGGGCACCGGAGGCCGCACCCGCATCGTCTTCAAGTTCCAGCCGCTGTGGGGAGACCCGAAGCCGTTCCGTGAGTTGCTGGCGCGGTACGAGCGCGCCAATCCGGACGTGGAGCTGGTGACGGAGGCGCTGCCGAACGCGTCGGACCTGGCGCACCAGTTCTTCCTCACGTCGTTGCAGGGCGGGGCCACGGACTTCGACGTGCTGGTGGCGGATGTCGTCTGGGTGCCGGAGTTCGCTCGCGCGGGCTGGGTGGCGGACCTGTCCGAGGAGTTTCCTCCCGAGCGCCTGCGCAAGGAGTTCCTGCCCGGGCCGGTGGACGCCGTCGTGATGAACGGGCGCACGTACGCGGTGCCCTGGTACGTGGACGTGGGCGTCCTCTACTACCGCACGGACCTGGTGCCTCGCGCGCCGCGCACCTACGAGGAGCTGCGGCGCTTCACCCGCGATGCGATGGCGAAGGCGCCCGGCATCCAGGGCTATGTGTGGCAGGGCCGGCAATATGAGGGCCTCACCTGCAACGTGTACGAGGCCATCTGGGGCCACGGCGGCCAGTCGCTGGGCGAGGACGGGCGCGTGCTCCTGGAGACGGAGCCCGCGCGCGAGGCGCTGGCGTATCTGCATGGGCTCATCGCGGACGGGCTGTCTCCCCAGACGGTCACGGGCTTTGGCGAGGAGGAGTCGCGGCGCGTGTTCCAGGAGGGGCGCGCGGTGTTCATGCGCAACTGGCCCTATGCGTGGAGCGAGGCGCAGGCGGAGGGCTCGCCCATCCGGGGCAAGGTGGGCATCGCGCCGCTGCCGACGAAGGATGGACAGCCGGGGTGGGGGACGCTGGGCGGGTGGCAGCTCGCGGTGAACGCGCATGTGTCGCCCGCGCGTCGCAAGGCGGCGGCCCGGCTCATCGCGCACCTGACGTCGCCGGAGGCGAACCGCGTGCTGGCGCTGCACTACGCGCGCAACCCGCCCCGCCTGGCGCTGTATGACGACCCGCAACTGCGCGCGGAGGAGCCGTTCATCGCGAGCCTGAAGGAGGCGCTGGTGCGGGCGCGCCCCCGGCCGGTGACGCCGTACTACCTGCTCATCGCGGACGTGCTCCAGAGCGAGTTCTCCGCCGCCGTGGCGGGCCTGCGGACTCCGGAGGTGTCGCTCACGCGCGCGCAGAAGCAGGTGGATCACCTGACCGGTGAGCAGCCACGGGAGGAGCCGGAGTGAGGGGCGTGGGTTCGCAGGCTCGGGAGCGGCGGCAGGCGTACCTGCTGGTGGCGCCGGCCGTCCTGGTGCTGGCCGTGGTGGCGCTGTACCCGGTGCTGGCCGCGATGTGGCTGAGCCTGCACCGCTTCATCCTGGTGTTCGGTGAGCGGCGCTTCACGGGGCTGGAGAACTACGTCTACCTGATGGGGGACTCGCGCTTCTGGTCCGCGCTGGGGAACACGGCGTACTTCACGGCGGTGGCGGTGACGGTGGAGTTGCTGCTCGCGGTGCCGCTGGCGCTGCTGCTCAACCGCGCGTTCCCGGGGCGGGGCCTGCTGCGCGCGTCGGTGCTGGTGCCGTGGGCGATTCCCACGGTGGTGAGCGCCCGGCTGTGGGCGTGGATGTTCAACCCGGACTACGGGCTCATCAACCGGCTGCTGGGGGGCGCGGAGATCAACTGGCTGGGAGCGCCGGGGTATGCGTTGCACGCGGCCATCCTGGTGGACGTGTGGAAGACGACGCCCTTCGTGGCGCTGCTGGTGCTGGCGGGGCTGCAGGGGATTCCGGAGGACCTCTACAAGGCGGCGCGCGTGGACGGGGCGTCGGGGTGGCGGCAGTTCCGGTCCATCACGATTCCCCTGTTGAAGCCCGCGCTGCTGCTGGCGGTGCTGTTCCGGTCGCTGGATGCGTTCCGCGTGTTCGACGCCATCTACGTGCTGACGGAGGGCGGGCCCGCGAACACGACGGAGACGCTGAGCATCTACGCGTACAAGACGCTGATGCGCTCCGGGGACTTCGGGTACGGCAGCACGCTGTCGGTGGCGACGTTCCTGGGCGTGGTGCTGCTGGCGGTGGTGTGGCTGCGCTGGCTGGGGCGCGAGGAGGGGCGGCGATGAAGCGGCCAGGGCTGGGCACGGCGCTGGCCGTGGTGGCGTTCCTCACGTTCTTCCTGGGGCCGTTCCTGTGGCAGGTGCTGACGAGCCTGTGGCCGGACGGCGAGCTGACCCGGCCGTGGCCTTCTCACCTGACGGGGGCGAACTACGAGAGCGTGTTGTTCGGGCGGCCGTTCCTGTGGGCGGTGTTGAACTCGCTGGTGGTGGCGACGCTGACGACGGTGTTCTGCCTCACGGTGGGCGCGTCCGCGGCGTTCGCGCTGGCGAAGCTGGAGTTCCGGGGGAGGGGGCTGCTGCTGTCCGCGGCGCTGGGCGTGTCGATGTTCCCGCCCATCGCGACGGTGAGCCCGCTGTACCTCATCCTCAACGCGGTGGGGCTGCGGGACAGCCTGGTGGGACTGGCGCTGCCGTACACGACGTTCGCGCTGCCGTTGACGCTGTGGGTGCTGACGTCGTTCTTCCGCCAGCTGCCGGACGAGCTGTACCGGGCGGCGCGGGTGGATGGGTGCACGCCGGTGGGCGCGTTCCGGAGGGTGCTGTTGCCCCTGGCGGCGCCGGGCCTGGCGACGACGGCCATCCTGGTCTTCATCTTCGCGTGGAACGAGTTCCTCTACGCGCTGACGTTCCTCTCCACGCCGGAGAAGCGCACGGTGCCGGTGGCCATCAGCCTCTTCGCCAGTGAGTACAAGGAACCGTGGGGAGAGATCGCCGCCGCGTCGGTGGTGGCCACGCTTCCGCTGGTGGTGCTCACCGTGCTGTTCCAGCGGCGCATCGTGTCCGGGCTCACGGCCGGCGCGGTGAAGGAGTAGGCCTACGGACGGCTTCGCGCGCGGGGCAGCCAGTAGTCGGGCTTGCGACGCAGGTGCGCGATGGCGAGCACCACCACGTCTTCGTCGTGGACGAGGTAGGGCAGGGCGAAGGGGTGGTCCGGAAGCAGGAAGCGGCGGATGGGTGGCGTGTGATGGAGCAGAGGCCAGAGGGGCCAGCGGTCTGGATGCGCGTGGATGGAGTCCATCGCCAGATACACGGTGTCGGAGAAGCGGTCACCGAGGCCTGTGCGCTGGTCGTCGTACCAGTCGATGACCTCGAGCAGCTCCGGTTCGGCAGCGCGATGCAGTCGGATGCCCATACGGGGTGGAGTGCACCTAGCGCTGACGTCGCCTCTGCTCGCGCCGCTCCTCTATTCTTTTTTTCACGTCGTCCCAGTCGAGAAGCTCCGCCGTCCCATCAAGGACTTCCTGGGCACGGCGGCTGATTTCCTCGCCCCAGGAAGCCTCGATGTCAGGGGCATCCGCGTCTGACACCTCACGCATGAGCCGGGCGCGGTCTTCCGGCGAAAGTTGCAAAACCTGGGCAATCAGCTCGTCCACGGTCGCCATCCACATCATTGTAGCTCCTCCATGCGTTACGTGCTCGTGCGGTGGAGGAGCCTTCCTACCTGGAGGGTCTGACAGTTAGCGGCCTACCGCCTCGACCTCCGCCCAGAGGCGCTTGTCCTCCAGCGCCGTGTCCAGCGGCGCCCGTCGCTCCGCGATTCGCAGGAGCACGGCGGCCAGCTGGTCCAGGTGCATGGGCTTCAGCTTGTGCAGCAGCGGCAGCTTGCCCAGCGTGTGCAGGATGCCGGGCGGCGCGTGGTATTCGCCCTCCAGCGCGGGGGGCCGCACCATCGTGTAGGGGAGGCCGCTCTCGCGGACGATGCGCTCCGCTTCCGCCTTGGCCTTGAGGTACGCGCCCACCGGGCTTCCCGCTCCCACCGACGTGAGCAGGATGAAGTGGTCCACCCCCGCGGCCTTCGCCGCGTCCACCAGCTGCCGCGTGGTGCCGATGTCGCTTGTCTCGTAGGTGTCGCCCGCCGCGAAGCGCTTGCGCATCGTGCCGATGAGCTGGAGCACCGTCGTGCTGCCCTTCATCGCCTCCACCAGCGCGGGCCCGTCCGCCAGCTCCAGCACCGCCTTCTTCGGCCAGTGGTTCGCGGGCTCCGTGTTCGCGCTCTTGGGGCGTACGTGCGGCGTCACGGAGACGCCCTGGGCCAGGGCCTGCCGCATCAGCGTGCGGCCCGTCGCGCCCGTGGCGCCCGCGACGAAGAGATGACGAGGCGCTGCACTGCTCATGGCGATGCCTCCCGGGCCCTGGCTGCACGGCCCTGGAGCACTTCTTGAGCACACAGCCCGTCCCTTGCCCACTGTTTCCAGGGGGCACGCGTGAAAGCGGACAGCCGGCCTTCAGCGCCCGGCGCGCTCGGCCTGGACCTCGCGCGCCTTCGTGAGGTCGTCCAGGAAGATGGCTTCCAACTGACGTGCCGCCTCCACGTCCTCCAGGACCAGCGAACCTTCCTCCAGCAGATTGAACGACAGCGCGTCGTAGTTGATGGACCCCACCAGCACGAGCCGGTCATCCACCAGCATCGTCTTCGCGTGCATCATCGACGGCTGGTACTCCCAGAGGCGCACGCCCGCCGCTCGCAGCGTGTCGTAGGTCTGGCGCTGGAGCACCGTGATGGCCCGCTGATCATTCTTGTCCCCCGGCGCCAACACCCGCACGTCCACGCCCGCGCGTGCCTTCTCCACCAGCAGCGCCGTCAGCGCGTCGTTGGGCGTGAAGTACGCCTGCGAAATCCACAGCCGCTTCTTCGCCGCCTTCACCATCAGCTGCGTCAGCCGCTCCGCGCGCGTCACCTCCGGGTTCGCCGTGCTGCTGACGAAGGCCGCCCAGCCTTCACCCGCGGCGTCCAGGCCGGGCTGCTCCACCGACAGCGTGGGGAAGTCCGTCTGGGGCAACAGCTCGCCCGTCGTCTCCTGCCAGTTCTCCGCGAACGCCTGCTGGAGTTGCGCCACCACCGGGCCCTGGACCCGCACGTTGGTGTCGCGCCATTCCTTTTCGTTGCGCGCGTCGCCCAGCCACTCGTCCTGGATGGCGAGCCCGCCGGTGACGGCCACCTTGCCGTCCACCACGAGAATCTTGCGGTGGTTGCGCGCCAGGTTCTCGTCCGCCGGCAGCGGGCGGAACAGGTGGGCCTCGCAGCCGGCCGCCTCCAGCCGGGGCTTCACCTCCGTCTCGAAGGGACCGCTGCCCAGCGGATCCACCAGGACGCGGCAGTGCACGCCCTTCTTGGCCCGCTCGGCCAGTGCTTCAATCATGCGGTCGGACGCACGGCCCGGCCGCCAGATGAACATCACGATGTGGATGGAGGCGCGGACCCGGCCGATTTCTTCCACCATCACGTCGAATACGGCGCCGTTGTTCGCCCACCGGATGCGGTTGCGCGGCTCCATCCGCACACCCGTCGTCTGGTACAGCGCCGATGCGAAGCCCGCCCCACGCGAACCCACCTGCCCCGTGAGCTGGAATGGACGGGACGACTCCTTCGTGTTGCACGCGGACGGACATCCCGCGAGCAGCAACGCCCCCAACATTCCCCCCAACCATCGCCCGCCCTTGCCCACGTCCGTTGCCCGCGCCTCCTGACCTTCAGGGGTAGGCACCCCCGGGTGACGTGTCACCCGTCAGCGCGAGACGAGTGTTCTCTGTCCACGGAGTGGGTGTGCGCACAGGGAGGTGAGGTAGGCATGTCGATCTCCGGCGACGTGGGCCGTCTTTTTCGACGAAACCCCGCTGTCCCCCGAAAGGTCCGTCCCATGGCCCGCTACCTGATGCTGCTGCACGAGAACCCCGCCACCTTCGCCGCCATGTCCCCCGCCGAGTCGCAGGCCATCGTGGAGGAGTACGCCCGGTGGAGTGACGGGCTGCTCCAGGAGGGCCGCCTGCTCCAGGGCGAGAAGCTGCGCGACGAGGGCGGCCGGCGCCTGAAGCCGCAGGGTGGACAGGTGCTCGTGTCGGACGGGCCGTACGCGGAGGTGAAGGACGTGGTGGGCGGCCTCTTCATCCTGTCCGCGGATTCGTATGACGCCGCCGTGGCCCTGGCCCGGACGTGCCCGCACCTGCGCTACGGCGGTGAAGTCGAGCTTCGCGCCATCGAAGAGGTCTGACGGCGTGTCCTCCGTGACGCAGGCGCTGGAGCTGGCCTTTCGCGAGTGGTCCGCGGGGCTCGTCGCGGCCCTGGCCCGGCGCGTGGGGCTGGGGCGGTTGGACCTGGCGGAGGACTCGGTGCAGTTCGCCATGCTCCAGGCGGCGCGGACGTGGGGCTTCCACGGCATCCCGGAGCAGCCGCGTGCATGGCTGCTGCGGGTGGCGTTGAACCGGCTGACGGACCTCTTGCGGCAGCGCGCGCCGGAGGTGCCGGAGGGCTCGGAGTCCGTGGAGGAGGCCGGGCCTCCGGAGGAGCCCACGCGCTTCGCGGCGGAGCTTCCGGATGATGCGCTGCGGTTGCTCTTCGCGTGCTGTCATCCGGCACTCTCCCGCGAGATGCAGGTGACGCTCACGCTGAAGGTGGCGTGTGGCTTCTCCGTGCGGGAGGTCGCGGCCGCGCTGCTCGCGGACGAGCCCACCGTGGCGCAGCGGCTGGTGCGCGCGAAGCGGACGCTGCGCACCTGCCGCGCCGCGCTGGAGGTGCCGTCTCCCGAGGAACTGCCGGAGCGGCTGGACGCGGTGCACGCCGCGCTCTACCTGCTCTTCAACGAAGGCTACGAAGCCTCCGAGGGGCATGACCTGTCCCGCGCGGAGCTGTGCTCGGAGGCGCTGCGGCTGGCGGAGGTGCTGCTGTCGCATCCGGGAGTCGTGACGCCGGAGGGCCATGCGCTGGCGGCGCTGTTCTGCTTCCGCACCGCGGGGCTTCCAGGCCGCGTGGATGCGCGGGGCGCGTTCGTGCCGCAGGAGGCGCGAGCCGGGACGGAGTCGTCGCCCCTGTTGATGGCGCGAGGGCTGTGGCACCTGCGCGCTTCCATGGGGACGGTGCTGACGCCGCTGCACCTGGAGGCGGAGATCGCCCTCGTGCACGCGAAGACGTCCACGCCGGGGCCGGAGGACAGCGCCCGGTTGCTGCGGCTGTACGACGCGCTGCTTGCGCTCAAGCCGTCGCCCATCGTCGCGCTGGGACGGGTGGTGGCGCTGTCGCGCGTGCGTGGGCCGGCCGAGGCGCTGGAGGCGTTGGGCCGCCTGCGCTGGGAACCCGTGCTGCGGCGGTATCCGTACCGCTTCGCCGTGGAGGGCATGCTGCTGGAGCAGGCAGGGGCGCGGAGCCGGGCGGCGGATTGCTTCCGTCAGGCCGCGGCGCTGGCGCGGACACCTCCGCAACGGGAGTACCTGCTCTCCCGGGCCCGAGCCTGCGAGTAGGAGGCCGCGTGCTACCGTCCTTCCCGGTCGAGATACCGGGAGCGGACATGGCGTTGAGCACGTCGGCGGAGTTCCAGGCGCAGCTGAGGCGGGAGGCCCATCCGCTGGCTCCCATCGCGTCGCGGCGGGATGAGTTCGTCCAGCCATTCTGCGCCGCGCTCGATGCGTTCCATGCGGACTGGAGCGGGTGGGGAAAGACGACGTACTACTTCACGGGGAAGCAGACGTGGGTGGACGCGAAGCTGAGGGCGCTCGATGCGGCGGAGCACCTGCTGTACCTGCTCTGCGACCTGGAGCAGGAGCGGCTCGCGGGTTCGAAGGCGTCCCGTCTGGTGTTGATGCGGCTGCTGGTGGAGATCCAGGAGAAGCACATCGAGATGGTGGACTACGTCCACACGAAGAACCTGAAGCTCTACACGCCGGACCGCGCGACGTTGGACCCCGACGAACTCGACCAATTGGACGAGGACTGGGACGCACTGCGGAACGGGACGGGCGCGGTGCGGCTGCCCGTCGGTCCCGAGTACGCGCGCGGCAACCGCGAGGTGCGTGCCATCCACGCCCGGCTGTTGTCGCGGCCTCATGGCCGGGAGTTGATGCGGTGGATCCTCGAGGACACGGAGGAACAGCCGGAGTGGCCGGTGACGCTGGTGCTCACCCAGGCCTTCACGCCCTCCGCCAACTTCCGGCAGAAGGTGGAGGTCAACAAGCTGCGACTGGCGGCGACGGCCGAGGAGCTCGAGCGCTTGAAGGCCGAATACGAGGAGATGGACCAGGAGCTGACCCGCCTGGAGGAGGCCGCGCAGCAGGACAATGAAAGCTGGGGCGAGCTGCGCAAACGTCTGATGTCGTCGTCGAAGCCCTACGCGGACCTGAGGACTCGACGCGATACCGTGGGCGCGCGCATGGGGGAGCTGGAGGTGGAGCTCGGTTGGTATGACGAAGACGGCCACGGCGAGGACTATCTGCTGAGCGAACCGGCGCCAGGGCTCGCGGGAAAGGGTTCCGGACGCGGCTCCCGGCTCAGCCTGCGCTCCGGGCTGCGCGACAGCACGCAGCGCAACTATTCCCGCGCCCAGCATCCCATCCCCGCGCCGGCGTTCATCGTCTACGGGCACGAGCTCATCCACGTCCTGCAGAACCGCTATCCGACACGGATGGTGCTGGAGCCCCAGGCGTACGCGCGCGAGCACACGAAGCACCGCTACAGCAACAGCACGGAGCACGAGACCATCCGCGCGCTGCGCAAGCTCCGCACGAATGCGCACCTGCCCTTCTACGAGAACAAGCTCCGTGAGGAGCACCAGCTCACGATGCGCAAGCACCACACGGGCACATCGGCTTTCGAGCTGGGCGAGACGGACTGAAGGGGCTGCTGCGGCCCCCAGCTATCGGAAATAGTGGGATGGCCTGCGGCGGCGCGACCGCTTGGTGCTCGTGGGGTTCTTGCTCTTTCCGCTCATCCCTGTCGTGGGGTGGTCCTTGCAGGGACGTCCTGGAGAGGTGCGCATGCGAATGACGTTGCTGGTGCTGGTTGTGGTGGTCGCGGCATGTGCATCCGAGCCGCGTGCGCGGAGCTTTGGCTACGCGCCGGGTGGAACGTCCGTCTTCTCTGGGGCGGAGCAACGACAACGACCCGTGCATCGCCAGGGCGCACGTGAAAGCGATGCACTGACGCGCGATGCGGTCCTCGCGGGCATTGCCGATGTGAAGGGCTCGCTCGGTAGCGTTGAGGCCGCGCTTTCCAAGCTGTCGAATCGTCCTCCGCCTCTCTTGGGATGGAGCCTCAAAGGCGTCTTCACCCGCTACCTCGACCACGGCTCCAGTCAGGTGACGTGGATGAAGGGTTCGCTTGGGAGTGCCGCCGGGCTGACTCGCGTGGCTTCGGAGGTGGAAGACGCGGACATGGAGCAGGGGCTCCTGCGCATGACGGGGCCGAAGCTCCAGGCGGCCATGTTCGGCACTCTGCTGCTGGCCACCTGGGTGGACTTCCTCCAGCTCGCGGACGCGGTGCTCCGGAACTGTCCGACGTGCAGTGTCGAGAAGCTTTTCGTCGACCTGTATCGCGTGCAGGAGTTGATGGATCCCGCGCTGGCGGACCTTGCATCCCAGGACCCGGCGCGGGTGGAAGCAGCGGCGGTGGCGATGCCCGAGTTGATGGGGAAGCTGACCCGTGAGTTCGACGCGATCCATCGGGAGACCCGCGCGAGCATGAAGCTTGGTGGGCAGGTCGTCGCGGCGGTGCGGGCGGTGGAGATGGTCGCGATGATTTCCATGCTGAAGGTGTCCCTGCCGCGGCTGCCTCCCTCAGCCCCCGCGACGCTGGGCGTGGGCTTCGTGATGAGCTCAGGCGGAGTCATGACGGGCTCACGGCTGGTGGTCTCCGCCGAGTGGGTGGAGATGATGCGAAGGCTGGTGCGGGCGGGCGTCATCTCCGTCCCCGCTGTCAGCTCGGCTGTGCTCATCCACGGTGGCCAGGTGCTGATGGCGCAAGCGCCTCGGGACCTGCCCAAGGGCGTGCGTGAAGCGCTGGGTGACAGCCCCGAGGTGCGCGGGATGCATCAAACCGGCAGGGCAGGGGCGGGGATGTCCGATGCCCCGAAACATCATGTGCTGCCGCAAGAGCACCGTGAATGGTTCGAGCAGCGCGGCTTCAAGGGAGACATGGACATCGACCAGTTCTGCGTTCGCTTGGAGCAGGCCCACCACGAAGCGATTCACGGCGGTGGTCACTGGGGGATGGGCCGCGAATGGCCCGGCGAATGGAACCGGATGATCATGCGGGCACTCAGCAGGGCTGAGAGCGAGACAGGACGGATGTTGACGCGAAATGAGATCCTGCAGATTGTCGCAAGGAACATGAGGACTCATAAGCTCCCGATGAACTTCGTTCCTGGGAGAAGGAGATGATCGGAGACCGTTCCTGGGAGGGCAATTGGAAGGCTCGGCTGTTCGAGCGGGTCCGCGAGCGTGGGTTCAGCTCAGTGACGGCCTTTGCCGAAGCGCGACCTGCCGTCCCGCTGTACCTCCTCGCCGAGGAGCTCGGGAAGGATGACATCGCAGGGGTTCAGGTATTGAGAGGGCTGCTCGACGAAGCGAAGCGTCGCAAGCAAGTCACGCGCTTTGTTCGTGATGTGCTCGTGCGCGAATTGTCCGAAGGGCTTCCTGACGGTTGGCCGCCCACGATGGACGACGAAAACCGCTTCCAGATCGCCCAGGCACTCGGCTGCTGGTACGGGCACATTCCAGAGACCCACCTGGAGCGTGCCGATCAGCTCATGGCAGCGCTTCGCGCCAATCCGCCCCCAGCGGGCTGGCGCCCGCTGGGCCCTGACGACGAACTGCTCCGCACGCTCCTCCCCGACGACGAAGCGTGATTACTTCCGAGTATCCCCCGGCGGCGTGGCCACCACCTCGCGTCCCAGCTCCAACATCGTGGCGCTCTCCGACGGATCCGGGCGCTTGTCTCGCAGGGTGACGAACTCCTCCGCCGCCGTGGGGTGGATGCCCACCGTGGCGTCGAGCTGCTTCTTCGTCACGCCGCACTTCAGCGCCACCGCGAGCCCCTGGATGATCTCCGGTGCGTCCGCTCCCACCATGTGGAAGCCCAGCACCCGCTCCGTGCCTCGCTCCACCACCACCTTCATCATCGACCGCTCATCCCGGCCCGTCAGCGTGTGCTTCATGGGGCGGAAGCTGGAGACGTAGACGTCCACCTTGCCGTACCGCTCGATGGCCTCTCGCTCCGTGAGCCCCACCGTGCCCACCGGCGGCTGACTGAACACGGCGGACGGGACGTTCTCGTGGTCCATCGTCACCGGGTTGTTCCGGTACAGCGTCTCCACCATCGCGCGCCCCTCCGCGATGGCCACTGGCGTGAGGTTCAGCCGGTCCGTCACGTCCCCCACCGCGTAGATGCTCTCCACCGAGGAGCGCGACTGCGCGTCCACCACCACGGCGCCGCGTTCGTTCAGCTTCACCCCCGCCTCCTCCAGGCCCAGGCCCTGCGTGTTGGGCACGCGGCCGGTGGAGTACAGCACCGCGTCCACCTCCAGCGTGTCCCCCATGCGCGTCAGCAGGCTGAGCGTGCCGTCCTCGCGCTTCTCGATGTCCTGCACGAAGGTCTCCGGGCGGATGTCCACGCCCTTCTTGCGCATCTCCTGCGTCAGCGCCGCGCGGATGTCGTTGTCGAAGCCTCGCAGCACCGTGTCGCCGCGAATCAGCATCGTCACCTTCGCGCCCAGCGCCGCGAAGATGCCCGCGAACTCCACGCCGATGTAGCCGCCTCCCACCACCGCCACCCGGCGCGGCAGCGCGGGCAACTCCAGCGCCTGCTCGGACGTGAGCGCGTGCTCGATGCCCGTCACCTCCGGCAGGTAGGGCCTCCCGCCCGTGGCCACCAGGATGCGCTCCGCCGTGTAGCGCTTGCCCGAGACCTCCACCGTGTGCGCGTCCACCACCCGGCCCCGGCCCTCCACCAGCGTCACGCCCGCGTCGCGCAGGAGCCGCCCGTAGATGCCCGTCAGCCGGTCCAGCTCCTTCGCCTTCACCGCCTGGAGCTTCTTCCAGTCCAGCGCGGGGCCGTTCGCCGTCCAGCCGTAGCCGGCCGCGTCCTCGAAGTCGTAGCGGTAGTGCGCCGCGTACACGAGCAGCTTCTTGGGCACGCACCCGCGCAGCACGCACGTGCCGCCCACGCGCCCCTCCTCGCAGATGGCCACCTTCGCGCCGGAGGCCCCCGCTCGCCGGCTGGCCGCCACGCCGCCCGACCCCGCGCCCACTGTGAACAAGTCGAAGTCGTAGCCCGCCATCCGGTGTCCTCCCTGCGTCAAAAGTGATGTTTCAGCGCTCCAGAGGGAAGGAACCCTGCCGGGCCCCGCCCGCCGGGCTGCTCCCCAGGGTCCGAAGCGCCTCCTGCTTCGGCTGCCCCCGATACATTCAATCCCCCTCTCGCACGAGAAGGGGGGATATCCTTACCCGCGCGTAAGGGCGGCTCCCCCTCATGTCTCACCCCCCCTCCTGTCAGACCTCCCCCAGGGCGGATGCCCTGGATGCCGACACGTCTCCGGGCATGGATCCCGAAGTCGTCGGGCGCAGGTACCGCATCCTCGACCTGCTGGGTCGCGGGGGCGCGGGCACCGTGTGGCGCGCGCAGGACGGACTGTCCGGACCGGTGGCCCTCAAGCGGCTGCACAAGACGGTGGCGGACCTGGCGCGGCGTCCCGGCCGGGGCACCCCTTCCGCCTTCGCCACGCAGGGTATGGCGCTGTCGCTGGCCCATGAGTTCCAGACGCTGGTGTCGCTGCGCCACCCGCACGTCATCCGCGTGCTGGACTACGGCTTCGACTCGGAGGGCCGGCCCTACCTGGCCATGGACCTGCTGGAGGACGCGCGCACGCTGGTGGAGGCCGGCACGGACGCGCCCCTGGCGGTGCAGGTGGGGCTGCTCATCCAGACGCTCCAGGCGCTCGCGTACCTGCACCGGCGCGGCATCATCCACCGCGACCTGAAGCCCGGGAACGTGCTGGTGGTGCGCGGCCAGGTGAAGGTGCTCGACTTCGGCCTGGCCGTGGGCCGCGACCAGCAGGGCCGCCGCGCGCAGCCCGCGGGCACCCCCGGCTACCTGGCCCCGGAGCTCTTCGAGGACCAGCCCCCGTCCGAGCTGACCGACCTGTTCGGCTTCGGCGCCATGGCGTGCCAGATGTTCTTCGGCCGGCTGCCCCACGCGGGCCAGGTGTTCGCGACGCCGGGCTTCCCGCCCGCGCTCAAGGCGCTGCTGGAGCAACTGGTGGCGCCCGAAGCGCACCGCCGGCCGCGCGACGCGGAGGCCGTCATCACCGCGCTGAGCGACGCCGTGGGCCAGCCCCGGCCCGCGGAGTCCGCCGCCACGCGCGAGAGCTTCCTCCAGTCCGCGCGCTTCGTGGGCCGCGTGGCGGAGCGCGAGCACCTGACGGACGTGCTCGACGCGGCGCTCGCGGGCCAGGGCAGCGCGTGGCTCATCGGCGGCGAGAGCGGCGTGGGCAAGTCGCGCCTCCTGGAGGAGGTGCGCTCGCTGGCGCTGGTGCGTGGCGCGATGGTGCTGCGCGGCCAGGCGGTGGACACCGGCGGCGTGCCCTATCAGGAGTGGCGCGCGGTGCTGCGCTGGCTGCCCATGCTCACGGAGCTCTCCGACCGCGAGGCGCGCGTGCTCCGGCCGCTGGTGCCGGACATGGAGGCGCTGCTGGGCCGCGAGGTGCCCGCCGCGCCGGAGCTGGACGCGGACATGGCGCAGCTGCGCCTGCACCAGACGGTGGAGGACCTCTTTGCCCGCCTGTCGCAGCCCACCGTGGTCATCCTGGAGGACCTGCACCAATCGCACGCCGAATCGCTCCAGCTCCTCGCGCAGCTCGCGGCCCGGGCGCCGGGGCTGCCGCTGCTCTTGCTCGTGAGCTTCCGCGACGACGAGTCCCCGCAGCTGCCAGAGCGCCTACCCGGCACGCGCGTGCTGCGGTTGCAGCGGCTGAACGCGGAGGAGATCGCCCAACTGGGTGAGTCCATGCTGGGCGCCATCGGCCGCCGGCCCGACGTGGTGGAACTCTTGCGCCGCGAGTCGGAGGGCAACCCGTTCCTGCTGGTGGAGGTGGTGCGCGCGCTGGCGGAGGACGCGGGCGGCCTGGACCGGCTGGGCGCCGTCGCGCTGCCCCAGCGCGTGTGGGCGGGCGGGATGCGCGCGCTGGTGCAGCGCCGGCTGGAGAAGGTGCCTCGGGACGCGCGGGAGCTGCTGGACGTGGCGGCGCTCCTGGGCCGGGAGCTGGACCTGGCGGTGCTGGAGCGGGCCGCGCCCGGCGTGGACGTGGAGGCGTGGCTCACCGACTGCGCGGCGGCGGCGGTGCTGGACGTGGCCGACGGCCGCTGGCGCTTCGCGCACGACAAGCTGCGTGAGCGGTTGCTGGAGGACCTGTCCCCGGCGATCCGCCCCGTGCTCCACCGGCGCGCGGCCCTGGCGCTGGAGGCGGCGCATCCCTTGGGGCATGCCGCCGCGCTGTCGTACCACTGGGGGCAGGCCGGGGACGCGGCCCGTGAGTCGCATCACGCGCGGATCGCGGGCGAGGAGGCGCTGGCGGTGGGGGCGTGCCGCGAAGCGCTGCCGCTGCTCTCGCGGGCGCTGGCCGTCGCGCCCCAGGCCACGCCGCTGGAGCGGGGCCGCGTGGAGGCGCTGCTCGCGGAGGCGCAGTTCCAACTGGGAGACCTGGAGGCCTTCCGCGCGCACGCGGAGTCGGCGCTCGCGCACTTCGGCTGGCGCGTGCCCTCGTCGCGCGTGGCGTGGGTGCTGGGCACGCTGACGCAGGCGCTGGCCCGGCTGGCGCAGAGCGCACGGCCGGATGCGTACGTGGATGACTCCCGGCGGCGCCGGGAGTCGCGGCGGGTGGCGGGCCGGCTGCTGATGCGGCTCACCGACGCGTTCATCTACGCGCAGGAGGCGCTGCCGGTGCTCTGGAGCGGCCTGCGCATGCTCAACCTGTGCGAGCCCGCGGGGCCCACGCCGGAGCTGGCGCGCGGCTACACGGTGATGGCGGTGGTGGCGGGCACGGTGCCGGTGCACCGCGTGGCGGACGCGTGGGTGAAGCGGGCGCAGGAGGTGGCCGAGAGCGTGGGCCGCCCGGCGGACCTGGCCTACGTGCTCAACCGCAACGCGGTGTGCGCGGTGTACCAGGCGCGCTGGCAGGACGTGGAGACGTGGCTCGCTCGGGCGACGGCCATCGTGGACTCGGTGGGGGACCTGCGGCTGGCGGAGGAGTGCCGCGCGCTGCTCACCGTGTCCGCCATGTACCGGGGCCAGTTCTCGCGGGGCCTGCCGCTGATGGACTGGCTGGAGGCGTCCGCGGTGCGCCGGGGCTCGGCGCAGACGCAGCACTGGGCCCAGCACTACCGCGCCCACATGTTGCTGCGGCTGGGGGAGCACGCCCGGGCCCGCGTGGCGCTGGAGCCGGCGCTCGCGTGGACGGACGCGCATGGCGGCGCCACCGACCGCATCATCACGGACGGCACGCTGGCGCTCCTGTGCCTGCGCGAGGGCGACGCGGCGGGCGCGCGCGCGGCGGCGGAGAAGGCGCTGGTGCAGCTGTCCGCGGGCAAGCCGGTGGCGCACTTCGTCTACTTCGGCGCGACGGCGGTGGCGGAGGTGCTGCTCACGCTGTGGGCGCGCGAGACGCCCGGGCCCGGCTTGCAGGCGCTCACGCACAGCGCGCGGGCCGCGCTCCAAGAAGTGGAGCGCTTCGCGAAGGTGTTCCCCTTCGGTGAGCCCGCCGCGTGGCTGTGGCGCGGCTGCGAGGCGTGGCTCGCGGGCAAGCCCCGCAAGGCCTTCCGCGCGTGGAAGCGCTGCATCGCGGAGTCGGGCGCGCGGGGCATGCCCTACGAGGCGGCGCGCGCGCGGCTGGAGTGGGCGCGGCACCTGCCCTCGGGCGACGCGGAGCGCGCGGAGTTGCTCAAGCGGGCAGCGGAGGACTTCACCCGGCTGGGGGCGCGCGAGGACCTGGCGCGGACCCTGGCCGAACAGGGGACGGCAGGGTGACGAAGCGATGATGTGGCTGCGGGATGTGGCGTTGCTGGCATGCCCGGACTGCCGGGGCCAGTTGGTGTGGCACGGGCAGAGCGAGGACGACCGGCTGGACGAGGGACGTCTGCTCTGCGGCGGCTGCGGCGAGACGTGGAAGGTGGAGGACGGGCTCGCCCGGCTGTACCGCGAGGACCGCGTCCAGGGCACGGACCGCCTGATGCGCCACATCTACGACGGGCTGCCCGCGCTGCACGACCCGCTGACCACGGTGCTGACGCCGCTGTTCCAGTCCGTCTCCGAGTCGCGGATGCGCGACGGGTACATGCGCAGGCTGGAACTGGGCGCGCTGAAGCCTCGCGACGACGGACAGCCCGTGCGCGTGCTGGAGGTGGGCGTGGGCGCGGGCGCGAACCTGCCGCGCATCCGGGGCGCGCTGCCGCCGGGCCTGCCCGTGGAGGTCTGGGGCCTGGACCTGAGCACCGGCATGCTGGCGCAGTGCGAGAAACGGCTGCGCAAGGGCCGCGGTGTGAAGGACACGCGGCTGCTGGTGGCGGACGCGCACTCGCTCCCGTTCAAGGACGGCCTGTTCGACCGCGTCTTCCACGTCGGCGGGATTGGGAGCTACCGCCAGCCCGCGGTGGCGCTGCGGGAGATGGCGCGCGTGGCCCGGCCCGGCACGCCGCTGGTGGTGGTGGACGAGCAACTGGACGCGGCCTTCCGTCCGTCGCTGTTCCAGCGCGCCGCCTTCCGCGCCCTCACGTTCTACACGCGCGAGGCGAAGAGCCCTCGCGACCTGCTGCCGCGCAACGCCGAAGACGTCATCGAGGAACAGGTGTCACCGTTCTACTACTGCCTCACGTTCCGCGTTCCGGCCGTCACGGGTTGAGCACCAGGTCCAGCAGCTTCAGCGTCATGCCGCCCGTGAAGTCGATGGTGGCGCCGTTGAACCACGCGGCGTCATCCCCCACGAGCACGGTGACGAAGCGGGCCACCTCGTCCAGCGTGGCCATGCGCCCCGCGGGGGTCATGGCCGCGTGGCGCGCCTCCAGGTGGGCCAGCGCCTCCGGCGAGTAGACGTGCCGCAGCGCGGGCGTCATCACCGTGCCGAACTTGAGCAGGTTGACGCGGTGGCCCTTCGGGCCCAGCTCCATGGCCAGGTGGCGCACGTACATCTCCAGCGAGGCCTTGGCGGCGCTGATGAGCCCGGTGTTGCCCAGGTGCGTCTCATCCAGCGGGTTCTGCAGCCCCAGCAGGCGCGCGTCCGGGGCCAGCAGGTCGCGTTGCACCAGCGCCTGCGTCCAGTACACGAACGAGTGCGCCATGCAGTCGAACGTGCGCTGGATGCGGCGCGGGTGCAGCCGGTCCGGGCCCTCGGAGAGGAAGCGCCCCACGGACGCACCGGCGATGGCGTGCACGAACAGCTTCACGCTGCGAGGCCCCGCGCGCTGGAGCAGCTCGTCCGCGCCGGCCTCGGCGGCCTCGGGCGTGGAGGCATCCGCCTGGCGCAGGTGCACGTCCCGGCCCGCGTCGCGCACGCGGGCCTCCAGCTCACGCGCGGTGTCCGGATAGCGGCCCCGGTGCACGCCGAAGACGTTCAGCCCCGGCTTGCGCGCGACGGCCTCCGCGATGGCCGCGCCCGACCCGGAAGAGGCGCCGAGGATGAGCGCCCACGCCGGAGAGGGTCCGCCTGCTGCTGGAGGCTCGTGCATGGTGCTTCCATCATAGGAACCCCGACGCGGCGGGGCTGGGAGATCACGCAAAGACTCACTGGCCGCGGAGGGTCCGAACGGCCTCGGCCACCAGCGCGGCGTTGTCCTCCGCGCGGCGTCCATCCCGCAGCGTGAGCGTGTCCTCCAGCCCGATGCGCGTGTCGAAGCCCTGACGCACGGCGTGGTCGAGCACGGCCCACGCGCCTCCTTCCGAGCCGTGGACGAGCAGGGGACGCGCAAGCCCCGTGGCGCGCAGCAGCTCCACCAGCGTCCGCGCCTCCCGGCACGCGGCCTCCGGTTGGGACGACTGCGTCTCCACGAGGATGCGCAGGCAATTCGAAGCCCGGGGCCACGCGGTCAGCCGGGGCACGTCCTCCGGGAACCACACCCCCGCCTCCACGCCGATGCCCGCGTCGAGCAGCGCGTCCGCGATGGATTCCCAGCCGGGCTCGGACAGGTTGACGGAGGCGAAGTCGGGCCGGGTGTCGGCGGACAGCGCCTTCCAACGGGCGACACGCGCGTGGCGGGCCTTCACGTCCGGGACCATCCACGCGCCGGTGCTGACGCCCACGGGCACGCCCGGACAGGCGTGGCGGATGGCGGACACCGTCGCGCCGATGTCCGCCGCGTCCAGGGACTCGCCGCCGTGCGCCGCGCGCGGATGCACGTGGAACGCTCCCGCACCGGCGGCGTGGCAGGCGGCGGCGTCCCTCGCGAGCGCTTCGGGGGTGACGGGCAGCCGGGGATGATCCGCGGCCGCGCGGGCTCCGTTGAGGCAGACCTTGAGCAACATGCGCGGGATGAAGCCACGGATGGCCCCGGGTCCACGGGCTTCGTGAAGTTGCTTCGTCCGCTGGTGGAAATCCCGCTGCACGAAGGGATGGGTGGGTTGTTCCCGGGTCCGTCCGGGTTTACCGAAGAAGGACGCATCCCCAGCGCCGTGGAGAAGGAGCTTCCCATCGTGCGTCCCCCGGAAAAGGTCGTGTTCGGCCACACCGTCGAAGGCCTGCTGGTGACCCTGGACGGGCATCTGGAAGGCCCGCTCCGGACGCGATTGAAGGCCGTGGGGCTGGACCTGGACCAGAAGCTGGCGCCCGCCTATCCCCGGGACCAGTGGCACCAGATGCTGCTTTTGGGCGCGCAGGTGCTCTTCCCCCACCACTCCGTCGCGCAGGCGCACTGGTACCTGGGCCAGCGCTTCGTCACGGCCTACTTCTCCACCCGCATCGGCCGCGCGCTGCAAGGCGTGCTGAAGTTCCTGGGCCCCGCGCGCACGCTGGAGCGCACCACGCGCAACATGGCCTCCGGCAACAACTACCTGCAGGTGGACGTGGAGCGCCTGGCCGCCACCGACTACCGGCTCCGGGTGAACGAAGGCGGCATCCACCCGGAGTTCATCGGGGCCCTGTGCCACTTCGGCACGCTGACCACCGGCGTGAAGGGGCTCACCACCGTGGTCGAGGGCCGCGAGGGGCCCGCCGCGACGTACCGGATGCGCTGGTAGCGGGCCCCCTTGCCTCAGCCGTGGGAGACGACGAACTCCTGGTCTCCCACGCGCACCTGGAGCAGGCGCTGGATGCCCGACCCCAGCTTCCACCGGACGGCGAGCTGATCCATCCACGCGACGAACGCGGTGACGCGGAAGTCGTCGCACGCCAGGTCATCCAGGGCCGTGAACACCTGCTGCACGGCGGAGGTCGAGTCGTTCTCCGCGATGACGGCCTCCGAATGGATGGCCTTGTTCAGCGCGATGAGCTTGTCGAGCAGGTCCTTCCAGAACACGTACACCTTCCCGTACGGCCGGCCCCCGATGTCGCCTCCGTAGCGCGAGGACTGCACGAGCACGTCCGCGAACGTGCCCGTGCCGCCGGTCTGCTCCCAGTGCGACGCGACGAAGCCGTCCGCTCCCGCCTGCGTCTTCAGGTGCCAGGCCACGCTCGCCTTCGCCCGGTCGAGCGTCCAGTCCTTCGCCCCGTCCTTGAGGTACGCGTCCCAGAGGGGCATGTAGAGCTCCTCCCGGCGCTGGAGTTGGGTGCGCACGGGCTGGTTGGCCCGGGGCAGGGCGCGCGCCAGGGCGCGTGCGAAGGCGTTGCGTTCGAAGGCGGGTTCGGAGCCCAGCTTCGCCAGCAGCCGCCGGAAGCTGGGGTTGTCCACGCGCAGGTCCAGCCGTGTTTCGGTCTTCGTGCCGGCGGGCGCCGCGCGGAAGAGCCGGTCCACCAGCGCTGGCGCGTCCTCCGGACGGACCGCGCCCCAGACGATGGCCCCGTCCACCGCGCGTTGGATGAGCTCCTTGGACAGGCCGTCCTCCACCTGGCTCTGGGCGAAGAAGGAGTACTCGAATTCGTCCGCGCTGGGCGTGAGGCTGAAGCGCGGCATCTGGGCGCTGAAGTCGAGCCCCCAGCGGGAGGTCTTCCCGTACAGCACCCCCGAGCTCGTGTAGCTGCGCGCCCCCAGGAACGCGTAGCGGCGCGGGCCCTGCCGGTGGTCGCGGGACGCGTGCTGGACCACGGCCTTGAGCTTCCGCCGGTCCTCCTGCGAGGCGAAGTTCACGTCGCGCCAGCCCAGGCCCAGGCCCCACACGCGCTGGGACTCCACGGACCTCATGTGGAAGTAGCGCCGCAGCCAGGCGTCATTCACCCGGCGCTGGATGGAGGCCAGGTCGCCGGAGACGAACGCGCCGTGCGTGCCCGCCAGCTCCTCCACGGGCACCTCCAGCTCCAGGAGCGTCGCGTCCTCGGTGCTGCGCGCGTATTCGTATTCGAAGCCGGCCTTGAGCGAGCCGCTCACCACGCTCTCCACGAAGTCCTTCAGTTCCTCATACGCGGCCGTCACCGCCGCGAGCGTGGGCTCCACCGACTTGAGGAACCCCAGTTGCTTCAGCAGCGCGGCGGCGACCTGGAGGAGCGCGGGTTGGAGCGAGCCCTGCTCCATGCCCTCCACGATCTTCAAGGCGTCCTGCACCTTGGCGTCCACGGCGCTCAGGATGGAGGCGAGCAGCGGCGACGAGTACTCCAGCGACACGCCCGCGGACACGTGGACCGCCGCGGCGTCCGAGGTGGCCTTGCGGACCGACACGCGGAACGCTCCGCCGTCCTTGGGCCGGGAGAAGACGATGCGGAACTCGTCCTGGAGCGACACGGTGCCGCCGATGGACGCGCCGGCTTGCGCCTTCAGCTCGAACACCAGCTGCCCGGCCAGCCGCTTCGCGAGCGCCGCCACCAGGGACGTGCTGATGGCGGACCAGGACACCTTCACCCCGGCCTTCAGCGCCACGCAGGTCTGGAACGACAGGGCGTCACCGGGCTGGAGCGCCTGCACATCCCCCAGCACGAAGGGCAGGCGCAGGGACTTCGCGTCCGAACCCAGCGCTGCCTCCAGCGTCTGGGTGGCGGCGTGGCGCCGGTAGTCCGCCACCTTCACCTGGAGTGATCCACCGCCGCTCAACTCGACGAAGGGGAAGTTCCCCTGGCCGTTGGCCTCCGCGCTCAGCTCCGCCGCGTACTTCAGCCAGCACGCGGCCCCGTCCGGGGAGAAGAGGGGCTCCACGGAGGAGCCGTCCAGCACCTTCGGGGGCACGCCGATGATGCCGTACGCATCCTTGTCGTTCCGGTCGTTGAAGAGCTCGACGGGGACCTTGAGTGTGCCCGTCAGGGCCACCTGGCCTCCCTGGATGGGGATGGCCTTGTTTCCGTTCAGCTCCGCGTGGCCCAGCGCCTGTTCGTGCGCGGCGTTGCCCAGCGCGAGCTTGAGCGTGTTCACCGCCGGAATCTGGATGCTCCAGCTCATGATGCTCCCCCCACCGTGGAATGCCCCCGTCTCAGGGACAGGTGAGCAATCATTGCCGTGGGGCCTGCCTGGACGCTTCTGACGACAGGGAGGTGAGACTGTCCTTGGCGTGAAATCGTCATCACCCCGAGGATGTAGGGGTTGTTCACAAGTCGGTATCCGGTCTAACCAGGGGGCACCCAAGCCACGTCATCCCCCGAGCCGTGGCGGAGGAGCCCCTCGTGTCGAACCCGTCGGAGATCGTCTTCGGCCATACGGTCGAAGGACTGTTGTTGGCCTTGAAGGGCCGGCTGGAAGGCCCCAGTCCGCTGCGCGCGAAGCTGAAGGAAGCCGGGCTGGACCTGGACCGGAAGCTGGAGCCCGCGTATCCCAACGCCATCTGGCAGAGGCTCCTGCAGATTGGCGCGACGGAGCTGTTCCCGAACGTGTCCATGAACGAGGCGCAGTGGCTGCTGGGTGAGCGCTTCGTCGCGGGCTACTTCGAGACGAACATGGGCCGCGCGCTGCAGACGGTGCTGAAGCTCCTGGGCCCCGCGCGCGCCCTGGAGCGCACGTCGCGCAACCTGGCCTCCGGCAGCAACTTCCTGCACGTGGAGGTGGAGCGGCTGGCGGACACGGACTACCGCATCAAGGTGAACGAGGGCGGGACCTACCCGGAGTTCATCGGCTCCATCTGTCACCACGGGACGCTGACCACGGGGGTGAAGGGCCTGACCACCGTGGTCGAGTCCCGCCAGGGCCGCGCCGCCATCTACCGCGTGCGCTGGTAGTCCCGCGCCGCGTCCAGCAGTCCCTGCACCGCGCCCGTCACCTCGCGGTGCACCGTGAGCAGGGCCTCCCGGTCCGCCGCGTCGAAGCCCGGGGTCAGGTGGGTTGTCAGGGGATTTCCAACCCATTGGGTCATCTTCACCGGGAAGGGGAGGGACAGGGGCCACAGGCCCGTGGCGCCTACGCCCAGCCATAGCGGCAGCCTTCCGGGCATCCCCACGCGCTTGCCCCACGCGTAGCCGTCGTTGAGGCCCACGTAGGCGTCGTCCATGCCGTGGCCCGCGATGGGGATGATGGGCAGGCCGTAGCGCACGGCCAACCGCAGGTAGCCCAGCCGTTCTCCCCAGTCCACGCGGTAGCGGTGCCGGAAGTCGCGGCAGCCCTCGCGTGTGCCTCCGGGCTGCACGAGGACGTGTTCGCCCTTCTTCACCGCTTCGGCCAGCAGTGGCCCGTCCCCGGTGACGAAGCCCAGTCCGTCCGCCACCTGTCGCATGCCCGGGATGCGGTCGAACGCGCCGTGCGCGATGCCGTGTGGCAGGTAGCCCAGATGGTCGTGCAGCGTCACCGTCAGCATGCACAGGTCCACCGCCAGGGGCCGGCCGTGGTAGCCCACCAGCAGCTTCGCTCCGGGGCGGAGCAGCGGCTCCAGGTTCACCACCTCGTAGCGGTGGTAGCGCTGGAGCAGGCGGAAGGTCGTCAGCCACGCGGCCCGGGCCGCTGACGCGGTGAGTGTCACCCGCCCACCCGGTACAGCACCGCGCCGTGCGCCACTCCCGCGCCCACGCCCACCATCAACACGCGGTCTCCCGGCTTCACCGGCCGCGTGCGCCACAGCCGGTCCAGCCCCGTGCCCAGCGACGCGGAGCCCACGCTGCCCACCGTGTCCACCACCGTGACGCTCTTCTGCTCCGGCACCTCCAATGCCTGGAGGATGGCCGCGAGCATGCTCCCGTTCGGCTGGTGCGTGAGCACCCACTCCACGTCCGCCACCGTCAGCCCCGCGCCCTGGAGCACCTCCGACGCCGCGCGCTTCAGCGCTCCCAGCGCCACGCGCGTCATGTCGCGCGATGGGGTGAGGAAGCGCATGCCCTCGCGCTGTCCCGTCTGGTGCGGGTTCTCCAGCACGACGTCCGGCGGCAGCGTGCCGTCGTTGCCGAACGCAGCCCCCAGCACGCCTTCGCCGGGCCGTGCCTCGCCCAGCACCACCGCCGCCGCCGCGTCACCGAGCACCAGGTAGGGACGCGGGTCTTCCGGCCGCGTGGTGCGCGACAGCAGCTCCACGGACACCACGCCGACAGGCCCCAGGCCCGTCGCCACCGAGCGCGCCGCCAGGTCGAACGCGCTCAGGAAGCCCATGCACGCGTTGCCCACGTCCATCGCATCGCAAGTGCCGGACAGCCCCAGCGCCGCCGCCACCCGGCTGCCGTTGGCCGGCGTGGTGACGTCCCCGCCCATGGACGACACGAACAGGATCCGCCGGAGCGCCGTCGCCGGAAGCCCCGCCGCCTCCAGCGCGCCCCGCAGGGCCTGGGCTCCCAGGTCCGCGGCGCGCGTCCCCGCCGGAGCGAAGTGCCGCGTACGGATGCCCGTCTTGCGTTCGACCTCCGCCGCGTCGCGGCCCACGCGCGCGCAGACCTCCGCCGTCGTCACGGCCGGACCGGGCAGCACGCTCGCGGTGCCGAGGATGCGGACGGGAATCACGCGGCCCTCCTTCCGCTGGCCGTGTTCCGGCATCCGCGCGGCGCCGTCCAGGCCCGTGGGACTCACGCGGCCCTCCGGCCACCGGCTGCGTTCCGGCGCCCTCGCAGTGCCTCCCAGGCCTGCTTGAGCTCCAGGAGCTTCTGCTCCAGGCCCATGTCTCGCGCGGCTTCGTCCAATACCTGATCCACGTGGGTGAAGCGCATGGAGCCGAGCAACGGATGCTCGCGCGTGCCCACGTCGTAGCGGAGGTCTCCTCTCGCGGACTCCAGGTCTCCGTTGCGGTGCAGGAGCAGGACTCCGCTGGCCAACAGGTCCTTGGCCCGCGCCACCGGGTTGAGCGCGGAGAGGAACAGCCCCACCGCTCCGGGCAACAGTGGCCGCGCGGCGTGATGATGGCCCGCGGGGAAGATGTTGCTGGAGAAGACCAGGTCCGCGCCCGCGTGGAGCAGCACGTCCACCGGCACCATGCTGGTGAAGGCCCCGTCCACGTAGCGCGCGGGCGGCTGGAGCGTGGGCGCCCACACTCCCGGCGCCGAGCCGCTCGCGCGCACCGCCAGCGCCAGCGGCCCCTTCTCCAGCACCACGCAGCGGCCCGTGGTCAGGTCCGTCGTCACCGGCAGGAAGCCCATCGGCAGCTCCTCCAACGCCAGGTCCCCCAGGTCGCCGCGCACCAGCCACTCCATGGCCTGTGTCGTCACCACCGAGGACAGCGCCGCGGCGGACAGGTGCCCGCCCCGCGCCCGGTGCTGGAGCCGGCGCAGGCCATCCAGGCCTTCACGCCCATCGCGCGCGGTGCCGCAGTAGTACGCGCCCACCAGCGAGCCCATGCTCGCGCTGCTGAGGAAGTCCACCGGCACGTCCAGCGCCGCCAGCCTCCGCAACAGGTGCACGTGGTAGAAGCCCCACACGCCGCCGCCGCTGAGCGCCAGTCCCACGCGCCGGCCGGTGATGGCGCGCGCCCACCGCGACAGCGCGTCCCGCGTCCCCGCGTCCAGCCCCAACGCCGCCAACGGCCGCGAGTCCCCGGGCCGCACCACCAGCCGCTCCCAATCCAGCCGCAGCCGGCACCCGGGTGGCGGCGCGTCCTCGTCCCAGCCGTCCTCGTCCGGCAGCGAGCGCCCCCGCAGGGTCGGGCTGCCCTGCGGCCGCCACGGCGACAGCAGCACGGTGGGCAGCACCGGCGTCCCCACGCTGTCCGCCTCTCCTCCCGGCGGAACGAGCCGCACCTCGCGCGGCGTCAGCGACTCCGGCACCGGCACGCCATCCACCAGCACGCAGTCGAAGTCCTCACCCTCGGGGAGAAGGGGCGCTCCCGGCGTCACCGTGCGGCGGAACACGCGGTCGGCTCCGCGCACCGCGCCCTCCATGCGCTTCGTCCCCGGGCGCACGAGCAGCACCCGGTCCCCGAAGTCGTGGACCATCACCTTCGCCACCAGCTCCACCAGCACGGACAGCATCGCGGGGGGCAGCTCCAGCCCCTGCTGCACGCGGAACGTCACCACGTCCAGCCGCGGCGCCGCGTTCCCTCCAGCGCTTCCGGGGCGGGGCACCACCGCCACCGACTCCAGCTCCTCGCGAGGAAGGAAGAGGGCCTGCGACGCGGACGCCGCCGTCACCGTGACGGGCCACGTGCCGCGCGCGAGCGCCTCCACGCCCAGCGACATCCCCGAGCGCAGGTGCAGGAGCACCGTCCCGCCCGTCGTCACCCGCCACTCGCCCGAGCGCAGAAGGTAGATGCCGTCCACCGGCTCGCCCTCGCGGCAGATGCCCTCGCCCGGCTGGGGCTCCACCGGCCGGCCCGCTCCAGCAGACGGAGCAGGGCGGACGCACGCGCGTGGCGCAGCACGGGGGCTTGCTTCAACGTGTACAGCCACCGACGCCGCTCATCGACAGTCAGAGGAGAAGGCATGCGTCGCTCAAGGATAACCAGGACGCTCCGGCGCGGGGTAGCGCGCCGGAGTGCCTGCCCGCTCCGTGCGGGTCCTTCGCGACGCGTTTACGCCGGCTGGGGTCGCGGCGGCTCCCCCTCGGGAGGGATGGACGGCGGCGGCGGATTCTGGGGTCCGCTTGGCGAATTGCCGTGCTTGCGGTCCTTCAGGAGCTTCGTGCGCGCGCCTTCCACCAGCGCGTAGAGCACCGGGATGAAGATGAGGTTCACGAAGGTGGAGAAGAGCATGCCGCCGAAGACGGCCGTGCCCAGCGACTTGCGCGCGGACGCGCCCGCGCCGGTGGCCAGCATCAGCGGCACCACGCCGAAGAGGAACGCGAAGGACGTCATCAGGATGGGCCGCAGGCGCGTCTCCGCCGCGTTGATGGCGGACTCCACCACGCCCTGACCCTGCGCGCGCAGCTGCTCGCCGAACTCCACGATGAGGATGGCGTTCTTCGACGCGAGGCCCACCAGCATCACCAGCCCCACCTGACAGAACACGTCGTTCACCAGCCCGCGCAGGTTCTGCAAGAGCAGCGCGCCCATCATCGCGACGGGCACCGCGAGCATGACGACGAAGGGCAGGGCGAAGCTCTCGTACTGCGCGGCCAGCACCAGGAACACGAACACGATGCCCAGCGCGAAGATGATGAGCACGGTGTTGCCCGCGCTCTTCTGCTCCTGGGACAGGCCCGTCCACTCGAAGGAGAAGCCCGGCGGCAGGGCCTGCTTCGCCACCTCCTCCATGGCGGTGAGGGCCTGGCCGGTGGAGATGCCGGGGGCGCCCTGGCCGTTGATGTTCGCGGAGCGGAAGAGGTTGTAGTGGGTGATGTTGGGCGCCGTCGTCATGGGCGTCACCTTCACCAGCGCCTCCAGCGGCACCATGGCCCCGGTGTCCGAGCGCACGTAGAGGCTGCCGATGTCCTTCGGGTTGTCCCGGAAGGGCGTCGCGGCCTGCACGAACACGCGGTAGACGCGGTTGGAGAAGGTGAAGTCGTTCACGTACTGGCTGCCCAGGTACACCTGGAGCGTGGAGAACAGCGAGGACAGGGGCACGCCCATGGCCTTGGCCTTCTCCCGGTCCACGTCGATGTTGAGCTGCGGCGAGCCCGCGGTGAACGCGGAGAACACGCCGCGCAGCTGCTGCTCCTGGCTCGCCTTGCCCACCAGCGCCTGCGTGGCCTGCGCCAATTCCTCCAGCGTGCGGCCGCCCTGCTGGTCCTCCAGCACGAACTCGAAGCCGCCCACGCTGCCCACGCCGCGGATGGCGGGCGGTTGCAGGGGCAGCACGCGCGCGCCGCCCACCTGGGACAGTTGGGGGCGCAGGCGCTCCACCAGGCCCGCGACGCTGGACTCCTTCGCCTTGCGCTCCTCCCAGGGCTTCAGGTTGATGAAGAGCGAGCCGTAGTTGGCGCCCGTGCCCAGCAGCGAGAAGCCGCCCACGGTGAAGATCTGCGTCACCTCCTCCTGCTGCTTGATGATGCCCTCCACCTGGATGAGGACGTTGCGCGTGTATTCCAGCGACGTGCCCTCCGGGCCCTGCACCGCGACGATGAGGTAGCCCTGGTCCTCGTCCGGGATGAAGCCCGTGGGCGTGGCCCGGTAGAGCAGGCCCGTGGCCACGAGGAACACCGCGAAGATGCCCACGACGACCCACCGTATCTTGCCCAGCATCAGGCGCAGGAGCTTCCCGTAGCCGCGCCGGAGCGCGTCCATGCCCTGGTCGAACTTGCGCGCCAGGACGAACTTCTGGCCCTCGTTGGGGCGCAAGAGGCGCGCGCACAGCGCGGGGGACAGGGTGAGCGCGACGAGCGCGGAGAGGCTGATGGAGAACGCGATGGTGAGCGCGAACTGGCGGTAGATGGCGCCCGTGGTGCCGGGGAAGAAGGACACCGGGATGAACACCGCGGAGAGCACCAGCGCGGTGGCCACCACCACGCCGGCCACCTGCTGCATGCCCCGGTGGGTGGCCTCCTTCGCGTCCACCTTCTCGTGCTCGATGACGCGCTCCACGTTCTCGATGACCACGATGGCGTCATCCACCACCAGGCCCGTGGCCAGCGTCAGGCCGAAGAGGGTCAGCGTGTTGAGCGAGAAGCCGAACGCGTTGACGAACATGAACGTGCCGACCAGCGACACCGGCAGCGTCGTCACCGCCACCAGCACGCTGCGCCAGCCGTGCAGGAAGATGAAGATGACCAGGACGACCAGGAGGATGGCCTCGCCCAGCGCCTTGAGCACCTCCTCGATGGAGGCGCTCACCGCGGCCGTGGTGTCGAAGGCCACCTGATACGTGAGGCCCGGCGGGAAGTTGGCGGACAGCCGCTGGAGCTCCGCCTCCACGCCCTCGCGCACGTCCAGCGCGTTGGAGCCGGGCAGCTGCGTGATGCCCAGGCCCACCGCGTCCTGGCCGTTGAAGCGCAGGAGCTGCTGGTAGTTCTCCGCGCCCAGCTTCACGTCGCCCACGTCGCGGATGCGCACCAGGGCGCCGTCCGCGCCGCGCTGGATGACGATGGCGCCGAACTCTTCCGGGGACGTCAGCTGGCCCTTCACCTGGAGGGACAGCTGATACGCCTGCTCCTTGGAGGACGGGGCCTGGCCCACCTTGCCCGCGCCCACCTGGACGTTCTGCTCCTGGAGCGCGTTGAGCACGTCCTGCGCGGTGAGGTTGCGGCGGGCCAGCTCCGTGGGGTCCAGCCACAGGCGCATGGCGAAGCGGCGCTCGCCGAAGATGCGCACGTCGCCCACGCCCTTCACGCGCAGGAGCGCGTCGCGGATGTAGACGTCCGCGTAGTTGCTGATGAACTCCGTGTCGTAGCGCTTCTCCTTGTCATAGACGCCGAAGGAGACGAGCAGCTGCGTCTGCGCCTTGCGCACGGTGACGCCCAGCGCGTTCACCTGCGAGGGCAGCTGCGGCGTGGCGGTGGCCACGCGGTTCTGCACGTCCACCGCGGCCAGGTCCACGTCGCGCGACGGGTCGAACGTCGCGGTGATGGTGGACTGGCCGTCGTTGGTGCTGGTGGAGGACATGTAGCGCATGCCCTCCATGCCGTTGAGCTGGCGCTCCAGCACGGTGGTGACGGCGCTCTCCACCGTCTCCGCGGACGCGCCGGTGTACGTGGCCGTGATCTGCACCTGCGGCAGCGCCAGCTCCGGGTACTGCTCGATGGGGAGGCTGGGAATGGAGATGGCGCCCACCAGCGTGATGAGGATGGACAGCACGCTGGAGAAGACGGGGCGCTTGATGAAGAAGTCGGTGAACATGGCAGCCCCCTACCGACCCGCGTCCGCGCCGCCGCCCATGCCCTGGGCAGGGGGGAGGGGCATGCCTTCGGTCTGGCCCTTCGCCCGCGGCGCGGGCTTCGGCTGGATGGGCATGCCGTCCCGCAGCTGCTGCACCCCGCTGATGATGACCTGGGTGCCCGCGTCCAGGCCCTTGAGCACCTCGTAGTCGTTGCCCTCCACCAGCCCCAGCGTCACGGGCTGGCGCTTCACCACGGTGCCGGCGTCGCCTTCGCCCACCACCATGGCGAAGGACTGGCTGCCCTGCCGCGTCACCGCGGTGGTGGGCATCTTCAAGGCGTCGCGCACGTCGTAGACGAGCTGCGCGCGCACCAACTGGCCGGCCCGCAGGCCCACGGTGTTGTCGAAGGCGGCCTGCACCTCCACCAGCTGCGTGTTGGGATTGGGGGTGGTGGCGACGAAGAAGGCGGGCGCGCGGACGATGGGCTCGCCGTCCTCGTTGAGGATCTCCAGCGGCGTCTCGCCAATCTTCACCCGCGCCGCCTGGTCCACCGGCACCTGCACGGACAGCTCCAGCGCGCGGCTCTGGTCCAGGATGGTGAGCGCCGTTTGCGGCGTCACATAGTCGCCCAGCTTCACCGGGATGTCGCCCACGACGCCGTCGAAGGGGGCGCTCACGTTGAAGAAGCCCAGCTGCACCTGCTGGTTCTGGATTTGTGCCTCCGCGGCCTGGGCCTGGGCTTCGGATTGCGCCGCCTGGGCCACGGCCTGTTCGTAGTCCTGGCGGCTGACGAGCCCTTCCTTGAGGAGCTGCGCGCTGCGCTCGCGCGTCCTGCGCGCGAACTCGCGGTTGGCGACGGCGGAGGCCTTCTGGGCCTGGGTGGCGCGCAGGGAGGCCTGCTCCTGGCGTGGATCCACCACGAGCAGCACCTGGCCCGCCTTCACCGTCTGGCCCTGGCGGACGGGAATCTTCTGGATGTAGCCGGCGACCTGCGGGACGACGGTGATGCTGCTGCGGGAGATGAGCGTGCCCACGTACTCGCTCGTGTCGCGCACCGGGCCGGGCTTCACCGCCATCACCTGCACGGGCGTGGGCTTGCCGCCGCCCTGGCTCTGCTGGCCCGACTGGGGGCCGCCTCCGGGCGCGGCCTGGCCGGGGTCCTTGCCGCCACTGCACCCGCCCGCCGTCAGCGCGAGGACGAGTCCCCACGCGCCCCAACCGCCCCTCACCAATCGCATGCCGCCTCCGACAGGAATGCATCCACCTGGGCCTGGCGGAACTGGAAGTCGCGGATGACGAGCTCCAGTTCCGCCTGCCGCAGGGCCCCGGCCGCGTCCACCAGCTCGAGGCTCGTTCCGGTGCCCACCTCGAAGCTGCGGCGGGTGAGCCGGTCATTCTCCTCCGCGAGTTTCCGCTCGCGGTCCGCCAGGTCGCGCGTCGCCTGGGTCACCTGCACGGCGCGCTTCGCCTGCGTGACCTCGATGACGACGTTGCGCTCCCGGTCGGTGTAATCCGCGCGGGCCTGCTCCAACTGGCCGCGGGCCTGGCGCAGGCGGCCCTCGCGCGCGCCGCCGTCCCAGAAGGGCAGCACCAGGCTGGCGCCGACGTTCCAGATGGGGACCTCCGCGAAGCCCGGGTTGACGGTGAGCGCGGTGGTGGTGCTGGTGACGTCCAGGGTGGGCGCGTACTGGCGATACACCTCGCCGATGGCGCGCTCGGCCACCACCTGGCGCGACTTCGCGGCGGCGATGTCCGGGCGGTTCTCCAGCGACTCCAGCGTGCGGCAGGCGGCCCTCGCGCCCTCGAAGAGGGTGGTGAGCTCCAGGCCCGGCTTGATTCCCACGGCGGACGGGGTGCCAAGGGCGAGGCCCAGCGCCTCGCGCGCCTGGCGCAGGTTCTCGTCGCCGGTGACGACGTTGCGGCGGGCGGTCTGGGCGTCCTGCTCCACGCGGACGACGTCCAGGCGGGTGCCGGCGCCCAGCTCGAAGCGGCGCTGCGCGAGGGCCAGCCGCTCCAGCGCGGTGCGCAGGTTGACGCGGTTGACCTCCGCCAGGCGCTCGTTGGAGGACACGGAGACGAGCGCCTGCGCGAGGCCCCGGGTGAGCTGCCGGCGCGTCTCCGCGAGCGACAGGGCGGCGGTGCGGCGCGACTCCTTGGCGCTGCCCAGGGCGTAGAGGCTGGCCAGGTCCACGACGGGCACGTTGGCGTTGAGCACGCCGATGCCCAGCAGCTCCGTGGGCGTGAAGCCCGCGGCGCCGCCCACGCCACCGCCCACGCCGCCGCCGATGCCGCCACCGACCGCGGGGACCGACGGGTTGAGGACGTTGTATTGGACGGACAGGGTGCCGGAGACGGAGGGCAGCAGGTTGGCGAGCGCGATGCGCCACGTGCCCGCGGCGACCTCCACCTGGCCCAGGACGGCCTGGAGGTCGGTGGAGCGCTGGCGCAGGAGCGTGAGCGCTTCGTTCCAGGACTGGATCTGCTGGGGCGCGGGAGGCGCGGGTGTGAGCAGCGGATCCGACACGTTCGCCTGGAACGGCGGTGGCACTTCGGGGACGTCGTCCGGGTTCTGGGCCGCGGGCGTGCTGGCGCGGCCGGGCTGGGGCGGAGCGGGAGCGCGGGGTGTGTTCGGAGCCGGAGCGTTGGGCGCGGGAGCGGCGGGCGCTTGCGAGGACGCGGCCGGCGGCGCGACGGAAGGCGAGGGAGGCGGAGGCGCGGGTGGAGCGCGCTGTGGAGGCGCGGTGTATTGCGCGAGGACGGGACGGAGGGGTCCGGAGCCGTGGGGCGCTGGCGCCTCGCCGGGAACTCCGGCGGGAACCAGCAGGGCTGCGAACACGAGCGCGTTCATAAGGGGTGCTCCCCAGGTAGGGGCGATGCCAGCCCCCGGCCACAGGTCGCGCCCCCCGGCGCTCCAATGGACAACACAGCAGGGCGAGGAAGTGCTCAGCAGTCGATGAACAGGCCTCCGGCCAGGGGCTGGAAGTCCGGGATTGCCCTTACGGAAGCAAGGGCAGGGAGGCTGGAGGGGCTCGTGGAGACATGGCGCGTCCTGACGCTGGCTGGGGAAAGGGAAGAGCCAACGTGCGTCGCGACCGCCGAGCAGGCGTCTGTCTTCAAGGGAGGGCGGGCGTTCAGCAGGCCACGGCCGTCATGACTGCCTGGTCAGGGGCCCTGAAGGAACGGCAGGGGCACGGAGCCATCGGGTGGCTCGAAGGACCGGCCGACTTCTGACGTAGGAACCAGGATGCCGGGCCCTGCATCCGTCGGCGCCAGCGATTCATCCGGCTCGCCATCCCGAAGGCGGCGGAGGATCCGGCCATCGCTGCCGACCGCGTACTGCGCGCCCGAATGCAGCGCGGGGACGGTCAGGCCGCAGGCCCGGGGATCCTCATCGATCCGGATGAAGAGGATGCCTTGCCGCTGAATGACCCTGTACCGGTGTGACTCGCGCCGGTCGACGCACGGAGTGTTGGCATCTTGTGGGCCCAGGAAGTCAGCGGCGGCGACTTCGAGCGCGCGCAGGACACTGCCGCTCAACTCGACCATTCCGCCATCCGCGCCTGCTTCCACGGCGGGCTGCTCGAAGAAGCGGGGAAACTCGATGGACGCGTCGTTCGTCCAGGCATCACGCGTTGGCGTGGACGACCGCAGGCAGCCCGCCAGGAGCAACGCTGCGGGAAGCAAGATGCGCTTTGTCGCCATGAGCCCTCTTCGTGAATGCGCCGACTCCGCGCCTAATGGCGGTCGACCCGGTAGTGCTGCGCGTCGATCCACTTCACGCTGCCAATGGACTTGTGGCGCCATTGATTCCGCTCCTGGGTCCACTTCGACAGGTCACCGGTGGTGGGCGTGTACTGGAAGAAGCCATCGCAGGTGGGATTCGCGGGGTCGCTCGATGCCGAGAAGAAGGCCACGAGAGACAGCCGCAGCATCCCCGCTTTCGTCTTCACCTCCCAGCCATGCTCCAGTCCCATGGCGACGATGTAGCGGATGTCCTGCTCCGTGAGCTCGCCTTCGTAGGGATGCGTGTGGAGCAGATACACGTAACCCAGGCTCTCGGGAGGATAGCGGGCGTCGTCCACCTTGGGCGGCAGGCGGCAGCTCCGTTTGCCACGCGAGTCCTGGATCGTCGTCACGGACATCATGCTCATCTCGAATCGCTCGTCGGGCGTGTAGTAGACCCATGCGCAGTACTCCTGCGACAGGTCCCACCTGAGCCGGAAGTTCACGTCCGACTTTCGTCCCGCCGTGGCATGCGGCTGCTTCAGCATCATCGAGCAGGCGGAGATGAGCGCATCCGAGTACGTGTCGAAGGGCCCGAAACCTGGCATCGGGCCTGGGATGTGCTCGGGAATGTCGCGCGCGTTGATCCGCACGACCCCGGGTGTCGCTGAGGGCTGGGCGCAGGCCAGCGCGAGGAGCAGCGGCGATACGCCCAGAACCCTCGCCCAGGCTCCCATCCCTACTGCACCGGCAACATGCCCAGCCGCTGCTTCGCGAACTTGTTCTGCGGATCAAACCGGAGCGCCTCCTCCAGCCGCTCGCGGCCCTTCGCCGGGTTGCCCTGCACCACGTAGAGGTCCGCCAGCCGCACCAGCACGTCCGCGTTGTAGGGCTGCAGGTCCAGCGCCTGTTCGAACTCGCGCGTCGCCGTGGTCACGTCCCTGCGGCGCATGGCCAGTTGCCCCAGCATCACGTGCGGCTGCACCAGCCCGCGCGTCTCCGGCTCCGTCGCCAGCGCCTGCAACGCGGGCATCGCGCGCGGGTCTCCGAACGCCGCCAGCGTCAGCGCCGCGCCCTGCCGCACCCACAGCGAGCCGTCCTTGAGCAGCGCCGCCAGGTCCTCCGTGGCCTCGCGCGCGTTCGCCGCGCCCAGCCCGTCGATGATGTCCGAGCGCAGCGTGGGGTCCGTCGTTCCCTTCAGCGCCGCCCGCAACGCCGGCACCGCGTCGTGCTTGAACCGGCGCGCCAGGAACTTCGCCGCCGCGCCCCTGAGCGTGCCCGCCTCCGACGTGTCCGCGAGCACTGCCTCCAGCGCCCCACGGCTCTGGGCCGCCGTCTTCTCGTCGAACGCGTCCGCCAGCCGCAGCCGCCGCGCCTGCCGCGCCTCCGCCTTCGGCCACCACTTCACCAGCGACGCCTGCATCGCGTCCGGCGTCTGCTTCGCGTGACAGCTGTTGCACGCGTTGGGGATGTCGTGGCGCGCCGTGTTCTGGGGCGCCGGCACGTCCAGCGCGTGGTCCGCGAAGTGGTCCAACACGCCCGACACCACCGGCGGCATGTGGCACGCCAGGCAGTCCTGCGCCGCCGCGGCCTTGTGGTGCGTGTGCTGCTCGCCCTGCGCCACCACCTCCTGATGACAGCCCTGGCACGTGGACGCGTTCACCGACGTGCGCGCCGCCACCGGCTTCTGCTTGCGCACCTCGTTGGGCGCGTTCGCGTCGTGCGGCGCCGTGTGGCACGTCAGGCACGTGGCCCCGCCCTTCATGTGGCACTGGGACTGGATGAGCGCCTGGTACTCGAAGCTGGAGGTGCTGGGACGGCCGTCCGCGAAGAAGTCCCCGGAGCGCTCGTTGCCCACCAGCAGCACCATGGGCTGATAGCTCGCGTCGTAGCGCTGGCCGGGCAGGAAGTGGTGCTTCGCGTCCAGCATGGGGAACAGCGTGCGGCGCGGCCCGTGGCACTGCGCGCACACCGCGAAGCCCTCCTCCTTCGACAGCTTCGCCGGCTGGATGATGTCCGCCGGCAGCTGCGACTCCGCGTGCAGGCCGCCGGGCCCGTGGCAGGACTCGCACGCGACGCCCGCGTCCGCGAACTTCGTCTCCCACTGGTGGCTCGCCCGGTCATAGCGCGCGTCCAGCCCCGTCACGTGGCAGTCCAGGCACGCGTGCTGCGCGCTGCGGCGGAAGTTCGTCCAGAAGAACGGGTGGTCCGGCGACAGCGCCCCCTGCTTCTTCTCCGAGTAGTCCACCCACTCGCCCTTGCCCGTGACGTGGAAGTACACCGGCATCACCTGCCAGCGGCCGTCCGGCAACAGCGTGATGGGGTCCTGCATCCGCTTGCCGCCCACCACCCACTGCACCGGCCACTCGCCCAGGTTCCCGTCCGCGCCCTTGGTGCGCATCAGGTACTGGCTCCCGTCGCGGCGCATCCACGCCTCGCTGGACTCGCCCTTGAAGTGCGTGCCCGCCGTGAACGTGCCCACCACGTACGGCTTCGCCGCCGGCGACAGCGCCCGCGCGTGCCAGTCGTGCTTCCAGCCCGTGTGCTGCTCCTCGTGGCAGTCCGCGCACACCTGCGAGCCCACGAAGTGATTCGGCTTCGAGGGCGGCGCCTCCACCGTCTTCACCGGCACGGGCGCGGCCACACTGCCCGCGTCCACGGGCGCCGCGGGAGCCTGCGTCACGGGCGGGGACGCGGCGGGCGTGGGCGCCGAGGGGCGCAGGAAGAAGAACAGGCCCGCCGCGAGAACCACCACCGCGAGGGCGACAAGGACAGGGCGAGAGGAGCGCATCCGGAAGGTACCCAAGTCCATGCTCCTCCCAAGCGCCGGGCGGCACAAGCGGCGCTCCGCGCAAGCCCGTCTCCTCCAGTGGACAACGACCTCCCAGGGAGGGCTGCGGTCCTGGCGAGCCATGGATTAGGGTCTCCCTGTAAGCGAAGGGAGGCCGTGCCCATGCCCATGCGGTCCGTGAATGGAACCCGGCTGTACTACGAGGACACCGGCGGCTCCGGAGACGTGGTCCTCTTCAGCCACGGGCTCCTCTGGAGCACCCGGCTGTTCGACCCGCAGGTGGAGGCCCTGCGCGGCCGCTTCCGCTGCATCTCGTACGACCACCGGGGTCAGGGCCAGAGCGACGTGCCCCCGGAGAAGGTCATCGACATGGAGACGGTGTACGCGGACGCGGTGGCGCTCATCGAGTCGCTGGGCGTGGCCCCCGTCCACTTCGTGGGCCTGTCCATGGGCGGCTTCGTGGGCCTGCGGCTCGCGGCGCGCCGGCCGGACCTGGTGCGCTCGCTGGTGCTCCTGGAGACGTCCACCGACCCGGAGCCCACCGCCAACGTGCCGCGTTACACCGCGCTCAACCTCATCGCGCGTTACGTGGGCCTGGGCCCCGTCACCGCGCCGGTGATGCGCATCATGTTCGGCACGTCGTTCCTCACCGACCCGGGCCGGGCGGAGGAGCGGGCGTTGTGGCGCACGCGCCTGAAGAACAACCGCCGCGACATCTACCGCGCCGTCAACGGCGTCATCCAGCGCAAGGGCATCCCGGAGGAGCTGCCGCGCATCCGCACGCCCACGCTCGTCATCGTGGGGGAGGAGGACCGCGCGACGGTGCCCGCGAAGGCGGAGCGCATCCACTCGCTCATCCCGGGCTCGAAGCTGGTGCGCCTGTCGCGCGGAGGCCACTCCTCCACCGTGGAGGAGCCGGCGCTCGTGAACGCGGAGCTCGCTCCCTTCCTCACCCAGCACGCGTCCAACCAGGCCGCGCAAGTGGGCTGACGCGCCGTTAACCCACACCCAGGAGGGTTTCCCCATGCCAGTCGCGAAGTGGAATGGCGTCGTGCTCGCGAAGAGCGACACCTACGAGACCGTGGAGGGCAACGTCTACTTCCCGCCGGACAGCCTGGCGCGCGAGCACTTCAAGCCCAGCGCCACGCACACCACCTGCCCCTGGAAGGGCGAGGCCAGCTACTACTCCGTGGAGGTGGACGGGAAGACGAACGCCGACGCGGCCTGGTACTACCCGGAGCCCAAGCCGGCCGCGTCCAACATCCAGGGCTACGTGGCCTTCTGGAAGGGCGTGACGGTGGAGCGCTGACGTCAGCGGCCGATGAGGTACTTGCCCCAGCGCAGGCTGTTGCGCAGTTGGGTGACGATGAAGGCGGGCACCCACTGGAGCAGGTTCGCCTCCGGCTGCACGTCGTAGCCGTTCCACAGGTCGTCGGCGATGCGGTTGGCGTCCAGCGTCGTGGGGTAGGGCGCGGGCATGCCGCCGAAGCACTCCCCTTGCGAGAAGAAGAGGTCCCACAGCGTGGCGGCCTCCGCGTGGTCGTCCGCGATGAGGCGCGTGTCCACGCCCAGCAGCGAGCCCAGCAGTTTCCAGAAGAAGTACCAGCGCTGCTCGTTGTACTCGTAGCCCTTGTCCACCCACGCCTGCGCGACGACGTACGCGAACGTCAGCAGCGTGAACGCGACCCCGCTCTGGTTGTAGCAATGCTGCCGCCCCGTATTGAGGGACCGGTAGTGGCCGAGCGCGGAGTTGTGCATCTGCGCCAGCAGCAGCGTGGTGGACAGGGTGCGCGTGCTGTAGAGGCTGCCCCAGCCCATGTTCATGTTGCCGTAGAGGATGCGCAGCATGATCTGCGCCGTCTCGATGACCCGGCGGGACACGATGGTCTTGAGCTTGCTGTGGGGGCGCTGCTCGAACAGCGACGACACGTCCTTGTGGTAGTACGTGGCCCGGAAGGACACGCCCGCCAGCTGGTTCACGGACGCGCCCTGGAAGAAGACGTAGAAGGCCTCGTCGCGCGCGGCCTCGAAGTCTCGCAGGAACTGCGCGGAAGACCCCACGCCCGTCACCGCCTGCGTGGCCACCGAGTGCGCCGGCCCGTAGAGCACCTTCGCGATGCGGTGGTCGCTGTACGTGTTGCCCCAGTAGCCCTCGATGGCGGAGAAGGCCTTCAGCGCGGGCCGCCACGCGGTGCCGTTCACGCCGGGCGTCTCGCGGATGTGCTTCTTCCAGTGCTGCCGCAGGTCCTCCATGAACTGCGGCTCCGCCGCGCTCATGATGCCGTACAGGCTGTTGGCCGCGTTGAGCGGGTCGCCCAGGATGGCGGTCAGGTTCTGACCACGGAAGGTGAAGGGCATGGGCGCGGGCTCTCCAGCGGACGGCGTTCCCGGCCCAGTCTAGAGAACTGTTGAACCTGTAACAAACCGTCCGCCCTGGAAAACCCGGCACGTAGGGGATGTGACGGGGCGGGGTGGACCGGACTTTCAGCGCGGACGCGAGCGGCGATGCTGGGGCTTTTCGCGAGGCGTGGCCCTCGCGTGGAGGAGCGGAGCCTTGGCGACGGTGTCCCTGCAGGACGTGCGCAAGGTGTACCGGGGTGGGGTGGCGGCGGTGAAGGGCGTGACGCTGGACATCGCGGACGGCGAGTTCGTGTCGCTGGTGGGCCCTTCCGGCTGCGGCAAGTCCACGACGTTGAACCTCATCGCCGGGCTGGAGGAGCTGTCCGGCGGCGAGCTGCGCATCGACGGGCAGCTGGTGAACGACCTGTCGCCGCGCGAGCGCGACATCGCGATGGTGTTCCAGAGCTACGCGCTCTACCCGCACCTGGACGTGGCGGGGAACCTGGCGTTCCCGCTGAAGGTGGCGGGAATGGACGCGAAGGACGTCGACGCGCGCGTGCGCGAGGTGTCCGGCGTGCTGGGACTGGAGGCACTCCTGTCGCGCCGGCCGAAGGAGCTATCGGGCGGGCAGCGGCAACGTGTGGCGCTGGGGCGCGCGCTGGTGCGCAGGCCCAAGGTGTTCCTCTTCGACGAGCCCCTGTCCAACCTAGACGCGGCGCTGCGCACGCAGATGCGCGGTGAAATCAAGAAGCTGCACGAACAACTGAAGGCCACGTTCATCTACGTCACGCACGACCAGGCGGAGGCGATGACGCTGTCGGACCGCGTGGTGGTGATGAGCCAGGGCGAGGTGCAGCAGGTGGCCCCACCGCGCGAGCTGTACGACGCACCGGCGAACCTCTTCGTGGCGGGCTTCTTCGGCTCGCCGCGCATCAACCTGGTGAAGCCCCAGACGCTCGGCCTGTCCGACGGGGACTCGGTGCTGGGCCTGAGGCCGGAGCACCTCCAGGTGGGGCAGGGCGCCCGTCCGGACGACGCGCGCGAGGGGCGCGTGTACCTGGTGGAGCCCATGGGCGCGGAGGTCTGGGTGACGGTGGAGACGGGCGGCGAGCGCATGGTGGCGCGGGCGCCCGGCGACTTCCACGCCGCGAGCGGAGACACGGTGTGGCTGCGCCACGACGCGCGCTACCTGCGCCGGTTCGACGCGAAGACGGGGCGCGCGGTGTGAGTCAGGGGCGGAGCCGCACGCAGCTCGCGCACGGTGACGCCCTGCTCGTCGATGACCTGGAGCGCGCCGTCCAACGTCTCCACGCGGGCCTGCCCGTTGTAGAAGGGCTCCACGTTGGCGAAGCGCAGGGGGTAGAGCGCGTCTCCCGCGGCGTCGACGTGATGCCAGCCGCCTGCGTCCCGCGCACGCGCGAAGCCCTTGTGGAAGACATCCAGGTCCAGGAACCGGCGCGCGTTCAAGGGGCGCCCCTGCTTGTCGATGTGCAGGTGGAGGCCCGAGGCCTCCTGCACCACCGCGTAGCCGTCCCGGAAGTCCCCCGCGTAGGCGTACCGCTCGTCGTAGATCGGCTCGCCCTGGCCCTGGATGTGGAAGTACCGGCCGTCCTTCGCCCGGACCGGGCAGCGCCCGTCCTGGAAGTTGCCGCACCACGCGTGGCGCTCCGACGTGAGCTCCTGCCCATCCACGCGCAGGTGGAACGCACCCTCCGCATCCACCACGGCCGCGAGCCCCTCATAGAACCCGAACGTCCGGATGAAGCGTCGGGAAGACAGCGCGTTGCCTCGCAGGTCGATGTGGAACGCGCCCGATGCGTCCCTCACGGCCGCGAGCCCTGGCTCGTGAAAGGAGAGGACCTCGATGAAGCGCGCGGCATAGAGCGGCTTGCCGTCCAGGAGATGATGGGTCCTGTCGGGCGCGACTCGCGTATTGGACCCGGGATTCAAGCGGACTCCTTCACCGGCTGACGCATGTTGCAGCCACGGCACAGGGGATGGTCCTGGTACGTGGTCAGCAGCCGTTGATAGGCCGGGCCCGTCCACACCTCCTGGATGCCCACCTCGTTCAGGTTGCCCAGATTCCCGAGCGTCCTGCGTTCCTTGTCGGGAGCGCAGCAGGGGTCGAAGCGGCCCACGGCGCTCACCCAGGCCTCCTTCCCCAGGAAGGGACAGCGCGCCCCGGGCGCGAGATCCGTGACGGCCTCCGCTCCCAGGGGATGGATGTTCTCCAGCAGCACCTTGCTCCCATCCGGCCGGCGGCACTCCTCCGCGACGGCATGGGCCTGCCGCGCGGCCTCGTTCCAACGCTGGATGGCGGAGGCGTCGCGCCTCATGGACAGGGGCTGGATGGCGGCGAAGTGGGCCCAGAGGTGATGCCCCTTCACCCGGTCCACGCCCATTCCGGCCGCGAGCCGCACGATGTCCGCCAGCTCCCCCACGTTCGACTCCAGGAAGGTGAGCTGGAGCGTGACCCGGCAGCGATGGCCTCCCTCGCGGGCATGCG
Source organism: Corallococcus sp. M7 (assembly GCF_054512695.1). Taxonomy (NCBI): domain Bacteria; kingdom Pseudomonadati; phylum Myxococcota; class Myxococcia; order Myxococcales; family Myxococcaceae; genus Corallococcus; species Corallococcus sp. M7. The sequence continues at coordinate 192,417 of NZ_CM137252.1, forward strand.
CATCCCGCTCGGCCAGGAACTGGCGGAGGTTCTCCAGGACCTGCTCCCAGCGCGTCCCGGGCATCACCGCTTCATGGGTCTGCTTCGTGGCCCCGTTCCACGACACCTTCACGTCGGAGGTGATGGGGACCAGCCGGCGCGCCCATGCGCGGGCTCCTCGCCTGGGAAACGTCCCGTTGGTGGTGAGGTTCAGCCACACCCCGTGCGCCATGCACAGGTCGATGATGTCGTCGAAGTGGGGATAGAGCAGCGGCTCGCCCATGGTGGACGGAATCACCTCCCGCAGGGGCGTGCCGTCGCTGTCCTCCATGACCCTGCGCAGCAGCTCAAGGGGCATGCGCCGCTTCGGCTGGCCCGCCTCCCTGCGCAGCCGCTGGGTGTCGCTGTGGGGCGAGTGGTCCTCGCACATGATGCAGTGCAGGTTGCAGTCGTCGGGGTTGGTGTCGAAGGTGATGCGCCAGGGGCCGGGCCGGGTGGGGGCACGACGGGCACGGTGCTCCCGGATGGCGCGTGCATACAGGGCCTCCACGGCCTCCACGTGGGCCTGCATCCCCTGCACGTCGCCCCCTTCTCCAAAGAGGTGCCCGCGACCGCCCAGTCGCACCGCGAGGTCCGGCGCATCCACGAGTCGTTGCATGGCCCGGGCAAGCGACCCGGGGTCGCGGTGGGTGAAGAGCAGGCCGTTGTCTCCATCGTGGACGTACTCGCGCATCCCTCCCGCGTCCGCGGTGATGACAGGCACCCGCGCCTGGAGCGCCTCGTGGATGACCAGCGGAGAGTTCTCCACCCAGATGGAGGGCACGACGATGGCGTCTACGTGGTTGAAGACCTCCCGCACGATGTCCGCGTTGCGGTACTCGGGAAGCCACTCCACGCGCGTGCTGGCATCTCCCGGGAGGCTTCGGGCCAGGGCCTTGAGCGTCTCCGTGTGTTCGCCGCGAGGCCGTCCCCATATTTTCAGCCGCGCCTTGCCGCGCACCTGCCCGAAGGCCTGGAGGAGGTGGTGGATGCCCTTGGCCGGGATGTGGGTGCCGATGTAGCCGAAGACGACGTCGGGCTCGGGCGTTCGCTGCCGGTGGCGCAGGCGCTCCAGGTCGAAGCCGTAGTCCAGATACACCGCCTTGCTGGCGGGCAGCCCGAAGTCCCGCTGGAATCGCTCCAGCAGGTAGCGCGAGGGCGCGATGAAGAGGTCCACGTGCTCCATCATCCGGCGCACATGCGCCATCCGGTCGTGCACCCACTGACTCCAGTGCGCGACGTCCTGCTCCCGTGTTTCGGGAGCTCCAGAGAAGTAGCGCGCGTAGCAGCGCTCCGCGCACTTCCGGTCCTCCTGGCCCGAGCACGCGGACCAGGGCTCGCTCCCGGGAGCCGGATGCGTCTGCATGAACTGCCCCCGGGGACACATGAGCCAGTAGTCGTGCAGCGTGAAGACGATGGGGATGCCGCGGGCCGCGCCCACCTCCAGCAGGGACGTGGACAGGTGGTTCAGATGGCCCACGTGGATGACGTGGGGACGGAAGCCGTCCAGCACCTCCGCGAAGCGTTGATCCACCTCCTCGTGCCGGTAGCGGTCACGGCTGTTGGGGAGGTTGACCAGGTGGAGCAGGACACGCGGGTCATCTGGATCCCGCTCCTGCGTCAGCTCGTAGTCCGGGAGGAACGGGTCCTCGCGGCGGGTGAAGACCTGGACCTCGTGACGGTTCGACAGGCCTTGTGAAAGTGCCTGGGTATACACCTCCGAGCCCGCGTTGAAGCGCATGGGGTAGCCATGGATGACCTGAAGGACTCGCAGGAGTGGGGGCTGCTTCGAAGACCTGCTCATGGCAACTCCAGTGATGGATTTGCCGGCGGTGCATCGGGGTCATGCCGGATTCAACGGCCGACAAGGCCTCCGTCCAGACGGACGGCCACGGACCCCCGTGGAGCTTCCTGGCCAGGTCGGGTTGCTGCGGGACTGCATGTAAAGCCTGTGCGGACGGAATGTGAATGGCAATCCGGCGCGTGGAGCGCTGATGAGGGATTGGGCGGGGAGGTTGTCAGGCGTAGACCTGTTCGCTCTCCACCACGGGTTCCAGCCGGCGCTGGAGGGCGGCGAGCCGTTCGTAGCGCTGGTGCAGCGCTTCCTTGTGCTCGCGTTGATCCGCCCGGGCGATTTCAGCCAGCAGCGTTTGCAGCGAGGAATCCACGGCGTCCTTCAGTACGCGCGATTCGTCGTTCGACAGTTCCAGCAGCATGGGGGTCTCCTTGAGGCAACGTTAGGCACCGCGTGACGGGGCCGCGCGCAGGGCAGGCACACAGGCGTGGAAGAAGGCGGCCCGAGGGCCCACCGGGCTGCCTGCCACCTCGCGCACGGCGGCGGGAGCGACCCCACTCTTGGTGAGGACCCCATGAGCGCGAGGAGCGACGCGATGATTCACGCGGGAGAGGTTCGCGAGGGCATGTCGGTGCGCACCGCCGACGGACAGCAACTGGGCCGGGTGGCCGGCGTGGGCGACACGCACTTCGAACTGGAGCAGGGATTGGTGCCCATTCCCCGGCGCGACTACCTGGTCGAGTACAGCGACGTGGAGGCCGTGAGCGGGGATGAGGTCCTGCTCAAGCCGGCGGACCATCCGCAGCTCACGCTGGAGGAGGACGACGACGGCGGAGCCCTGCCGCCGCGCCACAGCGAGGGCCTGGAAGCGGAGCCCACGAACGACCCCGTGGGTCCCCCGCGGCACTGATGTGGAAGGGCCCTGCGCTGCCTCCGGGAGTTCGGGATTTCCAACCCGGAGGGCAGGGCAAGGCCCTGGAATCACAGGGCCTTGCGGTGGCTGGGGTGTCAGACCGGCGCGTTAAACGGACCCCTCGACCAGACGTCCCGGTGGGGCCATGCGACGGTTTTCGACTTCTTGCGTCACGATGATGTGGTTGGGAGTGGTGTTCGCGTGCGGCCCCGCGCCGCGAGCGGATGCGGGGGGCGTGGAGGCGCCGGTGCCGGGCGTGTTGTCCACGCCGAGGCGGCTGTTGCCGTACATCGCGTTGGAAGACGGGCGGGTGCTGGCGGCCGGAGGGCATGACGGCAACCGCACGCTGGGCAGCAGTGAGGTCTTCGATCCGGACACGGGGCGTTGGAGGTCCACGGGGGCGCTGCGCACGGCGCGGCGCAACCACGCGGCGGTGCGGCTTGCGGATGGCCGCGTGCTGGTGGTGGGCGGCTCCAACGGCGTGACGGTGGGTGCGCTGGCGAGCGCGGAGCTGTACGCGCCGGACACGGGGGCGTGGACGCAGACGGCGCCCATGAGCGATGCGCGCAACGACCCGGCGGTGGTGGTGTTGCCGGACGGGCGCGTGCTGGTGGCGGGAGGCACGGACGTGGATCTGCGGCCGGTGCGTTCAGCGGAGCTGTTCGACCCGGTGACGGGGACGTGGAGCGCGGCGGAGGCGCCCGCCTACGCGCGGGGCGGCGCGGGGACGGCGGTGGTGCTGCGCACGGGCAAGGTGCTCTTCGCGAGCGGCCTGCAGTCGGAGCTGTACGACCCGGTGACGGGCCACTGGGAGAAGGCGGGGGCGGTGGGCGGCGCGGCGGGGACGCACCGGCTGGGGCACACGGTGACGCTGCTCCCGGACGGGCGCGTGTTGGTGGTGGGCGGCACCACGACGCAGGCGGCGCGGACGGCGGAGGTGTACGTGCCGGAGCGAAACGACTGGGAGCTGGTGGAGGCGCCAGCGGTGCCGCGCGAGCACCACGCCGCGCTGCTGACGGCGGAGGGCGCGGTGCTGGTGGTGGGCGGCGAGCACTCCTCCAGAGGCACGCTGGACTCCGCGGAGCGCTTCGACCCGGCGAAGGGCCTCTGGACGCAGGCGCCCACGCTGCATGAGCCGCGAGGCGAAGCCGGAGCCCTGTGGCTGCGCCGGGGCACGGTGCTGGTGGTGGGCGGAGTGAACGAACTGGGCACCCTGGCCACGAGCGAGGAATACGTCCCCGCCCCCGCCGTGGCCCAGGTCGCGCCAGGAGAGTAGGGAAGGAGCCCGGCACCAAAGGGTGATGTTGATTCGAGAAGCATGGCAGCCGCGGCTCTGCTGATCTTCCATCCATGAACCCTGGCCCTCCGCAGCACGCGTCCATCAGCGACCCCGTGGCCGACGACTACTGGTCCTTCGAGGATGACCATGGCCGCCAGCATGTCTCCCGCGTCACCCTGGGGCGGCCCGCGCCCATCCCGCGGGATGCGAATGGGGACTGGTATTGCCCGCTGATCATCGGCCATGCGGTGCCCATTACCGTCAGCATGGTGGGCGTCGGCCCCGTGGATGCCCTGCTCAACGCCGCGCGGTTCGTCCGCGAGCACTTCCACGAGCTGCGCAAGGTCAGCCCCCGCGCTTCGCCCCCAGGCTCCACGAATTCGAAGTGAAGCCGGGACAGTGTGTCTGGCTTTTCCTTGAATGACTGACAACGGCGGTTCCTGGAGCCCTTTTGCTCCGCGCGGCGCGTCTGGGCGCGTGACAGACTGCGCGCCCATGCGCTCCTGGAAACACCTGCTCGTCGTCCCGCTCGTCTGTTCCTCCGCCTGCGCCACCGCGCCCGCCGCTCCCTCGAAGCCCGAGGCCCCGGCCGCCGCCGCTCCGGCCGCTCCCGCTGCTGTCGCCGCTCCCGTGGCTCCCGCCGCGCCCGTGCGCCCCTTCGGCACGCTGCGCGAACAGGCCGCCCGCCAGCAGGCGTGGCTCAAGGAGCGGCTGGAGACCGGCGTGCCCCAGCTCATGCGCAAGTACGGCGTGCGCATGTGGGTCGTCCCCATGCGCGAGTACAACGAGGACCCCGTCTTCAAGGCGCTCGTCGCCCCCACCACCTTCGCCGCCCGCCGCCGCACCATCTACGTCTTCTTCGACCGTGGCGCGGACAAGGGCGTGGAGCGGCTGGCGCTGGGCGGCAGCACCCAGGGCGGCCTCTATGAGGCCCGCCGCGCCCCCATGATGGTGGACCGCGGCGGCTCGCAGCGCGCCGCGGAGCTCCTGGGCCCCGAACAGTGGCAGCTCCTCAAGCAGGTCGTGGAGGAGCGCAAGCCGGACTCCATCGCCATCAACGTGTCCCCCGCCATCGCCTTCGCGGACGGCCTCACCCACGGCGAATACGAAGGCATGACCCAGGCCCTGGGCCCCACCTGGACCAAGCGCCTCAAGCCCGCCGGCGGCCTGCCCCTGGACGTGCTCGGCTGGCGCGGCGCCGACGAGGTCCGCTTCTACGAGGACCTCACGAAGTACGCCTGGAACCTCATCCAGACCGCCTTCTCCAACGCCGTCATCACCCCCGGCACCACCACCACCCAGGACGTGGAGTGGTGGATGCGCCAGCGCCTGGCCGACGAAGGCCTGGACACCTGGTTCCAGCCGGACGTGGACGTGCAGCGCCAGGGCGCCACCGAGGAACAGGTGGGCGACAACCCCGTCATCCAGCGCGGCGACGTGCTCCACTGCGACTTCGGCGTCACCGCGCTGCGCCTCAACACCGACACCCAGCACATGGGCTACGTGCTGCGCGATGGAGAGACGGACGCCCCGGAAGGGCTCAAGGCCGCGCTCAAGGCGTCCAACCGGCTCCAGGACATCGTCACCGGTGAAATCAAGCCGGGCCGCACCGGCAACGAAGTCCTGCGCGCCTCGCTCGCGCGCATGAAGTCCGAAGGCATCAACGGCACCGTGTACTCACACCCCATTGGCCTGCACGGCCACGGCGCCGGCCCCATGATTGGCATGTGGGACCGCCAGGAGGGCGTGCCCGGCAACGGCGAGCACAAGGTGATGCCCGACTCCTGGTTCTCCATCGAGTTGCAGGCGACGAGCCCCGTGCCGGAGTGGAACCAGCAGCCCGTGCGCTCCGCCCAGGAGGAGGACGTCGTCGTGGACTCGCAGGGCGCCGTGCACTGGGCCTTCCAGCGCCAGACGACCTTCCACCTGGTGCGCTGAAGGGACTACTTCGCCACGCCGGTCATGGACTTGAGCAGCGTCACCAGCGCCTGCTTCTCCTCGCTGCTCAGGTCCAGCTTGACGATGGTCTCCGTGCGCACGCCCACGAAGGTGCCGTCCGGGTCGCCGCCCTCGTTGTAGAAGTCGACCACGTCCTCCAGGGTCTTCTCCGCGCCGGTGTGCATGTACGGCGCGGAGAGCGCCACGTTGCGCAGGGTGGGCGTGCGGAACGCGCCCTCCACCTCCGTGGGCTTGCTCTGCGCCTGCGCCTTCAGCGTGGACAACCGCGCCGCGTCGATGCCGGACGGCGCGTCGCTGTAGGCGCCCGCGGCGTTGAACGGCCAGGACACCAGCGCGTCCACCGCGTCCGCCTGCCCGCGCCGCCCCGCGCCCGAGTCCTTCAGCCCCAGGTTGTGGAACTTGTCGTCCGACAGCGAGCGGCCCTTGTGGCACACCACGCACTGGCCCTTGCGCACGAACGTCTTCAGGCCCAGGTACGCCGGGTCCTTCTCCTGCGTGCCCGCCTCCACCGCCGCCAGGAAGCGCCGCACGTCCGCGTCGAAGGGCGCGTCGGTGCGGTTGAGCGTGCGCTGGTACGCCGCCAGCACCTTGCCCACGTTCGCCATCAGCCGGTCCGGATCCGACTCGTCCGCGGGCGCCTTGCCGAACAGCTGCGCGTACGCCGCCGTGTACGTGGGCTCCGCGGACAGCCGCGTGCGCACCACCGTCGCGTCCGAGTCCATCTCGATGGGGTTCGTCAGCGGCAGCACCGCCTGCGACCAGAGCCGGTCCGCCCGCCCGTCCCACATGAACCAGCGGCTGTAGCCCACGTTCAACAGGCTGGGCGGGTTGCGCTCGGACTGGTGGCCTCCGCAGCCCTCCGCCGTCGCCGTCTCCACCGTGTAGGACTCACCCGCGTGGCAGCTCTTGCAGGACACCGTCCCGCAGCGCGACAGCCCCGGGTCCTCGAACAGCCGCTGCCCCAGCGCCGCCGCGTCCGCGTTGTCCGCCCACTTGTTGGTGGGGTCCGCCTCCGGCTTCACGCTCTGCGTGTGCAGGGCGCTCAGCTGGTCCAGCTCGTCTTCGGTCGGAAAGGGCACTTCGGATTCGCAACCCGCCCCCAGCAGGGCCAGGGCGAGCACGGCGGTACGCGGACGGAAGACGGTCATGGGCCGGAGCAGCTTCGCGCCCTTGTGTTCAGCAATCAATGGTCCCTGTCCCCCCGCCGGGCATGCGGCCATCCACGCACGAAGGCCGGGGACCCACCTGGGTGCGCCCGGCCTTCACGGCGTGAAGCACTTCAACAGGACTTCGGGAGCGCTACTCGCAGGCCAGCTTGAAGCTCACCACCGGCGCCGCGAACTTGGCGATCTTCATCTTCGTGGGGCCCGGGGTGACCGTGGGCGCCGCGCCGTTGGCGCACTTGAGGCCCGCGTCCACCATCAGCTCCACGTTCAGCTCCTTGTCCTCCGGCAGCGAGCCGACGGTGTAGCTGCAACGGTTGTTGCGGCTCTGCTTCACCTCGCCCCGGCCCAGGGCCACGGCGTCGCTCTCCGTCACCTTCACCCCGACCGACGTGCACGGATCACCCTGCAGGCCGCTCGCGGGGTACGCGATGCTGCCGGTGACCGTGGCGTTGCCCCCGCGACCCGCGGCCGCCGCGCCACTCGAAGAGGCGCAACCCGTGGCGGCAACGACGAGGGCGGCAACAGCAATTCGCAACATGGATATCCTCAATTCAAGAATGAGATGGTTTTCGCGCCGGTCTGGCCGCCTTCCCGGCGGCCATCGGCGCGCGCCACGTACAATTCCGGCGCGCATTCATTCCACGCAGCAGCGCATTCTCGATTTCGTCACGCGGAGCATTTTTTCGTACTCCAACAGCCACGCTCCGCGTCCGTGATGCGCTGCTTACGGTTCCCATGAATTGAGAAGCGAGATGCGTCACGGCAGCCGCTGCAGGGCGTCCTTCGCGTGCACCAGCCCGCGGCCGAACACGGGGTCCCGGCCCGCGGTGCCCAGGTCGCGCGCGGAGTCCTCCAGGGCGTCGCGCACCTGCTGGGGCGTGAGCTCCGGCCGGGCGCTCCAGAGCAGCGCGGCCACGCCGCTCACGTAGGGCGCGGCCATGGAGGTGCCGGAGACGTGGGTGTAGTCCACGGGCACCAGGGACAGCCGCGCGTCCGCGCCCAGCCGCTCGCGCAGCATGGTGCTGGCGGCCTGGTTGATGCTGACGGCGGGAGCCCAGCGGCCGATGCGGGGCAGGGAGAGGATGTCCACCGCGCCGCCCGCCGGGCCGTCGTCGGAGCCGAAGACGACGGCGCGCGCGCCCTGCATCATCACGTTGGCCATGGCCTCGGACACCGGCACCGCGCCCGGCCGCACGTAGGCGACGAAGCCGTCACAGGTGGCCTCGAAGCACGACGCCAGCGAATCCCCCAGGCCGCAGTCCACCAGCCGCCCCGCGGTGTCGCCCGTGGGCGAGTACAGGAGCGAGCGCGACATGGGGGACGTGCCGTCCAGGGACATCTCCGCGAAGGCGCCCATGCCCCGGGGGAAGGTGGACAGCACGTCCACGCCCGGCGCCACCAGCGCGAGCTCCGGGCCCGCGTTGGAGAAGCCCGCGCGCCGCTCGTTCGCGTCCACCGCGCCCACCGCGAGCACGGACGGGTCGGACGCGGGGTACAGCACCGGGCCGCCCTGGTTGCCCGCGGCCGCCACCACCAGCAGGCCGTGCTCCTCCAGCGCGCGGAACGCCTCCACCGTGCTGCGGGTGGCGTTGCCTCCGCCCAGGGACAGCGACACGACGCGCGCGCCCTGGGACTCGCACCACTCCATGGCGGAGAGGACCACGCTCATCTGCGTCTGCCCGGACAGGTCCAGCACGCGGGCGATGAGCAGCGACGCGTTGGGCGCCACGCCCACCATGCCGCCCGGCGTTCCCCGGGGACCGGTGTCGGCGCCGTGGCCCATGCGCGCCGCGATGATGCCCGCCACGTGCGTGCCGTGGCCCTGGCCCCACTGGCCCTGGGGGCCGCGGTCATTGGCGTCGTCGTCTTCATCCAGGAAGTCGTGGCTGCCCACCACCGCGCCCTGGAACTCCGGGTGGTCCATGTCCAGCCCGCTGTCGATGACGCACACCCGCACGCCCTCGCCCGTGGGCGCCCCCACGTCCAGCACGCCGTCCCGGTCCGTGTCCCACACGTCCGGGGTCTGCACCAGGCGCAGGCCTTCCGTGTACTCGTCCTCCGGCGTGGGCGTGGCGGCCGTCACCTGGCGCGGCAGCGGCGCGAGCAGTCCGGGCGTCACGCCCTGGGCGAACCAGATCTGGTCCACCTCGATGCTCTCCACCAGGCTGCTGCGCTCCAGCATGAGCCGCTCCTCGGGCGTCACGCGCGCGGCCACCGCGGGGATGTTGCGGTAGACGGCGCCCACCTTCGCGCCGGTGCTCGCCGTGAAGCTGGCGCCCGACGCCGTGACGCTCGAGGCCTGGGTGCGGTCGCCCCGGCGGAAGCGGATGATGACCGGCTCGCGCCCATCCGCCTGCACCCGGGAGGGCTGGTTTGAATCCAGTCCCTGACGGGCCGTCATTCCTCCGGCGACGACACCCGGGCACACCTGCCCCTGTGCGGCGGTGCGCGAGGACGACTCCGGCGCACACGCGGCCAGCGCCAGCAACCCGACGAATGCCCAATGCCTCATGATGCGACTCCTTCCAAGCAGGACGCCCCTCCAGAGGGCGGTCCCCCCACATGGCGGAGGACCGGGAGGTGCCCGCCCCCCTCACAGAGGAAGGAAGCGGCGTGCTTCGATGAGGGAACGCATCGCCGCGCGGACTCGCATCGTCCCCAGGCCCCAGGTGCATCCCGGACGTGCGGGGGTGCACAACAGACCTGTTGTCCGTCGGAACACAGGGTCGGGAATTCCGTTATCCCCGGGACTTTCTCTTTTTCGCGCCAGGGGTGTCCGAAGGCTGGCAAGGAGGGGTGGCGCGAGGTGCGCGGCTTGATTCCATGGGGGAGTCCATGCTGCGCTCCGGAGCCGAAGCCATGAGCACCGCACCCACAGAGTCCCCCCGTTTCTTCGGGCGCTACGAGCTCGTCCACCTCCTGGGCCAGGGCGGCATGGGAGAGGTGTACCTGGCGAAGCTGTCCGGGGCGGCGGGCTTCGAAAAGCCCTGCATCGTGAAGACCATCCTGCCGGGGCTGGTGAAGGACCGGCAGTTCCTGGACCGGTTCCACCACGAGGCCAAGGTGCTGGTGCACCTGGTCCACTCCTCCATCGCCCAGGTGTACGACATGGGCGAGGCGGACGGCACCTACTACATGGCCCTGGAGTACGTGGCGGGCGTGGACCTGGGGTACCTGCTGGAGCAGGCCCGGGTGCAGGGGCGGGCGGTGCCGGCGCCGGTGGCGCTCTACATCGGTCAGCGCATGGCGGAAGGCCTGGGGTACGCGCACCGCAAGACGGGCACGGACGGCGAGCCGCTGGGCATCGTCCACCGCGACGTGTCCCCGCACAACGTGATGGTGTCGTACGAGGGCGAGGTGAAGGTCATCGACTTCGGCCTCGCGAAGTCCACCGCGCGCAGCAAGTACACGCTGCCGTCCACGGTGATGGGGAAGCTGGGCTACATGTCCCCGGAGCAGGTCCGCGCGGAGCCGCTGGACCACCGCAGCGACATCTACTCCTGCGCGGTGGTGGTGTGGGAGATGCTGGCGGGCCGTGGGCTGGTTCCCCACGGCACCGTGGGCGAGATGATGGCGGCGATGTCGCACCCGGTGGTGCCGCCGCTGACGGAGTTCCGTCCGGACGTGGAGCCGTCGCTGGAGGCCGTGCTGCGCCGCGCGCTGGCGCCGTCTCCGGCGGACCGGTACGCGCGGGCGGATGAGTTCGCGCGGGCGCTCAACGCGGAGCTCCTGCGCTCGGGGAATCCCATCGGGGCGGAGGAGGTGGGCGAGTTCGTGCGCGCGCTCTGCCCGGAGGCCTTCGCGGAGCAGCGCAAGCTGACGTCCAGCGTGCACGGGGAGCGGCGCACGCCGTCGCCCGCGCCCCGGAGCGGTTCGGGCACGGGGCTGTATGGCGGATCCGGAAGCGGTGCGACCCCGGGCGCGGCGGCCTCTCCGGAGGAGGCCGGGAACAGGCCCAACACCGGGCGCATCGACGTGGGGGACCCGGCGCTCGGGCCGGGGGGCACGTTCGTGTCCCATCCCTCGGGCTCCGGTGGTGTGCCGGGCACGCCGGGCTCCGGTGGCGTGGCCCTGCCCACGCCGGGCGCTGCCTCGCCCGGCTCAGGCGGTGTGGCGCGGAGCACGTCGGGATCCGGTGGCGTGGCGCGGAGCACCGACGAGGTGGACGCCGCCGCGCTGGGCGCGACGGCGGTGCACCTGTCGCCCGCGCCGCCCAAGGGCGCCGTGGTGGCGGGCACGTCCGGACAGCTGCCTGCGCAGCCCGAGCCCCGCAGGCCGGTGGCGCGGATCGCCGTGGCGGCGCTGCTGCTGGTGGGCGCCTCCGTGGGCATCACCGCCTACGTGCTGCGCCCGCGCACGCCCGAGCAGCGCCTGATGCCCCGGCCACTCCCGCCGTCCGAGCCGGTGGTGGCCGCCGCGCCCCCGAAGGTGGAGGAGCCGCCTCCCGCGGCGGTGACGCCTCCCGAGGAGCCCCCTCCCGAGGCGGCGGTGGACGCGGGCGTGGTGGCGGGCGCGGGGGAGCCGGAGGTGAAGCCGGTGACGAAGCCCGTCCCCGGACCGAAGCGGCCCGCGCAGCCCCAGGTCGAGCTGGTGCCCGCGCATCTGCCCGTGGCGAAGATCGGCGTAACGGGCGGCGGCCAGCGCGTGGTGAACGCGTCGGTGCCGTCCGGCATCAACGCGGGCACGGTGTTCAAGGTGGTGGGCCCGCCGCAGAAGGGGACCCGCAAGCGTCCGGTGCTGGGGACCGCGACCGTGGAGTTCATCAACCCGAACCGCGAGCGCATGACCCTGCGGCTGGACGCGGACGCGGACGCGGCGAAGGAGCCGCGCTTCGTGCTGATGGCCATGCGCCCGTCGGGGCCGGCGCTGCCCACGTCCGCCTCCGTGCCCGAGGTCCCGCAGGCCGCGCCGCCCGAGGAGAAGCCCGTGGAGCGCTCACGCCTCCTGGGACAGGCGGAGATCGACGGCATCCTGGGGACCGGCTTCAACAGCACCCTCTATGTGATCAGCTCCGACACCCGGACCTGGCACAACTGCGCCATCGTCCTGAACGGACGCAAGGAAGCGCGGATGGCGCGGCTGGAGCCCTACCAGACACACAAGGTCCCGGTGGAGATGCCCAAGTACTTCCGGGTGAACAACAAGGCGCCCGCGGTGGGAGAGAAGGCCGTGTGGGTGAGCTGCGACGAGGGCGAGGACATCTTCGCGCTGCGCAAGCGCTGAGGCACGAGGACGCGAGCCCAAGCCGGCTCGCGTGACGCCTCAGGGCTTGAGCCGCGTGGCGGCCACGGGGCACTCGTTGCGCAGGAACTCGGAGACCTCCGAGTCTCCGCCGTTCGCGTTGCGCACCGCGCGGGACAGGGACGTGCGGCATTGCCAGGTGACCTCGCGTGTTCCGTGGCAGCAGTGCCACCCGGTCAGCGTGCGGTCCAGGTACTGGAGCATCTCGTCGCGCGTGGGCGTGACGATGCTCCACACCGCTCCCACCAGCAGCACCAGCCCCACCAGCGGCAGCGGCAGGCGCCGCGCCCAGCCCCGAAGTCCGCCCGGAATCACGGCCGCGTGCACGCCCAGCTGCGCATCCAGCGGCCGGCGTTGCAGGACCACCTGCAGCAGCAGCTCCACCGGCGCGGTGAGCGCGCGCAGGAGCCCCGCGCCCAGGCCCGGCACCTGTCCTTCCGCTCGCTCCAGCTTGAGCCCCAGCGCGTGACGGCCCGGGGTGAGCCCCGTCAGCCCGCCCACGCAGGACAGCACCACCCAGGCGGCCCCCATGGCGAACCCCAGCAGCGCCGGCGTGGACACCCACTCCGCCGCGCGCACCGCCCCCCAACCCACGAGCGCCGCGCCCGTGAGGTCCAATGCATCCGCCACCCAGAGCCGGTTCTGGAACCGGGCCTCGGTGGGCGGAGTGTCCATGGAGAACAACGTCCCGTCGCTCATCAGCCTCTCTCGTGTACGAGCGGGGCGCGAGCATAGGCGGCCCGCCGCGCACAGGCGCGCTTCAAAACGCCGTGCCCGGGGGTGTCACTACAGATCCAGCACCAGCCGCTTGGACCGGGCGCGTGACACGCAGACCAGCATCCGCTCATTTCCCGCGGGCTCTTGCTGGAAGAACGTGTCACGGTGCTCCGGAGTTCCCTCGCAGACGCGGGTGACGCAGGTTCCGCAGGAGCCTGCCTCGCAGTCGCTCTCCACCTTCACGCCGTGGGTGCGAAGCACGTTGAGCACGCTCTTGCCGGCCGGCACGCGCAGCACCTGGCCGGTGCTCTTGAGCGACACCTCGAAGTCCTCCTCCGGGGTCGCGTGGGTGGCGGACGTGCCCTCCGCGGTGAATGCCTCGAAGTGCACCTTCTCCCAGGGCCACTTGTGCAGGGTGGCCGCCTCGCGCACGGCCTTCATCAGGCCCGCCGGGCCGCAGCAGTACAGCCGGGTGCCCGGGCCGCGCGTGGCCAGCAGCGCCCGCACGTCCAGCCCCTTCGTGGGGTCGCCCCCGTCGTGGTGGATGTGCACGCGGCCCGCGAAGGACGGCGTGGACAGCAGCTCCCGGAAGGCGGTGCGGTCCGCGTCGCGCGCGCAGTAGTGCAGCACCCACTCCGCGCCGGTGCGCTCCAAGAGGCGCGCCATGGCCAGCAGCGGCGTGATGCCGATGCCGCCCGCGATGAGCACGTAGCTGCGCCCGTACAGGAGGGGGAAGTCGTTGACGGGCTCGCTCACGGTGAGCACGTCGCCCTCGTGGACGTTCTCGTGCATCGCCTTGGAGCCGCCGCGGCCGTTGGCGTCGCGCTGCACGGCGATGACGTAGCGGTGCGTCTCGCTCGGGTCGTTGCAGAGCGAGTACTGGCGCATGCCGTCGAGGCCCGGCACCTGCACGTCCAGGTGGGCGCCGGCTTCGAACTCGGGCAGGGCGCCGCCGTCCTGGGAGACCAGCTCGTAGGACTGGATGCCTTCGGCTTCACGGGTGATGCGCGCCACCCGGAGGCGCAGCGTGTTCGTCGTCACGGTATTGCCCCTGTTCCCTTGCCCGCCGCCCGCGCGAGACCGATCTGGCCGCGCACGGTGTGCACTCCCGGGCCACCCGGGGAGTGGGGCCGGGTGCGGTTTTTCCGACCGGTTCTGGACAGAAGGGGCCCTCCGCCCGGCTGCCCTCCGTCCTGACGCGGAGGCCAGGGCGGCGGGGGTGGGCACGGCCGGGAATCCATCCCCACCCTTCACCCCGTGCCGCGCTGCGCCAGGGCCCTCCTGGGCCCGAGCGGCTTCGCGATGGGGGAGGCGCGGCCCCCCGATTCGATGGAAGGGAGACGGCCCATGGATGCCATCACGTTGCTGAAGGCGGACCACAAGACGGTGGAGCAGCTGTTCCGCAAGTTCGAGAAGGCGGGGGACCACGCGCTGGCGCACAAGCGCAAGCTGGTGGACGAGATGGTGCGCGAGCTGTCCATCCACGCCGCCATCGAGGAGCAGGTCTTCTACCCCGCCGTGCGCGCGCGTTCGGAGGACCTGTCCCCGGACGTGCTGCGCGCGCTGGAGGAGCACCACGTGGTGAAGTGGGTGCTGTCGGAGCTGGACACGCTGCCGCCGGAGTCCGAGCGCTTCGACGCGAAGGTGCACGTGCTGATGGAGAACGTGCGCGCGCACGTCACGGAGGAGGAGCAGTACCTCTTCCCTGAGGTGAAGAAGGCCTTCAAGCCGCAGGAGCTGCGGCAGGTGGGCGAGGCGCTGGAGCTGGCGAAGAAGGGCGCGCCCACGCACCCGCACCCGGCCGCGCCGGACACGCCGCCGGGCAACCTGCTGACGGGCGCGGTGGCGGCGGTGATGGACATGGGCCGGGACGCGCTGCGCACGGCGCGCCGCAAGGCCGTCACGCAGGTGCGCAAGTCCGCGCCGCGCCCCCTGCGCAAGCCGTTGGAGTCCATGATGTCGCTGGACCAGACGGGTGAGTCGCTGCACTGAGCGAGCGTCCGGCGCCGGACGCCTCGGGCCCGGTGAATGTCCGCCGGGGCTGGGGCGTCCGAAGGGGCATGAGAGGCTTTCGCGCCAGGAAGCGCGAAGGTTCTCCCGCCTTGGGAAGGAGGCGCCATGTCCGCTGTTCGCAGGATGTTGACGACGCTGGTGGTGCTCGCGGGGTTCACGGCCGCGGCGCAGACGCAGGGCCCGGCCGGTTCACCGCAGCCCCGGCCGCCGGTGGATCCGCAGGTGCGCACGCTGCGCGTGGAGGGCACGGGCGAGGTGAAGGCGCAGCCCGACGAGGCCTTCATCGACGTGGCGGTGGAGACGTCCGCCCAGAACGCGAAGGCGGCGGGCGAGGAGAACGCGAAGCGGATGGAGAAGGTGCTCGCGGCGCTCACCGGTGCGGGCATCCAGAAGCGCGATTTGCAGACGCGCAACTACAACGTCTATCCGGAGTACACGCCGTCGCCGCCGCAGGGCGGTGAGCCGAAGCTCAAGGGCTACCGGGTGAGCAACCTGGTGAGCGTCCACGTGACGGACCTCTCCAAGGTGGGGAGCCTGTTGGACAAGGCGCTGGCGGCGGGGGCGAACCGGGTGGACTCGGTGCGCTTCGGGCTGAGCCGCCAGGACGCGGTGCAGGGCGAAGCGCTGCGGCAGGCGGTGGCGCGAGCGCGCAAGTCCGCGGAGGTGCTGGCCGCGTCGCTGAACGTGAAGCTGGGAGCAGTGCTGGACGCGAGCACGGTGACGGAAGCCCCGCGCCTGTACCCGGCCACCTTCGCCATGGACATGGCGGAGTCGCGAGCCGCGCCCACCACGCCCATCCAGCCGGAGGAGCAGACGGTGCAGGCGAAGGTGACGCTCATCTTCGCCATCCAGTAGGCCATGCGAGACACTCCAAGCCGCGTCCGGGCTTGGAGTGTCTCCATGCGTACAGGTGTCCTGGTGTGTTGCGCGGTCCTGCTCTTCACGGGCTGCGCGCCGGCTGTCTCCAGCAGGACCCTGCGCTATTCGCCTCGGGACTCCGCGAGGGCGCGAGCTCCCGGAACGAATGCCGGCCGCGCCATCGCGAGCTCCGGCGTGCGCACGGATGCCTGGGAGCAACTGCTGACGGACGCGGGATTGGACGCACGGGACGAGCAGCCCCTCTGGGGAAGCACGCTCACACCCACGCAAGCCGTGCGGCTGCTGGACGTCCTCTTGCGCAAGCCTGTCACGCTGGATTCGCTGCCGCCCCGCATGGTGGCGGGCTTCCTGCTGCGAGAGGTGCTGGAGCGAGGCGAGACTTCGCGCGAGGAGTTGCTGCACCGGGTGGAGCGCTTCTCCCGGGAGCAGGTCGCGGTGTTGCGGCCGGATGGTTACCTCGCCTGGGCACTCACCGGCCGCACCCAGCAGAAGGTGGCACCCGTCGAGTGGAGGGACGGAGCCTTCCGCGCGCACGGCTTCGAATTGGGGCGCTTCTACAGCGGCAGGGGCGGTGTCTTCCGCGCCATGGATGCGCGGCTCCAGGTCTCGGATGGGCGTCCCCTGGCCGAGGTGTACGACGACGCGGACGTCATCGGCCGCACCCTGGATGGAGCCGAGGATGCCTTCGTGGAGCTGTACCACGCGCTGGGACAGGTGCTCACGCGGCCCGCGGACAGCATCGCGGGACTGAGGCATCTGCCAGCGGGCGTGGCGGCCCTCATCACGTCATCGCCCGCGTACTGGGAGCGCTTCCAGTCCATGACGCGTGGCGAGCAGATCCGCGAAGTGTCCCGGCTGACGACGGGGATGCTCGTCACCTGGGGAGCGGCCTCGGCCACGACGCGGACGCTGAAGGGGATGGCCGTGGGCGCGGAAGCCACGGTGCCGGTGCTCTCGCTGTCGGCGGAGGGCGCGCTGGCGCTGGAGCGCGTCTCGGTGCCAGCAGGGCGCGCGGCGGCGGTCCTCAGCGGAGGGCCTGGGGCGGCCATCATCCTCCAGCGGGCGAGCACGACTGGCAGTAGCGCGGCTCCGTCCAAGGGCCCCGGGCAGTGGGGACCGCGAAGGAGTCGATGTCCACGCGTGCCCGGCGCTACCAGGAGCAGATCACCGGGCACACGGCGGATGAGGCGTACTGGGTCGGAGGCACGAGTCCGAAGGATGGTGGCGTGAAGTTCGACGGCTTCAAGGACGACCTGCTGCTGGAGGCCAAGGGCCCCGGCTACGCTGAATTCTTCGAGGACAACCTCGACCCCAAGAGCTGGTTTGAAGCGTCAGGCAAGCTCCAAGACCTCGTGGATCAAGCCGAGCGGCAACGCCGCGTCGTCCAGGGCATGGGCATCCGCATCGAATGGCACATCGCCGAGAAACATGCAGCCGATGCGATGCGGAAGCTGCTTGAGACCAGGGGCTTCACGGAGATTACCGTCATCCATACCGCGGCCCGCTCCCTGGTACGCTGATCCGTGCGCGTCATGACTACCCAGCCCACAGCTGCGCTCCATCCTGACTCCTTCTTCGCGGGTGCCTACTGGGGGCCCCGGAAGGAGTCTCCCGAGGAGTGTGCCCGTCGAGCGGCGGCATTCCTCGACTTGCTGGCCGCGTGTGACCCCCTGCTGGCGCACTGGAACAAGATCCCCAAGCCTCGCGGCAAGGGACGCAAAACCCCACTCATGCCGCCCTCGCTCCCTGCTTTGACGGAAGCATTCCGGCGCGGTGTGAATCGGGAGCCCGGTGGGCCTCCCATCGAGGATCTGGGCTTCCGCGTCGGGGCATACAACGACGGCACCGGCCCGGACTTCGCCTCCGTCAATATGAAGTGCGGAAGTGACGCAGCGTTCCGCGTTGCCAATTCGTGCGTCCTGTCGCTACCGGCCAAGGGGGCGAACGCGGAGCGAATATTCACGGCCTCCGTGTTGATCCAGGTGGTGCGCGCCATGGCACTGACCTGGGAACCTGATTGGGCGGTGGCCATGTCTCGTACGCATCAGGAAATGGATGACGAGGACGGCAAGGCTGATATGTGGCTCGGCTGGGTGACGTACCTCCCCAGTCACCGGGGCACGGTGCCTCCGCTTCCCGCTCCGGTGCGCATCGAGCCCGTGGAGGACAGGGGCACCCTGATCATCCTCACCCCCGAGCGCTTCACCGTGGCCAACCCCGAGCACATCGCGCTGGCGCGACGTGTGCGCGAACTGTTGGCCCGAGCAGGGCTCCTGTAATCCGCGTCACCCCACGGTCCCGGCTGTCATTTCACGAGGAAGTCGGCCAGCGAAGCCACGTCTGATGCGCAGTGGCCGCCATAGAGCGGGTGCCACTCGGTCCTGACGCCACGCTGACGGGCAAGGTGGGCGAGGCGCTCGGTGCCTTCGTAGTTGCCGTAGGCATCGTAGAGGCCGCAGGAGAGATAGAGCTCCGGATGGTCCGGCCCCGCCTGCGCGACCAGGTGCAGGGGCGAGACGCGGCGCCATTCAGCTTCGTCGGCCACGTACTTGCGCGCCATCAACCAGACCCCGAACACGATCTTGGGATCGGCTCCGGTGCGCTCCATCGAGGCGTTGATTGTGTCGAAGGAGGAGAACGGAGTGTCGGTGTAGACGCCCGGGCAGAGCGCCGCGACCTTCGCGAACTGCTCCGGATGGGAGAGGCCCGCGACCAGGACATTGAGCCCACCCATCGATTCCCCCAGCAGCATCCGCCGCCGGGGACGCCCGGCCTTCGCTTCGATCGCGGGCAGGCGTGCCATGAAATCATCGAGCAGTCCGCTGTCCTCCTGCTTGCCCTTCGGCGTCAGGATCCAGGTCGGTCCATAGGAGATCGTGACGACCGTGGGAGGGAGGACTCCAGCGGCTCGCCACTGCGCCTGCACCATGCCGGTGAAGTAGGTGTCGTCGTTCCAGATCGTCTCGTCGAGATTGCGCCCGTGGTGGTGATAGACGATGTCGCCGTTGGTGCCGCTAGCGGCCTTGTTGATGCAGTAACGCAGGGGGCCCTGCGCGTCGCACTGCTGACTCGCGGGCGTGAACGAAGCCCGCTGGTCGCCGCGGCTGCGCGTGAGCCGCGTCCACGTGAACCAGAGCCCGAGTGCAAGCAGTACCACCGGCAGCAGGTATCGAACCCGCCGTCCTGGACGAGGCAGGGTCATGGCCGGGCGAGCGCGATCCTGGAGTGGAGGTCGTGCGAATCCAGCGGCGCGTCGGGCGGGGCGGTCACCAGGCCGGCCCGCGATTTCACCGGCCTCGGCAGGGTCGCGAGGCTCAGGACATAGCCGAGGATCGCGCTGCCGCCGTAGCCCACGACCGGCGTCGGATGATGGCCAAACGCGGCGGCCAGGGTCGCCGTAAGCCACGCAGCCCCGAATGCGAGGGAGGTCGCGCGGCTGTCCTCGTCACCGGACGCACCGATGAGCACGGGGACGAGCAGCATGGCAGAGCCGGCCACGACGGCCAGCCCGGCAAGGGCATGGACCTGGAAGGACGAAATGAGGACCTGGTCGACGAAGGGCGCGGCTGGAAGCGAGTCGGGCCGCAGCAGCGTCACCCCGAACGCCACGAGGCTGGCCGTGAAGGCCAGGGACGCCGGCCGGTCCGCGCGCGTCGCCGCGACGGTCGCCAGCGCCGCTGTCATCATGGCCGCCATCGCGCGATCGGGCTGGAGCGCCAAGGCCAGCGCGGCAACGACCATCCCCATCGCCGCGAGCGGGGTGCGCGTCCGGGAGAATCCGGCAAGCATGAGCGGCAGAAGGACCAGGCTCGGTTGCACGCTCACGCCGCCGAGTCTGGCCCAGCGAGCTGCCCCCTCGACGCGGAGGCCGGCGAATGCGGTGGCGAGCAGGAGGACCGAGAGGCCGAAAATCAGGGCTCCGGACATGCGCTCACCCGCCTCCGGGATGCGGCTGACGAGGGCCAGCAGGATGAGACCGAGGACGAGCGCGCCAGCGTTGATGCCGAGGTAGCTGACAGGCGCGCCGGCAAGCGTCATGTAGACGAGCCCCATCGCGACCGCGCCGGCCGCGCAGAGCGCACCGACGGCACGCGGGCTGTGCAACGCGCCGAAGGGCTGCATCAGGAGCATTCCGAGGGCACGCGGCGCCAATCCACGGACGCTCGCGAGCGCGAACAACAGGGCCTGGGTGTCATCGGGGATCTCCGCTGTCTCGTGGCGGATGGCCAGCCCCCAGTCGCGCAGCTGCGGGGGCAGGATGGATTGCAGGGCGCGGCACAGCAGGTTCGCCACACGGCGTTGGACTCGGACGCTCATGTCGGTACCTCGCGAAGGCCGGAGCGAGCCGCCACCTTGCCCTCTGGCGGGTTTTCGCGCGCGAGCTGGACCCCGGTCCTGGTCAGGCGATAGGCGTGCCTGGGCGGCCGCCCACCCTCCGTCGGCTGCTGCCACTCGGCTTCGAGATAGCCCTGGGCTTCCAGGCGGATCAGCAGCGGATAGAGCGTGCCCGACTTCACGTCCGCGATGCGGCACAGCTCATACCCGTGCGACCAGCCCGTGCCGGCCTCCAGCAGTGCGGCAAGAACGGAGCGGGCGTGGTTCGACAACGCACGGGTGCGTGGCATGCCTATAAATCTACCTATGTAGATTTAAAGTCAAGGCCTCCTGAACGCGGAAGAAAGCGGGCCCGTCCTGTGCGGCGAGCCCGCTGACTTCCGTCACGTCAGCGGACGTTCAGGTTCACGATGGCGTTGGTGCCCATGACGGCGCCAAAGGTGTCCGCGATGGTCACCAGCGCGGACTTGTGCAGCACATCATGGGGAATGGTGCCGCCGCCGGGCGCATCGATCTCCCGGGTGGCCGAGGCGTCTTCCGCCACGATGACGTTGTAGCCGAGGGGAACCGCATCCCGCGCCGCGCCGGACACGCAGGCGTGGGTCATCAGGCCGGAGATGATCAGCGTCTTGATGCGGGAGATTTGAAGCTCGTGATGGAGCTCCGTGCCCTGGAACACGCTGATCTGGTTCTTCTTCACCACCTTGTGGTGGGAGGCCGGCTGGAGCTCCTTGTGGCAGAAGACCGTCGCGCTGTCGTGCGCGAAGACGGGAGCGCCGGACGGGCTCACGTGCCACACGTGGAAGACGGGCAGCTTGTGCCGATCCGCGAAGGCGATGAGCCGCTTGGCGTTGTTCAGCGCGCGCATCCCGTCCGGGATGGGGAGCTTTCCGCTGAAGTACTCCTCCTGGAAGTCGATCACCAGCAGTGCGGTGCTGAAGGGGTCAAGCGAGTCCGGGGCGGATGCGCCGAGGATGGTGCGGATCGTGGGGTGCGACACTCTGTTCTCCGGGTCGGGGATGGACGGCCGCACGAGTCTATATTTCCTGAATTCCTAGTTGTCACTCCGGGCCTGGGCCAGCAGCGCGGCGTCCCGGAGCAGGGCTTCCAGGCCCCCTTCGCCCTCGGTGACCCGGTAGTAGCCGCGGAGCTGTCCCCGCGCGTCCACGAGGACGAAGTGCTCTCCGTGGAAGACGCTGAAGAAGTCGTCCTCGCCCGCGTCGGCGTCGCGGCCCATCATCACCCGGAAGCCCTCCAGGACGGTCGTCTCCACCTGGTCCAGGGGGCCCGTGAGCAGCGTCCAGTTGGACGTGTCGATGCGGTGGTCGCGCGCATAGGCGGTCAGCCGCTCCGGCGTGTCGTGGCGCGGGTCCACGCTGAACGAGGCGAAGCGCACGTCCAATCCCTGCTCCCGGGCCTGTCGCTGGACCCGCAGCATCTTCTCCGTGAGCAGCGGGCACACGGTGGGGCAGCGGGTGAAGAAGAAGTCCGCGACGTAGAGGTGGCCCCGCATGTCGGCGTCGGAGAAGGGACGTCCCGTCTGGGCGGTCAGCTCGAAGCGCGGGAGCGGCCCGTACTGGGGAAGGTTCTCCGCGGCGACACGCGCGCGTTCGCGTTGAATGTGGGGCCACGCGGTGAACAGCAACGCGACGATTCCTGCTCCGGCGAGCACGAAGAGGGATGGGGTCTTCATAGAGGGGGGCAGGAGCGCAGGCAGCGCGCGTCCGTGATGACGCGTTCGGAGGTGGATGGCGCCTGGCTCGAGTCGTAGACGCCCCGGACCTGGAGGCGTGGGTCCACCAGCAACAGGAGGCGTCCGCGGTCCCGCAGCGGCTGCCAATCCGGGTGGAGCACCGTGGAGTCGCGCGACGTCGCGATGACGACCTGGACGGGAACACCGTCGATCTCCAGCCGTTCCTGGACCTGTCGCAGGAAGGGGAGAGGCTCCAACGCGAACTGGAGCAGGGTGAGCTGTCCCTGAAGCTGCTGGGGCTCCAGCGGCTGTCCTCGCGCATCACGAAGGGTGAGCGCGGGCAGCGGGCCATACACCGGGGGCGGTACCTCCAGCTCCCACGAGGCGTTCGAAGGGGGCGCCTCCGACCAGGCGAAGTCCAGCACCAGCACGAGCGCCGCGCAGGCCAGCGCGGACACGGTCAGCCCCGCGGCTCCCAGCACCACGAACACCCACGAACGCGGCTGTGCCGAAGAGGACGAAAGGGCGGACATGACAGCGGCACCCTCTCGCATCCGGACCGCATGCGCGATGCGACACCTTGTCGCAGAACCCAGGCGGGCCTCTTCCGGTACACGGCAGGGATGATGAAGGCACTGCTGATGGGAATGCTGTTGCTGGGCGCGACGCCCTCCGTCGCGCCAGACGCGGGGCAGGTGAGCGCGGCCACCTCCGTGGGGACCGTGGCCAGCGCCTCCGGGCGGCTCCGCGTCGAGGTCCTCTCTTCAACGACACCGCTCCGAAGAGGCGTCCAGACGTTCCAGGTGCGAATCACCGACGCCGCGTCGGGAAAGCCGGTGTCCGGAGTCGTGCTGTCCGTCCATCCCTGGATGCCCGCCATGGGCCACGGCATCTCCGACGTTCCCCGCGTCACCGCGCGAGAGCCAGGGAGCTTCGAGGTCTCCGACACGGACCTCTTCATGCCCGGCGTCTGGGAGCTGCGCTTCACGTTGAAGGGGACGGTCGAGGACTCAGCGACCGTGACCCTCAAGCTGGGACGGTAGGTGGGCCATCCAGAATCATGAAGCACGGCCGGCGAGGCTGAACGTCAGACGCGTATCCTTTGCCACGCTCGCTAGGGCATTCCTGGGAGGCGCGGATGCGAATGACATTGCTGGTGGTTGTCGTGCTGCTGGCCACGGGATGTGCCTCCGCGCCACATTCGCGGGGCTTGCGCTACGCGCCGGGTGGAACGTCCGTCCTCTCCAGGCCGGAGCAACGGCTGCCGCGCCAACAGGGCGCACGTGACAGCGATGCACTGACGCGCGATGCAATCCTCGCGGGCATTGCCGAAGTGAAGGGCTCCCTGGGCCGCGTTGAAGCCGCGCTGTCAAAGCTGGCGGACCGTCCTCAGCCACTCATGGGATGGAGCCTCAGCGGCGTCTTCACCCGCTACCTCGACCATGGCTCCAGTCAGGTGAAGTGGATGAAGGGCGCGCTTGGGAGTGCCACGGTGCTGACGCGCGTGGCTTCGGAGGTGGAGGACTCGAACATGGAGCAGGGGCTCCTGCGCATGACGGGGCCGAAACTCCAGGCGGCCATGTTCGGCAGCCTGCTGCTGGCCACCTGGGTGGACTTCCTCCACCTCGCGGACGCGGTGCTCCGGAACTGTCCAACGTGCAGCGTGGAGAAGCTCTTCGTCGACCTGTATCGCGTGCAGGAGTTGATGGGGCCCGCGCTGACGGAGCTCTCATCTCAGGACCCGGGGCGGGTGGAGGCGGCGGCGGTCGCGATGCCCGAGTTGATGGGGAAGCTGACCCGTGAGTTCGACGCGATTCATCGGGAGGCCCGCGCGAGCATGAAGCTTGGCGGGCAGGTCATCGCGGCGGTGCGGGCGGTGGAGATGGTCGCCATGATTTCCACGCTGAAGGTGTCACTGCCAAGGCTGCCTCCCTCGGCACCCGCGACACTGGGCGTGGGCTTTGTGATGGGCTCGGGCGGAGTCATGACGGGCTCCCGGCTGGTGGTCTCCGCCGAGTGGGTGGAGATGATGCGGAGCCTCGTGAGGGCGGGCGTCATCTCCGTCCCCGCTGTCAGCTCCGCGGTCCTCATCCACGGTGGGCAGGTGCTGATGGCTCAATCGCCCAACGACCTGCCCAAGGGCGTGCGTGAAGCACTGGGGGACAGCCCCGAGGTGCGCGGCATGCATCAGACCGGCAGGGCAGGGGCGGGGATGTCCGATGCCCCGAAGCACCATGTGTTGCCGCAAGAGCACCGTGAATGGTTCGAACGGCACGGCTTCAAGGGCGACATGGACATCGACCAGTTCTGCGTCCGGTTGGAGCAGGCCCACCACGAAGCCATTCACGGCGGTGGCGACTGGCGCTTGGGGCGCACCTGGCCCGGTGAATGGAACCAGATGATCATGGGAGAGTTGCGGAGGGTCGAAGCCAGGACCGGCCGGGCGTTGACGCGCAATGAGGTCCTGGACATCGTCGCGGCGCGGATGCGGGCCTATGAAATCCCGCCGCGGTTCACCAAGGGGAGTAGCCGATGACCGATGGACGCTCATGGCAGGGAAACTGGAAGGCCCGCCTGTATGAGCGCGTCCGGGAGCGCGGTTACGAGTCGCTGACTGCCTTCGCGGAGGCGCGGCCCAGCGCATCCCTGGTGGCGCTGGCCGAGGAACTCGGACCCGATGACGTCGCTGGAGTGCAGGTGTTCAGCGGACTGGTCGCCGAAGCAGAGCGCACCCACCGGGTCACGCGCCTGGTGCGTGGACAGCTCGTACGCGAACTGAGCGAGCATCTCCCGGCCGGCTGGCCGGCCGAACTGGATGACGCGAACCGCTTCAAGGTCGCCCGCGCACTCGCCGGTTGGCACTCCTTTACTCCGGAGACCCACCAGGAGCGCGTGGACCGGGCCGGGGATGTGCTCTTCGCCAGTCCCCCTCCCGCGGGTTGGCGCCCACTCGGGCCGGACGATGAGCTGCTCCGCACGCTCCTGCCCGACGAGGAGGTCTGAACAGGAGCGTGGGGCTCAGGACTTCATTGCCGCGCGCGGCATCAAGCCGCTGAACTCGTAGATGAACGCGCCGTTCTCCGTGACGTCCACGGTGCAGGCGCCCGCGCGGGAGAGCTCCTCGAGCACCTCCTTGGCTTCGGTGAAGGAGAGGTGCGTGCTCGCCGCTACCTCGGCGATGGTGACGCGGCCCCCGTGCTCCTTCGCGCAGGCGAGCACGGCCCGCTCGACGTCGCGGGAGTCCAGCGCGGACCGCACGATGGGCGCATCCCTCAGTTCAGGCGGCAGCTTCGCGCGTCGCGCGGAACGGACGAGCGCCAGGCCTCCGAGGATGAAGACGGCGCCGAGGATGATCCCCGCGATCGTGTGTTCCGCGGTGCCACTGATCAGCTTGTCGATCTCGCTGCCAATGCCAAAGACGCCGAACGCGGTGAGCGCCCAGCCGATGATGCTCTTCATGTCACCCCCATCGCGACGGGACCACGCCTCCGTCCCCCGCGCCGTTTCATAGCAGAAGCCGGCGTGTCTCAAGTGAACGGGATGCTCCACTCCGAGTGTGTTGGCGCGCCAGTCCACCCGTGGAGTTGAATGGCACCGAGAGGCCCCCCATGCCAACCGACACGTCCCATCCCTCCGCGCGCCTGCCCGTCGTCTTCATCCCGCACGGCGGCGGCCCCTGGCCCTTCGTGGACATGGGTTTTCCGAAAGCGGAGGTCCAGGCGCTCGCGACCTACCTTCGCCAGGTGGGCCAGCAGCTCGCGACGCCGCCGAAGGCGCTGCTCGTCATCTCCGCCCACTGGGAGGAGCCCGTGGCCACGGTGATGACGTCCGCCGCGCCCCCCATCCTGTATGACTATTACGGCTTCCCGCCGGAGTCGTACCGCATCCCCTGGCCGGCGCCGGGCAACCCACGGCTCGCCGCGCGCGTGCGCGAGCTGCTCTCCTCGGCGGGCTTCGCCACGTCGGAGGACCCGGCGCGCGGCTACGACCACGGCACCTTCATCCCGCTGAAGCTGACCTACCCGGAGGCGGACATCCCCTGCGTCCAGCTCTCGCTGAAGCAGGGGCTGGACCCCTCGGAGCACCTGGCCATGGGCCGGGCGCTCGCGCCGCTCCGAGACGAGGGCGTGTTCATCATCGGCAGCGGGATGACGTTCCACAACCTGCGCGCCTTCGGAGACCCTCGCGCGCATGAGGTCTCCGCGAAGTTCGACGCGTGGGTCCAGGACGCCGCGACCTCTCCCGCGGCCGAGCGGGACGCGAAGCTCACGCAGTGGACGCAGGCCCCCTACGCGCGGCTCGCCCATCCGCGCGAGGAGCACCTGCTCCCCTTGATGGTCGTCGCCGGTGCCGCCGGTGGGGACCGGGGCACCACCGCCTGGTCCGGGGCCATGATGGGGGCGCGCATCTCCGGCTTCCAGTTCGGCTGACCTCAGCCCTTGGGGGCCGGGGCCTGCTTCTTCTCCGCCAGGACCTTGAGGACCTCCTGCGCGGTGGCGGCGGAGGACGCCGGGTTCTGCCCCGTGACGAGCCGCCCGTCGCGCACCGTGAAGCTCTTCCACAGCGGGCCGGACTCGTAGCGCGCGCCCAGTTCGCGCATCCGGGTCTCCAGCGGGAAGGGGACGATGGCGTCGAACTTCGCCGCCTGCTCCTCCGCGTTGCTGAAGGCCGCCACGCGCTTGCCCGCCACCAGCGGCTTGCCGTCCGGCCCCTTCACGCCCACCAGCGCCGCCGGGCCGTGGCAGACCGCCGCCACCACCGCGCCCCGCGCGTAGCCCGCGGACAGCAACTGGTGCGTCGGCACGTGCCGCGCCAGGTCCCACATCACGCCGTGCCCGCCCACCACGAAGTACGCGTCGTAGGTGTCCTTCACCTGGGCGAGCACCTTCGTGTTCGCCAGCTTCTTCGTCGCCTCGGCGTCCGCGAGGAAGGCGCGTGTGTCCTCCGTCTGCTCCTTCTCGCTGCGCGGATCCACGGGCGCCTTGCCGCCCAGCGGCGACGCGATGTCCACCTGGGCCCCGGCCCGGGTGAACTGCTCATACGGCGCGGCCAGCTCCTCCAACCAGAAGCCCGTCTTCTCCCCGGTGTTCCCGAACTGCGAGTGGCTGGTGACGATGAGCAGCACCTTCACGGCGGTGAGCGCTTCCATGGGACGTCCTCCTTCGAGCCCCTCTCCATGGGGGCGATGGGCGATGAGATACGTCCCGGCGGTCCCCAAGAAAACCGAGAGCCCCTTCACATAAACTGAAGCCATGCTTGGCAATCACGAAGCGCTCTGGACGCTGTGGGAGGTCAGCCGGGCGGGCACGCACGCGGCCGCCGCCACGCGCCTGGGCATCACCGCGTCCGCCGTGGGCCAGCAGCTCAAGGCCCTGGAGCGGCACGTGGGCGTGGCGCTGTTCGAACGGGTGGGGCGCCGGGCCCGGCTCACTCCGGCGGGGGCCGCCCTTGTCGCTCGTCTGGGGGAGCACCTGCCCGCGGTGGACGCGGCGTTGGAGGCGGCCTCCGAGGCCCAGCGCGCCGTGCGCGGCGAGGTGTCCCTGGGCGGTCCCTGGCCCTTCTTCCGGTACTGGCTCCGCCCCCGGCTGCCGGGCCTGCTGGCGCGCCACCCCGAGCTGCGGCTGGACGTGCGCTTCGACGTGCCCAGCCGCGTGTCACGGCTGTTGCTGGACGGCGCGTTGGACCTGGGCCTCGTCGGGCTGTTGCCGGACGCTCCGGGCCTGGAGGTCCGGCCGGTGGCGCAGGAGGAGTTCGTCGCCGTGGGCGCGCCCGCGTACCTGAAGCGCTGGGGGACGCCGCGCGGGGCACGCGACTTCGGTGCGCACCGGTTCATCGCCTTCGACGCGGACCTGGCCATGCTGGCGCCGTGGTGGCGCGCCGCCTTCGGGCCGAAGGAACCCCTGCCCGCGCAGGTGGTGTGCCGCGTCGCGAACCTGGACGAGATGCTGGCCCTGGTGGAGGCGGGCGTGGGGCTGGCGGTGCTGCCCGACTACCTGGTGGCCCCCGCCTTGCGCGAGAAGCGGGTCGTGACGCTCACGCCAGAGCCGGGCCGGCGCTCCGCGCGAAGGCCTCGGGGAACGCTCTATGTCGCGTGGCGCAGGAGCGCGGCACCCACGGCCCGCTTCCTCGCGGTGCGTGACTGGCTCCTGGGCGGATAGGCAGCCAGGCCCCGGACGGAGCGTTCGTGGTTCCCGGCGGGGCAGGGTGTCCCCATCTTTACCGGGGGAGAGCGGGCCCGCGCGCCATGGAGGGGAACTCCGTTGGGATGCGGGCTCCTTCGCACGACGCGGGAGGACGTGGCCAATGCGAAGAACGCGCGGGACAGCGGGCCTGCTGGTGCTGGGCCTGGTGGCACTCGGGGGGCTGTCGGCGTGCAACGGCGGCGAGCCGGGCGCGGACGCCCCTTCCGCGAAGCACCGCGAGGGACGTTCGGAGGTGCTGCGCGGGCTGATGGCCTCCAAGGAGACCGTGGACCCCAAGGCCCTGAAGACCGCGGGCGCGGAGGTGAAGGGCGGACCCGCGCCCGCACCCGAGGGAACGGGCGGCTCCGGTCAGCAGCCGCGGCCCATGGGCTGGACCGCGGGCCGCGTGTCCTGGGTGGGCGACGACGAGCTGCTCTTCGTGGACGGCCACGGCCAGGAGCAGGAGGTCGTCGTGGACGAGGCCACGCGGCTCAAGCGCGCCGACGAGAACGTGCAGCTGCGCGACATGTCCGAGGGTGACGAGATCCGCGTCACCTACGAGGACCATGGCCAGGAGTGGATCGCCCGGGACGTGGAGGCCGTGCCCGTGGTCAAGGAGCCCGGGCCCAACCCGCAGTCCCCGCCGCTGCGCTGACTAGAACGCGCCTCCGTCCGCGCGCCGGCCCGGCGAGGACTGCAGTCCGGGCGTCAGCGTGGTGTGCAGCACGAAGCCCGCGTCCGGCGTCAGGTCCGGCGAGCGGTTGATGGACACCGCGTCCACGGTGCTGAAGTACTCCACGCGGTCCACGCCGCCGCCGTCCGGGAGCTTGAGCTGCACGGTGTCCGACGCGTTGTTGAGCGCCAGCGTCCCGCTGGAGGCCGCGACGGTGTCGGGCGTGCCGGCCGGGAAGCCCGCGGGCCCACCGAAGACGACCAGGGGCCGGCCCGGTTGCAGCACCGTGCCCGCGGCGAAGACGTGCTGCGGGTTCAGGGCATCCCACAGGGTCCAGCCGGACAGGTCCATGGGGGCGGTGCCCGTGTTGTAGAGCTCCACGAACTCGTGCGCGGTGCCGCCGGGGAGCGCGGGCTCGTTGGCGAGCACCTCGTTGATGATCACCCGGGGCGCCGTGCGCGTGAACCAGACGCGGCCGGGGATCATGTCGAAGCGCGACGCGTTGGCCGTGTCCACCACGCGCACGCGCACCAGGTCGCTCTCCACGTCGGGCACGGTCCACGTGAAGGTGCCCGCGCTCGCGCTCACGGAAGGGGCCACGACGTTCCAGAGGTCGCCGCCGTCGTAGGTGGCCTCGATGCGCACGGTGCTCATGCCCGCCGAGCGCCACGTGAGCGTCAGCGGGGTGCCCACGATGAACGTGCCGCCCAGGGGCGCGGTGACCCGCACGCGCGGACCGGGAACGCCGCTCAGGTCGTAGCGGGTGAGGACGGGGTAGTGGTCGCTGACGGTGTGGGCGTAGTCCGGAATCGTCGCGTCGGGCCGGAGCACCTGGACGCCGCCGGGCACCGCGTCCACGGCGACCTCGTCGGTGACGAGCGTGTGGTCGATGACGTCGTTGTACTCCGTGGTGGTGCGGATGGTGGCGTCGGTCAGCACCTTCGTGAGGAAGGTGTAGTGCGTGGGGTCGTCCAGGAAGTTCTGGTAAGGCGTGGGCAGCGCGACGCCGTTCTGCGTGGAGATGGAGTGGTCCAGGTCATCGTTCCAGTCGCCGATGACGAGCACGCGCGCCTCGGGCAGCCACTG
This sequence comes from Corallococcus sp. M7, assembly GCF_054512695.1. Taxonomy (NCBI): domain Bacteria; kingdom Pseudomonadati; phylum Myxococcota; class Myxococcia; order Myxococcales; family Myxococcaceae; genus Corallococcus; species Corallococcus sp. M7. The sequence goes on from NZ_CM137252.1 coordinate 222,366, forward strand.
GTCCAGGTAGCTCTTGAGGGCGGTCGAGGAGCGCTGGCGCTGGCCATAGGACGTCATGTCCTCGAAGGCCTTCATGTGCGTGACGATGACGACCAGCGGCGCGTCCTCGCCGTGGATGCGGGTGGTGAAGTCCACGCGCAGCGGCGGGCGTCCGCCGAAGTCGGCGGCCTGCGCGGTGAGGATGACCTGGGCGCTGCGGTAGGTGAGCGAGCTGTCGTAGACGATGCCGGGCTTCTGCTCGCCCGCGGAGTACAGCGACGCGCCGCTGAGGACGTAGGTGGTGTTGTTGGCGAGGAAGCCGCTGTAGCCGCCGGGCAGCCCTGCCACGAGCGTGTTGAAGTCCGCGGTGTCCACCATCTCCACCAGGCCCCAGACGTGGGCCCCCGCGTCGCGGAGGACGCTCGTCGCTCCCGCGACCTGGAGGTCGTCGGCCACGCCGCCATCGGAGGTGGAGTTGGCCGGGCCCTGGTTGGGCGCGCCGAACCACTCCAGGTTCCAGTGGCCCACGGTGAACAGCGAGAGGGGCGGCTGCACCAGCACGATCAGCCGCGCGGACGCGGTCCGGCCATCCGCGTCGCGCACGGTGGCGGTGAAGAGCGTCGAGCCCGCGGCGGTGGGCGTGCCGGACAGGGCGCCGTTGGTGGAGAGGGTGAGCCCCGCGGCCAGCGTCCCGGTGAAGCTCCAGGTGAGCGGCGCTCGCCCGCCGGAGGCGGTGAGGTTGAAGGCATAGGGCTGTCCCACGCGCCCATCACCGAGCCCCAGGGACGTCACGGTCAGCTCCGCGATGCTGCCTGCATCCGGCGCTCCCGCATCGGGGGGCATGCTGCCGCCATCGGAAGGCACACCGCCGTCATCCGACGCGCCGCCATCGCCGGAGGTGCCACCGTCCCCGGACGCACCCGCGTCGCCAGGCACACCGCCATCGACGGGCACGCCACCATCGTCAGGCTCACCGCCATCCGCGCTGCCACCGTCGGAAGACAGGCCGCCGTCGCCCTGCTCGCCGCCATCGGCTTGCGTACCCCCACCGTCGGACGCGCCGGCATCGGCTTTCACCCCGCTGTCGGAAGGCTCGACCGGCGTCGGCGGCGTGGAGCCGGGACACGCGGTGAGCAGCAGGGCGACGAGGGGCGCGACGATTCGAGGAAGAGCCATGGATGCCATCCGGTCCGGACGCCGGAAGGAAAGCACGACCCACCGCGATGACGGGCGGTGCCTCCCCCTGTCTCCAAGAGTGACACATCCCCCTGTCATCCAAGAAGAAGGGCCGCGCTCCCCGGTGGGGAACGCGGCCCTGAGTCACATCAAGGTGCCAGACGCGGCGACTACGGCGTCGGCGCGCCCGGGGTCAGCGTGGTCACGAACGCGAAGTCCGCGTTGTTGTTGTTCGTGTCGTTGCCGTTCGGCGAGCGCTGCAGGGAGCCCACGGCGCCGTTCGAGTCCGAGGCGGAGGTGCGCGTGCCCTCCTCGAAGTTCAGCGACTTGGCGCCCGCGGCCGTGGTGATGGTGAACGTGGCGTTCTGGGCGCCCGGCTCGTAGAACACGCTGTCGAGGAGCGTGCCCGCCGCGTCGTCGACCAGGCCCACGCCGTCACCGCTGCCGTTCTGGATGATGTCGGTGTTCGCGTTGGAGGCCGACTTGATGATCAGCCGCAGCGTGCCCGCCGGCAGGGTCGCCGTGGTGAAGTACGGCTCGGGCGCCGCGACGATGTAGCCGCCCGCGGGCAGCGACGTGACCGCGTTGCCCTGCGCGTCCTTGACGTCGGACAGGTTGAACTTCAGGTACTCGATGCGCGGGTTGGCGGTGGAGTCGCCGTTGACGAACACCAGCTTGACGTTGGTCAGGTCCGCCGCCGCGGTGCCGCGGTTGTAGATCTCCAGGAACTCCGCGTTGTCGGTGCCCTGGTTGTCATAGTCGATCTCATTGATGACCAGCGACGGGCCCGTCGGAGGAGGCGTCAGGCCGGTGAAGGTCGCGGTCTTGGCGTTCGCGTCCACGGCCTTGCCGGCCAGGTCCGTCACCTCGCCGTTGACCGTCACCGTGTACTGCGTGCCAGCCGCCAGGTCTCCCGTGGTCAGGGCGACCTGGTTGCCCGTCGCCGTCGCCGCGGACACGGCCACGGTCGGCGTGATGCCGAAGTCCGCCGCCTGCACGCTGGACGCGTTGAGCTTGCGGTCGAACGTCAGCCGCACTTCCGTGCCGCTCAGCGGACGCGCCTCGGTGAGCTTCGGCGCGGGGCAGGAGGTGACGGTGAGCTGCTCGGGCGCGAACACGGACACCTGCGGCTGGGCGTTGAAGCGCCAGACCACGCCGGTGGGCACGGTCACGTCGCAGCCCAGGACCAGGTCCAGGTCCGTGGACAGCGTGGTGGGCACGCGCAGGCGCAGGGGGCTGGGGGACTGCTCACCCGTGGTGATCAGCGGGAAGGCGGTGAAGGCCGCGCCGCTGCCAGCGCCCGCCTCCAGCGTGCCGGACACGGTGACCAGGCGGCTCTCGTAGACGCCGGTCGTGCCGCCGTCCTCGAAGGTGCTGACGGTGTTCGCCTCCACCTTCAGGCCCGCGGGCGTCGCGGTGCTCAGGTTCCACACGCCGTGGTTCTTGCTCACCACGGTCAGGTCCGTGACGGTCTTCGCCACGTTGAGCCCGCTGATGATCTCCTTCTCCGTGACGTTCAGCGTCACGCGGTCACCCACGGCGACCGCCGTGGTGGACGCGGAGTCGCGCACGAACATCGCCGGGCCGTTGGCCTCGGCCTGGAGGAAGAAGCCGGAGGCCTCCGTGGCCGCGCTGCCCGCCACCGCGGGCTTGATGAAGGTCACGAACGCGCCGCTCACGATCTGCGGCGTGGTCAGCGCGCCCGCCGGGGCCGAGATGAACGCGGCGATCTGCGCGCTCGTGTCCGCCAGCGGCGTGGTGACGCTGGACGGCGTGCAGGTGTTCGCCGCGATGTCGCAGGACTCAGTCAGCGCGCAGGCCGGGTTGCACGCCTGGGGACCCGTGCCGCCGTCCGTCTCCGTGCCGGCGTCGGTGCCCGCGTCCACGTCCGTGCCCGCGTCCTCCTCCGTGCCCGCGTCCTCCTCGGGAGGAATGTTCAGGTTGCGCAGCTCGCACTTGTTGTCCGCGTTGCAGGTCCACGTCTGGCCCGCGGGGGCCGCGCCCTTGTCACGACAGTCGAACTGATCGACACACTCGTCGCCGCAACCCGTGCCGACCGTGACGAACACGGTGGTCACGAGCGCCGGCAGCCAGCTCCGCTTCAGGCTCTGCTTCAGCATGTGAATGCCTCCCAGATGGGGTGGTCCAGATTGCAGGTGCGGTCCCCCTTACACCCGAAAACAGAGGGGCGTCCATTTGCCCAACCACCTGCCACGTCCCTGTCACGCGAAAGGACGCCCAGGGGCCTGGGAATCGAAGGAAGTCAGGGAGTCTTCCGTGCAGGGGTGGACGCTGGACCCGCGTACAGGTCGATGACCTCGTTGATGCCGCGCTGGCACACCGCGCAAAAGGGCACCCGGTCGCGGGTGAACATCACGCAGTCCGTCTGGGGCCGGAAATAGCCCTTCGCCTCGTAGTGGGCCCCCTCGAAGGCCCCCACCTTCCCGGAGACCTTCTGGGTGCCCAGGAATTTCTCCTCCCAGTTGCGCTGCTCCGTGAAGAGCGCGTCCATCTCCGCCTCGGGTTTACGCTCCGCGCGAATCTTCTGCCGGCGTTGCTGCACCTGCAGGGCATGCGCGTCATAGGTGGGCTGATTCCAGGGCGTGGGCAGCGGGGTCCCCGGCGCCACCAGGTCCTTCCACTTGAGCTGGGCGGGGTCGTGGAGGGCGGTGACGTTCTTCTCCCAGGGCTCCATCCGCTCGGAGGGCGCGGCGCCGTAGACGGGGGCGGACGTGTAGTACTCGTCCGCCAGCCCCGCGAAGTGGTGGCCGAACTCGTGGACGAAGACGTACGGGGCCCAGAGGCTGTCGGAGGCCACGGTGCTGAAGAGGTTGAAGATGCCTCCGCCGCCGTAGGTGTTGCCGTTGGACAGGATTTCGATGAACTCGTAGGGCGCGAAGGCGGCGGTGTCACGCAGCGCGGCGTTGTCGAAGGTGAGGATGTAGCGCTCCGCCCCGAAGGCGTCGTAGGTGGAGCCCAGGGGCGGGCGGCGGTGGACGCCGGTGGAGGGCCGGGAGATGCCGGACTCGGCCGCCGCGGGCATCAGGCCCCAGACGTTGAAGTCCGCCTTGCGCTCCTTGAAGGGGGAGAAGCTGAAGAGGGTGTCCACCAGCTTGCGCGCGTCCTTCTCGAACTTGGCGCGCTCCGCCTCCGTGTAGCCGTCCCCCAGGATGAGGAAGTCCACCTTGTCCTGCGGCGGCCCGTTCTCCAGCAGCTTCAGCAGCGGGCCCGGCGCGGGCGGCGAGGACGGATCCACGGTGGGGTCCTTCGGATCCACCACCAGCGACCAGATTTCGCGGAAGGCGTTCTGCGCGTCGCGCTTCTTCAGGATGACCTGGACGGGGCTGGCCGGCGCGGGGAAGCGCAGTGATTCGCTGAAGGTGCGGTGGGCCTGCTTCGCCTCGTCCGTCAGCTCCCACTCGCCGAAGATGGAGGCGAAGCCGCGCGAGAACAGGAGCCGGTTCGTCTTCCGGTCCCGCACCTCGTAGAGGTACTTGCCCAGGTTCGTCTCGTCGAGGGCCCGCGCCGGGTGGCCCGGCCAGGGCAGGGGCTCCACCACCAGCCGCTCCAGGCTGAAGCGCTCCTCGGTGGCGTTGCCGGTGTGGAAGTAGTCGACGCGGAACGTCCGGGGCGCGGCGAGGGCGGTGCTCGCCGTGAGCAGCAACAGCAGGAGGGAAGCGCGCATGGGGCGCGACTCTACGCGCCCGGCGCCTCCCGGCCAGCAACGGTCAGAACGAGCCCGACACGCTCGCGGCCGCGCCCGTCTCGTCCGCCGTCACGCCCAGCGTCACGGGCGCGGGCTTCGACGGTGAGGAGACGAGGAAGAGCACCGCGCCGGTGACGACCGCCGCGCCTCCGCCCACGAGCAGCCCCGTCATGGCGTGGCTCTTGCCCACCAGCGAGTCGCGCAGCGCGACGGCCCGCGCATCCGTGCTCACCAACTGGCCGCCGTTGGCCGCGCGGCGGTCCTCCAGGCCGTTCAGGTCCTTTTGGGCCAAGAGCCGCACCACGCCCGCGCCGCCCAGGGCCGCCACGCCCGCGCCCATCGCCACGTACGACGCCGTGCGCAGGCCCGCGCTGGGGGCGCCGCCGTCGGAGACGTCCTCCGACAACAGATTCGGCGCGGTGAGGTCCGCGCCCGTGCCGGAGGCGCCGGCCGTGGTCCGCGCGCTGCTCGCGTCCCAGGGCGCCTTGCCGTTGGCGTTGTTCATCACCACGAGGTTGGAGGGCGAGCGCCCGGTGGTGACGAAGTCCACCAGCGCGGAGAGGGCCTCGCCGGGCGCGTCCAGGCCCTGCGTCTTGAAGCCGCCCTCGCGCAGCTTCTGTCCGCCGTCCACGTTGAGCACCGTGGCGGCGAACCACTTGGGCCCGCTGCTCGGGCGCTCCAGCCGCACGACGATGACCTCCTCCACGCCCAGCGTGCCGCCCAGGCGCACCGCGTGGCTCCAGGTGCGCTCCTCGTTGCCGTCCGTAGCGGAGAGGCACGGGAAGGGCGCGGCCGTCACCGACCCCTCGTAGGCCAGGTCCACCAGCAGCGGCGTGTCCGCCCCCTGCGCCTGCACCTGCCGGGGGAAGCTCACCGCGTCCCCCTTCACCATCGTCAGCTCGTACGCGCCCGCGGGCAGCTCCAGCGTGAGCGGCGTCTGCCCCACGCCCAGGCCCTCCAGGTACACGTCCGCCGCGGGCAGCGTGGACTTGAGGGACAGCTTCACCTTGGGCGTCCTGGAGAGGTCGCGGCGCAGCTTCTCGAAGGCCTGCCGGATGGAGGGGGCGTACTGGTCCGGGTCCAACTGGTACTTCGGCTGGAGGCGCAGCACCTGGAGGAAGGCCGCGTCGCTGTCCTTCGTCTTCCCCTGCGCCCGGTGGTTGAGCCCGTGCAGGAGCTGCGCGTGGGCGAAGAGCTTCCAGCGCGGCTCGCCCGGCGGCAGGCGGCGGATGTCGCTCAGGGCGTCGTCCAGGAGCTGGGACGCGCGGGCGTTGCGGCCCTCGTAGAACTGGTCCTGCGCGGCGTCCAGCTGGCGCTGGAGGTCCTCGAAGGAGCGCGAGGAGGCGGGGAAGAGGCGCTCGGCGAACTCGGGCGCGCTCAACACGCGCTGTTCGGGGCGGGCGCGGAGCGCGTCGTAGAACGCCTTGGACTGGCCGCTCAGCTCCGCGTCCCGGCAGTCACCGCTGGAGACCACCAGCCGGTGGGGCGCGGCCCCCGAGGCGGAGGCGCACAGCAGGCACAACAGCAGCGCGAACGCGGACGGCTTCGGACGGAAGGGCATGGTCACGTGGGAGTGAAAGGGATGGCCGGACCGGCGATGCAGGCCGCGTTCCGTCCTCTACCGGACTGTCCACCCTCCAGGCCAGCGACCCCCGGCCCCTGACTCCCGGTCCCGCGTGTGGACCCCCGTCCGGATTCGGAGGCCCCCTGCCTCGCTGGCTGCCCTCCGGGTGAGTCACCGGCGGCCCGGGTGCGACGCCCGGCGTCATCCCCACCTTTCCGTGCACGAACCCTTTCTCAACGCTCGGGCCGTCCAGAGCCGGCGGGCCCGCCAACAAGGACCCACTCCATGGATCGCATCTGGAAGAAGAAGGTCATCGTCATCACGGGCGCCTCCAGCGGCATCGGCCGGGCCACGGCGCTGCTCCTGGCGAAGAAGGGCGCCCACGTGGTCCTCGCCGCGCGGCGGGAGGAGCCCCTGGAGGAGCTGGCGGCCGAGTGCGAGTCCCACGGCGTCCAGGCCCTGATGGTGCCCACGGACGTGTCGGAGGCGCCGGCCGTGCGGATGCTGGCGGAGGCCGCGGTGGAGGCCTTCGGCCACTTCGACGGCTGGGTGAACAACGCGGGCGTCTACATGCTGGGCAGCCTGGAGGAGACGCCGGACGAGGCGTTCCGCCAGCTCATGGAGACCAACTTTTTCGGCACGGTGAGCGGGGCGCGCGTGGCGCTCTCCCAGTTCCGGCGCCAGGGCTACGGGACGCTCGTCAACGTGTCCTCCACCTTTGGCACCGTGCCCGCGCCGTACCTGAGCGCCTACGTGGCCTCCAAGTTCGCGGTGCGCGGCTTCTCCGCGTCGCTGCGCCAGGAGCTGCTGGGCACGGGCATCGACGTGTGCACGGTGATGCCCGCCGCCATCGACACGCCCCTGTGGCGCCACACCGCCAACTACACCGGCTGGCGCGTGCGCCCGGTGGAGCCCGTCTACACGCCGGAGCGCGTGGCCCGCACCATCCTCCGCGTGCTGCGCCACCCCCAGGACGAGGTGATTGTCGGCCCCGCGGGGAAGAGCTTCGCGGCGATGCACGGCCTGTTCCCCCGCACGTACGAGCGCACCATGCGGGTGGGCACGGAGGTGCTGCACTTCCAGGACGAGCGGCAGGGCCCCACCCCCGGCAACGTCTTCCAGCCCATGGAGGAGGGGGACACGGCCTCCGGCGGTTACCACGGCACCGGAAAACAATGGCTGCGTCGTCTGTTGGTAGCCGGAGGGCTGGCCGCCGCGGCGGTGACGCTGCGCCGGCGTGCGGCCGAGCGGCACCTGGACGCGCGGCTCATGCACGCCCTGGGGGTGTGATGCCCATGTTTCCGGGGGAGTCCCCATGCCGGGGCTCTTTTCGTGACGGGGCCATGACATGAACTGGGGAAGAGTCGCGCCCGCCATGAACATCGCCGTTCTCGTCAATCTGCGCGCGCGTAAAGGGACCGAGGGGATGGGGGGGCTCGTTCGAGACCTGCTCCCCCGGGCCCGGGTGGCCCTCACCCGTTCCCTGGAGGAAGCCCAGGAGTGGGTGGACCAGCTCCGCCATGACCCGCCCAACCTGCTGCTGGCGGGCGGAGGCGACGGCACCATCACGGGCCTGCTCAACGAGCTGCGCTCCCAGGGCGTGGCCCTGCCGGCCATTGGCGTGCTGCCGCTGGGCACGGGCAACGCCTGGGCCCGCGTCACCGGGGCGCCGCGTCCGCAGGTGGCCCTGAAGCAGATCGCCGCGTACGGCGAGCGCCTGCCGCCCCTGCGTCCCTTCTCCCTGGTGCGGGTGGAGGGCCGGGTGGCGCCCTTCGCGGGCACGGGCTGGGACGCGGAGATGATTCAGGACTTCAAGAACCAGCTCGCGTCCGCCGGTCCGCTGAAGAAGGCGCAGTCCGGTCTGCGCGGCTACCTGGGCGCCATGTTCACGCGCACGGTGCCGCGCCACCTGTTCGGCGAGGGCAACCCGAACGTCTCCGTCTACAACCTGGGCGCGTCCGCGCTGACCATCGACGCGACGGGCGCGGTGCGGCCGCTGCCCAACGCCGGCGCGGGGCAGCTCTTGTACCAGGGCCCCGCGGGCGTGGCGGGCGCGGCGACGACGCCGGAGTGGGGCTTCGGCTTCAAGGCGTTCCCGTTCGCGCAGGCGGTGCCGCACCGGCTGTCCGTGCGCGTGTACGGCGCGGGCGTGCTGGAGGCCACGCGCAACATGTTCCGCCTGTGGCGCGGTGAGCACCCCATGCCGCGCATGCACGACTTCTTCGTGGAGCGCCTGCGGATGGACTTCGACCGCGAGGTGCCCTTCCAGATGGGCGGCGACGTGCTGGGCATGCGCCGCTCGCTGGAGTTCGACCTGGCGGAGGAGAACGTCAACCTGGTCGACTGGCGCCGCCTGGGCCGGCTCGTCGCCGTCTAGCGTCCCCGCACCTTCCGCTTGCCGGCACCGTGTCCTCTGGACACGATGCTGGCCGGAGGGTTTCCCATTGAGCCACACCTATGAGTACCCGCGCCCGGCGGTGACGGTGGACTGCGTCGTCTTCGGGTTGGACGAGGAGGACCTCAAGGTGCTGCTCATCCAGCGAGGCGTGGAGCCGTACCAGGGCCGGTGGGCGCTGCCCGGTGGCTTCGTGCGCATGGACGAGTCCCTGGAGGACGCAGCGCGCCGTGAGCTGGAGGAGGAGGCGGGCCTGCGCACCAGCCACCTGGAGCAGCTCTACACGTTCGGTTCTCCGGACCGCGACCCCCGGGGCCGCGTCATCACCGTGGCGTACTTCGCGCTGGTGAAGCTGTCCCAGCACCACCTCCAGGCCTCCACCGACGCGCGTGAAGCGGCGTGGTTCTCCGTCTGGGACACGCCGAAGCTCGCGTTCGACCACGCGGACGTGCTGGCCACCGCGCTGCAACGGCTCAAGGGCAAGGTGCGCTACCAGCCCATCGGGTTCGAGCTCCTGCCGCCCAAGTTCACGCTGTCGCAGCTCCAGCGGCTGTACGAGACGGTGCTGGAGCGCGAGCTCGACAAGCGCAACTTCCGCAAGAAGATCCTCGCCATGGACCTGCTGGAGGAGCTGGACGAGGTGGAGCAGGACGTCTCCCACCGCGCCGCGCGCCTCTACCGGTTCGACCACAAGAAGTACAAACAGCTCGAGAAGGCCGGCTTCAACTTCGAGCTCTGAACACCCCCACCTCCCGGATGTACCCATCAGCGCCCGCTGACAGGTTGTCCCACGTCGCCTTGACTTCGTGTCATATGGACACTATGTTGGTGTCGTAGATACACGAAGTCGGGCGGCGCGGGGCCGCTCACTCGCCAGCAGGTTCTTGCGTCGTGCGTGCCCTTCGAGGGCCACGGGAGAGCCATGTCCACGCTGCCCTTCGATGTCGCGGTGGGTTCGGTGCAGGGCCGGGAGCACGCGCGCTCGGGTCGCAACAACCAGGACGCCGCCTGCGTCCGGGAGAGCGAGCACGGGCTGGTGGTGGTGGTGGCGGACGGGTGCGGCAGTCAGCCATGCAGCGAGCTGGGGGCGCAGTTGGGCGTGCGGCGGCTGGCGCAGGCGGCGCAGGCGAGGCTTCAGCGCGGTGAGGCCGTGGATGGCGCGGACTTCCTGCCGGGGCTGAGAGGGGACCTGCTGGAGTTGATGGAGGGCTTGGCGTCCACGCTGGGGCGGGACGTGCTGGGGGACCTGCTCTTCACGCTGGTGGGCGCGGTGGTGACGCCGGTGCACACGCTGGTCTTCTCGTCGGGGGACGGCGTGTGGATGCTCAACGGCGAGGTGCATGCGCTGGGGCCGTTCCCGGGCAACGCGCCGCCGTATCTCGCGTATGCGCTGCTGCGTGGCGAGGACGTGCGGCTGGAGCCCCGGGCGCTGGTGCCCACGGAGGACGTGCACGCGCTGCTGGTGGGCACGGACGGGGTGGGGGACCTGCTGGGCCTCTCGCAGGCGCGACTGCCGGAGCGCGATGAGCCCGTGGGCCCGCTGTCACGCTTCTGGACGGACGACCGGTACTTCACGAACCCGGACGCGGTGCGACGGCGGCTGGCGCAGCTCAACCGCGAGTCGGTGCGCGCGGACTTCGCGGAGCGGCGGCTGCTGCGCACGCCGGGCCTTCTGACGGACGACACCACGCTGGTGGTGCTGCGCCGCCGGATGGGGAGGGCGTGAGGCCATGGACGTCTGGCTGGAGGGAAAGAAGGTCCGGGTGGATCCGCGGCAGGCGCTGGGCAAGGGCGGCGAGGCGGATGTGTATGACCTGGGCGATGGCCGCGCGCTCAAGGTCTTCAAGCAGCCTGAGCACCCGGACTACTTCGGACTGGTGCCCGAGCAGGCCGCGGCGAAGGCACGGCTCGTGGAGCACCAGCGCAAGCTGCGCGCGTTTCCCTCGGGGCTTCCGGCGCGGGTGGTGACGCCGCAGGCCCTGGCTACGGACAAGAAGGGCGCGGAGGTGCTGGGCTATGCGATGCGCAAGCTGGACGGCGTGGAGCCGCTGCGCCGGTGGAGCGAGCCCGCGTTCCGGCGCGCGGGAGGCAAGGCCTCGGACGCGGTGACGGTGCTGGCGGGGCTGCACCGGGTGCTGGCGGCGGTGCACTCGGCCCGGGTGGTGGTGGGGGACTTCAACGACCTGAACGTGCTGACGGTGGGCGCGGACGCGTACTTCATCGACGCGGACAGCTTCCAGTTCGGTCCCTTCGTGTGCCCGGTGTTCACGGAGAAGTTCCTGGACCCGCTGCGGTTGGACCCGGGCGCGCAGACGCTGACGCCCGCGCGGCCGGCGACGGTGGAGAGTGATTGGTATGCCTTCGCCGTCACCGTGATGCAGTCGCTGCTGTGCGTGGGGCCGCAGGGCGGCATCCACAAGCCGAAGGCGCAGGCGGCGCGGTTGAACGCGGTGGGACGGATGCTCCAGCGCGTCACGGTGTTCCATCCGGATGTGCAGTACCCCAAGCCCGCGCTGCCTCGGGCCTCGCTGCCGGATGAGCTGCTGCACCTGTTCCACCAGGTGTTCGTGGAGGACCGGCGCGGCGCGTTCCCGCTGCCGGTGCTGGAGGGGCTTCGCTTCACGGTGTGCGCGTCGTGTGGCCTGGAGCACGCGCGGGCCGCGTGTCCCACGTGTCAGCCGCACGCGACGGTGGCGGCCACGCCGGTGTCGGCGGTGCGCGGGCAGGTGACGGCGAAGCGGACGTTCACGACCCGTGGCGTGCTGGTGCACGCGAGCGCGGAGGACGGAGCGGTGCGCTTCGTCTACCACGCGGACGGCGCGTACCGGCGCGAGGACGGCCGCACGGTGATGCGCGGCGCGCTGGATCCGACGCTGCGCTGGGCGGTGCAGGGGGACGTGACGCTGCTGGGGCACAAGGGCCGCGTGGCGGTGTTCACGCCGGGCCGGGAGACGGAGTACCTGGGCGTGGATGTCTGCGACCACCGGCCGGTGTTCGCGGCCAATGCCAGACACCGGTTCTGGGCGGCGGGCGGCGGGCTGTGGCGCGACGGGGCCTATGGGGCCGAGCAGTGGGGGGACGTGCTGCAGGGACAGACGCGGCTGTTCGTGGGACCCCGGTTCGGCCTGGGGTTCCACCGCGCGGCGGGGCTGCGGGGGGCCTTCCTGTTCAACGTGGAGCGCAAGGGTCTGCGGGACGGGCTCGCGCTGCCGTGGCCGTCGGGGCAGTTGCTGGACGCGGAGGCCGTGTTCGACGCGGACTCGGTGTGGCTGCTGCTCGCGGAGGAGGCGAATGGCCGCACGGTGCACCACGCGGTGCTGCTGGGGGCGGACGGAGCGGTGCGCGCGAGCGCCCGGGCTGACGCGGGGGATGGCTCGTGGCTGGGGACGCTGCGTGGAAAGTGCGCCGTGGGGGGCGCGCTCTTCTGCGCCACGGACGCCGGGCTGACGCGCGTGGAGCTCCAGCAGGGCCAGTTGGTGGTGGTGCGCGAGTTCCCGGACGCGGAGCCGTTCGTGGACGCGGGCCGGGGGCTCCTGCTGTCGCGCGAGGGATTGACGGTGGTGGGGGCCCAGGACCTCACCGTGCTTCGGATGAAGTGAAACACACACAGGGGGCTGGACATGAAGAAGACGACCGTGAAGGAACTGCCGCTGCCCGGGTTCTACAATTCCAACCACGCGGCGGAGTACGGCTACGGCCCGAACGCCGGGAAGCTCCAGCGCGACGCCGGGGCGTGGAAGGCGGCGCAGGGCGTGACGGCGGCGGCCACGGACCGCTTCAACCTGCACCTGCTGCTCATCGACGTGCAGAAGGACTTCTGCTTCCCGGATGGCTCGCTGTACGTGGCGGGGCGCAGCGGGCGGGGGGCCATCGATGACAACCGCCGCATCGCGGAGTTCATCTACCGGAACCTGGGGACGCTGACGAACGTCACGGCGACGCTGGATACGCACTTCGCCTACCAGATCTTCTTCCCGTCGTTCTGGGTGGACCAGGACGACCAGCCGCTCCAGCCGTACCGCGAGGTGACTCGCGAGCAGATCGAGCGCGGCCAGGCGAAGCCGAATCCCGCGGTGGCGAAGTGGCTGTGCGGCGGCAACTACCCGTGGCTGCTCAAGCAGGTGAAGTTCTACTGCGAGGAGCTGGAGCGCGCGGGGAAGTACACGCTCTACCTGTGGCCGCCGCACTGCCTGCTGGGCAGCGATGGGCACGCGCTGTCGGGCGTGGTGCAGGAGGCGCGGCTGTTCCACTCGTACGCGCGCGGCGTGCAGTCGTGGGCGGAGGTGAAGGGCGGCAACCCGCTGACGGAGAACTACTCGGTGCTGCGGCCGGAGGTGCTGATGCGGCATGACGGCCAGCCGCTCGCGCAGCGCAACACGCAGTTCCTGAAGACGCTGCTCACGTCGGACGCGGTGGTGATTGGCGGCCAGGCGGCGAGCCACTGCGTGAAGAGCAGCATCGATGACCTGCTGGGAGAGATTGTCGCGCAGGACGCGGCGCTGGCCCGCAAGGTGTACCTGCTGACGGACTGCATGTCGTCGGTGACGGTGCCGGACGGCAAGGGCGGCTTCGCGGCGGACTTCACGCCGCAGGCGGACGCGGCGCTCAAGCGCTTCGCGGACGCGGGCATGCACCTGGTGAAGTCGACGGATCCGCTGGCGAGCTGGCCGGACCTGCACCTGGCGTGACGTCTGGCATTGGCACTCACACGAAGGGAGACACGGACATGAGCAAGGCGAACGGGACGGGTGTCACGAAGCTCTTCGAGGACGCGCACGCGGAGGGCATCCTCAGCCCCGCGGGGTTGCAGACGCTCACGGTGGTGGACCTGGGGGCGCAGATCCAGGCGGACCTGGGCATCCATGTGGACGACGTGCAGGCGAGCGAGGTGGTGCTGGTGACGGTGATGCCGGATGACTCCGGGAGCATCGCGCACTCGGGGCACGAGAAGACGGTGTGTGACGGGCACAACCTGGTGTTGGACGCGCTGCTGGCGAGCCAGCAGAAGGACGGCGTCCTGTTCCACACGCGCTACCTGAACGGACACGTGCTCAATCCGTTCCGGCCGCTGGAGGACGTGGTGCGGATGCACTCCAAGAACTACTCGGCGGACCAGGGGACGCCGCTGTACGACCAGGCGGTGGTGCTGCTGGGCACGGTGCTGGCGAAGGCGCAGGAGTTCAGCGGCAATGGGGTGCCGGTGCGCACGGTGACGCTGCTGATTACGGACGGCGCGGACGCGGGCTCGCAGAAGGCGAGGGCGAAGGACGTGGCGGCGCTGGTGAAGGACCTGCACCGGGTGGAGAACCACATCGTCGCGGCGATGGGCATCGACGATGGGGTGACGGACTTCCGGCGCGTGTTCCAGGAGATGGGCATCGCGGACCGGTGGATTCTGACGCCGGGGCAGAGCGCCCAGGAGATCCGCGCCGCGTTCCAGGTGTTCAGTCAGTCCGCCGTGCGCGTCAGCCAGGGCGCGGCCAGCTTCAGCCGCACGGCGCTGGGCGGCTTCGGCGCCTAGCGCGCGGGATTCATGCGTCCTGGGGCGGTAGCAGGCGGGACTGGATGAACTCCAGGTACTTCGCGTCGTCGCCTTCGAAGAGCTCCTCGCCTCCGCCCATGAAGGCGCGGGCGAGCTCGTCGGCCGCGCGGGCTTCGTCTCCCAGTTCCAGGGCGCTCTGACCGAGCCGCAGGTGGATGAAGGGATTGCCGAGCCCTCCCGGCGAGTGGACGGCTTCGCGGAAGTGCTCGCGGCAGTCCTCGAAGCGCTCGAGCTGGAAGTACATGTCGCCGATGGCCGCGCGCACCCAGGTGTTCTGCTGATGGTCGCGGGTGGGCTCGGGAATCAGCGCGAGGGCGGCCTTGAAGTGTTTCAGGGCCTGATCGAAGTCGCCCTGTCCCGCGGCGGTGTCTCCCTGGGCGCAGAGGTCGGTGATGCGCTGGTGGGTCTCATCCGATATCGACGTCATCCGTGCTCCGGGGACCGGGGGACGTTTAGATGACACGTCTTGGGTGGAGACGCTACTTGAGCACGAAACCGTGGGGACGGGCTGGCTGCTGGTGGATGCTGCTGGTGTTCTGGGTGGGCTGCGCCAGCGGACCCACGGTGCGGCTGCGCACGGAGCAGGGGACCCGGACGTATGCGCCGGTGACGTGGGACCGGCGGGTGCCGGTCAGCGCGCGGGAGTTCGAGGAGGCGCTGACGCGGTTGGTGCTGGAAGTGCCACTGACGGTGCGTGCGCCGAAGGTGGTGCGCGCGGTCGCGAAGAAGGGGGCGCAGTTGGACCTGGGATTCGGGTTCATGCTGCGGGATGGGTACGGGCGGTGGTGCCGGGCTCATGAGGCTTCCGGGGACTGTCTGTCATTGCTGGAGGATGGGGCGGGTTTCGGTGAGCTGGACCGGCTGACGCTCGCGGTGGGGATGTCGCTGGACCCCTTGCGCGCGAGCATTGGCGCCGCGTTGCAGGACACGCTGAACCCGGAGTTCTTCGTGTCCGTGGTCTCGGGAGCGATTGCGTCCTGGGTGGTGCTGGCCGCGGCACCAGAGCCCCTGTTCACCAAGGCCGCTGCGGTGATTGCCGCCGTGTTCCTGGCGTACGTGGGCGTGCAGTCGTTTCTTGCTGTGGTCCGTGCGTGCGGTGCGCTGAAGGAGGCGACGGATAGAGCGCGGACGTTCCAGGAACTGGAGGAGGCGGCGGAGGTCTTCGCGCAGGCGCTGGGACCGGAGGTGGCACGGGTCTTCGTGCTCGCGGTGACGATGCTGGTGAGTCACGGCGTGACGATGGGGTTGTCGTCATCACTCGCGTTGATGCCGCGTTTCCCGGATGCCGTGCGGCTGGGCCCGGTGCAGGTGTTGGACGTGAGCGCGGTGGCGGTGGTGGGCGAAGTGGTGGAGGTGACGCTCGCGTCCACGGCGGTGGCCATGGCCGCGGCAGGCGGCCCGGGCAAATGGGTGCAGGTGAATGAGTCGATGTCCGACCGTGCCCGCGATTACCAAGCCCAGGTGACTGGGGCTCCAAAAGGCTCCGCGTACCGGGTCAAGAAGGGGGACGAGGAAGTCGACTTCGACGGCTTCGACCCGGAGGAGCCTGTTCTGCTGGAAGCCAAGGGCCCGGGCTACGAGCACTTCTTCGGTATTGATCTGAAGGCGAAGAAGTTCTTCCAGGGCGCGGATGCCTTGGTTGAGCAGGCTCGGCGGCAAATCGAAGTGGCTGGAAGTGCTCGCGTTCGATGGGTGGTCGCCGAGAAGAAATTCGCGGATGCCTTGCGTGCGCTGTTCAATCGCCAGAGCGTTAAGGTGGAAGTGCGTTATCTCGCTCCCACGAAATGAGCACCGCCGACCACATGACGGACCGTTACTACCTGGGGGCTTACTGGACGGCACGGCACGAGTCCGCTGAATCTTGTGCCCACAGAGCGGAAAGTTTGTTCGAGCGCCTGAGCCGCCTTGAACCGACGTGGCGTCAGTGGCACGAAACCGGACGCACCTTCAAGCACGCGAAGGAACGTCAGGTCCAGACCGACCGGGCCTCCTTCCTGGAGTTGTTCGCTCGAAAGAAGAACCGCATCGGTGACGGCTTCCAGTATTGGTTGTGGGCGGGCCCGAACCCGGACGAAACAACCTCAGTCAATGGCTTCTGCGGCTCCGTGGACGCTGTGCCGACTTCGGTCTGTGTCGTCGATCCTCCATCTCAAGGAGAAGTGGCTGAACGCGTGCTGACAGCATCCGTCTTGCTCGAGGTACTTCGTGCCGTGGTGCATTGTTGGGAGCCCGCCTGGGGCGTCGTTGCATCCGAGCAGTACCGCGACGAAGCGTCTTCATCAGGGGACGCGGGCACGTTCGTGGGCTGGATGACCTACTTCTCCCGGCAGTGGGGAGAGGTTCCTCCGCTCCCTGCTCCCGTGCGCGTCGAGCCCGTGGAGGACCTGGGCACCCTGGTGATCCTCACGGAGGAACGGTTCACGGTGACGAACCCGGAGCACGTCCGGCTGGCCACGGAGGTGCACCAGGTTCTGGATGCAGCGGGCCTACTGCGCGCCTTGTGACAGGAACACCTCCGCGGCTCCGGGCTGGCCGCGTGCCTGGGCTTCCATCCGGTGGAACGTCGTGAGCGTCCTTGCCAGACCTTCCACTCCGCCGAACTGGAAGCCCAGCTGCGTGCCGTAGCGGACGCAGCCCTCTACCTTCTTCGACAGGTGCTCCGTGATGTCCACGGCCAGGGGACTCAGGCCCTGGGGGACGGCGGCGTCGGGGTGGGCCTTGGGCTGTCGCACGGCGTAGGGCGTGTCCCGGTAGTAGAGGATCCGGTTCGTTGGGATGCCCAACCCCTTCACGGCTCTCACCACCTGCACGTGGTCCACGTGGCTCCCCAGCGCCTGGGGCACGAAGACCCGGTCCGGCTTCAGGTCCCACAACACCGGCTTCAAGCAGCTCGCCACCTTCGCTTCGATGACGTCGTCCGCTCGCGGTGGCTGGAACAGCGCTTCCGGGCTCGCGTAGCCCCGGTGCGGCGCTTCCTCCAGGTCTCCCCACTTCACGTGGTCCACGCCCATGCAGGCCGCGAAGGCCCGGTCCTCGTTCCTTCGCAGGGCCATGTAGTCCACCTCCGGCCCCAGCCCCTTGGATGTCTGACATTGCAGCGCGAAGCCCTTCGGCTCTGGCACCGACCTCGTGAAGACGGTGACGAGCGCCACCGTCCACCCCTTCGCCTTCAACGCCGCCAACGTGCCTCCACAGGAGAAGGCCACGTCGTCCAGGTGCGGCGATACGAACAGGGCCGTGCTCATAGGAGATGCGGCGCCGCCCGGAACCGGCACGTGTGGTCCGCGCGTTCCTCCGTCATCGCCGGGTCGTAGAGGTGCGTCCACCGCGTGTCCGGCCGCGTGCCCGTCAGGTTCCTGTAGACGCCCTGGATCCTCCGCCCCACCGCCCGCCACGAGTACAACTCCCGCACCTCGCGCAGCGCCGTCGCCGCCAGCCGCTTGCGCAGCGGCGCGTCGTCCATCAGCCGGCCCATTGCCTCCGCCAGCGCGGCGCTGTCCTTCGGCGGCACCAGCAGCCCATCCCTGCCGTCCTCCAGGCAGTCCACCACGCCCACCGCTCGCGTCGACACGATGGGCAGTCCGGACGCCATCGCCTCCAGCAGCGTGTTGGAGAACCCCTCTGAGTACGTGGGCGACACGAACAGGTCCCCGCTCCGGTACAGGTCCGGCGCCTCCGCGTAGGTGGACACCCCCGTCAGCTCCACCACGCCTTGGAGCCCCTCCGTCGCCACCCTCGAACGCACCGCCTCCAGGTCCGGTCCAATCCCAGACACCCGCAGCTTGAACCTCCGCCCGTCCGCCACCAGCCGATGCGCGGCATCCAGCAGCTCCATCACCCCTTTCCGGGCGTCCACCCGGCCGTGGTACAGCCACACCGGCACGTCCCGCATGTCTCCCACCGTCGACTCACCGCGCGGATGGAAGCGCTGCGTGTCCGTGGCGCCAGGGACGATGGTGAACCGCTCCAGCGGAGTGCCGTGATGCTCGCTCACCTCTTCCGCGAAGGACCTGCTCCCAATCAGCAGCGCCCCCGCGTGGCCCAGCACCGCGAGCATCGCCTGCTTGTGCGTCGCGCAGCAGGTCCCCACCCAGTGCCCGTCCCCGCCCTGGATGGAGACGACGTTGGGCAGTCCCAGGAGCCTCGCCGCCTGAAGCGCCGCCAGGCCGCACGGATAGCCGTACTGCGCATGGATGAGGTCGAACGGACGGCGCCGGTGCTCGCGCACCACCGTGTCCACCATCACCTCCAGGTCGTGCTCGAAGCTCGCGGGCTGGCCCTGGTTGATGCGCTGCTCGCCCACCGACTCGCAGCCCAGCACGTGCGCGCCCGGAATGCCCGGCGGCGGCCCGCCCCCGTACACCGCCATGCCCGCCGGGTCGCTGCGGTACTGGCTCACCATCGTCACGTCGTGCCCGCACGCCACCAGCTCCCGCACCAGGTTCAGCGCATAGACGCTCATCCCGGAGATGGCCGGGAAGAAACGCCGGGAGATGAAGCAGATCCGCAGTCCATTCACGCTGTTCACGCCGCCACCTCCGCGCCCGTCGGCAGGCGCTCCCTCAACCATTCCAGCGCCCGGGGCACCAGCTCGTGCGCCCGGTGCGCGTCCCGCGACAGCTCCACGCAGACCAGCCGGTCGTAGCCCACGCGCGTCAGCTCGCGCAGGACCGACGGCACGTCCACGTCGCCTTCGCCAAAGGGCAGGTGCTCATGCACGCCGCGCTTCATGTCCTCCAGCGCCACCGTGCCCAGCACCGGCGCGAACTCGCGCACGGCCTCCGCGGGCGTCCGCTCCTGCGTCACCAGCAGGTGCCCCACGTCCAATGCCAGACGCACGCCGGGCACCTGGGCCTGCAACTGGCGCCAGCCGTCCACCGTCTCCACCAGCATCCCCGGCTCCGGCTCCACCGCCAGCACCACGCCGTGCGCCGCCGCGTACTCCGCCAGCCGCGTCACGCCGTCCACCAGCCACGGCCACGCGGCTTCCTCCGTCACGCCCGGACGGGGCACTCCCGCCCAGAAGGACACCGCTTCCCCCCGGCACGTCGCGCACACGTCCACCGCGCGCTTCAGGAACTCCAGCCGCCGCGCGCGGCCCCCCTCGTCCGGGGTGATGAGCGTGGGCTCGTGCTTCCTCCGGGGGTCCAGCAGGAAGCGCGCCCCCGTCTCCACCACCAGCCCCAGGCCCAGCCGCTCCAGCCTCGTGGCGAGCTGTTCCGTGCGCCGCTCGAAGTCCGGCGCGAACGGGTCGAAGTGGTGGTGGTCCAGCGTCAGCGCCACGCCGTCGTAGCCACTGTCCGCGATGAGGCCCAGCGCGTCCTCGAAGCGGTGGTTCGACACGCCGTTGGTGTTGTACGCGAAGCGCAGGGCCATGGCTCACTGCCCCCCGAAGCGGCGGCTCGCGAGCACCTTCGGCACCGCGTGGCGGTCCGGCTCCCGGTAGAGCGCGTACAGCCGCCCCACGCGCGCCTCCGCCAGCCGCACGTTGAACCAGACGGGGCCGCCCAGCCGGGACTCGGCCTCCGGCGTCAGGCGCACCGGCTGCGCGCCCGGCGGCGGCGCTCCCAGGCCCACCAGCGGATCCCTGCGCTCCAGGAGCCGCGCCGCGTTGCGCTCGCCCAGGCGGTTGTACGTCATCGTCTCCACCTCCAGGCCCGGCACCAGCGCCTTCACCACGTGCACCTGGCGGCCCGGCGGCGACAGGTCCGCGACCAGGATGTCGAAGCCCGCCGCGTGCAGCTGCCTCACCACGTGGTCGCACCGCAGCGACGGGTCCTCCACGGTGGGCGAGCGGGGCAGGTCCTCGAAGCGCACCTTCTGGCGGACCGTCAGCGTGCACGCCGTCAGCTCGCGCAGCGCCTGGGCCGGCATCCGCGCCCACTCCACCATCGCGTTCAGCGCGCGCGGCTCCTCGGCGTCCAGGTCCACCTGGGGCACGAAGCGGTCCATGTATTCCGGCGGCGCCACCCGGGCCACCTCACCCAGCGGCCCGTGCATGAAGGCCTTGCGCGCGCGTGAACAGGCGTACTCCAAGAGCGCCTTGCGCAGCGCCCGGTCCCGGTCCGGGTCGGCCGCCTCTCCGCACGCCGTCACCATCAGCGGCTGGTCCCCCACGGACAGGTCGCGGCCCACCACGTACAGGTTCACCAGGCCGAAGTCCGTGCTGGCCAGCTTCGCCATCACCTCCACGCCCGCGCGGCGGTAGAGCTCCAGCAGCTCGCGCACGTCCGGCGCCAGGTCCGTGCCCTCCAGGTCCAGCACCACGCCCTGGTCCATGGCGCGGTACATCAGCCCGTTGCCGTCGCGCTGGATGAGCTCCAGCAGGCCGTGCGCCAGCGCCTGGGGCCGCGTCAGCCCCGCGCCCTGGCCGTTGGTGATGGGCGTGATGAGCGGCGTCTTCCCCTGCAACTGCCCCGGATGGATGGCGACGTACTCCTCCGGCACCAGCACCCGCTCGCCGGTGGCCAGCCGCTGTAGCTCCACCCAGACGAGCGGCATGTCCGGCTGATACGGACTGCCCGCGGGCAGCCCCAGCGTGAGCGGATCCGCCACCGCGGTGGGGCCTCGCGCGCGCACCAGCGCCGCGTAGCTGCCGTGCACGCGCGGCATGCGGTGCATCGCGAGCTCACAGAAGGTCTCCTCCACCAGCTCGCCCAGCGCGCCCACCCGCGCCTCTTCGTCCGTGCGGCCGTAGCCGTTGCCGTGCAGCACCGCGCCCGGACCGTCCCCCAGCCGCAGGCTGGCGGAGGCCACGGGAATCCCCAGCCGGTCGATGGGGTCGATGCGGAACATCTGCAGGGCGCCGGTGGACACGGCCTGGTGATACGCGTCGATGGCTCGGGCAATGCTCATGACAATTCCTCCAATGGCAGGGGACGGGTGTGCGGCATGCCCGAGAGCAGCCGGTCGAACAGCGCCAGTGCGTGCTCGCGGGTGACGCCTCGCGCGAACTCGAACGGGGTGAAGACGTTCTCGAAGGGGAGCTGCTTGAGCACCGCGCGGTAGCGGCGCAGCTCGCCGTGGCTCAGCGGAATCGCGTAGTGGAAGCCCTTGTGGCACGACAGGCCCGTGGGCCTGCCCCGCGCGTCCAGGTCCACCTTCAGCGCGTCGCCGCAGAACAGCGAACGGGTGCGCGCGTCGTAGAGCACCGTCTGGCCCTCGTAGTGGCCGCCCACGCAATGCAGCGTCAGGTCCGGCGCCAGCGCGTGCTCGTCATCCACCGGCCAGCGCACCTGGAAGGCCTTGCTGTACGGGACGGCGTCCCGGTGCAGCACGAGCAGCGGGTCGAAGTGCTCCTGCAACTGCCACAGCGCCCCGAAGCCGTGCGGGTGCGACGCGGACAGCACCTGGAGGCCGCCCATCACCTCGATGAACTCCAGCGCGGGCTTCGAATACCAGGGCGCGCCCTCGAAGCCGACGTTGCCTTCCGGCCTGCGCAAGAACCACCCCGTGGAGCCCAGGCCGAAGGACGGCGTGCAGGTGAAGCCCCAGATGCCGGGCAGCGCCTCCTCCCAGCGCGTGGTGAGCCGCTCCGACACCTGGCCCGCGGTCTGGAAGTCCCAGCCGTCGCGCGGAAGCGCGTTGCGCACGTCCAGGCAGGTGGGGCAGCCCGTGGGCCGCTCGCGAGGGAACCCCGGCTGCCACGTGCCGCAGTGGGTGCAGGCGTAGCGGGTCAGTGACATGGCGGAAACGCCTTTCCCGTCTGCGTCGCCTGCGTCAGCAGCCCCACGAGCCGCACGTCGCGCTCCGGCGCGAACGGCTGCGGACGGCCCTCCAGCACGCACGTGGAGAAGACCTCCACCTGGTGGAGGAAGGGGCTGCGGTCCTCTTCCGGCGACAGGGGGACGAACGTCTCCTCTCCCGTCTTCGCGTCGATGAGCGACAGGGAGCCGCCGGGCGTCTGGCCCATCGTCTTGTACGCGAGCGCTCGCGCCCGGGTGCCGATGAGCTCCAGCGTGCGCCGGGGGTATGCATCCGGGCAGTTGTAGGCCACCTGCAACAGGCCCAGCGCGCCGCTCTTGAACTGGCCCATCAGCACCGCGCCGTCATCCACGGCGTAGCGGTGCACGCGCCGCTGCGTCATGGCGGTGAGCGACTCCCACTCGTCGCCCAGGAGCACCTCCAGCAGGTCCAGGCCGTGCGGCGCCAGGTCGATCATCGCGCCGCCGCCGGCCTGCTCCGGGTCGATGCGCCAGTTGTCCGGCGTCCAGTCCTCGGGCAGCCAGCAGGCGTAGTGGATGCGCGCCTGGGTGACGGTGCCCAGCACGCCCTCCTTCACCAGCATGCGCAGCTTTCGGTGCGCCGCGTGGTGGCGCTGGTCGAACGCGGTGGCGTAGTGCACGCCCGCGCGCTGGCACGCGGACACCATGCGCAGGCCATCCCTGGGCGTGACGGCCATGGGCTTCTCGCACAGCACGTGCTTGCCCGCGGCCGCGCACGCCTCCGTCATCGCCGCGTGCAGGTGGTTGGGCGTGGCGATGTAGACGGCCTGCACGTCCTTGTCCGCCAGCACCGACCCCAGCGCGGTGTAGCGCTTCACGTCGTCCGCGGGGATGCGCATCAGCGCCTCCGCGTTCGCGTCGCACAGGGCCACCAGCCTCGCGTTGCTCGCGCCCTGGAGCGCCGGGATGACGTAGTCCCTCGCCACCCAGCCACAGCCCACCACCGCCCAGCCCAGTCTCCGGGCCCCCGGCTTCGCCTCGAACATGGTCACCGCCTGTTGGGAAGGTTCAGGAGCCGCCGGGCGGCTCATGGCCACACCGCCGCTTCACGCAGGACGTCGTTGCCGAACGTCTGGAGCGGGCCGGGGTGGATCAACTCCAGGTCCTCCATCGCCTGGCGCAGGGTGAAGCCCGCCGCGCGGGCGTGGGCCTCCAGCTCCAGCACCCGGTCCAGCGCGTCCGCGGCGTTGAAGGCGCGCGCCTCCGCCGAGTCCACGTTGCCGGTGAGCGCCAGCGCCTGCCGCACGACGCCGGCCAGCCGCTCCGGCAGTGACGACAGGGCCTTCTCCGTGAGGCGCTTCATCACGGGCTCCAGCAGGTCCCCCAGGAGCGCCTCCCCGCCATAGCCCGCGTCCGGCAGCACCGCGTTGAAGAGGTGGTGCGAGAGCCCCGCCACGAAGGGCAGGGCAGGGGACGCGCCGAAGCAGGGCGCGACGAGCACCGCGCCCACCGCGACCGCGTAGCAGTGGTCCGCGTGGCCCTCCTGGGGTGACACGATGATGCGCGGCCGGCCGGGGAACGTGGCCCCGGCGCGGGGCTGGCGCACCAGCCGGTCCACGAACAAGGGCGGCGGCACGTGGCAGGCCTCCTCCGGCGTCTGGGAGAGCGCCACGGACAGCCGCTCCCTCAGGCGGGGATCCAGCGGTCCGGCCACCGCCTCCAGGCCCCGGTGCAGCACCCGCGTCGCGTCCAGCGGGGACAGCCCCGCCCGCTGGAGGACGTCCATGTCCAGGCCGCCCAGCCGTACCGCCGCCACCGCGCGCGCCGTCTCCTGTAGCGCCACGATGCGCGGGTCCATGCCGGAGGCCAGCGCGGCCCAGGCCCGGCGGAAGCCATGCGCCGCCAGACCGTCCGGGTGGTCCGGGGTGCGGATGCGCTTGAGGTCCATCAGCTCCGAGAGGAGCGGACGGAGCTCCGCCAGACGGCTCGGGGACGCCGTGTCACGCGCGGGTGCGTTCATGGCTTCAGCCCCTGATGCGTTCCGGGATGCGCTCCGCCTGCTGCGGGCGGCCCTTGGAGAGCCACGCCATCAAGCGGCGCTGCTGCTCCGCCATGGCGTGCTCCACGGGCTCTCCGTCCTGCGACATGGGGGCCTTGAAGAAGCAGCCCAGCGCGTCGATGACGCCGCCCTCTCCCCGGCGCTTGGCCAGGTCCAGCGTGCGCGCCAGCTCCACGACGAGCGGCGCGGCGAGGATGGAGTCCTTGCAGAGGAAGTTGAGCTTCAGCTGCATGGGCTGCCCCAGGAAGCCCGTCACGTCGATGTTGTCCCAGGCCTCCTTGTTGTCCCCGCGCGGGCGGTAGTACTGGATGGAGACGATGTGGTCCGGGACCTTGTAGCCGAGGATGCTGTCCAGCGCGGCGCCCTTGGTGTCGAGCTTGTTCTGCTTGGACGCCGGGTCGTTGAGCGCCTCGCCGTCGCGGTTGCCCAGGATGTTGGTGGAGTACCAGCCGTCCACGTGCAGCGCGCGGTCGCGCAGCGCGGGGGCGAGCACCGTCTTGAGCAGCGTCTGCCCCGTCTTGCCGTCCTTGCCCGCGATGGGCGCGCCGGTGCGCTTCGCCAGGAGCAGCAGGGCGGGCACGTCCGCGGCGACGCTGGGCGTGAAGTTGGCGAACGGGATGCCGTCCACGATGGCCGCGTACGCGTAGAGCATCGCGGGGCCGATGTCCGGGTCGTTCGCGTCCAGGGCCTTCTCGAAGGCCTCCGGCGTGGCGAACTCCGGGCGGGTGAGGTCCACGGCCTTCTCCGTGGAGGCCAGGTTCACCACCACCACGCGCTCCAACTGCTCACGCTGCTTGAAGCGGGCCAGGTCGTCGCGGATGGCCCGCACCTGTTCGCGCAGGGTGCGCGCCTTCTTCTCGCCAGTGCCCACGACGTTCTTGCAGAACCTGGCGTTGGAGGCCGCGGGCCACGGCCGCATGCGGCCCAGCGTGGGCGCCACCGCCTCCAGCTGTGCCTCCGTCAGCACCGCGTGGTTGCGCGCCGCGTGCGCCAGGTCGTCCTCGAACAGGTCCCAGCCGCCGAACGTCAGCGCGCCATATTCGGCCAGGCCCATGCCCTTCGCGTCCGCCAGAGGCAGGCCCCGCGTGTCCACCCGCCCCCGGCGCAGGAGCTCCATGCCCGCCACCGCCGTCGTCGCCACCGCCCCGCCCAGTCCCACCACCGCCACGCCCAACCGCTCGTTGCCCGCCATGTGTGAAGCCCCTCCCCCACCGTTGTGCCCCGTGCTCTCGCGATGACACCTTGGCGGCGCCCCGGGGTGACGGGAGCCCCGTGGCTGGAAGCGCTTCCTGCGCCCACCCGCTGCGAGAGTTTCGGGAAAGTCCGCACTCCCCCAGGGCTTTCAACTCAGCCCCCGGACGGTGCGAACTGTCGGCTGGTGGAGGGCGGTCTCAGACGTGTCGCAGCTTCCAGCCACCGCGCCGGAAGAGGGCGGCGCTCGCCAGGCCGAGTGCTCCATACGTGACGGCGATGGCGATGAACGCGCCCGAGGGCCCCAGGCCCAGGGGATGGGAGAGGACCCACGCGAGCGGCAGCTGGAGGCCCCAGGAGAAGAGGGCGTTCACCACGGTGGGCGTGGTGGTGTCCCCCGCGCCGTTGAAGGCGTGGGGCAGCACGGTGACGAAGGCGTAGAGGGCCAGGCTGCAGCTGACGATGCGCAGGCAGCGCACCGCGTGCAGGCCCACCTCCGGCTCCGTGGTGAAGCGGTGGATGAGGGGCTCCGCGAAGACGAGGAAGCCCACCGCCACCAGGCCCAGGAACGCGAGCGTGTAGAAGCTGGCGCGCCACGCGGCCCGCTCCGCGCGGTCGGTGTCGCCCGCGCCCAGGCTCTGGCCCACCAGCGTGCCCGCCGCGTGGGACAGGCCCCACGACGGCTGCTGCGCGAAGAGCAGGATGCGCATGGCCAGCGTGTAGCCCGCGAGCGCGGTGCTGCCGAAGGTGGCCACGATGCGCATCAGCACCAGCCAACTGGACATGCCCAACAGCGACTGGAGCGTGGCGCCTCCCGACAGCTTCAGCAGCGAGCGCAGCGTGGACGCCTCCACGCGCAGGTGGCGGCGGCGCAACTCCAGACGTCCGCTGCCCTTGAGCAGGCGATACACCTGATACACCACGCCGGTGGAGCGGCCCACGGTGGTGGCCAGCGCGGCGCCGGTGACGCCCATGGCGGGCACCGGGCCCAGGCCGAAGATGAACAGCGGCGCGAGCACGATGTTCACGGAGTTGGCCAGCCACAGCGCGCGCATGGACGTGGCCGCGTCCCCCGCGCCACGCAGGATGGCGCTGATGAGGAACAGCAGCATGATGATGGGGAAGCTGGCCAGCATCAGCCGCGTGTAGCCGGCGCCGTGCTCGATGACGCCGGGCGCGGCGCCCAGGGCCGTGAGCAGCGGACGCGCGAAGTAGCTGCCCGCGAACGCCAGCGGCACGGCCAGCGCGAGCCCCAGGCCCAGGGCCTGCACCGCGGCGCTCGCGGCGCGCTCCGGGTCCTTCTGCCCGATGCGGCGCGCGATGAGCGCGGTGGCGCCGATGGACAGACCCAGCGGCAGGGTCTGGAGCAGCGTGAGCATGGACTCGGTGAGGCCCACGGTGGCGATGGCGTCCGCGCCCAGGCGCGACACGAAGAGCACGTCCACCAGGGCGAAGACGGACTCCATCACCATCTCCAGCACCATGGGCACGGACAGGAGCAGGAAGGCGCGGTCCACGGGCCCGGTGGCCAGGTCCTCGGTGGAGCCCTTCACCGCCAACCACAGGGAGGCAAGGAGGCCCCTGGCTCCAGTCGTGGAGGGAGAGGCGTCCGGGGCGAGGGTTTCAGTCGGGGGTTGCGTCATGGATTGGGCGTTGCAACGGGACGGCTTCTGGCTTTCATCCCTCGCGGTTCCCCGCCTGCCGGCGCGCGCGGCCGGGTAGATTGAGGGCATGGCTTCCGGTCCCCGCGTCCTCCTCCTCGCCGAGCGCTTCCCCCCTGACATCGGAGGGCTCGCGCGCAGCGGGGCTCGCACCGCGGGCTCGCTCGTGCGGCTGGGCGCACGCGTGGACGTGGTCGCCTGGACCCGCACGGCGCAGCCCGGAGCGCTGGAGACGGTGCCGGACGCGGGGGAGGTGTCGCCGTTCGCGAAGGGCGTCACGCTGCACCGGCTGGGGTTGTTTGGCAGCGCGGACCTGTCCATGCAGCACACGCTCGATGTGCTCGGCCACCTGCACTCGCGGCGGAAGTATGACCTGGTGTGGGGGCACTACCTGTACCCGCCGGGCTTCCTCGCGGTGGTGTTCGCGCAGAGCGCGGGGCTCCGGTCCATCCTCAGCGCGCGAGGCAATGACGTGGATCAGCTGATGTTCCCGCCGGGGGACTTCGCCCGCCTGCTCTGGACGCTTCAGCGGGCGGACGTGCTCACCGCGGCCTCCGCGGACCTGGGCCGGAAGATGGCGATGCTGCTGGGCCGGGACCCGGGCGTGGAGGTCATCCCCAACGCGGTGGACACGGCGCTGTTCTCACCGGGGCCGGCGGACGCGGCGCTGCGTGAGCGCTTGGGCATCCAGCCGGGCGAGGCGGTGCTCGGCTTCTCCGGGGAGCTGCGCCACAAGAAGGGGCTGCCGTTCCTCCTGTCCGCGCTCACGGAGGTGCGGCGCGTGCGGCCCGCGTGCCTGCTGGTGATTGGCGAGGTGCGCGCCCGGGACGCGGAGCACCTGGTGGCCTACCGGGCGGAGCATCCGGAGGACGCGGCGCGCATCCTCATCTCCGGCGCGCTGGAGTCCCCGGAGCTCATCGCGGAGCACCTGCGGCTGTGTGATGTGTATCTCCAGCCGTCGCTGTGGGAGGGCATGCCCAACGCGCTGCTGGAGGCGATGGCGTGCGCGCGGCCGGTCATCGCCAGCGACGCGGGCGGCATCCCGGAGGCGGTGGAGTCCGGGGTGAATGGCTTCATCGTGGAGAAGGCGCTGCTCAACCACCTGGGGCAGGCGTGCCTGGACGTGCTGGGCATGCCCGAGGCGAAGCGCGCGGCGCTGGGGACGGCGGCGCGCGCTCGAATCGAGGCGGGCTTTCAGGCGGACGCGGAGGCGGCGGTGTTGTCGCGCGTGCTGAGCCGCGCGATGCCCAGATCCTCCGCATAGGCGTTCACCAGCGCCTCCTGCGCGCGGCCCCATGGGAACTCACGCTCCACGCGGCTGCGGGCGTTGGCGCTCAGCGCGGCGCCGAGGGCGGGGTTCGCGATGAGGTCCTTCACGGCCTCGGCGATGGCCTTGGGCGAGCCGGGGCGGATGCGGTAGGCCTCGGTGGCTTCCGCGAGCGCGCGCACCACGGGCAGGTCGCTGACGACGACGGGCGTGCCGGTGGCCATGGCTTCAATGAGCTTCAGGGGGCAGCAGCCCTGCACGCAGTTGCGGTCGTTCACGGGCAGCGGCACGAGCACGACGTCGCAGGCGTGGTGCAGCCGGGCGAGCTCCTCCTGGGGCAGGGGCTCGAGGATCTCAACCGCGCCCTGGAGCACGAGGTCGCCGCAGCGGTCCAGGAGGGCGCGGCGCGCGTGCTTGCGCAGGGGACCCACGAGGGTGAGCGTCACCGGCAGGTCGCGGCGCAGGATGCGGCAGGCCTCGATGGCGTGGTGCACGCCCTGCCACGCGGTCATGGTGCCGCTGTAGAGCATGCGCAGGGGGCGGCCGGCCTCCGGGGCTCGCGGCGGGGCGTAGCGGAACACGTCCAGGTCCACGCCGTTGGGGATGACGCGCAGGCGCTTCGGATCCGCGCCGCGGGAGATCAGGTGCTCGGCGGTGACGGCGCTGGGCGTGACGAGGAGATCCGCGGCCTGGAGACAGGCTTCTTCCTGCGCGAGGAGCTTGCGCATCAGCTCCACGTCATCGGAGACATCGGGGTGGTGGTACTTGAGCTCGATGGAGGGCAGGCCGTTGACCTCGTAGACGAGCGCGTCCGTGAGGGCGTCCTTGCGCCGGGCGATGGGGTAGCCCTCGAAGATGGAGCGGACGTGGACGACCTTCGCGCGCGGCCGACCCCTCCACCACGCACCCAGGTGCGAGCGGAATGTCAGCGCCTGCGCGACCAGGTCTTTCCCGCGGGCACCCAGCGGGTGGTAGGTGATGTGAGGGCTGAGGGCAGGCGGGGGAGCACCGGGCACATCGCCAATGGCCACCAGGTCCACCGGACCGAAAGCGGCGCCCAGGGCCTCCACGAAGGCGCGGATGTGCACGGCGGCGCCCTTGGGCGCGGGGAAGCGGTCGAAGGACGCGTAGACGATTCCGGATGAGCCCACGCCCCGGTGCTACCGCGACGGCGGCCCGGCGGCAAACGGGCCCGGTCCGCGACTCAGCCGCGGACGCGTGACGGCCGGGTGCCCTGCTCCTGGGAGTCCTGGGGCGCGAAGGGCTCCTGCATCGGCCGCAGCCCCGTCCGCTCCGCCTCGTTGACCGAATCGAGCGCCTCGCTGATGGCGGCCAGCTCTTCCCGCACGCGGCTCAAGCCCTGCTCGGCGTCGGCGGGCGCGGCCGTCGGTCCGCTCTGTCCGTGGACCTGGACGAGCTGGGTGGCCACGCCCTCGATGCTCCAGCGCAGGCGGGTGAGCTCGGCATCCAGGCGGTCGGCGTTGCGCGCCAGCCGCTCGCGCTGCGCCCGCTGGGCATCGATGGCATCCACGGCGCTCTGGAGCGAGGCGCGCACCTGCGGATCCGTTGAAGCGGTGATGCGCGCGGAGAGCGTCGTGCGCTCCGCGTCGAGCCGGTTCATCAACTCCGGGCTGACCTCGCGGCGCAGGCCCTGCTCGCGCTCCCGCAGGTCGTGGCACGAGCGGCGCAGCGCCTTCACGGACTCCTCGCCCCCGCTGAGGAAGCCCCGCACGGCCGGGGACGCCTTGCGGAAGGCGTCCTCCAGCCGGTCGCAGACCTCGTCCAGTTCGCGCAGCCGCGCATCCTCCTGGAACACCGCGACCGCGTCCGGAACCCGCTTCAAGGGCGCACCGGGGCCCTCGGTCGAAGCGATATGCCCACCGGCGCCCAGGTGACCGCCCGCGGACAGCCGCGCGTTCCGTCCGACGGTGGCCCCCGCACCGACGCTGGCGGCGCGCTCCACGGTCGCCCCCTCCTGAATCGTGGCGCCCCAGCCGACCACGGCCCCCCGCTGCACCGTCGCGCCGCGCTGCACGGTGGCGCCCATGCGGATGACGGCGCCGCTTTCGATGACTGCCTCCGCCTGCACGGTGGCGCCCATCTCGATGACGGCGCCGGGCTCGATGCGCGCCGAGCTGGCGATCTCCGACCCCAGGCCGATCCGCGCGGCACCCGCCACCTGCGCCCGTGCGGCGCTCGCCGCGCCCAGGGCCCCACGCACGATGAAGAGGACGCCGGAGCCGACGGCGAGCGCGCCCGCGGGGATGAAGAGCCAGGGGGTGAGGAGGGCGCCCATGACGCCCACGCCCGCGCCCCCAAGGAGGAGACTTCCGCCCACCGTCCCCAGGACCCGCCGCGTCACCTCCCGGCGCTCCTCGGTCCTGGCCAGTGCGCGCTCGGATGCCGCCAGTGCCTTCTGCTCCATGGTGCCTCCCATGTTCCCCACAGGGCGGGGTTCTAGCGCGAACTGGCGTGCCTTGCCCCACGCGCCCACTCGCGCGAAAGAGTTCGGGCTCAGGGCGCCGCGCGCCCACCGATTTCCGGGAAGCGTGCGTAGGCACGCAGCAGAGCATCCAGGTGCGTGGGGTCGTCCAGGTCCAGCGGCGTGTCGGTGAGCTTCACGAGCCAGCCTCCCAAGGCCGTGGCGCGCGAACGGGTCCGCAGCTCCGCGTCGCGTGACTTATCCGGGAACCCGAGCCTCTGCACGGTGGCGGCGGACCAGTAGTTCACCCAGCCCAGGTGATGCGGCACGACGGGCGTGGGCGTCATCTCCAGGGGTTCGAGCACCGGCAGCCCCCGAGGCGGTTCCGGCGCATCCTGCCAGCGACGGCGAGTCTGCCGGGACAGCTCCACGACGGTGCTCGTGGTGAGCACCCGTCCCCACCAGGCCCGAGAGCTTTCGGACAAGGCCTCCAACACCCGCGCCGCCATCGAGATGCCGCGCGCGTCCAGGGGCAGCTCCGCGTGGATTTCGAACAGCGGCTCACCGCCGGGAGACAGGTGCCCGGCCCGCTCCCAACCGCTCAGGGTCACGAGGTGGCTTTCGTCCCCGTTGCAGAGCGCGGGCAGCTCCCCTTCTTCGGCGGCATTGTCCAGCCACGCATCCCGCTGGGACAGCGGCTGGATTCCCTCCGCTTCGGAGAGGGTCCAGTCCAGATGCAGCTCCAGCGCGTGCTCCAGGGCGTAGACAATGGCGCGCACCCGCCGTGAATCACCGTCGAGCTCGGGCGCGTGGACGAGCAGATGCAGGGATGGGTTCGGAGGATTCATTTCAGGGCGTGTCGCGTCCGCCAATTTCAGGGAAGCGCGCGTAGGCGCGCAGCAGGGCGTCGAGGTGCGTGGGGTCGTCCAGGTCCAGGGGCGTCTCCGTGAGCTGGACGAGCCATCCCCCGGAGGTCGTGCGCCGCGAACGGGTCAGCAGCTCCGCGTCACGCGCTGCATCCGGGAACCCGAGCCGCCGCGTGGTCGCGTCGGACCAGTAGTTCAGCCAGCCCAGGTGATACGGAACCTCCGGTGCTCGAAGCTCATCGGGGTGCTTGAGCAGAGGCAGGCCTCGTCTTGGATTGCCGGGCACCCCTTCGAGAGGGGAGCGCTGCATCGAGATGTCCAGGGCCGCGTGGTTGGGCGTCACATGGGCCCAGAAGGCGCGGACGGCTTCCGCCACCACGGCGAGCACGGGCCTGGCCACACGGAGGCCAGGAGGCTCCATGGGCCATTCCGCGTGAACCTCGTAGTGGGGGCGCTGGCTCGCGGAGTCATCCCGGGGCCGGAGCTGGCTGTAGCTGTTCAGGGTCACGAGGAACGCATCGTCACCGTTGCAGAGGATGTCGATTCCGCCCGCGCGCAGTTGTTGGGCAATCCAGGCATCCCGTTGCGTCACCGGAACGAACTGTCCCTCTTCGCCGGTCGTCCACGAGAGATTCAAATCCGGGAACGCCTGTTCCATGGCGCGAACCGCCAGGACTCCCCGGTCATCCCCTGGCACGAGCGCGGGTCCATGGGCCCCGAGCAGCAGGGTGAAGCCGTCTTCCATCAGTTCATCCCCCGGTTCGCCGAACGGGTGCATAGCATGGCGCGCATGCTCATGAGCTCCGTGGTGATGGTGGCGCTGCTCGCGGCCGCGCCTGCTCCCAAATCACAGCCTCTCACGTGGAAGGTCACCGGCACCGACGTCACGTTCGAGATGTCGTCCAAGGACCTGCGCGCCCTGCGCGGCGGCAAGGAGGTCTTCGGCCTCCAGTCGCGCAAGAAGGAGTTCCTCTCCAGCGTCACGGAGGGCGTGGATGCCACGCAGGACACGTCCGACTGGGAGGCCACGCAGTCCTTCACCGTGCTGTCCGTGGTGGGCCCGTATGTGAGCTACGAGGAGTCCAACGGCGGCTACACCGGCGGCGCGCACCCGTACGCGAGCCGCATCTACGCCACCCGGGACGTGACGAAGGGCAAGGACGGCTTCAACCTGCTGGAGGTGTTCCCGGAGAAGGACGTCCTCCAGGCCCTCAAGGCGGACGGCTACGTGCGCAAGTTCATCGGCGACCCGAAGGCCTTCGAGAGCGCGAAGACCGTGGAGGCGCTGCTCCAGACCCTGGAGGCCGGCGAGGACTGCGTCGGCTTCGAGTACGGACTGGACAACGTGAAGCGCTCGGTCGCGTTCCACCACGTCGAAGGCGACAAGGTCGCCGTGCGCATCTCGTTCGGCTACGCGGCGGAGATGTGCCGGGGGAACATGTACGTGGTGGGCCTGCTGCTGCCCATCCCCGCGTCCCTGAAGCCCGCCCTGGAGCGCGCGAACACGCGCCAGGAGGGCTTCCTCATGAAGGACGCCAAGGCCGTCAAGGCGCCCTCCGTGAGCTTCAAGTGGGAGGGCGCCGAGGCGAAGAAGAAGCCCTGATCAGGCCGGCTTCTCGATGTGGCCGTCCGCGTGCCGCGCGAAGCGGCCTTCCTCTCGTGCGTGCACCGGGTCGTGGCTGGGCCAGGGCCAGCCGCCGAAGCCCGTGCGCTGGTAGTCCGCGAAGGCCTGCTGGATCTCCTGCCGCGAGTTCATCACGAACGGGCCGTACTGCACGACCGGCTCGCCGATGGGCCGCCCCTGGAGCAGCAGCAGCTCCGCCGTCTCCGGGCCGTTCTCCAGCACCACGTCCACGTCCGCGCGCAGCTCCACGGCGTTGCGCGCAGGCACCGCCCGGCCGCCGACCTTCATCCCGGCGCCCAGGAAGAAGTAGAGCATCCGGTTCGTGCCGCGCTTCGCCGCGGGCAGCGTCCAGCGCGCGCCCGGCTCCATCTTCAGCGTCCAGATGGCCACGTCCGCGTCCGGGTTCGCGGCCCACGACTTGGGCGGCGACGGAGGCGCCTGGATGTCACCCAGGTTGCCCGCCACCACGGTGATGTTCGTGGCGCGGCCCGCGTCGTCCTTCGCCACGTGGCGCGGGATGACGTGGTCCCACAGCATGGAGAAGTGCGCGGGCACCATCTTGTTGGCGCGCGGCAGGTTGAGCCAGATTTGAAACAGCTCGATGTGGTTGCCCTGGTCCTGCTTGAGCAGCGGGAACATCTCCGAGTGGTTGATGCCACCGCCCGCGGTGAGCCACTGCACGTCGCCCCCGCCGAAGCGCGCCGCAGCGCCCAGCGAGTCCGAGTGGTCCAGCAGCCCGTTGCGCACGATGGTCACCGTCTCGAAGCCCCGGTGCGGGTGCTGCGGGAAGCCCGGCACCACGGTGCCGTGGTACATGTTCCAGCCGTCCCGCCCCGCGAAGTCCTGGCCGATGTCCCGGCCCGCGAGCGACGCGTTCGGCCCCAGCTTGTCGTTGCCCTGGGGGTAGCGGTCGTCATGGTGCACGCAGAAGAGGAACGGATCCGGCGTCCGCCACGGGGTGGGGGACGGCCCGAGCGGATCCACCCGGACGATGGCTTCGGGTTGCTGTGCCTGCTGACTCATCTTCGACTCCTCTGCCTTTCCCGAGCCGCGTGAACACCCCGCGACGGTGGTGACACCCGCCGCCGCGATGAGCTTCAGCGCTGCCCTCCGGCTCACTTCATCCACGGTCCACCTCGCGCTCCATGCCGTTGGGGCCGTCCATCCTACCTAACGCCCGGGCCTTCCCGGCGCTCGGCCTGCCTGCATGGCTGGCGGTTCACCCCTGGTAGGACGGCCCGGAGCCCCCTACGCTCACGCACAGGTCCGCCCGATGGGCATCGCAGGGAGTCCACCGCCTTGGCGGTCAACGTCAGCCGCTTCCACGATCGCTTCACCTACCAGTTCCGCGCGCCGGTGCCGGACCTGCTCGAGGACATGGAGGTCCTGGCCGGACTGGATGCCCGCGCGGAGAAGCAGCGGCTCGCGCTGGCGTGGGGCGGGTGGTGCACCGCGGTCCCGGGCGGGCTGATGGTCATCCTGACGTACATCACGTGGGCGAGCACCGGGGAGCGACACTCGCTCACCGAGGAGGGCGAGCAGCTCCTCCAGGTCACGGGCGCGGTGGGCGGAGCGCTGCTCGTCCTGGGGCTCCTGCTCTTCCTGTGGCGTCACACCCTCAAGCCGCGCGACCTGGACAACCGGCGCTACGGCCTGGCCCAGGTGCTGCTCCGGCGTCTGGAGATGGACCTGGCCCCGGACGCGCCGGTGTGGCTCAAGCTGGACCTGCGTCCGCCCGACGTGCTCGACAAGCGCGTGAAGCACGACATGGTGGGCTGGTGGAGCACGGACTTCTTCGTCGATCCGTGGTTCAAGCTGGAGACCCGGCTGGCGGACGGCTCCTTCGTGCGGATCCACATGGTGGAGCGGCACCAGAAGCGCGAGCGCTCCAAGACGAGCGCCAGTGGCAAGACGCGGACGAAGACGAAGCGAAAGGGCTTCGCGCGGCTGGACGTGTCCGTGCGGGTGAAGCCGGAGCGCTACCCCGGCCTGGAGCGGCTCAAGCCCCGCGCCGCGGCCGCCGTGCGCCTGCCCCGGAAGGTCGAGCTGGAGCGCGTGCGCGTCGCCGCGGACCGGCTGTCCCTGCGCGCCCGGCTGTCCGACGAATGGGTGGCGAGGCCGGGGCGCGAGCCGGGTGAGCCGGAGTCCCCTGTCTTCTGGAAGAAGGCGCTGGAGAAGGACGATGCGTCCCGCACCGCGACGATGATGCTCCTGAGCCTCTACCAGGTGCTGGGATACGCCCGGCGGCGCGCGAAGCTCCAGGCCGCGCGCCAGCGCCGCACGTCGGTTTGACCACCCGGGAGCGGCTCCCTACGCTCCCGGCCGTGCCGCTCGAGCTCTCCGAATTCCAGAAGACGTACGTCTATGAAACCCGCGCTCCGGTGGCGGAGGTGCTGGCGGACCTGAAGTCGCTGGCGGAGCTGGACGCGCGGGCGGAGCGGAGGCGGCGCGCGCTGTGGATCGCCGCCTGGGGCTTGATGGCCTTCAGCGTGGCCGGCTGTGCCCTCCTGTCCGTCGTGGTGGCGCAGTTCTCGTCCGCGAAGCAGGACACCTGGGGCGGACTGCCGGCCCTCGTGGCCGCGGCGAGCTTCGCGGCGGGCATCGTGCTCTTCATCGTCCGGTCGCGCGCGGGCCGCACGGACCTGGACAACAGGCGCTACGGGCTGGTGTCCACGCTGCTCAAGCGCTTCCAGGTGGACCTGGACGCGAACGCG
Source organism: Corallococcus sp. M7 (assembly GCF_054512695.1). Lineage (NCBI taxonomy): Bacteria > Pseudomonadati > Myxococcota > Myxococcia > Myxococcales > Myxococcaceae > Corallococcus > Corallococcus sp. M7. Next base: position 258,196 of record NZ_CM137252.1, read on the forward strand.
CCGGTGGACGTGAAGCTGGACCTGGCGCCGGTGGATGAGGCGCGCAAGTGCGTGGGCAAGCCCAAGCGGGGCCGGTGGGAGTGCGAGGACTTCACCGACGCGTGGCTGTCCCTGCACGGCCGCTTCGCGGACGGCACGCACCTGCACCTGTCCGCCGTGGAGCACCTGCAGAAGCGCAAGCGCTACGGCCGCAGCCGCAGCGGAAAGACGAAGCTCAAGACCAAGCGCAAGGGCAAGACGCTGCTCCAGGTGGGGCTGCGCGTGAAGCCGGAGCGCTTCCCCGGGCTGGCGGGCCTGGGCGCGAACGCGAAGCGGGCCGCGAAGCTGCCTCCGGGCGTCGCGCTGTCGCGGCTGGACGTGGCCGAGGACCGCCTGGCGATGCGCGTCCTCCTGGATCGCGAGTGGAGCGTCGTGACGACGAAGCCCGCCCCACCCGAGGGAAAGAAGCCCAAGGGGCGGGGGCCTCCCGCGACCCAGGACGCGGCGCGCGCCGCGACGATGATGCTCCTGAGCCTCTACCAGGTGCTGGGCACCACGCGCCGGCGGAACACGGCGCCGGGCCGCGCACAGCCGCTTTGACCCGGCCGGGAGCGGCTCCTACGCTGCCCTCCGTGGCGCTCGAACCCGAAGCCTTCCAGAAGACCCAGCGCTACCAGGTGCGCGCGACCGTGCCGGAGGTGCTGGAGGCCCTGTCTCCGAAGCCCGAGCGCGCCCCGGAGCCGGAGCCGGAGCCCGTCAGTCCCCCGAGGAACACCCCCGCGCGTGTCGGGGTGGGACTGCTCGTCGCGGCCGGGGTGCTCCTCGCGGTCCTCTGGTTCCTGCCCTCGGACCAGAAGGAGCTGGCGAGCCTGGCGGTCCTCCTGTTCTTCTTTTCGGTGTTGGGCGGCGTCTTCCTGCTCATCGTGGCCTGGGTGACCCATCAGGAGGCCGCGATGAAGCGGTCATGGCCGACGAACGACTGGGTCGTGAAGCCTCCGCACCAGGAGCAGCGCCGCCTGCTGCTGGCCACGGTGCTCCAGCGCTTCCAGGTGGACCTGCTGGCGGACGCGCCCGTGGACGTGACGCTGGACCTGACGCTGCCCCTGGACTCCAGCAAGCGCGTCCGCACGGAGAACCTCGAGGGGAAGCGCGGCCCGGGGACCCGCGCGGACTTCGTCGACCCCTGGCTGTCATTGCAGGGCCGGTTCGCGGACGGCACGCACCTGCACCTGTCCGTGGTGGATCAGGTGCGGGTGGTCGAGCGCATGAAGGTGATGCCGCTCAAGACCCGGACCAAGACCAAGCGGAGCGGGGTCAGCCTGATGACCGTCGCGCTGCGGGTGAAGCCGGAACGCCATCCCGGGCTCGCGATGCTGGAGGACCCCGCCCGGAACGCCGTGCGGCTGCCCCCGGGCGTCAAGCTGAAGCGGCTGCGCGTGGCGGAGGACCGGGTGGAGCTGCGCGTCCTGATGGGTGAAGGCTGGGGCGTACAGGGCACGGGCAGGCCGGTGGACGCCCACAAGACGGATGCGGCGCGCACCGCGACGATGATGCTGTTGAGCCTCTACCAGGTGCTGGGTGCCACGCGGCGGCGAGAGGCGGTTTGACCTGCCAGGGGGCGCCTCCTACGCTCCCTCGCGGCTCCCGCCGGACAAGGTCTTCCTCCCAGTGCCGCTCGACTTCGACGCCTTCCAGAAGACCCTGGTCTACCAGGCGCGCGCGACCGTGCCGGAGGTGCTGGAGGACCTGCGGGCCATGGAGCCTCGGCTCGAGCTGGCCATGGACGCCCGGGTCGCTCAATCCAGCTCCGTGAGTCGCACGCTGCGGCGGTGGGGCGTGGGGTTGCTCCTCGGCGCCCTGGGAATTTTCGGGGGCATCCAGTTGCTGCCGACAGGACCGGGCGTGGTGCTGTCCTTCCTGCTGGTCATCCCGTGCTTCTTCGCGGCGTTCGGGGGCGTTGTCGCGCTCTGCGTCGGCGCGCTGGGAGGCAAGACGCCGAGGGCCCTGTCGCCCGATGAGCAACGCGAGGTGCAGCGCCGCCTGCTGCTGGCCACGCTGCTGAAGCGCTTCCAGGTGGACCTGGTGAAGGACGCGCCCGTGGACGTGACGCTGGACGTGGCGCCCGTCCTGGACTCGCGCAAGCGCGTCCACCAGGGGCCCCAGGGCCCGTGGGATCGCCAGGACTTCGTCGACCCGTGGCTGTCGCTGCGGGGGCGGTTCGCGGACGGCACGCAGCTGCACCTGTCCGTGGTGGATCAGGTGTGCAAGCGCCATCGCGTGGCGCGCAGCGCGAGTGGCCGGAAGAAGCACAAGCACAAGCGCAACGGCGTCAGCCTGATGACGGTGGCGCTGCGCGTGGATCCGGAGCGCCACCCCAGGCTCGCGGTCCAAGAGAAGCGCACGTCGGACGCCGTGCGGCTGCCTCCGGGGGCCCGCCTGAAGCGGCTGCGCGTGGCGGAGGACCGGGTGGAGCTGCGCGTCCTGCTGGACGAGGACTGGGTGGCCCGGCCCCCCAAGGCGGTGCCGCCCTCCGAGCCGCGGTCCATTGCCAGCCCCCGGCTTGAAGCCCCGTCGAAAACAGATGCGTCGCGCACCGCGACGATGATGCTCTTGAGCCTCTATCAGGTGCTCTACCACTCCAGCTCCCGGGTCCAGCCCGGGAAGATGAGGTCCACGTCGTGAAGCTTCGTGTCCTGTTCCTCGTGGACCTGGGAGTGCTGGGGGCCTCGGCGTGCCAGCAGGGAAGTGCCCCCGCGCCCGCGCCGCACACCCAGGCGATTCCCGCCAACGCCGCCGCCTCCGCCGCCGAGCCGAAGGAGGCGGGCGCCAAGCTCAAGTTCAAGGATGGCGACGACCGCGAGCGCTTCTCGCTCAAGCCCAAGGACGACGGCGCGAAGCTCGTCGACGGCGAGGACAAGGAGGTCGCCCGCTACAAGTGGAAGGGCGGCGAGCTCAAGGTGTCCGGTCCGGACGACACGGTGCTGGCCTATGTCACGGGCGGCCCGGACGCGTACCAGGTGAAGGACGCCGCGCGCTCGGCCGTGCGCTACACGCTCACGCGCGAGGGCTCCGGGTGGGTGCTCACGGATGCCCAGGACATGCTGCTCTACACCGTGGTCCCCGACGGTGGCGGCGCGTCCGTGAAGGGCGCGTCCGGCGCGGAGGCCATTCACGTGAAGGTGCGCGACGGCAAGCTGTCCCTGCGCGACCCGTCCGGCAAGACGGTGCTCGCCACCAAGCAGCCGGTGTCACCGGAGGCCGCCGCGTGCCTCGGCTTCGACTCGCTGGACCTGCCCCTGCGCATGGCCCTGCTCTTCCGCCTCCAGACCCCCGCGGGCGCCGCGTCGCCCTGAGCCTTCAAGAGCCATGTCCCCTTCCTTCGCTTCCGCAGAGCAGTGCCTGGAGACCTCCGGCTTCCTCTTCTCCCACCCGTGTGAGCGGGGGGCGACCACGCAGTGCATGCGCTGTCAGAAGCCCATCTGCCTCCTGCACATGCGCACGCTCGATGGCGGCGAGGCGGTCTGCGTGACGTGCGCGCGCGCCGCGGACAACGGCGACGAGAACCGCGACCCGTCCGACACCTCCGACTCCGACGAGGACGACCCCAGCTACTACTACGAGGACTACGGCTACTACGGCCGCGACGCGTGGCGCGGCTCCGGGTCCTCGTCCTCCTCCTCGTCCTCGGGCAGCGACCCCAACGACTTCACCGAGGCCGACGGCGAGAGCGTGCGGCGCGAGGACGACGCCTCCTTCGAGGAGGACCTGGGCGGGAGCTGAGCGTGGCCGCGCGACGCCGGCACTGGCGCCTCTACGCGCTCGGCGGAGGCCTGGGGCACCTGACGCGCGCCGCGGCCCTGGCCCGCGTGGCCGTGGCCCGGGGCCACGCGGTGGACCTGCTCACCAACAGCCCGTTCGCCCCCGGCCTGCCCCTGGAGTCGTGGCTGGGCCCCGGCGCCACCGTGCACCGCGTGGACGCGCGGCTGGACAAGGCCGCCACCGTGGCGGCGGTGGGCGCGTGGCTCGCGGAGTCCACGCCGGACGTGCTGGTGGTGGACACGTTTCCGCGAGGGCTCGCGGGCGAGTTGGTGGCGCTGCTGCCCTCGGTGCGCGCGCCGCGCGTGCTGGTGCACCGCGACCTGAACCCCGTCTACGTGGAGCGCTTCGACGTGGCCCGCGCCGTGGACGCGTTCGACCTGCTCGTCGTGCCCGGTGAGGACGCGCCCTTCGCGCACCACCCGCGCGCGGTGCGCACGGCGCCGTGGCTGCTGCTGGACCCGGACGCGCTGCTGTCCCAGGTGGACGCGCGGCGGCGGCTGGGCCTGGATGACGGGGACTCGAGCCCCGTCGCCGTGGTGATGGGCTGTGGCCGTCCGGAGGAGGTGGTGGAGGCCGGGGAGACGGTGGCCCGGCTGCGCGCGTCGCTGGCGGGACGGGCGGCGGTGCGGTGGCTCGTTCCCACGCCCCATGAAGGCGGGCTGACGGTCTGGCCGGCACTCGAAGTGCTGCGAGGCGTGGACGTGCTGGTGGGCGCGGGGGGCTACAACACCGTGCAGGAGGCCCGGGCCACCGGGACGCCGCTGGTGGCCTGGGCCCGGCCCCGGCTCTATGACCGGCAGGCCCTGCGACTGACGGAGGGGGAGCGGGTGGGGGACGCGGCGGAGCTGGAGGCGAAGGTCACGTCCCTGCTCCTGCACCAGGCCGGGTCCGCGCGCCCCTCGACCTGGGTCAACGGCGTCCACGCGGCGGTGGAGGCCATCGAGCGCGTCGCGCGCTAGTGCTTGAAGCCCTGGTGGCCGGTGGCCGGCTCGATGCCGTGGGCCATGATGAAGTGGTACATCACCTGCGGGTCCTCCTTGGGGCCGCCCATCAGCTCCACCAGGAAGTGGCCCGCCTGCGGATCCGCGTCCGGATCCGGGGAGATGGAGACCTCGGAGACCTCGCGGCCCACCATCACCATCTCGCCCACCAGGGACTTGCCCTTGATGAGCTGGAGGACGTGCTGGCGCTCCTCCTCCATCAGCATCCAGTGGAAGTCGTCATGGTCGAACAGCGTCATGTCGGGGGAGCCACACCGCAGGATGCAGTTGGTGTGCTCCTGGAGCCAGCGCCAGAAGGCATCGAAGTTCAGGGTGCGGGCCGGTGGTGCGAGCAGATCCATCGGGTGACCTCATCGAGAAGAGCGGGCGCCCGAACGCCGGGGGACGCATCGGGCCGCGTGTCCGTGCTGACTAACATGGCCGGGCCTCGGAGGGCCGGCTCCTTTTGGGGGCGGTATCCCGGAGGGTCGGCCACCCACCGGGGCGCGAATCCACGATATCGGACGCTTGTTGCTTTCCTGGGAAGAGGGCGGCGACCACCTGGGTTGGCGCGGCCCGGAGGGAGGATGCGCGACCATGACAAAGCGGGACGCCAGCCGGGGGTTCGCGAGGGAGGCGCGATGAGCCTGCGCGCCTTCTTTTCCACCGTGGTGGGTGGGTTGGTCCTGCTCACCGTGGTGTCCGCCACCCTGCTCGTGGTGCTGACGACCGCGCTGGAGCGGATGGCTTCCACGCTGAGTGAATCCGTGGAGGGTGTCCGGCAGGCCGAGGAGCTGGAGGTGGACCTGCTCGTCCACTCGCGGCTGCTGGCGTCGCCCGGTGTTCCCATGGTGGCGGACCCGTCGCGCGGGCGCTCGCCCACCCAGCTTGAGGCCGACCTGCGCCGCCAGTTGCTGGAGATGCACGCCATCGCGTCCACCCAGGAGGAGCGGCAGACGGTGGCGGAGGTGCAGCAGCGGGTCTACGCCTACCTGGCCGCGCAGCATGCGCCGGTAGGGCCCGGGGTGACTTCGGCCCAGCACGACACGACGGCGATGGCCTCGCTGGACGCGTCGCTGCGCTCGCTGGAGCGCCTCATCCAGATCAACGTGGACCAGGCGCAGGAGGCCCGGCAGAGCGCGGCGCACTGGAGCGAGATGGCCGACCTGCTGGGTCTGCTGCTGGGCCTGCTGCTGCTGACGACGCTGGGGCTGGTGGTCTTCTGGCTGCGGCGCTTCGCGCTGCGTCCGGTGACGGCGCTGCGCAGCGCGATGGCCGGCTTCGGCCGGGGCGGGCGGCACCTGCGCGCGCCCGAGGAGGGCCCGTTGGAGATCCGCGACATGGCCCACACCTTCAACGAGATGGCGGACAGCCTGACCCACCAGCAGGAGCAGCAACTGGCGTTCCTGGCGGGCGTGGCGCACGACCTGCGCAACCCCCTGTCCGCGCTGAAGCTGTCCACCGCGCTGACGGGCCGCGGAGAGGTCACCCCGGAGCGGATGCAGCGAACGCTGTCGCTGGTGCGCCGTCAGGTGGCGCGCCTGGACCAGATGGTGGGGGACCTGCTGGACGCGACCCGCATCGAGGCCGGCAAGCTGGACCTCCAGCCGGAGGTGCGCGACACGCGCGAGCTGGCGCGCTCCGTGGTGGAGCTCTACCAGTCCAGTGACTCCGGGCACACGCTGGAGCTGGTGGTGCCGGACCACGCGGTGCTGGTGCGCGCGGATCCGTCCCGGCTGGAGCAGGTGCTCAACAACCTGGTGAGCAACGCGCTCAAGTATTCCCCTTCCGGCAGCCGCGTGGAGGTGTCCGTGCGCGGCGACGGCGACCACGTGGTGCTGGCCGTGGCGGACCAGGGCATCGGCATGTCGCCGGAGGATCTCCAGGGGCTCTTCATCCCCTTCCAGCGCGCGGGCAACGCGAAGCAGCGCGCCCCGGGCGTGGGGCTGGGGCTGTCGGTGTCGCGGCGGATCATCGAAGCGCACGGCGGCCGCATCGAGGTGGAGAGCCAGCCCGGCCGGGGCTCCGTGTTCCGCGTCCACCTGTCCCGGGTGTCCGCCGGCCCTCCGAGGCCGCCCGCGCCCTCCGACGAGGAGGAGCCCGCCCCCGAGGAGTCCGGCTCCGGCGCGGTGCACTGAAGGCCGGGGCAACCGTTGCCTGAAGCGGGCCCGGGTGAAGCGGAGGGATGCGCACGGGCGGGGCAGGGCGTACCTTGCGGCCCCATGTCAGGAGCCGTCTGGATGATGAAGCGTTCCTACCGGGCCGTGCCGCTGGCCGCCGCCCTGCTGGTGCTGGGAGGGTGCGCGGGGCGCACGCAGACCGAGCCCCCCGTGTCCCCCGCCGAGCCCGTGCGGGAGGCGCCGTCCTCCGTCGTCCAGTCGCGGGAGGGTGGCTTCAGCGTGACGTTCCCCGGCCCCGTCAGCGAGGAGCGGCGCGTGCAGCCCACGGACGTGGGCGAGGTGACGCTGCACACGTTCATCGCCGCGAGCACGCAGGAGGACACCGCCTACTACGTCTCCTATACGGACTTCCCGCTCGCGGCGGTGGCGCAGGTCAGCCCGCGCGACGTGGTGGACCGCGCCAGCCAGGGCGCGCTGGAGGCCCTGGGCGCGACGTCCATCACCGCGAAGCCGTTGCAACTGGAGGGTGGCTACCCCGGCCAGGAGGTAGGGGGACTGTCCGGTCCGCGCCGCCTCCGGGGCCGCTTCTTCATGGTGGGCCCGCGCCTGTACCAGCAGCTCCTGCTGCACCCGGAGGGACGCGCGCCGCGGGACGCGGACCGCTTCTTCGATTCCTTCCGTCTGGACCCGGCGGTGGCGGGCCAGCTGGGGCAACAAACGACCGGCGGCTGACGGCCGCGCTCTTTCAGTGCAGCGGGTGCACGAAGCGGCGCACCCCGGCGAGCAGGGCCTCGCGGTCGAAGGGCTTGGAGAGCACCTCGCGGATGGAGGGGTGGCGCTCCTCGCTGGAGCTGATGGCCATGACGGGCATGTCCGCGAAGCGGGGCTCGCGCTGCACGGTGTCCAGGAGCCGCCAGCTGTCCTTGCGCGGCGTCCACATGTCCACCAGGAGCAGCGCGGGGCACGGGTGCGCCTCCAGCCACGCGAGGGCCTGGTCCCCGTTCTCCGTGGCGGTGACGGTGTGCCCCTCGCTCTGGAGGATCTCCACGAGCGCGTCGCGCAGGTCGCAGTCGTCCTCGACGAGGAGGAGGGTGGGGGGCGCGCGGCTCATGAGCCCCGACGCATAGGGCAAGCCCGCGGGGAGTGACAGGGAACATCTGCCGGGTGCGACCGGCAACGCGGGGACCGCGCTTCAGCGCTCGTCGAACATGGCCTGGAGCACGCGCCAGGCGAGCTTCAGCTCGGAGCCGGAGCGGCACGCGAGGAAGTCGCAGATCTCCGCCACGCCGTCGGTGCGCTCCAGGTCGAAGGAGTGGAAGAGCGTCTTGAGGGACACGTCCAGTCCCACGGACAGCTTGCCCAGCGTGTCGAGCGATGGAGAGAAGGCACCGCGCTCGATGCGGCGGATGGCATCCACCGACAGGTCGCTGCGTTCGGCGAGCGCTTCCTGCGTGAGTTCACGGCTGTTGCGCATGCGGCGCACGTGGTCGCCAAATCGCCGGTGGAGCTTCGTCCACGTTGTGAGCCGGTTCTTCGCCATAATCGCGGCGGATAATTTGGGGGCGCGCCGCGCCATGTGAAGGGACCATGTTCGCGGCCGGACCTTGCATTTGCGCTGGGGTGCGGGAAACCGGTTCTTCCCAGGGGACACCCGCCCTGGACGTGCGGTCCAGGACGGATGCGATGTCCGGGATGCCACGCCGGGGCGGCTCGCGAGGCGGCCGAGCGTGGGGTCCAGAACATGCGTGTCCCCGGGCTTTCGTCTACGCTCGCGGGCCACATGACGGTTCTCGATGTCTCGCGCGGGCTCCGGCGGGCGGGGTTGCTCGCTCTCCTGGCGGGGGCTCTGCTCCCCGGGTGCGAGTCCCGCACACCCCCTCACCGGTTTCCCCTGACGACTCCCGCGACGGACTCCGTGCCGCCGCCGGAGCCAGGTTCCACGCGACCCGCCTCCGAGGAGGCGCAGCCTTCCGCGCGTCCCGGGTCCGCGGTGACGGGCGCGGCTTCGCCCCAGGTGGTGCCCGCTTCCGCGAGCCTGCCTGCGCAGGCGCCGGGCAAGGCGCGTCCGTTGCCGCGCTCCGCGTTCCGCGCGCTGCCTCCCGCCACCGAGCGTGCCGGACAGCTGCACGCGCTGGCCACGCGGTTGAAGGCTCCGGGCGGCACGGTGGAGGACCCCTGTCTGGAGCCGGGTGACGCCGGCTGCGCGCGGTCCGCGCTGACGCCGTTCTATGCCGCGCTGGATGGGCTGATGCGGACGCCGGGGACGGCGCCCACCGTCATCGCCGCGTTCGGCAACTCGCTCATCGCGGGGGACCGCATCGTGGACGTGGTCCGCGACGAGCTGGTCGCGGGCTTCGGTGGCGCGGGCCGGGGCGTGCTGCTGGTGGACCGCATGGCGCCCTACGGTGGACGGGGGCGCACGGCCGCCGTGAGCAACGGCTGGCAGCCGCGCACGCTGGGCGAGCTGAAGGCGCCGCCGCACCCGTTCGGCATCACCGGCGTGTACCACCTGGCCACGGAGAACCGGGCCCGGGGCCGCTTCAAGCTGGAGGGCGAGCCGCGCGGGACGCTGTGGTGGAAGGACGTGAAGGGCGCGGGCCGCCTCGTCGTGTCCGTGGACGGCACGGTGCTGACGCGCACGGAGCCGCAGGAGGACGGGGCCAGCCGCACCACGTCCTTCGACCTGCCCGAGGGCGCGAAGTGGCTGGACATCACCGCGGAGGGCAAGGGCGCCATCGTGCAGGGCGTGGTGTTGCAGAAGGCCGGGTCCGGCATCGTGCTGGACATGCTCGGCGTGCCGTCCGCGGATGCCACGCTGTACGGCCGGATGGAGGAGGACGCGCTGAAGGCGCAGCTGTCGCAGCGCGACCCGAAGCTGCTGCTCTTCTTCCTGGGCGGCAATGAGTCCAAGCGCCTGGAGTGGAAGCGCACGGACCTGCCCACCGTGCGCCAGGACCTGGCCGCGCTCTTGCGTCGCGCCCGCGCCGCCGCGCCGGGCAGTGCGTGCATGGTGGTGGGCCCCATGGACGCGGTGCAGGACGGGCACGCGAAGGGCAAGCCCCTGACGCAGCGGCCGTTCCTGGAGGCCGCCATCCAGGCCGAGCGCGAGGTGGCGCTCGCCGAGGGCTGCGGCTTCTTCGACCTCTACACGGCGATGGGCGGCGCGGGTTCGCTCGCGCGGTTCAATCAGGCGGGGTTCATGCACGATGACCTGGTGCATCCGCGCGGTCATGGCCTGGACCTGCTGGGGCAGCTCGTCTCCGACGCGCTGCTCGCGGGCTGGGTGAACGAGGGCGCGGTGCCGGCACCGGCGCTCACGAGCTCGCGTGAAGAGGCATCGGACACCGGTGCGAGCGGCCAGACCGCGGAGGCGGTGCCATGAAGCGGCTCTTCGTCGCGCTGTGGGTGTTGCTGGAGACAGGGCCCGCGTTCGCGCAGGCCTCCGCCGAGAAACCGACGTCCGTGGTGCAGGCGCCCGCCACGCCCGCGCCATCCGAGTCCGCTGAGAAGCCCGCGTCCCCGCCGGAGTCCAGCGCGAAGGTGGCGCCGGAGCCGGACGCGAAGGCCTCTGAGTTCCCGCCGGAGGTTCAGCGCGCGTTGGACGCGCTGGTGCGCGCGGACCTGAAGCAGGGGCCCACCGCGGGCCTGTCCGTGGGCGTGATGCGGGGCGGCCAGCGGTGGATGAACGGCTACGGCTACCGCGACGTGGCGAAGAAGTTGCCCGCCACGGTGCGCACCACGTACCGCATGGCGTCCATCACCAAGTCCTTCACGGCGGTGGCCGTGATGCAGTTGGCGCAGGCGGGCAAGCTGGACCTGGACGCGGACATCCACACGCTGGTGCCCGAGTACCCGGTGAAGCAGTGGCCGGTGACGGTGCGCCAGTTGTTGGGCCACCTGGGCGGGGTGCCCACCTACGACAGCCCGAGCGCCGGCAACAACACCAAGCCGGTGACGACGAAGGAGGCCATCGGGCTGTTCGCGGACCGGCCGCTCGTGTCGGAGCCGGGCACGCGTTACCTGTACACGACGTGGGGCTTCAACCTGCTGGGCGCGGCGGTGGAGACGGCCTCCGGCCAGTCCTATCGCGAGTACCTGCGCGACCACGTCTTCGGCCCCGCGAACATGAGTCACGCGGACGTGGATGAAATCAGCACGCGCGACGCGCAGCAGGCGGTGGGCTACCGCGTGTCGGGTGCCACGCTGAAGACTTCGCGCTTCCTGGATGTCACCAGCCGCTTCGCGGGCGGTGGCACGCGCGCGACGGTGGAGGACCTGCTGGGCTTCGCTCGCGCGGTGCTGGACCACAAGCTGGTGACGCGCGAGACGATGGGCCGCATGCAGGCGTCGATGGTGACGCGCGACGGGCACATCACCGACTACGGCATGGGCTTCGCGACCTATCCGCTGAGGGGCCACTACATCGTGGCGCACGCGGGCGGGCAGCCGGAGACGACGACGCTGCTGGTGCTGCTGCCGGCGGAGGACACGGCCATCGCGCTCGCCACCAACGTGGAGGACGAGGCGAAGCGGCTGCGCCGGCTGTCCATCCGGTTGATGGAGACGGTGCTGGACGAGGGCGCGCCGGCCCGGGGCGGCCACTTCACGGACCCCGTGGACGCGGTCGTCTACGAGGGCATGGGCCGGCTGGCGAGCTACGGGCTCGCGTACCACGACTGGGCCACGCGCGGTCCGGGCACGCTGCCGGCGGAGACGGACCTGGCGGGAGCGTTCGCGAAGGTGTCGTCGCTCTTCGACCGGGCGGCGATTGCAAGGGATGGCCGGGGCGCGATGGAGCGGATCCGCGGCGCGCACGAGCCTCGCGCCGAGTCGCTCTTCATCCGCGTGGGCGCGCACATGGCGGCCACGGTGGAGAAGGCGATGGGCGCGGAGCGGCTGCGCTCGTACCGGACGCAGGGCGCGGCGGGCTTCTTCGCGGACTACCTGGCGGCGTGCGAGACGCTGAAGTGTCCGGAGGCGGAGCGCTTCAGTCCGTCCGTGCGGAGCGACGTGGTGCGCTTCGTCGCGGGGTGGAAGCGCGCGGAGGTGCCGGCGCTGAAGCGCACGCGCCTGGAGGCGACGAAGGATCCGGAGAAGCTGTGGCCCTCGTTGAAGGAGGCGGCGGTGCGCGCCCCCGCGGTGCGGCCGGACTACACGGATGAGTTGCTGACGCTAGCGGACCGCGCGAAGCGCAAGCCTGCGGACCGGATGCGCTGGCTGGAGCGAGCGACGGAGCTGCATCCGGAGTCGATGGACGCGCACCTGGCGCAAGCGGTGGGGTTGATGGAGGCGGACCGGGAGCCGGAGGCGATTCCCCACGTGCGTGAGGCATTCGAGACGCCGGAGGGCTCGCTGGTGCTGTCGCCCACGGGTTTCCTGAAGCGCCTCTTGGACACGCGTTCGCCGAAGGTGGCACGAGGCCTCTTGCGAGCGGCGGTGACGCTGCATCCGGACGCACCGGAACTGTGGGACGCGCTGGCGAAGCGCGAGCGGGCTCTGGGCGACGCGGGCGCGGCGAAGACAGCACTGGCCCAGGCGAAGCGAGCCCGTCAGGTCCGGGCCGCGCAGGAGGCCCGGGCTCCGAAGTCGCAGGGCGTCGTGGCGCCGGCAGGAAGCGCACCAGCGCAGGACAAGGCCGGGAGCACGTCCCCCACGGTGCCAGTGGATCCGGAGTCCGCCCCGGAGCCGTAGCGCCAAGGCACGGCACCCGAACCTCCGGACACGGAAGCGGTTCCCAAGCCTGAGAAGGTGAGAGCTGCGGGGTCCGCCCGGCGGCGGACCGTGAAAACCTGTCCGACAGTCGGACAGGTTCTGGAGCCCCGCGACTGGCGGTCTCCGCTCCGACCGGACCGCGAAAAGCTGTCCGACAGTCGGACAGGTTCTGGAGCCACTCGGCTGAGGACCTCTGCTCCGACCGGGCTGCGGAATTGAGTCAAACAGTCGGACAGGTTCTGAAAGGGCTCAGCCGCGAACCTCCGCGCGAATCGCGGAAACTTGTCCGACAGTCGGACAGGTTTTGGACGACCGGGGCCGGGGACCTCCGCTCCATTGAGCCGCGGAATCGAGTCCGACAGTCGGACAGGTTCTGGATGGGCTTGGCCTCAGGGCCTTCGCTCCGACTGGACCGCGAAAAACCTGTTCGACAGTCGGACAGGTTTTGGACGACCGCGACTGGAGGCCGAGCCGTGCGAGGATGCGCGGCGATGACGCCTTCCTGTCCCTCCTGTCAGGCCCCCTTCACCCCCGGCGCGGAGACGTGCTCGAGGTGCGGGGCCTCGCTGCTGGTGGCCCCGGCTCCCGGTGGCGCCGACCCTGTCTGCGCCGTGCACCCCGAGTGGCTCAGCGTGGCCACGTGCCCTCGCTGTGGCGTGTTCGCCTGCGCCCGCTGCTTGCGCCAGGGCCCCGAAGGCACCGTCTGCGCTACTTGCCTCGAACGTGAACCCCTGGGGCAGTTGCCCTGGGACCAGCGCGCGGAATTGGGGACGCTCAAGGCGTTCTGGCGGACGTGCTTTGGCATGTTGATGCGGCCCACGGAGACCCTGAAGGGCGTCAACCCCGACGCACCCGTGAGCAGTTCCATGGGCTTCGTGATGCTGTCGGCCATCGCCGGCTTCCTGTCGACAGGCATCGTCTACACCGCGCTCATCGGCGTCATCCTCGGGTTCATGCCCGAGACGGAGACGAACGGCGCGGATCCGAAGGACGTGAAGCTGTGGATGACCATCGGCATGGCGGCCTGGACGGTGCTCATGCCCATCTTCAGCACCGGCATGACCCTGGTGAACGCCGGCCTGGACCACCTCGTCCTGCGCATGGGCGGCGTGGAGCGCGGCTTCTCCGTGACCATGCGCGCGCACGCCATCTCCCAGGCGCCGTACATCGTCGGCGTGATTCCCTTCGTCGCCGTGTACGCCGCGCCCTTCTGGGCCATGGGCCTGCGCGCCTTCACCTACCGCACGCTGCACCGCACCAGTTGGGGCACGGCGCTCGCGGGCGCGCTCCTGGTGCCCCTGCTCTCCTGCTGCCTCTGCGGCGGCGTCTACGGCGCCATCGTGTTCGCGGCCCTCAAGAGCTCGGGCCAGGTCTGAGGCGCGGTTCGCGCGGCTACCGCTGTCCGGTCGCCGCCGTCGCCCCGTGCGGCACCAGCGACGACGGCTCCGGCCAGAAGCGCGCGCTCCGGACGCCGTCGAAGGACGCCGCCAGGCGCCGCGTGCCCAGGTCGTAGACGCGCGCCTGCGTCTCGCCCGCGAGCATCAGCAGGTCACCGCGCGCCAGCGCCCGCACGGGGCTTCGGGCGGGCAGGGCGAGTCCCTCGGGTTCGCCCAGGTGGCCGTCCTCCGCCTCCCAGCGCACCGGCATCATCAGCGCGGTCTGCTCGCCCGCGGTCTGCCACGCGAACAGCGGGCCTCCGCGCGACTCCATGCGCGCCCAGCCGCCGAACACGTCGTGCCCCCGGTTGGACACCACCGCGTCCAGCCGGACCGCGTCCTGGCTGCCCTCGTCCAGGCCCTGCGCCACCAGCGCGTCCAGGTCCCCGGCCACCGTGGAGGACACCAGCATCTCCGTGGTCGCGAGCGCGAACACCGCGTCCCAGTCCCCGCGCGTGGCCACTGTCTCGATGCGCTTCCATGCCCCCGCCTCCAGCCGGTACGCGTGCGCGAGCCCCGCGCCCTCGTCCAGCTCCGGGATGGGGATGCGCCGGCCCTCGAAGAGGAAGACGTCGTCGCGCCGCACCAGCTCGCCCGTGTGCGCCGTCAACGCCACCAGCCGCCCCACCGAGTCGAACCCCACCGCGCCCGTCAGCCCCTCCTCCGGCAGGAGCTGCGCCGAGCCCTGTCCGGACGTCAGGTCCACCGTCCACACGCGCCCGGGCCCCCGCGCGCTGCCAGCCGGGTCGCGCACCGCCGCGTGCCTGCCATCCGGGCTCCACGCGAGCCGCAACCCGTCACACGCCGCGTCCACCGTGACGAGCGCCCTGCGTCTGCCGTCTGACTCCAGTCGCAGCCAGGTACAGCCCGCCGGCGCCGCGTCCTGGAGCACCGACAGCGAGAACGGCGCCACCTTCACCGGCGCGGCCACCGGCACGGCGGGGACCACGGCCGGAGCGGCCTCCGGGGGCTTCTGGCAGGCGCTCACGAGGAGCAGGGCGCTGAAGAGGCTCGAGGTGCGGACCATGTTGAACTCCACCCGGAAAAAGTTGACCTCAAAGGAATATGTCAGAGCCCCGGGTGCGAGCGGAAGTCACTCGGGGTCCAGATGGTGGGGACCGGACGGAGCCCTCCCTCCCTGCTCAAGCCATGGCCAAACCATGACGAACCCAGGGAGGAGCCAAGGCCCAAAGCCAATCATGGCCTCGTAGGTTGACCCTCCGCATCCGCGGGTCCCCTCCCGCGGGTCGACCCTGGAGCCCGTCATGCCCCAAGCCGTCCCTCGCTTCGTCCCGGTGTTGTTCCTGGGCTGTACGGCGGTCGCCCTGCTCACGGCGGCTGACGCACCCAAGCCCATCACGCAGTGGACGGCGCGGCCCTCCGAAGCGGACCGCATCGCCCGGGTGGAGGCGCGCCTCGCGCCGCTGGCCCTGCCGGGGGAGAAGCCCCAAGCCCTCTCCGTGCGGCGCTGGATGGAGCTGTACCGCGTCCCGGGATTGAGCGTGACGGTGTTCGACAAGAACGCCGTGGTGTGGAGCAAGGCGTATGGCGTGACGCAGGCCGGCGGCAAGGACCCCGTCACGCTGGAGACGCTGTTCCAGGCCGCGTCCATCAGCAAGCCGGTGACGGCGCTGGCCGCGCTGCGCGCCGTGGAGCAGGGACAGGTGTCGCTCGACGCGAACGTCAACTGCGCGCTGAAGTCCTGGAAGGTCCCCGACAACGACTTCACGCGCGAGCAGAAGGTGACGCTGCGCCGGCTGCTCAGCCACAGCGCGGGGCTCACCGTGCACGGCTTCCCCGGCTATGGCGTGGGCGAGCCCCTGCCCACGCTCCAGCAGATCCTCGACGGCGGGAAGCCCGCGAACACGGAGCCCGTGCGCGTGGACACGGTGCCCGGCACGGAGAATCGCTACAGCGGCGGCGGCTACGTCGTCGTCCAGGCGCTGCTGACGGACCTGGCGAAGAAGCCCTTCCCGCAGCTCATGAAGGAGGCGGTGCTGGACCCGGTGGGGATGAAGCACAGCACGTTCGAACAGCCACTGCCTCCGGCGCTCGCCGCGCGCACGGCCTCGGGCACGCGCGCGAACGGAGAGGCCGTGGAGGGCCGCTGGAAGGTGTACCCGGAGCTGGCGCCCGCGGGGCTGTGGACAACGCCGTCCGACCTGGCGCTCCTCCAACTGGAGGTGGTGAAGGCGAAGGCCGGCAGGTCGAAGCGCGTGCTGTCGCAGGCGATGGCGCGGCAGATGCTCACGAAGCAGTCCGGGCCCTCCGGGCTGGGCTACATGCTGGGGGACTCGCCGGAGCGCTTCGAGCACGGCGGGTGGAACGACGGCTTCACCGCCACGGTGGTGACGCTGGGGGACAGCGGCAGCGGCGTGGTGGTGATGGCCAACTCGGACAACGGCGTGCTGTTCTTCGAACGGCTCATCGCGAGCATCGCCGCGGAGTACGGCTGGAAGCCCCTGCCGGACCACCTGGAGTCGCCGGAGATGACGGCGGACCTGCTCTCGCGGGTGAAGGGCGCGGACGCGGTCATCGCCTGGGCGCGGAAGACGAAGGGCGAGGGCCTGCCGCCGCGGGTGCTCAACCACGTGGGCTACGGGCTGTTCATGTCCGGCAAGGTGGAGGACGGCCTGAAGGTGTTCCAGGAGAACGCGGCCCTCTTCCCGGACGACGCGGAGGCGCAGGACGGCCTGGGCATGGCCTACATGAAGGCCGGCAAGAAGGCCGAAGCGCTCACCGTGTACCAGAGGCTGCTCAAGGCGGATCCGAAGAACGAGAGCGCCTTGCGGGCCGTGAAGGCGCTGAGCGCGAAGCCCTGAGCGCCCGCGCCTACAGCGCCATGTACGCGCGGGCCGCCGGCACGGAGTAGAACCGCCCCTCCGGCAGGACGTACGCGGTGAGCTTGCCGCCGTAGACGCAGCCGGAGTCCAGCCCCACCGCGAAGGGGTGCTTCTGCAGGCCGCGCATGGCGTCGTGGCCGAAGATGACCAGCTCCGGGCCCTGCCACAGGCTGCCCCAGGGCTCGCCCGCCTCCAGCCGCTTCGACGGCGTCCCGTCCGCCGCGATGCTGCGCAGGTTGAAGAGGAACTCCTCCCGCTGCTCCTCGAGCGGCACGCCCGGCACCAGCCCCGCGTGCACCGCCAGCGCGTTCAGGTCCGGGAAGCGCAGGTAGGAGGGCAGCCGCTCCATCCAGGCCCAGTCCTCCGCCGTCAGCGTGTCCAGCACCTGCCGGTGCTCCGGCTTGAGCTTCTTGCCCTTGGACGCGTGGCCTCCGTGCCAGCGCAGCACGTGCGCGTCGTGGTTGCCCTTCACCGCCTGGAAGCCGTGCTCGCGCGCCCGCCGCACCACGCCCGCCGAGTCCGGCCCCTTCGCCACCAGGTCGCCCACCAGCACCACCCGGTCGCTGGGCGTCCAGTCACACGCCTTCAGGAGCGCGTCCAGCTCACTGGAACAGCCGTGGACATCTCCGATGAAGAGCGTTCGCATCCTCCACCCTCTTTAACGCACTGGCCCCGAATGCCCCGCCCGGAATCTCCGGACCTCGCGCGGGGACGAGGCGTCGCGCGCCGCGTTACTCGGAGGGCGTGCGCAACAGCCGGCTCAGGCTCACGTCCAGTTGGCTGGAGATGAGCCGCAGCACGCTGTCCAACTGGGAGCGCGTCAGCCGCAGCCGCTCCGTCAGCCGCTGGCGCGTCCCGTCCAGCAACTCCTCCTGCGCGCCCACCACCCACCGCGCCGCCGTGGAGCGGTGCACGCCGTACAGCGCCCCCAACTGGTCGATGCCCAGCCCGTCCAGGTACTTCAGCCGCAGGAAGTTGCGCTGCCGCGCGGACAGGGCCGCCAGCGCCGCCTGGAACGACGCGCTGAACTCCGCGCGGTACGTCTGCTTGAGGTACGCCAGCTCCGGGTCGTCCCCCGGCGCCACCAGCATGGACAGGTCGCCGTCCTCCGACTGCGCCTGCCCCGAGCGCTGCCGCTGCCAGTCCAGCGCCAGCCACAGCGCCGCCGCGCGCACCCAGCCCGCCAGCGGCCCCGTGCCCGGGTACGCCGCCAGCCGCGCCGGGGCCTCCGCGCTGCCCACCAGCATCCGCTGGCGCAGCGCCTGACGGACCTCATCCAGCCCGGCCGGGGGCAGCTTCAGCCGCGCCACCGCCGCGTCCACTTCCGGCATCAGGCGCTCCTCGAAGGTGGCCAGCGCCGAGGGCACGCCGTCCGCCGCCGCCCGGGCCAGGTACACGTCCGCCATGTGCAGCCGGCCCCAGGCGTCCTCATGGCCGTCCGCGGGCACCAGCCGGGCCAGGTGTGCCGCGAAGCGCGGCCCCTCCAGCGCGATGCCCGGCCAGGACTGCCGGGCCGCTTCCAGGGCCTGGGCCAGCCGCTCCTGGAGGACGGAGAGGGCGCCTGCCGGCTCCGTCTTTCCCCGGGCGGTCATGAAAGCCTGGGCTAAGGGCAATTCAGGTGCGGCCACGGCAGGGGACACTATCACCGGCCCCTGTCGCGACGCCGGGTCACCCGACATGGCGCGCAGAGGCTCCCACCCGTCAGGTGTCCCCCGGGACACGCTCCCGAGCCGCGCGTGTCCACCCGAGCACGCCCCCCTGGCCGTGCGGGGCGCCCCCTTCCGCCCTCGTCCGCCCGGGCGGCATCCAGCCGGTGTCCGGCCCTCCGTGGCCCTCTGGCCACGGCCGCCCATGGCCTGCGCTTTGCTGGTAGAGCCATCCGGGACGCGTGCTGGTGCGGAGGTGTGAACGTGGAAGAAGTCGGTGTGGGGCTCGGAGCCGGGCCTGGTGATGCGGTGTACTCCTCGTGGCTGGAGGTGAGCGCGTCCCACCTCAGGCACAACGTGGCGGCGTTCCGCGCGTTGGAGTCCACCGGCCCCACCCCCCGGGCGCTGGGCGCGGTGCTCAAGGGCAACGCCTACGGCCACGGCCTGGCCCAGGTGCTGCCGCTGGTGCACGCGGGCGTGGACGTCCTCTACTTCATCGCGCCGCAGGACGCGCTCACGGTGCGCGCGCACGAAGCCCGGCACGGCCTGCCCGCGCGGCAGGTGGTGGTGCTGGGCGCGGTGGCCCCGGAGGAGGCCGTGGTGCTGGCGCACCAGGGCATCGACGTGGTGGTGGCGGACCGCTCCTGGGCGGACGCGGTGCCTTCATTGCGCGCGGCGAAGCTGGTGCGCCCCTTGCGCGTGCACGTACACATCGACACGGGCCTGGGCCGCGAGGGCTTCACGTTGGATCAGCTTCCGCGCGAGACGCAGTTCCTCGCGGAGGCCGCGGACGTGTTCGAGCCGGTGGGCGTGCTCAGCCACTTCGCCAACACGGAGGACGTGACGGAGCAGGCGTACGCGCTGGCGCAGCTGGACGCGTTCGAGACGGCGCTGGGGCACCTCACGGCGCAGTTGAAGCCCGCGAAGCCGTTGCAGCGGCACATCGCCGCGAGCGCCGCGGCGCTGGTGCTGCCCCGGGCGCGCTACGAGGCGGCGCGGGTGGGCATCTCGCTGTACGGCCTGTGGCCCTCGCCGGAGACGCGGCTGTCCGCGCGGCTGGTGCTGGGTGAGCTGCCGGTGCTCAAGCCGGTGCTCTCGTGGCGGTGCAAGAGCCAGGTGGTGAAGTGGCTGCCGGCGGGTGCGTACGTGGGCTACGGCTGCACGTACCGTTGCCCGGAGCCCACGCGCATCGCCGTCCTGCCGGTGGGCTACTACGACGGTTATCCGCGCCTCGCGTCCGGCAAGGCGCACGTGCTGGTGAACGGGCGGCGGTGCGCGGTGCTGGGCCGCGTGATGATGAACCACCTGATGGTGGACGTGACGCGCGCCACGTCCGACGAGCGTCCCATCACGGCCACGCTCCTGGGCCGCGATGGAGAGGAGTCCGTGTCCGCAGAGTCCCTGGCCGGCTGGGCGCAGACCATCCACTACGAGCTGGTGACGCGGCTGGGCGCGCACCTGCGCCGCGTCGTCGTGGAGTAACGCGGGCTACTTCTGCGGCGTGCCCTCGGTGAGGCCGGGCGACGGTGCCGTCGTGAGCGCCGGGGGCTGCACCTTCCAGCGGCGGTGCAGCCACAGCCACTGCTCCGGATGCCGGCGGATGGCGCGCTCCAGCGCCGCGGTGACGCGCGCGGTGTGCTCGGTGATGGGGTCCGCGCACTCGCCGGGCTTCGGCGGAAGGATGGGGCCCTCCACCTCCAGCTTGTAGCGCGCCCCCGGGCCCGGAGGCCGCACGCCCATCACCACGAACACCGGCACGCCCGTGCGCTCGGCGGCCACCGCCATCGCTGGCGTCGTGGACGCGAGCCGGCCGAAGAAGGGCACGAACACCGCGGACTTCGCGGGCAGCGCCTGGTCCAGCAGCATGTACGCGGACTCGCCGCGGTTCACCGCGTCCGTAATCTCTTGAATGGCGCCCTTCGGGTAGATGAGCCCCGCGCCCGCGCCCAGCCGGTTCTCCGCGATGCGCGTGTTCAGCGCGCCCTTGAGCGGACGCACCAGCGCGTTGAGCGGGATGCCCCAGCGGATCAGCATCTGGCCCACCAGCTCCCAGTTGCCGAAGTGCGCCGTCACCAAGAGCGCGCCCTTGCCCGTGGCCACGTGCGCCTTCAGCGCCGCGAACGCTTCCTCACCCACGATGCCCTGCTGGTCCCAGTCCGGCGTCATCCGGTCCCCGGACGGCAGCGACTCCACCACCACGCGCGCCATGGTGAGGTACGCCCCCCGCGCGATGTCGTGGCGCTCGGCTTCACTCTTCTCCGGCATCGCCTGCGCCAGGTTGTCCAGCGCCACCTTGCGGCGGATGCCCAGCGAGTAGGCCAGGTTCGCCACGAAGCGAGCGAGCGCATCCCGCGCCTTCGGTGACAACGCGGTGAGCAACGCCCAGACGCCGCGCGTCAGGAACGCCACGATGGGCCCGGGCGGTGAGCCGATGATGCGGCGCAGGTGCTCCGGTGGCCTTTTCCCCTCGGGAGGGGTGTTCGTTTGCGGTGACAGCGGATGCGAGGAGAGGGGAGCGGACACGGCGGCGCACTCCATCGCGAACGCGACCTGACAGCAAGGCCACGCGTCGCACGCTCGTCGCTACCTTGCCAGGCTGCTCTGGTCCACACTGCGCGGCCATGCCCAACCTGCTCCGTCCGGTGGCCCTGGCCACCGCAACCTTCCTTGCGGCATGCGGTGCCCGACAGGGCAACGCTCCCGCTCCCGGTGCCGTTGATGCGCCCCCCACCATCCAGGCAGCCACCGCGCCCAAGCCTCCCGAGCTGCGGCTGCCAGACGACGTGCGGCCCACGAAGTACTCCATCGTCCTGAAGATGGATCCGAAGGCGGAGGCCTTCGAAGGCACCGTCGACGTCATGCTGGAGGTGGCCAAGGCCACGAACGTCATCTGGATGCACGGCAAGAACCTCATCGTGAAGGAGGCCACGCTGGAGCAGGGGGGCGTCACGCAGACGCTCAAGGCCTCCTCCGCCGGAGACGACTTCCTCGGCCTGACGCTGGAGAAGCCGCTGGCCGTGGGCGGCGCGAAGCTGCACCTCGCGTACACGGGCATCGCGTCCGAGCGTGAGAACTCCGGTGCCTTCCGCGTCAACGAGGGCGGCGACTGGTACATCTACACCCACTTCGAGCCGCTGGACGCCCGCCGCGCCTTCCCGTCCTTCGACGAGCCCGGCTTCAAGGTGCCGTGGCAGCTCACCTTCCACGTGCCGGAAGGCAACGTGGCCGTCACCAACACGCCGCAGCTCGCGGACGAGAAGGGCGCGGACGGCTGGCACATCTACCGCTTCGCCCCCACGCAGCCCCTGCCCAGCTACCTCATCGCCTTCGGCGTGGGCCCGTTCGACTTCCTGCCCGCGCGCGACGCGGGGCAGAAGCAGGTGAAGACGCGCATCATCACGCCGCGCGGCCGGGCGAGTGAGGGCGCGTGGGCGGCGAAGGTGACGCCGGAAATCCTGGAGCGCCTGGAGGCCTACTTCGGCATCCCGTACGCCTACGAGAAGCTGGACGTGCTCGCGGTGCCGCTGATGGGCGGCGCCATGGAGAACCCGGGCCTGGTCACGTTCAACTCGCGCCTCGCCCTGGCGAAGCCGGAGGAGGACGCCATCTGGCGCCAGCGCGCGTTCGCGAGCGTGCAGGTGCACGAGCTGGCGCACCAGTGGTTCGGCGACCTGGTCACCCTGGCGTGGTGGGACGACCTGTGGCTCAACGAGTCCTTCGCCTCGTGGATGACCCCGCGCATCGTGGAGTCGTACCAGCCCACCTGGGACGCGCCGGTGGAGCGCGTGCAGGAGCGCAACGGCGCGCTGGAGGCGGACAGCCTCGTGGCCGCGCGCTTCATCCGTCAGCCCATCCAGAACCCGGGCGACATCGAGAACGCCTTCGACGGCATCACCTACAGCAAGGGCAGCGCGGTGCTGGCCATGGCGGAGACGTGGCTGGGCCGCGACGTCTTCCAGAAGGGCATCCAGCGCTACATCCGCGCGCACGCGGGGAAGAACGCCACCGCGAAGGACTTCCTGGACGCGCTGTCCGCCGAGTCCGGCAAGGACGTGTCCCAGGTGATGAACAGCTTCCTGGACCAGACGGGCGCGCCCTTCATCACCGCGACCCTGCTGTGTGACGGCGGCAAGCCGCGCGTGGCCCTCACCCAGCAGCGCTACGTGCGCCTGGGCTCCAAGGCCCCGGAGGCGCAGTCGTGGAAGGTGCCGGTGTGCGTGAAGTACCCGGGCGCGGGCAAGGACGCCACCGCGTGCACGCTGATGACGGAGCAGAAGGCGGAGGTCGCGCTGCCGGAGGCCAAGGCGTGCCCGGCGTGGGTGTTCCCCAACGCGGACGGCGCGGGCTACTACCGCATGCGCCTGTCCGACGACACGCACGCGAAGCTGATGAAGTCCGGCCTGTCGAAGCTGTCGCGCGCGGAGCGGGTAGTGCTCCTGAGTGACTCGCTGGCGCTCGCGCAGGCGGGGCTGATGCCCGCGGCGGACGCGCTGCCGCTGCTCACCGGCGTGGCGGAGGACCCGGACCGGCAGGTGCTGGAGGCGGGCCTGGACCTGATGGACCTGGTGTCGTCGCGGCTGATCACGGAGGCGCAGGAGGCGGACCGCGCCCGCTACGTGCGCGACACCTTCGGGCCGCGCGCGCGCAAGCTGGGCTTCAAGCCGCGCGCCGGGGAGAGCGAGGACATGCGCCTCTTGCGTCCGCGCCTGCTGGAACTCGCCGGCAACGAGGGCGACGACCCGAAGCTCATCGCGGAGGCGCGCACGCTGGCGGAAGCGTGGCTCAAGGACCGCAAGGCGGTGGCGCCGGACGTCGTGGGCCCGGTGCTCGCCATCGCGGTGGAGCACGGGGACGCGGCCCTGCACGCGAAGCTGATGGAGGCCCTGCGCGTGGAGACGAGCCGCGTCCAGCGCCAGCAGCTCCTGGGCGGCCTGAGCCACGTCTCGGACCCCAAGCTGGTGAAGGCGAACCTGGAGCTGCTGCTCGACCCGAAGCAGGACATGCGTGAGAACCTGTGGCTGCTGATGGGCGCGTCGCGCGACCCGCGCACCCGCGACACCGCCGTGGAGTTCCTGAAGGCGAACTTCGACACGCTGGTGGGCACCGACGACAAGCCGGGCCTCTTGCCGGAGGGCATGGGCTCGCGGCTGCCGTACATGGGCGCCGGCTACTGCGACGCGGCCAAGCGCCAGGAGGTGGCCGCCTTCTTCGAGCCGCGCGTGAACCGGGTGCCGGGCACCGAGCGCGTGCTGCGGCAGGTGCTGGAGATCGTCGACCAGTGCATCGCGCTGAAGGAGGCCCAGGGCGCGAGCATCGGGGCCTTCCTGTCCGGCAAGCCCGCGAAGACGCCGCAGGCGCCGCCCGCGCCCCGGTAGTCCGTCCCTGAAACGACACCGGGTCCGCGTGACATGCACGCGGACCCGGGAGTGCTGCCTTCGTCGCGGCGAAAGAGGACTACTTCCGGCCGCGCGACATGAAGGACATGAAGGCTTCCTTCGCCTCGTCGGACGCGAGGCGCTGGACGAACTCGGCGCCCTCGCGCTTGAGGGCGGCGTCCACCTGCTCCCGCAGCGGACCGCGGATGAGCGCCTTCGTCACCTTCAACGCCTGGGCGGGGCGCTGGGCCAGGGCGCGGGCGCGCTCGGTGGCGACCTCCTTCAGCTGCGCCTCCGGGACGGCCTTGTTGATGATGCCGGCGCGCAGCGCGGTGGCCGCGTCGAACGGGTCACCAAAGAGCAGCAGCTCCGACGCCAGCGCGAAGCCCGCCGCGCGCGGGAGCAGCAGGCTGCTGGCGCCTTCCGCGCACAGGCCCAGGTTGACGAAGGGCATGCTGAAGCGCGCCTTCTCCCCGGCCACCACGTAGTCGCAGTGCAGGAGCATGGTGGTGCCAATGCCCACCGCCGCGCCCTCCACAGCCGCCAGCACCGGCTTGCTCAGGCCGGCCAGGGCGCGCAGGTACTGGAACACCGCGCTGTCCTCGCCCGTGGGCGGGTGCTCCAGGAAGTCGCCAATGTCGTTGCCCGCGGTGAACGCACCGCCCGCGCCGGACAGGAGCACCACCCGGACGTCCTCGCGGCGCTCCGCCTCCTGGAGGGCGGCGGTGGCGGCCTCGTACATGGCGTGGGTGAAGGCGTTCTTCTTCTCCGGCCGGTTGAAGGTGACGGAGAAGACCCCGGCGTCGAGCTGCGTCAGAAGCGTGTCGGACATGGCCGGGCAGACTAACGCGCGTCGGGCCGCAGTGCGCGCAAGAGCAGCGGGGCCAGCGTCACCACCTGGTGCGGGAAGGGCAGGCCCGTCCGGGGCTCCACACTGTCCGTGCTGACCAGCCGCTTCACCGGCACGCCGTGCAGGCGCTCCAGCGCGGGGCCCACCAGCAGCGCGTGCGTGGTGGCGAGGATGAAGTCGTCCACGCAGCCCTCGCCCTTCAGCTCCTTCGCCGCCGCCGCCAGCGTGCCGCCGGTGGACACCATGTCGTCCACCAGGATGGGGCGCATGCCGCGCACCTGGCCCAGCAGGCCCAGCGTCTCCACGTCGTTGCCGCTCAGCCGCGCCTTGTGCACCACCGCCCACGGGCGGCCGAGCAGCTTCGCCAACGCCTCCGCCCGCTTCACCGCGCCCAGGTCCGGCGCCACCACCACCGTCGTATCGCTGACGTGGGGGCGCAGCGCGTCCGCCAGCAGCGGCAGCGCGGACAGGTGCTCCAGCGGGGCGCCGAAGCAGCCCTCCAGCGCCGGGTTGTGCAGATCCACGGTGAACACGCGCGTGAAGCGGCCGTGGGACACCATGTCGGCCACCAGACGGCCGCCCAGGGGCTCACCCGGCCGGGCCCGCCGGTCCTGTCGCGCGTAGCCCACGTAGGGAATCACCGCCTCCAGCGAGGCCGCGCCCGCCCGCCAGCACGCATCCGCGAGCAAGAGCAGCTCCATCAGGTTCTCGCCCACGGGCGGCGTGGAGGACTGGAGGACGACGACGCGGCGGCCCCGCACCTCCTCCGGGGGCACCTCGATGTGCAGTTCTCCATCCGGGAAGCGCTCCCGGTTCACCCCCACCGGCTCCGCGCCGAACGCCTGGGCGAGCGCACGGCCGAGGTGGGGACTGGCACTGCCGACGACGAGGGCGATGGGCGTCATGGGCGTCATGGGGCCGCACCCTAGCGCGGGAGGCACTCGCGGTGCCCTGGCCCCCCGGGCATGCCGCCAGGAGAGCCACTGAACGTGCCTCCGCCGACACACTCCGGAGGGAAGAGCACCTTCCGGGGGTGGAGGCTGGCCAATGCGTTTCCGGGACAGGGCGGAGGCGGGACAGAAGCTCGCGGGGGTGTTGACGCCCTACCGCTCCGGGGACGTGTGCGTCCTGGGGCTGACACGCGGCGGGCTGCGCGTGGCGTACGAGGTGGCCCGGGCCTTGAGGGCTCCTTTGGACCTGTGGGTGGCGCGCCGGCTGCGCGTGCCGGGGGGCCGCCTCACGCTGGGCGCGGTGACCGAGGGCGGCGGGCTGTACCTGGACCCCCAGGCCGCGGTCCAGGCGAAGCTGCCCGGGGAGGCGCTCCAGCGCTTCGTGCACGACGAGGTGGACGACGTGGAGCGGCAGGCCCGGCAGCTGCGCGGCGGCCTCACGCCGCGGATCCGCGGGTGCATGGCGCTGCTGGTAGATGACGGGATGGTGACGGGCGCCACCATGGCCGCGGCGCTCCTGGCGCTGAAGCAGCAGGGCGCGCGCCAGCGCATCGTGGCGGTGGGCGTGGCGACGCCGCGCTCGCTGGAGCTCGTCCGGAGCCGCGCGGACGCGGTGCACGCGCTGACGCTGGACCCCACGCTGCGCGAGGTCTCCGACGCCTACGACACCTTCCCCGCGCTCAGCCAGGACGAGCTGCGGCGCTGGCTCACGCGCGCCCGGGAGGCGAGCCCCGCCCGGGCGGAGGGACTGGCGCCGGACTTGGCGGGCGGGTGGTGGTTCTGACGGGGCTTTCCGGAAGAACGGAAGCGGATGACGACGAGGACATGAGGAGGACGTATGGACGTGGAAACCGTGCACGCGGAAGACCGCAGGCCCCGGACGCACTGGGAGCACTTCACCCACGATGAGCTGCTGGGGGTGCGGGGCGTGGGCCGCTCCATGGAGCAGGCCTTCGAGATGGCGGCGCTGGGACTCTGCGCGTTGGTGACGGACCCTCGGAGCGTGGAAGCGCACGAGGAGCTGGAGGTGGCCTGCCAGTCCGCGGACCATGACCAGCTGCTCGCGGACTGGCTGCGCGCGGTGGTGGGCGCGATGGCCGGACGGCGCCTGCGCTTCCAGTGCTTCGTGGTGCGGCTGGACGGGCTGAACCTCTTTGGCCACGGCTTCGGTGAACGCGCGGGACAGGCACGCCATGGCACGAACGTGGCGGTGACGGGCGCGTCGCTCACGGAGGTCTCCGTGCGCCAGGGGCCGGAAGGCGTGTGGACCGCCGAGGCGCTGGTGGACTTCTAGGGAGGCAGGCGGGCGCGGCGGGAGGATTCGTCCACGCAAGGGATGCGCCGGGGCTCCGGGCTGCTATAGGGACGTTTCCCTCTTCGCGACCAGGACCCTTCCGGACATGGCTTCCCGTGACATCCGCTTCGTGTGGCTCGACCTGGAGATGACCGGGCTGGACCCCAATACCTGCGGCATCATCGAGGTGGGCATCATCGTCACCGGCCCGGACCTGCGCCCCCTGGGCGAGTTCGAGCGCGTCGTCTGGCAGCCGGAGGAGATGCTCCAGCGCATGGAGCCCGTCGTGCGTGAGATGCACACGAAGAACGGCCTCCTGGAGAAGGTGCGCGCGTCCACGTCGTCCCTGCGCGTGGTGGAGCGCGAGGTGACGTCCTTCATCGCGGACTACTGCGACCTGGGCGAGGGCATCCTCGCGGGCAACTCCATCCACACGGACCGGCGCTTCCTCATCGACCACATGCCCATGGTGGACCGCTACCTGCACTACCGCATGGTGGACGTGACGAGCCTCAAGGTGATTACCCGCGCCTGGTATCCGGCGCTGGTGGAGCCGCGCAAGCCGCCCTCCGGGCACACCGCGCTCGCGGACCTGCGCTCCAGCATCAGCGAGCTGCAGTACTACCGGGACGTCCTCTTCCGCGCGACGCCGGGCTGAAGGCCGGCTTCAGGCGAGGGCCCCGTCCGCGGGCAGCTGCTTCTGGATGGTGCCCAGCAGGTCGTCCAGCTCGAAGGGCTTTGCGAGGAAGTGGGAGCTGGCGCGGCGCTCCTCGTCCGTGAGGCGGCCCGCGCTCATCACCACCACGGGCAGGTCGCACAGGTCGGGGTGGGCGCGGATGCGGCGCAAGAGCTCGCCGCCGTCCATCACCGGCATCATCAGGTCGAGCAGCACCAGGTCCGGCTTGGACGCCAGGAGCCGCTGGAGGCCCTCGTCGCCGTTGTACGCGGTGACGATGTCGTAGCCCTCCAGGGACAGGATGTCCTCGAGCGCCTCCACGATGGCGAGCTCGTCGTCCACGATGAGCAACCGCTTCATGCGCGGGCCCCCTCCACTGCCCGCACCCGGCCCGGGCCCCCTGTCGGCCGGGAGGCCGGGGGCGGGCTGGACGGAATGCGGGCGGGATGGGACTTCACGCGGTGGCTCCATTTTCTCTCGCCGGAGAAGGTAGGTCCGCGCGCCAGTTCGGCCAGGGGCCGGTGTGGGTTCTGTTGGTCAGGTGGCGGTGGATGTGTCCGGGGAGGCGGCCAGGCGCTCCTTGAGGATGTGTTTCTGGACCTTTCCGAGCGCGTTGCGGGGAAGGGCGTCGGTGAAGACGACGCGGCGGGGCTTCTTGAAGGCGGCGAGCCGTTCGCGGCACCAGTCCACCAGGGCCTGGGCGTCGGTGGGGGCGCCGGGGTGGGGGACGATGACGGCGACGACCTGCTCACCGAAGTCCGGGTCGGGCAGGCCCAGGACGGCGGCCTCGGCGACGGCGGGGTGCGCGGTGAGGACCTCTTCGACTTCGCGGGGGTAGATGTTGAAGCCACCGCTGATGATGAGCTCCCGGGCCGGCCGGTGATGCGCAGGAATCCGTCCGGATCCCATTCGCCCAGGTCGCCGGTGCGGAACCAGCCGTCCGCGTCGAAGGCCTCGGCCGTCGCGTCCGGGCGGCGCCAGTAGCCGGTGAAGACGTGGGGGCCGCGGACCTCGATCTCGCCCGTCTCGCCGCGGGGCAGGGGCTGACGGGAGCGCACGTCCACGACGCGGGCCTCCTGGCCGGGGAAGGGCATGCCCACGGTGCCGGGGCGGCGTTCGCCGTCGTAGGGCTGGGTGGTGTTCATGATGGTCTCCGTCATCCCGTAGCGCTCCAGGATGCGGGCGCCGAAGCGCGCCTCGATGTCCAGGCACAGCTGGGGGCTCAGGGGGGCGGAGCCGGAGACCCACAGGCGCAAGGGGTGCGGCGTCACGCCGGTGCGGCGGGACTCCTCCAGCAGGCGGCCGTACATGGTGGGCACGCCGAAGAAGAGGGTGAGGGACGCATCGTCATGCAGGGCGGTGAGCGCCTCGGAGGCGACGAAGCGGCGGCGCAGGTCCACGCTGGCGCCGGTGAAGAGGGTGCCGTGCAGGCCCACCATGAGGCCGTGGGTGTGGAAGAGCGGGAGGGTGAGCAGCAGCCGATCCGCGTCGGTCCAGCGCCAGGCTTCGGTGACGGCGCGCACGTTGGAGAGCAGCTGCCGGTGCTGGAGCATGGCGCCCTTGGAGCGGCCGGTGGTGCCGGACGTGTAGCCCAGCACGGCCAGGTCCTCCGCGCGAGGCAGCGGCAGGGACGCGGTGGACGCGGAGCCGAGCGCGAGCACGTCCTGGAACGCCACGGTGGGGAGTGGGAACTCCGCTGGGGGCGGCTCCACGGTGATGAGCCATTGCAGCGAGGGCAGTTGGTCGCGCAGCGGGGCCAGCTCCGAGGCGCCAGAGGTCCCGGTGACGCAGACCTTCACCTCCGCGTCGGAGAGGATGTGGGCCAGCTCCACCTGGCGGTAGGCCGTATTGACGAGCACGGCGACGCAGCCCGCGGCCTGGACACCGAGCCAGGTGATGACGAACGCGTCGCTGTTCTCCAGGAAGAGCGCGACGCGGTCACCCGGAGCCAGCCCCCGGGCCTTGAGTCCGCGAGCAAACGCGGTGACCCGCTCCGCCAACTGACCGCGCGTGTACGTGGTCCCCTCGAAGGAGAGCAACGGGCGCGAGGGCTCGTGACGGGCATGGTCCAGGAACACTTCAAGCAGGGAGGCCGGCATGGCGCGCGAGCCTACCCGGGACGGGATACGCCAGGCGCGGCGTTCCTCTCGCCTAGAACAGCGAGACGCCCAGCGTGACGCTGGCCAGGAAGCCGCCGTGCTGGCTGGTGGCGATATCCAGGTCGTCGATGATGTTCGGGTCGCGGCCGTCCGACGTGCGCCAGTTGTCCTCACGCAGGCGGAAGCCCCAGCCCGCGCGCAGGCCCAGGTACATGGGGCCCATCGACTGACGCATGCCCACCGCCAGCGTCGCCACCGGCGTGAACAGCTTCTCCGTCCTCCACTCCTCCGACTCGTCGCCAATGGTGAGGGTGGTCGTCGACGTCGTGCCCATGTTGAAGCTCATGCCCGCCTCCAGGAACGGGCTCGTGCGCACCTCGCCCAGCGGATACAGACGCGCCACCGGACCCACGCGGAAGCCCCAGGCTCCCGTGCCGGCGCTCAGGTTGAGCCCCAGGACGGGCGCCACCCGGTACTCCAGCTCACCGCCAAAGATGCCGGACGGGCTGTTGAATCCCAACGCGAGGCCCAGGTCCATGTTCGTCCGGCCACCGCGCCGGGGAGGCCGCTGCGGGCCCTCCGTCTCGCGCCCCATCGAGTCCCCGGACATGCCCTCATCACGGGGCGCGTCGTTGCTCAGACGCTCCGACACCAGCGAGTCCGAGCCCGCCGCGGCGGGCACCTCCGCCGCCGCCACCGGCATCTCCTGGCTCGCGGCCTCCAGCTTCTGGGCCTCGGCCAGCACCGCCTGCGCCATCACCACCGAGCCCTTGTCGCTCAGGCTGGGATTGACGAACTCATACGCCAGCGTCTTGGTGCGCACCGGCGTGTGCGTCGTGGCCAGTTGATACGTCAGCCGGTACTTCTCCCCGGCCCGCGTCACCTTCGCGCTCACCGTCACGTCGGGCGAACCCTCGTGCTGAGGGTCCATCAGGATGGCTTCCGTGGTGGCGCTCTTCAGCGCCTCCTCGATGCCGTAGCGCGTGCGCTCCGCCACGGTGCTCGCGGTCAGCCCGCTGGCGTCCACCTCGCTGCCCACGTCCGTGAGCTGGAGATACAGGGCATCCGCGAACGCGGAGAAGGGCAGAAGGGTGGCGGCCAGCAGCATGCCGGCGCGCGTCCGCAGGGCGGTGGAGCGCATGGGGTGTTCCTCGAAATTGTGTGGGAATTGAACCGAGCAGGCAGACGGCCTGACGCTGTTTCTATTCAGCCCCAGTGCACTCTTTCGCGGTGTCCGTTCCTGGGACGCGCCCTTCGCGCAAGCGGTCAGCGCGCCCGCGCAGCCCTCCGCCGCCCTCGTGTTTCCGGGGGCTTGGCCCGGCTCGAAGCCCTGGCACACGGCTCGCTATGGACCGGGGCGTGGACATCCCGAAGCCCAAGGCCCCGCGCCGCAAACCCTACCTCCTGGCCGCCCTGGGCCTCGCCGCGCTCGTGGCGGTGACGGTGGGCCTGTCCCGGCTGCGCCCCGCCGCGCCCACCGTGGACAAGGCCTCGGTGTGGCTGGACACCGTGAAGCGCGGCCCGCTGGTGCGCCAGGTGAAGGGCACCGGCTCGCTGGTGCCCGAATCCATCCGCTGGCTCACCGCCGACACCGCCGGCCGCGTGGAGCGCATCCACGTGAGGCCCGGCGCCACCGTCACCGCCGGCACGGTGCTGCTGGAGCTGTCCAACCCGGACGTGCAGCTCCAGGCCCTGGAGGCCGAACGCCAGCTCGCGAGCGCCGAAGGCGACTTCCTGGAGCTGCGCGAGCTGCTCCAGACGCAGCGGCTGTCCCAGCAGGCCACCGTGGCCACCCTCACCGCCGAGTCCGCCGACGCCACCCGCCGCGCCCAGGCCAACGCCGAGCTCTTCCAGAAGGCCTTCGTCGGCGACCTGGAGACGCGCCAGGCGCAGGAGAAGGCGCAGGAGGCGAACCAACGTCTGGAGTTGGAGCGCCAGCGCCTGGATGTCATGTCCCAGAGCCTGCGCCAGCGCCTCGCGTCCCAGCAGGAGCAGGTGGAGCGGCTCAAGGCCGTGGCGCGCTTCCGCCGCCAGCAGGTGGAGTCCATGAAGGTGCTGGCGGGCGAGGACGGCGTGCTCCAGGAGCTGCCGCTGGAGCTGGGCCAGTGGGTGACGCCCGGCGTGCTCCTGGCCAAGGTGGTGAAGCCGGAGCGGCTCAAGGCGGAGCTGAGAATCGCGGAGACGCAGGCGCGAGACATCCTCCCGGGCCTGAAGGCGCAGGTGGACACGCGCAACGGCGTGGTGGAGGGCACCGTGGCGCGCGTGGCCCCCGCGGCCAGCCAGGGCACGGTGCGCGTGGAGGTGTCGCTGCCGGACGCGCTGCCCAAGGGCGCCCGGCCGGACCTCACCGTGGAGGGCACCGTGGAGCTGGAGCGGCTGGACGACGTGCTGTCCGTGGGCCGTCCGGCGGGAGCGCAGGCGGAGAGCACGCTGGCGCTCTTCCGGCTGTTGCCCGGAGGCGACGAGGCGGTGCGCATCCCCGTGAAGCTGGGCCGAGGCTCGGTGAACGCGGTGGAGGTCGTGCAGGGACTTTCAGAAGGCGATCAGGTGGTGCTGTCGGACATGGCCGCGTGGGATGCGGTGGAGCGCGTGAGGCTGCGATGATGACGACGATGACAAACGACCGCGAGGCGAAGGCCGTGGCCCCGGGCGCGGTGCCGGGCAAGACGCTGCTCCAGCTCGACGGGCTCACCAAGGTGTTCGAGACGGAGGAGGTGGAGACGCACGCCCTCTCCAACATCCAGCTCACCATCCGCCAGAACGAATGGGTGGCCATCGTCGGCCCGTCCGGCTCCGGCAAGTCCACGCTGCTCGCGGTGCTGGGGCTGCTCGATACCGCCACGCGCGGCAGCTACCTGCTGGATGGCAGGAGCGTGCTGGAGCTGTCGCCCACGGACCGGGCGAAGGTGCGCAACCAGCACATCGGCTTCATCTTCCAGAGCTTCAACCTCATCGGAGACCTCACCGTCTTCGAGAACGTGGAGCTGCCGCTCACCTACCGGGGACTGCCCGCGCAGGAGCGCAAGCAGCGCGTGGAGCGGGCCCTGGAGCGCGTGGGCATGGCGCACCGGGCGCGGCACCTGCCGGGGCAGCTGTCCGGCGGCCAGCAGCAGCGCGTGGCGGTGGCGCGCGCCGTGGCGGGAGACCCCCTCATCCTCCTGGCGGACGAGCCCACGGGCAACCTGGACTCGAAGAACGGCGAGGCGGTGATGCAGCTCCTGTCCGACCTGCACAAGGCGGGCTCCACCCTCTGCATGGTGACGCACGACCCGGCGCACGCGCGCATCGCCACGCGCACGGTGAGCCTGTTCGACGGCCGCGTCGTGCAGGACGAACAGCTTCGCTGAAGGACGGGGGACAAAGGCCATGGAACACCTGCTCGGTGACTTGCGCTACGCGTGGCGCTCCCTGAAGAACGCCCCCGGCTTCGTGGCGGTGGCGGTGCTGACGCTGGCCCTGGGCATCGGCGCGAACAGCGCCGTGTTCAGCGTGGTGAAGGGCGTGCTGCTCACCCCGCCGCCGTTCACCCAGCCGGACCGGCTGGTGCTGCTGGCCCCGAACTTCGACGCCTTCGGCCTGAAGGAGGTGTCGAACTCCATCCCCGAGTACCGGGACCTGACCACGCACACGCAGGCCTTCACGTCGCTGGCGGCCTTCCGGCCCGACGACATGACGCTCACCGGCGGGGACTCACCCCGGCGCCTGCACGTCGTCGTCGCCACGGCGTCCTTCCTGCCCACGCTGGGCGTCGCACCGGTGCTCGGCCGGGGCTTCACGCAGGAGGAGGAGACGCCGGGCCAGGACAAGGTCATCGTGCTCACGGACACCGCGTGGCGCACCCACTTCGCGAAGGATCCGGAGGTGCTGGGGCGCGTGCTGCGATTGGACGGCGTGCCGCACACGGTGGTGGGCGTGCTGCCCCCGGGCGCCGTCTATCCGGAGGACACGGAGGTGGTGCTGCCCCTCGCGCCCACGCCCGAGCAGCAGGCGGAGGCCCGGCGCGGCAACCGCTTCCTCAACGTGATGGCGCGGCTCAAGCCGGGGATGACGCTGGACGGAGCGCGCGCGGACCTGGTGCGCATGGGCAACGCGCGCCCGGCGGACCTGGTGAGCCGGTACCGGGAGTGGGGCTGGTCCATGAGCGTGAAGCCGCTGGAGGACCAGATCGTGGGCGGCGTCCGCGAGACGCTGTGGCTGCTCTGGGGCGCGGTGGGCTTCGTGCTGCTGGTCGCGTGCTCCAGCGTGGCCAACCTGCTGCTCGCGAGGGCGGTGTCCCGGGGCCGCGAGGTGTCCATCCGCGCGGCGCTGGGCGCGGGCCGGCTGAGACTGGTGGCGCAGTTCCTCACGGAGAGCCTGGTGCTGTCGCTGGTGGCGGGCGCGGTGGGATTGCTGCTCGCGCTGTGGGGCACGGACGCGCTGGTGGCCACGGTGGGCGAGGGCCTGCCCCGGGCGCAGGGCGTGAAGCTGGACGTGGCCTCCGTGCTCTTCACCCTGGGGGTGTCGGTGCTCACGGGCGTGCTCTTCGGTCTGGTGCCCGCGCTCCAGGCCAGCCGCGCGGACCTGCACGCGGCGATGCGCGAGGGCGCACGCGCCACGGGGAGCCACCGCACGGGCCGGCTGCGCGCGGCGCTGGTGGTGGCGCAGGTGTCGCTCGCGCTGGTGCTGCTGGTGGGCGCGGGCCTGTTCGTGAAGAGCTTTCTCGCGCTCCAGCGCGTGGACGCGGGCTTCGAGTCCGACGGCGTGCTCACCGGAGCGCTCGCGCTGCCCAAGGTGCAGTACCCGGACCCGGCGAAGCAGGCGGCCTTCCTGCAGGCCCTGGTGCCCCGGCTCCAGGCGCTGCCGGGCGTGGAGTCCGCGGGGCTCACGAACCTGCTGCCGCTGGGGGGCTCCGCGGACCGCAGCTTCGACATCGAGGGGCGTCCGCGCCAGCCGGGTGAGCAGTGGAAGGCGGTGGAGTTCCGCGCCGCCACGCCCGGCTACCTGAACGCGCTGCGCGTCCACCTGCGGCAGGGCCGGCTGCTGGAGGACTCGGACGGGCCGGGTGCGCCCTGGGCGGTGGTCATCAACCGCTCCTTCGCGGACCTCTTCTGGCCGAAGGGTGACGCGCTGGGGCAGCGGGTGAAGCTGCACGGCCAGGACATGCAGTGGGCCACGGTGGTGGGCATCGTGGACGACCTGCGCGAGTGGGGCCTGGACGTGCCGTCGCGCCCGGCGGCTTACTACTCGCTGTCGCAGTTGCCGGACGTCTCCATGGGCCTGGCGGTGCGCGTGAAGTCCGGGGACCCGGAGGCGCTGCGTGTCCAGGTGGAAACGGAGGTGCGCGCGGTGGACGCGGACCTGCCGCTGTTCGACGTGTCCTCGCTCACGCACCGGATGGACCAGTCCACGGGGCCCCGGCGGTTGTCCGCGCTGGTGATGGGGCTGTTCGCGGGCGTCGCGCTGCTGCTCGCGGCGCTGGGGCTGTCGGGCGTCATCGCCTTCTCGGTGACGCAGCGCACGCGGGAACTGGGCATCCGCATGGCATTGGGCGCGGCGCGAGGCGACGTGCTGCGGCTGGTGCTGGCGCAGGGCCTGCGGCTGTCGCTCACGGGCGTGGCGGTGGGGCTGTGCCTGTCATTGGGATTGGCGCGGCTCTTGGGGTCGCTGCTGTATGGCGTGTCGGTGGACGACCCGTGGACGTTCGGCGGGGTGGCGCTGCTCCTGACCGGGGTGGCGCTGGGGGCGTCCTGGCTGCCGGCCCGGCGGGCGACGCGCGTGGACCCCATCATCGCGCTCCGGGCCGACTGACCTTCCTCCTTTTCTGGCACAGTCCCGAACCGTGGCGTCCTCCGTGTCCGAACCCACTGCTCCTCTTCCGCGTACCACCCGCATCCTCGTGGCCGACGACCAGCCGGACGTGCTGGAGGCGTTGCGGCTGCTGCTCAAGCGCGACGGCTACACGGTGGTGAGCGCGCAGTCCCCCGCGGGCGTGAAGGCCACGCTGGACGCGGAGGACGTGGACCTGGTGTTGATGGACTTGAACTACGCGCGCGACACCACGTCCGGGCGCGAGGGCCTGGACCTGCTGGGCGAGCTGCGCGCGAGGGACGCGCTCTTGCCCGTGGTGGTGATGACGGCGTGGAGCAGCGTGGAGGGCGCGGTGGAGGCGATGCGCCTGGGCGCGCGCGACTACGTCCAGAAGCCCTGGGACAACACGCGCCTGCTGGCCACGCTGCGCACGCAGTTGGAGCTGTCCCGGGCATTGAAGCGCGGCCGGCGGCTGGAGGAGGAGAACCAGCACCTGCGCCGCGAGCAGGGCGGACGCTCGCCGCTGGTGGGTGAGTCGCGGGCGATGCAGCCGGTGCGCAGGCTCATCGAGCGGGTGGCGCCGTCGTCGGCGCCGGTGCTGGTGACGGGGGAGCACGGCACGGGCAAGGAGGTGGTGGCGCGGCTCCTCCATGCGGCGAGCACGCGCGCGGACCGGCCCTTCGTCGCGGTGAACTCCGGCGGCCTGTCCGAGGGCGTCTTCGAGAGCGAGCTCTTCGGTCACGTGAAGGGTGCCTTCACGGACGCGAAGACGGACCGCATCGGCTGCTTCGAGCTGGCGGACGGCGGCACGCTCTTCCTGGATGAGATCGGGAACATGCCGCTCACGCAGCAGGCGAAGCTGCTGCGGGTGCTCCAGACGGGGGAGTTGCACCCGGTGGGCTCGTCGCGGACGCGGCGCGTGGACGTGCGCGTGGTGAGCGCGACGAACGTGGACCTGGGCCGCGCGGCGGCGGAGGGCCGCTTCCGCGAGGACCTGCTCTACCGGCTCAACACGGTGGAGGTGCAGTTGCCGCCGCTGCGGGAGCGGCGCGAGGACATCCCGCTGCTCGCGACGCACTTCCTGGCGGCGCAGGGGCAGCGCTACGGCCGTCCCAACATCCACCTGGCCCCGGGAGCGCTGGAGGCGCTCATCGCGTACCCCTGGCCGGGCAACGTGCGCGAGCTGGAGCACGCGGTGGAGCGTGCATTGCTGATGGCGGTGGGGGACCGCGTGGAGGCGGAGGACCTGCTGCTCAAGCGGATGGCCCCTCCGGGCGGAGGAAGCACGCGCCTGGAGGAGATGACGCTGGAGGAGGTGGAGCGCTACCTCATCGAGCGAGCCCTGGGCCGGCATGACGGCAACGTGAGCGAAGCCGCGAAGGCGCTGGGCCTGTCGCGCAGCGCGCTCTACCGGCGGCTCCAGTACTACGGCATCAAGGGCGCAAGGTGAAACGCGGTCCCGCGGAGCCGCACGACCCTGGCGTCACGACGCTCGCTGAGGAGCGCCGGGCGCCATCGCCGAACGGCCCGAGCGCCACGACGCACGCAGAGGCGAGGCAGGCGCCTGCACCGCAAGACTTGAGCGCCACGACGCACCCGGAAGAGCGGCAGGAGCCGGCGCCGCAAGACTCGCGCATCACCAAGCACGCGCACGAACCGAGCGCACGCGTGCCGTATGACCTGCGGGTGATGTGGCTCGCGGTCCTCGCGGGCCTGCCCGCGGTGCTCGTGACGCTTGCGCTCCTGTGGACGGGGGACTTCACCGCCAAGGTGCGCTGGACGCTGTCCGTGCTCGTGGTGGGCATCCACGCCGGAGCCTGTCTGGCGCTGCGCGAGCGCGTCGTGCGGCCCCTGCACACCGTGGCGGGCCTGCTGGCCGCGCTGCGTGAAGGCGACTACTCCGTGCGCGGCCGGGGCGGACGCGCGGGGGATCCGCTCGGGGAGGTGCTCCTGGAGGTCAACGCCCTGGGGGACACCCTGCGCGAACAGCGCCTGGGCGCCATGGAGGCCGGCGCACTCTTGGGCCAGGTCATGGAGGCCATCGACGTCGCGGTGCTCGCCTTCGACGCCGCCGGCACCCTCAAGCTGGTGAACCGCGCGGGCGCCCGGCTCGTGGGCCTGCCTCGCGCGCAGTTGTTGGGCCAGCGCGCCGAAGCCCTCGGCTGGAGCGACCTGCTGGAAGGCCCCGCCCCCCGCCGCCTCACGCGCGTCTTCGCGCAGCAGGACGGCGGCCCCTACGAGCTGTGGCGAGGCACCTTCCGCGAAGGCGGCCAGCCCCACCAACTGGTCGTGCTCACCGACCTGCGTCTGGCATTGCGCGAAGAGGAGCGCGAAGCCTGGCGCCGGCTGGTCCGCGTGCTCAGCCACGAAATCAACAACTCCCTCACCCCCATCCAATCCATCGCGGACGCCCTCCGGGACACCGTCGCCCAGGTGCCGCGCCCCGCGGACTGGGAGGAGGACACCCGTCACGGCCTGGGCATCATCGCCCGCCGCGCGGAGGCCCTGTCCCGCTTCATGTCCGCCCACGCGCGGCTCGCGCGCCTGCCGCCCCCCACCCTGGGGCCCGTGGAGGTGGAGCCCTGGGTGCGGCGCGTGGTGGCCCTGGAGCCGCGCCGCCCCGTCGCCGTGCGCCCGGGCCCCGTCCTCACCGTGTCCGGTGACGGCGACCAACTGGAGCAACTGCTCATCAACCTGGTGCGCAACGCCGTGGACGCGGTCCTGTCGGAGGGGAGCACGGGCGGTGTCTGGGTTTCCTGGGCGGTGCACGCCCCGGGCGCCGTGGAGGTCTGGGTGGAGGATGAAGGCCCCGGCCTCGCGGACACCGCGAACCTCTTCGTGCCCTTCTTCACCACCAAGCCCCAGGGCAGCGGCATCGGCCTGGCGCTCAGCCGGCAGATCGCCGAAGCGCACGGAGGCAGCCTGCGCCTGGAGAACCGCACGGACGGCCGGGGCTGCCGCGCGAGGCTCAAGCTCCCGCTGGACGCTCCGCGCGCCTGAAGCCCTTCTTGCCGGACGAGGACTCGGGGCCCGTGGGCCCGGCGGGAGCGGCCTCGGGCTCCGGCACGGGCGCGGCCAGCCGGTAGAGCAGCGCGGTCGCCGCCCAGAAGAACAGCACCGTGAAGCCCACGTGGATCCACCGCGCCCCGGACCACTGCTGGAGCGAGCGGGGCAGCGCCTCCAGCGCGACGAAGCCGCCCATCCACTGCCCCAGCCAGCACAGCGCCGTCACCCACAGCACACGCTGCCACGACGCCACCCGCGTGCGCCCGAAGGCATAACGGTGCAGCGCCCACAACAGCCC
The DNA here is from genome assembly GCF_054512695.1 of Corallococcus sp. M7. Classification (NCBI taxonomy): domain Bacteria; kingdom Pseudomonadati; phylum Myxococcota; class Myxococcia; order Myxococcales; family Myxococcaceae; genus Corallococcus; species Corallococcus sp. M7. Next base: position 297,066 of record NZ_CM137252.1, read on the forward strand.
CGCGGCGCAGCCCCACAGCGCCAGACGTGTCAGGGAAAGGCCCCGGTGCGAAGGACCCCATGGGTCCAGCTCCAGCACCCCGAAGCTCGGCGCCAGGATGAGCACCTGCACCAGCAGCACCCGGCGCACCCGCTCCGTCAATCCCTTGAGGAGCTGTCCATACGTCCAGGTCAGCGCAATCATTGGAGCCCTCCTCGGGCACGAATGAGCGGTGCTGCAAGAGAAGAACGGTTCGCCCTTTATTTCTTGATTTATTTGATTGGGAAGGACTCCCCGGCTCCCCCCAGACAAGCAACTTCCGGAGGTTGGAGGGTCACCCGCAATGACTATTCAAAGATGGACAATTCGGAGAGGGTATAGAACTCAGCAGGTGGGGTGGTCCCGTTGTAGGTAAGGGATTCCACGGACAGCCGCACGAAGCGCACGGGGCCGGTGCCGGAGAGGGGCACGTCCTGGAAGGCCGGCTCCTGGACGCCCAGGCGGAGCATCCCGTCCCCATAGGGAGATGCCCCCTCGGCAGGCTCGGTGTAGAGGCCGAACGTCGCATCGCGCAGGGACTGCTCCAGCGGGCTCATGTCCCGCAGTACGACGCGCGCCAGGGATTGCCACTGTTCGCCGTCAGCACTGCCCTCCAGGACGAGCCAATCCTTACCGCCACTGCCTTGCAGGTAGTACAGCCCGCGCACCACCGCGCGGCGCGGCAGGGCCGGCTGGGGCAGGGTGATGACGACGTTGTGGAAGCGGGGGTCGGTCTCCTTCTCCCAGAAGTCCACCGGGGTGAGCAGGCCATCCGTCCATGGACAGACATCCGGAAAGGACGGCTCGCACGTCGCGCCGCGACTGATGGGGCGCAGCGTCCCCGCGGGCAGCGGTTCGGCGCCGGTGCGCCATTCCTGCCGGAAATAGACGGAGCTGGTCTCACCGCCCAGCGGAGAGAACAACCACGAGCCCATGCTGGCGGCGCGCAGCCGCACCTGGGGCGCGGCGAAGTCCTCCATCACGTACGGGCTCGGCGTCCATGGGGACTCCGTGCCCTTCTGCCGCCAGAGCAGCTCGCCGCCGGACGTGACCCACAGCAGGGGCTCCGGGGCGGTGGGCAGCAGGGGAATCGTCGAACCGTCCTCGGCGAGCAGCTCCAGCGTGTCGCCGGTCTCCGGCACGGGAGGTGCCGGGGGCGCGGGCGGGAAGGCCACGGTGGGGCCCTGGTCGCTGCTGCCCACGATCGGGCGCGCATCCCATGGCTTCAGCGTGGGCAGCTCCACGTCGTCCTGCATGGTGAACGAGAGGAAGGTGCCGCTGCCGTCCGCGTCCAGCGGCAGCGCCAGCCGCAGGCGGTTCGAGCGCCTGTAGTAGTCCTCCTCGCGCACGGCGTCCCCGGACAGCATCTCCAGGGTGAAGTCGCCCGAGGCCTCCGTGGTGGCGGTGGTGAGCGGCGTGAAGACGTCGTCCTCCAGCCGCTCCAGGGTCAGCGTCTCGCCGGAGCGCGGCGTGCCGTCGAGGTGGAGCGCGCGGCCGTACGCGAAGATGGGGTCCTCGGGATAACGGTCGCAGCCAGCGGTGGTGAAGGCCAGCAGTCCCAGGGAAGTGACGAGTGCGCGCCGCATGTCAGTAGGTCGCCTTGAGCCCGAAGAGGGGGAGGATGACGGGGATGCGCATGGGGACCCGCACGGGGCGGACGTCCTTGTGGGGGGAGCCCTCGTAGTCGCCGCCTTCGGAGCGGTACTCGTAGGCCACCACCTCCTGCTGCGCGGAGAGGTTGAGCACGTCGAGCGACGCATCCAGGGTGAAGTCCTGGTAGGCCCACGACTTCGCGATGCGCGCGTCCACGCGGAAGAACGGCGCCAGCCGCTGCGTGCGGTCCAGATCCTGCCGCACCCATTCGGTCGAGCCGTCGCCGTTCGTCACCCAGCGCTGCGTCTGCGAGGTGATCTGCCCCGTCTCCGGACGGCCGGTGTTGAAGTGCACCACCGTGCCCACGGTCCAGTTGTTGCCGAACTTGTAGCTGAGCGCGGCGTTGAAGGTGTGCGCCTGCTCGAAGGCGAAGGGCAGCGTGCCCTCCACCGTCTTCAGCACGCGGTTGTCATCGCCGATGCGGCTGAAGCGAGCCTTCCGCTTGCTCTGCAGGAAGCTGTAGGACACCCAGCCGAACCAGTGGCGGCCCAGCGGGTGGCGCGCCATCAGGTCGAAGCCGTAGGCATGGCCGGTGGTGGCGGGGTCCTCGCCCAGGCCGCCCCGGCGGCGGCGGTTCTCCGCCACGTCCACCAGGTCGAACTCCACCGCGCGGGAGAGCGGGTTGAAGTACGCGTCCGCGCTCAGCTCCAGCCCCTCGAAGGCCTTCCACTCAGCGCCCACGTCGAACTGCGCGCCGGACTGGAGGCCGTAGCGCAGGCTCGCGGTGTCGATGGCGGGCACGTGCACGAGCACGGTGGGCGGCTGGTGGTACAGGCCCGCGCCGCCCTTGAGCGTGAGGGTGTCCGTCAGCGAGTGACGCACGGACAGGCGTGGCTCCACCGCGGTGAAGGTCATGCCCGGCACCAGGTGGTACGCGTCCACGCGCAGGCCCGGCGTCACCACCCAGTCTTCCGAGGGCTTCCACGTGACGGACGCATACGCGCCGGAGAAGGTGGCCAGCGCGCTGGGCCGCTTGAGCGGATCCGCGTCGTCGGAGGGCCGCCAGCCCGGAGGCCGCGCGGTGCCGATGAGCGTGGTGGCGGAGCGGCGGTGCTCCACGTCCGCGCCCACGGCGATGTCGAGCGACGGCGTCAGCGCGCGCCGCCACCCCGCGCGAGCGGCGACGCTCACCTGGCTCAGCCCGTACTCGCCCACGTCCTGGCGGACGAGGGTACCCCCGGCGTTTTGCGTCTCCTCGCCGGTGAGGTCCAGGCCGTCCCAGCCCAGGGTGACGCCGACCTCGCCCTCGCCCTCCGCCACCGGGTGCGTGCCGCGCAGGTCGATGCGGTGGAAGCGCGACACGACGCCGCCGCCCTCCGCCCCTGCCAGCATCTCCGGCGCGATGCCCACGTCGTCGGAGCTTCCCAGCGCGAACAGGCGCAGGCGTCCCTGGCCTACCTTCTGCTCGATGCGTGCCTGGTAGTCCCAGAATCCCGCGCGCAACTGCTCCGCTTCCGGACGCTGGAGCGCGTTGGCCGCCAGCGAGATGAGCAGCGCGGAGTAGCTGAAGCGGCCCGCGAGGCTGACGCTGGTGCCCGTGGATTCAAAGGGCTGTTCAATGAAACCGCCCGCGTTGAGCAGGTCCGCGTACGCGGTGAAGTGCAGCCGGTCCTCGCGAGGACGGCTGAGGCGGCCCTCCACCGCGCCGCCGAGCACGCGGCCGTACTGCACCGGCGGCGCGCCGGGATAGAAGTCCACGGTGTCGATGAAGTCCGGGTGCACCACCGCGGGCCCGAGCAGCAGGTGGTACAGCATCGGGATGCGCACGCCATCCAGGAAGAAGCCCGTGGCGGCGGGCTGGCTGCCGCGCACCACCGGGTAGCTGATGCCGGAGGCGAGGCTGCCCACGCCCGGCATCAACATCACCACGCGGAAGGGGTCGCCCAGCGTGCCGGGCACCTCGCGGATCTCCTGCTCATGCAGGCTGATGCGGGTGACCTCCGTGCGAGGACGCTCGTCGCGCACGACGGTCTCGTAAGGGTTCACCTCGCGAGGCTGGAGCCGGTAGATGACCTGGAGTGTCTGTCCCTGCGTCAGCGTCTCCGTGAACGTCGTCGTCGCATGACCCGGAGCGCGGACCTCCAGCGTGTGCGGACCCGGCGGTAGATCCACGGTGAAGAGGCCCTGCGCGTCCGTGGTGGCGGAAGGCTCCGGAGCGCCGTCCAGGAAGAGGGCTGCGTCGGAGAGAGGCTTGCGCGTGCCGCGTGCGCGCACCTCGCCGGTGAGGCGCGTGGTGGAGGCAGGGACCTGCACGGGCGGCGTGAAGCGATAGACGAAGGGCAGCCGCACGGCCACGGGAGTGCCGCCCAGCGTGGCCGGGGTGAAGCGCAGGCCCGGGGCCGCGGCGAGCGCCGCGTCGGTGAGGCGCGGCTCGGAGGCGGAGCGGACCACCTTCGCTTCCGCGACGCGGCCCTCCACGTCCACCAGCAGCTCCAGCTCCACCTCGCCGGGCGTTCCCTCCAGGCCTTGTGGCCACGCGGCGGGCGAGTCAGCGGTGAGGCTGGGAGGCACGAGCGTCGCATCGCCCGCGTCGGGGGAGAGACCCAGGCGGAGGGCGTCCTCGGTGGAGAGGGCCTGACCCGCGTCGGTGGCGTGGACGTCCACCTCCACGGCACGCGGCTCGCTGGTGGCGGAGGGCACGCCCTGGGCGTGGGCGGTGGCGGCGGACAGGAGCGCGAGCGCCAGCGCCAGGGGGACGGCACGGGGGAGGAACATGGGCGGGCGCTTCAACACCGGACCGCCGCGAATGTGTCACTCGCGCTGGCGCCGGACGGAAGTCGGTTCACGCAGGGCATCCGGACCGGGGCGCGAATCCCCCTACTCGAAGATGGACAGCTCGGAGAGGGTCCGGAGCTCAGCGGGTTGGATGGTGCTGTTGTAGCCAAGGGTTTCCACGGTGAGCCGCACGAAGCGCACGGGGGCCGTGCTGGTGAGGGGCACATCCTGGAAGACCGGCTCCTTCCTGCCCAGGGGAAGCGGCCCGTCGCCGTAGGGGGAGTCACCGGTCGACTGGACGTTGAAGCCGAACTGGGTGTCGAGCAGGTTGCGCTCCAGTGAAGTCAGGTCCTGGAGCGTGACGCGCGCCAGGGGCTGCCACTGCTCGCCGTCCGCGCTGCCCTCCAGGAGGAGCCAATCCTTGCCCTCCGGTCCCGGCACGTAGGTCAGCCCGCGCACCACCGCGCGGCGGGGCATGCCCGGCTGGGGCAGGGTGATGGCGATGCTCTTGGCCCGAGAGGCGGCCGGCTCCTGGGGGAAGTCCACGGACGTGAGCAGGCCATCCGTCCAGGGACAGGCACCGGAGGGAGACGGCTCGCACGTCGCGCTGCGGCTGAGGGGGCGCAGCGTCCCCGCGGGCAGCGGTTCGGCGCCGGTGCGCCACTCCAGTTGGAACTCCACGGAGCTCATCTCGCTGCCCAGGGGGGAGTAGATCCACGTGCCGCGACTGGCGGCGCGCAGCAGGACGCGAGGCTGGACGAAGTCCTCCAGGACGTACGGGCCCGGCGTCCACGGTGACGTCATGCCGCGCTCGCGCCAGAGCAGCGCGTCGCCGGACATGACCCACATCAGGGGCTCCGGGTCGGTCGCCAGGAGAGGGATGAAGTCGCCGGTGGCCCCGTCCTGCAACTCCATCGAGTCCGCCGTCTTGGGCTGGGCAGGCGCTGGGGGCGCTGGGGGGAAGGCCACCAGGGGGCCCTGCTCTCCCATGCTCACGGCCGGGTGCGCGTCCCAGGGCTGCAACGTGGGCAGCTCCACGTCGTCCTGGAAGAGGAACGAGACGAAGGCACCGCTGCCGTCCGCATCCAACGGCAGCGCCAGGGTGAACCGGTTCATGTCCCTGAAGGCATACGTATCGCTGACGGCCTCGCCGTAGAGCAGCTCCAGGGTGAAGTCGCCGGAGGGCTCCGGGAGGACGGTGCCGAAGGGCTGGAAGACCCGGGTGTCCCGGTCCATGCGCTGGACGCTCAGCGGTTCGCCGGAGTGCGGCGCGCCGTCCCGGCGGAGCGCGCGGCCGTACACGAAGACGGGGTCCTCGGGATAGCGCTGGCAGCCGGTGGTGGCGGAGGCCAGGAGCGCCAGGGAGGTGACGAGTGCGTGTCGCATGTCAGTAGGTCGCCTTGAGGCCGAAGAGCGGAAGGATGATGGGAATGCGGATGGGGACCCGGGTGGGCTGGATGTCCTGGGGCTCCGAGCCGCTGAACCCGGACTCGAGGCGGTACTCGTAGGCCACGACCTCCTGCTGCGCGGAGAGGTTGAGCACGTCGAGCGACGCATCCAGGGTGAAGTCCTGGTAGGCCCACGACTTCGCGATGCGCGCGTCCACCCGGAAGAAGGGCGCCAGGCGCTGTGCGCGGTCCAAGTCCTGCCGCACCCAGTTGGACGAACCGTCCGGGTTCGTCACCCAGCGCTGCGTCTGCGAGGTGATCTGCCCCGTCTCCGGGCGGCCGGTGTTGAAGTGCACCACCGTGCCCACGGTCCAGTTGTTGCCGAACTTGTAGCTGAGCGCGGCGTTGAAGGTGTGCGCCTGTTCGAAGGCGAAGGGCAGGGTGCCCTCCACCGTCTCCAGCACGTGGTTGTCGTCGCCGATGCGGCCGAAGCGAGCCTTCCGCTTGCTCTGCAGGAAGCTGTAGGACACCCAGCCGAACCAGTGGCGGCCCAGTGGATGGCGGGCCATCAGGTCGAAGCCGTAGGCGTAGCCGGTGGTGGCGGGGGACTCGCGCAGCGCGCCCCGGCGCCGGTGGTTCTCCACCACGTCCATCAGGTCGAACTCCACCGCGCGGGAGAGCGGGTTGAAGTACGCATCCGCGCTCAGCTCCAGGCCCTCGAAGGCCTTCCATTCCGCGCCCACATCGAACTGCGCGCCGGATTGGAGGCCGTAGCGCAAGCTCGCGGTGTCGAAGGCGGGCACGTGCACGAGCACGGTGGGCGGCTGATGGAACAGGCCCGCGCCACCCTTGAGCGTGAGGGTATCCGTCAGTGCGTGACGCACGGACAGGCGCGGCTCCACCGCGGTGAAGGTCATGCCCGGCACCAGGTGATACGCGTCCACGCGCAGGCCCGGTGTCACCACCCAGGTGTCGGACGGCCGCCACGTGGCGGACGCATACGCACCGGAGAAGGTGGCCAGCGCGCTGGGCCGCTTGAGCGGATCCGTTTCGTCGGTGGGACGCCAGCCCGGTGGATACGCGTTGCCGGTGATGGTGGTGGCGGAGCGGCGGTGCTCCACGTCCGCGCCCACGGCCAGGTCCAGCGAGGACGTCAGCGCGCGGCGCCAGCCTGTACGCGCGGAGACGCTCACCTGCTTCAGCCCGTATTCACCCGCCTTCTCGATGAAGAGCTGGCCTCCGGCATCGCTCCGCGTCTCCTCGCCGTTGAGGCCCAGGCCATCCCAGCCCAGCGTGACGCCCACCTCGCCCTCGCCGCCCGCCACGGGGTGCGTGCCGCGCAGGTCGATGCGGTGGAAGCGGGACACGACGCTGGCCCCGTCTGCCCTCCTGCGCAGCTCCGGAGCGATGCCCACGTCATCGGAGCTGCCCAGCGCGAACAGGCGCAGGCGGCCCTGGCCCACCTTCTGCTCGACGCGCGCCTGGTAGTCCCAGAACCCCGCGTGCACCTTGTCGACTTCCGGCAGGACCTGGGTTGCCAACGAGATGAGCAGCGCGGAGTAGCTGAAGCGGCCCGCCACGCTGACGCTGGTGCCGGTGGACTCGAAGGGCTGTTCGATGAAGCCGCCCGCGTTGATGAGGTCCGCGTACGCGGTGAAGTGCAGCCGGTCCTCGCGAGGCCGGCTGATGCGTCCCTCCACCACGCCGCCCAGCATGCGGCCGTACTGCACCGGCGGCGCGCCCGGGTAGAAGTCCACGGTGTCGATGAAGTCCGGGTGCACCACCGCGGGCCCGAGCAGCAGGTGGTACAGCATCGGGATGCGCACGCCGTCCAGGAAGAAGCCCGTCGCGGCGGGCTGACTGCCACGCACCACCGGGTAGCTGATGCCGGAGGCGAGGCTGCCCACGCCCGGCATCAACATCACCACGCGGAAGGGGTCGCCCAGCGTGCCGGGCACCTCGCGGATCTCCTGCTCATGCAGGCTGATGCGGGTGACCTCCGTGCGAGGACGCTCGTCGCGCACGACGGTCTCGTAGGGGTTCACCTCGCGAGGCTGGAGCCGGTAGACGACCTGGAGCGTCTGGCCCCGCGTCAGCGTCTCGGGGAACGACATGCTCTCGTGACCTGGAGCACGGACCTCCAGCGTGTGCCGGCCCGGCGTCACGTCCAGCGCGAAGAGGCCCTGAGCATCCGTGGTGGCTGAGGGCTCCGGAGCGCCGTCCAGGAAGAGGGCTGCGTCGGAGAGAGGCTTGCGCGTGCCGCGTGCGCGCACCTCGCCGGTGAGGCGCGTGGTGGAGGCAGGGACCTGCACGGGCGGCGTGAAGCGATAGACGAAGGGCAGACGCACGGCCACGGGAGTGCCGCCCAGCGTGGCCGGGGTGAAGCGCAGGCCCGGGGCCGCGGCGAGCGCTGCGTCGGTGAGGCGCGGCTCGGAGGCGGAGCGGACCACCTTCACTTCCGCGACGCGGCCCTCCACGTCCACCAGCAGCTCCAGCTCCACCTCGCCGGGCGTTCCCTCCAGGCCTTGCGGCCACGCGGCGGGCGAGTCAGCGGTGAGGCTGGGAGGCACGAGCGTCGCATCGCCCGCGTCGGGGGAGAGGCCCAGGCGGAGGGCGTCCTCGGCGGAGAGGGCCTGACCCGCGTCGGTGGTGTGGACGTCCACCTCCACGGCGCGCGGCTCACTGGTGGCGGAGGGAACTCCCTGCGCACGGGAGGTCGCGCCGACCAGGAGCACGGCGGCCAGCACCAGGTGAACGGAATGAGAGGGGGCCATGACGGGCGGACGCTTCAAGCAGCGGCCACCCGACAGGTTGTCACCCAGGCCGAGCCCGGAAGGCTCCGGCGCGACGTGGGTCCCGCACGCATTCATGGCTTCAACCCCTGGTGTCCGTGACATCCCTGGCGGGTCGGAAGTCGGCCCGCGGGGGGCATACGTTCCGGGGGAGGAGGCTCGGCTGTTCCTTCTGACGCGGAGCTCGCGGGCGCCCGACCCCGGATGCCGTCAGGCCCGTGCGTCCCCTGCCATGGCCTCCGCGTCGCGCTACTCCGTCCCCAAGGGCGGCGCGCTGTGCGAACGCGCACGGCCCTCTGTCCCGAGGTGCCGCCCCCTGGAGCCGCGACAAGAGCGGTCGTTACACTTTTTCATGTCGAGCGGAAGCCACGGCCAGGGTTCCGCGGGGAGGGCGCATGCGGACGCCGAAGGACGAACTGCTGCTCCGGGCGATGGACCATGCGTTGTCAGCGCGAACGATAGAGGCGGTCGAAGCGCTGGCCGCGCTCTACCGGTTGTTGGACGCGGAGCGCATTCCCGAGGACGAGAACTACGCCGTGTTCGCCACGGCCCTGTCGCGCCGCCTGGAAGGCGCGACGGGGGCGCTGCACCCGTACCGGGCCTCCGAGGTGGACGGAGGCGCGCCACAGATTGAGCTCTTCCGGCGATTGATGAAGCACCTGCCGCTCGCGTCAGCGGCGGACGCGGTGGCGAACGCGCTGCTCGCGGACCTCCTGCGAGGACACGCGGAGGCGACGCTGCTGGACGTGGGCATCGGGCAGGGGCGGCAGGAGTGCAACCTGCTGCGAGCGCTGGCGAAGGCGGGCGCGCTGCCCCGGCACCTGACGGTGGTGGGGGTGGACCCCAGCGGCACGAGCTTGGTGGAGGCGCGAGACGCGGTGCTGGCGGTGGCGGAGGAGGTGGGGCTGTCGCTCGAGTTCGTGAAGCTGGAGTCGCCGGTGGAGGACCTGGACGTGGCGACCTGGGCGGCGTTGCGAGCCGTGCGCCGGCCGCTGGTGGTGAACGCGGCGTTCGCGCTGCATCACGTGGCGGAGAAGGAGACGTCGGGCATGGAGGCGCGAGACGCGGTGCTGGCGAGGCTGGCGTCGCTGGGCCCGGTGGGCGTGGTGATGTGCGAGCCCCACGTGGACCATCACCGGGCACCGGCGCGGGAGCGGTTGAAGAACGCGTGGAATCACTTCTCCCGGGTGTTCCAGCTGCTGGATACGCTGGAGATACCGGGCGCGGAGCGCCGCGCCATCAAGCGGTTCTTCGGCCGGGAGGTGGATGACATCGTGGGCACGGTGAACGAGTCGGAGCGGTGTGAGCGCCACGAGCCGGCGCTGGCCTGGTGGGAGCGGTTGCGGCGCGCGGGCTTCACGCCAGGAGGCGGGCTGGAGGCGCTGTGTCCGGACGACGTCCACCCGGCCGTGGGCCTGTGCGTGGAGGAGGGCACGGTGGGCATCACCTTCCGGGGCGATGTGCTGGTGTCGGTGCTGGCGGCGGTGCCAGGGGAGGGCGCGTGAGCGACCTGGATGCGTTGGCGCCAAAGGTCATCGCGAGGTGCCGCGAGGCCAGGGTGCGCCTGGTGCTGGCGGAGGCGTGTACGGGAGGGCTGATGACGGCGGCGCTGACGGAGGTGCCGGGGGCGTCGGCGGTGGTGGAGCGCGGGTTCGTGCCGTACTCGAACGAGTCGAAGGGAGAGCAGCTGGGAGTGCCGCTGGCGCTGTTGCAGGCGCACGGCTCGGTGAGCGCGGAGGCGGTGGGCGCGATGGCGGCGGGGGCCCTGGAGCGTTCGTGGGCGGACTGGGCGGTGGCGGAGACCGGCATCGCGGGGCCCGGGGGAGGGACGGAGGCGAAGCCGGTGGGGCTGGTGTTCATCGCGGTGCAGCGGCGCGGGAGGGCCGCGGTGGTGGAGCGTCACCGGTTCGAAGGGGACCGGCGCCAGGTGCGGCAGGCCGCGGCGGCGCGAGGACTGGCCCTCCTTCTGGAGCAGGTGGGCGTGGAGTCCTGAATAGGGGACTCATCCCTCCGGACGTTGGCACATGGAGGCCTGATGGAGGACAAGGTTTGACGCAGTCTCACGAAGGGGGCCTCGATGTACCGAATCGACGTGGACCGAGCGGAATCCATCGTGAGCTTCGCGCTGGAGGGCTACATCCGGCTGGAGGAGATGAAGCGCTTCGTGGAGGACCTTCGCGCCGCGACGGATGAAGTGGCGGGGCAGGCCATCAAGATCGAAGCGGACCTGCGCACGTTCCGGCCGGCGTCGCCGGAAGCAGCGGATCTCATCCGGAAGGTGCAGGAGTACGGGCTGCGCTCCGGGGTGACGCGGGTGGCGGAGCTGGTGCAGAACCAGATCGTCGCGTTGCAGTTGAACCGGGTGGCCTCCGGGAGCGGCACGGACAAGATCCTCCGCCGTTTCTGGCAGGAGTCCGCGGCCAGGACCTGGCTGAAGCACGGAGACGCGGAGCTGGGCGTGGCGCTGCAAGGCTGAGCGGAAACGGACATGCCAGCGCGCGGGTGGTGCGTGCTGTGGGTGTTGTTCGTGACGGGCTGCGCGACGTCACGGACGGTGCGGTTGGACACGGGAGAAGGCCGGGCGCGTGAGCACACGCCGCGCACGGACACGAGGCCCGTGGCGCTGGAGGCAGACACCTTCGAGAAGGCGGTGCGGACGCTGGCGCGCGAAGCGCCGGTGTCGCTTCGGCTGTTGAATCCCGGAGCGGTTCGTCCAAGGGCCTCACTGGGCGTCGTGTCGGTGGACGACCCGAGGCAGGGCCGCGTCCGCGTGGCGCAAGGGAGCACGGAGCTGGAAGCCGCCTACGGGCGCTGGTGCGTGCGCAAGCGACTGTCCGGAGACTGCCTTCACCTGTTGGACCGGAGCCTCACGCTGGATGAGGAGGGCAAGCGGACGCTGGCCTTCCGCATCGCGTTGGACTCGGTGTGGGAGGAGACGGCCGAAGCGCTGGAGGGGATGGTGGACCCCGAAGCGACGGTGTCCCTGCTGGTGATGACAGGAGCGGTGTACTTCAGCCTGTGGCTGGTGCCGGAGCCGCTGTTGTCAAAGGGAGTCGCGGCGACGCTGACCGTGGCCCTGATCGCGTACCTGGGCTGGGACACGGTGTGGAGCCTCATCCAGGGCTGGAGGGTCCTGGCGGCGGAGGTGAAGGAGGCAGAGACCTTCGACGGCATCCGAAGCGCGGGAGAGAAGTACGGCGAGGTGATGGGAAAGCAGGCGGCACGGGCCTTCGTGATGCTCGCAATGGCCGCGCTGGGAGGCACGGCGCAGACGCTGGCGACAAGGGTCGCGACGCTGCCCGGTTCAGCACAGGCCGCGCTGGTAGGAGCGGAGCAGGGAGGCTTCCGGCTGGTGGCCGCGGCGGAGGTCTCCGCAATCGCGGTGTCCGCGAGCGGAGAGGTGACGATTGCCCTGGCGCCCAACGCGGTGGCGATGTCCGCGAAGGGGCCGAATGTCCCGGCACCGGTCGATGTCCACGAGCACCACATCGCCACGAACAAGTGGTGGGAGGCCACGCACAACGGTGGGCCATGGTCGCCTCAGTTCCAGAGGCTATTCGACCGGGCAGGAATGTCCCTGGATGACCCCGCGAACAAAGTCCGTGTCCCGGGCCATAAGGGGCCTCATCCCGAGGCGTACCATCAAAGAGTGCTCTCCCGGTTGAACGAAGCAATGGAGGACTGTGGCAGCATCCATCAATGCCGCGAGGCGCTCACCAACGAGCTTCGTCGGCTCGCCAGCGACATCTTGAACACGAGCACGACACTCAATAGGTGGGTCACGAAGTCATAGATGGGCGGGAGTCTCTCGTGGCGATGCGGTACTTCGAGCTGATCGATGATCTGTATGTCCCCGGTCGTTGGTCGCTGGGCGATCCCATTGATGCGTCCGGCCGGGAGGTCGCCAATCCATGGATGTTCAGGAAGGGTGAACCCGTCAGCTTGGATACGCCCTTGAAGATTCCGGTCGACCATGTCGGCCAGCCGTTGGACTTCACGCTGGTGGGCGTCGGCTTGGCGCCCGTCATTCAGGCTGAAGCGGCAGACATCCTGACCAGGCTCGCCCCGGATGATGTTCAGTTGCTGCCCGTGACGGTCGCGTCGGAGCCCGGACCGCACTTCCTCGTCAACGTGCTCCGTCTTGTCAGATGCATCGACGACGAGGCTTCCGAAGAGGTGCTGTATTGGAAGCCTGAAGATGGGCGTCCAGAGAAGGTGGGGAAATACAGGGACGTCGCTGGCATGCGCATCGATCCGACGAAGGTGGGCGATGCCAAGGTCTTCCGCACCTGGGGGTGGACCGTTGCGCTCATCGTCTCCGAGGACATCAAGGAGGCCCTGGAGCACGAGAACATCACTGGAGTGAAGTTCCGGGAAGTCACCGGTCCCAGCGAAGTCAGCCCGGAACAGCGCGAACACAACCGCAAACTTCAGGTGCTCTACGAGCGAACGGATACAGCCCGCACCGCGTTCTGGCGCACGCTGGGCACCCTGGACGAGGAAGCCATCCTCCCCATCGTCGTCGGAGGAGGCTGGCCCGCGAGGCGCCAGGTCTGGCGCGTCATCCACCGTCCCGAAGGGCGCACGCTCTTCGTGACGGATGGCCTCTCCGACTTCTTCGTGGACACAGTGGAGCCCTCCGTGGGCTTCGGCCTGGAACTCGCGCTCGAAACCGACGAGCCCGTGGAGAACGTGGCGAAGAGCTGGCAACAGCTCTTGCTGGAACGCATCGCCAACGAGCTCGTGGGCCACGAACACCTGCGCGAACCCGCCAGGACCGGCATCCTCTCCATGGAAGTGGATGGAGAGCGCATGCCCGAACCTCTCCTGACGAAAGAAGGCCGGGTCGCCGTGCTCCTCGGCATGGACACCCCCACACTCCCGGGTCACTTCACGATGCCAGACGGACAGGTCCGGCTCGTCACCGTGAAGGCGCTGATGCCTCGGGAGCTCACGTACCTGCTGGAGCACGGCCGGGAGGAGCTGATCCACCGCTTCAACCAGTCCCACCCGGGCCATCTGTCCAAGGCCTGGCGCCAGCCCGTGGTGTAGCTACCGCATCCCCAACACCAGCCACACCGCCAGCGCTCCATACAGCGGCACGTTGAGCGCCAGCGTCAGCCGGTTGATGCGCCGGAACCGCTCCTGCTCCGCGTCCGCGAACCACACCCCGTCCTCGCCCGTCGTGCGTCCCTCCACGGCCTGATGGAACAGCGCCGCGTACGCCACCTCCACCAGCAGGGTCACCAGCACCAACCCCACCAACGCCAGCGCCCACACATCGCGCCCGTCGAGCACGCCGGCCCACTTCTCCCCGGTGTACACAAGCCCCGCCCCCACCAGCGCGATGCACCCCAGGTCATGGCCCACGCCATACGGCGGCCGCCAGTTGCGCGACACGTAGAGCATGTAGAGCTCCGCGGCCCCGCGCAGCCACATGGACACCGCGAACGCCCCCAGCACGATGCGCGCCTCCACCGGCACGGACGCATCCAACGCCACCAGCGGGCACACCACGAACCAGAGGAACACCGCGTACAGCAGCCACGCCAGCTTCGGCCCGGAGATGCGCCCACCCCGGCCGCCCTGCGCGTTCTGCCGGCGCCGGAACGCCACCGCCGCGCTCGCGCACGCCAGCAACGCCACCACCAGGAACACCCGTGTCAACGAAGTGAGCATCAGGAGGAACGAGGATAGTCGTGGGGAAACCGTTCGACGTACCACGCGCGAAGCCGGGGCAGGTGCGTGAGGGACACTTGCGGGTGCAGGTGATGCACCACGTGCATCCCGATGTGCCGGGGCGCCAATCCCAACCGCCCCCACCACCCGAGCCCATGGTCGCGAGTGCACGCGAACACATCTCCCAGCGTCCGCCCTTGCACGGGAACGGCGGTGTGCTCCGCGAGCAACCGGTACGCGTTGAACCCAGACGCCACCAGCAACGGCACCCCATACCCCCACAGCACCGCGGAAGGCCACCGCACCGCCAGCGCCAACACGCCCAGATGGAACAGCACCTGCCCCGCCTCCGCCCGAGCACACGCCGCCACCTCCGCATCCCGCGTGAGCACACGCCTGGAGCGGTCCTGAAGGAACACGCGCCCATACGCCGTGCGCAGCGAAGGCAGCACCCAAGCGCAGAGCCCCACCGGTCCCCGCAGCACCCAGCCGGGAATGACGCTCAGGAGCAGGAACCACCGCCACGCCGTGCGCAGCCGTCCTCCATCCGGAGGCTTGCGGTACGGATCCGACGGCAGGCCCGCATCGCGGTGATGGCGAAGGTGGTGGTAGCGCATCGCCGCCAGCGTGGACGCGATGAGGTAACCCGCGACGGCCTCCAACAGACACAGTCTCCATTCGCGTCTTCGCGAAGGCAGGTGGACCGCGTCATGAAGCAGGACGCCCAATGCATGCAGCCGTCCCGCGACGACGAGCACCGCCAGCGGCATCAGCACCGGAGGAGCCCAAGCCATGACCGCCCACCCCAGGGCCATCCCCGCCCACTCCACGGCCGCCAGGCGCAGCAGTCCGGAGGGCGTGGCGGGAACGAGCAGCTCGCGAGGCACCGCCGCGCGGCGAGGCAGGGAAGAGGACATCGGGCGCCAGGACTCCACGCATGGGCCCCGGACGCAAGCCCCGTGCGGATTGGACACCCGGAGACGGGCGCGGCACGCTCCGCGCGTGCACCGGGACGGTCAATCATGAGTGTGGATGTGCCGACGCAGCCGGCCCTCGCGGGCACGCGCGTGGAGTGGGGCGGCTGGGTCTTCCCCCGCTGGAACGACCCGAGGCTGCCCTTCGCGGCGCTGCTCACGCTCTACGGCGTGCTCGGCTTCACCTTCTTCGGCTTCAACCGCAGCCCCGGGCAGATGGCCTTCCTGGTCGTCTCCGGCACGCTGCTGGACGCGGTCCTGGGCTGGGTGCTCAAGCGGCGCAAGGAGCTGCCGCTCTCGGCGTACATCTCCTGCTGCTCGCTGGCGCTGCTCCTGAACTACTCGCACGCGAGCACGCTGCTCTGGCTGCCGGTGTGGCTGGCCATCGGTTCGAAATACGTGCTGACCTTCCAGGGGCGGCACGTCTTCAACCCGTCGATGTTCGCGGTGGCCGTGTCGCTGCTCACCACGCGCGAGCTCATCACCGCCGCGCCCGCCTACCAGTGGGCGAACGGAGAGGTCGCGCTGTCGGCCTTCATCGTGATGGCGGCGATGGTGCTGTTCTTCTTCCGGGTGGGGCGCGGTTGGCTGGTGGTGAGCTTCC
Organism: Corallococcus sp. M7; assembly: GCF_054512695.1. Lineage (NCBI taxonomy): Bacteria > Pseudomonadati > Myxococcota > Myxococcia > Myxococcales > Myxococcaceae > Corallococcus > Corallococcus sp. M7. Next base: position 312,889 of record NZ_CM137252.1, read on the forward strand.
TGTCCTTCTACGCGCTCCAGACGGCGCTGCGAGCCTTCATCCTCCGCCACCACCTGCCGCCGGAGGTGCTGTTCCTGGGCACGCTGGGCGCGCCGTCGTTCTTCATCTTCGTCTTCTACATGCTCACCGACCCGGCGACGTCGCCCGCGACGCCGAAGGCCCAGGTGCTGGTCGCGCTGGCCATCACCTGCGTGGACCTGGTGCTGCACCTGAAGGAGAGCGTCTACACGTTCTTCTACGCGGCGCTCACCGTGGCCACCTGCCGCTTCGTGTTCATGCACGCGCGCGAGCTGTGGCGCACGAAGGGCGCGTCGCTGCGCCGGCTCCTGGCCCCGGACATGCTCAAGCGCGTGGGGGTGGTGGGGGGGCTCGGGGCGGTGCTGGCCACGGGCTACTCGGTGTCGGCGGCGCAGGGGGAGCGCCAGGCGCCGCTCGCGTTCCACCTGGAGGCGCAGGACCTCGAGCAGGCGGGCCTGGATTCCCAGATGGGGCACACGCTGGAGGAGCTGGATCCGCGCGTGGCCCACGTCGCCAAGTGGCTGGTCGCGGTGGGTGACGCGGTGGCCACCGGAGACTTCGACGGGGACGGCAGGCTGGACCTGTTCCTCACGCACCCGCTGGGCACGCCGGAGCACCACGCGGGCCTGTATCGCAACCTGGGCGGGATGCGCTTCGAACGCGTCCCCGTGCCCGCGCTGGAGCGCTTCGCCACCCGCTACAAGGAGGAGGGCCTGGCGGGCGGCGGGACGTTCGTGGACTGGGATGGGGATGGCGACATGGACCTCGCGGTGGCGGTGGCCTTCGGGCCGGTGCGCCTCTTGCGCAACACGCTGCGCGAGACGGGCACGGCGGGCTTCGAGGACGCGACGGAGTCCGCGGGCGTGACGGACCACGCGGTGAGCCTGGGGCTCACGTTCCTGGACTACGACCGGGACGGGCACCTGGACCTGCTGGTGCTCAACGCGATGACGACGCACCTGCCGGACTACCCGGAGCCCACGCCGCCGCTCAACCTCTTCAAGCTGCCGGAGCCGGAGTCCGCGGGGGACCGCCGCATGCTGCGCTTCATGCATGACGGCTGGCACAACGCGACCAACGGCGGAAAGAACGCGCTCTACCGGGGTCGAGGGGACGGCACGTTCGAGAAGCAGGACGTGGACGCGCTGGGCCTGAAGGAGACGCACTGGTCGCTCGCGGTGAGCACGGTGGACCTGAACCAGGACGGGTGGACGGACCTCTATGTGGCCAACGACTTCGGGCCGGACGACATCTACCTGAACGAGGGCGGGCGGCACTTCCGCCACCTCGTGGGCAACCGCTTCGGGGAGATTGGCCGCGACACGTACAAGGGCATGAACGCGAGCGTGGCGGACTTCGACCGCAACGGCTGGTTGGACGTGTACGTGTCCAACGTGCACCACTCGCTCCAGGCGGAGGGCAGCCTCTTGTGGATGGTGGGGCCGGGCGAGGACGCCTTCGTGCCCCGCTTCCAGGACGAGGCCACCTTCCGGGGCGCGCTGAACGAGCGCCGCTTCGGCTGGGGCGCGGCGGCGGGGGACCTGGATGACGACGGGTGGCCGGACCTGGTGCAGGCCAACGGCATGGTGGACGCGCGCCTGGACGCGGAGAAGTGGCGCATCCCGGCGGGACAGCGCAACGACTACTGGTACGTGAACCACAAGTTGATGCAGTCCGGCCCGGAGGTGCACACGTACGCGGACAAGTGGGGCGACATCCGGGGCCGCGTGCTCTATCCGAACGAGGCGCGCCGCGTGTACCTCAACCTGGGCGACGCGAGGCCGGGACACTTCGTGGACGTGGCGAGGGAGGTGGGCATCGAGGCGCCGGACAACTCGCGAGGCGTGTTGATGGCGGACCTGGATGACGACGGCGACCTGGACGTGCTCATCACGAACCAGCACGCGCCGGTGTCGCTGTACCGCAACACGCTGCGAGCCGGCGCCACGGACGCGCACTTCGTGGGCCTGTCGCTGGTGGGGGACGGGCAGCGCACGCACCGCAGCGCGGTGGGCACGCGAGTGGTGGTGTCCTACGAGGAGAACGGCAAGCGCGTGGAGCAGGTGCGCGAGGTGGGGCTGATGGGCGGGTTCTCCGCGTCGGCGGACCCTCGGTTGCACTTCGGCCTGGGCCGTCACGCGGGGCCGGTGAAGGCGGTCATCCACTGGTATGGCGCGCAGCCGCAGGAGGTGACGTTGGAGGCGGACCGCTACCAGGAGGTGCGCCAGCCTCCCGCGCCCACGGCGCAGCGGGGAGGGCGCTGAAGCGATGCTCTCCGCGATGAAGGGCACCACGGTGCGGCGGGAGGACCTGGACGCCGGCACCCGGGCGCGGATGTTGGCGCTGATGCAGTGCTGCTACGTGGGAGTGAGCCCCGAGCGTTTCCACGCGGACCTGGACGCGAAGCAGTGGGTGTTCCTGCTGCACGCCCGGCGCACGCGGGAGTTGGTGGGGTTCAGCACGGTGCGGGTGGCGGAGGAGGACGGGGTGGAGGTGCTGTACTCGGGCGACACGGTCATCCACCCGGACTGGTGGGGCCACAAGACGTTGCAGGTGGTGTTCGGAAGGTTGTTGCTCGCGCGCAAGCTGCGTCGGCCGTGGAGGCCGCTGTATTGGCTGCTCTTGTCGGGCGGGTACAAGACGTACCTCCTGGCGGTGAACTACTTCCCGCGCACGCATCCGCGCCGGGACTGGGCGCCGCCGGAAGGGCGCTCGGAGTTCCTGCACGGGCTGGCGAAGCGGTGGTTCGGCGCGCAGTACGACGCGGCGAAGGGCACGCTGCGCTTCGACGGCGCGCACTACCGGGTGCGGGACGGCGTCTCGCCCATCGACCGGGACGCGGCGGTCCATCCACACATCGCCTACTTCGCGGAGCGCAACCCCGGCCACGCCGAAGGCGAGGAGTTGGTGTGTCTGGTGGAGATCCGCGGCTGGGACCTGGCAAGGGCGCTGGCGCGAAGCGTCTGGGGACAGCTGCGCCGTTGGGCCCGCCGTGAGCGGGATGCCTCACGGGTCCGCGTGGGGACGTGACGTGCTGACCGCGACAATGGCACCAGGGGCGCCGGCTTCCCGCAGGGAGCCGAATGCGATGGTGGCGCTGGGAGTGCTGAGTTCTCGCGCGATGCCATCCACCAGGATGGCGTCATCTCGTGAGGTACAGACCGCGATGATGGCTGCGCTGAAGCCGCTGTCCCTTTGTAGGTGGCTGACCGCGATGATGAGCGCACAGAGGTCGACCGCGTTGCGCCTCTGTCACGCGCTGCTCGCGAATCCGCGCGAGGACGTGCCGTGCTGACTTCCCGCACGATGTTGTCCGCCACGATGGCGGCGCTGACGCCGTCCGCGCTGCGCTTCCGTCATGCACTGCGCGAGCCCGAAGCCGCGCAAGCCGAGTGTCTGGCGCGCATCCTCCGCGCCGTGGAGGGCACGGCACAGGCAGCACGGGTGCCGCACTTCGGCCGTATCCGCACCGCTCGGGAGTTCCAGGACGCGGTGCCCATCACGACTCCAGACACGGTGGCGGAAGACGTCGAGCGCATCGCGCGAGGAGAAGCGCGGGTCCTCACGCGCGAGCCCGTGCTGCGCTTCGAGCTGTCCGGTGGCTCATCGGGCGCGTCCAAGCGGGTGCCGGTGACACAGGGCCTGCTGCGCGAGTTCCAGCGCGCGCTCGCGCCCATGCTGCACGAGGTCTTCCTGCGCCGCCCCGCCGTGCGCGAGGGCCCCAGCTATTGGTCCATCTCTCCTCTGGGCCGGAGACAGCACCGGACGCCAGGAGGCATCCCGATAGGCTCGGCGGAGGACAGCGCGTGGTTCCCGCGTCCGTTGCAGCCGTTGCTCTCGCGCGTCTTCGCGGTGCCGGGCTCGGTGGGCCAGGCTCCGCACGTCGAACCGTGCCGTTACGTGACGCTGTGGTACCTCGTGCGGTGTTCGAACCTGTCGTTGATCAGCGTCTGGAATCCCAGCTTCCTCACGCTGCTGATGGACGCACTGGAGCGGCACGGCGAGCGGCTCGCGGAGGACCTGGAGCGCGGCACGCTGCGGCCCCCCGAACAGGACGCGGACGGTGCACCCGTGGCCCGAGACCCTGCCTGGACGGCGCTCGTGCAGGGGCTCCAGGGCGTGCGTGACATCCCGAGAGCCCAGGCACTTCGCGCAGCCCTGCGTGACGGACTCCCCTCCGCATGCACGCTGTGGCCAGGGCTCGCGCTCCTGAGCATGTGGACGGACGCCCAGGCCTCGCACGCCGTGGCGGGCGCATGCCGCCGCTTCCCGGGCGTCGAGGTCCAGGGCAAAGGCCTGCTCGCCACAGAGGGCGTTCTCACGGTGCCCCTCTTCGAAGCGCCCGCGCCGGTGCTCGCGGTCCGGAGCCACTTCATCGAATTCATGGATCCGGAGCGCCCCGACGCCCGCCCACTCCTGGCGCACGAGCTGACGGCGGGCCGCACCCATGCGGTACTCCTCTCCACGTCCGGGGGACTGCTGCGCTACCGGCTGGGGGACCTCGTCCGCGTGGAGGGCTTCGTGCACGCGACGCCATGCCTGCGGTTCCTCGGCCGGGCGGACGCCGTCTCGGACCTCGTGGGCGAGAAGCTCTCCGCCGCGCGAGTGGGCACGGTGCTGGACGCCACGCTGGGCCCCACGCGTCCCGCCTTCGCCATGCTCGCGCCGGAGTGGGGGACACCGCCGGCCTACCGTCTGTTCCTCGAGACGGATCAACCCGCCGACGCCCTGGCCGCGAGCGTGGAGCGTGCCCTGTGCGAAGGCCATCACTACCGCTACGCACGGGAGCTGGGACAACTCGGTCCGGTGCGCGCGATGCGCGTGACCCAGGGGGCCCGGCGTTACGAGGCCCGATGCATCCAGCTCGGTCAGCGCGCGGGCGACATCAAGCCCGTGGACCTGCACCGCCAGGCCGGCTGGGCGGAGTGGTTCGGAAGAGGGACGTCATGACGATGCTCACGGTGGACCTGGACGCGGAGGCGGACCTCGCCCGCTGTGGCGCGCTGAAGGACTTCTGGTACGTGGCCTGCCTCTCCACGGAGCTGCCCGCGAACAGACCCGTCGCGCGCACCGTGTTCGGCACGGGACTGGTCCTCTTCCGCGGACCCGACGGCGCACCCACCGCGCTGCGAGACCGCTGCCTCCACCGCAACGCGCGCCTGTCCCAGGGCGACGTGTTCGACGGACGGCTCGGCTGCCCGTACCACGGCTGGGTCTACGACGCGTCCGGCGCGGTGGTGGAGATCCCCGCCCTGGGCCCGCCCCAGCGCGGAGAGAAGCTGGACGCGCACGCCTGCGCGCACGAAGGCCTCAAGCCCGCGCCCTGTGACCTGGGGCGGCTCGCGCGCTTCCCCACGCGGGAGCAGGACGGGCTCGTCTACGTCTACCTGGGCAAGGACGTGACCCAGGCCCGCGCGGAGCCCTTCCGGGTCCCCTACTGGGGCGAGCGCGGCTGGACCGTCTACTTCATGGTCACGCGCTTCACGAACGGCGTGACGAACCTGGTGGAGAACTTCATGGACGTGCCGCACACGTCCTTCGTGCACCGGGGCTGGTTCCGCAATCCCACGCGCAAGCGCGTCCCCTCCACGGTGAAGCGTCACGCGGGCCGGGTGCGGATGACCTACCACCAGGAGGAGGACGCGCTCACCGGCCTGGGGCGGCTGTTCAATCCGCGAGGCCTGCCACTCGTGCACACGGATGAGTTCATCGTCCCCAACGTCACGCGCGTGGACTACCAGTGGGGCGACAGCGGCTTCGCCATCAACTCCCAGTGCACGCCCATCGGGCCCACGGACACGTTGGTGTACACGGCCATCAGCTACCGGTTGCCGGTGGACGTGCCAGGGGCGTGGGTGGGGAGGGCTCTGACGCCGCTGGTGCGCTGGTACACGCGACAGGTCATCCAGCAGGACGTCCGCATCATGGAGACGCAGCGCCAGGGACTGACGGATGGCCCCGGCGGCGGCGTGTACTCGAGCACGGAGGCGGACCTGCACCACGCGGACATCGAAGCGTACCGCCGCTGGCTCCGCGAGGACGCGCACGGCCCCGGTCCCGAGGACGCGGAGCGCGACGTGGTCTTCTGGGTTTGAGCCAGCCCACCTGATTCCGTTCAGGGGTAGCGACTCAGGTAGGCAGTTTGCTGCGGCTGCGGACACGGCGCAGCAGGTGGACTGCCACGGCATAGAAAGAGTAGCTGTTGGTCGTCAGCATGCGGCTGAAGTAGGCGGACTTCAACTGCTCCCAGAAGCCCTCAATCCATCAGACTGGTTTGCACGGTATGCTCTCAACGTCGAGGACGCGCGTATCCGCACCGACCACGAGCGCCGCCAACTCCGCGCCATCGTCGAGTACCTGAATCCCGTGCACACGCACTTCGTGGACCTCATCAAGTCCCTGCCTCCAGTTCTGCCGAACCATTGGGAGTTGGCCTTCGGCGACCTCGGTGAGACGACCAACCTGCAATGAAAGGCGCCGAACGTTTCCGCTAGCTCCAGTATGATGCAAGGAGGAGGGGACGCAGTGCCTTCGAACTACAATGCGATAGGCGAAGAGAACCAACGGCGTTACGGGACAGACATCGGCCGGATAGGCCCGATGTTGCTGGTTGACCGGTACGACGACCGCACTCACTTCATTTTCGAACTGCTCCAGAACGCGGAAGACGCCCTCGGCCGGCGCGGCGACCGGCAGGGGCCTCGCAAGGTTATATTCGAGCTGACGCCAACCAGCCTGACGTTGTCCCACTTTGGCATGCCTTTCGATGAGGCTGATGTCCGAGGCGTATGCGGCATCGCGGAGAGCACGAAGGACCGTTTCTCGATTGGCAGGTTCGGCATTGGCTTCAAGTCGGTCTACACGTTCACGGACCGCCCGGAAATTCACTCCGGCGACGAGGACTTCGCCGTCGAGAACTACGTGCAGCCGAGAACTGCAAAGCGCACGGTCCGTGCGGCAGACGAAACGCAGATCATCTTGCCCCTGAAGTCGGAGGACGGAACTGCGTGGCAGGAGATTACGGCTGGCTTCCAGCACCTAGGACCTGGAGCGCTACTGTTCCTGCGGCACATCGACGAAATTAACTGGAGCGTTCAGGGCGGCGCGTCCGGTGTCTATCTGCGGAGCGACCCGGATGCACTTGGCTCGAACGTTCAACGCATTACGGTGATTGGCCAAGAGAGCGACAAGCCCGATGTCGATCAGAATTGGCTGGTATTCCACCGCGACGTGTTCTCGACCACTGCGACCACGCGAGAAAAGGTCGGTCGCGTGGAGGTCGCCTTCTCGCTGGTCGCCATTAAGGATTCGCCCGGGCGCTGGTCGGTGCAGCCCGTGACTGCGTCGCCGTTGGTGGTGTTCTTCCCTACGGTGGTTTCGACCAATCTTGGCTTTCTCGTGCAGGGGCCGTTTCGCACGACGCCCAGCCGGGACAACATCATGCGTGACGAGCCGTGGAATCAGCACTTGGTCCAGGAGACGTCGGGCCTATTGCTGGAATCGGTGCGCTGGATGCGCGACAAGGAAATGCTGGACGTGTCCGCATTGCTCTGCCTGCCGCTCGACCGAGAGAAGTTCCCCGAAGGGGAAATATTTGCGCCGATCTTCAAGGCGGTCCGACAGGCTTTCTTGGACGCGCCGCTGCTGCCCTGCTTCGACGGCGGCTTCGCCGTTGCTGGGCAGGCAAGGTTGGCACGTACGCAGGAACTGAGAGAGTTGTTCAGCGCGGATCAGATCGCGGTGCTGTTCGGCGCTAAGGGATGCACGTGGCTCACGGGAGATATCACTCAGGACAAGGCACCCATACTTCGGAAATACCTGCTTCAGGAACTGCACATCCCTGAAGTTACGCCTGAACAGATCGTACCTAAGCTGGATAGGGCATTTCTCGAAGCGCAGTCGGATGCCTGGATTGCGAAGCTGTACTCGTTCTTGAACGGTCAGAAGGCATTGGTGAGCCGTCTAAGCACGATTCCGCTGGTCCGCCTCGATGACGGAACGCACGTCGTTGCTCGCGAGAACGGTAAGGCGAAGGCCTTTCTGCCGAATGCAATCGAAACCGGCTTCCCAACGATCCGCCGTGCAGTTTGCGGGACCGCAGAGGCGCGCAGCTTTCTAGTTTCGCTCGGGCTTACTGAGCCTGATCCAGTAGACGACGTGGTGTGGAACGTGCTGCCGAAGTACCAGGGAGCCGAAGTAGATGTGGACGACAAGGCCTACTCCGCCGACATCGACCGCATCCGCGCTGCCTACAGCACCGACTCAAAAGCGCAGCGGGAAAAGCTACTTGCTGCGCTGCGCGCAACATCCTTCGTGATGGTGGTCGATACCGGGGACGGGAATGGCTACGTCGACAAGCCTAGCAACGTCTACATCGCCACGGACCGAATGAAGGCGCTCTTCGCGGGTGTGCCCGATGTTTTCGTCGTCGATGACGGGTACGACTGCTTGCGTGGTGACAACATGCGTGAGTTGCTCGAAGCGTGTGGTGCATTGAGGTACCCGCGGCCCGTGGAGGCCCCGAATGCACTTACGCGCGACGAGCGACTCGAACTCCGGCGCCAAACCGGCCACGAGGGGACGTCCGGCATCAACGACGTGGTGGTTGATTGGGTGCTGCAGGGCTTCGATGCGCTGCTCGCACTGCTGCCGAGCCTTAAGCCTGAACAACGCGCTGAACGCGCTCGCTTGATCTGGGAGAGCCTGGGAGACCTCGAAGAACGCCGGGGTCGCGGCGTGTTCGATGGCTCGTATAGTTGGTCCCACTACGGCGGTCGCAGGACGCCGCCATTCCCGGCTGCTTTCCTGCGTCGCCTCAACAAGGCGGCTTGGGTGCCCGATGCCAGCGGTGAGTTGGTGCCGCCGGGATTGGTGGTCTTCGACAGCCTAGAATGGAAAGCCAATCCCTTCCTGTTGAGCAAGATTGCTTTCAAGCCGCCGATCATCGACCAACTGGCAAAAGAAGCAGGCATCGATCCAGCAGCTCTCGACTTGCTGAGAAAGCACGGCATCACCAGCGCGGCTGACCTTGCAAGCCGGCTTGGCATCACCAGTTTGCCGCCCGAGGACGATGTGGGGCGTGATGCAAAAGCAGACGATGGCCGCGCGGCAGAACAAGGTCCCAATGACGATACGGACAATCGCGATGCTGCAAACGCTGGCGGTAAGAGTGGGGGCGGGTCGGTCCCTCAAGGGGCAGCCCGCGAGACCGCTGGCGCGGGGCACGGCGTGGGAATTGGCGACCAGAGCCGTACTGACAGTGGGACACCTCGTGGGGGCATGCAACGCCACAGTGAAGCGCATGACGACTCAGGCATGCATCCAGCCGGTGCCAACAATGGAAAGACAACTGACAGTGCCCTAAAAACATACTCGCCTTCTCAAGAGGCAGGGCAATACTTCATCTCCTATGTCGGAACTCACCCCGACGATGGACCCGACCCGGATGGGCTTGAGCATGCGGCACGTATGGAGATTGAGGAGCAAGCCATCGCCTTGATCATCTCGCTCGAACCCCAGCTGCATCGTACGCCGGAGGGCAATCCCGGCTTCGACCTCTACGAAGCCAACGACGGCGGACAGATGGTTCGATGGGTCGAAGTTAAGTCGATGATGAGAAGTTTAGAGGAACGGCCCGTCGGTCTTTCCCATACACAGTTCGATTGTGCGCGTGAGAAGGGTGATGCGTACTGGCTGTATATAGTCGAGTACGCAACCGACCCAGCGAGAGCGCGAGTGCTCAAGATTCAGAACCCTGTAGCTCTCACGCGGACGTTCACGTTCGATCGTGGCTGGAGGAATGTCGCAGCGGAGACCCGACCACCGGTCGCCGTGAGGGACAGCGTCGGTGAATGACTGAACAGCGTAGCCGACTGTCCCCTAACGCCTCGCTGAGGTCCCGGCGGCGGCGTGTACTCGAGCACGGAGGCGGACCTGCACCACGCGGACATCGAAGCGTACCGCCGCTGGCTCCGCGAGGACGCGCACGGCCCCGGTCCCGAGGACGCGGAGCGCGACGTGGTCTTCTGGGTCTGAACCTGGGCCCGAGGGAGCCGGCTCCCGGAGTATCAGCCGCCCTCCGGGGCCCGCTTCAGCGTCGACACATGCTTCAGCACCAGGGAACCCGACCTCTCCGCCGTCAACCGGTAGCCAGCCTGCCCGAGGCGATCGACCCAACCTCCATCCATCCCATCCCGGCCGCCTTCGAGGAGCCATACGCCGTCCTCCTTCCAGGAAAGCGTCAGCGCAGGCTCGACGGCGGCATCGAGGAGTCCCTTGAGCAACGGCAGTTGACCCGTCAGGTACCCAAGCCCGTCCAACTGTTGGTTCCGGCGGCGTTCAAACAGGGCCAGGCGGGAGTTCAGCCTCGCCACGCCTCCCGCCAACACGGTGGACTCCCATCGCTGGATGTCATGCTCCATGGCGAGGATCTCCGCCCGCAGCTTCCTGCTGGTTCCGCGCCAGAACACTCCTTCGGGCGGAAGTGGATATCGGGTGACCGTGGCCGCGTCTGCCTCAAGCGTCGGACAGGCCGGCCCTGGAGCGAGGTCCATCGACCACGCCTCGCGACGGAGGGAGAGCCGCTTCAGAGAAAGAAAGGGTGCGCTCTTCCCCAGCGTCTCCACTGTCTCGACGAGGTCGCTTGCCGCTCCCGTCCCTTGGATCCGAAGCAGCCTCCCCTCGCCGCTCTCGCGGAGCACCGACACCTCCGCTCCACCCACGGCTTGCGTCAGCCGTGAGCGCAGTTCGGTCTCGTCGTTCGGGGGACAGTGGAGGCGAAGGGCGTGCTCCACGACCTGCAACTCACGCTTCCGCTCCTCGCGGTTCGCGATGAGCTCCATCTTCTCGGCACGATCGAGCCGCGCGAGCCGCGACAGCGTTTCCAGTTGCCGAATCTCCTCCGTCTCGCAGGCACAAACACCCAAGGCAACCATGACGAGGCCTGCCCGCGCCCACATGGAGCGACCCGACCGCTGGCCTCTTTCGCCAACACCTTCCATGCGAGCGGTCATTCAGGCTGGGGTGCCTGAGGTCTGCTCCTCCTCGGAGCCCGAGGAGGGAAACATCGCCAGGTAGTACCCGGAGAAGAAGGTCGCCCCCAGGAAGAACCCGTGGAGCAGTTCCTGCGTCAGCGCGAAGGGCGGCGCGGGCAGGTGCTCATGCAGCCACATCAGCGTCGCGACGGCATTGGACGCATGGCACGCGGCCGCCACGCCCAGCGCGATGCAGAGGTGCCCGAACAGCACCCACGTGTTGGCGGCGGAGGTCACCCACGAGGCCAGGCTTCCCATCCGCGCGAGGACGCGCGGGTAGACGAACTTCCGGAAGAGCGCGCCGCTGGCCAGGCCCAGCAGCAGCGGGCCCGCGATCTCGATGATTGAGTTGACCTGTTCCATGGCCGCGACCCTGCCAGAGGGCGCACGGCCAGTGCAAATCCCCTCACCCCATGCGACGCAGGCCCGGCAGGTCCTCGGGCCGCAGCACCCAGCGCGGCGGCTCCGGCGGCGACGTGCGCGTGCCCACCTGCGCCGCGGGGAAGCCCTCCACCAGCGCGTAGTCCGGGAACACCGCGCGCGCCTTCACCAGGCTGCCGGCGGCCACGTGGCAGCCTTTGCCCAGGTGGCTGCCCTCGCAGAGGATGGCGCCGGGCTCCACCACCGTGCCCGCGCCCAGGTTGCACGCGTGCAGCACGCAGCCCGGGCCCACCACCACGCCTTCATCCAGCACCAGCATGGTGTCCGGCTGCAGGTGCAGCACCGTGTTCTCCAGGATCTGCACCCGCGCGCCAATGCGCACCGGGCCGTTCAGGTCGCCGGTGATCTTCACACCCGCGCCGATGATGGCCCCCGCGCCGATGACCACGTCACCGGACACCTCCGCGGAGGAGAAGAGCGTGGCGGTCGGGTGGACGAAGGGGTGACGGTCGCGAAAGGCATACAGCTGTCCCATGGGGGCGTCCTCGGCGCGGTCACGCGCGGAGAAAGGGGTCAAAGGCGCTGCGGGCAGCGACAGGTCGCCGCCCCGGCGCTGTTGCAGGTGGGTCAGGTCCTCGGAGGAGAGCATCCTCAGGACCTGTCCCGGCCGGCCCAGCACCACGGATTGATCCGGCACCGTCATGCCGGGCGGCAACACGGTGCCCTCGCCCACCAGGCAGCGGTCGCCCAGCGTCACGCCGGGCATCAGGATGGCGCCATCACCGATGTCGCAGAGGGATCCCACGCGCGCGCCCATCACCAGCGAGCGCGGACCGAGCACGGTCTTCTCTCCAATGGACGTGGGCCGTTCGGGCGTGCCCACCACCACCGCGTCCTCGCGCAGCGTGGAGAAGGCTCCCAACATCACGGAGCCCCCCACCGAGCGCACCACGGCGCCGCGGGAGATGATGGCCCCGGGCCCCACTTGCGTGGTGCCCAGCAGTCGCGCGGACGAGGCCAGGGTGAAATGAGGACCTACCGCGGTGGGCAGGAGAGAAGCGGTCGCGGGTAAGGGACTCATCGGGATGCAGCAAGCTACTCCCGGCCTTCGTAGGGGCATCATGTCCAAAGGCACGACTCCGCCGTCCAGCAGCGGACGCTCGCTTGCTGAGTCGATGAGGGTGGGTGCGGCACCTTCAGATGTCAGGAGTGGGGGACGGGGGGCGTAGGAAGCCAGCGTCGCTGGGCGCCACGTGTGGGCGTTTCGCGGTAGGAAGTCCCCTCGCTCTCGAAAGGCCTCACCCCGTGGAAGAGACACCGTTGGCGGACCGCCACGCCCAGGCTCCCGAGCTCGTGGCCAGCGGCGACGCCGTGAACAAGGGGCTGTGGTCCCTGATGAAGGAGGCCCTGCACGGTACGGAGCAGGACCTCACCCAGCTGCCGCTCGGGAGGGCCATCTTCCTCCTGGCCGTGCCCATGGTGCTGGAGATGTGCATGGAGTCGGTGTTCGCCGTGGTGGACGTCGCCTTCGTCGGCCGGTTGGGCGCGGAGGCGGTGGCCACGGTGGGACTCACCGAAGGCATCCTCACCATCATCTACGCGGCCGGCATGGGCCTGAGCATCGGCGCCACGGCGATGGTGGCCCGGCGCATTGGAGAGAAGGACTCGGAGCGGGCGGCGCGCACGGCGGTGCAGGCCATTGGCCTGGGGGTGATCATCTCCACGGTGCTGGCCGTGGCGGGCATCATCTTCGCCCGGCCGATGATGGCGGCGCTCGGCGGCTCGCCGTGGGTGCTGGAGCACGGCGTGGGCTACACGCGCGTGATGATGGGCGGCGTGGTGAGCATCCTGCTGCTCTTCCTCATCAACGCCATCTTCCGGGGCGCGGGTGACGCGGCCATCGCGATGCGCGTGTTGATGCTGGCCAACGGGCTCAACATCGTGCTCGCGCCGTGTCTCATCTTCGGCTGGGGGCCGTTCCCGGAGATGGGCGTGGTGGGCGCGGCGTGGGCCACCACGCTGGGCCGCAGCGCGGGCGTGGTGTACCAGCTCTACCGGCTGATGCGGTCCAACGGCCGGCTCCAGGTGCGGCGCGAGCACGTGTCGCTGGAGCCCGCGACGATGCTCGCGATGCTGCGGCTGTCGGGCGCGGGCATGGTGCAGGCGCTGGTGACCACGTCCAGCTGGGTGGTGCTGGTGCGCATCGTGGCGACCTTCGGCAGCACGGCGCTGGCGGGTTACACCATCGCCATCCGCATCGTGATGTTCGCGCTGATGCCCGCGTGGGGCCTGGGCAACGCGGCGGCCACGCTGCTGGGGCAGAGCATGGGCGCGGGCGACCCGGACCGGGGCGCGAAGGCGGTGTGGCTGGCGGGCAAGTACAACCTGATGGTGCTGGGCAGCATCGGCGTGGCGTTCTTCATCTTCGCGCATCCGCTGCTGGGCGCGTTCACGACGGACCCGGCGGTGGTGGACACGGGGGCCACGGCGCTGCGCATCTTCAGCCTGAGCTTCCTGTCGTGCGCGTACGGCATGGTCATCACCTCCGCGTTCAACGGCGCGGGGGACACGCGCACGCCCACACTCATCGACCTGGGGTGCCTCTGGGCGCTGGAGCTGCCGCTGGCGTGGGTGCTGGCCCATCCAGTGGGGCTGGGCGTGGTGGGAGCGTACTGGGCGGTGCCCGCGGCCTTCGCGGTGATGTCCGTGGTGGGCATCGTCCTGTTCCGGCGTGGGCGCTGGAAGACGCGCGTGGTGTGAGCGTCAGGGCAGGCAGATTTCAAAGCCGGTGCGTCCCCCCGGGAAGGTCCTCGGGGGACGCGAGGCGGGCGTGACGGCGTAGAGGTGGAAATCCAACCTCCGCTGGATGAAGCCATCGAAGGCGGAAGTCAGCGGATCACCGGCGTCCTGCTGCACGGTGAAGAAGTGGAAGCCCCGGCCGTGGAACGCGGCGTAGACGGCATCCAGCAGCGCGCGCAGGACGGCGGGGTCCTCCGAGGGGATGCTGGTGTTGCAGAGGTAGAAGTAGCGGAAGTCACCGCCGGGCGCGGGCAGGCGGGGCGCGCCGGTGACGGTGGCGAGCGCGTTGAAGCCCCGGCGCACCCACTTCATGCCGCCCCGGTACGCCATCACGCGGTAGCGCTTCACGGCGTCGGGGTTCCACGCGGAGGTGCAGCCGACGAGCTGCCCCGCGGCATCGAACGCGAGGAACGAGTCCTCCACGCGAAGCCCCGGCCAGTGAGCGAGGCGGTGCTCCAACTCACCCGTGTCGAAGCGGTAGCCGAAGGGACGCGAGCGGTGATCCGCGTCCAGCAGCGCGGCCATGGCGGGCACATCCGCGGCGGTGGCCCGGCGCACGGTGTAGCGGCTGGGGCGTGGCTTGCGGCGCAGGACGAACTGGAGTGACACGGCGGAGAACGCGCGCATCAGGTGGTAGTGCGGCTGCGCTTCCCGGGACGCGCCCCGGCGCACGAGTGATTGGAGCGCGGCGGCGTTGGAGGCCATGACGGCGGTGAGGAACACGTCCACGCCGTGGCGGCGGGAGGTCTCCTCCAGGACGGGCCCATAGAACCGGGCCAGGCCCCGGGCGCGGCGCGCGGAGAAGCGGGTGCGAAGGTCGCCCAGATAGCCCACACGGCACGGCTTGCCGTCCAGCCAGCCGTCACGGACATGGATGGCGCCCATGCCATCCAGGCGGGATGTTTCCCCGTGGGCCCAGACCTCCGCCTCCCCGCGCTGCATGGTGAAGAGGCCGAAGTAGTCCGGCGACCGCTGCGTGCTGAGCACCAGGTCCCCGGTCATGGGCACATCGCCGAACAGGTCCAACAGCGCGGCGTTGTCGTCCCGGGTGGCTCGGCGGAGGGGGCTCATGGGTCGCGCGGCAGCCTATGCGACGGGGTGGACTTCCGCCCCCGCTTCCCGTGCGCCACATTGCGGGCCTTCACTCGCCGCACGGGGAGGACGTCATGGGGCTGTTGGGGTGGATCATCTTCGGCTTCTTCGCGGGGCTCATCGCCCGGGCCGTGCTGCCGGGGAACCAGCGCCTGGGGTGCATTGGCACGACGCTCCTGGGCGTCGCCGGGGCCTTCGTGGGCGGCTTCCTCACGTCCGTCTGGCGGGGCACCGACTGGCGCGACCCGGAGCCCACCGGCTTCCTGGGCGCCATTCTGGGCGCCATCGTCCTGCTCCTGGTCTCCCAGGCCGCCTTCGGCGGCCGCTCCCGGTAGGGGTTCCCACCATTCCCGCCGGGAATCCGGGGCCTTCCCGCCGGTTGGGCGGCCGGCGGCCGGTTGTCCTACCTGCATGGACCCCCATCCGGGGAAAGCACGGTTCCCAAGAGGATACCGGGCACTTTCTGTAGTAGACCGCGCCCCCAGGCATGCAGCGGGGGGCGGTCGGCCGCCGCTGAGCCAAAGGAAAGGCGACGACATCATGATGAAGAAGACGATCCTGATCGCGGCGATGCTGAGCCTGACGGCCTGCCAGGGCCAGGGCGCGAAGCCGGGCGACACCTCCGCCACCGGCACCTCCACGGCGGCGGCCACCGCCGGCGCTCCTCAGACCGAGGAGCAGAAGACGCTGTACGCGCTGGGCCTGTCCATCGGCCGCAGCATCAGCGTGTTCGACATGACCCCGCAGGAGCTGGAGTTCGTGAAGGCCGGCCTCACGGCCCAGGTCACCGGTCAGAAGACCGACGTGGACCTGGAGACCTACGGTCCCAAGCTCCAGGACCTCGCGCGCGAGCGTTCGCTGCGCAAGGCCAACGCGGAGAAGGAGAAGTCCGCGAAGTTCCTCGAGGAGAAGGCCAAGGAGCCCGGTGCCGTGAAGACCGAGTCCGGCCTCATCTACAAGGAGACCCAGGCGGGCACCGGTCCCCAGCCCCAGGCCACCGACATCGTGAAGGTGCACTACAAGGGCACGCTCGCGGACGGCAAGGAGTTCGACTCGTCCTACAAGCGCGGTGAGCCCACGCAGTTCCCGCTCCAGGGCGTCATCAAGTGCTGGACCGAGGGCCTCCAGAAGATGAAGGTCGGCGGCAAGGCGCAGCTCGTGTGCCCCTCCGACATCGCCTACGGCGACCGCGGCGCGCCCCCGAACATCCCCGGCGGCGCCGCCCTGGTGTTCGAGGTCGAGCTGCTCGAGATCGTGAAGCCCCCCGAGCCCACCCCCGGCATGCAGGGCATGCCCCCGGGCATGGGCGCTCCCCCGGCCCCCGGCGCGAAGCCGCCCCCGGCCGCCAAGCCGCCCCCGGCGACGAAGTAGTCACCGCCTCCCCTGACCGGGAGCGCTGAAGAACGAGGGCCGACGTGAGGGACTTCCCCTCGCGCCGGCCCTCTTCGCGTCCGGGGCTCAACGCGCTGGCGCCTCCGCCTCCAGCGCGCTACGCCCCAAAGGCACGCGAAAGAGCGGCCCGGACAGCCCGGGCCCCGAAAGGACACGGACGATGAAGCCGGACATGAAGAGGCTCACGTGGGTGCTGGCGGCGGCGCTGATGTTGGGCGCCTGCGCGACGAGCAGTCCGGCGGAGGTGGGCCGTGCGCCGTCCGCCACGGGCGCCGTCTCCGAGGAGGAGTTCAAGGCCATGCACACCCTGCGCACGGACTCCGCCCCCGAGCGCCGGGGTCAGCCGGTGGAGCTGTCCGACGGCTCCAAGGCCTACCTGAGCCTGCCGCCGGACGCGAAGGGCCCCCTGCCCGCCGTCATCGTCATCCACGAGTGGTGGGGCCTCAACGAGCACGTGCAGGCCTGGGCCGACCGGCTGGCGGCGGAAGGCTACGCGGCGCTCGCGGTGGACCTCTACGGCGGCAAGGTGGGCACCAACCCCGACGAGGCGCTCGCGCTGGTGAAGGCCGTGGACGACGACCAGGCCACGAAGACGCTGCTGGCCGCGCACGCGTTCCTCAAGGGCGACCCGCGCATCCAGGCCGTGCGCACCGGCAGCATCGGCTGGTGCTTCGGCGGCGGCTGGTCGCTGCGCACCGCCATGGCCATCCCGGAGCTGAGCGCGGCGGTCATCTACTACGGCCACCCGGTGACCGACCCCCAGCAGCTCTCCACCATCAAGGCGCAGGTGCTGGGCATCTTCGGCACCAAGGACAAGTCCATCCCGCCGCAGACGGTGCAGACCTTCGAGAAGGCGCTGGACGAGGCCGGCGTGCGCAGCCGCATCGTGGAGTACGACGCGGACCACGCCTTCGCCAACCCCTCCGGCGCCCGCTACGACGAGCGCTCCGCCGCGTCCGCCTGGGCGGAGACGTCCGCCTTCCTCGCGCGCACGCTCAAGCGCTGAAGGACGCGCGGGGCCAGCGGCCTTCAGTAGGGACGCTGGCCCGTGAAGTTGCCCGGGGGCGCGTAGTTGCACACCCAGAAGTCCCAGGGAGAGGTGCCGCCAAAGGGAGAGTTGGTGGTGCAGCGCTTCGTGGCGCAGCCCAGGCGGCGCGTGTTGCGCCACACCACCTGCGTGTAGTGGCCGCAGACCTCGCCCGCCTTGCAGGTGTTGCTCGCGTAGTCGTAGTCCACCGCCTCGTCCACCCAGCCCTTCACCGCGCCCTTCGCGTCCCAGAGCCCCGGCGTGGCGGCGGCGATGTTCTCTCCCGCGTTGCCCCGGCCGTCGTTGTGCTTGAACTGGCACTGCTCCACCCACTTGCGCGCGGTCTCCTCCACCGTGGGGTCCCACGTGAGCGGCTCCAGCGCGGGGGACGGCGTGGGCTTCGCGGCGGCGCGGGCCGCGTTGTGGGCGTCCAGCATGTCGCGGGCGAACTGCGTCAGCTCCACGCCGCCGCCATCAGGGTTGGTGGTGCCGCCGTCCTCCTGGACGCCCGCGTCCGTGGGCGCGTCGTCCGGGTCCCCGTCAGGGATACAGGCGAGCAGGAGGAACGGGCTGAGCAGGGACAGGGCGCGGAACAAGGAAGGGCGTCGCATGGCGGGGATTATCCGCGCGCGGGTGGGTGTGCGGGCAAGCGGACAGCGGGGCGGCGAGGATGGGGAGCGGCGGGGACCCCGTGGTAGGGTGAAGGTCCGGTCAGGAGACGCGACATGAGCCACGACGAATCCCGCGCGAGGAAGATCCAGACAGCCCTCGATGGGAACGATGAGTTCAGCACCTTTTCCGTCGACCCGGACCTCAAGAAGCTGAAGCAGAAGCTGGACCTCCAGTCGGAGGCGCAGCACCAGCAGTCCGGCCGCCCGGAGACCGCCCCCAAGTCGGGTATGTTCATGCGGCTGTTCCACAAGATGTTCCGGGGTTGAGGGGCACGATGGTCAAGGAGTCCTACCGCGCGCAGTGGGAACGCTCGCGGGCGTATCTGGAGACGGGGGACCTGGGGCTCGCGCTTCAGGAGCTGCGGGACGCGCTGACGCTGGCGCCGGACGACGCGGTCCTCTGGGAGGAGATCTTCAACCTGTCGCTGCTCGGGGGCCTCACGCAGAACGCCCTGGCCGCCGCGCTGCGGCTGCGCCAACTGGCGCCGGAGAACCCCAACTTCATCGGCCTGCACGCCATGGCCGCGCTGCTCGCCGGCAAGCTGAACGAGGCCCTGCCCCTCTTCGAGGAGGTCCTCCAGCGCGACCCTGAGTCGGTGGAGGCCCGCCGGCAGCTCGCGCGGGCGCTGGACATCGCGGGCCAGCGCGGCCGGGTGCGCACGCTGCTGGAAGAGGCCGTCGCGAAGGCGCCCACGGACACGGGCGCGCCCAACGACCTGGCGGTGCACTACCTGGAGCACGTGCCCCAGGAGGGCCCGGCGCTCGCCGCGTCCGTCCTGGCGCCGGTGCTGGAGGCGCACCCCCAGGACTCCACCACGCACTTCAACCTGGCGCTGGCGCTGCGCCTGGGCGAGCCCGCGAAGGCCCGCCACCACGCCCAGCAGGTGCTCCAGGGCGGTGACAAGGAGCTGCGCGCGAAGGCCCAGCAACTGCTGTCCATGATCCCCGCCTGAGCCGTCAGGCCGCGCCGGGCACCTCCGTCCCCGGCGCCATGGATTTCCAGAGACAGACCTTGAAGACCCCGGGCGCCGTGTCCTCCCTCTGCTGGAGCGGCGACGCCCTGGTGGACCCGGTGGGCGGCATGGTGCGCTACCACCTGGACGGCAGCACCGATGACCCGCACATCCGCTACGCCTACCGCTTCGACCGCGCGGTGATGTCCCCGGATGGCCGCTACAGCGTGCTGTACGAGTCGCTGGGGACGGCGGGCCTGCTGCTCGACGGCACGCGCGTGGTGCGGCAGCTCATGCGCGACTTCTACCAGGCGCACGTCCACGACTACCCCGTGGCCCTGTACACGCTCCCCAGCGGACGCACGCTGCTGGCGCACTGCCCGGAGTCGTACTGCGTGGTGGAGCTGGAGGACGCCGCCACGGGTGAGCGCCTCACGAAGCGCGACAACACCCCTGCGGACATCTTCCACTCGCGGCTCCAGTTCAGCCCGGACGGGCGCTACCTGGCGAGCGCGGGGTGGATCTGGCACCCGGTGGACGCGGCGTCGGTGTTCGACGTGCCCCGCGCGCTGGAGGAGCCCGCGTCGCTGGACAGCGCCGAGCTGATGGAGGGCGTGGAGAACGGCATCTTCCTCACGTCCGTGGCCTTCGGGGCGAAGGACACGCTCGTCTTCGTGCGGATGGAAGAGTCCCGCGACGACGCCGGGTTCTTCCTGGGCACCTACTCGCTGACGGAGAAGAAGGTGCTGTCGGAGGTGGTGCTGGAGGAGCCCGCGGGCCCGCTGATGGTCGTGGACGCGGAGCACGTGGTGGACTTCTTCGGCCACCCGAAGCTCGTGTCGCGCACCACCGGCCGCGTCGTTCAGCGCTGGGAGGACCTGGACACGGGGAAGGTGCTGGCCAGCATCCGCCACCACCTGCCGCCCCCGCCGCACTTCGCGCTGGACGCCGCGAACCGCCGCTTCGCCGTGGGCACGGCGAACGGCATTGAAGTCATCACGCTCGCGGCTCAGTAGGGCTTCTCGCCCACCCAGTTGCCCGGCGGCGCGTAGTTGCACACCCAGAGCTGCCACGTCTTCACGTTGCCGCCGAAGGGCGAGTTCTTCGTGCACAGCTGCGTCGCGCAGCCCACCGCCTTCGTGGTGCGCCACACCACCTGCGTGTAGTGGCCGCACATCTTCCCGGCCTTGCACTTGCCGGTGGCGTAGTCGTAGTCAGCGGCTTCGTCCGCCCAGCCCTTCACCACCTGCGCGGTGTTCCACGTGTCCGGCGTCGCGGCGGCCAGGTTCTCTCCGAAGCTGCCCCGGTCCGGGTTGTGCTCGAAGCGGCACTCCTTCACGTAGGCCTCCGCCTTGCGCGCCGCCTCGTCGGACCAGGTGAGCGCGGGCAGCGCCGGCTTCGGCGTGGGACGTGACGCCTTCGCGCGCGCCTGATTGTGCGCGGCCACCATGTCGCGCTTCAGCTCCGCGGCGGACGGCACCGGCTTGCGCGAGCCCTCGGAGGGCGCGGGCGTGGCCGCGGGGGCCTTGCGCGCGACGGCGGTGGCCGCGTCCTTCTTCGTGGAGGCGGAGACGGGCCGCTGCGCGTTCGCGCTGGAACCACAGCCAAGCAACGGGGCCAGCAGCAACACGGCGAGCCCGCGACGGAACACAGGAGGTGCCATGCGCGGAATCATTCCGCACCTGGGCCCCGCGCGCAGGAGAACCGAACGGGGCAGGCGGCCCCCAGGGGGCCCGAGCCCCCTCCTGCCCTACGCTCCCAGGCCCGGAAGCGGCCCGGTGCCGTCGTCACCGAAGGTCGTCCCGGCCACGCCGAACATGTTCAGCAGCGCGATGTAGAGGTTCGCCAGCGGCTGGCCCCCGTAGCGGATGTGCCGGCCCGGGGAGAGGGCACCGCCCGCGCGGCCCGCGAGCAGGACGGGCAGGTTCTTGTGCTCGTGCATGTTGCCGTCGGCGATCTCACTGGAGAAGTACACGGCGCTGTGGTCCAGCAGCGTCCCGCCCTCCTCCTGCACGGCCTTCATGCGCTGGAGGAGGTACGAGAACTGCTCCACCTCCCACTTGTCGATCTTCGCCAGCGCGTCGTAGTTGGCCTGGGAGCGCTGGTGATGCGAGTACGTGTGGTGCTCGCCGGACAGCCCCAGGAACGAATACACGCGCTGGCTGCGCGCGTTGCCCAGCATGAAGGTGCACGTGCGGGTCAGGTCGCACTGGAACGCGAGCACGATGAGGTCCAGCATCGCCTTCGTCTTCTCCCGCACGTCCTCGCTGT
The DNA here is from genome assembly GCF_054512695.1 of Corallococcus sp. M7. Lineage (NCBI taxonomy): Bacteria > Pseudomonadati > Myxococcota > Myxococcia > Myxococcales > Myxococcaceae > Corallococcus > Corallococcus sp. M7. The sequence continues at coordinate 334,526 of NZ_CM137252.1, forward strand.
CCCCGGGCGTTGTGGCAGTGCCGCACGTGGGGCCGGCGCCGTCCATCGCGTTCACGCGCAGCTCCAGCTCGCGCACGCCGGTGAAGTACTCGTCCAGCTTGCGCTTGTCCGTGGTGCCCAGCTTCCCCTGGAGCGACTTCGCGTCGTCGCGCACGGCGTCGATGATGCTCAGGCCATACGCCTTGCGCTTCGCCAGCTCCGCCTGCGTGACGTTCGGGTCGAAGTCCGCGAAGAGCCGCTCGAAGGCCGCGCGGGGCTTCGTCTCCTTGGGCACGGGCGTGGACGGCCCCGCCCACGCGATGTTGTTCGCGTACGGGCACGCGTAGCCGGAGTCGCAGTTGCCAATGCCCTTGCCCTGGTCGATGCCCAGCTCCAGCGACGGGTAGCGCGTGGCCGTGCCCACCGCGTTCGCCAGCACCTGGTCCATGGAGATGCCGGTGCGGATGTTGGTGCCCTCCGTCTTGCGCGCCTTCACGCAGGACAGGAACGCGGCCGTCGCGGCGGCGTGGTGGCCGTCGCCGTCCGGCCTGCCGGGCAGGTTGTCCAGGCCGCTCAGCACCAGCAGGTCGCTCTTCACCGGCGCCAGCGACGCGAGCGTGGGCGTCAGGGACCAGTCCGCGCCCTCCCCACCGGGCGTCCACTTGGGCATGTGGATGCCGCAGGGCGTGTAGAAGGCCACGAAGCGGCGCGGGGCCGGCGTGGCGGCGCGGGCCGTGGTGGGGCGCATGACGTCCAGGAGCGGCAGCGCCATCAGCGCGCCCATGCCGCGCAGGAGTGTCCGGCGGGAGAGGGCAGTGTGACTCATGGCGTGTGTCCCTCCGCTTCGCCCCGCCGCTGCAGGAACGCGTCGCTGCGGACGATGGCGAGGATGTAATCGGTGAGCCGGCCGCCCCGGCCCTCGGCCTGCTGGGAGATGTCGCGCACGGTGCAGCGGTCCTCGCCCTCCGCGCCGCGTCCGAGCGCGTAGGTGAGCAGGTGGCGCGTCATGCACGCGGACAGGTCCGGGTCCTGCTTCACCACGGCGCGCATCTCCGCCACGCCGTTGAACACCTTGCCCCCGGGCAGCTCGCCGCTGGGGTCCACCACCGCGCCGCCCTCCTCCTTCGTGCGCCAGCGGCCCACCGGGTCGAAGTTCTCCATGCCGAAGCCCAGTGGATCCATCAGAGTGTGACAGCCCGAACAGGTGGGGTCCACGCGGTGCTGCGCCATGCGCGCCTTGATGTTGAGCGTGGGGTCCACCGCCGGGGCCAGCCCGCCCGCGTCGGGGGGCGGCGGAGGCGGCCCCTTGCACAGCAGTTGCTCCAGCACCCAGACGCCGCGCTTCACCGGCGACGTGCGGTCCGGGTTGGCGGTGACGGTGAGCAGCGCGCCCTTGCCGAACAGGCCCGCGCGCTCCGGGTGGTCCTTCAGCTCCACGCGCGTCATCGCGGTGGTGCCAGGCTTGGGCAGGCCGTAGTGCGAGGCCAGCCGGTCGTTCACGTAGGTGAAGGGCGCGTCCAGCAGGTCCTTGAGGCGGTGGTCCCCGGTGACGAACTCATGGAAGACGAGCTGCATCTCCTGGCGCATGGCCTCGCGCAGCGGCTCGTCGAAGCCGTAGCGCGACTCCGGCTGGGAGAAGTCGAGCGCGCGCGTGTAGAGCCACTGCCCCGCGAAGTTGTCCACCAGCGCGCGGGCCTTGGGGTCCGCCAGCATGCGCCGCACCTGCGCCTCCAGCACCTCCGGCTCGTGCAGGTGGCCGCCCTCCGCTGCTTGCAAGAGCGCCTCATCCGGCATGCTGCTCCAGAGGAAGTAGGAGAGACGGCTCGCCAGCTCCAGGTCGCTGATGGGATGCGGCGCGGTGGACGTGGGGGCCGGGTCCAGCTCCACGCGGAAGAGGAAGTGCGGCGATACGAGCACCGCTCGCAGCGCCAGCTTCACGCCCACCTCCGGCGCGTCGCCCTGCTGCCGGGCCAGCGACACGAACGCGACCAGCCGCTCCACCTCTTCCGGCGTGACGGGCCGGCGCCAGGCCTTGCGCGCGAAGGTCTTGAGCAGCTCGCGCGCGCACGTCTCCGGTTGGGCGGGGTCGAGCCCGCACGCGTTGAACGCGCCTCGCGTCCACGCGGCCTCCACCAGCGCCTCCGCCGCGTGGGAGTACTTCTCCATCAGCAGCGGGGACATGCTGAGCACGTCCGCGTTGTTGTCGAAGCCGAAGCCGTGGTCGTCCGGCGGGAAGCTGCTCGCGGGCGAGCCTGTTTCACCCAGCAGGTCGCGCACGGTGTTGTTGTATTCAGCGCGGTTGAGGCGGTGCAGCGTGACGCGGCCCGGGTCTCGCGCGGCCGAGCGGCACAGTACGTCCTGCGGGTCCACGTTGCCGGGCGCGTCCGGCCCCGGCAGCACCCGCGCCTTGGGGGGAGAATCGTTGCAGCTCGCGGTCAACAGCGCCGCCATTGCCGCCAGGCCCACCCTCCGCCATCTCCGACCGCAGGCCGTCACCGCGCGCACGCCTCCTACCGGTCCGCGAAAGGGCCCCGGCGAGCGCGCTCCAAAGCAAGACGCTCTCCAACCGCCGCGTGACGACAGACGGACGTCAGGCTCCGTCCCCGGGGTGGAGATGGGCACGCGCGAGGCACTTGAAGGGGAAGGGGAGTTCCGCGACCGGGCAGGGCCCGGGGTCCAGTGAGGCACCGCGCGCCGACTCCTGCCTCGAAGGGCGGGTCAGGCGGCGAGGCGCTCCCGGAAGCGGGCGGCAGGGGCCCGCTCCCGGGGAAGCGACTTTCGCTACTTCGTTTCCTTCGCGGTGCCCGTCGTCTTCGCGGTGCCGTCGAGGTACGCGCGGTAGGCCTCGAAGCCGTACGGCCGGCCGAGGAAGTCCTTCACCTGCTCCGCGGCGGGCTTGGAGCCGCCGGGCTCCAGCACCGTCTTGCGGTAGTGCATGGCCGTGTCACGGTCCAGGTAGCCGTTCTCCTGGAACTTCGACTCCAGGTCCTTCGCGATGACGGAGGACCAGAGGTACGTGTAGTACGCGGCCGAGTACCCATCCAGGTGCCCGAAGGCGAGCTCGAAGTGGGTGCCGTCGCGGTACTCGTGGCGGAAGGGCGACAGCTTCTTCTGCAGCTCGGAGAGCACCGCGGACGTGTCGAAGCCCGGCGCGCGCGAGTAGTACTGGAGGCTGACCGCGGACAGGAACAGCTGGCGGCGCGCGAACAGGCCCTGGCCGAACTCCTTCGACGCGCGCAGCTTCTCCACCATCTCCGCGGGGATGGGCTCGTTGGTCTCGTGGTGCTTGGCGAAGCTCTTGAGCACCTCCGGCTGCTCCGCCCACTGCTGCAGGAGCATGGACGGCGTCTCCACGAAGTCGCGCTCCATGGAGATGCCGGAGATGGGCGTCCACTTCTGGTGGCCGGAGAAGATGGTGTGCATCAGGTGGCCGAACTCGTGGAAGAACGTCCCCACCTCGTCGTGCGTCATCAGGTCGCCGGGGCGCGGGAAGTTGCACACCAGCACGGCCTCCGGCAGCCGCTTGTCCATCTCACCCGTCACGAGGTCGAACTGCGCCGCGTGCTTGTACTTGTCGTCACGCGGGTGCATGTCCAGGTAGATGCGGCCCAGCGGCTTGCCGTTGTCCACGACGTCATACGCCTCCACGTCGCCGTGCCACGTCTTCGCGTCCTTCACCGGCTGGAAGGCCACCCCCCACAGGCTGGAGGTGATGCCCATCACGCCGTCCTTCACCCGCGCGTACTCCAGGTAGGGCCGCACCGCCTGCGAGTCGAACCCGAACTTCTCCGCGCGCAGCCGGTCCTCGTAGTAGTCCTGGTCCCAGGGCTCCACCACGGTGGCGCCCTTCACGTCCTTCTTCTTGCGCGCCAGCAGGTCCGCCATCTCCTTCTTCGCGCGGGCCTCCGTGGCCTGCGCCAGCTGGTCGATGAAGTCCGCCGCGGCCTGCTGCGTGCGCGTCATGCGCGTCTCGGTCGTGAAGGCCGCGTAGGTGTCGTAGCCCAGCAGCTTCGCCAGCTCGTCGCGCTTCGCGATGAGCTGCGCGAGCACCGCCTGGTTCTTGGGGAACGCGCGCTGACGGTAGGTGCGCCAGAGCTTCTCGCGCGCCTTCGCGTTCTTCGCGTACGTCATGAACGGGAAGTAGTCCGGGTAGTTGCTGGTGATGACCACCTTGCCGTCCGCGCCGGGCGCGTGCGCCTTCTTGTAGTCCTCCGGCAGCCCGTCCAGCTCCTTGGGCGTGAAGGCCACGCTGCGCGTGTCCTCCGCGATGTTCTGCCCGAACTGCTGGCCCAGCTTCAGGATCTCCTCGTTGAGCGCCTTCACCTTGGCGCGCGTGGCCTCGTCCCGGTCCACGCCCGCGCGGCGGAAGTCCAAGAGCGTGCGGTCCACCCAGTGGCGCGTGGCCGCGTCCTCCTTGGACAGGTCCACCAGCGACAGCGCGTCGTAGACGCCGCGGTCCTGCGACAGCGCCACGTTGGCGGCGTCCACCTGCTGCTCGCACTCGCGGGACGCGTCGCGCATGGCGGCGTCCGGGTGCACTTCACGCGTGAGGCTGGAGCGGTTGGCCGCGTTGAGGATGGCCGTCTGCGCTTCGTTGTAGGCCTTGAGGACGCCCTGGCCGTTCGTCTTCGGATCCAGCTTCTTCAGCGCGGCCACCTGCGCCTGCGCGCGGTCCAGGTCCGCCTTGCACAGGGCCTTGAAGGCGTCCGGCGTGCCGGCCAGCGCTTCCGAGCCCTTCATGGGCGCCACCTGGGGCTTCGCCGTATTGGCGGCGATGCGGGCCATGGCCTCGCGGTTCTGCGTGATGCTGCCGTTGGAGCAACCCGTCGCGGCGAGCGCCGCCACCACGGTGAGCGCGGGGATTCTCAAGGGGACTTCCTCCACTGGGGAAACGACCTGCTTCGTGGGCCCGTCATGCCACATCCCCACCCCTCCGCGCCCGTCCGCCGTGAACAGGCAGGGTGTCCCCAGGTACAGGTCGGATGCTTGGAGGCCCCAGCTGACGCACCCCGCCTTGTTCGCCGTTCAGTCGCCCGGTAATCCCGCACTCGCCTCGAATTCTTGGAAGTTGTCCTGGCCGGAGGGTGAACACGGATGCGCAAGGCACTGGGTGGTGCGGTCGCGGCGTTGTTGCTGTGGGGCTGTGGTGGTGGGGCCGGCACGGAAGCGCCGCCCGCGTCTCCGGACGGGCTGTCCCTCACCTCCGGCACGGGGCTGACCGAGGGCACCTGGGCGCACGACGGGCAGACGGTGTCCTTCGCCTCGCGCGAGGTGGAGCCCGGGGTGTACCGCCTGGAGGTGCGCATGCACGGCATGACGCTGACGGGCCTGATGGACCCGGCGTCGGGCGTGACCACGCTGGACGGCTTCGCGGACGCGAACGTGCAGGACACGCAGGTGGTGGACGCGGACCGCCAGGTGCTGAGCGCGTTCTACGGCGCGCTGAACCAGGGGCTGCCCCAGGGTGACGCGGCGGCGCCGGAGGCCATGTACCTGCGCCGCGCGGTGGGCATGTGGGCGCAGCAGCCCACGAGCGTCACGCTCAAGCGCACGGTGATGGGCGAGCAGGGCCGCGGCTACACGATGCTGTGCAGCTACGCCAAGTGTGCCGGCAAGTGGACCGGCAGTTGTGGCGGCACGTACAACTGGTACTCGTACGCGAAGCACGACTGCAACGTGGGCGGCTTCGACAACGCGCGCAACCAGCAGATCGCCCAGCTGGGTGACCACACGACGTGCGGCGGCGACGAGTACTACATGAACGGCAGCACCTGGGTGTGCGGCGAGCCGGACCACTGGTCGCGCCCCAAGGTGATGGGCAACTGCTTCGGCCGCTGCGGCGGCGGCTGCGGTGGCGACACGCAGTACACGCTGGACGCCACCAACCACGACGGCTGCGTGCGCAACGGCCACGTGCTGGCCTCCGGCTACTGCGATGATCAGTTCGTGTCCGCGTCGGACGACGAGCTGTTCGCGCCCAACTGCTACTGAAGGCCGGATGGGACGACGCGCGATGAGGCACGCGGTGGGGGCGGCGGGGCTGTGGCTCGCCGCGCTCGGCTGCACTTCGACGACGTCCTCCAAGGCGGAGGCCGGGGAGGCGGTGGTGCGCCGCTTCTTCCAGGCCCTGCCGTCCGGGGACTGCGCGGTGCTGGGCCCCATGCTGGTGACGGGGCAGGGCGTGCCTCCGTGCGAGGAGACGGTGAAGGACCTGCGCGAGCACGGCATGGGCCTGGTGGACGTGCTGGACGCGAAGGTGGATGGCCGCGACCCGAACGCGGTGGTCGTGCGGGCGCGGGTGTCGCAGGGAGGATCGGAGCGCGCGGAGCCGTTCCTCTTCCGGGTGGAGCGCCAGGGTGACGGGTGGCGCCTTCGGTTGTAGGGGGAGTGGACGATGCGGAACCGTGAGCGGGTGATGCTGGGGAGCGCGGCGGTGCTGGTGGCCGCGCTCATCGCCGTGGCGCTGTGGCCGTCGCGAGAGACCTCTTCTCCCGCCGCGCCGCCGGTCTCGAACGCGGGCCCCGGCCCGGTGACGGCGGCCCAGGTGTCGCCGAAGCGCGCGGTGCCGGTGCGGACGCCGGACCCCGCGCCGCCCCACGCCACGGTGGTGCCGCCCTCGCCCGGAGACGTGCCGCCGGAGCCGGAGGTGGCCAACGCGCCGCCGCAAGCGAACGACCCCATCGAGGACGAGCAGCCACAGACCGCGCGCTGGAAGCTGGAGAAGACGGAGCACATCGCCAGGCTGCTGGGGCGGGACGTGTCGCGCCTGGAGGGCGAGCGGCAGGAGGCGAAGTCACGCGGGGACAAGACCCGCGTCGAACAGGTGGACGCGCTGCTCCAGCGTCACCGCGTCCGCCTGGACGAGCTGCGCGAGGAGGCCCGCACCCTGGCCGAGGCCGCGCGCGACGAGCCGCCGGAACCCTGAATCCCCGGCGGCCTGCCCGCCCGCCCTGCGGCCCACCGGACGCGGGCTTCACGTGAAGGCCCCCACCGCTTCGCGCTGGGAGTACAAGCGCTTCTGACGGATGCGGCGCGGCCTTCACACAGGCGTGACAGGCACGGCGCCGCGTGCGCATAGAAAAAGACGTGTCCGTTTCCTCCACCGCGACCGCCTCCACCGCGCCTTCCAGCACCCCCTCCACCCGAGGCTCCCGGCTGGCATCCATCGCGGTGGCCAGCGCGCTGTTCATGGAGTTCCTGGACTCCACGGCGTTGTCCACCGCGCTGCCCACGCTGTCCGTGGCGTTCGGCACCGACCCCGTCCACCTCAAGCTCGCGCTGACGTCGTACATCCTGGCCCTGGCCGTGCTCGCGCCCGCGAGCGGGTGGATCGCCGACCGCTTCGGTCCGCGCCGCGTCTTCATGACCGCCATGGTCGTGTTCCTCGCGGGCTCCGTGCTGTGCGGCTTCTCCCAGACGCTCGCGCAGCTCGTCGTCTTCCGCACGCTCCAGGGGCTGGGCGGCGCGCTGATGGTGCCGGTGGGCCGGCTCATCGTCGTGAACTCGGCGCCGCGCGAGAAGCTGGTGTCCGCGATGAGCTGGTTCACCATGCCCGCGCTGGTGGGGCCGCTGTTGGGCCCGCCGCTCGCGGGCCTCATCCTGGGCGTCGCGGACTGGCCGTGGATCTTCTTCATCAACGTGCCGGTGGGCCTCTTGGGCATGTGGGCCGTGGCGCGCTTCGTGCCCCCGCTGGAGCAGCCGGACCCGGGCCCCTTCGACACGAAGGGCTTCGCCATCGCCGTGGTCGCCATCACCGCGCTGATGGGCGCGGCGGAGACGGTGGGCATCGGCCTGGTGCCGTGGCCCGTGCAGGCGGCCATCACCGGGGTGGCGGTGGGGGCGCTGGTGGCCTACGTGCGGCACGCGCTGCGCACGCCGCGCCCGGTGCTCAACCTGCGCCTGTTCAAGGTGGACACCTTCCGCGCCAGCATGATGGGCGGCGCGCTGGTGCGCATCGGACTGGGCGCGACGCCCTTCCTCCTGCCGCTGCTCTTCCAGGTGGCCCTGGGTTGGGGGCCGCTGGAGGCGGGGCTCGTCACCATCGGGACGGGGCTGGGCGCCTTCGCGTGCAAGCCGGTGGCGCCCGCGCTCATCCGCCGCGTGGGCTTCCGTCAGACGCTCATCGCCTCCAACCTGCTCACCGCCGCGGTGACGGCCGTGCCCGCCTTCTTCGGCGTCACCACGCCCATCCCGCTCATCATCGGCACGCTGATGTTCAGCGGCTTCATGCGCTCCTTGCAGTTCACCGCCACCAACACGATGGCCTACGCGGACCTCCCCAAGGAGTCGGTGAGCAACGCCTCCACCCTCGCGGTGGTGACGCAGCAGATGGCGCTGAGCGTGGGCATCAGCTTCGGCGGCCTGATGCTGCACGTGGCGCGAGGCGGCGGTGACGTGCGCCTCACGCCGGACCGCTTCCTCCTGCCGTTCCTCGCCATCGGTTTCGTGTCGTCGCTGGCCGGGCCGCTCTTCCGCCGGCTGCGTCCGGACGCGGGAGAGCACATCGGCGGCCGGGCCGCGGCGCGCGGCTGAAGCGTCGGGCCCACGACACCGCTGACGCCCCTTCGTAGGGCAGGCGGGCAGGCGGAAACCCTTTTTCCCACCTTCTTTCGTCCCTCCCTGCCCACCAGTTTCCCGGCGGGGAATCCAACGGAGGGGGTGGGAATGGGTTGGGCGGCACTCACAGGGCTCCTGCTGGCGGGCATGACGGCGGCGACACCGCCCTCGGCCATCCCGGTGAGGGGCGGCAACGCGCTGACGCTGCCCGCGCACCGGCACATGGTGCGCGTGTCCCGCAGCGAGGGCTCCGTGCTGCTCACGGCCGTGCAGCAGGGCGGGCAGGACGGGCACGGCCTGCGGCTGTTCCGCAGCGACAACGGCGGCAGCACCTGGAAGCAGGAGGGCGTCATCCACGACGGCTCCACCTATGACCGCGCGGACCTGGTGGTGGTGGGCAAGGACGTGGCGCTCGTCTACGCGGTGGAGACGCCGGACAGCGCGGGCATCAGCGGCTCCACGTCACGTGACGTGTACTTCCAGTGGTGGCGCTACAGCGCGTCCAAGAACCACTGGCTTGCGGACAAGCCCGTGCGCGTCTTCGACTCCACCAGCTCCAGCACCGCGTACTACCGCGCGGAGCTGGCGCGCGACTCCAAGGGCCGGCTCTGGGTGCAGGCCTTCTTCCGGGAAAAGGACGCGAGCAACACGCTGGTCATCTCCGTGAGCAGCGACGGCGGCTCCACCTTCCGCACCCAGTCCGCGCTCGCGAGAAACGTCCCGAAGCGCGGCGGCGGGCGGCTCATCAGCCTGGGCAGCCGGCTGATGATGCTGTGGAGCTCGCACGACGGCCGCGACACCACGCACTACCGCATCCGGGATGACAGCGCGTCCGTGTCCAGCTGGTCCTCCACGCGCACCGCCTTCTCCGACGGCATCTACCACGGCGCCGCGATGAGCGCGGTGGCGGACGGGAAGGGCGGTCTGCACCTGGTCTACAAGGACAACTCCGAACGGCTGATGTACCGCCGCTTCGACGGCAACGCCTTCGGCTCCGCGGTGAGGGTGCTGGAGGACGGGGACTGGGCCACGCAGCCGGCGCTCGTGCGCGCGGGCAGCAGCCTGTACCTCTTCTACAACCAGCCTCGGAGCGACGGCTCCGGCTACCGGCTGTGGGTCCGCGCGCTGTCCTCCAGCGGCAAGCCGGGCGCGGGCAAGGAGCTCGCGTCGGTGTCCGGCTTCGCGGGCTACCCGGCGGCGCCGGACGTGCTGCCCTCGGGCGTGCCGCTGGTGTGCTTCTTCGGCATCGAGCCGTCCTCCGGCTCCAGCTACCGGCTGTCCTTCTTCTCCACCTCCGCGTCGTCGCTCAAGTCGCAGACCGTGGCGGCGAAGCAGGCCCCGGCGGAGGAGGACGCGGACCGCGAGCGGTTCACCGCCACCGGCGGCTCCGGGTTCGAGCCCCCGCTGGACCCCGGCGCGGGGGTAGGCGCCGCGACGAGCCCCTCCCAGCAGGCGATGGCCGCCGGGTGTGGCGGTGCCAGCGCGATGCTCGCGGTGGGCGTGACGTTCATCCTGATGGAGTGGGGCCGCCGCCGGCGCACCCGCTTCCTGCCCGGCTAGCGGCGCGGTCCGGCGTCACGGCGGCGGAAACGAACGCGGGCGGTCTCCCCGGGACGGAAATCCCGAGGGGTACCGCCCGTGGGCGCGTCTCCCGGCGAGGAGAGACGCGAGCCTGCGTACGGCTACGTCGTCGCGGGCGCGGCGTCCGGCGCTTCGTCCGTCGAGTCGTCGGTGGCGTCGCTGGCTCCGTCGGATTCGACCGGGGCCGTGGAGGCACCTTCCGCACCCGGAGCACCGGCCGCCTGGGGCTTCTTGCCAGCACCCGGGGGCGGGGACTTGCGGGCGGCCGCCGCGGCCTGCCGCGCCTGCTCGCGCGCCTTCTGCGCGACCTTCGGCGTGGGGGCCAGGATCATGTACATCTGCCGGCCTTCCATGCGCGGCAGCTGCTCCGCCACGGCCACGTCCTTCAGGTCCTTGATGACGTCATCGAGGATGGCGCTGCCCAGCTCCTTGTGCGTGATTTCACGCCCGCGGAACTGGATGACGACCTTGGCCTTGTTGCCCTCTTCGATGAACCGGCGGGTGTTGCGCACCTTGAACTCGTAGTCGTGCTCCTCCGTCTTGGGACGGAGCTTCACTTCCTTGAGCTGGATGACCACCTGCGTGCGCTTCGCGTCCGAGGCCTTCTTCTTCTCCTCGTACTTGAACTTGCCGTAGTCCATGATCTTGCAGACCGGCGGCTTGGCCATCGGGCTGACTTCGACCAGGTCGAGCGACTCGGAGCGGACCTTCTCCAGCGCCGCCTCGATGGTCATGACTCCGAGCTGCGAACCATCGGAGCCCACGACACGGACTTCCCGCGCGCGGATGCGGCGGTTGGTTCTCTGGTCCCGGTTGGGACCGCGGCTGCTATTTCTCTGTTCGCGAATGATGTGAACATCCTCCAAAAAGGGTTAGCGGACCCACCACCCGTGAAGATGTGGCGGACCCTCCAATGTGGCAGTCCCCTCCGGCGGAGAAGGCAGGCAGGCGTGCCTTCCGCCCCTAGGGGCAGGGAGACGTGCAACGGACTCTATCCGGTTCACGTCCCCCAGGGGCAAGGTAACGCGGGGCACCCCCCATTCCCATGACCCCTGTTGCCTATGATGCGCCCCATGGTGAAACGGTCCGCCGGGTCCGCCAGGGAGAGGACAGGATGCCGACCCCGGAGGGTGGTTGCGCTCGGGACGTGGCTGGCGCTCGCCTGCCTGCTCGCCTGCGGCCCTATGGAGTCCGGGCCCTCCGAAGCCCTGGGGGCTGGAGGGCAGGCCCTGGTCCAGGGGACGGACGCGCCCGGGGACCCGGCGGCGGTGGCGCTGGTGGCCCGGCGCACGCGCTGTGGAGGGGAGACGCCGGTGCTCCTCTGCTCGGGGGCCCTCATTGCCCCGGATGTGGTGCTGACGGCGGCGCACTGCCTGGCCGTCTTCGGGGAGGCGGGCCCCTACGAGGTCTACCTGGGCCCCACGCTGCTCCCGGAGCCCGGGCCCGGCGGGCGGTTCGTGCGGGTCACCCGGGCGGTAGCCCACCCAAAATTCGTCCCGGCCACGCACATCTGGGACGCCGCGCTCCTGCGGCTGGCGGTGCCCGTGACGGACGTCCCGCCCCTCCGGCTTCCCCAGGCGGGGGACGCCCCGGTGGCGCCGGGAGACCTGGTGCGGGCGGTGGGCTACGGCGACACGAAGGATGCGGCCCGGCCCATGGGCCAGCGGCGGCAGGGTTTGCTCCAGGTGACGGGCGTCACCGACAGCGCCTTCCAGGCCGGCCCCGCCCCGGCCATGACCTGCGTGGGGGACAGCGGAGGCCCGGTGCTGGGAGGCCCGGAGGGGAACGAGGTGCTCCTGGGCCTCACCATCAGCGGGGACGTGGCCTGCCGCACGGAGGCGGTCCAACTGCGGGTGGACGCGCTGGAGGACTTCGTCCGCCCCTTCCTGGAGGAGGCCCCACCCCCCGCGCCTACCGGCACGCTTCCCCTGGACGCCCTCTGTGAGGCGTCCTGCGCGAGCGACGCGGACTGTCCCTCGGGCCTGCTGTGCGTCACCGCCTGGGACGCCCCCGCCCGGTGCGTCCTGCCCTCGCTCCAGGCCGGGACCTTCGGCGCGGTCTGCACTCAGGACGCCGCCTGTGGCGCCCAGGGCGTGTGCGCCCGGCTGGAGGTGGACGGGGACGACGCCTGCCGCTGCTTCACCTCCTGCGAGACCATCGTCGACCCGCTGACACCGGACTTCGACCGGCCGGACGTCAAATGCGGGTGCGGCAGCGGCCCCGGTGGCCTGGGCGCTACACTCGCCGTCCTGATGGGGCTGTTCTGGCGACGGTCTCGTGACTCCGCGTGAAAGTGCCTACAGAACCGCAAATGTAGGCGAAACTCCGCGAATCAAACTCCGAGAATCAAGCAACGACGTTTTCGGCAATCACAAAGGTCCCTCCCCCCATGGACTACAAGATCAAGTCGGGCGACACGCTGAGCGCGCTGGCCAAGCGGTTCAACACGGATGTGGATTCGCTGGTGAAGGCGAACCCGAACATCACGAACAAGGACCTGATCTACGCCGACGCGAACCTGAACATCCCGGGCAGCAAGGATGACTTCCAGGCGCAGGGTGTCTCCAAGGGGCCGGACCTGACGGGCGGCGCGCAGCAGACGCAGGGCGCGCAGGCGGTGGGGGACGTGCCCCCGGGCCAGGTGGGCGACTGGATCAAGCAGGCCATGGACATCCTCAAGGCCAACGGCGTCCCGGCGGACAAGATGAACCCCCAGGACATCGCGAAGATCATCCAGCACGAGTCCAGCGGGAACCCGAACGCCATCAACCTCTGGGACTCCAACGCGAAGAAGGGCACGCCCTCCATCGGCCTGATGCAGACCATCCAGCCGACGTTCGACGCGCACAAGCTCCCCGGCCACGACAACATCCGCAACCCGGTGGACAACATCATCGCCGGCGTCCGCTACTCCATTGAGCGCTACGGCTCCGTGTCCAACGTCCCCGGCATCAAGGGCCTGAACAGCGGCAGCGGCTACGTCGGTTACTGATCGGCGCGCGACAGAGCCCAGACGCACCGCGCCCCGCGGTGGAAGACGGTCGTTGCCGTCTCCCACGCGGGGCGTCGTCATTTCCGTGGCGAAGAGCGGGCCGTCAGCCCCCGTGCAGCGGTGAGCGCTCCCGTGGGCCACCCGCGCTCTTGATGTGGATCTGGCTGGGCGCCTTCTTGCGCCCTCTCAGCCCAGTGCCCCGGTTGTTGCGCTTGGGGCCGTGGTCGCCAGCGGCGGGGCCCAGCGTCACGCGCTTGAGCTCCTTCTGCCGCAACAGCGCCGCCTCATCATCATGGGCCAGTGTCTTGCGCCCATTGCTGGCCTGCACGCTCGCCTGGGCCGCATGGGGATCCACCCGTCGCTTGTTCTTGATGCCTGCCACTCGGGTCCGCACGGACATGAAGTCCTCCTTTGAGCTGAGGTAGGGACCCCGGCGGAGTGTTGCCATCCCTGGCGACGGGCGGGACAGGGGCCGCCCCGGGAGCATGCGGGTCGCGGGCGCCCGGTGGCGCGGGATGACAGGGGGCGCACGAGCGGCGCTCATCCATGGGCGGGAATCACGCCCGGACCCCACCGCGACTCAGGTGAGGTCTTCGTTGTCGCGGCGGGCGCGCTTCTTCGCCTTGGGCTTGCCAGGCTTGGCTGCCTTGGCCTTCTTCTTCTCCGTGGCCTCCGGCGGGAACAGCCAGCCGTCCTCGGGGCGGGGCTGGGAGGCGTTCACCGGCTCCAGGTGCTGGCCACGGCAGCCACGGCACCAGGACTGCGGGCGGCGCTGGCCCCGGCTCATGATGCGGAAGCCGAAGTCCTGCTCCGTGGGCCCCACGTGGCCGCAGCGCGGGCAGCGCGTCATCGACGTGGTGCCCGTCTCCCGGGCCTTCTCCTTGCCGTGCTCCACCACCAGCGCCAGCGCGGCGGCGAACCCCAGCTTGCGCTCCGAGGGCACGTGGAACTGACGCGCGCGCTTGCGGTTGCCCCGGCCCATCACGGGCAGGAGGTCCAGGCCTCCCAGGAGGTTGCGCTGCTCCAGGACTCGCGACGGAGACGATGGCGGGGTCGAGTGGCTCACGCGATCATTTCTACGGGAGGGGTCTGACATGCCCGGTTCACGCGCCGGGTCGCCAGGTCCCGCTCCGTTCGGAGGTCTGGACACGTGTTCAGTAACCCCTGGCATTTCCAGGGGATTCCCCCGGCGGCCGGGCGGGGGTGGGGCGCCGGGGGGCGGGGCCCGCCTGCCTGCCGGGCGCGAACCGGGGCTCCGGTGCCCACCTTCCAGGAGGTCCCGTCCCCCTTACCCGCCGGAGGTGTGCCCATGGCCCAGGCCCACGAAACCGAAACCGAGAAGCAGGAACGCCACGCGCGGCGGCATGAAGCCCACCTGCGCGCCACCTACGCGGCGTTCATCCACCACCTGTGTGACTTGAGCGCCCTGCCTCCCGCGCTCGCGGAGTCCGCCGCCGTGTCGGTGCTGAGCGCGCTGGAGCGCAGGCTCATGCCCAACGGCGCGCGCAACCTGGAGTCCCAACTGCCCCGGCTGCTGGTGGAGTTCCTGCCGCCGCCGGAGGAGCGCCCCCGGCACCCCCACCGCTTCGGCCGCGAGGAGCTCATCGCCTCCGTGGCGGAGGACCTCCAGATGCCGGTGGACCGGGCGGAGGTGGTGGTCCGCGCGGTGCTGCGCGCCTTCCAGGACCAGATCTCCGAAGGCGAGGCGGACAAGGTCGCCAGCAACCTGCCCGCGGACCTGCAGGCCCTCTGGCGCCTCACGCAGTAGCGCGCGAGGCGCCTTGAGCCCGGGCGCTACTCCGCGGGGCCGCTGCCCGCGCCGTCCCCGGTGGTGAACACCGGGGTGCCGCCGGGGATGCTGGGGTCGTGCGGGAGGCTGCCGCGCGGGCTGCGCAGGTAGACGAACGGCGTGGCGAAGAGGAAGTTGCTCACGCGCGACGTGTAGATGTCCGCGTAGCGCTCCACCTGCCGCGCCAGGTGGCTCTTGTCGTTGCCGGCGCGGGTGAGCAGGCCCCAGTGCGGATTGGACAGCTCACCGGCCGCGCGGGCCATGGGGCCCAGCTCCGCGTCCAGCGCCTCCAGCTCCGCGCGCAGCTCCGTGAGCCGCGTCACCAGCTCGCCCTCCGTCACGTCCGAGCGGGGGCCGTACTGGTGCCTGCGCCGCTGGAGCTCCAGGCGCACCTGGCAGCTCTCCGCCTCCAGGCGCTCCTTCCTGAGCATGCGCTCGCCAATGCGCACCTCGGTGGCGCGGAAGGCGGCGATGGCGCGCACCTCGTCCTCCAGCTCGCGCAGGATGAGCGCGGTGCGCCAGCGCAGCACGTTCTTGCTCACGTGCACGTCGCCGAACATGTGGTCGCCCACGTAGAGGATCTCGTCGCCGGACAGGCCCAGGTGCCGCTCCAGCTCCAGCGCGCTGCCGCCGAAGTAGGGCTTGTTCTTGTCGAGCGGTCCGGAGTGCGGCCGCAGCAGCGCTTCACCATTCGCCTCCACCACCTCGAAGAGGGTGGAGCGCGTGGTGAAGAACTCGGGCTTGCGCGCGCTGACGATGACCACGTCGAAGAGCTGGCGCCAGGTCATGCCTTCGGGCAGGTGCCGGTCGAAGGCGAAGTGCATCATGGGCTCCGTGTAGGCCCACTCGCTGTTGGTGATGAGCAGCACCTTCTTGCCAGCGTTCTTCTGGTCCAGCAGCGCGAGCGGCGTCTCCGGGTCGTCGATGACGTAGCGCTCGGGGTCCGCGATGATCTCCGCCTTGAGGCGCCCCTGCATGTGCGTGGCGTCCAGGTTCTTGCGCACGTGCTCGTAGAGGTCCGCGTAGCCCATGGGACCGGGGAGCTGGCCGGCGTCCAGGCGGTCCACGAGCTGCGCGTAGATGCAGGCCTCGGAGAGGGAGAACAGCGTGTTGAGGAACACCCAGCGCCGGTCCGCCAGGTCGATGACGGTGCGGGTATAGGCCTCGCGCTGGGACTCGAAGTCCATGGGGCGGCTGCCGTGCAGGGCCTTCTTCACGAAGCCGAAGCGGTTGGCCTTGAGCAGGTTGCCCTTGGCGGTGTCGATGATGAGGCCGCGGATGGCGAGCATCGGGTCGAAGGTCAGGTCGGCCACGGGCCAGCCCTGCTCCACCAGACGGTCGCGAATGTATTCGTAGGCGCGGCGTTCCCACGCTTCCACGCGGTAGTGGATGAGCGTGTAGTCCATGTCGTAGCCCACGGCCTTGATGGCGCGCATGTTCAGGGTGCGGTTGCAGAACAGACCGCGTTCGGGCGGGGGACCGGAGAAGTGAGGAGCCATGGGAGCAAGGCTTGCCAAGGCTTGCTCGCAAAGTCGAGCGGCCCGTGTGTCCAAGTCGTCTCGTGGGCAGGCCCGGGTCGTTCGGGTGTCGGAAAGATGGGATACAGGTGACGTACGCGCCGCGAAGGCCGGGCACGCGCGGAACCAAAGGGCAGAAGACATGTCGGGAATGACGCGGCGCTGGGGCCTGGCCCTGGCGGTGGTTCTGGCGGCGGGCGTGGCGGGGGCACAGGAATGGGAGACGGTGGCGACGAAGCCCTTCGTGATCAAGGTCCGGCCCCGTCCGGGGACGAAGGCCAAGGACATCTGGGCGGAAGGCGAACTCAAGGCGAGCGCGCTCCAAATCCAGACGGCGCTGGAGGACCAGGACTCGTACCGGCTCTTCATGCCGTACGTGAAGGAGTCGCGGGTGGTGCGGCCCACGGATGACGGCGGGCGGCTCACGTACACGCGGCTGGACCTGCCGGTGGTGTCCTCGCGCGACTACATCTGCCACGTGGTGACGGAGTCGAAGGTCGCGCCGGATGGGTCGGGTGTGTACCAGCAGCGCTGGAAGGCTGAGCCGGACGCGTTCCCCGGCAGGCGGGACGTGGTGCGCCTGCGGCTGAACGAGGGCAGCTGGAAGGTGGAGCCGAAGGGCGAGGACACTTCCTGGGTCGTCTATAAATTCACGGTGGACCCCGGAGGTTCCGTCCCCGGGTTCCTGGCCAGCGTGGGGCAGAACGACGCGGTGGTGGACACGCTGCGCGCGGTGGAGAAGCGGGCGAAGTCGCTGCCCATGGAGCCGCCGCCCGCGAAGTAGGGATGGAGGCAGGCGGGCCGGGTGTTCCCTTCGGACGCCATGGCTGACAACTCCAAGATCGAGTGGACGGACGCGACGTGGAACCCGGTGCGCGGCTGTGTGAAGCTGAGCCCCGGGTGCAAGCACTGCTACGCGGAGACGTTCGCGGAGCGGTTCCGGGGCGTGCCCGGGCACCCGTATGAGCAGGGCTTCGACCTGAAGTTGATTCCGGGGAAGCTCGCCGAGCCGCTGCGCTGGAAGGCGCCCAAGCGCGTGTTCGTGAACTCGATGAGCGACCTGTTCCTGGACGACGTCCCGGAGGCGTACATCGAGACGGTGGCGCGGGTGATGGCGCTTGCGGACTGGCACACGTTCCAGGTGCTGACGAAGCGCGCGGAGCGGATGCAGCGGCTGCTGTCCACGCGGCTCGCGTTCGCGGCGAGGCTGCCGAACGTCTGGTGGGGCGTGAGCGTGGAGGACCGCAAGTACGGCCTGCCGCGAGTGAAGCACCTGCAAGCGGCGCCCGCGCGGGTGCGCTTCCTGTCCATCGAGCCGCTGCTGGAGGACCTGGGTCCGGTGGACTTCACGGGCATCGACGGTGTGATTGTCGGAGGCGAGAGCGGCGCGAAGTCTAGGCCGCTGGACCCCGAGTGGGTGCGCTCGGTGCGCGAGCAGTGTGACGCGGCGGGCGTGGCCTTCTTCTTCAAGCAGTGGGGCGGCAAGCGCAAGGCGGCGGCCGGGCGCGTGCTGGACGGGCGCACGTACGACGCGCTTCCCCGAAGCACGGCGGCTCCGTTCCCGGAGGACGCCCGGCGCCTGCGCTTGCTGGAGGAAGCCGAAGCGCTGGCGGCCCCGTGGCTGAGGCCGCCAGTCCTGGTCAGCGCCGCCGCTTCAGCTTGAAGAAGTCGATGAGCGCCTTGAGCTTGGGCGCCACCTGGACGCGGCTCGGGTAGTAGAGGAAGAAGCCGGGGAGGGTGGCGGAGTACGGTTCGAGCACGCGCACGAGCCGCTTCTCCGCGAGCAGCTTCTGGACGCGGCTCTCCGGGACATAGGCGAGCCCCAGCCCGGAGACGGCGGCGTCCAGCACCAGCTCCGCGTCATCGAACGTCACGCGGCCCTCGACGGCGGCCTCGATGCGCTTTGCGCCGTCGCTCAGCCCCCAGCGGAGGAGCCCGCCGGTGGTCCGGCTGCGGTAGTTGATGCAGTCGTGGTCGCGCAGGTCGCGAGGGTGCTTCGGCTTGCCGCGGTTGGCGAAGTACGCGGGCGAGCCCACCACGTGCATGACGATGTCGCCGCTCACGGGGATGGCGATCATCTCGCGGTCCACGAGCTCACCGACGCGGAAGCCCGCGTCGAAGCCCTGCTGGACGATGTCGACCAGCGCGTCTTCCAGGTGGATGTCCACGCGGATGTCGGGATGGGCGGTGAGGAACTCCGCCAGGCGCGGGCCGAGCACCTCCTGGTAGCCGTAGCGGGGCAGGGTCAGGCGCAGCAGCCCCGCGGGCCGGTCGCGAAGCTCGCCCAGGGACTCGAAGGCATCCTGCACGCCGTGCATCGCGGGTTCGAGCCGCGACAGGAAGCGCGAGCCGGCCTCGGTGAGCCCCACGCTGCGGGTGGTGCGCTGGAGGAGCCGCACGCCGACGCGCTCTTCCAGGGCCCGGAGGCTCTGGCTCACCGCGGAGGGCGTGACTCCAAGCTCCGACGCGGCGGCGGTGAAGCTGCGTCTGCGAGCCACCGCGAGGAACGCCATCAGGCCGGAGAGGTCGTCGCGCATTCCTTAGCGTAGCTACAAAGTGCATCCAGTGACGACGCGTTTCGGAGCGAAAGGCCGGGGCGTACTTCATGGGCCATGGAGGCAGTCATGAACGCACAGGGCAAGGTCTGGTTCATCACGGGGTCGTCGTCTGGGTTTGGCCGCAACATCGTGGAGGAGGTCATCGCCAGGGGGGAGCGAGTGGTCGCGACGGCGCGAGACCCGCGCACGCTGGAGGACCTGGTGGCGAGGGCTCCGGACCGGGTGCTCGCGCTCCAGTTGGACGTGACGAAGCCAGGGCAGGTGGAGGAGTCCATCACGGCGGCGCTGAAGCGCTTCGGGGCCATCGACGTGCTGGTGAACAACGCGGGCTACTCGGTGTTGGGCGCGGTGGAGGAGACGAGCGACGCGGAGCTGCGGGCGGTCTTCGAGCCGCTCTTCTTCGGAGCGGTGGCGATGACGCGAGCGGTGCTGCCGCACCTGCGCGAGCGGCGGACGGGCATCATCGTGCAGGTCTCGAGCCTGACCGGACTGGTCGGATACCCGGGCGCGGGGGCGTACAGCGCGGCGAAGCACGCGCTGGAAGGCATCTCCGAAGCACTGGCGAAGGAGGTCGCGCCCTTCGGAGTGAAGGTGCTTCTCGTGGAGCCGGGAATGTTCCGCACGAAGCTGCTGGACACCGGGTTCCGGTCGATGCCGGAGCTGCCCGCCTACGCGGAGTCGATGGGCCCCACGAGAGCCTGGGTGGCGCAGTCCGCCGGCACGCAGCCCGGGGACCCGGTGAAGGCCGCGAAGGCCATCGTGGACGCGGTGGCCGCCGGAGCCCCGACACTTCGCCTGTTCCTGGGGTCGGACGCCCCCGGCCCCATCCGCGAGAAGCTCGCGCAGGTGCAGGACGACGTGAACCGCACGGAGCAAGTCGCGTTGTCGATGGGCTTCTGAGGCGGGAGCCCCAGGAAACGGGCAATGAACCGCCAGACGCGCGGAGCCCACCGGCCCACGTGAAGCAGTCCGCCCTCCCTTGGATGTTCCACGGCACGGGGGCGTTCACGGTCGTTGTCAGGTGGGGCATCTGACAAGCCTTCCAAGACCGTGCCCATCATGCCCTCGGCGCACGTCCCACCGGATTCGGATGGGACGCGCTCCGCGAGTGCTGGAATCACCGACATCCCGTTGTCGGACTCCACGGGGGAGGCCTTCTCGTCGGGGCGAGTTGAGACCCCAGGCACCTCGGTGTCCCCGGTGACTGGCTCGCAGTGACTGTCCGGAGAGGGAGAGGCAGGCTCCTTGGGGGGAGGAGCGAAGGCGTTCAGCACGCGCTCGTCGCGCGCCTTGAGCAATGCCGGTAGCTCGTGCTGGAGGGGCTGTGGGTCGCGCTCGGACAGGATTCTCATGGCGCAGAGAGCCCACTCGCGCAGCGCCTCGCCACCCATGAAGGGCTGCAGCCGGGCCGCTCCTCCCAGGAAGGCCCGATGCAGGGACTGCACGAGGAGCACATACCCGGGACGATCCGCCACCCGGGCCGCCAGCCGCAGCAACTCGAATTCCACCTGTGCGCAGTAGGCCCCATCCTCCCAGTGCGCCGCGTCCTGGAGTTGGAAGCACGTGTACCTCAGCCGGTCCAGGTCGACGTCCGAGGCCCTCGCGCAGCAGTCGGCCAGAAGCTCCACCAGGACCTGCCGCCTGAGGCTGAAGTATCCCTCCAAGAGCCGCCGTGCGTTCGGCGCGCGCACGTCATGCAGCCCCAGCCCCAGGTTCTCCAGCGTCAGCGACTCATCCATGGCCACCGCGCGCGTCCTGCGGCCAGGGTGCTGCTCCACCAGACCCCGCGCCGCCAGTCGCCGCACTGCTTCGCGGAGGGTGCCTCTGCACACGTTGAAGCGACGCGCCAGCTTCGCTTCCGGGTCGAGCTGCCCACTCGGATGCACCCGTCCCAGCGCGATATCGCGCTCGAGCTGCTCCTCCACGTACGCCACGAGTCCGCCTCGTCCCATCCCCATCCCCTCCTCGAATCAGCATGGCCATCCAACCACAGGGGTCTGACATGGACGTGCGGGCCCACCCTCCGGCGGCCCAGGCAGCGAAAACCTGTCCGACAGTCGGACAGGTTTCTGGAAAGCGCCTCCGGCGGGCGGCCCCTGTCCGTGCGGCGTGGATGGATCAGATGGAAGGAAACCGCACTCCCGGCAGGACGAGCAGCTTCGTGCCCTCCGCGTCCTGGAGTTCCAGCGTGTAGACGCCGCGAGCCTCCTGCGGTTGGGCTTCGGCTTCCACGATGATCTGGGCCGTTCTGGCTTCGGACCTGGGGTCCACCTCAATCACTTCCACGACCTTCAAGGTCTGGTGATTCGGACCGCTGAGACTCGCCCTGGCGACCCTGCTGGGCAGAGGCATCCTCCCTGGGAACTCCAGTTGCACCGCGATCCGGCGGGCGGAACGGAAGCTCCTGACCTGGAAATCCGTGTCCGAGGGACCCTTCAGTTCCAGCGTCTGGACTCCCCGTTGCTCCAAGATCTCCGTGGAGAGCATCGTCGCCAATCCCGCGTCGGGACAGACCTGCACGGGAAGTGGAGTGGCTGCGTCGCCGGACACGCCTCCATCCGCGGCTGCCAGAAATGGAAGCAGGAACAGGAGCACGCGTCCTCCTATTCGTCGTATCGCCACACTCCCCGCACGGACATCTTGTTGGGAACGATGGCGGTGTTCTCGTCTCCCCCTTTGCTGCGCGGAACGCCCCTCGTCCGGTCTTCGATGAACCAGAGTTCGATACAGACAGGAAATGTGTCACCGGTCTTGTTTCGGCGCAGCTGGGTGAATCGGCCGTAGACCCGTTTGGAACCGACGTAGAGCGTACCGGTCAGCATGGAACCGTGTCTGACTTCCCCCATGCCGCCGTGCGTGTATACAGCGGCACGTCCCTCGCGGACGGTGACGAAATCGGATTGTGTATTCGGGTCGAATTTGGCGGCCCACTGCATCTGGTCGATCTCCAACGTCTTCATGGCTGCGAGTGCATCCGCCGGACAGTCTTCGGCGGGAGGCGTGGGCCGGTCCACCAGGGGCGCGCTGGCGCAGGCCATGCCCGCCATGCAGGACGCAAGCGTCGCGGCCTTGAGCGCACGGACGGGCTTCGGAGACGGTGGGGCAGGGGGCTTGGTCGTCACGGGAGCGTGTTCCTCTTTCTGTGCCGGCACGGGGGCGGCGACGGGAACACTGTGCGGGCGGTCTGGCGGGCTCGCCAGTTTATGACCAACCGGGGCGGAAACACTCTCTGAGACCTGGGGGGTTGTATGGCGAGTCCAGCCCCGAAGCAGGACCTCCCAGGTCCGGGGTCCCGCCAGCAGCAATCCCAGGCATGCCACCACTCCCACCCAACCCCAGGCCGGGAACCGGCGCGGGGCCACCGGCTCGGGAACGGGCCGGGGCCTTGGCGCGGGCGTCAGGTAGGGCCGCGCGGGCCACGCCGGGCGGCGGATCTGCTTCGGCGTGCCCGGAATCTCATCGAAGAGGTGCGCCTCGAACGCCGCCGCTCCTCCCGAAAGCAGCCCGCGCATCAGCTCCGAGTGCGCCGCCTCCCCCGTGCGCGGCCGCTGCTCCGGCTCCTTTTCCAACAGCCGCAGGATGGCCCTCGACAGGGGCTCCGGCACCTGGGGATTGATGTCCCGGGGAGACGGCGGCAGCCGCTCCGTGATGGCCACCGCGAGCAGCTCCGGCTCCTGCCCCGGTGGGAACGGATAGTGCCCCGTGACGGCCCGGTACAGGCACACGCCCAGGGCATACAGGTCATCCGCCTCCCGGTAGGGATAGCGCAGCTCCGGCTGCCTCCAGTGGCGCTGCTGGAAGCGGATGGCCTCCGGACTGCGCAGGTGCAGCGTCCCCGGGGGCAGGGTGGTGGTTGTCAGCGTCGCGGCCCCCGTCTGGTCCCCGGCCCCGAAGTCGATGAGCACCGGCACCTGCTCCCTCTCGCGGACCAGGATGTGCTCCGGCTTCAGGTCGCGGTGCAGCACGCCTCGCGCATGCAACACCCCCAGCGTCATCGCCACCGAGCCGCCCACCATCGCCACCTGCCGGAACGTGGGGTTGACCGTCTCCGCCCAGAGGTGGAGCGCCATCCCCTCCACGCAGTCCATGACGAAGTACGGCAGCCCCTCCACCGGATCCGGCCACCGCCCCGTGGCATGCACCCGCACCACGTTCGGATGCCACGCCCGGTCCAACAACAGCGCCATCTCCCGCAGCGCCCGGGCCGGATCCGGATGCAGCGACAGCTTGAGCGCGAAGCTCCGCCCCGGCGCGTCCAGCGGCTCCACCCGGTAGACGGCGCCGTATCCGCCCACCCCCAGTGTCCCCTGCACACGCCAGCGCCCCACCTCCGCGCCGGGCTGGAGCGCCCCCGGGAACACCTGTGACCCTTCCTGACCCATGGACCTCCAGGGTCGCATGAAGTCCACTCAACCTGGAAGGTCAGTTGGGGCAGGAGGCCGGAGGCAACCCTGGGGCCGTGTGTTCCTACGTCAGGAAGTCTCGCCTCGTGGAACCAGACGGAATGCTCCCAGCGGAACACGTCTGCGGTGACTGAAATGTGACATGAACAAAGCGCGTATCAGGCCGGTGGTGTCAGACGGATTTGATGTATTAAGCCGCGTCTCATCGCAGCTCCCCCCCCCCCTCATCCAGGAGTTCCTGATGCGTCGTCTTGGCTCAGCCCTTCTCGCCGTGGGCATGCTCGTTGGTTGTGGTCCTGGTACCCAGGCGGAGACTCCCCCCGAGTCCGCCCCGTCCGCCGAGCAGCAGCAGCAGGCCCCCATCCTCACGACGACGAACGTCGACGTGGCCATCGAGTGCTCGGGCATCCTCGAGTTCGCGAACACGGCGTCGTACTCGCTCCTCGACCGCTACCTGCCCAGCAACGTGGTCACCAACATCGTGAACCGCCGCGCCACCGCGCCGTTCACGTCGCTGGCGGACCTGTCCACCGTGCCGCTCGTCGGCCCGGCCCGGCTCAAGCAGTTGGAGGGCGGCGCCCGCACGATGGACTTCATCGACGCGGACTGTGTCGGCA
Source organism: Corallococcus sp. M7 (assembly GCF_054512695.1). Classification (NCBI taxonomy): domain Bacteria; kingdom Pseudomonadati; phylum Myxococcota; class Myxococcia; order Myxococcales; family Myxococcaceae; genus Corallococcus; species Corallococcus sp. M7. The sequence continues at coordinate 358,518 of NZ_CM137252.1, forward strand.
TCCTGGATGGCATCGCCATCTCCCGTGACGACCAGACCGCCATCGTCGCGCTGGTGAACAGCATCGACGACTCGGAGCTGCACGACGTCCTGCCGGACGCGTGGAACGGCGCCGTCAACCTGCTCAACACGCGCCCCTTCACCACCGCGCAGCAGATCGCCGACACGGCGGGCATCGGTGACGTGAGCTTCCGCAACATCCGCAACTCCGCCACCCTGAGCCGCCCGCTGGAGGCGCTCTTCTCCGCCATCAACGCCATCCCGAGCAACGGCTCCTATGGCGCCACCACCCTGCGCCACTTCGACTGGTGGAACATCGCGTCCGCGAACCACTACTACCGCGATGACAAGACGTGCTTCGGCCTGGAGCCCACCAGCGTCCCCTACGGTGCCTCCATCCGCCCGAACCTGGCCGACGCCGCCGAGGTGCGCGCCGAGGTCCAGCGCGCCTTCAACTACGTTGGCGGCAATACGAAGGTCTCCGCCGCGGTCCGTGACGCGGGCTTCGCGAACCTGGACGCGCTGACCCAGGGCCGCTCCTTCAAGGGCTGCATCCTCACCTACGAGAACGACCCCTGGAGCCGCAACACCGTCCACATCTACGTGGACACCGTGAACGGCTTCAGCGTGATGACCGAGACCTGGTGGGCGGAGTAGTCCTCCCCACCTGACGTCCCCGCCGTCCCGAAGCCCCGGGTTCCCTCATGGAGCCCGGGGCTTTGTCATGTCCGGAAGCAGGCAGGCCCCTGGCGGGCAGGCGGGCCCGGGAAGGAAACCGTGCATCCCCGCGTGTCTATGGGTATAGACACGCCCCATGTGCCCCCTGGTGAACACGAAGGACCTGATTGACGCCCAGGAGGTGGCGGGCCTGCTGCGCCTTGCCCACCCCAACAGCGTCAGCACGTACCTGCGCCGGTACCCGGACATGCCGCGTCCGGTGCTCGACCTGGGCGCCGGGCGCCCGCGCCTCTGGCTCAAACCCCAGATGCTCCGCTGGGCCCGCGCCCGCCAGGCCGCCGCCAACACCGACACAAGCTCCCGAGGCTCCCGATGACCACCGCCACCCCCCGAACCGCCCCCGCCGTCCTCCCCGGGCCCAATGACGCCTGCTGGTGCGGCAGTGGCTCCAAGTACAAGAAGTGCCACCGCGGCGCGGACACCGTGGAGGCCCGCCGCAAGGGCTCCGACACCAACCGCAAGGGCATCCGCCCCGGCATCGTCAGCCCCCGCCGCGTGGTGCCGCTCACCATCGCCCGGCCGGACTACGCGGACTCCATGGCCGGCCGTCCCTCGCGCTCGCGCAACGAGCCGGACGTGAAGTCGCCGGACGTCATCGCCCGCATGCGCCGCGCCTGCCAGGCCGCCGCGCAGGTGCTGGTGGAGACCGCGCAGCACGTGCGCGTGGGCATCACCACGGATGAGCTGGACGCCATCGCGCACGAGGCCTACCTCAAGCGCGGCGGCTACCCCAGCACGCTGAACTACCACAAGTTCCCCAAGTCGCTCTGCACCTCGGTCAACGAGGTCATCTGCCACGGCATCCCCGACAGCCGCGCGCTGGAGGACGGCGACATCGTCAACCTGGACATCACCATCTACCTGGATGGCGTCCACGGCGACTGCTCGGCCACGTACCTGGTGGGCAACGTGGAGCCCCAGCACCAGCGCCTGGTCCAGATTGCGAAGGAGTGCCTGGACATCGGCATCGCCGCGGTGAAGCCGGGCCGGCCCATCAGCGACATTGGCCGCGCGGTGGAGGCCCACGCCGTGAAGAACGGCACCAGCGTGGTGCGCGCCTACTGCGGCCACGGTATCGGTGAGACCTTCCACACCGCGCTCCAGATTCCGCACTACTACGAGCCGGAAGCCGACACCATCATGCAGCCCGGGATGATCTTCACCGTGGAGCCGATGATCAACCAGGGCCACTGGGACCACCGCACGTGGAACGACGACTGGACCGTCGTCACCGCGGACGGCATGCGCAGCGCCCAGTTCGAGCACACCCTGCTCGTCACCGACACGGGCGCGGAGATCCTCACCGTCCCCTGAGCTTCTCCATCCCCTGAGACACCACGGGCCCCGGACGCGCTTCGCATCCGGGGCCCGCTTCATTTCCAGCCGTCCGCCTCGCGGCCCTACGCCCGGCGGCGGCGCAGCTTCAGCGCCAGGCCGCAGAGCATCAGCAGGCTGGTGGCACCCAGGGGGCCGGGCACCGTGCTCTGGCAGTTGCAGCCGTCGGACTCGTCCGGCTCCTGCGGACCCGGATCCACCGCATCGTCGGTGACGAACACGGCGGTGCTGCGCGCCGGCACCGTGAAGCCGCCCGTGGCCGCGTCGTACGCGGACGTGCGCACCACCGTGTCCGAGGACGCCCGCAGCACCGGGTGCAGCACCAGCTTCAGGGACTTGTACCCGTCCGCCTTGAACGTCTGGGCCTCGTCCGTGCCGTTGAACAGCACGATGGCGCGCTTGCCCTCCGCGTTCGTGCCGTGGTCCTGCATGGCCATCACGATGAGGCCCGGGATCTGGTCCGGACCGGTGTTCTCGAAGCGCACCAACTGCTTCACCTCGTCACCGGTGCGCAGGCGGAACAGCCGCGAGCTCTTGCGGATGGTCAGCATCTCCTCGAAGTGGTTGCGCGCCCGGAGGATGTCCTCCGACGACGGCTTCAGCGCGGGGTCCGCCAGCAGCGGCCCGAAGAGCGCCCAGTTGCCCTGGTTGTCCGCGGCCGGGGGCAGGCCCACGCCCCAGTTGTTGGACTGGTAGGTCCAGTCCACCTTGTTGAACCAGTCACCGGAGTTGTAGCTGTTGCGGTCCAGCGACTTGGAGCGCAGCAGCTCGTCCCCCGCGTGGAAGAACGGGATGCCCTGGCCCAGCGCCACCAGGGAGATGCCCAGGTTGTGCATGCGCACGCGCTCCGCCATGGGCAGGTCGCGTCGCGCCTTCAACTGCACCGCGTCGAACAGCGTCTCGTTGTCGTGCGCGGAGACGTAGGTGATGACCTCCTGCGGGTCCAGCGTGTAGCCGGCCTTGGCGCCGTTGTAGTCCACTCCTTCACCCGTGACGGTCGCGCCGGTGCGGTCCACCAGCGAGTAGTCCTTCAGGTTGCCGGTGAGGCCCACGCGGATCCAATCGCTGTAGCGCAAGAGCTTGTCCTTCTGCGCGGCCTCCGTGCCCTGGTCGATGCCGTTCGGGTCGGACAGGAGGCCGGTGATGAAGCCCTGCTCCTGCAGCCCGCTGAAGGGGCCACCGCCGCGAGCGCCGTCGCGCAGGCGGTCGTTGAACGAGCCGATGCCCGTGCCCGCCATGTTGGCCTGCGTGGCGTTGGTGCCGCGCGCGTTGTTCTGCACCTCGCCGAAGTCCCAGCCCTCGCCGTAGACGTAGATGGCCTTGCCGTCCACGCCGTCCTTCTCCACGGTGAGCGCGTCCAGCGTGGCGCGCAGCTTCACCATGTTGGACTTCATGTGGTGGCCCATCAGGTCGAAGCGGAAGCCGTCCACCTTGTATGCCTTGGCCCACGTCACCACGGAGTCGATGAGCAGCTTCTCCATCATCGCGTTCTCCGACGCGGTGTTCTGGCAGCAGGTGCTCATCTCCACGTTCCCGTCGTCGCTGAGGCGGTGGTAGTAGCCGGGGACGATGCGGTCCAGCACGCTCTTGGCGTCCTGGCCGGCGGAGTTGGTGTGGTTGTAGACCACGTCCATCACCACGCGCAGGCCGTGCTGGTTGAGCGACTGCACCATCTCCCGGAACTCCACCGTGCGCGTCGTGCCCTGCGCGTTGGTGGAGTAGCTGCCCTCCGGCACCGTGTAGTGGAACGGATCGTAGCCCCAGTTGAAGCCGTCCAGGTCCGCCACGGCCTTCACCGCCGCCTGCTGCTGGTCGGAGTCCGGCGGCAGCGACACCAGGTCACCCTGGGGGTGCTGCTGCGCCGCGCGGTCCTCGTTGATGGTCGCGATGTCGAACACCGGCAGCAGGTGCACGTGCGTCAGGCCTGCCTTCGCCAGCCGGGTCAGGTGCTTCATGCCGTCCGATTCCCGCGTGAAGGCCTTGAACGTGCCGCGCTCGTTCTCCGGCACCGTCAGGTCGTTGATGCTGAAGTCGCGCGCGTGCAATTCGTAGAGGACGATGTCCTCCGGGGCTTCCAGCGCGGGCTTCGCCAGCGTGCTCCAGCCCTGGGGCGCGAGCGCCGGGTCCGCAAGGTCGACGATCTGGCTCAGCTCGCTGTTGGTGGAGAGGGCCACCGAGTACGGGTCGGTGACGCGGTTGGTGACGACCTTGCCCTCCTTGCGGGCGTAGACCTCCACCTCGTAGAGGAAGAAGCGGTTCTTCCAAGAAGCGTCGCCCGTCACGCTCCAGACGCCCTTGTCGCCGGCCGTCATGGGCACGCGGGTGGGGGTGGACGTGGGGGTGCCGTCCGCGAACAGCAGCAGGTTCACGCTCTTCGCCGTGGGGGCCCACAGGCGCAGCGTGGGGATGCCGTTCTCGAACGTGGCGCCCAGCGCGCCGTCATACGTGTCCAGGTCGTCCAGCACGCCCGCGAACTGCGCGCTGGTGGCGTCCAGCATCACGCCCTCCGCGTTGGTCGCGGACACGGCCACCTGGCCCTTGAGCCACGTGGCCGCGTTGGCCACGTCCGCCTGCGCCAGCTTCAGCACCGTGCGGCCCACCAGGTTGGGGAAGCGCGCGGCCTGCGCGGCGGTGAGGCCCGCGGCGTCCACCGTCAGCGTCACCGTGGTGCCGCCCTGCACGCCGGTGCTGTTCAGCGTCATGCCGCCCGTGGGCGACGTGTGCAGCTTGAACACCGTGCCGGCGGGCGCCGCGACCTCCGGGCTCCACACCACGGTGTCGCGCGAAATCCAGTGCGCCCGGGCCAGCAGCAGGTTGCCCGCCGGAGCGCCCGCGGCGCGGATGGTCACCTTCTTGGACGCGCCGGAGTCGAAGGTGATGATCATCTCCTGACCGTCCTCCTCCACCGCGAAGGCCGCGTTGCCGCCGGGATAGGCGGTGGTCCACTGCTCATCGAGCGCGACCTTGCACTCATAGTTGCCCGCGGGCAGCGCCTTCGTGGTGAAGGTGAAGATGCCGTCGCCGTCCAGGTCATGCATCATCGAGCGCAGGCAGTCCGGCTTCCAGTCCTCCGGGCAGCCCAGCTCGCTCTGGAAGCTGCCCGCCACCGTGGCGATGGTGCCGGAGCGGCTGCTCGTCACGTAGTTCGTGGTCGCGTCGAAGTAGAACTTCACCGCGCCCGCTGACGGATTCGTCAGCACCACGTCCGCGCCGCCCGGGCCGCCGTACGTCTGCGCCAGCGACCCGTCCAGCGCGACCTTGAAGTGCCAGGTGCCCGCCGGCACGCTGAACGTGGCCGTCCACTTGTCGTCGTCCGTGTCGTACGCCAGCGCCGTCTGCGCGCAGGTGGGGTCGTTGTTGGTGGCACAGCCGGCGCCCGTCTGCAGATCGCCAATGACAGTCACCGACGTGGGTGCCGCCAGCGACGACAGCGGCACGAGCGTGGCCAACAGCCCGCTGAACGCGAGCGCTCGCGTCATGCGGGGAACCGCGAATGGAACTCTCAGGGGAAACCTCCAGGGGGGTTGAAATCCCGGGCACGGTACCAGCCGGTCCTGTCATGGGAGACCCCTGGGTCGTTTTCGGGGTTTGCACGACCCCCTGGATGATCAGAGTTGGGATCGGCGCATCCACCCCGTGACGTCGGATGGGAAAGGGCGACCAACCGAGACGCGGTGCGGCAGGAATCGCGCGCTCCGTTGAGTCCGCTCGCGCCATGCGTCACACGGATGTGCAGAGGAAGACATCCGGGACATGCCGCGTTGCGGCATCAGCCGATTGTTCCGACGACCCTTCACCCCTTTCAAGACTGTTGGATACAGTGCCGCGCCTAGATGTCCTCACGCCTCCCCTGCCCACAACCGAACGCTGTCTCCCACCGTGGTCGGTGGCGCCCGATGCTCCAGGGACTTGCCGCCCTGTGTCTGGCGGGGTGCGCCACGGCTCCCACCCCGACGCAGCCCGCGCCGGAGTCCGCCGCGACACAGCCCGCCACGCCGGCGGCGCCCGCTCCCGCCCCCGAACCCGTGAAGGAGGCCGCGCCCGCGCCGCCTGCTCCGGCTTCTGAGAAAAAGGAGCCCGCGCGGCCCTGGGCGGATGAGGTCCTGTACTTCGTGGTGGTGGATCGCTTCGCGGACGGCGACCCCTCGAACAACGAGAAGGGCGACGTGACGGCGCCGGGTACCTTCCACGGCGGCGATCTGAAGGGGCTCACCGGGAAGCTGGATGAGCTGTCATCGCTGGGCGTGACGGCGCTGTGGGTGACGCCGCTCCTGAAGCAGATTCCGGGCTTCGTCACCGGCTCCGGCTTCCCGGACTGGGGCTACCACGGCTACTGGGCGGACGACTTCCACGCGTTGGATCCGCGCTTCGGCACGGAAGAGGACTTCAAGGCGCTGGTGGACGCGGCGCACGCGCGCGGCATCCGCGTGCTGCTGGACGTCGTCTACAACCACCCGGGCTACAACTCGCGCTACCTGAAGGACCACCCGGACTGGCTGCGCTCGGAGGACAAGGGCACCTGCGGCTCGGATGACCTGACGACGTGCGTGGCGGGCCTGCCGGACTTCAAGACCGAGCGCCCGGAGGTGGCGAAGTACCTGCTGGACGCGCAGATCGACTGGGCGAAGCGCTCCGGCGTGGACGGCTTCCGGCTGGACACCGTGAAGCACGTGTCCCACGACTTCTGGAAGGAGCACCGCCGCCGCACGCGCGCGGAAATCTCCCCGGACTTCTTCCTCCTGGGAGAGGTGTGGGGCGGCGACGTGGAGGTGCTGGCGCCGTACTTCACCCCCGACGAGATGGACGCCGGGTTCGACTTCGCCTTCCAGGGCAACGCGCTGGCCTTCGTCCAGGGGCGTGGCCGCGCGGTGGCGTTCGACCGCTACCTCCAGTCGCGCGCGAAGGTGACGCCGAACCACCACCTGTCGCACTTCCTGTCGTCGCACGACGTGGACGGGGCGCTGCATCAGTTGCAGGGCAACGTGCCCCTCTTCCGCCTGGCCGCCACGCTGCAACTCACCACCAGCGGCATCCCCGTCATCTACTACGGCGAGGAGGTGGGCCGCGCGGGCGGTGACTGGCCGCAGAACCGCGGCGACATGCCGTGGGGCAAGCAGGCGGTGAAGCCTGGCGCGGGAAAGAAACGCGACGAGGCATTGCGTGAGTATTACAAGCGCCTCATCGCCATCCGCCGCGCGCACCCGGCCCTGTCGCGGGGCACGCACGCGCCGCTCTCCACCGAAGGTGATGTGTATGTCTTCCAGCGGCGCGACGAAGCGTCCGGCGACACGGTGGTGGTGGCGGTGAACCGCGCCAAGACGAAGGGCACGGTGTCGGTGCCGTGGCCGGAAGGTTGGACGGGCGTGGGCGAGGTGGAGGATCTGCTGAACGGAGGGCGGACGAAGGCTGGCGCCACGCTGGACCTGGCGCTTCCGCCGCTGTCCGCGCGCATCCTCGGACGCGTGCCGTGAGGCACCCGGCGGTGCATGCGCAGAACCTGACCCGGACGTGCTGTTGTCACCGGCGCGAGCGGGGCTCTTGCTGGAGGGCCTGATGGCCGGCGTGTCGTTCAAGGACGTGGCGAAGCGGTACGGAGACGTGTCGGTCATCGAGGGGCTCAACCTCGATATCCGCGACCATGAGTTCATGGTCCTCGTGGGGCCGTCCGGTTGCGGCAAGTCCACGGCGCTCCGGATGATCGCCGGCCTGGAGGAGATTTCGGGAGGCACCATCTCCATCGGTGAGCGCGCGGTGAACGCGCTGCCCCCGAAGGACCGCGACGTCTCCATGGTGTTCCAGAACTACGCGCTCTATCCGCACATGTCCGTGCGGCAGAACCTGGAGTTCGGCCTCAAGATCCGCAAGACGCCCAAGCCGGAGATGGACAAGCTGGTGGACGAGGCGGCGGAGATCCTCGGCATCACGCACCTCTTGGACCGCAAGCCCAAGGCGCTCTCCGGCGGCCAGCGTCAGCGCGTGGCCCTGGGCCGCGCCATCGTGCGCAAGCCGGCGGTGTTCCTCTTCGACGAGCCGCTCTCCAACCTGGACGCGAAGCTGCGCGTGCAGATGCGCTCGGAGATCAAGAAGCTCCAGCACCGGCTCCAGGTCACGTCCGTCTACGTCACGCACGATCAGATCGAAGCGATGACCATGGGCCACCGCATCGCGGTGATGAAGGACGGCAAGCTCCAGCAACTGGGCACCCCGCTGGAGGTCTACGAGAAGCCGGTCAACGTGTTCGTGGCGCAGTTCATCGGCACGCCGCCCATCAACATGCTCAACGCCACGCTGGACGCGGATGGCGCGTCGCTCACCGGTGAGGGCTTCAAGCTGCCGGTGCCGCAGAAGCTGCGCGCGGCGACGGCGGGCAAGGGTGGCCGCAAGGTGAAGGTGGGCCTGCGTCCGGACAACGTCCTGCCCGCGGGCACCGCCGCGCGCGGTGAGTCCGCTCCGGCGGAGGCGCGCGTGGAGCTGGTGGAGCCGCTGGGCAACGAGCTCATCGTGCACGCCCGCCTGGGAGACAACCCGCTGGTCTTCCGCCTGCCGCCCCAGGCCACCCCGGAGCCCGGCGCCGCGCTCCCCGTGACGGTGGAGCTGGAGTCCCTGCATCTCTTCGACGCTGAATCCGAGCTTCGGCTTTCCGTTTGAGTATCCGGAGGATTTTCCCCATGACGAACCTGCGAACGTTGCTCGCGGCCCTCTGCCTGTGCGCAGTCGGCCTGTTGCCCGTCCCGTCCTTCGCCGCCACGGAGCTGGTGCTCTGGCACGCCTACCGCGCGGAGGAGAAGGCCGCGCTGGAGAAGGTGGTCGCCGAGTACAACAAGGCCAACGAAGGCAAGGTCAAGGTCACCACGCTGGCGGTGCCCTACGACGCCTACGCGGACAAGATCTCCGCCACGGTGCCGCGCGGCAAGGGCCCGGACCTCTTCATCTTCGCGCAGGACCGCCTGGGCGGCTGGATTGAAGCGGGCAACACGGTGGAGCCCATCGACTTCTTCCTGGATGACGCGACGAAGAAGCGCTTCATCCCCACGACGATGGAGGCGATGACCTACCGCGGGACGGCGTACGGCCTGCCGCTGAACTACAAGGTCATCACGCTCATCTACAACAAGAAGCTGGTCCCCACGCCGCCCAAGACGTCCGGCGAGATGGTGACGATGGCCAAGAAGCTCACCGACGCGAAGGCGGGCCGCTTCGGGCTGGCGTACGCGTACAACGACTTCTACTACCACGCGGCGGTGATGAACGGCTTCGGCGGCGGCGTGTTCGACGCGAAGAACGCCCCCACGATGAACTCGCCCGCCAACGTGAAGTCGGTGGAGCAGGTCCTCAAGTGGAAGAACAAGGACGGCATCCTCCCCGCGGAGCCCTCCAGCGCGCTCATCACCTCGCTCTTCAACGAGGGCAAGGCCGCGATGGTGTTCTCCGGCCCGTGGTTCCTGGGCGAGGTCTCCAAGGATGTGGACTACGGCCTGGCCCGGCTGCCCACGCTGGATGAGAACAAGGGCACGCCGATGAAGCCCTGGATGACGGTGGAGGGCGTGTACGTGGCCGCCCCGTCGAAGAACAAGGAAGCGGCGTACGACTTCGCGAAGTTCCTCACCGACGCCGGCCCCGGCAAGACGCTGGCCCTGGAGGGCCGCCAGAGCCCCGCGAACCAGGCGGTGTACCAGGACGCGAAGGTGTCCGCGGATCCGCTGCTCAAGGCGATGAAGGACCAGGTGGACGTGGCGGTGCCCATGCCCAACCTGCCGGAGATGTCGATGGTCTGGACCCCGGCCACCAGCGCGATGAACACCGTGTTCAAGAACACCGCCACCCCCAAGGCGGCCCTGGACGCGGCCCAAAAGAGCGTGGCGAAGGACGTCGCCGGCCTGCGCAAGAAGTAAGTGAGGAGCTGAAGTGAGCCAGAACGCCCCCCAGCAGCCCCCTTCCGCGGCCGGCGCCCCCACGCCGGTCCGCGTCTCCCCGAACGACTCCGTGAAGGACCCCTCGACTCCGGGGCCCTCCGGCCGTGCGGGCGGATACCGGGGGCGCGTGCTGGTGGGGCTCGCCCTGGCCTTGGGTGTGTCCCTGTTCCTGGCGCACGGCCTGCTCGCGCGCGCCAACCAGGAGCGCGCGGCGGAGCGCGAGCAGCGCACGGCCACCGTGTCCCTGCTGGGGCTGGCGGACCTGGTGCAGCGCGCGGGCGGCACCGGCGACGGCGTGAAGGCCGTGGTCGCGGGCTGGCCGGGCGTGCCGGGAAGCTCCGTGCGCGTCATCGCCTTCAGTGGCATCAAGCTGGAGGCCTCCACCTTCCCCAATGACACCGGGGACAAGGCGGCGCCGCGCCGGCTGTCGCGCGAGGAGAAGCCGCTGTACGACCGCGGCCAGCGCCTGCGCGCCGCGGTGGAGACGAACCGCGAGGAGGGCAGCGCGCGCAAGGCGGAGGTGGAGTCGGAGCTGCTCGACAACGGAGCGAGCCGGCTGCTCTCCGCGCCCGTGGAGGTGGACGGGCAGGTGGTGGGCTCCGTGGAGTCCCTCACCCCGGTGGTGGTGAAGGGCGAGACGCCCTCCTGGACGCCGGTGCTGCTGGCGTTCCTGCTGCCTTTGGCGGCGTGCGCGGCGGCGGTGTTCGCGCTGTCGCGCCAGGGCGTGCGCGTGGCGGTGGCGGCGGCGCTGTTCCTGGCGGGCCTGGGTGGCTACACCGTCTATTCGCTGCGCGCGCTGGACGCGGAGCTGCGGCAGACGGAGGACGCGGTCAGCGCGGAGCTGCGCACGCGCGGTGAGAAGGCGCAGGCGCTGATCGCCGCCAACAACCTCGACGCGGAGCCCGCGCTGAAGCCCGGCGCGTGGGACGCGGACTCCATGCGCCGCCCGCTGGGCAACCTGACGGAGTCCGGAGCACCGGATGAGGCCCGGCTCGCGGCGGCGGGCGCCCAGGTGCGCGGCAACGCGACGAAGGCGCTGGGCGCGCTGGGCGTGGTGGGGCTGGCGGTGCTGCTGTTCATCGGCCTGGGCGCGCTGCACCGGGCGGTGGCCACGGCGGTCGAGTTCCGGCAGGCCTACGCATACATCCTGCCCGCCATGGTGGGCATGGTGGTGCTGGTGTTCTTCCCCTTCGCCTACGGCATCACGCTGTCGTTCACGGACGCCAACCTCTACAACAGCAGCCAGCCGCTGTCGGAGTTGTGGGTGGGCTTCCGCAACTACGTGGACATCCTGGGCGACTTCAGCTTCGCGAAGACGGCGGCGGACGGCTCGCTGGTCTTCAACTACCTGAACTTCTATTACACGCTGCTCTTCACCATCGTGTGGACGGTCACGAACGTGACCATCGGCGTGACAGTGGGCCTGCTGCTCGCGCTGGCGCTCAACGTGCCGAACCTGAAGATGCGGCCGGTGTACCGCGTGCTGCTGATTCTTCCGTGGGCCATGCCCAACTACATCACCGCGCTCATCTGGAAGGGCATGTTCCACCAGCAGTTCGGCGTGGTGAACCACGTCATCCGCATGTTCGGCGGGGATGGCCTGGCGTGGTTCGATTCACCGCTCACGTCGTTCTTCACGGCGCTGGCCACCAACGGCTGGCTGTCCTTCCCGTTCATGATGGTGGTGTCGCTGGGCGCGCTCCAGTCCATCCCCGGTGAGCTCTACGAAGCGGCGCGCGTGGACGGCGCCAACCGGTGGCAGCAGTTCACCGCCATCACGCTGCCCGCGCTGAAGCCCGCGCTGGTGCCGGCGGTCATCCTGTCGGTGGTGTGGACCTTCAACATGTTCAACATCATCTTCCTGGTGACGGGCGGTGACCCGGGCGGCTCCACCGAAATCCTGGTCACCCAGGCGTACAAGTTCGCCTTCGAGCGCTACCGCCACGGCTACGCGGCGGCGTACTCCACCGTCATCTTCGGCATCCTGCTGCTCTACAGCATGGTGCAGAACCGCGTGAGCCGCGCCACGGAGGCCGCGTAAATCCCATGGCGCTCTTCTCTGAACGTCGCGAGGGCATCCCCCACCTGCCGCTGCACGTGGTGCTGGTGACCTTCACCCTCTTCACCATCTATCCCATCCTCTGGGTGGTGAGCCTGGCCTTCTCCGGCAAGCAGAGCCTGGCCATCGCCACGCTGCCGGAGAACCCCACCTTCTGGGACCGGCTGCGCGCGGTGACGCCGTGGCCGGAGACCTTCAGCGTCTCCAACTTCGCGTCGGTGATGGCGGATCAGCCGTTCGCCAAGTGGATGCTCAACAGTGCCATCGTGGCCATTGGCACCACGGTGCTGGGCGTCTTCATGGCGTGCACGGCGGCGTATGCCTTCAGCCGCTTCAAGTTCCCCGGCCAGCGCGCGGGCATGATGGCGTTCCTCGTGTCCCAGATGTTCCCGGGCACGCTGATGCTCATTCCGCTCTACATCATCCTGGTGCAGTGGCTGGGACTGGGCAGCAGCCGGCTGGGCCTCATCATCGTGTACGCCACCACGTCCATCCCGTTCAGCGTGTGGATGCTCAAGGGCTACTTCGACACCATCCCCAAGGACCTGGAGGAGGCGGCGCTGATGGACGGCGCGTCTCCGGGGCGCATCTTCTGGAGCATCATCCTGCCGCTGGCGAAGCCCGCGGTGGCGGTGACGGCGCTGTTCAGCTTCATGACGGCGTGGAACGAGTTCATCCTCGCGGCGACGTTCATGGACCAGGAAGCCATGTACACGGCGCCGGTGGGCCTGCGCTTCTTCGTGGGCGGCTTCAGCCAGCAGTGGGGCTACTTCGCGGCCGGCTCCATCATCGTGTCCGTGCCCGTCGTGTTCCTCTTCCTCTTCCTGCAGAAGTATCTCGTCTCCGGGCTCACCGCCGGTGGCGTGAAGGGTTAGTCCCGCGGTCTTTCTTCGCAGTCCTTTTGTCTGTCGTTGCAAGGAGCAATCACCCCCATGATCAACCCCCGCATCGCAGTCCTCACCCTGGCCGCTTCCCTGTCCGCGGCGCCGGCCCTGGCCGAGAAGGTGCAGTTCAAGGACCCCACCGGCGACGACAAGGGCCCGGGCAAGTACACCTACCCGACGGACCCCGTGTACAAGCCGGGCTCGTTCGACCTGACCGGCTTCAAGCTGGACCAGGGCGGCAACAAGACGGACGTGGAGATCCAGCTGAAGGCGTCGCTGGAGAACCCCTGGAAGATGGCGGACGGCTTCTCCGTGCAGGAGGTCTTCATCTTCATCGACACGGACCACAAGGCCGGCAGCGGCTTCACCGACAGCCCCCCGGGCCTGAACGTCTCCTTCGCGCCGGAAGACGCGTGGGACAAGGTCATCATCATCTCGCCGCAGGGCTCGTCGCGCGTGCGCGCGGAGGCCAACAACAAGGCCGGCGCGATGAAGAACGCCGTCGTGGTGCCCACCAAGGTGCGCGCCTCCGGCAACAAGATCACCGCCACGGTCATGAACTCCGACCTGGGCGCCGGTGACCCCTCCACCTGGGGCTACCAGGTCGTGATGCAGTCCAACGAGGGCTTCCCCGCGGACAACGACCTGCTCACCCGCCGCGTCAACGAGTACGAGGGCCAGCACCGCTTCGGCGGCGGCTCCGACTTCAACTGCGATCCGCACGTCATCGACGTGCTCGCGGGCCAGGGCAAGGGCGACAGCTCTGAAATCAAGGCTCAGTACGAAATGCTTGCCTATGAGTGCGCGGGTGACGGTTCCGCCACGAAGAAGGCCACGCTGAAGATGGTCTCCGGCGAGAAGCGCCCGGCGGCGCAGGGTGGCGCGGCGGCGGCCCCGGCGCAGGCTCCGGCCGCTCCGGCTCCCGCGGCTCCGGCCCCGGCTCCGGCGCCCACGCCGGCCGCTCCGGCTGGAACGACGGTCGCTCCGGCGCCGACGACGGCCACGCCGACGAAGTAGTCGGCGGCGGACTGTTCAAAACAGTCCGTTTCAAGGTTTGATGCAACACGGGGAGGGCTGCCGTGGAGACCCCGCGGCGGCCCGGGAGAGGGGATGACCCCCCTCTGGTTCAAGGCTTTCTGAGAAGGGTTTTCCGGACATCATGAAGAATCGCAAGAACGTGGTGCGGGGAGCGTGTGCGCTCACCGTTGCGGTCGGCCTCATTCCTGGGGCGGCCATGGCGCAGGACAGCGGCCCCAAGCTCACCATTGGTGGCACGACCTATACGAAGTACCTCTGGGGCACGCAGCGCGACCAGGGCGCGATGTACAACTTCACCACGGTGCCCGGTGAAGGCTACGGCGACAACGGCATCGGCACGGAGCTGGAGCTCCTGCTGAACGCGAAGATCTCCCCGCAGGTGGAGGTCAACGGCCGCATCCACAGCCGCTTCAACCAGAACTTCTGGACGAACTTCGGCGGCTTCGGCGGCAGGAACCCGCCGACGAACTGCACCGCGGGCGACTGCGGCGAGTTCGATCCCCGCTCCAACCAGTACATCAAGCTGCGTGGTATGTCCGTGACGCTGCGTCCGGGCTACCTCATCGACTCGGCGCTCATCGGCGCGACGGACCTGGGCCAGTTCGACCCGTTCGTCATCGGCCGCGTCCGTTACATCGACCGCGACAACGCGGCGGCCATCATGCTGCAGGGCTCCAACTTCGAGCGGCGGCTCACGTGGGATGCGGCGCGCATCTCGCTGCCGCGCTTGTGGGCGGGCCCGAACTTCAGCACGGGCGCCTTCCACGCGCGTGACGCGGCGTACGGCTTCCAGGCGAAGTTCACGCCGAACGAGCTCTTCGACGTCGGCGGCATCTTCCAGTACGCCAACGACCAGGAGGTGAACGCGGAGGACACGAACGTCGATGACGGCCGTGACCTGACCCCGCGCTACCGCAACGGCGTGGGCGGTCTGAAGGCGGGCCTGCACATGGGCTCGTGGCTGGACGTGCGCGGTGCCGCGTACACGTCGTACTCCAACGCGGACCCCGTGCTGTCGCCGGCGAACTTCGGCGGCATCGGCGGTTACAGCGCGGTGCTGGCCGGCCGTCACACGGACCAGACGTACATGTTGAACGCGTCCCTCAACGACCCGCTGGACGTGGGCCTGTCGCTGAACTTCCAGCTGTTCAGCATCGGCGCGGACTACGTGGCGGTGATGGCGAGCCGCCGCGAGGCCGACGTGCTCCTCACGGAAGGCCATGACGGCAGCTTCGCGTTCCCCGGCCCGTCCAACGCGTCCTACGGCATCTACAAGGGCAACCCCACCCGCATCGGCTACGGCGGCTGGACGAGCGAGGCCCAGCAGGTCGCGACCATCAACGTGGACAACGACTTCACGGACTTCGACGAGCCCATGGCGGAGACGGCCATCGGTTGGAAGGGCGTGACGGCGAACCCGGTCTACACGAACGGCGCGCTGGAGCTGGGCGGTGAGTACTCGTTCATCACGTACAACACCAACTGGCAGGCGTACGGCGACGCGTCCAAGTCGCTGAACGAGAGCCAGTACCCGGGCACGGAGCTGGACTCCGGCGTGGGCCACAACTTCCGCACGGCCTACCAGCCCTTCCAGGACAAGAAGACGCACCTGGTCGCGCTGCGCGCCAAGTACGTGGTGGACGTGCTGAAGGGCATCGATGTGTTCGGCAAGTTCAAGTACATCCACGAGACGGACAAGCGCATGAATGATCCGCGCTTCCTGCCCTACGCGTCGGGCGCGTGCGCCGGCGGCGGCGTGGCGTGCGACAACACGCTGGTCAACGAGTACAGCGCTGGCAACAGCACGTCCGGCATCTACAGCAACCCGAACGTCATCACGAACAGCCAGGGCGACACGGGCTACCAGTTCAAGCCGTTCGACAACCTGGCGGACGACGACCGCCTGCTGGACTACACGACGTTCACGGCCGGCGCGGGCTACCAGTTCACGGACGACCTGTACGTGTCCGCCAGCTACTCCAAGTTCTTCGCGGACCTGCTGGACGGCAACACGGCGTTCCAGGCGTACAACAACCACGAGATGGCGTCCGGCAAGCACAACAAGAACCAGGTGCTGGTGAAGGCGCGCTACATCCTGTCCGGCGTGGAGTTCGGTCTGGAAGGCCAGTACGCGTTCGGCACCTTCCGTCCTGACTTCGGCGACGGCTACGTGGTGCAGTACGCGGACGACACCATCGCGGCCGACCACGGCGTGGCGGTGGGTTCGCGCGGCTTCACCAACCGCAACGGCGGTTGGAACAGCCTGGAGGAGCGCAACTTCGAGCAGATGCGCGTCAAGGCGTTCATGAAGGCGCAGTTCTAGTCACCGCTCGCGGTTGACGTGAGAGGAGCCCGGGGCGCCTGTGAAGGCACTCCGGGCTCCTTGCGTTTGGGACACCGCGCGGTACACCTGGACGGGCCGTCCCTTCGTGCATGAGGTGCCCTTCCATGTTCGTGCGTCCCCGCGTGTCCGCGCTCCTGCTCGCCTCCACCCTGGCCGCGTGTTCCGGCGGCAAGACGCGCGAGGACGCGCTGCTGTTCCGGCTGACGGATCCGGTGGGGGATGACCACGGCGATGGCGAGCTGCTGTATCCCCGCCGGAACGACCTGGGCCGCGGGGACCTGGACGTGGTGTCGGTGGCCGCGTTCGCGGATGGAGCGGCGACGCGGTTCGAGGTGACGTTCGCGCACCCCATCGCGAGGCCCTCGCGCGCGCAGTCGGTGGACCTGGAGGGCGCGACGGTCGCGGAGCGGGCGCGGCACGGCTTCTACACGTTCAACGTGGACCTGTACGTGGACCAGGACCGGGTGCCCGGCTCCGGGCGCACGGACACGCTGCCGGGGCGTGAGCTCACGCTGGCGGCGGACTCGGGGTGGGAGAAGGCGGTGGTGCTGACGCCGCGTCCCTATGAGGCGCGTGAGGCGTTGCGCAAGACCTGGCGGCAGGCGGCGCTGGCTGCGTACGAGAAGAAGTCCGGGGGCATTGGCGGCAAGGTGGAGTCGGAGCTGAACGCGGCCACGGAGCAGGAGCTGGAGGCGCGGGTGTTCTTCCCCACCCTCATCCAGGTGAGCGGGCGCACGGTGGTGTTCCAGGTGCCTGACCGCTTCCTGGGAGGACACGCGAGCGCGGACTGGGGCTACGGCATCGCGGTGACGGGCGCGACCATCGAGCGGCGCGTGTCGCTGGGCGGGATGTTCGGTGGGGACACGAACGCGAACCCGCGGCTGATGGCGATGGGCATCGTGCCCGGGGAGCCGCCGTCCGCCGACCGCTTCGGCGGTGGGCGGAAGGGAGATCCGTCACAGTCGCCGGTGGTGGACCTGCTGGTGGCGCCGGGGACGACGCAGGAGGAGGTGCTGGGGGCCTCGAAGCCTGCGTGGAGCGCGGTGGTGCCGTCTGGGAAGGCCGTGGCTGCTCCGGCAGTGGGCACGGTGGAGGACGCCGGTGTTCCCGTGGACGCGCCGGACGCCGGGGCTGTGGTCGAGGACGCCGGAGTCGTGGGTCCTGTGTCGCCCGCCCCGTGACGGTTGGTTCCCGTGCTGTGCGCGGGAGGTCCTGGTTGCGGTGAGTCCACGCGGCCGAGGATGGATGCTCTGGAGGCATCCATGTCCTCGTGCCGGAGCTGGGCGGTCGCGGTGCTGCTGTTGCTGCTGGGCACGGGGTGTTCAGCGACGCGTGGCGTCCGGCTGAAGACGGGGCAGGGGGCGCCGGTCGTCCATGTGCCTCGGGCGGAGGTCGAGCCCGTGGAGCTGGATGGCGATGCGTTCACGGAGGCGGTGCGGACGCTGGCGGAGGATGCGCCGGTGTCTCCGCGTCCTCGTGAGGAGGCGTATCGGCTGTTCGCGGGTGCGTTCTCCTCGAAGGCCTATGCCCATGTGCGTGGACGCTTGGGGCTGGTCTCCGTGGAGGAGCCGTCCCGTGCCCGGCTCCTGGTGGATGACGCGGACCGGGAGCTGGCGAGCGCTTATGGGCGGTGGTTCCAGCGCAAGCAGACGCCGGGTGACTGTCTTCAATTGCTGGAGGCGGGTGCCACGCTGGATGAGGACGGACGGCGTTCCCTGGCGTTCGCCATCGCGCTGGACTCGGTGTGGGAGGAGACATCGGAAGCGCTGGTGGGGATGACGGACCAGCGCGCGGTGCTCACCACCCTCGTCGCGACGGGCACGGTGTACCTGGCGCTGTGGTTGCTGCCCGAGCCCGTGTCGAAGGGCATCGCGGCGACGATGACGGTGGTGCTCATCGCCTACCTGGGCATCGACACGGTGTGGAACCTCATCCAGGGATGGATCGAGTTGTCCGAACAGGCCCGGGTGGCCCGGACGTTCGACGAGCTTCGTGACGCGGGGGAGGAGTACGGCGAGGTGATGGGGAAGAACGCGGCACGGGCGTTCGTGATGCTGGCGCTGGCGGCGGTGGGCAGCACGGCGGAGACGTTCGCCGCGAAGGTCGCCACGCTCCCGGGCTCAGGGCAGGCCTCGCTGGTGGCCGCGGAGATGGGCGGCTTCCGGCTGGGCGCGGCGGCACAGGTGGAGTCCGTGGCCGTGTCCTCCGAGGGGACTGTCACCCTGGTGCTGCCGCCGAACGCGGTGGCCATGTCCGCGCGGGATGAGAAGAGTCCCGTCGCGAGTGACGCGGATGCGGAAGGGCATGAGCACCACATTGCTTCCAACAAGTGGTGGAGCGCCACGAACCGTGGTGGCCCGTGGTCTCCGCAGTTCCAGAAGATCTTCGACAAGGCCGGGATGTCGCTTGATGATCCCGCGAACAAGGTCCGTGTGCCGGGACACAGAGGGCCGCACCCGCGGCAGTACCATGAACAGGTCCTCGATACCTTGAGTCGGGCGACCCGTACATGCAACTCCATGGCGAGCTGCCGAGCCCAGTTGACGAAAGCGTTGGATAGACTCGCCGCGGAGATCATCAAAAAGGGCTCGGACCTGAATCGAATGGTCACAGGCCTTGAGTGATGAGCGGACACGATGGCAACGAACTATTTCAAGCTCTCCGAGGATGTCGCTGAAGGGTTCTGGTGCCTGGGGCACCCGCTCGACTCACAGCGGCGAGAACTCGATGACCCCTGGCAATTCACAGGGGGAAACCCCGCTTGCTTCAAGGGGCAGATCCGATTCCCGTTGAGCCTTGAGGGAGAATCGCGTGATTACTCCCATGCGGCATTTAGCACTCCTGTCGTTACGGAGAAGTTGGCGGCGCTCTTCCGGGAGTTGGCTCCGAATGACGTGGAGTTGATCCCCGTTGAGGTCGACTCACACGTGGGTCCGTACTTCATCCTCAACTCCATCCGTGCCATTCCATGTGTCGACACCGAGTCTTCCTCCGAGGTGGCCTACTGGACCGAGGAGGATGGGTTTCCAGAGAAGGTTGGCACATTGTTCACAATCTCAGGGATGCGCATTGACCCGTCGAAGGTGGGCGATGCGAAGGTGTTCCGTCCCTCGGAATGGGAGGTCTCTCTCATCGTCTCCGAGGACATCAAGGATGCGATGGAGGGTGCAGGCATCACGGGAGCGGTGTTCGAGGCCGTCACCGGGCCACCGGCCTTCGATCCCGTTCGGCGCGCGGAAACGAAGCGGCGCGCCGAACTGTGGCATCAGGCACGCCATGCCCGTGCAGCCGTGTGGCGCGAGCTCGGTACCACGTCGGACGACCTCTACATTCCGCCGGTCGTTGGCGGCCCCTGGCCCGGCGAACGGCAGTGGTGGGAGGCCATGCGCCGTCCTGATGGCGGCATGCTCATCGTGACCGACGGCCTGTCCGACCCGTTCAACGACATCCTGGACCGTCCCACCGCGGGCTTCGGACTGGAGCTCGCCATCGAGACTCCGGAGCCGCTCGGGGAGGTGTGGAAGAGCTGGCCGGTGCACCTGCTCGAACGCGTTGCCTATGAGGTCGCTGAGTTCGAGAAGCTCCGTGTCTCCTTGTCCAATGGCACTCTGTCCATGGAAGTGGACGGCGTGGGCATGCCCGAAACCCTCGTCACTCCCGAGGGCCGTGTGGCCGTGCTCATCGGTATGGAAACGGACTCCTTGCCCTCACGCTTCACGCTTCCCGGGGGAGAGGTCCGGCTCCTCACCGTGAAGGTGCTGATGCCCGCGGAGCTGAAGTGGCTGCTCCAGCAGGGCAGGGGCGCGGCGGCGGAGCTCATCCGCCGCTTCAAGGCCGCGGGAGAGACGCATCTCTCCCGCTCGTGGCGTCAGCCTGTCGTCAGCTAGCGCAGCCGCCAGATGCCCGTGGAGCGCGCGGGCAGGCTCGTCTTCCACGCTCCCGTGCCGCCCGCGAGCTGTGTCACTCCGGGGTCCACGAACAGCGGCTCCGCCGTGGTCGCCTCCACGTCGAAGGGGCCCACCGACTCCTGCGAGGTGGAGAAGTTGTGGACCACCAGCACCTGCTCGTCGCCCAGCGTCCTCACGAACGCGAGCGTGCGCGACACTCCCGTCGTCGCCGTGAACAGCCGCAGGCCTCCGTTCCGCAACGCCTCCGAGCCCTGGCGCGCGTGGATGAGCGAGCGGTAGCGCGACAACAGCGACCCCGGGTTGCGCTGCTGCGCCTCCACGTTCGCCGTCTCCCTTCCGCTGGAGAACGCGTACCAGGGCGAGCCCGTCGTGAAGCCCGCGCCCGCCGCGCCGCTCCAGGGCATCGGCGTGCGCTTGGACTCGTCGTTGTTGGCGTTGCCGTTCCCCAGGCCCACCTCTTCGCCGTAGTAGAGGAACGGCGCTCCCGGCAGCGTCAGCAGCACCGCCGCCGCCAGCCCCAGCCTCGCCCCGTCGTTGGCGAACTGCGTCGCCAGCCGCACCTGGTCATGGTTGGTGAGGAAGGGCGCGTCCGCCACGCCGGCCGGATAGTTGTTCTTCATCTCCAGCAGCTTCGCCGCCACGCCCCCGCCGTTGCCCGCGTTGATGCCTTCAATCACTCGCGCGGACATGGGGAAGTTGAAGTTGAGCGGCAGCTCGTCCCCGCCCGGCACCGTCGCCGTGGAGCCGTAGTACTTGCCCACCGACGGCGTCTCGCTCCAGACCTCACCCACCAGCACGGCGTCCGGCTTCACCGAGCGCACGTGCGCGGAGAACTCCTTCCAGAAGGCGTGCGTCTCCGGCGTGTCCGCCTGCCCCACGCCGCCGCCCGTCTCGATGAGGTAGCGCGCGGCATCCAGCCGGAAGCCGTCCACGCCGCGCTGGAGCCACAGCGTCGCCAGGCGCTTCACCTCCTCGCGCACCGCGGGCGTCTGCAGGTTCAGGTCCGGCATGCCGCCCCAGAAGACGCCGTAGTACCAGCCGCTGTCCTGCTGATGCCACGTATTGGTCTGCGAGTAGATGTCCCACGGCTGCGCCCACGCCGGGTTGTTCCCGCGCCACTGGTACCAGTCTCGCTTCGCCGACTGCGCCGAGGACGCCGAGTCCACGAACCACGGATGCGATGAGCTGGTGTGGTTGATGACGAAGTCGAGGATGACGCGCATGCCCCGGCGGTGCGCTTCGTCACACAGCCGTTGCAGGTCCTCCAGCGAGCCGTACGCCGACTGGATGCGCTCGTAATCCGTCACGTCGTAGCCGTGGTAGCTGGGTGACGCGAACACCGGCATCAGCCACAGCGCGTCCACGCCCAGGTCGTCCGTCGTCGCCGGGTCGCCGTCGTTCAGGTAGTCCAGCCGCGAGATGAGCCCCGGCAGGTCTCCCACGCCGTCTCCGTTGGAGTCCTGGAAGCTGCGGACGAACACCTCGTAGAACACCGCGCCCCGGTACCACCCGTCTCCCGCGGGCGCGGCGAGCGTGATGCTTCCAGGCGCGGCCGGAGCCGGCGCGGGCGTGGGCGAGGAACCGGCGCAGGCCGACAGCAGGGCCGCGCTGCAGAGGGAGAGTCCGCGGAGGGGGCGCATGGCTTCTTCCTCTAACAGCGAACGTTCCACGCGGGCCAGCGCACCCCCTGGATGAAGCGCGCTCACCCGGACGGTAGGCTTGTGGCCAACATGTCTCACCCCTCGCGACGCCTTCATTCCCTGCATATCCGGCAGGGGCACCCGGACTTCCTCGACCTTCCGTGGGAGCTGCCGCTGGAGGCGTGGACCGAGCGTTCACCGCGCGTGGTGGAGGTGCCGCGCGGTCTGTCCCGGCACGTGGTGGTGTTCGTCTCCTACGGCGCCACCATCTACGCCTTCAAGGAGACGCCCGCGCGCGTGGCCCAGCGCGAGTACGACCTGTTGCGCGGCCTGGAGGAGCGCCGGCTGCCGTCGGTGTGTCCCGTGGGCCTGGCGGTCCAGACGGAGGAGGGATTGGAGGCAGCGCCCGGGGACAGGCCCGGGATGCTGATCACCCAATACCTTGCATCGTCGCTGCCGTACCGCGCGCTGTTCATGCACCAGGGATTGGAGCGCTACCGGTCGCGGCTGCTGGACGCGATGGCGGGCCTGCTCGTGCGGCTGCACCTGGGCGGCTTCTTCTGGGGCGACTGCTCGCTGTCCAACGTGCTCTTCCGCCGCGACGCGGGCGAGTTGCAGGCCTACGCCGTGGACGCGGAGACGTCCGAGTTGCACGAGCAGCTCTCCGCCGGTCAGCGGGAGATGGACCTTCAGATCATGGAGGAGAACGTCGCTGGCGGCCTGGCGGACCTGGCCGCTCGCGTGGAGCTGGCGGAGGAGCTGCCGCAGGAGCTGGAGGCCTGGCAGGAGACGGCCGCGAGCATCCGCCAGCGCTACGAGCGGCTGTGGGCCGAAATCAACCGCGAGCTCATCCTCCAGCCGCACGAGAGCTACCGCATCCACGAGCGGATCCGCACGCTCAACGACCTGGGCTTCTCCGTGGGCGAGGTGGAGTTGCTGGCGAGCGGGCAGGGCAGCCAGTTGCGCATGCGCACCATCGTCACCGACCGCGAGTACCACCGGCACCAGTTGCACTCGCTCACCGGCATCGTCGCGGAGGAGCGCCAGGCGAGCCTGCTGCTCAACGAGATGCAGGAGATGAAGGCCACGCTCACGCGCAAGCTGGACCGCAGCGTGCCCCTGAGCGTGGCCGCTTTCCGCTGGCTGGACGAGCGCTACCACCCCACGCTGTCACGCCTGCAGAAGGAGCTGGGCCGCGCGGCGGACACCGCGGAGCTCTACTGCCAGGTGCTGGAGCACAAGTGGTTCCTGTCCGAGCGCGCGAAGCGCGACGTGGGCCTGGACGCCGCCGTGCAGGACTACGTGACGCTCACCCTCAAGCAGCCCGGCATCGCGCCGCTGCTCGAGGACGCGGCGCGGGACCCCAAGGCGCTGTAACCCCTCGCGCCACAGGACCCCACGGGACTGTGACACCCAATGCCACACATTCCAGGGATGGGGTGCCCCAGGCGCACTGCGAGTCATTGGCATAACTGGTGAATGCAGGCGCTGGCCGTCTTCCTGGGATTTTCCCCCGGAACCCATCAGGAGCCTCCACCATGCGTCTGTTCCGCCGTCTTGCCCACTCCAGCCTCGCCACGTTGTTCGTCCTGGCCCTGCCGCTCTCGCAGGCTCGGGCGGAGGATTGCGTCCAGTTCTCCGGAATGAAGCACTGTGCCGTGGGCGCCGCGAAGCTGGTGGTGGACGGCAAGGAACTGCTCGTCCAGTCCGCTGACCCGTCCGGCAAGGACGGCGTGGCCGTGGACACCGCGCAGGCCAAGGGCTGGAGCGCGGGGCTGGCCCACGAGCCCTCCGGCGAGGCCCGGGAGACGACCGTCAAGACCGTCATCTCGGACGGCAAGGTGGTCGCCGCCTCGGTCGTCACGGAGACGTCTGAAGGGCAGGAGTTCGCGGCGAGCTTCGTGGACGCGAACGGCAAGCCGACCACCTACTCGGCGATGGTGTTCCGCGAGGGCCAGCTCGTGGCCTCCGTGAGCGGAATTTCCAGTGGCTCCGTGGGCGCCAGGTCCGTCGCGGGGCTCGGCAAGAAGAGCTGCACCACCCTGACCTACAAGGCGTGCATGAAGCTGTGTCTGGACGGTCCCATCGGATGCGCCTACTGCAAGGTCCCGTGCATCGGCAGCGTGAACCAGGAGGAGTGGGTGCTCAGCAACGGCAAGTATCCCTACCTCGACTTCTCGCTCCAGTCGCCCTTCGGCGCCTTCTCCGTGGGGGATGTCGCCAAGGCGGCTCCGCAGATCGTCGTGGGGGACCAGTTGGTGCTGATCTCCGACGCGCCGAGCGAGGGCGCCCAGGGCATCGACCAGGTCGTCGTGCAGAGCACGGCGAAGGCGGTGTCGCTCTCCAACGAGACCGTGTCCCGGTAACCCGCTGTCCGGATGTCCTCCCGCCACGAACGGCGGGAGGGCGTCAGCGGCAGACGCGGATGGGCGGTTCGATGAGGAACGGCTCGGTGGCGTTCGGGTCGTCCGGGTCGAACGCGGGCGCCATGGGCCCCGCGCCGGTGGGCTTCCACTTGCGCGGCACACGCTCGATGCCCACCGGGTAGATGGTCAGCGCCCCGTCCTTGCCGATGCGCATGCGCAGGAAGTTCTTCCAGTCCGGCAGCGCGAGCGACCCGAAGGCCTCGTTGGAGTGCGCGCCGAAGAAGTTCACGCTCATCCAGAGGTACAGGCCCGTGATGAAGGGGCCCACGAGGAAGCCGCCCACGAAGGTGAACGTGCAGGAGAAGAAGAACTTGCCCGCGAGGTGCAGCCAGCCGTCCGCGCAGTGAGCGCCATCCGGTGACAGCACCGGACAGACACCCAGTTGGCTCACCGTGAAGTACGTGGCACCCCAGGCGACGAAGAACGCCGCCACGATGTGCGCCACGCCGTGCAGGCTGCCCAGCAGCGCGCGCCACTTCCCCAGCGCCGCGTCCGCCAGCCCCGCGAGTCCTCCCACCGTCACCATCCCGAGGATGAGCGTCCAGGGCCGGTTGACCATGCTGTTGGCCACCGCCGTCACCACCTCCGGCAGGCGGGAGATGCCCAGCGAGCCCACTTCCGCGTAGGCGGCCAGCGCGAGCAGCAGGTACCACAGGCCGGTGATGAGCCCGAACAGCGGGCTGTGGCGGATGAGCAGCAGGTTCTTGCGCGCGAGCTTCCGCGACGTGGCCTCGTCCGGGAAGCTCTTGCGCAGCGTGGAGCCGTCACGCAGCACGGGCGCCGCGGGCGCGTGCGTGGGGTGCATGAAGGCGCCGCCTCCGCCCGCGGTGATGCGGTGCTGGCCGGTGTCGTCCTCGTGCCGGCGGTAGTGGTGCAGGTCGCCCGCGAGGAAGACAGCGATGCGCCGCCCGAGCACCTTCTCCTCCAGGTACTCCAGGTTGTTCTCCAGGTAGCTGCCCTTGTGGCGCCGGGCCGCCGCGGCCAGCACCCACGCCGGCTCCGCGTTGCAGAGGATGACGCGGTCGTCCGGGCCCATCTGCTCCGCGACCTGGCGGAAGTACTCCACCTGGGGCACGTCGATGTCGCTGTTGAGCTGCACGTCCGTGCCGATGAGCCACCAGTTCTTCGGCAGCTTCAGCGCGAAGTAGCTGCGGCTCTGCCGCGTGCGGCGCCCGGCCAGCCAGCGCTGCGCGCAGAACAGCCGCATGAAGGCGGACAGGCCGTCGTACCAGTCGTGGTTGCCCGGGATGACGAACAGGTCCGGGTGGGGCGCCTGCGAGCGGCGCATGGCGGCCTCGTAGGGCTGCACCGTGCGCTCCTCGTACGTCTCACGGCTGGCGCCCGGGTAGACCTCGTCGCCGCCGAACACCAGCACGCGGCCTCGCGGCGTGACGTGGGCTGTCTTTCCGTCCTCCTCCGGCAGCCGCAGCTCCGGCAGCGCCAGCAGGCGCGCCACCGCGTAGGTGGAGTCCCAGCCGTCACCGATGTCGGAGACGTAGTCGAGCCAGAAGTCGCCGTCCGCGCCGGACTCCTCCGAATAGTCGAAGTAGGGCTGCTGCGGACGCACCACCGCTTCGATGAGCCGGTGGTCCGCTCGCGCGCCGAACACCGTGGCCACCACCGCGTCCAGGCCCGTGCGCAGCACCTGCCCGGGATGCAGCCAGCGCACCATGTCCGCGTGCTTCTGGGGCCTGGTGGCGGTGGCGGTGCCGCGCTCGCGCACCAGGTGCGGCTCGGGCTTGGGGCCCGGCTCCTCCCAGGGCGCGGGCGGGTCGTAGCGGCGGTCCCCTTCGGGCCGCGTGGGCTCACCGGCCATCGCGGAGACCCCGGACGGCGGAAGAAAGGGATGGGACGGCGGGCGGCGCCAGCGTGGACCGGAGAGCCATGGACCCCTGGCTTAGCATGCCTGCGCGGGACTCCTGGAGGGCAGGCAGGCGTGGTTTCCGTTCCCTGGCGGGATGGTCCCTGCGACCCTGGGGGGCATGTCGAACGCCGCCCTGAAGGACTTCCCCGTCGTCGTGCCCTTCCCCGTGCACTGGAGCGAGATGGACGCGTACGGGCACGTCAACAACGCCCGCACGTTCACCTGGTTCGAGTCCGCGCGCATCGCGTACATGGCCCGCGTCGGGCTGGTGGGGCCGTCCGCCGCGGGCGCGGACACGACGTCCGCGGACGGGGTGGGGCCCATCCTGGCCAACACGCACGCGGACTACCTCAAGCCGGTGGTGTTCCCGGTGAACCTGGTGGCGGGCGCGCGCGTCACGCGCGTGGGCAACTCCTCCATCACCTTCGAGCACGTGGTGGCCGGCGCGGACGACGGGGTGCTCTACACGCGCGGCGGTTCCATCATCGTGACGCTGCGCTACGCCACGCATGAGAAGGTGCCGGTGCCACCGGCGGTGCGGGCGGCCATCGAGAGGCTGGAGGGACGCGCCTAGTCCGGGCGTGCGTGCGGGTGGCTGGGGGGACTGCCCCAGGGTCCAACAGCGACAGGCCCGCGCGGCCGTTAAGCTGGATCAGAGCCCCACCCATGCCCTCATTCCTCTCCGAGAATCCCCGCCTCCGCGCCGCCAACGCCCCCAACGAGGATGTCGCGGCCGTGGGCCGCATCGACGCGGTGAAGACGGTGCTGCGCGTGCTGACGCGCACCACGGGGCTGCGCCTGGCGGTGGTGGCGCGCGTGACGCCGGAGTCGTGGACGTGCTGCGCGGTGCTGGACGAGATGGGCTTCGGGCTGAAGGCAGGAGACACGCTGGCCGTCAGCACGACGTTCTGCAACACGGTGCGCAACCTGGGCGGTCCGCTGCGGGTGAACCACGCGAGCAAGGACCCCCTCTACCAGAACCATCCCGCACCGAAGATGTACAACGTGGAGAGCTACATCGCGGTGCCGCTGTACCGGCGCAGCGGCGAGTTCTTCGGCGTGATGTGCGCGCTGGACTCGAAGCCGGCGGATCTCACTGACGACGCGCTGGAGATCTTCCGCCACCTGGGCGACCTGGTGGGCCACCAGCTGGAGCAGCAGGATGCGCTGTCCGACCGCGACTCGCAGCTGCTGGGGACCCGGGAGACGTCCGTCCTGCGTGAGCAGCTGATGGGCATCGTCAGCCACGACCTGCGCAACCCGCTCAACGCCATCTCGCTGGCGGCGGCGACGCTGATGCGCAGGACGGACCTGGATGACCGGGCGCGCCGGGGGCTGCGGCGCATCCTCGACTCGTCGGACCGGGCGAACCGGCTCATCCGCGACCTCCTGGACTTCACCCACGTGCGCACGGGCATGCCGCTGCCGGTGAAGCCCCAGCCCATGAACCTGCATGAGCTGGCCGAGCAGGTGGTGGACGAGGTGCGGCTCACCGCGACGGGGCGCTCGCTGGACCTGGTGTGCGAGGGCTGCGGGAAGGGGAGCTGGGATCCCGACCGCATCGCGCAGGTGCTGACCAACCTGCTCACCAACGCCGTGCAGTACAGCGCGCAGGATGCCTTGATTCGCGTGGAGGCACGCGGAGACGAGCGGGAGGTGGTGCTGGCGGTGACGAACCCGGGGACGCCCATTCCGCCCGCGCTGCTGCCCGTGCTCTTCGAGCCGATGACCCGGGGCACCACCGAGGGCAGCGAGCACCGCAGCGTGGGGCTGGGGCTCTTCATCGTGAATCAGATCGTCCGCGCGCACGGCGGCGCGGTGGACGTGGTGTCCACCGAGGAAGCGGGCACCACCTTCCGGGTGCACCTGCCGCGCGGCTGTTAGCCCGTGCCCAGCGGGTGCATCCTTACCGCGCGGAGCAGCTCCGCGACCCGCTCGGGGGCGGGGGGCACCGGGCCGACCCTGGCGAGCTTCCCCGCCGCGAAGGCCGTGCTCCTCCGGGCGCAGGTCTCCAGGTCGTGGCCCTCCAGCCTCGCCGCCAGCAATCCGGCGACCAGCGCGTCGCCCGCGCCCACCGTGCTCGCCACCTCCACGGGAGGCGGCAGGGCCCGCCAGGCGCCGTCGTTCGACACGAAGAGGGCGCCGTCCGCTCCCAGCGACACCACCACCAGCCCGATGCCTGTCGCGTGCAGCTCGCGCGCGGCTCGCGCGATGTCGCCCGCGTTCCTCAGCGGGCGTTCGACCAGCTCTTCCAGTTCGTGCGCGTTCGGCTTCACGAAGTCCGGCCTCGCGGCCACCGCGTGGCGCAGCGGCGCTCCGCTCGTGTCCACCGCCACCACCGCGCCCCTCGCGCGCAGGCGCTCCGTCAGCGTGGCGTAGATGGTCGCGGGCACTCCCGCCGGCACGCTGCCTGACAGCACGAAGCAGCCGTTCTCCTCCGCGAGCGCCTCCACCGTCTCCAGCAGCGCGTCCAACGCTTCCACTGGCACGCTCGGGCCCGGCAGGTTCAGGTCCGTCACCGCGCCGCTCGTGCGGTCCACGACCTTGATGTTCACGCGGCTGGAGCCCGGCAGCCGGAGGCAGCGGTCGTGGATGCCTCGCTCGCGGAACAGCGTCTCGAACAAGGGCACCGTGTCCTCGCCCAGGAAGCCCGTGGCAGTCACCTGCCGGGTGCCTCCCGAGAGAAACGCCGCCACGTTGATGCCCTTGCCTCCCGGCGTGCGCGTCTCCGCCACCACGCGGTTCACCGCGCCCGCCGTGAACCCCGGACACTCCAGCGTCTGGTCGATGGCCGCGTTCAACGTGACCGTCACCACGCCCGGCTTCGTCGGCCTCACGCCTTCGCTCCCCTGCGGGCCAGCAGGCCGCGCACCAGCCCCCGCACCTCGGCGGCGTTGCCGCATGCGAGCGCGGCCAGGGCCACGACCTCCGCGTCCGCCATGGAGATGCCCCTCAGCAGCGCCTTCACCGCGGGGATGCTGGGGATGGCCACGCTCAGCTCCGTGACGCCCAGGCCGGACAGCACCACCGCGCCGGACGGGTCTCCCGCGATGCCGCCGCACGCGCCCACCCAGATGCCCGCCTTCCTCGCCGCCTTCACCGTGAGGTCCACCATGCGCAACACCGCCGGATGCAGGCCGTCCGCCTGGGACGCGAGCACCGGATGCTGCCGGTCCATGGCCAGCAGGTACTGCGTCAGGTCGTTGGTCCCGATGGAGAAGAACGACACGTTCCGCGCCAACTGCTCCGCCATCATCACCGCCGAAGGGACTTCCATCATGATGCCCGTCTCCACCGGAGCCGCGCCCACCTCGCGGCGCACGGACTCGGTGATGGCCTGGGCCCTCGCCAGCTCCTCGGGCATCGCCACCATCGGATACATGATGCGGATCGGGCCCTCCATCGACGCGCGCAGGATGGCACGCAGTTGCGTGCGGAACAGGTCCTCCCGTTCGAAGCACAGCCGGATGCCTCGCACGCCCAGGAACGGGTTCGCCTCCGCGGGCAGCGACAGGTAGGGCACGTGCTTGTCCCCGCCGATGTCCAGCGTGCGCAGGATGAGCGGCTGGCCGTTCAGCGCGCGCACCATGGTGAGGTACGCGTCGAGCTGTTCCTCCTCGCCGGGGGGTTCGTCGCGATCGAGGAAGAGGAACTCCGTGCGCATCAGGCCCACGCCGTCGCCGCCCGCGTCCACGGCCTTGCCCGCCTCCGCGGCATCGCTGATGTTCGCGGCCACCTCCACGCGCTGGCCGTCGAGCGTGATGGCGGGCCGGTGACGCTCCCGCTGCTCCTCCTTGCGACGCGAGCGGATCCGCTCGCGCTGGTGCGCGGCCTTGGCCCGGTCCCGCTCCGACGGCTGCACGACGAGCACGCCCGCGTCGCCGTCCAGGATGCAGTGCTGTCCGTTGCGCAGGTCCAGCACCGACGGCCCCAACGCCACCACCGCCGGCAGGTCGAGCGAGCGCGCGATGATGGCCGTGTGCGACGTGGTGCCTCCGCCCGCCGTGCACAGGCCCAGCACCATGGCGGGGTCCAGCTTCGCGGTGTCCGACGGCGCCAGGTCCTCCGCCAGCAGCACCACCGGGTGATGGGGGAAGGTGGGCTCGCCCTCCAGCACCCGGGCCAGGGGCCGCAGCACGCGCCGGCCCACGTCCCGCAGGTCGGCGGCCCGCGAGGCCAGCACCGGTTCATCCATCGCGGCCAGGGCCTCCGCGCGGCTCTCGAAGACGCGGAGCCAGGATGCGCCCGCGCTCAGGCCGGTGTCGATGAGGCCATGCGACTCCGCCAGCATCTCCGGGTCGTCGAGCAGCTCCAGGTGCGCCTTGAAGATGGCGGCCCGCTGCGCTCCGGCCTTCTGGAGGAAGCCCTCGTGCAACTGGCGCAGCTCCGCCGCCGCTCCGGCCAGGGCCGACTCCAGTTGCTGATGTTCCCGCGCGGCGTCGGCGGCCCGCTCCTCCACCTCCAGCCGTTCGCGTTGAAAGGCCCACACGGGTCCGGCCGCGATGCCCGGCGACGCGGACAGGCCCGCGACCAGCGTCCCCTCGTAGTCGAGCACGGGGGCGGGCATGGGCTCCGGTGCCCGGGTGCGAGCGGCGGGCGGCCCTTCTCCCAGGCCGAGGTCGAAGGCCTCCTGCAACGCGAGGAGCACCGCCGCCGCGTCGTCCCCCGCCGCGGTGAGCGTCAGCGTGGAGCCACCCCGGGCGCCCAGGCGCAGCAGCGACAGGAGGCTGCGGGCGTTCGCCTGCCGGCCCTCGTGGTGGATGGTGACGTCCGCGCGGAAGCGGCGCACCACCTCCACCACCGTGGTGGCGGGGCGCGCGTGCAGGCCGTTCGGGGAAGGGGAGAGGACCTGGAGCGAGAGGCCTTCGAACGCGGGCGCGTCCTGTTCTTCCAGTGGAGCGGCGGAGCCCTGGAGCGCATGGATGATGGCGGCCGCGTCCAGGGTGGAGGCCAGGGCCACGGCGCGGGCCTCGTCGTCCAGCACGCCGGTGAGGTTGGCGAGCACCTGGAGGTGTTCGTCGGACCTCGCGGCGATGCCCACCACGAGGTGCGCGTGGCCGTCCTCGCTCCAGACGACTCCGGCGGGGAACTGCACCACGACGACGCCCGTCTGGTGCACGAGGTGGCGCGCCTCCGGCAGGCCGTGCGGAATGGCGATGCCGTGGCCGAGGAACGTGGCCGACACCTGCTCGCGCTTGAGCATGCTGTCGACGTAGTCGGGCGAGATGAAGCCGGACTCCACCATCACCTGTCCGACCAGGCGGATGGCCTCCGCCTTGTTCGTGGCGGACCATCCCAGGCGGA
Source organism: Corallococcus sp. M7 (assembly GCF_054512695.1). Lineage (NCBI taxonomy): Bacteria > Pseudomonadati > Myxococcota > Myxococcia > Myxococcales > Myxococcaceae > Corallococcus > Corallococcus sp. M7. Next base: position 389,970 of record NZ_CM137252.1, read on the forward strand.
CCTGTGACGGTGTCAGCGACAGCATCGGTGCTCCTTGCCTCGGGTGCGCGCGAGCTTCACGCGGGGAACGACGGTGCATCCTGCCCGGTGTCGTCCGCACACGCCCGCGCGGGCTTCCCGAGCCCCGTCTTCCGGGTAACAGCTCACAGAGGCGAAGACGTCCAGCGTCCTCGTGCGTGACGGCCCGCATGGGGGTGTTAAAGGGGAAGCCGTCATGTCTGACAGCGTCCTGGACTTCTACGAAGGGCTGGCCGAGGAGTACCACCTGCTCTTCGCGGACTGGGAGCAGTCGGTGGACCGGCAGGGCGCGGTGCTGGACGCGCTCCTGCGCCGCTCGGGCATGGCGCCGCCTCGCCGGGTGCTGGACTGCGCGTGCGGCATTGGCACGCAGGCGCTGGGGCTGGCGTCGCGGGGCTATTCCGTGCACGCCACGGACCTGAGTCCTTCGGCCGTGGCTCGCGCGGAGCGGGAAGCCCGCGCCATGCACGTGAGCATCACCACCGGCGTGGCGGACATGCGGATGCTGGACTGGCAGGTGCCGGGCACCTTCCACGTGGTGATGTCGTGCGACAACGCCGTCGCGCACCTGTTGGAGGACTCGGACCTGGAGGACGCCGCGAACGCGATGGCGTCGCGCCTGGTGCCCGGGGGCCTGCTGGTGGCGAGCCTGCGCGACCACTCGGCACTGTTGGAGAAGCGACCGCGTTTCACGGCGGAGCGCGTGCTGGACACGCCGATGGGCCGCCGTGTGCTGTTCCAGGTCTGGGATTGGGCGGTGGATGAAAGGCAGTACACGGTGCGCCAGTTCATCCTGCGCCAGGAGTCCGGCATCTGGCACACCACCGAGCACACCGGCGTCTACCGCCTGCTGCAACCCGTGGAGCTGGAGCAGGCGCTCACCAAGGCAGGGCTGGTGGATCCGCGCTGGTACACGCCGGAGGAGACGGGCTTCAACCAGCCGCTCATCACCGCGCGGAAACCTTGAGCATCGCGGGGAGGAGCGGCGCCCCGTGACGGCGCACGGTGTCCGCGGCCTTCCACCAGATGCGGGCCTTGTGTGCTCCCGCTTGCAGCGTCTCCCCCAGATGCAACGAGGGCATCAGCGCGAGCAGGAGGTGCAGGGCCAACAGCCAGCCCAGGGCTTCCCGGATGAACGACGGGACTTCGGAACCTGGTCTGGCCACGGCATCCCTCCTGACGACAGTTGTAGTCAGGAGCGATATGCCATGGCTACAGTTGTAGTCAAGAGGCCTTGTCGCGGGGCAGGGCCCAGACGTCTTCCGCGGGGCGGTAGGCGCGGGCGTCCTTGCCGGCGGTGCCGTGGGCCTTGGTGTCGAGCAGGCCCGCGTGCCAGAGGTTCTGTTTGAGTTTGAAGACGGTGGACGGGTTGATGTCCGGCCCTCGCAGCCCGGGCTTCAGCGTCGCGGAGGGGTCCGCGAGGAAGAGGGCTGTGGCCAGCGCCGGGTCGTCGTGGCCCGCCGCCACGGCCAGCTCCGGCAGCGTGAGGCTTCCGCCGTGGTCCGTGAGCGTGCGGTGGATGAGGCGCACCGCGGGCTGACGGATGAGGACGAAGCGCGCCACGGCTGCGAAGGCCGCGTTCACGTCCAGCAGGCGCTTGCGCTTGTCGTAGCGGGTGTCGGGGTCGAACTGGAGCGCGGCCAGGAGGTCCGCCACGGTGCGCCCTTCGAGCGTGGGCTGCCAGTCCAGGTCCAGCAGCCCGAGCGTGTTGTCGCCCGTGGCCGCGTGGCGCCGGGAGCTGTCGCTTCCCAGGTCCTTCCAGTGCGCGGCGAGCGACTTCAGCAGCTCTCCGGCAGGAGCACCCCGGTCCGCGAGGAACGCGGCGGCGAGGTAGTTGAGCGGATGGTTGAGCTGGAGGCTGCGCGCGGCGGGGACGCCTTCGAGCAGCGAGGAGGCCTGGCTGACGGCGCGAGGCAGCGGAGATGGATCCGCGGGCGCGACGACCTCCACCCAGTGCTTCGCGTCCCGGGCGAGGATGCCGACCCCGATGCTCTTCGCCTGCGCCAGGGTGGGGGCGCGGAGGTCGGCGGCGGAGGACGGCAGCGCGAGGTACGCGTGATGGACGCCCGGGCGATAGCTGTGCGCCTGGCCCAGGCCCTGGACCCAATCCCTCTCAGAGGCCTTCACTTCAATGCCCGTGACGAGGACGCCCTCGGGCCGCGCCACGCTGCACAGGATGTCTGGCCTTGTGCCCTCCAGCGTGAGCCGTGTCATGGGCTCCAGGTCCCGGGCGAACGGGCTGCGGACGTACGAGGGATGCGCGTCCACCAGCAGGTGCAGGACGCGCGATTCGCGCAGCCCATGCGTGAGCAGGTGGTGCTTCAGCTCGCGGACGACCCTGGCTTCGGCGTGGGGCATGCGGCTCAGGTGCGCTTCGCGTCCGCGGGCGCGTTGGGGTGGCGCGCGAGCATCATGCGCAGCTGGGGCTGACGGCGGACCAGCTCCTGCTTGAGCAGGTGCGCGATGAGCGCGGGCGGCGCGGCGCTCCAGCGCGCGATGTTCTGGATGAGCATGGGTGAGCGGTACGTGCGCCCGCACAGGAGCGACGTGGTCTTGCCGTCCACCGGCAGGCCCACGAGCGCGCCCAGGGCCCGGCCTTCCGTGTTGAGGATGAGCTCCACCTTCTCCTCGGAGGGGCCGGTGGAGAAGCGCTGGCGGAGCAGCTCGCGCGCGGTGCGGCGGGTCTGCTCCGGGACGTCCCGGTCCACCGTGAGCTTGTGGTGCTCCATCAGGCGGCGCATCGCCCACATGCGGCGGAAGAGGGCGGCCGGCAACTGCGGGTTGCGCACGAGGAAGCGGCGCACGCCTGTGTCCGATGCAAACGCCGCTCGGGCCACCATCGCCTCCAGGCCCACGGGGTTGCGGTGGTGCCTGGCGATGAGGCGCGCGTGTGCGAGGCCCACTCGCGAGTTCTCCAGCACGGCCTTGATGACGGCGGGCACCGGGTCGAAGCACAGCGCGGACAGCTCCGGGTCCTCCGCCCCGTGCGCGAGCGCCACACGCTGGTCCTCTGGCAACGCGTGCAGCCGCGTTTCGAAGAGCTTGCGGTAGTCGCCCTGGATTGCTTCAGGCACGTCGTCCGCAGGGGCGGCTTCGTCTTCCGCGTCGTCCGTGGCCTCCGCTTCCGGTAGCGGCTCCGTGTCGCTCGCGTCGAGCGCCGGGGCTGGTGCTTCCGGTGGCCTCACCGTGTTCGCGGGACTCGGGGTCTCCGTGCCCGGCAGCAGCGCTCCCTGGGACACCAGCCTCGTGAGGATGTCCCGCAGCTTGTCGGGCGGGAACCCTGTCAGCGCGGGCAGGTCCTTCTCTCGCGTGTGGCCGTCCAGCCGCGACAGCACGAAGCCTTCTTCCGCGTTCAGCGGGAGCCGCCGCAGGTCCACCGCCGGGTTCAGCTTGGGCGTCCAGTCACTCATGCGCGCCCCCGAGTCTTTCACGACACGCTCGGTTCGCGCTTCTCTCCGTGCTCGCCGTCCGCATCGGATTGTTCCCGGTCCGTCCGAAAACGACGGGCCGCGTCGAGGACCGCCTGGCTGCCCTCCTGCCCACGGTCCCTGTCCTCCGGTGTCGCGGCCGGCACGAAGAGGGCCCGCATGGGTTGACGAGAGGCGGGCAGCTGGACACAACTTCACTTCATGTCCGACCGCATCCAGACCTATGGCGAGTTCTGGCCGTTCTATCTGCGCGAGCACTCGCAGGCGTCGACACGCTGGCTGCACTTCGCCGGCACCAGCCTGGGCGTGGGCCTGGGCATCACCGCCGCCGTCACCGGACGCGGCGCGCTGATTCCCGCCGCCCTCGTGTGCGCCTACGGCTTCGCGTGGGCCAGCCACTTCAAGATCGAGCACAACCGGCCCGCGACCTTCAAGTACCCGCTCTGGTCGCTCATCTCCGACTTCCGCATGGCCGCGCTGATGCTCACCGGCCAGCTGGGTCCGCACCTGGAGCGCGCGAACTCCGGCGCGACGGCCGCCGCCACCCTGGCGCCGGCCCCCGTCCAGAGCCGCTGACGCTCGCGGCTTCTTGGGTCCGCTACCTCGGCGGTGGCGGACCGAAGCGGCCCGCGCGGTACCCCGCGAAGGACCTCAGGATGTCGTCCTGGGTGTCTCCGATGAACGGCCCGTGGCTCACCAGCGGCTCGCGCTGCGGTTGGCCCGCGTACAGCAGCACCCTCGCCCGCGTCGTCCCGGTGACGCGGACCGTGCTGTCGCCTCCCGACACCGGCCGGTCCAGCCAGCCCACCTGCCCGGGCTTCAGCGACTGGCGATCCGGCCCCACCGCGACCTCTCCCTCCAGCACGAGGAAGAAGCCGTTGTACGAAGCGGGCAGCTCCTGGTTGATTGACGCACCCGGCTCCAGCCGGAGCTCCGCCAGCGTGACGGGCACGTAGTTCTTCGTCGCCGACCGCACCGTCCCCGACGTGCCGCTGTAGAGCCGCACCTCCACGCCCGGCTCGCGCCGCACCGGCAGCTCCGCGTACGACAGGTCCTGGTAACCGGCGGGCACCCAGCGCTGTGCCTTCGGCAACGTGAGCCAGAGCTGGAGGATGCGTGCCTGGCCCATGTCGCCCTCCAATCCCTCGCCGTGGATGACGCCGCTGCCCGCCGTCATCCACTGCACGTCGCCTTCACCCAGCTTGCCGCTGTCGTGGGTCATCCCGCCCTTCACCACGAGGGTCACCGTCTCGAAGCCCGCGTGCGGGTGCGGCCCGCCGATGGGCTTTCCGTCGATGCGGTCATCCATCAACAGGATGAACGGATCCGACCGCGCGTAGTCCTCGGGTGAGATGACCGGCACCACCGTGTGCGCGGGCCCGAACTGGCCCTGCGTGGGCTCAGGCAGTTGGATGATCCGCTCCAGCCTTCGCTGCGTGCTCATGACGGTTCCCTCCTTTCCGGCTCAGCTCAGCGCCGGGTAGCTGGTGAAGCCCTGCTCCTCGCCCTGGAAGAAGGTCGATGCGTCGGGCGTGTTGAGCGGGGCGGACCGGCGGAAGCGCTCCGGCAGGTCCGGGTTGGCGAGGAACGGCACGCCGTACGCCACGAGGTCTGCCTCGCCGCGCTCGATGACCGCTTCACCGGCCTGCGCGTCGTAGCCGCCGTTGGCGATGATGAGTCCCGGGAAGGCCTTGCGGATCGCCGGGGTGATGCGCTGCTCGGGAGCAGGCGCGGCGGGGCCCGTGACCAGCTCCGTCACGTGCAGGTAGCCCAGGCCCAGCTTGCCCAGCTCCCGCGCGATGTACGTGAAGGTCTCGGTGGGCGTGGAGTCGTGCATGCCCGTGTACGGGAAGTTCTGCGGGAAGAGCCGGTAGCCCACGCGGTCCGCGCCGAACACCTCCGCCACCGCCCGCGCCGCCTCCAGCGGGAGGCGCGCCCGGTTCTCGATGCTGCCGCCGTACGCGTCCGTGCGCTGGTTGGAGCCGTCCCGCAGGAACTGGTCCAGCAGGTAGCCGTTGCTGCCGTGCAGCTCCGCGCCGTCGAAGCCGGCCTCCTTCGCGTTGCGCGCGGCCTGGCGGAACTGCTCGACGATGCCGGGAAGCTCATGCGTCTCCAGGGCCCGGGGCGTCACCGCGGGCTTCTTCCCCTGGAACGTGAAGACCTCCTGCTGGACGGCGATCGCGGAGGGCGCCACCGGCAGCTCGCCCCCGTGGAAGTCCGGGTGCGAGACGCGCCCCACGTGCCACAGCTGCGCGAAGATGAGGCCGCCCGCCGCGTGGACCGCGTCCGTCACCTTCTTCCAGCCCGCCACCTGCTCCGGCGAGTGGATGCCCGGTGTGCGGATGTAGCCGACGCCCTGGGGGCTGACCTGGGTGCCCTCGGAGACGATGAGGCCCGCGCTTGCCCGCTGCGCGTAATAGGTCACCGCGAGGGGGTTGGGGACGTTGCCGTCCACCAGCGCCCGGCTGCGGGTCATGGGGGCCATCACCAGCCGGTTCTTCAGTTCGAGCCGGCCCAGGCGCAGGGGGGAGAGGAGCTTGAGTGTATTTGCCATGGCCGTTGAATGCTCCAGGCGCTATGGACGTGCCATGGCATCCAGTCCAAATAAATTGACCGATCGTCCATACACGGTGGAGGCGCAGGGGGCGGATGTCCTGGCGGAGGTGCTGGACACCCTGCGCCTGTCCACCCGGATGCACGGCCGCTTCGAGCTGTTCGCCCCGTGGGGGCTCCAGTTCGGGACGTCCCCGGGCGCGCACATCATCCTCGTCGCGCGCGGCGGGGCCCGGCTGGAGGTGGAGGGTGTTCCGGGAGCCCTGGTGCTGTCCGCGGGGGACCTGGCGGTGCTGCCGCATGGCGGAGGCCACACGCTGCGCGACGCGGAGGACAGCCCCGTTCATGTCCTGGAGCACGGCGCCTGCGCGAACGCCCGCGGCAAGGGCTCCATCCGGCTGGGTGGCGAGGGTGAGCGGACGACGCTGGTGGCGGCGTCGTTCCAGCTGGGCGTCGCGCCGCGCACGCTCCTCTTCAAGGAACTGCCCCACGTCATCCACCTGGCCGCGGACGACGCGGCGACGGCGCCGTCCCTGGCGTCCACGGTGCAGTTGCTGCTGACGGAGAGCGCGTCGTCGCATCCGGGCGCCACCGTCATCATGAGCCGGCTCGCGGACATCCTGCTGGTGCAGGCCCTGCGGGCGCACATCATGAAGTCGGAGGGGTCGTGCCGGGAGAGCGGGCTGCGGGCGCTGGCGGATCCGCAGATTGGCAAGGCGCTCGCGCTCATCCACGAGCGCCCCGAGGAGCCCTGGACGGTGGAGAGCCTGGCGTCCGCCGTGGGGCTGTCGCGGTCCGGCTTCGCCGCGCGCTTCAGCGAGCTCGTGGGGGAACCGCCGCTGGAGTACCTGGTGGGGTGGCGGATGATCAAGGCCGCCCAGCTCCTGCGTGAAAGCGAGCTGCCCCTGAGCGAGGTCGCTCCGGCCATCGGCTACCAGAGCGAGGCGTCCTTCAACCGGGCCTTCAAGCGCTGGGACGGGACCGCTCCCGGCGCGTACCGGCGCAGCCACCGCCGGGCGTCGTGAGGCTTCAGCCCTCTTCCTTCGGAGGCGGGCCGCGAAAGGCATCCAGCTTCTTCGCGGCCTCCAGCTTCACCGCCTTTCCCTCCTGCGCGGAGCGGTAGAGCGCTTCGATGATGCGCACGTCCGCGAGTCCCTCCTCGCCCGGCGTGTGCGGCACGACGTTCTCCTGCACGCAGCGCGAGAAGTGGTCCATCTCCCGGGCGAACTGGCTGGGCTGGCTGAAGCTGCGCTCCACCGTGTCGTCCGCCTTGGGGAAGCTCTTGGACTTCATGCCCACGCGCAGGCGCAGGCCGCTGTAGGAGAAGCCGGGGTCCATGGAGGCCCAGCCGTCCGTGCCCATCAGCCGCAGGTCCTTGGTCTCGTGCGTGCTGTAGTGGCTGGTGCAGTGCGCCTGGAAGCCGGAGGGGAAGCGCAGGTGGAAGGCGAAGGACTCCTCCACCTCCTTGAAGCGCGGGTCATTGGGCGTGCTGTGGCTGAAGCCCTGCACCTCCGTGGGCTCCTCGCCGCTGAAGTAGCGCGCGGCGGAGAGGCAGTAGATGCCCACGTCCGGCAGCGCTCCTCCGCCCGCCAGGGCCTTCTTGTGACGCCACTGGTTGGGTTCGCCCTGGTTCTGGCCGTTGTTCGCGGTGAAGAGCTTGAGCGTGCCCAGTTCCTTGTTGCGCGCCATCTGGATGACCGCGCGGTGGTGCGGTTCGTACTGGAGGCGGTAGGCGATGCCGAGCTTGCGGTCGGCCTTCTTGCACGCGTCGATCATCTGCTGGCACTCGGCCGAGGTGTTGGCCATGGGCTTCTCGCAGAAGACGTGCTTGCCCGCCTGCGCCGCGCGCACGGTGAACTCCGCGTGCATGCTGTTGGGCAGGACGATGTAAACGACCTGCACCTCTGGGTTGTCTTTGATTCGGTCAAACGACTTGTAGTCGTAGAGGCCTTTGTCCGGGACGCCGTACTGCTTCGCGATGGCCTGGGCCTTCGCGCGGTCTCCGCTCACCAGCGCCACGAGCTTGCCGCGCTTCATCTGTCCGAAGGCGGGGAGGAGCTCGTCCAATGACAGATGGCCCAGGCCGACGATGGCCCAGCCCACGCGCTCGGATTCTGGCTGGGGGTTGGGCGGACCGGGGCGTTCGCGCTCCGTCTTCGCGTAGGTGTCCGGCAGCTTCACCTGCGGCGCGGTGGCGGCGAGCACCGGAGGCATCCAGGCGCTCGCGGTGAGGAGTCCCCCCGTGGCTCCCAGCATGCGCCTGCGGGTCCACAGCCGGGGTGCGTCGTCCATCATTCGCGGGCCTCCTGATGTCAGTGAGTGAAGCGGCCGGAATCCAAGCGTCGGATGGGATGAAAGGGGTGGGCTTCGCATGGCCCGACGTGGGGGGCTGTTGGAAACAGGATCGAGGCGGCGTGTGCTTCCGCCCATGACGACCTCTCCTGAACAGCGCGGTGATGCCGCGTCCTTCGCTTCGTATTTCGCCGGCTGCGCCGTCGCTGAGCGCGGCTTCGTGTGGGGCGCGCCCGATGGAGCCCAGGCCCTGGCGGATGCGTCGGATCTGATGATCCACCGGTGGGACGCACGGGGGCTGAAGCTGGCGTGCATGGTGGACCGCGCGCGGGACCCGGCGCGGCGCTTCGCCCTGACGCGTGAAGAGGTGATGGCGCTGGCTTTGCGCTGCCTCGATGCCGGCGCGGCGCGATCCCCGACGCGGCGTGCGTCCATCGAGGTGTTCGAGCTGGGAAGGTCGCCCACGCCCGAGGACCGGGCACGGCTGGGGCCGCTGCGCAGGGCCTCGGACGCGGAGGGCGTCGACATCACGCCGTGGATCCTCGACCCGGCCACCGGAGCCCTCTGGTCCGGGGCTCCGCTAGGCGGCTTCTTCGTCGGACGGCGCTTCTTCCAGGAGGTGATGCGCGGTTACTCCGCCGCGCATCGGCTTCCCGCTTGAGGATGCGTCAGGCCGGCTCCTGTCGTGACCGGAAGGTAATGCGCGGCTGCTACCCTGCCGCGCACCAGCCTCCCGCTTGAGGATGCGTCAGGCGGAGGCGGGCCGGCTCCGGTCGTGGCTGGAGAAGCGCCACGTGTCGGGGAGGCCCCGCTCCGCGAGGAGCGCCTGGCACTTCGACAGCCGCGCCTCCACGTCGGGCGTGCTCGGGTCGAAGAGCAGGCCCGCCACCGTTCCGCTGTGCGCCACCTGGAGCCCCACCGCTCCGGAGGCCTCCATCACCTCCAGCAGCAGGTCGAAGTGGGGCTTGGGCAGGAAGCGCTGGTTGATGCGCGCGCTGGTCGTGGCCACCTCGCCCAGCAGCCGGTAGTCCCCCGTCGCGAGCGCCCGCTCCAGTGAGACACGCAGGCGCTGGAACTGCTCGATCTCCTCGTTGTCGTAGCGGGCGGGCGCGTAGGCCAGGGTGTCCACGCCCTTGCCTCCGGGATCCAGGTTGATGCTCACCACGCGCAGGTCGAGCACCTCGCCGCTGAAGCGTTGGAGCACCACGCCCTCGCGATGCGCGAAGATCAGCGCGCTGTTGCCGAAGATGGTGGAGTCCGACGCCGTCTCCGCCTTCACCGCCAGCTTCGCGGTGTCCTCCGGCGTCAGCGGCCGGTTCAACGCCGCGGACACGGCGCGGATGGTGGCCACCACGTCGCTCGTGGAGGAGCCCAGCCCCCAGCCCACGGGGATGTTGCTGTGCACCACCAGGTGCGCGCCGCGCGGCTCCACGCCCGCCCATTCCATGGTGAGCGCCGCGGCCCGCGCCGCCTTCGTCTTCCACGAGGGCTCCACGGTGAGCCCCGCGCCGGACGTGAGCTGGAAGCGCGCATCCGAGCGCAGCATGCCGCAGGGCAGCGACAGCAGGCCCCGGTGCAGGCGCCCGTCCGCGTCGCGGAACACGCCCTGGAGCAGTTCTCCGTGGTGGCCCACGGCGTCGCCCCGGCCCTCGGGAGAGAGCACGGAGGCCGCTTGCACCACGGGCACGGCCGCGATGGGGGCTTCGGCCACGTCCTTGGTCGTGGCCAGGGCTTCGCCGACGAGCTTCTCCAGACGGTGGATGGTGCGGTGCTTGAGGAGCTGCCGCAGGCCCAGCGTCACGCCGAACTGGTCGGTCATGCGCGCGAGCAACTGGAGGGCGCGCATGGAGTGCCCTCCCAGCTCGAAGAAGTCCGCGTGGATGCCCACGTTGGGCAGGCCCAGCACGTCCTTCCAGAGCTCCGCGAGCCGCTCCTGGAGCGGCGTCTGGGGCGCGACCATCGGCGCGGCGGGCCCTTCGTCACCGAAGGCCGGGGGCAGGGCGCGCTCATCCACCTTGCCGCTGAGGTTGCGGCGCAGGCGCGAGACGAACTGGTAGCGCTCCGGCAGCATGTAGTCCGGCAGCGTCTTCGCGAGGAAGTCCTGGAGCCGTGCGCCGTCCAGGAGCTGCCACGCGGCGGATTCACCTTCCGCGTGCGGGTGCTCCATCCACACGCTCGGGTCGAAGTACTCGGCGAAGCCCCGCTCCACGTCCACCGTCACCGGCTGCATGGTGCCCGGGAGCGCGTACTCGCCGGACGCGGTGAGCCGCTGGCCGCTCCACTGCTCCCACGAAGCCAGGTCCGCGCGGATGTACTGCGAGCGCGGCTCCACGTGGAGCATCCGGCCGCCCACACGCTCGTGGATGCGCAGCCACGGGTCCTGGAGCTGTCCGTCCTCGCGGCGCGCGTGGCACCATTGTTCGAAGGACAGGTCCGGACGCGACGCCTTGCCCGTGGGCCGCACCGGGACGACCACCCGGCCCAGCCCGTGCGCGCGCGCCAGCGCCTTGAAGCCCCGCAGGATGAGCGTGGCGAGCCCCCGGCCCAGGGCGTCCTCGGCCACCACGCCGGTGAGGATCATCAGCGTGTCGGCGGGCACGCCGCGCGCCGCGTCCTCGAAGCCCTGCCGCAGCCCCGCGTCCCAGCCGGCGGGCAGGCCATCGCGCGTGCCGTCCCAACGGATGGGCAGCGCGTTGCCGGCGGCCACCACCGCGTCGTCCTCGTCGACGAGCGCGAACTGGTGCGCGGCGAACTCCTCCGCGAGCCTCGGCCAGAACTCGCGCAGGACGGTGTCCCCCGCGAAGAAGTCCGGCCATGCGCCCACGTGCAGGTCGTCCATGGCCCGCTTCAGCTCCGGGCGCTGGGCGAGCGTGAACATCCGGTAGCGCAGGCCCTCGCCCTGGAGCGTGCTCGCGGCCTCGTGCAGCTCCACGGTGGCCACCAGGCCGTCTCCGCCGCCGGGCTTCTTCGCGTGCCGTACGATGCAGCCCGCAACCGCCGGGTGCGCGGCGAGCCGGGACTCGATCTCCTCCAGCTCCACGCGGTTGCCGCGGACCTTCACCTGCTTGTCCACGCGGCCGATGAACTCGACGTCGCCCGCCTCGGTGTACCGGCCCAGGTCTCCCGTGCGGTACATCCGCGCGCCCGGCTCCTGGCCGAAGGGGTCTGGCAGGAAGGCGCGAGCGGTGCGCGCCGGGTCGCCCAGGTAGCCGCGTGCGAGCCCCGGCGTGCTCACGTACAGCTCACCGGTGACGCCGAAGGGCACGGGGCGCAGCGCTTCATCCAACAGGTAGAGGCGCGTGTTGGCGATGGGCCGGCCCAGCGGGACGATGTCGCCCTCCACCGGCCGCGCGCAGTCGAAGCGGCTGGCGTCCACGGTGACCTCCGTGGGGCCGTAGTGGTTCGCCAGTCGGGCGGGGAACGTCGCGAGGAACGCATCGCGCAGCTCGCGCGGCAGGTACGCGCCGCCGGAGAGGACCCGCCGCAGCGACGGCAGCTCCGGGATGCGCCCGGCACGCCGCGCGTCCACCAGCTCCCCCAGCATCAGGGGCACGCACTGGAACAGGGTGATGGACTCACGGCGCACGACCTCCGCCAGGTGCTGGGGCGAGCGGGCCGCGGCGTGCGGCGGAATCACCACGCGCGCGCCCACGGTCAGCGGCCAGTAGAGGTCCAGCACGAACGGGTCGAACGTGAACGAGGTGAGCAGCAGCACCGCGTCGCTCGCGTCCAGCGCGTAGTCCCGCTGGGTGGAGGCGACGACGTTGGCGATGCCCCGGTGCTCGATCTCGATGCCCTTCGGCACGCCCGTGGTGCCCGACGTGAACAGCACGTAGGCCAGGGCCCTGCCGCCCAACGAGCCCTCCAGGGAGGTGGAGGGCCGGGACGCCACGGCCGCGCGCTCCGCGTCCATGGAGAGGACCGTGAGCCCCGGGCGCTGGAGGCTTGTGGCCACCGCCCCCTCGGTGATGAGCAGCCGGGCTCCGGCGGTGTCGAGCACCTGGGCCTGGCGCTCCTCCGGATGCTCCGGGCTGACGGGCACGTACGCGGCGCCCGCCTTGAGCACGGCCAGCAGCGCGAGCACCAGCCGCGGTGACGGCTCCAGTCGCACGCCGATCCGGTCCTCGGGGCCCACGCCGTGTGCCCGCAGGTGGTGGGCCCAGCGGTTGGCCTCCTGGTCCAACTGCCGGTACGTGAGGTGTCCGCCCTCCCACGAGAGCGCCACCGCGTCCGGCGTGCGCTCCACCTGCGCCTCCACCAAGCGGTGCACGCCGGTGTCCGCGTCATAGGGCAACGCCGTGTCGTTGAACGCGTGCAGCAGCCGCTGCTCCGACGTCGTGGACAGCATCCGGTAGTCCGCGAGCGCGCGGGTGGGGTCCGCCACCAGTTGTTCGACGAGCGAGAGGTACTGCTCCAGCATCCGCTCCGCGGTCGCGGCCTTGAACAGGTCGGTGTTGTAGTTGAGCCGGACGATGACGCCCTGGGCGACGTGGTCCACGATGTACGTGAGGTCGAACTTGGACGTCTCGCTCTCGGCGACCTCGATGCCTCGCAGGAACTCCAACTGGAGTCCGTCGAAGCGGACCTCGTCCGCGAGCCGCAGCTTGTTGTTCTGCAAGCCGTACATCACGGAGAAGAGCCGGTTGCGGGACAGGTCCGTGTCCGGGTTCAGCTCCTGGATGGCCAGCACGCTGGGGTAGACATGGTGGTCATACGCCTCCGCCGCCGTCTGGCGCGTGTCCTCCAAGAGCTGCTGGAAGGTCATGCCCGGCCGGACCGTGCAGCGCATGGGCAGCGCGGTGGCGAAGAGCCCCAGGAGCGGCGCCACGCGCTCATCGTCGCGGTTGGCGATGGGCGTGCCCACCACGAAGTCCCGCTGTCCGCTCAGCCGGTGCAGTTGCGCGTGCAGCGCGGAGAGGAAGACGATGTTGAGCGTGGTGTGATGCCTGCGAGCGAAGGCGTCGATGGCGGCGCTGCGCTCTTTCGGGATGACGCGGTGGACCTCCGCGCCGTTGAACGTCTGGAAGGCGGGGCGCGGGAAGTCGAGCGGCAGCTCCAGGGGCTGCGGGAGCGTGGCGAACTTCTGGAGCCAGTAGCGGCGCTGGGGCTCCAGGGCGCCGGAGGCCACGGCGTCGTGGATCCACGCGGCGTAGTCCACGTAGCCCAGCCGCAGCTCCGGCAGGCGCGGGGCGCGCGCGGCGCGGAAGGCGTTGTAGAGCTCGCTCAGCTCCCGCGCCAGGTTCATGGTGGAGGTCTCGTCCCAGATGATGTGGTGGACGAGGAAGAGGACGAGGAAACGGCCGCCAGAGAAGTGCGCGAGCTTCACGTGGAACATCGGGCCGTTCTCGAAGTCGAGCGACATGCCGCTGTGCCGCCGCGCCAGCCGCTGCACCTCCGCGTGGAAGTCCGCGTCCGGCACGTCGCGCCGGTCCAGGTACAGCGACTCGCGGGTGACGGCGACGTGCGGGCGCACGTACTGCACGGGCTGGCCGTCCACGTAGCCGAAGTGCAGCCGGAAGATGTCGTGGCGGTCCACCAGCGTCTGCCAGGCGCGCGTGAAGGCGTCCAGGTCCAGGTCGCCGGTGAGCACCAGGTCGCCGATGCACACGTTGTAGAACGGGCTGTCCGGCTCCAGCTCGTGCATGTACCACTCGGGGAACTGGTACGTGGCCAGCGGGTAGTGCGCCCGGGGCTCCAGCCTGCGCAGGGGCGGCAGCGCCACCGCCGGCGCGGCGCCGTCAGTGGGGACGCTTTGCAGCGCCTCGATGCGCTGCGCGATGCGCGCCACCGTCTGGCCCTCGAAGAGGTCGCGCACGGACAGCTCCACGCCGGTGAGGGCGCGCAGCTTCGCGTTGGACTGGATGGCCACCAGCGAGTGCCCACCGAGCGCGAAGAAGTTGTCCTCCGCGCCGACGCGGGGCAGGCCCAGCAGGTCCGCCCAGACGTCCGCGACCCGCTGCTCCAGCGGCGTGCGGGGCGCCACGTAGGCGGTGAGCGAGCCCAGGTCGCCCTCTCCCGGCGCGGGGAGCGCGTTGCGGTCCACCTTGCCGTTGGGCAACAGCGGCAGCGCGTCCATCAGCACGAAGGCGGACGGCACCATGTAGTCCGCCAGCCGGCTGCCCAGGTACTCCGCGAGCGCGGCCGGGGTAGGGCCTTCCGCCTCCTTGAGGACGGCGTAGGCCACCAGCCGCTTCGCGTGGCCCTTGTCCCCGCGCGCGATGACCACCGAGTCCCGCAGGCCCGGGTGCTGGGCGAGCGCGGACTCCACTTCGCCAATCTCGATGCGGAAGCCGCGGATCTTCACCTGGTGGTCGATGCGGCCGAGCACCTCGATGCTGCCGTCCTCCAGGAAGCGCACCAGGTCGCCGGTGCGGTACAGCCGCTGGCCGGGCTCCGTGGCGAACGGATCCGGCACGAACGAGCGGGCCGTCTTGAAGGGGTCCCCCAGGTAGCCGCGCCCCACGCCGACGCCGCCGATGTACATCTCCCCCGCGACGCCGATGGGCACCGGCTGGAGGAAGGTGTCCAGGATGTACGCCTGGAGGTTGGGCAGCGTGCCGTTGATGGGCAGGCTGGCCCAGTGCATGGAGGGCGCGGACAGCATGGGGTAGTGCGCGCTGTCGTCGGAGACCTCCGTGGCGCCGTAGGCGTTCACCATGGGCACACCCGGCCACAGCTTGAACCAGCGCGCGCACAGCTCCGGCAAGAGCGGCTCACCGTTGACGATGAACCAGCGCATCCCGGAGATGTCGTAGCGGCCGGGGTTGGCCTCCATCTCCTCCAGCATGATGCGCATGTGCGTGGGCACCGTCTCCAGGACGGTGACCCGTTCGTCCCGCATCCTGGCCAGCAACTGGACGGGCTCCCACGCGGACTCGTCCTTGAAGATGGCCGTGCGCGCGCCCACGAGCAGCGCGCAGACGAACTGCCACACCGACACGTCGAAGCTGGGCGTGGCGATTTCGGCCACCACGTCCTTCGCGGTGATGCCCAGCGTGTGCTGCTTCGCACGCAGGTGGTTGAGCATCCCGACGTGTTCGATCATCACGCCCTTGGGCATGCCCGTGGAGCCCGAGGTGAAGATGACGTACGCGAGCGCCTCCGGCGGCACGTGCACGTCCGGGCGCGTCCACGGCGCGTCCTGCTCCAGCAGCTCCGTCACCCGCGCCACGGGGCGGCCGGAGGCGATGTCCCGCGCGTCCGCGAGGTGGCGCTCCTCCGTGAGGAGCATCACGCACTGGCTCTGCTCCACGACGGAGCGCAGCCGGTGCCGGGGCAGGGCCGGGTCGATGGGCACGTACGCCCCGCCCGCCTTCCACACGGCGAGCATGGCGATGAGGAACTCCAGCTCCCGGTCCAGGAAGAGCGCGACGATGCGGTCCGTGGAGACGCCCGCGGCGAGCAGGTGGTGCGCCAGCCGGTTCGCGCGCGCGTCCAGCTCCCGGTACGTGAGGCTTCGGCCTTCACAGGTGGCCGCGATGGCGTCCGGCGTGCGGTCCACCTGGGCCTCGAAGACCTCGTGGAAGCACTCGTCGCGCCGCCAGGGCACGTCCGTGCGGTTCCAGTCCAGCAGCTGGCGCTGGTTCTCCGCGGGGGTGAGCAGCGGCAGCCGGGAGAGGCGCTGGCGTGGGTCGCGCGCGGCGCCCTCCAGCAGCGTCTGGTAGTGGCCCGCGAGCCGCTGGACGGTGGCCGCGTCGAAGAGGTCGGTGTTGTATTCGAACCAGGCGACCAGGCCGTCCTTGTCCTCGGTGAGGCTCAGGGTCAGGTCGAACTGCGCGGAGCCGGTCTCCACGTCCACCGGCGTCAGCGTCAGGCCGTCCAGCTCCAGTCGGGGCGGAGGCATGTTCTGGAGCGCGAACATGACCTGGAAGAGGGGCGGGCGGCTCAGGTCGCGCGGCAGTTGCAGCGCCTCCACCAGCTTCTCGAAGGGGACGTCCTGGTGGGCGTAGGCGCCCAGCGTCGTCTGGCGCACGCGGGCCAGCAGCTCCACGAAGCGCGGGTCGCCGGAGAGGTCCGTGCGCAGGGCCAGCGTGTTGACGAAGAAGCCGATGAGCCCCTCGGTCTCCACGTGTCCACGGTTGGCGATGGCGCTGCCGATGACCACGTCCTCCGTGCGCGCGTAGCGGCCCAGGAGCGCGTTGAAGCCCGCGAGCAGCGTCATGAAGAGCGTCACGTCCTGGCGGCGCGACAACTGCTGGAGCGCGTCCGTCAGCGTCTTGCCCAGCTTCCAGGCGTGGCGCGCGCCCCGGTAGCGCTGCGCGGCCGGGCGGGGCCGGTCGGTGGGCAGCTCCAGCGAGGGCGGCGCTCCGGCCAGTTGCTGCTTCCAGTACGCAAGCTGCGCGTCCAGCCGCTCGCCGCGCATCCACTGGCGCTGCCACACGGAGAAGTCCCCGTACTGCACGGCCAGGGGCGCGAGCGACGCGGGCTGCCCGGAGGTGAAGGCGCCGTAGAAGGCGGCCAGCTCGCGCACGAAGACGCTGATGGACCAGCCGTCGGAGATGATGTGGTGCATCGTGACGAGCAGCACGTGCTCCATGCCGCCCAGGTCCAGCAGGCGCGCGCGCAGGAGCGGACCCGTGGCCAGGTCGAAGGGCCTGCGCGCCTCTTCCTCCACGCGCTGGCGCACGGCGTCCTCGCTGGCGCCGGACAGGACCTCCACGTGCACCGGCACCTCCACCGTGGGGTGCACGCGCTGCACGGGCTGGCCGTCCACCAGCGCGAAGGTGGTGCGCAGTGTCTCGTGGCGCTGCACGAGCGCCTGGAGGCTCTTCGCCATGGCCTGCACGTCCAGCGGGCCCAACAGCCGCACCGCGCCCGCGACGTTGTAGGCGGTGAGGCCCGGCTCCAGTTGGTCCAGGAACCACAGCCGCTGCTGGGCGAAGGACAGCGGCAGGGGCGCGTCACGCGGCGCGGGGACCAGCGGCGGCAGGGCTTCCCCCGAAGCCTCCGCGCGCGCGCTGTCCACGCGGGTGGCGAGCCCCGCCACGGTGGCCGACTCGAAGAGGATGCGCAGCGGCAGCTCGGTGCCGAGCGCGGAGTTGAGGCGGGACATCACCTGGGTGGCCAGCAGCGAGTGGCCACCCAGCTCGAAGAAGTTGTCGTGCCGGCCCACGCGGGGCACGCGCAGCAGGCTCGCCCAGGTTCCGGCGATGAGCTCCTCCGTCGCGCCCTGGGGCGGCAGGAAGGCCTGCGCCGCCAGTGGGCGCAGGGGCGCGGGCAGCGCGCGCAGGTCCACCTTGCCGTTGACCGTGAGGGGCAGCGACTCCAGCAGCATCCACGCCTGGGGGATGAGCGACTCCGGCAGCCGTTCCTTGAGGAAGCCGCGCAGCTCCTCGACGGTGGGCGCCGTCTGGCCCTGTCGAGGGACGACGTAGGCCACCAGCTCCCGGGAGGGCGCCGCGGGGGCGTCCTCCCGCGCCAGGTTGCGGGCCGGCGGTTCACGCTTTTCGGAAGGGGATTCGGAGAGCCGGTGGTGCGTGGACGACATGTTGGAGCGGTCCTGGGGAAGGGGGTCGGCGGAAAGGGCGGATGCGACGCGCGCGGCCCTGGCTCAGAAGTAGGACTGGAGGACGCCACGGCGGCGCACGTCGAGCGTGGCGCAGTGGAACGAGCCTCCCAGCCGGTAGAAGTTGGTGAAGTTGCAGGTGATGGGCTTGAAGCCCCAGTCCTTGAACGCGCGGATCAGCGTGTGCTCGTTCTTGTCCACGACGAGGCGCTGCTCATCGAGCATGAGGATGTTCATGCTCAGCCACTTGCCGCTGAAGTAGAGGATGAGGTCGTCCGACGCGCAGGGCGGCGGCGCGCGGAGGATGTCCCACGACTTGAACATCCGCGGCAGCTCGTCCACGCGCTCCGGGTTCACCAGCAGCTTGCCGGGCGCCAGCGGCATGAACGTCGTGTCGATGTGCATGGGCTTGGTGTCCCGGCACTTCAGCTCGTGGACGCGGTACTCGCTGCCCAGGTGGCGCCGCAGCCACTCCACGCCGAACGCGTTCGTCACGTGGCTGCGGATGTAGAAGAGGTCCCGGCCGCAGCGCACGAAGTCCGCCGCGTCGAAGAGCGGCTCGAACTCCGTGAGGGCGTAGCGCATGGGCTCGTCGTCACCCGGCACCTCCCAGGTGTCGTCGAACGACTCGTCCGTCAGCTGCGGCTTGGGCGCGGAGGTCCACCGCGCGCCCGACTGGAAGTACTCTTTCAATAGCTTCCGGTAGGGATGTACCTCGAAATAGCGGGAGCGCCACGGCATGGGCGTCTCGATGAGGTGGTCGCCCACGACGAGCAGCAGGTCGCGGGGCATGGCCGTGTAGAGGCCGCCCGGCGAGTGCCAGTCCGGCGTGGAGAAGGGCTTCGCGTGCGAGACGCGCTCGGGGCGGCGGACGCGGATGCCCTCGGCCTCCAGGATGTGCGCGAACTCGTCCAGGTCGCGGTTGGCCGCGTCCACCATGTCCTGGGGGAAGGGCTTGCCGCCGTGCTCCTGGAAGAAGCCCCAGTGCTTGCGGGGCATGGTCGACTTGAGGGTCACGTGCCACGAGGGCACCGTGGCGCCGTCCGCGACGCCGACGATGACCTCCTCGAGGGGATCCCATTCGGTGTGCGAGCAGACCACCGGCTGTGACTGGGGCTGCGGGACCAATGACGGCTGCTGCGAGGCCAGTTGGAGGTTGGTGCGTTGCATGGCGTGTCTACTCCTCGGGGGGTGAGGGTCAGGGCAGGGGATGGGGGGAAGGGCCGCGCGCGGGCGGCTCCAGCGGGAGCAGGCGCGGATCCATCGCGGCGGGCTCGGGCTCCACGGCCTGCTCGCGCGCGAGCACCACCACGTCCTGGATGGCGGGGTGCTGGCGGAGCGCCGCTTCAATCTCGCCCAGCTCCACGCGGACGCCGCGGATCTTCACCTGGTGGTCACCGCGTCCCAGGAACTCCAGCTCGCCGTCCGGCAACTGGCGGGCCAGGTCGCCGGTGCGGAACAGGCGCGAGCCCGGAGGACCGAACGGGTCCGGCACGAAGCGCTCCGCGCTCAGGTCCGGCCGCTGGAAGTAGCCGTGCGCGAGGCCCGGGCCGCCCAGGTAAACCTCGCCGGGCGCGCCCGGAGGAACGGGCTGTCCGCGCACGTCCAGCACGTGCATCTTCATGTTGCCCAGCGGCCGGCCCAGCGGCACCGCCTTGCGCGCCATGCCGGGCGCGCAGGTAAACCACGTGGCGTCGATGGACACCTCCGTCTGGCCGTAGAAGTTGAGGAGCGTCGCGGCGGAGTGCTGCGCGAGCCGGTCCACCAGGTCCGTGGTCAGCGCCTCGCCTCCGCAGACCACCGTGCGCAGCGCGTGGCAGTCCGCGATGCGGGGCTCCTCCAGCACCACGCGCAGCAGCGACGGCACCACGTTCATCTGCGTGACGCCGCGACGGGCCATGAGGTCCGCGATGTAGCGGCTGTCCTGGTGCGCGCCGTCGCGCACCATCACCGAGCGGGCCCCCGCGAGCAGCGCGCGGAAGAACTCCCAGATGGAGGCGTCGAAGCCGAACGAGGCCACCTGGAGGACGCGGTCCTCCGGCCCGATGGGCAGCGCGTGCTGTTCCCAGAGCATCCGGTTGGCGATGCCCGCGTGGGCGATCATCACGCCCTTGGGCACGCCGGTGGAGCCGGACGTGTGCACCACGTAGGCCAGTTGCTCCAGGTGGACGGTCCGCGCGGGAGGCGTCTCCCGCAGGCCTTCCTGCCTCCATGCGCCGGGCTCCAGACGCGCCTCCGGCGGCACCGGCAGCTTGACCGCGAGCGAGGCGGGCGCGAGCACGTAGCGGGCGCGGCACTCCGCGACCATCAGGGCCAGGCGCTGCGCGGGGGCTCCGGCGTCCAGCGGCACGAAGGCACCACCTGCCTTCATGACCGCGAGCATCGACACCAGCACCTCCGTCGAGCGGGGCAGGCACAACGCCACGCGCTCCTCGGGCTCCAGGCCGGAGGCGAGCAGCAGGTGCGCGAGCCGGTTGGCCCGGCGCTCCAGCTCCGCGTACGTGAGGTGGTCGTCCTCGCACTCCACCGCGATGGCGTCTGGCGTGCGCCGCGCCTGCTCCTCGAAGAGGACGTGCAGGGGGCGCGGGGACAGCGGCACCGCGGGCGGGTGGAAGGACTCCAGCGCCTGTTGACGGCCGGCCGCGTCCAGCAGCGGCAGCTCGGAGACGCGGCGCCGCGGATCCTCCGTGATGCCTTCCAGCAGGCGTTCGTAGGCCCGCGCCAGCCGGTCGGCCGTGGAGGCGTCGAAGAGGTCCGTGTTGTATTCGAGCCAGCCGGTCAGCGCGCCGGACGTCTCGACCAGCGTGAGGGTGAGCTCGAACTTGGAGGTGTCCGTCTCCAGGTCCAGGTTCGTCAGCGTGAGCCCCGGGAGCGCCAGCGGCTGGAGCGGCGCGTTCTGGAGGACGAACATCGTCTGGAAGAGCGGCGAGCGGCTCAGGTCCCGCTTCACGCGCAGGTCCATCACCAGCTTCTCGAAGGGGACGTCCTGGTGGGCGAAGCCGCCCAGGGCCGTCTCGCGCACGCGGCCCACCAGCTCCGTGAAGCGCGGGTCGCCGGAGAGGTTCGTGCGCAGAGGCAGCGTGTTGACGAAGAAGCCGATGAGCCCCTCGGTCTCCGCGCGGTTGCGGTTGGCGATGGGCGTGCCGACGACCAGGTCGTCCTGGCGCGTGTAGCGCTGGAGCAGCACCAGCCACGCGGCCATCAGGGTCATGAACAGCGTGGCCCCCTCCTGGCGGGACAGGGTGTTCAGCGCGGCGGTGACGGCCGGGGACACGCCCAGGTTCAGCTGCGTGCCGCGGAAGGTCTGGGCCGGAGGACGCGGACGGTCCGTGGGCAGGCCCAGCGCGGTGGGCGCGTCCGCCAGGTGCGCGCGCCAGTACGCGAGCTGCTCCTCCAGCACGTCGCCCTGGAGCCAGTCGCGCTGCCAGCGGGCGAAGTCGGAGTACTGCACCTTGAGCGGCGGCAGCGGCGAGGGCGCGCCCTGGAGGAAGGCCTCGTACAGCGCGGCCAGTTCGCGCACGAACACGCCGATGGACCAGCCGTCGGAGACGATGTGGTGCATCGACAGCAGCAGGATGTGTTCGGTGTCCGAGAGGCGCAGCAGCTTCCAGCGGATCAGCGGACCGCGCTCCAGGTCGAAGGGCGCGGCCACGTCCTCGGCGGTCAGCTCGCGCACGCGGCGTGC
This sequence comes from Corallococcus sp. M7, assembly GCF_054512695.1. Classification (NCBI taxonomy): domain Bacteria; kingdom Pseudomonadati; phylum Myxococcota; class Myxococcia; order Myxococcales; family Myxococcaceae; genus Corallococcus; species Corallococcus sp. M7. The sequence continues at coordinate 411,451 of NZ_CM137252.1, forward strand.
GGTCTCCTGCGCGTCGAGTCCGCCCAGGTCCACCACGTGCAGCGGCAGCTCGGGCGCGGGTCCCACGACCTGCACGGCTTCGCCCTCGCGGACCTGGAAGGTCGTGCGCAGGGATTCGTGGCGCTGGACGATCTCCTGGAAGCTCTTCTCCAGGGCGCCGCGCTCCAGCGTCCCGCTGAGGCGCACGGCGAAGGGGATGCCGTAGTGGTGGCTGCCCGGCTCCAGCCGGTCCAGGAACCACAGCCGCTGCTGGGCGAAGGAGGGCGGGAAGGCCCGGGGCTTCGCCGCGCGCTGCTGGATGAGGGCCCGGGCGCGGGCGCGCTTCTCCTCCAACGCGGAGGACTGCTTCACATCACTCATGATTCGATTTCTCCGCTTTCGAGCTCCGCGATGAGTGCGTCCAGCTCCGCTTCGGACAGCCCCTCCACCTGGGTCGGCGCCTCTGCTGGAGCGCGCGCCGTGAGGAGGGGCTGCTTCCGGACTTCCGCCTGCCGTGAGACGACCTGCGCGAGCGCGGCCACGGTGCGCGCCTCGAAGGCGCTGCGCAGGGGCACGTCCACGCCGAAGGACTCGCGCACGCGCGAGATGACCTGGGTGGCGAGCAGCGAGTTGCCGCCCAGCTCGAAGAAGTCGTCGTGGACGCCCACCCGGGGAGTCCCGAGCAGCTCCGTCCAGATGTCCGCCAGCCGCTGCTCCGTGGCGTCACGGGGGGCCACGCCGTCCGCGCGGGGCGTGATGTCCGGCGCGCGCAGCGCACGCCGGTCCACCTTCCCGTTGAGGGTGAGCGGGAGCGCGTCCAGGAACACGATGGCGGACGGCATCACGGACTCCGGCAGCCGCCGGCGCAGGTGGGCCTTGAGGTCGGCCTCCGTGCACGTCTGTCCCGGCGCCACCACGGCGTGGAGCACCAGCCGCTTGCCGCCAGGCCCGTCCTCGCGGACCGTGGCGATGGCCTGCCGCACGGCGGGGTGCTCTAGCGCGAGCGACTCCACCTCGCCCAGTTCGATGCGCAGGCCGCGCAGCTTTACCTGTGCGTCGGTGCGGCCCAGGAACTCGAGCGCTCCGTCCGGCAGGAAGCGGACCCGGTCTCCGGTGCGGTAGAGGCGGGCACCGTCGCGTGCGTCGAAGGGATGGGGCACGAAGGCGCGCGCGGAGAGCTCCGGCTGGTTCAGGTAGCCGCGCGCGAGCCCCAGGCCGCCCAACCACAGCTCGCCAGGGACACCCACGGGGACGGGCTGCTGGCGTGCGTCCAGGACGTAGGCCTGGGTGTTCACGATGGGGCGCCCGATGGGCGGATTCACCGCGCCCGCGGTGACCGGGCCACAGGTGGCGACGACCGTGCACTCCGTGGGGCCGTAGTGGTTGATCAGCTGGAACGGTGTGCCTTCGGGCGCGCCCCTGTGCAGGCGGTCTCCACCGGTGAGCAGCGTGCGCAGCGCGGTGTGCGCGGGCCACGGCTGCGTGAGCACCGCCTCCGCGAGCGGCGTGGGCAGGAAGCAGCGGGTGATGCGCTCCTCGGTGAGCCACGCGACGAGGCGCTCCGGCAGGGCGCGCACCTCGTCATCCACGATGTGGAGGCTGGCGCCGGCCGTGAGCGTGGGCCACAGCTCCCACACCGCGGCGTCGAACGCGGGACCGGCGGCCTGGGTCGTGCGGTCCTCCGGCGTCAGCGCGTAGGTCCGCTGATGCCAGTCCACCAGGTGGGCCAGGCCCGCGTGCTCCAGCTCCACACCCTTGGGACGGCCAGTGGAGCCCGACGTGTAGATGACGTACGCCAGGTGGCGCGGACCCGTGAGCTCCGGCGGGGCGTGCGCGGGCGCACCGGTGGCGCTGAAGCCGTCCTCCGCGAGCAGGCACTTGCAGTCCGGCGGGAGCGTCAGCGCGGTGGTGTTGCGCGAGGCCAGGAGCACCGGCGCGCGGACATCCTCCAGGATGGACTGGAGCCGCTCCGGAGGTGCGGAAGGGTCCAGCGGAACGTAGGCGCCGCCCGCCTTGAGGACGCCCAGCGCCGCTTCGACGAACGCGGTCGAGCGCTCCAGGCAGAGCACCACGGGGACGTCTGGCCCCACGCCCAGGCCTCGCAGGTGCCAGGCCAGCCGGTTCGCGCGGGCTTCGAGCTGACCGTAGGTGAGCGCATCCCCCGCGAAGGCCACCGCGAGCGCGTCCGGCGTGCGCTCCGCCCAGGCCCCGAAGCGCGCGTGCACGGAGACGTGGGACGGCGGCGCCACCGGACGCGGGTTCCACCCGTGGAGCAGCGTGTGCCGCTCCTCGGCCGTCATCAGGGTCAGGTCGCCCACGCGGCCGTCGGGATCCGCCGCGATGCTGGAGAGCAGCACCTGGAAGTGCTCCGCGAGCCTCGCGATGGAGGGCGCGTCGAAGAGGTCCGCGTCGTATTCGAAGCGCGCCGTCAGTCCTCCGTCCTCGCCACGTTCCAGCGCGAGGTCCAGGTCGAACTTCGCCGGAGCGGACTCGGACTCCAGCAGCGTCAGGCTCAGCCCCTGGAGGGCGCGGGAGGGCAGGGGCGCGTCCTGGTAGGAGAACGCGACCTGGAACAGCGGCGTGCGGCCCAGGTCGCGCTCCACCGCGAGCGCTTCGACGAGCTTCTCGAAGGGCACGTCCTGGTGCTCGTGCGCCGCGAGCACGGACTCGCGTACCCGGCCCAGCAGCTGGCGGAAGGTGGGGTTGCCGGAGGCGTCCGTACGCAGGGGCAGCGTGTTGACGAAGAAGCCGATGAGCCCTTCGGTCTCCACGCGGGTGCGGTTGGACAGCGGGCAGCCCACGACGAGGTCGTCCTGGCCCGTGTATCGCAGCAGCAGCGTCTGGAACGCCGCCAGCAGCGTCATGAACGGCGTGGCGCCTTCTCGACGGCCCAGCTCCGCGAGTCCCCCGGCGAGCGCCGCCGGGAGGTGGACCGCGTGACGGCCGCCCGCGAGCGTCCGCACCGCGGGCCGGGGCCGGTCCGTGGGCAGCTCCAGGACGCTGGGAGCGCCCGCGAGCCGCTGCTTCCAGTGCGTGAGCTGACGCTCCAGCACGCCGTCCGCCAGCCACTCCCGCTGCCACAGCGCGAAGTCGATGTACTGGAGCGGCAGCGGCGCGAGCGCCGGAGGGGTGCCGCTGGAGAACGTCGCGTACAGCGCTCCCAGCTCTCGCAGCAGCACGGCGACGGATTCGCCATCCGCGACGATGTGGTGGAGCGTCAGCAGCAGCACGTGCTCGTCCGGGCCCAGCCGCAGCAGACGGCCGCGCAGCAGGGGGCCCTGGGCGAGCGAGAACGGAGCGCGGGCCTCGTGCTTCGTGAGCTGGCGCACCTCCGCGTCGCGTGTCTCCGGGGGCAGGGTGCTCAGGTCCAGTTCGGGCAGTTCGAAGGGGACGTGTGCGTGGACGCGCTGCGTGGCGCGGCCCTGGTGCTGGGAGAAGGTGGTGCGCAGCGCCTCGTGGCGATGGACCACTTCATCGAGGCCCCGGCGCAGCGCCGCGATGTCCAGCGGGCCCTGGAGGCGCACCGCCGCGGGCAGGTGGTAGCGCGCGTCGCCGGGCTCCAACTGGTCCAGGAACCACAGCCGCTCCTGCGCGTAGGACAGCGGCGCTTCCGGAGCGCGGTCCTTCCGGTGCTTCAGCGCGGGACCGGGAGTCGGAGCGCGCACGCCTCCGTCGATGCGCGCGGCGAGCGAGGCCACCGTGGGCGCTTCGAACAGCGTGCGCAGGGGCAGCTCCACCCCGAACACCTCGCGCACGCGGGCGAGCAGCCGCGCGGCCAGCAGCGAGTGGCCGCCCAGCGCGAACCAGTCCTCGTGCAGGCCCACGGTGCCGCCGAGCAGTTCGGTCCAGAGGCCCGCGAGCTTCTGCTCCGTAGCGGTGCGCGGCGCCGCGTCCTCCGGGGACGGGGGACGCTCCAGCTCGGGCGCGGGCAGGGCCTGACGGTCCACCTTACCCGTGGGGGTCAGCGGCAGCGCGGGCAGGAGCACGAAGGCCGAGGGGCACATCACCTCCGGCAGCTCGCGACGCACGTGCTCGCGCAGCGTGGCTCCGGTGAGAGACGCGTCCGGCGCGGCGACGACGTAGGCGACGAGGCGCTTGCCCGTGGGGGGCTCGTCGCGCACCGCGACCACGCACTGCCGCACGTCCGGGTGATGCTGGAGGACGGATTCGATCTCCCCCAGTTCGATGCGGAAGCCGCGCAGCTTCACCTGATGGTCGAGCCGGCCGAGGAACTGGAGCTCGCCGTCCGGCAGCAGGCGCGCGAGGTCCCCGGTCCGGTACAGACGCGCGCCGGGAGCCGTGCTGAAGGGATCCGGCACGAAGGCGCGAGCGGTCAGGTCGGGGCGGTCCAGGTAGCCGCGAGCCACGCCCGGTCCACCGATGCACAGCTCACCCGCGACACCCAGCGGCTGGGGCCGAAGAGACGCGTCGAGCACGTGCACGTGCATGCCGTCCAGCGGCCGGCCGATGGTGGGCAGGCCGGCCGCCGCGTCTTCGGATCCGACCAGGGCGAAGGTGGCGGCCACGGTGCCTTCGGTGGGACCGTAGAGGTTGGTGACGCGGAAGGGAGTGTGCGCGGAGGGCCGCCGACGCAGCTGGTCGCCGCCGGTGGTCAGCTCGCGCAGCGCGAGCGCCTGGGGCCACTGTTGGGCGAGCACGCCCTCCGCGAGGGCCGTGGTGAGGAAGGTGTGGGTGATGCGCTCGGAGGCCAGCCACGCGACGAGCCGCTCCGGAAGGGCGCGCACGTCATCGCCGGGCAGGTGCAGGCTGGCGCCCGCGATGAGCGCGGGCCACACCTCCAGCACGGATGCGTCGAAGACCGGCGTGGACAGGTGTGTGGCCCGGTCCTGGGGCGACAGGGCAAAGGTCCGCTGGTACCAACCCGCGAAGTGGGCCAGGCCACCGTGCGTGATCTTCACGCCCTTGGGCCGCCCGGTGGAGCCGGACGTGTAGATGACGTAGGCGAGGTGGTCCGCGTCGGGCGTGACGTCCGTCACATCGTCCAGAACGCGCGCGGACGCAGGCACTCGTGAGTGCTGCTCCGGCGAGGCTTCCACCACGCCGTGGGTCGGAACCGTCACGTCGTCCAGTTCGCGCGCGGACGTGGGCAGTCGTGAGCGCAGCTCCGGCGAGGTGTCCACTACGCCGTGGGCCGCAGCATCCAGCACGCGCGCGGACTCAGGCGGACGTGAGTGTTGCTCCGGTGAAGCGTCCACTACGCCGTGGGCCGCCGCCGTCACGTCGTCCAGCACCCGCGTGGACGCGGGCAGTCGTGAGCGCAGCTCCGGCGTCGTGAGCACCACCACCGCGCCCACGTCCTCCAGCAGCGACTCCAGCCGCGCCTGCGGTGCGTCCGGATCCAGCGGCACGTAGGCACCGCCCGCCTTGAGGATGCCCAGCAGCGCCAGCACCTGCTCGGGCGAGCGGTGCATCAGCACACCGGCGCGCACGTCCGGTCCCACACCCAGCTGGCGCAGCCTTCGCGCGAGCACGCGGGCCTGGTGCTCCAGCATTCCGTACGTCCAGCTCCGTCCGTCCGAAGCGATGGCCAGCGCTTCGGGCGCGAGCGCTGCTCGAGCCGCGATGGCGTGGTGAACGGGCGTGAAGGACGCGGGCGCCAGAGCCCCCGCGCTGAACGTGCGCACGCGCTCCTGCTCCGCATCCGGCAGCAGCGGCAGGGCCGACACGCGCTGGTCCGCGTCCGCCGCGATGCCCGCGAGCAGGCACGTGAAGCGCGCCACCATGCGTCCGGCCGTGTCCGAGTCGAAGAGGTCCGTGTCGTAGCGGAGCGCGCCGTCCAGCCCGCTCGGCGCATCCGCCATCTGGAGCGCGAGGTCGAACTGCGCCGTGCCCAGCTCCACGGGCACGCTCTCCGCCTCCAGCCCCGCGAAGCGCACGCGCACGCCAGGCAGGCCCAGCACCAGCGGGGTCAGCTCCTCGCGCTGGTGCGGCTGCTCCCAGGCGAACACCGCCTGGAACAACGGAGACCGGCTCGCGTCGCGCGGACGCCGCAGCCGTTCCACGAGCAGGGGGAACGGGTACTCCTGATGCTCCAGCGCCTCCAGCACCGTGCGCCGGACCCGGCCCAGGTGCGCGCGGAAGGACGGGTCCCCGGACAGGTCCGCCACCAGCGCCACGGGATTGACGTGGTAGCCGACCACATCCTCCAGCCCCGAGCGCGTGCGCCCCGCCGCGGGCGAGCCGACCGCGAAGCGCTCCTGCCCCGCATGCCGGGCAAGCAGGACCTGCCACGCGGCGAGCAGCAGCGAGAACAGCGTCGTGCCCTCTTCACGCGCCAGCGCGCGCAGCCGCCGCGTCAGGTCCGCGTCCAGCCGGAAGGTGCGCGCGGCGCCCCGGAACGTCCGCACCGCGGGACGGGCGTGGTCGGTGGGCAGCTCCAGCACGTCCGGCACGCCGTCCAACTGCTTGTGCCAGTACGAGAACAGCCGCTCACCGTCCGGGTCCTCGAGGAACGGGCGCTGCCAGCGGGCGAAGTCCGAGGGCCGCAGGGCCGGAGCGGGGGACGCGGAGTCCCGTCCCTCCTTCAGCGCGGGGTAGAGCCCGTGCAGCTCCTCCGCGAGCAGCGCCAGCGACCACAGGTCCAGGATGAGGTGATGCGCCGCCAGCAGCAGCACCTGGCCGCCGCCCGCGTGGGCGTACAGCGAGGCGCGCAAGAGCGGCCCCTGCTCCAGGTCGAACGGGCGCGATGCGTCCGCGGCCAGCGCGTCCCGCAGCGGAGCGTCCTCCAGCGGCAGTGAGGTCGCGTCCTTCAGGAGCCCACGGCCACTGGCCGTGTCCGCCCGCTGCACGCGCTCACCGTGCTCCAAGTGGAGCGTGGTGCGCGGAGCCGGGTGCACCTGCTGCACGAGTTCACCGTCGTGCTCCAGGTGGAAGGTGGTGCGCAGGGCCGGGTGCCTTGCCACCAGCCGCGTCAGCGCCTCGCGCAGCACGGGCACGTCCGCCGGCGTGTGGAAGCGGACCGCGAAGGACAGGTGGTTGGCGGTGCTGTCCGGCGCCAGGCGCTGCGCCAGCCAGAGCGCCTTCTGTCCCTCGGACACCGGGTGGCGTCCCAGCGCATCCCCCGACGCCGTGGGCGCGAGTGGCCGCTGTCCCAGCGTGCCCACCAGCTCCCGCGCCAGGGCTCGGAGGCTCACCGCGTCCATCAGCCGCGCCAGGGACGTGTCCGTGCCCAGCCACGCGTCCAGGTCGCTCTTGAGCTCCACCGTCGCCAGCGAGTCCAGCCCCAGGCTGATGAGCGTCCGCTCCGGGTCGACGTGCGCACGGGGCAGGCGCAGCCGCGCCGCCACCGCGTCCACCAGCGACGCCTCCAGGAACGCCGCGCGCTCCGACTCCGGAAGCGCGAGCAGCTGCTCCGGGCTCAGCGTGGGCACGGACGGAACGGAGGCCTGGAGCGTGCTCTGTCCCAGCACCTCCAGCTCCCCGGCGAGCCACGCCTGACGGCACGCGTAGCGCTGCACCTTGCCGCTGGACGTCTTCGGCAGCGAGCCCGCCTGGATGAGCACCACGTCGTGGGCCTGGGCGTCGTGCGACTGCGCCACGGCCTCGCGGATGCTCCGAGCCAACGCCTCCAGATCCGTACCGGCGTGGCGCGAGTCCACCTCCTGCACGATGACCAGCCGCTCCTCGCCCTCCAGCTCCACGGAGAACGCCGCGGTGCAGCCCGGCCGCAGCGCGGAGTGCACGCGCACCGTGGTGGACTCCACGTCCTGCGGGTACAGGTTGCGCCCGCGCAGGATGATGAGGTCCTTGATGCGCCCGGTGACGAACAGCTCACCGCCGCGCAGCACGCCCAGGTCGCCGGTGCGCAGGTAGCGCCCGCCGTCCGAGCCCTCGCCCTCCACCTTCGCGCGGAAGACGCGCTCGCTCTCCTCCGGCCGCTCCCAGTAGCCCTGGCCCACACTGGCGCCCGCCACCCAGATCTCGCCCTCCTCGCCGGGCGCGCACTCGCGGGCGGTGCGCGCGTCCACCAGCCGCACCGTGTTCCCCTCCAGCACCCGGCCGGAGCCCACCAGGTTCACGCCGTCCGTCACCGGCGCGGTGCCCAGCGCGTGCCCGGTGACGATGAGCGTCGACTCGGCCAGCCCGTAGCAGGGGTAGAAGGCCTCCCTGCGGAAGCCCTGCGGCGCGAAGGCTTCGTGGAAGCGCTCCAGCGTCTCCGGCCGGATGGGCTCCGCGCCGTTGAAGGCCACCTTCCAGCGGCTCAGGTCCAGCGTCGCGCGCTCCTCGGCGCTCACCTTCCGGACGCACAGGTCGTAGGCGAAGTTGGGACCGCCGCTCGTCGTGGCCCCGTAGCGCGACACCGCCTGGAGCCAGCGGAAGGGGCGCTGCAGGAACGCGATGGGCGACATCAGCACGACGGGGAAGCCGCCATAGAGCGGCTGGAGCAGCCCGCCGATGAGCCCCATGTCGTGGTACGGCGGCAGCCAGATGACGCCCTTGCTGTCGCGCGAGTGGCCGAACGCGCGGTGGATGAGCGCCAGGTTCGCCAGCAGGTTGCGATGCGTCAGCATCACGCCCTTGGGGCTGCCCGTGGAGCCGGACGTGTACTGGAGGAACGCCAGCGCGTCTCCCGTGATGCCCGGATCCTTCCAGCCGTCCTCCAGCCCCGGAGCGAGCGCGTCCGTGGCCACCCAGGTGAGCCCCGCCAGCTCCGGCGCCTGCTCGAAGAGCATCCCGGCCATGCCGTGGATCATCTCCGTGGTGAGCACGAAGCGCGCCCGCGCGTCGCGCACCATCGCCTCCAGGCGCGGCAGGCTGCGGTTGAGGCGCGTCACGTCCGGCGGATACGCCGGCACCGCCACCACGCCCGCGTACAGGCACCCGAAGAAGGCCGTCAGGTACTCGTTGCCCGGCGGGAACAGCAACAGCGCCCGCTCTCCCCGCGCCCCGTTCGCCTGGAGCCACGCGCCAATGGCACGCGCCTGCCGGTCGAACTCGCCATAGGTGAGCGCCGCTTCCTCGGATTCGCCATCCACCAGGAAGGTGTAGCCCTGATCTCCTGGCGCCTCGGCTGAACGTAGACGCAAGAGTTCAATCAGGCTCGCCGGTGACATGTCGTTGGGCTCCACGCGATGTATGGCTTGGAAGACGACATTCATGTGTCATGGCTAAAGTGTGTCTGTCAAATCTTGCATTGATATACTTGAACCCTGTAAATTCCTTGATGACTGGTTTCTTCCGGCCCAAAGACAACCATCCAGGTTTCAATCCCAACACCGGGTCCCTCTAGGAGAGCGGATGTACGAGAACATCGAACGCATCAAGGCCCCTACTCGCGAAGTCTTCCTCAACGAGTACGTGCGGAAGCAGAAGCCCGTCATCATCACGAACCTGTTCGACGGGCAGCCCATCAGCCGGCTGTCCAGCCTGGACATCGCCCGCAAGGAACTGGGGGACATGCCCGTCGTGGTGCAGGAGGGCCACGAGGAATACTTCACCCGCATGCTGTCGATGCTCATCTCCAAGGACTTCACCTTCCAGGACATCGGAAAGAACCAGAGCACGGTGAACGGCTATCTGGAGATGGTGGCAAAGGACCCTGACAGCCGGCTGGTCTGCGCGGAGGTCCCGCGGTCGATGATCCAGAAGGTAGAGGCGGGATACACCATCCCCGAGTACTGCCATCCGGACTCGGGGGAACCCGACGAGTACACGTCGATGCTGTGGCTGGGGAATGCGGGCAACTTCACCCACATGCACTTCGACGCGGACTACAAGAACATCTTCCAGTACCAGCTCTGGGGGGAGAAACGCGTGGTGCTGGTCCCGCCCACGTCGTCGCGGAAGATCCTGCCCATGCGTAACAACAGCGCGCTCAGCCCGGAAGGACTCAGCCAGGAGGAAAATGACAACTTTGTCCGCTACGTCGGGGGTTATCAGGCGGTGGTGCGCACCGGCGAGACGCTCTTCATGCCCGCGCTGATGTGGCACTACTTCGAATACATGGACACCAGCATGGCCCTGACCATGCGCTTCCGCCGCAACAAGTACCTGCGCTTCCTGGCGGAGAACTTCCACACCGACTACCGGCTCCAGCACATCGCCTGGAAGCTGGCCAATGAGCGGGCGGTGGACGAGCAGGGGCTCAAGGCCTTCGCGCGGCTGGAGGCGGAGTTCCGCAAGCCCATGGACAACCCCATGGAGAAGGCGACCCACCTCCAGAAGACAATCAATGAGATCTACACCAGCTACTGCACGGATGGGCTGAAGGGCGACCTGAGCCGTCCCTTCCTGGAAGAGATTCGCGGAGCCATCCGGAACATGGATGTGCTGGCGGGTTCTCTGTATTCAGACGAGCGTCCCACCGCCTGAGTTTGTTTTTGGGCTGGCGCCCGCCCAATCCCTTGCATCCGAGGGGTTGTGGCGGGCGCCGCACCTGAGACGTCTCAAAGCCCCCACTGGTGGGACCACTTGAGCAACCAGGTGTCCGTGGTGGCGCCGTCCAGCAACTGGTTGGGCGCCAGGCGCGTCACCTGCGCGGTCCCCGGGGTGGTGGGCAGCTCCGTCTGGGCGCGTGAGTAGACGAAGTACAGCGTGGAACCCAGCCGGTACTCCCAACGCAGCACGGCGTTGAGGTTGAGCGCGGACTCGTGGAAGTCCGGGTCCAGCGCCGTGGTGGTGGGCGTCAGCCGCGCCAGGGGCAGCCGGCCGTTCGCGTCCGGGGTGCCTTCGAAGAAGGGGCCATAGCGGCCGTACGCGGAGAAGAACTGCGCGTACGCCTGGAGCGTGAGCCGCGGGGTGAGCACCAGCAACTGCCGCAGCGTGAAGGACATGGCGCGCGGGTGCAGCTGGCCGAACACGAGCCTGCCGTCCTCGTCCCCCACGTAGCGGGGACCGTCCAGGTTGGTCAGCAGCTCGCTGGTCAGCTGCGTCTCCAGGCGCGGCGTGGGGCGCCACGTCAGGGTCACCGCGCCGCCGCCGCCCGTCTTGGAGGGCAGGGGCGCCGGGGCGGAGATGCGGCCCACGTAGCCGTCCAACTGGAAGGAGAGGGCGCGGTTCTTGTCCGTGGAGCCCGCGCACGCCACGTACCGGTACGGCGGGCGCTCGTAGGGGATGCCGGTGAGGGGAATCTCGCGGATGTCGCTGCGCCCGGTGAGCTGGCCCAGCTCGCACTCCACGGCGTGGAAGCCGGGCAGCGTGGCCAGGGCGCCCACCGTGAGCTTGTGGCTGAGGCGGATGCCGCGCCCGTCCGTCGTCCAACTGGTGAAGCCCTGCACGGAGGAGGAGAAGTCCAAGAGCGGCCCGAAGCCGGTGGGCCGCACGAAGGAAACGCGGCCGGAGGCCTCCTGGAGGTTCTGGGTCGGCTGGTAGCCCGTGGTGCTCAGCTCCAGGCGCGGCGACAGGTACTCGTAGCCCACGTCGAAGCGGAAGGGCTCACCGCCCTGCTTGCCGCCGCTCACGTAGGCCCCCAGGCCCAGGTCGCCCGGGCGCAGGAGCGTGCCGTCGCGCAGGGGGCGCCCCGCCTCCGGGCCTCCTGCCACGCGCGAGCCGGTGAGCTGGCCGCGCACGCCCCAGGCGCCATCCGTGCCGCGCACGTCCCAGTCCAGCGCCGCCGCGTTCCCTCCGGCCACCCGGCACGCGTCGCGCTCGGCGGGGTCCGTGGGCAGGAGGCCCGAGCACAGGTCCGACAGGGGCGTCGCCGCCGCGAAGGTGCCGCCCACGGACACGCCGGTGACGGGCTGCTGCCGCAGCACGACGGTGAGGAAGTTCTGCGCGGGGTCCGCCTGCGCGGGCAGCTCGTTGTTGGGGCCCAGGTGCAGCGGCCGGGACGGGTGGAAGCGGATGCGCCGGTCCGGCGGCGCTTCGCCGTCCTCGCCCACAAGGTCCGTCCGGGGCGCGGAGGGGCCCATCACCACCGCGTCCAGCACGCCCACCTGGAGCGTGTCGGTGAGGTTTCCGGTCAGCTTCACCGCCGCCAGGATGGGCGTCTCCAGGCCGATGCGCCGCGTGTAGAAGAGCGTCTGCGAGGACTCGCCCACCGGTTGGAAGACGTCCATGCCCTGGAGGAAGAAGGGGCGCTTCTCCGGGAAGAACTGCTCGAAGGTGCTGAGGTTGAGGATGAGCTGATCCGCCTCCACCTGGCCGAAGTCCGGGTTCACCGTGGCGGTGAGCGTCAGGTCGCTGGTGAGCGCGGCGCGCAGGTCCACGCCCACGTCCGCGGAAGGGGAGCCCAGCCGGGGCGTGGGCCGCGCCGGGTCCGCGTAGCGGGGGCTCATGCCGAAGCGCGCGGCCACGTAGGGCGTCAGCTGCACGCCGGTGCGTTGGGGGATGCGCTCCAGGCCCTCCAGGTGCCCGAAGCGGGACACGAAGGCGTTGTCGTTGCGCGGCAGCAGGGTGGAGTCGATGACCTCGCGCGTGCGGGCCAACTGCCGGCGCACCGCGAGCCCGAAGGTGTGCGTGGGCGCCTCCGGGAAGCGCAGCAGGTGCAGGGGGATGACCAGCTCCGCGGACCACCCGTCCGGCAGGTCCGCGGCGGCGCCGTCCCAGACCGCGTCCCAGTCCTCGGTGTACTTGATGTCCTCGAAGTAGAGGACGTCGCGGAGGATGCCGCCCGCGTTCACCGTGAACGCGTACGCGGTGCGGTGGTCGTGCGCGCTGTCCACCATCACCGTGACGGAGTCCGACTCCGGAGGCCGGTCCCTGCGCCCCAGCTGGCGGTTGATGAGCAGGGGCTGCGAGTCGCGCGCCACGATGCCGACGTAGAGGTTGTCGTCGTCGTAGAGGACGCGCAGGTCGGTGCGCTCGCTGGGCGCCGCGCCGTTCTTCGGGAAGGTCTGCACGAAGCGGTCGTACAGCGGCGCCTGGGCCCACTCGGCCTCGTCCAGCCGGCCGTCCAACTGGATGGGCTTGAGCGTGCGCCGGGCCTGGATGGCGCTGGACGCGGGCGGACCTTCCGCGCGCGGCGAGGCGGCCCAGAGCACGGTGAGGAGCCCCATGAGCAGGGGCCCCGTGGAACTCGGACGGGAAACGAAAGACATGGTGAGGAGTGCTCAGGTCCAGCGGAACAGGCGCACGGCCAGGGCGAAGCAGGCGGAGCCCCACGTGCCCAGGATGGCCAGGTCCGGCAAGAGCGCGGACAGCGACGCGCCTTCGTTGATGACAGCGCGCATGCAGGCGTTCATCGCGCTCAGGGGCAGCGCCCGGATGAGCGGCTGGACCGCGTCCGGGAAGTGGCTGGAGGCGAAGAAGATGCCCGCCAGCCCCATCATGGGCACCATCACCACGTTGATGAGGCCCACGGCCGTCTCGCTGGTGCGCGCGCGCGACGCGCACAGGAACGCCAGCCCGCTGAAGGCGAACGTCCCCGCCAGGGCCACCGCCGCCACCGCCGCGAGCGAGCCGTGGATGGGCATGCCGAACGTCAGGCGCGCGAAGCCCAGCACCAGCGGCAGGTCCACGCACAGCACGAACACCACCCGCGCCAGCGCGAAGGACAGCAGGTACTCCGGGCGGCGCATGGGCGTGGCCGCGAAGCGCTTGAGCAGGCGGCGCTGCCGGGCCAGGACGATGACGAACGTGATGCCCCACATGCTGCCGGCCATCACGTTCATGCCGACCAGGCCGGGCACCAGCCAATCCACGTAGCGCGTGCCGGGCGCGCTCACCGCGTCGTCCTTCACGGGGCGCGCGTCGGCGCGGCCGGCGTCGCGCTGGAGCACGTCGTCCACGAAGGTGCGCGTGGCGGGGGACTCCGGGCGGGTGGGGTCGAAGCGGTAGGCCAGCGCGCCCCCGGTCTGCTCCGGGGGCGTCACCTGGAGCGCGAACCGGCCGGTCCGCAGGCCCGCGTTCGCCTCGGTGGCCGGGACGCGCTCGGGCGTGAGGCTCGGGTGGGCGGCCAGGGCCGCGGCGACGCGCTCGGCGCCGGGCCCGTCCACCACCGCCACGCGCGTGCGCGGCGTCACGCCCTGGTTGAACGCGCTGCCCAGCGCCACCGTGAGGAGGATGGGGAAGACGAACGTCCAGAAGATGGTGCCCGGCTCGCGGATGAACTCCCGCAGGCGGGTGAGCGTCAGGCGCGCCAGGGGCGGCATGCGCCGTCCCCGAGCGGGCCGCGCGCCAGCGAACGCGTCCAGGGTGGGCTCAGTCACGAAGGTTTCTCCCCGTCAGGGACACGAAGACGTCCTCCAGCGTGGCGTTGCGCGTGGTCAGCCCGGACAGCTCCGCGCCGCGCTCCGCGATGCGCGCCAGGATGGAGGGCAGCGCCAGGTGGGGCCGCGACACCGACAGCGCCAGGCGGCCCGTGAGCGTGGTGCGCGCGGCCGTCACGCCGGCCACGGATTCGAAGTCCGGCGGCCCCAGCGCGGGCTGCGTGGTGAGCTCCACCACGTGCTCTCCGCCCAGCGACGCGACCAGCTCCGCGGGCGTGCCCACCGCGATGACCTGGCCCTTGTCCACCACCGCCACGCGGTCGCAGAGCTGCTCCGCCTCGTCCATGTAGTGCGTGGTGAAGACCACGGTGCGCCCGCGCGCGCGGAAGGCGGAGATGAGCTGCCAGAGCGCCCGGCGCGACTGCGGATCCAGGCCCGTGGTGGGCTCGTCCATGAAGATGAGCTCCGGGTCTCCCGCCAGGCTGCACGCGATGGACAGCCGCTGCCGCTGGCCGCCGGACAGCCGCACCACCCAGCTGTCGGCCTTGTCCGTGAGCTGGAGCAGCGCCAGCAGCTCCTCCGTGTCCGGCCCCTGCGAATAGAAGGACCGGAAGAGCTCCAGCGTCTCGCGCACGGTCAGCTTGTCGGAGAGGAGGTTCTCCTGGAGCACCACGCCGATGCGCTGGCGCAAGGCGTTCCCGGCCTTCTCCCAGGTGCGCCCGAGCACCTCCACCTCGCCGCGGGTGGCCGTCTGGAGTCCCTCGAGGATCTCCAGCGTCGTCGTCTTGCCGGCGCCGTTGGGGCCCAGGAGTCCGAAGCACTCGCCGGTGCGGACCTCCAGGTCGAGCCCCCGAACCGCAGCCACATCACCGAACTCTTTGTGCAATCCCTGCACACGGATGGAAATCCCCACCTGTCCGGAAATAGACAAATTCCCGGATGCGAACAAGGAGGTGGGGAGTAGGCGCGGAGCTCAAGCGGGCTTGATCACCACGAGTCCGAACATCAGCGGCACGGAAGGCAACTCCTCGGGTGGCCACATGCGGCGGCCCTCGGTCTCGCGCATGCGTGGGAAGAGGCGCGCGCCGTTCGCGTACGGGTACTCGCGGAGGGCTTCGAGCCGCAAGCCCGCGGACAACAGGGCGGTGATGATCTCCCCCAGGCCCCACTGGAACGTGTGGTCCGGATGCGGGTTGCGGAAGTCCTTCACGCCCTCCTGGAAGCCCCAGGGCACGAGCGCGTCCTGCGCCTGCGCGACGTAGTCCGTCACGCCCGAGGTCTCCACATGCACGCCACCACCATAGGGGTAGTGGAGCCTCCACTGCTCGTCGAGCGTGAGCGCCAGCGGATGGAAATCGACGACGACGAAGCGGCCTCCCGGAGCGAGCACACCCGCGAGTCCCCGGGCCCACGCGCCCAGGTCGGACAGCCAGCACATCGCGCCGTAGGAGGAGAAGGCGACGTCGTAGCGCGTGCCTTCCGCGGAGGCGGCGGCGAGCCAGTCGTAGACGTCCTGCCGCACGAAGGTGCCCGGGAGGCCGGACGCCTCGGAGAGCGAGCGCGCGAACGCGATGGCCTCGTCGCTGATGTCCACGCCCGTCACCCGCGCGCCCTTCGCCGCGAAGCTCAGCGTGTCCTGCCCGCTGTTGCACAGGAGGTGCACCAGTGACTTGCCCCGCACGTCACCGACGAGCTCCTGCTCCTCGGGGAAGAGGGTGGATTGGCCTTCGCGCAGCACGCGGGCCTGGTCGCCCTTGTGACTGTTGTGGGCCGGGGTGGCCTCGTTCCACGAGCGCCGGTTGGCTTCATGCAGTTCTTTGGAGGGAGCCATGGGGCCATGATTCCAGGGGTGCAGGGTGCAAGGGTAGAAGAGAGGGGTGACTTCCTCCTGGTTGCCCCTGCACCGGGCCCGCGCCGGCACCCGCGTGCGCCTGTTCTGCTTCCCGTTCGCGGGCGGTGGCGCGTCCGTGTTCCGCCCCTGGGCCAGCGTGCTGCCCGAGGGCATGGAGCTGGCCGCGGTGCAGCCGCCGGGACGCGAGGAGCGCCTGTCGGAGCGGCCCTTCACGTCGCTGTCCGCGCTGCTGGAGGAGATGGACGCGGCGCTGTCGCCCCTCCTGGAGGACCGGCCGTTCGCCTTCTTCGGGCACAGCCTGGGGGCGCTGGTGGCCTTCGAGTGGACGCGGCGCCTGCGCCAGCGAGGTGGGCCCGCGCCGGTGCACCTCTTCGTGTCCGGAGCGCCCGCGCCCGGCCTGCCGCGCACGGGCCCGCTGCTGCACGCGCTGCCGGAGCCGGAGTTCCTCCAGGTGGTGCGCCAGTTGGGCGCGGGAGCCTTCGATGGGCTCCCGGACGCGGGGCTGATGGAGGCGTGGGGACCGCTGCTGCGCGCGGATCTCCAGTTGGCGGAGAGCGCGGCGCCTGGACCCGGTGAGCCGGTGGACGTTCCCCTCTCCGCGTTCGGAGGGCTGGATGACGCGGCGGTCTCCCGGGAGGAGCTGGCCGCGTGGCGCGAGCGGACGCGTGGCGCGTTCTCCCAGCACATGCTGCCCGGGGGGCACCTCTTCATCCGTGCCGCGTACCCCGCCGTCATCCAGGTGATGTGGCGGAAGCTGCGCGGGGTCGTGCCGGGACTCTGAGGCGCGTCAGTATTCGCCGGTCACGCTCACCAGTGTCTCGTCCGTGACCGCGAAGCCGAAGGGCACCGGCATGGTGTCCTCCGGGCGTTGGGACGCGGGCGCGCCAGGGGCCTGGTCCAGGTCGTAGCGCACGGCGGTCGCACGGAGTTGGACTCGCGTGCCTTCGGGCACGGTGAGCTCCAGTGGCAGGCCTCCTGGAGGCACGTCCCAGTACTCCAGCAGACCGCCGCCCGGCGCGTCGCGCAGCCGGGCCACGGCGCTTGCGTGCACCCCCTGGCCGGCGATGGTCAGCGCCCGCAGCGGCGTGCCCGCGCCGAACCGGACCTGGAGCAGGGGCGCGTGCTCCACGGACTCCACGTGGAGCAACAGCCGCCGCAGCCCGTCCCGCGTCTCGTCCTGGGTCACGCGCACGCTGGGGGCCGGGAGGGGACGGTGGGGCGCGGGCACCACGCGCACGTCGCGCCAGAAGCGGGGCAGGTAGCTGTCCAGGCGGCGCGCCGGAGCATCCGCGCTCACGAAGCGTGAGGCCCACGCGTCCACTTCGAAGTCGCTGGAGAGCCAGTACGCCTCGCCCTGAGTGGCATCCACGGCGTAGGCGACGCTGCTGGGGCGTGGGTCGCTCGCGTCGAAGCGCTCCCGCACCACGCCCACGCCCAGGAGCACGCACGCCAGCGCGAGCACGGGCAGCGCCACTGTGCGGCCGGGACGCGCCATTGGCGCGAAGACCTGCGGCCACAGCAGCGCGAAGAAGGGCGCCACCGCCAGCGTCGCCACGGATGCCATGGCGAGCGTCAGCGCGACGTAGAGGTTGAGCACCTGCGGCACCCACAGCAGCAGGGCCGGAATGGCGCTCATGGCCAGCAGCAGCCGGCCTCGCGCGGAGGGCTGCTCCGGCGATCCGCGAAGCCGTCCTCCGAGCGCGATTGCGCCCACGAGGGCAGGCACCGCGAACAGATAGCTGAGGCCCGGCGCCGCGAACGCACTGGCCGCGCCCAGCACGGCCCACACCGCGAGCGCCCCCGCCGACAGTTCCTCCGCGCGCGCCCTGCGCTGGAAGAGCGCCTGGACGCCAACTACCGTCGACAGCGTGAGCGCCAGCAGCCCCGCGATGAAGAAGGTGCCGTGGTAGGCGTCACCCTGCGGCAGCACGCCCAGGCCTCCGTCGATGCGCAGCACCAGCCACCACGCGGCCTGGACCGCCGCCGCGCTCGCCACCGTCGCCGCGAGCAATGCTCCCGCGCCCCATGCCAGCCCGGATGCGCGCAGCCGGCCCCTTCGCAGTCCCTGGGCAATCACCGCCGCCACCGCGAGCAGCGCCAGCAGCGCGATGGGCGCGGCCCAGGTGGCCGGGTGGTGCACGAGGACGGGCCCGGCGTTGAAGTAGACGGCGTCCTCCGGCGGCGCGGGCTCCAGCGCGTCGTTGCCCAGGTGCCGCGCTAGCGCGAGCATCACCTCTCCGTGGTGCTGGAGGCTGTCCAGGCCGAAGTGGGCGAGGTCGTCCGTGCGCGCGTGGTAGCGCATGAACCCGTCGAGGAAGCCGAAGTTGAGGCCCGTCTTCCCCCGCTGGAGGAAGACGGAGAAGTCCGTGTCGTTCTGCAACCGCCGGTACACCTCGTCGAACAGCGAGCTGGCCTGGGCGGGCGCACCCGAGCGCGCCAGATGCTGGATGAGCCAGCGGTTGCCGGGTCCCGGCTGGAACATCAGCGAGGGCCCCTGCGAGCCCCGGGCCTCGAAGTTGAGGACCACGGAGATCCGCTCCGCCAGCGGGTGATGAAACGCGAACGCCCGCGCCCCCACCAGCCCCGTCTCCTCCGCGTCCGTGAAGAGGAAGAGGACGTCGTTGCGCAGCGGCGGACCCGTGCGCAGCGCCCGCAGCGTCTCCAGCATCGCCGCCACGCCGGCCCCGTCATCCGAGGCGCCGGGCGAAGTGGGCACGGAGTCATAGTGCGCGACGATGGCGATGACGCCTCGGCTGTCCTGGCCCTTCACGTGGGCGAGCACGTTGTGGACGGTGGCGCCCGGGATGGACTGCTCCTCCATGTCCGGGTGGATGGCGGCCGTGGCCTGCACCTCCGGCGTGACGCCCAGGCCGCGCACGGTGTCCACCAGGTACTCGCGCACCTCGCGGTGGGCCTGCGAGCCCACGGGGTGCGGACGGGCCGCGATGCGCGCCAGGTGCTCGCGCGCACGCCCCGCGGAGAACACCTCCGGGGGCGCTGTCGCGGGCAGCGCCGTGGGCGCGGAGGCGAAGTGCAGCGCGAGCGCGGCCGTGAGCGCGGTGAGCACCACGGCCGCGAGGCTGGCGAGGCGGGAGCTCATGCGCGGACCTTCACGCCGCCGCTTCCGGGGCCACCACGTCGAAGCGGATCCGCTCCAGCGCCCGCGTCACCGCGCGCTCCACGTGGGCGCGGTCCTCGCCGCTCGCGATGACGTGGCCCAGCCGGTCTCCGGAGCTCTCCGGCGGACGCACGCTGACGCCCGGCGCCTTGTCCACGGACACCTCGCGCACGCCGTCCTCCTGGCGCGCTTCCTCCACGCCGTGCACCGCCGTAAGCCGCCCCGTGCTGGCCGCGGTGAGGAAGCGGATGGAGGCCGTGGCCTTCTGGCGGGGCGTCAGGTCCACGGGCCGCCCGAGCAGCTGCTCCAGCAGCACCGTCAGCAGGTCGATGCCGGTCGCGTGGCGCACCAGCTCCGGAATCATCCCGCCCGCGAGCCGCGGGTTGATCTCGATGACCACCGGGCCCTGGGCGCAGAGGCGGATCTCCGTGTGCGCGGGGCCCAGGTCGAAGCCCACCGCGTCCAGCGCGGCCACCACGGCGCGCTCCAGCGCCTGGCGCTCGCTGTCGGCGATGGGCGCCGGAAAGTCGTGGCCCATCTCCACGAAGTGCGGCGGCGCGGACAGGTGCTTGCGCGTGACGCCGATGACGCGCGTGTCGCCCCGAGCGAGCGTCACGGTCTCCACGCTGAACTCGGGCCCGGTGAGGAAGCCCTCCACCAGCACCTCGCCGGCCAGCGCCTGGCCGCGCTCGTTCACCCGGCGCGACGCGAGCGACCGGTAGTGCGCCAGCAGCGCTTCGGGTGTGTCCACGCGCCGCACGCCGGTGCTGCCGCTCTCCGCGGTGGGCTTCACCACGCAGGGATAGGTGGCCTCGCGGCTCACCTGGAGCGCCTGGGCCTCGGAGGAGACGAGCCAGAAGTCCGGCGTGGGCAGGCCCGCGTCGCGCAGCACCCTCCGGGCCTCGTGCTTCTCATGGCAGATGCGGGCCGCGTCCGGGTTCAGGTAGCGGAAGCCGTACCGGGCGGCCAGTTGCGCCACCAGCGGCACGTAGAACGTGGAGAAGGTGAGGAGCGCGTCCACGCGCGTGCGCGCCGTCAGGGCCCGCACGCAGGCGTCCATTGCCTCCTTGTCGTTCGTGTCCGCCTCCAGCACCTGGAGGCCCGGGCTGCCCGCGAGCTTCGCGAGGAAGGGGTACTTGCCGGGCTGACGGGTGATGAAGGTGACCTGCTGTCCCTGGGCCACCAGCCGCTCCACGGCGAGCTTGCCGGTGCCCGTGGTGTTGCTCTCGATGAAGGCGAAGTGCGCGCGCATCACAGCCCCAGCTCCCGGGTGAGATCGCCGCTGAGCGTGATGTCCGGCGCGTGGTACGGGACGCCGCCGTCATGGGGCAGCGGCGCGTGGCTCCAGCGCTCGGCCACGTCCACGCCGTAGCGGATGGCCTGTGGGGCCGCCGCGGCGGTGTGCTCCGGGCCCGCGATGTGATGCTTCGCCAGGTAGTCGTCCGAGTAGATGGTCTCCCCGTAGCGGTCGCCCTTGTCCGGGAAGATGCCCACGACGTGCGCGTCCGGACCGAACTGCTCCGCGAGCCACGAGCCCACGATGTAGACCGCGCCGGACGAGCCGCCCGCGAAGATGCCCTCGCGCCGGGCCAGCTCACGGCAGCCCTGGAACACCTCGCCGTCGGACAGCCAGTGGGCCTCGTCGATGACGCGGTAGTTGATGTTGCCCGCGATGATGCTGTTGCCGTGGCCACTCTGGAGCCGGGGGCGGTTGGGCTGGTGGAACTGCACGGAGCCCACCGCGTCCACGGCCACCACGCGCACGTGCGGCAGGCGCTGCTTGAGCGCGGCGGCCGTTCCGCTCAAGGACCCGCCGCTGCCCACGCTGGCCACCAGCGCGGCGATGTTGCCGCCCAGCGCCTCGGTCAGCTCCTGGGCCATGGCGCTGTTGTACGCGCCCGGGTTGCTGGGGCTGTCGTATTGGCGCGGCCAGTAGGCACCAGGCACGTCGCGCAGCACGTCCCGCAGGCGCGCCAGCCGCGACTGCTGCCAGCCGCCGGTGGGGTGGTAGGCGTCCACCACGAGGACCTCGGCGCCCAGCGCCCGCAGCTTGGCGGCGGTGCTCACGTCGATGCGCGGGTCGGTGATGATGATGACCCGGTAGCCCTTGACGGTGCCCACGCGGGCCAGGCCCTCCGCCATGGTGCCGGAGGAGCTCTCGACGATGGTGCCGCCGGGCCGCAGGTCGCCCCGCGCCTCCGCGTCGGTCACCATCTTGAGCGCGACCCGGTCCTTCATCTGACCGGGCATGGACAGCTCCAGCTTGCCCCACAGCGTCGCGCGCGGCCGGTTCACGGCGCGGCCTCGCAGCGAGACCAGGGGGGTGTTCTTCATCAACTCCAGGACGGACGAGACCTTGAGCATGGCGAGAGGACGGGCGGGTTAGGGGGTCGGGAATCCGGAGGCGGTGAGAAGCGCGGTGACGGCATGCTCCAACTGGCCACGCGCGTCTTCCTGTTCGGCGCGCCAGACATGGAGGGAGGTGGTGAGGCCCGGGTCCTCCAGCGCGGCGAGCTGGAGCCGGACGGAGTCGGGCGCGGGGCCTCCACCATGGGCGGCGGCCTCCACGCAGGTGGCGGGCTCCAGCGCGCGCGCCAGCTCCGCCTCGTCGAGCGTGAAGGCGCGCGAGGTGACTTCGAGCAGCAGCGCCTCCAACCCGCGCCGGGCCTCCGCGGCGGTGAGGGGCGTGTCGCCCGTCTTGCGCGCCACGAGCCGGGCCACCACGTCGTGGGCCGTGCGGAACGCGAGCCCGTGCCGTGCGACCAGGTGGTCCGCGACGGCGGTCATCGTCGTGTCCGCGTGGACCAGGAAGGCGCGCATCGCGTCCGGGCGGACGCGCACGTGCTGGAGCAGCAGGTCCATCAGCTGGAGCGCCTTGCTGATGCCCCGGAGCGCGGGCCACAGGTGCGCGGAGACTTCACCGCTGACCTCCACGCTGTTGGTGAAGGGCGTGTTCTTCAAGCCCATCAGGGCGTTCATCAGCGCGCCGGTGGGGTGCACCGCCTGCCCGCGGATGTGCTCCAGGACGAAGGCGTTGCGCTTCTGCGGCATGATGGAGCTGGTGCTCACCAGGTCATCCGGCCAGTCGAGGAAGCCGTAGGCCATGCTGGCCCAGGCCTGCAGGTCATTGGCCAGCCGCGTGAGCGTGGTGCCCAGGAGCGCCAGCGGCGCCAGCACCTGGATGACGAAGTCCCGCGAACCGACGGCGTCCGCGGAGTTGAGCACCGGCGCGGAGAAGCCCAGCAGCGACGCGACCTCGTGCGGATCAATCGGGAACGACGTGCCACCGCCGGCCGCGGCGCCCATGGGGCTGCGGTTGACCGTCGCGTAGCTGCCAGCGAGCCACGCGGTGCCCCGGACGAGCTCCGACAGCACCGCCGTCAGGTAGTGGCCGAACGTGGAGGGCTGCGCGGGCTGCTGGTGGGTGAAGGAGCTCATCACCGTGCCCGAGTGCGCGTACGCCTGTGTGCTCAGCGTGCGCGACAGGGACTCGCAGCTGGCGAGCACGCTCAGGAGCTCCGCGCGCAGCCGCATCCGCGTCACGGTGGCGTTGATGTCGTTGCGGCTGCGGGCCACGTGCGCGGATCCGCCGACCTCGCCTCCCAGCCGGTGGATGTATTCGTTCTCGTACGTGAGATAGAGGCCGCGGTGCGACGCGGGCGTCTCGAACACCAGCTCCCCCGCGTCCGAGCGCCGCCGCAGGTCGCGGTTGACGGACAGGAGGCGCGCCACGGTCTCCGAAGGAAGGATGCCCCGGTGCGCGAGCATCACCAGGTGCGCCGCGTCGATGCGCAGGAGGTGCGGCAGCACCGTGCGCTGGTCGTCCGCGAAGCCCGGCTCGTAGAACAGCCGGAAGAGGACGGGGTGGGGTGGCAGCGAAACGCGGCCCAGCGTCTGCGCGCTCATCGTGCGTCCTCCGCGGCGATGTCCGCCACCACCGCGCCGGTGAGCCGCTGGATGTCCCGCGGCGAGATGCGCAGCATGTGCTGATCATCCCCGCCGCCGCCGAAGACGATGTCGTACGGGAGCACGCGCGAGTCGATGACCACGGGCAGCGGCGTCGCGTGTCCCACCGGAGGGACGCCGCCCACGGCGTAGCCCGTCAGCCGCAACACCGTCGGCGCGCTGGCCAGCTTGAGCTGCGTGAGCTGGAGCGCGGCGGCCACCTTCGCGGTGGCGATGCGGATGTCGCCGGGCGCGATGGCCAGACACGCGCGGGACGCGTCCTTCTTCCCCTCGAAGACGATGGTCTTGACGATTTGCGCGGGGGCCACGCCCAGCGCCGCTGCCGCCAGCGGCACCGTGGGCATGTCCGCGCCAGGGTTGATCAGCGTCGCGGAGACCTGCGAATCACGCAGGTACTGCTCCAAAAAATCGCGTCGGGAAGGCGCATCCGTCGTGTGCATGACGGACGCGATTTTAAAGATTTCCCCTCTTGCGTACAGGGTGCCCGCGGAGCGGAACCCGTGACGGTGGATCCGCTCCGCGCGCGTGTTTCACGTCGTGCGCGCGAGCTTTACGCGCTCACGCCAATGCCAATCGGGCAGCTCACGCCGGTGCCACCCACGCCGCAATAACCCCCCGGGTTCTTCTGCAGATACTGCTGGTGGTAATCCTCGGCGTAATAGAAGGCCGGAGCGGGCAGGACCTCCGTGGTGATGTCGCCCAGGCCCTTCGCGTTGAGCGCGGCCTGATAAGCCTGCCGCGTCTCCTCCGCGGCGCGCTTCTGCGCGTCGTTCGCGAAGTAGATGCCGGAGCGGTACTGCGTGCCCGCGTCGTTGCCCTGACGCATGCCTTGTGTCGGGTCGTGGTTCTCCCAGAACACCTTCAAGAGCTGCGCGTACGTGACCTTCGCCGGGTCGAACACCACGCGCACGACCTCGTTGTGGCCGGTGAGCCCGGAGCAGACCTCTTCGTACGTGGGGTTCGGCGTCAGCCCGCCCGCGTAGCCCACCGCGGTGGAGTACACGCCGGGCACCTGCCAGAACTTGCGCTCGACGCCCCAGAAGCAGCCCATGCCGAAGATGGCTGTCTCAAAGCCCTCCGGCACCGGACCCTTCAGCGGGGTGCCCAGCACGGTGTGCTTCTGCGGAACCGGCATCTCCTGCGGGCGGCCTGGCAGCGCCTCCTGCGGAGTGGGGAGCCTCAACTTCTTCGGGGACGTGAAGAACATGCTCTAGCTTTAGCCCCGGGCCCTCCCGTTTTCACGCCCGGCGCACGCCCACCCGCCCGCCCGCCGTCCCACCAGGAATGCCCCGCCCGCCCGACGGTTTCCCAGGCCTCCCATGCGCACCCGCCTCCTCGCCGCCCTCTGTCTCCTGGCCCCCACCGCCGCCCTCGCCGCCAAGGACCCGCGCTGCGCCGGCAAGCCCGCCGCCCGCGCCGCCCGCTTCTCCGACACCGCCCTGAAGGGCAGCTCCGCCGCGGAGCGTTACGCCGCCTACGTCCAGGCCTGTGCACTGGATGACGTGGTGGCCCTCACGCAGACGCTCGTCCGCTTCAAGACGGTGAGCAGCGAGTCCCCCGCCGCGAAGAACCCGGAGGTGGCCGCCATGGGCCGCGCCCTGGAGGCGTGGGCGAAGCAGCACGGCTTCGGCTTCCGCACCGTGGGCGCCAATGACGTCTTCGAGCTGTCCTGGGGCGAGGGCGAGCCGCTGCTGGGGCTCGTGTTCCACGGCGACGTGGTCCCCGCGCCCGCGCATGAGTGGAAGCGCGCGCCCTTCAAGCCGGTGGTGGAGAAGGGCCGCCTGTACGGCCGGGGCGTGGAGGACGACAAGGGCCCCATCGCCTCCGGGCTCGTCGCGCTGGCCATGGCGAAGGACCTGGGCCTCAAGCCCCAGGGCAAGGTGCTGATCATCATCGGCAACGGCGAGGAGAGCGACTGGAACGGCATGAAGAACTACGCCGACACGCAGCCCAAGCCCACGCACGTCATCTCCGTGGACTCCGGCTACCCGGTGATGGCCGCGCAGTCCGGCTTCGTCGCGTGGACGCTGGAGGCGCCCGTGGGCGCGGCCCCCGCCACGCCGAAGGAGGGCATCGTCGCGCGCGCCGTGGACGTGAGCGCGGGCGAGTTCCTCACCCAGGTGCCCGGCACCGCCACGCTGAAGCTCGCGCCCGTGAAGGGCCAGACGCCGGAGACGGTGCTCGCCGCCGTGAAGGCCGCCATCGCGCAGGAGTCCTCCGCGCGCAAGGACCTGAAGGCCGAGGCGAAGCGCGTGGGCGATGCGGTGGTGCTCACCACCCACGGCGTGGCGGTGCACTCGTCCACCGCGGACGAGGGGCACAACGCGCTCTGGGACGTGTCCGCCGTGGCCTCGCGCCTGGCGCTGGAGGACAACGGCATCGCGGCGCTCTTGCGCGTGGTGGCGAAGCGCTTCGACGGCGACCACCACGGCGAGAAGCTGGGCCTGAAGTACCAGGACGCGCTGATGGGCCCGCTGCTGGTGGCGCCCACCGTGCTGCGCGTGAAGGACGGCACCGTGTCCCTGGGCGTCAACATGCGCCGGCCGCAGGGCCAGGACGCGGCGGCCTTCAACGCGTCGCTGGACGCCGCCGCGAAGCGCGTGGGCGAGGACTCCGGTGGCCAGGTGAAGGAGGGCGCCGGCCGCTACGTGGGTGACCCGCACGTGGCGGACACGTCCGGCCCGCTGGTGAAGACGCTGATGGACATCTACCAGCGGCAGCGCAAGGCGCCGGACGCGGTGCCGGGCTCCATCCGCGGCGGCACCTACGCGCGGCTCTTCCCGCGCGCCGTGGACTTCGGGCCCGCGTTCCCCAACGAGCCCTACACCGGCCACGCCCCGGATGAATCCATCGCGCTGGAGACGCTGGACCTGAGCACGCGCATGCTCGCGGAGGCGGTGCACACGCTCGCCATCGCGCCCGCGTCCGAGGTGAAGGCCGCGCCGTGACGGCGGCTCACGGCGGCAGGTAGCCCAGGGGCGGAGGGACGCGGGGCCAGCGCACGGTGAAGGTCGTGCCGTCCCCGGCGGCGGTCTCCACGCGGACGCTGCCCCGGTGCACCTGGACGATCTCGCTCACGATGTAGAGCCCCAGCCCCAGGCTGCGGTGCTTGCGGCCCTGGTCCGGCACGGTCGACTGCTTGAACGGGTCGAACAGGTGCGGCAGCAGCTCCGGCGGGATGGGGTCGCCCTCGTTGCGCACCCGCATCACCACGTCCACAGCCTCGCTCGTGAGCGTGGTGACGACGGGCGAGTCGTTCCGCGCGTGTTGCAGCGCGTTCACCACCAGGTTGCCCAGCACCTGCGTCACCCGGTCCGGGTCCCAGTCCCCCCACAGGTCCTCCCCCTGCACCTCCAGCACCAGGGGCCGCTCCGGATAGACGACCTGGAGCTCCTCCAGCATGCCCTGGCACAGCTCCTCCATGTTCACGTGCTGGCGCGTCACCGGGATGCCTCCGCCCAGGCGGCTGCGCGCGAAGTCGAGGATGTCGTTGATCATCCGCGTCATCCGCGCGGTGGCCTTGCGGATGCGGTCCACGGAGCGGCGCGCCGTCGTGTCCAGCGCCGGGACCTTCCCCAGCATGAAGGCCGACGCGTTCACCGCGTGCAGGGGGTTGCGCAGGTCGTGGCCCAGGACGGCGATGAGCTCCTCGCGGAAGTCGATGGCCTGCTGGAGCGCGGCCTCCGCGCGCTTGTAGTCGCTGATGTCCACCACCGTGTTGCCCACCCCCAGCAGCACGCCGTCCGGGGTTCGCACCGGGAAGTAGTCCACGCGCCAGGACCCCGCGCGGCCCCGCACCGGATCCGGCCCCTGGATGAGCACGTCCTGCACGGGCTGCCCGGTCTCCAGCACCTGCCGCATCGGCCGCTCGACGGATGCCACGAGGTCTTCACGGACCATCTCGCGCACCGTGCGGCCCCGGTGCGCCTCCACGGACCGGCCGTTGAGGCGCGCCAGCGTGCCGTTGATGCGCAGGTAGCGCAGGTCCGTGTCCATGAACGCGATGCCCACGGGCGCCGCTTCCAACAGCGAGTCCAGCAGCGCCAGCGACCGCTCGGCCTCCCTGCGCGCCTCGTGCTCACGCGCGTGCAGCTCCGTCTGGGCGATGTGCGCGGAGGCCCGCTCCGCGACGGCGTGGAAGAGCAGCACGTCCGAGTCGGAGAAGTCGAAGGCCGTGCGCGAGCCCATGTACGCCATGCCCAGCAGCCGCTCGCCGTCCATGAGCGGCAGGCCGTACAACGCGCGCAGCCCCGCGCGGCGCAGCGGACCGACGAGGACGCGCGGGTCCGTGGCGGCCGAGCGGACGAAGAAGGGCCGCCGCTCCAGCGCCGCCCGCCCGCTCACGCCCTGGCCCACCGGCACGCGCAGGCCCTTCACCTCGTGCATGCTCAGGCCCACCGAGGCGCGCACCACCAGCACATCATCCTCCAGCAGCATCACCGCCGCGGTGTCCACGGTGAGCGCGGACTCCATCAGCCGGGTGAGCAGGCGCTCCAGGAGCGTCTCCATGCCCGGGTCGTCCAGCGTCGCCTCGGACATGCGGTCCAGCGTCTGGAGGATGCGCTGCTTCATGTCCCAGAAGAAGGTCATGGTCCGGGTGACCACCCGGTCGAGCATCTCCTCCATGCGCGTGAGGTCTCCGGGACGCAGCCGCAGCTCCAGCGCCTCCAGCCGGTGGAGGATGCAGCGGCGCAGGAGCGCGTACTCCCGCGCCACCTCGCCCAGGTTGAAGCCCGCGTCCAGGCGGGCCGCCGCGTGCGCCGCCTCCAGGCGCTCATCCAGCGCCTCCGGCCCCGACTCCATCGCGTCCGCCAGGGCGCTGAGCAGCTCCGGCAGGTGGTCGATGAGCCAGGGCTGGCGGACGGTCTCCTTCCCGCCCAGGTCCTGCATCACCGCCTGCTGCCATTCCGCCAGCAGCACGTCGTGATTCGCGCGCAGGAACTCCGCCGCGGACGGACGGGGGCCGCCGCGCGCAAGCTCGTCCATGGAGTGTGAATCCGGCTCCTGCATCGCCAGTCTCCCCAGGCCAACGCCCGGTCGCGCCGCTCCTCGCGGAAAGTCTGCGCATGGTGGGCCCGGCGCGCTTCGTCCCTCCATCCAATGGAGGGGGCCGCCACGAGCCCTCGCCCGCCGGTTCCGGGCCGGGCCCTGGACGCACCGCCCGGCGGGCCGTTCACCTTCGTGCGCTCGGCCGGCCCTGGGGACGTTCGCGCCCCAGGGCACGCGCACGCTCGGGTAGGGTGGCTGGCACAGCATGCGCACCCTCCTGCTCAACCGCTCCGCCGTGGCCCGCAACATCCAGGCGCTCCTGCTCCTGGACGACCTTCGCGAGGCCTTCCGCACCGACGTCCTGGCCCGCACGGTGGCCCCGCAGCGCGTGCGCGCGCCGCTGCACTCGGTGGGCACCGCGCTGGTGCTCTTCCCCGGCTGCGTGCCCGGCATCCCCGCGTACACGGTGAAGGTGCACTCGAAGTTCCCCGCGCAGAAGCCCGCCATCCAGGGCGTGGTGCACCTGCACGACCTGGTGACCGGAGGGCTGCTCGCGGTGATGGACTCCGGCCACCTCACCGCCGTGCGCACCGGCGTGGTGGGCGCGCTGGCCGCGGACGTGCTGGCCCGGCCGGACGCGACGCGCGTGGCGGTGATTGGCGCCGGCCGCCAGGGCGTGCTCCAGCTCAAGCAACTGCGGCTGGTGCGCACGCTCAGCCAGGTGCGCGTCTACGACACGAACATCGCGCACGCGAACGCCTACGCGCAGCGCATGTACCAGGAGCTGAACCTGCCCGTGCGCGTGGAGACGTCCGTGGCGGACGCCGTGGCGGACGCGGACATCGTGGTGACGGCGACGTGGAGCCACCAGCCCTTCCTGCACGCGGGCATGGTGCGACCGGGCACGCACATCACCGCGCTGGGCGCGGACGAGCCGGGCAAGGCGGAGCTGTCCCAGGACCTGCTCGAGCAGTCGCTGTTCGTCTGCGACCACCGCGGCCTGAGCGTCTCCACCGGCGCGGCGGGCGCGGTGGGGCTCACGGAGGCCGCCATCCACGCGGAGCTGGGCGAGGTCCTCGCGGGCCTCAAGCCCGGGCGCACGTCCCAGGAACAGGTGACGGTGTTCGCCGGGGTGGGCCTGCCCTTCCAGGACCTGGCCGCCGCCTGGCATGTGTACCAGTCGGCGACCGGCGACGAGGACGTGCCCACGCTCGACTTCAACGAGTAGCGCGGGCCCCGTCCGGCTTTGCTTCAGGCCTTGGTCAGCGTCTTCGCGAGGCGCGTGGCCTCTTCGTGCAGGTCGGTGTCCTCCGCCAGCGGCATGGCGAGCACCTTCTGCACCAGCTCCTTCGCCTTCTGCTCCTGGCCCAGGCGCGCCTGCGCGAGCGCCAGGTTGAGCAGCGGCTCCGGGCGCTCCGGGGCGCGGCGCACGGCCTCCTCCAGCACCGTCACCGCGCGCGGCAGGTGGGTGTTCGCCGGCTCCGCGGGGACGCGCAGCAGCAACTGGCCCAGGTTGTTCGCCGCGCGCCAGCCGTCCGGCGCCAGGCCCATGCCCTGCTCGTACGCGGCGATGGCCTTGTCGTACGCGGGCGGCTCCTGCGACTCGTAGCAGGTGGCCTCCGCCATCTTCAGCGACTCGCTGGCGACGCCCAGCGATGCCATGGTCTGGCACAGGTGCCGGGCCTGCTCTATCTGACCGCGCGCCAGCATCAGCTGCGCCAGGTTCGCCTGGGCGTCCGCGTCCTTCGGGCGCTGGGCCGCGAGCGTGGAGGCCGCCTGGTAGGACGTGCGCAGGTCGCGCAGCGCCATGGACAGCACCGTCACGGAGGCGAGCAGGCGCGGCTGGTTGGGCACCGCCTTGAGGCCCTGCTCCAGCACCTTGCGTGCGTCCACCAGCTTCTCCTGGGCGGACAGCGCGTGCGACAGGCTCAGGTACGCGGGCACGAAGCGCGGCGCCAGCGTGAGGACCTCACGCAGGGTGGCGAGGCCGGCGTCCGTCTGGCCCGCCTCCAGTTGCACCTGGCCCAGCCGGTAGCGGAACACCGGGTTCTGGGGCGCCAGCTTCGCGGCCTGGGACAGGGCCTCCAGCGCCTGGGGCGCCTTGTCCTGCTTGATCAGCATCATGCCCTTGCCGAAGTGCGCCTCGGCGCGGTTGGGCTCCACCGCGAGCACGCCCTGGTAGGCCTTGAGGGCGGCGTCCAGCTGGCCCTTCTGGGCGGCGATGTTCGCGCGCACGAGGCCGGTCTCCGCCGTGGCGCCCTGGGCCTCCGCCTTGGCGAGCAGGCCCTCCGCCTGGGGCACCTTGTTCTCCACGAGCGCCAGCTTGGCCATCACCACCAGCGCGTCGCGGTGGTTGGGGTTCTTCGCGAGGAGCTTCTCGGCCTCGGCCTTGGCCTGGGCCACCTGACCCTGCGCGAGAAGGGTTTCCAGAGAGTTCATGATGGAAAGTGTCCCCCAGGGGGCGGGGGCTGTCGAGCAACGGGGAAAAGGAAAGGGCCTCGCCCGGATGGACGAGGCCCTGGGAAGAGCTGGGGGTGAAGAAGGCGGCCGACTACCAGTGGCTCAGCGCGTTCTTGATGCCCTCGCCGACGTTCTTGATGCCCTCGCCGACGTTCTGCACCGCGTTGCCCACGCTCTGCACCGCGTTGCCCACGTTCTGCACGGCGGCCTGGGCGGCGTCGCCAATCTTGCCCACGTCGACGGAGAAGCCGAACTCCACGCTGGCGCCGATGCCCAGCGCCGCGCCCACGTCGAAGTTGGCGGACAGCTTGCCGTCCTGCAGGCCGACGTTGGCCTCGAACTCCACGCCGATGCCGGCGAAGGCCTCCGCGCCGGCCGTGACGGTCGCGGGGCCAATCTCCTGGGTGACCTCCGCGCTGGCGCGGGCGCCGGCGAAGGCCTCACCGTGCACCGAGGCCGCGACCTGGCCGTGCAGCGGATCCACGACCACCTGGCCCGTGGCGGTCGCCTCGGCGCCCACGTTGCCCTCGGCGCCCCACTCGGAGCGGCCCAGCGCCGTGTCCGCGTGGCCTTCCACGGAGCCGCGCACCAGGTCGGCGCGCGCGTCCACGGAGCCCTGCGCGCCAATCCGGCCGTGCAGCGGGTCCACGGAGACGCTGCCCTGCGCGGCCACGTCCGCCGTCAGCGCCTGGCCTTCCACCGTGTTGTGGAAGCTGCCGTTCACGTCACCGGAGGTGTGGGAGCCGGAGGCCGCGGTCCAGCTGCGGTTCCACTCACCGGAGGCCACCGTCTGGTCGAAGCGGCTGGTCTCCAGCTGCTGCTGGATGTTCGACGTGGTGTTGGGGTTGGCCTGGTTGCTGGTGGTGACGCGGTTGCCCTGCACGCCACGGTTCAGGTCGATGGTCGCCTCGCCCTGGGCCCGGTTGTGCGTCTGGGCCTGCACCTCGCGGCGCACCTGCGTCCCGTTCGCGGGAGCGGGCGTCGTGGGGTTCCGGAACACGGGGCGGTAGCGGTTGGTCTCGATGGCCATGGAAGGGGGGCTCCGGCGGGCGCGATGATGCGCGGTGGGGAATCTTGTGACTTGAGAGAGTATCGAGCGCCCACCCGAGAAAGTTTCCGCGCCTCTTTTTCTTTCTGATCCGCGCGAGCGCCCTCAGGGCTCGGATCTCCCGGGAGCCAGGATTCCCTCGGGATCGAACGCGTCCTTCAGCCGCTGGCGCACCGCCGCGGAGTCGTCCCGCACCGCCGGTACGGCCTCTCGCGCCTGGAGTCCTGCGCGGGTCAGATGGTACCCGGCATCCGCCAGCTCGCGGGTGAGGGCGCGGTAGCAGGCCTGGGCGCGGGCGTCCTCGCCCTTCGCGTCGCGGTCATAGGCGAGCGCGGTGATGAGGTAGAGGCAGCGCGGGGAGAAGGCGAGGAGCGCGAGGTTGGGCTCGAAGCCGAAGAGGCGGGGGACGCGGTCGGCGATGTCCGAGGCGCGCTTCGCCTCCGGTCCGGTGAAGGGGACGGCGACGCAGCACCAGATGAAGCCGCAGCGGTCCCGGTCCGGGTGCGGGTCCTCCGGCTGGGGCGTGCGCTTGCGCCAGTAGGTCATGGCGAGGTTGGCCTCGCTGGGCACGCCCTGGAAGCCGCCGTCGCCGTCCAGCACCTCCGGGCCGAAGGACAGCGGGCGGAAGGCGCCATCGAGGGCGCGCGCGAGCCGCTTCTCCAGGAGGGCGCCGAACTCCGCGTCCGGGGCAGTGAGGGTGCCGCTGATGGCCCAGCGGCCGAAGCCCTCGCGGAACTTCTCGCGCGCCCAGTCCGGCAGGGGCGTGCGGCCCACGGCGGCGTAGGGGTACTGCTGCGTGACGCTGTAGGCCTTGATGTCGTTCCAGAAGAAGAAGCTGCCCTTGAGCGTGCCGTCCAGGGCCAGCGCCTGGAGCCGGTCCACGAAGCCCCAGAGCTGCGCGTCGTCGTTCACGGCGCAGACGAACTCGCGCAGCCAGGGCTGCTTGCGCGCGAGCCAGAACGTCATCCGCGTCACCACGCCCAGCGACGACTGGCTGAACAGGCCATCCAGCACCGGGCCCAGGCCCCAGCGGAAGACGGGCGCGGCGCGCGAGTCCGGGAATCTGGCGTGGCCCGTCTCCACGCGCTCGCCCGTGGGCAGCACTGCCTCCAGCGCGCACACGTGCTGGAAGATGTCCGCGTTCGGGCCGCGCCCGTCGCCGCGCTCCAGCGCGTTGCCCACCATGCTCGCGTCCGGAGAGCCGCCGATGGTGGTGATGAAGTTGGAGGACCTCTGCTCGCGCAGGTACGCGGCGGCCTGGCGGAACGTCACGCCGGGCTCCACGGTGATGTACGCGAGCTGTTCGTCGTACGCGACGATGCGGCTCATGCGCCCCAGGTCCAGCAGCACGCTGCCGTCGCCGGCAGGCACGCGCGAGCCGTAGCCCCAGTTGCGGCCGGCGCTCACCGGGTACACCGGCACGCGGTGCGCGCTGGCGATGCGCAGGCACGCCTGCACCTGCGCCGTGTCCGCGGGCCGCACGATGGCGGGGATGCGCTGGGTGGTGGCGAAGGTGGCCGTCTGGGCGGCCTCCAGCGCTTCGGGGTCCAGGATGACGTGCGCCTCGCCCACGGCCTGCCGCCACGCGGTCAGCGCCGCTTGCAGGTCCGGAGCCTTCCCATCGGTTTCGCTCACGGGGCCGCAGTATGCCCGCGCGAGCGTCCCCCCGCTGACTCCCCGGACGGCGAGCGGGCGGGCAGGCCCCGGGCTCAGAGGGTCGCCGGGTGGACACCGGCCGTGGTCGCCCCCTGTCGCGTGTTCATCTTCGGCGTGGGGAGGTTGTTCATGGTCGGCTTCATCAATTCGCGCAACGGACGGTGGATTCGGATTCTGGCGGGCACGGGCATGGTCCTGGGCGGGCTGGGCACGGGCACGCCCCGGGGCGCGATGGTGGCGCTGACGGGCCTGGTGCCGCTGCTGTCCGGCGCGCTGGACTTGTTCCTCCTGGGGCCGCTGATGGGCCTGCCCCTGAAGGGCGCGGACGTGCGGCGCGCGCTGGGGCAGCCGGAGGAGGCGCCGCTGCTCGACCTGGCGCACGACGGGGGGCGCTCTCCCTACGCGCCCCCCAGCACGCTCCTGCACTAGCTACTTCGTGCTCACCTCGAAGGGGATGCCCATCGAGCCGAAGGGCTCTCCTGTCTGGGCATCCACCAGGTTCAACTGGAGCGTCACCGCGTTCTCGCGGTGGGCCACGCCCTGGAAGTAGAGGAAGCCCTCCTGCGTGCCGCCGGGCTCCAGCGTGCCCTCGGGCAGCGCGTCGTTGAGCATGTCCTCGGTGGGCAGCGGCTGCTCGTAGTAGTACGGGTAGGGCCCGTAGAAGGGGCTGCCCCAGCCCCAGGGGCCGCCGTACCAGCCGGGTCCCCAGCCGCGCCAGGGCCCGTAGCCGTAGCCGTAACCGCCGCCCACCCAGACCCTGCCCGCGGGGTACATCGCCGGGCGGATGCTCGCGGGCTCCTCCGTGTCGCGCGACGAGCTGGCCCGCCGCAGCGATAGGGGCGCCAGCGCGCTGTAGCGGAAGCGCGACTCCTGGCCCACCAGCGCGAAGTCCTTGTACTGGAGGCGCAGCGGGCGGTCCCCGTGGTTCTCCAGCCGGACGTAGACGGGGGTGACCCGGCGTTCCAGGTCGGACGGGGAGCCCTGCCACGCCGAGCCGTCCGCCGTGAGCCGCACGCCCGCTTCCTCCGTGATGGCGCTGCTCTTGCCACCCTGGAGGATTCCCGCTTCCGGCACGGGCCGCAGCTTGGTCTCCGCCGCGCAGCCCGCCATCAGCATCAACCCCAGGGCCCCCACTCCCAATACTCCACGCATCGCATGCCTCCTCGTACTTCAAGGTAGGGCGTGCGGCGTTCAGGGGATGACATGCCCCGTGCTCCACCCCGTGCAGCGGGCGGCCGGACGGGGACTCTACGGCTGGGGCGTCACCGGTTCGGCGGCGGTGGCGGGCCAGGCGGGCGCGTTGACGAAGCCCCAGTCCTGGTGGCGCGCCCAGGTCTCGAAGGTCTGCCAGCCCACGCGCGGGTAGCTGTTGCGCAGGGTGAGGATGTCCGCGTGGTAGCCCACGCGGTCCAGCCACTCGAACATGGCCGCCAGGTCCTCGCTCTGCTGCTGGAGCTGATCCAACGGGACCTGTTCGAAGTTGATGCGGTGGCCGCCCACCATGGAGAGCAGCGCGGCGGCCTGCTGGCCCGTCACCTCGTCGGAGGCGACCTCGAAGCGCTCGCCGATGAAGCGCTCCGGGTCTCCCAGCACGTGCAGCGCGAAGCCGGCCAGGTCCTCGATGGCGACCATCTGAAGGCCGCGCGTCGCGGGCAGCCCCAGGGCCAGCTTCCCCGCCGCCAGCAGGTCGCGCGTGGGCGGCTGGAGGAGGTTCTCCATGAAGAAGGTGGGGGCCAGGATGGTGAAGGGCATGTCCCGGCGCCGCAGGTACAGCTCCACGGCGTGCTTGCTGTCGAAGTGCGGGACGCCGGTGAGCTCCGACGCGCCCGCCACGGACGAGTACACGAAGTGCCGCACGTTGGCGCGCTTCGCCGCGTCCGCCAGGTTCTTGCCGTGCTGGACCTCCGCGTCCACGCCGCCCGCGCCAAAGGGCGTGGCCATGGCGTAGACGGCGTCCACGCCGCGCATGGCGGCCTCCAGGGAGACGGGGTCGTCGAAGTCGCCCTGGGCCAGGGTGACGCCGGGCCTGCGCAGGGCGCGGGCGGCCGGGGCGTCCGCGTCCCGCACCAGGGCCACCACATGGTGTCCCCGGTCGGCGAGCTTGCGCAGGACGGCACCGCCCTGTTGGCCGGTGGCGCCAGTGACGAGCACGGTGATGGAGAAATCCACGGGCATGGGTTCAGACCTCCGGACGCGACGTGTCACGGAAAACTGGAGACGCCCCCGGCCAATGGCGAGGCCTGGAAGCCGCAGTGTCCTCCCCCGAGCACAGGCTCCCGAGGCAGGCAGGCGACCTCAAGGGAGGGGCGGGCGGCATGGCATCCTCCCGGCCCCATGAGCAAGCGTGACACGCCCCCGCCCTCCGAGCTGGTCTCCGCCGCCCAGGCGCTCGACGCCGAGCTGCTGCGCTTCGAGGCGCTGTCGGAGCAGTTGAAGGAGGCGCCCCTGACGTCGGAGAAGCAGTTGGAGCGCGCGTCGAAGACGCTCAAGGACCTGGCGGACCTGGACGACGCACTGCGGATGCGCGTGGGCGCGCTGGTGCAGGCCATCACCGGCGTACGCAACCGGCAGCAGGCGCAGGCGGACGCGGTCAACGTGTGCGCGCAGGAGCTTCAACAGCGCACGGAGGTGTTCAAGGACCTGCTCACGCGCTACGGCGCGCTGGGGCAGAGCGCGGCGGACCTCAACGGGCGCATGCAGGAGTTCGCGGCGCTGCGCCAGCAGGCCACGCGCACGGCGGAGGAGGACGCGCGGCTCACGGAGGTCTTCACCGCGCTCCAGACGCGCATGGCGGAGGTGGCGGACGAAGCGGCCACGCTGACGCGCGCGGCGGAGGAGGCGAAGTTCTCCGACATCGGCCGGCAGGCGGAGTCACTGCGCCAGCAGTTGCTCTCCGCGCGCAACAAGCTGGGCCTGTTGCACCAGAGCCTGTCGAAGTGACGGGGCGCCTTCAGCTCAGGTAGGTGGGCTCGAAGTCGTCCGGGCTGTCGATGGGGCGGCGTCCGGAGAAGCCGGCCTTCAGGTCATGCCAGTGCGCCACGGTGTTCTCGCCGAAGCGCCAGCAGAGGTACACGGGCTCCTCGCCGCGCCGCGCGTGGAAGTCCACCAGGCCGTCCGCGCCTTTTATCTCCAGGCCCATCTCCTGGAGCGGGCCCAGCTCTTCGCGGATGCGCTCCAGCAGCTCGTCGCGCTCCTCGCGGAGAGTGCGAACCTCCGCGGTGTCGGGTGGGGCCTCCGGGCCGTCCAGCACCTCCGCCAGTTTCTGCACGCGCTCCACCCAGGGGCGCACGCGCCCGAAGGTCTTCGTCAGCAACGGCACCAGCCGGCTGGCCTCTTCCACGCTGAAAAAGCGCATTGGAGGACAGCATGCAGTGGGAACCCCCCGCAGGCCACTCCCTTCGGGGTGGGGGAGGGAGGGCATGTCACACCGGCCGTGACATGTCTGAAACAGGTCAGCCGCGCCGCAGCGACGACAGATTGTCCAGGAGCCAGCGCCAGGCGGCTTCGCGCAGGGGGAACGCGGCCTCGCGAGCGAGGAAGTCAGCGGTGTGTTCCGCGGCGCAGCGTCCGGCGTCGTCGTGTGAGTCGTGTGAGTCAGGGCCCGCGTCGGTGGCGAGGTCCGCGTGCAGCAGGGCGTGGAAGACGATGAAGTCCACGACGAAGGCGGGCACGGTGGGACGGTCCAGCGCGGGGTGGACGCGCACCTCGCGCAGGCGAGCGTCATAGCCGCCCAGGTGGATGGTGCGGCGGGTGCGGCGTGCGGGGCGGCGGGCCCAGCCCACCTCCACGGCGTGCACGCGTCCATCGAAGTACGCCGCGTCCAGCCGGGCGTGGACGGCCTTGAGGTCGAAGCAGCGGCCGCGCGTGCGCAGCGGGGCGCCGGGTTTTCGCTCGCGGCGCACCTGATCCTGGTGCGCGTGGCTGAAGGCCTCCAGCACCTCGCGGGCGGCGGTGTCGCCGGACACATAGAGGGCCAGGGCGCGCACCACGGTATCGGGAGCGTCCAGGAACAGGTGGTGCAGGCGCAGGCGCACGCCTTCGGGGAGGCGGCGGTAGCTCACCAGGGTGGCGCGGTTGTCCGTGAGGCGCAGGTGCACGGGCCGGCCCAGCAGGGCGGACACACGGCGGGCCAGCTCCGCGGCCCGGGGCAGCGCGTCCTCGCGCGAGGGCACCCGCGAGCGCGCCGGTTCACGCCCGGGCACCGGGGCGTCGAACATCGCCATTTGTCCGGGCGGCGGACGCATTGACGGAAAGGTAAGCCCTGCCCCCGCCCGATGGCCAGGAGGATGCGTGGCACCGTGTCCGGCGTCTCACGCGGGCCGAGGGCTGATCGGCTGTCACGCCTTCGGGAGCGCGGGGTAGCGGTCCGCGAGCGAGGCGATGACGGCGAGCAGCTCCCCGGGCTCCACCGGCTTGGGCACGTGGCTCTGGAAGCCGGCGCGCAGCACGCGGGTTCGGTCCTCCGAGCGGGCGTAGGCGGTGATGGCCACCGCCGGGGTGTGGCCTCCCTTCGCGGCGGGCAGCGCGCGCACGCGCTCGATGAAGCCGTAGCCGTCAATGCCCGGCATGCCGATGTCGGAGACGAGCACGTCCGGATGCTCCGCCTGGAGCACCTGGATCCCTTCCATCGCGGAGCCCGCGGTCACCACGTGGGCTCCGCTGTCCTCCAGCAGCGTGCGCAACAGCTCGCGCGCGTCCTCCTCGTCATCCACGACGAGCACGCGCACGCCGCCCAGCTCCGGCGGGGGCGAGGGGATCCGCTCCGCCGCGGGAGGCCTCGGTGACGGCGGCATGGCGGGGTCGCGCCGCTGCGTGACGGACAGGGGCAGCCGCACGGTGAAGATGGCGCCCCGGCCCTCGCCGTCGCTGGCGGCGGTGACGGTGCCGCCGTGCATCTCCACGATGTGCCGCACGATGGACAGCCCCAGCCCCAGTCCGCCCGTCTTGCGCGTGCTGCCGCTGTCGGCCTGGCGGAAGCGCTCGAAGACGTGGGGGAGGAAGGCCTCGGAGATGCCCTGGCCGGTGTCCTCCACGGTGAGCTCCACGATGGAGTCGTGCCGCGACACCACCAGCCGCACGTTGCCGCCCTTGGGCGTGAACTTCACCGCGTTGGACAGCAGGTTCCACACCACCTGCTGGAGCCGGTGCGGATCGCCCATCACGCTGCTGGAGGTGTCCACCGTGGCCCGCACGTCGATGTGGCGTGCGTCCGCCGCGGGTCGCACGGACTCGAGCGCCTGCTGCACTGCCGCGGACAGGTCCACGGGCTCCACGTCCAGCTTGAGCTTGCCGGACACGATGCGGCTGACGTCGAGCAGGTCCTCGATGAGCTGTCCCTGCGCGCGCGCGTTGCGCTCGATGGTCTCCAGCGCGCGCTCCTGGCGGGGCGGGGGCAGGTTGCCGGTGCGCAACAGTTGCACCCAGCCGAGGATGGCCGTGAGCGGCGTGCGCAGCTCATGGCTGATGGTGGCGAGGAACTCGTCCTTGAGCTGGTTGGCCTCCTCGGCCTCGCGGCGCGCGGCGCTCTCTCGGGCGAGCAGGGCCTCGCGTTCCACCTCCGCCTGCTTGCGGTCGGAGATGTCGATGACGCTGCCGATGTAGCCCAGGAAGTGTCCGTCCGCGTCGAAGCGGGGCGAGCCGGTGTCCACGGCCCACCGGTATTGGCCGTCCGTGCCGCGCAGCCGGTAGTCCAGGCGGAAGGGCCGGCGGGCGGCGTTGGCCTCCGTGAAGGTCCGCCGCGTGCGCTCCAGGTCGCCGGGGTGGATGGCGTCGAACCAGCCCAGGCCCAGGCCGGTGGCCTCGGTCTGGCCGGTGAAGGCGTACCAGCCCCGGTTCATGTACGTCGTGGAGCCCTGCGCGTCCGTCACCCAGAGCATGACGGGGGCGTGGTCCGCCATGTTGCGGAAGCGGGCCTCGCTGTCGCGCACGGCCTCCAGCAGTTGCTCGCGCTCTTGAGCGACGGTCTTCTGTTCGGTGATGTCGCGCGCGGCGGCGTAGATGAGGCCCAACTCCGGCACGGGGCGCGAGGCCCACGCGAGCCACCGGTAGTGGCCGTCGCGGGCGCGGAAGCGATTCTGGAAGCGCAGGGTGGGGATGCCCTGGGACAGCTTGCGCATCTCCTCGCGGGTGGCCGCCTGGTCGTCGGGGTGGACCAGGTCCATGAAGGGGCGCTGGAGGAGCTCCGCCTCGCTCCACCCGAGCACGTGGACGAAGTACGCGTTCACGCGCTTGAAGTACCCGTCCATGCCCGCGATGCTGAACATGTCCGGGGACAGCTGGAAGAAGCGCTCGCGATCCTCGGCTTCGGCGTGGCGGCGCTCGGCGCTGTCGAACGCGAACGGGATGACGGCCTGGGCCAGCGCGTTGTCGATGCAGGCGCCAAGCACGCGCAGTTGATGAAGCGGCACGTCCATGTCGGCGCGCTCGGCGCGGGTCAGGATGCAGTCGCGCAGGAGGGCGTATTCGCGCGTGACGAGGGACACGTCGGCGCCCAGGCGCAGGCGCTGGCGGCCGTGGGCTCCAGAGATCTCACTGTGGCGGAGCGCGAGGTGGCCGTCCGCGTCCTCCTCCGCCTCCACGAGCATGTCGTGAAGCTCCTCCAGGAAGGAGGGCAGGGCATCGACGATCTGCTCGCGTGTCAGGCGCAGGGCGGTGAAGAGGGGTGACACGCGGGCGACCCAATCCTCCAGGAGCGCCTCGCGGTCGGCAACGAGCAGTTCGGCCAGGGACGCAGGGGGCCTGCCCCTCGTGGGCAAAGGCCCTTCGGAAGAAGGGCCGTGCTCCTGTGAACCCGACGAGGACATGAATGTTCTTGAAGTGCGGCGGCCGGGTGCGCATGGGCAGGGGCGGTACGCCCTGCGCCACCCTCCTTGCCTGCGCACCGGTCAGCCGGGTTCAGCGCACGGCTACAGCCCCAGGTACATGAGCAGCGCGCCCAGGTCCGCGTCGGACAGGGCCTCCGTGCTGTAGAGCGGCATGTTGCCGCCCACGCCGAAGAACGGCCCGTGCCGTACCTTTTCGATGACCACCTGCGCGTGCGGGATGCCTGGGAACGCCTGGTCGTAGGTCTGCGTCACCTCCGGCAGCACCGACGCGAAGTTCGTCAGCCGTCCTTCGCCCGTGTGCGTGGCGCCGTGGCAGCTCTGGCACGCCGCCCGGTACACCGCTTCGCCTCGCGTGACGTCGCCCCGGGGCACGTCCTGGATGTCCTTCACCACCGTGAAGGGCAGCGCCGGTGCCTGCGCGTCCGGGCTGATCCGCGACAGGTACTCATACAGCGCGCGGGAGCGCGGATCCTCCGCCTCCAGCTTCGTCACCCCGCGCATGAAGTTCACGTAGCAGACGTTCACCGCGTCCAGCAGCCGCGTCTCGCTGCCGCCCCACCAGCTCGGCCGCGCCGCCACGTTGAACAGCGTGTGCCCTGAGTCGATGCGCCCCGCCGGTGTCTCCGCCGTCGTCACGTGGCACGTCGCGCACGAGAACTTGTTGTACTCGCTCGGCGACAGCCACGCGTCCTGGAACAGCGCCTCCCCGTAGTCCGCCGCGGCCTGGGGCCCCTCCTCCTCGTCACCCCCGCACCCGGCCAGCACCCCCACGAGCAGCGCCGCCACGCCTCCACGCAGGCCCCTCACGGCTGCCCCCGCAGCAGGCTCACCGAGTCCGGGAAGATGCCCATCTTCACCGTGGACAGCACCGTGCCCTCCGTCAGGTCCACGACGTGCAACGTGCCCGGGCCGATGTGGTCCCCTTCGCAGACCGCCAGCCCGTGGCGCTCGTCCGGCGTCAGCATGAACTGGTGCACGTTGAGACAGCCCGCCTGCGACAGCTCCACCGTGCGCAGCACCGTGGACGTCGCCGCGTCGATGACCGCCACCGCGTCCTCCTGCTGATAGGGCATGTACAGCGTGCGCCCGTCCTGCGTGAACGCGCCGAACATGGGCGCGCCGCGCAGATACACCGTGCGCTCCGGGTTCATCGCGCGCGTCCCGGGCTCCAGCACCTGCACCTGCTTGCTCGCGAGCGAGCTGACCCACACGTCCCCCGTCGTGGGCGACACCGTGAGCGCGTACGGCTGATGGCGCGGACTCACCGCCGTGCCCGAACCCGCCGCCACCTTCACGCGCGTCACCGGCATGCCCGCCGTCGCCAGGGCCACCACCGCGACCTCGTCCGACCAGCACGCCACGTACGCCGTGCGCTCATCCGCGGACAGGCGCACCGCGTGCGGCGCGGGGCACACCTTCACCCGCTCCTTCACCGTCATCGTCTCCGCGTCGAGGATGACCATGCGCGCGGCCATGTCCTCCT
This sequence comes from Corallococcus sp. M7, assembly GCF_054512695.1. NCBI lineage: Bacteria > Pseudomonadati > Myxococcota > Myxococcia > Myxococcales > Myxococcaceae > Corallococcus > Corallococcus sp. M7. The sequence continues at coordinate 452,934 of NZ_CM137252.1, forward strand.
CCGTCCCGCCCTTGCGCGCCACCTCCGCGATTCGCAGCAGGTCGAAGTGCGTCTGGTACAGCGTGCGCCCGTCCGCGCTGACGATGACGTCCCCCGGGTTGCGGTCCACGCGCGTGGACGCCACCAGCCGGTTGTCCTTCGCGCTCAGCTTCAGGCAGTAGCCGTCCGCCGTCCCCGTCCCATGCGCGCCATGCGGACCCGAGCCGCCACCAGGCACGTAGTTGGAGATGCCCACGTAGTAGGAGTCGCCAGCGGGCGACACCGCCGTGTGGTGCGGCCCCTCCAGCTCCACCGGGTGGAGCCCCACCGGCACGCGCGCCAGCTCGCCCCAGCCCGGCGTCCCCAGCCCGTCCAGGTCCAGCAGGCTCACGGAGTCATCCAGGCTGTTCGTCACCAGCAGCCGCCCGGACGGCCCCGGTGGAGGCACCGTCGTGCCTCCCCGCGTCCACGGGTTGGGGTCCGCGTACGTCAGCTCGGGCACACCCTTGCCCGGCTCCGGCGGTTCGGCCTCCGTGCACGCGCACAGCGCCAGGACACCCAGCCAGGCGGCGCGCCTCACCTGGCCATCCCCATCGTGAAGCCCACCGGAGCCCCCAGCGAGTACGGCCCCTCCGTGATGCGGTTCTGCACCAGGTACGCGCTCACCACCTGCACGGACAGCTCCTTGCCCGCCGCGTCCTTCACCGTCTGCCAGGAGCCGTCATCCAGTTGCCACTGCAACTCGGACGTCAACACCTGCGCGATGGGGCACTCGCGCCCGGCGACCTGGACCTTCACCCAGTAGATGTCGCCCGTGTACGGAGGCAGGTGGGCCTCGGCGGTGGGCAGGACCCAGTTCCCCAGCCACGCGAGCACCGAACGCTTCGACTCGCGCGGGCGGCCCTCCAGGAAGGGCGCCGTGCGGCCCGGGCGCTCCAGCGACGCGCGCAGCGGGGACGTCCACTGCCACAGCGGCGCGGCCTGATCCGTGAAGTACGACTGCCCGGACCCGGGCGACACCAGCGTCACCGCGCGCGAGCCGTCCTGGGGCTGGTTGCGCGCGTCCAGCAGCGCGCGCCACACCTCGTCCGTGGCGCCGCCCGCGTAGAGCGGCTCCTCGCACTCGGTGGGCTGGGGGTCGGTGTCGTCGCCATCGCACGCGCTCAGGGCGAGCAGCGCGACCGCGGCGGTACTCCACGGCAGGGAGGTCTTCAGCTTCATGGTCATGGGGCCTCGCGCCGCCGGCCGCGGCGCAAAAGGGGAATCAGGAGCAGCGGAAGCAGCATGCCCGCGGGCGCGGCGGCACAGCCGGAGGACGGCTTCGGCTTCGGGTCGGAAGGCGTGCCCGCGTCGTCGGAAGGCTGCACGCCAGCATCGGGCGTGCCCGCGTCCGGAACGCCATCCGGGTAGAGCGGCGCGCCAATCGTCTCCGCGACCTGGGGCCAGCGCGACGGGCACAGCTCGCGCACGGGCGTCCCCACCGGGCACTGATGGCTGCCTTGAATCTGCTCCAGGCTGAAGAGCGGCTCCCAGGTGGTGCCGTCGTCGCTGCTGCGCGCCAGCGACCAGTCATGGAGCCACGGCGAGCCGCAGCCGTAGAGGACGTCTCCCACGCGCGTCACGCACGCGTTGCCCGTGGGCAGCACCAGCTTGGAGAAGGGCCCCCCCGCCTGGCTGCGGAAGAAGGAGTTGTACGTGGACACCCACGCGGTGCCTCCGTCGGCGGAGACATCCATGTTGATGAACACATCGTCGATGCCGGCGCCCGTGCGCGCGCTGAAGGTGCGCCCGCCGTCCGTGCTGTGCAGGATGTGCGTGTAGCCCTGCGCGGACACGCGCGCCCAGACCTTGAGCGGATCCACGGGGTCCGTCGCCGTCACCACGAAGTCGAACGGGCGCACCAGGTCCGGGAAGGCCTGCGGCAATTCCTCCCACGTCTCGCCCGCGTCGTCGCTGCGGAACAGGTACATGCGCGTCGTGTCGGACGCGGACACGTAGAGCGTGCGGGGATCCGCGGTGGACACGCGCACGGCGGAGAAGAGGACCCCCGCGCGCTGGAGTCCCAGGGGCCGCCACGTCTCCCCGCCATCGTCCGAGCGGAACACCCCGTTCGTCGCCGACGTGGAGCGGCCCGTGGCCACGTACAGCACCGCGTCATCCGTGGGGTGCGGCGAGAGCCCCGTCACCCAGGTGTCCTTGAACGCCGGATGCGACGACCACGAACACGCGCCGTCCTTCGAGGACAGCAGCGCGTTGCCGGTGGCCGCCAGGATTTCTCCCGTCCCGCGCCAGACGAAGGACTCCGGGCGCCAGCCGCCATACCCCATGGCATCCGGACACACCCAGCGCCACGTCCGCCCACTGTCGCGCGAGATGACCGCGCCGAACGTGGCCCCCACGAAGAAGTCCTCGGAGTGGCCCCGCCGCAGCGTGACGTTGGACGTCTCTGGCAGGCCCGCGTGCGCCCAGGCCGCGCCCGAGCCCACCGAGCCCAGGAGGCCGGCCACCGCCGCCCCCCGCCAACCCCCCGTGATTCGTCGCGTTCGCATCCGGCGCTCCGCGGCAGGCCTCATGGCCCCCCACGATAACGCCCGGCCCGCGCATGCATAGCGGTGCGTGCGGACTGAAAGCCGCCCCTCCCCGAAGCGCCCGGCAGGGGAGCGGCCGCGCGGTCACTGTTTCCCGGCGGGCACGTCCATGACGGTGGGCAGGTCCAGAACGGTGAGGGTGGCGACGCCCATGTTCGCCGTGAGCCCCGACGGTTGGACGCAGGCCGCCAGCGTTGTGAGCGTGGGCACGGCGGTGACCAGGCGCACGCCGTGGCCCGCGTGACGCCCGGAGCCGATGGTCCCCTCGGACGTGAAGACCTGCATCCCTCCGTCCACGACGGCCGCCACGCGCTCCAGCGCCACGGAGGACTTCTCCCCGTTGGACCACGTCACGGTGGCGGTGGCCGCGCCGCCCGTCTTGCCGATGCAGGTCGCGCGCTTCAGGTGCTGCGTCTCCATCCCCACGGACGTCATCACCACGCCGTCGTTGACGGGGCAGCCGCTGAACTGGAGCGACTCGCGCTGCACGGCGTTCCGGGGCGAGGTGAGCAGCAGCCCGGGACGGTAGGCCTGATGGAGCGACCCCGAGCACACCACCACCGGCGCCTCCTCCAGCGTCCGCGCCGCATCCGTCATCGAGTCCGGTAGCTCCGCCTGCGCCAGCGCCTCTTCGCCCCACACCGCGTCATCCGCCGGGGCCGCGTCCCCCGCGGGCACCGGCGCCTCGGCCCGCCCCCGAGCTTCGGGCACCTCGGCCCGCCCCCGAGCTTCGGGCGCCTCGGGCTCGTTGGCGCGGGCCGCTCCGGACGCGAGCATCAGCAGGCAGCCGCCTCGCGCGAAGAGGTTCAGCGCGCGGCGCGAGTGGGACGACTCCAGGACCTTGAGAGAACGGAAGGAAGCGGGGCGCGACGTCATGGGGGAAGACACCTTGGGTAGGAGTCCCTGGGGCAGGGATGCCTGAAGGTGGGGAATCCCTCTCACGCAAGACAGCCACCCCGAAGCGCAGGGTTCGAGCCCACCCCAACCTCTCAGGTTTTGCGCATCCGATTCACGCGGTGGACAGTGTGTCCAAGGCCTGCCGCTCTTCACCGCGCTGGCTGGCTTTCCCTGTTTCAGAATGCTACGGAATCAGGGTCCCGGACCCAGGCGTGGACCCCCTTGTCCGCCGGGGCGTCCGGGAGGAACGACAAGGCCGTGACTCCAAACGATTCGAACGTGGGTGACGTGGCCGCGGGTCCTGGCTCCAGCGTGACGCGGGGCGTGTGGGCACGGGTGTTGAAGGGCGCGGTGGAGGACGCGGTGCGCGCCTACGAGGCGATGGGCGCGGGGCAGCGCGAGCGGGTCCTGGAGGAGGCGCTGGCGGTGCCCTCGGACACGCGCGCCCGGCTGGTGGAGGTGCTGCGGCAGGCGCGCGACTTCGCGGGCGCGGCGCGGCTGTTGGAGGCGGATGGCGACGACGGGGGCGCGGCGCCGCTGTACGAACAGGCAGGAGCGCCGCTGCTGGCGGCGGAGGCGTGGCTGAGGGTGGGGGAGCAGGCCCGCGCGGCGGCGGCCTTCGAGCGGGCCGGTTCGCTGGAGCAGGCGCTGTCGCTGTACCAGGCGCTGGGCGCGCGCGAGTCGCTGGCGCACCTCTTGGGCCGCATGCACCGGCCCATGGAGGCGGCGCAGGTGTTCCGGGTGCTGGGCAACGCGCACGCGGAGCTGGAGATGCTGCGCGCGGTGCCCGCGGACGACGCGCAGCGGCCGGAAGCCGTCTTGCGCATGTGTGAGCTGCTGGACGCGGAGGGCGCCACGTGGCGCGCGCTGGTGCTCCTGGCGGACGGCATCAAGCACGCGTCCGGGGCGGGGCTGCTCCTGCTCCAGGCGGAGCAGGCGCGGCTGCTCCAGCAACTGGGGCTCGCGTCGGCGCCGGAGGGCTCGGTCGCGGCGGAGAAGGCGCCGCCGGTGGTGGATGGCTATGGCTATCTGAAAGCCATTCCCATCTTCGATGGTCTGTCTTTGGAAGACATGCGCGACCTCTACCGCCTGGCCAGACCCGTGCTGGTGCCGGCGGGGACGACGGTGCTGGAGAAGGGCGCGAAGGGGATGGGGCTGGTGGTGCTGCTGGAGGGCATGGTGAGCGTGTCCACCGGCCCGGGGCGGGACGCGCGCCAGCTCAACATGCTGGGGCCGGGCGCGTTCCTGGGCGAAATCTCCCTCATCCTGGACGGCCCGGTGTCCGCGCACGTGCGCGCGCACACGGTGGTGCGCGCCCTGCGCGTCACGCGGACGGACTTCCAATACTTCCTGGAGACGCACGAGGCCGCGGCCCTGCGCATCTACCGCCTCTTCACCCAGAGCCTGGCGGAGCGCGTGCGGGACTTGAGCAGCTGAGGGTCGGGGGTGTGACAAGGGACACCCCGCCGGGACCTCCGAACGGATGCGTGCGCCGCGCGGCTGGGTTACAGAGGCCCGCATGGCGGACTCCCCACACGCGCGGTCCCTGAAGGCCCAGGCGGCGACGCTCGCCGCCGAGGGCAAGCTGGAAGCGGCGCTGGCCGGCTACCAGGAGGCCCTGCGCGCCGAGCCGGAGGACGCGGAGGTCCACCAGCGCGTCGCCGAGCTGCTCGAGTGGCTGGAGCGCACCCCGGAGGCCGCCCACGCCTACGCCGACGCGGCGCTGGCCTGGACCCGCGCGGGAGGGCTCCTGCGCGCGGTGGCCGCCGCGGTGCTGTCGCGAGGCCTGCGGGGCGCGCGTCCCAGGACGGTGCGCACGCTGGCGGAGCGCTTCGCCCTGCCGCCCGGCGCGCTGGCCCCCACCTTCGCCTGGGTGCCCGACGGCAAGGACCCGGGCGTGCCCGTCCTGTCCGGCGTGGGGCGCGACGCCTTCGTGGCGCTGGTGGAGGCGCTGGAGGTGCGCGCCTTCTGGCCGGGCCAGCGCGTGGTGGAGGAGGGGCAGCCGGGCGACTCCATGTTCGCGCTGGTGGAGGGCCGCGCGGAGGTGACGCGCAAGGTGGAGGGCAACGCGCGCCAGGTCGTCGCCACGCTGGGGCCGGGGGACTTCTTCGGCGAGGTGGCGCTGGTGTCCGAGGGGCCCAGGCTGGCCAGCGTGGAGGTGCGGGAGCGCTCCGTGCTGCTGGAGTTCAAGCGCGGCTCCCTGGCCCGCGTCAGCGCGGCGCACCCGGAGGTGGACGCGGCCGTGCACGCCTTCTACCAGCGCCGGCTGGTGGACAACCTGCTGCGCACCAGCCCCCTGTTCACCAACCTGTCGCCCGCGCTGAAGCAGGCGATGTCGCGCGAGTTCGACCTGCGCGCCGTGCCCGCGGGCCAGGTGCTCCTCACGCAGGGGCAGCCGGGGGACGCCTTCTACCTGCTCTTGCGTGGCCAGTGTCAGCTGTCGCTGGAGCAGCCGGGCCGCATCGTGTTGCTGCCGGAGCTGCGCGAGGGCGACGTGTTCGGGGAGATCTCCCTGCTGCTGGACAAGCCCGTGTCCGCGACGGTGCGCACGAAGACGCCGTGCGTGGTGCTGCGCCTGGAGCGCGCCGCCTTCGAGCGGCACGTCGTGAGCCAGCCCGGCCTCAAGGGCCAGCTCATGCGCATGGGCACGGAGCGCCTCCAGCAGACCGCGAAGGCGCTCTTCGTTTGAAGTGAGGCGTGATGAAGCGCGTCAGGCCTCCGCGTCCAGCCGCACGGGGTGCTCGCGCAGCCAGTCCTGCGCGCGGCGGATGCGGTCCGCGCCGGACGCGCGGCCCTCCTTCTCCATGAGCTGCCGGTAGGGCTCCAACTGCTCCGGCGTCCACGCGGGCAGGGCCTTCAGGTCCGCGAGCGCCACCATCTCCTCCGCGCTCCGTCCCTTCGCCTCCTGCCGCGCGGTGAGCAGCGCCGCGAGCACCAGCCGCGCGGGCTCGGCCTCGAAGGCGATGGCCGCGTCGGTGAGCCACTCGCGCGTGGGCTCGTCCGCCGCCGGGTCCTTCGCCCCCGCGCGCATCCGCTCCAGCATGCCTTCGAGGAAGTCCGCGTCCACCGCGCCCTTCACGGCCTTCAGGAGCGCGGCGATGACCTGCCGGCGGCCTTCGGGGTCCTTGGGCTGGGACTTCATCGCGCGCAAGGGCTCCCACAGCACGACGGTGAGCCACAGCTCCTCCTCCGGGGAGAAGACGGACGGCGTGGCCGGGTCGCGCAGCTTCGTCTCCACCCGCTGCGCGCGCTCCTTCGCCTCGCGCGAGATGCGCTCCACCAGCGCGGGGTCCGCCTGCACGTGCTTCACCAGCGCGTCCAGCTCGCCGGCCTCCGCCTTGCGCATCGCCTCCGAGGCCTCGGGCGTCAGCTCCTCCTCTTCCATGCTCGCGACCAGGGACTCGTACTTGCGCACCACCTCCGCGTGCTTCTGGCTCCACTCGCGGAACTGCACGTCGAAGACGACGTCCAGCACGGGGTTGTCCTCCGGCCGCACCTTGCCCGTCTTCTTCGCCGCCGTGGCCAGCAGCGCGCCCACGCACAGCGCGCGCCGCTCCTCCGGCGTGCGGCCGCTCTTCGCCGCCTGCGCGAGCAGCCCCGCGCCCAGCTTCTCCTGGAAGCCGCGCGTGCCCAGCTCCCGCACCACGCCCACGCGCAAGGAGTTGCGCGCCTGCATCGCGTCCAGGCCCTCCTGCGCGGCCAGCTTCGCGAGCGCCTGGCCCACGTGGTCGCTGAAGGCCTTGTCGTCGTAGCGCAGCCCCGGCTGGGGCCCCGCGGCCTGGAGCAGCACGCCCAGGTGCTCCAGCGCCTGGGACAGGCGGGACACGTCCGCGTCGCCCAGGAGCGACATGGCCGCCTCCAGGTCCTGCTTCAGCGGGTGGGCGGGGGCGGCGGTGGGAGGCGGCGCGGCTTTCGCGCGGTCCTCGGCGGCATGACAGGCCTTGTACTTCTTCCCGCTGCCACAGGGGCACGGGTCGTTGCGGCCGGGCTTGGAAGGGCTCACGGCCCGGCACCGTAAGCGAAAGCGCCCGGCCCTTCCATGAACGGAAGGAGCCGGGCGCCCCGGTGCTTCAGGAAATGCTCAGCCGGTTACTGGAGGTTGAAGCCCAGCGTCAGGCCCAGCACGTGCGCGTTGCCGGAGTACGTGCCCGGCATGCCCGGGGCCGTGCTCTCCTTGTCCGCCAGCGCGACGAACTGGTAGCCCAGGTCCGCGCGGAACGGCTTGAACTGGTAGCCCACGCCCGCGGACACCTTGAAGCGGTTGGCGTCCGGGAGGTCCGGCGTCAGCGTGCTGTTGGGGCTGGGGGACGGGTCGTACGTCAGACCCAGGCGCACCTGCAGCGCGTCCGTCACGCCGTACTCGCCGCCCAGCGAGTACTTCCACTTCGCGCGCCAGCGCTTGGGGATCGGGTTGTCGATGGACGGGTTCTCGAAGCGGATGGCCAGCTCCGCGAACGAGGACCAGTCCACCCAGCTCGCGTCGAACGCCAGCAGCAGGTTGTCCAGCGGCCGGTACGCCAGGTCCGCCGTCACGGTGGACGGCAGGACGACGTCCGCGTGCGCCTTCTGGTCCGTCAGCCGGCTCTGGAACTCCACAGGGATGTTCTGGAAGTCCGCCTGGCCCTGGAACTGGATGTCGATGGCGCTGCGGTAGTGGATGCCCAGGTCCAGGTTGTCCAGCACCTTGGCCTGCACGCCCACGTTGAAGCCGGAGCCCCAGTCCGCGCCACCCAGGTGGATGGAGCCTTCGCTGTTCACGAAGTCCAGGCCACGCGTCAGCTCGATGGTGGCCCGCGCGATGTCCAGACCCACGCCGAAGCGGAAGCGCGGGTGCAGCTCATACGCGAACGACGGGTTGATGTAGTACGTCGCCAGCGAGGACTCGTAGCCGCGGAAGCGGCCGCTGAAGCCCTCCTCCCAGCGGCTGCGCGCGCCGTAGGGCGTGAACACGCCCACGCCGAACGCCGCCTTCTCGAACGGCTTGTAGACGACGAACAGGTGCGGAGGAGGAGACAGCGTGGTGCGCTGCCCTTCCGCCTCCTGGCCCGGCCGCTGGAACGTGATGCTGGGGAGGATGCCCGTGTCGCCCAGCGTGATGTCCAGCGTCTTCACGCCGACCATGTTCGCCACGTTGTAATAGATGGAGGACGAGTCCTCCAGCCATGCCGTGGCCGCGCCGCCCGCGCCGGTGGCGCGAGCGCTGTGGGTGTCGACCTGGAAGCCCGCGGCCTGGCTGGTACCGGCCGCCAGAATCGCCACGAGGGAGAGTGTCTTTTTCATGTGAGTGTGATTCCTCTCTCAGTGGGTGCCGTTACTGCGCGACGGCGCCGGTCTTCAGGAAGCCGATGAGCTGGTCCTGGGCCGCGTTGCGCACGGTCTCGGGGATCTGCGGGTTGTTGAGGAACGCGTGACGGCCGGCGGCCGGGATGGCGCCGATGACCGCCTCCGGGAACATGTACGTCGCCACGGTGCGCGGCGCGTCCGCGCGGTTGGCCGCGTTGATCAGCGCCTGCGTGTTCGCGTTCGGGATGACCTGGTCGCCCTCGATGTACTGGATGAACGCGCGGTGCACGGCGGGGTCCTCACCGGCGGCCGGGTTGTTGTCCAGCAGGTACGCGTAGTTGCGCGCGTCCGCCGGGTCCAGGATGGTGTTCGCCAGGCTGATGAACGTGTCGAACGTCGGGGAGCCCGGGTTCACGCCCGCGGAGGCGAGCGAGGCCAGGAACGCGGTGCGCTGCGCCTGGAAGGCGGGCGCGGTCAGCAGCACGCCGGCCAGGTTGCCGCCGGCCACGTTGAGCACCGAGCGGTGCACGCGCGGGGACACCGCGGTGGACATGGTGCCCAGGATGCCGCCGAGGCTCTGGCCCACGTAGTCCACCTGGGCCGCGTTCAGGCCGCCCACGGCGTCGGACAGCTCCTTGCTGCCCAGCACGCGCAGGAACTGGCTGAAGTCCACCACGTGGTGGCGGAAGTTGTCGCGCGTGGTGAACAGGTTGCCCAGGTTCAGGAAGTTCCAGCCGGAGATCTGCGGGACGCCCTGGGCGTTGCGCAGGAAGTCGCCGCCCTCGCACTTGTTGTCGGCCATGCACTGGCCCTGGTTGGCGATGTTGGAGCAGTACACCTGGCCGTTCGGCACGCCCTGCGGCAGCGACGCGGCGCTGCAGTCCGCGCGGGCGGCTTCCGTGCGCGCCACGCAGCGGCCGTAGGACAGGCTGGCCGGGTTGGTCTCGCAGCGCTGGGTGGAGGGGTCGGCGCACGCGGCGTCGTCGCCCACCGGGTTCGGCGTGGGGAGCACCGCGGCGGCGCCCACGCAGCTGGTGCGCTCACCGTGGTAGACGGCGTCCATCGCCGCGACCGCGTAGCCGGCGCCGGTCAGCTTGTTGGCCACGCCGAGCACCGCGGTGCGGTTGCTGGTCAGGCCGTGGCCGAACACCACCACCGGCCAGCCGCCCGTGGGCGCCGCGGTGGCGGGGGTGAACAGCATGAACGGGTAGCGCGTGGGACGGGGCTCGGCCGGGTTCAGCGTGCCGAAGGGGCCGGTGAGCAGCCACGGCGTGTTGGCCCGGACCTCGTAGACCGCGCCGACGTTGGTGGACGCGAAGCCGGCACCGGCCATCGCGGACTTCACCTGCGACGTGACGGGGAAGACGGACGTGGGCGCCGCGGGCGTCCCGTACACGCCGCCCGGCAGCGTGTAGAGCTGCTGCAGGATGGACGTGGTGCTCTGGGTGGTGAACGCCCAGCCCAGCGCGACCTTGGAGCGCGGCAGGCCGGCGGCGGCCAGCGCGTCGAAGAACGGCTTGTGGGCCGCGCGCACCGGCTCCAGCGCCTGCGCCAGCTCGTTCGGCACGGAGGAGATGGTGCTCTTGCCGTTGGCGAACACCGGGTTGGCCAGGCGCAGCAGCGCGAAGGCCGTGGCCGGAGCGACGTTGCGGCCACGGGTGTCCTTCAGGTCCGTGGTCAGCACCGCGCCGTACTGGGTGGCGCCATCCAGCGGCGCCTTCGGGACGATCTGCAGCTGCTGCGGGACTTCAACGACGCCCGCCGCGCCCACGCTGGTGCCGCAGTCACCGGTCTTCTCCACCAGGCAGGGCGCCACGTCCGGCTTGGTGCCCTTGTCCAGGTTGGACAGCTTGAAGAACTTCACGCCCGCGGCCAGCGACGCCGCGTCCACGCGGGGGGCCGGACCGTCCGCCGCCTCGCGGAACATGGTGCCGTCCAGCACGCCGTGCGCGTCGCCGTTCTCCGACACGAGCGCGCCCGTGGTGGAGAAGCCGTCCAGCGTGTTCAGGCCCGTGAACAGGTCCTGCTGCAGGCCCGGCGTCGTGGGGATGGGGAAGTTCAGGTGCGCCGGCGCGGTGGCCGTGGCCGGCACGCGCAGCAGGTCGTTGGGGAAGGGGATGATGGTGGGGACGCGCGCGTTGGCCGCCAGGTTGATGGTGGCCTCCGGCTGGTTGACGATGCTGAAGGTCCAGATGAGGACGATGTCCTCACGCTTGAACCCCTGCGGCGCCAGGGCCTTGTTGAAGACGTCCGCGTAGCCGCGGCGCAGCTGCTCCAGCTGCAGCGACTTGGCGGTCTGGTCCGCCAGGCGCTTGGCCGGGTCCGTCTCCGTGGAGGGGATGAGCTCCGTGGCCGGGCCGCAGTCCGGCGAGGTCAGGTCCTCGCAGGTGACCAGCGACTTGTCGGAGTTGATGAAGGCCCACGTGGCCGACCCGATGATGGACTGGCCGGAGTTCGTCTTCAGGCCGTTCTCACCGCCGACCAGCGCCACCGCGTAGCGCGAGCCCTTCGGCCACGCCGGCAGGCCGGTGTTCGGATCCACCGGGGGGATGATGTTGAGGAGGTCCGTGTCCTCGTTGTACGCGAGCGTCGGCGTCACCGGCTTCGTCGCCAGCGGCGTGCCCTGGTACAGGTCGATGAAGATGACCGTCTTCGGGCTCACCGTGCGCGGATCCAGATCCTTGATCTTGGTATTCGCGATGGCGGACGTGGGGAAGCCGTTGAGCGAGTTCAGGTAGTCGCGCGTGAACTCCTGCTCCGCCGCGGACGCCGCCGGGTTGATCGGCGCGTTCACCCGCTTCGTCTGCGCGTCGATGGTGATGATGGCCAGGTCGTTGGGGGAGGGGACCACGGCGGGTGACGCCGAGGGGTCGAACTCCGCGAGGCCGACGTTCAGATTCGGAGCGTCCTGCGCGATCTCCGGCGTGCAGGCGACAGCTCCCAGGGCCATGGCCCCGAGGAACAACTGTTTCTTCATGGTGGGAATCCCCTCCAGCCCAAGGTGAACTGCTGGAAACAATGCAGTGAGTAGCACGCCGTCCCCCGGTCACAAAGTGAGAGGGATTGACGCGCCGAGTCAGGTGTGGGGGGCCCGCGCGTGCACGCGGGTGGACGTCTCACGCGGCGTGCGCGGTCGCGAGGGCGTGACGCGCGGAGGAACGCGGATACGCTGCCGGCCATGAAACGACTGCTGACTGTGTTGGCGATGACCGTGGCGATGGGCGCGAGCGCGGAGGAGGCCGGAGGGCTGACGTGGAGCGCGCCGCCGGAGTGGGCCGCCCAGCCTCCGCGTCCGATGCGCGCGGCGACGTACAAGGTGCCCGCCGTGAAGGGAGACGCGGAAGACGCGGAACTGGCTGTCTTCTACTTCGGGCAGGGGCAGGGCGGCGCGGTGGACGCGAACGTGAAGCGCTGGGTGGCGCAGTTCCAGAAGCCCGACGGCAAGCCCCTGGAGGACAAGGACGCGAAGACGAAGCAGGAGAAGGTGAACGGGCTGCCCGTCACCACGGTGGAGGTGAAGGGCACGTACGCGGGCGGCGGTCCCATGATGGGGCCCTCCACGCCCAAGCCGCACTTCAAGCTGCGCGGCGCCATCGTGGAGGGGCCGGAGGGCGCCATCTTCTACAAGCTCACCGGGCCGGAGAAGACGGTGAACGGCGCGGAGAAGGGCTTCCGCAAGATGGTGGAGTCGGTGAAGCCCGCGCCGAAGAAGTAGGGCGGGCAGGCGGATCCGCGGGGGCCCTGGAGACGCTCCGGGCCCCTTCGCGGGGCGTTGGCAATCGGATTGCTAAGGCCTTCCGGCACACGGCGCCCGAACGCCGAGCACCGGAGGCCTCACGTGTCGATGTGCCGCAGCCCTGAGTTCCAGAACCTCGTCTCCCGCGCCATCACCCTGTTCCCGGAGGACACCGTCCTGGGAGCGCTCCAGCAGATGTACCGCCACGGCGTGCACGTGCTGCCCGTGGTGGAGGGGCGTGGGGGCGACCTGCTGGGCGAGGTGACGGAGGACGAGCTGCACCGCGTGGCCCGCCGCCGTCCGCTGGCCCGGCTGGCTGAAATTCTGACCGTGAAGGCGCTGGCGGCGCCGGAAGAAACGACCGTGGAGACGGCCGCCCCGCTGCGGCTTGCGACCTCCAGCGGCTGGCTGCACTGAAGGGCCTCCTGGCGCCCATCCGGCGCGGGGGTGGGGAAGCCCTTGGGGCCACCCGCCTGACCGCTGGTGGACACCCGGCCTTGCCCAAAGGGCTGGCAGCGAACACCTCCTCGTGTGACTGGCGGCTGTCTGACGACTCGTACTGGCGGGCGGGCTGCAATCCCGGAAGGAGGTCAACAGCCTGTTGGCGGTGCCCCCGGCTTTCCGTCGAGGGCGAGGAGGCGGGTCATGAAGGCAGTGGCGATCATCCTTGCGGCGGGCAAGGCCCGGCGGATGTCCCACCCCAAGGCGCTCATCGAGCATGAAGGGGGCAAGAGCTTCCTCCAGTCGCTGGCGTCCACCTTCGGAAAGGCGGGGTGCGGGGTGCTGGGTGTGGTGGGCAGCGACGAGGCCGCGGTGCGCGAGCAGCACCCGAGCCTGGAGCTGGTGACGAGTCCGAACTGGGAGCGCAGCCTGCTCTCGTCGGTGAAGGCCGGGTTGGAGGCGGCCATGGCCGAGGACGCGGACGTGGTGCTGCTGCATCCGGTGGACATGCCCGCGCTGCGGGTCACCACCGTGAAGTCCATGCTCAAGGACATGGAGCGCGGCGGCACCGACGGCGTCCTGGCGCTGAGGCCGGAGTACGACAACGCCACGGGCTGGCCGGTGGTGCTGTCCAAGGGCGCGGCGCGCAAGCTCCTGGAGGCGGAGGGCGAGGACCTGGAGGCGGCGCTCAAGGTGATCAACCCGCGGCGCCTGAACGTGAAGGACCCCGGCGTCATCGTGAACATCAACACGCCTGAAATCTACGGGCGCGTCTTCAGCATGGAGCCCAAGCTGGCCCCGCCGCCCAAGCGGCGCATGAAGCGCGCGGGCGCGTCCAACGGCTCCGGGGCGGACACCACCCCGGCGTCCTACGCGGCGTCGTCGGAGGAGTAGCCCCGACGCGAAGACTCCCGGGGCCCGCGCGATGCGGGGACCCCGGGAGTTTTTACTTCAGGCTTCCAGGCCTCCGGTTCTTCAGAACGACAGGCCCAGGCCCAGGTAGGGGCCGGTGAAGTGGTCCGCGTGCACCACGCCGTCCAGGTGGCCACCGTCGCTGAGGTACAGGGTGCGCCAGCCGCCGCGCAGGTTGAGGGCGCCCAGGTGCAGCGCCAGGCCGGCCTGCATGTCCACCTGGCGGTGCGGGAAGGGCACCACCTGGATGCGCGCCTCCACGTCGAAGGGCGAGGGGCCGATGCACGCCTCCAGCGACGCCGCGAGGCTGGGGCCCACGAAGATGGCGTCCGGCGCGTGCGCGCTGGCGATGCCGGCCTCCATGCGGAAGCGGCCGCGCTCGGTGGACCAGGGCGAGATGGTGAGGTGCGCGTCCAGCAGCGTCAGCCGGTCCGTGTCCGGCGAGCCGTCATCCGCGTCCAGGGCGATGCCGCTCACGCGCGCGTCCATGCCCCAGCGCTGGCCGTCCAGGGCCATGAAGAGGTCCAGCGCGCCGCCCACCTCGCCAAAGCTGTTGCCCTGGAGGTTCAGGTGCACGAGCGGCGCGGGCCGGGGCGCGCGCTGGCCGCGGGGCACCTCCGCGCGAGCGCGGCGGTGGTAGCTGGCCGGGCCCGCGATGAAGAGGACGTCGAACCAGCCAGGGCCGACGCCGGAGGAGCGCACGCTGGAGCGCACCGGCGCGTCCGAGGCGCGGCCCACCGGCGTGGCGCGGTGCTCATGCTTGCCGTCCTTGTCGTCCTTGTCCTTGGAGTCGGAGGTGTTCGGCTTGGAGCGCTTGCCGAAGCGGGCCTCGGCGGGCGCGGACCCCAGCAGGACAGCGACAGCAAGCGCGGCACACAGCGTCTTCCAGAAGCCCACGGCGACCCCTCCTCTTCTTCATGGGCCCACGGGATGGGCCGCGGCATGTGGACGCCTGCTCGCCCGGAATATTCAACCCTCATCACCCCCGGTGGAACCAGGGCCCCGGGGACGGGGAGCGCTGTCCGGAAGGGGGCATGTGCACCCCCGGACATGCGGGGGCTTCAGAAGGCCAGACCGACGCCCGCGTAGGGGCCCACGAAGCTGTCGATGTGCTGGATGCCGTCCACCCGGCCCGCGTCGTCCAGGACGAGGCCGCGCACGCCGCCGCGCACGTTGAGGGCGCCCAGGTGCAGCGCCAGGCCGGCGCTCGCGTCCAGCTGCCGGTAGGTGCCGGCGGTGCCCTGCACGCGCGCCTCCAGGTCCAGCGGGCCCGCCACGCAGACCTCCAGGGACGTGGCGAGGCTGGGACCCACGAAGAAGACGTCCGGCGCGTGGGCGGTGGAGAGGCCACCCTCCAGGCGCCAGCGCACGCGCTCGGTGGACACGGGCGAATAGGTCAGGTGCATCGTCGCCAGGCGGATGTCGTCCGTGCCGGGCGAGCCGTCGTCGGTGGGCAGCACCAGCTGCGTGCCCTGCACGGCGATGCCCAGCGCCTCGCCCTCGATGCCCAGGAACGCGTCCCCGGCGACGCCGCCGCCCAGGACGCCCCCGTTGAGGCCCGCGCGCAGGTGGAGCGGCTGGACGTCGCGCTGCTCACGGACGGCCATGGAGGGCCCGGGGCTGGAGGGCTCCGTGACGACGGCCAGCACGTTCGCGGCCGCCACGATGGCGTCACCGTAGATGCGGGCGGAGTACGAGGGCCGCTCGCGCGGGGCCGGGCGGTAGGAGCGGGATTCGCTCCGCGAGCTGGAGCGGATGGGCGTGGCGGCGTGCACCTTGGAGCCCCTGTCGTCGCGCTTCTTGTCGTCCTTCTTGTTCTCGGACGTGTCCGGGGACTTCTTGCCGAAGCGGGCCTCCGCGGGAGACGCGGCCAGGAGCAGGCCGGCGGCGAAGGTGGCGCACAGCGCGGGGCGGAAGGCGGACACGGGAGGCTCCGAAGCGGGGGCGAGGTGAACCCTCTGCACCCCTGGACGGGCAGCCAGGCGTTCTATTCACTCCGTGCGTCAGCGCTGCGCCGTCTTCTTCGCCTTGGCCTTCGCCTGGCGCTTCATGGGCCGCGGCGGCGGCTCCGTGCGCGCCACGGCCGCGCTCTCCGGCGTCACCGGCGTGGGGGACACCCGCAGCGTGATGCGCCGGTTGCTGGCGCGGTGGGGCGGGCTGTCGTTGGGCACCCGAGGCCGGTACGCGGCGTGGCCCGTGGCGCTCAGCCGCTCCAGAGCGAGCCCCTCGCGCTCACCCAACTGCCGCACCACCACCACGGCCCGCGCGGCGGACAGCTCCCACGCGGTGGTGGCGGGAGCGCCGGGCGCGGCGGGGAGGACTTCATCGGTGTGGGCCTCCACCGCCACGCGGTGATCCGCGAGCGGCCCCCGGAGCACCGCCGCGGCCTGCTTCAACACGCCAGCGCCCTCCGGCGTGAGCGACGTGGTGGCGGGAGCGAAGAGGAGCCGCTCGGACACCTCCACGCTCAGGGCATCGTCCTCCAGCGCCACGGTCACGTCGCCCGCCTTGAGCGCGTCCTGCAGCGTCCTGCCCAGCGTCTCGAGCGCCGCCTCGCGCTTCGTGCGCTGCGCCTCCGCGCTCTTCGCCTGGAGCTCCGCCGCCGCGCCGCCCCACTCCTGCGCCTGCTGCTGACGCTCCAGCGCGCGCAGCCGCCGCTCCATGGCCTGCCGCAGCGTCTGCAACTGCGCGACGTGGGCCTCGGACTCGGCGGCTTCGCGCTCCAGTTGCGCGCTCCGGGTCTCCAGCGCGTGGAGCGAGCGCGAGCCCAGCCACGCACCCGTGGAGGCCACCACGCCCGCGACGGCCAGCAGCCCCCAGGGCAGCCACCGCCAGCGTCCGAGCGCTGCTGTCGTCCGCGCGTCGTCCATGGCCCTGGAGGGTAATGGCCCCCGGGGTGTGGGCGGCAAGGTGGCGCCGTGCGACATGCGCCCGCCTGCTTCAGCCGGGGCCGCTCAGGACGGTTTCTTCCACCGGGGAAGGTGCAGCACGAAGCGCGAGCCGGGCCCGCCCTCCGGTGGCGCCTCCACGAGCAGGTCGCCCCCGTGCGCGCGGGCGAGCTGCCGGGAGATGTAGAGCCCCAGGCCCAGGCTCGCGCGCGCGTGCTCGCCGGTGTTGCGCGCGAAGCGCTCGAAGATGCGCTCGCGCGCCTCCGGAGGGATGCCGGGGCCCCAGTCGCGCACGGCGATGATGGCCTTCTCCGCGTCGCGCTCCACGTACAGCTCCACCGGCAGGCCCGGCGCGTACTTCATCGCGTTGGTGAGCAGGTTCATCAGCACCTGCTCCACGCGCGGCCGGTCCGCCAGCGCCACCACCGGCTGGTCCGCGTGCACCACCGCCACGCAGCCCGCGGTGGCCAGCGCCTCCTCCATCCGCGCCACCAGCGCGTGCACCAGCGAGGACAGCTCCACCGCGCCCAACTCCAGCGCCATCTGCCCCGTGCCCAGCCGGGCCACGTCGAACAGGTGCGCCACCAGCCGCGTCAGCCGGTCCGCCTGCCGGAGCGCCCCCGACAGCCCCTGGCCCAGCCGCTCGGATTCATCCGACGCGAGCTTGTCCACCGTGCGCTGTAGCGACGACAGCTGCAGGTGCAGCGCGGACAGGGGCGTGCGCAATTCGTGCGTCGCCACCGCCACGAACTCGTCGCGCGCGGCCACGGCCTGCTCCGCCTGCCGGTACAGCCGCGCGTTGTCCACGGCCAGCGCCGCGCGCCAGGCCAGGTCCTCCAGTTGTGACAAATCCCGCATGTTGAAGCGCCGCGTGGGCGAACACGTCGCCGCGCTCACGATGCCCAGCGTGCGCCCGCGCGCCATCAGCGGGACGACCATCACCGAGCGCGGGCTCAGCCCCTCCAGCACCTCCCGGTGCACGTCGTTGACGGCGAAGGCGCGCATGGCGTTCTCGTCCACCTCCGCCACCAGCTCCGAGCGGCCCGTCTCCAGCACCCTGCGCAGCAGGGTCTGGGCGCCGGGTTGCGGCGCGTAGGGCATGGACTTCTCCAACTGGGCCTGGAGCCTCTCATTGCGGGCGCGGCGCTCCACGCGCTCCAGGTGCTGGCCGTCGTCGCCCAGCATGTCCACCAGGCAGTAGTCCGCCATCTGCGCCACCACCAGCTCCGCCACGTTGCGCACGGTGGTGCGCCAGTCCAGGGACGTGGCCAGCCGGGTGGTGGCGTCCGTGAGGAAGCGCAGGTGCGTCTCCATGCGGCGCTGCTCGGTGATTTCGCGCACCACGCCGCCCACGCCCAGCAGGTCCATGCCGGAGCGCACGGGGAAGTACGTGGCCAGGAAGGTGCGCGGCTCCGGGCCCTTCACGTACTCCACCGGGTCGTCCACCACGGCCACCTCCGACTTCAGCACCTGGCGCAGCAGGTCCTCGATGGGGCCGCCCGCCGGGCCCATCAGCTCGCGGGGCGTGAGGCCCAGGTGCTTCTCCAGCGGGATGCCGTTGTTCTCCGCGATGACCTTGTTGAGCCGCACGTAGCGCAGGTCCTGGTTCACGAAGCCCATGCCCACCGGTGACGCGGCGAAGAAGGACTCCAGCATGGCCGCGGAGGCGTCGCGCTCGCGCAGGGCCTCGCGGGCCTCGCGGTACAGCCGGGCGCTCTCCACCGCCAGGGCGGCGCGGCGCGCGAACTCCGTGGCATAGCCCAGCTCCCGCTTCGTGTAGCGACGCGCGGGCGACGCGGAGACCAGGTTGATGATGCCAAAGCGCCGGCGCCCCACCGCCAGGGGCAGCAGCATGGACGAGCGCGGCGCCAGTTCCTCCAGCAGCCGGCGGTGCTCGCGGGAGCGGGAGGCCTGATCCAACCACTCGGGCGTGATGTCCGCGATGAGCACGGGCTTGCCGCGCGCGAACGCCCGGCCCAGCGGCGTGTCCGAGCCGACCTCCGGTGGGAAGGACATCGTCTGGTCCAGCAGCGACTGCTTGCGCGGGTCCTTCGCGCTGAGCGCCAGCCGGTGCAGCGCGCCGTCCGGGCCCAGCACGTCCACCATGCAGTAGTCCGCCCACTCCAGCGTGGCCAGCCGCGCGATGGCCTTGAGCGTGGTCTCCCAGTCCAGGGACTCGGCGAGCAGCCGGCTCGCCTCGCTGACGAAGAACTCCGCGCGCTCGGTGGCCTTGCGCTCGGTGATGTCCACGTTGATGTTCACCGCGCCCACCAGCCCGCTCTCCGCCGAGTACAGCGGCGCGGAGGAGTTGAGGATGGTGCGGCGCGCGCCGTCCTTCCCGACGATGTCCACCTCCTCGTTGGAGACGGTCTGCCGGGTGCGCAGCGTGCGCGCCACGGCCCACTCCTCGCCGCGCAGGCGCCTGCCCGTGCCGGGCCAGTACGCCTCGAAGGTGCCGAAGTCCTCCAGCTGCATCCGCGCCAGCGCGTCCTGGCCCCACAGCGCGCTCGCGGCGGCGTTGGCCGCGAGCAGGCGGCCCGCCGTGTCCACGATGACCACGCCTACCGGCAAGAGGTGCAACACCGTGCGCAGCCACTCCTGCGGCACGGGTGTGGACTCCGCCAGAAAGGTGCCAGTCGGCTCGGACATGGGCGCGGAGCCCCCCTCCCCCGCGGGAGGCTCTAGGGTGGGGGTGACGACGAAGGGGGGCCACCCGACCCGGGTTCCATCCGGCTTTCCGGGAGTTGGCATCCGCCTCCACCCGGAGGCAGGGCAGGGGGCTTGATTCGGAGCGGCCGACGGGGCGTCATTCGGGGCTTTCGTTCACGGCCGCGCTTCCAAGCGGCCGGGCTGCAAGGACAGGTGGATGGGAATCGCGTGCGTGGTGCTGGACTTCGATGGGACCTTCACGGACGTGCTGGCGGAGGGCGAGCCCTTCCTCAAGCACTTCCAGGACGCGCTGTACGGGGTGCTGGGGCAGGACGCGTCCCAGGCGTGGGCGGAGGAGGTCGCCGCGCTGCATGAGGGCGTGGACCAGTACGGCTGGGAGGTCGCGGGGCGCATCGTGGCGCCGGCCACCGCGGACCCCTACCTGACGGCCACCTGCACCGCGCACCGGCTGCTCAAGCGCTTTGGCAAGGGCGACGACGAAGCGCTGCGCACGGACACGGTGCAGACGCTGTACCGCGAGGCGTACCGGCACTCGGCCACGGCCTTCAAGGCGGAGGCGAAGGAGGTGCTGGAGGCGCTGCTCGCCACGGGCCTGCCCGTGTCCGTGGTGACGAACGCGCACACGGAGCTGGTGGAGGCGAAGCTGGACAAGCTGGCCCCCAAGGGCCGCGAGCGGCTGAAGGTCTTCGGCGACGCGCGCAAGTTCCAGCTGGAGGACACGGAGCCCAGGGACGCGCGCTTCGACGCGCTTCCGGAAGCGCTCCACCTGGACGGCGTGCTGGGCCGGCCGGTGTACCTGCGGCGCGGGCGCTACTTCTCCGCGCTCAAGCGCATCTGGGACGCCACGCACACGGGCCCGGAGTCCACGCTCGTCGCGGGCGACATCTTCGAATTGGACCTGGCCATGCCCGCGGCGCTGGGCGCGCACGTACAGCTGGTGGAGCGCGCCAACGTGATGCCCTACGAGCGCGCCGCCGTGCAGCGCCTGGGCACGCGGGGCAGCGCGGACAAGAGCCTGCGCGCCATCCTGCCCCGGCTGCGCTGAAGGCAAACGAAAAGCCCCGCCTCCCTTCTGAAGGGAGGGCGGGGCTGTCCGTTACGGCCACCGCGCGTGGGGCGCGAAACTCAGACCTTGGCGCCCGGGGTCGCCTGGAACAGGTCGTTGAACTCCGTGAGCGCCTTGTTGATGTTCGTCTTGATGTCGGCGGTCAGCTCGCGCTTGGCGACCAGGTCGGAGACGATGTTCGGGTACTTGCTGTCCACGAACTCCAGCATCTCCTTCATCCAGCGGACCACGTCACCCACCGGCACGTTGCGGATCCACCCGCGCTTGCCCGCGTCGTCCTTGTTGGTGGCGGCGTAGATCTGGATGACCTGACGCTCGACGGAGAGCGGCTCGTACTGGCCCTGCTTGAGCAGCTCCACCATGCGGGCGCCGCGCGCCAGCGTCTCCTGCGTGGCCTTGTCCAGGTCGGAGCCGAACTGGGCGAAGGCGGCCAGCTCGCGGTACTGCGCCAGCTCCAGCTTCATGGAGCCCGCGACCTGCTTCATGGCCTTGATCTGCGCCGCGGAACCCACGCGCGACACGGAGAGACCGACGTTGATGGCCGGCCGGACGCCGGAGAAGAACAGGTCCGTCTCCAGGAAGATCTGCCCGTCGGTGATGGAGATGACGTTCGTCGGGATGTAGGCGGACACGTCACCCGCCTGCGTCTCGATGATGGGGAGCGCCGTGAGGGAGCCCGCGCCCTCCTCGTCGGACAGCTTGGCGGCGCGCTCCAGCAGGCGGCTGTGGATGTAGAACACGTCGCCCGGGTACGCCTCGCGGCCCGGCGGGCGGCGCAGGAGCAGGGACAGCTGGCGGTACGCCACGGCCTGCTTGGAGAGGTCGTCGTACACGATGAGGCCGTGCATCTTGTTGTCGCGGAAGTACTCGCCGATGGCGACGCCCGCGTACGGCGCGAAGTACTGCATGGGCGCCGGGTCGGACGCGTTCGCCGCGACGACCGTCGTGTACTCCATGGCGCCGTGCTTGGTCAGCTTCTCCACCACCTGCGCGACGGTGGACTGCTTCTGCCCGATGGCGACGTAGATGCAGTAAACGCCCAGGCCCTTCTGGTTGATGATGGCGTCGATGGCGACGGCCGTCTTGCCCGTCTGGCGGTCACCGATGATGAGCTCGCGCTGACCGCGGCCCACCGGCACCAGCGCGTCCAGCGCCTTGATGCCCGTCTGCAGGGGCTCGTGCACGGACTTGCGCTTCACGATGCCGGGCGCCTTCACCTCCAGGCGGCGGTGCTCGGTGGCCTCGATGGGGCCCTTGCCGTCCACCGGCTGTCCCAGCGCGTTCACCACGCGGCCCAGCAGGCCCTTGCCCACCGGCACGGAGGCGATCTGCCCGGTGCGCTTCACGGAGTCACCCTCGCGGATGTCCTTGAACTCGCCCATGATGGCGACGCCGACGTTGTCCTCTTCCAGGTTGAGGACCAGGCCCTGCACGCCGTTGGCGAACTCCACCAGCTCACCGGCGAGCGCGCCCTCCAGGCCGTACACGCGGGCGATACCGTCGCCCACGGTCAGCACGGTGCCGGTCTCGGCGACGGTGACCTTCTTGCCGTAGTCCTTGATCTGCTCCCGGATGATTTTGCTGATCTCGTCGGCGCGGATTTCCATGGGCGTCTAGCGTCCTTGCGGAGGGGGCGGCCTGAGGAAACGGGGATGGCCGCCGCGAATCTTGATGTACCGGGTGGCCCCCTATCACGGGCACCGGGACTCTCGCAACGCGCCACGCGCCAGGGACTTCCCCCACCCCCGCGCTCCTTTATCGCGCACGTAAGCCGACCCCCCGGACACAGGGGGCCCCGCCCGGCCGGAAGCCCAAGGAGCCTGGCGTCCGAGCTGGCCTCAGACGCCGGAGACGGAGAGGCCGTCCTCGCGGGGCAGCCACACGATGAAGCGGGTGCCGTCCGCCGCCCCCGACTCCACGGAGATGCGCCCGCCGTGGGCCAGGGCGATCTGCCGCACGATGAAGAGCGACAGCCCCAGCCCGTCATCCGCGGAGCACAGGGCCCGGTGCTTGAACGGCTCGAAGAGGGTGCCCTGGTACTCCGGCGGCACACGGCAGTCCGGGTCGTGCACCTGCACCGTCACGCCGTCGAAGCGCCCCGTCAGTTGGAGCACCACGGAAGAGGACACCGGGCCGTGGTGCAGGGCGTTGCCCACCAGGGAGTCCATCAACTGGGTGAGCCGCTCGCCGTCCCAGGTGCCCCTCAGGTCGCCCGTGGCGACGAGCCGCAGGTCGCGGCCCGGGTGGGCCCGCTGCCGGTCCGCCAGCACGCGCTCCGCCAGCTGTCCCAGGTGGATGGGGGAGGGGTACACGGGCAGGCCGTTGGACAGCCGGGCGCGGGTGAAGTCCAGGAGCTGGCGGATCAGCCGTTCCACCCGGCGCACGCCCTGGCCCACCCGGCCTACCTGCTCGGTCAGGCCCTCCGGCATCGCCGGAGCGTGTTGGAGGGCGAGCACGTCGCACTGGAGCGACTGGAGCGGGGCCTTGAAGCCGTCCCCCGCCGCGTCCAGGAACTGGTCGCGGAAGTGCTCCATCCGCATCAGGCGCTCCTCGGCGGCCTTGCGGATGCTCACGTCCCACACCGCGCCCATGCGCACCGAGCGGCCCTGGAACGTCGCCGGCCGGCCCATGACCTCCACGGGGATGCGGCGGCCGTCGCGGTGGAGCACGGCCAGCTCGTACGGCGCCTCCACGCCGCGCTCCATCACGTCGCGCGCGGGGGCGCGGAACTCCGGCGCCACGCACTCCAGGATGTTCCGGCCGATCAGCTCCGCCGTCTCATAATAGCCCAGGAGGCGCCCCAGGCCGGGGCTGATCTCCAGGAACTGCCCGCGGTCGTGGAAGAAGTACCCGTCGCAGGAGATCTCCACGATGGAGCGCATGTGCTCCTCGCTCGCGCGCAGCGCCGCCTCTTCACGCAGGCGCGCGGAGGAGTCCCGCAGCAACAGCAGCACGCCCACCCCGGGGCCCGCCGGCATGGCGCTCACGGTCAGGTGGCGCAGCGTGCCCACCTCGCCGAAGCGGCCGGACACCAGCTCCTCCGCCACGCGCTCACCGGACTGGGCCCGCGCGAGCAGCGGCGACAGCGGCGGCGCCAGGCCGGGCCACGCCTCTGAAAGGAAGCGCCCCACGCACAGCTGCGCCGGACGGCCGCACAGCGAAGCCAGCAGGTCGTTCATCCAGACGAGGCGGGAGTCCCCGTCCACCAGCGCCACCCCCCAACCCGGCGCGTTGAGCAACGCACCCAGGAAGGGCAGGGTCTCCTCGGGAACCCCCGGGGTCGGAAGGGCTCCGGGAAGCCGTTGGAACACAGGCTGCGGCATGGGCGGGTCGTCTCGGAAAACGCGGCCTTGTCCGCGTTGCCCAGAAGTATACCCATTCCCCGAGCCGACGGGAAATACAGGTTTGACTAGGACTGCGGGGCAACCCGGACAACCCGGCACGTCCACCGTACCGGGAGTGCGGTTCGGGTTACTTCAGCTCGCGGCGCATCTGCTCCAGCTGGGTGCGCAGGGAGCCGTCGTAGAGGGTGCCACCGACCTGGGCAGCCACGCCGCCGAGCAGCGCGGGGTCCACCTTGGTCTCCAGCACGACGTTGCGCTGGGTGATCTGCGTGAGCGACTGCTGGAGCTGGGTGACGGCGTCCGCGGAGAGCGGGACGGCGCTGGTGACCTGGCCCCGGACGCGGCCCGCGCGGGCGTCCGCCATGTCGCGGTAGAGCCGGGCGATGTCGGGCAGGTAGCCCAGGCGGTTGCGGTCCACCAGCAGGCGCACCGCGTTGGCCAGCGCGGGCTCCGCGGGGGAGGGCATGGCCTGGAGCAGGGCCTCCACCACGCGGCTGCGCTGGGCGCGGCTGTAGGCGGGGTTGAGCAGCACGTCCGACAGGTCGGGGCTCTTGCCCACGACGGCGGCGAAGGCGTTGAGCTGCTCGGCGACGGCGTCGGTGCGGTTGCCTTCCGCTGCGACGTCGAGGATGGCGCGGGCGTAGCGGCGGGCGATGGAGACGTTCACCATGACGCTGGCGCCCTTAGCATGGGGCGTCCCTGGCGGCAATGATGCCGGCGCCATGCGTGGATCGCCGTGGCCGCTTGGGGCCTCCCGGGGTCTGGAGGGAGCGGGCGGGGAAGCGTCTCCAGGTGGGCGCTCCAGGTGTGTGCTGGTGGCCGTTCTTGGAGCCCGAGGGGGCCCCGTGAGGCAGGCCGGCGCCCGGCAACGGACGGCCTGGGTGCGACAGGACTTGGCGGAAGCGGGCGCTTACCCGTAGCGTGGGCCCCACCCTCGCCATGCAAGAACCTGTCATCGGCATCGACCTGGGCACCACCAACAGCGTCGTCGCGACCGTGGAAGACGGCCGTCCGCGCCTCATCCCCTCGCGCTCGGGAGGACGCCTCACGCCCTCGGTGGTGGGCCTCACCCGGGCGGGCGACCGCCTGGTGGGGCAGCCGGCCCAGGCGCTGGGGGAGGAGCACCCGGACGCGGTGGTGTGGGCCACCAAGCGCTTTCTGGGACGCCGCTACACGCCGGAGCTGGTGCAGCAGGCGAAGGCGGTGGTGCCGTATCCCCTGGTGGCCGGCCCCACCGGCGACGTGCGCGTGAAGCTGTCCGGCCGCGTGCTGCCCGCGACGCAGGTGTCCGCCTTCATCCTGGGCGAGCTGCGCCTGGACGCGCAGGCGCACTTCGGGCGCGACGTGCGCAAGTGCGTCATCACCGTCCCCGCGAACTTCGACGACAACCAGCGCCAGGCCACGCGGGAAGCGGCGGCCATCGCCGGGTTGGAGGTGGTGCGGCTGGTCAACGAGCCCACCGCGGCGGCGCTGGCGTACGGCCTGTCCCGAGGCTTCGAGGGCAGCGCGCTGGTGTTCGACCTGGGCGGCGGCACCTTCGACGTGTCCATCCTGGACGTGAAGGCGGGCGTCTTCGAGGTGAAGGCCACGGGCGGCGACCACGCGCTGGGCGGCGAGGACTTTGATCAGCGCATCGTCCAGTGGCTGCTGGCGCAGGTGGAGGACCCCTATCAGGAGGCGGTCTCCAAGGATGCGCAGTCGCTGCGGCGCCTGAAGGTGGCGGCGGAGGCGGCCAAGCGCGAGCTGACCGAGTCCGAGGAGGCCACCATCTCCGTGTCCGGCCTGGGCGACCACACGGCGGGCGTGAAGCGCTTCACGGAGATCAACACCGCGCTCACGCGCAGCTTCTTCGAGACGCTCTCCGAGCCGCTGTCGCGCCGCTGCCTGGAGGTCTGCAAGAGCGTGATGGCGGAGGCGCGGATGGATCCGCGCTCGGTGGACGTGGTGCTGCTGGTGGGCGGGATGACCCGCGTGCCGCTGGTGCGCCGGCTGGTGGCGGACTTCTTCGGCCGCGCGCCCTCCACGGACGTGCACCCGGACGAGGCCGTGGCGCTGGGCGCCGCGGTGCAGGCGGACGAGCTGGTCCGCCAGGCGGGCCAGGCGCTGCTGTTGGACGTGGCCAGCCAGAGCCTGGGCGTGGGCGTGATGGGCGGCCGGGTGAAGCGGCTCATCCCCAAGAACACGGGCGTGCCCGTGGTGGCGCGCGACATCTTCTTCCCGGGCACCTCCGGCCAGTCCGAGGCGCGCATCCCCGTGTACCAGGGGGAGAGCGAGTTCCAGGACGAGAACCACAAGCTGGGCGAGGTGGTCCTCAAGAACCTGCACGTCGCCAACCGCGGGGAGACGCCGCTGGAGGTCGTCTTCGAGCTGTCCGGCGAGGGCATCCTCTCGGTGCAGGCCACCGACCTGACCTCCGGCAACATGGAGCTGGTGCGCCTGGAGGCCCGGGCCGGCCTGCCCCAGGGTGAGGCGGAGAAGCTGGGCCAGGAGCAGTCCCACTACGCGCAGGCGCAGGGCGTGGTGGACGCGCGCAAGGCGGAGGAGACCTTCCGCAAGCTCTTGGAGCGCGGGGAGAAGCTGGCCCGGCTGCTCCAGCAGAGCGCCCGGGAGAACCCCAGCCCGGAGGCCGAGTCCGCCGTGGGCACCGTGCAGCAACTGCTGGTGGGCGGCAAGGACGCGCTGGCCGCCGGTGACGCCGCGCAGTGCGCCCTCATTGCCCGTCAGCTCACGAAGCTGCTGTCCGGCCGCGCGGAGCCCCGCGGCTGACGTCCCGCGGCACACGGAACAGCCGTCCACCAGCTCACGTTGTGGCGCCGGGTGCGTGGTGCCTTCCCCGGAGTCCGCGTATCTCCGGGAGTCATGACGACCCCCGGCTTTTCTCCCCGCCCGAGAGATCTGGTCTTCGTGGTGGACGACTCGCGGACGGCGCGGGACGTGATGCGGCTGCACCTGTCGCGCATGGGCTGCGACGCGGTGGGGCTGGAGGGCGCGGATGCGTGCCTGGCGGAGCTGGCGCAGCGGACGCCTGCGCTCATCCTGATGGACCTGCACCTGGAGAAGCTCCAGGGCGACGAGGCCTGCCGCCTGGTCAAGGCGCACCCGGCGGGGCGCAACGTCCCGGTGGTGATGTTCACCGCGGCGGACGAGCCCCATGAGGTCATGCACTGCGGGCGCGCGGGCGCGGACGACTTCCTGCCCAAGCCGGTGAGCCAGGAGGCGCTGGCGGCGAAGGTGGCCGCGGTGCGCCTGTCGCGCGAGCGCGCCTGGACGGGCCCTCCGCGCGGGCGGGGCGTGCTGCTGGTGGAGGGCGGCCGGTTCCTGCACACCTTCCTGGGCGGAGCGCTGGAGCACGAGGGGCTGCACGTGCTCTACGCCAAGGACCTGGACGACGCGGCGGCGCAGGCCACGGCCCATGGCGACCGGCTGGACGGCTTCGTGGTGGACGTGTCGCGGCTGCCGCGCGAGGCCCTGTCGCTGGCCACGCGCCTGCGCGAGCAGTTCCCGCGCAAGCCGCTGGTCCTGATGTCGCGGGTGGAGGAGGCGCCGGACGTGCTGGCCCGCGCGCAGGAGCTGAGCGGCGCGCCGCTGCTGCTCAAGCGGCAACTGGGCGCGGACGAGCTGCTGGCGAAGGTGCTGGCGCGCCTGTCGCCGGGCACGGTCCCCTTGAGGGCCGCGGAGCGGGTGCCCTTCTTCACCGTGGTGGAGTTCAACACGCCGGGGGGCCCCACGCTCAGCGGCTTCAGCCATGACGCCAGCCCCCAGGGCCTCTTCGTGCGCACGCTCACGCCCGCGCGCGAGGGCTCGCGGCTGTCCCTGCGCCTGGTGATGGCCGGCCAGCGCACGCCCTGCGAGGCGCAGGCGGTGGTGGCGTGGTGCAACCCGCCCGGGATGGGGAGCGCGTTCCGCTCGCAGACGGGCATGGGCTTGAAGCTGGAGGGCATGGACGCGCAGCTGCAGCAGCGCTTCGTGCGCTTCGTGCCCCAGTCCCTCGGTTTTCCCACCGCGGGTCCGGTGCGCGCCTCAGGTTTCTGAGAGCGGCGGTCGCCCCCGCACGCTTCCCAACCCCCCGCAATCACGGACAGACGCGACGGGATTCTCCCCTGGCATGGGCGTGGCAACGCGCCGAGCCCCACGAGGCTTTCGAGGGAGGATTCACGGATGCGCTTCAGTCTTTTCGGAACGGTGGGGCTCACGCTCCTGGCGGTGGGGTGCGGTGACGGTGGGGGCAAGGCCCCGGACGGGCTGGACAACGAGCCCGTACAGCAGTCGCTGAAGCTGGAGACCTTCAACGACTGCTCGGCGCTGGAGCGGTACATCGAGGACACCGCGACGAAGCAGATGCGCGCGAGCCTGGAGCAGCAGAAGCCCGGGTACTGGGACCGCTTCGGCCGGCGGGGCGGAATCGTCTTCGGGCCCATGCCCGCGGAGGACTCGGCGGGGGGCGGCGTGACGTCCGGCTCCGGCAACCAGGCACCGAAGGACTCCACCGGCACCAACAACCAGGTGGAGGGCGTGCACGAGTCGGACTTCGTGCAGAACGACGGCACCCGCATCTTCGTGCTGTCGGGCAACCGGCTGTACGCGCACCGCTCGTGGCCCGCGGAGCAGCTCACGCTGGCGGCGACGCTGGAGGTGGAGGGCTGGCCCCGGGAGATGCTGCTCGACGGGCAGAACCGGCTGGTCATCGTCTCGCAGGTGGCGCAGTCGCTGCCGGGCAACCCGGCGAAGGGCGGGGGCGTGGGCGGAGGCATGGTCCCCGCCGTGGACATGGCCTGCCAGGGCTTCGGCTGCGGCTACTACAACGCCGACAGCACCAAGGTGACCACGGTGGACGTGTCGGACGTGGAGCACCCCACGGTGGTGGATCAGGTCTACCTGCCCGGCGTCTTCAACCAGGCGCGCCGCGTGGACAGCAACGTGCGGCTGGTGCTTGCGGACGCGTTCCGCTGGCCGGAGGACGTGAAGTTCTGGGTGGACTACTCGGAGGACCTCTACAAGGACGAGGGCAAGCTCACCAAGGCCATCGACGCGCTCATCGACCAGAACGAGAAGCGCATCCGCGCGAACACGCTGGCCCAGTGGCTGCCCGCGGGCCGGCACGTGGACGCGGCGGGCGTGGAGACGGCGCTGCCCACGTCCTGCGGTGACTTCTACCGGAGCAACGCGCCGTCCGCGCTGGGCTTCGTGACGGTGGCCTCGCTGGACCTGGACGCGCGCACGGCGGCGCCGGGGCGCACCAGCCTGGTGGCGGAGCCGGGCACGGTGTACGCGTCCAAGGAGTCGCTGTACCTGGCGCACCCGCATTACTGGTGGTGGCCGCTGCCGGGGCAGAAGGACTTCACCTACCTGCACAAGTTCGACCTGAGCCAGCCGGGCCGCGCGGTGTACGCGGGCTCCGGCACGGTGGAAGGCACGCCCATCAACCAGTTCGCCCTGGACGAGTACGAGGGCGTGCTGCGCATGGCCACCACGGTCACCACCCGCATCCCGGAGCCGGAGCATGACGACTGGTGGTGGGGCCGCACCACGACGGCCAGCCGCGTGACGACGCTGGGCCTGAAGAACGGGCACCTGAAGGAGCTGGGCCGCAGCGAGGACCTGGCCGAGGGCGAGCGCATCTTCAGCGCGCGCTTCGTGGGCAACCGCGGCTACGTGGTCACCTTCCTCCAGGTGGATCCGCTCTTCACCTTCGACCTGAGCGACCCGGCGAACCCGCGCAAGGTGGGCGAGCTGAAGGTGCCCGGCTTCTCCACGTACATGCACCCGGTGGGCGACCACCACCTCCTGACCCTGGGCATCCACACGGATCCGAACGGCGGCTGCTGCGGGACGCGCGCGCTGAAGCTGTCCCTCTTCGACGTGGGCGACATGGCGAACCCGAAGGAGGTCTCCACGCAGCTGGTGGGCGAGGCCTACGGCTGGAGCGAGGCCATCTACGAGCACAAGGCCTTCAACTACTTCGCGGCCAAGGGGCTGGTGGCCATCCCGTTCACGGACTACTCGCGGTCCTACGGGTCCTACGAAGACTACTGGAGCGGCTTCCGCACCGACCTGCGCGTGTTCCGCGTGGACCTGGCGGCGGGCATCTCCCCGGTGGGGGTGCTGCCCATGTCGGACCTGTACCCGACCACGGGCCTGCCTCAGTGGAGCTACTACTACACGCCAGACGTGCGCCGCAGCGTGATGGCGGATGACTACGTCTACGCCATCAGCAACGCGGGGGTGCGCGTGTCGAAGGTGCAAAGCCTCCAGACGCCGCTCGTCACGGTGCCGTTCCAGGTCAGCGCGCCCTGACGCAGGAGGGCGGGCGGTCAGACGGGGTGGGGGATTGCGTCGCTTGCACCAGCGCGATCCCTTCCCTATAGGCCCCGTCATGCCGCCCGAAGCCGTCGAGACCTCCGTGTCGTCCTCCCCCCCGGCCCGAGGCGCCAAGGGGGAGCTGCGCGCCCTGCTGCGGCTGGCGATTCCCCTGTGCATCGCGCAGGCGGGCCAGTCGCTGATGAGCGTGACGGACACCTTCATCGTCGGCCGGGCAGGCACGTCCGCCCTGGCGGCGGTGGGCTTGAGCCACGCCCTCTTCTTCGCCGTCAGCAGCTTCGGCATGGGGCTGATGATGGGCGTGGACCCGCTGGTGTCCCAGGCCATTGGCGCCGGCAACCCGCGCCGCGCGCGGGACGTGCTCTGGCAGGGCGTGTGGCTGTCCGCCTTCGTGGGCGTGGTGCTGTGGGCGGTGCTCATCACCGTGCCGTCCGGTCTGCCGTGGGTGGGCGTGGCGGAGGAGCAGATCGTCCAGGTGCGCGCCTTCCTGCACTTCCGCGCGCCCAGCCTGCCCCTGATGCTCATCTTCCTCACGGTGCGCGCGTACCTGCAGGCCATCGGGACGCCCCGGCCCCTGGTGGTGTCCGCCGTGCTGGCCAACATCGTCAACGTGATGCTGGTGCCGCTGTTCGTCTTCGGCGGCGGGTCGTTGCCCGCGTGGGCGGGACCGCTCACGCACGTGCCGGCCATGGGCGCGGCGGGCGCGGCGCTGTCCACGCTGCTGTGCACGGCCATGGAGGTGCTCATCGTCGCGCGGGCGGTGCAGGCCATCCCCGTGCCGGGCACGCCGTCACGCAGGCCGGTGAAGGCGGATCAGCTGCGGGCCTTCCGCGTGGGGCTGCCCATCGGCCTGCACATCGCGGCGGAGGTGGGCGTCTTCGCGCTGGCGGGCGTGCTGTCCGCGAAGCTGGGGCCGGAGAGCGTGGGCGCGCATCAGATCGCCATCTCCTTCGCCAGCCTCACCTTCACCATGGCGCTGGGCATTGGCAACGCGGGCAGCGTGCGCGTGGGCTGGGCCGTGGGCGCGCACGACACGCCCCAGGTCCGCCGGAGCGGGCTGATGGCCTTCGCCCTCGGCGCGGTGGTCATGTCGCTCGGCGGGCTCGTGTTCGCGCTCTTCCCCCGGGGCCTGGCGAGGCTGGCCGGGGCTCCGGAGGACGTGCTGCCGCTCCTGCTGCCCCTGCTGATGGTGAGCGCCATCTTCCAGATCTTCGACGGCGTGCAGGGCGTGGGCGCGGGCGTGCTGCGCGGCGCCGGCCAGACGCGCTTCACCTTCGTGGCCAACATCGTGGGCCACTACGCCGTGGGCCTGCCCCTGACCCTGCTCCTGGGCTTCCACCTGGGCATGGGCGTGCTGGGCATCTGGTGGGGCCTGTGCGCGGGCCTCATCTCCGTGGCCGCCGCCGTGCTGTGGCGCTTCTGGCGCGTCAGCGCGGGCACCCTCCGCCCCCTGGAGAGTTGAGGTGATGTAGCTGTAAACTTTCAGTTCGGACGGAAACTCCAAGAATCTGGGAAACGGACGCAACACGGACCCGGAAGATCCGACAATTGGCCCAGGAGCTTACATGTCCAACTACCGCATCCGCCCTGGCGACACCCTCTCTGGCCTGGCCGCTCGTTTCGGCACCTCCGTGCAGAAGCTGGCGCGCGACAACAACATCTCGAACCCGGACCTCATCATCTCGGGTCGGACGCTGCGCATCGGCCACTCCGGCCGTGACAGCTTCGACGCGGGCGGTGGCCGTCAGGGCGTCCGGGGTGGGAGCGGCGTGGGCGGTGGGCAGGACGTGGGCGGCCCGACGGGCCCGGCCCCCACCGGCGGGACCGCCACGGGGCGCCGGCTGGCGGAGGCGGCGCGCGCGGCGGCCATGGGCATGGGCGGCTACAACAGCCAGGGCCTGTGCGCCACGGGCGTGAGCCGGGCCATCCGCAACTCCATGGGCCTCGGCGTGTCGGGCAACGGCAACCAGATCGACAACAACCTGCCGCGCGACAAGTTCCGCCAGGTGGACATGTCCCTGGAGGACGCGCTGAAGATTCCGGGCCTCGTGCTCACGTGGGAGAGCACCTCCACGCGCCTGGGCAGCATCTACGGCCACACGGCGGTGACGCTGGGCGACGGCCACTCGTCCGCCAGCGACTTCATCGAGCGCAACACCACGAACAGCGGCCGCTCGGGCTTCAAGGTGTTCATGCCCATCGAGTAGCCCTCGGCTCCTCACGATGGCGCATCACGAAAAGCCTCCGGGTCCTTCCGACCGGAGGCTTTGTCGTGTCCGGAGTCCCAGGCTCGGAGCCCGGAGCTCAGGCCGGCAGGTACTGGCGGATCATCTGCCGCCACACGGGCCAGTCGTGGGTGCCGCCGTCCCAGATGGACAGGTCGTTGCGGATGTCCTTCTGCCAGAGGACCTTGGAGAGGTTCTCGTTGGAGGGGCGGCAGAAGTCGTGCTCGCCCACGGCCAGGGTCATCTCCACGCGGCGCAGGGCGGACAGGCGCCCGGTGTCGTGCAGGCCAGGCAGCCACTGCGGCGCGGTGTGGAAGTACACCTGTTCGTCGTGGTGGCCGTCGAGGAAGTCCTCCGTCTCGAACTTGCCGCCCATGGAGATGAGGCGCTGGAAGACGTCCGGGTGGCGCAGGCCCACGTTGTACGTGTGGAAGCCGCCCAGGCTGCACCCGGCGAGCGTGAGGCGGCCTCCGGTGGAGCGGCCCCTCGCGAGCGGCACCACCTCATGCAGCAGGTAGTCCTCCCACTGGGCATGGCGGGCCACGCGCACGGCGGGGGCGACGCCCTTGTTGTACCAGGACTCTTCATCCACCGAGTCCACGCACACCACGACGTAGCGCCCCGCGGCGATGCCGTCCGCGATGGCGCCGATGAGGCCGAAGTCCTCGGCCTGGAAGAAGCGGCCCTTGCTGGTGGGCACCAGGATGACGGGTTCGCCCGAGTGCCCGTACAGCAGCACTTCCATGTCCCGGTTCAGCCGCGGGCTGTGCCAGCGGTGGTATTCGCGGTTCATGGCCGCCACATTAACCAACGCGTTCGCGGCGCAAGCAAAGCGGCCACACGGACGCGCTCGGCTCAGCCGCCAGTGAACACCTGCCGCGTTTGCTCCACACCTCTCCAGGGCGTGAGAAAGGCATCCGCCTCCCTCGCGATGAGCTCCAACGAGGCGGTCAGCTCGTGGCCGTCGTCCACCTCCACCAGGCGGACGTGGCGTTTGCCTTTGGACCATTCGCGCGAGTAGCGCACGTCGCAGGTGTCGTCCTGGCGGCCGTGGATGATGAGGGTGGGCACGCGCACGTCGGGCCAGGGGCCGCGCTTCGCGTCCATGAGCTCGGCCTCCTCCATGATGCCGTGGTGCACGCGTGTGCGGCGCTTCTCCGCGTGGTCGTCCGTCTCCAGGTAGCCCGTGCGCTTCCACTCCGTCCAGTTGTTGGGGCCCAGGCGGCGCTGGAGCTGCTCCACGAAGCGGAAGGCGGGGGCCAGCAGCACCAGCGCGCCCACGCGGGCGTCGGCTTCCGCGGTGCGCGCTGCGACGAGCCCGCCCATGCTGGAGCCGATGAGGACGGCGCGGTCGTTGGGGGCGCCCAGCGCGTCCCGCACGGTGTCCAGCATGGCGTGCAGGCTCAGGTGCTCCAGGGACGGCACGCGCAGGTTGAGGCGCTCCAGGGTGATGCCCTGCTTCGCCCAGTACGCGTCCAGCCAGACGCCCTTGGCGGAGAGAGGGCCGGAGGCGAAGCCGTGCAGGTAGAGCCAGCGGGGACCGGAGGTGGGGGGCGGCGGCGCGTTCATGGGCGCGCACTGTACCCGCGCTAGAAGCGCAGCACGGGTCCGGCGACGATGCTCTGGAGCGGTTTGGCGCACATGTTCACGCTGACGCCCGCGCTGGCGCTGGTGTCATCCGAGGCCTTGGTGAACTTCACGTCGCAGAACTGGATGGCGGTGGCGAGCGAGATGCCCCACCGGTCGCTAATCCAGCCGTCCAGGTCCACGCGGAAGGCCATGCTGGTGACGTCGAAGTCCTCGCGGCGCAACTGACCCAGGCTGTCCGGGGTGAAGGGCTGCGACCAGCTCTTGGCCAGGCGCGCACCCACCCACGGTGTCACCGGCTTGTCTCCGAGGAAGCGCAGGCGGGCCTCCAGGCCCACGGCCGTGTAGTCCAGTTGCACGCGGCTCATCTCGGACGGGTTCTGGGCCTCCGCGAACTGCTGGCCCCAGGTCTGGGTGGTCTCGAAGACGACGCCCAGGGACAGACCGGGCGGCGTTTCCAATCCGAGCCAGGCCTGGAGTGCGGGGCCCTTGGCGCGCCAGTCGCTGAAATGATCCAGGGTGATGCCCGCGCCCAGGGAGGCATAGCCATGCCACCCGTCCGCGACCGCTGGCCCCGCGCCCAGGACGCCGGCCAGGGTCAGCCACTTCCACTTCGTATCCATGCCGCCACTGTATGCCGGACCGGGGGCGAGGCTAGGCTTGTGGGCATGTCCGTATCTTTCGAGGTCGCGGCGGCCGAGGTCCGCGACGCGCTCACCGACGCGAGCCGGGGGCTGGTCGAGCGCGAGGCGATGGTGGAGCTGGTGGCGCTGTCGGCGGTGGCGGGCGAGCACCTGCTCGTGGTGGGCCCGCCGGGGACGGCGAAGAGCGAGGCGGTGCGCAGGACGGCGCGTGGTCTGGGCGGTTCGTACTTCGAGTACCTGCTGGGGCGCTTCACGGAGCCGTCTGAAATCTTCGGGCCGGTGGACCTGCGCAAGCTGCGCGAGGGGCTGGTGGAGACGGAGACGGCGGGCATGTTGCCGGAGGCGGAGGTGGCCTTCCTGGACGAGGTGTTCCTGGGCTCCACCGCCATCCTCAACACGCTGCTGGGCCTGCTCAACGAGCGGACGTTCCGGCGTGGCCACACGCGCATGCAGTGTCCGCTGCGGGTGTGCGTGGGCGCGTCCAACGCGCTGCCGGAGGACGACGCGCTGGCCGCGTTCGCGGACCGGTTCCTCGCGCGCATCTTCGTGGAGCCGGTGCCGGATCCTCGGTTGGAGGAGCTGCTGGAGGGAGGCGCGTCGCTGTGGGCGGACGCGGCGCCGCGAGTGGCATCGCTCCAATCCCTGGACGTGGTGGCGCAGGCGGCGAGGCGCGCGGACCTGGGACCGGTGAGGCCGCACCTGGCGCAGGCGCTGCGGACGCTGCGGGCGGCGGGCATCGCGCTGTCGGACCGGCGCGCGGTGAAGGTGCAGCGGCTGGTGGCCGCCGCCGCGGCGCTGGCGGGGCGGACGACGCCGGGCGTGGCGGACCTGTGGCCGCTGGTCTACGCGGTGCCCACGAAGGAGGCGCAGGCGCTGGCGCGCGACGTGCTGCGTGACGTGCTGTCCGCGTCGGAGAACCTGGCGCTGCCGGCCGCGGCGCTGGAGGCGAGCGCGGGGCCGCTGGCCCGGGCCCAGCGCATCGCGCAGGCGGGGCAGGTGTTGCTGGAGTCGCGGCCCGTGGATGGGGACGTGGAGGCCGTGGCCGCGTGGCGGCTCAAGCTGGAAGGCGTGGCGCGCGAGATGGACGCGGGCTTCGCGCCGGAAGCGCTGCCGGAGACGCTGCGTGCGTTGCGTGGCGCGGTGGCGGCGGTGCTGGAAGAGGCGAGCATTCGCGCGGCGTGACGTGAGTCATCCAGGCCAGCCCTCGATGGCGTCCCATCCTTCGGGAGGCGCATGGAACCCGAGGGCCTCCAGGCACTGACGGGACCGGTGCATCCAGTCCGTGCCTGAAATGCTATCGGAGGGAGTCCGGATCGCGTTGTCCGCGAGCGCTGGTACCTGGAGCGCCGCGGCTCGGAATCGCTCCGCGTCAGGGCTTCCCGTGGCTTGTTCGCAGAAGGTCGTGAGCGAGAGCAGCCTCGCGTCTAGTGCCTCACGCAGAGCGGCTGGAGGGGCCTGCGTGGACCATTGTGCATCCAGGCGAGGCGCGGCGAGGTCGTAGGTTGCTCTGTGCAATCCCCAGTGGCGCTCAAGGCGCCACCGGGCGGTTGCATCTCAGGACCAACTCAGGCAGCGGCTGTTCCTGTCGTGGATGTCCTTGCTGCGCGATTGCCGAGGGTGATAGCCCAAGCGCTGGCAGATCTCGGCGATTGCTCGGCCCAACTGGGTATGGAGCGAGTGCAGGGGGTTCCGCTTCGTGCCGCATGCCGCGAGAGCTATTTTGTATCGAGCGGGGTAGCGGGCCATGAGCCGCTTGATGACATCGTGGGTGTCGAACTGGCGGCGGGATAGCGCGATTTCACGGATCACGTTCTCGATGTAGAGACTTGGAATCGGCACTGCCATGGATGGGCCTCTGGGCAAAGCGGGTGAAGCCCAGTCCCTACTCCACGGTTTTCAGCCAAGGGCCGAATCGGGCCTTTAGCGCCTCATTCTTGAGGCGATCTAGCCGCTTGACGGCTCTGGGCGTGAGTTTCCATGGGAGCGATCCGTGCACCCAGTGATTTCAATGGGTTGCCGCGCGAGGCCGGCCAGGTGGAGGGGGCATCGGAAAGCGTCGACGATGAACGCCGCCGCGGCCGAGCCGTCGAGGATCACGGTTCCGGGCTTGGGCTCAGGTCGCTTCTTCGGACTTATCTGATTCAGATGAGGGGATGCCTCAGGTGCAGCCCGGCGTTTTCGTCAGAGGCGGGTCTGCGGATGCGAGCGGGGATTGCGACACGGCGAGCACACCGAGGCCCATCACCAGACGTTTCAGTCGCCCAGGGCGTTGCAATGCGTCCTCCATATCTTGTTCACGTGCCCTGCCATTACGCTGACGGAGTCTGTTCGACGTACTTCGCGAGCTTCTCCAGGGACATCCGCCAGCCGAGTTCGTTGTCGGCCGGGGGCACGCCGGGCGGGAGTCCTTCGTGCACGGCGTCGACGTTGGTGCCTCCGTCCTGCGCGTCGCTGAGCGTGAAGGTGATGCGCATCTCGCCTTGAAGCGCGGGGTCGGAGGTCTCGAACTCGGTGGTTTCGATGACCTGTTCGTCTGGCACGAGCTTCACGAAGCGGCCGTGATGCGTGTCCGTTTGCGCGGTCGTCTTTCCGTTCTCCGTGGGCGCGTCGTAGGTGAGCGAGATTCGGAACGCTCCGCCCTCGCGCGGTTCGAAGACGTGCACCTGACTCGTCATGCCGTCGGGCACCATCCACGTCTGGACCGCTCGGGCGTCAATCAGGGCGCTGTAGACGCGCGAACGGGGCGCCTTCACGTGGTAGCGGATCCGGGTCGTGCTCATGCTCGGGAGCATGGGCAGGGGCTCTGGCGCTGTACAGCGAGATGCTCTGTTGGCGCTCACGCCCCTTCGTTAGAGTGCGGGAGTGAGCAACGGTGTGATGAGGCCGCCATCGGAACCAGCCGTCGCGGGGCTCCCCGTGCGCTGGCGCCCCCGGGCCCTGCCCCTGGAGCCCGTGGCCGTGGCCGGCGTGGGTCCCGTGGCGCTCGCGCTGGGACACCGGGCTTCGCGGGCGGAGGACTCGGTGCTCGCATCGTGGAACGGTGTCGCGGGTCCGGACGTGCTCGTGCTGCTGGGGACTGCTGCTTCGCTGCCCTGGGTGGATGGCGCGGTGTACCTGGGCCGTGACCCGCTGGCGCCCGCGCTGCTGCTGCCTTGCTCGCTGGAGCCGGAGGTGGCGCCTTCGCTGCTGGAGCGTGCGCTGCTCGCGGGGCAGGGGGATGCGCCGCTCGCGGTGCTGCCTGCATCCGGGATGCTCGTCTCCGTCGCGGCGGCCAAGCCTGTCGCGCGCGTCTCGCTGAGCGCGTGGCTGTCTTCCATGGCCGTGGAGGCCACTTCGTGACGACCGCGCTGCCTCCCGCGCTGCGCCCCTGGGCGGCGCAGTTGTCCCTCTTCCCTGAAGACCTGGCGCGGCACCTGGGGCCGCACGTGGCGCGGCTGTCCGCGGCGGTCGGGACGCTGCGGCCTCGCGGTGAGGCCGAGGGCGGTGAGCCCCAGGGCTATGACGGGCTCTCCCGACGAGGGCCCTTCGACCGGCTGCTCGTCAGCGAGTGGCTCTGGGCACTGGAGGCTCCGGAAGAGCTGGTGCGCCGCGCGGCGTTCGGTGAGCTGTCATTCCTCAAGCCCGCGTTCCGGCAGCCGCAGGGGGCTCGGCGCACCGTGGTGTTGCTGGACGTGGGGCCGGATCAACTGGGCCTGCCGCGCATCGCGCACCTCGCGCTCCTGGTCGTGCTCGCGCGCCGCGCCGAAGCCGTGGGCGCGGCGTTCACCTGGGGCGCGCTCCAGACCGAGCCCTCCCGCGCCACCCATGAGGGCCTGGGAGGCACGTCGCTCCTCGCGTGGCTCAACGCCCGCTCCTCCACGCCCGCCTCCTCGCGGCACCTGGCCGCGTGGCGCGAGGCCCTGGACCTCTCACATGCTCCCGAGGACGTGTGGCTCGTGGGCTCGTCGCGCCTGGGGCGACTGGAGGGCGCGGAGGGGATGTCCCGCGTGGAGGTCTCCGAGCCGATGGAGCCCGGCGCGCACCGGCTCAGCGTGGACGTGCGGCCCGCGGCCCGTGTTCCCCGATCGGTGGTGCTGGAGCTTCCGCCCCCGGAGGATTGCCTGCGCCTGCTGCGCAATCCCTTTGCTTCCCATCCGCCGGCTTCCGGGTGGATGCCGCGCAAGGCCGACCGGCGCATCGTGAAGTTCTCCTTCTCCGGAGATGGCCGGCGCGTGCTGCTGTTCTCCGAGAGTGGCGCCGTCGAAGCCATGGCGGTGCCACATTCTCCGCGCGCGACCGTGCCCAAGCCCCGGCGCATCCAAGTGCATCCAGGACAGAAGGTGATCGCGGCGGGGTGGCGCTCGTCGGGTGGGTTGCTCGTGCTCGCCAGTCACCGGGACGGCTACGTGATGCACGGGCAGGTCCACACGCCGGGGGGATTGCGGAAGGCGCGCTACCACGCAGCGGATGACGGCCAACAACCATACCTCGCGTCGGGGGGGCTTCCGTTGAGCCTCGTGAGCTGGTTGGACCCGCGTGGACAGGAGCACCTGTGGTTGAAGGACGGCGAGGACCGGTTGTTCTCGCTGGCGCCACCGTCGCCGGGAGGGACCTCGGCGCTGAGCCTGGAGGAGATGGGCGTCTCCGCGATGGCGGAGGTGCACTCACGCCCGCTTTGCGTGCTGCGCCCCCAGCGACTGGGAGCGGGGCGCGCGATCATCTCGCGGCTCAAGGTGCTGGGCGAGGAGCCCGCGCGATTCGGTCCGCTCAACGCGCGGCACGGGGATGCGTACTTCGGATATTCGCCGTCGGGGGCGCATCCTGAGGCGGGGCTGCTCGCGGTGCGTGACAGTGAGTTGGACTGGCGGCTGTTCCTGGACACCGGTGTGTCGGTCGTCACCGTGCCAGAGAAGCACCGCGTGGTGGGCGTGGTGCAGCCGCCTGCTCCGTCCCTGCCTGGACTGGTCGTGTTGAACCCGGATCAACGCACCCTCTCTTTCTTCTCGACCCAGGCGTCCCGGACGCTCGTGGTGGCCAGTGGCCCCGTGGTGCAGGCCGCGGCGAGCCATGGGCAGCCGGTGTTGGGATGGCTGACGCAGGCGGGGGAGTTCGTGTTGTGGGACCTGATGGAGCAGGCGGTGTTGTACCGCTCCGTCCCGGAGGCCACGTCGTGAGCACCGCGGCCGGAGTGGTGCGTCCTCGCGCCCAGGTGCACCGGGGCACCGTGGTGGCGGCGGCCTGGTGGTTCCATCCCGGGCTGCTGGGAGAAGCCGAGGCACGCCGTCGCGTGCTGGCGGCCTGGAGGCCCGGCGCCACGGTCTGGGCGCTGGCGGGAGGCCACCTGCTGAAGCTGGCGACACCGTGCAAGAGCGCGGTGGAGTCCGCGCCCGGGCTGCCGCTGGTGCTGGAGTCCGGAGTGCTCACCAGCGCGCCGCTGAGTCCGAAGGAGCGCGAGCGATTGGAGCCGCCGCCGGGAGCCGTCGTGCTGGTGCACGAGGGCATCGCACGCGTGTACAAGCCCTGGGACCTGCGTCAGGTGGATCCGGGGACGTGGTTGGACGTCTCGGAATGGCGGCGCGTGCGGGTGAAGGGACTGGGTGCACCGCCTCCGCCCATGAAGGTCGCGCTGGAGCCGCTGCCTCCGCCCACGCGCGCGACGTTCGGACCGAAGGTGCCCGCGCTCGCGCCCGAAGCGGAGCGCATGCTGGCGCGCATGGCGGGGCATGAGGTCCCGGTCGTGCGAGAGGGCTTCTTCGCGCACCTGCGGAAGGCCTTCTCGCGGAGGCCCGGCGAAGCAGTGCTGACCGTCCGTCACGAAGGCCTGCTCGCGCGCCTGCGGAAGGCCTTCCGTTCGCAGCCAACTGGCTCGCGCGATGGCGCGGTGACTGCCCATCGCGAAGGCCTGCTCGCGCGCCTGCGCCAGGCCTTCCGCCCAGGGCCGGAAGGCTCGCGCGATGGCTCGGTGACCGTGCAGCGTGAGGGATTCTTCGCACGGTTGCTCCAGGCCTTCCGCACGGAGCCGCAAGGCACACCGGGCAACGCGTTGGGCCCGAGTCGCGCGGGATGGCTCGACCGTCTGCGGAGCGCCTTCTCCTCGGACACGGCTCACGCCTCCGCTACGGGCCCTGGTGCACGGGCCGGTTGGTTCTCACGGCTCCTCGCCGGGATGCGCGGAGGTGACACCGCCAAAGCCTCACAGGACTCCATCACCCACACGCATCCCTCCGAACCCGAAGGCCCGGGCGCGATCGAGCAGCTCAAGGAGTGGATGCTTCGCAACACGCCCCTGGGGCAGCTCGTGGGACGGCGCAAGGGCGACTACCTGCGCCACCTCTTCGAACTCTTCGAACAGGGCAACCTCGACGAGGCCCTGCGCCACGCCATTCCCCTGGGCAAGGACATGGATGCACGCGCGAAGCTCGCTCTCGGTGTACCCGGCCCGCGCGAGACGCTGCGCATCCAACCCCAGGGCCGTAGCGGTGCCGCGCAGTCGTTCGGCGGAGGCCCCGCCGTGTTCGAAGCACTGCGCGAGCGCTACCGCGAGACCTTCCGCCGCCTGGAGCGCGAAGGCCGCATCGACGAGGCCGCCTTCGTCCTCGCGGAGCTGCTGGAAGCGACCGAGGAGGCCGTGTCCTTCCTGGAGCGCCACGGCCGCTTCCAACTCGCGGCGGAGCTCGCGGAAGGGCGCAACCTTCCGCCAGGACTCGTGGTGCGCCAGTGGTTCCTCGCGAAGGACGTGGAGCGCGCGGTGGCCATCGCACGGCGCTCGGGCGTGTTCGCGGACGCGGTGCTGCGCCTGGAGAAGACCCATCCCGCCGAAGCGCAGGCCCTGCGCCTCTTGTGGGCGGAGTCGCTCGCGGAG
Organism: Corallococcus sp. M7; assembly: GCF_054512695.1. Taxonomy (NCBI): domain Bacteria; kingdom Pseudomonadati; phylum Myxococcota; class Myxococcia; order Myxococcales; family Myxococcaceae; genus Corallococcus; species Corallococcus sp. M7. Next base: position 494,353 of record NZ_CM137252.1, read on the forward strand.
GCCGGAGACTGGTTGCGCGCGGTGGACGCCGTGTGGCCCGTGGTGTCCGCGCGCCACCTCGCACGCGCCTGGGTGGAGCGGGGCATCCAGGCCGGAGACACGGGCAGCGCGAAGCTCCTGGCGCGCCTCGCGCTCGAATTCCCGGAGGGCTTCGGCGCCGCGCGCGAGGACATCCAGACCCTGTTGTCGGACGAAACGCCGACGCGCGCTCCGGAGCGCCTGACCTTCGCCACGGAGCTGCTGCGCGCGGAGACCTCCGATGCCCGGAGCGCGCTCCTCGTCCCCACCGTGCGCTCGCTGATGCGCGACGAGGCGGTGGAGGAGCTCCCCTCCAACGCCCGGCTCCTCCAGCAACTGCACGCGCTCAAGGATCCGGCGCTGGCCGCGCTGCGCACGGACCTGCCGACGCCGCGGGCCTCCCAGCGGCACCCCTGGGCCGAAACGCACGACCTGCCTCACGTGCGCGTGTGGATGGACCGCGGCCACGCGGGCGCCCACGCCGTGCATGACGCCGTGGTGCTGCCGGGTCAGCGCGTGCTGCTCGCGCTGGGGGAAGCGGGCGCGCGGCTGGTGGGACCGGATGGCCGCACGCTCGCGGGCTTCGACGTGCCGGCGTTCTCCCTGGTCCTGTCCTCGCAGGGAAACCGCGCGCTCGCGCTGGCGCGCCGGGGCGACCTGTGGCGCGTGTCGCGGCTGGACCTGGTGGAGCGCAGGGCCACGCGCTGGTGCGATCTGGAGCTGGACGCGTGGGCTCCCATCTACGACGGGGAGCGGTGGTTCACCGCCACGCGCGACACCGTGAGCATGGTGGACACGCTGGCCTCGGAGCCGCGCTCGCTGTGGCGCGTGTCGGAGGTGGGCGGCACCGTGCTCCGGATGGCCGTGGACGCGAAGCACCTGTCGTTCCTCGTCCTGCACCTCACCCCGGACCAGGGCTTCGAACGGCTGGAGCGCTGGGCCTACGAACTGTCGGGCGGCCCGGTCCTGCGCGGGCGCGTGGACATGAAGGACCTGAGGGGGGCGCCGGACGCGCTCTCGCTCACGCCCGACGGCGAGGCGATGGGCGTGCGCATCGAGGTCCCCGAAGGCGAGGAGCCCGGACCCTTGCCCTACTACGTGGCCCCCACCCTCTCGCGGCGCTTCCACCGCCCGGCCCGGCCGGACGCGGAGCGCGTGGGCGAGGTGCTCGCGCACTCCTGGCGCGTGACGCGCTTCCAGAAGGGCGAGCTGCACACGGCCGTCCTGCGCACCGTCGCCGACCACGCCCGCGCGACGGTGGAGTTCTCCGGCACCCCGCCTCAAGTCGTGCGTCTCACGGAGGACTGGTGCGTCGTCCACGACCTGCACGGGCGCGTGGTGTGGCTGGACCTGCACTCCGGCGAGGTCCACCGCGTGCCGGTGGTGTGATCAGGCGCAGCGCAGGTGGCTGGGCACGATGACGATGCTCGCCGTCAGCGCGCAGCCGGTGTCGTCCACCTCCAGCACCACGCGCACGCCCTCCACCGTCACCAGCAGCGACGGCTGCTCGCTGTGCAGCGCCATCAGCCACGACGACGCCAGGGGCAGCTCCGAGGCGGCCAGCTCCGCGGCGCGCAGCAGGTGCACGCGCACGGCGTGACGGACCGGACCCGGCAGGGCGTGCAGCGCGTAGAGCGACTCGTCCGTCAGCCGCAGCGAGTACGGAACGCGCGGCGGTTCCTTCGGACGTTCGGGCAGCTCGCGCAGCCGTTCCGCCAGCGACCGCACCAGCGCCTCCGGCTGCGGCGGCTTGTGCAGGAAGCCCACCACCCCGTGCAGCGGCACGTCCGGCGTACCGCTCGCGGAGGACATCAGCATCACCGTCAGGTGCCGCAGCCTCGCGTCCGTGCGCAGCTGGCCGTACAGCTCCCAGCCATCCACCCGGGGCAACACCAGGTCCAGCAGGATGAGGTCCGGGTGCTGCGCGCGCGGACGATGACGCAGCCAGTCCAATGCCTCCGCGCCATCCGCCACGGACGACACAAGGAAGCCCGCTTCACGCGCAGCGCGGCCCACACCCTCTCGCCATGTCCGATCGTCCTCGACGAGCAGCAGGTGGTGGACGCCCAGGGCCATCCCCCGATTCGACCTGTTTTTCCTCAAGTTCTTGAAGCGCACCCGGGTCTGACGGGAGCCCCAGCGTCACCTGTCCGACAGTGAGCCCCAGCGACTGTTTCTCCCAGACGCCCGGTGCCCGACAGCTCACATCACCGTGTCACTGTCATCTTGCAGTTGGGCTGTAGATGTACACCCTTGGCGGCGCTCATGGCCTACCGCTGCCAATTGGAACCCCCGGTGGTGCGCACGCTCACGGCGTGTACGCCCGCGGTGCGTGAGCGGCTTCAGGCGGAGCTGGGGGCGCTCGCCAGCCGGATGCCGTGCCTGCCGGTGCCGCCGTCGGGGCGGGAGGGGGCGACGGTGCTCGCCTGCGGCTTCCAGGTCCGCTACCGCGTGGAGCCGGGCGTGGGGCTCCTGCGGTTGACCGCCTTGTGGCCGCTGGAGCTGGTCCGTTCGCCTTCCTCCTGACAGGTCGCCAGCCGGTCCTTAGACGGTCCTTGTCGCATGGGAAGCAGGAGCCTAAGTCGCAGGGAGACCTCGTCTTCTTCCCGGATGCCTCCCAGGCCCCCTTCGCCCCGCGAGCCGCGCACCGTGTCCCTGCCCCTGGCCGACTTCCTCTTCCAGTCCCGCGACGTCTTGCAGGACGCGTGGCTCCACGAAGCCCCGGGCTCTGGCGACACCTTCACGCGCGGGCTGTCCGCGGTGGCTGCCAGGATGTCGAACCCGGACGCGCGCGTCTCCGACGCACTGGCGCGCGAGCTGTCGCTGCTGGTGCAGGGCTCCGACGGGCACCCCACGACGACGAACTTCCGGCGCCTGCGCGACACGGTGCTGCGGCTGTGGCGGGAGCGGGGCGGCGGTGGCGGCCCGGGCGACGAGGAGCAGGTGGAGCGCTTCCACGACGCCGTGGACGCGGTGGAGGCCTCGGCGCTGGAGGCCCATGTCCAGGCGCGGATGCTCGCGTCGCGCGAGGCGGCGGAGGTGGCGCGCGAGCAGGGCGCCCCGGACGCGTCCAGCTCCCAGCGCTGGGAGGACATCTTCACGCACCTGGGCGTGGGCGTGGCGGTGATGGCCGCGGAGGACAGCGCGTTCGTGGCGGCGAACCCCGCGCTCGCGCGCATGCACGGGCAGCCCGTGGAGGCGCTCAAGGGCCTGCGGCTGGAGGACCTGGTCGCGCCCGAGTCGCGCGGCGCGCTGCCCCGGCACATGGCCGCCGCCAGCTCCAAGCCGTTCCACGAATACGAAGCGCTGCACCTGCGCCGCGACGGCAGCCGCTTCCCCGCGTTCGTGCACGTGACGTCCCTGCGGGATGCCACGGGCCGCCGCGTGGGCCGCGCCGCCACGGTGCTGGACATCACCCAGCGCCGGAACGCGGAGGCGGAGCGGCAGCGCCTGCTGGCCACCATCGAGGCGGAGCGCGCGCGGCTGGCGGCGGTGTTGGATCAGCTCCCCGCGGGCGTGCTCATCGCGGAGGCGCCCAGCGGCCGGCTGCTCTTGGGCAACCGCGCGCTGGAGTCGCTGTTGGGCCATCCGTTCCGCCCTTCCGCCAGCCTGGCGGACTACGAGGCGTCGCATCAGATGTTCACCGCGGACAACCAGCCGCTCGCGGACGACGCGTGGCCCATGGCCCGCGCGCTGCGCACCGGTGAGACGCGGCAGGCGGAGCCGCTCCAGGTGCGCCGGCCGGACGGCACCACCGCGCACCTCTTGGGCTCCAGCGCGCCCGTGCGCGACCGGGACGACCACATCGTCGCGGGCGTCGTCACGCTGGTGGACGTCACCGAGCGCCGCCGCGCGGAAGAAGCGGCGCGGGAGGCGGCGCAGTTCGGCGAGCGGCTCATCGCCATCGTCAGCCACGACCTGCGAAACCCCCTCAACGCCATCCAGTTGTCCGTCACCAAGCTGCTGCACGGCGACGCGCTCCAGGAGCGCGACCGCAAGGCGGTGTCCCGCATCGCGCGCTCCAGCGAGCGCATGGCGCGGATGATCTCCGAGCTGCTCGACTTCACCCGCAGCCGGCTGGGCGGCGGCATCCCCATCGAGCGCGTGCCCGGCGACGTGCGCGCGGTGGTGCGCCAGGCGGTGGAGGAGCTGGAGGCGGCGTGGCCGGAGCGCTCGCTGACGCTGACCGTGGGCCCGGGCCGCTACGACGGCGCCTGGGACGCGGGACGGCTGCTCCAGGTGGTGAGCAACCTGGGCGGCAACGCGCTCCAGTACAGCCCGCCGGAATCCCCCGTGCGCTTCACGCTGTCGGACGCGGACGCGCACGTGGTGCTGGAGGTGCAGAACGGCGGAGACCCCATCCCGCCGGACCTGCTGCCCCGTCTGTTCGACCCCTTCCGGCGCGGCGCGGGCGGCAACACGCACGGCGGCCTGGGGCTGGGGCTCTACATCGTCGAACAGGTGGTGAAGGGCCACGGGGGCCGCATCGAGGTGCGCTCGCGCGCGTCGGAGGGCACCGTCTTCCGCGTGCTGCTGCCGCGCGAGCAGGCGCAGCCCGCGACGCCGCCGGCCGCTCAGTAGGCGGCGGCTAATTGCGACTGCGCGGAGGAGCGGAACGGCTCCAGCGCGCGCATCAGGTCGTCCAGGTCCAGCGGCTTGGGGATGGACGCCCGGATGCCCTGGGGCACGGGCCGGGTGGCGCCCGCGCCCGACACGACGATGACGGGCAGGTTCTTCAGGCGCGGCTCCTTCTGCACGCGCTCCATCAGCTCCCAGCCGCTCATCACCGGCATCATCAAATCCAGCAGCATCACGTCCGGCGTGGGGCCGCGCCTCAGGCGCTCCCAGGCGTGCAGGCCGTTGCCGGCGACCTCCACGGCGAACCCTTCCAGCGTGAGGAACTCCTCCAGCATCTCACGGCTGTCGACATGGTCTTCCACGAGGAGGATGAGGCTTCGCATGGCACCCGGGAGCCTCCCCCCGTCCGGCTCCGTCCGAAAGACCCCGTGTCCAGGGAACGTCCAGCCCTGGACGATAGGCCATTGGCAATGTGAAACCCTCGCCACTCCGGGGGCCTTGGAGGGCAGGCGGCCAGGGCCAACCCCGCGAAAAAACGGATGGGGCCTCCCCCTTCCAGGCGCCAGGAGCGCGGGAAGGCGAAGGCCCCATCGGGGACTTCAGGCGACAGGTCTGTTCAGCCCCGGTACTGGTGCACGGACATGATGGGGTAGTTCATCGACGTGTAGCTGATGCGCTGCGAGCCGTCCGAGTTGATGTTGTTGGAGCCGATGAACTGGGGCTTGCCGTCCTTCCAGCCCGCGAACATCACCACGTGCTGGCCGCTGCCCACCTTCATGGAGACGACGTCGCCGGGCTTGGCGTCCTTCAGGCTGACGCGCTGGAAGTTCGGGTCGCGGTCCAGGTTCGCCTGGAGCGTCATCACGGACGCGCTGTGCTGGCTGTCCTTGATCTGCCCGGCCTGCTCCAGGCACGCGGAGACGAAGTTGGCGCAGTTCACGTTGTTGGGGACCCAGTCCTCCATGTCCGCGCCCACGCCGCTGCCCTCGAGCTTCAGCGAGCCGGCGTTCTTGCCCAGGTGCGACACCGCGATGTCGAACGGGCTGCCACCGGGGCCGCGCGTGGCCGGACCCGCGCCGCCCGGAGGCGCCGACACGTCACCCGCGCCGCTGTTGTTGCCGCCGGCGTTGCCACCGCCGCGCACGCCCTGGCTGCCGGACTCGAAGCTGTCGCGCGAGCCGGGGATGTTCAGCGTCTTGCCCGCGTAGATGAGGTCCTTGTTGGTGATCTGCGGGTTGGCCTTCATCAGCGAGTCCACGGACGTGCCGTAGCGCTGGGCCAGAGCGGACAGGGTGTCACCAGACTGGATGCGGTAGCTGCTCATGGGGGGGCTCCTTGGGGGAGCAGTGACCCGGAGTGGTCACCGGCTGCGATTGTTTCCATTCTCGGCGTTCGAGAACCGGTGTTGCGTCCCCCACCTGCTTTTCACTCCAGGCGCACACATGTGTGCGAATGGACGCACCCGGAGCGGAATCCCGGCCACGGAAGTGCCGCACCGGCGACAGGGCCCCCGGGGGGCCGCCCGGGAAGGCCCTTGTCGCGGTGCGTAATTCCGGGGGATTTAGCGGCTCTGGGCGTCGTGCTTCTGGCGGGCGATGCGGCGGCTGAGGGCGTCCTGCTTCGCGTCGATGCGGGCGCGCTCGGCGGCGTCCAGGTGGCCGTCGTCCCGGCGTTCCTGGCGGATTTCGCGGTTGAGGGCGCGGTGCTGGCGCTCCAGCCGCACGGCCTCGCGGCCCGTGAGCTCGCCGCTCTTCACGCCTTGGTTGATGCGCTGCTGCTGGTTCACCTGGCGTTTGTCGGCCTCCGCGGCCATGGCCGGCAGCGCCACCGTCAGACCCAGCACCGCCGCGAGCATCCCCAGTCCGTTGCGCTTCATGGTGATTCCTCCTCGATGGGCGCGGGCGTGAGTGCCAGCGCGTCGTCCTTGAGGAAATGAACCCGGGATTCGCGCGGTGGTTGCGGGGGAAGCGTTTGACAGGGTGCGTCCAGGTGGGTGGCCCTTATGAAAGGGGAAACAATCCGAGGGGATGGCGATGCGCGGCGTCCTTGAATGGGTGGGAGCGCCCGCGCATGGTGGCGGGGTGACGACCATTGCTCATCCCGACTTCACGGCGGCGCGGTTCAGCGGTTTCCCCGACGCGCGCTTCACCCCGGCTCCGGCGGACGGCGTGCTGCCGGAGGGCTTCTTCACCACGACGAACCTGCCCACGTACGTGCGGTTGGACGGGCGGTGGCGGATGCCGCGCGAGCCGCGCATGGACGGCGCGCTGGTGCTGGACGCGCAGGGCGAGCTCTGGGTGCGCGAGGGCCGCCGGGTGCGCGCGGGCGAGCAGGTGGTGGTGGGGAAGGCGGAGGACGGCAGCGAAGGCGTCTACGTGAACATGGCCTACCTGCAAGAGGGCGGGGAGGGCGAGTTCAAGTTCATGACGAGCGAGGTGTCGCGCGAGAAGCCCATCGACTACGCGCACATGGCGCGGCTGTTGGTGGAGGAGCGCGAGCGGGGCGGCTATCCCATCTGGGTGACGGGGCCGGCGCTGGTGCACTCGCGGGCGCGCACGGACATGACGTGGTTCGTGGAGAACGGCTTCGTGGGGGCGCTGCTCGCGGGCAACGCGGTGGCGGTGCACGACATCGAGGCGTCCATCTACGGCACGACGCTGGGGATGAGCGGCGCGGGCGAGGCGACGTCGGGCGGGCACGGGCTGCACATGCGCGCCATCAACCGGGTGCGGCAGGCGGGCTCCATCGCGAAGGCGGTGGAGGCGGGCGTCATCACCAACGGCATCATGCACGCGTGCGTGAAGCACGGCGTGCCGTTCGTGCTGACGGGCTCCATCCGGGATGACGGGCCGCTGCCGGACGTGGTGACGGACAACCTGGCGGCGCAGGACGCGATGCGCCGGCACGCGGTGAAGGCGACGATGGCGGTGCTGGTGGCCACGGCGCTGCACGCCATCGCGACGGGGAACATGCTGCCCGCGTTCGTGACGGAGAAGGACGGCTCCCTGCGGGAGCTGCCCACCATCTGCGTGGACTCGTCCGAGTTCGTGGTGAGCAAGCTGAAGGACCGCGGCACGCACCAGGCCTTCGGCGTGGTCACGAACGCGCAGGACTTCATGCACATCCTGCGGCTCTACGTGGAGCGCGAACTGGCCGCGCGAGGCACGGCGCCGAAGCCGGCGTAGTCGCGGCCGTCCCCAGGCGGATCAATAGGCTCCGCGCTGGGGGACCCGCCCTCGCTCATCCGGAATCTTGCCGTCCGCGAGGATGAGCGCTTGGGTGCAGGTGGCTTCGAATGACCAAAGGGTGAAGGCATCGCCGGGCTTCGACTTCTCCTTCATGTAGGTGATGAGTTCGTCGAACACCGTGAAGATCATGAACTCGGAACCACGGCTCCCCCGGTAGAACCAATGCTGCACGATGAGGGGGCCCTCTTCCTCCAGGACCTTGCGGAATCGTTCGAGCATCGCGTCGTCCGTGATGCGCACGCCCTGGTCACTCCAGCCGTCTTCTTCGACGATCCACATCGTGTCCCTCCTCGGAAGGTGCGTAATGAGAGCACCGGAAGGGGTTTCGAGGCCAGCGGGCCTCAGCGCTGACTGAGGGCCGGAGCGGAGACGGCCTTCCAGGCTGCGCTCGACAGTCCGCCCTCGGTGCCGAAGAGGGCGGAGTCACCGTCGGGGAGCACCGCGTAGACGCGCGGGTCGGCCAGCTTCGGCAGGGCGCGCGTCTCTCCCGTGGCCGCGTCGAAGTACGACGCGCCGAGCAGCGTGCCCACCAGCGCGCCACCGGGCACGAGCGCGGCGGAGACGATGGCGGAGGAGGGCAGACCGGGCGCGGCGCGCACGCGGGTCCACTTCGCGCCGTCGAAGTAGCTGAAGCCATCCTGGCAGGTGCCCGCGACGGCGCGCCCCTGCGCGTCGGTGGACAGCGCGGTGATCCAGTTGTCGGTGAGGTCGCGGCCGTCGTGGAAGCGCTGCCACTTCGCGCCGTCCCAGCGCAGCAGGCCCCGGTCCTCACTGCCCATCCACAGGAAGCGGCCCGAGGCTTCCCCCACGGAAGGGTGCTTGCTCCACTCCTTCGGCAGCGGCAGCCGCTTCACGAGCGACAGAGGCGCGGTGCCGGGAGTGACCAGGGACACGCCCCGGCCGTCGACCAGCGCGACTCCGTCATCCATCTGGGACACGTTGAGCACGGACAGCTTCCCCAGCTTCACGGGGTTGCGAGCCCCGTAGGCAATCTGCGTCCACGTCTTCCCGTCATGGAATCCCAGGCCATACGTGGTGGCGACGTAGAGGTTCGGTCCGTCGCTGCTGATGCCCAGCACCTGGTCGCTGGGCAGCGAGGGCGCGCGGACGGTCTGCCACCGGCCGTCCTCGCGCTGGATGCATGCGCCCCGGTCGAACGTGCCCACCACCAGCCGCCCCTGATGCCGGGCGAGCGCGGTGATGTGATTGCCGCAGAGCTGCCCGGTGGGCGTGACGCGGCGCCACCCCTTGGGTCCAAGCTTGAACACGCCGGAGGTCCGCGTGCCCGCCCACTCCGTGCTCAACACGGTGGCACCCTTGGGAACGCTCACGGCCTGGAGCGGCACGGACTCCGTCTCCCACGCGTGCACCTCGCCGTGACTGCCCACGATGCGCACGCCCTGCTCCGTCACGGTGAAGGACAGCGGCCCGGTGGGCACGTCGCGCAGCGCGGAGAGCCGGCCACTGGCGCTGATGGAGAACGCGCCCTCGGTGGTGCCCACGTCCACGCCGTCGCGCGTGTCGGAGATGAAGCGCACCGGTCCCGGCAGGGACCACGCGCGCTCGGTGCCCAGTTCGAACAGCCGCCCCTCCGCCGTGCCCGCGAAGCGCGGAGAGAACGCCGTGTACGTGGCATTCGGCGCCAGCACGGAGGCCAGTGACTCCAGCCGGCTCACGTAGTCCGGCGTGCTCGCGTCCTCGGCGGGAGGCAGGGCCTGCCAGCGCACGTCCAGCACCGGCGTCACCTGGAAGCGGGCATCCAGCGACACGAGCCCTTCATCCGTGGCGACGAAGAGCCGGTCACCCGTGGACTCCAGCGCGCGGCAGTAATGGCTGGGGAGCCCGTCCTCCACCGTGAGCACGCGCACCGGGCGGCCAGCGGGCGTGAACAGCTCCAGGCCGCCTTCGGTGCACGCGACGACGTGGCCGCTGAACGGCTTCAGGTCGTGCACGGTCTCGGTGTTGGTGACGGTGGAGGCCAGGGCCAGGGCGGTGAGGGTGGAGAGCATCATGCGCCACCCCTATTGCGAACCCCGGGCCAGCCCGGTGTGTGTCCCCGGAGCCGCACCCGCGGCGGCCCGGTTGATATGGTCGAGCGGGGGGGATTGGGGCCGGGCCTCCGTGGGAGTCCACGACATGCTGCGTTCTGCTTCTTCCCTGGCGACGGCGCTCGCGCTCGCCATCCTCTGCGCTTGTGATTCCGATTCGTGCGAGGACGCCGACTGCGGTCCGGGCCAGTGTGTGACGTCCTCCGGAGAGGCCGTGTGCACCTGCCCCCAGGGCTACGTCCCGGCGGCACTGTCCTGCAGGCGGGACGTGCGCGAGGGGGATGACCATGGGGACTACCTCGAGGCCGCGACCCCCGTGGAGCTCATGGACCCCTCCTCCCCATGGGTGGACGCGAACCTGGACAGCCGTGAGGACGTGGACCTGTTCTCGTTCCACGTCACGGCCGGCCGCATCTATCGATTCAGCTGCCAGAGCCTCATCGCCAGCTACGCCCCGTCCTGCCGTGTCGAGCTCCTCGGAGCGGACGGGCTCAAGTTGGCGGGCTCGGAGGGCACGGGGGGCCCTACGCACTTCCATGCGTCCGTGCTCGCCACGCAGGAGGGCACCGTGTACGCCCGCGTGCGGAGCAACTCCGCCGCCTCCACCTACTTCGACCCCTCGTACAAATACTCGCTGCTGGACCGGGGGCCGGACGAGTTCGCGGACACCCTCACGGAGGCCCCCGTGGTGCCCGTCGGTACTGTCTCGGGGAAGGTCGAGCCCTATGGCGATGTCGACGTCGTCGCGCTGGACGCCGTCGCGGGCCGTGCCTACCGGTTGAGTTGCAGCGTGAGCACCTCCGTCAATCACTGCGGCATGCGAGTGCGCGGCCCCGGGGGCGAGGTGCTGTACGAGTCGGCGATGTACGACGTACGACCGACGCTCGCGACGTTCGACCTCCAGGGGATGCCGGAAGGCCGTTATACGGTCGAGCTGTTCTTCACCGACGGGCTTCTCTTCTCCGACAGCGTGGGGGACTACACGTTCTCCATCGCCGACCTGGAGCCCTGAGCGCGCGGCTAGCGAGCAGTGCCCGCCGGGACCCCGAGGCGCTGCTCATAGGCCTCCAGCGTCCGCTTCCAGGCGGGCCGCGCCTCACAGCGCTCTCGATAGGCGGAGACGCGGGGGAAGCCTTCGAGCACGCCCGCGTTGCGCACCTCGCGCAGCACCGTGGTCATCAGGATGTCCGCCACGGTGAAGGCCTCGCCGGCGACATACGGACGCTCCCGCAGCCAGTCCTCGAGCGCGGCCAGATGGTGCTCGGCGTACTTCACCAGGCCGGGACGCCGCTGCTCGCCGGTGGGGTCGGAGGCGCCGAGCAGGTCGATCATGATGATCTGCGACAGCGGGAGCTCCACCGTGGTGAGCGCGGCGAAGCACCAGCGCGTCACCTGGGCGCGACCCTGGAGGTCCGCGGGCATCAACTGGCCCGTCTTCTCCGCCAGGTACAGCAGGATGGCGCCCGTCTCGGTAAGCACGAAGCCGTCGTCATCGAGCACCGGCACCTGACGGAACGGGTTCAGCCGCTGGTACGCCTCTCCTCGGGTTTCCCCCGCGGGATGATCCACGCCGTGCACCCGGTAGGGCAGCTCCAGTTCTTCAAGGGCCCACAGGACGCGCAAGTCGCGCGTGAGTCCTACGACCTTCGAATGGACGCGGCCAAAGCCATACACAGTGAGCATCGCGGCATTGTCGGTGCCATGCCGAGCACTGTCGAGGCAGAACCCGCGGGTGGCGGCGCGCTCCAGGAAGCGCGCCGCCAATGCGTCGCTAGAACGACTCTTCCGGAACCTCCATCAGGTCCAGGTTGCCGTTCTCCACCATGCGCGCCGCGTGCGCGATGCCGGGCAGCACCTCATGGCAGTACCAGCGGGCGCTGGCCACCTTGCCGCCGTAGAACGCCTTGTCGCCGGGGTTGGACTTCATCCGTTCCAGCGCCACGGCCGCGTGGCGCACCAGCAGCCAGCCGATGATGACCTCCGCCACCGCGAACAGCACGCGGTTGCCCTGGAAGCCCACGTGGTAGACGGACTCGCCCAGCTTGCCCATCAGCGTGCCGAGCAGCGTCTGCAGGTGGCCCACCGCCTCGCCCAGCGCGGCGCGCTCGGTCTTCAGCTCCGGACCGCCCTCGTCGCCATCCGCCGTCGCACGGACGCGCTCCAGCAGCCCCATCAGCGTCGCGCCGCCGTCGCGCGCCACCTTGCGCATCAGCAGGTCCAGCGCCTGGATGTGCGTGGTGCCCTCGTAGAGCGAGTCGATCTTCTGGTCCCGGATGTACTGCTCCACCGGGTAGTCCGTGAGGAAGCCCGAACCGCCGTGCACCTGGAGCGACAGGGACAGCAGCTCGTACGCCTTCTCCGAGCTGTACCCCTTCACCAGCGGCAGCAGCATGTCGTTGAGCACGTCCGCCTCGCCCGCCGCGGTGGAGCGGTGGCCGCCCTGGAGCTCCACCTGGTCCTGCACGGACGCGGTGAACAGGGCCAGCGCGCGCAGGCCTTCCGCGTGCGCCTTTTGCGCCATCAGCATGCGGCGCACGTCCGGGTGCTGGAGGATGTTCACGCGCGGCGCCGTCTTGTCGCGCGCCTTGCCCAGGTCGCTGCCCTGCACGCGGTCCTTCGCGAACGACAGCGCGCGGAAGTAGCCCGCGGAAAGCGCGGCCATGGACTTGAGGCCTACCGCCATGCGCGCGTTCTCGATGATGTGGAACATCTGCCGGATGCCGTCGTGGACCTCGCCCAGCAAGAGGCCGCGCGTGGGCTTGCCGTCGCCGAACGTCAACTCGCACGTGACGGACCCCTTCAGGCCCATCTTCTTCTCCAGCTTGGTGCACACGACGTTGTTGTGCTCACCCAGGCTGCCGTCCTCGTTCACCCAGTACTTGGGCACCACGAACAGCGACAGGCCCTTGGTGCCCGGCGCCGCGCCTTCCGGACGCGCGAGCACCATGTGGATGATGTTCTCCGCGATGTCCGACTCGCCGTTGGTGATGAAGCGCTTGACGCCTTCAATCTCCCAGACGTCGCCGTCCACGTGACGGGCCTTGGTGCGCGCGGCGCCCACGTCGCTGCCCGCGTCCGGCTCCGTCAGCACCATGGAGCCGCTCCAGCGCTTGTCCAGGATGTGCGGCAGGAAGCGCTGCTTCTGCGAGTCCGTGCCCAGCTTGTCGATGACGCGCGCGAGCAGGTTGCCCAGCGTGAAGAACGCCAGCGCGGGGTTGGAGCCCAGGAGCAGCTCGAACGCGGCCCAGCCCAGCGACGGCGGCGCGCCCAGGCCGCCCAGGTGCGGGGGCGTCTCCAGCAGGTGCATGCCCGCGTCGTAGTAGGCGCCCATCGCGGCCTTGAGGCCGGGGGGCAGCTTCACCTCGCCGTTCTCCAGCTTCGGCGGGTTGTGCTCGGACTCGTCGAAGCTCTTCGCCAGCTCCTGCGTGCACAGCTGCGCGAACGTCTGGAGCGTCTGCCGGGCCGCCGTCTCGTCCAGGTCCCCGAAGGGCGCCTTGCCCAGCGACGTGTGGCCGATGTCCAGGAACTCGAAGAGGTTGAACTCAATATCGCGGAGGTTGGGCGTGTAGTGCAGGGACGACGACATCGAAGGACTCCTCGCGGCCGGGTGCCAAAGAAACAGCCCCGCGCCGGTGAAGGCGCGGGGCCGCAAGCGGACCGCCAGGGTACCCGAGATTGATTCGCGGGTCAGTCACGCCGAGCGTGGATGACGCGCAGCGTCTCGCGGCGCTCGAAGCGGTTGCCGGCGGCGTCGCGGGCGACGAACACCAGCTCGTAGGAACCGGCGGGCGTGCCCTCCGGGATGACGAGCGACTTGTTGAAGCGCAGGCCGTCCGTCGAGTCGAAGAGGTGCTGGTCCTCGCCGAAGAGGTCGCCGTACACGCTGACCTCCTGCGTGGCCTCCACCGCGTCCACGTCCAGCGTCAGCGTGTCACCGGGGGCGAGCTCCTTCTGGGAGAGGATGACGTCGAAGTCGTTGCCCTTGGAGTCCAGGCGGTAGCGAACCTCGCTGCGCTCCACGCGGCCGTCCGCCAGCTCCGCGATGATGAACACGGTGTAGTAGCCATCCGCGACACCCAGCGGCACGAGGAACCGGCCGCGCCACGAACGGGTGAGGTTGTCGAACGTGAGCGGCTTCACCAGGCCGAAGGGGAAGTAGGCGGTGACGCGGCGGGCGTTGCGCGGGGCGCGCACGGAGATGATGGGGTCACCGGGGGGAATCTCCTCGCGGCTGAGGGCGCCCGCGACCATGCCGTCGGGGAGCTGCACGGGGACCATCTCGCGGATCGTCTCGCCGTCGGGGTTCGTGCGGGCCACCTGCTCCACCGCGACGAAGGACGTGTAGCGGCTCATCAGGTGGTACTGGAGCGCGGTGTCGGTGATGCCCTGGATGACTTCGGGCGTCTCGCCACGGTAGCCCTCCACGGTGAGCTCCTCGATGCGCTGGCGGGCCCAGAGGCTCTTGAGCGAGTCGTGCTCCGGAGCGGCTTCGGGGAAGTGCACGGGCACGTCGAAGTGGCGGACCTGGCCACGCACGCGGCCGGAGATGCGGAGGACGCCGTCACCGGTGCCGGTGAACTTGCCCACGAGGAACAGCGGCTGGCCGGCGAAGAGGTCCGGCACGGACTTCGGGTACACGTCGCTGACGGGCAGGCCTTCCGTGTCCACGTTGACGGAGGTGAGGACGGGGCCGCGCATGCGCTGCTCGAACTCGCGGGCGACGTCCTCCTCCGGGCGGTTGAGGTTGACGAGGGTGGAGGCGCCGCGGCCCAGCTCACCCATCTTGGTGATGAGGTAGCGGTTGGTGCTGGAGCCCACGCCGGCGGAGAAGATGCGCGTCTCTTCACGCAGGTGCTGCTGGAGCGTGGAGAGGACCTGCTCGTCACCACCGATGAGGCCGTCCGTCATGAAGAGCACCATGCGCAGGCGGGCGGGGTCGTTGGCGGGGACCATGGCTTCGCGGGCAGCGATGTTCACGTCGGTGCCGCCACCGCCCCAGAAGTTGGCGACGTAGGGCAGGGCGTTCTGGATGTTCTCCGGCGTGGCGGGGACGGCGGTGGGCGCGAACTTGGTCACCTGCGTGTCGAAGTTGAGGACCTGGAAGGTGTCCTCGGGCATCAGGTGGGTGAGCACCTCCTTCGTGATGGCCTTGGACTTCTCGATGGCCAGACCGGACTGCGAGCAGGACGTGTCGAGCACCATGTAGAGCTCGCGCGGGACGATTTCCCGCTGGGTGGGGGACAGCTGCGGGTTGAGCATCACCAGGAAGTAGCCGTGGTCCGCGCCGGGGTCGCGGTGCATGAGGACGGCGGGGCGGATGAGCGCGTCGGCGACGACGTATTCCAGGACGAAGTCCTTGTTGGGGATGCGGTCATCGCGGCCCAGGCTGACGGTGGCGCGGGACTGTCCGTCGCGCTTCACGTCCACGCGGTGGGTGGTGGAGCGCAGCGAGTGGACCGGGAGGCCCGCGTCCAGGCGCACGGTGAGCTGGATGTCATGGCCGCTGCGCGTGTCGGTGAGGACCGGGGGCGTGATGCGGCTCGCGTCGGGGACGGAGGTGGTGTCGGGCTCCACGCCTTCGCCCTGGCGCGTGGGCAGCGGTTCGCCGCCGATGTAGCGGGGGGCGACGACCATGGGGAAGCTGAAGCGGTAGGTGCCGGCGTCGTAGGTGAGGCGCTCCACGTAGTGGATGCGCACGCGGATGGTCTCACCGGGGAGGATGTTGGCGACGGACTGGGTGAAGATATTGGGGCGCTCCTGGTCGAGCAGCGCGGCCGTCTTGCCCTCGGCCTTGGCACGCTCGTAGGTGTCGCGGGCCTGCTCACGGGTCTGGATGACGCCGGTGATGACGCGCTCGCCGATGTGCATCTCCATGCCATCCACGGCGGCCAGCTCCGGCAGCGGGAAGACGTAGAGCGCTTCGAGGGGCGCGGAGTAGGGGTTCTCGAACACCTGCGTCACGGTGACGGAGGCGAGGAACCCGCTGACCTCCGCGTCCACCTGCGTCTGCTTGAGGCTGAAGGTGCGAGGTTCGGTGTCCGGGCACGCGGCGTCGGGCTGCGCACGAAAGCGGGCCACCAGGGTGCCCTGGGCGACGCCCGCGGTGGGCGAAGCGGCCGGAGGGCAGGGTTGCTGGGCGGAGGCCGGGGCGGCCAGAAGACAGACGAAGAGCGCGGCGAGCAGGACTCGCATGGTCGGGAACCTTGGTTTCAGGGTGTGCCCGGGGACATTGCAGCCCCCGGGCCAACCCCTGTTCCCCTCTGAAGAAGCAGGCCGTGTGGCTGTGAAGCCACACGGCCGTGTGTCAGCCGCCCTTGAGCTGCAGCGTGGGCACCGCGCCCTCACCGAGCACGAGGTGCACCTGACCCACCTTCGCGGCCAGGTCCTTGTACGCCTCCAGCTCCTTGAGGCGCACGAGCAGCGGGTTCTCCGCGAGCACCTTCGCCGTCTGCGCCATGGAACGCGTCGCCGCCGTCTCCTCGCGCCGCAGGATGACGTTGGCCTCCGCCTCCTTCTGCGCCTGGATGACCCGGTTGAGCAGGTCCTTCATCTCCTTCGGCAGCACCACGTCCTTGATGCCGAAGCGCAGCAGCTCCAGGCCCACGCCCTCCGCCCCCGACTTCACCTGCGCGTACAGCTCCGTGGACACGGCCTCGCGCGCGGCCAGCAGCTCGTCCAGCGTGCGCGTGGACACGGCCTCTCGCGCCGCGAGCTGCATCGCCAGGTAGAGGATTTCATCCGGCGCCCGCGCCACCACCGCCAGCCGCCGCGCGTCCACCACCCGGTACGCTGCGGACAGGTTGAGCCGCAGCGTCACGCGGTCCTTCGTCATCACCTCCTGGCCGGTGACATGGAGCAGCTTCTCGCGCAGGTCGATGACCGCGAACTGCACCTTGTTCGCGACCGTCCACGCCGCGTGACGGCCCGGCGGCAGGACGGCGTCCAGCACGCCGTTCACGTACCGCAGCGCCACCGTGCCCTCCGTGGCCGTGGTCTCCACGTAGTCGCTGGCCGGAATCAGCGCGCGCACCTCGTCCCGCGGGGGCTCCGTCGCCACCCCGGACACGTCCACGCGCTCCACCCGCACGGTCGGCGTCTCGGGCCGACCGGTACGACCGGGCAGCCGCTGCGCCGTCCACACCTGGTGCTGGCCCCGTCCCAGCCACCGCACCGGCTGGCCGTGATGGAAGACCACCGCGCGCTCGTCCGCGCCCAGCTCCACCACCTGGAGGTCCTTCTCCGGCACCAACGCGAGCTTGGCTTCATCCAGCCGGGTGACCGGTGGCTCCAGCGGCACGCGCTCGAAGCGGACGGTCTGGAACGGACGCACCACCCAGTGCCGGCCCGGCCCCAGGTACTGCTCCGCCTTCCCGTTCACCACGACGAACAGCCGCTCGTTCTGCGCCACTTCCACCCGACCGATGCCCATGACACGTCACCTCGACGACAAGAAAAGAGTGCAGCCCGGATGCTGGGAAAGGACCCCGCCGTCCCACGGGCGCGTCGCGCGAACAGACCGTCCGGATCCGCGTTCAGCCTCCCGGGCTTCCGCACCGGATGCCGGTCACGGACGGCGACCGGAGCGTTCCGCGTGATGCACGGAAGCCTCCGGAGGCCCTGGCGGCCAGCCAGTGTGCGGCGTGGGGAGGAGGACGCGGTGGACTCGCGTTGACACCAGCGAAAAACGACGGGGTCCCGATGAACGAAGGAATCGAACCTTCAAATGCGAGAGTGACCGTCTCGTGCTCTACCGTTGAGCTAGTTCAGGTTGTGCCCAGCCAAGGGCCTCGATGCGCGCCTCACGGTATGGCGTGCGACCGGTACGGCCTTCGATATGAAAGGAACCTCGGGCGGTGATGGCCGTGAGGAACGTCCGAACCCCATGCCCCGGCGCAAAGCGCCCCCGCATGGAACCGGACGCCTCGGGACAACCCCGTGCGCCCCCCTGAAGCTGCCGACGAGGCCACCGGACGCAGGCGCGCGGAAATCCTGACGGCGCCTCTCTTCAGCCGCGCGTCACGTCCCACCAGCCGAACCACATCACGCGCTCCTCGGCCATCAGCTCCCAGCCGGGCCCGTGTACGTACTCGCGGACCCGCAGGCCCGCGGCCTCCACCGCGCGCGCCGTCTCCTCCGCGCTGTACAGGTGCAGCGTCACGTCCGTGTCCGCCGTGCGCACCTGGCGCGTGGGCGCTTCGTGCGCCTCCAGCCCGGGCCTGCGCTCCAGCACCGTGAACAACATCCGTCCGCCCGGCTTCAGCACCCGGCCCAGGTGCTCCATCACGCGCAGCAGGTCGTCACAGAAGTCCAGGCACCCAATCACCAGCACGACATCGAACGTGCCCAGGTCCTCCGGCACCGGATCCGTATAGCTGTGCACGCGCCACGTGCCGGACGGCCGTGAGCGCTTCGCCAGCTCCAGCATCTCCGGCGCCAGGTCCAGGCCCACCACGTCCACGGACGCGTCCAGCCCTCGCGTGTGCAGCGCCGGGCCACAGCCCATGTCCAGCACGCGCATCCCCGGCTTCATCACGTCCGCGAGGAATCTCTCCACGCGGTCGCCGTAGCGATGCAGGGACGGGTAGAGCACCTCGTAGGCGGAGGCGATCTCCCCGTACACCCGCGCGACGGCGGCCTCTTCACTCCTGCCGCCGTCGACCTCGTCCGCCATTGTCGTGCGCTCCCTCGGGTGAACAGGATGCGCACGCTCTATCACGCGACGCCGTTGGACCCGGGTCCAGGCTTGCGGAACACCGCGAGCGACCGTCCGGCCATCTCGAACTTCCCGGGCTTCATCTCCTCGTCGCCGCGCTTGTCGTCCGCCGTGTACAGCTCCAGCCGCCACGCGCCGCCCTCGCCCGGCGGCGGCACCGTGAAGGTCACCGTGTCGTGGTGCGCGTTGAGCAGCACCAGCAGCGAGTCGCCGTTCACGCGCTGGCCCCGCTCATCCGGCGTGGGGATGGCGTCGCCGCCCAGGAGGAACGCCAGCGAGCGCACGAAGGGCTTCTGCCAGTCCTCCGCGCCCATCTCCGTGCCGTCCGGCCGGAACCACGCCAGGTCCTTGTGCTCGGACTCCCACAGGTGCTCGCCCTGGAAGAAGCGGCGGCGCTGCAACACCGGCTGCCCGTGGCGGAACTGGATGAGCTTGCGCGTGAACTCCAGGAGGTCCTGGCGCGTCTTGTCCAGGTTCCAGTCCACCCACGACAGCTCGTTGTCCTGGCAGTAGGCGTTGTTGTTGCCCTGCTGCGTGCGGCCCATCTCGTCGCCCGCGACGATCATCGGCACGCCCGTGGACAGGAACAGCGATGCCAGCAGGTTGCGCTTCTGGCGCTCGCGCAGGGAGATGATGTCCTTGTTGTCCGTCTCCCCCTCCACGCCGCAGTTCCACGCCTGGTTGTCATCCGCGCCGTCGCGGTTGTGCTCGCCGTTGGCCTCGTTGTGCTTGCTGCTGTACGTGACCAGGTCGTGCAGCGTGAAGCCGTCATGCGCGGTGACGAAGTTGATGGACGCCTGCGGACGCCGGCGCGCCGCCGCGAACAGGTCCGCGCTGCCCGTGAGCCGGTAGCCCACCTCCGCGGCCTGGTTCTCGTCGCCCTTCCAGTACTTGCGCAGCGCGTCCCGGTACTTGCCGTTCCACTCGTGCCACGGCGCCGGGAAGCCGCCCACCTGGTAGCCGCCGAGCCCCACGTCCCACGGCTCCGCGATGAGCTTCACGCGGGAGAGCACCGGGTCCTGGTTGATGATCTGGAAGATGGGCGCGTTCGGGTCGTAGCCGCCCTTGCCCATGCGGCCCAGCACCGTGGCCAGGTCGAAGCGGAACCCGTCCACGTGCATCTCCTCCACCCAGTAGCGCAAGCTGTCCACGATGAAGCGCGCCGTCTGAGGGTTGGAGGCATTGAGGCTGTTGCCGCACCCGGTGAAGTCCAGGTAGTGCCGCGCCTCCGGCATGGTCCAGTAGTACGACGCGTTGTCGATGCCCTTGAACGACAGCGTGGGGCCCAGGTGGTTGCCCTCGCACGTGTGGTTGTACACGACGTCGAGGATCACCTCGATGCCCGCTGCGTGCAGCGCCTTCACCATCGACTTGAACTCGGCCACCGCGCCGCCCGGCGTCTTGCGGCTGGCGTAGCGCTGCTCCGGGGAGAAGTAGTTCAGCGTGCTGTAGCCCCAGAAGTTCGACAGGCCCTTGTCGTTGAGGAACGAGTCGTCCGCGAACTCCTGCACCGGCAACAGCTCCACCGCGGTGACGCCCAGCTTCTGCAGGTGCTCGATGATGGCCGGCGAGCCCAGGCCCGCGTACGTGCCGCGCTGGTGCTCCGGCACGCCCGGGTGGCGCATGGTGAGGCCGCGCACGTGGGCCTCGTAGATGACCGTCTTGCGCCACGGGATGTCCAGGCGCCGGTCGTTGCCCCAGTCGAAGAAGTCGCTCACCACCACGCCCTTGGGCATGCCGGCCGCGCTGTCGCGCTCGTCGCGCATCAGGTCCTTCTTCGGATGCTCCAGGGGGTAGCCGAACACCGGCTGCTTCCAGTCCACCTCGCCGTACAGCGCCTTGGCGTAGGGGTCGACGAGCAGCTTGTGCGGGTTGCAGCGGTGCCCCTTCTCCGGCTCGTAGGGGCCGTGCACGCGCAGGCCGTACAGCGTCCCGGGCTCCAGGTCCGGCACGTAGCCGTGCCAGACGAACTCGGTGCTCATCGGCAGGTCGAAGCGTTCAATCTCCTTCGTGGGGTCCGCCCGGTCGAAGAGACACACCTCCACGCGTGTGGCCACCTGCGAGTAGACCGCGAAGTTGGTGCCAGAGCCGTCGAAGGTCGCGCCACGCGGCCAGGGCTTGCCCGGCCAGACTTCCCGCTTGCCGCTCATGCGTCTCACTCGATTCCGTGGGGAAACTGCCGACGGAATGTGGGTGCGACGGCGCTACGCGGCAAGACGTCTGGGCGCGCTGACTGTCCACCGGGCAGCGCTTTGGCAAGTGGTCGGTGCTGAAACGAATGCCCGCCGTCAGGCGGCGACGGCGTGGTCCAGTGAACGCCAGGTGCCCAGGGCCCAGTCCTGCTCGTCCGGATCATCGAAGCTGACCACGCAGAGGGCGCGGCGGTTGCCGGAGCGGCACAGGGCCGTCAGCCGGCACTCGCCGGGGCCCATGTGCAGGGACGCGCGGCCGCTGACGCGGGCGCCATGGTGCTCCAGCTCCAGGGCCTTGCGCTCCGGGCTGGTGGGCGCCAGCTGCTCCTCCGCGGAGTCCTCCAGGGGCACCACGCGCACGGTGCGGCGGTGGTCCCGGGCCACCCAGCTGCCGTCCCGCAGGCGCGCCTCCGCCAGGGAGCCGGGGATGCGAATCTCCCAGCCCTCGGGGAGCGCCACCTGCACGGAGCCCCGCCGGTAGCCGATGGGCGGCCCCACGCCGGGCGACTCCAGGGCGCGGCGGTGGACCTCCTCCGCCACCGTCCCGCCCATGCCCAGGTAGCCGAGCACCTCCTGCCACTCGCGCCACGGGTAGGGGAGCGAGGGGTCCTCGCGCCAGGCCTGCTCCAGCAGCCGGGCCACGTCGCGCAGGCGCTGGCGCTCCTCGTCCAGCAGCGGCGGGCGCCAGACGACGTCCGTCCACAGCCGGCACAGGGCGCGCGTGTAGCGCTCGCGGGCGTCCACGCCGGGGTTCCACCAGGGGAACACGTCCGCGCCCTGGCGCGGGTCTTCATGCGCGGTGCGCAGCCAGCGCTCGTCGCGAGGCCCCATGGGCGTGAGCAGCGCGCCCGGGTGCTGGAAGGTGTGGCCGAAGCGCATGGACAGCGCGAAGCCGGAGTTGCCCAGGTCGCGCATGCGCAGCACCTGGCCCACCGAGTGCTGGAGCCAGCCCAGGAAGTGCTTCTCCACCATGTCCACGTCACCGCCGTGGAAGTAGCCCGTGGCGTCGCCCACGCCGGCGTCCTCGTCGGGCGGGGCCCAGGAGATGCCGTGCAGGTCGCCCAGCCCCTTGAGCAGGTCCACCAGGTAGCGGTGGTAGCCGGGCCCCGCGGCGCTGGTCTCCGCGGAGACGACGACGCGCTCCTGGGTCGTCGCGAGCAGCAACACCTCCGGCGCGGCCGGGTGCAGGCGCAGGTGCAGCACGGGCGCCCCCTGGGGGCCCTCCTCGATGTGGCTGCCCTCCAGCACGCCTTCGGCCACCTGCTGGAACCACGCCTCCACGCGTTGCAGCCAGGGCAGGGACGCCTCCGGGGGGGCGAACAGCGGATCGCTTGCTCCTCGTCGGCCTGCCAGCAACAGCTTCATGCGTTGGACGCTTTCGGTGTGGGTGCGTGCTGCCTGGACCTCTTTGGATAAGCCCCCGGCCGCTCCCTGTCATCCAAGAGAAACGCATTCCGGAGGCCGGGGGGCATGCGGACGGGGGGGCGCCCGGTGGCGCAAAGCCCCCGCCCACCCCAACCTCAGAGGGGAAAGGAGGCGTTCGTCATGAGCAAGAAAGACGTGCTGCACATCCCCTTGGAGGACCTGCCTCCAGCGCGCGAAGCCGGGACGGAAGAGGAGCGGCGTGAGCGCCACGTGCCGTCCACCTTCGACCCGGGTGGCGGTCCCGGCAATGGGCCGGGTGACAACGGGAGCCCGCGCATCATCGAACCGGTGGGCCAGCCCTTCTCGCCAGGCGTCAAGGTGAGCTGATCATCCAGGCCTCGCTGTCTTCATGACCCCGCTGACGCCTTCCGGGCGTCGGCGGGGTCTTGTCGTTCGCGCCGGGCGCCGGCCGCTGGAAACGGCGAAGCGCCCGCGACCGGTGAAGGCCGCGGGCGCTTCCATTCATCCCAGGAAGGGACTAGCGCGTGGTGCCGTTGTTGGGCGCCATCGTGCCGGTGGAGTCCGGCACCGGCGTGGTCATGTTGCCCTTGGCGCC
This sequence comes from Corallococcus sp. M7, assembly GCF_054512695.1. NCBI lineage: Bacteria > Pseudomonadati > Myxococcota > Myxococcia > Myxococcales > Myxococcaceae > Corallococcus > Corallococcus sp. M7. Next base: position 517,131 of record NZ_CM137252.1, read on the forward strand.
CGAGCTGTTCGGGTCGAGCGTGGCGTCATTGGGCAGGCTGCTGTCGTCCGGGATGGCGCTGTCGTCCGTGTCCATGCCGGAGCCGCCCGTGCCCGGCTCGGTCATCTCGCCGTCGTGCACGCCGGGCTCGGCCTCGCCGGTGCCCGCGCCGCCCGTGGCCGGGTCCAGGGTGCCGTCGTTGGTGGCGGGCGGCAGCGTGGAGTCATCCGTCGTGCCGGAGCCGCCGGTGCTCATGTCCGACGGAGGCAGTGTCGAGTCCTGCGAGGTACTGCCCGTGTCGTAGCCGGAGCCGCCGCTGCTGGGAGGCGGCGTGGTGGTGGTGCCGGAGCCGGAAGTGTCCGTGCCCGTGCCGCTGGAGTCCGTGGGCATGGTGGAGTCGGAGGCCGGCGTCGGCTCGGTGCCGCGCGTCGCGGACTGGTCCGACTTACAGCCCGTGCCGAGCGCAAGCGCGCCCGCGAGAACCGCCGCCACCGTCAGCTGGGTCTTCAGGAACTTCTTCATGTGGATTCCCCCGAGTAGGAGTCTGACTGCTTGAAAGGTCCTGGCTGCCTGCACGACCGAAGGTGAGCAGGCCCCGGGGTGTGTGCAGGGGTGGCTCATCCGCCTGCCTGCTCGGGGGACGGCATGGGCGGACGCAAGGGGAGGGTTGCACGAGACGGACGTGTCCTCCGCGCGCCAGGCCCGCTGGCCCGGAGTGCGAGCCAGCGAGCCGGGCATGGAGGGCCCGGGGACTCAGGGGCTCGGGGGCTGGGTCACGTTGCCGCCACCGAGCGGCGTCACGGAGTTGCTGGACGTGTTGCTGTCCGGCGACAGCGTGGGCTGCGAGCCTGTGATGGCCGGCGGCGTCGTGCCGGTGGCCGGAGGCAGCACCGCGCCCGTGCTGGACATGGTGCCCGTGGGCGTCCCCGGCGTGACGGTGCTGTTGGAGGCGCCCGGCAGCATGGTGCCGGGCGTCGTCGTGGCGGGCGGCATCAGCGCGCCCATGGTGGCGGTGGAGCCCGTGGAGCCCGCCACGGTGGTGCTGGTGCCGGGGGCCAGCACCGCGCCGGTGCCCGTCACGGTGGTGGCCGAGCCGGGCGCCACCACGGTGCCCGCGCCCGTCACGGTGGTGGCGTTGCCAGGGCTGGGCGGCAGGGTGTCCGGCGAGTTGCCGGAGACGAACGGCTGGGCGCTGTACGGCTGCGGAATCACCGCGCCCGTGGACGTGCCGCCGCCGCCCGTCCCCGTGTTCGCGCCGGTGATGTCGCCAATGGGCTGCGTCGTCGGACTGGCCGACGCGCCATTGATGGGGTTGGGGGTGCCCGGCGCGGCCCCCGGGTTCGGCTGGCTGGTGGTGATGGCGCCCGCGGAGTTCGGATCCACCTGCGCGTGCGCGGAGCCCAGCGCCAGGGTGCCCGCCGCCACGCTCATCCAGATCCATTGCTGAGACATCGCTCTCACTCCTTCGCGGGTGTGGGGCCAGACGGACGACGCCTCGGCCTGATGGAAGGGCGTGGGCCGCGAGAGGACCCCTAGCCATCCCTGATGAGTTGCTCACCCATGCGCCGTGGGGGAACCGCACGGTGGCGCCGCTTGCGCTCGGAGAGCACCAGCAACAGCGCCGGGAAGGTCACCAGCATGATGAGCAGGTTCATCCCGAACCCCACGTTGGCCAGGGCGCCAATCGAGTTGAGGCCCGGGTGGTCCGCGAGCAGCAGCGCACCGAAGCCCACCGCACTCGTGAGCAGGCCGCCGCAGATGGCCTTCCCCGTCTCCGAGTACACCCGCACGAAGTCGCTGCGCGGTGACGCGAGCCGCGTGATGAGGTGCACGCCCGCGTCCACCGTCGTCCCGATGAGCACCGGGATGACCAGGATGTTGAGGTAGTTGAACTCCATGTCCAACAGCGGCATCAGCCCCAGCACCGCGAACAGCGACACCACCGTGGGCATCAGGCACAGCAGCGCGGTGCGCAGGCCGCCCAGCGTCATCCACATGGCCAGCAGCACCGTGAGCGTGGAGCCCATCAGGATGAACGGCGCCTCGTGCGACACCAGGTTGAAGATGTCCGCCTGCACCATGGCCTCACCGGCCACCACCGCCGGCCGGCCATCCGGCAGCGTCACCCCTCGAACCTCCTTCGCCATCCGGCGCATGGCCTGTCCGTCGGACTGGTCCGCGGACGGATACACCAGCACGAAGCCGGTGCCCGGGCCGCCGCGCCCCTGGAACTGCTGACGCACGCTGGAGGGCAGGTCCGCCTCCGTGAAGGGCTTCGCCCGCACCTGCCTGCGCAGCTCCGCCAACTGCCCGCGCTGCTCCGGGGTGAGCTGCCCTTCGGGCACGTCCTCCACCAGCTTCCCGATGTCCTTCAGGATGGCCTGCTTCTCCGCCTGCCGCTCCGGCACCAGGCTCGCGAGCGCCGCGACGAAGTCCACCGTGGAGTCCCTGCCCCGCTCCCGCTTGCGCTCCTGGAGCTCCCGGACGACCGCGGCCTCCTCCTCGCGCGAGCGCGTGAGCACCACCAGCGGGACCTGCGAATAGCCGATGAGCTGGTTGACGGCGCGGTCCAGCACGAACGAGTCCAGGCGCTGGTCCTGCAACGAGCCGATGTCGTAGTCGAACCGCAGGCGCGGCAACTGCGTGAGCAGGCCCGCCACGACGAGCGCGGACACGACGGTGAGCAGCCCGCGCCGGTGCGTGATGACGCGGCCCAGCGGCGCCTCCGTCATCTCCGTGGCGTTCGCGCGCGGCCTCCAGCCCCAGCGCGCCCCCAGCCCCAGCACCGCCGGCAGCACCAGCACGTACGCGAGGATGAGCACCAGCATGCCCACGCCCGCGATGACGCCGAACTCGCGGAACGCCGTGAGCTTGGACGTGCCCAGCACGAAGAAGGTGAGCGCCGCCACCAGCGCGGACACCAGCGCCGCGCCGCCCGTGTGCGTGAACGACTCCCGCGTGGCCCGCTCGGAGGTCCAGCCCTCTCCGCGCAGCGTGAGGTAGCGCCCCAGCAGGTGGATGCCGTGCTCCACGCCCAGGCCGCCCAGGATGGCGCCCAGGAAGGCCGTGAGCAGGTTCACGCGGCCATACGCCACGGCCACCAGCCCGTAGGTCCAGGCGAGGCCCGCGCCCACCGGCGCCAGCACCATCCCCACCGCGAGCGCGCTGCGGAAGTGCAGGAACAGGTAGAGCAGCACCAGCACCGTGGCCACCGCGGAGGACACCGCCACGTCGCGGGTGATCTGCGCCTGTTGATCCATCTTCTTCTGGAACGAGCCGGTGATGGCCGTGTGGAAGCCGGGCCCGTACTTCGACAGGTCCTGCTGCCGCAGGACGCCCCGCACCTCGTTGATGATGTTCGTGGAGAAGGTGAGGTCCGCGGACGACACCTCCGGCTTGGCCAGCACCACTACGCGGCGCGCGGCGGGATCCAGGTAGTAGTCGCTGGGGTGGCTGGACAGGCGCGTCACCGCGCCGCCGCCGTACTTCTTCTCCAGGTCGGAGAAGTCCAGCGACGGAGGCGGGGCGTCATCCAGCGGCACGAAGAGCGGGTTGGCGCGCGCCTTCTCCCAGGTGAGGCGCGCGTCGATGCGGCGCTCCACCTCCTTCAGGTCCTCGGGTGACAGGAAGTAGAGCGCGTGGCTGCGGAAGAAGCTGCTGGGCCGGGTGATCTCCACGTAGCGGATGCCCGGCAGCGCCTCCAGCTTCGGCGCCAGGTCCTCCGCGAACTTCTGGAGCTGCGCCGGGTCCCCGTCCTCGCCCACCACCACCACCCACCCCTGGGCGCCGAAGCGCTCCTCCAGCGTGTGGATGGCCTGCACGCTTTCGAACGACCGGGGCAGCAGGTCCACCAGGTTCGCGTTGAGGGTCAGGTGGCGCGCGGACAGAAGCCCCACGACGGACAGCGCGAGCGCGCAGACGAGCGCCGTGAAGGGCCGGCGGTGGTTGTGCGCGGCCAGCGCACCCATCGTGCGCTCCACCCGGTGCATCCACGTGCGCTCCGCTGCTGAAGAAGGGTTCGAGGCCATCGACCATGCCTCCCAGCGGCGCCTGCCTCCTGGCAGGGCCCATGTCGAAGCAAAAGCTGGCCATGCCGCGATCCTCCGACACGGCGGCGCGAGGGGTTGCTCCGCCCGTCCGCCGACACCGGAACGGTGGGGCAAAATGCCTCAATTTTCAGAGGAGAAGCCGTTCCCCTGGCGTGACGCGCGCCGGGGCGGCATACATGGCGCGGCCCAGGCCCGGCTGTCTTTGTTCCCCGGACCGGGCATGCGGCCGGTGGAGGCCCCGGGTCGATGCCTGGACGCACGGTGGCTCGGGGCATATACGCGTGAGCAGCCCGGTTCGTTCGGGCTCAAGGTTGTCCCCGGCCGTCAGGCGCGGGCTTTCAGCAGGAAATCACATCCATGAGTGAGACGCGGTGGTCCGGACGGTTCGAGGCGGCGATGGGCTCCCTGGCGGCCCGCAGCCACCGCAGGCCCTGGGTGGCGCTGTTCGTGATGCTGGTCCTCACGGGCCTGGGCGCCTTCTTCGCGCGCGACCTGCGCCTCAACGCGGACCTGGCGAACCTGCTGCCCAAGTCGTTCCCGTCCGTCCAGGACCTGGAGAAGCTGCGCACGCGCTTCGGCGGCCAGGGCAACGTGGTGGTGGCCGGCATCGGCGCGGAGCCGGAGCAGCTCAAGCAGTTCGTGGATGACATGGCGCCGAAGCTGGCGACGCTGTCGGAGATCCGCTTCGTCAACGCGCAGCGGCCCAGCCAGTTCTTCGACGAGCGCGGCCTCTACTACGTGGACCTGCCGGATCTGAAGACCATCGAGCAGCGCATCGACGCGCGCTTCGCGTGGGAGAAGGAGCAGGCCAACCCGCTCTTCGTTCGCCTGGAAGAAGAGCCGGCCCCGTCGCTGGACTTCAGCGACATCCAGAAGAAGTACACCGGCGGCGCGAACATGCGGCTCGCGGGGCAGGGGAGCACGTACTACCTGGATCCGCAGGAGCGCATGGTGGTGATGCTCCTCAAGGCCAAGGGCTCCTCCGCGGACCTGGGCTACTCCAAGAAGGTCATCACCCAGGTGGAGGACTACCTGGCGAAGCAGGACCTGTCGAAGTACGGCCCCGGCTTCCACACGGCCATCACCGGCACGTTCAAGAAGAAGATCGACCAGCAGGCGGTCATCACCGGCGACCTGGCGCGCGCGTCCTCGCTGGCGCTGGTGCTGCTCTTGGCCTACCTCATCTTCCACTTCCGCAGCGGCCTGTCCGTGGCCCTCACCATGGTGCCGGTGGTCGCGGGCCTGTCGTGGACCTACGGCTTCGTGGGCATCGCGTACGGGCAGGTCAATCTGCTGACCGGCTTCCTCGCGGCGGTGCTGGGCGGCCTGGGCGTGGAGCACGGCATCCACCTGCTGGGGCGGTGGGGCACGCTGCGCTCGGAGGGCATGACGTCCGAGGAGGCGGTGCGGGAGACGTTCAAGCACACGGGCTTCTCCGCGCTCATCTCCGCGCTGGTGGCGGCGCTCACGTTCCTCTCCCTGTCGTGGTCGGAGTTCAGGGCGTTCCACGAGTTCGGTGTCATCGCGGCGGTGGGCATGATGGTGAGCGTGGCGTCGTACCTGCTCATCCTGCCGGCGCTCTTGGGGCTGGTGTCGCGCTGGGGCTGGGTGCCGCGCGAGCACCAGTCGCAGTCCGGGCCCATGGCGATGCTCGCGCGCTTCCTGCCGCGCCGCTACCGCGCGGTGGCCATCGTCATCGGCGTGGCGCTGGTGGGGCTCATCAGCCAGGCGTACCGGGTGAGCTTCAACTACGACTCCACGAAGCTGGATGACGTGTCGCTGCCGAGCGTGCGGTTGGACAAGCGCATCGACCACATCCTGGGCTACTCGGCGACGCCGGTGGTGGTGCTGACGGACTCGGAGTCGATGGAGCGCGAGGTGGTGAAGCAGCTCCAGGCGCGCAAGGAGAAGTTCGGCAAGGACTCCACCATCGACTTCGTGGGCGCGCTGGAGGACCTGGTGCCGCGGCAGCAGGAGGAGAAGTACGCGCTGCTCCAGTCCATCCACAAGAAGCTCCAGCGCATCGACCCGGAGCGCGTGGACAAGGCCCAGCGCGACGACCTGGTGCGCGCGGTGAAGATGACGGCCGCGAAGCCCTTCGTGCGTGAGGACCTGCCGGAGAGCCTGCGCCGCCAGTTCGAGCCCGCGGCCGGCCAGAAGGGCGGCGTGGTGCTCGTCTACGCGAACGTGAGCCTGTCGGACGGCACGGGCACGCGGCGCTTCACCAAGGAGGTCCGCAACCTCCAGATGCCGGACGGCAGCCAGGTGTCCGCGGCGGGCGAGGCGCTCATCCTGGCGGACATCCTGGACATGGTGGCCTCGGAAGGGCCGCGCATCCTGGTGGCCGCGGTGGTCAGCGTCTTCCTGGCCATGTGGCTGACGCTGGGCTCCCTGCGCAACGCGGTCATCTGCATGCTGCCCACGCTGCTCTCCATCGCGGCGCTGGTGGGCCTGATGTCCCTCATGGGCCTGCAGTTCAACTACCTCAACATCGTCGTCATCCCGGTGCTCATCGGAACGACGGTGGACGCGGGCGTGCACCTGATTGAGCGCCTGGGCGAGCCGGGCGCGGACTTCGTCACCGTCTACGCGGAGACGGGCCGGGCCATCACGGGCGGCCTGCTCACCAGCGCCATCGGCTTCCTGGCGCTGGTGTTCGCCAAGCACCCGGGCCTCAACTCCATTGGCGACCTGGCCAACCTGGGCTTCGCGGTGAACATGGTCATCGTGCTGGTGGGCTTCCCGGCGCTGCTCCTGCTGGTGGACCGCTGGCGCAACAAGCACAGCAGCGCCACGTCCACCCCGGCGGCCGGTAGCGACGAGAGCCAGCGCCCCGCAGAGAGCTGATCCGCGAAGAGCAAACGCATGCAGGCAAGAAGGCCCCGGCATCGTCCGCCGGGGCCTTTTTCATTGCGCCCGGAGGGGCCGGGGCCGTTCCGCAAGGCGACACTGCGGAGGGACGAACGGGCATGGGCACCTGGGGGTCCCCGGCCCAATCTTCACCCGGTATGGGGCGCCCATACTTCAGGCATCAATCTGGCCGGATGTTCGAGAACGCTTTCATGGAGGCAGCGTCGAAGCTGCACCCGGCCGTGCCGGTCCTCCTCTACATCCCGCTCACGCTGGGCCTGCTCGTGTGGGGCCTGGCGGGGGGGCGGACGACGGTGGGGCGGGCCCTGCTGTTCATCCCGCTGGGCCTGCTGACGTGGGTCCTCATGGAGTACTGCATCCACCGGTTCTTCTTCCACTGGGAGGGCAAAGGCCCGCTCAGCCAGCGGGTGCATGAGATTGCCCACGGCTACCACCACAAGTACCCGGATGACTCCCAGCGCCTGGTGATGCCGCTCATCGTCACCATTCCGCTGTCCTCCCTCATCGGGGTGTCGCTGTGGTGGGTGGGCCGCCCGGCGGAGATGCTCCCGTACTTCGTGGGCATCGTCTGGGGCTACGTGACCTACGACACCCTCCACTGGGCCACGCACCACCGCACGCCGCGCACGGCCTGGGGCAAGGCGCTGCGCGCGCACCACATGGCGCACCACTTCGCGACGCCGGACCGCAACTTCGGCATCAGCAACCGGTGGATGGACACACTGATGGGGAGCGGCGGACGGCGGGCCCCGCTGCCTACGCAGCCTTCTCCGGAACGCCCGTCCAAGCAGCCACGAAGTCCGCCAGACCGCGCAACTGCCGGTCATTGAGCGTCGCCTGCCAGCGCGCGTGGCGCACCGCCCGGTACGCCTCCGGCGCGTCCCAGCCGCGCGCCACCATCACCGCCAGCCCCATCAGCGGCCCGCGCCCCACGCCGTGCTCGCAGTGCGCGTACAGCACGCCGCCCGCATCCAGCCGGGGCAGCGCCCAGCGCACCCCTTGCGACAGCTGCTCCACGGACGGCGGGTAGCGGTCCGTCACCGGCAGGTTGAGCAGCTCGATGCCCAGCGCCGCCAGCGCCTCGCGGTCGTCACAGCGCTCCGCGCGCAGGTCGATGACGCAGGTGATGCCGCGTTCCTTCAGCTCGCCGTAGCGCGCGCGGGACACGCTGCCGCCCACGTGCAGCCACGGGTTCACCTGGGACACGTTGAGGGCGCGCTTGCCGGGCAGCTTGGTGGTCCACTCCACCCCGCGCGCCACCACCCGCAGCACCTGCTTGCGCACGAACCCCCGGACCCCGGGGACGTGATGCACCGACCGCAGCAACGACTCGCTCACGCTGAAAACCCCTGCGGCTACTCGCCTTCCAACGTCACTTCCATCAGCCCGTCCACCGGCGCCTTGCCCGGGCGCTCCATCACACCCCGCAGCAGGTACGTCACCGGCGAGCCCACCATGGGCCGCACCAGGCCGCTCAGCACGCCCAGGGACTCCACCGGTGCGCTGCGCTGGAGCAGCGACGTGCCCTTGAGCGTCAGCGCCGGCTTGCCGTCGCGGTCGGTGAACTCCGCCTGCCAGGTGCTCTTGTCCTTCTTCCCCGACTGGTTGAGCGTGAAGGACTCCAGGAGCTGGGCGTCCCCCTTGTTCTCCCAGAGGTACACCGGCGCGTAGTCACCGCCCTGGCCCTCGCGCCCCAGCACCACCGCGTAGGGCGGGCCCTTGAGCGCGCGGAAGCGCACCCAGCGCTTCGCCACCTTCGCCGGCGCCACCGTGCTGCGCGAGTGGTCCACGTACCCGCCGCCCTTCAGCGTCACCCCCTCTTCCACGGGGATGCGGAGCTTCATCGTCACGGGGCTGCCGGCCAGCACGACCTCGTGGCGGTAGCGGTCCTTGCCGTTCTCCACCACGGAGCCATCCGGCGACCACGGCTCCGGCTGGCGCGCGTACTCCAGCTCCACCCGGCCGTTGTCCAGGGGCGCGTCCACCGTCAGGCCCTTCTCCGTGACCCGGGCGGTGCAGTCCCCCATCGTCAGCTGGTCCAGGGCCGGGTTGTAGCTCCAGTCATTGGCCCCCACGCGCTTCTGCGGCGCCCAGGCGCGCTTGCCCGGCCGCAGGACCGTGGCGCGGCAGATGCCCGTGCGCGACCCCGGCCCGATGTTCGTCACCGTCAGGTTCACCGTCACGTAGGTGCCGTCGTCCGCGTCCGCCACGAAGGTGAAGCTCTCTCCGTACCGGTCGCTGGAGTCGTAGGCCACCTTCAACACGCCACCACCCGCCGCCGCCACCCCTGGAAGCGAAAGCAGGGCCCCGACGAAGAGGGCCCTCAAGCCGCGGGCGAGCGTGTCACGCCGCATGGGGCCGCTGCTCCAGGAGCTCGTCCGAGGTGTCGTTGAAGACGTAGTCGCGCTGCAGCGGCAGGTTCCACGCGAAGTACACGACGCCGCGCACCACCCACCAGCCCAGCGTGTACGCCAGCTGCGGGTGCAGCGTGAGCAGCGCCACGCCGCCCGCGTTGAGCAGCGCGCTGGTCGCGCTCACCAGCGTGTAGCGCGCCAGTTGCGGCGCCACCGCGCCCTGGCTGCGGAAGGTGATGACCCGGTTGAGGGTGTAGTTCACCACGCCGCCCAGCACGCAGCCGGCCACCGTGGCCCACACCGGGGAGAGGCCTCCCCACTCCACCATGCCCAGCACCGCCACGAAGTCCACCGCCGTGGCGATGGCGCCCGCCGCCGCGTTGAAGCCGAACAGCGCCACGCCCGAGCGCTGCTTCACCGGCTTCTTCGGCGTCAGGGCCCGCACCAGCGTGCGGAAGCGCGACACCGCCGTGACGTTGCTCAGCACGGCCACGAACACCAGGCCCGCCACCGCCAGCCAGTGCATGGGGTGCTTCTCCTGAGGCCAGAACAGCGCCTCCAGGATGGGGGACAGCGCCGTGCCCACGCCCAGGAACAGCACCCGCTCCAGCCGCTGCATCGCGCCGTCGCGCACGCTCACGCCCAGGCCCTCACCCTTGGCGCGCACGTACGGCACCAGCGAGGAGCCCATCAGCGCGCCCAGCGCGGGCAAGAGCACCCAGGTGTCCCGGTAGTACCAGGCCAGGCCCATCAGGATGGCGGAGTCCACGTACCGGTCCAGCACGGAGTCCAGCGCCGCGCCCGCGGGGTTGGCCTCCTTGCGGGTGCGCGCCACGCGGCCGTCCATCACGTCCAGCACGCCCGCCAGGAGGAACAGCCAGCCGCCCAGCGCGAAGCGGCCCGCCGCCACCGCCACGCCGGACGACACGCCCAAAAGGCCCGACAGCATGGACAGCGCGTTGGCCGGAAGGCCCGAGCGCAGGAGCACCGTCCACAGGGGCTGGATGACCCAGAAGAAGTAGTGGCGCAGGAAGAAGCCCACCAGCACCGACTTGCCACGCGTCAGCGTCTCCGCGTCCCGTGGGATGCCCTTGATGGCACAGCGGATACAGAAGAGCACCAGGCCCACGAGGAAGTACGCGACCGCGAACAGCGCGGGCGCGAGCGCGGTCCAGATGCGCGCCGAGGGGGACAGGTCTCCACTCAGCAAGGCCAGCACGTTGTCATGCACGGGTGTTCCCTCCAGACGGCAGGGTCATGGGCGCCACTCCCGGCGCTTCCACGGCCCGTCTTGCGAAGACAGCCCTCACGACGACGAAGGCCACGACCGCCGCGATGCTTCCCGCGAGCACGTCGAGGACGTAGTGGTGCGTGAGATACACGGCGGAAAAAGCGACGAGCAGCGCGAACAGGATGGTGCCCACCCGCCACGCGGGGCCCTTGTGCCACAGGACGAGCACCATCATCAGCGGGTAGGCCGCGTGCAGCGATGGCATGGCCCCGAAGACGTTGGGGTTCTTGGCGTAGAAGTTCGCGAAGTAGTGGATGCCGAAGAAGGCATCGAAGCGCGCGGTGCCCGCGGGGCTTGGCGGCGCCGACAGGTCCGCGAGTCCCGGCCCGTACTTCAGCACGTACCAGGGGGGGGCCGCGGGGTAGATCACGTAGGTGACCACGCCAATGGCGTTCACCACGAAGAAGGCCCAGCAGAGCTGTTCGAACCGCGCGTCCTTCTTGAAGAAGAACCACAGCGCCACGAGGAAGACCTCGTAGAGGTAGGCCGCGTAGGCCCAGCCGCACAAGAGGTCCAACGGGGTGTTGGGGTGGCGCGACCACCACTCGGGCCAGTGCGTGCCGCCCGGGGCGGGGAACAGCAGCTTCTCCAGGTTCCACAGGTCGCCGGTATGGATGGTGCCGCGCAGCCACAGCCACAGCGGCTGGCTGTCCAGGATCATGCCGGTGAGCCACAGCGGGAACGCGCCGCGGAGGAACCGCCGCGGGCCGGCGCCGGCCCAGGCCAGCACCACCAGCAGCAGGTCCGCCGCGACGTGCTCCCACCGGACTCTTCCGGTGGCGACCACCAGCGCGAAGTGGCCCGCCGCCATGACGGTGACGAGCCACTTGAACGCGGAGTCGTTCTTAGCGGGAGAGCGGGAGGTCATCCCCGTAGTAGTCCATCCCCAGGTGCGTGATGGGCTCTTCGCCCGCGACGACGCGCAGCGTGTTCTTCAGCTTGGTCAGCTGGATGAACAGGTCGTGCTCCACCGGCAGGCCCGGGTGGGCCATGGGGCTCTTGAAGTAGAAGGACATCCACTCCTGGATGCCGCGCCACTCCAGCCGCTTGGCCAGGTCCATGAACAGCGCGATGTCCAGGACCAGCGGCGCCGCCAGGATGGAGTCGCGGCAGAGGAAGTTGACCTTGATCTGCATCGGGTAGCCCAGCCACCCGGTGATGTCGATGTTGTCCCAACCCTCCTTCGCGTCGCCGCGGGGCGGGTAGTAGTGGATCGACACCTTGTGCGAGTACTTGTTGTACAGCTCCGGGTACAGGTCCGGCTGCAGGATGGTGTCGAGCACGCTCGACTTGGTCACTTCCTTGGCCTTGAAGGCCGCCGGATCATCCAGCACCTCGCCGTCGCGGTTGCCCAGGATGTTGGTGGAGAACCAACCCTCCAGGCCCAGCATGCGCGCCTTGAGCGCGGGCGCGATGACCGTCTTCATCATCGTCTGGCCGCTCTTGAGGTCACGGCCCGCCACGGGCACGCCCTCCAGCTTCGCCAGCTCCTGCAGCGCGGGCGTGTCCACGGCCGCGTTCGGCGTCCCGTTGGCGAACGGCACGCCTTCCTTGATGGCCGCGTACGTGTAGAGCGCCGTGGGGTTGATGTCCGGGCTGTTCGCGTCCAGCGCCTTCTCGAAGTTGGCCAGCGTCTGGAAGGCCTCCGGCAGCGGGCGGAAGGTCTCCACGCTGCTGCACACCACCATCACGGCGCGCTTGGCGTTGAGCTCCTTCTTGAAGTCCCGGATGTCCTGGCGCAGCGCCTCGATGCTCTCGCGGTGCGTCTTGGTGGCCTTGATGTGGTTCGCCGCGATACGGCGGACGAACTCAGGGTCGTGCACGCCCGGCTTGGGCTTGATGCCCTGGAGGAAGGGCTTCACCTGCTCCAGGTGCTTGTCCGTCAGCACGCCCGAGCGCACGGCCACCTGGTAGGCGTCCTCGCTGATGATGTCCCACGCGCCGAAGACAACGTCGTCCAGCGTGGCCAGCGGCACCAGCTCGTTGAGCTTCACGGTGCGGCCGTCGGTGCGCTTGCCCAGACGGGCCGTGCCCATCTGCGTGAGCGAGCCAATGGGGGCGCCCTTGCCCTGCCGCGCCAGCTCCACACCCGCCATCAGCGTGGTGGAAACCGCGCCCAGGCCCGGGATGAGCACCGCCAGCTTGCCCTCGGGCTTCGCGACCTTCTTCTTGTTCTCCATCGTCCTGATTCCTTCGAATGGCGGGAAATCGCTCCGCCCAATGAGCGTCTCCGAGTCCGTTCCATCCGGCGCCGGCAAAAATGCCGGACGGAAGGTGGAAAATCTCGAAAGCGGATGGTTGATACTCTAAACCGTCTGTCACTTCAACGTGATGTGAGGACGGTGCCCGGCTCGTACCACGGCGGCGGCCGGCTGCATGACTCGGGCCGAGGGTGGGTTACAAGCCAGGACGAACGGCGCTGTCAGAGAAACAGCAACCACGGGACAAAAGTCTCACCCACCACGGCGAGCTCCCTGGGGGCGCACGCCGGGTGGGTTGGGGTGTGACGGTTCTGAGGCTGTCCTGCTTTCACACACCCCCTGACACACGTGTCACGCTTTGAGAGCGTGGGAGCCGCCGGGTTTCCGGCGGCCCCTGTCCGGGGTCCCGTCAGTTGTGGCGGGGGGCGCCCCGGTCGAGCTTCTGGTTGTCGCCCGGGTGGTACTTGTCGCCGGTGAGGACGGCTTTCACGAACCCGACCAGCTGGACCATCTTGCTGTTGGGCGTGTCCCAGTACTCGGCCTTCTCGACGGAGACGCGCAGCAGGGCCAGGTTCGGATCATCCAGCCCCTGGGGGAACCAGGCCTTGAGGGCGGGGTTCCACAGCTCCTTGGCCTTGGCCTTGTCGCGGATCAGCGTGCAGCGGCCGCTGACGGACACGTACCGGTCCCGCGTGGGGTCCGAGTAGGCGAGGCTGACATGGTGGTCCTTCTGCACCTCGTCCACCTTGTGGGTGTGGTCGTTGGTGAAGAACCACAGCTCCCCGTCGAAGTCCTTGTCGTAGGTCCACATCGGCCGGCTGCGCAGGCTGCCGTCGGTGTCCACGGTCGTCATCATCGCGACCTTGATGCCGTGGATGAGCTTGCCCAGGTGCTCCACCACGTCCTGCGGACTCTTCGTCGTCGTCGTCATGTGCTCGCCTCCCTTGGCGGTTGAAGGTAGGCAGCGGTCAGGCGGCGAACATCGTCCGCACCGCCGGGTCGGCACCCCGGCAGCCGGGCGTGTGATAGGGGGCGTGCCGGGCCCACTCGCTTGTTTCGTCCTTCGGAACGAGGCGTGACGGCCGGGAGCGACAAGGGATGCTGAAGACCGCGTGGAACGAGTGGAGCCTGAAGGCGCTGCAACTGGAGACGGCCCTGCTGGCGCTGGAGGAGATTGAGCTGCCGGACGCGATGCAGGCGCTCCAGGACGCCGCCCAGCAGAAGCTGCTGGAGCTGGCGCGGGCGTGGCAGAAGACGCAGCCCGCGAAGGAGCCTCGTCAGTGGACGCGCGAGGAGAAGGCGGGCGGGGCGCCTCGCGACGAGGAGCTGGCGGACCTGGTGAAGGGCTTCCGCGAGGACGGCAAGACCTGGACGCTCCTGCGGCTCACCAGCGACAAGAAGGAAGTGGTGGAGACGGTGGTGTCCGAAGGGCGCGCGTGCATGGCCGCCGGTGGCGAGTACTACCTGGGCCAGTGGGACGCGGAGGAGGGCGTGCTGGAGGTGGGGCGCGACGACGAGGCCGGCGAGCCCGGCACCGGGCTGGTGCTGGAGCCGGGCGGGGAGCTGCGCTACTCGCCGTCTCCCGACCTGTAGTCAGGACTCGAAGAGCTTCACCATCCGGGCGCGGAGCTTTTCGTCCGGCAGCCGTCCGAAGCCCGCCTTCACGTTGTCCTCCAGGTGGGCGGGGTCGGACGTCGCGGGGATGGGGCAGTTCACGGCGGGGTGGCCCAGGATGAACTTGAGGAAGAACTGGGCCCAGCTCGTGCAGTCGAACTCCGAGGCCCAGTCCGGCAGGGGGCGGCCCTTCATCTTCCGGAAGAGGTTGCCCTTGTCGAAGGGCTCCATGACGAGCACGGCCACGCCGTGCTCCTTCGCCGCGGGCAAGAGGCGCGCTTCGGCGTCGCGCATCGCGAGCGAGTAGGGCAGCTGCACGAAGTCCAGCTTGCTGTTCTGGATGTGCTTCTCCAGGTCGTCGAAGGCGCTGCGCAGGTAGTGGGTGACGCCCACGTAGCGGATCTTCTTCGCGGCCTTCATCTCCCGCAGCACGGGCAGGTGCACGTCCACGTCCAGCAGGTTGTGCACCTGCATCAGGTCCATGCGGCCGTGGCCCATCTTCTGGAGGGACGCCTGGATCTGCGCCGCCCCTTCCGCCTTGCCGCGCGTCCAGACCTTGGTAGCGAGGAACGGGGTCTTCTCCTGGCCGGACTGCTTCAGCAGGTCGCCCACGACGGCCTCGGAGCGGCCGTACATGGGGGACGAGTCGATGAGGCGCGCGCCCGAGGCGAAGAACTTCTGGAGGACCTGGGCCAGGGGCGCGCGTTCGTTCGCGGCGCCGCCGACGTCGAAGGTCTGCCAGGTGCCCATGCCAATGACGGGCAGGGCTTCGCCGGAGCTGGGGATGGGGCGGGTGAGCATGCGGGGACTCTGGGCAAGGGCGGAGAGGGACGGCGCGAGCGCGGCGCCGATGCCCGCCACCAGGACCTCGCGGCGGGAAGGGTGGGGAGGACGGGACGGGCGCATGGGGGAAGCGTAGCGGCCGGGGGCGCCGGACACCGGGCTTCGTAAGGGGCGAAGACGGGCAGGTGACAGTTCTGGAGGGGTGCGGTGTTCCCTTCGCCGAATCCCTTTTGAGGAAGGTCCAGGCGATGAAGCGCAAGGTCGCGGTGTGTGTCGGGGTGATGGTCGCGGTGGCGGCGGGAGCGGCCGGGGCCGAGGAGCCGTCAGCACAGGCGCAGCCAGGCGCCGTGGCCACGGCGCCCTCGGGTGATGCGTCCGGAACGGTCCTCGTGCGCGTGGTGGCGGCGCGGACGGAAGGGGCTTCCGCCGCGGAGCCGCGTCCCGCTTCCGCGCGGGAGGAGGCGCCTCCGGAGGCCGCCACTGAACAGAGCGCCACGGCCGTCGCGGTCCCGGTGTCCGCGCTGTCGCCCGCGCCCCTCGTGGAGGCGGCGACGGGCGGTGAGCCCGCGCGGCCCGCCGCGGTGGCGCAGCAGCGCTCGGACACGGAGGAGATCCACGTCCCGGCGGTGCTGATGGCCCTGCCGCACGTGAGCACGGCGGGCACGGCCACGGAGCGGCTGGTGACCACGTTCGCGCTGGGGGCGCTCGCGACGCATGCGAAGCGGGTGGACGGCGCGGCCATGTCCCTGGGCGCGAACTGGGTGGGTGAGGACTTGTCCGGCGTGCAGCTCACGCTCGGGGCCAACGTGGTGCGCGGCACCGCGTCCGGCGCGCAGTTCGCCGTGGGCGGCAACATCGTCACGGGCGAACTGGACGGCCTCCAGGCCTCGGTGGGCCTCAACGTGGTGAAGGGCTCGGCGGTGGCCGGTCAGTTCGCCGTGGGCGGCAACGTGGCCGGCGGCGAGCTGTCTGGCGGCCAGTTCTCCGTGGGCGCGAACATCGCGGGCTCGGGCGGCGTGGGGGGCCAGTTCTCCGTGGGCGCGAACATCGCGACCGCGTCATTCAAAGGCGCGCAGTTCGCGGCGGGCGCGAACATCGCCCAGACGATGTCGGGCCTCCAGGCCTCCTCGGGCCTCAACTACGCGGGCCGGATGGAAGGCGCTCAGTTGTCGCTCCTCAACGTGGGCGGGGACGTGTCCGGCGCGCAGGTGGGGTTGATCAACGTCGCGGGCAAGGTGGACGGTCTCCAGTTGGGGTTGATCAACGTCGCGCGTGAGTCCCAGGGCGAGGCGCTGGGCCTGCTCAGCTTCATCGGCAATGGCCAGGCGAACCTCCAGTTGTGGGCCAGCGACATCGCGTACACCAACGTCGCGGTGAAGTTCGGCGGCCGGCACTTCCACACGCTGCTGACGCTGGGCTTCAACCCGGGCACGGACACGCACCGCCGCCGTTACGTGGGCGGCATGGGCTTTGGCGCGCACATCCCCGCGGGGCCATTGTTCTTCGACCTGGATGTCATTGGCAGCGGCGTCCACACGGACAATCTCTTTCGCGATGGCGACGGCTTGAACGTGCTGGGACAGTTGCGGCTGGTGGCGGGCTGGCAGGTGGCGAAGCGGTTCGCGCTCATCGGCGGCGTCACCGGCAACACGCTCGTGACCTGGGACAACGGGGACCGCTGGGAGGAGCTGGGCATCGGGCCCGAGTGGCGCAGCGTCTCCGACGGGGGACGCACCACCGTGCGTGTGTGGCCGGGCGTCCTGCTGGGCGTGCAGATCTGACGCGGCATTTGATTCGAAGTACGGGAGGGGAACATGTGGAAGCGTTTGGGATGGGCCGCGCTCGCGGCGGGGCTGCTGTCCGGCTGCTACTTCACCGATGAAATCCAGGGCGACGGCAACACCGTTACGGAGTCGCGCGCGGCGACGGACTTCTCCACCGTGGAGAACCGGGGCTCGATGGAGGTGGTGATTCGCGAGGGCGCGGTGCCGGACGTGAAGGTCACGCTGGATGAGAACCTCCAGCGCCAGGTGCGCACCTTCGTGTCATCCGGCAACACGCTGGTCATCGAGACGGACGGCTCGTTCGCGCCCCGGGGGACGGCGCGCGTGGAGATCCTCGTGCCGCGCATGATTGGCGCGACGCAGGATGGCTCCGGCTCCCTGCGCGTGGAGGGCTTCGAGCACGTGAAGGAGGACGTGCGGCTGGTGTCGAGGGGCTCTGGCTCCCTGCGCTTCTGCGGCGGGGTGCGCACGCTGGATGCGAAGCTCAGCGGCTCCGGGAGCATGGAGCTGTGCGCGGCCGGTGAAGGCCTGGCCGAGTGGGTGGACCTGTCGCAGTCCGGCTCCGGCAACCTGAAGTTCGAGGGGGCCGCGAAGCAGGTGCGTGCCCGGGTGGACGGCTCCGGCTTCACGACGCTCGTGGGCGTCACCAACCGGCTCGACGCCTGGCTGGACGGCAGCGGTGGGCTCGGGGCTTCGGGCCTCCAGGCCGTGGACGTGAACATCACGTCGCGGAGCTCGGGCGCCGTCACCGCGTACGTGGACGGGGGCGGGGCGACCGTCGTGCTCGACTCGTCGGGGAACGTGGACATGTATGGCCACGCGCTGTCGACCCAGGTCCGGGCCAACGGCAGCGGCCGGGTCATCTGGCACTGACTAGCTTGTCTTCAACACCCGTGACGCGCGCGGGTGGGGAGGCAGGCGGGCCATGGCGGCGACCATGCGGGCGATGGTGCTCCACGCACCCGGACAGCGCCTGCGGCAGGAGGAGCGGCCCATTCCGGAGCCCGGGCCGGAGCAGGTGCTGTTGAAGGTGCATGCCTGCGCGGTGTGCCGCACGGACCTGCACGTGGTGGACGGAGAGCTGACGCGCCCGAAGCTGCCGCTGGTACCGGGCCACGAAATCGTGGCCACGGTGGTGGCGACGGGCGCGAGGGTGGAGGGCTTCGCCCCCGGGCTGCGGGTGGGCGTGCCGTGGCTGGGGTGGAGCTGCGGGCAGTGCCGCTTCTGCCGCTCCGGCCGGGAGAACCTCTGCGACACCGCGCGCTTCACCGGCTACGACATCGACGGGGGCTTCGCGGAGTACACCGTCGCGGATGCGCGCTTCTGCTTCCCGCTGCCGCCGTCGTACCGCGACGTGGAGGCCGCGCCGCTGATGTGCGCGGGGCTCATCGGCTTTCGAAGCCTGCGCATGGCGGGAGAGGGCCCCAGGTTGGGGCTGTATGGCTTTGGCGCCGCCGCGCACATCCTCATCCAGGTGGCGAGGCACCAGGGGCGCCGCGTGCATGCCTTCACGCGCGAAGGCGACGCGAAGGGCCAGGCGTTCGCGCGGGAGCTGGGTGCGGTATGGGCGGGAGGTTCGGACACGTTGCCGCCGGAGCCGCTGGACGCGGCCATCCTCTTCGCTCCGGTGGGCGCGCTGGTGCCCGCCGCGCTGAAGGCCGTGGACAAGGGTGGGGTGGTGGTGTGCGGCGGCATCCACATGAGTGACATTCCGTCGTTCCCCTATTCGGTGTTGTGGGAGGAGCGTGGGGTGCGCTCGGTGGCGAACCTCACGCGTCAGGACGCGATGGACTTCCTGGCGTTGGCGCCGCGAGTTCCGGTGCGCACGGAGGTCCAGGTGTTTCCACTGAACGCCGCGAATGAAGCGCTCCAGGCCCTGCGCGAAGGCCGCGTGCGAGGGGCCGCGGTCCTGGACATGACGGTGGCGGAGTAGGGCCCGCGCGCCTGGCTGCCCGGATGCTTCGGGTCAGGAGCAATGCACAGCTTTGGCGGCACGGAGGCTGTGCACCCCATGAAAGCGCTTGAGGAGACAGGACCGTTCGCTGGCTACGACTCGGACCACCACCCGCTGGGCTCGTACGCGGCGCTCATCGGGACGTTCAGCACGTCGATGCTCGGCTTCCTGGGATGGATGAACGCCTCCGGGCGGCGGTTGCCGGAGCGCTTGGGGTGGAAGGACCTGGCGTTGTTCGGAGTCGCGACGCACGCGGTGACGCGGCTGGTGGCGCTGGACCGGGTCTTCGGTGTGCTGCGAGCGCCGTTCACGCGCTACGAGTCCGACAGCACGGCGGGCGAGGTGGTGGAGAGCGCGCGAGGCGAAGGTCCCCGACGAGCATTGGGTGAACTGCTGGACTGCCCGTTCTGCCTGACGCCCTGGGTGGCCTCGGGCTTCATGGTGGCCTCGACGGTGCGCCCGAGAGAGACACGCTTCGTGGCCTCCGTCTTCGCGCTCAGCGCGGCGTCCTTCTTCCTGCACCGGGCCTACGAATGGGTGGGCGAAGGGCTGCACCGCACCCGCTCACAGGCGCGCATCCTGGAGAAGCAGCAGAAGAAGGACTCCGACGAGGGCGTGCAGCTCCCCGGTCGAGGGCCGCAGGTCGTCGAACCCGGCCGCGCCCCCATCCCGTCTCCGAGCTGACCTCCGGCGCGATCCTGGCGGAGGCGCGAAGCCCACGGACAACCGTCCATCCACCTGGATGAGAAGGTGAGAACCCCGCGAGGCCTCCCCGCCGGAGGCGGCCCACGAAAACCTGTCCGACAGTCGGACAGGTTCTGCGCCAACGAGGCTGGAGCGCCCGCACCACCCGGGCGGCGGAAACCTGTCGGACAGTCGGACAGGTTTCGGGCCAACGAGGCCGGGGATGCCCGTGGCACCCGGACGGCGGAAACCTGTCGGACAGTCGGACATGTTTTGAGCCGACGAGGCCGAGGGGGCCGTGGCACCCGAACGGCGGAAACCTGTCGGACAGTCGGACAGGTTTTGAGCCGACGAGGCCGGGGGGGCCGTGGCACCCGAACGGCGGAAACCTGTCGGACAGTCGGACAGGTTTCGGAAAACCGTGGCGGTGGCGGCCGTACTCGCGGGGACGGAAACCTGTCGGACAGTCGGACAGGTTTTGGAAAACCGTGTCGGCGGGGGCTGGACTGCGGGGATGTATGGAGTTTGCATGCCGCGCGTCCGCGATGACTGGTCCTGTCCGACAGCGTGAGTGGGGGCTGCTCTTGCTGCCGGGTCTGGTGCTGTTGTGGCTGGGCGTGGTGGTGATTCCGATATGGCTTCAGGCCGCGCGCCTCTGCTTCGCGAGCTACGACCTGGGCATCTACACGCAGGCCCTGGCGCGGCTGTCCTTCTTGGAGCCGAATCCCTGGCTCAGCATCCGGCAGGTCCACGTGTTCGCGGACCACTTCGACCCGGTGCTGTGGCTGGCCCGGCCGCTCGTCACGGTGCTGCCCGCGAAGTGGGCGGGACTCGTGGCGGAAGGGGCCTTCGTCCTGCTGTCACTCGCGCCGCTCGTGTGGCTCCAGGCACGAGGGCTGTTGGACCGGACCTCCACCGCGCTCCTGGGCGCGCTGCTGCTGTTCAACCCGGGGACGACGGCCGCGCTCAGCTTCCCCATCCATCCCACCACGTGGGCCATGCTGCCGTGGACGTGGCTCGCGGTGGCGTATGGCCTCAAGCGCACGGGGTGGATGCTGGGCGCGCTGGTGCTGCTGTTCGCGTGCAAGGAGGAGTTCCCCTTCGTGGGCCTGGTGCTCGCTGGAGGCCTCTGGCTTCGCGGTGAACGGCGGGCCGCGCTGGCGGTGTTCGCGCTGTCCGCGGCGTGGCTCGCGTTCGTGTTCGTGGGGCGCTCGGGGTGGCTGGGGCAGACGGTGGACTACCGCTCGCGGCTGCTGCCGGAACAGGGACAGGCGTGGGGCGCGTACCTGCGTGAGCGGCTGGCTGGAAAGCAGCTCTCGCGCATCGGCACGCTGCTGGTGGCCTTCGTCCCCTTGAGCCTCTGGGCGTGGCGCCGCGAGTGGAGGCCGGATCCGCTGTGGCTGGTGCTGCTCCTGCCCATGCTGGCCATCCGCTTCATGGGCATGGCGTGGCGGTTCCAGTACGGCGCGCCCCTGATGGCCGCCGCCGTGATGCTGTTCCTGCCGCTCCTACGCCAGCACCGCCCACCGGCCTGGGTGCTGGTGACGACGGGGCTCCTGCTCTACACGACCAACGACAACACCGTGCGCTCCGCGTGGCGCACCGCCTTCACACCGGAGGTCTTCCCCGCGCACTGTCCGGCCACGGGCCCGCGCCTCGCGAGCGTCCAGCAGGCACTGGATGTCCTGGCCGCGAATCCGGGCGGCCGGGTGCTGCTGGAGGGCCACCTCGTCGCGGAGGTGGCGGCACGGGACGAGGTCTTCGTGGTGGGCGGCCCGCAGCTCGATGATCTCGTCTACGACCTGGTGCTGGTGGAGAAGCCGCCTCATGGCAGCATCTGGCCGCTGCCGGCCGGACGCATGGAGGAGCTCATCGGCGTGTGGCGCTCGGGGCCGGGCACCCAGGTGCTCATCGACGACGCGCACGTCTTTCTCGCGCGAGGACAATTCACCGCGAGTCGCTGAGGCCCGTGCGCAGGCAATGGCCTCGCGCGCCGTGCCGTAATGGGGGCATGTCTCTTCCCCTGCTCGTGGGCGCCTTGCTGACGGCCGCGGCCCCCTCCCCGTACCTGGACTCGCGGACCACCGGCGCCGCGTATTGCTACGACCCGGAGAGCCCCGTGCTGCACGAGGCCTTCCGCCGCCCGAAGCCCACGCCCGACACGCGCATGGACAGCGCCGCGCTGGCGGAGGACGTGCGCTTCCTGCACCAGCTCCTGCGCACCACATACTCCGGCTGGCCCGAGCTGCTCGCGCACCGCAGCTTTGATCCGGATGCCTTCTTCCAGGACTGGAGCGCGAAGGTGGCCGCGTCCGGGCCCACCGTGTCCTTCCAGGATGGCGTCCTCACGCCCACCATCGCCATCCGCGAGGCGCTGACGGACAACCACTTCGGTCCGTCCGGCCTCTTGGGCCTGCTGCGCGAAGAGCCACGGCTCGCCTTCCGCGAGTACCAGGCCGACGCGCCTCCGGGACTGCAACTCACGTCCTGTGACGCGAACACCGTGGCGGGCGCGCAGGTGGATACGTTGCGGATGGCGCCGGTGCTGAAGCCGGATGGCACTCGGGGGCAGCGGCTCACCGTGTCCGCGCGAGGCGGTGGCGATGCGCGGACGCTCCAGTGCGGCGCCACGTCGGTGCCGCTCACGGTGCGCCCCGTGTCTCCGTCCCGGAAGTTCGAGCCCAAGGACACCTATACGTACGAACCGAAGGGCGACGTGGGCATCATCACGATTCGCGGCTTCTCCGGACCGCCGGACGCGGAGACCGGACTGCGCCAGTTCGTCGCGGACGCGCCGAAGCACCGCAAGCACAAGCTGCTGGTGTTCGACCTGCGCGGCAACGGCGGCGGCAACGACGCCTACGTGTACCAGTGGCTGGACACGATGGTGCGTGGGCCGTGGTTCTCCTCCGGCGAGGTGTGGATGCACGGCGCCTTCTATCCATGCTTCGAATGGAACACGCGCGTGCAGCGGCAGGCCATGGATGGCCGGCTGGACACGCCAGAGGCGAAGGCCGAACGTGAAGCCATCCATGCGAAGTGGCCGGTGAAGCCGGAGCCCTCGCGCCCCGTGTTCGACAACGGCCGCGTGGAGGGCCACGCGAAGACGCCCTTCACGGGGCGCATCGTGGTGCTGGTGGATCGAAACTCCGGGTCCTCGGGGGAGAGCGGCGCGTATGCCCTGCACCGCGCCACGGGCGCACCGATGGTGGGCGAGCGGACCGGAGGCTTCCTCACCTATGGCAACGCGCCGAGCTTCATCCTACCGCGCACGGGTTTCGCGTGGGTGGTGCCCAACAAGCGCAATTATTTCGCCGACCCCGTGGAGGGCGTGGGACACGCCGTGCAGGTGTACCTGGACGCGGAGGACATGGGGCGGCCCGTAGCGGAGCTGCTGCCTCGCTTGCGCAAGCTGCCGTGAGTCAACGTGCCCCATGCAGCGGGGCGCGTGTCCCGTCATGCCCCGTCAAAAGGGGGCCGTTATAGGTGTTTCGTGGGCCGGGGACGTTGGCCGGGCTCATGCAATGCCTTGAATCCACACCGGCTCCAGAGCACGGAGCCCTACCCGAGGCGGACGATGAAGCGCGCACTGCGAATCACCTACCGGGGCATGGAGACGAGCGACACCCTCAACGAGCACATCCGCGACCAGGCGGACAAGCTGGAGCAGTTCTACGACGGCATCACCGGCTGCAACGTGGTGGTGGAGGAACCCCACCGCCACCACGCCCAGGGGCACCACTTCCACGTGCGCGTGGAACTGCATGTGCCGGGCAAGGACATCATCGCGAACCGGGAGCCGGCGGAGCTCGCGGCCCACGCGGATGCCTACCAGGCCGTCACCGACGCCTTCGAGGCCGCGCGGCGCCAGCTGCAACACCACGCGGACCGCCAGCACGCGTACCACCGTTAGTCATTGCAGACTGACCGTGGTGCGCAGGAGCGCCAGACTCCGCGTCCGGCGCGCCCCGGCCCAGCCACAGCCGCTCCACGCGCGCGGCCCGCTCCAGTAAGCCGGAGGGGATGCCCTCCGAGCCCACGCCCGCGAGCAGCTCGGGCCACCGCGCTTCCTTGCGCGGCATGCCCCGGATGACCCGGGGCGCCTCCACGCCCAGGCCCTGGCTGCTCATCGTGGGCAGGGATTCGCGTGGCGTGGCCGGGTTGCCATCCGTGTCGCGCGAGCAGTGCTCCCACGCGGCCGACGGCCTTCGTATGTCCAGGAGGGCAGGGAAGAGGCTTCGCAGGGAACGTCCTGGGAGGCCTGGGAACCCAGGCACCTGACATTGACCCGGCCCTGGAGGGCGCGACGCCGCCGGGGCGTGTGCCGGTAGCGTCACGTGGGACGGACATCTCCCAGGAGTCGCTCGGAATGAAGGGGCCTTCGACCCGGGGCTGGCTGATGCTCGCGGGAGCGCTGTGGGTGGGAGGAATCGGCACGGGCGTCGTGGCGCTGGCCCGGTACTCGATGACACCGGGAGCCGCGCCCGCGACGGCGGTGACGTGGCCCGAGGGAACTCGGCTGAGGCGCCAGGCCGGGCGTCCGGTGCTGGTGATGCTCGCGCATCCGAAGTGCACCTGCACGCGAGCGAGCCTGGCGGAGCTGGCGGAGGTGATGGCGCACGTGGAGGGACGCGCGGACGCCTTCGTCCTGTTCCTGCGTCCGGAGGGACTGGAGGACGGCTGGGAACAGGGAGACCTGTGGCGCACGGCCGCGAGCATCCCGAACGTCACGGTGCTGAGCGACCCGGACGGCCTGGAGGCGAAGCGCTTCGGCGCGACGACCTCCGGGCACGTGGTGCTCTACGGCGCGGACGGGCGCCTGCGTTTCAGCGGAGGCATCACGGTGGCGCGAGGGCACGTGGGTGACAGCCCGGGACGCGAGGCGCTGGCGCGCGTGCTGCGCGAGGACGGCGAGGGCGGCGGCACGCCGGTGTATGGCTGCGCGCTGGAGGAGCGCCGGGAGCGTTGAGGCGCGCGGATGTCCTGCGTTGATCGAATGGGCGCGGGAGCATGTCTGGCGTTGGACGTCCGGGGCCGGAGCGGTTGGCGTGGTGGAGGCGTCTGGGATTGGCTCCGCGCGCTTTTCCATCCGCGAGGAAGACCGCCCATGTCGCTCGACCACTACGTCACCCTGGGCCGTTCTGGCCTGCGCGTCAGTCCCTTCTGCCTGGGCGCCATGACGTTCGGCGAGGACCTGGGTTGGGGCAGCAGCGTGGAGACGTCCAACGCCATCCTGGACCGCTTCATGGAGCGGGGCGGGAACTTCATCGACACGGCGAACGTGTACACGTTCGGGCACGCGGAGAAGATCATCGGGGACCACATCGGGAAGCATCCGGCGAAGCGCGACCGGGTGGTCATCGCCACGAAGTTCTTCGGCAACCTCTTCGAGAGGGATCCGAACGGCGGAGGCGCGGGCCGCAAGTCGGTGATGGCGGCGTGTGATGAGTCGCTGCGCCGGCTCCAGACGGACTACATCGACCTGTACTGGATGCACGCCTGGGACGCGAACACGCCCATCGAGGAGACGATGCGGGCGCTGGACGACCTGGTGCGCTCCGGCAAGGTCCGCTATGTGGGCTTCTCCGACACGCCCGCGTGGAAGGTGGCGCAGGCGCAGTTGACGGCCTTCTTCCGGGGCTGGGCGCCGCTGGTGGCGTTGCAGATCGAGTACTCGCTGCTGGAGCGCACGGTGGAGGGCGAGCTCATCCCGATGGCACGGGAGCTGGGGCTGGGCGTGACGCCGTGGTCGCCGCTGCGCAGCGGGGTGCTGAGCGGCAAGTACACGCGGGAGAACGCGGGCAAGCAGAAGGCGGACCGGGGCGCGTGGGCGGAGGCATCGCTCAACGAGAAGACCTACAAGCTCATCGACGTGCTCCAGCGCGTGGCGAAGGAGCAGAACACCTCGGTGGCGCGAGTGTCGCTGGCCTGGGTGCAGGGCCGGCCGGGCGTGGCCTCCACCATCCTGGGGGCGCGCACGCTGGAGCAGTTGGACAACAACCTGGGCGCGCTGGACGTGAAGCTCACGCCGGAGCAGGTGAAGGCGCTGGATGACGAATCCCAGCCCACGCTCAACTTCCCGGCGGCCTTCCTCCAGGGAGCGCCGTCCTTCATGCACGCCGGCCTGCGCGTGAACGGAGTCCAGGCCCCACCCAGCAACCTGACGCCCAAGGCAGGCGCCCCTCGGTACTGAGGCGGCACGCCGTGTCGGGACGTTCCGTATGATATGTACGGAACGTACGTTTCCCGAGGAACGGCCATGATGGAAGTCAGCATCACCGAAGCGCGCGACGACCTGGCGGAGCTGCTCAACCGGGCGGCCTACGGGAAGGAGCGGCTCGTCCTGACCCGGCACGGCAAGAAGCTGGTCGCGGTGATTCCCTTCGAGGACCTGGAGGCGCTGGAGGCGCTGGAGGACCGGCGGGACATCCAGAAGGCGGACGCCGCGCGCCGGGAGTCCGAGGGCCAGCCGCGCGTCGCGTGGAAGCAGGTGAAGGCGGAGCTGGGGCTCACGAAGAAGGCGAAGAAGGCGAAGAAGACGGCTAGCGGTAGAGCTCCCGCCGGTGGCCCAGCTCGACGATCAGCACCACGAGCCGGCCGTCCTCGACCTGGTAGATGACGCGGTAGTCGCCAATGCGGATCCGCAGATAGTCGCTGCCCTTGAGCTTCTCCGCGCCCACGGGCCGGGGCTCCGTGGCCAGCGCGTCGATCCGCTTCGCGATGCGGCGCTGATGGACGGGATCCACCGCCGCGAGCTGCTTCACGGCGGTCTGGAGGAACTCGACCGTATAGGTGGCGGAGGGCTTCGTGCTCATGCAGGGCGGGTAGGCCCTGACTGTCTACCTCCCCCTCCTGACATGGCGGGTTGGCAGTGGAAAGCCGAACCCTGTCGGCACACCGGCGCACAGTGTGGAGTGCGGGGCCTTACGTTTCGAGCCTCGCGCGGGGGCAAATGGCCGCTGAAGCGTTCACGGGCGGACGCTCGCGGTAGCGCGAACGGGGGTCGTTCCTAACATCGGCCCCCTGGCAGTGAGTCGGTGGTTGGGGCGGTCTGGCGCGGTACGGGCGGCGGGGAGGGTGGCGTGAGCGAGCTACTGACGGGCGATGTGTCTTCGCGGGCGCAGGTGGGCGGTTCGGACTTCTCCCGCGACCCCGAGACCTTCGAAGCCGAGCTGGATGCGTGCCTGGATCGCGCGCTCTCCTCCGAGACCTCCGAAGAAGAAGAGATCATCGTGCCGGAGTCCTTCGCGACCGGCCCGCTGCGCACGCTGCTCGACCTGGCCTCCACCGAGGAGACCTGGCTCCAGTCGCTGCCGCCTCCCTCCAACGACAACGTGGAGCCCCAGCTCACGCTGTCCGCCGAGGCCGCGAACGTCGTCATCCCGGAGTGGCTGCGCGCGGACGAGTCCACGTCCAGCACGCTTCCGGAGAGCTCCTGCGGCGCCGTGACGTCGTGGGACGCCACGCCGCCGCCGTCGCCCGCCTGGGCCACGCCCGGCTCTCCGGCCGAAGCCTACGCGCCGCAGCCGTGGATGCCGTACGCCCCCGTGGCGCCCGAGCCTCCGCCGCCCGTCATCGCCGATGCGTCCACGCGCATCCTCGGCATGAGCCCCATGTCCTTCGTCAGCGCCGTGGCGATGGGCGCGCTCGCCGCGGGCCTCCTTGTCGTCGCGGGCCTGCGGCTCACGTCGAAGGATGAGACGCGGCCCGCACCGCAATCGCAGGTCCTGACTGGCACCGTGGCCGCACCGGGCACGCAGGGCCTCACCCGTGCTCAGCCGGGCGCTGTCGGCGCGCCGGCTGCTCAGGGCTCCGCGACGCCCCAGCCGGGCACCGCCGCCGCGCCGGGCACGCAGGGCTTCGCGGGCGCGCAGCCGGGCGCCATGTCCGCGCAGGGCTTCTCGGGTGCGCAGCCGGGCGCCATGTCCGCGCAGGGCTTCATGGGTGCGCAGCAGGGCGGCCTGCCCGCGCAGGGCTTCTACGGTGTCCCCGGCGCCCAGCCCGCGCAGGACCTCTCGCAGTCCATCGCGGGCGGCGTGAACACCCCCGCTCTGACGGACGCGCAGCGCGCCGCGCAGGCCCTCACTCCGAACACGCCCGTCCTCTCGGGCCCCGCGAGCGCGGGCCTGACCACCGGCCTGCACACGCTGGCCCCGGACTCCACGCCGTCCACGAAGCCCGCTCCGGTGACGCCGAAGAAGGCCCCCGTGGCCCAGCGCGCGGCCACGCTCGAAGCGCCCGAGGACACCGGCGAGGTCCGCGAGATGTCCTTCGGCAGCGAGATCTCCGAGGAGGAGATGGCCCGGGCCCGTCAGGCCGCCGCCGAAGCCGAGGCCGAGGCGGCCGCGCAGCCCGAGTCCGAGATCGACGAGGACTTCGCCCGCGAGCTCGGCTTCACCGACGAGGCGGAGTCCCCGCAGGCCTCCGCCTCGAAGCAGGCCCAGGAGAAGACCGTCTACATCCCGCCGGCCCCGACCTCCGAGCGCGAGCAGCTCGCGCCCTCGGACATCACCAACGTGGTCGTCACGAACCAGCCCGCCATCGCCGCCTGCGTCCAGAACTTCAAGACCGGCACCGCGCTGGAGAACGGCGGCCGCTTCCAGCTGCGCTGGTCCGTGGACACCGCCGGCACCGTCTCCGGCGTGGCCATGGAGACCGAGGCCCTGAAGGGCTCCCCGCTCGCCGGCTGCATCGAGGACCAGGTGCGCGGCTGGAAGTTCCCCGTGCACCGCGTCGCGATGAACGCCCCCGTGCACTACCCCTTCGTCTTCTAGCCCCCTGGACAATCAAAACATTCACGGATATGTATATACATGTCCATGAATGTTGACGTCTTCCAGACCCTGGCCGACCCCACGCGCCGCCGCATCGTCGAGGCGCTGAAGGGCGGCGAGCTGTCGGTGAACGACCTGGTGGCCCGGGTGGACATCCAGCAGTCGGGTGTCTCCCGTCACCTGGGGATCCTCCAGGAGGCGGGCTTCGTCCAGGTCCGCCCCGAGGGCACGAAGCGGCTGTACTCGCTTCGCCCGGAGCCCTTTCAGGAGCTCGATGCCTGGGTCACCGGGTATCGCGGCCTCTGGGAGGCCCGCCTCGACCGGTTCGGTCAGGCGCTCGAGCGAAGACGCAAGGCACGCACGGACGCCCCCAAATCCGAGGAGGAACCCCCATGATCACCGAAACCGGCAACCGCGGCACCGTCACCTTCGATCGCAGCTATCCAGCGACGCTCGACGAGGTCTGGGAGCTGTGGACCACGAAGGATGGCTTCGAGTCCTGGTGGGGCCCCGAGGGCTTCACCGTGAAGGTGCACGAACTGGACGCGCGTCCGGAAGGCCTGCTGCGCTACGACATGATCGCCACCGCGCCGGAGCAGGTCGCCTTCATGAAGCAGGCGGGCATGCCCCTCGCCACCCCCAGCAGCCTCACGTACACGGAGCTGACGCCGAAGACGCGGCTCGCGTACCGGCACGCGGTGGACTTCATCCCGGGCGTCGCGCCGTACAACGTCTCGTCGGTGGTGGAGCTCCAGGTGAGCGGCAACCACGTGCGGATGACCGTGACCATCGACACCATGCACAGCGAGGAGTGGACGAAGCGGACGTCCATGGGCTGGGCGAGCCAGCTCACCAAGCTCGACAAGCGGTTCCAGCGTTAGACTGGCGCATGGCCGCGCGGGAGGACCCAGACCCCATCGAGTTGCACCTGTGTCACCGTTGCCTGATGCGGCTGCCGGTGGACGCGGGCGGGGTGGACCTTCCGCGCCGGGTGCGTGAAGCGCTCAAGGCCCACGGCCTGGCGGACAAGACGCAGCTCATCCCCGCGTCCTGCCTGGGTCACTGCCCCACGGGGAAGGTCACCGTGCTCGTGGTCCCCGACTCCACGGCGCGGGGCACGCACGCGAAGCTCATCGACCCGAAGGAGGACGGCGAGGACCTCGCGAAGCACCTGGCGTCACGACTCGCGTCGAAAGCCGGGCCGCCTTGAGCAGGGCCTCCATCATGGGCACGCAGCTCGCGGTCCCCGTCCCGGCAATCGCATAGGCGGTGCCGTGGTCCGGGGACGTGCGAGGCACCGGCAGGCCCAGCGTCACGTTCACCGTCCGCTCGAAGTCCAGCGCCTTGGCGGGGATGAGCCCCTGGTCGTGGTACATGGCCAGCACCACGTCGTACTTCGCGCCGACCTCGTCGGGCCGGGCGAACAGGCCATCCGCGGGGATGGGGCCGTGCGCATCCACCCGCTTCGCCCGCGCGAGGCGGATGGCGGGACCAATCACCTCCACCTCCTCGCGCCCCAGCATCCCGCCCTCGCCCGCATGCGGGTTGAGCCCCAGCACGGCGATGCGCGGCTTGCGGCCCACCACCGGCTGAAGGCTGCGCGAGAGCAACTGAAGCT
The DNA here is from genome assembly GCF_054512695.1 of Corallococcus sp. M7. Classification (NCBI taxonomy): domain Bacteria; kingdom Pseudomonadati; phylum Myxococcota; class Myxococcia; order Myxococcales; family Myxococcaceae; genus Corallococcus; species Corallococcus sp. M7. The sequence continues at coordinate 547,087 of NZ_CM137252.1, forward strand.
GCGCCACCAGCTTCTCCACCGTCAGCAGCTTCGGCAGCGCGGAGATGGGGACGTGGTTCGTCGCCAGCGCGATGCGCACGCGAGGCCCGTCCATCATCATCAACACGTCCACGCCGAACGCGTCCGCCAGGACCTCCGTGTGGCCCATGAACGGGATGCCCGCGCGCGAAATCTCCTCTTTCGACACGGGCGCGGTGCACAGCGCGTCCACCGTCCCGGCGCGCATCGCGTCGATGGCGGCGCGCACGTACGCGTACTGCGCCTTGCCCCCTTCGCGCGTGGGCTTGCCCGGCACGCGGTGCTTCTGCGGAAGGTGCGTGACCTCCACCACCGCGGGCCCTGCCGTGCGGCCCAGGTCCTCCAGGGCCACGCGAGGGAAGCGGCGGAAGAGGGGAAAGCCGTCCAGCGTGGGCCCGTCCCCGAACACCACCGGCACCAGCGCGCGGCGCACCGCGGGCTTCGCCAGCGCCAGGGCCGTCACCTCCGGCCCGATGCCCGACACGTCGCCCAGCGAGATGCCCACGCGGGGCCGCGCGTCCGCCGTGGCCACCGGGCTCACATCTTCACTTCGACGTTGGCCTTCGAGCGCAGCTCCTGGACGTACTGGTCCAGGAACTTCTCCGTCTTGTCGTTGAGGAGCTTGGACTCCAGCTTGGGCTTCATCTCCTCGTAGGAGGCCACGGCGATGTTGCGGCGCTCCTCGACCTTCAGGATGTGCCAGCCGAAGTTGGTGCGGATGGGCTCGCTGACCTCACCCTCCTTGAGGTTGAAGGCGGCCTTCTCGAAGGCGGGCACCATCACGCCGCGCTTGAAGTAGCCCAGGTCGCCGCCGTCCGACGCGCTGGGGCCCTCGCTGCGGGCGCGCGCCAGGGCCGCGAAGTCCATGCCCGGCCGGCGGGCCTCCTGCGCGATGCCCTCCGCCTTCTGCTTCGCGGCGGCCACCTGCTCCGGCGTGGCCTTGGCGTCCACCTGCACCAGGATGTGGCGGGCGTGCACCTCCACGTCCTCGCTCTCCATGCGCGTGTACTGCGTGTACGCGGCCTTCAGGTCCTCCTCGGTGACCTTCACCTTGGGGCCCACCTTCATGCGCAGGAGCTTGTCGCGCACCACGCGCTTGCGGAGCATGTCCTTGTAGCTGGCGAGCGTGAAGCCCTCGTTCTTGAGCAGCTGCTCGAACTGGCTCATGTCGCTGACGTTGTTCTGCTTGAGCACGTCCTGCACCAGCTCATCCACCTCCGCCTCGGTGGTGGTGATGCCCAGCTGCTGGACCTCCGACTCCATCAGCTTCTCGCCGATGAGCGTGTCCAGCGCGGTCTTCATCAGCTGCGCGCGGGCCTCGGCGCGCTTGTGCGGGTCGATTTCGGAGTTCACGCGCTGGAGCTCCGGCGCGGCGCGCTGCTGCACCTCCGACAGCGGGATGATGTCGCGGTTCACCACCGCCGCCACCTTGTCCACCAGCTCCGCGCGGGCGGACGTGCCCCCCGCCAGGAGCATCACCGCCGCCAGGAACGCCACCAGGTTCTTCATCGCAACGACCCTCTTAGACAAAACGCCGGGCAGGCCAACCCACCAGCCCCCGGAAAAGTCCTTCACTTCGCCGCCTGCGGCGCCGGCCGCCCGCGGATGGTCTGCAGCGTGGCCTCGTTCACCACCACCTGGGCCTTGTCGCGAAGGTCCTTCTCGAAGGCCTCCTGCGCCGCCGCCCGCTTGGCCTCCAAGAGGCGCCCTTCCACCTTCGCGCGCACCTCCACCAGCTCCCGCTTCCTTGGCGCCCTGCGCTCCAGCACCTTGAACAGGTGGTAGCCGTACTCCGTGGACACCACGTCCGAAACCTGCCCGACCCCCAGCTTGAATACCACCTCGTCGAAGGCCGGCGGCATCTGTCCCCGGGGGAAGAAGCCCAGGTCGCCCCCCACCTTGGCGTCCGCGCTGAGCGAGTAGCGCCGCGCGAGGTCGGAGAACTTCTTGCCCGCCTTGAGCTGCGCCTGGAGCCGGCGCGCCTCGTCCAGCCCCTTCACCACCATCTGCGCGGCGTGGACCTCCTCCGGCTCCTGGAAGTCCGCCTCGTGCGCCGCGTAGTACGCGCGCAGCTCCTCCTCCGTCACCGCCACGCGCGAGTAGACGTGGTTCGTGAAGAGCTTCTCGATGGTGAGCCGGCTCGCCTCGCGCGCGCGCAGCTCCGCCATGGACAGCTGCCCCTGGGCGAGCACTTCGTTGAAGTTGCCCGCCGGGTAGTCGCCGGACAGCCGCAGCACGCCGCGGTCCACCTCTTCGGGCGTCACGGCGATGTTGTTCTGCTTCGCCGCCTGGAGCAGCAGCATGCGCTTCACGAGCGTGTCCACGAGCGCCCGCTTGAAGGGCTCCACCTCCTCGGGCGTGGGCTCCGGCCCCTCCGTGGTGGCCAGCTCCCGCGCCAGCTCCTGTTCGAAGTCCGTCCGGCTGAGCGACTCGCCGTTCACGGTGGCCACCACCGTGGGGTCCGGCCCCTCCTGGGCCTGCGGCCGGCAGCCCGTCAGCCCCAGCACACCCAGGGCGAGAGCAGCGGACCACGACAGCAGGGAGGCGCGGAAGGAAGCGGGACGCATGCGCTGGGGCCTCGGAGGAGGAGACAGGGGACCTTCCACGGTGGTTCCAGGCCGCCGGGCTTTCAAGCGGGACGTCACGGCCGGGATGGGAAGCGAACGGATGGGCCCATGGGACGGCCTCCCGGGTAGCACGCCGGGAGGGTCCGGACAACCCGCGCTCCCGGGAGGACTCTTCCCCTACAGCGGGGTGGCGTTGGAGGACAGGAAGGCCTCCACCTGGGGAAAGATTTCGTCCGGTGCCTTGCGGCCCAGAATCAGGTCCGCGTGGCCGTAGTCCGCCGCGAAGCCATGGCCGCGACCGGCGACCAGCATCTTCACGGGGCCGCCCAGGTGCTCCTTCGCCCGGGCCACCGCCAGCGGCGGCGCGAGCAGGTCCCGGCTGCCGGCGATGAGCAGGAAGGGAATCTTCACCCCGGCGAGCGGCTCGCGGTAGTCGAAGCTCCCGTCGAACGTCGTGAACTGGCTGGTGGTGATCCACCGGGCGAACTGCCGCCCCACGCCCCCGGCCACGTCCGCGGGCACGTTGGCCAGCGCCCACCGCACCACCTGCGGATCCATGTTGTCCGCCAGCATCATGTACCGGGTGAGCGGCCCCGGCGGCGCCCCGAAGAAGGCGATGCTGGTGACACGCCGGGTGGGGATGACCTTGAGCTTGAGCACGGGCTCCACCCGCTGGACGAACGCCCGCAGGCCCGGCTGCACCGCGAATGTAAAAGGTGCACCCAGGGACACCGCCGCCTTCACCGGCGCCTGGGGGTTTTTCGCCAGGTGGGCGTAGAGCATCAGGCCGCCCTTGGAGTGGCCCACCCAGAGCACTTGCTGGGCACCGGTGGACATCACGGTGCGCAAAGCCGTTCTCACGTCATGCTCGGCCTGGTCGTCGAAGTTCCAGTCCGCGCAGGCCCCGGCCAGGCCCCGGCCGCGCAGCTCGATGACCCAGGTCTCGAACCCCGCCCGCGCCAGGTAGCGCGCCAGGCTGTACTGCTCGTTGAAGTCCATGTGGAAGCGGTTGGCTCCCAGCCCGTGGCACAGCAGGACGGGCTCCGCGAACCGGCGCTCCCCTCGAGGGTGGTAGCGCCCGAGCGCGATGGCCGCTCCGTCGTCCGTGGGCACCCGGTACAGCTCGTCCGGCTTGAACGTGAGGGTCAGCAACCCCTCCTTGCTCCGCTCCACCGCCTTGGTGAAGAGGTCCGCCATCCGGCTCAACCGGGGTGCTGATGCCTGTCGTGATGTCACCCCCTCAGTCTACGCCCTACGCCCGGACGATGCCGGGGTGTCGCGGGCGGACTTTCGTGGGACGGCAGGACAGTTGCAGGGGATGTGCGTCCATCGCGGGGAGGTCGTGGAAATGGGGCAGGGCCGGGGTTTCAGGGAAGCGTTGTCGTCCTTCATCGCCACAGTTTTTCCCACAGACACACTGCTGGGGGCCTTGAAGGTGATGGAGCGGCACCACGTGCAGGTGGTGGGGGTGGTGGGGGCAGGGGGCAGTCTGGTGGGCGTGGTGCACGAAACGCAGGTGCTGGCGGGCTGGCGGACGGATCCGCTGGCGCAGGTGTCGGACGTCATGGCGCGGGTTCGCAAGACGCACGCGGTCCGCAGCCAGAAGCGGCGGCTGGCGCGCCTGCACGGCAAGCGTGGGGGCGGGCAGAAGCTTTTCTGAGGGGCGCGGTCCTGGCGGTAGAGTGGGGCCCGACGTGTCGGAAGCCCCGCCCACCGCCTGGACCGTGTACATGCTGCGCTGCCGGGACGGCACGCTCTACACGGGTGCCACCAACAACCTGGAGCGCCGCCTGGCCACGCATGGCCGGGGCAAGGGCGCCGCGTACACGCGGGCCCGGCTGCCGGTGACGCTGGTGTGGAGTGAGCCCGCCCAGGACCGCGGCGCCGCCCTGCGCCGCGAGGCCGCCATCAAGCGGCTGACGCGCGCGGACAAGCTGCGGCTGTTCGCGCGGCACCCGGGACGGCGTTGACGCACGTGCCCCGGGCTTGTTTGCGCGAGGGGATTGGCTTCACGACGCGGGATGCGCGCCGCGCGACAGTTGGCGCGGCGCCCACGTGTGTTTCATCGCCTGCTGATGAAACGGCCGGGTCCTCCGGGTGGGTGTACGGAACGCCGGGGGCCGAATTAGGGTGTGGCCGTTCCTAGCAGGGGGATGTTCATGTCGCGTTCTCGCTCGTTCGTGTTCGCTTTGCTTGCCTTGGGTCTGGGGAGCGTGGGGTGCGGCGCGCCCAACCACCAGCCCGTCATCACCGCCGGACCGCGCCCGCTGGGCTCGCCGTCCACGCCGGGCGGCCTCAAGTTCGAGGAGGGCACCGTCATCCAGCTCCAACTGGAGGTGACGGACGCGGACAACGACGAGATCTTCTACCGCTGGACGCAGAACCCCTCGAACGCGGGCGGCGTGTTCAGCAACCCCAACATCGCCACGCCCACCTGGACGGCGCCGGCGCCGCCGGAGAACCCCAACCAGCCCATCTACCTCTACGTGGAGGTGGAGGACCACAACGGGGGCGTGCTGCTGGGCCAGTCGCCCCCGCTCTTCATCCTGCCGAAGCAGCAGTAGCGCGCCAGGCTTCAGGCGGCGGTGGCCGCGGGAGGCGGGGAGCCCGGCCCCTGCTTCGCGCGGCTCCGGGCGCGCACGGCGACGAGGATGGCGGCCACCAGGCCCACGCCCGCGCCAATGGCCGCGCCCATCAGCTGCGAGTGCATCAGCGACGTCGTCACGCGGCGCACCACCTCCGGCAGGTTGCACATGGTCTGCGAGGCGAGCGGCGTGCTGTTGTACCACTCGATGTAGGAGGGGGCGACCAGCGACGCGATGAAGGTGCCCAGCAGCGTGCCGGCCAGGATGAAGATGAGGAACGTCTTGAGCGTGGCCATGTTGGGGACCTCCTCGGCGGGTGGGCGGCGGGCCGTCCTTAGTATGCGCACGCCCGCCGCGAAAGGGGCGAAGGCGTGCTAAGGGGGCGGGTGTGCCGCTCCTGCCACTCGCCATCCTGTTCGGGGTCGTCTCGCTCGTGTGCGCGGCCCTCCTGCTGACGCACGCCTTCCGCCGCAGCGTGGGCACGGGCGTCATGGTGCTGCTCATCCCCTGCTACATGCTCGTCTACGCGTTCAGCCAGTTCGAGCATCCGCGCAAGAACCTCATCGTCGCGGGCTTCGTGGCCAGCACCGTGCTGACGGCGGTGTTCCTGGGCATGGGCGCGCACGGCATCGCGGCGGCGATGGCCCGCACGCCGCCCCCCGGCTTCTAGGCGACGCGCGCATGACCGCGAGCCCCACGGGTGCCCGCTGTGGTCAGCATCCGGACGTGGCCGCGGTGGCCCTCTGCGCGCGCTGCGGCGGTTACCTGTGCGGCGCGTGCACGGAGGTGCTGGAGGAGACGGCGTACTGCGAGCCGTGCGCGGAGCGGCGCATCCAGGACACGCGCCCGTCGCGCGCGGTGCGGCTGGCGCTGCTGGCCAACGTCGCGGGCTTCCTGTTCCTCGGGGCGCCCGTGGCGCGGCTCTCGTGGACCCTCCACGGGAGGCTGGGCGGAGTCCTGGAGGTGCTGCTGGAGCTGGCGTGCACGCTGGTGGCGGCGGTGGCGGGCACCGTCATCTCCACGCGGAAGCTGCGGCGCCGCGGAGAATTGGGCGACCGGGGCTTCGCCATCGCGCTGCGCGTGCTGTCCGCGCTGAACCTGCTGGGGCTCCTGGCGTGGGGCGCGCTCACCGCGTTCGTGCTGTCCCTGGGGCCCCCGGGGCGCTGAGGGCCCGGCCCTGGGGCCGCGTCACACGCCGCGCTCGTTCGGGTCCCAGAGGTACTTGTGCATCTGGAGCTGGAAGCGCACCGGCAGCCGGTCCTCGATGATCCACTCCGCCAGTTGGCGCGGGTGGAGCTTGTCGAAGATGGTGGAGAACAGGACGCTGTAGGGCTTCTGCCCCAGCTTGTGCTCCTGCACGAGCGCGCGCGCCCACTCGTAGTCCACGCGTGAGCCGATGACGATCTTCAGCTCGTCGTTGGCGTTCATGGACGTGAGGTTGCGGTAGTCGTTGCGGTCGCACTCGCCGGACGACGGCGTCTTCATGTCCACGATTTTGTGGACGGCCGGGGGCACGAGCCGCACGTCGATGGCGCCGCTCGTCTCCAGCAGCACCTTGAGGCCCGCGTCCAGCAGCGCCTCCATCAGCGGATACACGCCGGGCTGGAGCAGGGGCTCGCCGCCCGTGACCTCCACGGTGGGCGTGTTCCAGGCCAGCGCCTTCTCGACGATGTCGGGAATCTTCATGCGGCTGCCGCCGTGGAAGGCGAACTCGCTGTCGCAGTACGAGCAGCGCAGGTGGCAGCCGGTGAGGCGGATGAAGCCGCACAGCATGCCGGCGTGGGACGACTCGCCCTGGAGGGAGAGATAGAGTTCCTTCACCACGACGGAGTCAGCGGTGGGGACGCGGCGGGGCTCGATGTGCGGGCGTGCGGCAGGCATGGCGTGCGAAGGGGCGCATCAAGCGCACCCTTGGGGGGAGGGGGTCAAGTCCGGCGGGCCTTCACCCGGTCAATGAAGGTGTCGATGAGGTGGCGCGCGATGCTCAGGCGGGGCGGGATGCGCGGCAGGTCGTCCACGCCGAACCAGCGCGCCTCGGCGATCTCCTTGCCGTCCACGACGATGTCGCCGCCCGCGTACTCGGCCATGAAGCCCACCATCAGCGAGCGGCCGAAGGGCCACGGCTGGCTGCCGAAGTAGGTGACGTTCCTGAGGTCCACGCCCACCTCCTCCTTCACCTCGCGCAGCACGGTCTCCTCCAGCGACTCGCCGGGGTCCACGAAGCCGGCCACGGTGCTGAAGAAGGGCTCCGGGAAGGACGCGTTGCGCGCGAGCAGCATCTCGTCACCCCGGGTGATGAGGACGATGACCGCCGGAGCGATGCGCGGATAGAACGGCGTGTGGTCCACCGGGCAGCGTCGCGCGCGTTCGCCGGGCACCAGTTGCGTGGCCGCGCCGCACTTGCCGCAGAAGCGGTGGTTCAGGTCCCACTCGCAGATGGCGAGCGCGCGGCCCGCCACGGCGAAGGTCGCCTCGTCCACCTGCTTGTAGAGCGAGCGGGCGGGCACGAACTTCAGCCCCTCCGGCGGCGCGAAGTCCCCGGGCACGGGCGCCGCGTAGCAGTCCGTGTCGTCGAGCATGCCCAGGAAGTGGGCGCTGGCCGAGGCCTCCGGCAGGGCCGAGCCCCGGGGCAGGTCGAGGCGGCCGTCGTGCTCGGACACGAGCAGGTCCATGCCGCGCGCGGCGAACAGGAGCGCGGTGTCGCGCGGGCGGGCGGGCGGTTCCTGGCCGGGCTGGAAGCGTTTGAGAGGGCTCACGGGGCCACCTTAACGGACGGCGCGGCGGGGCGCCGCGCGCTATGCTCCGGCCGCCCGCTGCACCGGGCACCGCCCGCCTGGGAGCCTTCGACCGTGAACGCCCTCGTCCTTCGCATCGTCTGCGGCCTGCTCTTCGCCGGAATGGTGCTGGGCGTGGTGACCCATCCCCCGCAGGACCTCACGCAGGGGCTGGGCATGATGCTGCCCGCGACGATGCTGCTGGGCGTGGCGCTGAAGGGGCCGAAGGGGCGCTCCACGATTCCGAAGAAGCGCTCGCCTCCGGCGCCACCGGTGTCCGGCGGCACGCCCGGCGTCTGAAGCCAACGTCAGTAGACGTTCATCAACTCCACGTCGAAGACGAGCACGGCGTTGCTGGGGATGACGGGCGCGGAGCCGCGCGAGCCGTAGCCCAGGTCGGAAGGGATGACGAGCTTGCGCTTGCCGCCCACGCGCATGCCGACGAGCCCCTCGTCCCAGCCCTTGATGACGTTGCCATTGCCCACCACGAAGTCGATGGGCTCACCGCGCGCGCGGCTGTTGTCGAACATGGAGCCATCCGGCAGCCAGCCCGCGTAGTGGACGTACACGTAGCTCTTGTTGACGGCCTCCTTGCCGGTGCCCACGACCAGGTCCTGCGTGTAGAGGCCGGACTCGCTCTTGTTCATCGCGGACAGGTCCACGCCCAGGGACTCGGCGTAGGTCACCTTCGCGGGGTCACCCGAGGACGATGAAGCGTCATCACCACAGCCGGCCAGGGCCAGCACCGCGCACAGCAGAAGGGAACGAAGCATGGCCCGCAGCCTGCCGCGCGCGAGCCCCGTGGGGAAGGGGGGCATGCATGGCCTGCCCGCCCGGACGGTGACGGGCGCGCACGTCCTGCTTGAAGCGCGTCCAGGCGGGGCATATCCGTTGCGCCGCCCGCCATGCAGACGCCTTCCGAACCCGCGCCTTCCGCTTCGCTTCGTCCCTCGCTCGTCTGGCTGATGGCGGTGGCCGGCGCCGTCACCGTCGCGAACCTCTATTACAACCAGCCCCTCCTGGGAGACATTGGCCGGACGCTGGGTGCGGACGGGAGCGCCCTGGGACTGGTGCCCACGCTGACGCAGGTGGGCTACGCGGTGGGCATGCTGTTCCTGGTTCCGCTGGGCGACAGCCTGGAGCGCCGCAAGGTCATCCTCCTGCTGTGTGGCTGCGTGGGCGTGGCGCTGGTGGCCGCGGGGCTCGCCCCCAGCCTGCACGTGCTCGTCGCGGCGAGCTTCGCCATTGGCGTCACCACGGTGGTGCCGCAGATGATCATCCCGTTCGCGGCGCAGCTCGCGGCGCCCTCGGAGCGCGGACGCGTGGTGGGCATGGTGATGAGCGGGCTGCTCATCGGCATCCTCCTGTCGCGCACGGCGGCGGGCTTCGTGGGCACGCACCTGGGCTGGCGCACCATGTTCTTCGTGGCCGCGGGGCTGATGGGGGTGACGGGCGTGGTGCTGCGCTTCACGCTGCCCTCGGCGCCGCCGGTGGTCGTCATGCCCTATCCCCAGTTGATGCGGTCGCTCATCCACCTGGCCCGCACGGAGCCCGTGCTGCGGCTGCACGCGCTCTTGGGCGGACTGACCTTCGGCGCGTTCAGCGCCTTCTGGGCCACGCTGGCGCTCTATCTGCGCTCACTGCCCGGGCACTACGACGCGCAGGTGGCGGGCCTCTTCGGCGTGGTGGGCGTGGCGGGCGCGGTCATCGCGCCGCTGGTGGGGCGCTTCGCGGACAGGGGCGCGGGCCGCCGCATCAACGCGCTGGCCATCGCCGTGCTGCTGGCGTCCTTCGGCGTGCTGTGGCTGTGGGGGCACTCGCTGTGGGGCATCGCGCTGGGCGTGGTGCTGCTGGACCTGGGCGCGCAGGCGAACCAGATCGCCAACCAGGCGCGGGTGTACTCGCTGCGGCCCGACGCCCGGAGCCGGCTCAACACCCTCTACATGGTGACGTACTTCGTGGGCGGCGCCGCGGGCGCGTGGGCGGGCATGTCGGCGTGGACGCGCGCGGGCTGGCCGGGCGTGTGCGCCGTGGGCGCGGCGATGTCGCTCACCGCGCTGGTGGCCGTGCTCTGGGGCGCGCGACGCCTGCCGGCGACCCACGCCCCCGCGACCTGAGGCCTCAGAGGTCGCGCTGCATGTGACGGTGGGGGATGCCCACCTCGACGAAGGGCTCGTCGTACACGGCGTAGCCCAGCCGCTCGTAGAAGGGGACGACGGGGGCCCGCGCGTGCAGGTGCACGTGGCCAAACCCGCGCTTGCGCAGTTCGTCCTCCAGCGCGCGCACCAGCTTCGCGCCCAGGCCCTTGCCCTGCAGGGACGGCAGCACCGCCATCTGGAAGAGCCGGCCGCTGCGCGCGTCCTCCGGGTTGAAGAGCACGCAGCCCTGCACGACGCCGCCCGCGTGGGCCACCAGGTGGAGGCTCTCGTTCTCGAAGGGGAACTTCACGTCCTCGCGGGCATGGCCCAGCGGCTCGCGCAGCACGCGGAAGCGCAGCTCCAGCTCGCCCTCGTAGAGCGGGTGGCGCGGGTCGATGAAGTCGAAGCGGAGGTCGGTCATGGCGCGGGAGTCTGTCAGAAGCTGCCGGTGAGCTGGAGGTTGAACGTGCGGCCGTACTGCGGCACGGGGCCGGCGGACACGTCATCGCTCACGACGAAGGCGTAGCGCGAGTCGAGCAGGTTGTTCACGCCCGCGAAGTAGCGCAGCCGGCCGTAGTCGCCGGACACGCCGAAGCCCACGAGCAGCGCCTCCCCGCTGTCCGCGCCGGCGACGCTCGGCACCCGGGCGCTCTGGTAGGTGGCCTGCGTGGCGATGCGCATGTCGCCGTTGCCCACGGGCAGCAGGAAGCGCCCGGAGGCCAGGTGCGCGGGCGCGGCCTCCACCACGTCCTGCGAGGCGTTGCGCAACGTCACGTACGAATAGCTCAGGTCCACCAGCAGCCAGCGCCCCGGCTGCCAGTGCAGCCCTGCCTCCGCGCCCCACGCGAGCGTCTCGCCGGTGTTGTTCGCGTAGACGAGGCACTGGGTGGGCGCGCTCGCGGTGCCGCAGCCGGGCGTGGCCGCGGACTCGGTGTTGAGCGTGATGAGCTGGGAGATGCGGTTGTGGTAGCCCGCGACCGTCAGGCGCAGCTCGTTCGTCAGGTCGTGCGAGTGCTCCACCTCGAAGGTGGTGATGGTCTCCGGGTTCAGCTGCTCCGCGGGGCGCTGGGTGAGGAGGTTGTCCTGGTAGAACAGCTCGTAGACGTTGGGCGCGCGGAACGCGCGGCCGATGACGAGCTTGGTGAGGCCCTGCTCATACGGCCGGCCGATGACCGCGAGCCGGGGCGTGAGCGGCAGCGAGTCCAGGTCGGAGTACTTGTCCACGCGGAAGCCCAGCGACAGGCTCAGGCGCGGGTGCAGGCGCCACTCGTCCAGCGCGTACACGGACACGAGCGAGCGCGTGCGCGTATCCAGCGCCGCGGCCACCGCGGGGCCCACGCTCTTCTGGTCCACGCGCAGCTGGGCCTGGCCCTCCACGCCCACGCTGAGGCGGTTGGATTCGGACAGGACCGCCAGCAGGCGCGCCTCGCCGGTGAGCCAGTCCGCCGCGCCGGAGTCGGTGTTCGTCGCCGAGCTGTCGCCGCCGTCGTAGTTCCAGTGGCCCTTGTAGCGGCTCAGGTCCAGCGCGCCGCGCAGCGACAGGACGAAGCGCTCGGACAGGGGGCGCTCGTACTTGGCCTCGGCGAAGCCGCGCACGTCCTGCACGCGCGTACCCTGCGCGCCCACCACGGTGCCATAGGGCGCGGTGGGCACGTCCTTGCTGCGCCCGTGCAGCCGGGCCACCAGGGACAGGTTGCCCAGGCGCGCGCGCAGCGAACCGGTGCCGGCCCGCTCGCCGTCCAGGCCGGTGACGATGGGGCCCGAGTCCCCCAGGCGCGTGGTGTCCGCGCCATGGGACTTCATGCCCGCGAGGCTGAAGAGGACGGAGCGCTGCGGGTCCTCCCACGACGTGGTGGCGTGCACGAGCGTGGAGCCCAGCGCGCCCACGGCGCCGGTGATCTCCAGCCGCCGGTCCAGGCCCAGCGACTCGCGCGGCACCACGTTGATGACGCCGAAGAACGCGCCCGTGCCGTACAGCGCGCTGCCGGGGCCGCGCACCACTTCGATGCGCTCCACCTCTTCCAGGTCCACGCTGAGGTCGTGCGCCGCGTAGCCCTGGCCGGCCCACACGTCGTTCATCGCGTGGCCGTCCCAGAGGATGAGGATGCGCGTGTTGAGGTCGCCCGGCGGCGAGAAGCCGCGCACGCCCAGGTACGTGTACGTCCGATCGTCGGTGAGGAAGAAGCCGCGCACGCCCGCCAGCGCCTGCGCCAGGGTGCGCCAGCCGAACGCGCGCAGCTCCTCCGGCGTGAGCACGGTGGTGGAGGCAGGGGCCTCGTCCACGGACAAGAGGCGCTTGGACGCGGCGCGCACCGGGGGCGGCTCGTAGCGCAGGGTGGCGTGGACCTTCACCTCCTGGTCGGGGATGACGGTGACCTTCTGGCGCACGGGGCGCACGTCGCGGCTCTCCACCTCCAGCACGTGCTCACCCTGCGGGAGGGTGACGACGGTGGGGGTGAAGCCCGCGGGCCGGCCGTCCACGCGCACGGTGGCGCCGTCGTGGTTGGCGGTGACGACGACGCGTCCGCTGGGCGCCGTCTGCGCGGTCAGCGTGACGGCGAGCGGCAGGGTGCCTTCGGCGGGCACGTCGATGACGTACTGGCCCGGCGCGTGGCCGGGGGCGCGCACGTGCAGCACGCGCTGGCCCGGAGACAGCCGCAGCTTCGCGGGGATTCGGCCCAGCACGGGGCCGGTGGGGCTGTCACGGACCTCCGCGCCCTCGGGAGCGCCGGTGATGTCCACCATGCCGGTGATGAGGGCCAGGTCCAGGTCCACGGGCACCTCCCGGCCCCGGACGAGGGTGACGGTGGCCTCGGTGGGGCGGTAGCCGGACTTCTGGACCAGGACCTTGTGGCGGCCCGGCGACAGCGCGAGCGTCTGCGGCGAGCGGCCCCGGCTGCCCAGGTCCGCTCGGTCCACGAAGACCTCCGCGCCGCGGGGATTGGTGGTGACGCGCACCAGGGCGACCTTGGGACGCAGGCGCTCCAGGGAGCGGCTGACCTCCGAGGCGTCCTCGGCCGGCAGGTCCTCGCCGAGCAGGTCGTTGTAGTAGCGGTACGCCTCGTTGAACTTGCCCAGCGCCTCGAAGCAGCGCGCGATGTTGAAGAGCACGTTGCGGTTGGGGACCAGCCGGTAGCTGGTGAAGTACGAGCGCAGCGCCTCCGTGTAGTTGCCGTGGGAGTACGCGTCGTTGCCCAGCTCGAAGGCGATGTCCGCCTCGTCCGCGTTGTTGTCCGCGAGCGCGGGACCGGCGGTGAGGAGCCAGAGGGACAGCAGCCAGGGGCCGAGGGCGAACGCACGCATGAGGACGCGCGCATTCTCGCCCCGATGCGGTGTCAGGTCCATGACACTGGCCTCGCACGGACGGGCACCACACGCCCGGCGTGGGTCAGCGGGCGAGCGCCGCCGCCAGCCGCCGGGCCGCGGCTTCCAGCGTTTCCGGCGGCAGGTGCTCCGCCGGGACCGCGTCGAAGGCGCCCCGACCCCGGAGGTGGGCCGGGGTGTCCGCGAAGCGGGGGACGAGGTGCAGGTGGAAGTGGCGGAGCACGTCGCCAATGGCGAAGGCGTAGACGTGCTCGGCGCCGAGCACCTCGCGCTGGGCGCGCATCACCCGGGCCGCGAACGGGACCAGCTCGCGCGAGGCCGTCTCGTCCAGGTCATACCAGCCGCGCACGTGCTGATCGCTGGTGAGCACCACCCAGCCCGGGACGGGACTGGGGGACGCCACCCCATGGAGGACGAGCCCGGGCCCCCGCGCGAGCACGCCACCCGGTGGGTGGACCTCTCCTCGAACGATGGCGCAGCCCAGGCAGGGGTCGTTGACGTCTGACATGGCGAGTCATCCTATTTCAGGGCGCTTGGAAGCCCTTGGGTAGAATTCACCCCACCTTGACGGCGTGGGCCCGCGTCGGGGAGTGTCCGATTTCCGCCCTTTTGGGAGCAGCTGGGGCGTGAAAATTCCGTCATAAATTCAAGGTGGGGACGATGAAGAAGCATGTGCTGATGGCCGTGTTGCCGCTGCTGGCTTGGGGGTGCGGTGACGCGACTGACGCGGACAACGATGGTGTCGCGGACGGCATCCGTGATCCGAACAACGTGTCGGTGGTGGTGCCTTCCACGCCGAAGGGCACGGTGTCGGGCCAGGTGCTGAGCACGACGCTGCAGCCCATCGCGGACGTCACGGTCGCGATGACGATTGGCAGCCAGCCGACGGGCAAGTCGGCGACGACGGATGCCAGCGGCAACTTCGTGATGACGGACGTGCCGGCGGGCGCGCAGGTGCTGCTGACGTTCAGCAAGACCGGCTACTCGACGCTGCGCGCGACCTCCACGGTGCCGTCGTCCGCGGGCACGGTGCCCATCAACAACGGCAACGCGAGCTTCGGTCCGGTGACGCTGACGCAGCTGAACGGCTCCATGGCCGTCACCGCGGTGACGCCGCAGGGCCGTCCGGCGGTGGGCGCGAAGGGCGTGCTCGAGGTGGACAAGGCGGGCTCGGTCATCCTGGCCAACTACGACTCCGTCGCCTCCGTGGTGAGCAAGGTCTACGTGGAGGCCACGGCGGACTCCAACGGCATCCTGACCTTCAACGGCATCCCCTCCGGCGTGGAGCTGGCGCGCCTGGGCGGCACGTACAACCTGTGGATCGCGCCGCTGGACACCAACGGTGACGGCGTGGTGGACACGGGCGGTTACACGAAGAGCTACTCGGGTGGCTCCATCGTGGGGACGCAGGTCACGACGCTCGCGCAGCTGAACTACTCGAAGCCGTCGGGCGCGGGTGCGCTGACCATCGAGGGTGGCAACGTGTCCAGCCTGAAGGGCGCCGCGGAGGTGGATCCGCTCCGCAACATGGTGCGTCCTGGCGAGCCCATCTACGTGTACTTCAACCAGCCGGTGCAGCCGGGCTCGGTGTTCGTGCGCCTGACGGACGAGTACGCCAAGGAGTCGCTGCCGGTGACGGCCAATGTGAACGTCGGCGGCTACTCGGCGACCATCAACCCGGGCAACGGCATCGTGCAGGAGGGCAAGGAGTACAACATCTTCGTGCGCGCCGTGGCCGCCGAGGGTGGCAGCAACTACAGCCGCACGGGCTTCTTCTTCGGCGGCGACCAGGCCGCTCCGAGGGCGATCACCATCTCGGAGATCCGGTACCAGGAGATCGAGCGGGCGCCGGCGACTGGCGCGTTCCAGCTCAATACGGGTGAGACCGTGTACGTGACCTTCAGCGCGCCCATCGCGAAGCAGGTCGGCCAGTCCGTCCAGGTCTTCTTCGGTGTCGACATCGACGGCGTCGGCGGCGTGGGTGGCAATTCCATCGGTGAGATTGACAACTACAGCGGCCAGGGCTTCCCCCTGGAGATGGTCGAGCCGACGAAGCCCATCCAGACGCGCACGCCGGCAGAGCTGCCGGTGTTTGGCATCCAGGCGTCCGGGTACAGCACCCGCTATGCCTTCGTCTACGGCGGCTCTACCGCCCTCAACAGCGGCAGCAGCGGCCTGGACCGGGTTCGTATCCGGGTGGCGTTCAGCAACCTGGCGCCCGTCCTGGGCACCAACGACGTCTACGAGTCCATCTGGGGGCAGCCGATCAACGCGGACCTGGAAGCGACGGGCATCATCCAGCAGCCCGCGCCAGCCCTGCCTAATTAGTCCTTGAGCCTGGCTGCGTCAGCCTGACATGGGAGGTTGAGTCCTCCTGGATGCCCCCGTGAAGCCCATGCTTCGCGGGGGCATCTTCGTTTCAAGCTGTCTCCGAGGTGGGATCCTCCCGTCTTGAATGGAGACGTGTCCCCGCGTCGCTGGACGCGCAACATCCCGAGGATGCATACGGATCAGGTCTGCCTCCGGATGGACTCCTTCTTGCTCAGCCGCGTCACCATGAAAAATCTCAGCCTCATCTGGATGGCGATGCTGCTGATGCCCGCGGCATGCATCGAGATTCCTGACCTCGCTGTCCCACCCGAGACGCCTCCAGGCAGTGACGCAGGAACGGGTCCGCAGGAGCAGGAACCGATTGGCATCCAATGGGTGTCACCCATGGAGGGGGCACCAGTCGGAAGCACCGCGAGGCTCCAGGTTCAACTGACGGGAGCCGCACCGGACCGTGTGGAGTTGCTCGTGGATGGCGCCACGGTCGCCAACTTGGAAGCGCCGTTCGTCCTGGATTGGGAAACGCGCTCCATTTCAGAAGGCCCGCATGCGTTCGTCATCCGCGCGCTCCGAGGGGAGCAGGAGTTCTTGAGCGCCCCTCGCCAGTTGGTGGTGGACCGGACGGGACCGCGCATCGTCGCCCGCGTGCCCGTCAATAGTGCCCCAGAGGTTTCAATCCTGGCACCCATTGAAGCCACCTTCTCGGAACCGTTGGACTCGGCCACCGCGAATGGACAGTCGATACAACTCATGACGGAGACCGAGCGCCTGGCGGCGACGGTCTTTCTTTCGGAGGATGGAACAACCTTGACCTTGCGCCCGACTTCGCCGCTACCGGTCAATCAGCAGGTCCGGGTGGTGATCGCTGACACGGTTGTTGATCTCGCCGGAAACAAGCTTGGAGCCGCAGACCGGGACTGGTCTTGGTTCGTGCCCACGTATCTCCACCTGGGGGCTCCTCTCACGGAATCCTCCGGTGAGGCCTATATCGAGAGCACTTCCGTCGGAATGGGAGCGGACCTGAATCCTATTGTCGCCTGGGCGGGGGCCGCAGAAGAGACATACAAGGTCCATGTCCGGCGTTGGACGGGGACCTCGTGGGAGGTCATGGGGACGCCGCTGAGCTCAGGCAGGCTCGTCCATGCCACTCAGTGCACGCTGCAGGTGGATGCGGACGGAAGTCCAACGGTCGCATGGTTCGAGCCCATGGCTGCCAATGATCTCAAGTGGTTCGTTCAGCGCTGGAACGGGCAGTCGTTCGAGCCCGTTGGCACCGCGTTGACGCCCGTCACGCAGACGACCTATGTGCCGGATTGGAAGTTTGCTCAGGGTCCCCACCCGTACCTCACCCTCGCAACCCATGAGACCGGCTCAGGGTGGCATCGCATCTACGTCCGCCAATGGCGTAACGGAGCCTGGGGGCAGTTGGGAGCCGCCATCGAGCTGCGAGCGAACTCGATCGTGGACTCCTTCTTCATCGATGTGGATGGCCAGGGATATCCATTCGTGGTGCTGAGAGAGCAGGTTGGAGGGATTCCCTCGAACACCGCGATGCGGTGGACTGGAACCGCGTGGCAGGACATCGGCTCCACCTTGTCAGGCCGTTCGACGGCCGTGTCGTTCGACGCCAGCAACGCCCCTCTGGTGGCGACATTGGATACAGCCACGGGAAAGCCAAGGACTCTCCTGCAGAAGTGGACGGGAAGCGCCTGGGAGCCGTGGGGGGGAGCGTTGGATGCTCTGCCGGGCGCGGACAGCACGACCGTGACCTCGGTGAAGCTGGACACCCAGGGGCGCCCTGTCGTGGCGCTCCATGGTCTGGTGGGGACGGACGCCAACAGGTCTGGCAAGGGCCAGGTGCGACGGTGGAACGGGACTCAATGGGAGGCACTTGGCGGGATCCTGAGTCCGTCATCCGGCATGATCCCCTACAGCCGCCCGATGCTCGGAATGGTCGCGGACGACGAGCCGCTCCTCACGTGGCTTGAAGGGCCTGCTCCAGTGTTATCGGTGGGAGGGAAGGTCCACGTGTATCGGCTCAACCACTGAGCCCCCACTCCCAGTCCCTCCGCCCACCTACACTGTCATCCGCTGTGTCCCTGTCGCCCGGCCGACATCGGACCTACCCTGGGATACGTCCAGGGAAATCTTGCGAGAACGGGCGCTTTTCGGTGGACGTGTTTAGATTCGATCCGCCCCTCCCCTGCATGCGAGGCCTCTGCTCCATGAAGAACGCGGTCCTGACATCTCCAGAGGGTGAGCCAACCGCGAGCGGTGGGCCCGCTCCCGTGAACTCCGCCAAGCAGCGCGTCCTCGTCGTCGACGACTTCGACGACGCCCGCGAGATGTACGCCGAATACCTGGAGTTCTGCGGGTTTGAGGTGGACACCGCGAAGAACGGCCTGGAGGCCGTGGAGAAGGCCCAGGAGGGGGAGCCGGACATCATCCTCATGGACCTGTCCCTCCCCGTCATGGATGGCTGGGAGGCGACGCGGCGCATCAAGCAGGACACCCGCACCCGCGACATCCCCGTGATGGCCCTCACCGGCCACGTGCTCGCCGGCAACGCCGAGCACGCCCTGTCCGTGGGGGCGGACGAGTTCGTCGCCAAGCCCTGCCTGCCCCAGGACCTGGAGAACAAGATCCGCAACATGCTCAAACCCAGCAAGGCGAAGCCCCGCTCGGGTCAGGAGTAACCCGGGGCTGCCGCCTCGCAGTGTCCATGGGTGGACACTCGGGTGCGGCACCCTGCGCCGGGACGGGCTCCCGCGGGCCCCCCGGTTGACCCCTGGACGCGGGAAACGTAGGCAATCCTGGTGGGCTCTCCCGCCTCGTCCTCTCCACCCGACGCGTGGACTCCTCCCGAGGAGTTCGACGAATACCGCATCGTGCGGCCGCTCGGACGGGGACGCACGGGCCGGGTGTACCTGGCGCACGACACGCTCCTGGAGCGCCCCGTCGCGGTGAAGTTCATCCCGTCGCTGGGCTCCAACGCGCTGGCGCGCTTCCTGGTGGAGGCCCGCGCCGCCGCCCGCATCCAGCATCCCAACGTCGTCACCCTGTACCGGGTGGGGCAGCTGGAGGATCAGCCGTACCTCATCTCGGAGTTCATCCGGGGCGTCAGCCTGGACCGGCTGGCCCGGCCCGTGCCCTGGGAGCGTGCGCTGGGCATCGGGCGGGACCTGGCCCGGGGGCTGGGCGCCGCGCACCGCCGGGGCGTGCTCCACCGCGACATCAAGCCCGGCAACGCCGTCCTCACGGAGAGCGGCGAGGTGAAGCTGCTCGACTTCGGCCTGGCCAAGCTGCTCGACCGCGCCGAGGCCGGTGAGTCCACCCCGCCGCGCGCGCCCCTGCCGCCGCCGGAGCTGCCCGCGGACTGGGACCCCGAGTCCAGCCCCGCGCTGGGGGCCCGCTCGCTGGACGGCGTCTTCCTGCCGTCCCTGCCGCGCGGCGCGCTGGTGGGCACGCCCTACTACATGTCCCCGGAGGCCTGGGCCGGCGAGGAGCTCACCGCTCGCAGCGACGTGTACTCGCTGGGCGTCGTGCTCTACGAGCTGTGCGCGGGCAAGGGCCCCTTCCGCGACGTGCCCTGGCGCGAGCTGTCCGAGGCCGTGCGCACCCGCGACGTGCGCCCCCTCCTGGAGGTGGCCCCGTCGGTGGATCCGGGCTTCGCCGCCGCCATCGACAAGTGCCTCAAGCGCGACCCGGCCCAGCGCCACGCGTCCGCCGCGCAGCTGCTCGACGCGCTGGAGGCGCTGACGCGCGAGGAGCTTCCGGCCGTCATTCCGGAGGGCAATCCCTACCGCGGCCTCCGCGCCTTCGAGGCCGAGCACCGCGGTCTCTTCTTCGGCCGCCGCCGCGAGCAGCGCGCCGTGCTGGAGCGGCTGAAGGCAGAGGCCTTCCTGCTGATGACGGGCGACTCCGGCGTGGGCAAGTCGTCCCTGTGCCTCGCGGGCATCCTCCCCGCCGTGGCGGACGGCGCGCTGGAGGACGGCCGGCGCTGGCGCACCACGCGGCTCGTGCCAGGGCGCAGGCCCGTGTCCGCGCTGGCCGTGGCGCTCGCGCCGGTGCTGGAGGTGGAGGAGGAGCCGCTCGCGGAGACGCTGCGCCAGGACCCCACGTCGCTCGGCCGCAGGCTGCGCGCGAAGCTGGGCACGCAGGGCGGGCTGCTCGTCTACATGGACCAGCTGGAGGAGCTGGTGACGCTGTCTCCGCCCGAGGAGGCCGCGCTCGCGGGCGCCGCGCTGGGGTCGCTCACGGAGGCGGCCGGAGGGCTGCGGCTGCTCGCCACCGGCCGCAGCGATTTCCTCACCCGCCTCACCGCCGTGCCCGGCCTGGGCCCGGAGGTGCCGCACGCGCTGTACCTCCTGCGCGCGCTCACCCCGGAGGAGACGCGCGAGGCCATCGTCGGCCCCGCGCGCGTGAAGGGCGTGCGCTTCGAATCCGAGGCCGTGGTGGACGCGCTCGTCGCCTCCACGGCGGCCTCCGACGGCGGCCTGCCGCTGCTCCAGTTCGCGCTGGCGGAGCTGTGGGACGCGCGCGACGAGTCCCGCGGCGTGATGACCCAGGCGGCGCTGGACTCGCTGGGCGGTGTGTCCGGCGCGCTCGCCCGGCACGCCGACGCCGCGGTGGCCCGCCTGTTGCCCGACCAGCGCTCGGCGGCGCGCGGGGTGATGCTGCGGCTGGTGACGGCGGACGGCACCCGCGCTCGCAAGACGGACCGCGAGCTCGTGGGCGACGACCCTCGCTACCGTGCCGCGCTGGAGGCCCTGGTGCGCGCGCGCCTGCTCGTGGCGCGCGAAGGCGAGGGCGGCACCGCGTACGAACTGGCCCATGAAGCGCTCCTCACCGGCTGGGCCACGCTGGCGCGCTGGCTGGTGGAGGCGGGCGAGCGCCGCGAGGTGCAGGCCCGCCTGGAGGCCGCCGCCGCGCAGTGGGAGCGCCTGGGCCACGCGCGTGAGTCGCTCTGGGGCCCTCGCCAACTGGCGGAGACGGAGCTCCTGGAGCCGTCCGAGCTCACCCAGCGCGAGCAGTCCTTCCTCAGCACCTCGCGCCGCACCGGCGTGCGCAGCCGCCGCCTCAAGGTGGGCCTGACGCTGGGCTTCTTCGTGTCGCTGGGGCTCGTGTACGCGGGCCTCCAGTGGCGCGAGCGCCGCATCCTCGATACGCGCGTGCGCGGTGAGCTGGCCTCGGCTGGTTCCGAGCTGGAGGCCGTGCGCCGCGAACGCGACGCGCTCCAGGCCGAGCGCGCGGAGGCCTTCCAGCTCTACGACACCGGCCACAAGGCGGACGGCGACCGGAGCTGGGCGAAGGTGGCGGGCCACGGCGCCCAGCTGTCGCACCACTTCGACGCCGTGGCGGACCGGCTGGAGCGCGCGCTGGCGCTGGCCCCCACGCGCACCGACGTGCGCGACGCGCTGGCGGACTTCCTCTACGAGCGCGCCCTGTGGGCCGAAAGCGAGCGCGAGCCCGTGCTGCCCGCGCTGCTCCAGCGCCTGCGCCTCTACGACCCTGACGGCGTGCGCTGGAGCCGCTGGAACACGCCCGCGCACCTGTCCCTCCAGGTGGACGCGCCCGGGGCCTCCGCGGAGCTGCGCCCCGTGTCGCGCGAGGCCACGGGGCCGGAGGTCGTGGGCGAGCCCCTGCCTTCCCCGGGCGCGCTCCCGTGGACCGGCCTCACCGTGCCTCCGGGCACCTACCAGCTCACCGTGCGCGCCCCGGGCCACGAGACCTCGGTGCAGCCGCTGCTGCTGACGCGCGGAGAGTCCCGGAGCGTCGTCCTGCCGCTCGTCCGCGAGGGCTCGCTCCCGCCGGGGTTCGTGTACGTGCCCCCGGGCGACGTGCGCTTCGGCAGCGCCGCCGAGTCCAGCGTGCGCGACTTCTTCAACGCCACCCCGCTGCACACCGTGCCCGTGCAGGGCTTCCTCATCGCCCGCCACGAGACGACGTACGCGGACTGGCTCCAGTACCTGTCGGCCCTGTCCCCGGAAGAGCGCGCCGCGCGCCAGCCCCGCGTGGGCACGGGCGGCTACGCCGGAGGCCTGGCGCTGGAGCCGGACGGCAATGGCTGGCGCCTGCGCTTCCAACCCGGCGGCGTGCGCTACACGGCGCGGACGGGCGAGCCCGTGCGGTACGCCCGGCGCTCGCAGCGCACGGAGCAGGACTGGCGCCAGTTCCCCGTGAGCGGCATCAACTTCGCGGACGCGGAGGCCTACGTGACGTGGCTGTCCACGTCCGGCCGGGTGCCGGGGGCGCGGCTGTGCTCGGAGCTGGAGTGGGAGCGCGCCGCGCGCGGCGTGGACGGCCGCGAGTACCCCCACGGCAACCGCCTGGGCCCGGACGAGGCCAACGTGGATGTCACCTACGGCAAGGACCCGGGCGGCTTCGGCCCGGACGTCGTGGGCAGCCACCCCGCGTCCCGCAGCCCCTTCGGCGCGGACGACATGGCCGGCAACGTCTGGGAATGGACCCGCTCGTGGCTGGAGCCCGGCCGCCCCGTGGCCCGGGGGGGCAGCTTCACCTTCAACGTGACGAGCGCGCGGTCCTCCAACCGGGAGCTGCCGGAGGCCTCACTGCGCGACGTCACCGTGGGCCTGCGCGTCTGCGCGGACGCGCCCGTGTCCGGCGGCTGAGCACCACCGGACACTGAAACCCCCGGGAACCGCTGGACTCACCCTGGGGTCTCCACCAACTGGAAGCCACTGGACGCTGCAAGTGCCCGGACGGGCTGCGCGCGGTTGCCGCTCCCAACCCCCGGACTGACCTTGTGCCCTGTAACGCGGTGCGGGTCGGGGTCGGGGCAGGGAAGGGGCATCCAGATGAGGACGTTGCAGCGAGTGGTCGCGGCGTGTCTCGCCGTCGTGGCGGTGGGCTGTGGCACGGAATCGTCGGAGCCCGAGGCTCCCTCCCTGCGCACGCAGGTGGCGGAGATGGTCTCCCCCAATGGGCGCAACCTCAATGGACGCAACCTCAACGGCCGCAACCTGAATAACGGCGAGCTGGGCGGCATGCTGGTGTCCGTGGCGTACGCGGGCGCCACCTCGGCCTCCGGCAAGGCGCTCACCAACGTGCGGCTCCAGGGCTCCGCCTTCGTCGGCCTGGACGGCCCCAACCCCGTGACGGGCACGGGCTTCACCGGCGCCGTCTTCGTCGGCAAGCTGGGTGACGGTTCCACCCTGCCTGTGCGCGTGGACAGCATCACCCAGGGCAGCGGCGGCGACAGCGACCTGTGGTCCTACCAGGTCTCCTACCAGGGCTCGGACGGCAGCTGGCGAGCCGTGTGCCAGGACGCGAACGGCGGGGCGCTCTCCGCCATCGCCGTGGCCAACCGCTGGAACTACCTCCAGGGCGTGGCGGGCGGCGGCGAGAAGATTGAAGACAGCACCGCCTTCACCTTCGCCTGCGAGGGCGCCGCCATCGCGAAGTGCATGCACTTTGGTTACAAGCCCTGGGCCACCGTCAACGGCCAGAGCCTCGCGGGCCACCACCAGGCCTGCACCCGCATGGTGCGCGCGGACTTCTGCGGCGACGGCGCGTCGCACACCACCGACGGCCAGTGGGTCAACCTCTACGACGGTATGGGCATCCAGGCCGACACCGAGTCCTGGAGCGTGGAGGCCGAGTGGAACGAGGCCGGCGCGCGCTGCTTCACCTCCGAGACCCGCGCCCACGAGCCGGTGACGTGCGCGGGCCTCAACCCGATTCCCGACTGCGGCAGCACCAGCCACTTCCAGTCCGGCACCCGCCTCATCAGCGAGTCGCCCTACGGGCTCAGCGGCCTGTAACCTGTCAGGCTACAGCAATCCCAGACCTGTAGCGGATTAGGTTACAAAATCTGGAAGTCGATAATTGTCAGTGTTTCATGTTATGAGAACGCTCCATTCGCCTCCGTGTCGCAAGGACCGGAGGGGCATGGGGCGTTTTCCGCGTTCACGGAGGGGGACGGGACCGGTGTGTCCGGGGTTCCGCGCACGGTGAGGGGAGGGTGCCCCATCGCGAGCCTGTCGTCGCGGTATCCCCGTCGTGAGTGGAGCACACCCCATGAAGCCTGAGCTGTCCCTGCTGTGGAAGCATTCCCGGAAGCGCCTGCCGTTCGCGCTCCTGGCCTCGTCGCTGGCGGTGGGCTGTGGCCAGCCCGCTCCGGAGACGTCCGAAACCCCCGCGCCTTCCGCGCCCCAGGCGGACTCCTCCGCCCAGGCCGTGGACCCGTCCGGCAACCTGGAGGTGGCGCTCGGGACGACCCTGCAGGCGCTGGAGGGGGACGCGGCGCGTCCGGTGGTGGAGTCCCTCTTCGCCATTCCCCAGGGCACGGCCAGCAAGAGCACCGCCACGGTGTTCCAGCTGACGCTGAAGGCGAACCGCGTGGAGAACGAGGCGTTCCGCGGCGGAACGCTGTCCATGGCGGACGGCGAGCAGCAGCTGACGTTCCGCGACGACGGCCAGGGCGGCGACGCGGTGGCGGGGGACCTGCTCTTCACGGCCTCCGGCACGTTCGACTTCGTGGCGCTCCAGGCCCAGCAGCAGCGCATTGCGCAGGCGCAGTCCCAGTCGCAGACGCAGCTGACCACGGCCGTGTTCGAGAACCGCCAGCTGGTGCGCACCGTGCCGGTGACGGCGCTGAGCACGCAGTTCCCGGTGGGCCAGCCCGTGCCCATCCAGCCCATTGGCCTGGCGTCGCTGGTGGATCCGGCGCGCTCGCTCATCATCCGCGCGCCCGCGGTCGTGAACGACGTGACGCGCACGTATGACCCGTGCACCGGCGCGGGCAACCCGACCGGCAAGTGGACGTTCAACTACCTGATGACGGAGATGGCCAACCAGCCCTTCACGGGCGTGGCCCCCTCCACCTTCGTGCGCGAGTGGCTGCGGCAGTGGGAGCAGCCGCGCACCATCAACGGCTTCGTGAACCCGCCGCGCTCGTCCATCGCGGGGAACCTCATCGGTCCCTGGCCGAAGCTGGCCTCCGGTGAGCTGAACCTGGCGAAGTCGCCGTTCAAGCTCATCGCCATCGTGAACCGGCTGGACCTGGCCGGCAGCAACCCGGCCTACGGCGCTGGCAGCGCGGGCGAGGGGCGCTTCATCTTCGCGGCCACCACGGGCTCGGGGTCGAGCTGCTACACGGTGCCCTTCCTGGTCATCCTGGAGTACGGGGTGGACAAGAGCGGCTGCGCGGCCATCAAGACCTACGCGCAGCAGTGGCAGGCCCTGTCCGGGCTGCCGCTGGGCAGCGCGTCGTACAACGCGGCGCTGGAGGCGCTGACGGAGCAGTTCGCCAAGCGCGACCTGTCCCCGCGCAAGCCCAACCGCAGCTCCATCAACCAGGTGCGCACCAACGACGACTGGCTGGCCAGCCCCTGGGAGCTGCGTGAGTTCCGCCTGTGGAACGGCTCCATCAACCCGAACTCGTACTCCACCACGCCGCCGCCGGTGCTGGGGCTGCTCAACAGCCACACCGTGGCGCAGACGCCGGACCGCACGCGGCAGACCACGCTGTTCCCGGCCTACGTGAACGCCAACACCGGGCCCATCATCGCGGGCACGTACTCCGTCCCGCTGCCGTGGGCCGGCGGCACCTTCCGCTCGGGCCGCGCCGTCGTGACGAACCCCGTGGCCACCCCACCGTTCTGGAGCCTGCCTGCGTCCTCCATCCCCAACCGTCAGGCGCGGCACGTCTTCTCGCTCAACACCTGCGACGGCTGCCACGGTGACGAGCTGGGCACGAACTTCACCCACGTGAGCTGGACCGGCGCGCTGTCGCCGTTCCTCAGCGGCGCGCTCACCGTGCCGGACCGCGCGGACGGCATGCCCGTGCGCACCTTCAACGAGGTGCTGGCGCGCCAGACGTTCCTGGACCAGATGGCCAACCAGAGCTGCCTCACCACGGCGTTCGTGACCGCTCCTCCGAGCGTCCACTGAGCGTCGCCTGAAGTTGAAGCAAGCGCGGCCTCCGTTCCCCTCGCGTGGGACGGAGGCCGTCGTCCTTCCAGCCGCCGTCCGCATGCCTCCCCGCCTGTCAGGGGGACGGGCCGGGCGTGTTCTCCAGGTTCACGCCCGGTGGTGGCACGACTTCCCCGGCCGGGGGGGCGGCACCACGTTTACCCGGCCCCGGGGACCGCCCCGGGTGGAACTCCAGGGCCAATGGCCCCTGGGGGCCGGGGAGGCAGGCCGTGGGACGCACCGAAGAGACAACGGGCCTTCGAGCCCGGCGCACGTTTTCACGGTGGGGGGCCGTGCTGGCCGTTGGCTGGCTGGCTGGCGCCTGCGGACAGCGCTCCGAGGAGCCCGCGCCCACCGCGCCGACGGTGGTGTCGCTGGGGCCGGAGAACGTGGTGCGCGTGGAGCCCATGAAGCTGGAGAACGGTCCTGTCATCTCCGGGACGCTCCAGGCCCGGCGGCTGGCGAGCGTCCGCGCGGAGGTGGGCGGCAGCATCCTGGACGTGAAGGCGGACCAGGGGCAGATGGTGAAGGAGGGGCAGCTCCTGGCGCGCGTGGAGGAACACACGCTGCGCGAGCAGGTGCTGGCGGCCAGCTCCAACCTGCGCGTGGCGCGCAACGCCTTGCAGGTGGCGAAGGCGGATGAGCAGCGCAATCAGACCCTCGTCAAACAAGGCGTCATCACCCGCCGCGACTTCGAGCGCACGCAGCTCGCGCGGACTCAGGCGGAGGGACAGTTGGCGCAGGCGCAGGCCCAGCTGAAGCTGGCGCAGGACCAGTTGTCGCGCACGAAGGTCTCCGCCCCCTTCACGGGCGTGGTGAGCGAGCGGCAGGTGAACGCGGGCGACATCGTCCAGCCGGGCGCGCCCCTCTTCGTCGTGGTGGACCCCGCGACGCTGCGGCTGGAGGCCTCCGTGCCCGCGGCGCAGTTGGGCCAGGTGAAGGTGGGCACGCCCGTGGACTTCCGGGTGAATGGCTACGAGGACCGCGCCTTCAAGGGCGAAGTGGAGCGCATCAACCCGGCGGTGGACCCGGCCACGGGGCAGGTGCGCATCTACGTGGGCATCCCCAACAGCGAGCAGACGCTCCTGTCCGGCCTGTTCGCGCTGGGGCGCGTGGCGTCCCAGGCGAAGGAGGCGCTGGCCATCCCGGTGGACGCGCTGGACACGCGCCAGGAGCCGCCCACCGTGCAGCGCATCTCCAACGGCAAGGTGGAGCAGGTGGCGGTGACGACGGGCCTGCGGGACGACGTGGCGCAGACCGTGGAGGTGCGCTCGGGGTTGAAGGCCGGGGACGTGGTGCTGCTCGGCTCCGCGCGCGATTTGACCAACGGCACGCCGGTGAAGCTCACCGCCGCGCCGGAGGGGCCGAAGAAGCAGCAGCCGAGGCCAGCGTCTCCACCCGAAGCCCAGCAGGGCGTGGGCGGCGCGGGCAACGCATCCGGCGGCAGTGCCCCCGCACAGGCTCCGGCGGCGACCGGGACTCCCACGCCTCCGGCCCAGGCACCCGCGAAGTAGCGCCGGGCGTCTCCACTTCTTGAAGCAGCACCGCAGGAGTCGTCCGTGTTCATCTCCGACTTCGCCATCAAGCGCCCCATCATCACCATCACGGCGATGGTGGCGCTCGTCGTGTTCGGCATCGTCGCGCTCATCAACCTGGAGACGGACGAGTTCCCGGACGTTCAGCAGCCGGTCATCAACGTCACCATCGCATACCCAGGCGCATCACCAGACACGGTGGAGCGTGAGATTGTCGAGCCCATCGAGGACGCCATCTTCGCCATCTCCGGCGTGGACGGGAAGAAGACCACGTCCAGCTCCACGGATAGCCTGGCGAACTTCACGGTCTTCTTCGACTTCGAGAAGGACGTGCAGGAGGCGTCCCAGGACATCCGCGACGCCATCTCCAGCAAGCGCGCGGACCTGCCGCAGGAGATGGAGGAGCCCATCCTCACGCGCTTCGACCCGGCGGACCAACCCATCGTGTCGCTGGTGTTGACGTCGAACGCGCTGGACGTGCCCGCGCTGTCGCTCATCGCGGACCCCATGGTGGTGGGCGATCTGCGCTCGGTGCCGGGCGTGGCGCAGGCCACGGTGGTGGGCGGCGTGGACCGGGAGATGACGGTGCAGGTGCGGCCCGCGGCGCTCCAGGCGGCGGGCCTGTCGGTGGCGCAGGTGGTGGCGGCGCTCCAGGCGCAGAACCTGGCGGCGCCGGTGGGCCGGCTCAACACCGAACTGCAGGAGCGCACCATCCGGCTCAAGGGCCGCCTGGAGACGCCGGAGGACTTCGCGCAGGTCCCCATCGCGGAGCGCAACGGGCGCACGCTGCGGCTGGGCGAGGTGGCGGACGTGTTCGCCGGCACCGAGGAGCCGCGCACCCTGTCGCTCTACAACGGCGCGCAGGCGGTGGGCATCGAGGTCATCAAGGCCAAGGGCTACAGCACCACGGAGGTCGCGGACGGCGTGCGCGAGCGGGTGAAGACGCTCCAGCAGCGGCTGCCCGCCAACGCGAAGCTGGAAATCGTCCGCGACGCGGGCACGCGCGTGGAGAACTCCGTCATCAACGTGCAGCAGGCGCTGATTGAGGGCGCGCTGCTCACGGTGCTGGTGGTGTTCCTGTTCCTCAACTCCTGGCGCTCCACGGTGATTACGGGCCTGGCGCTGCCGGTGTCCGTGCTGGCGTCGTTCGTGAGCGTGTGGGCCTTCGGCTTCACGCTCAACACGATGTCGCTGTTGGGCCTGACGCTGGCCATCGGCATCCTCATCGACGACGCCATCGTGGTGCGTGAGAACATCGTGCGGCACGTGGAGATGGGGAAGGACCACTACACGGCGTCACGCGAGGGCACCAATGAGATTGGCCTCGCGGTGGCGGCGACGACGTTCTCCATCGTGGCGGTGTTCGTCCCGGTGGCGTTCATGTACGGCGTGGCGGGGCAGTGGTTCAAACCGTTCGCGCTCACCATCGCGTGCTCGGTGCTGGTGTCGCTGTTCGTGAGCTTCTCGCTGGACCCCATGCTGAGCGCGTACTGGCCCGACCCGCAGGTGGAGAAGGGCGAGCGGCGCAACTTCATCTCGCGCGGGCTGGAGCGCTTCAACCACTGGTTCGACCGGCAGGCGGACCGCTACAAGGGCGTCATCGCGTGGGCGCTGGACCACCGGCTCGCGATGGTGCTGCTGGCGGTGGGCTCGCTGGTGGGCGCGGTGGCGCTTCAGGGCGTCTTTGGCGGCGCGGGCTTCGTGCCGGTGAGCGACCGCGCGGAGATCGAGATGCTGGTGGAGACGCCCGCCGGCTCCAGCCTGGACTACACGCGGCGCAAGGTGGAGGAGGTGTCCCGCCTCACGCGCCAGCACCCGGAGGTCGCGTACACGTACACGACCATCGGCGTGCCGCTGCCGCTGCGCTCGCCAGGCGTGGATCAGGCGCTGGTCTACGTGCGGCTCAAGCCGAAGACGGAGCGCAAGGCGAGCCAGGAGGTGCTGGGCAAGACGCTGCGTCAGGAGTTGCTCGCGGTGGGCGGCGCGAACGTGTCGGTGTTCACCAGCGGCTTTGGCGGGGCCATCAAGTCCATCCAGTTGGAGCTGCGCGGGCCGGAGTCCAAGGGTCTCAACCAGTTCGCGCAGCAGGTGATGAAGGAGGTGAAGCAGGTGCCGGGCGCGGTGGACGTGGGGCTGTCCACGCGCGGTGAGAAGCCGGAGCTGGAGGTGGAGCTGAACCGCGGGGTCGCGGGCCAGCTCAACGTGACGGTGGGGCAGGTGGCGCAGTCCCTGCGGCCGGCCTTCGCGGACCTGGACTCCGGTGACTGGGTGGACCCGATTGGGGAGACTCGCGACGTGATGGTGCGCCTGGCGCCCCAGTTCCGGGAGAACCCGTCGCAGCTGTCACAGCTGCCGCTGGTGGTGGGCACGAGCCCCACGGGCACTCCGGTGACGGTGCCGTTGGGGCAGGTGGCGACCGTGAATCAGACGGTGGGCCCGGCGCAGATCGACCACCTGAACCGCGAGAAGGTCATCAACGTGCAGGCGAACGTGGCGGGGCGGTCGCTGTCGGAGGTGATGAACGACGTCCAGACGCGGCTCAAGTCGGTGCAGGTGCCTCCGGGCTACGAGGTGTCCACGGGCGGCGAGTCCGCGGATCAGCAGGAGGTGTTCGGCCGGGTGTTCCTGGCGCTGGGCGTGGCGGTGATGTTGATGTACCTCATCCTCGTCATCCAGTTCGGCTCGTTCATCGACCCCCTGGCCATCCTGGTGTCGCTGCCACTGTCGTTGATTGGCGTGGTGCTGGCGCTGGTGATTACAGGGGACACGCTGAACATCATGAGCCTCATCGGCGTCATCCTGCTGATGGGCATCGTCGCGAAGAACGCCATCCTTCTCATCGACTTCGCCAAGTGGCAGCACGAGAAGGGCATGCCCTTGCGCGAGGCGTTGATTGAAGCGGGGCGCATCCGCTTGCGGCCCATCATCATGACGACCTTCGCGCTCATCGCGGGCATGGTGCCGGTGGCGCTGGGACACGGCGAGGGTGGTGACTTCCGGGCGCCGCTGGGCCGCGCGGTGATTGGCGGTGTCATCACGTCCACGCTGCTCACGCTGCTGGTGATTCCGACGGTGTACGAAATCCTCACGGACGGTCGCGCGTGGATGACGGGGAAGCTGCGCCGGGTGTTCAAGGCGCGCGGCCAGGCACACGGTCCGGCGCACGGCGGCGGCGAGCCCCGGCCCCAGCCGCAGGCCCGGCAGGACTGACGCGGAGAAGATGATCGCGTCACCCTCAAGGAACGGTTGGCGCATCGGGCGGGGGGCCATAGGGTCGGGAGTGTGGAGCTCCTGTCCCCGCTGCCCGATTCGCACCGCTCGCTCATCACCGAAGCCCTGGACGCACTGGGTGTCACCCGCTGGGTCCTGAGCATCCATGACCCCAGCTTCCCCGGCTTCCCCGGAGAGGACCTGGGGCGCGGCTCGCCGTACTCCGAGGGCGCCGCGCGCTTCCTCGCCTTCGCTCGGGACCTGGGCTTCACCGGCATCCAACTGGGGCCGCAGGGGCAGACCACCTCTTACAACCCGTCGCCGTATGACGGCACGTTGTTCTCACGCAACACGCTGAACGTGGCGCTCGCGCCGCTCACGGATCCGCACGGGCCGTGGGGCGCGTTGCTGTCCCCGGACACCCTGGCGCGGCTCGTCTCCGAGGTGCCCGAGGGCGGTGGGCCGGAGGTCCGGTACTCCTCCGCGTGCCGGGGCCAGGCGCGCGCGCTTCAGGAGGCATGGGACACCTTCCGGCGCGAGCGGGACCGCGTGGACGCTCCCGCGTCCATCCTCGCGCTCATCCGCCGCTTCGCGGACTTCCGCCTGGAGCAGCGCGAGTGGCTGGAGCGGGATGCGCTCTTCGACGTGCTCGCCGCCCGGCATCACACGCCGGATGACTGGCGCGGTTGGGCGGACTCGCTGGAGGGGCGCCTGTTCGCACCGCGTGCCGGTGAGGTGGTGCAGGCGGAGGCGCGCATCCGGGAGTTGCTCATCTCCGAAGCCGATGCCGTGGAGCAGTACGCCTTCCGCCAGTTCCTCGTGCACGAGCAGCACGGGCTCCTGCGGGAGCTCGCGGGGGCTTGGGGGCTCAAGCTGTACGGGGATCTCCAGATTGGTTTTTCGCCCCGGGACACGTGGGCGCGGCAGGGGCTGTTCCTCGGCGCGTACCTCATGGGGGCTCCGCCCAGCCGCACCAACCCGGAGGGTCAGCCGTGGAACTACCCGGTACTGGATCCGGAGCAGTACGTCGCTCCGGACGGTTCGGGCCCCGGGCCGGTGCTGCGCTACATGGACGCGCGGCTGGGCAAGATGCTCTCCGAGTACGACGGGCTGCGCATCGACCATCCGCACGGGCTCGTGTGTCCGTGGGTGTACCGCGCGGGCTCGGCGGATCCGCTGCGCGCGGTGCAGGGTGGGGCGCGCCTGTTCTCCTCGCCGGACCTGCCGGATCACCCGGAGCTGGCGCGCTACTCCATCGTGGCTCCGGAGCAGCTGAACCGCTCGGTGCCTCGCTACGCGGATGGATGGGTGACGGGGCTCACGGAGGAGCAGGTGGCCCGGTACGCCATCCTCTTCGACTCCGTGGTGCGCACGGCGCGGGCGCACGGCCGGGCCCGCGAGGACGTGCTGTGCGAGGTGCTGAGCACGCTCCCGTACGAGCTGTCGCGGGTGGTGGCCCGTGATGGTCTGGGCCGCTTCCGCGTCACGCAGAAGGCGGACCTGAACAACCCGGCGGACGTGTACCGCAGCGAGAACGTGGCCCCCGAGGACTGGGTGATGGTGGGCAACCACGACACGAAGTCGCTCTGGCGGCTGGTCTCCGAGTGGCAGTGGAAGCACGCGCTGCGCGCCCAGGCGGACTACCTCGCGGAGCGGCTGCACCCCGAAGCGGAGGGGCGCGAGGCCTTCGCACGTGAGCTGGCGGAGGATCCGGGGCTGCTCGCGCAGGCGAAGTTCGCGGACCTGTTCGCCAGCCGTGCGCGCAGCGTGATGGTGTTCTTCGCGGACCTGCTGGGCATGCCGGACACGTACAACGCGCCGGGCTCCGTGGACGCGCGCAACTGGTCCCTGCGAATCCCGACGGACTGGGCCGAGCACTACCAACAGCGGTTGCGCGTGGGCGCCGCGCTCAACCTTCCACAGGTGCTCGCCATGGCGCTGCGCGCGGGCGGAGCCGAAGCCCGAGCACGGCACGCGGAGCTGCTGACCCGGCTGGACGAAGCCGCGGCCCGGCTGCGAAGCGGCGCGCGGTGAGTTGCACCTTCCACGCCAGTACCTGAGGTGCTGCACAGCTGCGCGTCGAACATCGACGCGTGGCCAGGCGTTTCCGGGACCTTCTCGCGCCCAAGCTCCGTCTCCCAGCAATGAGAAGGTGAGAACCCTGCTGGGGCGCCCCGCCGGAGGCGCACCGCGGAAACCTGTCCGACAGTCGGACAAGATTTGGACAACCGTGGCCGGGGCGACCGCTTCATTCGCGCTGCGAGAAACCTGTCCGACAGTTGGACCCGCTTGGAGAACTGGGTCCGGGGCTCCCGCTCCACCCGAGTCGAAACCTGTCCGACAGTCGGACAGGTTTTGGAGAACTGGGCCGGCTCTCCGTCGAGAGCGCGTGGCACGGTCCTGTTCGACAGTCGGACAGGTCTTGGGAGCACTGGAACTGGCGGTCCATCGCTCTACCCGGCCGCGGAAACCTGTCCGACAGTCGGACAGGTTTTGGACGCCCGTGGCCAGGGGCTCAGGTGATGCGCCGCATGTCGAAGCGTGACTGGAGCGTCCACTGCCCAGCGGTGTCCTGTACCTCCCCGAGCCAGGTGAAGCGGTCCGGTCCGATGTCGGAGAAGCTCCAGCGGATGGGCTTCCCGTGATGCTCACCCAGGAGCACGAGCCGGTCTCCATCCCGTCCCCCGGACAGCCGGTTGATGGCTCCGCCCGTGGGGCTGACCCAGGTGATCTGCCACTTTTCTCCGGCCCGGTCGAAGGTGCGCACCGTGGTGCCGTAGCGTCTGTTCGCCCCGGGACCTGACTGCGCGGGGGCGCGCCTGGACGGCACGATGAACACGTCCTGCAAAGCTCGTCCCTCCAGCACCCAGTGGAACCACCACTCACCCTGGCTCTCGCGGACGCTCCCGTCCGCGTCATGGTCCTGGATGGTCCCGGTCCAGCCTCCCACCAGCCAGCCGAAGGTGGCCGCCGCGTCGCCCAGCTCGATCGAAGGGCCCGGGCTCACCAGGGCCTCCACGAACGCCTGCGCCGGGGACACAGGGGCGGCGGGCCCTTCCGCGAGCCTGCGCCAGATGCCGGCGTATTCGATGGGCAGCCCATCCGTGTCCACGTCCAGCATCGCGTGGAAGCCGCTCTCCAGGCTCTCGTAGCGGTAGCGCGTGGGCCCTGCTCGCGTGTAGCCCTGCCTCGCGGGCACGACCTCCAACGAAGGAAATCTCACCCACGCCGCGCGGATCTCCGCGCTGGCGCCTTCTCCCAACCGCAGCCGGTTGATGGGCAGCGCGTTGGTGGAGGGGCTCAGGCCCAGGTCCACGTCCGTGCAGCCCTTCAGCTCCTCCGCGGCGCGGCCGTCCCTTCGCCAGTGGCCCTCCCCGTCGTGCTCCAGCGTGAGCGTCTGGTGCTCGCCACGCCACGATTGAGTCACGCTCACCCGGCGCGTGCGCCACGCGCTGTCACAGACGACCGAGTACTCCGCCCTCAGCGGCGCGCCCTGTTCCGCGACCAGAATCAGTCCGGAGAGCTCCGTGCCCTCCTGCCCGCGCCGCACGCGTGCATGCTCGAACCCCAGTTCATCCATCACGCGCCGCCAGATGAGCTCGCGCGTGACTGCCGTTGCCTCCATCGCCATGATTCGGTCACCCCGTTTGGATGTGCGGGGAGAGGATGGAAGGACGGACCGTGGCCGACTTGGGGAAAGTGGACCTGACCACGGTGCGCCGACTGGCCTCTGGCGACGGATGGCGCGTGAGCGAGATCCTCTGCCGCTCCGGCCCCAAGGATCCTGTCTTCGAGGAACAGCACACCTGGGTGTCCGTCTCCGCCGTCCTGTCCGGAAGCTTCACCTACCGCTCCCGGAACGGCCGCGTGCTGCTGACGCCCGGCTCGCTGCTGCTCGGGGAACAGCACACGTCCTTCTGCTGCGGCCACGAGCACGGCGTGGGCGACCGCTGCATCGCCTTCCACTTCAAACCCGAGCTCATGGAAGAGGTGGCCCGTGACCTGTCCGGGGTGACGCGCACCGACTTCCCCCGGCACCGGCTGCCGCCCCTCCAGCGGCTCGCACCACTCATCGCGGACGTCCAGTCGCTGGCCGAGCAGCCGGGCTCGCGAGGAGCGGAGGAGCTGGCGCTGCGGATGGCGGGCGCGGCGCTGAGCGGCATCCACGAGGGCACCACCCGCCCCATCGCCGCCACCGAGGAGCGCCGCATGACGGAAGCGCTCCGGTTGATGGAGACCCGGCTGGTGGAGCCCCTCTCCCTGGACGTGTTCGCGCAAGCGCTGGGCATGGGCCGCCACCACTTCCTGCGCACCTTCCGCAAGGTGGTGGGAGAGAGCCCCTACAGCTACATCCTGGGCCGCCGCCTGACCCTCGCCGCTGAACGTCTGCGGACGGACCGCGAGCGCATCGCGGACATCGCCTACGCGTGTGGATTTGGCGACCTGTCTGAATTTGTCCGCCGCTTCCGTAACCGCTTCGGCGTCACGCCGTCCGCGTACCGCGCCCGTGCTCGACCCGGGTCGAGCGGGACAGAGCGGGTCTAACCAGTCTCCTTGGAAATCCGCGTTCTCGATGCTATCGGGTCTGCGCAATTCTTCATCTGGATGAGGCACGGACCGCGTGGCGAATCATCGTGAGTGGGAGTTCGGAGCGCATCGCGCGTACTTCGAAGAGCCGGACCTGTTGGTGATGAAGTTCAACGGGCCCTCGAAGCTGGAGGACTCGAAGAAGGTGCTGGAGATCTGCCAGGAGGTGTCGAAGAAGGGACCGGTGTTCGTCATCTCCGACGTGTCCAACTCCAGCATCGACAAGGACTCGCGAGAGCTGCTGGTGGCGCAGGCGAAGGCCGAGTGGTTCCGCGGCCACGTCTACCTGGGCACGGGCCCGCTCCAGCGCGCGGGCGCCAAGGCGCTGATGCTCGCGCTCTACTTCACCGGCAAGTGGACGGTGGACGTGGACTTCGCGGACTCGGAGAAGGAAGCGCGCGAGCTCGTCGCGAAGAAGCGCGCCCAGCCTCCCAAGAAGTAGCCGTCTCCCCCGCGCCTCAGTGCCGCACGTCCAGCACGAGGCGCGTGGGGGTCGTCAGCTCCAGCACACGGAACGGGACCTGGCGCGCGGTGCCCAGCACCCACGTCACCTCGCCCTCGAAGTCGCACACGCGCTCCAGCCCCAGCAGGGACGGCAGCGCGGGCTTGAGCGAGCGCTGCGCCACCGTTGCCTGTCCCTGGTCGTCGTGCGCGCGCGCCAGCGTGAAGCGCGCCTCCAGCATGGCCTCTCCCGGCGTCTTCACGTCGTCGCCGGAGCCGCACTGCTGCGCTGACTTCACGTACCCCAACTGGTAGCCCGGCAGGCGCGGCCCGTCGAACTCGAACACCGTGCGGTCGTAGTCCGCGTGTGTCCCCGTGCGCACCGAGCGCAGCGTGATGGCGGGGGGCTCGCCGCGCGGCTTCTGGACCGTCGCCGTGGTCCACGCCGGGCTCTCGGAGTCTGGCGCCGCCTCCGCCGGGGACGCCGGCCTGCCCGCGTCCTGCTTCACGTCCAGCACCTGGTGCACCACCGGGGCGGTGGCGGCCGGTCCCTCGCGCGGCACGGTCTTGGCGGGCGGGGGCACGGCTGGCACGTCCATGGGGACGGTCTGGGGCTCCTGCTTCTGGCAGCCCTGGCCCAGCAGTCCCAACGCCACTCCCACCGCGTACATCCCCTGTCGCAGGCGCATCCGGTTCCTCCCGTCAAACCCCGTCAGCCGGGGACTTCCCGAGTCCTCGCACACCACGTGCCCCAGGACCATGGAAGATGCGCCTTCCCGGCGCCGTTGCGTATAGGGTCCGCCGGGCCGCGTCCCCCCGGCCCCCCTTCGTGCACTGGAGAGATCCGCACCATGGCCATTGACCTGACCTCCCTCCCGCGTCCCTCTCGCGATGACACCACCGTGAGCACCATGGTGCGTGGACTCGTGGGCAGCGAAATCCTCCGCATCGCGGCGGAGATTCGCGAGCTCGTGGCCAAGGGCAACAAGGTGTGCAACCTCACCGTGGGGGACTTCAACCCGAAGGAGTTCCCCATTCCGGACGGCCTGCGCGACCAGATTGGCGCCGCGCTCCAGGGCGGTGAGACGAACTACCCGCCGTCCGACGGCGTGCTGGACCTGCGCCAGGCCGTGCAGCGCTTCTACGAGCGCTCCCTGGGGCTGAAGTACCCGCTGGAGGGCATCACCATCGCGGGCGGCGCGCGCCCCGTCATCTACGCCATCTTCCGCGCGGTGCTCGACCCGGGGGACGTCGTCGTCTACCCGGTGCCGTCGTGGAACAACAACCACTACGCCCACATGCTGGGCGCGAAGAGCGTGGTGGTGACCACGGAGGCGTCCGCGGGCTTCATGCCCACGCTGGCGCAGTTGGAGCCGCACCTGTCCTCCGCGCGCCTGCTGTGCCTGTGCAGCCCGCTCAACCCCACCGGCACGATGATCGACCCGGAGGCCCTGCGCGCCATCTGCCAGCGCATCGTCGAGGAGAACCGCGCGCGCGAGGGCCGGGGCCAGAAGCCGCTCATCCTGATGTACGACCACATCTACTGGGTGCTGAACTTCGGCAAGAAGCACGTCACGCCCGTGGAGCTGGTGCCGGAGATGGCGCCGTACACCGTGTTCGTGGACGGCATCAGCAAGGCCTTCGCCGCCACCGGCGTGCGCGTGGGCTGGGGCGTGGGCGCGCCCACCCTCATCTCCCGCATGCGTGACGTGCTGGGCCACGTGGGCGCCTGGGCTCCCAAGGCCGAACAGCTCGCCACCGCGCGCTACCTGGACGACGTCCCCGCCACCGAGTCCTTCCTGACGGCGATGCGCCAGCGCGTCGACCAGCGCCTGGAGGCCCTCTACAAGGGCTTCCAGCGCATGAAGGACGCGGGCCTGCCGGTGGAGGCCATCGCGCCGCAGGGCGCCATCTACCTCACCGTGCGCTTCAACGTGGTGGGCAGGGACGGCCTCACCACCAATGACGCCATCCGCAAGCGGCTGCTGGAGAAGGCCCGCTTCGCCGTGGTGCCCTTCCAGGCGTTCGGCCTGGCGGAGGACACGGGCTGGTTCCGCCTCTCCGTGGGCGCCACCTCCGTCGCCGAAATCGAGGAGGCGCTGCCCCGCGTGGAGGCCACCGTGCGTGAAATCCTCTCGGCCCGGTAGCCACTTTCCTCCACAGGCTGGCAGGCAGGGAATAGCCTGCCAGCCGTGGCGTTGGGAGCGCCGCCAACATGCTCAAGCGCTTCGTGGACGTCCGTGACGAGGAGGTAGGGGCGGTCCTCGGGGCGTTCGTCTATTTCTTCACGCTGATGTGCGGCTACGCCATCCTGCGGCCCATCCGCAACGAGATGGGCACCGCCGGGGACGTGAAGCACCTGCCCTGGCTCTTCACCGTCACCTTCGTCGTGATGCTGCTGGCGGTGCCGGCCTTCTCCGCGCTGGTGGCGCGCTACCCCCGGCGGGTGGTGGTGCCGCGGGTCTACCGCTTCTTCCTCCTCAACCTGCTGGCCTTCTTCGCGCTGCTCAAATGGGGCGTGGCGAAGGAGGGCGTGGCGCGCGCCTTCTACGTCTGGCTGAGCGTCTACAACCTGTTCGTCGTCTCCATCTTCTGGAGCTTCATGGCGGACGTGTTCGCCAGCGACCAGGGCAAGCGGCTCTTCGGCTTCATCGCCGCGGGTGGCACCACGGGGATGATCGTCGGTCCGTTCCTGGTGGGCAGACTGGCGGAGCCGGTGGGGCCGGTGAACCTCATCCTCGTGTCCGCGGTGATGCTGGAGGTGAGCGCGCAGTGCGTGCGCCGCCTGGGCCACTGGGCGAGGGACGTGCAGCACCAGCCCGCCACGCGCGAGGGGCCGGTGGGCGGCGGGATGCTCGCGGGCTTGAGGCTCCTGGTGACGTCGCCGTTCCTGCTCGCGCTGGGGATGCAGGTGCTGCTGTACGCGGCGACCTCCACCTTCCTGTACTACCAGGAGGTGCAACTCGTCGCGTCCCTGGCGAAGGACGCGGCGTCGCGCACGGCGGCGTTCGCGGACATCGACTTCTGGGTGCAGGTGCTCACGCTGGGAATCCAGACGCTCGTCACCGGGCGGGTCATCTCGCGTCTGGGATTGGGCGTGGCGATGGCGGTGGCGCCGGTGCTGACCCTGGTGGGCTTTGGCGTGCTCGCGTTCGCGCCGGTGCTGGCGGTGCTGATTGCCGTCAAGTCGCTCCGGGGCGCGAGCCATTACGCACTGGAGCGCCCGTCGCGCGAAATCCTGTTCACCACGGTGGACCGCGAGGCCCGCTACAAGTCCAAGAGCTTCATCGACACGGTGGTGTACCGCGGCAGTGACACGCTGAGCGCGTGGCTGCAGGGCGGCCTCACCGCGCTGGGCCTGGGCATGACGGGCCTGTCGCTGGCGGCCGTGCCCGTGGCCGCGCTGTGGCTCGCGGTGGCCCTGTACCTGGCGCGCCAGCAGCGCACGCGCGCCGCTGAGACCCTTCCGCAGACGACCCTTCCTGGAGGAACCACGGCATGAAGCTGACCCGAAGAGGCGTGATTCAAGCAGCGGCCGCGCTGGGCGCGGTGCAGGTGTTGGGCTGTGCGTCGACCCCCAAGGCAGGCCCTGCATCGGGGGACGACAAGGGCGGTGATGCTCCGGGCAAGCCCCTGAACATCCTCATCCTGGGCGGCACCCGGTTCCTGGGCCCCGCGCTGGTGCAGGTGGCGCAGGCGCGTGGCCACACGCTCACGCTCTTCAACCGCGGCAAGTCCAACCCGGGCCTGTTCCCGGACGTGGAGAAGCTCCAGGGCGACCGCGACCCCAACAAGGGCGAAGGCCTGAAGGCGCTGGCGGGCCGCAAGTGGGACGCGGTCATCGACACGTCCGGCTACGTGCCGCGCATCGTGAAGGCGTCCGCGGAGCTGCTCGCGCCCAACGTGGGCCAGTACGTCTTCATCTCCAGCGTGTCCGTCTACAAGGAGATGACGAAGAAGGACCTCAACGAGTCCGACGCCGTGGGCACCATCCCGGATGAGACCACGGAGGAGGTGGGCGAGACGAGCTACGGCCCGCTCAAGGCGCTCTGCGAGAAGGCCGCGGAGACCGCGCTGCCCGGCCGCACGCTCAACATCCGCCCCGGCCTCATCGTGGGCCCGGATGACGGCTCCGACCGCTTCACCTACTGGCCGCTGCGCGTGGCCAAGGGCGGCGAGGTGCTGGCCCCCGGCGACGGCGAGGATCCGGTGCAGATCATCGACGCGCGCGACCTGGCCGCGTTCATCATCCGGAACGTGGAGCGCCGCACCACGGGCATCTTCAACGTCACCGGCCCGGTCCAGCCCATGAACATGAAGGGCATGCTGGAGGACATCCAGAAGACCACCGGGAGCGACGCGCGCTTCACCTGGGTGGACAGCGCGTTCCTGGAGCAGCAGAAGGTGACGGCCTTCGGGGACATGCCCGCGTGGGTGCCGCGCACCGGGCCGGAGAGCGGCATCGGCGCGGTGAGCATCGCCAAAGCGACGCAGGCGGGGCTCGCCACCCGGCCGCTCGCGGACACCGTGCGCGACACGCTGACCTGGTTCCATGCGCTGCCGGCGGACCGCCAGGAGAAGCTGCGCTCGGGCCTGTCCGCGGAACGTGAGAAGGAGGTGCTCGCGGCCTGGCATCAGGCGAAGGGCACCGCGAAGGCGGGCTGAGCCGCCGCGTTCTGACTCCGGATGCCTGGCCGTGGAGCGGCCGGGCATCCGTCCTTGAGCCGGCAGGCAGGCGAGGAACACGCGGTGCTGGCCGGGCGCGTCATGCGTCCGCACCTTGTCCGCCATGGAACGCGACCGGGACAGCAGGCATCACGTGGTCATCGTGGGGGCGGGCTTCGGCGGGCTGGAGGCCGCGAAGGCCCTGGGCAAGGCGGACAACGTGCGGGTGACGGTGGTGGACCGCTACAACCACCACCTCTTCCAGCCGCTGCTCTACCAGGTGGCGACCTCGGTGCTGAACACCGCGGACATCTCCGCGCCCATCCGCAGCGTGCTGCACTCGCGCAACACGGAGGTGCTGCTGGCGGATGCGAAGTCGGTGGACGCGCGCCGCAAGGTGCTCGTCGTGGAGGGCGGGGAGATTCCCTACGACTCGCTGGTGCTGGCCACGGGCGCGTCGCACTCGTACTTCAAGCACCCGGAGTGGGCGGACGTGGCGCCGGGCCTGAAGACGCTGGACGACGCCGTGCGCATCCGCGAGCGCATCCTGACGGCCTTCGAGGCCGCGGAGCGCGAGCCCGACCCTGAGCGCCAGCGCGAGTGGATGACCTTCGTCATCATCGGCGCGGGGCCCACGGGCGTGGAGCTGGCGGGGGCGCTCGCGTACATGACGCGGCACTCGCTGCCGAAGGACTTCCGGCGCATCGACACGCGCCAGGCGCGCGTCGTCCTGTTGGAAGGCCTGCCGCGCGTGCTGAGCGCCTACTCGGAGGACCTGTCGGAGGCCGCGAAGCGCGACCTGGAGAAGCTGCACGTCGAGGTGCGCACCGGGGCCCTGGTGACGGACCTGGACGCGGAGAGCGTCACGTTCGGTGACGAGCGCATCGCCACGCGCACGGTGCTGTGGGGCGCGGGGGTGGCGGCGTCGCCGCTGGTGCGCTCGTTGGAGGTGCCGCTGGACCGCGCGGGGCGGGTGAAGGTGTCTCCGCTGCTCACGGCGCCGGGCCTGGAGGACGTGTATGTGATTGGCGACGTGGCGGCGGTGGAGCAGCACGGCAAGCCCGTGCCGGGCATCGCGCCGGCGGCGATGCAGATGGGGCGGCACGCGGCGAAGACCATCCGCGACCGTCTGGCGAACAAGCCGCTGCGCGCGTTCCGCTACCACGACAAGGGCAGCTTCGCGGTGATTGGCCGCGGCTACGCGGTGGGCGTGCTCTTCGACAAGTGGCGCATGAAGGGGCTGCCCGCGTGGTGCGTCTGGGCGGGCGTGCACATCGCCTACCTCATCGGCTTCCGCAACCGGCTCTTCGTGATGCTGAACTGGGCCTACACGTTCTTCACCCAGGGAGGCCGGAACATGCGGCTCATCACCCACAACGTGTCCAAGCGCATGCCCGCCCTGGCT
Organism: Corallococcus sp. M7; assembly: GCF_054512695.1. Classification (NCBI taxonomy): domain Bacteria; kingdom Pseudomonadati; phylum Myxococcota; class Myxococcia; order Myxococcales; family Myxococcaceae; genus Corallococcus; species Corallococcus sp. M7. The sequence continues at coordinate 588,600 of NZ_CM137252.1, forward strand.
CCGCCCCGCCAGGCGCCCGCCCTGCCTCCCCCCGCGCGTGCGGAGCTCCCGGCGTCGCAGCCCGCTCCGGTGCACTGAGGCCGGAAGACCTGGGACGTGGTGCGCAAAGTCGCCCCGGTGCCTGCTGGCGCCGGGGCGATTTCCGTTTTGATCGGACCCATCGTTTCTTCTGGCGCGAGCTCCGGGCCCCCTGGTGGGGAGGCGGGCGTGACGGAGCGGGACAGGGGGGCCCTGGCCATGTCAGCCTCTCGCGATAGGGAAGGGTAGGAACGCGCATGGTGGGGGGCCCGACCCCGCGGGTGGGCGTTCAGGGGCGGGGAGGGGACAGGTCATGAGGTGGGATGAGATGGGCGAGTCGCCCGGATGGGACAGGTCGGTGTCGCGGGACGCGAGCGTGGACGGTGGGTCGGCTCGCGGTGGGCGGGGCTCCGTCCTCGCGGTCGTGGCGGAGAAGCCCGCCGTGGCGCGCGACATCGCCCGGGTGCTCGGCGCCACCGAGCGCGGCGAGGGCTTCCTTCGCGGCAACGGCTACGTCGTGACGTGGGCCATTGGCCACCTGGTGGGCCTGGACCCAGCCGCATGAGATTCGCCCCGAGTGGAAGAAGTGGCACCGCTCGCAGCTGCCCATGTTTCCGGGGGACTGGCCGCTGGTGGTGTCGGACTCCACGAAGGGGCAGTTCGAGGTCGTCCGCCGGGTGATGAACGCGCCGGAGGTGTCCGCCGTGGTGTGCGCCACGGACGCCGGGCGCGAGGGCGAGCTCATCTTCCGGTACATCTACGACGCCGCCGGGTGCCGCAAGCCGGTGCGGCGGCTGTGGGTGTCGTCGCTCACCGAGCGCGCCATCCGCGACGGCTTCCAGCACCTCAAGGACGGCAAGGCCTACGCGCCGCTGGCCGCCGCCGCCATGGGGCGCAGCCGCGCGGACTGGCTCGTGGGCATGAACCTGTCTCGCCTCTACACGCTGGCGAGCGGCACCTACGGCAACATGCTGTCCGTGGGGCGCGTGCAGACGCCCACGCTGGCCATGGTGGTGGAGCGCGAGCTGGCCATCCGCGACTTCGTGCCCCGGGACTACCTGGAGGTCGTGGCCACCTTCTCGCCTCGCGGCAAGGGCGCGCCCGTGGGGGCCCGCTACCAGGGCACGTGGTTCCGCTCGGGGCCGGACGGCAAGCCGGTGATTCCGCCGGGCTACGAGTCCGTGCGCGAGGCGCGCCGGCTGGACGCGGACGGCGTGGAGGCGGGCCGTGTCATCGACCGCGTGCGCAGCGGCAACGCGGTGGTGGAGTCGCTGGACGCGGAGACCAAGCGGATGGCTCCGCCGCTGCTCTACGACCTCACGGAGCTCCAGCGCCACGCGAACCGGCTCTACGGCTTCAGCGCGCAGCGCACGTTGGAGGTCGCGCAGGCGCTCTATGAGAAGCACAAGCTCTTGAGCTACCCGCGCACCGCGAGCCGGCACCTGTCGGAGACGGTGGCGGACACGCTGCCGGAGGTGGTGCGCGCCATCGAGGCTCCGTACCGGGAGGACCTGGCGCCGGGCACGGGCGAGCGCCCGCTGGGCAAGCGCTACGTGGACGACTCGAAGGTGACGGACCACCACGCCATCATCCCCACGCCCATGCCGGCGTCCGGCGTGCGGCTGTCTCCGGACGAGCAGCGCCTCTATGACCTGGTGTGCCGGCGCCTGCTCCAGGCGTGGCACGAGGACCACGTCTGGAAGGTGACCACGGTCATCACCGCGGTGACGTCGAAGGGGGACGCGGGGCCGGTGGTCGACCGCTTCCACAGCGCGGGCACGCAGGTGGAGAAGGTGGGCTGGAAGGTCCTGGACGTGGGGGGCGGGCAGAAGGCGCCGCGCCTCAAGTCGGAGGGCAAGAAGGGCGCGGACAAGGACAAGGAGGAGGAGCCGGACGACGAGCCGCAGGACCTGCCTTCGGGGCTCGCGCGCGGACAGGCGCAGACGGTGGAGGACGTGGAGGCGGTGAAGAAGCGCACGCGTCCGCCGCCGCGCTTCACGGAGGCCACGCTCCTGACGGCGATGGAGTCCGCGGGGCGCACGCTGGATGAGAAGGAGTTGGTGGACGCGATGCGCGACACGGGGCTGGGCACGCCCGCCACGCGCGCCGCGACCATCGAGCTGCTGCTCGAGCGCGAGTATCTGACCCGCGAGGGCAAGCGCCTGGTGGCCACGGACAAGGGCATCCACCTCATCCAGGTGGTGCACCCGGACGTGAAGTCCCCCGTGATGACGGGGCAGTGGGAGGCGTGGCTCCAGCGCATCGAGCGCGGGCAGGGCGCACTGGATGCGTTCATGAGCGGCATCGAGGCGTATGTGCGGGAGGTCGTGGGCCAGGCGCCCACGTCGCTGCCGCCCACGCCGGTGGCGGGCCCGGGGCCCCGGAACGAGGCCGCAGGCGCACGCTTCGAAGCCACAAGGCCGCATCCCGCGAAGGCGCCCGCCGAGGAGCTGTTCCGGACCCGTGAGGCCGCGAACGCCACTGTGCAGGCCGCGGCCCGCGCCCACTCCGCGCGCAATGAAGTCGGTGCCTCCGCGAGCATGGCGGGAGATGGCTCCCGCGCCTTCGGCCCTGGCGCAGGAGGCGACGCACGTCACACCGCAGGCACCTCCGCCAGCGGTGCCCACGGTGGCGCGGCCCATTTCGGTGATGCCCGTCACGCGGAAGCTTCCACCCACGGCGCCTCCGGCGGAGCGACCCACTTCGGTGACGCACGTCACGCGGGGGCTTCTGCCCACGGTGCCTCCGGCGGCGCGACCCACCCCGGTGATGCACGTCACACGGGGGCTTCTGCCCACGGTGCCTCCGGCGGCGCGACCCACCCCGGTGATGCACGTCACGCGGGGCTTTCTGCCCACGGCTCCTACGGCGGCGTGGCTCACCTCGGCGATGCCCGTCACGCGGGGGCTTCTGCCCACGGTGCCTCTGGTGGAGCCGACGTTCACGGTTCCTCGCGTTTCGCGACGGGCGCTCCGGGGCACGGCCTTCACGGTGGAGCCGAACAGGCCGCGTCGCCGCGTGTGCAGGACCGGCCTCCCAACATCCCGTCCGCGGAGGTGCGCACCGCCTTCGTGCAGACCTCCTCCGAGGGCTTCGGCCGGGCCAAGCGTCAGCCCCAGACCGTGAACATGGGCAGCACCCGGCCGGAGCGCGTGCACCGCCCTCCCACGCCTCCGGACAAGCTGCGCGGACTCCTCAAGGAGGCCTTCGGCTTCAACGACTTCCGCCCGTACCAGGAAGAGGTCTGCCGCGCGGCCACGTCCGGCGAGGACCTGCTGCTGGTGATGCCCACAGGCGCGGGCAAGTCCCTCTGCTACCAGCTCCCGGGCCTCGCTCGCGCGGGCACCACCGTCGTCGTCAGCCCGCTCATCGCGCTGATGGAGGACCAGGTGCTGCGGCTCCAGTCGCTGGGCTTCGCCGCGGACCGCATCCACTCCGGCCGCGACCGGGCCACCTCCCGGCAGGTCTGCGCCGAGTACCTTGAAGGGCGCCTGGACTTCCTCTTCATCGCCCCGGAGCGCCTGGGCGTCCCCGGCTTCGTGGAGCTGCTCGCCCGCCGCACGCCCTCGCTCATCGCCATCGACGAGGCGCACTGCATCTCGCAGTGGGGCCACGACTTCCGTCCGGACTACCGGCTCCTGGGCTCGCGCCTGCCGCTGTTGCGTCCCGCCCCCGTGGTGGCGCTCACCGCCACCGCCACGCCGGACGTGCAGAAGGACATCGTCCAGCAACTGGGCCTGCGGGGCTCACGCGGCGGCGCCGCGCACACCTTCATCCACGGCTTCCGCCGCACCAACATCGCCATCGAGGTGCGCGAGCTCAATCCGGGCGCCCGCGGCGACGCCATCCTGTCGCTGCTCAAGAACCCGGAGCACCGGCCCGCCATCGTCTACGCGTCCACGCGCAAGCACGCGGAGCAGTACGCGGACCTGCTCGCGCACGACTTCCACACCGCGCCGTACCACGCGGGCCTCCAGCCGTCGGAGCGCGACCGCATCCAGGCCGCCTTCCTCAAGGGACACCTGGAGGTCATCGTCGCCACGACCGCGTTCGGCATGGGCATCGACAAGCCGGACGTGCGCACCGTCATCCACGCGGCGCTGCCCGCGAGCCTGGAGGGCTACTACCAGGAGCTGGGCCGCGCGGGCCGCGACGGCAAGGACTCGCGCGCGGTGCTGCTCCACGCCTTCGTGGACCGGCGCACCCACGAGTTCTTCCACCGCCGCGACTACCCGGACCCCTCCGTCCTGGAACGCATCTACCAGGCCACCTCCAACGAGCTGGAGCCCAAGGCCTCCATCCAGGCCCGCGTGCGCGGCGACCCGGAAATCTTCGACAAGGCCCTGGAGCAACTGTGGATCCACGGCGGCGTGGAGATGACTCCGGACGAGGACGTGCGGCGCGGCCGCGCGGGCTGGGCCGTGGCGTACATCGCGCAGCGCGAGCGCAAGCAGCTCCACCTGGAGCAGATGGGCCGGTACGCGGAGGCGCATGACTGCCGCATGCGCCACCTGGTCGCGCACTTCGGTGACGTGCAGGACTCCGGCGCCGCCTGCGGCCTGTGCGACGTCTGCGCCCCCGAGTCCTGCGAGGTGGTCCGCTTCGAGGAGCCCTCCGCCCTGGAGGCCCACGCGCTGGGCCGCATCCTGGAGGCCCTCCACGCCCGCGACGGCCAGGCCACCGGACGGCTCCACCGGGAGCTCTTCGGGGAGCAGCTCCACCGCCGCGACTTCGAGCGGCTCGTGGGCGGACTGGTGCGCGCGGGGCTGGTGCGCCTGGAGTCGGACTCGTTCGACAAGGACGGCCAGGTCATCCAGTTCCAGCGGCTGGCCCTCACGGACACCGGCCGCCGCGCCCGCGTCATCGCCCCCGGACAGGTCGTGCTCCCCCAGGCGCGCGAGGTGCCCTCCAAGAAGCGCAAGGGCCGCACGGCCGCCGGTGGCACCAAGCGCACGTCCCGCAAGCGCGCCGCCTCCAGCGCGGAGGGCACGTCTCGGGGGCGCGGCAAGAGCCGCCGGGGCGCCTCGGACGACTTCAGCCAGGAGTCCTTCCCCTCCGACGCTCCCCTGGCCCGGAGCGGCTGGAAGGCGCGCGCCACGCCGGAGTCGTCGCCAGGCCGGGGGGCCCGTGCCTCCTGGAACGCGTCCCGCAGCGCGCCGCCGGACTTCGACCTGCCTCCGGCGTCCCCGGCCCTGGTGGCCACCCTCAAGGAGTGGCGCCTCACCGAGGCCCGCAAGCGCAAGGTGCCCGCCTTCCGCATCCTCACCGACCGCGTGCTGGACGCCATCGCCAGCGCAAGGCCCTCCAGCGGGGCGGAGCTGATGTCCATCCACGGCGTGGGCCCGACCCTCGCGGAGCGCTACGGACCGCAGATCCTCTCGCTCGTGTCCCGCCGACGCTGACGGCAGGCGGATCCGCGTGTCACCCGGCGGACAGGGGCGCGTGGATCCGCCCGTCCAGGGCACTCCAAGGGCAGCGGCGTCCGCCTCGAACCGCCTGACAAGGGAACGCCTTTTCCTGGGCCGCAGGCGCGGGGGGCTACCGGCCAGGCGTGAAGCTTGTTTCCCAAGCTTGTAGGCAAAAGTCCGGGTGCCACCTTCTCGTCCACACGCGCAATGGGAGCGGCGTGAGGGGTCCAAGGGGGCGCGCAATGGAGCTGGGTTTCGAGACGATTGGCAACGCCACACTCATCTGTCACGACAACGGACCGGTGCTGGTGACCGACCCCTGGACGGACGGGGACGCGTACTTCGGAAGCTGGACGCTGTCCCACGAGATTCCGGAGGAGCAGCGCCAGTCCATCCTGGACTGCCCCTACGTGTGGCTGTCCCACGGCCACCCGGACCACCTGAGCATGGCGTCGCTGGAGAAGCTCCGTGAGCGCACGCTGCTGGTCCCCAACCACGTCGGCGGCCGCATCCGCGACGACCTGCGCGAGGCGGGCTTCAAGGTCCAGGTGCTCCAGGACCGGCAGTGGACGCGCCTGTCCCCGCGCATCCGCGTGCTGTGCATCCCGGACGTGAACCAGGACGCGGTGCTGCTCGTGGAGGTGGGCGGCCGGCTCATCGTCAACCTCAACGACGCCGGTGACCGCGGCCAGGGCCGCTTCGTGCGCCGGGTCATCAAGGAGTACAGCGAGACGTACCTCCTGGCCCTGTCCGGCTATGGCGACGCGGACATGATGAACTTCTTCACCGAGGACGGGCGCCGCATCCTCCCGTACGCGGCGGCGAAGACGCCCGTGGGACAGACCATCGCGCGCATGGCGGAGACGTACGGCGTGCGCTACTTCGTCCCCTTCAGCTCCATGCACAAGTACCAGCGCTCCGACAGCGTCTGGTGCTCCGAGTACACCACCACGCTGCCGGACTACGCGCGGGGCTTCGCCTCCGACACCTGCGAGATGCTCCCGGCCTTCCTGCGCCACGACTTCACCAACGACTCCTCCGTCTCCATCAACCCGAAGGAGCGCGCCATCAGGCCGGTGGACTCCAAGGAGTTCGGGGACGACTGGAGCGAGCGCCTGGAGGCGGACGAGGTGAAGCAGCTGGAGCAGTACTTCCGCGCCGTCGAGCACCTGGGCACGGTGATGGACTTCCTGCGCTTCCGCGTGGGCGGCCAGGAGCACGTCATCGAGTTCAACAAGCGCCGCTTCCACAAGGGCATCACCTTCGAGGCGCCCCGCAACTCGCTGATGACCGCCGTGAAGTACCAGGTGTTCGACGACCTGCTCATCGGCAACTTCATGAAGACCACCGTGCACGGCGGCTTCGGCAAGGGCAGCCTCTACCCGGACTTCAGCCCCTTCGTGGCCAAGTACGCGGACAACGGCAAGGCCCGCACGGCGGCGGAGCTGCGCAACTACTTCAACGAGTACCGGAGCCGCGACATGGTGGGCTACCTGCGCCACCAGCTGGATGCCCACTGCGTGCGCCCCCTCCAGATTCAGTCCGCGGAGTTGCTGCGCACCCTGCTGCCCCCGGGCTCCAACACCTTCCGCATGGCCAAGGAGACCTACTGGAAGATGCGCCGCGCCATCCTCTAGGGATTCCCTGGAAAGCCCCGGGCGGTCTGACCGGAATCAGGACACCTTGCTGTCGCTTTCCCGGACAGCGAAGGCCGCCTGCGAAAAGCCTAGTCTTTCAGAAGACTTGGGATTGTAAACGTCACGTGAAGTGACGGTTGACGTGGGGAGGGCTGGAGCGGGAGCGCTCCAGCTATCCCCGCGTTTCCTGTTTTTCTCCTGGGAAGGGCCGTTGGCCCGACAGTTGCTCAATGGCCCGGCGCGCGGCGGACAGCGACTGGTGGGAAGACCAGCCGGTGGCCGCGCATCCCTCGAAGCACCCAGGAAGAGTTCCCAATGCTCAAGTTCCGCTCTGTTGCGATGCTGGCTGGCGTGTCCCTGACGCTCGGCGCGTGCGGTGGCCCCGAGTCCGCGCAGGAGTCCGAGGTCAAGCCGACGTGGGAGGAGTTCCAGGCGAACGCCTACCGTGAGCCGTGGGAGGGCGGGAAGATCATCGTCAACGGTGACGAGGCCCTGGAGTCCGAGGAGGAGCTGAAGGCCTACTTCCACAACGTCGTCGAGGCGCAGCTGGGCAAGTCCCAGGACGGCCTGGCCGTGTACTACATCGGCGGCGACATCAAGTGGAACAGCACGCAGAAGCTGAACCTCACGTACTGCATCAGCAACAACTTCGGCACCAACAAGACGAAGATGGTGAACGCGATGGCGAGCGCGACGGCGGCCTGGGAGGCCACCGCGAGCGTCAACTTCACCTACCTGTCCCAGTACGACGCGTCCTGCACCGCGTCCCAGACGGGCGTGCTGTTCGACATCCGTCCGGTGTCGGGCCAGTCCTACGTGGCGCGCGCGTTCTTCCCGAACTCCAGCCGCTCGGGCCGCAACGTGCTGGTGGACAGCAGCGCCTTCGGCAACCTGTCGCCCTGGACCCTGACGGGCATCCTGCGCCACGAGCTGGGCCACACGCTGGGCTTCCGTCACGAGCACACCCGCTCCACGGCGAGCGGCTGCTACGAGGACAGCCAGTGGCGCGCGCTGACCTCCACCTACGACCGTTCCTCCGTCATGCACTACCCGCAGTGCAACGGCACCCAGACGGGCGACCTCGTGCTGACGACCCTGGACAAGCAGGGCGCCCGCGCGCTGTACCCGTGAGCTGAGCTTCACGCTTGAGGGGGCAGGGGCCGGTGGGAGCGTCTTCGCGACGCGCCCGTCGGCCTCGTGCCGTTTCTGGTGGCGGCTAGAAGCGGGCGGAGACCTCGTCGGCCTCCGTGGGGCGCTCGAAGAAGATGAGCGTCTTGCCGCCGCGCTCGCCAATCTCCAGGCACTCCAGCGCGCCCGTGTCTCCGTCCAGCTCCGCGTAGACGTGGTCCGGTTCGAGGATGCGGTGGGTGATGCGCCCGTCCTCGCGGCCCACGATGATCTGCACGGCGCCGGAGTCGCTGCCCTTCCTCTCCAGGGAGATGTCCACCAGGGGCAGGCGGTCGGCGAGCGGCTGGTCGCCCGTCTCCGCGTCAATGGACTCCACGCGCACCCACTGGGTGGCGTCCTGCTTGCTGATGCCGGCGAGGTAGCTCGCCCACTGCTCCCGGGGGATTTCCTGGTTGATGTGTGCCATGGGTCCGCCTCCGCGGCTGTCGTGTGCCTCAACCGTAAGGCGTCTGACTCGCGGGTGAAGGACGGGCCCGGCTGAACGACGCTCCGGGGGCCCCGCGGACCGGGCCCCGGTGCGTCGGTTGCTTCGGCCCTCAGCCGCGCACGGCGTGCACGGCGTCGTCCTTCAACACCAGCCGCACGGTGGCGGCCTTGCCATGGCCGAAGTGCTCGTAGGCGGCCTGCTCCAGCACGGGGGCCAGGGCGGTGCGCAGGCCGCGGGCGCCCGTCTCGCGCTTGAGGGCGCGGGCGACGATCCACTCGCGCACGGCGGGCTCCACGGTGAGCTCCAGGCCTTCATGGGCGAACTCGCGCTCCCAGGTGCGCAGCACGTTGTCCTGGAGGATGTCCCCCAGCGTGGCCGCGTCCAGCGGGTTGAAGGACACCAGCCGGTTGAAGCGGCCAATCAGCTCCGGGATGAAGCCGTAGCGGGAGAACGCGGTGGTGTTCTCCAGGTGCTCCTCCGTGATGCGCGTGGCGATGGACTCCAGGTCCTTCTGGCCGCCCTTGCCGGGCGTGCGGCCAAAGCCCACGCGCTCCACGTGGGTCATGGTCTCCGCCGTGCCCCGGAAGCCGCTGAAGGCTCCGCAGGCGATGAAGGTGATGCAGCCCATGTCCAGGGATTCGGAGCGGATCCGGCTGGTGAAGCCGAAGTCTGGCGGGAAGGTGGCCTGCGCCGCGGAGAGCAGGTGCAGGAGGCTGCGCTGCACGCCGAAGCCGCTCACGTCCTTGGTGGTCTGCTGGCCGGAGAAGCGGCTGTCGGAGCGGCTGGTGGCGAGCTTGTCGAACTCGTCCATGCAGATGACGCCGCAGGCGGCCCACGCCGCGTCGCGCTCCGCGGCTTCATAAAGGCGGGACAGGAGCGTGCTGACGTCGTCGCCCACGTAGCCCGTCTCGGAGAACTGGGTCGCGTCCGCGAGCACGGTGGGCACGCCCAGAATCTCCCGGAACATCAGCTCCACGAGGAACGTCTTGCCGGAGCCGGTGGGCCCCAGGAAGAGGGCGTTCTCGCGGGTGCCGGGCTCGGGCTCCAGCCCCTCCAGGTACAGCCGGCGGATGCGGCGCAGGTGGCGGTAGGCGAGCACGGAGGCGGCGCGGCGGGCCTCGGACTGGCCCCGGTAGCCCAGGTCACCCAGGCGCGCGTCGATCTCCTGCGGCGACAGCACCTCCAGCGCGGCCACGCGCTCCTGGATGGGCGGGCCTTCGGGGAAGGCGGAGGGTTCGACGCCGGAACGGGGAGACATCGCGGTGGGCTCCAGGAGGGCAGGCTCGGCGGCGCCCATCATCCGGGACGGGCCCGGGCGCCACAAGCCATCCCCCCGTGACCCAAGGGCGTGCGCCCCTCCGTCCGCCGGTCCGCACTCGTGGACCCCGAGAGGTCGGCCCGTGAACAGCGGTGGGCCTTGAGGGCGAGGGGTGCTCCCCGGGCCCGCGTCCGCGCATTAACAGGGACACGACATGGCTCAATCGATTGAAGCACGGTCGCAGGCGCCCCGGCTGGGGGCGTGGGCGGAGGGTACCTCGGTGCGCTGGCGCGTCTGGGCGCCCGGCCACAAGGGCGTGGACGTGGTCCTCTACGACGCGGAGGACCGCGTCCTGCGCAAGGTGCCGCTCACCGCCGAGGCGGATGGCTGCTTCGGCGGCGCGCTGCCGGACCTGGCCGAGGGCACGCGCTACAAGCTCAGCGTGGATGGCGGAGACCCCTTCCCCGACCCGTGGTCCCGCTCGCAGCCCCAGGGCGTGCACGGCCCGTCGGAGGTGGTGGGCTCCGACCACGGCTGGACGGACTCGCACTGGAAGGGGCCGGATCCGCGGGCCCTGGTCATCTACGAGGTGCACGTGGGCACCGCCACGCCGGAGGGCACCTTCGAGGCGTTCATCCCGAAGCTCGCCCACCTGCGCGAACTGGGCGTGAACACGCTGGAGCTGCTGCCGGTGGCCAGCTTCCCAGGGACCCGCAACTGGGGCTACGACGGCGTGGACCTCTTCGCGCCGCAGGCCACCTACGGCGGGCCCAAGGGGCTGCGCAAGCTCATCGACGCGGCGCACGCGCACGGGCTCGCGGTGCTCATCGACGCCGTCTACAACCACTTCGGACCGGACGGGAACTACCTGCGCGCGTACTCGCCGCACTACTTCACCGGCAAGCACCACACGCCCTGGGGCGACGCGGTGAACTACGACAGCGAGGGCAGCCGCTTCGTGCGCTCGCTGGTGCTCTCCAACGTGGAGATGTGGATCCGCGACTACCACGCGGACGGCCTGCGCCTGGACGCCGCGCACGCGCTGGTGGACGACGGCCAGCCGCACCTGCTCGCTGAAATCGTGGAGCGCGCCCACGCCGCTGGCTCCGGCCGCCGCGTGGTCGTCATCGCCGAGGACGAGCGCAACGAACGCAAGCTCGTCACGCCCGCGTCCGAGGGCGGCTATGGCCTGGACGGCGTCTGGGCGGATGACCTGCACCACCAACTGCGGCGCGCCTTCGCGGGCGACCACGAGGGCTACTACCAGGACTACACGGGCAGCGCGGAGGACCTGGCCAAGACGCTGCGGCAGGGCTGGTTCTACACGGGCCAGAAGTCGAAGAACCTGGGCCACGCGCGCGGCACGGACCCGAAGGGGCTGGGGCCGTGGCACTTCGTCCACTGCATCCAGAACCATGACCAGGTGGGCAACCGGCCCTTCGGCAACCGCCTGTCGGAGGACGTGTCATCGGCCGCCTACCGCGCCATGAGCACGCTGCTCCTGATGTCGCCCTTCACGCCGCTGCTCTTCATGGGCCAGGAGTGGAACGCGCGCACGCCGTTCCTCTACTTCACGGACCACAACGCGGAGCTGGGCAAGCTCGTCACGGAGGGGCGCCGCAAGGAGTTCGCCGGCTTCTCGCGCTTCAAGGGCGAGGAGGTGCCGGACCCGCAGGCCCGCGACACCTTCACCCGCTCCACGCTGGACTGGGGCGAGCTGGACAACGCGGAGGCCGCGGGCGTGCACACGCTCTACAAGGAGCTCCTGCGCCTGCGCGCCACGGAGCCCGTGCTCACCAGCCGTCAGGGCACGCACGACGCACGCTCGCTGGGCCCGGACGCGTTCGTGCTGGAGCGCCGCGCGGAAGGGGACACGTTCCTCATCATCGTGAACCTGCGGGGCTCGCTGATGCACACGCTGAATCCGCACGCGAGCGCGGGCATCGTGATGTGGAGCGAGAACCCGCGCTACGGCGGCACCGTGGAGGCGTCTCCGCTCACCGGCAACGTGGTGCGCCTGGATGGCCCCTCCGCGGCGGTGGTGAAGCTGCGCGAGTAGCCCGCACGCAAAGGCAGACATGGTTTCACGCGCGGCCCGTCACCCCGGAAGCGGGGGAGGCGGGCCGCCGTGTTTCCGGTCCGTGAAACACACCCAGACAAGGAATGCCCTCGGGGGCGGACCGGTACACGGCCGCCAGGAGGTCACACCTTGTCTCAAGCTCATCCATCGCCGTGGAAGCGGCACCTCACCACCGCGAGCGCGCTCATGCTGCTCGGGTCCGCCACACCGGCGCTCGCCGCGTCGGGCTTCACCGCTGTCACCGCCAGTGGGAATGACGGGAACCTGCCGTCCGCCTCCATCGACGGCAACCTCACCACGCGCTGGTCCAGCGACGGCGTGGGGCAGTGGCTCCGGGGCGACCTGGGCAGCGTGAAGTCGCTGTCCGCGGTGGACATCGCCTGGCACCGGGGCGACGAGCGGACCAACACGTTCGTCCTCGCCACGTCCACGGACGGCGCCACCTGGTCCACGGCCGTGTCCACGAAGTCATCCGGCACCACCGCGAACTTCGAGCGCTACAGCTTCACCGCGCGCAACGCCCGCTACGTGCGCGTCACCGTCAACGGCAACTCCGTCAACACCTGGGCCAGCATCGCGGAGTGGGCCGCCATCACCAGCGCCGCCACGCCCACGGCCGGCAAGGACCGCTTCGGCGTCACCCTGCTCTACCCCTCGAAGTCCGGGGGCGAGGCGTGGACGCTGGCGGACAACGCGCTGGCGGATTCGCGCTTCGACCCGCAGGACACCATCACGCGCAACAGCGACGGCTCCTGGAAGATGAAGGACAAGCAGGTGCGGATGAGCGTCTTCACGTCCACGGGCTACGACGACCGGAAGATTCCCACCTACGACCGGGACGTGCTCGCGAGCCGCGGCTACATGCAGGCGCCGAACGACTGGAAGAACATCGAGATGACCGGCTTCGTGAAGGTCAACGCGGTGGCGGACGTGAAGGACAACTTCGCGTGGTACGCGCGCGGCGGGAAGCACAACGACGACCACTCCGGCTGCGAGGGCAGCAGCTACAAGGCCGGCCTGCACTATGACGGCCGCGCCCGCTGGGAGAAGGAGACCTGGCATGTCTCCTACGAGCAGACGCCCTATGTCACCGCGACGTCCGCGCTGAAGGGCCGCTGGGTGGGCTTCAAGGCCGTCATGCGCAACATCCCCGTCAGCGGCCAGACGGCGGTGAAGCTGGAGCTGTACGTCAACGAGAACGCGGACAAGGTGACTTGGAAGAAGGTCTACGACTACACGGACGCCGGCAGGTGGGGCGGTGATGCCCAGCACTGCGGCGGCGCCGTGCCGGCCGCGCCCATCACGTGGGGTGGCCCCATCGCGGTGTTCCGCTGGGACAACGCGACGGACGTGGACTTCAAGTGGCTGAGTGTTCGCGAAATCCAGCCCTGAACCCCGCGTGAAGACGGGCTCGCACGCGGCCTGACGCAGGACGGCAGGCCGCGCGCCGGGCGGGCGGGGAGGCCCGGGACGGGGTGTCCCGGCCCTCGGGAGGCGGGGCTTTCCATCGACAGGGGGCGCCGGGGTGGGCAGCATGGCGCCGCCATGAACGTCGACCAAGCCCTCGCCTCGTCCGAGCGCATCTGGGAGCAGGAGATCCTCCCGGCGCTGGAGCGCTACATCCGCATCCCCAACAAGTCGCCCGCCTTCGACCCGGACTGGGTGAAGTCCGGCCACATGGAGCAGGCCGTCCAGCTCATCGCGGACTGGTGCCGCGCGCAGGCCACGCACCTGCCCGGGCTGACGGTGGAGGTGGTGCGGCTGAAGACGGCGGACGGCAAGGACCGCACGCCGGTCATCTACATGGAGGTGCCGGGCACGCGCGGTGACGACACCGTGCTGCTGTACGGCCACCTGGACAAGCAGCCGGAGATGACCGGCTGGCGTGAGGGCCTGACGCCGTGGACGCCCAAGCGCGAGGGCGACAAGCTCTTCGGGCGCGGCGGCGCGGATGACGGCTACTCCGCGTTCGCGTCGCTGTCCGCGCTGCGCCTGCTGAAGGAGCAGGGCGTGCCGCACGCGCGCTGCGCCATCGTCATCGAGGCGTGCGAGGAGAGCGGCAGCTACGACCTGCCCGCGTACATCGAGGCGCTGGCGCCGCGCATCGGCAAGCCGTCGCTGGTGGTGTGCCTGGACTCGGGCTGCGCGAACTACGAGCAGCTCTGGATGACCACCAGCCTGCGCGGCATGGTGGCCGGCAACCTGCGCGTGGACATCCTCACGGAGGGCGTGCACTCCGGTGACGCGACGGGCGTGGTGGCGTCTTCCATGCGCATCATGCGGATGCTGCTGTCGCGCGTGGAGGACGAGGCCACGGGCCACATCAAGGTGCAGGCCCTGCACACGGAGATTCCGGAGGGCCGCCGCCAGCAGGCGAAGGCCGCCGCCCAGACGATGGGCGACGAGCTGTTCTCGAAGTTCCCCTGGGTGGAGGGCGCGCGCCCGGTGACGACGGACGGCGTGGAGCTGGTGCTCAACCGCACCTGGCGGCCGGCGCTGGCGCTGACGGGCGTGGAGGGCGTGCCGGCCCTGGCGAGCGCGGGCAACGTGCTGCGCCCCTTCACGACGTGGAAGCTGTCCATGCGCATCCCGCCGCGCGTGGACCCCAAGGCGGCCGCGAAGGCGCTGAAGGAGACGCTGGAGAAGGATCCGCCGTACGGCGCGAAGGTGTCCTTCGAAGGGGACAAGGCGTCGGTGGGCTGGGACGCGCCGCCGCTGGCCGGCTGGCTGTCGAACGCGGTGGAGAACGCGTCCAAGGCGTGCTTCGGCAAGCCCGCGATGGCGATGGGCGAGGGTGGCACCATCCCGTTCATGGGCATGCTGGGCGAGCGCTTCCCGGAGGCGCAGTTCCTCATCACGGGCCTGCTGGGGCCGGGCAGCAACGCGCACGGGCCCAATGAGTTCCTGCACATCCCCACGGGCAAGAAGCTGACCGCCGCGGTGGCGAGCGTCGTCGCCGACCACTTCAAGCGGTAGTGCCTCACCGGAGGGACGGGGCCGCACGCGCCCCGTCCTTCTTTTCCGAGCCGGAGCGTCCCATGCCGAGCAAGCCCCGCCGCACCGGCCACGTTCGTTCGCAGCCCCTCATCGCGGTGCGCGATGTCGAAGCAAGCAGCCGGTGGTACCAGGCGGTGCTCGGCTGCGAGAGCGGGCACGGCGGGCCCGAGTACGAGATGCTGCTGAACAACGGCGAGCTCGTGCTCCAGCTCCACGCGTGGGACCTGGATGAGCACGCGAACCTGATGGGGCCGGACACGGCGCCGCGAGGCCACGGCGTGCTCCTGTGGTTCGAGACCACGGACTTCGACGCATGCGTGGAGGCGGCGCAGGCGCTGAAGGTGGAGTGGGTGGAAGAACCGCACGTGAACCCGAACTCGCGCCGCTGGGAGTTCTGGGCGAAGGACCCGGACGGCTACGTCGTGGTCGTGGCCGCGGAGTCGCGAGCGAAGCGCTCCTGACGCGCGTCACCCGGGGCAGGGCTTGTCGGCGGCACGAAGAGGCGCCGCCGCGCCCCCGTCTTGATGCCAGCGACGACGCGCTGACGCGCGTCACGCGAACAGGATGTGTCCGCCGGACCGGCGGCACGAAGAGGCGCCTCAGCGCCCCGTCTTGATGCCCAGCGTGGACCCGGAGGGCGGCTTCTTCGGCTGGGTCGCCGGCCGTGTCGCCCGCTTCTGGAGCGCCACCGCCACCCCGGGCGCGTCCGCCGCGGACACCTGCCGCGTCACCGGCTCGTAGCCGTTGAGCGCGAGCGTCACCGCCACCGACGGTTCCCCGGGCACCAGCGGCAGCGTCACCGGCGTGACGCCGCGCTCCTCGCCCGCCACCTGCACCGTGGCGCCGGGCGGCTCGCTCGTCACCATCAGGCGCACCGGCTGGGGCGCCGTGTTCTGCGCGGGCGCCTCCGGCGTCGTAGGCCGCGTGGGCGTCTCCGGCGTGCGGCCCTGGACTTCATCGGTGGGCCGCGTGGCCACGACCGGAGGCGGCGTCACCGTCTCGGAGCCACCGCGCACCAGCACCACCGCCGCGCCGCCCATCACCAGCGCCACGCCGCCCACCACGAAGGGCAGCCATGCACGCCGCTTCGGAGGCTCCGGCACCAGGGCCGCGGTGTTCCGCGTCTTCTCCGGCTCCACACGCGTGGGCGGACGGGACGGCGGCCCCACCAGCTTCGACGCGCGCGAGCCGGCCTGCCCCCGCGCACCCGACGTGGGCATCCCGTCCCGCGACGAGTTGGACTGCGCGTCCAGGTCCACGTCCTCGGCCAACTGGTCCAGCTTCGCCGGATCCGCTTCCATGGCGATGCGGTCCGCGTACAGCTCCCGCAGGTACGCCGCCAGGTGCGCGCTGCTGGACGGCAGCCGCAGGTTGAGCGTCCAGTCCTCCAGCGCCAGGCGGAACGCGGCGCAGTCCGCGTAGCGGCCCTCCGGCGTGGGGGCCAGGGCCTTGAGGACAATCTCATCCAGGCCCGGCGGCAGCTTCGGGTTGAGCTGCGACGGCGGCGGCACCTGGCAGTCGCGCACCAGCCGCAGCGTCATCAGGTCCGTGTCGCCCTTGAAGAGGCGCTTGCCCGTGAGCAGCTCCCACATGACGACGCCGAGCGCGAACTGGTCGCTCCGGCCGTCCACCGCCATCCCGTTGGCCTGCTCCGGCGACATGTACGGGTACTTGCCCTTGAGCACGCCCGTCGCCGTCTGCTGACCGCTGGTGGCCGCCTTCGCCACGCCGAAGTCGATGACCTTCACGCCGCCGTCGAACCCGACGAGCACGTTCTGCGGCGACACGTCCCGGTGCACCAGCTTCAGCGGCTGGCCGTGCCCGTCCCGCGCACCGTGCGCGTAGGACAGCCCCGCCGCCGCGTCCGCGATGATGCGCACCACCAGTCCCACCGGCAGCGGGCGCTCCTGCTTGCGCGCGAAGCGGTCCAGCCGGCGCACGTCCTCGCCCTGCACGTACTCCATGGCCAGGCAGTGCCGGCCCTCAATCTCCGAGAGGTCGAGGATGGTGATGAGGTTCGGGTGGGACAGCCGCGCCACCAGCCGCGCCTCGTCCAGGAACATCTCCAGGAACTCTTCGTCCTCGGCGAGGTGCGGCAAGATGAGCTTGAGGACGACCAGGCGCTCGAAGCCCGTCCCGTGCTCGCGGGCGAGGAACACCTGTCCCATTCCGCCCGACGCGATTTTTCGAAGCAGCTCGTATTTCCCGAAGACCACCGCCATGGGTGTCCGGGAGGATACCGCGCTTTCTCACCGGGCGGGAAACAGCCGACTTCCAAAATGACAGAGGCTCTGTCCAGCAGGGAGGGGCCCGCCTTCCTACCCGTGAAGGAGGCAGGCGAGCTACTGACGTCTACGCCTTCATCTTGTAGCCGGAGCGCAGCACCGCGTACGTGACGCCCGTCGCGACCGCCGCTGTCACGGCGAGGATGGCCCCACCCACCAGCGGTGAAAACAGGCTGCTGCCGAGCATGCCGTAGCGAAGCCCCTCCACCATGTAGACCATGGGGTTGAAGAGGCTGATGTGGTTCCACGGCGAGGGCAGCTCGCGCACCGAGTAGAAGACGCCGCCCAGGAACGTGAGCGGCAGCATGACGAAGGTCGGGAAGAAGTTGATCTGCTCGAACTTCTCCGCCCAGACGGCGGCGAGCATGCCCAGCACGCTGAACACGTAGCTGGACAGCAAGAGGAAGTAGAGCGTCGCCAGCGGGTGCTCCAGGCTGAAGCCGGAGAACACCGCCGCGACAATCCACGTGAGCAGGCCCACCACCAGGCCGCGCACCATGGCGCCGCCGATGAAGCCCACCATCAGCTCACCGGGCCCCAGCGGCGCCACCAGCAGGTCCACCACCGTGCCCTGAATCTTGGTGATGAACAGCGACGAGGAGCTGTTGAGGAACGCGTTGTTCGCGATGCCCAGGAACACGAGGCCCGGCACGATGAAGTGCAGGTACGGGTGGCCCTCCACCTCGTGGATGCGGCCGGAAATCGAATAGCCGAAGACGATGAAGTACAGCGTGGTGCTGATGAGGGGCGAGAGGACGGTCTGGCCCGGCACGCGCATGAAGCGCCGGACCTCCTTCGCGAACAGCGTCTGCATCCCGAGGACGTTCATGGGGTGTTTTTCGAAAGAGCGGGGTGTTCAGGCGGCCTGCGAGGGGCGGCCACGGAGGATTTCGATGAGCACGTCTTCCAGGCGCGACCGCCGCGTCTCCACCTCGGCGATGGGCAGCCCGTCCGCGTAGAGCGAGCGGAGCAGCTCACCGGAGGGCGCGCAGTTGTCGCGCTCCACGTAGGTGAGCGTGCGGCCATCGGCGGAGAGGCTCGCGGCGAAGCGCGTGCCCGCGGCGGGCATGGCGGCCTGCGGTTCGGAGAACGTCACGACGAGGCGCTTCTCCCCGAAGCGGCGCAGGAGCGCGGCCTTGTCCTCGGTCATGAGGAGGCGGCCCTCGTTGATGATGCCCACGCGGTCCGCCAGCTCCTCGGCCTCTTCCAGATAGTGCGTGGTGAGGACGATGGTGGTGCCCTCGCTGGCGATCTTCTTCACGTACGTCCACAGGTCGCGGCGCAGCTCCACGTCCACGCCCGCGGTGGGCTCGTCCAGGAACACGAGCTTGGGCTTGTGGACCAGCGCCTTGGCGATGAGCAGCCGGCGCTTCATGCCGCCGGACAGGGCGCGCGTGAGGGAGTCCTTCTTGGCCTGGAGGTTCAGGGCGGTGAGGACCTCATCGATGCGCGCGTCGTCGCGGGGCTGGCCGTAGTAGCCCTGCTGGATGCGCAGGGACTCCGCGACGGAGAAGAACGGGTCGAAGTTGATCTCCTGCGGCACGAGGCCCACCTGGTAGCGGGGCCCGGTGGGGTCCTGGTCCAGGTCCTTGCCGAAGACCTTCATGGTGCCAGCGGACTTCTTCACCAGGCCGCACACACTGCCGATGAGGGTCGTCTTGCCGGCGCCGTTGGGGCCCAGGAGGGCGAAGATTTCACCGGGGCGGATGGTGAGGTCCACGGCGTGAAGCGCGGTGAACTTTCCGTAGGCCTTGGAGAGGCCCTTCAGCTCCAGGGCAGGGGTCGTGGGCTCGGACATGGGGCGCTTCCTCTAACACCTTCGAATTGGGTTCGCTGGTCAGCGAGCAGGCGTTTTCGCTCCTGGACGCGTGACGCGCCCCGTCCAACCGGACACGGCGCTGACGCAGGCGCCTTGAGCCGGATGGGGCTCCCTGCTATCCGCTGGCCCCGCTCACGTCTTTTCGGCGAATCCCAGGAGGCCTTCCGCCATGGCCCAGAATTTCATCTTCACGATGCAGGACCTGCGCAAGGTCAAGAACGGCAAGGACATCCTCAAAGGCATCTACCTGTCCTTCTTCCCGGGCGCGAAGATTGGCGTGATTGGCCCCAACGGCTCCGGCAAGTCCACGCTCCTGCGCATCATGGCGGGCGTGGACACGGAGTTCTTCGGCATCGCGAAGCCGGACCCCACGGTGAAGGTGGGCTACCTGGCGCAGGAGCCGCAGCTCGAAGCGAAGCTGGACGTGAAGGGGAACGTGGAGCTGGGCCTGAAGGAGATCCGTCAGGCGCTGGACCGCTTCAATGAAGTGAGCGCGAAGTTCGCCGAGCCCATGGACGACGCGGCCATGGAGAAGCTGCTCGCCGAGCAGGCGAAGCTCCAGGACTTCATCGACGCGAACAACGGCTGGGAGCTGGACCGCACGCTGGAGATGGCGATGGACGCCCTGCGGCTGCCTCCGGGCGACGCGGACGTGACGAAGCTGTCCGGCGGTGAGAAGCGCCGCGTGGCGCTCTGCCGCATCCTGCTGGAGAAGCCGGACCTGCTGCTCCTGGACGAGCCCACCAACCACCTGGACGCGGAGAGCGTGGCGTGGCTGGAGCAGGCGCTGAAGGCATACACGGGGACCATCGTGTGCATCACGCACGACCGGTACTTCCTGGACAATGTGGCGGAGTGGATTTTGGAGCTGGACCGCGGCGAGGGGGTGCCCTGGAAGGGCAACTACTCCAGCTGGCTGGACCAGAAGCAGAAGCGGCTGGAGCTGGAGGAGAAGTCGGAGAGCCACCGTCAGAAGACGCTCAAGCGCGAGCTGGAGTGGGTGCGCGCGTCTCCGAAGGCCCGTCAGGCGAAGAGCAAGGCGCGCATCGCGGCGTACGAGGATCTGCTCAACCAGTCGCAGGAGAAGCGCGAGCCGACGGGCGAGGTGGTGATTCCGCCGGGCGAGAAGCTGGGCGGTCTGGTGGTGGAGGCGAAGGGGCTGCGCAAGGCGTACGGGGACCGGCTGCTCATCGACG
Organism: Corallococcus sp. M7; assembly: GCF_054512695.1. Lineage (NCBI taxonomy): Bacteria > Pseudomonadati > Myxococcota > Myxococcia > Myxococcales > Myxococcaceae > Corallococcus > Corallococcus sp. M7. The sequence goes on from NZ_CM137252.1 coordinate 608,913, forward strand.
ACCTGAACTTCAAGCTGCCGCCGGGTGGCATCGTGGGCGTGATTGGTCCGAACGGCGCGGGCAAGACGACGCTGTTCCGGATGCTGACGGGCGCGGAGAAGCCGGACGCGGGCGAGCTGCGCGTGGGCGAGACCGTGAAGATGGCCTACGTGGACCAGAGCCGCGACGCGCTGAACGGTGAGAATTCGGTGTTCCAGGAGGTGAGCGGTGGCCTGGATCACCTGGACCTGGGCCGCGCGGGCCAGATGCCCAGCCGCGCGTACCTGGCGGGCTTCGCGTTCAAGGGGCAGGACCAGCAGAAGCGGGTGAAGGACCTGTCCGGCGGCGAGCGCAACCGGGTGCACCTGGCGAAGATGCTGAAGGAGGGCGGCAACCTGCTGCTCCTGGACGAGCCCACGAACGACCTGGACGTGGAGACGCTGCGCAGCCTGGAGGACGCGCTGCTCAGCTTCGCGGGCTGCGCGGTGGTCATCAGCCACGACCGCTGGTTCCTGGACCGCATCGCCACGCACATCCTGGCGTTCGAGGGCGACAGCAAGGCGTTCTTCTTCGAGGGCAACTTCGAGGACTACGAAGCGGACAAGAAGAAGCGCCTGGACCCGGACGCGCTGGAGCCGCACCGCATCCGCTACCGCCCGCTGACGAAGAGCTGAGATTGCAGTGTGCCGTGCTCCGCCCTGTGAGTGATTCCGGGGCGGAGGTGTCGTCGGGCCCGGGGTATCCTGGGTTCAAATGACACTTCATTCCATGCTTGTCGGTCATGCCCTGGCGCTCCTGTCCGGAGCGTCCCCCTCAGTCCACTCCGACAGCTGTGCAGCCCCGGAGCCCGCGACTTCCTGGGTGGCGAAGTACTCCGCTTCCTCCTCCGACTGCTCCATGGACTCGACCATCCCCGGCCCTCAGTGGCTGCCGGTGGCGGTGCGGCGCATCCCGGTGGTGGTCCATGTCGTCGCGGACAGTGCTTGCACGAATGGCAATGTCTCGGACGCGCTGGTCCACAGTCAGATCACGGTCCTCAATGAGGACTTCCGCGCGCTGGCTGGCACTCCGGGGGCCGGTGGAGTGGACAGCAAGATTGAGTTCTTCCTGGCCACCGTGGACCCCTTGGGCAACCCAACCACGGGCATCCAGCGCTATTGCAACACGACGTGGTACCAGGACACCGGCAGCTACTGGCTCAGCACCGCGTGGGATCCGACGCGCTACGTGAACATCTACACCAACAGCGCCGGCGGCTCGCGAGGCTACGTGCCCTTCCTCCCCGCGGAGCCCACGGGTGCCGTCGGTCAGCCGCAGGACCGCGTGGTCATCAACTGGCTGGCTTTCGGACGGGTGGGGCCTGTCGTGCCGTACCACAACGGGCGGACCGTCACGCACGAGGTGGGCCACTACCTGGGCCTGTTCCACACGTACTACTCGGGGTGCGGCACGGCTACCGCGCCGGACTGCTACACTACTGGAGACCGCATCTGTGACACCCCGCCCAACGCCACCTCCCACAAGGGATGCACCGCGGGGATCACGAGCTGTGGCGGCGTGCCGGTCCCCATCCAGAACTACATGGAGCTGACGGACGACGCCTGCATGACGGGCTTCAGCGCGGAGCAGGTACAGCGCATGCGCTGCACCCTGGCCACCTATCGCCCGGACCTGGCGCAGTAGCCCCACCGCGTGCCAGGGCATCAGGTGCAGGCGATGAGCGACATCGTTCTGGAGTTCCCGCCCGATTTCGATGACTACGCTTGGGAGGTCGAGGCCAAAGGCTGGCTCCCTGGAGTCGTCGCGGTGATTCAGGGGCGTCGGTACACGCTCACCGTGTACGACCCGGCTCGCTTGTCCCAGGACGTTGAGGATGCGCTGAAGGGCGGCAGGGTGTTCCTTGAACGGAACCTCGTGGTCGTCGCTTCCGTCACGAGGGACCGCATCGCGTCCGCCATCCAGGAAATCGTCCAGACAGGCAGGGTCGGTGACCTGCGGCCCGACGAGTAAGGCCGTTCAGCCGCCGCTCCGGTCACCCCAGCGCTTCTTGAACGTGTCCCTCCGCGCGGCCCACCAGTCGCGCCACTCCTTCACCGCTGCCTCCCTTTCGGCCCGCGGACCCGCGGGCTGGAAGTGGAGTCAGGTGGAGGTCGCGTCCCTCAGGCACATCTCCGCCAGGAAGCGCGTGCGGACGTCTTCGCTCTCCAGCAGGTCGATGAGCTCCGGGATGGTGTGCCTTCCCATCGCTTCGCGCGCCCTTGCGAACGCCTTGGAATCCTCCGCCATGCCGCGAGTGTTCCCGGTGCAGGCCCCCGGCGCGAGTCCCGCTGGTGGACACTGTTCCCCACCGGGCTTCTAGGGGGCGGGCGGGGCCGCTATGGTCCACCCCAGCGGAGGACTCGCCCGCCAGGAGCCATGAACTTCGTCTTCATCTCCCCCCACTTCCCCTCCCAGTACTTCCACTTCGCCACCGCGCTGCGCGAGCGCGGTGTGTCCGTGCTGGGCATTGGCGACACCCCCTACGAGTCCCTCCGCCAGGAGCTTCGCGAGTCCCTTCGCGAATACTTCTTCGTCCCCAGCCTCAACGACTCCGACGCCCTCCTGCGCGCCACCGGCTACCTCACCTGGCGCCACGGCCGCATCGACCGCATCGAGTCCCTCAACGAGTCCTGGCTCGAAGTCGAAGCCCGCCTGCGCGAGGACTTCCACGTCCCGGGCCTCCAGCCCTCGGACATCCTCAAGCTGCGCTCCAAGTCCGGCATGGCCGAGGTCTTCCACGCCTCCGGTGTCCCCCACCCGGACCTCCTGCGCGTGCGCGACGCGGACCAGGTGAAGGAGTTCGCCGCCCGCGTGGGCTACCCGCTCGTGCTCAAGCCCGACGTCGGCGTCGGCGCCGCCCACACCTTCAAGGTCGCCAGCGACGCGGAGGTGGACGCCGCGCTCGCCCACCCGCTGCCCACGTCCTACGTCGCGCAGCCCTTCGTGCGCGGCACCATCGTCACCTACGACGGCATCGTGGACCGCCACGGCGTCATCGTCTTCAACCTCAGCCACGAGTACAGCGACGGCGGCATGGAGACCGTCACCGAACGCCGTGACATCTCCTTCTGGAGCCTCCAGCACATCCCCGCCGCGCTCGACGTGCTGGGCCGCCAGGTCGTCGCCGCGTTCGGCCTGCGCGAGCGCTGGTTCCACCTGGAGTTCTTCCGCCTGCCAGACGGCCGCTTCGTCGTGCTGGAGGCCAACCTCCGCCCGCCCGGCGGCTTCATGACGGACATGATGAACTACACGTGCGACATCGACGTGTACCGGCTCTATGCCCGCGTCGTGACCGGCGACCCGGTGGCGGACTTCCAGGCCATTCCGCGCCACCACGTCTGTCACAGCGCCCGCCGTCACGGCCGCCGCTACAAGCACTCCCACGCGCAGATCGTCGAACGGCTGGGCAAGTCGCTGCTCGTGCACCGCGAGCTGCCGCCCATCTACCACTCGCTCCTGGGTGAAGAGATGTACCTCACGCGCCACCCGGACCTGGAGTCCATGCAGGACGCGGTGCGCTTCATCCAGGCGACGTGAGCGGCGACCCGAGCTTCAGGGTTCCTGGATCCAGGTGAGCGCGTACTCGGTGCGCTCTCCGTCGTCGTACAGCTTCGTCACGCAAGGCGCCTTCGCGCCGCCCGCGGCCAGCAGGGCTTCGAGGAGGGCCTCCACGTAGCCGGGCCCCTTGAGGCTCGAGTTGAAGTGCAGCTCGAAGTGCGCGGGGCCTTTCTCCACGAGCGTCACCTCCGTGTAGTTGTCCGTGCCGCGCAGCACCTCCGGCATCCGCTGCACCATGCGCCGGGGCCCCAGCACGCGCATCACGCCCATCACCGCGCGGCCCAGCAGCGTGGCCCCGTAGCCCTCCACGTGCGCCCGCGCGAGCCGGGCGAAGCCCTCCGCCTTGGGCATGCCCGGGTACACCTCTTCGACGACGATCTCCAGGCACCGTCCCCAGAGCGGCACGGGGTAGAGCGGCAACAGCGGCCGGTCCAGGTCCACGCCCGCCTGGCGCAGCCGTTCACGCAGGCGGGGGGACACCTGGCCCTTCAGACCATGCTGGAGCAGGCCCTCCACGACCTGCACGTAGACCTGCCGCTGTTCAGGCGGCACCGAGCGGGGCCGGCGTGTCACGAGAGGGGACTCACCCGAGCAGCCACTGCATGGCACCTGGCAGCCGGCGCTGCCAGTCCTTCTCGTGGTGCTCGCCGCCGGGCTCCAGCACGAGCGACACCTCGTGGTCGCCGTAGCCCAGGCCCTTGAGGTGCTGGAAGAAGTCGTGCGTGCCCCGGCCGTAGTCCAGGGGGATGCCGCCCGCGTGGATGTACTCGGTGGCGCCCGCGTCCAGGTAGATGCGCGACCAGCGGCGGCTGTGCTCGCGCCACGCGTCGAACAGGCGGCCCTGGCTCCACATCACCGTGGGCGACAGCGCGCCGATGCGCCCGAACACCCGCGGGAACTTCCAGCCCAGGTACAGCGAGATGAGCCCGCCCAGCGACGAACCCATCACGCCGGTCCACTCGCTGCCCTGGCGCGTGCGGTACGTCCGGTCGATGTATGGCTTCAGCTCCTCCACGAGGAAGCGGCCGTAGGCCTCGCCTCGCGCGGACACGCCGTTGCGCGGCTCGTCCCACGGCGAGTACTCCTGGAAGCGGCCGGGGCCCGAGTCCACCGCGACGATGATCCACGGCTCCATCCGCCCTGCCTGGACGTTCTCCTCCGCGACGCGGTTGGCGCACCACGTGTCGAAGACGGCGGACTCCGGATGCGCGAAGACGTTCTGCCCGTCGTGCATGTAGAGCACTGGGAAGCGGTGGTCCTGCCAGGCGTCGTAGGTGTCCGGCGTGTAGATGCGGACGGTGCGGTTGAACCCCTCCTGGGGAGAGGGGAAGTGGCGAAGGATGTGGACGTAGCCCATGCGCTGTTTCTGGGGCCGGACGGGACCGGCCTCGCGAGGATGTCACCGCAGCATAGCCGCACCGCCCCACGCCCACGTGGTGGCCGTGGACCGCCGTCCCTGGCCTGGACGGCGGGTCCGGGGAAGGGATGGACCGCGCGTCGTGCCTTCTCTGTAGGGAAGGGTGGTCCCGCTCGTGCAGAGGGCCCGCCGCGTGCGTTCTGTCCTCATCTGCCTATGGCTGTTCCTGCTGGGTCTGCCTTTCACGGCGCTCGCCGAGACCTATGAGGTAGACCCCGAGGACACGGGAGAGCAGGCGCTGTTCGCGCTGCGGGAGGACGGCGCCATCACGGCGGAGACGCTGTCGGCGCTGCTGGTGCTGCGGCGCTCGGGCGTGGATGTGGCGCATGCGTCGCGCGCCGCGCTCTATGCGTTGCCGGGACTGACGTACGCGCGCGTGGATGGGGTCGCGGCTTCCGGAAGGCTGACGCCAGAGGAGCGGCGACGGCTTGCGCCCTTCCTGACGACCTCAAGGCCAGAGCGGGTGACGGGTGATGCGCGGATGCTGACGGCGTTCGCCGCGTCGGATCCGGTGCTTCCGCCCCTGGCGCTCCAGGTGCGCGTGGCGGGGCCGGAGGGCTGGCGCGTGGGATTGCTCACGTCGCTCACGCGGCGGCGACTGGGCTCGGTGCACCGGGACGCGAACCGGCGCGCACTGGTGGCGGAGGCGCCCGGTGTGTCGGTGGTCGTGCCCAAGTTCCACGGTCAGTGGACGGGCGAGCGGGCTTCCGTGCTGGTGGGCTCGTACCGGCTGGGCTTCGGTCAGCGGCTGACGTTGGACACCACCGGACTGCCCACGCCAGATGGCTTCCTGCCCGATGACACCGTGCGAGTGCCCGGCGACGTGGAGCGCTGGTGCTTCCTGGGAGAAGGCGCCTGTACCCCCGAGGAGCGCGCCGCGGAGGTGACGCCGGACTTCCAGTGGGACGAAGGCTTCCGGGGCGTGGTGGGCACGGTGCGGAGCGCCTCGGGCGTGTCCGTGACGGGCTTCGGTTCGTACCAGTCCCGCTCGTTGATCTCCCATGCCCTCTGCGAGAGCACCGCGTGCAAGGTGCCAGCGGTGTGGCTCGCGGGGACGGGAAGCTCCACGGGACGCGTGGTGTCGCGCACGCTGCCCGGCGTGTTCCACGAGTGGGCGGGAGGCGGCCACGCGGCGATGGCGTGGACCCGGCGGGCACAGGTCGGAGTGACGGCCTGGGGCGCGCGGCCTGTGTGGAGCGTGGAAGGCGCGGTGCTCGATTTCCGCTCCACGGCGGGCTACCCGGCGGGCGGCGCTTTCGGCGCGGTGGGGGTGGATGGAGCGTGGGGGTTGGGGCCCGTGGACCTCTTCGTGGAAGCGGCGCGCACGTTTGATTCCGCGCCGGGCGGAGGCGGTGGCTACGGCGTGCTTCAGCGCACGGTGGTGGCGGACACGTCGAAGGAACTTGAGCTGTCGCTGCGTGCCTATGGGCGCGGCTTCGCCAATCCCTATACGGGCGCGATGTCCGGACCGGATGAACTGGAGGGCTCACGGGCCCGAAATGAAGTGGGCGCGCGCGTGCGCTACCTGCATCGCGTGGTGGGCGCGCTGCGGCTGCGCGGTGAGGTGGATGCATGGACGCTGCCCGCCGACGGCGCGGCGGTGGGCAGTGCCGGCACGGTGAACCTGCGGGCCTCGGCCCGGATGGACTGGCGGGCGCATGCGCTGTTCCAACCGTCGCTGTGGGCCGAGTACCGGGACAAGGACGTCGGCATGGCCGGGGATTGCTTCGACGGCTCGGGCGAGGACCCCTGTTCAGGGTCGCTCCTGCGCATCACGGCCCGGGTGAAGGCGGAGCTTCACGACGCCGTGTCCGTGGCCGCGCAGTACGCGCATGCCCGCGTGGATGATCCGGTGAACCGGGGCGTGCGTGAGGACGCGCATGCGGTGGTGGAGGCGCAGGTGCGGCCGTGCGACGCCGTGAAGCTGCGGGGCCGCGCCGTGTGGAAGGACGAGGACCTGTCGACGCGCCACCGTCTGGAGCAGGCCTTCCGAGCAACGCTCGATGCGAGCTGGACGGTGGACGCCGTGACGACACGGGCCCGGTACGCGTGGGTCGTGGACTTGAAGGACGCGACAGGGGCCCGGACGCCGCCGGATGCGCCCCGGCACCTGTTCGCGCTGGAAGTGGAGACGCGGTTCTGAAGGGAGCGGAGTGTGGCGGCTTGGGCAGTGCGGGGATGGGGCGTGCGGTTGGGATTGGGATGGGTGCTGGGGTGGATGGGGGCGTGCGGACTGCCCATGTGGGAGGAGGAGCCAGCGGCCTGTGATGCGCTGCTGCCGGGGGACCTGATCATCACGGAGTACCTCAACGACCCCGCGGGCGCGGACACGGGGAAAGAGTACGTGGAGCTCCACAACCCCACCGGGGAGACCGTGGACCTGCTGGGCGTCACGCTCTTCACCGCGCGCGACGAGGAGGCGCAGGAGCGGGTCTACACGTTCACCACGGGCCTGCCGGTGGACGCGGGTTCCTTCGTCGTATTGGGCGACGTGCGTGACGGCGCACTGCCCGAGCATGTGGACCAGGCCTATGGGGATGCGCTCGGCGCATTGGGGAACAGCGCGGGGCTGCTGGGTTTGCGGTGCGGGACGCGCGTGCTCGACTCGGTGGTGCTCGAAGCGCCTGCGAAGTCGGGCATGGCCCGGACCCATGACGGCGTGTCGCGCTGGTGCGATGCACCGGGCAGTCCGGGAAGCACGAACGCGCCGTGCCCCGCACTGGTGGATGGCGGAGTGACATCCGGAGCGACGTGTCTGCCACCGGGCGCGGTCTCTCCCCGGGAGGTCCAGTCCCCTCGACCCGGAGAGCTGATCATCACCGAGGTGATGGCCAACCCGCGAGGCGACGACACGGTGGGAGAGTGGCTGGAGGTCCGTGCCACAGTGCCCGTGGACCTCAACGGACTGACGGTGGGGACGGACACGTCCGGTACCCGTCTGGAATCAGAGCGCTGTCTGTCCCTCGCCGCCGGAGAGTCCGCGCTGCTCGCGCGCGGAAGGGAGCCGGAGGTGAACGGCGGTCTGCCGGAACCCCTGGCCACGTTCTCCGTGGACCTGCGCAACGCGGGCGGCGTGGTCGCCATTCGCTCGGGCAGCGTGCTCATCGACAGTGCGCTGTATGGCCCGGCCCAGGACGGCGTGGCCACCCAGATATCCGCGCCGCTCACCACCGATGCGAAGAACAACGACGTCACAGCGTCCTGGTGCGCGGCCACGGAGGCCTACGGTGACAAGGGCAACCTGGGCACGCCGGGACGGACCAACCGCACGTGCACTGGACCGGACGCGGGCATGGCGCAGGCGGGCTGCATCGACCGGACCACGGGACAGCCCCGTGCGCTTCGCGTTCCCACCGTGGGCTCCCTGTTGCTCACCGAACTCATGGCCGACCCCGTCGCCGTCCCGGATGCGCAGGGGGAATGGGTGGAGGTGCTCGTGCTGCGGGACGTGGACCTCAACGGGGTGACGCTCGCCAATGAGTCGGGGAGCTCCGTCCTGGAGTCCCCACTGTGCCTGTCCATGAAGGCCGGAAGCTTCGCGGTCCTCGCGCGCGGCGATGACGCTTCACTCAATGGCGGATTGCCCTCGGTGCTCGGCACGTTCGCGTTCGGCCTGGGCAATGGCGCGGGGGCCCATGTCCTCAAGCTGTCGGCGCAGGGCACCGTCCTGGACTCGGTGGCCTTCACGAACGCCGCGAGCCCCGGCGTGTCGTCGCAGTTGGATGCGCGCGTGCGGGATGCCACCGGCAACGACGCGGCCGGGGCCTTCTGTCCCACGCCCGCCGGTGTGACCTACGGCGCGGGCGACCGGGGCACCCCGGGCCGGGAGAACCGGACGTGCGCGCGATGAGGACGCATGTCCTGGGATGGCTGCTGCTCACCCTCACCCTCCTGTCCGCCTGCGGAGGCGGGGAAGGGGAGTGCGGCCCGAGCACGGGCGTGGTGACGAAGGTCATCGACGGGGACACGGTGGTGCTCCAGGACGGCGAGCGCATCCGCTACCTGCTGGCCGACACGCCGGAGACGACGCAGGGGCACGACGACTGCTTCGGCGAGGAGGCCGCGGCGTTCAATCGCTCGCTCGTGGAGGGCCGCACGGTGCGGCTGCGGGACGGGGAGGCGTGCACGGACCGCTACGGGCGGCGGCTCGCCTACGTGTCCGTGGACGGCGAGGACGTGAACGCGCTGCTCGTGCGGCGCGGCTACGCGTGCACGCTGTTCATCCCGCCGGCCGGTGCCTCCCGGCGCGGCGAGTTCGAGGCCCTGGAGCTGGAGGCCCGGCGCGCCCGCCGGGGCCTGTGGGGCCGCTGCCCGGCGCCGTGTCCTCGGGGACGGCGTCCACCCGCGTCCACCCTACGGCAGCGTGTCCATCACCGCCCGGGCCATCTCCGACTCCAGCGGCCAGGCGGCCGGACGGCGCGACGTGGTGAGGTCCAGCGAGCCGTCCGAGAGCCTCGCCTTGAAGGCGTCCCCCACGAACAGCCGCACCCTGCGCACCCGCTCCCGGAGCACGTCGCCCACGTCAGGCGTCGCGGCCAGCTTGGGCAGCACCTCGCCAGCGCGCTCGACGAGCCACGCCAGGGGCTGGATGTGGGCCTCGTGCTCCAGCACCTCGGCCGTGCCGAACTCCGCCGCCACCTTCGTACCCCAGGCGGTGGACAGCTTGTCGGCCATCGCGGGCAGGTGACGGCGCAGGTGCATGGGCGAGGACTCGGGCATCGACTTCGCGGGCGTGTCCAGCACCGTGGCGTCGTGCAGCGTGAGCGCCTCGATGACGCCGTCCGGGACGAACGTCACGTCCAGGCCTTCCCCGTGCGACCCGTAGCCTCCGGAGGTGATGAGCAGCACGCCTCGGCCCTGGCGGAACTCGCCGTACTCCCGGACGATCCCTGTGATCTCACGCCCGCTGCGCAGGAACACGGTCACCTGCGGCAGGTTCAGTGGCAGGCCCTCGTTGCGGCGGCGCATGAGGATGCTCATCGCCTCCAGCACCTCCCAGACGCTGCGCACGTTGCCCTGGGCCAGCGACTCCAGTGGATCCACCGCCTGGGTCGTGCTCATGACCGGCCCTCGCCCGTCTGGACGTGGACCTGGGTCCACGTCCTCGGGGGCAACCGCCCCGTCGCCAGCGCGTCCTCGCCCTGCCCGCCGGTCCTGCGTTCCACGAATGCCATGGCCTGCTGCCTCCCGTGTGCCTGGGGGGCAGTCTCCCCCATGTCCCTGACGGGGCCCAGCGGTTCACGGAGGCCTCCCATGGCCGCCCGCCACGTCCCCGGGTTCAATCCCAGAGGTGGGCAACCCACCCCACCCCGTCCCGCGGGCCCCATCCATTTCGTGACGCGGGATGTCCATCTTCTCTCCACTCCAGCCATGTCCCGGGAGCAGGGGTACGGTGACCTCCACTCTTCAAACAGCAGGCGGCCTGCCTCGTCCGACCGGTGCCCTTGGAGCGCCGGCATGAACCCCTTCGCCTCCACGACGGACTCGCTCGCGGACCTCGTGGAGTCGCGGCGTGAGGACATCCTCCGGCGCTGGGGGGCACGGTTGGACCCTCACCCGCCGGGCATGTCCGCGGAGCTCCAGGACCGGTTGGAGGGGATGATCAAGCTGGTGGACGCGCTGGTGCTCGTCCTCCGGCAGGGCTCCGTGGAGACCTGGTCCTCGGGGGCGGCCTGGGCCCATGCCCGGGAGCTGGGGCTGAGGCGTTTCCAGGCCGGCGCCCGCGTGGAGACGCTGGTGGAGGAGTACGGCCTCTTGCGCGAGGCCATCCTCGAGGTGCTGGACGCCTCCCACCGGCCGCTGGGCACGGATGAGCTGCGCACGCTGTGGCGCGCGCTGGACCGGAGCCTGACGGAGGCCGTGGCCCACTACGTCCACGAACACGAACAGGCGCTGCGCTCCCGCGAGCGGCGGCTGCAGGAGATCCTCGACCACGCCCCGGCCGCCATCTACGCGAAGGACGCCGCGGGGCGGTACCTGTTCATCAACCGCCCCTTCGAGTTCATCTCCGGCCACGAGCGCGGGTCCGTGTTGGGGCGCTCGGACCTGGACCTGTTCCCCCGGGAGACGGCGGAGCGCTTCCGCTACAACGACCGCCGGGTGATGTCGTCGAAGACGCCGCTCGTCTTCGACGAGGAGGTGCTCCAGCCCGACGGGACGCACCTCTACCACACGATGAAGTTCCCCCTGCCCAGCGTCGTGGAGGGCGAGCCGTGGGCCCTGTGCGGCGTGTCCACGGACATCACCACCACGCGCACGCTGCGCCAGGAACGCGACGAGGCCCGCGAGCAGCTCCACCGCGTGCTCACGCAGCTGCCCGTCGTGCTGTGGGCCTTCGACGCGCAGGGCGTGTTCACCCTCTTCGAGGGCGAGGGCGTGACGTCCACGTCCGTGCCCTCCCGGGTGATGCACGGGCGCTCCGTCTTCGACGTGTTCCGGGACCGGCGCGACGTGCTGGAGGTCATCCTGCGGGCGCTGGCCGGGGAGCGGCTGTCCACGGAGCTGTACCTCATGGGCGTCTGGTTCGAGGTCCGCCTCCTGCCGGTGTTCGACGCGGGCGGGCGCGTGGTGAGCGTGTCGGGCGTGTCGCTGGACATCACCGAGCGGCGCCGGGCGGAGCAGGAGCTGCGTGCGTCGGAGACACGCTACCGGCTGGCCACCCTGGCCACCCGCGACATCATCTGGGACTGGGACCTGGTGACGGATGAGGTCCACTGGAGCGAGTCCGCGCCCCGCGTCCTCCGGCTGGACACGTCCCGGGGGCCGCCCGTCATGGACACGGCCTGGTGGACGGCCAGCCTGCACCCCGACGAGCGCGAGCGGGTGACGCGGGAGCTGCGGGTGGCCATCGACAGCCACGAGGGCCACTGGGAGGCCGAGTACCGGATGCGCCGGGGCGACGGGACGTGGGCCTTCGTCGAGGACCGGGGCCGCGTGGTGAAGGACCTCCAGGGCCGCCCGGTGCGCATGGTGGGCGCCATGCAGGACGTCACCGACCGGCACGAGGCGGAGGCCGAGGCGAAGCGCCGCGCGGAGTTCGAGCAGCTGCTCATCGGCATCGTGGGCCACGACCTGCGCAACCCCATCTCCGCCATCACCATGGCCGCCACGTCGCTGGCGAAGCGCGAGGACGCCGACCCGCGCGACCAGAAGGCCGTGGCCCGCATCCTCTCCAGCGCCGAGCGCGCCCACCGCATGCTGCGCGACGTGCTGGACTTCACCCAGGCCCGGCTGGGCGGCGGCATCCCCATGGACCCGCGCGAGGTGGACCTCCTGGACCTGGTGCGCCAGGTGATGGACGAGGTGCAGCAGGCCCACCCGGACCGGCGCCTGGAGGTGGCCGGGCGGGGAGGGGCCCGGCTGTGGTGCGACCCGGACCGGCTGGCGCAGGTCATCACCAACCTGGTGAACAACGCGCTCGCCTACGGAGACGCCCACTGCCCGGTGCGCGTGTGGCTGCGCGGCCAGCCGGAGGCGGTGACGCTCGCGGTGCGGAACCAGGGGCGTCCCATTCCCCAGCACCTGATGCCGCACCTGTTCGAACCGCTCAAGCGCGCGCAGACCCAGGACGGCCACCGCAACTCCCATGGGCTGGGGCTGGGGCTCTTCATCGTGAAGCACATCGTGGATGCGCATGGCGGCCGGCTGCGCGTGCGCTCCTCCGCTCGGGACGGCACCACCTTCCTCGTGCAGCTGCCCCGCCGGCTGCCCTCCGGGGACTGAAAGGGCGGCCTTTCCGGGGCGCGCTTGCCCTCCAGGGACGGCCCGGGTAGCAAAGGGGCTCCGGCGGCGGGCGGGCCCCGCCCTTCCGGAAGGAGAGCGGAGCAGCGCCATGAACAAGAAGTGGATCCTCGGGCTGGGACTGGGTGTGGGTGGGCTGCTCCTCGTGGGAGGCGGTCTGGTCGCGACGGGGTACTGGGCGGACCGCCAGATGGACGGCACCGGCGTGGCCACGCTGATGAAGTCCCAGGAGCGCGCCCTGAAGACCGCCGAGCTCAACGCCCGCTTCCCCTTCGAGCCGCCTGCCGCGGGCAAGGTGCTGAAGCTGGATGAGGCGCGGCTGGAGACCTACCTCGCGGCGCGCGAGGCGACCCTGCCCGCCTACGACGTGCTCCAGAAGGAGTCCCTGGAGTACGTCCAGTCGTATGGCAAGGAGCTCTCCACCGGAACCCGCAGCGCGAAGCTCCGGGCCGCGGGCGCCTCCCTGCGCATGCTGGGCAAGGCCCAGGCGGCCCTCCTCCTGAACCTGGAGGCGAAGGGCATGTCGCCCCAGGAGTTCGGCGGCCTCACCGCCGTGGTGTATCCGGAGCCCGTGGCCGCCGCGCCGGACGCGGGCGTGGCCATGGTGTCCCAGGCCACCGACCCCGCGAACATCGCGCTCCTGGAGGAGCAGCTCGCCGCCATCGGGCCGCAGCTGGAGGACCCCAAGCTCAGCGAGGCGGAGCGGCTGCAACTGGAGCAGCGCCGCGCCGGGCTGCGCAAGTACATCACCCAGCTGGAGGTGGCCTCCGGCAAGGACGTGAAGGACGCCAACGCCGCCCTCCTGAAGAAGCACGCGGCGCGCATCGCGAAGGCGGCGAACCCCACGTTCGACCAGCTCCTGACGAAGCCCCTGAACCCTGGCGGCACCGCGGGCCTGCCCACGCCCTGAAGCGTCAGGCCTCCACCTGGCGCACGGACCTCCGGTGCGCCAGGCTCGCGCCCACCGCCCCGCCAATCACCACCACGATGATGGCCACGGACAGGAGCGGCGGGATGTGCACCCACTTCTCCACGACCATCTTCACGCCCGCGAACGCCAGCACCCCCGCCAGCCCGTAGTGCAGGTACTTCAACTGCCCCACGGCCCCGGCGATGACGAGGTAGAGCGCGCGCAGCCCCAGGATGGCGAAGGCGTTGGAGCTGTAGAGGATGAACGTGTCGGTGGTGACGGAGAACGCCGCCGGCACCGAGTCCACCGCGAACAGGATGTCCGTCACCTCCAGGCCCACGAGCGCCAGCAGCAGCGGCGTGGCCAGCCTGCGGCCCTGGTGCTTCACCAGGAAGTGCGGCCCCTCCACCTGGTCCGTCACCGGCAGCTTCTTCGCCAGCCACCCCACGACGCGGTTGTCCTCCTGCTTCGACGGGTCCTCGCGGAACACGCGCCACGCGGTGACGAGCAGGATGGCGCCGAAGACGTACGACACCCAGCCCCAGCGCTGCAGCGCCGCCGCCCCCACGAAGATGAACAGGGCGCGGAACACCAGCGCGCCGAAGATGCCCAGGAAGAGCACCTCGTGCTGGTAGCGCTGGGACACGTTCAGGCTGCGGAAGATGACGAGGAAGACGAAGACGTTGTCCAGGCTGAGGCTCTTCTCGATGAGCCACGCCGCCAGGTACTCGTGGCCGCGCTCACTGCCCAGCGTCACCCACACGAAGCCGCAGAAGCCCAGGCCCAGGCCCACCCATGCCAGGCTCCACAGCACCGCCGCGCGGCGCGACTGCCCCCGGCCTCCCCGGTGCGCCAGCAGGTCCACCACCAGCAGCGCCAGGAGCAGCGCCCAGAAGACGACCCAGGCCCAGGAAGGGGTGCTTTGCATGACCCCACCAACCTAGGCATCTCCCCGGCTTCCGCCCGGGTGAAGGGTTTGCGCGGAGTCAAATCCTACCCAGATTGGCCGTCATGACACCCCTTGTCAGGGGGACGTGCGGGGGCAGGGCGAGCGTTGTCCTCTTCCCCGCTCAGGATGTGATACTTCCCAGGAAGCCCAGGAACATCATGATTATCAACACTCCAAAGGCGGTGCGATGAACACGGTCATCTTCGCTTGTACGCACAACGCGGGTCGCTCGCAGATCGCGGCGGCCTTCTTCAACCTGCTGGCGGACCCGGCGAAGGCGCGCGCGATTTCCGCGGGAACGCAGCCGGCCGAGCGTCTGCATCCCGAGGTGCTCGCCACCATGAAGGAGATGGGCGTGGACCTGGGCGATGCGAAGCCGCAGCGCCTGACGCCGGAGCTGGCCAAGAGCGCGCAGATCCTGGTGACGCTGGGCGGGCTGCCGGACGCGCCGGCGGTGGCGGACCAGAAGCGCGAGGACTGGCCCATGGAGGACACGGTGGGCAAGTCCGCGGCGGACGTGGAGAAGATCCGCGACACGACGGCCGCCATGGTGTCGGACTTCGTGAACCGCCACGGCTGGGAGCGCCCGGCGTAGTCGGGTGCCGCAGGCAGGGCCCTTCTGACGCGTGACCGTGGGTGCCCGGGCCCGAAAGGCGGGCGGACGGACGCGCGAGGAGGGGAGGCGAAGGCCGCGACGTCCAACGTCGCGGCGGGGGGGCTTCCCGGGCCATGGCGCCAGCGGGGCCGGGTGGCTTGAAAACGGGTAGGGGCTTGCCGCACGCTGTGTCTCTTCGCGGACACGCGGTTCGCGCACCTCACCTCCAGGCTCGCAGGCTCCACCATGCTCTCCGTCCTTCTCGCCGGGCTGCTCAGCCAGACGGCGCCGTCGGTCTCCGCCCGCCAGCAGGGCGTGCCCATTGGCCGGGGCACCACGGTTCCCAAGGTGGTGTTGAGCGCGCCGTCCGGCGGGTGGACGGTGGACCGGATGCTGCAAATCGAGGGCACGGTGAGCGACGCCTCGGTGGATCCGGTGGTCGTATCCATCAATGGCGACCGCTACCTGATGCGCACGCAAGGCGGGCGCTTCAGCCGCAAGTTCCCCGCGGCCAGCGGGAAGAACATCGTGACGGTGATGGCCACCAACAAGGGGGGCACGGCGCGCGCGCAGGCGACGAGCTACGCGAAGGTGCCCCCGGTGCCGCTCAAGGCCATCCTCACGAGCGACACGGACGGCGTCTACACGGACCTGCACATCTACGAGCCCACGGACGCGAGCAGCGGGGGTGACACGCTGGACGTGTCGTCCATGGCGCACGTGTACTGGGCGAACACGGAGAGCCCGTCCGGCGGCACGTTCTTCCTCAACGAGCAGGGCGGCGACTTCGACCAGCCGGCGTACGGCCCGTACCTCTACATCCACCGCGCGCCGCCCAAGGGCGTGTACCTGGTGGCGACGAACTACTGGCCCAGCGGCGACAAGGCGCACACGGTGGCCACGCTCAACCTGGCGCTCTTTGAAGGCACGCCGGGAGAGGTCCGCCGCCGCGTGCGCATCCCGCTGGCGACGCCGGGCACGACGCGCGTGCTCGCGTGGGTGAACATCCTGGGGGACGGGCAGGCGGAGGTGTACGTGCCGGGCGCGGATCCGAAGCCCAAGGGGAACGGCTGGCCCACGAACCTGGAGGAGGCGGTCAAGGAGCTCCAGAAGAGTGGTGACGGCGGTGGCGAAGGGGAGGGCGATTACTGAAGCGACCGGCGCTCCCGGCTCGGCCCCGCCATGCGCGTCCTGATGCTCACGCTGTTGTTGAACGCTGCTCCCGCTTCGTCCGGGACGGCCCCCGTGCCCGCGCAGGGGCCGGCGACGCGGACCTCGCCGCCGTCCTCCGTGGAGGCTCGGGCGCGGCCTGCCGCGTCCGGCGCGCGGGAAGGCGCGGTCATCGCGGCGGAGCCCGTGGCCGTGGAGCCCCGCGAGCGGCCTGCCGCGTCCATCGCTGCGGAGCCCGTGGCCGCGGAGACGCGCGCGCGGCCTGCCGCGTCCATCGCATCGGAACCCATTGCTCCGGAGACGCGCGCGCGGCTGCTTCGCCGGGAGGTCGCGCAGGTGGCGCTCGCGCAGGTGAAGGCGCCGGACGCCGCGTGGCAGCCGGCGCAGCGCGACTGCGCGGGCCTCATCCGCTACGCGTACCGCACGGCGTACCGGCGCGTGTCCACCGAGCGCCTCTCTTCTCCGCTGTGGAAGGACGCGCGCGGTGGCCCTTCCGACTTCGCGGACGCGGAGACGCTGATCAGCCGCAACTTCGTTCCGCTGGGCCGGAGCGAGGCCGCGCGCGAGCAGCTCCGCACCGGGGACGTGGTGGCCTTCCGCCAGGAGCACGACGCGGGCCCCGTCTTCCACCTGATGCTCGTGGTGCGCCCGGAGGACCGGGCCCACGCACCCGCGCGCGTCGTCTACCACCCCGGTGAGGCTGGAGCGCGCGTGCGCACCGGCGTCCTGGACTCTCTTGCCACCGAGGCGCCGCTGGAGTGGCGCCCCGTGCCGGCCAACGCCGCCTTCCTCGGCTTCTTCCGCTTCAAGGAGTGGATGTCATGACGTCTCCCGTGAGCCCGCCGCCCCCCGCTGGAGGCGGAGGCGGAGGCAAGAAGGGCCCCTCGTCCGCCGTGCGCATCGCGCTCATCGGCGCCGTCGTCGTGGGCGTGGGCGTGGGGGCCTTCGTCATCGGCCGCAAGAGCAGCGGCGGTGGCGGCGGCTCCGGCCCCGCGTTCTCCTCCGGAGAATCCAAGGGCCCGCCGACCGCGGGCGCCACCGTGGAGGGCATGCCGGAGGTGTCCTCCGAGCCCACGAAGATGGAGGTGCCCGGCGCCGCGGCGCTGCCCGCCGTCTGGGTGGACGTGCACTCGCCCGCGAAGGTGCGCGACGCGCTGGCGCGCAACGCGTGGCTGAGGTCGCAGTGGGAGAAGCCGCTGGGCCAGGGCTTCGCGAGCGGCTGGGCCGCGTTCCTGGGCTCCACCGGCACCGACCTCAAGGCGTCCTTCAAGGGCGCGGTGCTGGACGTCATCGTCGGGCAGGTGCTCGACACGCCGTTCCGCACGGTGTGGTTCTCCGGCGACGCGCGCGTGGGCACGCCCGCCATCCTCGTCCCCAAGGCGAACAAGACCGCGCAGGCGGCGTGGGACTCGCTGGACGCGGTGGCGAAGCGCGGAGAGATGGTCGCGGACCGCTGCCCCTCCGGCATGGAGAAGGCACCCGACGGCGGCTTCCACCTGTCGCGCTGGCTCGTCGCCGAGCAGACGATGTGGGCCGCGCGCGCGGCGGACCGGCTGGTGCTGTCGCGCCACCCGGTGGTGGTGCTCCAGGCGCTGTGCACGGCGCTGCCGGAGCTGGAGGGGGAGATGGGCGTGGACGTGGAGGTGGGCTTCGACGCGAACGCCTACGGCCGCGAGGCGCAGCTCTTCACCCACGTGCTCGGCCTGGGCGAGGACACGCGGCTGCAACTGGGTGTGGAGGGCGACCGGCTGGTGGCGAAGGGCATCGCCGGGAAGGTCAGCGGGACGTATGTCTCCACCGGCAAGTCCCTCTCCGACGACCTGCTCAAGCTGGTGCCCGAGGACACGCCGGTGCTGTTCGCGTTCCATCTCATGCTGCCGGAGTCGCTGGAGCCCGCGCAGCTCAAGGCCTTCTGGAAGGGCGAGGGCAAGACCGGGATGCGCACGCGCCAGGTGGCCCTGGCGTGGACGCCGCGCGGCAGCACGTCCATGGAGCCGGAGCTGGCCCTGCTGTGGGGCGATGAGAAGGACGCGGAGGGGCTGTCCGCGCTGTTCTCCGGCGGCGCGCGGACGCTGGTGAGCACCACGCTCTGCAAGCACGTGGTGCTGGCCACGAGCCCGCAGGAGGTCGAGCGCCTCAAGAAGGCGTGCGAAGGCCGCGCGCCCAACATGCTCAACGCCGCGGGCCCGGTGGTCGCGGGGCTGCGCGCGCCCTCCTCGGTGCTGCTGGGCATCAACCTGGGGCGGCTGCTCAGCGGGCTCGCCATGGACGGCTACACGTCCGAGGCGCGCGTGGACCGCTCGTCGCCCATGCCCAAGGCGCTGCCCCCTGAAATCGAAGCGGCCCGTCGCGACCTGGAGGCCCTGCCGTACCTGGGCTTCCGTGGCAACGCGCAGGGCTACGTCATGGCGTCGGAAGGATTTGGGACATGAAGACCTCCGTTCGTTTCGCGGCCCTGGCCGCGCTCCTGCTGTCCGGCGTGGCGCTGGCCAAGCCGCTCTACATCACCGTCCCGCGCTCCTACGGCAGCAGTGAGCCGGTGGCCGTGGACGTCGCCTTCGAGGACAAGGGCCCCGTCGAGCTGCGCGTGCTCCAGCCCGCGAACCTGGACGCGTTCATCCGCGCGCAGGGCGACCTGCGGCGCGCGTACGAGACGCCGCCCACGCTGCTCAACCCGGGCCGGGGCCTGAGCCGTGGCCTCAACGCGGTGCGCTCGCCGGGCATCGTGCTGATGGAGGCGCTGTCGCCCGACTTCCGCCAGGAGGTGGGCACGTCGCTGCCGCCGCCGCCGGGAGAGTCCTCGTCCAGCGAGCCGCTGGCGAAGGTGGCCGAAGGGCCGGAGAAGCTGGTGGGAACGCCGCCGGGCTTCACCGTGGTGCGCAGCCAGTGGCTCAACCTGGACCTGGGCGGCGCGAACCGGGACTTCAACGTGCCGGGCTTCGACACGGGTGACAGCAGCAGCGGCTTCCAGGAGCGCCGCGTGCTGCTCGCGCCGCTGCCCGCGGGCGCCTATGTGCTCCAACTGGTGCAGGGCCGGGTGGAGGGGCAGGTGGTGCTCGTCGTCAGCGACGTCACCGTGCAGCTCAAGCAGACGGACGGCCAGGTGCTGGTGCGCGTGGCGGGACGCGACCAGCAGCCGCGCGCGGGGGCGCAGGTGCAGGTGTACCTGCCCACGGGCAAGGGCCCCACGGGCACCACGGATGGGAAGGGCGAGGTGACGCTGGCGGTGACGGAGCCGCGCATCATCGCGACGGTGACGGCCGGCAAGGACACGGCCATCGTGGACACGGACTTCTACTCCGCGCTGGCGGTGGCGCCGGACGTGTTCATCTACAGCGACCGGCCCATCTACAAGCCGGGCAACGAGGTGAAGTTCCGCGGGCTCGTGCGTCAGCCGGACACGTTCCTCGCGCGGCTCTTCACGCCGAAGAAGCGCGACGTGCGCGTGAAGCTGGTGTCGCAGGAGGGCCGTGAAATCGTCACCCGCGCGGCGGTGGACGAGTTCGGCGCGTTCAACGGCACACTGAAGGTGCCGGACGACCTGGGCACGGGCGTGCTGCGCATCGAGGCGGACCTGGACGAGCACCCCCACCAGGGCGAGGCGCGCGTGCAGGACTACGTGAAGCCCACGTTCTACCTGGAGGTGCAGCCCGCGTCGGAGACGGTGGTGCCCGGCCAGACGGTGAGCGTGACGGTGCGCGCGCGCCGCTACGCGGGCGGCGTGCCCAAGGGCGCGAAGTACGAGGTGTTCCTCTACCGCAGCCTGCTGGACGCGCCCGCGTGGGTGGACGACTCCGGCCGCGGCGGCCAGGGCAGCGCGGTGACGTACGGCACCGCCTCCAGCAACGAGGGCAAGCTGAGCGTGCCGGAGCGGCTGTACTCGTCCGTCGCGGAGCGCCAGGCCACGGACGACCCGTGGTCCTCCGCCAGCGAGTTCAACGCGGAGGGCGAGGCCCAGGTGGAGGTCGCCGTTCCCCCGCTCGGCGCGGGCGAGGACCGGCTGCCGTACCGCTACAGCCTCACCGTGCGCGCGCGGGATGATCAGGAGACGTTCGCCACCGGCACCGCCGCCTTCTTCCTGTCGAAGGTGGAGGTGCTGGGCGTGGCGCGGTTCTCGGACGCGGTGGTGCAGAAGGGCTCGGACGCGCAGTTGTCCGTGCGCGCCACCACGCTGTCCGGCAAGCCCTACGGCGTCACCACGGGCGAGGTGGACTACACGCTGGTCCGCGCGGACGGCAGCGAGAAGGACCTGGGCAAGCAGCCCTTCACCACGCAGCAGGACGGCACGTCCCGCCAGAAGGTGCCCACCACGGACGTGGGCCGGGTGGTCGCGCGCGTGACGGTGAAGGACAAGAAGGGCGAGGCGTGGACGGGCGAGGAGTCGCTGCTCGTCATCGGCGGCGCGGACGAGCCCGTGGCGCAGGTGCCCAACCTCACGCTCGCGTCGCTGTCCGGAACGCTGGAGCCGGGGGACAGCGCGAAGCTGGTGGCGCTGATGCCGGACGCCTGGGGCCAGGGCGGCAAGGACGCGGGGCCCGTGTGGGTGACGCTGACGGGCGCGAGCCTGTACGGCACCTCGGTGGTGCAGTTGAAGGGCCGCACGCTGGTGCATTCGTTCCCGGTGGAGAAGCGCTTCGGCAGCGCGGTGTACGCGTCCGTGGCGTACCCCACCGCGACGGGCCGCTGGGAGGAGCGCACGGTGGCGTTCCGCGTGATTCCGAAGGAGCGCACGCTCACGGTGGCGTTGCAGCCCCGGCGCGCGGAGGCGATGCCGCTCACGGAGCAGGCCATCGACGTGCGCGTCACCGACAGCGACGGCAACGGCGTGTCCGCGCAGTTGTCCGTGGGCGTGGTGGACAAGGCCGTCTACGCCATCCAGTCCGAGTTCCGCCCCGGCGTGCTGGACTTCTTCTATCCGCCGGCGCGCGACAACGTGACGAACTTCTACTCGGCGGAGTTCCAGGGCTACGGCTACGGCGAGCAGTTGGCGCGCAAGATGGCGGGGCTGCCCGACCACGCGTTCGCGTCCATCAAGCCGCCCACGCGCAACGCGAAGGACCTGGAGAAGGACACGGCGCACTGGGACCCGGCGGTGGTGACGGACCGGGACGGGCGCGCGACGGTGCGCTTCAAGCTGCCCTCCAACCAGACGCTGTGGGTGGTGACGGCGGTGGCGGCGGACACGTCCGGCCGCTTCGGTGAGGGCACGGCGGAGTTCGCCACGCGCGGCGGGCTGAACGTCTACGCGGCGCTGCCGCAGTTCCTGCGCGAGGGCGACGAGGCGCTCGCGTCCGTGCGGCTGGCCGCGGGCACGAAGTCCAAGGGCAGCCAGGTGCTGGACGTGCGGTTGCAGCCGGGCGGCGCGCTCCAGGCGGAGGCGCTCCAGCGCAAGGTGGAGCTGGGCGAGGGTGGCGAGCAGGTGGTGCCGGTGACGCTGCGCGCGGGCAAGACGGGCCCGGCGGAGCTCGCGGTGGACGTGGTGGGCGGCAAGGATCCGCTGCGTGACCTGAAGCGCTTCGACGTGGCGCCGGCCGCGGTGGAGGACGCGGTGCAGGTGAGCGCGTGGGGCGGCGGCGCGCTGTCGCTGGAGGCCCCGGAGGCGTCCGCGTTGACACGCGTGGAGCTGGTGCTCCAGCCGTCCACGGTGGACGCGGCGCTCACCAACGTGCGGGAGCTGCTCACGTATCCGTACGGGTGCCTGGAGCAGCTCGTCTCCACGACGGTGCCCAACGTGGCGGTGTACCAGGTGCTCCAGAAGGCGGGGGCGCTGGACAAGTTGGATCCGGACTCGCAGGCGCTGCTGGCGGAGGCGCGCAGCCGCTCCGTGCAGGGCACGGCCCGCATCCTGGGGCTCGCGGTGAAGGGCGGTGGCTTCACCTGGTTCGGCGGCTACAACGAGCCCAGCCTGCCGCTGACGCTCATCGCGCTGGACGGCCTGGCGTACGCGTCCGAGGCGGGGCTGGTGGACCGCGACGACGCGCGCATCCAGGAGAGCGCGAAGTGGCTGGAGGCGCAGGAGGGCCTGTCGCCGGAGTACGACGCGACGCGCGCCTACGTGCTCGCGCGTCTTCAGGGCCCGCGTCAGGCGGCGCGGGTGCGCGCGCTGGTGGAGGCCGCGAAGCCGGGGGATTTGTATCCGCTGGCGCTCGCGGTGCTGGCCGCGGAGAAGGCGGGCGTGATGAAGGAGCCGGGCCTCCAGGGGCGCATCCAGGGGCTGGTGAAGGAGAGCGGCGAGGGCTTCGTGAAGCTCGCGGGGCTCCGGGGCGAGGCGGAGACGTCCGAGGCGTTCTACCGCTTCCCGTTGCGGCGCGTGGGCCTCACCGCCATCACCGCGCACGCGGCGTCGTTCGGGTCGCTGGACGTCACGCGCGCGCGCAAGCGCATCCTGGAGATGCTGAGCGAGCCGGGCCTGTCCACCTTCGACCGGAGCACGGCGCTGTTGCACTCGCTCTGGCTGGTGGAGCGTGACGCGAAGGCGTTCAAGGGCATGGCGCCGCCGGAGGTGAAGGGCGCTTCGGCGCCGGTGAAGTTCTCGGCGCGCGGCATGGGCCTGGTGGCCACGCTGCCGGCGGGGACTCGCACGGTGGACGTGGGCGGCTTCGACGGCGTGGCCACGCTGCGCGCCGCCGCGATGACGCCGCTCAAGAGCGTGCAGCCGCGCGTGAACGGGATGTCCGTGGAGCGCGCGTACTACGTGCTGCGCGAGGGCGGGAAGGTGAAGCTGGAGTCGGGCGCCTCCGTGAACCAGGGCGAGGAGGTCTACGTGGAGCTGACGCTGGACGCGCGCGGGGAGAACCGGGCGCGCTCGGCGTACTACGTGGTGGAGGACGCGGTGCCGGCGGGCTTCGTTCCGCTCCAGGAGGACAAGGTCTTCCGCGGTCCGCCGCACTCGCTGCCGCTGGCTCCGGAGGCGCTCAAGCGCCGGCAGTTGGATCCGTCCCACGCGACGTTCTTCTTCGAGGAGCCGGCGTGGTGGAGCGACAGCCCGCGCACGGTGGGCTACGTGATGCGCGCGCAGTTCGCGGGCACGTTCGCGGCGCCGCCCGCGACCATCGAGGACATGTACTCGGCGCGCATCCGGGGCCGCACGGCGTCGGACGTGTTGAAGGTGGTGCCCTCGAAGACGTCCGTGAGTGACCTGTAGCCCATGGGGTGGGCCGTCGCCGTCGCCGTGCTGTTGTCGGCTTCGCCCACCTTCGTCACGCGGGGCGATGTGACGCCCGAGGCGGACCTGCGCCGTGAGGCCCAGGCCGCCTGGACGTCCCTGGAGGCACAGTACGCGGCGCAGGCGGGAGGCCTTCCGACAAGGGCTCCCGCCACCGTGACGATCCAGAAGGGCACGTCGCTGACTCCCGAGCGCAACGCGCAGGGGCGGCCCGGCGTGGTGGAGCTGCGGCAGAACGCGCCCGGAGTGCTGGACGCGAGGACGCGCACGGCGCTGCGGCACGAGCTGGCGCACCAGTTGCTGTGGTGGGCCTGTCCCGCGTCCAGCGAGGACCGGCTCTTCCACGAAGCCTTCGCGCTGACGGTGAGCGGCGAGCTGCCCGCGTGGCGCGACGGGCCGTACCTGTCGCTGTCGCGCGCGGCGAAGGAGGTCGCGAGCGCGCCAGCGGTGGACACATCGCGAGCGAGGCGGGGACTGGCCCGCATCCTGGGAGAGCACACAGGGTTTCCCGCCGCGCTGACGCGCCGGCTGCGCCAGTGTCATGACGGAGCGCGGTGGGCAGCGCCCCTGACGGTGGAGGAACTGGCGGACGTGGCGGTGCTCGCGCCCGAGCCAGCCACGGTGGTGGTGAGCCGGCACTCGGGAGAAGTGTTGTTCTCGGAGGGAGACGTGCGCCGCGCGGTGCCCTACGGCTCCGCGCTCAAGCCATTCCTATACGCAGCGGGGACGGCTCTTGCCTCGAACTCAGCTGCGCCTCCACTGCTCGCGCCGCGCAGGGGCGTGCAGGAGTGGGCTTGTGGTGCGGGCCTGCCTCCGAAGGTGGATGCGCGGATCGCGCTCCTGCGCTCGTGCAACGGCTGGTTCCTGGACTGGGAGGCCACGGGCCTCGCGCCGAAGGCCTTTGGTGTCTGGGGCCCGGTGCTGTCCTCCGTGGGGCTCACCGGTCTGCCCTCGGACATGACGGAGGCCATCGGGCTTCGCTCCGCGCATGGCCTGTCTCCGTGGGGCATGGCGCAGGCATACCGGCTGCTGGCCGAGGCGCGGCCGGACGTGCTCGCGCTCCTCACCGGCAACGTGGATGAAGGCACGCTCAGCGGCCTCTCCACGTCCAAGGCCCTCAAGGGTGTCGCCACCAAGACGGGCACCGTGCGCGACGCCGCGAGCCGCCCCCAGTTCGGATGGATCGCCGCCGTGGACGCGGACCTCGTCGCCGTCATCGTGCGGCCCGGCAAGATGCCCCGGCACTTCGTGGATGAGCTCCCCGCGCTCCTCGCCCGCGTGCGCCGCCAGGCGGGACTGGACGCCGCGCGCGTGCAGGTGCTCGGCCTGCTGCCCTCCGCGACCGTGGAGGCCCGCTGCGCGGGCTCGGGCTTCTCACTGGACGACGGCGTTCCTCGCGCCGCGCCACCGGACTTCTCGCGCCTGGACGCGCTCACCGCGAAGGGCCCCGCCGTCTGCCTGGGCAGCCCGTGGCGCGTGCGCTTCCCGGACGGCCCCGACGGTGGCCGTGACTACGCGGGCATCTTCTCCTGGTCCACGCCCCCGCCGTACCGACCGCCCCCTGGCGTGCCCACCACGCCCAGCGCGCTCAAGGCCCGGCGCGGCTCCGACTTCGTCTTCCGCACCACGCGCGTGCAGTACACCGCCGGCGTCGTCGCCGCCGAGGACGTCACGCTCCAGGGCGAGGCCCGCGTCGCCCTGGCCCGCGTCGCCGCGCACAACGAGCGCCACGCCGACACCCGCCACCCCGGCCGAGCCCTCTGCGACACCACCCACTGCCAGGCCTTCCGGGGCACCGTGCGCATCCGCCCGGAAGAGACCCGCGCCCTCCAGCTCCCGCCCCTGAAGTGGGACGCCTGGCTCACCTTCTCGCAGGGCGGCGCCACCCCATGGCGCGAAGCCCGCTCCCGCTCCGAGGTGGAGGCCCTGCTGGGCAGGAACCTCGTCTCCCTGCGCTTCGAATCCGGCCGCGTGCGCTACCTGCGCACTGAAGGAACCCCCGCCGCGCCCTACGAGGACGCGCGCTCCCTTCCGTGCGACACGCTGCGCGCCGGCCTGAAGCTCCCCTCCTGTCCCCAGCGCGCCTCCTTCGACGGACCCCAGGTCCTCTTCGAAGGCCAGGGCCGGGGCCACGGCGAAGGCCTGGACGTCGAAGCCGCCAAGGCCAGTCCCGGCCTCTCCAGCGACGCCCTCCTGGAGCGCGCTTACGGCCCCCGGCCGCCCACCCCCTGAGTCTCTCCGCCGTACCCCCCACCCACACCCACCGGGTTTCCCGATACCCACTCGGGAAACCACGAAAAACGTGCTGACACGGGTAGCGAATCACAGCTATTACGTAAGAATACCGTAGCGCTGTTTGGTGTGAGGGGCCCAATGGCGGAAGGGTTGAGCGAGGCGGAGGCCACGCGGCGCGCTTTGGAGGCGTTGCCGGAGGGCCTTCGGGTGCGCTGGGTCCAGGAGGGCCGCGGGGCCTGGGTGCTGGGCTGCCAGGACTCGAGGCCGAACCTGCACGCCCCCCGGGGCGAGGACGTGCTCATCCAGGGCGAGCTGTGGCTGCTGGGCGCGCGCTACGTCGAGGGCGCGGTGCCGCGAGGCGCCCTGCGGGTGTGGCTCCTGGAAGGCCCCGTGCGGCACGTGCTGGCCTCGCGCGTGGCGGTGGGCGGCGAGGACCTGACGCTGGGGCTGGGGCCTCCCGGGGCGCGGGTGCCTTCAGCGCGCGTGGTGTGTCAGCGCGTGGAGTGGCGGCCGTACTCGGTCGCGAACGCGGCGCCGCTGGCGGCGGCCTTCGTGGACCTGTGGCGCGGCCTGGGCCGGGGCTCGCGGCTGGAGCGGCTGGGGCTGGAGGTGGACGGCACGGTGGAGGGCCCCGCGCGCGTGTCCCCCTTCGTGGAGGTGGAGCCGGACCGCAAGAGCAGCCGCCGCTCGTCGACGCGCCACCCGCTGCCCCCCTTCGTGGCGGCCACGGCGGACGTGCTGCGCGACTGCCGCCTGTGGCTGCGCGCGACGGCGCACGCGCTGACCCGCGAGCCGCCCTTCCTGCGCGAGGTGTACCTGCCCTCCCCTTCGTCCGGAGACGGCGAGCCCCTGGCGCTCCAGGCCACGGCCGCGAGCGAATCGTTGAGCGCGCTGCTGGAGCGGCGGCTGCGCTGGGCGGAAGGGTGGCTGTCCCCGTCCGCGCTGCTGGAGCTGGAGGTGTCGCGCACGGTGCCCGAGGGCGTGGGCGCCGGGGCCTGCTGGCTCACCGCGCGCTTCGAGCAGGCGCAGACGGGCGGGATGTCCACCACCGTCACGCTGGTCGACACGCCCAGCTTCTCCTCGGAGGTGCTGGCGCTCCTGCGCGGCTGGGCCCAGGCCACGGCGCAGGTGCGCGGCGCCGTGGTGCGCGGCCTGTTGCACGTGGAGTGACGCGGTCTCATCCCGCGGGCCTCGTGCCCGAGGGTGGGGCGTTCAGCCAGGCGGCCCTGGCGCGTGGCTTCCGCGTTCACACCTTGCTCCCGTCGAATTCATCCGCGGAACGGCGGGGGAGGCAGGGACCATGAGCAAGACGAACTGGAAGGCGCGGGCGGTGACGGCGGCGGTCGTGACGGGGCTGATGGGCTTCTCCGCCCACGCGAATGACGAGGAGAAGCAGCAGAAGCAGGAGATGAAGCAGGGCAAGGCCGTGGGTGAGGCCGCCGCCAAGCGCGTGCAGTACGTGGGCAAGCTGGCCGTCTTCAACAACCGGCAGATCAAGCTGGCGCGGCTCGCGGAGCAGCAGGCCACGGATCCGCAGGTGAAGGAGTTCGCCACCAAGCTGCGCGAGGACCACGAGAACAGCCAGAGCCAGCTGCGCACCTGGGCCGAGCAGAAGAAGATGCAGATCAGCGCGCTCAGCGACAGCGACATCACCTCCGAGGACCAGATGGGCACGGGCGGCTCCGGCGTCCAGGAGGGCTACCAGGAGAAGATGAAGGGCACCGGCGAGAAGCTGGGCAAGGCCATCGACAAGACGAACGAGGAGATGACCAAGCTCCAGGAGAAGCAGGGGCCCGAGTTCGACAAGGCCTTCCTGACGCGCATCGCGGAGGACCAGAAGAAGGGCAAGGACGTCCTCAAGGAGGGCCGCAAGGAGTACAAGAACGACGCCGGCTTCCTGGCGCTCCTGAGCGACACCGAGAGCGTCGTCGCCCGCAACGAGACGAAGGCGAAGGAGCTCGAGAAGCAGATGAAGAAGCAGTAGTGCCCGCGTGTGTAGCGCGGTGGGCGTCGGGCCGACGGGCCGGTTGACTCGGCCGGGTCCGGCGCCTATCCCCTCGCGGATGCGCACGGCACTCGCGGCGATGGGAGTGACATTCGGGGGACTGCTGAGCGCGTGTCTCGCGACCGCGCCGGTGGCCCCCGCGGTCCCCTCCGAGGGCGTGACGCCCGCGGGCCCCTTCGTCGACGACGCGCGTCCCCTCTTCGACGGCTGCGTCCCCGTCCCGGACAGCGCCACGTCGCGCATGTACCGCTGCGGCGCGCTCTCCGTGTGGCTGCACGAACAGCCCGGATTGAGCGAGGCGCAGGCCGTGGACTCCGGCCGAACCCGCGTGCATGCCCGGCTGGGCCCGGGCCTCACGGAAGCCCGGGGTGAGCTGCCGCTCGGAGGACAGCCGCACCCGTCGCTGCGCTTCGAACAGTGCTCCCCGGAGAACACCTGCGCGGTGGGCGGCTACGTCACGGCGGTGACGCCCTCCGCGGGCCACGTGCGGCAACTGGGCTGCGTGGTGCGCGACGACCTCCGCGCGGGGCTGGGCCGGTGCCTGGAGCTGTTCGCGTACCTGGCCACGCGGGGCAACCCGGAGGGCGACACGCTGTCGCCCTCAGCGCTCGTCATGCCGCCCCGGTTTCCGTGGCGGGTGCTGTACCTGCCAGAGGGCTGCGAGGTCGCGGACTCGACGACGCGCGCGGGGAGGATCCGCTGTGCCGCGTCCACCTTCTCCTGGAGCATCTTCCGTCCGGTGGCACCGGGCTCGGGCCAGGTGGAGCGCTGGCGCGACCGGAGCTCGGAGGAACTGCGCGACGCGCTTCCGGGGGCCAGCCCGGTGGAGGTGCGCGACTGCTACGTGGAGGGCCAGGCCACGCGCTGCGTCCGCTTCACCGCGCCCGCCCCGGAGGGTGGAGGTGACGTCCAGGTCTGGACCGGCGGCGTGGACCACCGGGGCTGGGGCCTGTTCGCGGCGTGCAGCCTCCCGGCGAGCGCGGCCTTCCCCTTTCCAACCGCCTGCAACGGCGTGTTCGCTCCGCGCTGAAGGGACGTGGCGTTCGTGTTCCTCCTGGAAGGAGTGTCCAAGCGCTTCGGTGCCGCGCAGGCCCTGCACCCGCTGGACCTGAGTCTGCCCAAGGGCGCCACCACGGTGCTCATCGGCCCCAGCGGCTGCGGGAAGTCCACGCTGCTGCGGCTGCTCAACGGCCTGCTCCGGCCCGACACGGGGCGCGTGCGCTTCGACGGACAGCCCCTGCCGGAGGGCGCGGACGCGCTGCTCGCCGTGCGCCAGCGCGTGGGCTACGCGCTCCAGGGCGGAGGCCTGTTCCCGCACCTCACCGGCGCCCGGAACGTCACGCTGATGGCGCGGCACCTGCGCTGGCCGGAGGCGCGGATCCGCGAGCGGCTGGCACAGCTGATGGACCTGACGCGCTTCCCCGCGGATGCACTGGAGCGCTTCCCGGGCGAGCTCTCCGGAGGTCAGCGGCAGCGCGTGGCGTTGATGCGCGCGCTGATGCTGGACCCGGACGTGCTGCTGCTGGATGAACCGCTGGGCGCGTTGGATCCGCTGGTGCGCCACGACCTCCAGACGGACCTGCGCGGCATCTTCGAGCGGCTGGGCAAGACGGTGGTGCTCGTCACCCACGACCTGGCGGAGGCCGCCTTCCTGGGGGACGGCATCGTGCTGCTGCGCGAGGGCCAGGTGGTGCAGCAGGGCACGCTGGATGACCTGGAGTCGCGTCCCGCGGATCCATTCGTCACACGCTTCATCCAGGCGCAGCGCCCGTTGCCCCTGCGGAGGCCGGGATGATGCGCGCGCTGTCGCTGGCGTGGCTGCTGTTGCTCGCAGTCGCGTGCACGAGCACCGAAGGAGGCGGCGGGCCCCAGGTGCGCGTGGGGTCCAAGAAGTTCACCGAGTCCGTCATCCTCGGGGAGATGGTGACGCAGGTGGCGAAGGACGCGGGCGCGCAAGCCTCGCACCGGCGCGAGCTGGGCGGCACCACGGTGCTGTGGGAGGCGCTGCGCCGGGGCGAGCTGGACGTCTATCCCGAGTACACCGGCACGCTGCGCCAGGAGTTGCTCGTGGGCCGCGCGCTGCCAGACGACGACGCGCTGAGGAAGGCGCTCGCGGACGAAGGCCTGCGGATGAGCGCGCCGCTGGGCTTCAACAACACCTACGCGCTGGGCATGAAGGAAGCGGAGGCCCAGCGGCTGGGCATCCGCCGCATCTCCGACTTGAAGGCGCACCCGGAGCTGCGCGTGGGCTTCAGCAACGAGTTCATGCAGCGGGGCGACGGCTGGCCCGCGCTGCGCGACGCATACGGCCTGCCCCAGCGCGACGTGCGCGGCCTGGACCACGACCTGGCGTACCGGGGCATGGAGAGTGGCGCCATCCAGCTCACGGACCTGTACTCCACGGACGCGGAGATCGCCGCCTACGGCCTGCGCGTGCTGGAGGACGACCGGCACCACTTCCCCGCGTACGACGCCGTGCTCCTCTACCGCGCGGACCTGGAGACGCGTGCGCCCCAGGTGGTCCAGGCGTTGCGCCGGCTGGAGGGCTCGCTGACGGAGGCGAAGATGGTCCAGCTCAACGCCCGCGCGCGGCTGGAGCGTGAGCCGGAAGCACAGGTCGCGGCGGGCTTCCTTCGGTCGACGCTGGGCGTGACGACGGAGGTGCGCACGGACGGGCGGGGTGCGCGCATCTGGCAGCGCACGCGCGAGCACCTGTTCCTCGTGGGGCTGTCGCTGGTGGCGGCCATCGCGCTCGCCATCCCACTGGGCGTGGTGGCCGCGCGCCGTCCACGCCTGGGGCAGGGCGTGCTGGGCCTCTCCAGCGTCATCCAGACGGTGCCGTCGCTGGCGCTGCTGGTGTTCATGATTCCGCTGTTGGGCATCGGCTCGAAGCCGGCCATCGCGGCGCTGTTCCTCTACAGCCTGCTGCCCATCGTGCGGAACACGGCGGCGGGGTTGCAGGGCATCCCATGGGAGGTGCGCGAGTCCGCGGAGGCGCTGGGCCTGCCATCCGGCGCGAGGCTCTGGCGCATCGAGCTGCCGATGGCGGCGGCGTCCATCCTCGCGGGCATCCAGACGGCGGCGGTCATCAACGTGGGCACCGCCACGCTGGGCGCGCTGGTGGGCGCGGGCGGCTACGGTCAGCCCATCCTCACCGGCATCCGCCTGGACGACGTGGGGCTCATCCTGGAGGGCGCGGTGCCGGCGGCGGTGCTCGCGCTCGCGGTCAGCGGCCTCTTCGAAGCGGTGGCGCGCGTGCTGGTGCCCCGGGGGCTGCGGTAGACGTCACCGGGAGTGCTAGACAGTCGTCCTCATGAAGACGACGTCACTGGCGCTGGCCCTGTGTGTGCTGGGGTTCTCCGTGCCCGCCCGGATCCAGGACTCCGATTCCATCGAGAAGTTGAGCGCGGACCTGGACGGTGACGGCAAGAAGGACGCCATCAGCGCCTTCTGGATCCACGTCGAGGGGAAGTTCCACCTGCGCGTGAACCAAGTGAAGACCCAGGATGACAACGGTGGCACGGAGGTGGGGACGCTCTCCACCATCGACCTGGACCGCTCCGACAGGTTCAAGGAGGTCGTCGTCACCACGGGCTTCCTGAAGGACAACTACATCTACCGGTACGACGGCAAGACGCTGACCTTGCTCGGGGTGGTGCGGAACATGGTGAGCGTGCCCGGCGACGGCACCCTCCTGGAGGACGATGACCACGAGTTCTGGGTGCGCCACGACCGGCACGTCTTCAACGCGAAGACGGGCAAGCTGGAGCGGGTGCCGCAGGAGCTCTACGCGGTGAACACGCCCGCGACGGTGGCGCAGTCCTTCGTGCTCACCTACGGCGCCAGGGACAAGGTGCCCGTGGCCACGCTGGCGACGGGGTCGAAGGTGGAGGTGCTGGCGGCGCTGCTCGTGGACGGCCACCACCCGATGCCACGCTACCGGGACTACCGCTACCTCGTGCGCTCCGCGTCCGGACTGCTCGGGTGGGTGCCGTCGAAGGGACTGGATGCGAAGCTTTCGTTCCCTCCTCCCTCGAAGAGAACGAAGCCGTAGGCCGCGCTACACCGGCTCCACGTGGGAGGCGGGCTCGGCGGCGGGCTCCAGGCGCGGCGCGTCCTCCGCGAGCCCCGCCGCGCACAGCCGCACCACGCACATCCACACGCAGTCCGCGAGCAGCAGGTGTACGAGCTGCATCGTCACGGGCGCCAGCAGCACCAGGTTGATGATGCCCGCGCACAGCTGCGCGACGTACACGGCGGTGAGCCACGTGGAGGCGCGCCGCACGTCCGGCGAGGGCCGCAGCCGCGCCACCTGACGGCCGCCGAACACCAGCAGCGCGCCCATGGCCACCGCGATGGCCGGGTGGAACACGCGCAGCCGCAACAGCACGTGCGCCGTCTCCGACAGGTCCTGCTCGAAGCCGTGCGTGAGGCTGGTGGCCGGGAAGAGCGTGTCGCCCAGCGCGGCCACCGCGCCGCTGACGCCCAGCACCAGCATGCCAACGATGCTCCCGCCCAGCAGCGCGCCCACGACGCCCTGGCCCTGGAACACCATGCGCGCGCGGCCCTTGGAGGCCCACACCACCATCGTCTGCGCGCCCACCAGGAGGAAGGTGTTGGTCAGGTGCACGCCCATCCACACCGCGCGGCCCAGGCGCGCGTCCTGCGCCACGTACTTGAGCAGCACGATACCCGCGCCCACCAGGCCCTCGGTGAGCATGAACACCAGCGCCCAGAACGCCGCCTTGCGGCCCGGGTGGCCTTTGGGGAACTCGCGGCGGCCCCAGACGTAGAGGGCGACGGCGAGCAGCGTGGCCAGGCCGCTCGTCACACGGTGGGTGTACTCGATGAGGGTCTGGATGGAGGGCGCGCGGGGCAGCACCTCGCCGTTGCAGACGGGCCAGTGGTCACCGCAGCCCGCGCCGGAGCCGGTGGCGCGCACGAACGCGCCCCAGAGGATGACGCCCAGGGTGTAGAGGAGCACGCCCTGGCTGAACCACTGGAAGCGGCGGGTCGCGGCGGTGGGAAGGGTCATCGTGTCCTCCCACTACCGCATCCGTTCACAGGGAACCACCGAGCGCCCGCGTCCGGCTGCCCGCCGCGCGCCAATGGCTCAACACCTGCGCTTATGGAGCCACCCTCGACAGTCCCCAAGCCCGGGGGAAGTTGTTAGCGTCACCTCGTGCCCCGAGACCGCGAAGCGCCCCCTGCCTCCTCGCCCCCTCACGATGCGGCCGAGCGCCTGCGTCGGCTGGAGGCGGCCATCGAGGAGGGACGTGCGCGCAAGGATGCGGCCCTGGAGGCCTGGGTGCGCCGGATGGGCCGCCTGCCCACCGAGAAGGAGCGCGACCGCTGGGAGCGGGAGTGGGAGCGCGGCGCGGAGCGGGAACGCCAGCGGTGGGAGAAGCAGTGGGAGCGCGAGTCGAAGGACGCCCTGCGCCGCGCGGAACGGCAGGCCAAGCGGGACGCGTACATCGCCCAGCAGCAGGCGCACCGCGAGGCGAAGCGCGCGGAGAAGGCGGCGCGGGAAGAGGCCGCGCGCAACCCGCTGGTGGGCGTGGCGCAGCTCATCGTCGCGCTGGCCTGCGTGGCCACGGCGGTGCGGCCCCCGCATGAGTACTGGTGGCTGGTGTTCGTGGCGCTCGCGTTCTTCAAGGGCGCCGCGAAGCACCTGCGCCCGCGCAACAACCCCCTGCTGACGCGCGTGGAGGAGCCGCCCGCGCCGGTGCTGCCCCAGCAGGTGAAGGCACCGGAGGCGCCGGTGGATCCGCGCCTGACGCGCGTGGACGCCGTCTGCGAGAAGCTGCTCGCGGAGCTGCGGGCGGGGAAGGGCGTGTTGCAGGAGATGGTCCGCTCGCCGGAGCGCACCGTGCAGGACCTGCGCAAGAGCTGCCACGAGCTCATCCGCCGCGAGCGCGAGCTGCGCACGGTGGCGCCGCCGGAGGACGTGCAGCGGCTGGCGGACGAGCGCAAGAAGCTGGAGACGCGCTGGGCCTCGGAGGAGGACGTGGTGGTGCGCGACCGGCTGCGCGCGGCGTTGCAGGTGCTGGATGAGCAGGTGCGCCAGCGCGCGGAGCTGACCAAGGCGGCGGACCGGCTGGAGGCCGAGTTCACGCGGCTCGCGTACACGCTGGAGAACCTCTACGCCCAGGTGCTGCGGGTGCGCTCGGCGGACGCGGCGGACGCGGACGTGGCCGGCGCGGGCCTGCGCCACAGCGTGGAGCAGCTGGGCGCGGAGGTGGACGCCGTGACGTCCGCGCTGGAAGAGGTGCACGGCGCGCCCGTGGATGGCCGGGTGCGCACGCGCTGAATCAGGACTTGGGGTTCTGACTTTGCAAGTCAAAGTCAAGATGGCATGCTTTGGGGCATGGCATCCGTCCTGTCGGTCGAGGCATTGGAGCGCGTGGTGGGCGCGCGTCCGTTCGGCGTCATGTTGAAGTCGCTGGATGCCCTGGATGGGCATTGCGTGCGGCTGCTCGGGGTCTCGTCGTTCGCGGTGCTGGGCTACATCGACGTGGCGGGGCAGGCGCGCATCACGACGGCGGGAGGTCCCCTGGGCTTCGCGCGGGTGGAGGACGCCACGCACCTGCGGCTCGAACTGCCTGGCCCCATTCCGCTCAATCCCACGGTCGGCTGCGGGCTCTTGTTCTTCATCCCCGGGCTGGGGGAGACGCTGCGGGTGAACGGGCGCGCGACCCTGGAGGGGAACACGCTGTGTGTCACGGTGGAGGAGGCGTTCGCGCATTGCGCGAAGGCGCTCATCCGTTCGGGGTTCTGGAAGCCGACGGTGACGGTGGCGCCCACGCCGTTCGGGGACGGCGTCCCAGAGTCATTGGCGGAGCCGGACGTGCGTGACTGGCTGTCTCGGACGCCCTTCGTCGTCCTGGCGTCATGGGATGCGGAGGGGCACGCGGACGTGAGCCCGAAGGGGGATCCCGCCGGATTCCTGCGCATGGCCGGAGGCCGGCTGGCGGTGGCGGACCGGCCCGGTAATCGCCGCACGGACACGTTTCACAACGTGCTTGAGCAGCCCCGGGCGGCGCTGCTCGCGCTGGTGCCGGGCGAGGCTCGGGAGCTGGAGGTCTCTGGCGTCGCGTCCCTCTCCACGGAGCCCGCGTTGCTGGAGTCGATGACGGTCCAGGAGAAGGTGCCGAAGCTCGCCCTGCTGCTGGAGCCCCAGGCGGCGCGCCTGCGCGAGAGCCCATCCATCGTGGCGGCGGGGCTCTGGGATGGCGCCCGTCACGTGCCCGCGACGCAGCTGCCGAGGATGGCGGACGTCTTCATCGACCACGTGAAGCGGAGCCCCCAGCGCGGCGCCGCCGCGACGGCGCTGCGCACGGTGGCTTCGGCGACGAAGGGCTTGATGGGCTGGGCCCTGGACCACGACTACAAGAAGGGCCTCTATTGAGCCGCGAGGGCGTCATTCGCCCGCGTGCTTCGACGGCGGCGGTGCGCCGGACGCGCCGGTGATGCGGACGGTCTTGGCGTTGACGAACTCGCGGATGCCCAGGTCGGCCAGCTCGCGGCCGTGGCCGGAGTGCTTCACGCCGCCGAAGGGCAGGCGCGCGTCGGACGCGACGAGCGCGTTGACGAACACCATGCCGGCCTCGATGCCGTCGATGAGCCGGCGCTGTTCGTCCGCGTCCTGGGTCCACACGCTGGCGCCCAGGCCGAAGGGCGTCGCGTTGGCCAGCTCGATGGCGTGCTCCAGGTCGCGGGCGCGCAGCAGCGTGGCCACGGGGCCGA
Organism: Corallococcus sp. M7; assembly: GCF_054512695.1. Taxonomy (NCBI): domain Bacteria; kingdom Pseudomonadati; phylum Myxococcota; class Myxococcia; order Myxococcales; family Myxococcaceae; genus Corallococcus; species Corallococcus sp. M7. The sequence goes on from NZ_CM137252.1 coordinate 644,421, forward strand.
AGAGCTCGTCATGGAAGGCGGGGGCCTTGGGCGGCGGATCCGCCAGGACGGTGGGCGGGTAGAAGTTGCCGGGGCCCCCCTGGGGCTTGCCGCCCAGCAAGAGCCGGGTGCCGGCCTTCACGCTCTCCTGCACCTGGGCGTGCAGCCCTTCGAGGATGCCGGGCGTGGCGAGCGGGCCCACGTCGGTCTTCGGATCCATGGGGTCACCGACCACCATGGTCTTCATGCGTTCGACGAAGCGGCGTTCGAACTCCTGGGCGATGGGCTCGGCGACGATGAAGCGCTTGGCGGCGATGCAGGACTGGCCGTTGTTGATGAGGCGCGCGGACACGGCGGTGTGCACGGCCTTGTCCAGGTCCGCGCTGGGCATGACGATGAACGGATCGCTTCCGCCCAGCTCCAGGACGACCTTCTTGATGGCACGGCCCGCGGCGGCGCCGACAGCGCGGCCGGCGCCCTCGCTGCCGGTGAGGGTGACGGCCTTCACGCGCGGGTCTTCGATGACGCGGTTCACCTCCGACGTCTCGATGAACAGCGATTGGAAGGCACCTTCAGGGAAGCCGGCGGTGCGGAAGATTTCTTCGAGCGCGATGGCGCACTGGGGCACGTTGCTGGCGTGCTTGAGGAGGCCCACGTTGCCGGCCATGAGGGCGGGGGCGGCGAAGCGCACGACCTGCCAGAAGGGGAAATTCCACGGCATGATGGCGAGCACGGGGCCCAGGGGCTGGTAGCGCACGAAGGCGGTGTCGCCATCCACGTCGATGGGTGTGTCGCGCAGGAGCTTCTCGGCGCGGGTGACGTAGTAGCGGCACGCGGTGGCGCTCTTGATGGACTCGGCCTTGGCGGCCTCCAGGGGCTTGCCCATCTCCTCCGTCATCATGCGGCCGAAGCGGGGGGCCTCGACCTCGAGGATCTCAGCGGCGCGGCGCATCCAGCGAGCGCGGTCGGCGAAGGACGTCTCGCGGTAGGAGCGGAACGTGTCCGCGGCCTTCCGCAGCTTGCGCTCCAGCTCCTCGGACGAGAGCACGTCGAACGTGCGCAGCGTCTTGCCGGTGGTGGGGCTGATGGTGGCGATGGCCATGTGCGGGTGCCTCCAGTGCGAGCGTCACCGGGTGATAACAGGCCACACCCCCGTGACAATGCCTCCGGAGTCCGAGCGTCCAGGGGCGTACGCCGCGCGCTCGCGACTCAGGACTCCAGGACAATGGGAGACAGCGAGTCCGACCGGAGCGCCGAGAGGAAGGTGTCGAGGTCTTCCGCCAGCAAGTGGACGCTGGCCGTGCCCGGTCGGGCCTGGGCGTCCCAGTAGAACACCTGGCCCGTGACGGACAGGCACACCTTGTCCGCGCCTTCCGTTGTCGCGATGGGGAGCAGACCCGGCGGAATGCGCTCCCGGAAGACCTCCAGGTTCCAGTCGAGGTTGCAGGACTCGACGGGGTCGTTGAGCCCGAAGAAGAAGTGGATCCGGCCGAAGGAATTTCCCGGCAGTCCCTGGAGATTGAAGAGGTCGCGTTCGGGCCGACCGCCGTTGGTGGCCAGCAGGAACTCCCGAAGTGGGAATGGAAGCTCGAGCCCTGCGCGCTGCTCGAACGCATCCACGTCCGCGTTACTCAGCAACGGTCCACTCTCGGTCGTCCGCATGACCTTGGCCATGGCCAGGCTCCTCCGGCATCGTGCTGAAGAGGAACCATGACCTATCAGAACGAGTGGCGGCCCCGATTCTCCGTTCCACCTCACAGGTCGAGTTACATCGTGGAGGGCCGCCCGGTGGAGGTGGACGCCTTGAGTGTGCGCACCATGAACTTCGGCCAGCACTGGCGGACACCGGGCATCGTCGAGGTTCGTTATGAAGTCACCTTGCCGGGTGCCTACGCCGTAGCGCTGATCGAACAGGACTGGGGCGATCTGGTGGAGGACTCCCAGCGCTTCCCCGCGCCGGATGATCCATTGGATCAAGCGCTGCGTGCTCTCGGCTGGCCCGAGCCGGCACGAGCGCTGGCGGACCCGGTGACGGCTCCACTGGTCCTCGACTTCTTCGCTCACGAATTGCTGCTGCGCTGGTTCGACGACGGAGTCCCCTCGGGGCCCGGCTTCGTGCTCAACACCGTCGATGCGTTCCGCATGGCCGGTGCCGACGTGTACTTCACAGGCCGGGCAAGGCCCCATGTCCCCGGCGTGCCCTATGCCTATCAGGACGTCTGAGGAACGGCCTCCCGTGACCGAACCATGACCGAACCACCGACCGTCCAAGGCCAACGCATCCTCGGCCCCGTGGTCCCATGGTGTCCGACGCACAGGGAGGTCGTGCATGGGAATGGCCGTGGGCGGCAGGGGCGGAGTGAAGGCCGACATCAACGTCACCCCATTGGTCGACGTGGTGCTGGTGCTGCTGATCATCTTCATGGTCGTGACGCCGCTGTCCCAGGAGGGCAAGGACGTCACCCTGCCCACCGCCGCGCAGGGCGAGCAGCACGAGAAGCCTGAACCCCTGGTCTTCTCCCTCTCCGCCGACAAGGTGCTGTACGTCGGCGACGAAGCCATCCCGGACGCCGCTCGCTTCCAGGAGCGCATCCAGCAGGAGCTGCGCGCCCACCGTGACCGCAAGCTGCTCTTCAAGGCCGATGCGTCACTGACGTGCGGCGACGTGCTCGGCGTCCTGCGACAGTCGGAGAACGCGGGCGCGGAGTTCGTGTCCCTGGGTGTCTCCGTGAAGAAGCCCTGAGGAGGACCGCCATGCACGCAAGACGCCCCGTCGTGGTGAAGCCCCAGTCCGGTCTCCAGTCCGAACCCAACGTCACGCCGTTGGTCGACGTGGTCCTGGTGCTGCTGATCATCTTCATGGTCGTGATGCCGCTGATGCGCGGCGAGTTCGTGCTCCAGCTCCCCTCGGCCGGGGACCCGGGCGCCTACGCCATGTCCTCCGAGGACCTGCCCCCGGGCCTCATCCGGCTCACGGCGGAGGGCGCGCTCCTCATCGACGGCGACCCGGTGAGCGAGGCGGACTACATCCCGCGCCTGCGCGCCTTCCTGGCGGCCCGCCCCAAGGGCCAGCGGGGCCTGTACTTCCAGCCTGACGCCCGTGCCCCCTACACCCGGCTCATCGCCGCCCTCGACGGCGCCAAGGTCGCGGGCGCGGAGCGCCTGGGGCTGACCTTCCCGAAACCCTGAGCACCTGGAGCCTGTCCGACACTCGCCGCGAAAAGCCCGTGGCCAGCCCGCACCCGCTGTCTTAAGTCACGGCCATGTCACGAGGGCCATGGCGGTGGGTGTCGGGTTGGGACGTGATGGTGACGCGGCCCCTGGGGCTGCTGCTGCTCGTGGTCGCGTGCGTCCTGGGCTTCGTCGTCCTGTCGGACGAGGTCCATGAAGGCGACACGCAGGACATCGACGAGCGCATCGTGCGCTCCCTGCGCCGTGACGAAGACCCCGCGATGCCTCGCGGGCCGTGGTGGCTCTCGGAGACCGCTCGCGACGTGACGTCCCTGGGGGGCTTCCCCGTCCTGGCGCTCCTCACCGCGGCCGTGTGCGGCTTCCTCGTGGTGGCCCGCCGCTACCGCACCAGCCTCTTCGTGCTGTCCTCCATCGTTGGCGGGTGGATCCTCAACGCGCTGCTCAAGAACCTGTTCCACCGCCCGCGCCCCTCGGTGGTGCCCCACCTCACCGAGACCATGTCCACCAGCTTCCCCAGCGGCCACGCCATGCTGTCCGCCATCACCTACCTCACGCTGGGCGCGCTCCTGGCCCAGTTCGCGGAACACCGCCGCGTGAAGGTCTACCTCCTCACCGTGGCCCTGGTGCTCTCCGTCCTCGTGGGCTGCACCCGCGTCTACCTGGGCGTGCACTACCCCACGGATGTGCTCGGCGGCTGGGTGGCCGGGCTCGCGTGGGCCCTGTTCGTCACCGTCGCCGCCCGCACCGTGCGCCGCCGCAGCCCTGCCCTGCGGGAGGAGGCCCAGCGCCCCGTGGAATGAGCCTTGCGCCCACGGCCCCCGCGCGTGATGAAGGGGCCACCACCCTTTTCAACCTGCCTCCCGTGTCCCTCGTCCCCGTGAACGCCCGCCACTTCCTGCCAGCCGCGAGGCGCGGATGATTCAAGCGTGGCTCTGGAAGCTGGGCCTGGGGCGCGGCCGGGTGCACGTCTTCTACGACGAGGCCTACCGCCTCCCCCTCTCCGGCATCGAATCCTCCGTGGGCATCGAGCCGCGCGGCACCGACTTCACCACCTGGTACCTGCTGGAGTCCGGCGTGGTGCGCGCCGCGGACGTGCGCCACCCCGTGCCCGTGTCCTACGCGCAGCTCGCGCGCGTGCACGACGCCCGCTACCTGGAGTCCCTCTCCGACCCCGCCACCCTCGCGCGCATCTACGCCACCGACCCGTCGGAGGTCCCCGTGGACGCGCTCCTGGACAGCGTGCGGCTCGTGTGCGGCGGGACGCTGGGCGCGGCCCGGCTGGCGCTCGCGCGGCAGGGGCCCGTGGTCAACATGGCCGGCGGCTTCCACCATGCGCGCCCGGACAAGGGCGGCGGCTTCTGCACCGTCAACGACATCGCCGTGGCGGTGGCGGACCTGCGCGCCTCCGGCTTCGACGGCTCCGTGGCCGTGCTGGACCTGGACGCGCACCCGCCGGACGGCACCGCCGCGTGTCTCGCCGGACAGCCGAAGGTGTGGATCGGCTCCGTGTCCGGCAGCGACTGGGGCGTGCTGCCTCCCGGCGTGGATGAAACCCGCGTGCCGGATGGCTGCGACGACGTCACCTACGTGCAGAAGGTGAAGGACCTGCTCGCGCGGATGCCCGCTTCCGACATCACCTTCGTCATCGCTGGCGGAGACGTGCTGTCCGGGGACCGCTTCGGGCGCGTGGGCATCACGCTCCAGGGCGCGCGCAAGCGCGACGTGGCCATCGCCGCCGCGCTGCGGGGACGGGCCAGCGTGTGGCTGCCCGGCGGCGGCTACCACGCGGAGTCCTGGAAGCTGTTCGCGGGCACCGTGCTGGTGCTCGCGGGCCTGGGCCACCAGCGCATCACCGCGCGCTACGACCCGCTGAGCGCGCGCTTCCAGCGCATCGCGCACCTGTTGGATCCGGAGAAGGCGAACACCGCCGGCAAGGCGCCGCACTGGGAGCCCTTCTCGCTGGAGGACCTGGAGGGCCCGCTGCGGCTGGGGCCGGAGGTCCAGCCGCGCGTCCTGGGCCACTACACCGCGCAGGGCATCGAGTACGCGCTCTTCCGCTACGGCCTGCTGTCGTACGTGGAGCGCCTGGGCTACAGCCGCCTGCGCGTGCAGGTGGCCTCCACCGGCGGCACCGGCGACCGCATCATGGTGCTGGGCCACGCGGGCGGCCGCGAGCACCTGCTGTCGGACTCGGTGCTGGAGAAGCGGGTGCTCCAGGGCGAGACCTTCCTCTTCGCCAACTGGCTGTCCCTGCGCCACCCGCGCGCGCGCTTCAGCGACAAGCGCCCGCAGCTCCCTGGCCAGGAGGTGCCCGGCCTGGGCCTGTCTCGCGAGACGACGGAGGTGCTGCTCGCCATGGCCCAGCGCCTGGGCCTGGCGGGCGTAGCCTTCCGGCCCATGTGGTACCACCTGGCCGTCGTCGCGCGCGGCCGCTTCCACTTCTCCACCGCGGAGCGCCAGGGCCGCTTCGAGGCGCTGATGCGCGACCTGTCCTCGCTGTCGCTCGTGGAGGCCACGCGCGCCGTGGCCGAAGGGCGCGTGCGCCTGGACGGCCAGCCGTACCCGTGGGAGCCGGACGACATGGTCTGCCACCTGTCCCCCGTGTCCCTGGACGCGGAGGCCGTGGCGAAGGAGCGCGAGCGCTGCCACTTCACGGTGGAGCCCGCCGCGGCGCCGGTGCCCGCGTCCGGTTGAAGCCGGGCCCGTGGTAGTCAGGACCCGTGGACCTGGACGCGCAACGACGTGAACAACACAAGCTGCGGCTGTCGTGGATGCCGTGGCTCTACTTCAGCCTCAAGCCGCGCCACCGAGAGTGGGCGGAGGCCTGGCAGCGCGAGGTGCAAGACCGCCTGCGCGCGCTGGAGACGGTTGATATCGCCGAAGGATGTTTCATTGCTCCGGAGGCGCGCATCTTCGCGGAGCCCGGCCGCACCGTGCGCATTGGCCCGGGGTGCAGCATTGGCGCGGACGCCTTCGTGCACGGGCCGGTGGTGCTGGAGGCGCGCGTCAGCCTCAACGCGCGCGTCAGCCTGGATGGCGGCGCGTGTGGCATCCGCATCGGCGAGGGAAGCCGCATCGCCACCGGCGCCACGCTCTACGCCTTCGACCACGGGCTCGCGCCGGATCGCCCCGTGCGAGAGCAGCCCGTCACCTCGAAGGGCATCGTGATCGGCCAGGACGTCTGGGTGGGCGCCAACGCCGGTATCACTGACGGTGTCACCGTGGGCGATCACGCCGTGATTGGCATGGGCGCCGTCGTCACCCGCGACGTGCCTCCGTGGGCCATCGTCGGTGGCGTGCCTGCACGCCTGCTCGGGGATCGCCGTCAACGCCCCCGTTCCGGAATTCCTGGGGGGTGGGAGCCTCCAGATTCCGAGGGAAACCCCTGAGTCCCGGGTGGGTCCATTGACTTTGAAACATTCGAGCGCCCTATGCTTCGGGCCGCGGTGAGACGGAAAGAGGGGACGGGCCCGGACGCACCGGGCGGGTTTCCCTCCCATCCCGATTTCATTCCGTTTCATCCGTGATGAAGGAGGCCGCGGTGGCGCAGGAGCAACGCGAAACGGGGAGCGCCGCTGCTCTGGGGCAGTCATCCGGGGCGAGCGACCTCGTGGACACGCGTCGTTTCCAGCGCGCCGGATCGCTGTTGCGCGAGGCGCTCTTCGAACTGGACGCCGCGGGCCGCCTCGTCCTGGCGACCCCCGCGTGGGAGCGCCTGGTCGGATCTCCCGTGCACGCGTGGCTGGGCCGCTCGCTGGTGGAGCTGTTCCACCCGGAGGACCGGGACCAGGCGCGGGTGCTGCTGCGCACGGCGCTGGCGCGCACGGACGTGCCCTCGCGGCTGGAGCTGCGGCTGTCCGGTGGCACGCAGCCGCGCTGGGTGGAGCTGTCCGCGACGGGCGATCCGGAGCACCTGGGCGGCGTGCTGGGCACGCTGGTGGACGTCACCCCGCGCCGCCTGGCGGAGGAGGCCGCCGCCACGCGTGAGCGCTACCTGGGCGCGATGGTGGAGGTGCAGCGGCAGCTGCTCGCGCCCGAGGCCTCCGGGGATGTGTACAACTCCATCCTGGAGCCGCTGGGCCGCGTCGCGGGCGCCAGCCGCGCCTACGTCTTCGAGTTCCACCGCGACGCCTCCGGCCGGATGCTCCAGTCCCAGCGCGCGGAGTGGTGCGCGCCCGGCATCTCGCGCGAGCTGGACAACCCGGACACGCAGGCGTGGCCCATTGATCAGGCCTTCACGCTGTCCCAGCTGGAGCAGCTCCACCGGGGTGAGGCCGTGCAGGGCTCGCCGGATGACTTCGGCGCGGACAACGCGCCGGTGCTCCTGGCGCAGGGCATCCGTTCGCTGCTGGTGCTGCCCCTGGTGGTGCACGGCGAGCCGTTCGGCTTCATCGGCTTCGACAACTGCGATGACGCGCGGCCCTGGTCGCACGTGGAGGTGAAGCTGCTGTCCGGCGCGGCCGGCGCGCTGTCGCTGGCGCTGGAGCAGCACACCACGGACGCGCTGCGCGTGCGCACGGAGACGGCGCTGCGCCGCACGGAGGCCGGCTTCCACCTGCTCATCGAAGGGTTCCCGGACCCCGTGGTGGTGCACACCACGGACGGCATGCTCCTGTCGGTGAACCCGGCCATGGCCAACTACCTGGGCTACCAGGATCCGGCGGAGCTGCTGGGCCGGCACCTGCTGGGGCTGGTGCGGCGCGAGGACCAGGAGGTCGCGCGCCGCCACCTGGAGGAGGCGCAGGACGGGGCGCTGGCGGCCCGCTCGCACGAGGTGCCGCTGGTGCGCCGCGACGGTCAGGTGGTGAGCGCGGACCTGGTGACGCTGGGCGTGCTCTTCGACGGCGTGCCCGCGCGCGTGACGGTGGCGCGCGACTTCACCGAGCGCAAGCACATGCAGGCGCAGCTCATGCTGGGGGACCGGCTGGCCTCCATGGGCATGCTGGCCGCCGGCATCGCGCATGAATTGAACAACCCGCTCTCCTACGTGCTCTCCAACCTGGAGTTCCTGCACCGCGCGCTGGGCCCCATGCCCCGGCCCCTGGGCGCCGAGGAGCTGCTGGAGTACCAGCAGGTGCTGGACGACGCGCGCGAGGGCTCCGAGCGGATGCGCCAGATCGTCCGCCAGCTCAAGGTCTTCTCCCGCGTGGACGACGCGCACGAGGAGGCGGTGGACCTGCACCGCGTGCTGGACTCCGTGGCGCAGATGGCGGCCAGTGAGATCCGGCCGCGCGCCCGGCTGGTGAAGCAGTACGGCACCGTGCCGACGGTGCGCGCCAACGAGGGCAAGCTGTTCCAGGTGTTCCTCAACCTGGTCATCAACGCCGCGCACGCGATTCCAGAGGGCTTCACGGACGAGCACGAGATCCGTCTCATCACCCGCGTGGACGAGGACGGCCGGGTGCTGGTGGAGGTGCGCGACACGGGCCGGGGCATCGCGCCAGAACTCTTGCGCCGCATCTTCGACCCCTTCTTCACCACCAAGGCGCCGGGCCAGGGCACCGGCCTGGGCTTGTCCATCTGCGACACCATCGTGCGCGCGCTGGGCGGCACCATCACCGCGGAGTCCACGCCGGGCAACGGCGCCACCTTCCGCGTCACCCTGCACGTCGCCGCGCGGCCCGCACGCGTGGCCTGAGCCAGGCCCGCATTCCGCGTCCATGCGGCGGAGCGGGCCGCCCGTCCGCTGCCGCGAAATGGACTGAATCCGCCGCGCTCCCGTGTTCGAGTGTGGAGCGTCGGACGGCCCGCCTCCGCGTGCGCTGCCCTCCCGGGGGCGAAGGCGTCACGCTTCGGACCCGCCGCCGGCGGGGGCCTTCTCTTCCCGAAGGCCGTGGAGGATGCCATGCGCACGCTGAATGCCCGCCTCGCTCCCGTGCTCGGGTTGCTGCTGGGCTGCGTGCTGGCGCTGGGGCCCGGCGCCTCCCGCGCGCAGGAGGGAGCGCCGCCGGCTCCCGTGGAGGCTCCGGCGAACGCGAACGCGTGCGCGGGCTCGGCGAACTTCCTCATCGGCGCGGCGCGCTCGGACATCACCGGCCCCGCGGCGGAGGTGGGGATGATGGGCTACGGGCAGGTGGGCCAGAAGACGGAGGGCATCCACCTGCGGCTGTTCTCGCGGGCGTTCGTCATCGCCTCGCCGTGCAACGGCCGCCGCGTGGCCTTCGTCAGCGCGGACCTGGGCATGGTGTTCCAGGCGGTGAAGCAGCAGGTGGTGGAGCGGCTGCGCTCGAAGCTGGGCGACACGTTCTCCGACGACAACGTGCTGCTCAGCGCCACGCACACGCACTCCGGGCCGGGCGGCTTCAGCCACTACACGTTCTACAACCTGACCACCTTCGGCTTCGTGCCCCAGAACTTCGAGGCCATCGTCTCCGGCATCACGGACTCCATCCTTCGCGCCAACGCACGCCTGGCCGAGGGCTCGCTGCGGCTGTCCTCCGGCGACCTGCACGGCGCCAGCATCAACCGCTCACCGGACGCCTACCTGCGCAACCCGGAGTCCGAGCGCGCCCGCTATCCCGACAACGTGGACACGCGCATGACGCTGCTCCGGATGACGGGGGCGGACGGGCGTGAGCTGGGGCTCATCAACTGGTTCGCGGTGCACGCCACGTCCTTTGGCAACACGAACACGTACATCAGCGGCGACAACAAGGGGATGGCGGCGCACACCTTCGAAGTGGAGAAGGGGGGACGGACGCCCGGCGGCCCGGACACCTTCGTCGCGGCGTTCGCCAACTCGAATGAAGGCGACGTCACGCCCAACATCCTGGGCGGCACGAACGGCGGCGGCGCGAACGACTTCGAGGACGCGGCCCTCTCCGCGAAGAAGCAGTACGACTTCGCCGAGCACCTGTGGTCCACCGCCGGGATGCCGGTGATGGGCGGCGTGGACTACCGGCACACCTACGTGAAGATGGACGCGGTGGACGTCGCGCCCACGTTCGCGGACGGCAGCGCGCACCGCACCTGCCCCGCGGCCATTGGCCTGTCCATGATCGCGGGCGCGGAGGACGGGCCCGGCTTCGGCGCGGAAGGGGCCACGTGCGAGAACGTGCACGACGTGTGGAGCCAGTTCACCTGCGCCGCCGTCACCACGCCCTGCCAGGCGGAGAAGCCCATCGTCCTGGAGATGGGCACCATGAAGCCCTACCCGTGGTCCCCGGAGGTGCTGCCGCTCCAGGTGGTGACGGTGGGGCCGCTGGCGCTGGTGGCGGTGCCCTTCGAGGTGACCACCATGGCGGGCCGCCGGCTGCGCGACACGGTGCGCGCGCAGCTTCAGGGCGCGGGCGTGACGGACGTGGTCATCGCGGGACCGGCCAACGCCTACTCGGGCTACGTGGCCACGCGCGAGGAGTACGCGCGCCAGGACTACGAGGGCGCGTCCACGCACTTCGGCCCGTGGACGCTGGCGGCGTTGCAGCAGTCCTTCTCGGGGCTCGCGGCCAGCCTGCGCGACGGGACGTCCGTTCCACCGGGCCCCACGCCGCGCGACCTGCGCAAGGCGGTGGTGGGGCTGCAGCCCGGCGTGGTGTTCGACGACAAGCTGCTCTGGGTGGACTTCGGCGCCGTCGCGGAGGAGGCGAAGGCGTCCTACGCGCGCGGCGACACGGCGAGCGTCACCTTCTGGGGCGGCCATCCGCGCAACGACCTGAAGCTGGGCGGCACCTTCCTGCGCGTGCAGCGGCGGGAGGCGGATGGCACGTGGCGGGACGTGGCGAACGACGGGGACGGCGCCGCGCTGTACCACTGGCAGCGCGAGTACTGCGTGCCCACGCTCGCGTGCTCACAGGTGCGAATCACGTGGCCCATTCCCAAGGACGCGCAGCCGGGCATGTACCGGCTGGTGCACGAGGGGAACTGGAAGTCCGGCTGGGACGGGCGCATCCACCCGTACTCGGGGAGCTCGCGCCCGTTCACCGTGCGCTGAGCCTCTGGACGACCGGTTGGTTCGTCGAGTCGACCACGTCCATCTGCATCTCGTTCATCCGGCCGCCGTGCACCGTGAGCTGGGAGAAGGCGGTCTCAAGCTCACGAAGCTCCGCGGGCGTCAGCCGGACGTGGCGGGCCCCCAGGTTCTCCTCGAGGTGCGCCGGGTTGCGCGTCCCCGGGATTGGAACGATCCACGGCTTTCGTGACAGCAGCCACGCGAGCGCGAGCTGCGCGGGCGTCGCGCCCTTCTTCGCGGCGACGCCTTGGAGTGCCTCGACGATGGGCGCATTCGCGGCCAGGTTCTCAGGGGTGAAGCGCGTGAAGCCGGAGCGAAGATCGGTCTTCGGGTCGAGCCTCGTGCTCGCGTCGAGCTTCCCGGTCAGGAACCCCATTCCCAAGGGTCCCCACGGAACGAAGCCGATTCCCAGCTCTTCGCACACCGCGAGGACGCCGTTCTTCTCCGCGTCCCGCTCCATGAACGAGTACTCGGTCTGGACGGCCGTGACCGGTTGAACGGCATGCGCTCGGCGAATGGTCCGCGCACTCGCCTCGGAGAGGCCGAAGTGCAGGACCTTGCCCTGGGCAATCAGGTCCTTCACCGCGCCCGCCACGTCCTCGATGGGAACGTTGGGGTCGACGCGGTGCTGGTAGTAGAGGTCGATGCGGTCGGTCTTGAGTCGCCTCAACGAACCCTCGACCACCTTCTGGATGTGCTCGGGCCGGCTGTTCAGTCCCGGAGGGCCCTCGAGGTTGAAGCCGAACTTGGTCGCGATGATGACCTGGTCGCGAAGGGGCGCGAGCGCCTCTCCGACGAGCTCCTCGTTCGTGTAGGGACCGTAGACCTCGGCCGTGTCGAAGAACGTGACGCCCTGCTCATGGGCCGTCCGGATGACCTGGATGCCCTGGCTCCGGTCCGCGGGGGGCCCGTAGTTGGCGCTGATGCTCATGCACCCGTGCCCCAGCTCCGAGACCACCAGGCCTCCCAGCTTCCGCGTCTTCATCGTGCCGCTCCCTCCGCGGAGGTTCGTGTGGGTGCCCCTGGACTGTTCAGATGGCGTGGCGCACGCCCAGGTCCCGGCCACCGCCCCTGCACCGATGAGGGCCGTGTTGGCCAGGAGGTCGCGGCGGCTGAGACCCCGCCGGTCCTTCGTGCCCGCTTCGGGTGGCTGCTCGTTCTTCTTCATGGGGATTCCCTCTGCTCCTCGTGGTTGGACGCTAGAAGTCGCCGTCCGTCGAAACCGACAGGTCCTTGTGCGCCCGCACCTCGGCGAGCCGCGCCTCGAGGTCGGCGGTGATGCCGCTGACCGCATCGCTCCCCGCGAAGAACTGCTTCGGCGGCGTCTCCATCGCGGCCAGCCGCACGAGCGCCTGGCCGAGCTTCGCCGGGTCACCGGACTGGTTGTGGTGGTAGCCCTGCCACTGCGCCTTGACGGCCGCCGGCGCGTCATAGCCCTCGACAGCGAGGTCGCCGAACACGACGGACTGGGGGGCGAGCAGGTCGGTGCGGAAGAAGCCGGGCTCGACGACCGTCACCTGGATGCCGAAGCGCCCTACCTCCTGGGCGACCGACAGCGAGAGTCCCTCGACAGCGAACTTTGTCGCCGCATAGGCGCCCACCGTCGCATAGCCGATGACGCCGGCCATCGAGGACACGTTGAAGATGCGCCCGGAGCGCTGCCGTCGCATGGTGGGAAGCGCCGCTCGCAGCACGTGCAGCACGCCGTAGAAGTTGGTCGCGAACTGCTGCTCGATCTGCTCCGAGGTCAGCGACTCGAGGTTGCCGATGAGGCTGTACCCGGCGTTGTTGACCAGCACGTCGATGCGCCCGAACTTCTCGACCGCGGCGGCGACGGCCTGCCGCGCCTGGTCTTCCTTCGTGACGTCCAGCGGCACGAACGTGAGCCGGTCACCCGCCTGCCCGCCGATGGCGGTCCGCAGCTTCTCCACGTTGCGTGCCGTGGCGACGACGCGGTCCCCCGCTTCCAATGCGGCCCTGACGACTCCTGCCCCGATGCCACTGCTGGCACCCGTGACGAACCAGACCTTGCTCATGAGGATCCTCCGGCGGCCCTGCGCGGCGGGGTGCCGCGCGGAGGGCGAGTGCTTCAAACCGATGGGAAGGAAGTACGCCCCGGCCCCGCACCGGACTAGACGCAAGAAAGCCAATGGGCTCTTAACCCATGGTTAAGAGCCCGTGGATGCCTGGAGGCGCGGGGCCAGGCCGCCGGACTCCCGCCTGGTTTCGCAGAGGACTCGCGCCATGAAGACGGCTCTCCTTCCGCAGTTGCACGTGCTGCTCACCGTGGCGCGCCTGCGCAGCTTCAGTGGGGCCGCGCGCGAGCTGGGGGTCTCCACGCCCGCCGTCAGCAAGGCGGTGCGTGCGCTCGAGGAGCAGCTCCGCGTGGTGCTGCTCACCCGGACGACGCGCAGCGTGGCGTTGACCGAAGCCGGACGGCGCCTCGTGGAGGAGGCAGGCCCCGGGCTCGGGCAGGCCGTGGCGGCCCTCACCCATGTGGCCGCCCAGCCCGGCGAGGCGGTGGGCAGCCTGCGGCTGTCGGCCCCGCCCATGGCCGTGCCCTTCGTCGTGGGCCCGTTGCTGTCCACCTTCCGTGAGCGTCACCCTCGGGTGCAGGTAGAGATCGTCATCGAGCAGCGCTTCGTGGACATCGTGGCGGAGGGCTACGACGCGGGCGTGCGGCTGAGCGAGGCCATCGAACGTGACATGGTGCAGGTGCGCCTCACCGACGCCTTCCGCTTCGTGGTGGTGGGCGCGCCCCGCTACCTCGAACGCCACGGGACGCCCCGGAAGCCCGAGGATCTGCTGCGCCACGAGTGCATCACCTTCCGCTCACACACGACCGGGGCGCTCTATGCCTGGGAGCTGGAGCGAGGCCGAAGGACCTGGCGCGTGCCGGTGCGCGGAGGCGTCGTCACCAACGACGGCGCGATGATGAAATACCTGGCCGAGTCCGGCGCCGGGCTCACGTACGGCTTCGAGCCGGAGATGCAGGAGTCGCTGCGCAGCGGGAAGCTCGTGCGGGTGCTCGAGGCCTACGCGCCCACCGTCCCCGGCTTCTTCCTCTATTACCCCAGCCGTGCGCAGCGCTCCGGGCCGCTGCGCCTCTTGGTCGAGACGGCCCGGGCGCTGGCCGCGAAGGCAGGGTGAGCCTGGCCCGCGTCAGTCGCAGGACCCGTCCGGGTTGCAGCGCTTGTCGCACTTCTTGCAGGACTCGCCGCCCCGGCCGCACTGGTTCTTGTTGGGCGCGGGGATGCAGCTGTTGCCTTCGCAGCAGCCGTTGCAGGTGGACGGGTCGCACTTGCAGAAGCCGTTGATGCACGCGAGCCCTGGACCGCACGCATTGCCCAGGCCGCAGAAGCACTTGCCGCTGTTGCAGCGGCTGGCGTTGATGTCGCAGGCCGGGCCTGTGCCGCAGCCGCAGGTGCCCCGGTCGGTGCAGGTGTCCGCGCGGACGGTATCGCAGACCTCGCACGCGACGCCGCCCACGCCGCAGGTGCGGAACGTGCGGGACGTGCACACGCCGTCGCGGCAGCAGCCGTCCGGGCAGTCCATGCAGAAGGTGCCACCGTTGGAGGCGGTCAGCCGCACGGTGACCTCCACCTCGTAGCCGTCGCGCACGGTGGCGGTGGCCTCGCCGGTGGCGACCGTGGCGTCGTCGCGCAGGCCGTCCACGCGGACGGTGGCCTGGGTGCCGTGGGCCGCGCCGTCCAGGAGCACGCGGAACGTCTCACCGTTCACGAGCGCGCGGCTGGAGTCCTCCGGCAGCAGCGAGGTGGGCACGGAGGCGCCATCCGCGGTGGCGGCGATGCGCAGCCGGGTGAGGTTGAGGGAGGGCTCGAACTCGGTGGTGACGAAGAGCGCGGTGCCGGACGCGGCGGCGGGGTCACGGCAGGCGGCCAGGGACACCAGCGCGAGCAGGCCGCTGCACAGGAGGAGCCGGGCGAGGGTCCGGCCGGGGGTTGCTCCCACGGAAGTCATGATGGCGAGGGAGGGTAATGGTTCCTCCGTCGTGAAGTGGAAGTCATGTTGGACGCGAGGGTGATGGCGTTGGACAGCGGACGCTCACGTCCGGTGTGTCATCCGTCGTGCATCTCGCGTGGCACCCGAGGTGGGAAGGCGTCAGCATGACGAAGCGCGCGAGACCGAGGGAGGCGGCAACGGCATGGTGGTCATCGTCATGGGCGTTTCAGGCACCGGGAAGTCCACCGTGGGCCGGGCGCTCGCGGATCGGCTGGGGTGGACGTTCGTGGACGCGGACGACCTGCACTCGGTGGAGAACCGCCGCAAGATGGCCGCGGGCACGCCGCTGACGGACGTGGACCGGCAGCCCTGGCTGGAGCTGCTGCGCGCGAGGATGGAGAAGGCGCTGGAGGCGGACGAGGACCTGGTGCTGGCGTTCTCCGGCCTCAAGGCCTTCTACCGCGCCAGGCTCACCGTGGACCCCGCGCGCGAGCGCTGGGTGTACCTGCACGCGCCCGCGTCCGTCATCCTCGAGCGGATCCAGAAGCGCGTGGGGCACTTCATGCCGGCGTCGCTGCTCCAGAGTCAGCTGGAGACGATGGAGGTCCCCGACGACGCGTTCACCGTGGACGTGACGCCGCCGCCCAAGGAGATTGTCGACCGCATCGTGACGGGGCTGGGGGTGGAGCCCCGTTAGTCCTCAGCGCACGGTCTCGGCGGTGGCGCCCAGGCGCTCCAACAACTCGCGGTACCAGGTGAAGGCGCGCTCGGTGTGGCCCTTCAGCTCCTTCGTGCCCCACAGCAGCGTGAGCGTGCGGCGCGTATTTCCGTCCGTCTTGGTTCGCTGGGCGTCCTTCACCGCGTTGGCGCACGGGCCCTGCGCGTCGAAGAGGCACAACAGGCCCTCCAGGTCGATGGCCTGCCCGGAGGCGTTGAAGACGTAGCGGTCGCCCTGGATGGCGGTGGAGACGCGGAACGGGGCCTGGGCCTTGTCCAGGTCCACCACGCTGATGGGCAGGCCGCTGTGCAGCGACACGGCGTTGCAGGCGTCCACCGCGGCGTTGATGGTGCCCAGGGTGCCATCGCCGGAGGCGCGCACCAGGTACTCGGACGCGGGCTTGCCCCGGCCCGTGGGCTTGTAGCCGCCGTGGCGGAGCAGGTCGCGCACGGCGCCCCGGACGGCGTCGTCGCTCTGGAGGGGGGCGGCGGCGCCGGGCCTCAGCAGGGCCTGCAGCCAGTCGGGCGCGGGCAGGTCCCCCAGGGGGGCGGGCCAGGAGGACGTGAAGGCGATGAGGTCGAGGAGGGGATGGTTGTCGACGGTCAGCACGGCGGCACTCTACGCCACGCGCTGGTAGGGTAGGGATGGCTGCTGTTCCCTTCGTTCTCCTCCTGGAGCATTCGCATGCCCACGCTCATCCCGAAGCCCATCCGCGTGACGGCGGTGGGCAACAAGCCGAAGCTCATCGACGAGTACGTGGGCCGGGTGAACTCCAAGACGTCCAACATCAGCGTGGCCCACATGCGCAGTCCCGGTGGGTGGGAGGAGCCGGGCCAGACGCCCGAGTTCCGTGAAATCACCCTGGTGCTCGCGGGCACGCTGCGGGTGGAGCACAAGGGCGGGGTGATGGACGTGCACGCCGGCCAGACGGTGGTGTGCGAACCCGGCGAGTGGGTCCGCTACAGCACCCCCGACGAGGAGGGCGCGGAGTACGTGGCCATCTGCACCCCGGCGTTCTCCCCGGGCACGGTGCACCGGGACGCCTGAGCCTCGCGTTTCAAGCCGGGCGGAATCCCGGGCGGGGGCCTGCCTGCCTGGACGCGCGGATGGGACGGAGGCCGTTGGGGGTTCGGAAGCATCCCTCCGGCGGGCGGCTCATGGCATAAGGGCGCGCCGCCTGATTCCCCGGGCCTTTTCGGTACGCACATGATCCGTCTCGACAACATTGGCAAGCAACACGGTCAGCAGATCCTCTTCATCGAGGCGTCGGCCGCGCTCCACAAGGGCGAAAAGGTGGGCCTGGTGGGCCCGAACGGCGCGGGCAAGACGACGCTGTTCCGGATGATGACCGGCCAGGAGTACCCGGACGAGGGACAGGTCTCCATCGACCGCGGCGTCACCATTGGCTACTTCAGCCAGGACGTCGGTGAGATGAACGGCCGCAGCGCGGTGTCCGAGGTCATGGACGGCGCGGGCCCGGTGAGCACCGTCGCGGCGGAGATGAAGCACCTGGAAGCCGCCATGGGGGACCCGGACCAGGCGGACAACATGGAGAAGCTCGTCGAGCGCTACGGCGTCGTGCAGGGCCGCTTCGAGGAGCTGGGCGGCTACGCGCTGGAGGGCCGCGCGCGGGAGATCCTCGCGGACCTGGGCTTCAGCGAGGAGATGATGGACGGCGACGTGGGCAAGCTGTCCGGCGGTTGGAAGATGCGCGTGGCCCTGGCCCGCATCCTCCTGATGCGGCCGGACGCGATGTTCCTGGACGAGCCCTCCAACCACCTGGACCTGGAGTCGCTCATCTGGCTGGAGGGCTTCCTCAAGGGGTACGAGGGCGCGCTCCTGATGACGTCGCACGATCGCGAGTTCATGAACCGCATCGTGACGAAGGTGGTCGAGATCGACGGCGGCTCGCTGACGACGTACTCGGGCAACTACGACTTCTACGAGGGCCAGCGTGCGCAGAACGAGGCGCAGCAGCAGGCGCAGTACGAGCGTCAGCAGGCAATGCTCGCGAAGGAGATCAAGTTCATCGAGCGGTTCAAGGCCCGCGCGTCGCACGCGGCGCAGGTGCAGAGCCGGGTGAAGAAGCTGGAGAAGATCGAGAAGGTGGAGCCGCCCAAGCGCCGCTCCACGGTGCTCTTCGAGTTCCAGCCGCCGCCGCGCTCCGGTGACGACGTGGTGAACCTGAAGAACGTGAGCAAGGGTTACGGCAAGCGGACCATCTACGACGGCCTGGACTTCCTGGTGCGCCGCGCGGAGCGCTGGTGCGTGATGGGCGTGAACGGCGCGGGCAAGTCCACGTTGCTGAAGCTGGTGACGGGCACGACGCAGCCGGATGAAGGCACGGTGGCGCTGGGTGGCAGCGTGAAGATGGGGTACTTCGCGCAGCACGCGATGGACCTGTTGGACGGAGAGAAGACGGTCTTCGAGCAGCTGTCGGACGCGTTCCCGCGTGCGGGGCAGGGCTCGCTGAGGGCGCTGGCGGGCTGCTTCGGCTTCAGCGGCGACGAGGTGGAGAAGAAGTGCCGGGTGCTGTCGGGTGGAGAGAAGGCGCGTCTGGTGATGGCGCAGATGCTCTACGACCCGCCGAACTTCCTGGTGCTGGACGAGCCCACGAACCACCTGGACATGGGCACGAAGGAGATGCTGATCACGGCGCTCTCGCGCTACGAGGGCACGATGCTGTTCGTGTCCCACGACCGGCACTTCCTGGGAGCGCTGTCCAACCGCGTGCTGGAGCTGACGCCGGACGGCATCCACAAGTACGGCGGCGGCTACACCGAGTACGTCGCGCGCACGGGCCAGGAAGCCCCGGGCCTGCGCAGCTAGGAAATCCCAAGTTCTTCGAGGAGGGGCCGAAGGGCTGGCCCCATCCCGTGGCGCTCGCAGACATCACGCAGCCCGGCGACATCCAGGTGTTGCCGGTTGCGCTCCAGAAGCTCCAGGACGTCGGCCTTCGACTTCCATCCTCCCGCGAACAGCTTCAAGGCGATGAGGTGGGGAAGGTCGACGACCCGGAGGCGACTGCCCGGGTTCAAGGCCAACGACGCGGACTGAATGGCCTCTTGCGCAAGCGAGGTGTTGTCCTTCGCTCCGGGCCATGGATTCTGGAAGTTCACGACCTCGATGGTCTCAAAGTCCTCTCCTGAGACACGAAGTACTCCGCCCAGGGGATCCTCCGCATCGGGGTAGCTGAGATCGGTTTCGAAGCCTTCCCTCCGTAGAGCCTCGTCAAGCTGACGAAACCGGGGGAAGGGATTGATGTTGATGGCCAAGTCGAAGTCTTCCGTCTGACGCGGGTAGTAGTGAACGGCCAGGGCAATGGCACCAATCACCGCGGCGGAGATGCCGTGCTGCTCCAGGATGCCGACCACACGCTCGGCGATCTGGAGCGTTCGCTCCTGCCGATTAGGGCTGACTGTGTCGCTCACTTGGGCGCATCCGGGCCGGGCCCATGCGTGCGCGCAGGCGTGATGTAGCGCATCCGCTCCTTGAGGCTCAGTGCGAGCAACACGCGTTCCCGAGGCGTCATCGCGGCCAGTCGTTCGAACTGGGCCCTCCGCGCCGCATCCGCGCTCTTGCTGGGGCGCTGTCCGTAGAGGCCACGAGGCGGCGGTGCGTTGTCGGAGCTCATCGTGCCTACCATCCTATTCGAACAGCTTGCTCGCGAGCCGGGCCAGGCGCTGGGCCTTGCCCCGGTACGGCGGGAAGAACAGGTTCGTGAAGGCCGTGCGGCCCTGCCTCACGACCGCGCGCTCGTGGCTGAAGGCCTTGAAGCCCGCCTCGCCGTGATACGCGCCCAGCCCGCTCTGGCCCACGCCGCCAAACGGCAGGTGCGGGTTCACGTTGTGCAACACCACGTTGTTCACCACGGTGCCGCCCGCGCTCGTCTCCTTCAGCAGGCGCTCCACCGTGGCCTCTTCGTGGCTGAAGACATACATGGCCAGCGGCTTGCCGCCCGCGCGCACCTGCGTCACCACTTCATCGAGTGACTCGAAGCGCAGCACAGGCAACAGTGGCCCGAAGATCTCCTCGTCCATCACCGCCGTCTCCGGCGTCACGTCCGCCAGCACCGTCGGCGCGATGTAGCGCGTCTCCGCGTGCACGCCGCCTCCCGCCACCACCCGCGCGCCTCCCGCCACGGACTCATCCAGCAGCCGGCACACGCGCTTGTACGCGCCGTCATCCACCATCCGGCAGAAGTCTGGCGTCGCGCGCCGCGCCTCCTCCGTCTTTCCGTAGAAGCGCTCCAGCGCGGACTTCATCCCCGTCAGCAGCGCCTCCTCCTTCGACGCGTGCACCCAGACGTGGTCCGGCGCGATGCACGTCTGGCCTGCATTGAGGAACTTCCCCCAGACAATCCGCTCCGCCGCCACGTCCACGTCCGCGGACGCATCCACGATGACCGGCGACTTCCCACCCAGCTCCAGCGTCACCCCCGCCAGGTGCCGCGCCGCTGCCTCCATCACCCTCCGCCCCACGCGCGGCCCGCCCGTGAAGAAGAAGTGGTCGAACGGCAGCCGGAGCAGCGCCTCGCCCACGTCCGCGCCGCCCTCCACCAGCGCCACCTCGTCCTGCGGAAACACGTCCCGCAGCAGCTGCGCCAGGAAGCGCGCCGTGCCCGGCGTCTTCTCGCTGGGCTTGCACAGGACGGCATTGCCCGCCGCCACCGCCGCCACCAGCGGCGACACCAGCAGGTGGAACGGGTAGTTCCAGGGCGCCAGGATGAGCACCACGCCCTTGGGCTCCGGGTGCACCTCGCTCTTCGTGCCCGTGAGCAGGAGCGGCGCGCCCACCTTGCGCGGCTTCATCCACGCCTTCAGGTGCTTCTGAACGTGCGCCAGCTCCAGCAGCACCGGGAGGATTTCCGTCGCCTCCACCTCCGCGGGCGGCTTGCGGAAGTCCTCGTGCAGCGCGTCCGCCAGCTCCTCACGCCGCTCCAGCAGCAGCGCCTTGAGCTTCTCCAGCCGCGCGAGGCGCTCCTTCGGCCCTGTCTTCGCCAGCTCCCAGCGGCGCGCCTGGAGGCGGTCGAACACCGCCTGCAGGTCTCCCGGGACCAGGGCCTCCTCCACTGACACCACGCGCATGCCGGTTCCTCTCTCCCTCCCCGGGACCTACTCCAGCATCCGGGTCGCCTTGGAAGCCCATTCCTGGGTCTTTCCCCGATACGGCGGGAAGAACACCGCGGCCAGCGACTTCATCCACTGAACCATCACCGCCCGCTCATGGCTGAACGTCTTGAAGCCGTAGTGCCCGTGGTAGTTCCCCAGCCCGCTCATTCCCACTCCGCCAAACGGCAGGTTCGGGTTCGCCACGTGGATGAGCACGTTGTTCACCACCACCCCGCCGGACGTCGTGTTCTGGAGCACCTCCTCCACCATCTTGGAGTCCTGCGAGAACACGTACAGCGCCAGCGGCTTCCCGCCTTCGTTGATGTGCGCGTAGACCTCCTCGCGCCGCTCGTACGTCAGCACCGGCAACACCGGCCCGAAGATCTCCGCCTCCATGATGGGCATCTTCGTCGTCACCCCGGACAACACCGTGGGTGACACGTACCGTGACGGCCCGTCCGCCGTGCCGCCCGCCTCCACCTTCGCCCCCGCGGCGACCGTGCGGTCGAGCACCTCCTTGAGGCGCCTCCACGCCGCCGGGTCCACCACCCGGGCGAAGTCCGGGCTCGCCTGACGCTCGGCCTCCGTCGCGCCGTAGAAGCGCGTCAGCACCGCCGTGAAGGCCTCCAGGAAGGCCTGCTGCTTCGACGCCGGCACGTAGATGTAGTCCGGCGCCACGCACGTCTGGCCCGCGTTGACGAACTTGCCCCACGCCAGCGCCTCCGCCGCCGCCTTCACGTTCGCGGACTCGTCGATGATGACCGGCGACTTCCCGCCCAACTCCAGCGTCACGCTGGAGAGGAACTTCGTCGCCGCCGCCATCACCTTGCGGCCGATGTTCGGGTTGCCCGTGAAGAAGAAGTGGTCGAACGGGTGCTGGAGCAGCGCCTCCGCCACCTCCGCGCCGCCCTCGAACACCGCCACCTCGTTCTCCGGGTACACGTCCCGCACCAGCTTCGCCAGGAAGCGCGACGTGTGCGGCGTCTTCTCACTGGGCTTGATCATCACCGCGTTGCCCGCGGCGATGGCCGCGATGAGCGGCGCCGCCACCAACTGGAACGGGTAGTTCCACGGCGAGAGGATGAGCACCACGCCCTTCGCCTCGAAGCGCACGTGGCTGGACGCGCCCTTGAGCGTCAGCGGCGTCGCCACCCGCTTGGGCTTCATCCACGACTTCAGGTGCTTCACCGTGTGGTTCAGCTCCTCCAGCGTCGGGTGGATCTCCGTCAGCTCTACCTCCATCGCCGGCTTGCGGAAGTCCTGGTGGATGGCCTCCGCCAGCTGCTCGCGCCGCGCGATGATGGCCTCGCGCAGCTTGCGCAGCCTCGCGATGCGCTCGGCCGCCGTGCTGCGCGACAGGTTCCAGCGGTTCGCGCGCTGCGACTCGAACACCGCGCGGATGCGGTCCACTTCAACCGAGGCCTGGGGGAGGAGGGACGCGACGGCTTCCAGCATGACGGAGCTCCGTTTCAAGAAATGCGCGAATGGGTCAGCGGGCTTCGAGCCCGCGAAGCAGGGTGGTGATGGCCGCCGTCAGCTCGGCGGAGAAGTCCACGCGCAGCGGCGCCATGTGCGGCAGCGTCAGCACCTCGCGCGCCACGGGCGCGATGTCCGCCATCTGCCTGAGGCCCGTCATCAGCGCGTGCACGTGGCGGATGATCTGGACCGCGGACTCCGGCGTGAGGAAGGGCAGCCGTGCCTGGAGCAGCGCCGCCGTCGTCCCCATGGACACGAGCACGCGCTCCTTGAAGGCCTGCGCCTGCGCCACCGTGACGTTCTGCTCCAGCACCGTCTGCGCCAGCGCCAGAAGCCGCGTGAAGGTCTCTTCACCCTCCAGCGAATGGGCCACCGTGCGCGCCAGCTGGTGGCCCGTCCACGTGCCGTCTTCGGCCAGGCGCCCGTTCAGCTTCGCGAACCACGCGGTGAGCAGGTCGTCCAGGAGCGCCAGGAACAGCGCCTCCTTCGTCGGGAAGTAGAGGAACACCGTCCCCTTC
Source organism: Corallococcus sp. M7 (assembly GCF_054512695.1). Taxonomy (NCBI): domain Bacteria; kingdom Pseudomonadati; phylum Myxococcota; class Myxococcia; order Myxococcales; family Myxococcaceae; genus Corallococcus; species Corallococcus sp. M7. The sequence goes on from NZ_CM137252.1 coordinate 667,326, forward strand.
GCCAGGCCCGTGCGCGCCGCGACGTCCGCCATCTTCACCTCGGCGAACGACGTGGCCTCGAACAGCGCCCGCGCCGCGTCCAGCAGCTCCCGCCGCCGCGCTTCCTTGTCCTCGTCCCGCCGCGCCCGCAGCGGCACGACCCGCTTCTCGGCCAGTGCTCCCGCCATGACCCGGAGTTAAATGACCGCTGGTCATCGGGTCAAGCCGGTGCCTGGGTCTCCTTTCACCGCAGGACGTTCGCGAGGGGAGGGGGATGGAATCGTGTAATCCCGTGTGCGACGCTGGGTGACATGATGAGGCCCATCGACGCGGAGCTGCTGTCGGGGAGCGCGCTGTACCAGGAGGTGGTGCTGCGCAAGCTGGCCCATGCGCGCGAGTCGGTGTGGATGGCGACCGCCAACGTGAAGGCCATGTACGTGGAGCGCTCGAAGGGGGCGTTCGTGCCGCTCCTGGAGGTGCTGGATTGGCTGGCCGCCCGGGGCGTGGCGCTGCGGCTCTTGCACGCGGAGCTGCCCAGCCGGCCGTTCCGGGCCGCGTTCGACGCCCGCTCCCGGCTGGTGAAGGGCGGGCTGGAACTGAAGGTGTGCCCCCGCGTCCACTTCAAGGCGGTGGTGGTGGACGGCGCATGGGTCTACCTGGGAAGTGCCAACCTCACCGGCGCGGGCCTGGGCGCCAAGGGCGACGATGTCCGCAACTTCGAGCTGGGTTTCGTGACGGAGGACTTCGACACCATCGACCGGACGACGGCCCTCTTCGAGGCCGTGTGGAGCGGCGCCGAGTGCCGGGGATGCCGGCTTCGCGCGGTGTGTCCTGACCCCATCTTGCCCTCCGGCGGCGGACAGGCGAAGAAACGGGGACGGGACGCGGTGCGTTTGGGGAAGTCCCGCCGGCTGCGACGTCCACGGGAGGACTCGACATGAAGGTGTACTTCGCGCCGCGCCACGCGCCTTGGGGGACCAGCGCGGGGTGACGTCTCCAACCTCCAGTGCGTGGGACGACGCGAGCGCGGATGTCCGGGCCCGAAGGCGGGTCCGGCGGCGCACGTATTGGTGGTGCGCGCTGCTCATCACGCTGGGCTCGCTGGCGCACCCGCTGATCCTGGGCCGCTTCCGGGCGGACTTCCTCGCGGTGCACCTGGGCTGGGCCGTGGCGTTCCTGGCGCTGGGGGCCGCGGTCGGCGCGGGGTGGCTGCGCCCGCCGTTCAGCGGCATCGCCGCGGGCACCGTCAGCCTGACGGCGCTCTCCGTGAGCATCCAGCTCACCGGGGGGCTGTCCAGCCCGCTGTTCCCGTCGTTCTACACGGTGCCCCTCTTCGTCGCCGTCTTCGTCCCGGGCCAGCGGCTGCCGGTGTGGTCCGCCATCGGCGGCACGCTCGCGGCGGTGCTGCTGATGATGTGGCTGGCGCACGTGCCCTGGACGGCGTTCGTCAGCCAGTGCTTCAGCCTCGTCTTCGTGTTCGCGGTGTCCGCGCACGGCGCGGAGGCCTTCCGCAAGCTGCGCGCGGCCGAGCGCAACGCGCACCTGGAGCGCGTGGAGGCCCTGCGCCAATTGGCGGAGAGCGAGTCCCGCCGCGCACGCGTGGAGCGCCAGCGCGCGGAGGTGGAGCGGCTGGTGGTGGTGGGACAGCTGGCCGCGGGCGTGGCCCATGAGGTGAACAACCCGCTCGCGTACGTGAAGTCGAACCTGCACTACCTCCAGGAGGAATGGGCGCGCGGCGCGCCCGAGGACCTGGAGGACATGCGGCGCGTGCTGGACGAGACACAGCAAGGCGTGCTGCGCATCCAGCAGATCGTCACCGACCTGCGCCTGTTCTCGCGCGAGGCCCCGGACGAGCTGGAGTCGTGTGACGTCGCGCAGGCGCTGGCCGAGGCGCAGCGGCTGGCCTCGGTGCGCCTGCGCAGCCTGGGCGTGGTGGACCGCGACGTCGCGCAGGAGCTCTCCCCCGCGCGCGTCACGGCCCGCCACCTGGTGCAGGTGCTGGTGAACCTGCTGCTCAACTCCGCGGACGCGCTGGAGGCCGCGCGCTCCAGCAAGCCCGCGCACGTGATGCTGCGCGCGCGCATGGAGGACGGCCGCGTGCGGGTGGAGGTGGAGGACAACGGGCCCGGCATCCCCGAGGCCGCGCTGCCGCGCCTCTTCGAGCCCTTCTTCACCACGAAGCCGCCCGGTAAGGGCACCGGCCTGGGCCTGGCGCTCTGCCGCGACTACGTGGCGCGCGCGGGCGGCACCCTGGACGCGGAGAACCGCGCCGAAGGCGGTGCTCGCTTCATCCTCCGGTTGCCCGTCGCCGGTACCGCATCCCCCCCTGTGCACCGCGAAGCGCCAGCGCCCGTGGACGCGAACGCGGAGCCCGCGGCCGAGTAGCCCCCTCTTCAGTGCTTCATCGCTCCAGCGCGTGCGCCACCTGACCCAACAGGCGCAGGCGCGGGGAGTCCAGCTTGCGCACGGTGCGCATCAGGCGCCGCACCTCCGGACGCTCGCGGTACTCCGGCGGATCCTCCGCGAGCTGCGGCGCGCCGTCCTCCGTCACCGCCGCCGTCGCGCTCAACCCGAGCAGCACGTCCGACGAGCAGCTCAGCACGAGGCAGAGCTTCCGCAACGTCCGCACGCTGGGCAGCATGTGCCCGCGCTCCAAACGGCCGTACACCTCGGTGGCGATGCCGACGCGCTCGGCGACATCGGCCTGCGTCAGCTCCAGCCGCTGCCGGGCCACTCGCACCGCGTTTCCAATGAGGGTTGCCAGTCGCTGTTCCATGGCGTGCAAAACCTGTCGAAAGAGGAGCTTCTCCCCCCGCTTTTCAGACGGAGAGGTACCGGGGAGAAGTCGCTGCCTTGCGTGACCTCGTGAGACACAGATTACGAGTGGGGTCTGACATCTCCGGGCATGCGGACAGGGCCCGCAAACCCTCGACAATCCGCCGTTTCCGCCGTTCCGGCGCGCGCGTTTGGCAAGGCTTCCCGGGTGTTTTTTCCAGCGCGTCACGCGCGCCGAACCGGGGTGGTAGGCGGGCGCGCTTCCGTCCCTCCCAAGACGTCACGGGAAGGCCTTGAGAGGTCGCCCGACGTGCCAGGTTGCTTCGTGCGATTCGCGACGACTTCGCGGGTCCGGGGAGACCGCGCGCTTCCGGCGAAAGGGGCCGGAAGCGGGGCTCGATACCCGGGCTGCTTCAGTGCTGCTTCAGGATTCGGACGGCAGCGCGGCGCGGGCTTCGGAGTACTCGCGCACCATGCGTTCGACGACGGTCGCGGCGGGCAGCACGTCCTTCACGAAGGCCACGCCCTGGCCCGCGCTCCAGGTGTCCTTCCACGCCTTGCCCTGGCCCGCGCGGAAGCGCTCCAGCGCGCTCTTGATGAAGTTGCCGTGCACGCCGGTGACCTCCTTCGTGTACTCCAGGTCCTCGGGCCCCGCGTCCACCAGTGCCTGCTTGTAGTCGGGCGCGGCGCCCGCTTCTTCCGTGGCCAGGAAGCGCGTGCCCACGTACGCGCCATCCATCCCCAGCGCGAGCGTGGCGGCCAGGTGGCGCCCCGTGGAGAGCGCGCCCGCGAGCACCACCGGCACGCCGAGTTCCGCCTTGAGCCACGGGCCCAGCACCATGGGGCTCAGGTTGCCCGCGTGGCCTCCCGCGCCGCTGCCCACCGCGACGAGCGCGTCCACGCCGGCCTTCACCGCCTTCTCCGCGTGGCGCAGCGAAATCACGTCGCTCCACACCTTGCCGCCGTACGCGTGCACGCGCTCCACGATGGGCGTGGGGTCGCCCAGGCTGGTGATGACCAGCGGCACCTTGCGCTCCACCGTCGCGGCCACGTCCTCCTCCAGGCGCTCGGCCCACTTGAGGATGAGGTTCACGCCGAAGGGCACGTCCTTCGGGAACGTCTGGAGGAAGTCCCGGTACGCCTGCGCGGTGCGGTAGTTGAGCGACGGCACCGCGCCAATGGCGCCCGCGCGTCCGGCGGCCTCCAGGAGCGCCGCGTTGGACACCAGGAACATGGGGGCGGCGATGATGGGATAGCGGATGCCCAACATCTGGGTCACCGCGGTGTCGATGCGCGAAGGGGCCATGCGCCGCATTGGAGCATGCGTGCACGCGAGCGCGAGGCCGAAAAATCGGCCTGGGCGGCGTTGTCAATCACGGCGTGTCCTGGCGGGGGAAAACCCCTGGTGTTTCCGTGGTTTACGTAGCACGTAGGGCTGACATAAGGTGCCCGCCCCGGCGGCGAGCCGGGAAACCGGGGAGTCCCTTCGGTGAAGCGAACCGGGGAGCGCCGCCGAGCGCCTTCGCGGGGAGGCCAGAGCCAGTCGTGAGTGACGAGCGTCCGGACGCGCTGCTCAAGAGCGCACTCGAAAAGATCGTCTACTTCGAGGCCCGTGCGCAGCAGTTGCATGGCGAGCTGGCGTCCGCGCGCGACGAGCTTTCGCACCTGAAGGAGGACCTGGCGGCGGGGCACCAGCGTGAGCTGGACCTGCGCCGGGAGGTGGCGTCGCTGGAGGTGAAGAGTGCCCGCGCCCAGGCCGAGCGCGAGGAGCTGTCCCGGCTCAACCAGGCGCTGCGGCTGGAGCGCGACCAGCTGATGGCGAAGCTGCTGGACGCGAGCCGGATCCACTCGTCCGGCCAGTCGCGCGCGATGGCGGAGGACGATGCCGACGAGCTGGGGTTCGACCTGGCGTCGTTCATCTCCCAGCTGCGCAGCGAGGTGATCCTCCGCGGGGACGTGCCGGCGGTGCGCGCGCCGTTCAACGGGCCCGCGGTGCCGCTGAAGGCCTCCGACCCGAGCGTGCCCTGGACGGAGCGTCCCGCGCCGGCCATTCCGCCCCGGGCTTCGACGATGGCCTCGGCCGCGGTGGATTCGGGGCTGTCGCCGGTGGCGCGCGAGGCGCAGCGGCTGCAGAGCGAAGGCCGGCTGAGGGTGAGCCCGGAGCAGATGGCGGAGCTGTCCGGGCACGCGGGCAGCACCACGGACGAGACGCTGTTCGGGTTCTCCGTGCGGGAGCTGTCGGCGGCGGACGCGGCGGCGCGGGTGCGGGCGGCGGAGCGGCTGAAGGCGCTGGCGCATCCGGCGGCGGCCCCTGCGCTGGCGGCGGCGCTGCACGCGGAGACGGACGCGACGGCGCAGGTGGCGCTGGTGCAGGCGTTCGCGGGGCTGTGCCGGGAGGAGGGCGCGTCGGTGGTGTCGCCGCTCCTGTCGTCGCCGGTGCCGGAGGTGCGCATCGCGGCGTTGAAGGCGCTGCTGGTGCTGGCTCCGAAGGACGCGGCGCCGCACCTGGCGCAGGCGATGAAGGATTCGGACCGCTCGGTGCGCCGGCGCGCGTCGCTCCTGGCCCTGGGGTTGGAGGGGGAGACGGCGCGGCGGCTGGGCGAGGACGCCATCCACGACACGGATCCGGAGGTCCGCGCGCTGGCGGCGCTGGCGCTGGGCGCGGGCCGGGGCGAGAACGCCCGGACGCTGCTGCTGGGCGCGCTGGACGACAGCGAGGCGCGCGTGCGCAAGGCGGCGGCGCAGAGCCTGTCGCGCATCCTGGGCCACGACGTGTCCGCGGTGGTCGCGCTGGATGATGCGCACCGGCGCCGGGAGATCCGCCGGTTGGCGACGCTGCCCGTGAAGCCCGTGCGCGCGACGCTGGAAGTGAAGCCCGTGGAGCCCGTGCGCGTGGCCCCCGTGGTCGCGGAGGCGCAGCCCGCGGCGGCGAATGCCGCGCCGCAAGTGAGTGCCCCGGTCGCGGTGCCTCAGCCCCTCCCTTCGATTCCCGAGCACACCGCCGTGCCGGTGTCGCTCGCGGACATCGCCGCGAACACCTCGCAGTGGACCGCCACGCCGGTGGCCGCCCCCGCGCTCGCCGTCGCCACCGTGGGCGCGGCCCGCTCCGCACCTGCCGTGATGCACGGTGCGGCTCCTGCGCCCGCCCGGGTCGCTAATGGTGGCCCCGTGTCCTTCGCTTCGGGCCCTGCCGCGCCGCCTTCTCGCCCGGTGGCCTCCGTTCCGCCCGCGCCCCCCGCGCCAGTGCCGCAGGCCGCGCCCGCGCAGCCCGCAGTGCGGCGGACGCCCGTGCAGGCCGCGCTGGTCGCCATGGGCGCGCCTCCTCCCGCCCGCGCTCCGGCTCCTTCCGCCCAGCCGCCGGTTCCTCCCAAGCGCGGCCCGTCTCCCGTGGAGGCGCTGTGTGGGGCGATGTTGCAGGAGGTGCGGGTCGCTGTCCGAGGACGCTCGCTCGCCGAGCTGACGTCCGGGCTGTCCGCTCCGGCGGAGCTCGCCCAGGAGGCTGTTGCCCTGCTGGTGGCCCGAGGGGCCATCGTGCGAAGGGGGCACAAATACTTCGCCGCTTGAGGCAAGGTGCAGCAACCCGCCCAGGCCTCACACGTCATCCGAAGGGTCGTTCATGGAAGCGCCGACGTACAGCTCGAAGCAGGTAGCCGAGATGCTCGGCGTGACTCCGAAGTCCATCCCCGCGGAGCTGCGCAAGGACGCCTACGGCCCGGAAGACGTGTGGGAGCTGCGCACGACGCTCAACAAGTTCCCGCCCACCGCGGGCCTGCGCAAACAGCTCTTCCTCAACTTCAAGGGCGGCACCGGCAAGACGTCCCTGTCCACGTCCTACGCGTGGCGCCTGGCGGAGCTGGGTTACGCGGTCCTCCTCATCGACCTGGACAGCCAGGGCCACGCCACCAAGTGCCTGGGCTACGAGGGCGAGGACTTCGAGAAGACGCTGCTGGACGTGCTCGTCCGCAAGACGCCGCTCGCGCAGGTGGTGCAGAAGTCCACCCTGCCCAACCTGGACTTCATCCCGTCCAACCTGAGCATGTCCACGGTGGACCTGGCGCTGATGCCCATGGCCGGCCGTGAGTTCAAGCTGCGCAACGCGCTCAAGGACGTGGAGGCGCAGTACGACTTCATCGTCTTCGACGCGCCGCCGTCCTTCGGCCTGCTCAACCTGAACGCGCTGATGGCCGCGAACGACCTGTTCGTGCCGGTGCTCGCGGACTTCCTGTCCTTCCACGGCCTCAAGCTGCTGTTCGAAACGGTGCAGAGCCTGGAGGAGGACCTGAACCACGTGCTGGACCACGTGTTCATCGTGGTGAACTCCTTCAACGCCACCTTCAAGCTGGCGAAGGAGGCGCTGGAGGCGCTCCAGACGCACTACCCCGAGTACCTGCTGCCCACCATCATCCGGCAGTGCACCAAGTTCGCGCAGGCCTCCAGCGAGGGCCGCCCGGTGTTCGTGGCGGACCCCACGTCCAAGGGCGCCAACGACATCCAGGCCATGCTGGACAACGTGCTGCCGCGCCTGGTGGCCGCGCACGCCGCGGCGGTGAAGGCCGGCACCGCGACGAAAGCCGGCTGAGATTTCCCCATGAAGAAAGCCTTCGAACAGAACGTGTCCCGCGCGAAGCCGCGCCTCCGCCTGGGGGCGCTGACGGGTGCCCTCGACCCGGCCGACCCCACGGGGACCGCCGCCGCCGCCACGCCGGAGCCCGCCGCGCCGGAAGCGCCCGCGCCCGTCGCGGAGTCGCCGGACCTGTCCTCCGAGGTGCGCGCGCGCATCGAGCGCCGCGCCGGCCCGCGCCCCACCGCCGCCGAGGCGATGGAGGCCGCGCTGAACGCCCCGCCCAGGCACGCCGCGCCGCCCCCGGCCGCGCAGGGGCTGCCGGCGGTGACGGCGCCCTCGTTCTCGCCGGTGTCCCACGCGCTGTCCGCGCTGGTGTCCCCGGAGGCCGCGCGCGTGGAGGAGGAGGCTCCGCCCGCGCCGTGGCTGGACTCGGACTCGCAGGAGACCGCGCCCGGCTGGAACGTGGCGCAGGAGAGCGCGCCCGAAGAGTCCGTCTGGGACGCGGACGCCGTGCCGCCGGTGTCGCACCGCGAGGTGGCGGAGGCCGTCGCCGCGTCCGCGTGGAATGTGTCCGTCGCGCAGCAGCGGGAGTCCGTGGTCGAGGCCTTCGGCCGGGAGCCCCTGGGCGCCGAGCCGACCCCCACGCACGTGGAGCCGTCCCCGCCCGCCGCCGCGCGTTGGGATGCACTGACGGCGCGTCCGGCAGCCGCGACGCACGTGGACGCGACGCGCGTGGCGCCCCTGGCCCACTCCGTGACGCACACCGAAGCGCTGCGCGCCGAAGTGGCCCGCATGGAGCCGCCGACCGCGCCGGTGCCGCCCCAGGCTGAAGCCCGCGCGCCCGCCGCGAACCCGGCGCCGCAGGCCGAAGCCGCTCGCGCCGCGCCGGTCACGTTCGCCTCGCCGCCCCCGGCGATGGCGCAGGCGGAAGCCCCCCGCGGAATGCCGGCCACCTTCGCGGGCCCGCCTCCCGGAGTACAGTTCGATGGACGGATGGGCGTTCAGGCCCTCCGCATGCCTTCCGAGGCCGAGCCCATGACGACGTACGCTGCCGTCCAGGCCTCCACCGTCACCACGACCGAGACGGTGGCCCGACAGGAAGCCGCGCCCGCCCCCGTCGAGGTGCAGACGCCCGCGCCTCCCCGCGAGGACGACTCCGAATCCCGCCGCGAGAAGCTCAAGGCCCGCCTCAAGGCCGTGCGCGAGAACCCCCGCCCGGAGCCGCTGCCCGCCACCGTCGCGGAAGCCGGCCAGCGCGCCGTGGAGCGCATCACCCACCTCCAGGCGGAGCTCACCAAGGTCAAGGCGGCCAACCTCACGCTCACCCAGGACCTCGAAGTGGCCCGCCGCCAGGCGGAGAAGGCCACCGAGGAGGCTCGCCTCCGCATGGACGAGGCCCGCCGCCTGTCCGCGGAGATGGAAGGCCGCGTGAAGCTGCTCGCCGACCTGGAGCGCGAGCTGGCCTCCCTGGAAGGCGAGCGCGACGAAGCGCTCCTGTCCCTCCAGGAGTCCCGCCAGGCCCTCCAGGCCGCCGCCAAGGAGCACGAGGCGCTGGAGCAGGTCGTGACCAAGGGCAAGCTGGCCCTGGCCGACAGCCTGGCGGAAGAGGAGCGCCTCGCCGTGGAGCTGGAAGGCGCCAAGGACGAGTCCGCCTCCCTGCGCCGCGCCGTGGAGACGCTCCAGGGCGAGCGCGACGTGCTGGCCCAGCAGGTCGCGTCCCTCACCGCCGAGCGCGCCGAGCTGCTGGAGGCGCGCAAGGCCCTGGAGTCCGTGCACCGCGCCCTGAGCCAGGCCACGGTGCGCTGAAACGCCCCTTCGCCTACTTCGCGTCCTTCGCCACGCCCGTGGGCTTCTTCAGGGGCCCCACGACGGCGAAGGCCGCGGGCAGGTCCGGCCGCTGGAGCGACGCGACGTCCACCCGCGCGAGCGGATCCGCGTTGTTCCGCCGCGCCTCGACGAGCTGGGCAATCTGCTCCTGGCGGTCCTTCGCCTTGGGGTGGTTCGCCAGGATTCCGCCGCCCCCGGTCGTCTTGCCGAGCAACAGCGAGTACTCCCCCGGGTCGTAGCCCGCGGACAGCAGCAGCTCCACCGCGAGCGCGTCCGCCGCCAGCTCCTCGTCCCTGCGGTGGCCCTTGCCGGCGAGCTCCACGGTCCCTTCGACCATCTTCGCCATCAGCCCCGTGTCCGAGTCCAGGTCCAGGCGGCCGTCCGACCGGCTCGCGCCCACCACCTTCGAGGCCACCGTCGACACGACAGCGCCCGCCACCGCGGCGCCCTTGCACGTGCTCACCTTCACGTCGACGTACTGCCGCAGCGCGTGCTTGAGCACGACGTGGGCAATCTCATGCGCCAGCACGCCCGCGAGCTGCGCCTCGTTGTCCACGCCCTGGAGCAGCCGGCGCGTGACGAACACATAGCCACCGGGCGCGGACAGGGCGTTGAAGTTCTCCGCGTCCTTGAGCACGCCGAACGTCCAGCTCAGCTCCGGCCGGGGGGACTGCATCGCCAGGTTGCGGCCCACCGTGTTGACGTAGGTGTTCAGCCTCTCCTCCGCCGCGCCTGACAGCATCAACCCACTGCCCTGGCGGGCCCAGTGGATGGCCAGCGCGCTGCCCAGCGCGTACTCCTCCTGGATGGCCGGCGCGACCTTCAGCTTGTCGCAGGACCCCACCTTCTCCGCCGCGGCCGCCACCCGGTTCGCGTCCTCGCCCAGGTTCGCGGCCCTCAGGCCCTTCGCCACCTGGGTACAGGACGTGAGGCTCAGCCCCAGGCCCACCACCGCCAGCATCCCCATGCGCGAGCGCATCACTTCACCGCCTTCTTCGCCTGGGGGCCCAGCTTCGTGTTGGGCGCCACCACCGGGAACAGCCCGGCCTGCTTCACGTGCGCGTCGATCTCCGCGGGCGTGACCTTGAGGGCCAGGCCCTCCAGCTTCTGGATCTGCGCCACCGCGTCCGCGTAGTCGCCGCCCTTCTCCTTGCCGTACTTCTCCGCGCCCGGGCTCAGCGCCTTCACCGCCGCGCCGCTGGACACGAAGGCGGAGGGGTCGATGCCGCGCGTCTTGCCGTCCTTGGACACCAGCTCCATGTCGGGCGGCTTCGTGGACAGGTTCGTCTGGAACACGTAGCCGGCCTTGCCTCCGGGCTCCGTCACCTGGTGCCACTGCGCGTTCTTCGGGTCCGCGCCCTTCCACGTCACCTGCTGCCCGGGCTGGAGCACGGCCACCACGTCCGCCGTGGGCACCGCGCTCTTGAGCACGCGCGTGTTGCGCGCCTTCACGTAGAGCTTCTCGTCCTTCTTCACCGCCCACGCGGCCGTCGCCGGCACTCCCAGCGCCAGCAGCACGACGCCCCAGGTCCATCGTCTCATCGTCATCCTCCCCAACCTGATACGCCGTCACTTCTCCAGATTCGCGACGCCATCGAATTTCTCCGGGGGCGTCTCCAGATACTCGCGGCAACGCTCCAGCAGCTTCGCCGTGGGCCCGTCCTCCGGCACCTTCGCGGCCTCCGCCTCCAGCACCGCCGCGGCCTCCGCGAAGCGGGCCTCACGGTACAGCGCCAGGGCCTCGTGGTAGCGCGCCACCGTGTGCCGGGTGGACGCGTCCAGCTGGCCCTTGAGCGCGAGCAGCTCATACACGGTGACGGCCTCCGTCTTGCCCGCCACCCGCACCCGGTCCAGCTCGCGCACCTCGATGTGCTCCCGCGCCAGCTCGTACGTGCGCGGGCCAATCATGATGACCGACCCGTAGGCCTTGTTCGCGCCCTCCAGGCGCGCGGCCAGGTTCATGCCGTCGCCAATGGCCGTGTAGCTGAAGAGCTGATCGCTGCCGAAGTTGCCCACGAAGTTCACCGCGCTGTTCACGCCGATGCGCGTGTACACGTCCGGGAACCCCTTCGCGCGGAAGTCCACGCGCAGCGCCTCCACCGCCGCCTTCGCCGCCAGGGCGCCCCGGCACGCGCGCACGGCGTGGTCCTCCTGGGCCATGGGCGCGCCGAAGAGGCACACCACCGCGTCGCCGATGTACTTGTCCAGGCACCCGCCCTCGCGCAGCAGCGCCCCGCTCACCGCCGTGAGGTACGTGTTGAGGATGCGCACCAGCTGGCGCGGGTCCTCCTTGAAGCGCTCGCTGAAGGTGGAGAAGCCGCGGATGTCGCTGAAGAACGCGGTGATCTCCTTGTTCTCCCCATCCAGGCGAGGCAGCTGCCGCGAGCGGATCATCTGCTCCACCAGCTTCGGCTCCATGAAGCGGTGGAACGCCTGCCGGATGAACTGCGTCTCGCGGTTGGCCACCAGGTGGTTGAACGCCAGCGCCGCCACGCTCGCGCCCACGCCCGCCAGCGCGGGCATCGCCATCAGCACGTGCGTGTGCGCTGCCTTGAGCAGCAGGCCCGTGAGCACGTGCAGCCCCAGGATCAGCGCCACCGGCCAGGCCACCTCCAGCGGCGTCCAGCGCGCCATCATCAGCAGCACCGCGGACACCAGCGCCACGAGGAACGTCAGGCCCAGGTCCACGCCCGGGGGCGCGCGGGTGATGAACGTCCCCGACAAGAGCGTGTCCACCACCGTGGCCTGCTTCACCAGCCCGGGCTCCGCGGGGGAGAAGGGCGTGGCCTTGATGTCGTTGAGGCCCACCGCCGTGCCTCCGATGACGACGACCTTGTCCTGGAATGTGCCCGCGGGCACTTCCAGGGGCTCACCCTTGAAGCGGTGGATCCAGTCGTTCAGCACGGCGAAGAGGGTCACCGTCCTGAACCGCTGCTCCAGCGAACCGCCGTAGTCCAGCGCGGCGCTCCCGTTGTCGTCCACGTGCCACGTGCGCTCGCCCAGGCGGAGGGTGCGGCCGGAGAACGTGACCTCCTTCGCGCCCAGCAGGTCCGCCATCATGCGCACCGGCAGCGTCACGTAGGTGTTGGTGCCGTCCGTGTACGCGAAGCGCGTGCGGCGGATGGAGCCGTCCCCATCCGCCTCCATGTCCACCAGTCCCACCCCGTTCACCGCACCCAGGAGGGCGGGCGTCGGAGGCACCGGGTAGCGGGGCTTCGGTGGCGGCGTCGATGGCATCTGCCCGAGCCTGGGCAACGCCTCCCCATCCGTCCGGCGCGCGGGGAAGGCGAGCGCCCGGGCCAGGGCCTCGTCCGTCAGCACGGGCGTGGCCGGGGCCGGTGCGTCCTCGAACTCCTCGGGGAAGGAATCATCCTGTGGAGGGCTGGCGGCGGGCGCGCTCTCGGGAGCGGTCAGCGGCACGGGGGCCTGGAGGTCCGCGCGGGCAATCTTCTTCGCCGACTCGCTGGTCGACATGCCCACGTAGAAGGGGAGGCCGGTCTCACGCAGCACCTGCGCGAAGCCCAGGTCGGTGGACTCGTCGGCCGTCCGCTCGTCCACCACCGCGTCGAACAGCACGGCCCTGGCTCCCTGGGCCTTCAATTCCTGCGCGATGCGCGCCCACAGCGTACGCGTGTACGGCCAGTTGCCGAAGTTGATCCGCAGCTGCGAGTCCTGGCTGATTTCATCCAGGGTGCTCTGGTCGATGGCCACCACGACCACCTGCCCGGACTTCTCCCGGCCCCCCGTGAACCGGACCAGGGCCTCGTCGTAGGCGATGTGCTCCGTGCCCTCGAGGACCTTCGCCTCCTCGCACGCCCACGCGGCGAGTGTGGCCACCAGCGCGATGCCCAGCATCACGCGTCCGTGATGGCGCCAGCGCTCCTGGAGCAACTTCCACGTCTCACCCGCCACGGCCCCTCCCCACGAGGTCGACGGCGTGACGCTACTCCGGGAGACGCCGCCGCGACACGAGCAAGGGCTGGGGAGGCTGGCGCTTTATCCACGAGGATCCGGAGAGCCCCGCGAAGCAGGGGACCTGGCGAGCCGTCGCAGCCCCCGGCGGACGACGGCCGACGCCTGCACGTCTGTTGCCGTTGGCCAAGTCTTCCCAACCTTGAGGCCCATGGGACCCGAGGCGGTGACGGCCATCGCCCGCGTTCAATGCCTGTCCCTGCCTTGAGGAGTCATCCCGTGGCCCTGGACCTGTTCAAAGAAAAAGGCGTCGCCGTGGAGCGCCAGTCCTTCACCTGGAAGGACATGGTGCGGCGGCCCTACAGCAAGATGGATGATGACGCGTTCACCCGGACGCGCGTCATCCTGATGAACGGCATCGAAGCGGATGCCCTGCGCATGAAGCACATCTTCGCGCGGCTCAACCTGGAGCTGCGCCCGCACCTGGCGCTGGTGCGCCGCGCGGAGCACCACCAGCAGACGCTGGTGAACTGGCTCACGCCGCCGGACCAGAAGGTCATCGAAACCACGCTCGGCTTCGAGCAGCTGGCCATTGAAGTCACCGCCAGCGTGGCCATCCACGAGCCCGACCCCTATCTGGCCCAGACGTACCGGTTCGGGATGCTGGAGGACTTCGACCACCTGTACCGCTACTCCGCGCTCTATGACCGGCTGGAGGGCCAGGACCCCAACAACATCACCCAGTCCTATACGGACATCATCCCGGGCCGCCCCACCGCCGTGGAGCACCGCCATCCGCTGGATGACCTGCGCCGTCCCTACGACTGCAAGACCGCGGATCCGCTGTCCAAGCTGCACGCGATGACCATCACCGCGTCCGAGTTCCAGACGCACGACTACTACATGACCGTGGGCCCCACGTTCACGGACCCCGTCGCGCGGCAGCTCTACGCGGAGATCGCCTCCATCGAGGAGCAGCACGTCACCCAGTACGGCTCGCTGATGGACCCCGGCGAGTCCCTGCTGGAGAAGTGGATGCTCCATGAGGCCATGGAGGTCTACAACTACTACTCGTGCCTCGCGTACGAGACGAACCCGCGCATCAAGGAGGTGTGGCAGCGGTTCGTGGACTACGAGCTGGGGCACCTCCACTACGTGATGGACCTGTTCAAGAACCTGGAGAAGCGCGACCCGGCGGAGGTGCTGCCCCGCGCGCTCCCGGAGCCCATCGCGTTCAAGGAGCACCGTGAGTTCGTGCGCAAGGTCCTCTCGCAGGAGGTGGACATGCGCTCGGACGGCACCGAGTACGTGGACAAGTCGCAGCTGCCGCCGGACCACCGCACGCTCGTGTACCAGGCGCAGCTCAACTCGGAAGGGTCGCCCTCGGAGACGGCGGCGGCTGGGTACAAATGGAGGCCGGGCACGGAGCTCGCCGCGAAGGCGGAGCGCATGGGCTCGGTGCTCGAGGGGAGGAGGCTGCAATGAGCAAGGACACCGTCGCCGACGTGGGGATGAACCGCACCGGCATCAAGACGTCTCCCGTGGACAGCAAGGACATCATCGCGGAAGCGGAGCGCGCGCAGCCCAGCAGCCCGGGCGACGCGCAGGCCATCGCGGAGGTGCGCAAGCAGTACATGCGCGAGTCCGGTGACGGCCTGGGCCACGTCCCGCCGCCCTCCAGCCTCAAGGGCGTGGCGAAGACCGCGGTGGACATGCTCAAGGGCGGCAAGCCCACCGTGTTCATCGACAAGCTGGGCGAGCGGCTCGCCTTCGAGCGCAGCGGCGTCCGGCTCTACGAGGGCGCGCTCTCCAAGCTGGAGGTCTTCGGCAGCTGGGAGGGGGGGCCTTCGCGGGAGCTGCTCACGAAGATCCTGGATGACGAACTCAGCCACTTCGCCCTCCTGACGGAGGCCATGGAGAAGCTGGGCGCGGACCCCACGGCGATGACGCCGTCGGCGGACCTCACCGCGGTCATCTCCATGGGCGTGCCCGCGGCCATCTCCGACGCGCGCACCAACCTGCGGCAGGCCATGCAGGCGCTGCTGGTGGCGGAGCTGACGGACAACGCGAGCTGGGAGCTGCTCATCGACCTGGCGCGCGGCCTGGGCCATGACTCGCTCGCGGACCGCTTCCAGCTGGCGCTGGACGCGGAGGCCGAGCACCTGGCGCTCGTGAAGGGCTGGCTGGCGGCGGGCGTGTCCACGGAGGCGCGCGCGCCCATGGACGCCGCGTCCGTCCCCGCGCAGCCCTGAGCGGACGGCCGGGCAGGCAGGCGGATGTGGCAGGCCGTTGTGCGAGGACACAGCTTGTGGGCTCGCACAACGGCTTCGTCACGTCTGGAGGCAACGACATGCAGCTCAGCC
Source organism: Corallococcus sp. M7 (assembly GCF_054512695.1). Classification (NCBI taxonomy): domain Bacteria; kingdom Pseudomonadati; phylum Myxococcota; class Myxococcia; order Myxococcales; family Myxococcaceae; genus Corallococcus; species Corallococcus sp. M7. The sequence continues at coordinate 682,746 of NZ_CM137252.1, forward strand.
AGCTGGGAGGCTCCGAGGGTCTGGAACACAACGCCACGCTCAACCGTGAATCGCTGGTGGCGCTGGGGGCCTTCAGCGCCATCACCGCGGGCGCGGTCTTCCTCAACGCGCGCAGCACCCGCGAGGCCGTGGAGGGCCGCTGGTACAAGCATCTGAAGAAGCCGCCCTACCAGCCGCCGCGCCAGGCCTTCGGGCCGGTGTGGACGGCGCTCTACGGGCTCATCGCCGTCTCCGGCTGGCGCATCTGGGGCTCACCCGCGGGCGCGGAGCGCTCGCGCGCGCTGGGCCTGTGGTTCATGCAACTGGGGCTCAACGCCGCGTGGTCCCACCTGTTCTTCCGCAAGCGCCAGCTCAAGGCCGCGGCGGTGGAGAACTGGGCCCTGCTGGGCAGCATCGCGGCCTACACCGCCGCCGCCAGCCGGGTGGACCGCAAGGCGCCGTGGTTCATGGCGCCGTACCTGGGCTGGGTGTCCTTCGCCAACGTGCTGTCGACCGACATCGCCCGGCGCAATGCCTGACGCCGGGCGTCTCTCCTCGCGCGCTAGTGGCGCAGGCGCGAGGGGGGCGCCGCGTTGTTGAAGGACAGCACCGCGGCGAAGTAGCGCGCCTGGTTCTCCGAGGTGCAGCGCACCTCCTGGATGCGTCCACCGACCTTCACCCGGACCACCCACCCGTCATTGTCCTGGCTGATGGGGGACTCGCTCTTCATCGTCATGTTCTCCATAACTCTCTCCCTCCCGTGCATCCGGGTAGAGCAGGGGGCGTGCCAGGGCCGGGAAGCGTGGGATTCCAGCCCTTTGCATGAGGCCCTCGTCGGGGGCGGAGAGGCGGAGCTGAAGTTCTTTCAGGCGGGCGCCATCGCGGCTTCAGTGGAGGTGGCGATCGGGCCACACCTGCGGGAGGGCGGGCCGCACGGAGGCGATTGTCGGCAGCGCGACGTAGAAGGTCGACCCCCGGCCCGCCACGCTCTCCACCCAGATGCGGCCGCCGTGGCGCTCCACGATGTCGCGGCTGATGTAGAGGCCCAGGCCCAGCCCGCCGTAGGAGCGCGTGGAGGCGTTGCGCGCGCGGAAGTAGCGGTCGAAGAGCTGCTGCTGCTGATCCTCCGGGATGCCAATGCCCGGGTCTGTCACGGACAGCACCGCGACGTCGTCCGTCAGGGACAGCCGCACGCGGATGGTGCCGCCGTCCGGGCTGTACTTGAGCGCGTTCTCCAGCAGGTTGGAGACGACCTGCTCCAGCCTGAACGTGTCGCCGTGGACGGAGATGGGCTCCCGGGGGTGCTCGAAGTCGAAGGTGTGGTTGCCCTTCTGCCCTTCCATGCCGGCGAGCGTGTGCTCCACCAGCAGGTCGAAGCGGGTGGCCTCCGGGTGCAGGGACAGCCGGCCGGCCTCGATGCGCGAGGCATCCAGCAGGTCGTTGATGAGGCCGGTGAGGCGCGTGAGCTGGTGGCGCGCGTGGCGCAGCACGCCGGGGTCCAGGTTCTCGCCGCGCTCCAGGCGGCGCTCCAGCGTGGCCAGGCGCAGGCTCAGGGGCGTCAGCGGCGTCTTCAGCTCGTGGCTCGCGATGGAGAGGAAGTCGTCGCGCACGCGGATGGCCTCCTGGGCCTCGCGGTACAGGTGCGCGCGCTCCTCCTCCGCGCGCCGGCGCTCGGTGATGTCCTCGATGAGGACGCCCACGCCCAGCACGCGGCCATCGGGGGTGCGCACGGGATAGAAGCTGCCCTGGAAGCAGCGCCGGGGGCCGGGGACGCCCAGGTCCTGGTCGGAGGTGGACTCCTGGTTCACCAGCGGCTCGCCGGTGCGCAGCACGTACCGGGGCCCCTGCTCCGCGATGGTGCCCGGCTCGCCGAGCAGCTCCGGCAGCGTGCGGCCCGGGTGGTCCTCCGCCGGGATGCCGTTGATGCGCGCGAGCGTCTCGTTGACGCGCACGTAGCGCAGGTTCGTGTCCAGGAAGCCGATGCCCACCGGCGCGCCGCGGAAGAGCAGGTCCAGCTGGGCCAGGTTCTCCTCGCGCTCGGCCTCCACGTGGCGGCGCTCGGTGATGTCCTCCACGATGCCGACGCCGCCCTCCACGGTGCCGTCCTCCGCGTAGCAGGGGGCGAAGCGGATGCGCACCGGTATCTCCTTGCCGGTGGTGAGCGTGCGGTAGTTGCCTTCGTAGTCGCAGGGGCGGCCGGCCAGTGACTCGCGCACGCAGGTCATGATCTCTTCGTCGCGCAGCGTGAGCAGGTTCAGGCCCACCAGGTTGCGCTTCGACGTGCCGATGAAGCTCGCGAAGAGGTCGTTGCACGCGGTGATGACGGGGTTGCGGTCGAAGTGGAAGATGCCCAGGGGCGCGTTCTCCACGAGCAGCCGGTAGAGCCGGTCCACCGTCTCCTGGTGCGAGGCCACGCCGGAGCGGCCGGAGACGTGCTCCACCGGCTCCTCCAGCGAGTCGATGACCTCATGCAGCCGGCGCAGCGTGAAGACGATGCGCTCATTCCCGTCCAGGCCGGTGGCGCCCACGGTGACCTCCACCTGGAGCTCCACGCCGTCGCGCCGCAGGGCGAAGACGCGCGTGGGCCGCCCGCCGAGTGCCTTGCGGCGCGACAGCAGGTAGCGCGGCAGGCTGAGGCCGTGGAAGTGGTGCAGGCGGGGCGGGAAGAGGTCGGTGACGGGCCTGCCCACGAGCTGCTCGCGGTCCCAGCCCAGCAGCCGCTCCGTCGCCGCGTTGACGTGCAGGATGCGCTCATCCGGGCCGCACGCGATGAAGGGATCCACCGCTGCGTCCAAGACGGCTTCCAGCTCCCGTGCGGCTCCTCCGGCCATGCTTCGCTCCTGGTGGGAACCGGCACGCGTCTTTCCTTCGCGTGGCGGCCCTGCCGGGCGGTGGGGGCTCCCCGGCGTTGGCGGGCGCGCGTCTTGGCGCCCGTGCGCGTTCCCTTTGACTACAGGTACACACTGTGGGCCAAAGCGGCGCGGTGAAGCCGGAGGGCCGGGCGCTGACAGCACCCCTGGAGGCCGGGCGGGCGGGCGGGTACATGGGGGAGCATGCGCGAATCCCGAACCGCCGCCGTGCTGCTCGCCGTGTCGATGCTGGGGATGGGCTGTGCGGGCAGCCGGGGCACGCCTCCGGTGGCGCCGGGCCCGCTCGTCTACAAGAGCGAGGCGGTGGGGGCTCCGAAGCCCGAGGCGCTGCTCGTGGCCCTGCACTTCTCCGGCTCCACGCCCGCGTTCTGGGACGCGCCCATCCAGTCGCTGGGCATCCCGGTGCGCACGCTGTTGCCCCAGGGCCCGAGGCCCCGCCGTGACGGCTTCACGTGGTTCCAGGCCGACCACGAGGAGAAGACGTGGGAGGGGAAGACGGAGGACGTGGAGCGCATGGCGGAGCGGCTCGCGGAGTTGATCCGCGAGGTCCGGGCGGAGCATCCGGAGATCCGCCGCGTGGTGGTGACGGGGTTCTCCTACGGAGGAGACCTGGCGTGGATGCTGGCCATCCGGCACCCGGAGCTGGTGGACGCGGCGATGCCCATGGGGACACGCCTTCTGGGCGACCCGGGGCAGGAGCAGCCCTTGGCGCGGAGGGTGCGGGTGCTCCAGGGAGAGCAGGACGCCATCATCCCCGTGCAGCACACGCGCGACCGGGTCGCGGAGCTGAAGGGCCGGGGCGTCCCCATCGACGTGAAGACCTACCCGGACCTGGGCCACGACGTGTCGCCCGCGTTGCTCGAGGACTGGCGCACGTTCCTGCGCCAGTCGTTGCAGGGGCGGACGGACTGACGGCCTATCGCCGACGCTTGGGCTTCGTGCGACCGCGCTTCGCTGCTTGCTTGCGCACGGGCTTCCGCGCGGGGGCGGCTGGCTGCGCGTTGAGCGTGAGCGTCTCCAGCTTCTCGCGCAGGGTGCGCGTCTCCTGCTTGAGCGCGTCCAGTTCCTCGCGCAGTGACGCGACTTCACGGGCCTGGGGCGCGCCTTCGCGCAGGGCGCGCACGGCCTCGCGGGCGTAGCGGCGGGTGCGTGGATCGCTGAAGGTCGTGCCCTCCAGCGCGGGCAGCAGGCGACGGTCGCCCAGCGTGGAGGCCGCGTCGCAGACCGCCAGTTGCACGCGGAACTGCGGGTCGCGCAGGAGCTGCGCGAACAGGTCCACGGCTTCACGCTTGCGGTTCGCCACCTCCGCCAGCTTCGCCACCGTGCTCACGGCCGCGCGGCGCAGGAACGCGGGCTGGCCATACGCGGTGCGCGCCACGGCCACCGGGAACGCGGCCGGGTCCTGCATCTCCGCGAGCCCGTCCATCGCGCCCGCGCCGATGACGTCCTGGAACGACGGCCTCGCGGTGGCCGCCTCCAGCAGGGGCAGCGCATCCAGCGCCCGCACGCGGCCCAGGGCCCGAGCGGCCTCCGCCTCCACGAAGTAGCTGGCGTCTCCAGCCTCCAGCAACGCACGCAGGCTCCCGGCAGCCTCCACGTCGTGGCGGAACTCACCCAGCGCGGCGACGACGGCGCGGCGCACGCGCGGGTGCTCGGTGGCGACCGCGTCCAGCAGCAGCGCGCGGGCCTCCGGCGTGCGGATGCGGCCCAGCGCCTTCGCGCACGCGGCGCGGGTGGCCCAGAACAGCTTCGCGTCCTTCAGCGCCCGGCCCAGCGCCTCCACCGACCGCAGGCCTCCGTCCTTGCCCAGCGCGTGCGCGGCCTCCGTGCGCGCGCGGGCCTCCGGGGCATTCGCCAGCTCCTCGCGCCACAGCCCCACGGCCTTGTCCACGTCCAGCGTGCCCAGCACGTCGCGGCGCGGATCCACGCGCACCTGCGTGGGCGCGGCGGGGCAGGGCAGGTGGAAGCGGTGCTCCGCGTCCGTGAGCTCCAGCCGGTGGCGCGTGTCCTCGCCGTTCACCGTGACGGCCACCTCCAGCGGCAGGCGGAAGACGGGCGTGCCCGAATCCGTGCGCTGCGTCTGGCGCACGGTGATGCGCAGGCGCGCGTCGTCCGCCTCGTAGCGGACCTCCACCTTCAGCTCCGGGTGGCCGGGGGAGAAGACGTACTGGTCGAAGACCGGATCCAGGTTGTGGCCGGTGGCCTCTTCGAAGGCTCGCGCCAGGTCCACCGTCTCCACCACGCCGTGGCGGTGGGACGCGACGTAGTGGCGCAGGGCGCGCACGAAGAGGTCCTCCCCCACGCGGCGGCGCAGCTCGTGGAGCACCAGCCCGCCCTTCTCGTAGAGGTGGCGGTCGAACAGGTCCATGGGCGCCTGGAACTTCCGGGCGACGATGGGGCGCGCGTAGCGCTCGCGCGTCTCGGAGAGATAGGCCTCCAGGTCGAGCGCCCGGTGATGGTCGGCCTCGTCCCGGTTGTCGCCGCGCTCCTTCCAGAGCACCTCGAAGTAGGTGGCGAAGCCCTCGTTGAGCCAGCCGTGGGGCCAGTCGCGGCAGGTGAGCAGGTCGCCGAACCACTGGTGCGCCAGCTCGTGGGAGATGAGCGGCTCGGCGTTGTAGTCCAGGTGCGCCCGCGCGTCGTGCAGCACGGTGTCCACCAGCGTGGTGGCCGTCGTGTGCTCCATGCCGCCCAGGATGAACTCGGTGACGAACACCTGCGCGTAGCCGCTCCACGGGTAGGGCTCACCGGTGATGGACTCGTACGCGGCGATCATCCGCGGCGTGCGCGCCACGCACCGGAGCGCGTCCTCGCGGCGGCCCTTGGGGAACAGGTAGCGCAGCGGCGTGGTGCCCGCGGTGTCGGTGGCCTCGTCGAACTCGCCCACCACCAGCGTGACGAGGTAGGGCGCGTGCGGCTGCGCCATGCGGTGGTGCTGGGTGCGCCGCTCGCCGCTGGTGACGTCGCTGACGAGCACGCCGTTGGACAGCGACGTCATGTTCGCCGGGAAGGTGGCGATGACCTCCGACGTGGCCTTCTGCGCGGGTGTGTCCAGGCAGGGGAACCAGCATCGCGCGTCGATGTCCTGGCCCTGCGTCCACGCCTGGAGCGGCCGGTCGGGGTAGCCCGCGTCGGGGCCCCAGAAGTAGAGGCCGCGGCGGGGGCGGGCGCGGTAGGTGAGCGCGATGTCGCACGCCTGGCCGGCTTCGAGCGCGCGAGGCAGCTCCACGCGCACGTGCGCACCGGAGTTGGAGAAGGGGACGGAGCGGCCGTCGACGTGGGCCTCCGTGACGTCCAGGTCCACGGCGTCGAAGGTGACGGTGGACACGGTGCGGACGGCGGACACGCGGGTGGTGCAGGTGCCGGTCAGGGCGCGCTGGGCGAAGTCCAGGTCCAGCTCGATGCGCACGTGCTCGGCGCGCACGGGCCGGGGCGCGGCGTAGTGCTCGGTGGCGCCGGGGAGGCTGAACGGATGCGGGTCGGAGGACCCGGCGGCGGCGGCGGGGGCGTGGCGGTGGCAGCAGCGCATGAGGAGGGTGACTCTTCCGCAAGCCCGTCCCGGGGTCGAGCCGCTTCGAACCGGGTCTTGTCGGAATTCCTCGGACCGGGCTCGCGAGGTTGGGAGGGGAACGAATGGGGGCCGGGGCGCGAAGGCCCTAAGATGGGAGGACCGTGCAGGCCGTTCTCTACTTCTCCGACAAGCAGGTCCGCGAGAAGCTCTTCTCGTTCGTGGACGCGGCGCAGGGGCTGCTGCTGGTGGCGGGGGTGCGCCACGGCGCGGCGATGACGCGTCCACCGCAGGCGCGCGAGCCCTTCGCTGCGCTGGAGGACCTGTTCGGAGACGTGCTGTCGCAGGTCATCGTGGCGGACGAGGGCACCACGGAAGGCATGTGGAGGGATCCGCTGGGGGACCTGGGCGACCGGCTCTACCCGGACGACAAGAAGCGCGCCTACGCGGCGGCCACGGGCTACGTGTTGCTGGAGGGCGGCAAGCCACGCGCGGTGGTGCGCAAGCACGCCAGCCCCGCGGAAGACCTCTGGTTCCTCCAGGAGGCCCTGAGCCGCCTGTCGCACGGCATCCCCGCGCCCGACCCGGAGAAGCGCCCCGGCCACCGCCGCCCCGAGCCCGCGCCCCGAGCGCCGCCGCGCTACGGGCCCGTGAGCGACAGCGGAGCGCCGGAAGAACCCGCCGACCCCTGGCGCCGCTCCAGCGCCCGCGAAGATGCGTCCGCACGCGATGGCGCCCGCTCCGGCTCCGCCAGGGCCCGTGACAACAGAGCCTCGGGCGGCGGAGGCCGCCATGGCGCGTCGAGGGCTCGCTCGTGGCAGGCCGACGAAGCGACGCCCCCGCGCGGCAGCCGTGCCGTCGCGCCCGAGCCCGAGACGAAGGACCCCTGGACGGTGCTGGGCATCGAGCGGGGCACTCCCAAGGACGAGGCGCGCAAGGTGTTCCGCACGCTCATCGCGCAGTACCACCCGGACAAGGTGGCCCACCTGGCGCCGGAGTTCCACGCGCTCGCCGAGCGCAAGACGCGCGAAATCCTGGACGCATGGGAGGCGTTGGAGCGCGACGCGGACTAGTGCACCGTGCGGCGCGGCTTCGTTCGCGCGGGGCGCTTCAGCCGGGCCTCCAGGTAGTCCTTCAACACCGTGGCGTTGTTGTGCTCGGTGTCACGGGCACCGTGGAGCAGCGTGATGCGGCCGTGGCGCGCGGCCTCGAGCAGCGGCTCCCACGCGTCGGGGTGCGCGTCCAACTCGCGGATGTACCGGGACCGGAACTCGTCGAAGCGCTCCACGTGGTGGCCGTACCACTGCCGCAGTTCCGTGCTGGGCGCCACGTCGCGGAGCCAACCGTCCAGGTGGAGGTCCGCCTTCTTGCGCCCCCGTGGCCACAGCCGGTCCACCAGGAACCGGGCCCCCGCCCGAGGGCCCGGGCCGTGCTCGTCATAGACGCGCTGGAGTCGAATCATCGTCGCGCTCCCCTACAAGGCACGCTGCCCACGCGACGCGCGCGTGGGGAGCACCCGGCGAGAACGCGGCGGCCGGCTGCTCAGGTCACCAGCACGGGCGCCGGTGCGGCCAGCCGGAATCGCGCGATGAGCGGCACGTGGTCGGACAGGCCGTGGAAGCGGCTGGTCAGGTCTCCAAAGGGCCGCGTCTCCTCCGTGTCCACCCAGCTCACACCGCCACCGGAGAACAGGTGGTCCAGGTGCATGCGCATGTGCATGAAGCCCGCGGTGGGAAAGGCGCGGGACAGGGTTGGGTTGATCTGCCCCACCGCCGCCTGCGCGCACGTCAGGTGCGCATCCCCCGTGAGGTAGCGGAACACCGGCGACGACGGCGGCGAGTTGAAGTCCCCGCACACCACGAAGGGCTCCTCCTTCGCGTGCAGTCCGATGAAGCCCGCGAGCTTCTTCGCTTCGTGGAGCTGGTTGACGCCGCAGCCCATCTTGTCGCGCGTGGCCCAGAACTCGCGGGCGAACGGCGTGGGCAGGCTCAGGTGCGTGTTGAAGACGTGGAACGCGCGCTGGTCCGCGCGGCGGATGACGCGCATGTGCGCGCAGATGCGGCTCTGCTTGCGCTCCTTCAGGCCCTGCACGTGGTGGTGCGTGATGTGCTCCGGCGCCTGCACGTTGTGCTTGTCCACCTGGAGCGTGCGCGTGTTGACGAGCATCGCCAGCCCCGTCGTGTACAGCGACAGCTCCCCCACCTTGTAGTGGTGCGCGCGGAAGTAGAACGCCTCGTAGGGCATGTCCCTCCCCTGGAGGGCGAAGGTCTCCTCCACGCGCTCCATGAAGGCTTCCAGCTGCGTCTCACCCGGACGCGTGGGCCGGTGCACGATGTTGCTGCGCAGCGAGGAGGTCTCCACCTCCTGGAGGCACACGATGTCCGGCAGCGGGTCCAGGGTGGCCAGTGCGGCCGCCACCCGGCGCTTGGGACCGATGGTGCTCGCGAGCCCCCTCAGCATGTGGCCGAAGTAGCGGACGTTGTACGTGACGATGCGCAGCGCTGACGGCTCCATGGTCCGGTCGCTACCTCCCCATGCCTCGCGATGAAAAATGGGAAGCCCTGGGACGAACGTCCAGGCCTCCCCGCTCTCTTCACGATGGGATGCGCCCGCGCCATCCGCGATGTGCTGGCAGGCGGACAGAGTGCCCGCCCGCCTGGCTGCTCACCCGGCGGGCTTCACCCGCACCATCGTGTCCAGCAGGTGCTCCAGCGCGCGGTCCGGGTCGTCACACAAGCCCGCGTGCACCGGGCCCGTCTGGAGCATCGTGCTCCGGGGCGCCACCAGCCAGTGCCAGCGCTCCTTCTGCGGCAGCCGTCCAATGGGCCCCGCGTCCTTCCCGCCCACGCACACGCGGCGGAAGCTCTCCAGGTGGCCCGCGAGCAGCTCCACGTCCGCGTCCGGCGACAGCGCCTTCAGCCGCGCCACGTCCAGTTCCACGCGCGCGCCCAGGTAGCGGTGCTGCACGCAGAAGAGGACGACGCCCACGTTGATGAACTCCTCGCGCTCCACGCGAGGCACCAGCCGGATGATGGCGTAATCAAACGAGCTGGGCGTGGGCACGCGTCGCCTCCTCGATGAACGCCGGCGCCGCTTCCAGCCTGCGCATCAGCCACGTCACGTACGCCGCGCGGTGCTCCGCCGTGGTCGCGAACGCGGGCTCCTGGCCCAGCCACGCCTCCGGAATGGACCCCACGATGCGCTCCACCACCTCCCGCGTCACCCGCGCCTGGAGCAGGTCCCCGGCCTCCGCCAGCCCGTGCGCCCACGGCAAGAGCACGTGGTCCTTGATGGGCGCGAAGCGCGTCTGGCTGCGCTCCTCCCAGCCGTCCCACGAGTGGTGGAAGTACATCGCCGCCCCGTGGTCGATGAGCCAGAGGTTGCGGTGCCACACCAGGAGGTTGGGGTTCTTCGGCGTGCGGTCCACGTTCGTCACGAACGCGTCGAACGCCACGATGGCGGACGCCACCTGCGCCTCCGGCACCGGCACCGCCAGCGGGTCGAACGTCACCGAGCGCGGCAGGTAGTCCAGCGCCAGGTTCAACCCCGCGCTCGACTTGAGCAGCTCGCGGATCTCGCTGTCCGGCTCGTTGCGCCCGAGCGACACGTCCAGCTCCACGAACACCAGCTCCGGCACGCGCAGGCCCAGCACCCGCGCCAGCTCTCCCGAAATCAACTCCGCGATGAGCGCCTTGGCCCCCTGGCCCGCCCCACGGAACTTCACGACATAGAGCCCCGCGTCGTTCGCCTCCACGATGGCGGGCAGCGAGCCCCCCTCGCGCAAGGGCGTCACGTAGCGCGTGGCGGTGACCGTCCTGAGCATCCCTCGTCCTCGACAGTTCCCGGGCACTCCGGGGGTGGCGGCTGTACCACGGCCCTGCCCGACGGGGGAAACACCCTGCGGCTGACGGCGCTTCCCCTCGCGCACCGCCGATTTGATTGCGCGCAATTTAATTGTGCACTACATACTCCCCATGTCGACGGATGACTTCCTCCGGCTGGACCTGCAGCTGTGCTTCCCGCTCTACGCGGCGTCGCGCGCGATGGTGCAGGCCTACACGCCGCTCCTGGCGAAGCTGGGGCTCACCTATCCGCAGTACCTGGTGATGCTGGTGCTCTGGGAGACGGACGGGGTGTCGGTGAAGGAGCTGGGGGAGAAGCTGTACCTGGACTCGGGGACGCTCACGCCGCTGCTCAAGCGTCTGGAGACGCTGGGCTTCGTGCGCCGCGAGCGCTCCCAGGAGGACGCGCGGTCGGTGACGGTGTCGCTCACCGCGCAGGGAAAGGGGCTGCGCCGCAAGGCCGCGTCCATCCCGGAGGCCATTGTCTGCCGCACCGGTTTGACGCTGGAGGAGCTGTCGCGGCTGCGCCGGGACATCCAGCGGCTGTTCGAAAAGGTTTCCTCACGCAGCGCTTGAGACACACGCGGTTTCCAACCACGACGTCACGAAGGAGCACCACCATGGCCCCGGTCCAGATCTCGCCCCTCTACTCCACCACCGCCGTCACCCACGGCGGCCGCAACGGCAAGCTGCTGCTGGACAACAGCCCGCTGAACGGCCTGGAGCTGGCCATGCCGAAGCAGCTGGGCGGCTCCGGCAAGGAGACGGCCACCAACCCCGAGCAGCTCTTCGCCGCGGGCTTCTCCTCCTGCTTCGAGAGCGCGCTGCGCCTGGTCGCGGGCAAGGCCGGCAAGAAGCTGGATGAGAAGGCCGGCGTGAAGGCCACCGTCACCATCGGCAAGACGCCCGAGGGCGGCTTCGGCCTGGCGGTGGAGCTCACGGGCATCCTCCCGGGCATCCCCCGCGAGGAGGCGCAGAAGCTGATGGAGGCGGCCCACCAGGTGTGCCCGTACTCCAACGCCACGCGCGGCAACATCGAGGTGAAGGTCTCCGTCGCGGAGTAGCCCTTCACCCGGCCCCTGTCGCGAGCTCAGGCGGCGGAGTCGTCGCGGGCGCTCGCGGCGGGGGCTGGCAGGAGCGCCAGCAGGTTGTTCTGGATGTTCTGGCAGATGGTATCGAGCGGCAGGTCGTTGTCGTCCGTGCCGAAGGGGTCTTCGATCTCGACGCCAATCTCCTCGATACCAAAGAAGACATACGCGACGACGAACGTGGCCACGACTGTCACCCAGCCAAAGGTGTCCACCAGCGCGAAGGGCAGGGTGAAGCAGTAGAGGATGAGCGCGCGGCGCAGGTGCACCATGTACGCGAAGGGCATGGGCGTGCGGTGGATGCGCTCACAACCTCCCAGGTAGTCGATGAGCAGTTGGACGTTCTGGTCCAGCTGCATCTGGACGTACTCGGGATACAGCCCCTGGCGGCGGCCCTCGTCCAGCACGGCCGTCATCCGGCGCGCCACGTTGAGGGGCACGTGCTGGGCCTTGAGCACCTCCGTCACCTCCCCGGAGGGCAGGGTCTCCGTGTGGGGACCCAACTGCCGCTGCTGGCCTCGCAGCCACCCGGCGGTGGCGAAGGGGAACGCGGCCGTCCAGCGGATGAGCGCGGTGTAGAGCGCCGTCTTGCCCAGGAAGGGCTCCGACGCGCGGATGAGGTTGCGCGTCTCGTTGACGATGCCGCCCCACAGCTTGCGGCCCTCCCAGAAGCGGTCATAGGAGGCGTTGGTGCGGAACACGAGCAGGAGGCTCAGCGAGATGCCGGCCAGCGTGTGTACCGTGGGGGGCACGCCCACGTTGCGCACGTGCTGGTGGAAGCCCACCACGGCCGCGGCCCAGACAACGCACATCAAGACTCGGCCGACGATCTCCTTCACCATCGAACCGCGCAGGTAGTGGAAGTAGCTCCACCAGCGATGCGGGTCATACTCAACCATGTAGGGGATACCCTCCGGGACGGGAGGCGCATGCTAACCGCACCGCGACGCGTCGCGAGCAGTGCTTTGCGAGATTGCGGATGCCGGACGTTTGGGGTGATGGCCGGGCGTCGGGGGCTTCAGCTAAGGAGGAAGACGGTCCGTTCCATCCCTCGTCATGGAGGCGTTCCCCATGCGCCGTCACCTCACGCCCCTGCTGATGTTCCTCGCCGCCACGGCGAGCGGTTGCAGCTTCATGCGCACGGACGTCCTCTTGGACACGCTCAACGCCCCGGACTCGCCGGAGCCGAAGGACATGCCGATCCGCGTGCCGGCGGTGGAGCGCGTGGCGGGGCTGACGCGCGCGCAGTTGACGGACTCCTATGTGGATCCCTCGCGAGCAGGTGCGTGGATGGACGCGCTGGGTGCGTCTCCGGAGGCCGTGCTGGACATGACGGCGTGCCTGGTCCAGCACGCGGGCAACGATTCGGCATCCTGCTATGAGAACGATGGGCGCACGGGCTACGTCGACCGGACGGTGAAGGCGTCGGCGTGGGGCGTGCCGCTGCCGGCGCAATCCCTCTCCACGGCGACGCCGGCCGCGGAGGAGGTGGACGCGGAGCGCTTCCTCGCGAACGCGATGGGGATTGGTCCGTCGCTCGCGGCGTTGCAGCAGTCGCTGGAGGTGCCGCTGACGCGCGAGGTGCTCGCGCAGGGCATCCAGCGGGGCGCGGCGTCCGCGGCGGCGTACGTGCGGGCGCGTTCGTGGCGCCGCGACCTCCAGCGGCCCAGCAACGCGGTGGTGCTGAGCGGCGGCGGAGCCAACGGCGCGTTCAGCGCGGGGGCCATGTGGCGGCTCCTGGGCATCCTGGAGCAGTGCCGGGGCAAGCCCGCGCCGGAGGGGTGCGGCGACGCGCGGATCGATCTGGCGGCGGGGACGAGCACGGGCGCGCTCATCAGCACGCTGGTGGACCTGTTCCACACGCCGGGCCAGGAGGCGAACGCGCGGCGGCTCCTCCTGGGCAACTACACGTGCACGGTGGAGTCGGACCTGTACTGCGTGAACTCCACGTGGCTGTGGAACCTGGCGGAGGACACGCGCGGGCTGGTGAAGTTCGACGGGGTGTACGCGAAGCTGGATCAGTTCATCCAGCCGGAGATGCTGCACAACGGCACGGAGCTGGTGTCGGTGTCCGTGGACTTCCAGACGGGCGACGTGTTCAGCGTGAGCGACCAGGATCCGGCGGACTTCAGGCCGGGTGCGTCGGACAAGATTCGCAAGGGCGGGATGGTGCACGCCATCGTGGCGTCCATCGCGGAGCCGGTGCTGTCGAACCCGGCGGGCATGCTGCCGTCGGCGGCGGGTGACCGCACGGGGACGTACTACGACGGCGGCGTGCGCTCCGGGCTCCCGCTGCTCCAGGCGGTCCAGCGTGGAGCGGAGCGCGTGCTGGTGATTTCGACGGGCGGGATGAACCCGTCCCCGGCCATGGATCCAAAGAACGCGATGAGCGTGCTGATGCGCACCATCGACCTGTTCGTGGCGCAGCCGCGCGTGGCCGAGGTGCAGCAGGCGGAGCTGCTCGCGGTGACGCGCCGGCTGGGCGAGTACAACGTCTGCACGCTGCGCGGTGCTTCGGAGGACTTCTGCCGCCGCAAGGGCGGGGGCTTCCAGCCCCAGATGGCGGGGCCGGGGGCGGGGCAGGCGGTGTGGATGGGCTCGGCGCGCTTCGACCAGGTGGCGAGCAGTTGGCGCAGCGCGTGGATGTTCAAGCCGGAGACGGGGCTGGCGACGGCGAGCGGCTACTCGTTCACGCCGGAGGTGATGCAGCCGCTCTTCGTGGCGGGCGTGGAGTCCATGCAGAAGCGCTGCAAGGAGGTGCTGTCCCTGTTCGACATCCAGGGCACGCTGGCGGCGAAGGAGTGCTCGCGCCAGCTGGTGGAGGTGGCGGACGAGGCGCGCGCGGCGCTCCCGTCCGTGGCGCAGTGCCGCGCGGACAAGCCGGAGCGCCGCTCGTGTGACTGAGGCGCGCTACCTGCCGCCGTCGATGACCCACTTGCCCCAGCCGGCGAGCGCGGTGCCATCCTCGGGCACGCGCTTGCCCTTCGGCGGGGCGCGGTAGACGGCGTCGGCGAGCGGGAGGAAGCGGGCCTCGTCCGCGAGCCCGTTGAGCGCGGCGCCCCAGGGGTCGGCGGCGTAGGTGGTGACCTGCACGCGGCGCTCGGCGCCCTCGCCCGCGGGCGCTTCGAGGACGAAGGCAGGGATGGGGTGCTGGGCGACGGTGAAGGTCTCCCGGCGCGGCGGCGCGGTGCCGGCGGCGACGGGGGGCCACTGCTGCGGCTGGCTGACGGCTTCGCTGACGGCGGCGAGCAGGGCCTCTTCCAGGGGCTGCGGCTCGGCGTCGCGGAAGTCGGCGCAGGGGGCGTCGCCAGTGGGGCCGGTCAGCTCCTTGCGGAGGACGAAGCCGCGCTCGGCGCCCAGGCAGACGCGGCGCACGGAGGACGTTCCGGAGAGGTCCTGGCGCACGTCGTACCAGGTGCCCGGGCCCCAGGGCCGGTCGAGCGCGGGCACGGTCCCCGTGGCGTCGGAGCCCTGGCGGAAGGACACGAGCGTGAGCTGCTGGCTGCCGCTGGCGCCGAAGCCGGAGAGCGTGGTGCTGGCGTCGAGCAGGCCGTGGGTGAGGTACAGCGGGCCGGGCTCATTGGCGTAGAGGCGGTTCTGGAGGGGGCCGTCACTGGGACGGCGGTCGTCCAGGAATCGACGGGCATCCCACGTGCGCCCGGCGGCGGTGGTCTGTTCGGCGGAGCGCTGGCCGCGGTGTTCTTGCTTCCAGGGCTGTGTCTCCTCCATGCGCATGGGCAGCACGCGAGGCTGGGAGAGGCGAGGGTGGGCCAGCGGCTTGCCCTGATCATCCGTGAAGGTGACAGTGAGCCACGCCCAGGGCGCCTGGACGGCGATGACCTCCAGCACGACATGGCCCGCCACGCCCACGCCGGTGTCCGCGCCGGGGCGGCCCCGGTGGGCGGAGAAGGCGTACTCCACGCGGTCGCCCACGCGGGCGCGCTGCCACGGAGAGGGCGTGGTGTCGGTGGCCGTGTCGGGAGTTCCTGCGTCCAGCACGGAGGCCTCGGTCGGAGCAGAGGCATCGGGCTGTTCGGTGGCGATGGTGCCGTCGGAGGGGGAGACGGCACGGGGCTTCATGCTCTCGCAGCCCGTGCTCAAGAGGAGCGCGGAGCACAGCAGGAGGGGAGCGCGGAAGAGGGGGCGTCGCATGGGGCCGCTAGATACACGGAGCGCCGCGCGGATCCGCGTGGACGCTGTCCGCATGCGCGGGTTCAACGTGCGCTGGTCGACAGCTCGGAGGACTCCACCCACGTGCCCCAGCGGAGGAGCCGGCTGTCCGAGTAGAACTTGCGCGGCGCCCCTTCTGGCTGCTCGTAGAGCCCTTCCGAGAGCCGGTCGAAGCGCACCTCCATGGGGAGCCCCCGCAGCACGGGACTCCACGGGTCCGTGGGATAGCTCTTGGAACGCATCCAGTAGGACCCCTCGCCTCGGTTGGCAGGGGCTTCTTCGAAGAAGGCCACCACGGACTCCTGGCCCAGTTGGACCCGCACCTTCCTGGGGAGCGGGGCTCCGTAGTCACGAGGCGGCCAGGTGGGAATGTAGACGGAGTCGTTGACGAGGTTGATCAACGCATTCTCCAGCGAAACGACCTCCGCGCCCTGGAAGTCATCGCATCGGACGTCGTCCCGAGGTTTCTCCCAGACCTTGCGCAGCAGATAGCCCTGTTCCGCGCCCAGACAGACACGCTTCACGCGGACGCTGCTGGTGCTGGAGCCCTCCTGCAACTCGTACCAGGTGCCCGGTCCCCAGGGGTTGCCCATGACGGGAGGGGTTCCCTGGACCGTGCCCGAGCCTCGCTGGAACGACACGAGCGCGAGCGAATGGCCTGCGGACATGCTGAACCCGAACGCGTTGAAGTGCACCTCGATCAACCCGTTGGTGAGATAGAGCGGCCCGGGCGTCGTGGCGTAGAGCCGGTGCTGCGTGGGGCCGTCCCCTGGAGAGTCATCGCGGGAAATCCGTCGGGCGATCCAGTGCTGCCCGGCGGCGAAGGCCCACTGGCGGGTGGTGCTCGTGCTGCCATCCTCGATGGGGTCGGGGGGATTCGTAGGGGCCTGGCCCATGCGCATGGGCAGCACGAAGCCGTGGCTCAGGAACGGATGCGGATGGGGTTGGCGGTCATTCCGGGTCACCCGGATGAAGAGCCAGACCCAGGGGGACCGGACCGCGATGACCTCCACGAAGAGCTGACCCGCCGAAGCGCTGGTCCCCCGTCGCGAACCGATCCGGTCCGCGTAGAAGGCATATTCCACGCGGTCCCCCACGCGCGCGTCCTGCCACGACGTGGGCACCTGATCCGAGCTGCTCCCTGGAGGAACCTCCGTCACGGTACTGAAGCCCCGCGGCCTGGACGTCCCGCAGCCCATGAGCAGGACAAGCGCCCCCATGGCCCACGCGATGAATCCCTGACGGAAAGACTGTCGTTGCATCTGGCGGAGACCCCCGTCTGCCATTGAGCCACGGACTGGCTTTCGGCGCCAGGGGACTTGCTACTCCACGGAGATCTCCCGGTAGACCACGTCACTGGGGCCCAGCCGGTTCACGGTGTCGACGAAGCGCTCGGAGACGACGATGCGGGTCGTGTCTTCCACACCGAAAAGGTCGAGGTCCGTGGGGATGGATGCACCGAGCAGCCAGCGCTCCGGTGGGAGCGAGAAGCCATTGCGCCCGCAGTACTCGCAGGTGGGCACCCGGTCCCGGTCCTGGATGCACGCAGGGTGCAGCTTCACCAGGGAGCGCGCTTCCAGTTCGTACTGCGGCAGTTCCTTCGTGCGGCGGTTCCGCAGCTCCGCCCGGACCGGGATGATGCCTTTCAGGCCCGCCTCTTGAATTGACGCTAGCGTGTCCTCCCTTACAAGCACTTCCCACGAAGGTCTCGCGGTGACAGGACCAAACCGGCCCATTGACGTGCCCACCAGGGGACCGAAACTACAGCCCGGCTCGATAGGAAGCTCCTGTGGCACGTATGGACGTACCAGGGCCGCACGCCGTGCGTACTCCTCCAAAGGCTGGGGCCATCCGCTCGTCAGCGAGTCGTTCTCTGTCAGGTTGGACAGGTCCACCGACGGATAGGCCAACATTCCGCTCCAGGGCGTGCAGCGGGGACAATCGATTCCCGGCAGGCACCACTTGCGCGTGGCCCGGTAGGTCCCGCTCCAGTGGACGTTGTCCAGATCGCGCGGCGTGGACAGCTCGAAGTAGCGCATCCGTCAGTCCTCCACTGGAACGGGCGCGAGGTCCACCAACTGCCAATAGGTCATGGTCAAACCAAAGAGACCGTACTTCTGAATCATCAGGGTTGCGTAGTCGAAATGCATCTCCCGGTTGCCTGTTCGTCCCTGGCCCTCGTTGAAGGTTTGCCAGTCCTGGTTCCAGGGACCTCCATTCGCTCCACGGTGGATGCGTTTGTGCAGGTCCGCATCGATAGCGATGACGTACTGATGGATGTCGATGCCCTTGGTGACGAAGTGTTTCTTGAACGCCTGCGGGAAGATGTGGTGCCGCTCCTTGGGCCGCTTCGCCCACTCCTCCATCGCCTTCTGCCGCTTCACCTCGCTGGGCAGCTTCTCGCGCGGATACCAGCGGAACACCATGACGGGCGTCGCATCGCCCGGTAGACCCTGGGCACTGCCCCATGTCCGCTGGGTCCGCTCCCCGGTGCCACGAACACCGGCGGCGCGAGCGCGCTTCGCGTGCGCACCACCCGGCCCGGTTCCAGGTCCTGGCACCGGAACAGCGCGCAGGTCCCATCCACGCACCAGGGGGCGAGGCATTGGTCCTCGTCCCCCTCCGCGCATTCACTTCCAGTCTCCGCCTCCGCCCACAAGGCCTCCGGCGAGAACGCCGGAGCGGATGACGTCGACGCACAGCTCCAGAGCAGCCCTACGAGCAGCCAGCACAGTCCGCGCATGCCTCTCCCGGAAATGACGCTCCGTGCAGCATGCCAGCGTCGCCACCCCCACCCGGAGTGGAACCCTGTCCCCCTGCGCTGCTAGACCATGGCTGCCGTCACACCGCACCTGGAGCCCCGCGCATGCCTTCGCCCCTGTCCATCCGCCGCGTCGTCCTCTACAAGCACGGCGTCGGCTACTTCGAGCGCCGGGGGAAGGTGACCGGCAGCGAGACCGCGCACCTGGACTTCAAGGCGCGCGACATGAACGACGTGCTCAAGTCCATGACCGTGCTGGACCTGAACGGCGGCTCCGTGTCCGCCGTGAGCTACGACTCCACCAAGCCCCTGGAGCAGCTCCTCTCCGAAGCCACCATCCGCATCCCCGAACACGGCAGCCTCACCGCGCTGCTCGGCCAGGTGAAGGGCGCCCGCGTCTGTGCCCGCGTCGGTGGCGCGCAGGTGGAAGGCGCCATCGTCGGTCTGGAGTCGCTGCCCGTCGTCCAGGGGGAAGCCAGCGTCGTGCGCCCCTTCCTCACGCTGCTCGTCGGCGCGTCGCTGCGCACCTTCGACGTGCTGGAGCTGGGCGAGCTGGAGTTCCTCGACGAGGCCGTGCGCAAGGACCTGGAGTTCTACCTGGCCACCGTCATGTCCTCGTACAAGAAGGACTCCAAGCGGCTGTCCATCCTCACCGCCGGAGAGGGCTCGCGCGAGCTGTTCGTCAGCTACGTGCTGGAGTCCCCCGTGTGGAAGACCAGCTACCGCATCCTCCTGGACGAAGGGCAACCGCCGCTGCTCCAGGGCTGGGCCATGGTGGACAACACCGGTGACGAGGACTGGGTGGACGTGGAGCTGTCCCTCATCGCGGGCCTGCCCGTGTCCTTCGTCCACGACCTCTACAACCCGCGCTACCTGCGCCGCCCCGTCGTGGAGGTCCGCTCGGAGACCGGCGTCGCGCCCGTCATTCCGCAAGAGGCCTACGAGAGCGCCCCCGCCGAGCCCATGATGGAGTCCGTGGACGACGAGTCCTTCGGCTCCTCCGCGGACATGGCGTCTCCCGTCATGCCCGCCATGGCCGCGCCCGCGCCCCGCATGATGCGCAGCAAGGGCGGCCCGATGATTGGCGGCGGCGGACGCGGCGGCATGCGCGAGACGCTGGAGCAGAGCACCGCCGTGACGACGCTCACCAAGGAGGTGGGCGACCTCTTCGAGTACGGCGTGGACCGCCCCGTCACCGTGCACCGCAACCAGAGCGCGCTCGTCCCCATCCTGCACCGCCCGTTCGAGGGCCGCCGCGTGCTGCTCTACAACCGCGCCACGCGTGAGAAGAACCCGATGGCCTGCATCGAGTTCAAGAACACCACCGGCCTCACGCTGGAGGGTGGCCCCGTCACCATCACCGAGGACGAGACCTACGTGGGCGAGGCGATGCTCGACACGCTCAAGCCCGACGACACGCGCTTCGTCCCCTACGCCGTGGAGCTGTCCTGCATCGTGTCCGTGGAGGAGGACCCGGAGGACGGCCCGGTGTTCCGCGCGCGGCTCAATCGCGGCACCCTGGTGGTGGAGTTCTTCCACCTGCGCCGCACCAAGGTCACCGCGCGCAACAAGGCGAAGCGCCCCCAGGTGCTCTTCGTGGAACACCCACGCACCGGCTGGGAGTTGAAGGACACGGTCGCCCCCGCGGAGACCACGGACGGCTTCTGGCGCTTCAAGCGCGAGCTGGCCCCGGGCACCTCCGACACGCTCGTCATCACCGAGCGCACCAAGGGCCACCGCCAGTACTACCTGGGCAACCTGGGGCTGGAGGAGGTGACGTTCTTCCTCGACTCGCGCTACATCGACCCGCGCGTCGCCCAGGCCCTGCGCGACGTGGTGGCCATGCGCGAGAAGCAGTCGAAGGTCGCCCAGGACCTCCAGCGCCTCAACGAGGAGCGGACCCAGCTCTTCAAGGACCAGGAGCGGATCCGCTCCAACATCGACTCGCTCAAGAGCGGCGCGTCCCAGCGCGAGCTGGTGGAGCGCTTCGTCACCAAGCTCAACGCGCAGGAGGACCGGCTGGAGAGCATCGGCCGGGAGCTGGAGCGACTCGAGCAGGAGCGCACCCGCCTTCAGGCGGAGACGAACCAGCGCATCGAGTCGCTCTCCTACGAAGCGGACCTGTAGCTACTTCGCGTCCGCGCGGAACACCTCGCGGCCCGCCACCACCGTCAGCCGGACCTGCCCGGTGAGCAGGTCCGCCGGGGGCGCGTCCACCGGGTCCACCGACAGCGCCACGAAGTCCGCGTCCATGCCCGGCTTCAGCCGGCCGCGCTGCGCTTCCGCGAAGGACGCCCAGGCCGCGCCCGCCGTGAAGCCCTCCAGCGCCTCTTCACCGCTGAGGCGCTGGTCCGGGTGCCACCCACCCGGCGGCTGGCCGCTGGCATCCTGCCGCGTGCGCGCCGCGTACAGCCCCGCGAGCACGTCCGGCCGCTCCACCGGGAAGTCGCTGCCCAGCGCCAGCACGGCGCCCGCGGCCTTCAGCTTCTGCCACGCGTAGGCGTTCTGGATGCGCTCCGCGCCCACGCGCTTCTCCGCCCAGGGCATGTCGCTGGTGGCGTGCGTGGGCTGCACGCTCGCCACGAAGCCGTTCGCGCCCAGCCGCTGGATGTCCTCGGCCGTCATGATCTGCGCGTGCTCCACGCGGGGGCGCGCGTCCTTCGTCCCCGTGGCCGACAGCTCCCGCGACAGCGTGTCCAGCAGCAGCGTGTTGGCGCGGTCGCCAATCGCATGCGTGGCCACCTGGAAGCCGCGGCCCACGAAGGCGTGCACGCGCGAGGCGTACTCCTCCGGGGACAAGAGCAGCAGGCCGCGGTGGCCGGGCTCGTCGCTGTAGGCCGCGCCCAGCGCCGCGCCCCGGCTGCCCAGCGCGCCGTCCAGGGTGAGCTTCACCGCGCGCATCGTCAGGAGCTTGCCCTGGAAGGGGCCGTCCTTCAGGTACTGCACGCGGTCATCCGTCTGCCCATCCGCCATGGCGTAGACGCGCAGGGGCAGGGTGCCCGCCTTGTCCCAGTCCTGGAACAGGCGGAACGTGCGCAGGTCCATGCCCGCGTCGTGCACGCCGGTGAGGCCCACTCGCGCGCAGTGCTCCAGCGCAGCCCGCATGCGTGCCTCGTGCTGCTCCTTCGTGGGCGGCGGCAGCGCCTTCAGCGCCAGGTCCATGGCGTTGTCGATGAGCACGCCGCTGGGGTCGCCCTCCGGCAGCCGTTGGATGCTGCCGCCCTCGGGGTCCTTCGTGTCGCGGGTGATGTTCGCGCGCTTCAGCGCCGCGCCGTTGAGCCACAGCGCGTGCCCGTCGATGCGCCACAGCGCCACGGGCGTGTCCTTCAGGTGCTCGCCCATGTCCGCGACGGTGGGGAAGCGCGGCGTGTCCCAGTCGTTCTGGTCCCAGCCCTGACCCACCAGCCAGTCGCCCTGGTAGGCGGTGGCCGGGGCCTTCTCCAATCGCTGGCGCACCTCCGCCAGCGACGTGGTGCCCTCCAGCCGCACGCCCGCGAGCGCCTGACCCAGGCCCGCCAGGTGGCCGTGCGCATCCGTGAGGCCCGGCACCACCGTCGCGTCGCCCAACTCCACCACGCGCGCGGTGGCGCCCGCGGCGGCGAGCACCTCCTCGCGCGTGCCCACGGCCAGCACCTTGCCGTCCCGCACGGCGAGCGCCTGGGCCTCTGGCTTCGCGGCATCCAGCGTGCGGATGCGTTTGGCCACGTACACCGTGGGCGCGTCCGCGACCGCGTGCTCCGCGGGCGTTCCCTCCGGCACGCGCCGCGAGCAACCCGCGCCCGCACACAGGACCAGCGCCCCCAGCATCCAACCGAGACGTCCTCGCATCATCCGCGCACCCGCCATGACCGTTCGCCCGGGCAGGAAGGTCCCGGGACATCGCGCGCGGCACTCTGACGCACGCCCCGCGCGACGGCCAGTCCCGCGAGCCAGCGGTGCCTAGCGCCCCACGCGCAGCGTGTATGTGTAATCAATGGGCGCGCCGAAGGGCGCCAGGGCCTGCACGCGCACCACGTGCTCGCCCGGGGAGAGCTGGAGCATCAGCCACCACCCGTCCGTCACGCCGCGCTGCTCGCCTCCCACGAGGCACGGGTCTGGAATCTTCCCCACGAGGCTGGGGTCCGCGTCGAAGGTGAACAGGCCGCTGGTGTGACGGTGGCGGCGGGTGTCCACGCGCCGGCCATCCACGGTGACCACCAGGTCCTGCGTGCCGTTGTTGAAGTCGAGGGCGCCCTGGCGCAGGAAGTCCTCCAGCGTCTGGCCCGGCGCCGGTTCGAAGGACGGGTCGGGGCACGGGTAGTCATTGATGATGACCCACAGCGGAACCAGCACGGGCCGGTTCCGGGGCACGCGGCAGGTGCGCTGGTACGTGGTGTCCAGGTCGTACGTGGGCACGAAGAAGACGGGGCCGTCCTGGTCCTCGTCGCAGTCCTGCTCCAGCCGCAGCATGGGGCTGCGGTCCGCCGGCACGCGGAAGTGCCAGCGGTACCACTCCTTCGCCCACGCGGTGATGGGTCGGCCGTGGACGTAGGCTCCCGGCGGGAGCACCACCGCGCCCCGGCCCTGTGCTTCCAGTGCTTCACCGGAAGAGGCGACGGGCTCTTGCGCCGCTTCGTCTGGCATTGCGTCCGGCGCGCAGCCCATGAGCATCGACACCGCGAGGATGTGCTTCAGCATGTGTGGACCCCTCCTTGTGAAGAGGGCTCCAAGCTACGGACGCACGGGCGCGCGGGATTGTACGTGCTTGCGCGGTCCACGCCCCGCGTGCGCCGCGGCCCGATACTCGCCGGGCGTGACGCCCAGGGTGCGGCCGAAGTGCTTGATGAGGTGGCTCTGGTCCGTGAACCCGGCCGCGAGCGCCACCTCCGCCATGGGCAGCGGCCCCGCCAGCAGCTCCTGCGCGAGCCGCAGCCGCAGGGCCCGCTGGAACACCTGCGGCGTCTGGCCGAACTGACGGTGGAACGCGCGCACCAGGTGCCATGGGCTGAGCCCCGCGACACGCGCGAGCATCTCCAGCGACAGGTTGCGCGTGGGGTGGGCCTCCAGCAGCTCCCGCGCCCGCTTCACGCCCCGCGCGCACGCGGTCGCCCGACGCCGGTACGGCAGCCCCGCGTGCCGGCGCAGCAGCGCCACCAGCAATCCCAGCAGCCGCTCCTCGCGCTCCAGCAGGGACACGGCGCCGCCCTTCAGCGCGTCGAAGGTGACGGTGAAGCGCTCCATCAGCGCCGCGTCCTGGAGCATGGGGGACGCGAAGCCGGGCAGGGTGCCCGCGGGCGCTCCCGTCTCCTCCGCCGCGCGGATGAGCAACGCGGGCGGGACGTAGAGGATGCGGTAGGCCCACCCGATGGTGGAGTCGGCGGCGCGGCCCTCGTGCATCTCCCCCGTCGACACGGCGAGGAGGCTGCCCACCGAGGCCAACACCCGCTGCCCCTGAAGGTGCATCGACTGCGCGCCCGCGTCGTAGGCGCACAGGGAGAAGACATCATGCGAGTGTTTCGGAAAGGTCCACCGGGTGTAGGCCGCCCGGTGCAACTCCAGCCCGGGCACCTCCGGGGCTACCCAGAAGCCGTCCTCCTGCTTCGCGCGTCGCATGTCTCCCCCTCGCTGGCGCACCCGTCCAGGGGAGGGAGCGCACGGCGGGTGGAAGCATAGGGACACGCGGCCCCGGAGGGCGTAAGGAACAGCGCGTGAGCACTGTGACCCCTCGCGGCATCTGTTTCGACCTGGACGGCACGCTGGTGGATTCGCTGCCGGACATCATCGACAGCTTCCTCCACGGCTTCACGCACCACGGCCTGCCCGTGCCCTCCGTCGCGGAGGTGCGAGCGCTCATCGGTCAGCCGCTGGAGGACATGTACACGCGCTTCGCGCCCGAGCACGCCACCACGCTCTGCGTGGCCTACCGCGAGCACTACCCGCTCAACTTCCACCGGCGCTCCCGGCCCTTCCCCGGCGTGGAGCGCGTCCTGCGCACGCTGCGCGAGCGGGGCTACCTGCTCGCCGTCGCCACCACCAAGCGCGGCGACATGGCGCGGCGCTTCGTGGACGCGATGGGGCTGGGCGGCCTGCTGCACCACGTGCAGGGCACGGACGGCTTTCCGCACAAGCCCGCGCCGGACGTCATCCACCACGCCCTGAAGGCGCTGGGCACCGGCGGCCTGTGGATGGTGGGCGACACCACGCTGGACCTGCGCGCGGGCCAGGCCGCGGGCCTCAAGACGTACGCCGTCACCTGGGGCACACACGCCCACGAGGAGCTGGCCACCGCCTCTCCGGACGAGCTCCAGCCGGACCTGGAGCGGCTGCTGCACCACCTGCCGCCGCTCGTCTGAGGCGAAGCGGCGCTCAGTGCTGCGTGCGCGGGTGCAGCGCCTGCACCTGGCGCACCTGCTGGCGGCTGTTGAGCGGCAGGGCCGGCAGCGTGAGCTGATCCAACTCCCGCGGACCGATGAGCTGCACCACGTCCTTGCGGAAGAGCAGGTCCAGCGTCCAGCCCATGGCCACGCGCACCTTCGTCTCCAGCCTGGGCAGCTTGAACAGATAGATGGTGCGCCAGAGCACCCACGCGAAGGTACCGGAGAACTTCAGCCCCAGGATGCGCGCAACGCCCGAGCGCTGACCAATCGTGGCCAGCTGCCCCAGCATCTTGTAGCGGAACGCCTTCCCCGGCTGGCCCTTCAGCGCCGCGCACACGTTGCGCGCCACCGTCACGCCCTGGCGGAGCGCGTGCTGCGCGGTGGGAGGGCAGGGCTTGCCTCCGTTGGTGACGTCCGGCACCGACGCGCAGTCGCCCAGCGCCCAGACGCCCGGGAAGCCGGGCACCTCCATGCGCTCGTTCACCTTGAGCCGCCCGCGCTCCTTCTCGCACGGCAGCGTCGACAGCAGGGACGGCGGCGTGACGCCCGCGGTCCACACCACCGTCTTGGTGGGCACCACCGTGCCATCCGGCAGCTCCACGCCCGCCGCCGTCACGTCCTTCACGTGGACACCGGTGCGCACCTCGATGCCGTGCTCGATGAGCTTCTTGCGCGTGTACGCGCCCAGGTCCTCGCCCAGCTCCGGCAGCACCTCCTTGCCGCCGTGCACCAGCATCACGCGCACGTTGGCGTGCTGGATGTTGGGATAGAAGGGCAGGGCGCCGTGGATGAAGTCGTTGATGGCGCCCGCCGTCTCCACGCCCGCGAAGCCGCCGCCCACCACCACGAAGGTGACGATGGCGTTGCGCGCGCCCGTGGTGATGCAGTCCGTGTCCGCCTCCTCCAGCCGGTCGACCAGGCAGTTGCGCAGGAGCATCGCGTCGCCCAGCGTCTTCATGGTCAGCGTGTAGTCGCGCGGGCCCGGCTTGCCGAAGAAGTTCGTCTCCGAGCCCATGGCCAGCACCACGTAGTCGTACTCCAGCGTGTGGCTGTGGCCGTCCAGTCCGCCGTGCGCCACCGTGACCCGCTTCGACTCCAGATCCAGCCCGCTGACGTCGCCCTCCACGAACGTCATGCGCGGCAGCAGCTTGCGCAGCGAGATGACGATGGCGGTCGCGTTCAGGTCGCTCGCCGCCACCTCGTGGAGCATGGGCGTGAAGAGGAAGAAGTTGTCGCGGCTGACGAGCGTCACCTCCACGTCGTCCCGCCTTCCCAACTGCCGCTCCAGGTGCAGCGCCGCGTACATTCCCGCGAAGCCGCCTCCCAGGATGAGCACCCGCTTGCGCGGCGGCGTGTCCACGCAGAGCCCTTCCGACTTCTGGTCCGCCCCCATGCCCGCCTCCTCACGGCGCGAAGAACACCATCCCCCAATCTCGGGGCGCTCCCTCGCATCCGCATCCCGGGCCGGCGGGGGCCTGTCCGCCCGCTCGCCTCAGGGGTGGTTCGGGTGCATCCGGTGCCGCCACGTCGTGCGCTGGGACGTGTAGCGGGGGTTTTCGAAGAGCTTGATCAGCACCATGCCCGCCACGAACCCGCCGATGTGCGCCCACACGGCGACGCCGCCGGACACCTCCGGCCTGAGCGTCATCAACTGCGGCAGGCCGGTGATGACCTGGAGCACGAACCACCACACCAGCACGGCCCACGCGGGGATGGGGAAGACGCGGATGAGGATGAAGATGATGAACAGCATGTTCACGCGCACGCGCGGGTAGAGCACCAGGTACGCGCCCAGCACGCCCGCGATGGCGCCGGACGCGCCCACCGTGGGCACCGGTGACGTGGGGTCCACCGCCACGTGCGCCGCCGCCGCCACCAGTCCGCACACCAGGTAGAAGACGAGGAAGCGCAAGCGCCCCATGCTGTCCTCGATGTTGTTTCCGAAGACCCAGAAGAACAGCACGTTGCCCAGGATGTGCCCCCAACTGCCGTGCAGGAACATGGACGTGAGCGGCGTGAGGCGGTTGATGGACTCGTTGTCCACCACGCACGCGAGCCCGTCCCCCAGCGGCACCGCCTGACCCAGCGGCGCGCGGCCGGTGAGCTCCCCGGGCACCAGGCCCAGCTCGCAGATGCTGGTGGCCAGCGCCACCACGTTGAAGCCCGCCCCCTGGAAGAACACCCAGGTGAGGCCAATGGCCGCGAGCAGGAGGTACGTCATCACCGGGGTGCGCAGGGTCGGGTTGTCGTCGCTGATGGGAATCATGTCCGCCCGCCAGCATGGCCCCGCCACCGGCCCCCCGGACGGCCTCGTGCGCACGGATGTGCGGCGCCGGACGCATCACCGGAAGGCGGCCGGGCTCTATGCCAAATGAAGGTTGCCTGGTGGAGGTGACCCTCTCCCGGAAGGGCCCGGACTTGGCTTCCAGGCCCGCACCGGGCGAAATTCCGCAACCGCCTTCTCTTTCATGGAGTCCGGAGCAATGAATTCCTCGAAATCGTCCCGCGCCTCGGCGCTGTTCGTGGTGTCCGTCCTCGCCCTCGCCTTCAGCAGCGGCTGCGCCGCGCGCCGCCAGCAGTCGTACCTGGAGGACAAGGCGATGGGGCACGTCTACCGAAAGCCCATCGCGGAGGTCTGGCCGGAGGCCCTGGCCCTGATCAAGGAGAAGGGCTTCTCCGTGACGAACACGCAGACCGGCTTCGAGACCACGACGGAGTGGCTGATGACCAGTGCCCCCTCCTCGCTGGGCACCTCCTACGCGCGCTACCTGATTCGCGGCTTCGAGCGCGGGCCCGGCCAGTGCGCCGTGGAGTTCCGCCGCCAGGACCGCTCCGAGTCCCGCGCCGCCGACAACACCGACGGCCGCACCAAGGAAACCGGTGAGTCCTCGGTGGGCGCGGGCGCCTCCCAGATGCGGCGCGACTCCGAGCTGGAGTGGGAGCTGCTCCAGAAGGTGGACCCCGACGCCGCCTCCGCCCTCAAGGCCGAGGCGAAGAAGATCGAGTAGTCCGCCGCACCGCTGCCGGGGCCGCCGCCCGCGCGGAGACGTCAGTCGCGCAGCGGCAGCTCCACGGTGAGGCCGTCGAAGGCCACCTCCACCGGCCCCTTGAACGCCTCACGCGCCTGCGTGAGCAGCCGTCCGGGGTCGGTGTCGTGGCGGCTGGACAGGTGGGTGAGGATGAGCCGCTTCGCCCCCGCGTCCCGCGCCACCTGCGCCGCCTCCCGCGCGGTGGAGTGCCGCGTCTCCAGCGCGCGCGCCTGCTCGTCGTCGGAGAAGGTGGACTCGTGCACCAGCAGGTCCGCGTCCTTCGCCGCCTGCACCAGCGACGGGCACGGCCGCGTGTCTCCGGAAATCACCAGCCGCCGCCCGGACCGGGACTCGCCCAGCACGTCCTCCGGCTTCACCACGCGCCCGTCCGGCAGCGTGACGGACTCGCCCTTCTGCAGCTTGCCGAAGGACGGCCCCTCCGGCACGCCCAGCTCCCGCGCCTTCTCCAGGTGGAACCTCCCCGGACGGCCGTCCTCCGCCAGCACGTAGCCCAGCGCGTGGATGCGGTGGTCCACGCCCACCGCCTGCACGGTGTAGCCATTGCGGCGCACCGTGTCCCCGTCCTTCAGCTCGTGGATCTCCACCGGGAAGGCCAGCGACTCCAGCCCCAGGTGCACGGCCTGGTGCAGCAGCCGCCGCGCCGGGGGCGGCCCGTACAGGTGCATGGGCGCGGTGCGGCCCATCATCCCCAGCGTGCGCAGGAAGCCGATGATTCCCAGGTAGTGGTCGGCGTGGAAGTGCGTGAAGAACGCCGCGTCCACGGTGAAGCCCGTGCCGAAGCGCACCATCTGCCGCTGGGTGCCCTCGCCGCAGTCGAACAGCAGCAGGTCCGCGTGCGCCTTCACCGCCAGGCCGGAGAGGCCGCGATGCAGCGTGGGCTGCGCGGCGGAGGTGCCGAGGAAGGTGAGCCTCAGTAGGGACATGCCAGCGCTTCCCACGTCGAGAGTGGCCTCCTCGCACGCGCGGAGTCTGTCCCGGCGCGCGCGTTCCCGGGGCATTTACCAGGGTGCGAGGGGGCGTGCTATGCAGCCGGCCCTTTCGGACCCGCCCCCATGCCTGATTCCCTGACGGTCGGCCCCACGGCCGACCCCCGCCGAGTGAAAGCCCAGGACGGCCGCCTGCTCACCGTCCCTGACGGCTGGGCCCTCCTTCCCCCCGGCGACGCCGGCCTCACCCGCCGCGTGAAGGCCGCCGGCCCCTCCTGGACCGTGGTGGAGAAGGTGGGCCGCAAGCTCTTCTCCCGGGGCGTGTGGGCGCCGGAGGCCCACATCGTCCACGCGAAGGCCGCCCTGGAGGACGAGCGCGCCACCCCCGCCTACGCGAAGAAGCTGGCCCAGGGCCGTGAGCGCCGCGCCAAGGAGCAGGCCGAGTACGAGGTCGACTTCGCCAACGCCGTCCTGCGCTTCCTCGCCTTCAGCCCCGCGTGGCTCCCCCACGCCAAGCGTCTGGCCGTGATGGTCGCCGGCCACGCCACCCCCGTGGGCAGCGGCACCGTGGCCCGCACGGAGCGCATCCCCATCGAGCGGCGCGCGGAGGCCGCCGTCATCGCCTGGATGCGCCACCAGACCACCGGCTACGACGACATGCGCATCGCGCGCGTGAAGGGCGCCCGCCGCGAGGTGCGCCGCGAGCTGGCGGAGGTGTCCCGCGCCATCCTGGACCTGCACCGCCGGGATGCCCCTCACGCCCCGCCCGCGTGTCCGCTCTGCTCCGCACTCCTGCGCCCTCCGCCGACACGCCCCTCGGATTCCTGACCCGGCGTTCAGCAACGACTGTTTTATTTCTGACCGGCGGGTTAGGAATGCGTCCGCCATGCCCCGCCACGCCGACCCCAAAGCCCGCAGCGCGCTCATCGCGTCCGCGCGGGCGGAGTTCGCGAAGCGGGGCGTGAAGGGCGCGCGCATCAGCGACATCACCGCCGCCAGCGGCCTGTCCAAGGGCGCCTTCTACCTGCACTTCCCTTCGAAGGAGGCCCTCTTCGCGGCGCTGGTGGAGGGCTTCCTGGAGGCGCTGGAGGTGCTGGCCACGAAGCGCATGTCCTGCATGGACCGCTTCCGCGCGGACCACAGCGGCCTGCCGGGCCCCGGGGACGTGGCCGCGCGCTCGGAGCGCTACCGCGACTTCCTGCGCATGGAGGCCGCGCTCGACGTGGAGATGCTGGAGCTCATGTGGGAGCAGCGGGAGCTGGTCACCGCGCTCATCGTGGGCAGCCAGGGCACCGCCTTCGAGTCCGTCATGTGGGACGTGGTGGACCGCGAGGTGGAGAGAATCGCCCGGGAGTTCCACCACCTGCGCGGCCAGCACCCGGACACCCCGGACGTGGACCCCAGCCTCTTCGGCTCCTTCGTCGTGGGCACCTACCTGCTGCTGGCCCGGCGCATGGGCCGGCTGACGCAGAAGCCGGACCTGGCCGCCTGGGCCGTGGGCCTCCAGCGTCTGATGCACGAAGGCTCGCTGCCCCGCGAGGCCGTGCCCGCGACGCCCGCCGCCGTCGCCCGTCCCTCTTCACCGCCTTCCACGCGCCGGCGCCACGCCCGCGCGGACCACCCGCACCGCCCGCCAAGGAAACGCCCGTGAAACCGTCCACGAAGCCCTCCGCCTCCCGCGCCCTCACCGCCCTGGGGATGGCCGCCGCGCTCTCGCTCTCCGGTTGCGACAAGGCGGATGCCGCGGCCGCGCCTCCCGCCGCGGCCGCCGGCCAGGACAAGCCCGCGCCGGCCGTGAAGGTCGTCTCCGCGCGCGGCGTGCAGGCCTCGCAGTCGGAGGAGGTGACGGGCACGCTGTACCCCGCCCAGGGCCTCCAGGTCGGCTTCGAGGTGGGCGGCCGCCTGGAGGCGGTGCGCATCCACAAGGGCCAGGCCGTGAAGAAGGGCGACACGCTCGCCCAGCTCAACTCTGAAATCGTGGACGCGCAGGTGGCCGGCGCGGAGGCCGCCGTCGCCGCCGCGGAGGCCGCCGCCTCCATTGCGAAGGACGCGGCCGAGCGCACGGAGAAGCTCAGCACCGGCGGTGGCGTCAGCGACCAGCAGCACAAGAACGCCGTGGCCGCCGCCGCGCAGGCCCAGGCGCAGGTGATGGCCGCGAAGGCGCAGCTGGCGCAGGCCCGCGCGTCGCGCCGCCGGCACGACCTGAAGGCGCCCTTCGCGGGCACGCTCATCGAGTCCCCGGACCAGACGGGCGCCACCGTGGGGCCGGGCTCGCCCCTGTTCACGCTGGAGCAGTTGGACACGCTCATCTTCCGCACCACCGTGGCGGAAGGCGCGCGCTCGCTGCTCAAGCCGGGCACGAAGGTGCGCGTGGCGGCGCTGGGCAACGGCGCGTCCACCGACGAGGCCGTGGTGCGCACCATCCTGCCCTCCGCGGACCCCACCACCCGCCGCATCCCGGTGGAGATCGCCGTGCCCAACGCGGACGGCCGCTTCGTGGCCCACACCCTGGCGCGCGCCATGCTGAAGCTGGGCGAGACGCAGG
Organism: Corallococcus sp. M7; assembly: GCF_054512695.1. Classification (NCBI taxonomy): domain Bacteria; kingdom Pseudomonadati; phylum Myxococcota; class Myxococcia; order Myxococcales; family Myxococcaceae; genus Corallococcus; species Corallococcus sp. M7. The sequence continues at coordinate 713,838 of NZ_CM137252.1, forward strand.
AGGCGCAGCTGCTCCCCACCACGGCGCTGTCCTCCTCCAACGGGGACCACGTCCTCGTCGTCAGCGACGGCGCCCTCCAGCGCGTGGACGTGCAGGTGCTGGAGCGCCGCGACCGCGAGGTGGTGGTGCGCGCCGCCGCCGTCCTCCAGCAGGTGGTGGACTACCCCACGCCCTCCCTGACCCCCGGCACCCGCGTCTCCGTGAAGTAGCCGCAAGCCGCCCCTTTTCGCCGAGTGCGTGAGCTCTTCCCATGATTCTCAGTGACGTTTCCATCCGACGGCCGGTGTTCACGGCCATGGTGTCCCTGCTGCTCATCGTGCTGGGCGTGATGGGCCTCAAGCGCCTGGGCACCGACCTCTACCCGGACGTCAGCTTCCCCGTGGTGGTGGTCAACACCCTCTACAAGGGGGCGGGCCCGGGCGAAATCGAGACCCAGGTCATCAAGCCCCTGGAGGACGCGGTCGCCGGCATCAGCGGCGTGGACAAGATCCACTCCTTCAGCCGTGAGAACGTGGGCACCGTGGTGGTGTCCTTCACGCTGGGCACCGCCCTGGACACCGCCGTGCAGGACGTGCGCGACAAGGTGGGCCAGGCCGTCAACAAGCTGCCCACGGACGCGGACGCGCCCATCGTCAGCCGCGTGGACCTGTCCGCCGCGCCCATCCTCACCTACGCCATCTCCGCGGACATGAAGTCCCAGGCGCTGCGCAAGCTGCTGGATGACCGCATCAAGCCCGCGCTCGCGCAGCTGGCCGGCGTGGCGGAGGTGCGCATCACCGGCGGCGACACGCGTGAGATTCAGGTCGACATCGACCTGGACAAGGCCCGCGCGGTGGGCATCGCGCCGTCGCAGGTGTCCCAGCGCATCGCCATGGAGAACCTCAACCTGCCCGCGGGCCGTCTGCAGTTGGGGCCCAACGAGCTGACCGTGCGCGCCATGGGCGAGTTCCGCAGCGTGGAGGACTTGAAGAAGCTGCCCATCGCCCGCAGCAACACCGGCGCGCAGGTGCGCCTGGAGGAGGTCGCCACCGTCACGGACGGCGTCGCCGAGCGCCGCACCACCGCGCGCCTCAACGCCCGCGACGCCGTGGTGCTCGAAATCGTGAAGCAGCCGGGCTCCAACACCGTGAGCGTCAGCGACGCGGTGAAGAAGACGCTCGCGGACATGACGCCGGTGGTGGGGCAGGGCTTCCAGGCCACGCTGCTCATCGACCAGTCGGACCTCATCCGCGCCAACACCCACGAGGTGTGGATCGCCCTCATCTTCGGCGGCCTGATGGCGGTCCTCATCATCCTGATGTTCCTGTTGGACCCGCGCGGCACGTTCATCTCCGCGCTCGCGCTGCCCACGTCCGTCATCGGCACGTTCTTCGTGATGTACGTGCTGGGCTACTCGCTCAACCAGATGACGCTCCTGTCGCTGTCATTGGCCATCGGTCTGCTCATCGACGACGCGGTGGTGGTCCGTGAGGCCATCACCCACCGCCTGGAGAAGGGCGAGGACCCGATGAGCGCCGCGTACAACGGCACCAAGGACGTGGGTCTGGCGGTGCTCGCGACCACGCTGGCCCTGGTGGCGGTGTTCATCCCCGTGGCCTTCATGCCCGGCATCGTGGGTCAGTTCTTCAAGCAGTTCGGCATCACCATCTCCGTGGCGGTGCTCATCTCGCTGTTCATCTCCTTCACGCTGGACCCCATGCTGTCCGCGCGCTTCGCCAAGGCGCACAAGCCCGGAGAGGAGAAGAACGAGCCCGCCGTCTTCCGCGCGCTGCGCCGCTTCCTGGAGGGCACGGAGTCCGCGTACTCGCGCATCCTGGGCTGGGTGCTGCGCCACAAGTGGACCACCGCCGGCCTCACCGTGCTGGCGCTGGTCCTGTCCTTCGGCGCCGCCAGCCGCCTGGGCGTGGAGTTCATGAGCGCGGAGGACCGCTCGCAGCTCATCGTGGAATTGCAGCTGCCGGACTCCGCCAACCTGGCGCAGACCACGGAGCGCGCCGCGGAAGCGGAGGTGCTGCTCAAGAAGATTCCGGAGGTCACGGACATCTACACGACGGTCGGTCCCAACGGAGACGTCTACAAGGCGCGCCTGCGCGTGCTGACCGTGGGCAAGGACCAGCGCACCAAGAGCATCCCCGTCATCAAGGAGGAGGCCCGCGCGCTGCTGGTCCCCAACCTGGTCTCCACCGCCATCACCCTGTCGGACCCGCCGTCCATCGAAGGCCTGGGCGACTGGTTCCCCATCATGGTGCGCGTGGTGGGCCCGGACCTGAAGCGCGTCAACGAGGAGGCCGAGCGCGTCGCCGGCATCCTGCGCACCCTGGGCACCTCCGACGTGCGCGTGGACTCCAACCCGGCCAAGCCGGAGCTCCAGATCCAAATCGACCGCGCGCGCGCCGCGGACATGGACCTGTCCGCCGGGGCGCTCGCCTCGCAGCTGCGGCTGGCCATCGACGGTGACGTGACGGCCAAGCTGCGCGAGGGCACGGACGAGACGGACATCCGCGTGCGCCTGCGCGAGGAGGACCGCGCCACGCCGGAGCGCGTGCGCCAGCTGATGATCGCCACGCCCAAGGGCCTGCACCAGGTGACGGACGTGGCGGAGGTGTCGCTCAAGGACGGCCCCAGCGTCATCGAGCATGAGAACCGCGAGCGCCAGGTGGCCGTCGTATCCCAGCTGGCCAAGGGCGCCGCGCTGGGTGACGTGGCCACGAAGCTCAAGGCCGCCATCGCCCAGAAGCCGCTGCCGCCCGGCTACGCCATCGTCTACGACGGCCAGATGAAGAGCCTGGATGAGCAGAACGACGCGTTCGGCATCGCGTTCGGTCTGGCCTTCGTCTTCATCTACATGGTGCTCGCCAGCCAGTTCGAGTCCTTCAAGCACCCCTTCACCATCATGGTGTCGCTGCCGCTGGCGCTCGTGGGAGCGCTCCTGGGGCTCGTCGTCACGAACTACCACCTGAGCATGGGCGCGATGATTGGCGTCATCCTGCTGATGGGCCTGGTCACGAAGAACGCCATCCTCCTCATCGACGGTGCGCTCCAGCACCTGCGCGAGGGCGACTCCGTGGACGAGGCCCTGCTCAAGGCCGGCCCCCGCCGCCTGCGCCCCATCCTCATGACGAGCGCGGCCATGGCCATTGGCATGGTCCCCACCGCCGTGGGCACGGGCATCGGCTCCGAGTTCCGCGCCCCCATGGCCATCTCCGTCATCGGCGGCGTCATCACCTCCACCTTCCTCACGCTGCTGGTGGTGCCGGTGGTGTTCGCGGCGATGGAGAAGCTGTCCTTCCGCAAGAAGCAGCCCCGCGCGCAGGGGCCGCACGCCTCGCTCCCCGTGGACGCGCCCGCGGCGCACGACCGCGCGGCCTGAGGCGCCTCAAGGCGTGAAACAAGAAGGCGCGGGTGACGGTGTCGTCACCCGCGCCTTTCATTTGAAACAAGGGGGATGAAACAAATCCCGGCCAGGCGTCCTTTCGCGGGAGGCCACCGGCTCCGGGCCTTGCCGGAGACGGGGCGTTCGCGGGCGTCCCTGCCCGGGAGGAGCAGCTCTAGCGAGCGGCCGAGAAGCCTTCGCCGTTGAGCAGGCGAACGCGCGCCTTGGCGAGCTGGTTCTGCGCTTCCTCCAGCGACACACAATCCACGGTGATGTCGTCGTTGGGGGATGCTTCCGACGCCACGCGGGCCGTCTGCAGCCGCGCGATGGTGGAATCCGACACGTGCGCGCACATGGCGCAGCCATTCTTGCGCCCGTGGTCGACGATCTCGGAGAACAGCTTCGCGGATTCCGGCTCCAGCGGGCGAAGACCCCGCATGTCGGCCAGAACCAGGTGCCGCCCTCCGCCGTAGCTGTCCGTGGCCTTCTTGTAGACGGCCACGTACTCCTTCATCTCGTTGGGCCGCATGAAACCGCTCATGCGGGCAGTGATGGTCCGACGGCTGACATCGTTGGTGACTTCGAACATAGGTGCGCCCTCCCTCGCAGGATCAAAGCCTAACAGCACTCTTTCGGACTTTCACCAGCCCCCCCGTCATTCCCGGGGGGGTGTAAGGTTTGAAAGGAATTGCGTGTTATTCCTTCTGGGTAGGTTGTAAAAATGAAGAAGCCCGGCCCGCGTGAGCGGAGCCGGGCTTCCGTGCTCTGTGTTTGACCCAGAGCGGGTTGGGACTAACCCACTGCGCGGACGTTCTGCGCCTGCAGGCCCTTGGGGCCGCGCGTCACCTCGAACTCCACCTTCTGGCCTTCCTGAAGGGTGCGGAAGCCGTCCATGTTGATGGCGCTGTGGTGGCAGAACACGTCCTCACCACCGCCGTCCTGCGTGATGAAGCCAAAGCCCTTCGCATCGTTGAACCACTTCACCGTACCAGTAGCCATGAATCGTCTTCTCTTTGTTGGGTGGGGCGCGGCACCCACCGCCCGGAGCGGTCGGTCCTCTCGAAATGTGAGGGCCTGAGTGCGAACAACAGTCTGCCCGGCGGGGCGGGGTGGGTGGAAGCCCCCTTGCCCAGCAGCCAACAATTCGCGGGGTGGTCTCCCTTCCTACCCATTGTTGGCACAGGCAGGCGGGCGTGGGGCCGGAGCTGCTTTGGCGCCCCGGTGTGGGGGCGTGGCTACCGTTCCGGGCAAGGCCACGACGGCCGGGAGAGGAGTCACGTCATGTACGAGGTCCGAGGCCCCGAGCCCCTGCTGCCCCCTGTTCCTCCGCGCGCGGAGGGCGCCGTGCGCCGCGAGTGGCGCCGGATGAGGGACCACAGCGCGGCGGCGGGCATCCTGTCGCGTCCGCTGTTCGGCCGGCTGCCGTTGCGCCGTTGGGTGTCGCAGGACCTGCACTCGGTGCTGGACTACGTGGGCGGCGCCGCGCTGGTGGCGGTGGGGAGCGCGTCCGGTGACAGCAAGGCGAAGGCGGCCGGCTGGGCGCTGGGCGGGGCCGCGGTGGGCGTGTCGCTGTTCACGGACTACCGGCTGAGCCTCACGAAGCTCATCCCCATCGAGGCGCACGAGCTGGCGGACTACGCCTATGGCCTGGGCGCGGTGCTGGCGCCCTTCGTCTTGGGCTACGCGAAGCGCTCGCCGGTGGCGGCGGCGCTGCACGTGCTGCTGGGCGTGAAGGTGCTGGCCGCGTCGCTCGTCACGGACTACCGCTGCCAGACGGGCATGCACCTGGGCGGAGAGCTGGCCACGGACCCCGAGGGCATCGGGGCCTGAGCTTCAGGGATGCAGCTTGAGCAGGAAGCCGTCCTGCAGCGGCCGTGACGGTTCGTCCTCCGGGACGGACCGGTTGAAGCCGCCGGCGAGCAGCACGCCGCCGGTGGCGTCCACGCTCACGGCCCGGGCCTGGGCCACGGTGCCGGGGCTCGCGAAGCCGCGCACCCAGAGCGACGTGCCCTCTTCCGGCAACAGCTTCGCGACGTACAGGCCCGGAGGCAGGTTGCCTCCGCCCAGGGCGAGGCCGCCGTCATGGCCGCCCGCCACCGTCAGTTGCCCCGCGTCGTCGGTGGCCACCATCGGCGCGCCGGTGGGGAAGGTGCGCGCCCACTGCTGGCCGCCCTGCGCGTCGTAGGCCAGCAGGAAGCCGTCGCGCGAATCCGCGCGGTGGAAGGTCTTCTGGAAGTACAGCCGGCCGCTGAAGCCGCCACCCACGAAGACGCGGTCCGCTCCCACGGCCACGGACACCGCGGTGCCATCCGTGCCGCGCACGTCGCGGCTCCAGACGTGGTCGCCGTCCCGGGTGAGCTTCACCACGAAGGGCGTGTGCTGGCGCACGGTGACGAAGGTCGCTTCGCCAAACGACACCGCGCCGGCATAGCCGCCCACCACGTGCACGTCGCCAAAGACATCCACCGCCACCGCCCGCGCGGAGACCTCGCCCTCGCTGGAAGGCATCCACACGCGGCTCCAGTGCTGCTCACCCCGGGGCCCCACGCGCAGCGCGAAGCCCGCGTGTCTGCCATGGGGCGTGCGCTTCAATCCCTCTCCCAGGTCGCGCGCGCCGGCGAAGTCGCCCACCAGCACCGCGCCGCCGTGGTGGTCGGGCGTGACGCCGTTCACCGCCACCGGCCCCTCACCCGGCAGTGAGCGCACCCAGTCCAGCGCGCCGCCGCTGCCATCCAGCCGGGCCAGGAACGGACCCTCCGGCAGCGTGGCGCCGTCGCGGGTGAAGCCCGCGGACATGCCCGTGAGGAAGATGTTGTCGTTGGCGTCCACCGCCAGGCCGCCCACGCGGGCTCGCGCCTCGTGCTCGGGCGTCCAGCCGCGCGCCCACTTCAGCGTGCCGTTCGATGAATACCGCGCCACCAGCAGGTGTGGCGCCTCCGCGTTGCGATTGAAGGGCAGGGGACCCGCCCCCAGGTCGATGGGTTCTTGATAGGTCGCCGCCACGAGGACGTCCCCGTTGGAGGTCACCACCGCGTGCGGAGCCTGAGGGTCCCCAACCATCAGGGTCCGCGACCACACGTGGGCCTCCACGCCCTCTGAAGCGACCTGTCCACCCACCTCACCGAGCACCGGGATGCGCGGTGCCGTGGCTCGGGCTTCCTCGCACCCCACGAGAAAGAGTCCCCCCACGAACACCGCCATCCGAATCCACGCCACCGCCGCCCCCCGTCCCGGATCCGCCCCACCCAACCCCGACTCCCCCGCCCTTCAACCGCGCCCAGGCCCTACTGCAAGGGCGCGGCCAACGTGTCCCGGCGAAGGTGTCCCCTCGGAGGAGGCCCCGGGGAGCCGGATGCTGGGGCAGGGGTCCTGTCCGTCAGCCGGTAATTCCTGCCGACCGGAGGGAGGGGGGACGGTAAAGAAAGACGCCCGCACGGGTCTCCCCGGCGGGCGTCGATGTATGTGTTATGTTTTGGACCGCGCGAAGGACTACAGCACCTTCACCGGCACTTCCTTGAGCACCTGGTCGCCGCGCATGACGGTCACGGTCCACGCGCCGGCCTTGGGCAGCCGCACGCCGGTCCACTGACGCGCGCGCCAGCCCTCGCCCTTCACCTTCACGTCCTTCGTCTCGCGCACGGTGGTGCCCTGCTTCACCTGCACCGTGAGGTCTTCGATGGAGTCGCCCTGGGGCACCAGGTAGCTCTGCCAAAGCATCACGTTGGTGCCCGCCTTGACGCCCTCGGGGCCCACCTCGGCGGTGCACTCGTACTTGTTGGGGCCGTCCTTGGCCACCTCCGTGCAGAGCTTGGCCTCCACCAGCACGGGACCCTGGCCCTGGCCCTTGTAGAAGTAGTTCCAGGTCTCGCGCACCGCGTCCGCGCTGGGGACCTTCACCGACTCCGCCGCCGGCGCCGCCGCCTCCTGCGCTCCCGCCACAGACGCCACACCCAGCACCGCGCACAGCACGCTTCCGTTGAACAGGCTCTTCATGACTTGGGGTCCCCTCGTTGATGTTGAAGGCGGCCGGCCCACGTCCGGCCCCTTGGTGTGCTTGTCTACCATGAAACATCCCGCGCCATGCCCCGAGTCCCGGATACCGGGCTTTCGCCCCGAGGGTGCCGCGCCGCGCTACCCGAACAGGAAGAAGCCGAGCGTCACCAGCGGCAGGTACGCGAGGAAGGCCACCAGGAGGAAGCCGAGGATGTCCTTGAACTCCAGCCGGGCCACCGCCAGGAGCGGCAGCGCCCAGAAGGGCTGGATGAGGTCGGTGGCCATGTCGCCCCACGCGTACGCCAGCACCACCTTCTCCGGCGCCACGCCCAGCCGTCCCGCCGCATCCAGCAGGTAGGGCGCCTCGATGGCCCACTTGGAGCCGCCGGAGGGCACGAAGTAGTTCACCACGCCGCTGTAGAGGTAGACGATGGCGGGGAAGGTCTGCTGCGTGGACAGCGACACGAAGAGCTCCCCGATGCGGTCCGTGAGCCCCGTGGCCTTGAAGATGCCGTAGATGCCCGCGTACAGCGGGAACTGCAGCACGATGCCGTGCAGCACGCTCGCGGCCTCCTCACTGGCCTTGAGCAGCCGTGCGGGCGTGCCGTGCAGCAGCACCGCCAGCGTGAGGAAGGTGAAGTTCACCACGTTGAGGTTGAGCGCCTTCCAGCCGCCGTGCAGCCACAGGTGCCGCGCGAACCACAAAAGGCCCAGCACGCCGAAGACGGCGTTGAGCAGCCACGCGTGATCCAACCACTCCGCGGGGCTCAGCTTCCCCTGGGGCTTCTGGGGCGGGACGAAGTCACCCAGCTTCTCCAGCACCGCGGGCTCCACGCGCACGGTGCGCTCGGGGGACGGGTGCAGCGCCCACGCGAGCAGCGTGAGCAGCGCCACCGCGGCCAGCGTAAGCCCCACGTTGAAGGGGGAGAAGAGCGTCCGGTCGATGGGGATGACCCCCAGTTGCTTCTCCAGGAAGTGCCCCGGCGTCGCCACCAGCAGCGGCGCGGAGGCGGACAGGCCCGCGTGCCACGTGGCGCCCAGGCCGAAGTAGGCGCACGCCACCAGCAGCCGGTAGTCCACATCTGGACGTCTGCGCGCGATGAAGCGCACCAGCATGGCGCTGGCGACGAGCGACAGGCCCCAGTTGAAGTACGCGAGCGCCATGGACACCGCCGCCATCAGCGCGGTGGCGCTCCGGGGGCTCTTCGGCAGCCGCGCCACCCACTCCAGCAGGGCCTTCACCGGGGCGGTGAGCGCGAGCAGGTAGCCGGTGAACATCACCAGGGCCATCTGCATGGAGAAGGTGAGCAGCTCCCAGAAGCCTCCGCCCCACGCGTCCAGCACCACCGGCGGCGTGGCGCCCACCCAGCCCAGGGCCAGCGCCATGGTGAGCAGGGTGAGCAGCACCGCGATGGCGAAGGCGCTGGGGACGAAGCGCGCGGAGAAGCGTCCCAGGCCTTCGGCGAACCGGACGAGGGTTTCCACGGTGTGAGGGCTCCAGGCGTTCAGGGGGCCCCGGCGTGAAACTCCCAGGGCGACACCCCGGGTTTTACGGTATGAGCGGTCGCCATGTCCCCTAGCGAGCAGCACCCGCCCGCCTTCGAACGCATCGCGACAGGCGTTCCTGGACTGGATCCCATCCTGGGCGGTGGCCTGGTGGCTTCAGGTGTCTACATCGTGGTGGGCGAGCCCGGCGCGGGGAAGACCATCTTCGCCAACCAGCTGTGCTACTCGCAGGCCCGACAGGGCACGCGGTGCCTGTACGTGACGCTCCTGGCGGAGTCGCACTCGCGCATGCTGGCGAACCTGCGCAGCATGGCGTTCTTCGACGCCGCCCAGCTGCCCCAGCGCATCTACTACGTCAGCGGCTTCCGCATGCTGGAGGAGCAGGGGCTGCCGGGCCTGCTGGAGCTCTTGCGCCGGGAGATGCGCAATCACGGCGCGGGCATCCTGGTGCTGGACGGCCTGGTGCAGGCGCAGGAGGCCGCGGGCAGCAGCCGCGACTTCAAGAAGTTCATCCACGAGCTCCAGGTGTCCGCCGGCCTGTCGCGCTTCACCGCGCTGCTGCTCACCAGCAGCGTGGGCCCCACCGTGCACCCGGAATACACCATGGTGGACGGCATCCTGGAGCTGCGCGAGCGCACCGCGGCCATGCGTTCGTGGCGCGAGTTGCAGGTGCGCAAGTTCCGCGGCAGCGCCAGCCTCAACGGCGCGCACCACTTCCGCATCTCCGAGGCGGGCCTGGAGGTCTTCCCCCGCCTGGAGACGATGGTCAGCCGCTCGCAGCCGCCGGACTGGGGCACGCAGCGCGTGAGGTTCGGCGTGCCCACGCTGGACGCCATGATTCCGGAGGGCTTCGCCGCCGCGTCCACCACGCTGGTGATGGGGCCTCCGGGCTGCGGGAAGACCATCCTCGGCGTCAGCCACCTGGCGGAAGGGCTGCGCCTGGGCGAGCCCTGCCTGATGGTGAGCTTCTACGAGGGGCCGGACCGGCTGCTGCACAAGGCGGCCAACGTGGGGCTGTCCCTGGGCAGCGCGGTGAAGGACGGCCGGCTGGTGCTCCAGTGGAACATGCCCGCCGAGTGCAACCTGGACCTGGTGGCGCACACGCTGCTGGAGGACGTGCGCAGACGCGGCGTGAAGCGCCTGTTCGTGGACGGCCTGAGCGCCATGGTGGAGACCACCCATGAGCCGGCGCGCATCAGCCCCTTCTTCGCCGCGCTCACCCAGGAATTGCGACGCCACGGGGTGACGACCGTCTTCACGCTGGAGACGCCGCGCCTCTTCGGCCCGGACATGGATGTCCCCCTGGGCACCGGCCTGTCTGGCGTGGCGGAGAACCTGCTGTTCATGCGCCACCTGGAGCTCAATGGCCGCCTGCGGCGGCTGCTCTCCATCTTCAAGCTGCGGGACGCGGACTACGACCCGACGCTGCGCGAGTTCCTCATCACCAACCAGGGAATCGAGATCCAGCCGCCCTTCCAGCCGTCGCCCGAGTTGCTGCTCACCGGCATCGCCCGCTTCCCGGGCAACCACTCCTGACCTCAAGAGGCTCCGTGGTTCCCGCGACCGAGACAGTGCTGGTGGTGGACGACGAACAGGGCATCCTGGAGGCGCTCGCGGACCTGCTGCGCGAGGAGGGCTACCGCGTGCTCACGGCGTCCCATGGCCGCGAGGCCCTGGAGCGCATGGCGGAGGTGAAGCCGGACCTGGTGCTCACGGACTGGATGATGCCGGTGCTGGACGGCCCCGCGCTCATCGCGCGCATCGAGCAGGACCCGTCGCTGCGCCACATCCCCGTGCTGGGCATGAGCGCCGTGGACGTCAACGGCCTCAAGCGCCTGCACCCGGGCATGGAGTTCCTCCAGAAGCCGTTCGACATCCGGGCCCTGATGAAGCAGGTGCGCCGGGCCCTGGACGCGAACCCCCGCGTCCGGGGAGGGTGAAGCGCACCGCCCGCGTGCCCGGAGGGTCCGCCATGTTCCACCTGCTCAAGCTGGGTCCCGTGCCCCTCTCCGTGGGCACCACCGGCGTCTACCTGTGCATTGGCGAGTCGGGCGACCCGTCCGCCCCCGTCTTCGAACAGACGGACCTCGCCGGCGTGCGCGCCCTCATCGCCGGCCTGGAGCCGTCCCAGGTGTCCTGCGAGCCCGCCCTGGCGGACGCCGCTGGCGAGCTGGGCCTGGCCGTGGCGCCTCCGTCCCCAGCGGCGCTCTCCGCCCGGGCGGCCATCGCCACCTTCCTCGCGTGGGGCCAGATGGGCGTGTCCGGGCTGGGCAGTGACAAGGCGCTGCTCTTCGTCCAGGCCGCCACCGAGTTCTGGGACGCGCAGCCCTGGACGCACTGGGACGACAGCCAGGCCTTCACCGTGGACGTGACAGGCGCGCACGAGCACACCTACGAGGGCTGCGTCTTCCACGGCGAGGACGAGGGCCCCTCGGGCCTGGCCCTCTACCTGTCCCCCGGTTCACTGGGGCGGCTGCTGGAGCTCCAGGTGCACGGCGCGGACAAGGAGGCGCAGGCCCTGCCCGCCATCACCGTGTCACTGGAGGCCCGCCCCACCTACGCGGTGGACGCGCTGTCCGCCGCCGGCCGCGCGCCCCGGCTGCCCCTGCCCGTGAAGGCCGGCCCCCAGGGGCTGTCCGTCCCCTCCAGCCTGGAGTCCCTCATCCTGGTGGCCGCCCTGCGCGCCGTGGCCCGCCTGTCGCCGTCCCAGCCGGAGGCCCTGAGCAGCATGGTGGCCGGCGACGCCCGCATGGACGTCCGCGTCCGCGCCCCCGCCCCTCGCGTCCGCAACTAGGCGGAATCAGAAGCCCCCTGTCGTGACGCACCCTGACCGGCCAGACGGCCGGGCTCGTGTGAGGCTGTGAACAACCGCCCCCACCGAAAAGGTTGATTCACAAAGTATCTGGGTCCATAGGTGGAGACGTGACTGACGCCGGCCTCACACCACGGGTCCAGCGCTTCCTCACGACGCACATCGATTCCATCGAGAAGCTGGAGGTGCTCCTCCTGCTTCGCGCCCGGACGGAGCGGGCGTGGACGGCGCCGGCGGTGGCCCTGGAACTGCGCATCACCGAAGCTTCCGCGGCCCGCCGTATGGCGGAGCTGAAGACGGGAGGGCTGCTTCTCCAGGATGGGGTAGCGGAGGACGCCTACCGCTTCAGCCCCGGCCGCTCGGAGGACGTGCAGGCCACGGCGGAGCTGGCGGCGGCGTACTCGGCGCGCCGGGTGAGTGTGATTTCGTTCATCTTCTCACGCCCCATGGACCGGGTGAGAGGCTTCGCGGACGCGTTCGTGCTCAAGCAGGACCGGGACAAGGACGGCGACGGACATGGCTGAGGCGGTCTACATCCTGTGTGCGTTGACGAGCGCGGCGTGCGCGACGCTGCTGCTGAGGGCCTGGCGGCGCACGCGCGGCAAGCTGCTGCTCTACAGCGGCCTGTGCTTCGCGGTCTTCACGCTGAACAACGTGCTGCTCTTCGTGGACCTGGTGCTCATCCCCGAAGGGGACCTGTCGTTGGCGCGCACCGGTACCTCGCTCGTGGGCGCCGGCGTGCTGCTCTTCGGCCTCATCTGGGACGTGTCCTAGGGGGGGACACCATGTTCAAGATCCTGCTCGATGGCGCGGTGATGATGGCGTACCTGGCGTGCGCCCTCTTCTTCCTGCGCTTCTATCTCCAGTCGAAGGACCGGCTGTTCGCGCTGTTCTCGCTGGCCTTCACGCTGATGGGTGTCCACAACCTGCTGGGCGCGCTGCTGGCGCCCACCCTGGACGCCGAGCGCATCCACTACCTGTACGTCGTCCGCCTGATGGCCTACCTGCTCATCCTGGGAGCCATCTGGGACAAGAACCGCGCGGGGCGTAGCACGCGGTGAGATGCTGTTTTCATGACCACGACATCGCTTCCCCGCTTCACCGCGCGCCGCATGCTCGGACGCACGGGCTTCACCGCGACGGCGGTGGGCATTGGCGACCTGGCGGACCGCACGGTGCCTCGCGAGGAATTGGTCGCCACGCTCGCGCGGGCGCTGGACGCGGGGCTCAACGTCATCGACACGGCGCCCGGCTACGAGGACGGCCTGAGCGAGGAGGTGGTGGGCGAGGCGCTGCGCGGCCGGCGTGAGGGCGTGTTCGTCATCGACAAGGTGGACGAACTGGACGCGCCGGTGGCGCCGCAGGTGGAGGCATCCCTGCGGCGGCTGGGCCTGCCGTCGGTGGACCTGTTCGCGCTGCACGCGGTGAAGTCGCTGGCGCAGTGGGAGGAGCTGGCCCGGCCGGGCGGCGCGCTGGAGCAGTTGGAGGCGTGCGTGGCGAAGGGGCAGGCGCGCTTCAAGGGCATCTCCTGCCACCACCCGGACGCGCTGGTGGCGGCGGTGCGCTCCGGGCGGTGCGACGTGGTGATGTTCCCGCTGGGGCCGTTCGTGGACGCGCGCTACGTGCAGGAGGTGCTGCCCCTGGCGCGGGAGAAGGGCGTGGGCGTGGTGTCCTTCAAGACGTTCGGCGCGGGCAAGCTGCTGGGCGACACGGAGGGCTACGGCCGGCCGCTCCAGGCGCGCCCGCGCGGCAAGGTCAGCTCCGGTGGAGAGGCGCCAGGCACGCCGGTGCTGCCGCACCTGTCGGTGGCGGAGTGCGTGCGGTACACGCTCACGTTGGATCCAGACGTGATGTTGATGGGGATGGGCTTCCCGAACGAACAGGACGCCGCGCTCCAGGCTGCTTCGGCCTTCCGGCCCCTGGACGCCGCGGGGATGCAGGCGGTGCGGGAGCGCGCGCACGCCGCCATCCAGGGGAAGGGGGCGGTGTGGTGGAACCCCCCTTCACCCGACGTGGCGGCGGGCTGAGGCGCGGCGCGCAGGCGGGTTGTCTGCAGGACACTCGCCTGGAATCCGGTGGGCCTGGAGGCTTGTGGCCCCAGGGGGACCGTCATTATCGGAGCGTCCCATTGGTGAGGCGTCATCCCCGTGACGCCGTGGCCCGCGCTCCATGCCCGAACCGTCCATCGAGCCTTCGACCGAGCCTGCCGTCGAGACACCGCCGCCGTCGGCCGTGACGGCGAACGACGCGGCCTCCGTGTCCGCGAGTGGAGACGGGGCCGTCGCACCGAAGCCGGAGTCCATGGAGGTCATGCCGGCCGTCACGCGCGAGGCCAACGTCGTGGAGACGCTCGCGCCCGGAGCCCTGGCGGGTGCGCGCGAGGCGTCCTCCGGGGAGGAGGGCCGCTTCGCGTTCCTGGCCCGCGCGGGCGAGGTGCTGTCGTCATCGCTGGACGAGCCCACGGTGCTGCGCCAGCTGGCGGAGCTGGTGGTGCCGCGACTGGCGGACTGGTGCGCGGTGGACCTGGTCACGCCGTCCCGCACGGTGCGCCGGGCCGCGGCGCACCGTGACCCCGCGCTCGTGCCTTCCGTGTATGCCATCGCCGAGCGCTGGGCCCTCCAGGAGAACGGCTCCTGGGGCGTGGCCCAGGTGTTGGACACCGGCCAGCCCCGCCTCATCCGGGAGGTGCCCGAAGAGGCGTTCCTTGAGATGGCCCGGGGCAACGAGGCCCTGAAAGACACGTGGCACCTGGGCTGCCGCTCCGTGATGCTGGTGCCATTGGTGACGCGGGGGCGGGTGCTGGGATGTCTGTCATTGATGTCCGCCACGGCCGGCCGCTATGGCGAATGCGACCTGGAGCTGGCGCGCGAGCTGGCCCGCCGGGCCGCGCTGTCCCTGGACAACGCGCTCCTGTATGGCGAGGCCCGCCAGGCCCAGGCGCGCACGGCGCGGTTGCAGGCCGTGACGGCGGCCCTGTCCCGCGCGGCCACCGAGGACGCGGTGGCGCAGGTGCTGGCGCGCGAGGTGTGGGAGGCGAGCGGCGCCACGCGCGTCGCGGTGCTGGCGCTGGAGGAGGACGGCCTCATGCGCCCGCTGCGCGTCCTGGGCTACCCGGAAGACGCGCTGGCGTCGTTCAGCCGGCCCGCGAGCGGGGTGGCTCCGGACATCCGGCGCGAAGCGGGGTGGTTCGATTCGCTGGAGCAGTTCATCGCGCGCTACCCGGAGAACGCGGAGCTCGCGCGCCGCCAGGGGCCGGGGGCCCGCGCGGTCGTGCCGCTGTGGGGTGAGACGCGCGTGCGGGGACTGCTGCTGCTCGCGTGGCCCGAGCCGCGCGTCTTCTCCGCATCGGAGCGCGCGTTCCTGGAGGCATTGGCGCACCAGTGCGCGCAGGCGCTGGAGCGGGCCGCGCTCTATGAGGCGCTGCGCGAGCGCACGGAGCGGCTGCGGCAGGCGCTGGTGACGGGCGACATGGGGACGTGGCGCCTGGACCTGGTTCGTGGCCGGGAGCTGCGCGACGCGGCGCTCAATCACATGCTGGGCCTGCCGGCGGTGGACTCGACGATGCCGGTGGGCGACATGCTGGAGCGGTTGCACCCGGAGGACCGGCCACACGTGACGGCGCAGTTCGAGCGCTACCAGCGCGAGGCCCCCGGCTTCTTCGAGCTGGAGGCCCGGGTCATCCACCCCGACGGCGGCGTGCGTTGGCTGCACAGCGTGGGGCAGTCCTTCGCCGGTCCGGACGGGAAGGTGACGGAGCTGACCGGCGCCATGGCGAACGTCACCCGGCGCAAGGAGGCCGAGGAGCGGCTGCAACTGCTGCTGGACGCGAGCCGCGTGCTGGCGCTGCGCCTGGACGACGTGGAGGAGGCGCTGCCGGAAGTTGCGCGGCTGGTGGTGGACCACGTGGCCACCGGCTGTCTGGTGGACCTGGCCGCGCCGGACGGAACCCTGCGGCGGGTGACGGCGGCCCACCGCGTGCCCGAGCAGGACGCCCGGCTCCACGCGGCCCTGGGCGGCACGGACCGGGGGCCCGCGCACCCGGCGCTCCAGTGCTTCCGCTCAGGGGAGGTCTGCTTCCTGTCACGCCTGGACTTCAAGCGCTGCGACGCCGTCTCCACGAGCGATTCGCACCGGGCACTGGTGGACCGCATGGCGCCCACGTCCGTGCTGTCGGTGCCGCTGCGCGCACGGGGCCGCACGCTGGGCGTCATCACGCTGTTCACCGCCGAGCCCCAGCGCACGCTGGTGGCCGCGGACGTGACGATGGCGGAGGAGCTGGCGCTGCGCTTGAGCGTGGCGCTGGAGAACGCGCGCCTGTTCCACGACGCCCAGTCCGCGGTGCGGCTGCGCGACGAGTTCCTCTCCGTGGCGAGCCACGAACTGAAGACGCCGCTCACCAGCCTCATCCTCCAGCACAACCTCATTGGCCGGGCGCTGGAGACCGCGGGCACGCCGGGGCTCGTGACGGGGAGGCTCAACACCGCGCAGCGGCAGGTGTTCCGGCTGACGGCGCTGGTGGACAACCTGCTGGACGTGAGCCGGCTGTCGCTGGGCAAGCTGTCGCTGGAGCGCGCGGAGGTGGACCTGGTGCAGTTGACGCGCGACGCGGTGGAGCGCCTGGAGGACGTGTTCACCCAGGCGCGGTGCCCGCTGAAGCTGGAGCTGCCGCGCACGCTGACGGGCCAGTGGGACGCGCTGCGGTTGGACCAGGTGCTGGTGAACCTGCTCACCAACGCGGCGAAGTACGGCGCGGGCCACCCGGTGTCGGTGCGCGCGGGCGTGGACGCGCAAGACGAGGCCTGGGTGGAGGTGCGCGACGAGGGCATCGGCATCGAAGCGGACGCGCTGCCGCGCCTCTTCGGCCGCTTCGAGCGCGCCGTGAGCGAGCGGCACTACGGCGGCATGGGCCTGGGGCTCTACATCAGCCGCCAGATTGTGGACGCGCTGGGCGGACGCATCGACGTGGACAGCCAGCCGGGGCAGGGCGCCACCTTCACGCTGCGGCTGCCCCGGAGCGCGGCGGAAGCGCGGCCCCCGCCTCCCCCGGAGATGTGAGGGAGGCGAGGAGCGCGGTCTTCAGTGCTGGGGTCCCCGGGGCGGGGGCCCTTCCTGTTCGAGCGCGCGGTACTCGTCGTCCGTGAACAGGCGTGAGCGGATGAGGAAGCGCACGCCTTCGGGGGCTTCGACGGAGAAGCCGCTGCCACGGCCGGGCACCACGTCCACGGTGAGGTGGGTGTGGCGCCAGAGCTCGAACTGCGGACCGGACATGTAGAAGGGCGTGCGGACGATGTCACCCAGGTACACGTCCTCCTGGCCCACGCGGAAGTCGCCGCGCGGGAAGCACATGGGCGCGCTGCCGTCGCAGCAGCCGCCGGACTGGTGGAAGAGGAGCGGACCGTGGAGGCCCTGCATCTTGTGGATGAGGGCCTCGGCGGCCGGCGTGACCTCGACGCGCGGCACGGACATGGGGCGGCCTAGAAGAAGCCCATGGGCTTCGGGTCGTAGCTGACGAGCAGGTTCTTCGTCTGCTGGTAGTGATTGAGCATCATCTTGTGCGTCTCGCGGCCGATGCCGGACTGCTTGTAGCCGCCGAACGCCGCGTGCGCGGGGTACAGGTGGTAGCAGTTCACCCAGACGCGGCCCGCCTGGATGCCACGGCCCATGCGGTACGCGGTGCTGTTGTTACGCGTCCACACGCCGGCGCCCAGGCCGTAGAGCGTGTCATTGGCCAGTGCGAGCGCGTCCTCGGCGTCCTTGAACTTCGCCACCGCGACGACGGGGCCGAAGATCTCCTCCTGGAACACGCGCATCTTGTTGTGGCCCTCGAAGATGGTGGGCTCCACGTAGAAGCCCTCCGCCAGCGCGCCGGACAGCGACTTGCGCCCACCGCCGGTGAGCACCTTCGCGCCCTCCTTCTTGCCGATGTCCAGGTAGCTGAGGATCTTCTCCAGCTGATCATTGGACGCCTGCGCGCCAATCTGCGTGTTGGTGTCCAGGGGGTTGCCCTGCACGATGCGCTTGGTGCGCTCCACCGCCTTGGCGATGAACTCGTCGTAGAAGCGCTCGGCCACGAGCGAGCGGGACGGGCAGGTGCACACCTCGCCCTGGTTGAGGGCGAACATGGCGAAGCCCTCCAGCGCCTTCTGGGCGAAGTCGTCGTCCTTGGCGAAGACGTCCTCGAAGAAGATGTTGGGGGACTTGCCGCCCAGCTCCAGGGTGACGGGGATGATGTTCTCGGAGGCGTACTGCATGATGAGGCGGCCGGTGGTCGTCTCACCCGTGAAGGCGATCTTCGCGATGCGCTTGTTGCTGGCGAGCGGCTTGCCGGCCTCGATGCCGAAGCCGTTCACGATGTTGAGCACGCCGGGCGGAAGCAGGTCGCCCACCAGCTCCGCGAACTTGAGGATGGTGACGGGGGTCTGCTCCGCGGGCTTGAGCACCACGCAGTTGCCCGCGGCCAGCGCGGGGGCCAGCTTCCACGCGGCCATGAGCAGCGGGAAGTTCCACGGGATGATCTGCCCCACGACGCCGAGCGGCTCCGTGAAGTGGTAGGCGACGGTGTTGTCATCCAACTGGCTGAGCGAGCCTTCCTGCGCGCGGATACAACCGGCGAAGTAGCGGAAGTGGTCGATGGCGAGCGGCAGGTCCGCGGCGAGCGTCTCGCGGATGGGCTTGCCGTTGTCCCACGTCTCGGAGACGGCGAGCATCTCCAGGTTCTGCTCCATGCGGTCGGCGATCTTCAGCAGGATGTTGGCCCGCTCGCCGGCGGCGGTGCGGCCCCACGCGTCCTTCGCCTTGTGCGCGGCGTCGAGCGCCTTCTCGATGTCCTCCGCCGTGGAGCGGGGAATCTCGCAGAAGGGGCGGCCGGTGACGGGGCTGATGTTCTCGAAGTACTGGCCCTTCACGGGCGGGACGAACTCACCGCCGATGTAGTTGCCGTAACGGCTCTTGTACTCGACCTTGCTGCCCTTCTGACCCGGAGCTTCATAGACCTTCGACATGGGGACTCCCTGCGTTGGGTTTTGACGCACTCTTGGGGGTTTGACGCGGAACAGACCATAGGCAGGTAACGCTCCGCGTTATGCGCGCGGGACCCGATGTAAATGTTTGTTAATGGTTGATCGCTGAATCAGTCACTCGGGCGTGATGCGAGCGGGCGGGCAGGGTGCCCTTGCTGCCTTTCGGCATGTCTTCCACCTCAAGAGGTGGGGGCACGTCATGCAAATGTTTCGAGACCGCGTCGACGCCGGCCGTGCATTGGGCCAACGGCTCCGCGTCCTGCTCGGCGGAGGCGGTGACCTGTTGGTGTTGGCGCTGCCGCGCGGCGGTGTACCGGTGGGGTTCGAGGTCGCTCGGATCCTCGGGGTGCCACTGGATGTGTTCGTGGTGCGCAAGCTCGGCACGCCGGGGCACGAGGAGCTGGCCATGGGGGCCATCGCCACGGGCGGCGTCACGGTCCTCAACGCGGGCGTCGTGCGAAGGCTGGGCATTCCCCAGTCGGCCATCGCGGCGGCGGCGGAGCGTGAGGCGCGGGAGCTGATCCGCAGGGAGCATCTCTTCCGCGAGGGCAGGCCTCCCGCGCGGATTGAAGGGCGGACGGTGGTCCTGGTGGATGACGGGCTGGCCACGGGCTCCACCATGCGGGCGGCGCTCCGGGCGCTTCGTCAGAAGCATCCCGCGCGCATCGTGGTGGGCGTGCCGGTGGGCGCGCCGGAGACGTGCGCGGAGTTCGAGCGGGAGGCGGACGCGGTCGTCTGCGTCCACACCCCGGCGCCGTTCTTCGCGGTGGGCCAGTGGTTCGAGGACTTCACGCAGACCACCGACGACGAGGTGCGCGAGCTGCTGGCGCGCGCGGCGCACGGCGAAGGGGCTGCCCCGAGTCCGGCGGAGGGTTGAAACATGGCTGAATACAGAATTTCAGAGCACGCGGTCCGGCTGGAGGCGGAGCCCGGCGTGGAGTTGGACGGAACGCTGAGCGTGCCGGAGTCGGTCTCGGGCGTGGTGCTGTTCGCGCACGGCAGTGGCAGCAGCCGCTTCAGTCCGCGCAACCAGTACGTCGCGCGAGTGATGCAGCAGGCGGGGCTGGCGACACTGCTCATGGACCTGCTCACGCAGGAGGAGGAAGAAGCCGAGCGGTGGACGCGGCACCTGCGCTTCGACATCGAATTGCTGGCGGGGAGGCTCGTGGGGGCCGCGCGGTGGCTGGCACGGGTGCCGGGGCTGGGGGGCAAGCCGCTGGGGCTGATCGGTTCGAGCACGGGGGCGGGAGCGGCGCTGGTGGCAGCGGGGCGGATGCCCGAAGCCATCCAGGCGGTGGTGTCCCGGGGCGGCCGTCCGGACCTCGCGGGCGCCGTGCTGCCGGCGGTGCGAGCGCCGACCCTGCTCATCGTGGGTGGGGATGACACGCAAGTGATTGAGCTCAACCAGGAGGCGTTGGAGGCGCTGCGCTCGCACAAGCGGCTGGAGATCGTCCCCGGGGCGACCCATCTCTTCGAGGAGCCGGGGACATTGGAACAGGCGGCGAGGCTGGCCCGGGACTGGTTCCTCCAGCACCTGGCCACGGCCGCGCGGGAGCGTCCGTTCGGCGGGGCTCCACCATGAGCCCGCGCATCGCGGTGGTGGGGGGCGTGGCCACGGACTACCTGGTGCACGGGCCGTCGTTTCCGGAGCCGGGAGGCAGCGCCGAGGGTGACGTCTTCCAGGAGGCGCTCGGAGGAAAGGGGGCCAACGGCGCGGTGGCCGCCGTGAGGTTGGGTGCGCGGGCCTCGCTGGTGGCGCGAGTGGGGTCGGATGGTCGCGGCCTGCGACAGGTGGCGTGGCTGGAGCGGGAAGGCGTCGCGATGGAGGGGGTGGTGCCTGATCCGGATGCGCCCTCAAGCGCGGTGCTGGTGATGGTGGATGGGCGCGGGAGGAAGCAGACCTTCTTCTCGCCGGGCGCCAATCACAGACTGTCCATCCGGGATGTGTTGCGGAGCGCGGAGCGGATCGCGACCGCGAAGGTATTGCTCGTGCAGTTGGAGGTGCCGCTGGGCGCGGTCCAGGCAGCGGTCCGTCTGGCGCGAGCGGCCGGAGTCCGGGTGGTGTTGGATCCCGCGCCAGCCGTGCCGCTGCCGGAGGTGCTGCTGGAGGATGTGCACGTCATCCGGCCCAACGCTGTCGAGGCGCGGGTGCTGACAGGCATCCCGGTGCATGGCCGTGCCTCCGCGCGAAGAGCCGCGAGGAACCTGCTGCTGCGCGGCGTGGGAGCCGCCATCATCGCGGCACCCGGAGGCAGTCTGCTGGTGTCGAGGGAGGAGGAGGCCTGGCTGCCCGACCTGCCAGTGGACACGGTGGATACCACTGGAGCGGGAGATGCGTTCTCCGCTGCGCTCAGTGTCGCCCTGTCCGAAGGCCAGCCGCTGCTCACCGCCGCGCGCTTCGCGCACGCCGCCGCCGCCATCGCGACAACACGGCTGGGAGCGCAGGCGGGATTGCCGTACCGGGATGAAGTGGAGGGCCTGCTCGCGGACGTGGTGCCAGACGTCCAGTTCGCGCCGCCGTAGCGAAGACCTCCGAGACACATCTTCCGCTGTCTCACCCTGTCCTCAGGGCGGAGCGTGGAGCGAACCGTCGCCAGTGTGCTGAGGTGCACCACGGGATTCGTCGAGGCTGTCAGCTCCACCCAGGGCTACGATGCCGCGCTTCAATGTGGCGTTGGGGGGACTCATGAGATGGGTTTCGGTGATCGGGCTGTTGTTCCTTCTGTCGGGATGTGCGACCGCCCGTGTTGTCCATATCGATACCGGGAACGGTCAGCGCAGGGTCCACGAGTCAGTGGCCGCTGAGCCGGTCGAGGTGAATGAGGCCGAGTTCAAGGTTGCGCTCGCGCAGCTCATCCTCGACATGCACATGGACGTTGCCTTCCGCGAGGCTGAAGAGGCGGACGCGCGTGGTTGGGTGCGCTCCAGGACGCTGCTCGCATCCTCGAATGGACTGGTGGATTCTGGTTCGAGGAGTTCTCCTAAGTCGCTGTATGCGCGCATCTGCCCCGAACCGGATGACTGCCTGTCCCTGATGGCTGGGACAGGGCTGACGTTCTCGCGCAAGGACCGGACTCTCATGGCCCTGTCCTTCGCGCTCGATAACGTGTGGGCGAGCGTCGAGGCGGAAGTCGGCAAGATGCTGAACCCGGCCGCACTCAAGGCCATGGTGACCTCGGCGGCCCTGAGCGTTCTTCTCACGATGACCTTGCCTGAGCCCGTCACCAAGGTCATCGCGGTCGCGCTGACGGCAGCGATGGTGGCCTACCTCGGTGTGGTGCCGGTCTGGCGGATGGGTCAAGGCTTCATCCAGTTGTGGGAGGATGCGGGCAAGGCCGTGAGCGTCATCGAGTTGCAAGACATCGGGCACCGGTTCGGGCGGGTGTTGGGAACGAACGGCACGCGCGTCCTCGTGCTGCTGGTCACCGCGGCCCTTGGCGGAAGGAGCGCGATGGCGGCTCAGGGCCCCAGACTGCCGGGCTTCACCCAGGCCGCACGGCGAGGACAGGCCGAGGCGGGATTCCCACTGCGAGCAGCCCTGAACGGTGGCGTGACCTCCATCGCGATGCCCGCCGCTGGAGTGCTCAACGTGGCGCTGGCTCCGGGAGCGGCCGCGGCTCTGGCGATGTACTCGGACAACCGGATTCCGGGCGACGCCGAGGGGCCGGTTCACCACATCTGCACGAACAAGAACCGGGTCTCTGCCGTGTCAGGAGGGCCCTGGACACCCGCGTGCGAGGAAATCTTCGAAAAGGCCGGGATGACGCTTGAGGATGCCGCGAACAAGGTGCGGCTCAAGGGGCATGAAGGGCCTCATCCCGAGCTTTATCACAACCAAGTTGTGAATCGCCTGCAGGCGTCCGTGAGAACTTGCAGGAGCACGGAGGTCTGTCGTGCGAAGTTGCTGAACGAGCTCGCGAAGATTGCGAGTGAGCTGCTTGCGCCGGGTTCGGAGTTGCGTCGCTACATCGTGAAGTAGGAGGACGGAGTGAGGCGGAACTTCTACTGGGTGAATATCGCGGATGTGCCTCAATGGTATGTAGCGACTCCTGTGCCTGCATCAGGCGGCTCATTCAATGAGCCGTGGATGTTCGGAGAAGGCCATCCTCTTCCGGACCCTGGACCCATCAAGGCTCGGGTCAGGAGCCCTGGGCCGAAACGCGCCTTCGTGTTCGCGGGGGTTGAGCGCACGCCGGTCGTCAGCGAGGCGGTCGCGAACGTCTTCAGGCTGCACGCTCCCGGCGACGTTCAACTGTTCCCAGTCCGCGTGGAAGGGGAAGCTGATGGGTATCTTGTCGTCAATGCGGCCAGGACGGTCGATTGCATTGACGAGGCGAAGTGCCGGGAGGGGCAGCACTACGCCGAAGACGACCCTTTTCCTGAATATGCAGGGGAGTACCGGTGGATCAACGGTCTGCGCATCGACCCTGCGAGGACTGACGGCGCGCATGTCTTGCGGCCGAAGCGATTCAGGACGGCATTCATCGTGTCGGAGGAGATCAAGGAGGCACTCGAACAGGTCGGGAACCTGGGGGTCGTGTTCGAGCGCGTGACGACACCCGATGGAGGAGGAGATGAGCAGCAGGCCTGAGTGACTGGAGCTCAGTTCCGGCACGCAGTCACTTCTTGGCCCGCTGTCGCTCCAATGCCCGCTGCACGCGCGCTTCCTTCTCCTGCTTCTTTCGCAGCTTCTGCTGGACCTCGCCCTCGAACGACAGTTGCTCCATGAACGCATCCAGCTCCTGCCGCGACAGGACCGGGCATTTCCAGTCCAGGTCCCGCATGCGCTGCAGGAACGCATCCGGGATCGCGACGCCGTAACGCAGGACGTAGTACGGAAGATCCGTCCGCCAGTGCCAGACGCCATCCGTCAGAGCATGGTGGGGCGCGATGTTCTTCTCGCCCGTGAACCAGTCACTCAGCCGCCCCGAACTGACCGCGAAGACGACGCCCGACGCGAGATAGCGCCCGATCCGACTGCGCTCCGCCTCTGGAATCTTCCCGCGCGCTTCCACGATCGACGGACCCTCGTCGGATCCCGGCTCAAGCTCACGAAAGTCCCCCGCGAATTGGAGCGGCATGCGCCCTTCCTACCAGCGCGAAGCATCTCCGCGCACGGCGGCGACCCCGCGTCCCCACCGCACGCAGCCGCGTCCCGCCAGAAGCCCGGAAACCCCCGCCATCCTCGCAGGACAGTTCATCCCAGGCCGATTTGTCGGCCTCCCGACACAGTTGGATCCGTACGTTCCTCGTGCGCCACAGGGCCTTCCCGGCAGCCGCTGCCAGACGTGCAATCGCGGCTTACTTCGAGACTGAACGAGATGTTTTCCAGCGTGGATGTTCGTGTCGCTGCGCACTGGAAACCCGCACGGCGTACTGTCATCTTGAAGGGACTTTCGCGGCGCGGCAGGACGGTTGAAGGGAAGGCAGGGCGGAAGTCGTCCAAGGTCTTGCGGACCGAACGTATTGGGATGTGCTGGACGGAAAACTGTTCCGTCCCGGGGCTGTAAAAACTCCCCGAAACCGAGGGGTGTCTGCCGATGAGCTGGGACCCAGGCCGCATCCGAGTGTCGCAAAAGCGAAGCGGATCAACCGGTTGGCTCGCCCGACCGCGTGAACCGGAAAACCCCGGCTCCTGGCACACGGCTCGCATCGGCCGCTGACGCTGTCCTCACCCCCACTTCGCATTCCCTGGTTCCCGGTCCCTCGTGCTCGCCCAGTCGCCTCTCATCTGTTCCTGCGGTCAGCCCCACTCGGACGCGGAGGCGTGTCCCACGCTGATGCGCGGGCTGGACCTCAACGGCGGCACGATTCTCTACGCCGGCACGCCGCCGCCGGGACCCGCGGCGTCGCTGCCCGCTCCGCCCACGCCCATGTCGTCTCCCACGCCGGTGGTGCCTTCCCTCGTGGGCCAGGAGTTCGGCCGCTTCCGCGTCGTGCGCGAGCTGGGCCGCGGCGGCATGGGCACCGTGTTCCTCGCGGAGCACACGCTCATCCAGAAGCGCGTGGCCATCAAGGTGCTCCACGCGCACCTGGCCCAGGCCCCGGAGCTCGTCGCGCGCTTCCTCTCCGAAGCCCGCACGCTCACGCTCGTGCAGCACGAGAACGTCGTCACCCTCTACGACCTGGACTCGCGCGACGGGCGCCCGTACCTCGTCATGGAGTACCTGGAGGGGGACAGCCTGGCCAACTTCGCCCGCGGCCCCATGGCCCCGGCGCTGGTGGTGGACCTGATGACGCAGGTGTGTGACGCCCTGGGCGCCGCGCACTCGCACGGCATCGTCCACCGCGACCTGAAGCCCGCCAACGTCTTCCTCGTCCCCAGCCCCAGCGGCAAGCAGCGCGTGAAGCTGCTCGACTTCGGCATCGCCAAGCTCCTGTCCCGCCCCGCCGGGGAGATGACCACCGAGGTGGGCGTCCTCCTGGGTACGCCGGAGTTCATGGCCCCCGAGCAGTGCGGCGACGGCATCGTGGACGCGCGCAGCGACCTCTACGCGGCCGGCGTGCTCGCGTACCTGCTGCTCACCGGCCAGGTGCCCTTCTACGGCCGCACCGCCGCCGAAATCCTGGTGGGCCACCTGCAGAAGGACCCCGTCCCGCCGCACGAGCTGAACCCCGCCGTGCCGGAGGCCCTGTCGAAGGTGCTGCTGCGCGCGCTGGCCAAGCGGCCCGAGCACCGCTTCGCCTCCGCCGCGGAGCTGAAGACGGCCCTGGAGGCGTCGCTCGCGCCGCCGCCCGCGCCCACCGCCCCGCCGCTCACCGCGCTCCTGCGCGGCCAGGGCACGCAGGCCCCCGTGGAGCTCAAGGGCGAGTGGGTGGGCCGCTCCGGCCTCTTCTTCCAGTCATCCGCCCCGCCTCCCGCGCTCCTGTCGGACGTGTCGCTGGTGCTGCGGCTGCCTGGCGGCGAGCTGCCGTGCACCGCGCAGGTGGTGCGCCACGTCACCGCCGAGCAGGCCCAGGCGTGGAACATGTCCCCGGGCTTCGGTGTCCAGCTGCGCGACGCGAGCCCCGCCTTCCAGGCCCAGCTGGCCCAGCTTCGCAACGCCGCGCGCGCGACGTCCGCGCAGAGCGCCGCCACCGCCGCCATCCCCACGCCCGAGGACGCGCAGGCGGAGGCGGTCCTCCAGGGGTTCCGCCGGCGGCTCGCCGGGGACCCGTACGCCGTGCTGGAGCTGCCGCGCGACGCCACGCTGGAGGCCGTGCGCACCGCGGCCCAGCGCGCTCGCGGGGCGCTGGAGCTGCTCAAGGCCCGCCCGCTGTCGGAGGGCCAGCGCGCCCAGGTGGACCGCGCGCTGGAGCGCGTGTCCGGAGCGCTCCATACGCTGGGGCACGTGGAGCGGCGCGTGGAGTACGACGCCACGCTGGGCAACGTGGAGGGCATCGAGCGGTGCCTCGCAGCGGGCCTCACCGCCACCATGCTGGAGCAGTGCCGCCGCCGCTTCCTCGCGGGCAACACCGGCCGCGAGGGCCGCGCCGCCGTCCACCGGCTGTCCGGTGACGCGCTCGCGTCCGTGGGCCGGCTGGAGGAGGCGCTCGCCGCCTACGAGCTGGCGGTCCGCGCGGACCCGTTGGATTTGGAGGGGCTCAAGCGCTGGCGCTTCCTCCGGGCCCGGGTGCGGGGCTCGGCCGCTCCCCGGTAGAGGAGCCGGGCTCGCATCCATCCCGGGGGCGTCTTGCGTATGGGAGAGCAGACCCCGTTAACTCCTCCTCTCCCATGGCTTCCGAACCCGACGACAAGCTGCCGCCCCAGGGGCGCTTCAACCGCCTGCGCAAGCTGGCGGGCCTCTCCATGCACGTGGGCTCGGAGGTGCTCAAGGCGGGCGCCAAACAGCTGTCCGGGAGCAGCCCCACGGACCTGCTCAGCCTGGGCACCGCGGAGAAGCTGGTGGCCACGCTGGGGGAGATGAAGGGCGCGGCCATGAAGCTGGGCCAGGCCCTCTCCATGGACCCGGACCTGCTCACCCCGGAGGTGCGGCAGATGATGGCCAAGCTGCAGAACCAGGCCCCCGCCATGTCCTACGCGCAGGTGTCGCGCGTGGTGCAGGAGGAGCTGGGCGCGCCGCCGGAGGCGCTGTTCAAGGAGTTCTCCCCGGACGCGCTCGCCGCCGCGTCCCTGGGCCAGGTGCACCGTGCGGTGCTGCATGACGGCCGCCCCGTCGCCGTGAAGGTGCAGTACCCCGGCATCGACGTGTCCATGGGCCACGACATGGACAACCTGGGGCTTGTCGTGAAGACGGTGTCCAAGACGTCGCGGATGATGGACGGCACCGCCTACTTCCAGGAGTTCCGCGACGAGCTCATGCTGGAGCTGGACTACCGCCGCGAGGCGAAGCTCGCGCAGGGCTTCGCGAAGAGCGTGGCGCGGCTGCCGGACCTGTACGTGCCCCAGGTCATCGAGGAGCGCAGCGCCCGCCGCGTGCTCACGCTGGAGCTGTTGGAGGGCCAGACGCTCAAGGACTGGGTGACGACGTCGCCGGACGCTGGCGAGCGCTTCCGCGTCGCGCGCCAGCTCATCCGCGCCACCTACGGGCCCTTCCTGGACGCGGGCGAAATCCACGCCGACCCGCACCCCGGCAACTTCATGGTGATGCCGGACGGGCGCATGGGGCTGTTGGACTTCGGCTCCATCAAGCGCTTCAGCCCGGGCTTCGTCGCGTCCAACCGCCGCATGTTCCAGCAGGCGCTGCGGCTGGAGACGCTGGACGTGCTGGGCCTGTGCCGGGAGGTGGGCTTCTCCGTGGAGCTGCCGGAGGCGGAGGCGGAGGCGCTCCTGCGCGAGGTGCTCCACATCGCCGGGCGGCCCATGCGCACGGCGCCGTATGACTACGGCACCTGCGACATCAACCGCGACATGCGCAACCACTTCACGCGCAACGCCGCGCGCATGATGCGCATCCGGCCGCCCCCGGAGGCGATGATGTTCTTCCGCGCCACCGGTGGCCTGGCGCAGAACCTGCGCCTCGTGAGCGCGCAGGGCGACTTCCGGCAGGTGTTCCTGGAGGTCGGCGCGCTCGTGGGCGAGTAGGTCAGGTGCCCGCGGCGACGCGCGGGCGCTTGTGCAGCCGTTCCAGCTTGCGCGCCAGGTCCGCGCCCTGCGTGCTCTTGGACAGGTAGCCGTCCGCGCCCGCCGCCAGCGCCAGCGCGCGCAGCTTCGACTCGTCGGAGGCGGAGTAGAGGACGAAGCGGGTGTTCTCCGGCGCCTGCTGCCGGGCCAGCGTCAGCACCTTGTCGCCGCTCAGCGCGGGGATGTTCACGTCCAGGAGCACCAGGTCCGGCGCCGTGGTGCGCACCAGGTTGGAGACCCCCAGGGACGAACGGTGCGTCCGCACCTCGAAGTTGTACGAGGACAATGAGCGCTCGGTCAGCGCGAGCTGGTCCGGGTCATCGTCCACGATGAGGACGCGAATCTTGGTCTCCGACATGGTGGCTCCCCCTGGAACCGACAGTTGGGTGCCCCGGTCGGCAGGATGCCGCCCCAAGGAAGACAGTGGACCCGGGCACTTCCCGAGTATGACCCACCCCCCTCCCTTCTGGCCACCCTCCCTGGAATTTTCTGGAAACTTCCGATTGAAACCACCTGTCTCACCCCGCCGGGTGGGCGACCTGGAGGCTCGTCCCTAGCCTTGGAATGGACGAGCGCCACGCGGCAGGTGTGGGTGGCCTCCCGACCTGGAGGGACCCGATGACATCCCAGCGGAAGGGACAAGGCCCGGAGTCGCGGGCGCACGCCATGGAGGCCCGCGCGGAGGCCCGGCGGCTGGAGTCCCTGGCGGCGCAGGCGCAGGCGGAGGCCTACACCGCGCTCTCCCAGGCCTGCGCGCGGCGGGCCCAGGCATTGAAGGCCGTGGTCCTGGCGGATCAGTCCGTGGCCCGGGTGGGGGGGAGCGAGTACGAGCGGAACTGGGCCTGGCATGACGGACAACGGGCGGAGCTCCACGCGGAGCTGATGGAGCGCGAGGCTTCCATCCACGCGACACAGGCCCGCCGGGCGGAGGCAGAGGCGGGCCGGGCGGAAGCGGAGGCGCAGGTGTCCTCGCAGAAGGCGCAGCTGAGCCCCATCGAGAGGCTCGCCACTCCACCGCCAGGAGTGCAGGGCGCCTGACCGCCGGGCAGGCGGCGATGGTGGGTTCCATCCCCGGGTCTGCATGGGACAGGGGCCCTCCCTAGCTTGAGACAGACGCGCCCGAATCCCCTGGCGCGCCGACAGGGAGCCGCGCCACGTGCAACGCCACGACATCATCGTCATCGGCGCATCCATGGGGGGCGTGGAGGCGCTGACCGCGCTCGCGGGGCAGCTGCCCAAGGATCTGGCCGCCTGCGTGCTGCTGGTGCTGCACGTGCCGGCGCAGCACCGCAGCTACCTGCCGGAGATCCTCACCCGCTCCGGCCCGCTGCCCGCCCACCATCCCCAGGACGGAGAGCCGCTGTCACGGGGGCGCATCTACGTGGCGCCCAATGACAGACACCTGCTGGTGGAGCAGGACCGCGTGAGGGTGATGAAGGGCCCCAAGGAGAACGGGCACCGGCCCGCGGTGGATCCGCTGTTCCGCTCGGCCGCGAGCGCCCATGGCTCGCGCGTGGTGGGGGTGGTGCTGACCGGCGCGCTGGACTGTGGCACCAGCGGCCTCATGGCGGTGAAGCGGGAGGGGGGGCTGGCGGTGGTGCAGGACCCGCGCGACGCGCTCTGTCCGGACATGCCGCGGAGCGCGCTGGAGTACGTGGCGGTGGACCACTGCGTGCCCCTGGAGGACATGGGGACGCTGCTGACGCGGCTGGTGGAGATGCCCGTCGCGCCGCGCTCGCGCAAGCGGTCGCGGCAGGTGGAGACGGAGGTGAAGGCGATGAAGGTGGACATTCCCTCCATGGACGACCCGCCTTCGCCCATGGTGTACGCGAAGCCGTCCTATTACGGCTGCCCCGACTGCGGCGGCGTGCTCTTTGAATTGGAGGAGAACGGCCTGCTGCGCTTCCGCTGCCGCACGGGCCATGCGTACACGGCGGAGGCGTTGTCCGGCTCGCAGCAGAACCAGTTGGACGGCGCGATGTGGGCCGCGCTGCGCGCGCTGGAGGAGAGCGCGTCCCTGTCGCGCCGGCTGGCGGCGCAGGCCCGGCAGCGCAGCCATGAGCGCTCCGCGCTGCGCTTCGAGGAGCGCGCCCGCACGGCCGAGGCCCAGGTGCAGCTCTTGCGTCAGACGGTGCTCGCGGCGCCTCCGTCCGGCGCGGCGTCCCTGGAGGCCGACGCCTCCGACGAGACGGAGCAGTTGGGCTGAAGACCCCGGGCGTCAGCGCGCTCCGCCGCGCGCCGGAGGGGGCGCGGCCTTCAACGCGGGGAAGGTGAGTGTGAACACCGCGCCGCCTTCAGGACGGTTGGCCGCGGTGAGCGTGCCGCCCGACTGCGTCACCACGCCGTGGGCCATGGACAGCCCCAGGCCGGTGCCCTTGTCGCCCTTGGTGGTGAAGAAGGGCTTGAAGATGTCGCGCAGGTGCTCCTCCGGGATGCCGGTGCCCTCGTCCTCCACCGTGAGCCGCACCGTCCTCCCGAACCGGAAGGCCCGCACGCGGATGACGCCGCCCCGGGGCATGGCGTCGCGCGCGTTGATGATCAGGTTGATGATGACGTAGCGCAGCTCCATGGCGGAGCCGCACACCTGGGGCAGCCCGTTGGGCAGCTCCACGTCCAGGCGCAGGGCATGGCCGCCCTGGCGCGCCTGGTGCTCGATGCCGCCCCGGACGATCTCCACCGCGTCGCGGACCACGTTCATCAACTGGACGCGCTCCAGGACGGTGCCGGGCTTGCTGCGGGAGAAGTCCTGGAGCCGGTCCACGCGCGCCTCCGCGTCGGACACGACGCGCGCGAGCGCTTCCAGGTGCTGCTGGCCCTGGCCCGTGGGGGCCACGTCGCGCTGGAGCAGCTCCAGCCGCAGCCGCATGGCGTCGAGCGTGGAGCGCAGGTCGTGCGCGATGCCCGCCGCCAGCTCCCCCAGGGCGCGCACCTTCTCGCGCTCCAGCAGCGTGGCGCGCGCGGTCGCCAGCTCCTCCTCGGCGCGCGCCTGCTCGGTGATGTCGCGCGCGAGCACCAGCACCTGCCCCTGCATGTGGCCGGTGACGCGCTCGGCGCGCACCTCCAACACCTGGGGTTGGGCGTCGCGCACCTGCCGGTAACGCATGACGCGCGCGCCTTCGGGGAGCGCGAGCACCGCCGCGGCCTCCGCCTGGCCCACGTCGCGCAGGGCCATGCGCTCCGCGCCGTCGTCCTCGCGCCGCCAGGGACCTCGCAGCCGTCCCAGCTCGTGCCAGCGGCTGTTGGCCAGCACCACGCTGGAGGCGTTCATCACCGCGAGCGCGCTGTCGCTGGTCTCCAGCGCCCAGCGCGACAGCTTGAGCGTGATGACCTGGCGCCGGGTGTGCTCCCCCAGTTTGCGCACCAGGGCGGAGTGCTTCTTCATGAGCTCGCGGTACTTGTGCAGGAGCCCCTGGGGCTCCCGCGTGACCGTGTCCTCGCCGGTGGAGGACCCGGGCGGAGGCTCGCGGTGGGGGCTCATGCCTTGAGCTTCTCCTGCAGGAGCCGGTTCTCTTCCAGGAGGGCGGTGGCGCGGGTGGTGTCCTCGAAGAGGATGATGGAGCCCAGCACGTGCGTGTCGGTGATGAGCGGCGTGGACACCAGCGTGGCGCTGCCCTTGCCTCCGTGCGGCAGCTGGTAGGGGATGCTCTCCATTCGCAGCGAGCGCTTCTCCTGCAGGTGGCGGCGCAGCTTGAGCAGCAGCGCGCGCTTCAGCGCGGGCACGTGCAGGGACCACAGGAGCTGGCCCACCGTTTCGCGCTCGGTGAGGCCCAGCAGCCGCTCCGCGGCCAGGTTCCACGTGGTGATGCGGCCGTCGCCGTCCAGCACCAGCACCGCGGCGGAGAGGGTGCGGATGATGGTGCGCTGGCAGAAGGTGAGCGCGTCCATCTCCAGCGTGCGGTGCGCCAGCTCGCGGTTGGTGGCGTCCAGCTCCGAGTTGGCGGACTGGAGCTCCTCGTTGGTCGTCTCCAGCTCCTCGTTGGTGGACTGGAGCTCCTCGTTGGTCGTCTGCAGCTCCTCGTTCGCGGACTGGAGCTCCTCGTTGGTCGTCTCCAGCTCCTCGTTGGACGCGCGCAGCTCCTCCGTGGAGGACTGCATGCGCAGCTGCATGGCCTGCAGCTCCTCCTGCGCCGCGCGCAGGTTCTGCTCCACGCCGCGCAGGTGGGTGATGTCGTGGACGGTGTACAGCAGGCCCTGATGCCGGCCCCCCCCCGCCTCCCGCAGGGGCACCACCTGGATGCGCAGGGCGAGGGGGTCTCCGTTGGAGACCTCCATCACCCCGTCGGCCACCTCCCGCTCGGAGTTGCCGGAGCGCACGCGCTGGCTCTGTTCGATGAGCAGATCGCCGCTGAGGCCGGGCAGGCCCAGCGTCGCCAGCTTCTTGCCCAGCATCTCGCCCTCGTTGCGGTTCCACATCCGGGCCGCCGCGCGGCTCCACAGCGTCACCGTGCCGTCGTTGTCCGTGGCGATGTGCGGACAGGGGTGCGAGTCCAGGAGGTTGCGCAGGAACGAGCGTTCGGTGTCGAAGGTGGGCTCGAGGAGGCGCGGCAGGGTCGTGGGCTCTGGAGGCAGACGGTCCTGCGTGGTGCTGGTCACCTCCGGCTGGCCGTCCTTGCGGTAGATGCGCCGGGCCAGGTCGATGGGCCGGAAGAGCCGGGCCGCGAAGGGGATGAGCTCCGAGCGGCCCAGCACCATCAGGCCGTTGCGGCGCAGCGCGAACTGGAAGCGTGCCAGCACCCGCTTCTGCAGCTCCGAGTCCAGGTAGATGAAGACGTTGCGGCACAGGATGATGTCGATGCGCGACACCGGCGCGTCCGACACCAGGTTGTTCACGCCGAACACCACCGCGCGGCGGATCTCCTTGCGCACCGTGAAGCTGTTGCCGGTGCGCACGAAGAAGCGCGCCAGCCGCTCCGGGGAGACGTTCTCCAACTGCTCCGGCGAATAGATGCCCCGGCGCGCGGTGGCGATGGCGTCCTCGTCCACGTCCGTGCCGAAGACCTTCAGCTCCGCGCCGGGATAGCCCGGCCCCATCGCCTCCGAGGCGATGATGGCCAGCGAGTACGCCTCCTCACCGGTGGCGCAGCCCGCGCTCCAGATGCGCAGCTCCGTGTCCGGCCGCTGGCGGACGAGCTCCCCCACGCTCTGCTCCAGCGCCTGCCAGACCTCCCGGTCCCGGAAGAAGGTCGTGAGCTTGATGAGCATGGATGAGACCAGCGTGCTCACCTCGGTGGGGTCGCGCTCCAGCAGCGACAGGTAGGCCGCCCGGCTCCGGCAACGCGTGGCCTGCATCCGCCGCTCGATGCGCCGTTGCAGCGTGGCCCGCTTGTAATTGCGGAAGTCGAAGTTCCGCACCTGTCGAACCTTCTCCAGGATGGCTTCGAGCTCGCTGTCTCGTGGAGGCTTGGTCGCCATGCGAGAGGACGTAACCCAGTGGGGGTGAAACGGGCAAGACCGGGATCCCCCTCTCTGAGAAGCACTGTCGGCCATACTCTTCGTCTGGGTCTCGGATGATAAAACGTTCGCTGGCCTTCTTCTTCGCCGTTCCCATGCGGGGAGTGGTTTCACAGGGGGCGGCGGGATGGCATAGGGTGGATGGCCCTTCCCAGGGGGTGATGACCAGACGATGGGAAGGCGAGGGTGTCATCCATGGAATTGAACTCAACGGGGCGGGAGATCCGCGTCGCACTGCTGGAGGATCAGCAGGTGTTCCGCGAGAGCCTGGTGGCCCTACTCGAAAGCGCGGGAATGAAGGTCGTGGCCCGGTGCGCGGAAACGAGCTCGTTCCTGTCCAACGTGCGCGCGGCCGCGCCGGACGTGGCGGTGGTGGACCTGCGGCTGGAGCACGTGGGCCGCGAGGGCGCGGAGGACGGCTTGAACGCGCTGAAGTACCTGCATGACTTCCATCCACAGGTGCGCGCGCTGGTGCTCTCCGGTCGTCAGGAGCCGGACGTGGTGGAGCGCTGCTTCCAGGCGGGAGCGGCGGGCTACCTGTGCAAGCTGAACGTGGGCGTGGATGACGTGGTGCGGGCCGTGGGCCGCGTGGCCCGGGGCGAGCGGCTCCTGCCCGTGGACATGCTCCAGGCCAGCGCCATGCACCTGGATGACCTCCAGATGCCGGCCTCCGCGCTGTCGCGGCTGACGCTGCGCGAGCGCGAGGTGCTGGGCTACGTGGCGGCCGGCGCGGACAACCTGAAGATCGCCGCGCACCTGGGCATCACCGAGCGCACGGTGAAGGCCCACCTGACGAGCATCTACCGCAAGCTGGGGCCGGAGAACCGCGCCCAGCTCGCGGTGATGGCGTGCGAGCTGGGCGTGACCCGTCCCGTGCTGGCCTGAGGCCTCTGCCTCAGGGCGACGCGCCGTCCTCCAGCGCTTCCCGGGAACCGCCCAGGTGCTGGAGGAACCACTCCCCGGCGAGCTCGGCCACCTGTTCCAGCTCCGAGTCCTCCTGGAAGTGGTGGGTGGCGCCCGGGATGATGTCCATGCGCTTGTCGGCGCGGAGCGCCTCGTAGGCCCGGCGGTTGATGTCCAGGCCCAGCGTGTCCGCGCCGCCCACCAGCAGCAGCGTGGGGGCCTGCACCTTGGGCAGCACCGCGCCAGCCAGGTCCGGACGGCCGCCCCGCGACACGACGGCCTCCACCTGATCAGGCCGGAAGGCCGCGGCGGAGAGCGCCGCGCCCGCGCCGGTGTGCGCGCCGAAGTAGCCCACGTTCAGGCCCGCCGTGGGGCCCTCGCGTCTGAGCCACCGCGCCGCGCCCGCCATGCGCATGCCCAGCAGGCCCACGTTGAAGCGCAACTGCCGCGTCCTGCGCTCCTCCATCTCCTCGCGGGTGAGCAGGTCCATCAGCAAGGTGCCCAGCCCCATCGCCTGGAACAGGCGCGCGGTCTGCGCGAGCCGTGGACTCTGGAGGCTGCTGTCGCTGCCGCGCGCCAGCACCACCACGCCCCGGGCCCCCGAGGGCACCGCCAGCCGTCCCCGGACGAGGACGGCGTCATCGACCGGCACCATCACCTCACGCTCCAGATGCGTGCGCGCCGCCGGTCTTCCACCACGTTGCGCCTCTGACTCCCGCGCTTCTTCCCACCCGTGGTCCTGCCCTACCGCATTCAACCCCGTTCGTGACCGGGGACCTGGCATACAGGCTCCTCCCGTCTGCGTGTGGCTGGTTACCGCGTCTGGCCAAGACACAGTCTGAACATCACCCCTCCCGTTGTGACCTGCCGGATGGGGCTGGGTGTCCAGCGTAGGACAGGGCCGGCGGGGCAGGCCAGGACGTCCCGGGGCGGGGCTCCAGGGCTTCAGGGCTTCGTGGCCACCACCAGCTCGAAGGGGCCGGGCAGCACGTGCGCGTGCGTGAAGCCCGCGGCGGTGAGCGCCTCCAGGTAGAACTCCACCTCGCGCAGCCGGCTCACGCACGTGTCCACGCCGATGAGGAAGTAGGACCAGAAGAACTGGGCCGCCAGCCGCTCCGGGGTGCGGAACTCCTCGCAGATGAGCACGCGTCCGCCGGAGGGCAGGGCGGCGAACGCGGCCTGCATCAGCGACCGCGCCACCTCCGCGGGCCAGTCATGCAGCACGCGCACGAACGACAGCGCGTCGTAGCCCGTGGGCAGGGGCTCCTTCAGGAAGTCTCCGCCCACGAAGCCCATGCGCTTGTCTGACAGGCCCGCGCGCTCGCGCGTGCGCGCGACAAGGGCTTCCGTGGCGGGCAGGTTGTAGACGTCCACGGCGAGCGTCGGATGCTGACGCAGCAGGGCTTCCGCGAGCGTGCCGTCCCCGCCGCCCACGTCGAGCAGCCGGGACTCGGAGGGCCACAGGGTGCCCGCGTGAGCGCGGAACGTCTCCAGGATGGGGCCCAGTCCCGCGGCCATGCTGGCCTCGAAGCCCTCCACCTGCTCGGGCGTGCGCGGAGGCCAGTCGAACGACGCGGCGGACATGGAGTGCTGGCCGCGCAGCGTCTCCGGCAGTCGGCCGTGCAGCGCCTTCCAGTCGTACTTCTCCCGGTCGCGCTCCAGCGACTTCGGTCCCAGCACGGCCTCCGCCGCCGCGCGCAGGCCGGGCACGCCGCGGTAGCGCGCCGCCTCCAGCGCGTCGCTGGTCTGCTCGCGCTGCACCAGGCCCAGGCTCTCCAGGCAGTCGAGGAACTTGTAGAGCCGCTTGGGGACCAGGCCGTGCTTCGCCGACAGCTCGCCCAGCGTCACCGGGCCGGGCTCCAGCGCGTCCAGCAGGCCCATGCCCAGGGCCGTCTCCACGACGTCCAGCGCGCGGGCGCCGTTGAACAGCAGGTGCAGGAGGGCGCGAGGCGACGGCGCCTCACGCGTGAAGGGAGGCATCTGGCTGCTCATGCGGCTTCATTGTGCTGCTCTTCGATGAGCGCGTCCATGAAGGCGTCCACTTCCTCGGGCGTGTTGTAGAAGTGTGGCGCGGCGCGCAGGAAGCCCCGGTGGCTGCAGATGAAGCCGCGCGCCACCAGCCGCTGGGTCACCCGGGCATCACCGGGGAAGCCCATCGCCACCACGCCGCCGCGCTGGTTTGGTTCGCGCGGCGTCACCACGCGCAGGCCCGCGGCGTCCGCGCGGGCCATCAGCCGGTCGGTGAGCTTCAGCGAGTGCTCGCGCACGGCGTGGATGCCCACGCCCTTGAGCAGCTCCAGGCCGGGCCGGGACAGCAGCACCATCAGCGGCGCGGGCGTGCCGCCCATCATCCGGCGCGCGTCCGGCGCGTAGTCCGTTGTCTGCTGGAAGCCCAGCGGTGACGCGCCGGCCAGCCAGCCGGTGACCGCGGGCCGCAGCGTGGGCAGCAGTCCCGGGCGCACGTACAGGAAGGCGGCCTCGGAGCCGCCCAGCCACTTGTGCGCGCCGCCCATGAGGAAGTCCACGTCCAGCTGGCGCACGTCCACGGGGACGGTGCCCACGGTCTGGTACGCGTCCGTGGCGATGAGCGCCCCGGCCTTGTGCGCGGCCCTCGCGATGCGCGCGACGTCCAGCACGGCGCCGGTGGCGAAGGCCCCGTGCGCGACGCAGACGATGAGTGTCCGCTCGTCGATGGCCGCCTCCAGCGCGGCTTCGTCCACGCGGCCGTCCTTCGACGGGACGACGACCAGCTCCGCCCCGTAGCGCGCGAAGCCCTTCCAGATGAAGGGCACGGTGGGGAACTCCAGGTCGGTGATGACGACGCGGCGGCGCTCTCCGGAGAAGTCCAGGCACGAGGCCAGGCGCGACAGGTGCGCGCTCAGGTTGGTGTCCAGCGCGACGGAACCGGCGGGTGCGCCGATGAGGTCCGCCACGCCGTCCGCGTACGCCTGCATCTGGGACAGCCAGGTGTCCCAGGTGTCATCGCGCCACGCGCGCATCGTGTTCCAGTACTGCGCCAGCACGCCCTCCACCGCCCGGGGCAGCGCCCCGGTGGAGTTGCTGTTGAGGTACGTGCAGGTCTGGAGCAGCGGGTACTCCGCGCGCAGGGCTCCCGGGAGTGCCGCCACGGTCACGACTGGCTCCGCAGCTCCTGGGCGTGGGCGTACGCCGACACGTGGGCGGCGTGCGAATGCGCGTGAGGCCCGTGAGGTGTCGGAGCGTGAGGCGCCGCATGCGGCCCGTGCGCCACCGGCGCGGGAGCCGCCGCCGCATGGGGAGCGGGCGCGTGCGGGGCGTGGGCCACCGGCGCGTGCACCGCGTGCGGAGCGTGGGCCGCCGCGTGCGGAGCGTGTGACGCCGGAGCCGGCTGGGCGTGGACGGCCGGAGCATGGGCCGCCGCGTGCGGAGCGTGTGAAGCCGGGGCCGGCTGGGCGTGGACGGCCGGAGCGTGGGCCACCGGAGCGTGCGCCGTCGGCGTGTGCTGGGCGTGCATCGGGCAGCCGCCCGTGCGCGCCTCATGCGAGTGGGCCGTGACGGCGTGAGCCATCGAGGCGAGCTGCGCGTGCGTCGTGGCCGCGTGCGCCTCCGAGGCATGCGCCATGACGGCGTGAGCCACCGAGGCGTGCGCCGGGGCCGCGTGGGCCGAAGCGGAGTGCGCATGGCCCGGGGCCGCGTGGGCCACCGGAGCGGCGTGCGCGTGCGCCGGGGCCGCGTGGGCCACCGGAGCGGCGTGCGCGTGCGCCGCGGACGCGTGGGCCGCCGGAGCGTGCTGCGCGTGCATCGGGCAGCCGCCGCCGGTGCGCGCCTCGTGCGCATGGGCCGGGGCCGCGTGCGCCGTCGCGCCGTGATGCACATGCGCGTGCGCCGCCTGCGCCTGGGCCACCGGCGCGTGCACCGCCGTGTCCTTCATCGCGTTGATGGCGGCCATCGGGCAGCCGCCGCCCGTGCGCGACTCACCCGGCGTGTAGCCACCCTCGCGCTTCCAGCCCGCGGTCAGCTCCACGCGCACGTCCCACAGCGCGCGGAACAGCGGCAGCGTCATGCGCGCCTGCAGCACCTGAGAAGGCAGCCCGTCCAGCGCCTTCACCGTGCGGTCGATGCCAATCGTCCGGCGCACCAGCTGGTAGTGCGCGTACAGCCATCCCTGGAAGCTCTCATCCACCGTCACCAGCTGCTCGCAGACGTGCTGCAGGTCCTTCGGCCCCCCAGCCGAATAGACCTGGAACAGCGTCAGCCCGCGACGCGCCAGCATGCGCTCCATCGCGGACTCCAGCCCGTCCGCCGCGTGGCGCAAGGTGTTGTAGCCCGGCGACTCCTGGCCGCTGCCGTTGCCCAGGCTGCGGCGGATGACCTGGTACTCGGCCGGGGTCATCGTCTCCAGGATGGCCATCTCCGCGCTGATGCCCGCGAGGATCTTCTGCACCCGGACCAGCCGCGCGGACACCGCCCACAGCGCGTCGCGGTCCATCTCCGCCACCACCTCCACCATCTCCCGCGACGCCAGCTTCAGGTACAGCTCCTGAGACTGGTGGACGATCTGGAACATCAGCTCGTCGTGGGACACCAGCTCGCCTTCCGGAGATTGCAGCGCCAGCAGGGTGCCCGTGTGCAGGTAGCGCTCGTAATCCAGCTCGCCCTTCCCAACCCACTTCTTCAGCATCACGTTGAACAGGGGTTGAGTCAGCTCCTGCTTAAGCTTTTCCGCGTGGCTGTAATCGGTCGACGTGTGCAAGGTGCCTCCGGGGGGACGCAGGCAGTTCGTGGTGGGTAGAGCGCGCCCCAGTCACAGGGAACAGTGAGCGCGTAAATCTCTAGAAGCGACTACCTTACAGCCCTTTTGGTGAACTTCAAGTCATACAGGGCTTGCGGGTTATCGATTTTTGAGATTCCCATCCGTCCGGAGTACGGGGTGGCCCGAGGGGTCGGGCTCACCCAGGGGGTGGGTCAGCTCTCAACCGGTGAGGGATTCCGGTTGGGCGACGCCGGGCGAGGCTTGAGGCGCATGGCGTTGAGCTTCTGCGCCAGCTCCGCGCCCTGAACGCTCTTGGAGATGTAGCCGTCCGCGCCGGAGGCGATGGCCAGCGAGCGCAGCTTGGCCTCATCCGAGGCGGAGTAGAGGATGAAGCGGGTGCCGGGGGGCGCGTACTGGCGCGCCAGGTCCACCACCTTGTCCCCCTTGAGGGCGGGGAAGTTGACGTCGATGAGCACGAAGTCCGGCTCGGAGGCGCGCACGATGTTGGACACGCCCAACGCAGACGTGTGGGTCTGCACATCGAACCCGTACGCGCTCAGCGAGCGCTGCACGAGGTCGAGCAGGTCCGGATCGTCGTCCACGACAAGGACGCGCGGTTTTGCTTCAGCCATGGCTTCTCCCTAGGTACTGACGAATCGTCTCGATGAGCTGATCGCGGTCCAGGGGCTTGGTCATGTAGGCCGTGCAACCGGCCGCCTGAGCCTTGTCCTGGTACTCGCGACCCGCGTGCGCCGTGACAGCGATGACGGGCACGTTCTGCCCATCCGGCAACGCGCGGAGCCTGCGGGTGACTTCCCAACCGTCGAGCCGCGGCAGGGACAGGTCCATGAGGATGAGGTCCGGCGCGTCATTGCGGGCCCGCTCCAGCCCCTGCTCGCCGTCCTCCGCCTCGATGAGGTCATACAGTCCGCCCAGATACCTGCGGACGATGTCGCGGTTCTGCTCGCTGTCCTCCACGTACAGCACGCGGGGCAGCTTCCCCGCGGACGCCGCCCGCTGGGACATCAAGAGGCCCTTGGCCTGCGCGATGACGTCCTCCAGCGCGTGGCCACCCTTGCGCACGAAGCCCGCGAAGCCGTCGCGCAGGAGCGTCTCTTCTTCCTTGGACAGCGTCTTGCCGGTGAGCACCACCACCGGCACGGACAGCTTCTCCGCGCGCAGCCGGCGCAGCACTTCGAAGCCGTCCAGGTTCGGCATCATCAGGTCCAGCACCACCAGCGACGGCGGCGACACGCGCGCCTTGAGCAGCGCGTCCTCGCCGTTGCGCGCCTCGTTGGTGGAGAAGCCCGCGCGGCGCAGGTTGCGGCTGACCAGCTCGCGCGTGGCCGCGTCGTCGTCCACCACCAGCACGTCGCCCGTGGCGGCGGACGCGCCCGCGGACGCCAGGCTCTTCTGCACCACGTCCACCAGGCGCTCCGGCTCCACCGGCTTCACCAGGTACTCGCACGCCCCCAGGCTGAAGCCGCGGGCGCGCTGCTCCTCCACGGACACCAGGATGACCGGGATGGCCGCCAGCGCCGGGTCGCTCTTCAACTGGCTCAAGACGGACCAGCCGTCCATGCGCGGCAGGTGGATGTCCAGCAGGATGGCCTGCGGCTTCACCTCGCGGGCCAGCTTCAGCGCGGCGATGCCGTCGTTGGCCGTCACCACCCGGAAGCCCGCGGGCTCCAGCTGGCCGGTGACGAGCTGCTGGATGAGCACGTCGTCATCCACCACCATCACCGTGCTGCCCGGCCGCGCCATGGGCGCGAGCTTCTGGGCCACGTCGTGGAAGGGGACCAGGCGCTCCGTGGCGTGCGGGCTGTCCGCGCCCACCGTCGTCGCCAGCACGTCCGGCAGCCGCACCGTGAAGGTGGAGCCGCGGCCCAGCGTGCTCTTCACGTCCACCGTGCCGCCCAGCACGCGGGTGAGCTCGCGCACGATGGCGAGCCCCAGCCCCGTGCCGCCCACCTTGCGCGTGGTGGTGCCGTCCACCTGGCGGAACTTCTCGAAGATGAAGGGGAGCTGATCCGACGGGATGCCCACGCCGGTGTCCTCCACCGTCATCAGCAGCTCGCCGCTGCCCGCGGGCACCACCGTGAGCGCCACCTCGCCCGTGTCCGTGAACTTGGCCGCGTTGCTCAACAGGTTGAGCATGATCTGCCGCAGCTTCAGCGCGTCGGTGCGGATCTCCTTCGCGTCGTTGTCCACGTTCACCGTGAGGGCCACGTCCTTGCCCTTGAGGTACTCCTTCACGGTGGCCATGCACTCGTCGGCCAGCTCCTGCACGTCCACCGGCTCGGTGACGACCTCCACGCGGCCCGCTTCGATCTTGGACAGGTCCAGGATGTCGTTGATGAGCGCCAGCAGCGTCTTGGCGTTCGTCTTCACCACGTTGAGGTCGCGCCGGCCGTGCGGCGTCAGGCGGCTGCCCTCCTCGCGCATGAGCAGGTCGCAGTAGCCGATGATGCCGTTGAGCGGCGTGCGGATTTCATGGCTGAAGTTCGCCAGGAACTCGCTCTTGAGGCGCACGGCCCCTTCCGCCTCGCGGGCGCGCTCCTCTTCGTTGCGCTTGGCGACGGAGAGCTCCTGGGCCAGCCGGTCCAGGTCCTCGTTCTGCTGGCGGATGATCTCCATCTGGAGCGCGCGCTGCTGGTAGCTCGCCAGGGAGCGGGCGGACACCGCGCGCGTCTTCTTGATCTCCTCCAGGCTGGCGGCCAGCTGCTTGTTGGCGGCCTCCAGCTCGTCGCGGGAGGCGCGCAGGGCCTCCTCGTTCTGCTTGCGGTCGGAGATGTCCTCCGTCACGCCCATCACGAAGCGCGCGACGCCCTGGTCGTCCAGGAGCGGAATCTTGCGCGTGGCGAAGATGCGGTCCACGCCGTCCGCGCGGGCCACCTCCTCGAACGTCTTCATCTTGCGCGTCTCGAGGATCTCCGTGTCGATGGCGATGAACGACTCGGCCTGTTCCTTGGGGAAGTAGTCGTGGTCCAGCTTCCCCAGCAGCCACTCCTTGGTGACCTTGAAGGCGTCCGCGAACGTCTTGTTCACCACCACCAGCCGGCGCGTCTCCGCGTCCTTCACGAACAGCACGAAGGGCAGCGCGTCGATGATGTTGCTGAGCAGGTAGTTGGTGCGCTTGAGCTCCACGCCCGTCATCTGGTGCTGGGCGCGCTCGGCGTGCAGGCGCAGCTCCCGCGCCACCACGAAGGGCAGGTGGCCGTAGCGGTCCTCGCTGACGTAGTCGCGCGCGCCGGCGCGCATGACCGCGGCCAGCGTGTCCGCGCTCCAGGTGGGCGCGCTCACCACGAAGGCCGTCTCCCGGCCGCGCTTCACCCAGGCGGCCTGGATGTCCTCCCAGGTCATGCCCGGCAGCTCGGACCCCGCCAACACCAGGGCCCAGGGGCGCTCCAGCGCCTGCTCCAGGGCTTCCCGCGTGTTGGCGGGCTCCAGCGTGAGCATGGAGAGGATGTCCTCCCTCTCCAGTGCGTCGCGCATGGCGCGCGTCTCACGCTCGCTGCCCACCAGGAGCAGCGACAGGGTGTAACCAAGAGGCGCTTCGGCGTCGGCCACGTCGAACGGGTGCTGGGCCATGGTCTGGGGGACTTAGTTGGAGCCGAACGCGAGCACGGTCAGCGTGGTGTTGATGTGGAAGCCCGAATAAATCTCGAATTGCACGTTCATCCCAGCAGCGGAGGGTGCAAGCTTCAAGGATTCCGAGAGCTTCGGCAGCTGACCCTGGGCTTGCGCGTACCACAGGCGTCCGCTGCAGTGGAACAGGAGGGCGGCCTGGGGGTTCTGTACCCGCCTGGGCAGCTCCTCCTCGAAGAAGCTGCGCGTCATGCCCGCCAGGTCGCCGGCCTTCATCAGGTCCAGCTCGCTGCCCTCCTCCAGGAGGTTGGCGAACAGGATGGAGCCGTCCTCCAGGGGGCGCCACGCGGCGCGGATGAAGTACTCGCGGCCCACCTTGAGCGCGGTGGGGCGCAGCGCGAAGCCACCCGGCCGGCCGAACTCCAGGTCCGCGATGTTCTCCACGCCCAGGATGTCCGCGTAGCGCCGGGCGGCGGGCTGGCCGTCGATCTCCAGGGCGCGCGTGTGCGTCTCATCCACCTTGGTGATGGTCATGCGCTCGCCGGTGGGCACGTACCAGTGCGAGCGCAGCGCGGCCCAGGGCGCGTTCGTCTTGAACAGGGCCACCAGCACGCCGTCGCCGGCCACCTCGCCATCCACGTGGATGAGGGCGGACTGGCGCGCGGGGTCCGTCTCTGAATCGCTGGCGCCGCCGCCCACGAGCACCAGGGTCTGGTTCTTCTCCAGGATGCCCAGCAGCAGCTCTTCCTTCTTGTAACGGAAGCCGTCGTCAATCACGAGGCCCACGTACCGGCGCGCGTCCAGGTCCTGCTGGCGCACGCCCAGCTCCTCGCACGCGCGCTTGAT
This sequence comes from Corallococcus sp. M7, assembly GCF_054512695.1. NCBI lineage: Bacteria > Pseudomonadati > Myxococcota > Myxococcia > Myxococcales > Myxococcaceae > Corallococcus > Corallococcus sp. M7. The sequence continues at coordinate 757,125 of NZ_CM137252.1, forward strand.
GGCCTGCGCGCCCGCGGCGATGGCGTCCCCGGTGAGGCCGCTGCCCAGGCCCAGGCCCACCTCGAAGTCACCGGAGAGCGCGCCCAGCACCACGCTGTTCTCGTGGATGCCGTTGTTGTCCAGCTCCCCGGCGGTGGTGGCGCCCACCAGCCGGGTGTCCTTGGGCAGCCGCTCCCGCACCGCGCGGTTGAGCGCGCGCTGGTCGCGCTGGCGCGCCGCGAACAGCGTCACCAGCTTCGGCGGCGGGCCGTGCAGCTGGCGCAGGAGGTCCTCGGCGACGGCGACCGGATCCGTGAGGGTGGAACGAGCCGTCTGCATCTTCACGTGCGCCATGAGGACCTCCGTGCGAACCGGCGGCGGCTAGAAGCCGGCGCCGGGGTGTGTCTTGTGACAACTGCCGGTGCACTGCTGGAACGACTCGCGGCCCCCGCCGACGTACATGGACTCGATGGGGCCGAACTTCTCCACGTGGCTCTCAGGGTAGCTCTTGTGGCACGACAGGCACGCGGCCTTGCTGGTGCGCTGCGTGGTCTCCTGCTTCAGGTGGCAGGACGAGCACTTCTCCAGGGGCGCGTCGAAGCGGTTGGAGCGCGAGTGGATGAAGTGCGTGCGCACGAAGATGGGACCTTCCAGTTCGAAGCCCAGCGGAGCATGGCACGACGCGCACGCGGCGCGGTTGTCGTTCGCATGGAGGACTTCACCCAGCTCGCCGCCCTTGCTGTGGCAGGTGTTGCACGGACCCGTGGTCAGCACCGCGCTGGTGTGCGTCTTCGTCCCCACCTGGATTTCGATGGTGCGCGACGCCGGCACGTCCTCACCCATGAACACACGGCGCGCCTTGGCGGTCACCAGGTAGGTGCCGGGCTTCACGTCCGCGGGAAGGGTGTAGGTCCAGGTGTCGCTCACGGGCGCGTCCCAGCGGCCGTCGTTGGGGAAGAAGGCGCCGCCGAAGAGCTTGTTGGAGGGCGGGAAGGTCATGAACTGCGCATAGACGCCGTCGCGCGCCGGGGTGGCGATGGTCTGCACGTCCTGCGAGTCGTCCAGGAAGGCCTCCAGGTCGACGATGGTCCGGATGGGCTGGATGTCCTGCGCCGGCCCGATGAGCTGGGTCATCATCATCCGTTCCTGGTGCTTGCGGCGATAGTAGGTCGTCGTGGGGTTGAAGAAGGCCTGATAGTACTGGATCCCCGCCGGGCTGCCGGGAGCGCCCGGAGGTGCGACCTCATTGTAGGTTGGGAGGCTCCCGGCCGGGTGCAGGCGCTTGCCCTTGCCGTCCTTCAGGGTCATCTGGAAGGTGACCTGCGACCCGGGGGCGTACGTGCCGTCCTTGCGGGGCGCCGTCAGGGGCTTGATGTCGATGCCGAAGCCGTAGCTGAACTCCGGCTTGGACACCTGGGTGACCGGGATGAAGTAGGGGGCGAACGGGCGCAGGCTCCAGCGCAGGCGCAGACCCACCGTGCGGGAGTTGAAGGTGAGGGTCTGCCGCTTCGCGTGGTCGTACGCGTTGCGCAGCTCCACCAGGGCCTCTTCCTCATAGGCCGTGGCGCCGGTGCAGTCCGTGAGCGAGCGGCAGTCGCGCGTCCACTGGATGGCGCGCATGCGGCGGATGAAGAAGTCGTCACGCTCCGTGCGGCGGGTGTCGTCGCTGCCGATGTTCAGGAGCACCGGGGCGCCCGTCAGCACGCCGCGCGCGTCCACCGGCTCCACCGTGAAGAGGCTGGTCGCCTTCATCCACGCGGCGTCACGGTAGAAGCGGCGGCGGGTGAAGGTGCCGTCCGGGTTCGACAGGCCCACGAACTCCTGGTCCGCCAGGCGCACACCCGACCACCCGATGGCCAGGAAGTCGCTGTTCTGGCGCAGGCCGTCCACGCCCTCGTCCTTCGACGCGGTGATGGAGGCGCGCAGGTCAATCTGGTTCACCCAGAAGGTCTGGCCGGCCTTCACCTTGAGGGGCACGCCCTGGCCGTTGTCGACCTCCAGCGCCAGGCCCACGGGGGCCTCGCGGTTGCCGCCACCCAGGAGGTCGCCCAGCGACAGGTCCTGGCCCTGCACCGCGAGCTGCGGCTCGACATGGGACTCCACGCTGGCGGAGGACTCCAGCTCCGTGGACTCCGGACCGCCGCACGCCACCGTCAGGCTGGCCAGGGTGGCCAGCAGGCTCGCGCGGCCCGCCGTGAACAGGCGGGGGGAAGTGCGAGAACACCGCTCCCGAATCGTGTCAGTTCCACCCATGAGGGGACTCCTCCGAACGCGTATGTGCGGACGGCTGCCGGAGCAGCGTCGCGGCCAGTGGACCCGGGTGCCCTTGCGTCGGGGGGACGCTGGCGGAGGGTCGCTCTCAAATCCGGCTTTTGCCGAAAACGAGCAGTTCTAGCCACACGGAGAATATCCACAATCAACAGAGCGATTCAACTTCTGAGAATAATTCTACTCAGAGGCGAACTCGGACTGTTCGTGACTGGATGGGAAGGGGTTATGGGGCGCAACCCACCCGGGAGGGTCAGACTCGAATCGTGTTTCCCACCTCCTCCTGTACTTCCGGGGTGAACGGGAGTTCGACAGTGAACTCCGAGCCCTCTCCGGGCCGAGAGTGGACGCGGATGGTGCCGCCGTGGGCCTCGACGAGCTGGCGGACGATGTAGAGGCCCAGGCCGAAGCCCGGCGCGCGGCTGTCCGTCGTGACCCGCTCGAAGCGGGTGAACAGGCGCTGCTGGGCTTCCGCGGGGATGCCGGCGCCGTGGTCCCGCACCGACATCCGGACCCGATGTGAGTCCTCATCCGCGTTCACATGCACCTCCACCGGCTGACCCCGGCCGAACTTGAGGGCGTTGCTGACCAGGTTGGTGAGGACGCGGTCCAGGCGCTGGCGGTCCCAGCGGCCCGGGGCCGCGTTCCGGGCGTGGACGGTGAGGGCGCAGCCGGCGGCGGCGGCCTGGTCCTCGTGGCGGGCGGCCACCTCCCGCGCCAGCTCCGCCAGGTCCATGGGCCGGGACTCCAGCACCAGCCGGCCGCCGGACAGGCGCGACAGGTCCAGCAGGTTGTGCACCAGCTGCCCCAGCCGCTTCGTCTCGTCCTCGGCCAGCAGCAGCCCCTCGCGCAGGCGCGGATCCTCCGCGTGCGCGGGCGCGCACTGCAAGCGCACGCGGCGCAGGCGCAGCTGCAGCGAGCTGAGCGGCGTGCCCAGGTCGTGCGCCGCCACGCCAATGAGCTCCAGCGCGTTCTGCGTCGCCGCCAGCAGGCGGGCGTTGTCCAGCGCCAGCGCGGCGCGGGCGGACAGCTCTTCGATGAAGGCCTGGTCCACCGCGCCGTAGTGGCGGTGCGGCCGGGTGGACAGCAGGCACAGCGCGCCCAGCACGCGGTTGTCCACGACGAGCGGCACGCTCAGCGCGGAGCGCACGCCCAGCGCGCGCCACAGCTCCGCGTAGGTGCTGTCGCTGACGGAGGAGGGCAGCCGGTCCGGATCCACCTCCGCGAAGCGCTCGGCGCGGCCGGTGTGCATGACGCGCGCGGGGCCGGGCTCATCCAGGGACGGCCTGCGCATCAGCGGCTCCCACAGCCGCGTCTGGGTGGCCAGGTCCGCGCACGCCACCGCGCCGGGGCGCACGCCGTCCTGGCCATCCGGCAGATAGAGCACGCACGCGTCCGCGATCTCCGGCACGCACAGGCGGGTGAGCGCGTTCCCCAGCTCCTTGGCCCCGGCCTGCGGCTGCAGCACGCGTCCGGCCTCCGCGAGCAGCGCCTGCATGCGCTCGGTGCGCTTGCGCTCGGTGATGTCGCGCGTCACCTCCGCGAAGCCCTGGAGCGTGCCGCCCTCCGCGTAGAGCGCGGTGAGCAGCGTCTCCGCCCAGAAGCGCGAGCCGTCCTTGCGCATCCGCCAGCCCTCCGACTGGAGGCGCCGCTCGCGCGCGGCCCGCTCGCGGTGGGACGCGGGCAGCCCGTGCGAGACGGCATCCGGCACGTGCAGCACCTCCACGCGCTGGCCCACGATGTCCGAGGACGTCCACCCGGTGAGCCGCTCCGCGCCCGTGCTCCAGCAGGACACCGTGCCGTCCGGCTCCAGGAAGCACAGCGCGTAGTCGCTCACGCCATCCATGAACAGGTGCAACCGCTGCTCACTCTGCACGGCCTCCGCGTGCATGGGGCCCAGCGCGTTCTTCAGCACCACCACCAGCGCGACCAGGGCGCCCAGGCCCAGGAGGCCGGCGAGGATGTCCGCGACATGATGGCCCAGGGCCCCGTCGTCCAACGTGAGCGTGTGGGCCGTGGACACCAGGGTGGCAAGCAGGATGAGTCCGGCCAGAAGGCACGCGGACAGACCTGCCCCGACCCGCTGAGCGAAGGTCCAACGTCGCAGCATGTGGCACTCCCCCCCGACGGCACCGAGCGCTTCTGTGCAGAAGGACGCTCAACATCACCGAAAAGGTGGGGTGAGCGACATCGCACTGTCGGGCAGGGTATCCTATAACCCGGTTTTTACCTGTTTGTCATGAAATCATGGACCCTACCTCCAGGGATGGGAAATTTCTGGCGGGCAGGACGCGGCGGGGCTGTCGGATGGTGGACGGTGGCCGACGCTTTTTCGGGAACCGGGCCTGGATTCAAGGGGTTGGGAGGAGTGGAGGCGCCTGCGAAATGGCCTTCCGGGCGTTGGGACGTTATGAGCGCCCCCTCCTCGTCACCCAGGTGTTGCACGGCATATGGCGTCTCTCGTCGAAGGTCTGAAGGTCCGCTACCTCCCGCAGCCCGAATGGGGTGTGGGGCATCTGGTGTCGCTGCAGGAGCAGGGGGCCAAGGCCCTCATCGCCTTCCCGTCCCGCGAGGATGCGCCCGTGCTGGTGTCCACGCGCGGCGGTGCGCTGGTGCCGTACCCGTTGCCCAAGGGCGAGCCCATCCAGACGCCGAAGGGACGCAAGGCCACCATCCTGGGCGAGGAGCCGGGCGCGCGCGGGCTGCGCCGCTACGTGGTGCGCTTCGAGGACACGGGCGAGGAGGACGAGCTGCCGGAGTCCGAGGTGCGCGCGCTGGCGCCGCGCTCCGACCTGCTGTCCACGCTGCGCGACGGACGGGTGGGGGACGCGAAGGCGTTCATGCTGCGCAAGCAGGCGCTGGTGCTGGACGACGAGCGCCGGGGTGACGCGCTGGGCGCGCTCCTGGCCAGCCGGGTGATGGTGAAGCCGCACCAGGTGGGCGTGGTGCAGCGCGTGCTGTCCGCGCGCCGGCCGCGCTTCGTGCTGGCGGACGAAGTGGACCTGGGCAAGACGATTGAAGCGGGCATGGTGTTCAGCGCGCTGCGGCTGGTGGGCCTGGCGCGGCGGTGCATCGTCGTGGCGCCCAGCCACCTCACCGTGCAGTGGCTGGTGGAGCTGTTCCACAAGTTCAACCAGCTCTTCACGCTGATGGACTCGGACCGCTACGAGCAGTCGCTGAAGGAGGCGCCGGACGTCTCTCCGTGGGCGCGCTTCCCGCTGGTGGTGACGAGCCTGGAGCTGCTCAGCCGCACCCGCGAGCACCGCGAAGAGGTCGCCGCCGAGGACGCGTTCTGGGACCTGGTCATCATCGACGAGGCGCACCACCTCAAGGGCGAGAAGGCCTTCGCCGCCGCGAAGGGGCTGGCCGCGAACTCGTGGGGCCTCTTGCTGCTCACCGCCACGCCCATGCAGTTGGACCCGGCGGAGTACCACGGCCTGCTCACCCTCATCGACGCGGCGACGGCGCCGTCCGTGAAGGGCTTCGAGGCGCGGCTCCAGCGCCAGGAGGAGCTGTCCACCGCAGTGCGCGCGCTCATGGAAGGCAAGGCCGACGGCAAGGACGCGAAGGCCGCCGTGGCTTCATTGGCGAAGCGCTTCCCGGAGGACGCGCGCCTCCAGACGCTGAAGGAGAAGGAGGCGCTGCTCGCGCACCTGGCGGAGACGTACAGCCTGTCGGACCGGCTGGTGCGCAACCGGCGCGCGGTGGTGGGCGGCTTCTCCACGCGCAGGCTCCACCGGCACCCGGTGCAGCTCACGCCGGAGGAGCTGCAGGCGCGCGACACGGCCCTGGCCACGCTGGCGAAGGGCACGCTGCGCGGCGCGCCGCTGGCCAACGTGCTGCGGCGTCTGGAGTCCAGCCCCGCGGCGTTCACGGGCGCGGTGAAGTCCAACCCGGCGCTCAAGGGCGCGGACCTCAAGCTGACCGGCCGGGACGCGAAGCTCATCGCGTTCGTGGGCGTGCTGCGCGGCATCTGGAAGGCGGAGCCGCGCGCGAAGGTGCTCGTGTTCACGGAGAGCCGCGACACGCTGGAGTCGCTCCAGTCGGAGCTGTCTCGCGAGGGCGTGGAGGCGCTGGGCTACCACGGCGACCTGCCGCTCGTGGAGCGCGACCGGCAGGTGGCGCGCTTCCGCGACCCGGAAGGCCCCCAGGTGCTCCTGTGCACGGAGGTGGGCGGCGAGGGCCGCAACTTCCAGTTCGCGCACCACCTGGTCCACTACGACCTGCCGTGGAGCCCCTCCACGGTGGAGCAGCGCATCGGCCGCCTGGACCGCATTGGCCAGGCGCACCCGGTGGACATCCACGTCTTCGACCCCGCGGGCACGCTCGCGTCGGACGTGCTGATGCTGCTGGCGGATGCCGTGGGCGTCTTCGGTGAGACGGTGGGCGGCCTGGACGCGGTGCTGGAGGAGGTGGAGGACCGCATCGCGGACCTGGCCCTGCTGCCCCGCGAGGCGCGCGTGGAGTACGCCGCGGAGCTGAAGGCCCGCGTGGAGGCGGCGCGTGAGCAGGTGAAGCGCGCGTACGACCCGCTGCTGGACGTGCGCAGCTTCGACAAGCCCGCCGTGGCCCGGCTGGTGGCGCGCGCGCAGGAGCGCATGGGCGAGGAGCCGGAAGAGGATTCCGACGAGGAGGCCCCGCCGCTGGAGGACGGGCTGTGGAGCGTGGCGCGCGACCTGGACGAGCGCCTGGAGGAGACCGTCACGGAGCTGGCGCGCCGCGTGGGCATTGGCGTGGACACCGACGAGCAGGTGGAGGCCTTCCAGGTGGCCTTCCAGTTCGGCCACGCGCTCAACGTCGAGGGCCTGCCCGGCATCGACGTGATGCAGGACCGCACCGTGCTGGGCACCTTCTGGCGCGACACCGCCGTGGAGGCGGAGGAGCTGGAGTACTTCGCCACCGGCCACCCGCTGGTGGAGGCGCTGTTCGGCTTCCTCAAGGACGGCCCCTACGGCCGCAGCGGCTTCCGCCACATCGAGAAGCGCTCCGTGAAGAAGCCCGCGCGCGGCCTGGAGCTGCTCTTTCACGTCCAGCTTCCAGAGCCCCAGGACACGACCCCCGGCGCCCGCGTGCCCAGCCGCCAGTTGGCCCGCTTCCTCACGCGCACGCTGCTGCCCGTGGCCGTGGTGGACGGCCCCCAGGGCCCCGTGGCCGACGCTTCCGTACTGGCCGCATTGGAATCCGACGGCAAGGCCCTGAAGGGGGATGAGGTCCACCAGGCCTTCCCCGGCTTCGGCGCCTTCGTGGACGCCGCGCTGCCCGTGGCCCAGGCCGCCGCCGAGGCGGAGCTCGGCCGGTCCGCGAAGAAGGCCCGGGCCGCCATCGAGGCCGAGCGCGACGCCGCCGCCGCCCGCCTGCGCCTCTCCCTCTCCCACCAGGGCCTGGCCCCGGAGGCGGTGGAGGCCCAGGTTGACGCGGAGCGCCATCACTATGAACGCCTGCTCCAGGCGCTCGCGGGGGCGAAGGTGGTGCTGGACGCCGCCTGCGGCTTCACCCTCAATCGTTGAGTAAACAGTTGTGTCACAATGGAATCGGTCCTGGCGGCGTTCCGGCCATTTGACCGATTCCCCAATCATCGAGAATCTAGGAGGAAGGCAGCCTCCCCCGATATGGCCTTCCCCCACCCCCAGCGTCGGAAGCATGAGTCCGGTCAGGCCGCCGTGGAGGCGGCGCTGTGCATGCCGCTCGTGGTGTTCATGGTGCTGGGCACGCTGCAGCTCTTCATGCTGTTGCAGGGCCGCATCCTGGCGCAGGTGGCGGTGTACCGCGCGGTGCGCGCGGGCAGCCTGAACCACGGCAGTTGCGAGGCGATGACGCACGCGGCGCTGGTGACGATGCTGCCCACGGTGGAGCACACGCGCACGCCCGCGCAGCTGGCCAACGCCTTTGACGAGCGCAAGCGCAACTACCTGCGCGTGCGCGGCTCGAAGGGGACGCTCTTCTCCGAAGGGCCCATGGTCGAAATCGTCCGCGAGTCCCCGGGCGTCGCGTGGGTGCGCAGCCATGGGGACGAGGACCTGCTGTTCGACGTGCCCACGGACGACCCGGCGCTGATGCGCCAGCGCACGCTCGAGATCCGCATGGTGGCCTGGTACTACATGCGCATCCCGTTCGCGGACTGGGTGATGAGCCGCATGTTCCTGGCCCAGTTCCACCTCAAGAACTACACGGACGCGAACCCCCTCAACCCGGCGCAGAAGAAGTCGGACTGGTGGGCGGACACGGACGTGGAGCTGGGGCCGGATGACTGGCCCGGTGGGGACCTGGGGGACCGGATGGTGCGCTGGAACGCGCAGGGGCACTACCTGTTCCCCATCCAGGTCCACGCGGCCATGAAGATGATGACCCCGGTGAAGGCGTCGAACTTCAATGGAGGTGCCGGATGCAGCCTGCACGGCTTCTGAAGTCCGGCGCGCGCGGCCAGGCGCTGGTGCTGTTCTCGCTGACGTTCCTCCTGTTGACGCTGATGGTGCTGGGCACGCTGGGCTTCGGCATGCGCGCCAAGGAACGCGTCGAAATCCAGATGGCGGCGGACGCGGCGGCCTACAGCCAGGCGGTGTCCACGGCGCGCACGTTCAACGCCATCGCGGTGATGAACCGCGCCCAGATTGCCCACATGGTGGCCATGGCGGGCACGCAGTCGATGATCAGCTACGGCAGCCAGCAGTACGCCGCGCGGAGGCTGTCCCCGTGCCAGATGCCCGCGAACGACTGGTCCGCCCTGGATGAAGCGGCGGGGCAGCAGGTGATATCGCTCCAGGGGCGCGCGGGCTCCATGTTCCGCGCGGAGCTGTCCATCTACAACCGGCTCATCGGCACGCACCTGGCGCAACAGGGCCTCACCAGGCTCATCGCCAAGGAGGTCAACCCCGAGCTCGCCGCCCCGGAAGAGGGCGACGCCAAGTCCCTGGCGGAGGTGTCCGGCGGCGCGTCCTCCGGCACCAGCTACGACGACCTGATGCAGCAGGTGAAGACCGGCACCGTGCCGGACACCGCCGGCGCGGTGATGACCACCGGTGGAGGCCAGGGGGATGCCATGCGCAACGCCACCATGGGCAGCCTGGGGTGGACGTGGGTGCACAACCGGGAGACGGGCAGCGCGGGCTTCGGCTCGGGCGCCGCCGCGCACAACCCCGGCTTCCAGTTCTATGCCAGCGCGGGGGCGATGGACTCCTCCACCTACCAGACCATCTCCGGCCGCAACTCGTGGGCGCACGACCACGGCCGCGCGGTGACGGGCACCTGCCCGGACGGCACCCCCTACACCGCCGCGGCGACGGACGCGTGGGTGATGTCCGACGAGCGCCAGTCCCACGAGGACCAGCACGTCTACGGCGCGAAGGCGCCGCCCGGCCAGGGCGCGGAGAACAACACCACCGTGGATGAGCGCCACACGCTGGGCACCTGCATCGTGTGCCCCGGCATCTGGCCCTACTCCGTGGGCTTCAACGCGGGGCTGCTGCACGGCAACGCCGCGGAGAACGACTACGGCCAGCCCAAGCTGTACGCGATGCTCCGGCGCGACTACGCGAGCGACTCGCGCCGCGCCCGGCCGGACCCGTGGAACCTGGTGTTCACCTTCAAGTTCGCCAACAAGGAGACGGAGTTCGACAACGCCGCGCCGCTGGGACGCATCCAGCCCACCGGCCGCGAGGACGTGCAGCGCAACCAGGTGGCGCTGGCCGCGGGGCTCGCCTACTACCACCGGCCCCGGCCGGCGGCGGTGGGCGGCGGCTGGGAGGAGCCGCCCAACTTCCTCAACCCCTTCTGGCGCGCCACGCTGGTGAGCACCGAGGGCGCCCGCGACGACAAGCCCGCGAACAGCCTGCAGGCGGCCGGCTTCTCCGAGCACGCGGAAGCGCTGCGCCGGCTGGACAACGCCGGCTACCGGGGCGGCAGCAGCACGGGAGCGAAGTACTGATGCGCGCGCACGCTTCCAGGCAGCGCCGGGGACAGGCGCTCGTCGAGACGGCCCTGGGCTCCATGGTGTTCGTCACCATCCTGCTCTTCGGCATCTACTTCGCGGAGGTGGGCGCGTTGTCGCTCAAGGTGCAGGAGGCCGCCAACTTCGCGCTGTGGGAGTCCACCGGGCACGTGATGCACAACCCGCAGAACGGCGTCTTCCAGCGCTCCAACGCGGAGGCCCTGGGGTCGTCGGAGGCCGCCGGGCGCTACCAGGACTTCGACGGCCGCTCCGGCCAGAACAGCGGCGCGATGACCTTCCAGCAGGCGCTCGCCCGCGCCACGCGCATCCAGGTGGACTGCGAGCCGACGCGGCCCACGGGCAGCCCCGTCACCATCCTGGGCACCCGTCCGCAGGACGCGTCGACCGCCGAAACGGGGGCGCTGGCGGCGGCCATGGACACCCAGTCCGAGGGCATCTCCTGCACGGCGTTCACCACCCTGCGCGCGGAGCGGCTGGGCAACTTCATGGAGCCGGAGTTCTTCAAGGTGTCGCACCGGCGGGCCTCCGACCCGTTCCGCGTGTGCGCCGCCGGGCGCGCGTCCGGCGGGCGCTGCCCCGGGCGCTTCTTCATGCTGTTGGACGACTGGGGACTGTCCAGCGTGGCGGAGGGCCGCGAGTGCCCGCTGATGATCGACAGCGGGGGCTCCTGCGCGAACGTAGACTACTACGGGTGGGCCCAGAGCGTGTACCAGGAGAACGGCGGCGGCGGGAGCGCCGGCAGCGCGCTGATGGCGGGCGTGGGCGCGATGGGCGGCGTGAATGAAGACCAGTTCTTCATGAGCTTCCGCGGCTCGGAGAGCAACTACGAGCAGAGCATTGGCGCGTCGCACGCGGGCAACCAGACCATCTGGGAGACCACCCCCTTCGTCGCGGACAACCTGTCCCCCACCTACCGGAACGACGGCCGGCGCAACAAATGGCTGGGAGGCGTGCCGCATTGATGCGGGCCGGGAGTCGCGGACGCGTGGCGGGAGCGGTGCTCTCGCTGGTGCTGGGCCTGTCCGCGCGGGCCCATGCGGCCCCTGACGCGGGAGTGCCGGACGCGGGCGTGCAGCAGGCCGCGCCGCGCTTCGCGTGGCCCCAACTCCAGGTCATCGCCCACGTGGAGTCCAGCGACATCGTGGAGGCGGGTGGCATCCCGGTGGCGCTGCGCGCGGTGCATGTGAAGGAGAACATCCGGGAGCTGGTGCAGCGCTTCGCGGACGCGTTCCGCGACGGCGGCCTCTACGTGCCGCCCGGCAAGGAGCAGGCGCAGTACGCGAACAACGCGGCCATGCTCACCGCGTTGGATCCGAAGCGGCGCATCACCTACACCGTGGTGATGATGCCGCAGGCGGATGGCACCACCACGCTGTATCTGGGGGAGGCCAACCACGCGCTGGCGCGTCCGCAGGAGGCGGCCGGGGACTTCGCGCCGCTGCCGCCGCGAGCGAGTGGCGTGCTGCGCGTCAACGCGGAGGGCTCGCGCACGCTCACCTTCCAGGTCCCGCTCACGGGGCCGCAGGTGGATGCCTTCTACGATGACGCCCTGGCGAAGGCCGGGTGGAAGCGCGGCGACGAGGCGGGCCTGTACTCGCGGCCCGGCGCGGAGCTGCGGCTCACGCACCAGCCCGACAAGGACGGCCAGCAAGGCGTGGTGCTTATCTATCAGCAGCGAGCGCGCTGACGCGCTCGGGGCAGCAGCGAGCGCGCTGACGCGCTCGGGGCAGCAGCGAGCGCGCTGATCAGGCGCGCAGCTTCTCGCGCAGCGCCTTGGCGCGGCCCTGCATGTCGGGGTCCAGGCTGGTGATCTCAATGGACTTCAGCCGCTGGTCCAGGCTCTTGGGCAGCTTCTTCTGGAGCGTGCCCGCCTCCTGAAGCGACTCCAGCTTCGCCAGCGCCTTGTCCACGATGCGCTCGCGCGGGTGGTCCAGGAGGCTGTCGAGGAAGTACGCGTCCTCGGGCATGTCCGGATACTTCTCCAGGTAGTCCACCACGCCCTTCACCCAGTCCGCGCGCGTCTCCGACTCCTGCACCTTGCGCAGGGCCTCCTTCTGGGCCTTGCGCTTGCCTTCCGGGTCGAACGTCTTCGCGAGCCCTTCCGGCAGCTCGCCGCCGGTGAAGAGGGCGTCCGCGGCGGACTTGTATTTCTGGTAGCTGGCGCTGCGCTCCAGCTTCTGCTGCGCCGGGTCGTCCTGGCGCGAGTGGTACTTGCTCTTGCCGCGCTGCGCGTCCAGCTCGCGGTAGGACTTGTTGCGCTTGCCGGTGAAGCCACCACCGTCGTTGTCGTCTCGGGCCATCTTCATCTCCCCTTGCGGGCGCGCCACAGCGCCGCCAGTCCCCGCCGGACGAGGGTGCGCACCTGCGCCAGCTCCTCGGGGGCGAGGGGGTGCTCCTCGTCCTGCTCCGCCTCGAACAGCGCTTCCGTCACGTATTCCTGGAGGGCATCCGGCGCGGGCGGCGCATCCGGTTCCCTGTCCAGGGCCCTGGCATCCACGGCCGAGAGCCCCGGCGGCCAGCCCAGCTCCAGCATGGCGTGCAGCTCGAAGAGCAGGTGGCGGGCGACCCCATAACCTTCGTCCGTGAGGCCAGCGGCGTCAAGCGCACCCAGCAGGCCGTCCTGCCGGTTCTCGTAGGCATGCATCAGCCGCGTGCGCGCCTTGTCGTCGTCCTCCAGATAACGCCAGGCGGCCTCCACGAATTCGCCCGTGGGCTCGTCAGGATGGAAGGGCGCGGGTGGCTGCAGCCGCTCCTTCTTCGGGCGCGGCGGGCGGGGGCCGTCCTCCAGCCGCACCGCCTTGCCCTCCAGCACCGCGTCCCAGAGGCCCAGCAGGTTCTGGTACAGGCGGCGCGCCACCTCCGGGTCCGGGAAGCGGGGCTCCCCCTCGAAGAGGGTGGGAATCACCTGGCTGGCATCGGCGCCTTCCGCGCGCGCCTCGCGCATGCGCTCGAGCACGTCGGCGGTGTCGCAGGGACTGCCAGACAGCTCCAGCAGTCCGTCGAGCGTCTGTGCACCCTCGAACTGGCGGACGAAGTCGGGGGCTCGGTTCTTGGAGCGGCTCATCGTGGAATGGACGGTAGGCACAAGGCGGGCATCCGCGCACGGGGCAATCACGCCGGAGCGTGCGTGGCTTCCGTTTCGGACGCGGCGCCCCTACTGTGCGGCAGTCATGGCCGTGGAAACCTCGTCCGACCCCTTGAAGTCCGCGATGCAGGAGCTCTACCGCGCCCGCGCGGTGGAAGGCCCGCTGGGGGAGAACGGCCTGCGCACCGTCTGGCACCTGTCCCCCCAGGGCGCGGAGCTGATGTCGCTGGTGGACGAGGACGGCCGGGTGCGCCGTCAGGAGCTGACGCTCCTGGATGAACACTGCATCTGGGCCAGCGGCCAGGGCGTGCGTACCGGCCGGGTGGAGGCGGGCGAGGCGCGGCCCGTGTCCACGGAGGTGCGCGCGGACCCGGAGCTGGTGCCGCAGCGGCTGGTGCGCGCCGCGCAGGCGCTCGCCACCTACGAGGACCAGGACCGTTACATCCTGCACATGCAGCGCGTGCTGGCGCTCGCTCGCGAGGGGCTGGAGATGTCCAGCGTCACGCCGTCGGAGCACCTGGTGAAGCCGCCGGGCCGCGACCCCGGCACTCGGGACACCGTCGCCACCCGGGCCGTGACCTTCACGCCGGTGGCGCCGCCTCCGCGCGAGGCCGCTCCGACCGCCGCTGCTTCAGCGCCCGCGCCGCAGGCGGCCCCGGAGCCGGAGCCCGTGCTCTTGCGGCACGGTCAGCCGCTGCCCAACGAGGTCCTGCCCCCGGTGGTGCGCAAGTCGGAGGGGCTGGTGATGGTGGCCGTCTTCGGCTTCTTCGTCGTGGTGGGGCTGATCATCCTGTTCGTGCTGTCTCGGGGAGGCTGAGCCGCAGGGGCGAGCGCTCGCCCATCAGGTGTGTCACGTCCGCGTCGGTGGGAACGGGGCCGGACGTCCTGCGGCCGGTGGTGACGCGCTCCGGGCCCAGCGTGGTGTGCAGCGGGTGCGCGTCCAGCAGCAACAGGACGGCCACTGCGGCGGTGAGCACCAGGCCGCCCACCCACTCCAGCGCGCGGGTCCGCCGGGCCTCCGCCGCGCGGTACGTCATCAGCCAGGCGAAGCCCAGCACCAGCAGGCAGGAGAAGCAGCTCCAGCGCACCGTGCGAAGCCGCGCCGCCTGCGCCATGCCCTCCGCCATCAGGTCCGGGCGGAGGTCGCCGGGAGCCCGTGACAGCCGTGACAGCAGCGTGAAGAGCTGGTGCGCCTCCAGCGTGGCCACCACCGCCATGCCCGCCAGCGCCGCGGACACCAGGCTGCCCAACAGCAGGCTGCGGCGCGTGTTGTCCTGCAACGCCCGCGCGGTGTTGTAGCGCGCCATGCCCAGCGCCACCGACAGCGCGCCCAGCAGCACCGCGCTCGTCCAGGCACCCAGCAGCCGGGGCGCCATCGCCTTGCCCAGCCCCGCCGTCAACGCGATGCCCGCGTCCGTGGCGGACACCATGGGCAGCGCCGCCTGCATCCGCTCCAGCGCCACCTCCGTGCCCAGAAGCCCCAGCGTCCACGGCACCGTCGCCATGCCCACCATCACCGCCAGCGGCACCGTGCGGCCCAGCAGCGTGGAGCCCGTCGCCAGCATCAGCAGGGGCACCTCCACCACCAGCGCCAGCACCAGCAATACGGAGAAGGGTCCCGCGGAGCTCACCACGCTCACCAGTCCGGCGGGACTGCCCAGGAGCACCGGCAGCGTGCCCCCCAGCATGCACACCGTGGTGGGGACGGCCAACGCCACGACGAACGGTCCGGGCGCGACGTGAGGTCTGACTGGAACAAGCATTTCCAGTGAGGATAGGGGGTCCGTGATTCCTTGTAATTCAGACGGGGGGACGGCCCACGAGCCAGTACACGACAGAGCAGACGGCGCCGGCCACGGGTGCCAGCACGATGCTCCAGAGAAGTGTCTGGCCGCAGTCCGCGCCCTCGCATCCGATGCGCCCGTAGGCGAGCACGCCGCCCGCGAGCATGGGCACGTGCATGCCCGCGATGAACAGGCCCAGCCCGCGCAGCACGAGCCCCCGATACCAGGGCCGCGTCCACAGCCGGAAGACGAACGGAACGAGCACCAGCGTGCCGGTGAACGCGGCGGCCAGCGTGAAGTGCCGGGCGGCCACCGCGACGCACGCGCCCGCGGCCAGGAGCAGGGCGGGCACCAGCAGGAGCGCGTTGAGCGACAGGGGCTCTCGTTCGCGGGGCGGCGTCTGAGGCATGGGCCAGGGCGGAAGGCTCGCAGGGCATGCCCGATCGCGCAAGGTCGGCAATGGCGTGGAGTGGCTGGGCACGGGGCCCATGAACACCCCTTCGCGAACGAAGACCATGGCCCCGCGGGGCGGCGTTCAGGCGGCGACGGCGCCTTCGCCCAACAGGCGCGCGTAGCGGCCCCGCAGCGCGAGCAACTGCTCGTGCGTGCCTGCCTCCACCACCTGTCCGCCCTCCACCACCGCGATGAGGTCCGCGTCGCGCACGGTGCTCAGCCGGTGCGCGATGACCAGCACCGTGCGGCCCTTCATCAGCGCCGCGAGCCCCGCGCCCACCGCCGCCTCGCTGGTGGCGTCCAGGGCGCTCGTGGGCTCATCCAGGAGCAGCAGTGACGGGCGGCGCAGGAAGGCGCGCGCCAGCGCCAGGCGCTGCCGTTGTCCGCCGGACAGCCGGCTGCCCCGCTCGCCCACGGGCTCATCCAGGCCGCCGGGCAGCGCCCGCACGAAGTCCTCCGCGTGCGCCAGCCGCAGCGCTTCCCACAGCGCGTCGTCCGTCGCGTCCGGCTGGCCCAGGCGCAGGTTGTGGCGCACGGTGCCGGAGAAGAGCACCGGCTCCTGCGGCACCCACGCCAGCTGCGCGCGCACGCTGGACGCCTTGAGCGAGGACAGCGGCACGCCGTCCCACTTCACCTCGCCGCCGCTCGGCGGCAGGAAGCCCAGGAGCACGGAGAACAGCGTCGTCTTGCCCGCGCCGGACGGGCCCACCAGCGCCACGCGCGCGCCCGCGGGAATCGTCAGGTCCACGCCCTTGAGGGCCTCGCGTCCGTCCGAGTAGGTGGCGCGCACGCCGGACAGCTCCAGGGCGCGCGACAGGGGCGGGGCCTCCGCGCCCACGTCCGGCGGCACCGGCGAGTCCGCGAGCGCGAACAGGCGCTCCGCCGCCGCCAGCCCCGTGAGCACCTGGGACAGCGTGCCGCTCAGCGACTTCACCGGCTGGTAGAGCAGGAGCGCCGCCGCCATGAAGGACAGGAGGCGCCCGGCCAGCGTCGGATCCATGGACACCGCGCGGGCGCCCCACGCCACCGCCACCGCCACGCCGACGATGCCCAAGAGCTCCACCGTGGGGCTGAAGGCGCCGCGGATGAAGAGCGAGCGGCGCATCTCCGCCAGGTACGCCTCGGCCTCCGCGTCGAACGACTCCAGCGCGCGGGGCACCGTGCCGTAGGCCTGCACCACGGGGAGGTTCTGCAACTGCTCGGCGGTGATGGCGCTGAGCGCGCCCAGGTTCGCCTGCGAGCGGGTGGCCACCTTCTTGAGCGACCGCGCGAAGCGGCTCACCGGCACCACCGTCACGGGCACGACGACGAACGTGAAGAGAAAGAGTTTCGCGTCGATGAGGAAGCAGGTCGCCAGCAGTGCGCAAATCTGCAGCCCATCCCTCACGTACGATGACAGCGCCTGGGTGACAGAGAACTCCACCAGGGGTACGTCCGAGGTGAACCGGGAGACAAGTTCGCCCGAGTGCCGCTGCTCGAAGAAAGATGGCGGCTGGGCGAGCAGCCGGCCGTAGAGAAAGCCCCTCAGGTCGGCCATCACCCGCTGGCCCAAGCGCTGCATCAGGCCGCCCTGGAGGAACTGGGCCGTGGCCTTCACCAACGCCACCGCGACGACCAGCAGGGGCAGCCGAGACAGCAGGGCCTCCGGCGCCAGGGTCATCCCCGCGACGGTGACGGGGGCGCCGGTGAGGACGGCGCGCAGCAGGGGCCCGACGATCCAGGCGTACGCGGCGGTGGCGGCAGCGGCGGTGAGCGAGGCCAGCGTGCCCGCGAGCAGCAACCGGCGGTAGGGGCGGAGGTAGCCCAGGAGCCGGCGATAGACGTGCGCGGAGGGACGGGGTGCCACGGAGGGGGCGCACTCTGTCACCGAGGCGACGGTGCCGTCCAAGCCAAAGGGACGTGGGAAGCGCGCGTGCATGGCCGCCCGCCCCACGGCCGGTCAGGGAGCGCTCGCGCCCGCCTGCGTTGCCGCATCCCACACACGCGGACAGCTTGAGATGCGCCATGGAAACCAACTCCGAGAAAGAAGTCCTGTTCAATCCCGGCTGCGAGTCGGTCGTGGATGATGAAGAGCGCCGCCGTCTGCTCTGGCTGATGGCCGAGTACTTCCGCACCATCGGCTACTCGGACATCAAGGCCCGCCTCCCTGGCTTCATGCCGCCGCCCGTGCTCTCCGGCACCATTGAAGACCACCGGCCGGACTTCACGTGTCGCCAGTCCGACTCCGCCCGCACGCCCATCATCCTGGAGATCGTCACCCCGGGCATGGTGGATGATCCGACCGCGGAGAACCGCTGGAGCCTGCTGGCGAGCGCCGCGAAGCTCTACAACGCGGAACTGCACTTCGTGGTCCCCAAGTGGTCCATGAACGGCCCCGTGGACCCGGCCCTCAAGCGCCGGCTCGCTCGCATGGAGCTGACGGTCAACCGCGTCTGGACCGTGTAGCGCACAACCCCTGCTTCACGAAGGGTTGGACCCGGGCCTGGATTGCTGGCGTGTTTCGCTGCGTTATAGTGACTCCGATTCTCTACGCAGCTTGAAAACGCCAGCAAATTCCAGGGGTTCGATTCGATGGCAGGGGCCGCAGGGCAGAAGCGCGACTACTACGAGGTCCTGGGCGTCCAGAAGAACGTTACGGCGCAGGACCTGAAAAGCGCGTTCCGGAAGGTCGCGTTGCAGTACCACCCGGACCGCAACCCCGGGAACCACGAGGCCGAGGAGAAGTTCAAGGAGGCCTCGGAGGCCTATGAGGTCCTGAGCGATCCGGACCGGCGCACGAAGTACGACCGCTTTGGACACGCGGGCAACCCCTTCGGGGACGCGGGCGGCGGCTTCCAGGGCGTCAACATCAACGACATCTTCGGGGAGATCTTCGGCGACATCTTCGGGGGTGGCGGTGGTCGTGGCCGGCAGCGTCAGAGCCGGGGCGCGGACCTGCGCTACAACCTGGAGATCAGCTTCGAGGAGGCGGCCTTCGGCTGCCGCCCGAAGGTGACCATCCCCCGTCCGAAGAAGTGCGAGACCTGCTCCGGCTCTGGCAGCAAGAGCGGCGCGGCGCCCCGGCAGTGCGCGGCGTGCGGCGGCAGCGGGGAGCTGCGCTACTCGCAGGGCTTCTTCGCGGTGTCCCGTCCGTGCGGTGACTGCGGCGGCTCGGGCGCGACCATCCCGGATCCGTGCGCCAAGTGCCGGGGCTCCGGGAAGACGCCGTCCGAAGAGGTCATCGAGGTCGCCATCCCGGGCGGCGTGGACAACGGCACGCGCGTGCGCCTGGCGGGCATGGGTGAGCCGGGAGACCGGGGCGCGCCCGCGGGCGACCTGTACGTGACGGTCATCGTGCGCGAGCACCCGCTCTTCCAGCGCGAGGAGTACGAGGTCTTCTGCGAGGTGCCGGTGTCCTTCACGCAGGCGGCGCTGGGCGCGAAGATCGACGTGCCCACGCTGGACGGCAAGGTGAAGATGACCATCCCGGCCGGCACGCAGTCCGGCAAGGTGTTCCGCCTGCGCGGCAAGGGCATCCCGCACCTGCACAGCCAGCAGCGCGGGGACCAGCACGTGCGCGTCATCATCGAAACGCCCACGGAGCTGTCCTCCAAGCAGCGCGAGCTGCTGGAGCGCTTCGCGGAGGTGTCCGGCGAGGAGACCCATCCCCAGTCGAAGTCCTTCTTCGACAAGGTGAAGGAGCTCTTCGGCTAGCTGGCCGGGCGTGCGTCCCGGGCCGCGCTTCAGGCGTGGCTCCGGGGCCGCACGAAGCGGGGGGAGGGCAGGGGCTCCCCTCGGTGACGCACGCGGGCATGCGCGGTGCATTGAAGCGGACGTTCCAGGGGAATCTTCCCCCCGCTCAAGTGTCGACGGAGCCGCACCCGCGCTGCTATGCACTTCGCCATGGAAGTCCTCTCCGCATCGCGCCGCGCGCTCGTCGCCGCGCTGGCCCTGACGTTGACCGCCTGCCCCAAGACGCCTTCCCGCACCGACAGCCGGGACGACACCTCCGGGGGAGACTCCACCCAGCCCAACCGCCCGCGCGTGGAGGTGAAGCAGGACGCCACCGCGAACGCCGCGCTCGCGCAGGCCCGCACCCAGGCGCAGGCGAACCCGGACAAGAAGCAGGCCGCGGAGGCCTACCTGTCCGTGCGCAAGGCGTACCCCGCCACCACCGCCGGCCAGGACGCGCTCTACAACGCGGGCGTCCTCTATTTCGAAGCGAAGGACTACGCGAACGCGCGCAAGACCTTCAACGAGCTGCTCTTCGAGAACCCCCTCCACGCCCAGGCCGAGGACGCCAAGCACAAGCTGGCCGTCTCCGCCATGGAGGTGGGCGCCTACCGCGACGCGTACCAGACGCTCACCAGCCTGGCCGAGCGCGCCGAGGGTGCCGAGAAGGAGCAGCTCCTGAAGGAGGCCGCGCGCGCGGCGGAGGGCGCGGGCCTGTACACGCAGGCGCTGTCGTCCGCCGTGAAAGAGGCGGGCGACGCGCGGACGGATGAGGAGAAGGCCGCCGCGGTGAAGAAGGTGGAGCAGCTGGTGGAGGGCCGCGCCAGCTTCCTCGACATCGCCCGCGTGCAGGAGGGGCTGTCCACGTCCAACCCCGCCTGGCCGGTGCTCCAGTTCAAGCTGGCGCGCATCTACTACCACCTGCGTGACTGGACCCGCCTGGAGGAGACGCTTCAGACGTACCTGCGCGAGGCGCCCAACAGCACCTTCGCGCCGCAGGCCAAGGAGCTGCTCGCGCGCGCCACCCGCCGCGTGGAGGTGCGTCCGCGCACCGTGGCGGTGCTCCTGCCCATGACGGGCCGCTACCAGCCCATTGGCGAGGCGGTGCTGCGCGGCGTGAAGCTGGGCCTGCAGGGCAGCGACATCGAGCTGGTGGTGAAGGACACGCAGGGCGACGTCAACAAGACGGGCACGGCGATGGAGCAGCTCGCGTTCGACGACGGCGCCATCGCGGCCCTGGGCCCGCTCTTGGTGGACGACACCAAGCGCGCGGCGCTGCTCGCGGAAGAGCTCCAGGTGCCGCTGCTGACGATGAGCCGTCAGGAGGGCGTCACGGACATTGGCCCGTACGTCTTCCGCAACATGCTGACGAACTCCGCGCAGGCGCGCGCCATCGCGGACTACGCGATGAACGTGAAGGGCTACAAGCGCTTCGCGGTGCTCTACCCGAACATCCCCTACGGTGTGGAGCTGGCGAACGAGTTCTGGGACGACGTGGTGTCGCGCGGCGGCGCGGTGCGCGGCGCGGAGTCGTACTCCTACGACCAGACCACGTTCACCAGCGAGGCCAAGCGCCTGGTGGGCCGCTACTACCTGGAGGACCGCGGCGACTGGGCGGAGGCCGTGCGCGACGTGCAGGGCGAGAACATCACGGACGCGTACCGCCGCCGCAAGGCCATGGAGAAGGCGAAGAGCGGCGTGGAGCCCATCATCGACTTCGAGGGGCTCTTCATCCCGGACGACTGGCGCCGGGTGAGCCTGGTGACGCCCGCGCTCGCGGTGGAGGACATCGTCACCAACGCGTGCGACCCGCGCGACCTGGAGCGCATCCGCAAGACGACGGGCAAGAAGGACCTGAAGACCGTCACGCTCTTCGGCACCAACCAGTGGTCCAGCCCCAAGGGCCGCTCGGGCCTGCCGGAATTGCTGGAGCGCGGTGGCAAGTTCGTCACCTGCTCGGTGTACGTGGACGGCTTCTTCGTGGACTCGCAGCGGCCGGCCACGCAGAAGTTCGTGAAGAGCTACCGCGACGCGTACAAGGAGACGGGCCGCGACCCGGGCCTGCTGGAGGCCATCGGTTACGACTCGGCGCGCATGGTGCGGCAGGTGCTGGACAAGCAGCGCCCCAACACGCGCGCGGCCATGCGCGAGGCGCTGGCGGGGCTGAAGGACTTCGACGGCGCCACCGGCCGCACCTCGTTCAACGACAAGCGTGAAGCGGACAAGCAGCTGTTCCTGCTGTCCGTGGACAACAAGGGCGTGAACGAGATCAACGTGGACAAGGAGAAGGCCGCCGTCCGCGGCTCGGGTTCATGAGCCCGCGCACCGGGGGCTTCGTCCTCGCGGGCGTGCTGTCGCTCACGGGCTGCGCGCACACGTCCGTGGGCCTGGCGCCGGACACGCGCGGCCGGTTGGAGTCCACCGCCGGAGGCTTCCTCTCCGGCGCGGTGGAGGGCTTCGACGGCGAGCCCACCGTGCTCAACCGCAAGGACTTCATCTGGGCGCTGGACTTCGCGCCGCGCGGCCAGCGCGTGGCGTACACGCGCCTGGGCGACAAGGCGTACCACGTGTCCATCTGGGACCTGGCGCCCGCGCCGGCGAAGCCCGGTGAAGCCAGCGCGCCGGTGATGCGCGCGGATCCCTCGGTCAACGCGCAGCAGTACGACCTGGAGGGCGTGGCCTTCTCTCCGGACGGCTCTCGCGTGGCCACGGTGAGCCGCAGCGGCGCGGTGCAGCTCTTCGACGCGGCGACGGGCTCGCAGGTGGGGGCGCTCGCCACGGAGGAGCCGCTGGTGTCGGTGGCCTTCCATCCGGATGGCCGGTGGCTGGCGGTGGGCAGCGCGCAGGGGCTGGTGTCCCTGCTGTCCGTGCCGGAGCTTTCCTTCGGCGCGGAGGCGCGGCTGCACGCGGGGCCGGTGAGCGCGCTGGCGTTCGCGGCGGACGGGACGCTGTATTCGGGCGGCTGGGACGGGCACGTGCGCGCGTCGGACACGCCGGAGCAGACGCTGAAGCCGGACGTGGCGCGCACGCACTTCGAGCGGCGCGGCGGTTTCGCGGCGGTGCAGGGCCGCGTGGACAGCGGACCGCCGGTGGTGCTGGCGCTGGACTCGCGCACGCCGGTGGTGGTGCTCACCACGGCGGCGGCGACGGCGTCCGGTATCGACGTGGCATTCCTGAAGGACACCGTCACCGTGCCGGGTGCGCTGGGCAACACCGTGGCGCGGCTGTCGCGCGGGCGCACGCTGCGCTTCAAGCAGCTGACGCTGCCGGGCGTGGACGTGGCGGTGTGCGACGCGTGCGTGCCTCAGGGCAGCCAGGGCGTGCTGGGCGCGCCCTTCGCCGAGCGCGTGGACACGGTCTTCGACGAGACGACGGCGGAAGCCGTGCTCACGCTCAAGGGCGGCGCTCCGGAAGGGACGGCCACGGCGACGGCGCGGGCGCTCACGCCGAAGCGGGACTTCACCTTCCCGGCGCACGTCAACGACGTCACGGTGGACGCGCGGGGCCAGCGGCTGGGCGTGGCCTTCAGCCAGGAGAAGGCGGAGCGCAACCGCACGGTGTACGAGCGCGAGCGCAAGGGCATCCAGGAGCCCCAGGGCCCGTGGAACGCGGGCGCGCTGGTGGACGCGGCCTCCGGGCAGGTGCTGCGCAAGTGGGAGCTGCACCACGGCGTGGTGTCCACCGCGGCCATCGCGCCGGATGGGCGCTCGCTGGCGTCGGGCGGATGGGACCGGCGCGTGTATCTCTTCGCCGAGGGCTCGCCGGACGCGAAGGGCGAGCTGGAGTTTGGCTGGTCCGTGCGGCGCGTGCGCTTCTCCCCGGAGGGGCACCAGCTGGGCGTGGCCGCGTGGACGCCGCAGAAGGCCACCGGCAGCCAGGAGAGTGACCCGGCGGCGGTGGTGGTGGACGTGCGCTATGCGTCCCCCACCGTGGAGACGCGCGCGGCTCAGTAGTTGAGGAACACGGCGCTGCGCGGAACGCCGCGCTGGGCCAGCTGGGCCATCACGTCCTGCACCATGTCCGAGGGGCCGCACACGAAGGCGATGGCGTGCTCCAGCGGCTCCTCGCCCAGGTGGGACTGCACGTAGCCGGTGAGGCCCTGCCAGCCGCTGGCGCCGGGGCGGCTCACGGTGCACAGCACGCGCACGCCGTCCTCCATCCACTGCTGCAACTCATGCCGGTACGCGAAGCCGCCCGCCGTGCGCGCGCCGAAGTACAGCGTCACCCGGCCATACGCGCCGCGGTCCTGGCGCACGGCGGCGATGACGGGGCGGATGGCGGAGATGCCGGAGCCGCTGGCGAACAGCAGCAGGTCTCGGCCGCGCGCCTTCTCCATGGGGAAGCCGGGGCCCGCCGGACGCGTCACCTCCACCCGCGCGCCCAGGGGCAGGTGCAGGAGCGCGGACGGCAGTGAGCCTTCGTCCTTGAGGAGGAACTCCCACCGCGTGCCGCCAGGAGCGGGCGGCGAGGCGATGGCGAACATGCCCGGCTGCCCACCGGGAAGGCGCAGCTGGACGTACTGCCCCGGGTGGGCGTGCGAACCCACGAGCGGCGTGCCGCCGATGTCGAGCACCCAGTCGGTGAGGCCATCCGCCGAGGGGGTGCGGGCGGTGACGGTGGCGGTGTGCCAGTCGCTCATGGGGGACTTTCTAACCCGTCCTCCTGGCGCGTGCCTGCCCTGCTAGAGTCATGCCCGTGAAGACTGTGTTCTGGCTGTTCATGTTCCTCGTCGGTCTGGCCGGCGTGGTGATTCCGATCACGTACCTCTACACGGCCAGCAAGCTGCCGCGGCTGGAGAGCGAGTTCGACGTCGAGAGCCAGCTGCGCCATCGCATCGAAGGCGACCGGATGAGCGTCCTGGCCGGCCGGATGGACCAGGGCATCCGGGAGCGCTCGTCGGTGACGTTCACGCGGCCGGACTTCTCGCGGATGCCCAAGGACCTGGTGGCGCTCTACATCCGCCAGATGGAGTGCCCCACCTACTTCCAGACGCCGCGCGAGGATGGCCGCGCGTGGGCGTGGCGCCTGTTCGCCGGTGTGACGCTGGGCACGGCGCCCCCGGGGGACGGGGCCTGCGAGCGGCGGCTGGCCATGCGCATCGCGCGGGAGATGGGCATCGAGGGGGACCTGCAGCTGTCCGTGGCCGCGCACCGGCTGCACGCGTTCTTCCAGAAGGACCAGCTCGTCGCGTACGACCTGTCCATCATCCGCTTCGAGCGCGGCGTCGTGGGCGTGGAGGACGCGGCCCGCAAGCTGTTCAACCGCGAGCTGGGGGAGCTCCAGTTGTCGGAGCTGGCGGAGCTGCAGTTGGCGCTGCCGCCGTACGGGTATTACGGCGACATCAAGGCGTGCAAGAACGCGAGCCTCATCCGGCAGAACCGCGACCTGCTGCTGCAGGACCTGGCGGGCTACGCGCTGGTGAGCGAGGAGCGCGCGCGCAACGCCATCGCGCAGCCGGTGGCGTGCACGTCGGTGAAGTAGCGGGCGCTCAGCGCCGGACCTCCGCGGGCACCTGCGGAAGCCAGCCCACCTCCAGCGCGCCCCACAGGCCCAGCAGGATGGCCTCCGCGGCGTCGTGGCGCAGCGAGGTGGGGCGGGGCGCGTGGGACCAGTCGATGACCCTCCGCGCGAGCGTGTCCGCGGCGTCCTTGGCCTGAGAGCCGCTGCGCTGCTCCCGCGCGTAGAGCAGCCGGTGGCGCCAGTCCTCCGCGGCCACGCGAAGCACGGGCAGGGCGCGCCGCAGGGCCTCGCGCTCCCAGACGTCCGCGATGGGGCCACCGCCCTCCAGCACGAGCCACGCGAGCGGGGAGGCGTCCTGGAGCACGGCGGGCACCGCGCGCTTGAGCCGCGCGTGCGTGCCGAGGTTCTGCGAGCGGTACCACTGCAGCCGCCCGTCCGCGCCGAAGCGCGCGAGCCCGCAGCGCAGGCCCAGGTCCACCGCGAGCAGCGCAGGACCTGGGGGCGCGGTCATGGCGAGGGCTACTTGAGGTACTGCTGCTTCCAGCCGCGGAGTTCGCTGAGGATCTCCGTGCGGCCCGCCGCGTCGTCCGCGTTCTCCAGCCGCTTCAGTTGCCGGTCCAGGTAGTTGCGCGCGGCCTGCCGGGTGAGCCCCTTGTGGACCTTGTTGTCGGCGTACAGGGGGCTGCTCTCGACCTGGCTCACGGCGGCCATGATTTGATCCCGCACGGCGGACTCGCTCGCGGACTCCGTGCGCTTGGGCGCGGGCGCCGGGACGTCGCGGACGGGCTTCGCGGCGGCCTTGGCGACGACCGGCGGCTCTTGCTTCACCGGCGGGGGCGGCTCGGCGACGGGCTCGGGAGCCGGCTCCTGCACGGGCGCGGCGACGACCTCTGGCGCGGGAGGCGGCGGAGGTTCGGCCTTCGGCGCGGGAGGCGGCGTCGGGGCCGTGGCGACGGCGGGCGGAGGCGTCTCACCGCCGCGCGTGGCGACGACCACGCCCACGGCGGCGAACAGCACGGCCGCGCCCACGGCGATGGGCACCAGGCGGCGCAGGGAGGACGTCTCCTCCTGCGGCACCAGCAGGTCGTCCGGCGGGAGGGGCGGCGGCACCTGGGTGGTGGGGCGGCGCGCGTCCGCGTCGCTGACGACGACCGCCGCGGCGGGGGCGGGCTTGGGCGGCGCCGAGGCCTCGACGGGGGCGGGCGCGGTGGGGTTGGTGCGCGTGGCGCGCAGGGTGCGGCGCAGCTTGGCCAGGTGCTGACGCAGGGGATCCGCGGAGTTGGGGCGCGTCTCCGGGTCCTTGGTGAGCATCTGCAGGATGAAGGCGTCCACGGCGGGCGGCAGGTCGGGGACGAACTCCGACGGCCGGGGAGGGCGCGCCTCCACGTGCTTCATGAGCAGGTCCACCGGGGAGCTGCCGATGAAGGGCAGCCGGCCGGTGACGATTTCGAAGGTGACGACGCCCATGGCGTACAGGTCCGTCATGGGGCCCACGGACTGGCCGCGGGCCTGCTCGGGCGCCATGTACTCCGGAGTGCCGACGACCATGTCGGTGCGCGTCTGCGCGGTGCGGCCGGTGGGGCCTTCGCCGCGCTTGGCGAGCCCGAAGTCCAGCAGCTTCACGTAGCGCGAGCCGTCCGGCTGGCGCACGAGGAAGATGTTGCTGGGCTTCAGGTCGCGGTGCACCACGCCCGCGCCGTGCGCGGCGCCCAGGGCGGCGAGCACCTCATCCAGGAGGGACAGGGCCTCCGGGACGGGGAGGCGGCCCTTCTCCGCGAGGATGGCGTCCAGCGGCTGGCCTTCCAGGTACTCCATGACGATGTACTGGCGACCGTCCGGGAGCTGGCCGAAGCCGAAGATGTCGATGATGCCGCGGTGGCGGATGGCGTTGACGGCGCGGGCCTCCGCGAGGAGGCGGGCCACCTGTTCGGACGAGTGCGCCAGTTCGGGGCGCAGCACCTTCACGGCGACGCGCTTGCCGATGAGGGGCTGGATGCCCTCGTAGACGAGCCCCATGCCGCCCACGCCGATGCGTGCGCGCAGCTCGTACTCGCCCAGCTTCAGGCCGATGAGGGGGTCGGTGATGGCGGTCGCTTCGGTACCGGGGTGCTCCACGATGACCTTCGGTTCCGGTGGAGTCGGCTGGAACGACGACAGCACGACGGTGCCATCGCGAGGGCACACCGCCGTCTCGGACGGAACGGTGAGGCCGCAGGTTTCGCAGATCAGCTCGGAAGACATCTCCACCACGGGGGAGCGTAACAGGTGAAATCCCGGGAAGCGAAGTCAGGGCCCGGGGGACGCCGGGCAAGCAAACAGGCACCTGCCCCCGGGTCGCGTTTTCTCACCCACTGGTGTCACCCAGCGGGCGATGCAGTGAGTCAGGGCGTTGCCGAGAGGAAGTCACAATCCACGAAGGCGCGTGACTCCCCAGGGACGCCTGCGATGCCTCCATCCGCCTGTCCACCCGCGCCTCCCTGACCCGGCTGCAGCTCTGGGGCAGGATTCACCGTTCCCTTTGCGCTCTGGCACCAGATTGCGACCGATGGGCCGCCACCTCCACCACCGCCCCGGCCACCGTTACCGCCGTTGCCACCACGACCGCCCCTGCCTCCAGCCCCGCTGATGCTGGTGTATTCCGTCGATGTGGAGCTCGGAACGCCGGAGACAACTCGATTGGAAGTGCCACCGGAGCCACCCGCTCCACCCTGACCTCCCTTTCCACCCTCGCCGCCAGGGCCTCCGGCTCCGCCGCCCCGGGTGCGAAGCGTGGAGGAGCCTTCGAAGGCCACCTGCGAGTCAATCACCAGCACTGCGATGGATGCGCCGCCACCCCCGCCGCCTTCACCGCCCATGGCCCCGCAGCCACCGCCACCCCCGCCGCCGCCTCCTCCTCCACTGGCGACTTGATCTGCGGCCGGGGGCAGGTTGCAGCTACCGCCGCCACCACCCCCGCCGCCGCCGCGACCTGATAGGCCAGGCTTCCCGGTGGCCCCCGTCTGGTCCGCCTGCCAGCTTCCGTTGCGCAGCCCGCCCATTCCGCTACCGCCGTCTGCGTCAGTTCCTGCGTCGCCGTCGGCGCCGCGAACGCCCGCGAGCCCATCGGAGCTCGTGCAGGCGCAATACA
Organism: Corallococcus sp. M7; assembly: GCF_054512695.1. Taxonomy (NCBI): domain Bacteria; kingdom Pseudomonadati; phylum Myxococcota; class Myxococcia; order Myxococcales; family Myxococcaceae; genus Corallococcus; species Corallococcus sp. M7. The sequence goes on from NZ_CM137252.1 coordinate 784,937, forward strand.
TGGTTGGCGAGGAACAGGTATCGGGCGTCTGGGGACCGCCGTCTCCTCCACGCGTGTCGGGCTCGCCCGCGTCTCCCGGGTCGCCTCCCTTCCTTTCGTAACCGTTGCCGCCCGGTCCCCCTTGTAGGCGGTTGCTCCGACGCACGTCGCGCCTCCGCCCTCGCCACCAACGCGGGTGTTTACGCCTCCGTTCCTGCCATCACCGCCGTCCATGCCCGAAGCGGCTGGGCCAGGCGCTTCACCGGGTCTTCCAGGCCCCCCGAGTCCTGCCTCGATCTGGACGCCATGGAGCCGGACGCTGGCTTGTTCCAGGACTCGCAGCGCGATGGACGGCCCACCCACTTCGCTCGCATCTGCGGATGCGATCTGGACGCTGTCCAGCAGCACGCCTGTAGCCGTGGCCGTGCGCACCGTGAACGCCAGCGCACCTCCAGTCACCAGCGTGGGCGTGGTGCTCTTGAATCGGCTCCAGTACCGGTCCATGCCGTTCCACTGGTAACCGCCGTGCAGCGACACCGGCATGGTCACCACGGTCTCCGGTTCGCCGTACGTCCCAACGCCCAGGTACACATGCGTGCGCGTCGAGTTGGGGCCTGCGGCCTGGATCAACTCCAACGCCTTGCGCAGGGTTTGCAGCGGGGCTTCGTTGGTGCCGTCCTGCGAGTCACTGCCACGCACCGGATCCACGAAGTATCCGTCCGTCGCCACGCCGTCCACGCCGTCGCAGTTCAAGTCCCGGCCTTCGGGGTCGGGCTCGTCCTCGTTGGAGACGAAGGTGCAGGTGGGCTCCACCTCACCGCCGTCACCCGCATCTCCCGCGTCCACGCCGCCATCGGTCCCGGCATCCTCGGTCACCTGCGGTCCGCAGCGGCCCTCGTCCTCACAGTTTTCAAAGGCCGCGTCGAAGTTGCTGCAACCGCCCGCGCTGAGCACCGCACCGAACACCGCGCCCAGCGCGCCGACCTTCCAGAGGTTCCGCATGGCTTTCCCCGTGCTCACTGCCACGTCCCGGCGAAGCTCAAGCCACCACCCTGCGGCGTGAGCGTCACGGACGGCTGAACGTTCGTCTGCTTCACCGGCAGGAAGTACATCAGCGCGCCCGCCGCGATGGCCGCCGCGCCCACCCCGATCCCCACCGCGCCAATCGTCTGCGAGCGCTTGCCGGAGTCGCGAACATCCTTCGCTTCCTCCAGGTCGGGATACTCGTTGTTGTTCAGGTCGCTGAGCTTGCCGCGCGACTGCACGAAGAACACCGTGCCCACGCCCGCGAGCACCACGCCGCCCGCCGCCGGCACCCATGCCCACTTGCGCCGTCCCGGCGTCTCCACCGTCGGCGTGTCACTCAGGCCCAGGTCCGTGGGCGGCTGCACGCCCGGCGTCAGGTCCGGCCCTGGCACCGGCTGCTTCTCGCCCGGCGTCACGTTGGGCGTCTGCTGCGCCACGGGAGGCGTCACCGGCGGCGGCGCCACCGGCTCCGGACGCAACACCCGCAGCGTGCGCGGCACCACCACGTCCAGCGACTTGTTGAGCGCGTCCAGCACCTGGTCCTCGCTCACGCCAGGGACCGACTCCTCCACGAGCGGCGCGCCGTCCTGCGCCGTGTACACGCGCACGCCCGCCTTGTACGCGTTCAGGTACGGGCCAATCTCCGTCACCATCACCACGTCCGTCTTCGCCGCCACGCCCAGGGAAGCGATGCAGGACGGCTGCGTGCGGTTGCAGCGCATCATCGCCGTGCGCTTCTTCTTCGGCAGCGTGCGCGTCACGTCCTCCACGCGGATCACCTCCATGCCGCGGGCCTTGAGCTGCTCGGCCACGTGCTCCTGGGCGGTTCCAACGAGGTAGCGCGGCGTTCCCCGCGTCACGTCCGTGGGTGCCAGCAACACGGTGACGGGTTTCGCGGAGGAGGCGGGTGCGGGCGCCTGGGCGACCACCAGGGTGAGCGCGGCGAGGAAGGGGATCAACACGGGAGCACTTTCTCCCTGACCCGCCCTCCTCGCAAGGTCAGGATTCGCGGACCCGCGTGGTGGGACAGGGCCCCACCCACCCGGGGGCGACACCGGTGTCCGGCGCCGGGCTCCCCGCGTGGATGTTTCACGGTGCCCGCGGCCCGGCAAACCCGGAGGGTCTCCCGCTCCGTCAGACGGCTACCGGCGCGGACGCTCCGGCGCCGGGCGGATCTGCGTCTTCTCCGACGTGTTCAGCTCCGTCTTCGGCCGGTCGTCGTCCTCGTCCTCATCCTCCGAGGGCGGTGGCGGCGGACCCGGCGGACGGCGCGTGGGCGTGGCACCCGCGCGCAGCGTGTTGGACAGGGGTGTGCCGGGACGCACCGGGGCCGGCGGCGGACGCCGCGGAGGCGGCGTGTTGCGCGCGGGCGGGGCCTCCGCGAGCAGGTCCTCGGACACCTGCACCAGCGGCTCGGACGTCGGCGTGGCGCGGGTGTCCTCCTGCTCCGCGAACGGGTTGCGCGTGGGCGGCGGCGTCTTGTCGTCGTCCTGCGGAGGCGGCGGGCGCGGCGGCAGCGACGGGCGCATCGCCGGAGCGGCCTTCGCGGGCGGCGGCGCGGCGGGCTTGGGCGGCGGGGTCGCCGAGGGCTTGGGACCGCCGACCGGACCGTCCGGGGCCGCGTTGCGCAGCACCTGCTCGAACTTCGCCCAGTCCTCCTTGAAGTGCGCCGGGTCCGGCAGCCCCTGCTCGCGGTGCTTCAGGGACGGGGCCCAGCGCAGGGCGTACGCCTCGCCCACGTGGAAGCTGGGCGGGGGCGGCACGCCGTAGGTGGCCGGGTCGAAGAAGGCGTCGTCCAGGTCGGTGAAGCCGTACGCGCGCGCCTTCTGGATGAAGTTGGGGATGATGCCGGTGGGCGCGTGGTAGCCCAGGATGTTCTCGTGCTCGTCCTTGGCGACGGGCGTGAAGACGAAGATGTCCTGGGTGCGGTACTCGCCCTTCTCCGTGAGGGGCAGCACCTCCGACAGGGCAATCGTCTTGCGGCTGCCGTCGTGGAGGCGCTCGCAGCAGATGATGAAGTTGATGGCGCTGGCCACCTGGGCGCGCACGGCGACCATGGGCAGTTCCACGGACGACATGAGGCACAGGGACTCGATGCGGCGCAGCGTGTCCGTGGGCGTGTTCGCGTGCGTGGTGGCCAGCGAGCCGCCGTGGCCGGTGTTCATGGCCTGCATGAGGTGGAAGGCCTCGCCGCCGCGCACCTCGCCCACCACGATGCGGTCGGGGCGCAGACGCAGCGCGGAGTGCAGCAGGTCACCCATGTCCACGGCGCCCTTGCCGAACTTGTCGGCGGGGCGGGATTCGAAGGCCACGATGTGGGACTGGTTGAGCTGGAGCTCGGCGGAGTCCTCGATGGTGAGGATGCGCTCCTCGTCCGGGATGAGGGACGAGACGATGTTGAGCAGCGTCGTCTTTCCGGAGCCCGTGCCGCCGGCCACCAGCATGTTGAGCTTGGTGGCGATGCCGGCCTCGATGAGGCGCGCCATGGGCTTGGTCAGCGACTTGAACTTCAACAGCGAGTCGATGGTCAGCTTGTCCTTGAAGAACTTGCGGATGGAGATGGTGGTGCCGTTGCGTGCGATGGGCGGAATCACCACGTGGATGCGGCTGCCGTCGGGCAGGCGCGCGTCCAGGCGGGGGCGCTCCTCGGACAGGGGGCGGCCCACGAACTGGGCCATGTTGCGCGCGGCGCCCAGCAGGCCTTCATCGGAGAAGGAGGCATCCGTCTTGATCAGCCGGCCCTTGCGTTCGATCCACACGTCGGTGGGGCCGTTGATCATGATTTCCGACACCGACTCGTCGTCCAGGTAGGGGAGGACGGGCTTGAGGAAGGCGCGGAGCGACTCGGTGTACATCGTCATGGCGGGCGCAAGGCTAGCGCGGCCCGGCCCGGGCCCCAAGCTCCCGCCTTGAGTGCCTGCTCGCTTTCCGGTGCGGCGTTCCGGCACGATGCCGCCCAGGAGGGGGCATCCACCCTCCGTTCCCGAGGAAAGGGCGCCAGCCCATGCGCGGTCCCTGGTGGTGCTGCCTGGTGTGCTGGCTTGGAGGCTGCGCGTCCTCCACCGCACTCGACCCGGACCTCGTGCGGCCCGAGCCAGTTGCTGAAGTGGACACGCACCTCGTCGGCGGGGTGGCAATGCGAGCAGACGGGGCGCGTCACATGGCACGATGCGGACGCATTGGACTTCACCCTCCAGAAACTCCAGGGCCCCTGCTTGAGAGGGGCGGGCCCATGATGCGGCTGCTGCTCGTGGGCGCGGTGCTGTGCGCTGGATGCATGCGGCGCGAGGCGAATCCGTCCGATTCGCGGGTGTCGGAGGATCGCTCCATCGTCTTCCCGGAGATGTTCGCGCGAGAGGCGCTGACCATCGGGGCGCCGGGGCAGCCGTACTCGCTGGAGGGCAGCCTGCTTCGGGCCATGGCCGTGGCGGCCGATGACTTCCTTCCCCGCCAGCAGGAGGGCCAGTCCTGTTGGAGCAGGAGGGAGGCCCATCGCTTCCGGATCCTTCGTGAAGGAGACATCGTCTTCATTCGCATGGACCTGGACCCTCGCGCCTGTGAACCCGGTGGGCTGCTGCTGGACGGAGGCGCCACCTATGCGGTCCGGTTGTCGGACGGACGCATCCTGCGGCGGCTCCACGATGGCGAGCCGGATGGGGCGCTCGCTCCCGCCGGCTTCGATGCGGGTGTGCCCACCGGCCCTTCGGACCCGTCCATCCCCGTGGGGGACACCTCCTGGGGCGAGCCGCAGCCCTCGTTTCCAGTTCAGTGGCTGGACGCCGGGAGCCCCAATCCCTGAACGGGCCGCCTCGGGACGCGCGCGCTGGTCTAGGGTGCGGCCCACGGAGGGACGTGAATGAGCCTGGCGGATGGGTTGCCCGAGGATTGGAAGGAAGTACTGCAGGACGCCATCCAAGCTCCGTCGTTCAAGGAGCTGGAGAAGTTCGTGCTCAAGGAGCGCCAGGAACACACCGTGTTCCCTTCGGAGGACGACGTGTTCTCCGCGTTCCGCTTCACGCCCTACGCGGACGTGCGCGTGCTGCTGCTGGGCCAGGACCCCTACCACGGCCCGGGTCAGGCCCATGGCCTCGCCTTCTCCGTCCAGCCCGGCGTGCCACCCCCGCCCTCGCTCGTGAACATGTTCAAGGAGCTCCAGAGCGACGTGGGCGCGCCGAAGCCTCGCGATGGGTCGCTCATCCCCTGGGCGAAGCAGGGCGTGTTCCTGCTCAACACCGTGCTCACCGTGCGCCAGGCCTCCCCAACAGCCACGCGAAGCACGGCTGGGAGCCCTTCACCGACGCCGTCATCCGCGCCGTCAGCGCCAAGGAGGACCCCGTCGTCTTCCTGCTCTGGGGCAAGCCCGCGCAGAAGAAGAAGGCCCTCATCGACGCGAAGCGCCACGTCGTCCTGGAGGGCGTGCACCCCTCGCCGCTGTCCGCCAGCAAGGGGTTCTTCGGCAGCAAGCCGTACAGCACCACCAACGCCGCGCTGAAGAAGCACGGCCAGCACACCATCGACTGGGAGCTGCCCTCGTAGGAGCGTGCCGCGTGGGTTGGCTATAGTGCCCGCCCACGATGGCCACGACCTTCCTCGAAGAAGCCGCACGCACCCAGGCCGCGGAAGCCGTCGCGGCCATTGAGTCCCAGACCGCCGCGGAGGTCGTGGTGTCCGTGCGCCGCGCCTCCGGTGACTACGCGCACACCGATGCCCGGCTGGGCGCGGCCGTCGCCTTCGTCATGCTGTTGGTCCTCCTGTTCATCCCGCAGGAGGTCCACCTCTTCGCCTTCCCGCCCGTCGTGCTCCTGTCCTACGCCGCGGGCGTGATGGGCGGACGCCTGCTGCCGTCGCTGCGCCGCGCGCTCACCCCGCGCAAGCTCCAGGAGGACTCCGTGCGCACCGCCGCGAAGGCCGCCTTCACGGAGCTGGGCGTTTCGCACACGTCGCGCCGCACCGGCATCCTGGTGTTCGTCTCCCTCTTCGAGCGCCGCGTGGAGGTCGTCACCGACTACGGCGTGGACACCTCGCTCATGGGCGCCGAGTGGCAGGACGCGCTCACGCAGCTGTCCGCCGCGCTGTCCGCGTCCACCGCGCCCGAGCCCTTCCTCCAGGCCCTGCGCCGCATCCAGACACCGCTTTCGCGCGTGCTGCCCCGCCTGGAGGATGACGTGAACGAACTGCCGGACATGCCCGGAGCCGTGGCGTGAGGCGCTCCCACTCCGTCCTCCTCCTCGCCGTCGCGCTGTTCCTCGGGCTGGGGCTCGCCTCCCTCCCGGACGCCGAGGCGCGCCCCGGCGGTGGCAGCTCCTACCGGGGCTCCAGCCGCAGCTCGTCCAGCAGCCGGAGCTCGTCGAGCAGCCGCAGCTCGTCCAGCTCCAGCAGCCGGTCCTCCTCCTCCGGCTCCAGCAGCAGCCGGTCCTCGTCCTCGTACAGCTCCGGCCCCCGCTACTACGGCAGCTCCGGTGGCTCGTCGTCCTCGGATGGCGGCGGAGCGTTCGGCGGCTTCTGCCTGCTCATCGTCGTCATGGGTGTGGTGGCCATCGTCGTCATGAACCTGAAGTCGAACTCCGGGCAGCAGGACTGGAGCACCACCACGCCCCATGCGCCTCCGCCGCCTCAGCGCCAGGGCTCGCTGCGCACGAAGCTCGCGCGCCTGGCCCGCGTGGGGCCCAAGGGGTCGGACGGGTCGACGCAGCCGTTGGATCCGGAGTTCTCCATCGTCCTCTTCGAGGACTTCGTCTACTCGCTCTTCGCCCGCGTGCACGAGGCGCGCGGCGGCGGCCGCCTGGACACGCTGGGCGGCTGGCTGTCCGACGGCGCCATCGCGTCGCTCGAGCGGATGGGCACCCCGGACGCGGTGAAGGCCGTGGTGGTGGGAGCCGTCACGTACGAGGCCGTGGAGGGCATCAGCGCGAACAGCCAGCGCGTCCGCGTCGTCCTGCGCTTCGAGGCCAACTACACGGAGGTCACCTCCGGCTCCGAGCAGAGCTGGTACGTCGCGGAGGAGTGGCTCTTGGAGCGCGACGCGTCCGCGAAGTCCCGGGCGCCCGAGGACGCACGCGCGTTCAAGTGCCCCCACTGCGGCGCGCCGCTGGAGTCCGTGCACGGCCACAAGTGCTCGTACTGCGACACGGTGGTGAACACCGGCGAGTTCGACTGGGTGGTGACGCGCGTGGCGTCGCAGGAGCGCGAGCGGCGCGGTCCGCAGCTCACCGGCACCACGGAGGAGCAGGGCACGGAGCTGCCCACCATCAAGGACTCGCGCGCGCAGGAGCGGCTGAACGCGCTCTTGCATGACGACCCGGAGGCGACGCCGCTGGCGCTGCGCAAGCGCCTGGAGTTCATCTTCCACGAGATGCAGACCGCGTGGGCCGCGCGCGAGTGGAAGGGCATGCGGCCCTTCCTCAGCGACAACCTCTTCCAGACGCAGCTGTACTGGATCAACGCCTACCGTGCGGCGGGCCTGCGCAACATCACGGAGAACGCGCACATCACCAACATCGTGCTCGCGCGCGTGACGCGGGATGCGTACTTCGACGCCGTCACCCTGCGCGTGTTCGCGTCCAGCCTGGACTACACGGTGCGGGACCGGGACGGGCAGGTCGTGGGCGGCAGCCGTTCCCGCGAGCGCGCCTACAGCGAGTACTGGACGCTCATCCGCGGCCGGGGCGTGCAGGGCAAGCCCTCCACGCAGAAGCAGTGCCCTTCGTGCGGCGCCCCGCTGTCCATCAACATGGCGGGCCACTGCACGCACTGCCAGGCGCGCGTGACGTCCGGCGAGTTCGACTGGGTGCTCAGCCGCATCGAACAGGACGAGGCCTACCAGGGTTGATCCATGTACACGCCCCATTGGCTTTCGTTGTTCGGTCTCCTCGTCACGGCCACGCCGGCTCCCCAGTCCTTCGGCGCCTGGTTCGACGCGCGCGTGAAGGCGGAGAGCGCCGTCGTCCGTGAGCGCTTCCAGCTCGACCTGGATGGGGACGGCCAGGAGGACGACGTCGTCTGTTACGACTTCAAGGAGCCAGCAGGGCCCGGCACCACGACGCCCGTCATCCTGGTGGGACTGGCCACCGGCGAGCGCTTCGCCATGCGTGGCGACGGGCTGGGTCCGATTGCCCATGTCGGATGTCCCAGCGCGCCGGAATCGAAGACGAAGGGCCGGCCGAGCTCCCTCCGCCTCGGCGGCAATGGACTGACGGGCTACGTGGGCGGCGTGTCCCTGCTGTTCGACAAGAAGGGGCCCCTGCTGGTGGGAGGCGACACCGGTGACAGGTACCACGCGTGGAGCATGGACCTGGTCTCCCAGCGGACGGAGCTCTCGTCCTACGAATACTCCGAAGCGCAGACCGAGGACCCTGTCCCGAGCCGGTCCGCCGCGATGCTCGCCTCCGGTGCGCAGGAGCCCGCGCCGCCCGCGCCCGTCTGGGTGAGCTGGGGGAAGAAGAACTGGAACGGCGACGCGGACGCGGGACTCAAGATTCAGTGGCTGCGCAAGGGCGCCACGGTGACGCTCATCGCGACGCTCCAGGACGACCAGCCGGTGCCCGCCGCGGATGCCAGCGCGAAGGCCATCCTCGGCGCGGATCACCTGGAGCTGTGGTGGAGCGAGCCTGCCGCGGACGCCACGCGCGCGGTGCAACTGGGCGTGGCGCGCACCGCTGACGGCAAGCCCGTGGCCACGTGGTTCCAGCCTCCCGGCCGCAAGAACAAGGCGGCGCTTCCCTCCCTCCGGTGGACCGCTCCCGACCGGTTCGAGGTGGACCTCCCCGTGAGCTGGCTGGTTCCCAAGCCGACGGAGGGGGTCACCGTCCATGACGGCGACATGGAGCCACCGTCGGCGCTGGCGGCCTTCACGGTCGTCTTCTCCGACAGTGATGGGAAGGGACAGGAGACGCTCGTCTCCACCACGGAGAAGCGGCCGGGCGCCGGAGTCCTCGGCTCGCTCTACCTGGCGGAGCCCGGAAGCCCGTACCCCCGGTTGAGCAAGGGCGTCTTCAGCTGGGTGCCGCTCAAGCAGGGCGTTACGCTGCGCGAACTCGTCATCGAGTAGCACTAGGATGCGGTGCATCATGACCTCGCCCTTCCTCGTCGCCACCCTCGTTGAACCGCTCGAACCCGGGCACTACCGCTCGCGCTACGAGGCGCCCTGGTATCAGGGCCGGGGGGCCTACGGCGGCGTGGTGGCGGGACAGGTCCTGCGCGCGCTGGAGCACCACCTGAACGATCCGCAGCGGCAGGTGCGCTCGTTCACCGTGCACTTCTGCTCGCCCGCGGCGGAGGGCGTGGCGGACCTGCACACGCGCATCGAGCGCGCCGGCAAGTTCGTCACCCACGCCACCGCGCGGGTGGAGAGCGGCGGCACGGTGGTGGCCGTCGCCACGGCGACCTTCGGCGCCGCTCGCGGTGGCGCCCCCGAGTACATGGACTTCGTCATGCCGGAGGTGCCCGCGCCCGGGACGCTCACGCCCGTCCACGAAGACACGCCCATGCCGGACTTCTGCCGCTTCTTCGAGTACCGCTACTGCGTGGGCTCGCCGCCGTACTCGGGTGGGCCCACGGCGGAGGTGGGCGGGTGGCTGCGGCCTCGCGTGCCCACGGCGCTGGACACGGCGCTGTGCGTGGGGTTGATGGACGCGTATCCGCCGTCCGTGCTGTCTCGGATGGATGGCTTCCGCGCGGCGGCGTCCGTGGACTTCAGCGTGCAGTTCTTCCAGACGTTCCCGGTGAAGGGCATCGCGCCGGACGCGCACTACCTGCGCACCGGCCGCTCGCGCCAGGCGGCGGACGGCTACACGGAGGAGACCCAGCTCCTCTGGGCGGAGGACGGCACGCTGCTCGCGCAGTGCCGTCAGCTCGTCGCCGTGCTCGGCTGATCAGGACCCCAGCTCGGCCACCACGGCGTGGTGGTCGGAGACGGCGTCGGGCAAGCGCTCGTACCGGGTGAAGCGCAGGCCACGGGAGATGAGCACCTGGTCCAGGCGCTGACGTGCGTGCGGAAGGGGATACGTGGGCTCGCCTTCAGCGGGCGTGTGCAGCCCCAGCTCCGCGCACAGGCGGGCCACGGGACCGTCCACGCCCTCCGCGTTGAAGTCGCCCATCACCACGCGGTGCCGCGGTGGCCGCTGGCGCAGGGCATGGATGAGCTGGTCCACCTGCCGCAGCCGCACCGCCGCGGAGAACGGATCCAGGTGCAGGGACACGGCCTCCAGCCCGTGCTCCCCGGCGAGCGCGGCCACGACGTAGCCCTTGTCCACGCGCCGGTCCCGCCCGAAGTGCGCTGAGTCGCAGGACTCCAGCGGCTGCCGGCTCAGGAGCGCGGTGCCCTGCGCGAACAGCCCGGGCACGCCGGAGTGCACGCCGTGGAGCACGTGTGGATAGCCGGCCTGCTCCGCGATGCGGGCCACCTGATCCACCCGGCCGCTGAAGAGGCTGTACCGGTCCGCCTCCTGCAACGCCACCACGTCCGCGCCTTCGCGCGCGAGCAGCGCCGCCACCCGGTCCAGCGTGCCCAGCAGCGCGGACCGGCCGCGCAGGAAGGGCATGGGCACGGCGAACGGCGCGCCGTGCGCCACGTTCAGGGTGAGGACCTTGAGTCGCACCACTCAAGCGGCGATCTGCTTGCGCAACAGCCGCGTCAGCTCCGCGGGGTCCACCGGCTTGGGCAAGAGCTCCGCGCCGTAGCGGATGGCCACGGGCAACAGGTCATCCAGCTCCGAGTGGCCGGTGAGGAAGATGAACGGCGCCTTGCATCCCTGCAGCTCGCGCATGGCGGCGAGCACGTCGGAGCCGTTCATGTCCGGCATGTTGTAGTCGCACAGGATGGCCGCGACGCCGTTGAGGTCCAGGTGGAAGGCCTCGGCGGGGGACTGCACCGTGAGCACCGTGTAGCCCGCGTCTCGCAGGGTGTCTCCCACGGTCGCGAGCACGAAGAGGTCATCGTCGATGACCAGCACGGTTGGCATGGCGGTCCTCCAGCGCCTGAGCGGCGCGCGCGATGCACGCGAGTGTATCCGAGCCCGCGCGTCCGCGCGCCACACCCCATCGGGCAGGTCGCCGGGGTCTGAGTCACCCCCGTCGCAGGGTGTGGGCGCTCGGCGGACTTCAGGCCCTCACTGTTTCGCGGCTGTGACAGGGGAGGGGATGAGGATGAGCTGTTCCTGGGGTGGGTTGAGGTACTCGGCGCCGGTCTCCGTGATGACGGCCATCTCCTCCACGGAGAGGATGCGCAGCGCGTCCGGGCTGCTGCCGTCCTTCCACGCGTAGAAGCCGTCGAAGGCGAACACCTGCCCGGGCTGGAGCTTGCGCAGCGCGGAGCCCGAGGGCGGCTTGCCGGACGCCGCGCCGGACAGGGCGGGGCCCGCGTCATGCGCCCAGTAGCCCACGGGATGGCCGGTGCCCCACATCACGGGCTCGGAGCCCGCCTCGCGCATCCAGTCGCGCTGGGCCTTGTCCACGTCGTAGCCGCGCACGCCGGGCTTCATCGCCGCGAGCGCGATGCGGCTGCCCTTCTTCGACTTCTCCCACTTCGCCAGCGCCTCCGCGGGAGGCTGCTTCTCCCCCGGCGCCAGCACGTACGCGAAGCGCTGGATGTCCGTCACCCACGTGCCGCCCACGCGGATGCCGAAGTCCGTCTGGATGAAGTCCCCCGGCTGGATGACGCGGTCGGTGGCGTTCGAGTGCCCGCGCGTGGGCCCGCTGTTCACGTTGGGGTTCTGGTCCGGCTGCCACCCGTCACCCACGCCCAACTCCGCGATGCGCTTCTTGAGGAAGCGCGCCACGTCCGAGTCCCGCGTCTTGCCGGGCACCACGGTGCGGTACGCCTCCTCCTCCAGCTTCGCGGTGATGTCCGCGGCCTTGCGCATGATGTCCACCTCCTCGGGCGTCTTCACGGACAGCCACTCGGAGACCAGGTCCTCGGAGGACACCAGCTTCTTGCGCAGCGCGGGGGACAGCGCCGCCTCCAGCTTCGCGCGCTGCGTGGCGGACAGGCCGTCCGCGATGGACATCCGCTCCGACGAGTTGATGGCCACCTTCGAAAGCTTCGCCTTGGACAGCCGCGCGGCGATGAGCGCATTCACGTCCGCGCCGCGCTCGAAGGCCACCACCTCGTCCACCACGCCCATGTCCTTGAGCGCCGTGGCCTCGCCCTCGGGGGAGAGCGCGGTGGAGCGCAGCTTTTCGCCGTCGCGCAGGAACAGGAACGCGGCGGTGCCGCCCGCGTTCTCCCCGCCCACGTGGGATGCGAGCGGGTCGTTGTCGTTCTCGCGGCAGAGCACCACCCACGCGTCCACGCCCGCGCGGGCCATGGCCTGGGGCAACAGCTTCTGGAGGCGCTCCTTGCGCACGCGAGGCCACGCGCCCTCCGCGGCGGGCACGGCGGGCGCCGCATGGGCGAGGGAGGCAAGGAGCAGGGCGGAGAGAAGGACGGGCCGGACACGCGTCATGGATGCGCTCTTCCTGGTGCGGGGAGGACGCGGATTGTTTCACGGCCGCGCCGCGCGACAACCCACGCGCCGTGCGCCGCGCGGACGCTTCACCCGGAAGTCCCGGAATCAGGAGACACTGTCAGGGAATGCCGGTGGCGCGGGCCCCCCGCGGCGGGATGAAGTCCTTCGAAACGCAATCCGGAGGAGGGAAATCATGAAGGCAGTGCGGATGCCCCTCGTGATGGCGCTCACCACGGCCTTCGGGCTCGTCGTGCACCCGCTGGGCATGGTCGTGGCCTCGATGCTCGGGCGGCGTCACGCGGGCCTGTCCTTCAGCGGCTACTCGCTCTTCACGGGGTTCGCCCTGGTGCCGCTGCTGGTCCTCGTGGGGCTTGGAGGGGGACTCGCCCTGGCGATGCGGCCGGGCCGGGGACGGACCTGGGCGCTCGGCGCGGGGTCCTGGAGCGCGCCCCTGCTCGCGTTGGCGGCGCAGGTGGTGGGCTGGATGGTCGCGCCCAGGGATGCCCAGGGCGCGTTGGCATTCCTGTTCCTGCCCGCGTACGCCGCCGTGGCCAGCGGGCTCCTGTCACTGCTCCTGTTCGCCGCCGGATGGCTGTCGGAGCGCCTGCGCCCCGCCTGAGCCACCGCCTGTCCGGGACGTGGGCCTGTTCGTGGATGGACGCGGCCCTGCCCTCGGGTCGGTGACGCGGATGGCTGTCTGTCATTGCGTCGGGACCTCCGGGAGGGCGCCAACGGCGCCAGGGCTTGCGACCGTGCGCGTCGTCTCCAACCCCGGAGTCGCACATGCGTGTCGAAGATACCGATGCTTCCGCGGAGTACGTCCTGGGCAACGAGGACCGGGAGCTGCGACGGCTGATGCTCCAGGCCCAGGTGTACGCGCCGCTGACGGAGGGCGTGCTGCGCGCGGCGGGCCTCAAGCCCGGCATGCGCGTGCTCGACGTGGGCTGCGGCGTGGGGGACGTGTCCTTCCTCGCCGCGGAGCTGGTGGGGCCCACGGGCGAGGTGGTGGGCGTGGACCGCGAGGCCCGCGTCCTCGACTGCGCCCGGCGCCGCGCCGGGTCTCGCGGCCTGCCCCACGTGCGCTTCCAGCAGAGCAGCCTGGAGTCCCTGCCCGTCGAAGCCCCCTTCGATTTCATCGTCGGCCGGCTGGTGCTGATGTTCCAGCCGGATCCGGTGACGTTCGTGCGCCGCATGACGGAGCACCTGCGCCCCGGCGGCGTGCTGGCGATGCACGAGCTGGAGCTGGCGGCCATGGGCCTGGCGCACCCGAAGCTGCCGCTGTTCAACCGCGTCTGGGGCTGGATGCTGCCCACCTGCGAGCGCGTGGGCATCAAGGTCCACATGGGCATGGAGCTGGTGTCCACGCTGCGGCGGGCCGGGCTGGTGGTGGACGACGGCGTGGTGGGCGGACGGCTGGGCGTGACGCCGGACGCGGAGACCACGCACGCCCTGGTGGAGACCGTGCGCACGCTGTTGCCCCACATGGAGCGGCTGGGCGTGGCGCTGGCCATGGAGGTGGACATCGACACGCTGGCCGCCCGCCTCACCGCCGAGCTGCGCGCCAACGGCGGCGTGCTGGTGCCCAGCCTCATGGTGGGCGTCTGGGGCCACCGTCCAGGCCCTGTCTGACGCCGGCGTCTTCGCACGACTTCACGAGCGGCGGGGGAGTGGGTCGCTTAGAGTGGCCTCATGGCAAAGACGGCATCCCGCAAGTCCCCCGCGAAGGCCAAGAAGCAGCCCGCGCGCCCCGCCGCGCCCGCGAAGACACCGGCCCGGCCGGTGAAGGCGAAGGTGGAGAAGGTCGAGCCCCGCCGCGCCTCCGCGTCGTCCCCGAAGCCCCCCGTGCTGGAGGCCGAGCCCGTCTTCGACTCCGGCCCCGTGGCCGACCCCCGCGAGTCCGCGCCCAAGAGCCTGCCCGCCGGTGAGACGAAGGGGCGGGTGCTGCCCTTCGAAATCGATCCGGCCCAGCTGGAGGCCGGCTTCCAGAAGCTCCGCGGCGAGCTGGTCCACTGGACCAACAAGGGCCGCTACACCAAGGTCCGCTTCAAGTTCCGGGGCAAGCAGCTGCTGCCCGACCTGCCCCTGGCCGCCGTCGTCGCCGCGGAGGGCCTGTCGTTCTACTGGGGCGGCATCCTGCGCGTGCTCGTGGCCAACGTGGTGGGCAAGAGCGTGTTCGAGGTGGAGCTGGTCAACGACGCGGACAAGCGCGTCCAGGCGGGCCGCGAGGCGCTCCTGTCGGGCGACGTGGACCAGGCGCTCACGCTGTTCCGCGAGGCGCTCGCCATGGACCGCGACAACGCCTCCGCGCACCTCAACGTGGGCGTGGCGCTGAGGCTCCGCGGAGACCGCGAAGGGGCGCTCGCCGCGTTCGAGACCGCGAAGGCCAAGGACCCCGAGGGCGGCGTGGGCGCGGAGGCCGAACGGCTGGCCGCGAACCTCCGTCCGAAGGCCTGAAAAGGCCCCAAAAAAGGGCCTCCGGTGGGGCTGAAAACGCACCGCCCGGATGTTCCATCCGGGTGCCCCGGAAAGGCCCTCTCCGACCCCTGGAACCGGGCGGGCGGGCAGCCGTGGCGAATCCCCCCTGTTTCCCTTATTGACTGAGGGAAATCCGGGGGTTACGAACACTCTCCCATCGGGCGGAGCCCCCCACGCGCGGGGCCCGTCCGCACCTTCCAGAGCCCATGGCTGACGACACCACCGACACGCCGGCAACGCCCCCCGCGCCCCCTCCGTCGAGCGGCGCCGGAGAGCTCATTCCCATCAACATCGAAGACGAGATGCGCCGCTCGTATCTCGACTACTCGATGTCCGTCATCATCGGCCGCGCGCTGCCAGACGTGCGCGACGGCCTGAAGCCCGTCCACCGTCGCGTCCTCTTCGCGATGAACGACCTGGGCAACCTCCACAACCGCGCCTACAAGAAGAGCGCGCGCGTGGTGGGTGACGTCATCGGTAAGTACCACCCGCACGGCGACTCCTCCGTCTACGACGCCATGGTGCGCCTGGCCCAGGAGTGGAGCCTTCGCTACCTGCTGGTGGACGGCCAGGGCAACTTCGGCTCGGTGGACGGCGACTCGCCGGCGGCCATGCGTTACACGGAAGTGCGCATGGAGCGGCTGGCGGAGGACCTCCTGTCGGACATCGACAAGGAGACCGTCGACTTCGGCCCCAACTACGACGACTCGCTGGAAGAGCCGCTCGTCCTGCCCGCCAAGTTCCCCAACCTCCTCGTCAACGGCAGCAGCGGCATCGCGGTGGGCATGACCACCAACATCCCGCCGCACAACATGACGGAGGTCATCAGCGGCACGCTGCACCTCATCGACAATCCGGGCTGCACCGTCCTGGACCTGATGGAGTTCATCGAGGGGCCGGACTTCCCCACCGCCGCCATCATCACCGGCCGCGAGGGCATCCGCCGCGCCTACGAGACGGGCCGCGGGTCCATGACCATCCGTGCGCGCACGGAGATCGAGACCTCCAAGAAGGGCGACCGTGAGGCCATCATCGTCACGGAGATCCCCTACCAGGTGAACAAGGCCCGGCTCATCGAGAAGATCGCCGAGCTGGTGCGTGAGAAGAAGCTGGAGGGCATCAGCGACATCCGTGACGAGAGCGACCGTCAGGGCATGCGCATCGTCATCGAGCTCAAGCGCGATGCCATCTCCCAGGTGGTGCTCAACAACCTCTTCTCCATGACGCAGATGGAGACGACGTTCGGCGCGGTGATGCTGGCCATCGACGGCGGGCAGCCGCGCACGCTCAACCTGAAGGAGCTGCTGGACCGCTTCATCGCCCACCGCCGCGACGTGGTGACGCGCCGCTCGCGCTACGAATTGCGCAAGGCGCTGGCGCGCATGCACATCGTGGAAGGCCTGCTCGTCGCGCAGGACCTCATCGACCTGGTGGTCAGCCTCATCCGCGCGTCGCGCGACCCGGATGAAGCGCGCTGGGGCCTGATGAACATCCTGTCGCCGGAGCTGTACACGCGCGAGCGCTTCCAGAACCTGGAGCGCATCGACTACGCGAAGGCCAAGGCGCAGATGGAGCTCTTGGTCAGCCGCGCGCGCAACGAGGAGCCGGCCTACGGCGGCCTGGAGCACAAGTACGAGGGCGCGGGCTTCAGCGAGGACCAGGCGCAGAACATCCTGGAGATGCGCCTGCAGCGCCTCACCGGCCTGCAGCGCGAGGAGCTCTTCAAGGAGCTCATCGGCCTGGTGCGCGACATCGCGCGCCTGCGCGACATCCTCGCCAACGAGCGCAGCCTGCTCTCCGTCATCAAGGCGGAGCTGATGGAGATCCGCGAGCGCTACGGCGACAAGCGCCGCACGGAGATCACCGGCGCGGTGGATGAAATCACCAGCGAGGACCTCATCGCCGAGGAGACGATGGTGGTCACGCTGTCGCACACGGGCTACGTGAAGCGCTCGCCCCTGTCGGAGTACCGCGCGCAGAAGCGCGGCGGGCGCGGCAAGACGGGCGCGGGGACGAAGGAGGACGACTTCGTCACCAAGGTGTTCGTGGCCAGCACGCACGCGTACCTCATGCCCATCACCACCAAGGGCAAGCTGTACTCGCTGAAGGTGCACCAGATTCCGCAGGGCAGCCGCACCTCGCGCGGCAAGGCCATCGTGAACCTGGTGCAGTTCGGGGAAGGGGAGCGGCTGGCGCAGGTGCTGGTGACGCGCGACTTCCCGGAGAACCGCTACGTCTTCTTCGTCACGAAGAAGGGCGTGGTGAAGCGCACGGACCTGAGCGCGTTCGAGAGCGTCCGCGCCAGCGGCATCATCGCGCTGGGCATCGACGAGGGCGACGAGCTGGTGGGCGTGATGATCACCGACGGCACCAAGGACATCCTCCTGTCCACGGCCACGGGCATGAGCATCCGCTTCAAGGAAGAGGATGTCCGCTCCATGGGCCGCCAGGCCTACGGCGTGAAGGGCATCACGCTGGAGGACGGCGACGAGGTGGTGGGCGCGGACCTGCTGGACAAGGAGCCGGAGGAGGGCCAGGCGCCCGCGGAGCAGAGCAGCGCCATCCTCACGGTGACGGAGAACGGCTACGGCAAGCGCACCGAGGGCGCCGAGTACCGGCAGCAGGGCCGCGGCGGCAAGGGCATCATCGACATCAAGACCACCGAGCGGAACGGCCGCGTGGTGGGCGTGGTGCAGGTGAAGGACAGCGACGAGGTGATGCTCGTCACCAACGGCGGCATGCTCATCCGCATGAAGGTGAAGGAGATCTCCGTCATCGGCCGCAACACGCAGGGCGTGCGCCTCATCGCGCTGGAGAACGGCGAGGAGAAGGTGATGGCCATCTCCAAGCTGCCCGAAGGCGAGGAGTCCGAGGAGGAGACGGAGGCCACCTCGCCGGTGGAAGGGGCCGCCGCCGAGGCCTCCTCGGAGGCCGCGCCGGTGGAGGCCGCTTCGCCGGAGGCTCCCGCGGATGACGCGGGCGCTGCCCCGGAAGGTGAGCCCGGCTCGGAAGGCTAGAGGCTTGAAGTAGCAGTCACGGGAGGGCCGGGCATGTGACCCGGCCCTCTTCGTTTTTGCGGGGGACTACTTCTGGGTGAGGTCCTTGGGCACGGCGAGGCCGGCGGTCTTCTCGTCGATCCAGAAGATGTTCATCACCCACCAGCGCTGACCGTCGTTGAAGAGCTGGATGCTGTTGACGCCCTTGGCGATGAGCGGCCCGTCCTGCGTGCCGCGCGCCTCATAGGTGCTCATGACCTGCACCAGTCCGCCGAAGGCGTGCGTCTGGCGGGCGATCTCCTTCTCGAAGAAGCCGTGGGTCGCGGTGCTCTGCTGGCCCCACGTCACGTAGTCCTCCGGCGTGATGGGGCGGCCGCCAGCGTGGTCGCGCCCGGCGGCTTCGCCAGCGGGATGAGCTGGGCGCCCGGATAGAAGAGGGAGCGGAAGCGCTGCCAGTCGCGAGGCGCGCCGGCCGGCCCGCTGATGACGTCGTAGAGGGCCTTGAGGATGGCGTCCTGGGACTTCACGTCCTCGGGCTTCGCCTTGGGCAGCTGCGCGAGCGCGGCCTGGGTGCGCTCCGCCGAAGCCTTCAGTGGGTTGGGCTTCTCCGGAGCGGCCGCGGCCTTGGGTTGCGGCGGAGGGGCAGCGGGGGCCTGGGCGAAGGACGCGGTTCCCAGCAGGACGGCACAAGCGACGAGCAGGCGCGACATGGGGACTCCCGGAAGAGGGGAAGGACGCGGCGGCAGCCTAGCCTCGCGGCGGGACGCGCCGCAGCCGCTTCGGGATAGGCTGTCAGGCAATGGCTTCAGGACCGGACGGAGCGGAGGTTCCCCGCGTGAGCAGGTGGCGGGAGTCGTGGCGGTCCCCGTCCTTCACCCGCGCGCTCGTGAGCCTGGGGCTCAGCGTCGCGGCCATGAACACCTGCCGGCTCTACACCGACCTGGAATGGAAGGTGATGAATCCCGTCCTCAACAAGCCTTCCCTGATGGCGGTGGAGATGCAGGCGCCATTGGAGGGCCTCATGTCGGGGCTGGAGCGGATGGAGCGCGTCTTCGTCTATCTGGCGTTGGGGTTCATGGTCTGGGCGTTCCGCTCCGGGACGCCACGCTGGCCCGCCTGGTGCGCGCTGGTTCCGGCCGTGTGCGCCTGGATCATGTCGTGGCACATCTACGCGTAGCTGTGTCCGCCGGGCGTCCGGCAGTCTCCAGCGATGGGGCCTCGGTGCTTGGCCCGGCCGGTGCCGCACCGTAGTGTGCCCGCCGTCATGGCCTTCCTCTCGCTCGATGCCCTCACCCTGAAGTTCCTCGGTGCCGCCGCCCCCGCGGTGCGGGACGTGTCGCTGGCGCTGGAGCCGGGCGACGCGGTGGCGCTGATGGGCACCTCCGGCTCCGGGAAGACGGCGCTGCTGCGGCTGGTCGCGGGCCTGGAGCAGCCGACGTCCGGCACCCTCACGCTCGAGGGCCGCGTGGTCGCCGGGCCGGACGTGTTCGTGCCCCCGGAGCAGCGCCCCCTGCGCCGCGTCCTCCACGACGCGGAGCTCGAATCCGGCCTCACCGTGCGCGACGTGGTGATGGGCGTGCAGCCCAGGGGTGAAGGCCTGGCGCACGCGCGCGGCCTGCTGGCGATGTTCCAGTTGGAAGACCTGGAAGCGCGCGCCTGCGGAACGCTCTCCCGGGGACAGCGGCAGCGCGTCTTGCTGGCCCGCGCGCTGGCCTCGGGGACGAAGCTGCTGGTGCTGGATGAGCCCTTCGCCGGCATGGACGCCGGCCTGCGCGCCAACATCCTCGGGGAGTGGCGCCGCGTGCTCAAGGCGCGAGGCACCGCCGTGCTCTTCGCCACGCACGACGTGGGAGACGCGCTGGCCTTCGCGGACAGGCTGGTGCTGCTGCGCGCGGGCACGGTGGAGCAGCAGGGCGCGCCCGAGTCCGTCTACGAAGCGCCGCGCAGCGCCTTCGCCGCGTACTTCCTGGGTGGCACCAACCTGCTGCCCGGTTCGGCCTTCGGCCGCGTCGCGCGCACGGCGCTGGGCAACCTGCCGCTGAGCACGGACGCGCGCGGCGAGGTGATGCTCTCCCTGCGCCCGGAGGCGCTGCGGCTCGTCCCCGACACGGACGGTGTCGCGGTGGGTGGCGCCCTGCGCGCGGAAATCCTGGAGCGCGCCTTCCGGGGCGCGCACGTGGACTTCACCGTGTCCTGCGCGGGCATGGCGCTGGTGGTGCGCGCCGCCTCCTCGGCTCCGTTTCGCGAGGGCGGCCGCGCCCGCCTGGAGGTCTCGGGCCGCGCGGACGTGCTGGAGGAGACATCCGGGCTCGCCCGCTAGTGCACCGGGCGTGCAAGCTCCCGGCACGAATGGTGCAATCACCCGCGTCCCCCATGCGTAGGGAGGGGTATGAACATCGCAGGCCTTCGAGGAATGGGAACCCGCTTCTTCAGCTACGTGCGCGACCCCCAGGTGGCGACGTGGCGCAAGCTGGCCGGGCTGCTGGCCGTCCTGTACTTCGTGTCGCCCGTGGACGCGATTCCGGACTTCATCCCCGTGGTGGGCTGGCTGGACGACCTGGGCGTGCTGTCCGCCGCCGCGTTCTTCATGGTGCGCGAGGTCCAGCGCTGGCGCCCCGGCACGCCCGCCGGTGTGCCTTCGTTCGACGGACTCCCGCGCGACGAGGAGGGCCGCACGCGCGAGCCCACGCTGCGCCGGCACTCCTAGCCGTCAGTCGTTGCCGCCGCGGCGGTCCTCGAAGTGCACGAAGTCGATGAGGAACGTCGCGGCCACCACCAACGTCCGCACGTGCGGGTCGTGCAGGCCGTTGAACCGGACGCCGAAGTTGTCGGCGTCCGTGAACATCTCCTTGCCGAACCCGCTCCACCTCTTCGCGATGGTCCCCACCTCGCGCCCCTGCTGCTCCACGTTGAACGTCCAGGGCCGGAAGAACGGCCCGCTCAAGTGGGCCAGCTCCTCGTCATGGGGCCCGAGCACGTCGTAGGCGCGGGTGAAGAAGCGGAAGCGCTGCTGGATGGCGCCCAGGTGCCGCCCCTCGCCGTCCTCCACCTCCATCCGGGACAGCCAGAAGCGCCACGGGCGGCGCAGCCGCAGGAGCGTCTCCCCGCGCTCGGACTTGAGCTCCATCGTGAAGGGCCGCTTCGCCTTGAGGAAGCCGCGCAGGATGAACAGGCCCAGCCCGCTGCCCACCTCGCCCGCGAAGAAGAGCGGGCGTCCGTCGTCGCCCACCACCTCGTAGCGGTTGCGGCCCTCGAAGCCGGTGAGGATTTCGCCCCACTCCTTCACCTGCCGCACGCGCAGCGTGTGCTCGTCACGCAAGAGGGACAGCGCCTGGGACTCGACGGGCATGGGCGGCTCCGGGACGGCCGAAGGAAGGAAAGCGGCCGCAGTCTAGAACTGTCCGAGCACCGCGAGCCCCATCCCCCCATGCCGCCCCATGGCCGCGGGGACGACGGAGACAGCCGGAGTGTTGTCTGGTGCATCGAAGTCCCGCGTGAGGAACGTCGCGGTCCCCAGGCCCGCCAGCACGCCCACGGCGGTGCCCACCAGCAGGGCGTCCCCGTGGTCGTCGTCCAGCACCAGGAACAGCGCGCTCAGCCCCATCAGGCCGCCCAGGATGCCGCCCGCGTCGATGAGCAGCACCCGGCCCCGGGAGATGTCCAGGTGGCGCGACACCAGCGCGAAGGTGAGCAGGCCCGCGCCCACCACGCCCTGCTCGATGATGAAGAAGTCCTGCGTCTCGCCGGTCTGCGTGGCCATCAGCAGCCCCGCCACCACGCCCGCCCACAGGCCACCGGAGTTCGTCAGCGACACCTGTCCGGCGGTGGGCCGCGCGAACTCCGCCACCAGGAGGCCCAGGCCCGTGAAGCCCAGCGCCCCCGCCATCACCGCCCCGGTGGAGCTGTCCCCATCCAGGTCGAACGAGCCGATGGCTGACAGGCCATACCCGAAGCCCCACACCGTGCCGGAGTTGATGGCCGCCGCCTGGCCCTGCGTCAGCCCGCTCCGGGTGGCGAGCAGCGAAATCGCCGCCCCCGCGCCGCCGCCCAGCAGCGACACCGCCACGTAGGCGCGCGTGTCCTGGCAGTTGGAGATGGCGCACAGCAGGATGCCCTGGGTGATGCCGTGCAGCGTCTGCACGACGGTCAGCGACGCCCGGGCGCTCTTGGACGGTCCCTCCTTCGAGGGCGACTCGGGCTCCGCCACCACCGGCCGCGCCAGCGTGTCCTGCGCCAGCCGCGCGCCCGGCTCCAGCCGCGTCCGCGCCAGCCGCGCCAGCTCCGGCGCGTACGGATGCCCGGGGCACACCAGCATCACGCGCTCCAACAACTCCAGCGCCTGGGCATCCTGTCCGCGCACCAGCGCGTCGAAGCCCGCCGCGTAGTCGGAGTCGGCGGCGCAGGCCTCCTCGCTCGCCACGAGCGGCGGCGCGGACACGGTGCCTGGAGACGTGACGGCGGGAGGTGCCGCGGCTTCCCGGGACGAAGGACCGGGCTGCGCGGCGACGAGGACGGCCAGGACGAAGGGCGCGAGGACCATGCGAGCGCCCACCCTAGTCGACCCTCGCGAAAAGACGGGAGGCCCGGGACCCCGGTCCTCCCGGAAAGGAGGCACGGGGCCCGGGTGACGCCACGCGGCGGCCTACCGCGTCGCCAGCGTCTCCATGTGCTGACGGAGCGCGGCCATGTCCCCCAGCCGCCCGTCCAGGCCCGGAAGCGGCTTCGCGGCCTGCTCGATGCGGCCCCGCGTGCGCGGTCCCGCCGCCACCAGCCACGCCACCCCCAGCGCCAGCTCCGCCACGTCCGGCGCCTGGCCCAGCTGCGAGGCCAGCGCGAGCAGCGCGTCCACGGCCTTCTTCACCTGCGCGCCGTGCAGCGGGTGGCTGCTGGTGATGCCCTCGCGCAGGAGCACCAGCAGCACCCGCGCGGTGGCGCGGGCCTGGCGCACCGGCTCCGGCCCTTCACCCGTACCGGCCCACAGCCCGTTCGCGAGCTGCCGGCCCAGGAGGCTGCCCACGTCCTCGGTGGCCATGGGCGCTTCCGCCACGGACAGCGGCTGGATTTCCTCCTGCTCGTAGAGCACCTCCGCCTTGCCCTGGACGACGCGCTCCAGCTCCGCGGCGGTCTCCTGGACGCGAGCGGCCTTGGACGGCATGGCCGCGGACATCAGCCGGTCGAAGAAGCCGCCCTTGTCCTTCTTCGCGGCCTCCTGCTCCCTGCGCTCCATGGGCGCGGCCCTGCCACCCATGGGCCCGGCGCCATCCGCGGACTCCGCCTGGAAGGAGGACCCGGTGGTGGGCTCCGGCCCCAGGTTGCGCGCGGGCGCGGACGCGGGCGCGGCCATGCTCGGAGGCGGCGGGGGCACCGCGCCGCCCCGCGAGCGGCCGAGCCCTCCCGGCGCCGCCGCGGGCGCGGGCATCGGCTTCGAGGCCTTGCGCTTCATCACGCGCGACCGCTCCGGCGCGAGCGCGCCCTCCGGCACGGCGTCGTCCATGTCCCGCGCGGCCTGGTTGAACATGCTCCAGCCCGCGGGCGCGTTCACCGGCACCACGCGCGTCTCCGGCGTGCCGGACGCGCGGCGGTCGCCCTGGCGCTCCTCCACGACCACGAAGGACGTGTACTGCGTGGCCAACTGGTGCTCGACGGCGAGCCGCACGATGCGCTCCTTCATCGCCTCCGCGCGCCGGCCCACCAGCCCTGCGTCCATCCAGCCCCGGATGCGCTCGGCGGCCCACAACTTCTCCACCACCGGCCGGTCCGACTGCGCGGGCAGGTCCAGCCGCACCGTGAGGGAGAAGGGCTCCCGGCCCGACTTCCCCTTCAGCGTCACGCTGCCCGTGCCCGCCTGCGCATAGCGCCCGAAGAGCGTCCACGGCGTGCCGTCCACCAGCGGCGGCAGCGTGGACGGGGCCAGCTCGCTGGCCTCCACGCCGTCGAAGCGCACCTCCAGGTCGGTGACGCGCGGCGCGAGCGCCCGCGAGAACTGCGCCACCACCTTCTCGTCGATGCGCTCCCCCGGGTGGATGAACTCCACCGCGCCATCCGTGCGCCGCGCCAGGTCGCGCAGGAGCGCGTCGCTCACGTTCGTGCCGATGCCGAACGAGAACACCCGCCCCGACCCGCGCGCCGCGAGCACCGCGTCGAGGATCTCGTTCTCGTTGCCCACCTGGCCGTCCGTCAGCAGCACCACCACGCCGTCCGGCGCGGCCTTCATCGCGGTGACCATGGGCTCCAGGAGCTCCGTGCCGCCGTAGGCCTTGAGCCCCGCGACCCACGCGTCCGCCTGCTCCAGCGTGCGCTGGGTGAACGGCACCGTCTGCGGAGAGAAGGATCGGAACGCGTTCTCGAACGCGATGACGTTGAACCGGTCGCCTTCACGCAGGTGGCGCAGGCACAGCCGGAGCGCGGCCTGGGCCTGGGGCAGGCTGTCGCCAGCCATGGAGCCGGACGTGTCCACCACGAACACCACCTCCTGCCGGGGCGGCGTCGTCGCCAGGTTCAGGAGGTCCGGCACCACCGTGAGCGCGAACGTGCCCGGGCCTTCCGCCTTCCGGTGCGTGACCACGGGCGTGAGCATCACGTCCGGGTTCGCGTTGCGCATCGTGAGGACCACGTCCCGGTCCAGCGCCACCTCGTTGCCCGCGAAGTTCTTGAGGTGCGAATCACGCTGCAGGCTCACCCGCGTGCGCGTGCCCTCCTTCACGACGGTGATGCGGTGGGACGGGCTCTCCACCACCACGTCACGGCCCACGTCGATGAGCAGGTCCATGCGCAGCCCGTAGTCCACGGAGCCCGTGGGCGGGGTGATGCGGTCCGCGTCCGGCACCCGCGTCGTGGGGGCCGCGCTGCCGTGGCCGGTGCGGTCGCCGTGCACCGCGCCGGGGATGTACCTGGGCGCCACCAGCGTGGGCAGCATCCAGCGCACGCTGCCCTCCTCCGCGGTGAGCGTCTGCAGGAACTCCACCTCCACCAGCGTCTCCTCGCCCGGCAGCAGGTTGCCCACCTGCGCGGTGAAGACGTTGGCGCGCTCCTGGTCCAGGAGCGCCGCGCCGTGGCCTTCGGTGATGGCGTCGTCATAGGCGCGGAAGGCCGCCTCGCGCTCCTTCACCACGCCGGCCACGCGGCGGCCCGCGCACGTCATGGAGAAGGCGCTGAGCGTCGCGTCGGAGGGCAGGGGGAAGGTGTAGAGGGCCTCCACCGGCTTCTTCTCGTCATTGCGGTAGCGCTGCGTCACGCGCACTCGCGCGTGCCCCCCGAGCAGCTCACCGGAGACTTCCACTCCCTGCAGGGGCACCTGGGCCCCCTCACGCGTGAACAGCCCACACTTCGCCTGCTCGTTCATGACGGCGTTCCTTCCTCGGACTCCTCGATGAGGGCGCGCACCCGCTCCGCCAGCGCCCGGACCTTCGCTTCGGCCTGCTCCGACACGTGCAACTCCAACCCCGGCGCCAGGAGCCAGCGCTGGTAACGCGCCACCTCCACCGTCGGGTCTTTTCCCGGCCGCTTCGGCGGCATCCGGGGGATGTCCTCCGGCACTGGCGGCGTCCCCGGGCTCACCGGCGTCTCCGCCAGCCGGCGCAGCTCCTCCGGCGACAGCCGCAAGAGCTCCGCCTGGATGGCATCCAGCGGCAGGAACCGGGCCTGGAGCACCCGGATGGCCTTGAGCCGCGTCCGGTGCTCCTCTCCGTAGACCGTGTCCGGCCCCTTGAAGGGCGGCGCGGGCAGGAGGCCCCGCTGGACGTAGTAGCGGACGGTGCGAGGCGAGACCCCCACCTCCTCCGCCAGCGCGGCCAGCTTCCACTCCGTCTGTGTCTTGGGCGTGCTCACGAACCTGACAGTAGGTTGTGACAGTTTGACTGTCAAGACATCGGTGGCGATTCGTCAGCGGTGGTGTCGGGATGCCAGGGGTGGCGGCCGGGCGGGCGGTGGGACAGAAGGGGGCATGAACGTCGGCGTGGACGGCCTGGACCCCTCCTCCATCCAGCTCATTGGCACGGCGGTGACGCCCGCGGTGATGGTGTCCGGGTGCGGCATCCTGGCCACCGGCCTGGACAACCAGATTTCGCGCATCACCGCGCGCATGCGCGACATGGTCCGGGAATGGCGCACGCTGCCGGAGGGCCATGCGCGCCGCTCACTCCTGCGCGAGGAGGTGGCCATCATGGACCGCCGCCACGCCATCCTCGCCCGGGCCATTGGCTTCACCTACGCGGCGCTCCTGTCCTTCGTGGTGACGTCGCTGCTGTATCTGCTGCGCCGCAGCGTCGCGGTGCCGGAGGGGCTGCCGGTGATGTCCTTCTCCCTGGGCGTGGGGCTGCTGGGCTCCACGGCGGTGCTGGCCCTGGCGTCGCTGCGCTTGAGCCGCCGCGCCATCACGCTGGAGGGCGCGGAGCTGTTCCGCGACGGGCAACCGGGCGGCCCACCGAAGGCCTGAATTTGTTCCGCAGCGCACGCGAAGGTGCTAGCGGGTGCCCCGCAGGACGCGCGGGTCTGGTACGTCCCGCCCAACCCTCACCGTGGAGCACGTGAACATGGCAAACGCCAAGGTCTTCTTCGACATGTCGATTGGTGGCCAGCCCGCCGGCCGCATCGTGATGGAGCTGTTCTCCGACGACGTTCCCAAGACCGCCGACAACTTCCGCGCCCTGTGCACGGGTGAGAAGGGCATCGGCAAGAGCGGCAAGCCGCTGCACTTCAAGGGCACGCCCTTCCACCGCGTCATCCCGAACTTCATGTGCCAGGGCGGCGACATCACGCTCGGCAATGGCTACGGCGGCGAGTCCATCTACGGTGAGAAGTTCGCGGACGAGAACTTCAAGCACCGGCACACGGGCCCGGGCGTCCTCTCCATGGCGAACGCCGGTCCCAACAGCAACGGCTCGCAGTTCTTCCTCACCACGGCGACCACCTCGTGGCTCGACGGCAAGCACGTCGTCTTTGGCAAGGTCGTCGAGGGCATGGACGTGGTGAAGAAGATCGAAGCCGTGGGCAGCCAGTCCGGCGCGACGAGCAAGCCCGTGAAGATCGAGGACAGCGGCCAGCTGTAATCCCGCCGCCGCGTCTCACCCGACAGGTCCATCCGTGCCGCGCGCACGGGTGGACCTTCGTCGTTTCAGGACAGGCCGTGGGACGCGTCCTCGTCCTCCTCCTCGCGGGCTTCCTCGGATGGACGGGGCCGCGCTGGCATGGCGCCGAACGCGCGCAATATCTCCAGGGGGATGGGCAGGATGGTGTGGTTGCCGCCGCCGGTGATCTCCACCAGCGTCTGGAGATAACGCAGCTGGAGCGTGGCGGGGTTGCGGCTGAGCACGTCCGCGGCCAGGGAGAGCTTCTCCGCGGCCTGGTGCTCGCCCTCCGCGGCGATGATCTTCGCGCGGCGCTCACGTTCCGCCTCCGCCTGCCGCGCGATGGCCCGCTGCATCTCCAGCGGCAGGTCGATGTGCTTCACCTCCACGTTGGAGACCTTCACGCCCCAAGGGTCGGTGCGCGCATCCAGCACCTGCTGCAACTCGTGGTTGATGCGCTCGCGCTGGGACAACAGGTCGTCCAGCTCCACCTGGCCCAGGATGGCGCGCAGCGTGGTCTGTGCAATCTGGCTGGTGGCGTAGAGGTAGTCCTCCACCTGGAGCACGGCCTTGTCCGCCTGGATGACGCGGAAGTAGACGACGGCGTTGACCTTCACGCTGACGTTGTCCTTGGTGATGACGTCCTGCGGGGGCACGTCGCGCGCCACGGTGCGCAGGTCGATGATGACCATCCGCTCGACGAAGGGGATGAGCCAGCGGAAGCCCGCGCGCTTGAGGCCCACGTAGCGGCCCAGCCGGAAGACGACACCGTTCTGGTACTCGGTGACGATGCGCACACCGGAGATGAAGAGGAGGAACAACAGGGCCAGGGGGAGGAGCCACCCCAGCGCTCCGACCAGCTCGTTCATGGCATCTGCTCCGCGACGGTGAGGGTGAGCCCCTCCACGGCACGCACCACGACCTGGGCGCCCTCGCGGATGGGGGTGAAGGAGACGGCGCGCCAGCGCTCGCCGTGGACGAACACCTCGCCGCCCGAGGGCGTGACGGGGGCCAGCGCCGTGCCGGCCTCGCCCACGAGCCCTGCGTCGCCGCCCCGCTGCGGCAGCTTGCGCGTCTGGGCGCTGCGGTACGCGACGAAGGCCGCGGTCCCCGCGAACACGAGCGCCGTGGGCAGCATCACGCCCCACGACAGGCGGAAGGACGGCTCCACGAACCAGCCGGGTTCGAAGCGGTCCACCAGGAACACGCCGCCCAATATCAACAGCCCCACGCCCGCCGCGCCCAGCAGGCCGCTGGTGACGAACAGCTCCGCGAGGATGAGCCCCACGCCCACGAGCATCAGCACCAGCGCGCCCGAGCGCACCGGCAGCGTCGCCGAAGCCATCAACGCCAGGACCAGCGCCACGCCGCCAATGAGCCCCGGCGCCACCGCGCCCGGATGGGACAGCTCCACCACCAGGCCCAGCGCCGCCACGAGGAACAGCAGGTAGATCAGCGACGGCTGCGCGAGCGCATGCACCACCCGCTGTGACAGCCCCGGCTCCAGGGACACCACGTGGGCGTCGCGGGTGGCGAGTGTCACGGTGTCACCGCCCGCCACCTCCACGCGGCGCCCATCGACGGCGGAGAGGAACGCGGCCTCGGTGGGCGCGACGAGCTCCACCACGCGAAGCTCCACGGCGCGGTCCGCGGGAACGCTGACGCTGTCGCGCACGGCGGACGCGGCCCACTCCGGATTGCGGCCCCGCTGCCGGGCGATGCCCTCCGCGAAGGCGACCGTGTCGTTCTCCACCTTGCGGGCGAGTTCCTCGCCACCCGCCTGCTCCACGTCTTCACCGCCGAGCCCCACGGGGTGCGCCGCGCCGATGTTCGTCCCCGGCGCCATGGCGCTCACGTTCGACGCGAGCGAGATGAACACGCCCGCGCTGCCCGCACGCGAACCGGAAGGCCCCACCCATACGAGCACGGGAACGCGCGAGCCCAGGAACGCGCGTACCACGGAGCGGGTGGCCTCCAACGAACCGCCCGGCGTGTCCAACCGCACGAGCAGCGCCGAGGCTCCTCCGTCCTCCGCGCGCTTCACGCAGTCCGCGAGGTACGCGCCCGAGCCGGCATCCACCACGCCCTCCAGTTCGCACCGCGCGACGAAGGATGACGAAGCGGGAGCCGCTGGCGCGGCGAAGCCCACGAAGAGGAACGCCAGGAGCCAGCCCCAGAGGACGTGACGGCGCCAGCTCATCCTGTCGACGTGGTCCCGCATGTCCGCCCCCGAATGCGCGCCGCTTGCGCACACGCACTCGGACAACGATGTGCATCGGACCTTCGGATGACCGGATTTTGAAGCCGGGGGCCCGGAGGGCAGGCGGGCAAGAAGTGTCCGGCGCCTCGCTTGTGCATCCAGTCCTGGACGTTGCAGGGGATGCGCGTTGCTGGAGGACGACGCACCTCCTTAGGGTCGGCCTCTCGATTTTCTCCCAGGAGGATTCATGCGCCGTGCCGTGCTGCTCATCGCTGCTCTGGGCCTGTCCGCTGTTGGAGCGGTGGCTTGCAAGACCACCCAGCCCCCGGGGACGGAGGACCAGCGGCCCATCCAGGGTCCGGACACGGCCCGCGAGCCCATCCAGAACGTGCCCAATGACCGGGGCGGCCCCGCGGGTCCCATCGAAGCGCCGGGCGTGGACGGTGGCTTCCCCGAGGGCGGCGGGTAGTCTTCCGCGCCATGACGGCGGAGACCACGGTCTACAGGGCGGAGCGCGTGTGGACGCTCGATGCGGAGCGTCCGCGCGCGGAAGCATTGGCGGTGCGCGACGGAAGGTTGCTCGCGGTGGGGACGCTCGCGGAAGCGCGCGCCGCCGCGGGTCCTGGCGCGCGTGAGGTGGACCTGGGCCGCGCCACGGTGGTGCCCGGCCTGGTGGACGCGCACGCGCACATCCATGGCCTGGGCAAGAGCCTGACCACGGTGCGCCTGGAGAAGGCGCCCTCGGTGGAGGAAGTCGTCCAGCGTCTGGCGAAGGCGCCCGCGTCGAGCTTCCAGGGGGACTGGTTGCTCGGCAAGGGGTGGGACCAGAACGAGTGGCCCGGCGCCGCGTTCCCTGGCCGCGAGGACCTGGATGCGCGCTTCCCCACGACGCCGGTGTTCCTCATGAGGGTGGATCATCACGCGGCCTGGGTGAACGGCGAGGCGCTGCGCCGCGCGGGCATCACACGCGACACGCCGGATCCGCCAGGAGGCCGCATCCTCAAGGACGCGAACGGCGAGCCCACCGGCGTCCTCGTGGACAACGCGATGGACGTGGTGGAGGCCGCCATTCCCGCGCCCACGCGCGAGCAGCTGGAGACCCGGTTGCGAGCCGCCCTGGAGCGGTGCGCTCAGGTCGGGCTCACGGGCGTGCACGACGCGGGCATGGACCTGCATGCCTTCCGCACGTTGCAGGCGTGGGACGCCGCGGGGACGTTGCCCCTGCGCGTGTATGCGATGGCGGCGGGGCAGGGCGAACAGCGGCACGCCTATCTGGAGCAGGGCCCGTGGCAGGGGCGTCACCTGTCCATGCGCTCGGTGAAGTTCCTGGCGGATGGAGCGCTGGGAAGCCGGGGCGCGGCGCTGCATGACGACTACAGCGACGAGCCCGGCCAGCGCGGCCTGCTGCTCCTCTCCCCCGAGGAACTCGAAGCGCGTGCCCAGGCCTTCATGGCGCGGGGCTTCCAGGTGTGCATCCACGCCATTGGAGATCGTGCCAATACATTGGTCGTGGACGTCCTCCTGCGAGGCGCGGAGCGGACGGGCACGCAGGCCCTGCGCCACCGCGTGGAGCACGCTCAGATTCTCCGGCTGGAAGACATCCGGAGGTTGGGCGCGGCGGGCCTGGTGGCCAGCGTGCAGCCCACGCACGCCACCAGCGACATGCCCTGGGCGGAGACGCGGCTGGGGCGCGAGCGTCTCAAGGGCGCCTACGCTTGGCGCACGTTGAAGGACGCGGGCGCGCACCTGGCGCTGGGCAGTGACTTCCCCATCGAGAACCCGGACGTGCTCGCGGGGCTCTACGCGGCGCGCACGCGGCAGGACGCGAAGGGCTGGCCGGAGGGCGGCTGGTATCCGGAGGAGCGCCTGAGCGCGGCGGAGGCGCTGGAGGGCTTCACGGTGGGGCCCGCGTGGGCGTCCTTCGAGGAAGCGCGGCGCGGAAGATTGAAGCCCGGCCTGGACGCGGACTTCGTCGCGCTGTCGGAAGACCCGCTGGAGGGGCCCGCGTCAGCGCTGGTGGACGCGCGCGTGCTGGCCACGGTGGTGGCTGGCGCGGAGGTGTTCCGCGCGGCGGAGTGATGCGGCTCACCCGCCGAAGATGTGCGAGCGCGCGGCTTCGGCGATGGCGACGACGGCGGGGTGGCGCAGGCGGCGCTCCACGGTGATGGCGTAGAAGCACTGCTCGATTTCGTCGGTGTGCCCGATGGCGGTGACGTTGAACTGCCGTTGCACCTCGGCGTCGATGATGGAGGGCATGGCGAAGATGCCGTGCCCCTTCTGTCCGAAGGCCTGGAGCAGCGCGCTGTCGTCGAAGTCACCGGCGATGAGGGGCCGGATGCCGAGCCGCTCGAACCACAAATCCAGCGAGCGGCGCACCGACGACTCCTCCGACGGCAGCAGCATGGGCGCGCCGTCGAGCGAGCGCGGGAAGTCCTTGCGCAGGTGCGCGAGCGGCTGGGCGGCGAAGAACGTCACGCCGCACTTGCCCAGGAGGTGGTTGAAGGACCGGACGCTGACGGGCTCGGAGCCGGGCGCGTCCGCGAGCACCACGTCCAGCTCATGCAGCGCCAGCTGTGCGAGCAATTGGGGCAGGGGGCTCTCGCGGCAGATGATGCGCAGCGAGGGACCGGCCTCCAGCGCGGGCTTGAGCAGCTGCTCGGCGACGAGCTTGGGGATGACGTCCAGCACGCCCACGTTGAGGCGCAGCTGCTGGCCGGTGGGCAGGCCGGAGACGACGTTCTTCAGCTCGTTGCCCAGGCGGAAGATCTCGTCCGCGTAGCGCATGACCGTGCGGCCCACGTCGGACAGGACGAGCTTGCGGCCCTTGCGCTCGAAGAGCTGGTGGCCCAGCGACTCCTCCAGCAGCTTGATCTGCGCGCTGATGGTGGGCTGGGCGAGGTGCAGCTCTTCACTCGCCTTGGCGATGCTGCCCGCCCGCGCAACCGTCCAGAAATACAGGAGATGGTGGTAGTTGAGCCACGCCATGACTTAGGAATAACCGAAGGTTTTCATCCAAACTAGCTCATTTTTTTAAGTGTCGCCGCCGCTTATCTCTACGTCCGTCACCGCGCGATGGGTGCGCGGGGGACTGATTGGGGAGGTACGCGTCATGGAAGCCATCTACGAGGAGCTCGAGTCCACGGTGGAGGGTGCGGAGACCGAGGTGGACTCGGCGGAAGTAGAGATGCGGGTGCGGGGGCACCTGGAGCTGGTCCGCCGGCTGGCCTGGAAGTACCGCTGGACGGGCCTGTCGCTGGAGGAGCTGATGGCGGAGGGCAACGTCGGCCTGGTGGAGGCGGCGCGCCGCTTCGAGGAGCGGGGAGTGCCCTTCGGCGCCTACGCGCAGCAGTGGATCCGCGCACGCATCCGGGCGTACGTGTCCCGCACCTGGAGTGTGGCGGGGGGCCGCGCGCCGTGGATCGTCTTCCAGCTCCGCCGCGAGCGTGCGCGGCTGGAGGCCCGCTGGGGCGAGGGGCACCCGGAGGTGACGAAGCGGCTGGCCGAGGCGCTGGGCAAGAAGGAGGAGGACGTGGTGCGGGGGACGGACGCGCTGGCGAAGGACGTGTCCCTGAACGCGCCCCTGGGCTTGGAGGGGGACGTGACGCGGCTGGACATGCTGGAGTCGGACGAGGACTCGGCGGAGGAGCAGGCGGACCGGGGGGCCTGGGCGGAGAAGCTGCGCCAGAGTGTGGCGGCGGCCTGGCCGGAGCTGGACGCGAGGGAGCGGGCGCTGGTGAAGGAGCGGATGCTGGTGGAGGACGGGGTGAGCGCGGAGTTCCTGGCGAAGCGCTTCGGGGTGACGGCGGTGCGCATCCGGCAGATCGAGCAGGGGCTGCGCCAGAAGCTGCGCCAGCGGCTGACGGCGGGGTGCACGGCCTGGGACGGCGAAGCGCCCCGGCTGGCGGCCTGAGTGTCGGGCGAGGAGGAGGCTTGGCGGAAAGAGGTTGACGTCGCGAGCCAGGAACCGTAAATCGGCGCTGCCGCTCGCGGTCCGCGGTACGCCCAAGTAGCTCAGTCGGTAGAGCAGGGGACTGAAAATCCCCGTGTCGGTGGTTCGATTCCGCCCTTGGGCACACCAGTAAGAAGAATCTGAAGGGCGTCGGACTCCGGTCCGGCGCCCTTTTTCTTTGTCTCGGGCCATGGGTTCCTCCGTGCGGGAACCATGATGCAACGGTGATCAACGCCCGCGCGCTCACGGACGAATACTGACTCCAGGCCTGCACTTCGGCCTGGAGGCGGAGATGCGCGCGAGTCATTGGGTCGCTTGGGCGGTGTGCGGCGCGTCGCTGGGCTGTGCCGCGCCCCGGAGCGTTGCCTCCTCGTCGGTGTCCGCGGACCTGACCGTTGAAGCCATCGATGCCCGGATCCATGTCGTCGCGCCTGGCCCCGGAGGGGAGTGGTGGGCAATTGGAGAGGGGCCCTACGCATTCTCCAATGCGCCCGGCATCGAAGCCTTCCGCAGCACGGATGAAGGCAGGTCCTGGCAGCGCGCCGTGGACCTCTCCCGGGCGCTGAACGCGGCACGAGGGGAGAAGTCCTCGAGCGCCATCCGCTTCCTCACCTGGTACACACCGGAGACAGGCATCGCGGCGGGCTCACTCGGGCCCTGGGTTCTCCGCACCACGGATGCCGGTAGGACGTGGCGGTCGGTCCCCCTGTGGGATGAGCAATGGATCTACACGCTGGAGCGCGCAGGCTTTCGGACCTGGATGTGTGGCTCCACGGGCCGGCTTTTGCGCAGCGATGATCAGGGCGCGAGCTGGCGG
Source organism: Corallococcus sp. M7 (assembly GCF_054512695.1). Lineage (NCBI taxonomy): Bacteria > Pseudomonadati > Myxococcota > Myxococcia > Myxococcales > Myxococcaceae > Corallococcus > Corallococcus sp. M7. The sequence goes on from NZ_CM137252.1 coordinate 818,888, forward strand.
GAATCCACCGCCACACCCTTCAACAATGATGACCGATGCAGGGACATCTCCTTCATCAGTCCGGACCAGGGATGGGCCTTGGGCTCGAAGTCCACGCTCTGGGCCACGGAGGACGGCGGCGACACCTGGACGCCCCTGACGCCTCCCTTCCAACTGCTCCGACCTTCTGTCTTCTTCTGGGGACATTCATCGTCCCCGGATCTGCATGGAGTCCTGCGACTCACTCGAGACCTGGCCTGGGTCTCGGGCTCCAACGGGCTCTACAAGACGACGGACGGTGGCCGGACCTGGCAGGGACCCTTCTCCAGTCCGCCGGACGCCCTCCGTGTCTCCGTCACACAGGATGGACGACAGGTGTTGACCCTCACGACTCCGGAACTGCCGGTTGAGCAATGGACGCCTTCCTTCTCGAAGGCCCAGGCCTTCCCAAACGACACGGTGGCTGTCCTTTCACAATCGAGCACGCTCACCACCTACGTCTCGGGCCAGTCCGTTCGGGAAGGACCAATGCTCATGCGGGGGCAGGGAAGGCTGACGCGCCTGGATGGCTCCATTCAATTGGGTGACAGACATTGGCTGGGATGGTCCGGGGACCAGGTGATGGCCACCCATGACGCGGGCCAGAACTGGTTTCGTCAAAGCAATACTTCAGGTAGGTCAATTCACACGCTGGTGTTGCTTGAGAATGGAATCCTGCTCGCGGAGCTCGACGGCGGGCGGCTGCTTCGCTCGAAGGATGATGGGTGGACCTGGGCGCCGGCGGAGGGATGGGAGGCCCATGACTTCACCGTGGCCACCGGCCGGAATCCGGGAACAGAGCATCCGCTCGCGTGTCTGCTGTCGACCTCTGACGCCATGCTTCAGCTTGAGTTCGAAAGCCGTGGATGTTTCGGAGGCTCAGCGAGCACCCTGGAGCTGCGTGTCCGGACGGAGGGCGCGCACTTGAAGGGGAGCCGGGAGGAGTACCCGGAGCCCCTCCGCGTGGACCAGCGCCTGGGCCGGACCGAGGGTGAACAATTCCTGCGCAAGCTGGTGGACGCGGCGACGCGCGCCGAGCACGGCATGCGCTGTCAGTCGACCACGGCGGCCGAGGTGCGGCTGTCCTGGTCCTGTGGCTCCAGCCTGTTCAAGACCACCCATCGGGCAAAGCTCACGGGCAGCCTGTGTTCCCCGCCGCGGCAGCGCGCCGAGGGGGCCCCTGAGCCCTACGACCGCGTCGATGGCGTCTTCGATGCCGCCTGGGACGTGCTGGAAGAGGCGGTCTCCCGACCCAGGACCGACGCACCGGGTGCACATCCGGGCGTGACGCGGTAGATCGGTGTCCCGGAGGTTCATCAACGCAATGGACGCGAACGTGGTGGCGGAGCTGGAGAAGGCGGGCGTGAAGGTGGAGGACCCCATGCGCCTGTTCATCCCCGTGGAACGGGACGAACAGGGCCAGGTGAAGCCCGTGGGCGACGAGGTGCCCGTGCGCTTCGGCGACGTCACCGCCCACGTGCGCCTGCAGCCCATCTCCGCGCTGTGGACCGGCAACAAGCAGCCCCCGGACTTCACCCGGCCTCCCTTCCCTGAGTACGAGCCGTTCTTCTTCCTCATCGAGGCCACCGCCGCCGGCTTCTGCCGCGACACCCGCCACGCGGAGGTCGACCAGGAGTTCTCCCAGCTCTACCGGCACCTCGCGCGCCGGCCGGACGGCCACCACAAGAACCCGCTCTTCTCCTACCTGCGCGCCGCCGCCCGCCTGTACCTGTCCCTGCGCGACGTCAGCCAGGCGGAGTTCGAGGCCGTGGCGCAGCGCCTCCACCAGTCCGCCAAGCTGCACTCGGGCCACATCGGCAGCACGAACTACTTCCAGGCCGTGCTGCGGCAGGTGCTGGGCGCCTGACGCTCCTCGGGGACTCCCACGCGGCGTTTCTGGAATAGGGTGCGCTTTCGCCCGTTCCCGGGCGCCGCCGTGGTCCCTCCCCAGGAGCAAGGATGTTCCGTCCGCCGTTGTCGTGGTTCGCCTGTCTGGCCCTCCTGGGTGCGCCCCAGGCCGGGGCCCAGGCCGTCTCCGAGCCTGCCGCGAAGCCCGCCGCTGCCTCCACCCCCGTCGCGAAGCTGGGCTCGGGCATCCAGGTCCGCACGCTGAAGAACGGGCTCACCGTCATCGTCTGGCCGGACCACGACATCCCCAACGTGGCGCTCGCCAACTGGTTCCGCGTGGGCAGCCGCAATGAACGCCCCGGCATCACCGGCCTGTCCCACTTCTTCGAGCACATGATGTTCAACGGCGCGAAGAAGTACGGCCCCGGTGAGTTCGACCGCGTCATGGAGGCCAACGGCGGCGCCAACAACGCCTTCACCTCCGAGGACGTCACCGTCTACCTGGACTGGTTCCCGGCCTCCGCGCTGCCCCTCATCCTCGACCTGGAACAGGACCGGCTCCAGTCGCTCTCCTTCGACCCCAAGGTCATCGAGTCCGAGCGCGGCGTCGTCTACTCCGAGCGCCGCTCGGGCGTGGACAATGACAACAACGGCGCGCTCCAGGAGCAGTTGCAGGCCACCGCCTTCGTCGCGCACCCGTACCAGATTCCCGTCATCGGCTGGCCGTCCGACATCGAGTCGTGGCGCATGGAGGACCTCCAGCGCTACTTCAAGACGTACTACGCCCCCAACAACGCCACGCTCGTCCTCGCGGGCGATTTGGATCCGGCCCGCGTCTTCGAGCAGGTGGAGGCCACGCTGGGCACCATCCCCTCGCAGCCCGCGCCGGAGCCCGTGCGCACCAAGGAGCCCGAACAGCAGGGCGAGCGCCGCATCGTCGTGAAGAAGCTGGCGCAGTCCCCGCTGCTCCAGGTCGCCTACCACGGCCTCGCCGCCAACGACCCGGACATCGAGACACTGGAGCTGCTGGGGCTCATCCTCACGCATGGCGACTCGTCGCGCCTGCACCGCAAGCTGGTGGACGAGGCGCGCGTGGCCATCCGCGTCCGGAGCACCACCGCCGGGGGATTCGATCCGTCGCTCGTCTGGTTCTCCGTGGACCTGACGCCGGGCGGTGACCTGGCCAAGACCGAGGCGCTGCTCACCGCGGAGCTGGCCCGCGTGGTGAAGGACGGCGTCACCGACGCGGAGCTGCGCAAGGCGCGCAACGTGGCCCTGTCCACCTTCTGGCGCAAGCTGGAGACCAACAGCGGCCGCGCCCGCGAGCTGGGCAACGCCGCCACCTTCCGGGGAGACTGGAAGGCCCTGTTCGACGCGCCCTCGCGCTACGAAAAGGTCACCCGCGACGGCGTGAAGGCGCTGGCCGCCCGCATCTTCAACCCCGACCACCGCACCGTGGGCTGGCTCGTCCCCACCACGGCTCCCGCCGCCCCGGCCAACAAGGAGGCCGCGCGATGAACGCTCTCTTCCGTCCCCGCCCGCTGCGCTCCGCCCTCGCCGCATTGCTGTTCACCTCCGCGTGCGCGACCACGCCCGCGCCGGCTCCCACCGCCGCGCCCACGCCGCCTCCCCAGGCGCCGGAAGCCCCGGCCACGCCCGCGCCCGCCGTCCCGCTGTCCACGAAGGGCGTGACGCTGCCGGAGACGACCTCCGTTACGCTGAAGAACGGCGTGCGGTTGCTGCTCGTGGAGAAGCACGAGCTGCCGCTGGTGTCCTTCAGCGCGTGGCTCAAGGGCGGCGCCGTCACCGACCCCGCCGGCAAGGAGGGCCTGGCCGCGCTCACCGCCGAGCTGCTCCAGAAGGGCGCGGGCTCCCGCAACGCCCAGCAGTTCGCCGACGCCGTGGACGGCGTGGGCGGCGAGCTGGAGGTCGTGCCCGCGCGTGAGGCGCTCGTCCTCAACGGCAGCTTCCAGTCCCGCGACACCGCGCTGATGGTGGAGCTGCTGTCGGACATGCTCGTGCGCCCGCGCTTCGACGCGCAGGAGCTGGAGAAAGCCCGCGCGCTGCGCGTGTCCGAAATCGCCTCTGCCAAGGACGGCGATCCGCGCGCGCTCATCGGCGTGTACTTCAATGCCTTCCACTTCCCCTCGCACCCGTACGGCGGATCCGCGGTGGGCAGTGAGGCGTCGCTGCCGGGCATCAGCCGGAGCGACGTGCTCGGCTGGGCGAAGGCGAACCTGGGCGGGGACCGGCTCATCCTCTCCGTCGTGGGCGACTTCGACGCGAAGCAGCTCGCCGCGAAGCTGGAGGCCGCGCTGGGCGGATGGACCCCGGCGGCGCAGCCGCTCGCCGCGGTGCCCGCCACCGCGCCCACGAAGGGCCGCCACGTGCTGCTGGTGGACAAGCCCGACGCCACCCAGACCTACTTCGCCATTGGCAACACCGGCATCCGCCGCACCGACCCGGACCGCGTCGTGGCGGAGCTGGGCAACACCGTGCTGGGCGGCCGCTTCACCTCGCTGCTCAACACCGAGCTGCGCGTGAAGACCGGCCTCACCTACGGTGCGCGCTCCTCGCTGGCCCCGGCCCTCCAGCCCGGCACCGTCGTCCTCACGTCCTATACCCAGACGGATTCCACGGGCCGTGCCATCGACCTGGCTCTGGACGTGCTCGCGCGCTACCGCCAGGACGGCATGGACGACGCCATGCTCGCCTCCGCCAAGGCCTACGTGCTGGGGCAGTTCCCGCCGACGCTGGAGACCGGCGAGCAGCTGGCCATGAAGCTGTCGGAGCTGGCCTTCTATGGCCTGGACGCACAGGACGTGAACGGGTTCGCGGACGCCGTGTCCTCGGCCACCCGTGACAGCGTGCACACCGTGCTCCAGCGCGTCCTGCCCGCGAAGGAGGACCTGACGTTCGTCCTCATTGGCAAGGCGGAGGCCCTGCGCGACGTGGCCCGCAAGTACGGTCCCGTCACGGAGATGAAGATCTCCGACAAGCGCTTCGCCCCGCCGGCGGCGCCGGGCCGGTAATTGCCAGACGAAGGTGGGCGCAAGCCTCGAATTGCGCCCACCGGAATTACCCCTCGAAAAGTAACTATCCAGAAAGTCAGACCCTTCGGGTATAGAGGGCGGCGTCTGGTCAGGGCCGGGACCAGGCAATCATTTGCGATTGCTTGTCACGAAGGCCCATCATGTCCTTGCGACGTCTGTCGTTGTTGCTCGTCCCCACCTGCGCGGCCTGGCTGGGCTGCGGGGATGCCGCGCCTCCCTCCGAGGAGGTGAACCCTCCCGAAATCGCCATGGACCCCCGCGAGGGGACGGCGGTCATCGCCAACGAGGACATGCTGCCGGGCTGTGGTGAGCCCGACGCGGGGACCGGCCCGGTGGACGCGGGCACGTCCGTGCTGGTGACGGCGGACACGCGGTTCCACTCCGCCGCCGGGGTGACGGTCGTTCCCCAGAACCTGGCCGGCCGTGACCTGGAGATCCTCGTTCCCAACGGCGTCTCCTTCGACCGGTACACCGGCACGCCGGTGGCGGGGGGCATGCGCTTCGACAACGTTCCGGACGGTGAGTACTTCCTGCGCTCGAGCCGGCACTACTTCCTGACGCGCGAGCGCCGCTTCGACCTGGGCGTCAACCGCATTGGCCGGCCGGACGCCGTCTACGTGCCCGTCACCGAGTCCCCCATGTCGGCGGAGCTCTTCAACCTTGCGCCCTGGCAGGACTACACGTCCCTCTCCGAGCCGGGCAGCTCCGTGCAGCTCATCAGCGCGGACGTGGACCTCTACAGCACGACGTACCTGTGGGCTCAGGCCGGTGACACGTCCGTCATCGACCCGAACGCCTACGCGTACTTCAGCACCGGCTACGGGGCGCCCGTCCTGGATGCGTCGAAGGGCGACCGCATCTACGTGAACCAGTTCAACTCCGTGCAGGCCGGCACGCTGCCGAGCGGCGGGACCCTGGCGTACCAGTCCGTGGTGAACAGCGCGCACCTGCCGTCGTTCTCGTTCACGCCGGACGGCACCACCTCGCTGCCGATCGAGGCCACGTTGTCGCCCGTGCCGCAGACGCCCTTCTCCATGGAATGGCGCCTGAACGAGTTCGCCCGTTGGCGCTCGGACGCGAACCCCAGCGGCACCCTCAACTATCCCTCGCTGTCGCTGGTGCCCGCGCCGTTCGGCTATCAGTCCGGCTGGGTGGGCTACCAGGGCGAGCTCTTCAACATGTGGCTGCCGCGCGGCGAGACGGGCGTCGTCGCGAGCCGGCTCGCCTACGGCAATCCCTATCCGTCCAACTGGGGCGTGATTGGTTCCGTCGGCTATTCGTTCCGGTCCGCGACGCCCGTCGCCGTGGGGAGCCGGCTCCACTATCCCAGCGGCAACATCTACGTCACCGACCGGCTGGACCACCTCATCGCCGGCCCCATCCAGCCGCCCGTCTCGCCGCCGCGGGATCTGCGCATCGACGGCGTGGATGCCTATGTGTCGCGCGTCGTGGGCTCCAACCAGCCGGTCATCGACTGGCGGGCCCCGGTCATGGGCACGCCCCGGCACTACACCGTGTCCGTCATCCAGCTGATCGACACCTACGCGGCCAACCCGACGTTCCGCTTCTACGTGCCCGGTGACCGGACCCAGGTCCGCCTGCCGCCGGGCCTGCTGCTGCCCGGGACGACCTACTACTTGCGCGTGGCGGCGGACAGCTCGCCGAACTACGAGCCCTCGCGCGCCCCGTACGTCACCGCGGAGCTGCTGCCCACCTTCAGCGCGGACACGTTCAGCGCCGTCTTCACCACGCCGTAGTCCCGGCGAGGAGGCCCGCTACCGCGCAGGCTGGCGGTGGCGGGTCATGCACTGCTGGTAGCGGGCGTCCACTGACTTCGCGAACCACGCGGTGGAGCGCTCCCCGCTCAGCTTCACGCTCTTGAGCGTCACCTGCGGAAGCTGGGCGTAGGCGGGCGCCTGTCCCGTCCGGTTCGCGTACACGCGCTTCACCGCCAGGTACGTGTCCGTCTTCTCGAAGTCCGCTGACTTCTCCTCCTCCACGTCCCGGCGCACCCGGCGCTCGCTCAGGTCCGGCGCGTAGCGCTCACGGAAGAGCAGCAGCGCCTTGAGGCTCTGGCTGTCCTCGCCGCGCGGCTCACCGTCCTTGTCGTACAGTTGGAGGTCGCCGTCGGTCGCCAGGGCGATGCCGGTGAGCCGGCTGACCTGGGCCTGGAGCGCCGCGTTGCGCGAGCTGTAGACGCCGCTGTTGTAGTCCGCGAAGCGGTAGAGCGGTGCGTCGTACGCGGCCTCGAAGCCCAGGAGCCGGGCGGTGCCGTAGCGCACGCCGCCCGCGCGCGTGTAGAGCGACTCGCGCACCGCCACCGGATCCGCGTCCGGGCCCGCCTTCTCCACCGCGTAGCGCACGCTGACCTGCATGGAGCCCGCGGTGGTGACGGGGTTCTGCCCCGCGAACGAGGACGGACCGAACAGCGAGCTGGCCAGGTCCGCGGCCGCGTACGCCGCCGGATACTCCTCCTCGTAGTACGCCAGCATGTCCCGGAAGAGCCGGTCCAGGTCCCGCTCCGTGCGCAGCGTGTCCAGCCGCGCCCCGAAGGTGCGCTTCGCCCCCTTCGGCTTCGCCGCCAGGACGTCCTCCAGCAGCCGCCGCCCCACGGGGTCCAGCCGTCCCGCGGTGCTGTCCAGCTTCTGACGCACCATCTTGGGCAGCCCCGGCACCGCGGGGTCCGCCTGGAAGCCGGACTCCTGTTCGATGACGGCCAGCACCTGACACACCTCTGGTGCCGCGGCGGGAATCGACTCCGCGTCCAGCGCCGCCAGCACGTCGCCCGCCCAGCCCTCGCGCTCCGCCCCCTTCACCTTCGCGGGCAGCAGCCGCGCCACCTGCGCCACCGACAACGTGGGCGGTGCTGGCACCTGTGTCACCACCGGCGCCCGGGACGCGCAGGCCGTGAGCGCCAGCAGCACCCCCACGCACAGCCCTCCTGGCCACCGGCGTCCGGCGTTCCGCGTCATGTCAGCCCCCTGATTCATCCTTCCACCCGTCTCATGAAACATTTTTTGAGACATCCCGGAGGCAGGTCCGTTCCCTCCCGAGAGCCGGTGAAGAGCCGCAATCCTGTTGAAATTTTACAGAACGGCAATTCAGGTTCTTTGGGCTTGATCGGAGGGGCTGGCGAAAGTGGCTAAACGTACTTTCTCCAAAAAGAAGTTGCTCTGATGATTTCAAGTGTGTCACGTATCATCCCGCTGTTTCTTCATGGAGGTATCGCGTTGGCTCATCGACTGTTGAAGACGATTGGCGCGGCCTGGCTGGGCGTGGCTCTGACGGCGTGCGGTACGCAGGGTTCCTCGGGGGAAGAGGTTCAGGCGCCTGAGCAGGAGAGGTCGGGCGAGGACATCCAGAGTTCGCTGAACGCGCTCGGCGGCGCCCAGGTGGTGGGCGTGCACGCGGACGGCATCCCGGACAGCATCCAGGGCGAGCTGGGCCGCGTGGCGCGGACGCTGAACACGCTGGACGCGAGCCGCCAGGCGATCGCGGGCGTGGCCCCGGCGTTCCGGCTGAACCCGGACGACATGGTGCTGCGCAAGTCGAGCACCGACGAGCAGGGCAACCAGCACCTGCGCTTCACGCAGACGAAGAACGGCCTGGAGGTCATCGGCGGTGAGCTGGTGGTGCACGTGCGCCCGGACGGCACCGTGTTCCGCGCCAACGGCTCCGCGCGCGACGGCCTGAACGTGTCGGCGCTGCCGCGCATCGCGGCCTCGTCCGCGCGTGACGCCGCGCTGAGCGCGACGGTGGGCACGGGCCTGGAGGCCCAGGGTGCTCCCCGCCTGGTGTACGTGCGCACCGAGGAAGGCGCGCTGCGCCTGGCGTACGAAGTGACGGTGACGGGTGAGAACGACCTGATGCCGCTGCGCGACCGCGTCTACGTGAGCGCCCAGGACGGCTCCATCGTGCTGCGCGCGCCGCAGATCCACTCCGCGCTCAACCGCAAGGTGTACAGCGCGAACAACGGCACCAGCACCCCGGGCACGCTCAAGCGCAGCGAGGGCGGCGCGGCCACCGGTGACTCGCATGTCGACACCAACTACGACATGCTGGGCTACACCTACGACTGCTACAAGACGCTGTTCAACCGCGACTCGCTGAACAACGCGGGCGCGACGCTCATCAGCACGGTGCACTACAGCACCAACTACGTGAACGCCTACTGGGACGGCACCCAGATGGTGTACGGCGATGGCGACGGCGTGAACTCCATCGAGCTGGGCAAGGACGCGGACGTCACCGTCCACGAGCTGACCCACGCCGTGACGGAGTACGAGTCCAACCTCACGTACTCCGGCCAGTCCGGCGGCCTCAACGAGGCGATGTCCGACACGTTCGGCGCCGTCTGCGAGAGCCGCGTGAACGGCTGGAGCACGGCCGCGGCCATCTGGATGGTGGGCGAGGACGTGTGGACGCCGGGCACGGCGAACGACGCCTTGCGCTACATGGACGACCCGGCGAAGGACGGCGTGTCCAAGGACTGGGCGCCCAACGTGACGTCCGGCACGGACGTGCACTACAGCTCCGGCGTGCCGAACCTGGCGTTCGCGCTGCTCTCCAAGGGTGGCGTGCACCCGCGCGGCCGCAGCAGCATCAACGTGCCGGCCATCGGCGTCGAGAAGGCCGCCCGCATCTGGTACAAGGCCAACACCGACCTCTTCACGGCGAGCACCACGTTCGTCCAGGCGAAGACCTGGACCGTCCAGGCCGCCGCGGACCTGGGCTACGACGCCGCCACGCAGGCTGCCGTGACGGCCGCCTGGGAAGCGGTGGGCGTGGGCGTGACGGTGCCGCCCCCGACCTCCACCCCGCTGACCAACGGCACCGCGGTGACGGTGGCGGACAGCACGGGCAACAACAAGTACTACTCGCTGGTGGTCCCCTCGGGCGCCACGGCCCTGTCGTTCACCATCTCCGGTGGCACGGGTGACGCGGACCTGTACGTGAAGTTCGGCGCGGTGCCGGACTCGTCCACCTACGACTGCCGTCCGTACCAGTCCGGCAACGCGGAGACGTGCACCATCACCAACATCCAGGCGGGCACGTACTACGTGATGCTGAACGCCTACTCCACGTACTCGGGCGTGTCGCTGAAGGGCTCCTACACCACCGGCGGTGGCGGTGGCGGCAACGTGCTGCAGAACAACGTCCCGGTGACGGGCATCTCCGGCGCCTCCGGCTCCTTCACCAACGAGTGGATCACCGTGGACGTGCCGGCGAACAAGCGGGTCACGTTCTCCACCTCGGGTGGCACGGGTGACTCGGACATGTACGTGCGCTTCGGCTCCTCGCCGACGACCTCCACGTACGACTGCCGTCCGTACACCTCCGGCAACAACGAGTCGTGCAGCATCACCAAGACGACCCAGGGCAAGTACTACGTGAAGCTGCGTGGCTACAGCGCCTACTCGGGCGTGACGCTCAAGGCGGTCTGGTAGTCGCATCCGCATCCATCCCGGCTCCCTTCGCGTGAAGGGAGCCCGGGACGAAGACAGGCACCCGGGGAGCCCTCGAGGCTTCCCGGGTGTCGTCGTTTCAGGCGTTGGAAGCAGCGAGCGGGCTAGCGCCGCACCTGCACGTCGCGCGCGACGGTGCGGCCGCCCATGAGGACGAACTGGGCGCGCACCGGGGTGCCCTCCTGGATTTCCTTGAGGGGCACGCGCTGGCCCTGGCGCAGGCCGCGGCTGCGCTGGTCGAGCTGGAGCTCGTAGACGGTGCCTTCACCGTCGCGCACGTGCAGGGTGTTCCTGCCCACGCGCGTCACCCGGCCGCTCACCGTGCTGGACGCGATGATGACCTGCTCCAGCGGCCGGTTGGCGGAGGTGTCCGTCACCGCCGCCTGCGCCGCCTTGGCCGCGCCCTCGTACCAGGACTCGTCCTCGCTGGCCTGCACGGCCTGGGCGCCAATCATCACGCGGCCCTCGGCGGGCGCTTGCGTCACGGGCGTGCCGTCCGGGTTGGCCTGGGCCTGCCGCCGGGCGTTCGCGTTCGCCTGCTGGGCGTTCGGGTTCGCCGGGGCGGCCTGCGGAGGCCGCTGCTGCGCATTCGCTTGTTGGGCGTTCGGGTTCGCCTGGGTGTTCCGACGGACCGGAGCCTGCGCCGTGGTGCCCTGCGCGGGCTCGTTGACGCGGGGGCCTGGCAGCGGCCGGGCACCGGGCGGAGGCGGCGCCGTGTCTGGAGGCACCTGCGCGTTCGCCGTGGGCAGCGCGTCGCCGCTGGGGGCGCGGTTGCCGTCCACCGTGTCTTGCGCCAGCGCGGGCGTGGCCGGCACCATCAGTCCGCCGCTCGCGGAGTCTCGGGACTGCATCGTCGCCGGTGCCGTTGGCACCGCGTCCGCGGTGTCAGCCTCCTGACAGCCGGAAGCGAGCGAGCACAGCCCCACCATCCCCAACCACATCCAACGTCCACCCATCCGCCAACCCTCCCGCAGGCGAACCTGCGGACGACCCCCTGCCGTTGCAAGCGTCCAACGTGCGGCGGGGTGTTGGCTTCTGGATGGCGGAGGCCTAAGCGGGGAACGTGGCGGCCACGTCGCGCACGTGCTCGCGCACCAGCGCCCTGGCGGCGAGCAGCTCTGTCGCATCCGAGGGCGTGTAGCCCAGGCACAGCACCACGTCGTCCTCGGGGGCGGCGCGCGTGCCCAGCGCCGCGTAGTCGAGCGAGCGCGGGGTGGGTTCGCCTTCCGTGTCGTGGGTGAAGCGGCCGAACACGGTGGCCTGCCCGTCGCGGCCGGGCGCCGTCTCCTTGAGGGCGAAGAGGCGGCGCACGGCGGCGAGCGATTCGGGGCGCTCGCGCAGGAGCTCCGGGGACGCGGGACCTCCCAGCTCCCACTCGAGGAGCTTCAGGCAGCCGCGCACGAACTCCACGTCGGTGATGACGAGCCCGTAGAGGTACCAGTCCGCGCACGCGGCCTGGACCAGCCGGGCCTGGGCGTCGGTGAGCCAGCCGAAGGACGGACAGGTGAACGTCTCGCAGATGGTGGCACGGTAGACGCCGCAGTCGCGCAGGTCCGTGCCTCCCGTCACCAGTGGGTGGCCCAGGCAACCCACGCGCTGGTGCTCCGCGTCCAGGAAGCCCAGGAGGGGACACACCCGCACGATGGGGAAGAGCGCGGGGGCGTCCCGGTTCGCGGTGAGCTCGCGCGCGGCCTCGGCGTAGGCCTCGGGCGTGTGGGGCGTGCGGGAGAGCCGCTCCGTCTGCGTGGTGAGCCTGCGGGTCAGCGCCGCGCGCGAGTGGTCCCGGAAGTTGTAGAGGCCGCAGCAGGCGCCGCATGAAGCGCCCTTCCCGGGCTGGCACAGGTGGAAGGAGACGGACATGTCAGAACCAGTCCGGACGCATGCGCGCGTAGGAGTCCTCGCCCGTGCGGCACAGGTGGGCGAGCAGCGGCACGCGCGGCACCTCCACCGCGAACCAGTACTGCGCGGCGGCGAGCTTGCCCTCGTAGAAGGCGGTGTCCTCCGGTGAGGGCGCGCGGGCGAGGCCCTCCTTCGCGGCGGCGGCCTGCGCGAGCCAGCGCCATGCCACGGCCACCACGCTGAAGAGCTCCAGGAAGTCCGTGCTGTGGCGGAGCATCACGTCCACTTCGCCCGCCATGCCTCGCGCTCCCAATTCCAGCGTGAGGGACGCGGCCTGCTGGAGCGCGTCCTCCAAGGCATCGCTCCATGCGGACTCCACGCCCGCGGCGCGGGCGCGGGCGGTGGTGGCGCGCATCTCCTCGTCGAGCGCCTGGAGCGCGGCACCGCCCTCCGCCACCGCCTTGCGGCCGAGCAGGTCCAGGCCCTGGATGCCGGTGGTGCCCTCGTGGATGCTGTTGAGCTTCTGGTCGCGCAGCCACGCTTCCGGGAGGTACTCGCTGGAGTAGCCGTAGCCGCCGTGGATCTGGAGCGCGAGCGCGTTGGACTCGAAGCCCTTCTCCGCGGGGAACGTCTTGGCGATGGGCGTGAGCAGGTCCAGGAGCAGCTGCGCGCGCTTGCGCGTGGCTTCATCCGGGGCGTGGTGGGCCAGGTCCGCCTGCGTGGAGGTGGTGAGCAGGAGCGCGAGGCCGCCCTCGACGATGGCCTTCTGGCGCAGCAGCATGCGCCGCACGTCCGCGTGCTCGATGATGGGGGACTGGGCGCGCGTGGTGTCGCGGATGCCGGCGGGGCGGCCCTGGGGGCGCTCTCGCGCGTAGGCGAGCGACTCCTGGTAGGCGACGGCGGCGGTGGAGACGCCGTTGAGGCCCACCATGATGCGCGCCTCGTTCATCATCTGGAACATGCACGCGAGCCCGCGTCCGGGCTGGCCCACGAGCCAGCCGTGACAGTCATTGGCTTCGCCGAAGTTGAGGACGAGGCTGGGCAGGCCGCGCCAGCCAATCTTGTGGATGACGCCGGCCACCTGGACGTCGTTGGGGACGAAGGTGTCCCCCTGGGGCCGCTTCGCGGGCACGGCGAAGAGGGACACGCCGCGCGTGCCGCCCTCCGCGCCCTCCATGCGGGCGAGGGTGAGGTGCACGACGTTGTCGGTGAAGTCCTGGTCGCCGCCGCTGATGAAGATTTTCGAGCCCTGGAGCCGGTAGGAGCCGTCCGGCGCGGGGGTGGCGCGCGTCTTCACGTCCGCGAGGCTGCTGCCGGCCTGGGGCTCGGTGAGGGCCATGGTGCCGGTCCACTCGCCGCGGTACAGCCGGGCCATGAAGGTGTCGCGCAGGAAGGGCGTGCCGAAGACCTCCAGCAGGTGCGCGGCGCCAATCGTGAGGCCCAGGTAGCCATAGGCGCTGAGGTTGGCGGCCATGAGGTAGGCGCTGGCCACGGCGTGCACGGTGAGCGGGAGCTGCTGGCCGCCGACGTCGGGAGGGCGGGTGGCGGTGAGCAGGCCCAGGTCGACCATGCCGGCATAGAGCGAGCGCATGGCCGGGTGGACGCGCACGCGGCCGTCTTCGAAGACGGGCGGGGCGGCGTCCATGGGCCGGTAGGTGGGGGCGAGCACCTCGCGGGCGAAGCGGCGGGTGCTGTCCAGGAGGAGCGCGAAGGTGTCGCGCGAGTGCTCCTGGAAGGCGGGCAGCGCGCAGAGGGCGGCGGTGTCCAGCGCTTCGTAGAGCTGGAAGTCCACGTCGCGGTCCGACAGCAGGGGGTTGGGGCGGGGCACGCTCATGCCCTGGTTCCCTACCAGGACGCGATGGGGTCGTCGAAGTCGTCGTGCGGTGGGCGCTCACCTCCGGACGCGGGAGGCGCCGCGTCCGGGCGCGGGGCGGGCGGGGGCAGCGAGGGCTTGGGCTTCCAGGGAGGGGTTGGGGGGCTGGGGCGTTGGATGCCGGTGGTGTCTGGCATTGGCGCACCTCCATGTGGGGTGTCGCGGCTCTCTGGCAAAGGTGCGTCCCATGTCTGTCCATTGCCAGGCGGGGGGCCCCGGGGTCGCAGACACGGGTGGGGACGGACAGGGAGACAAGGTCCCGCAGGGCGTGTCGGCTCAGGCCTGCGGGAGGGGCGGGCGCGACGCATCGTTGGAGGTGGAGGTGGTTCAGATGCTCATCGTCGGCGCGCTGGTGGTCGGAATCCTGGTGATGATGCTGGTGATAGGTGGGGTCATCGTGGGGGGAGCGCTCGCGCACAAGAACGCGCGCGAGGACGACGCGCGGTGGGCAAGGGAGGACGCGGAGCGCGCGGCGTCACGTCGCGAACCCGTGCACGCGTGAAAGCGTGAGGTGCTTTCCTCGCGTGGATGCGAGGATGCCGCACCGTGCGATTCGCGCTGTTGTCATTGCTGGGGTTGCTGGTGGGATGCGCCGCCTCGGCGCCTGCTCCCACCCCGTTCGCGGATGCGAGGACCGGTCGCGGCCCCTGGGCGGAAGTGCCCGCGGTCGAGATGCCCGCGGGGGACAACTCCATCCCCATCGGCCTGATACGGGATGTGGCGGACGCCTTCCTCAAGCGTCCAGGTGCTCGAACGTGCGACCCCGCGACGCTGCGGCCCATCCAGGGGTTGTCCACGGAGTACTGCGCGACCGTCTATGTCGCAGGCGGGCGAGAGGCCTTGTCCTGGCGCGTGTCCGAGCCGGTTCGTGGAAGCCACAGTCGCTGCTCCGCGCCTCAGCAGGTCCAGGATGCGGATAACCCGGCCTCGCAGGTCTGGGTGGTCGGGTTCATCCACAATCATCCGTGTGGCAGCCCTCCCTCGTCGGTGGACCTCATGGCCTGGCCGACGGATGCGATTGATCCACTGACGGCCATGGCGGTGGTGCGCCTCGTCCCTGGCAATCCCGCGCCCGCCCTCTTCAAGAACCTGGCAATCGAGATGGCTTCCGCCCTGGTCGCGGAGCGCATGGACGGCTCCCGGGTCTACCTGCGCTATTTTCCCACGGGCGAGGTCGAACAATGGAGTGAACGGCGGCGAAGGTGGATCCTCCTGGGCACCTGCGCGCCGACACAGAGCCACCTGGGGGCGGTGCCCCGGTGCACGAATGGGTCGTTGCGGCTGCTGCGTGAATAGGGAGCATCGATGAGGGGCAGGGTTGTGGCGGCAGGATGCATCGCGGTGCTCGCGGGATGCGCCGCGAAGCCGAAGGCGTGGGCGACGCCCATCGAGTGGCCCGACGAGACGTCCGCCACGCTCGTGGGACAGCCCATGGAGGCCGGGGCCGCGGTGGCCGCCGCTGGCGCGATACGGGAGTTCATCCGCACGAACCCCGACCCCACGTTGTTCCAGGGCTGTTCCAGCCCGGAGCAGGGCCTGACGGTCGCCGTCTTCACCGGATCCACCCAGGGCCTCTACTTCGTCGCGGTACACCAGGACTTCAGACGGTGTGGAGGGCCACGCATCCGGGTTCTTGATGCCTGGGATGCCTATGCGGTCACTCCCCAGGGAGAGGTGCTCGCGAAGGCCCCTCCTCCGGCGGGAGACGCTTCCTTCGCGGTTCCTCCGCCTGAGCCGGATGCTCAGCCGCCTCCGCTGGAGGCCCCACCGCCCGCGCCGGAGCCTCAGGTTCCTGCTCCTACCGGGGACGCGGAGCGTAGTAGCGGCGCAGCCAGCGGCTGAGGCCGTCCAGGCCGGGGAAGAGGACCCGCTCGGTGATGTTCGCCTGGTCGAGCTTGTCCCGGATCTCCCACTTGAGCTTCGCCGGCACCACCAGCCGGCGCACGCCCTGGTGCTGGTGCCCCAGGAACTCGTTCAGGCTCAGCCCCGGCCCGTTCATCACCGAGAACAGCGCGAACTGGTTCACGATGCGCGCATCCAGCGACGGCGGCTCGAAGAACAACACGAACGGGTGCTCCCCCAGCCCGTCGAACGTCGTCAGGTCTCCCGCCACCGTGGCCAGCATCTCCGCGGTGAACACGTCCGCGCCCTCCAGCCGCAACTGCTCACGCAGCGGCCGGGGCAACTGCTGGTTCGTCTGGTGATAGTCCACGCACCAGACCGCGCCGTCCTGCTCCAGCAGGTCCATGCGCTCCGTCATGAAGTGCAGCGCCACGTAGGGACTGAACGTCCAATCCAACAGCCGCGTCGGCATCCCGTGATGCTGCGCCAGCGCCAGCCAGTCCCAGATGGACGTCAGCCGCTCCGTGCCTGGCACGCCTCGCGCGTACTTGCGGAAGGCCCGCAGCAGGTCCCGCTCCAACCGCACGAACGCCCCCTGGCGGTTCAGCGTCGCCGTCAAATCCAGCGTCGCGTCCGGAACGCCCCGGAACACGAAGCTCGTGCGGAACCGGCCCAGCGGCTCGTTCCATGAGCCCGCGAACAGCAGGTCCTGCAACTCCAACCAGGATGTGACGTGCCGCTCCTGCATCCGCTGTCCCCTCGCCGCCTGACAAGGTGGGCCCGGTCCTTCTGGAGCGCAGGGGCCGGGCGTCCAGGACGCCCGGTCGGTTCAATCACAGAGCCTGAAACAAAGGCGCCTACGGCTGCCCGAAGTTCGCGGGCTGCGTGAAGGCAAACGAACTGGCGCCTGGCGCCTTGTCCTGTTGGAACAGGGGGCACTTGGCGCAGGTGAAGCTCTCCCAGTCCTGACGGACCGCCACGTCGATGCAGCCGCCGTAGAAGCGGCAGTGGACGTTGCGGTGCTCCTCGATGGAGAAGGTATCGGCCCGCAGCGGGAGGTGGAACTTGGTGGGACGCGGCTGTGGACAAGGCATTGGGTTCTCTCTAGCCCCCCTCGTGGGTGCTGATTCCCTCTACTGACTGGTGCGTCGCGTCATTCCCGGCGGTCCATCACCCGGACACTGAACGCTTGCACCCCGTCTCATCGCTGCCAGCAGAAGACCGTGTGGGTGTGACACATTCAAAAGGCACAACAGCCTAATGACGTCGGGCGTCCCTGGCCCGTCCCCCCAGGATGTCTGCCTTCACGCGGAGCAACCGGCCGGGCGGGCCGTCGGAATCTTCACGCCCGGAGCGCTTTCCCGCGAGAATGCGGCGCGTGAGCTCCCCCGCCCGACCCCCCCGCGATTCCTCCCGCTGGCTGAGCGCCCTGGCCCTGTTGTCGCTCGTGCTGCTCAGCGGCTGTTCCGCCTTCTCCCGCGCGGTGCGCGAGGGCGACGGCGCCGTGAAGGAGCGCCACTGGGCGGAAGCGGAAGCCGCCTACCTGCGCGCCCTGGCCGCGGACCCGGAGGCCTCCGAAATCACCGTGAAGCTGCGCGCGGTGCGCAGGGAGTGGGGCGAGGAGGTGTACCAGGAGGCCGGCGCCGCCCATTCCTCCGGGGACCTGCCGTCCGCCACCAAGCTGCTGGTGCGCGTGCTGGAGCTGAACCCCGACCATGAAGGGGCTCGCGCGCTGCTCGCCCAGACGCTGGAGGCGCGCGTCCAGGTGGCCCTGGGGCTGCTCAAGGAGGAGAAGCTCCAGGACGCCCGCGCGGAGCTGGACGCGGTGCTGGCCGTGTCGCCGGACCACGTGAATGCCCGCAAGGGCGTGGACGCCGTGCAGGTGGCGTGGGCGAAGCGCTTCTTCGCCAGCGCGGAGACGCTGGAGAAGTCCGGCAAGCTGGGCAACGCGCTCGTGGCCTACGTGCGCGCGGACCAGGAGCGCGTGGGCGCCACCGCCGCCCGCGAGCGCGCGGAGTCCGTGCGGCAGCGGCTGCGCGACGAGGTGGCCTTCCTGGTGGTGGCCTCGCCCGTGGAGGACAACGCCCAGGCCCCCGACGTGGCCCAGCGGCTGAGCGCGGGCCGGCTGGCGTCGGCGCTGCCCACGAAGCTGCCCCTGAAGGTCGTGACGGAGGCGCCCCCGGGCCGCGTGGGCGTGAAGCTGGACCTGGCCCTGGAGCGCGTGCTGCCGCTCAAGGCGGTGGAGGATTCCCAGAAGAGCCAGCGCTACCTCGCGGGCAATCGCTCCGTGCCCAACCCCAAGCGCGGCGACTACGAGAAGAAGCTGCTGGAGGCGGAGCGCACCCTGGAGGGCGTGGAGCGCAAGCAGGCCGCCGTGCTGCGTGAGTACCTCAAGGCCCAGGTGGAGCTGGGCACGCTGCGCGACGCCGCCGAGCGCTGCCGCGAGCGGGAGAAGCGCGAGTGCCGCGCGGCCATCCAGGAGTGCGGCGAGGAGGCCCGCGACGCGAAGAGCCCGGGCAAGGTGCCCAGCGAGTGCGACCCGGAGCGGTGCTCCGGCCAGTGCACCCAGGATGAGGGCCTGATGTCGATGAAGGCCAAGGCGGCGCGCGTGCTGGAGGTGGCGGTGCAGGTGGCCCTGGACAAGGCGGAGACCCAGCGCTCCGAGGTGCAGCGCAACCGCGACTCCGTCTTCCGCGAGCCCATCACCGTGGAGGAGCCCATGTACTCGGACTTCGTCTACGACGTGCAGCTGCACCGGCTCACCGTGACGGCCACCGTGACGTCGGTGATGCGCGACCTCCTGACGCCCCAGCAGGTGCCCGCGCCCAACACGCAGGACTACGCGGTGCTGCACGAGGACCTGGCGCACAAGGGCTATGACCGCTACGGCGTGCTCGCGGACCCGGTGCAGCTGCGCAACGAGCTGGAGCTGCGCGTGGACGCGGGCGACAAGGCCGTGGCGGACGTGGCGAAGCACGTGAAGGAGCGCTTCGACCTGTACCGCGGCAAGCGCGTGGAGGACGCCCGCCGCGGCATGGTGCGCCCCGGCGCGGAGGACGTGGTGGAGACCGCCGTGCGCGCGCTGCTGCTCACCGCGGACGCGCCGCCGCAGGACATCCTCCAGCCCGTGGCCCGCGCGCGCGGCCTCACCCGGCCCGAGGCCCTGCTCGGCGTCGGGCAGTAGCCCATCGCCCGCGCCTCGCGGCGCGAAAGCGGTCGCGGCGAGGCAGGCCGCCTCTGGCGCGGGCGGCCCACCCCCCTCAGTCCAGGCTGGCGCTCATCTCCGGGCGCTCCAGCCGCAGCGTCTCCACCCGGCGCCTGCGCGCTCCCGCGATGGTCAGGTGCCACGCGGCGGCGGCCAGGCCCACGCAGAAGCAGCCCGCCCACAGCGCGGTGGCACCCACGTGGCCCAGCATCGCGCCTCCCAGCGCGGGGGCGACGCTGGACGCCAGGCCCCACATCATGTGGTACGCGCCCTGGTAGCTGCCGCGCAGCTCCGCCGGCGCCAGGTCCGCCACCACCGACGGCGCCACCGGCGAGTGGACGATTTCGCCCAAGGTCCACACCGCCACGGCGGCCATCGCGAGCGGCACGGTGGCCGGCAGCGCGTGCAGCCCGAAGCCCACGGCGGTGAGCACGCCCGCCACGGCCAGCGCGGTGGAGCGGCGCACCCGGCCCACGCCTCGCACGACGAAGGGCTGGAGCGCGACGATGAGCACGCCGTTGACGGACATCACCAGCCCGTACTGGGCGGGCGTCAGGCCCTGCTGGGTCAGCGTCAGCGGCAGGCTCATGAAGCTCTGGTGGAAGAGCAGGGCCAGCGCGAACACCGGCAGGCAGAAGGCCAGGTACACGCTGTCGCGGAAGGGCGTCAGCACCGCCCCCAGCGGGGTGTGGGACGCGTGCGCCGCCCGCGCCTCCGGGGGCCGCGTCTCCGGCACGAACGCCCAGACGCAGCAGCCGTAGAGGAACGTGGTCACCGCGTCCGCGATGAAGAGCAGCCGGTAGCCCAGCCCCGCGAGCAGGCCCGCCAGCGGCAGCGCGATGGCGAAGCCCAGGTTGATGACCCAGTAGAGCAACCCGTACGCGCGCGCCCGGTCCCGGGGCGCCACCAGGTCCGCCACCGCCGCGGACACCGCCGGCCGGTACAAGTCCCCCAGGATGCCCAAGAGGAACGCCGCCACCGCGATGCGTCCCGGCGTCTCCGAGTGGCCGATGAGCAGCATGGCCCCCGACCCCAGCCACAGGCCCCCCGCGAGCGTCAGCCGCCGGCCCACCCGGTCCGCGAGCATGCCCCCCAGGGGCGCCGCCAGCACCGCGCCCGCGCCGTTGAGCGCCACGATGAAGCCCGCCTGCTCCACGCTGAAGCCGCGCTCGCGCGTGAGGTACAGCGCCAGGAACGGCGCGACGAAGGACCCCAGCCGGTTCACGAAGGTGCCCACCCACAGGACCCAGTACGTCCGTGGCAGGCCACCCCCGCCCAGCGCTCTCAACACCGTGGCAACGGGATTCATGGCGTTTGCCCGACGGCCGTGGGGAGGTGGGACTGACCGCGGGCGCCCGCCAGCATGCGCCCACGCCCCACTCGTTTCCATGCGCCCTCTGGCCCGCGCGGGCGGTTGGAGCCGCAGGCATTCCAGCCGCCCGCGAAACGCGACTTCCCGGGCGCACCCTCATGGCGCTGGACATCGCTGGCGGGCTCCTCCAGGTTGCCGCGCCAATCCACACCCAGGAAGGCGGGACGCAAGGCGGGCATGGGGCAGGTCATCGGTCTTTTGGGGGTGTGCCTCGTCCTGGGCGTATTGGCGCGACGCAGCGGCCGGTTCCCGGAGGGGACGGCGCCCGCGTTCAACGTCTTCCTCCTCAACGTGTCGCTGCCGGCGCTGGTGCTGCGCGCCATGCACCGGCTGGAGTTCGCGCCCGGGCTGGTGGTGGCCGCCGCGGCGCCGTGGCTGCTCTTCGCCGGAGCGGTGCTCTTCATGCGCCTGCTCGGCCCCCGGCTGGGGCTGTCGCGTCAGTCGGTGGCGGCGCTCATCCTCACCGCGGGGCTGGGCAACACGGCCTTCGTGGGCCTGCCCATGGCCGCCGCGCTGTTGGGGCCCCAAGGCGTGCCGGTGGCGGTGGTGGCGGACCAACTGGGCTCGTTCCTGGTGCTGGCGACGCTCGCCACGCTGACGGCGGCGAGGGCCAGCGCCCGGTCGGAGCTGTCCGTGCGCACGCTCTTCCGCAAGGTGCTGGGGTTCGCCCCTTTCCAGGCGCTGGTGGTGGCGCTGCTCCTGCGCCCCTTCCCCTTCCCGGACTGGCTGGAGTCCGTGCTCCAGCGGCTGGGGGACCTGCTCACGCCGCTGGCGCTGTTCGTCGTGGGCTTCCAGCTGCGGCTGAAGGGGCTGTGGCCGCGCGCGCCGGCGCTCGCGCTGGGGCTGTCCTACAAGCTGGTGCTCGCGCCGCTGGCGGTGCTGGGGCTGCTGATGCTCATGCCCGGGCTGGCGCTGGTGGTGAGGCAGGCCACGGTGCTGCAAATCGCCATGGCGCCCATGGTGACGGCGGCCATCCTCGCGGCCGAGCACGACCTGGACCCGGACCTGGCGGTGCTGATGGTGGGCGTGGGCATTCCGCTGTCATTCGCCACCGCGCCGCTGCTCTTGTCCCTGGTGCACTGACGCCCGCCCGAGCAGCACGGGCGTCAGGGGTTCGTTTCAGGCGAGCGCCGTGGTCTCGAAGGAGAGCTCGACGCCGTTGGGCTTCACGCGCATCTGCGGGCGCGACAGCACATGGCAGTGCGGGCAATAGCCGTGGGCACCGGCTGGCGTGGCCCGGATGGAGACCGCGCCGCCACACATCATGCAGCCCTCGGGAAGATCGAAGTCCGCGAACCGCTCTCCGCTCTGGGTCTCGAAGTGGGTCATGCCATTGAGTTAACGCAGGATCTGCCCGACACAAGCAGACCGGCTCCCCTCCGCGAGGACCCGGTATGGCGCCTTGCCCCACCTTTCGGGCACAGAAGACGGCCCCTCAGGGCAGCCTGCAAAGGTTACCGGCCGAGCTCCGACTGCTCACCCGCCGACACCGCAACCTGTTGGGCGGCCTTGCGGACGCTGGCACGGGGATTTCATAGAGCTCCCTCGGACAGCAACGGGACGGGGGGCGCGGGATGGGTGCAGGGAACACAGTGAAGGTCATGTGCGACCGGAAGGGCTGGCGGGTGGAAGTGGCGCACGCGGGGGGCGTGCGGCGCTACCGGTACGGCAGCGAGTCGCAGGCGCGCTACTTCGCGGCGGTGTTCGAGCTGGGGCCCAGCGTGCTGCCTCCCAAGAACCATGCGCGAAGGCGGCAGGAGCCCCGCTTGGCTCTACCCAATGAGGTCTCTTTCGGAGAGGCTTGGCTGCATGAGTGATGCTCCCAAGCCCAAGCCCTTCATCCTCCCCAACCGGCAGCACGTCACCAAGGAGCCGGATCCGGGCGGCCGTTGGTCCGCGCAGTTCCCGGAAATGATTGGTTACTCCAGCCAGGGCGGCGGCAAGGTGCCGGCCGACTTCGGGTGGAACACCAACCCCAAGCAGTGGCAGGAAGAGCTGACGCCGCAGACGCTGGCGGAGCGCTTCGAGGAGCTGCGCATCCTGCCTCCGAAGAAGGACGCCCCCGCGCTGCCCGCGCCGGCCACGCCCGCGAAGCCCTGAGGCTCCAGGGGCGTCGTCCGCTTGTCCGCTTCCAGGGCCCGGAGGCACTCGGGCCCTGTCGAAGCGTGACTCGCTAGCTGAACGGCAGACTGGCCAGCCGCTCGCGGAAGCGGGCGAGCAGGTCGCGCGCGCCGGCCTCGTTGAGCCCCGCGGAGGCCTCCTGACGCCCCTTGCGCAGGAACGCGTCGAAGGGCGCCGAGCGTCCCGAGAGCGCGCCCGCCGCCGTCACCGCCTCCTCCAGGACGCGCGCCGCGCCCGGAGAGCCCAGCTCCAGGTGCATCTCCACCTGCTCCAGCCGGGTCCCGCTCGCGGCCCACACCGCGCGGTCGTGCACGGTGAGCCACGCGCGGGTCAGCTCCTCCATCGCCTCCTCCAGCAGCGCGAGGAAGGGCTCCACGAGCCCGGGCAGTACGTCCGGCCCCAGCTCGGGCCGCGTGCCCGCTTCGCGCAGCCGGCCTCGCGCCGCGACGATTTCGCGCTTGGTGGGCGTCTTCAGCGCGAGCGACGCGGGCAGGGACACGAACGCGGCCAGGCTCTCCTCGGCCTGTCTCGCGAGCGCGGGCCTCTGCGCGTCCGTGGCCTTCGCGGCGCGCTCCAGCCGGCCCTGCAGGGAGCGGCGCAGGTCGGCTGCGGCGCCGCGCAGGGCCACGCGCGCGCCCACCTGGTTCGCGTAGCCGGGCACCACGTCCTCGCGGCGCACGTCCGCGAAGGCCGCGGCGGTGAGGTACACGAGGTCGCCGATGCGGTTGCGGAAGTCCGCGCGCGACGCGGCCAGCTCCGACATCAGCGTCCAGCGGTCGCTCACCACCTCCGGCCGGCGCATCTGCACGCCCAGCTCCTGCAAGCGCCTGGACAGGCGCTCCGCGCTGGCGTGCAGCACGGCCTCCGCCTCCTGGGACAGGCGCTCGTCGGAGCTCGCGGGCGGCGGGGCCCAGCCGCCGTCGTTGGACGAGGCGGGGCGCGCGGGCGGCGGGAAGGCGTCGCGGATGGCGGCCACCAGCTTGTTGACGTCCGTCAGCGTCTCGCCGATGGCGGGCGCCATCGTCTCCCAGAGGGACAGGTCCGCGGCGTCGTCGGGTTCGGCGGTGGTGGGCTCGTACTTCACGATGCTCAGGTGCCCCAGCCGGTCGATGGCGATGGCGGCCGCCTGGTAGACCTTGCGCAGCCGCGTCGCGAAGTCGCGGTCCATCAAGGCTTCGAGCAGCGCATCCAGGCGGGGCGGCAGGGCATCCTGCGGGGGACGGTTCTTCGACACGGCCATGGCGCGCCACCCTAGCCCAGCCACCCCACGGATACGTCAACGGGGGGAGGTGGGGACCGGCTCCCCGCTTTCCGGCGTACAGTGGACAGACGGGGAGAAAACGCATGACAGGTGGCATCCAGCGCCGGCGATGGGTGGCCGGGGGGCTCGGGCTGTTGTTCGTGGGGGGAGGCCTGGCCTTCATGTCTTCCGGGCGGTGTCTGTCCGCCTGGATGTTCCAGGGCGTGGACGTGCGCGCGTGTCCGGATGGGGCGTTCCGCCAGACGGTGAGCCTGTCCGCCAGCGGGATCGCGCGCGGGGCCTCCAGCCGCGTGAGGGTCTCGGCGCAGGCGCACGGCATGGACGCGAAGGGCCACGAGCTGATGGCCTTCGTGGGCCGCGGCTCCGCGGCGCTGTTCCTGGTGGACGCGTCCGGCAAGGAGACGCCGCTGCCGCTGGACAAGGACGGCCGCTGGGAGCGTGAAGGTGGCGGTCCCATGTCCGCGCCGGTGACGCTGCCCGCGGTGCCGGATGGCGACTATCAACTGCGCGCGCGCGTCACCACGGCGCTGGGCACCGGCACGGTGGATGTGGCGCTGCCCCTGTACGCGCCCGCGCGGGTGCGCGTGCTGACGGACCGGCCCCTCTACGAGCCCGGGCACCGGGTGCGCTTCCGCGCGGTGGCGCTGCGCGCGAAGGACCTGTCGCCGCTCGACGGACGGCCGGGGACGTGGAAGGTGATGGACCCCTCCGGCGAGGTGGTGCTGGAGGAGCGCGCGCCCGCGGGCAACTGGGGCGTGGTGGCGGGGGACTTCCCGCTGGACCGGGGCGCGCCCACGGGCACGTGGACGGTGGCGTGGACGAGCGGTGGCGCCTCCGGTGACGCGGCCTTCACGGTGGAGCCCTTCACGCTGCCGCGCCTGCGGATGGAGGCGATGAGCCCCCGGCCCTTCTGGCGCGCCAATGACACGCCGGAGGTGACGGGGCAGGTGTCGTACGCGTCCGGCGCGCCGGTGGCGGACACGGACGTGACGCTGGCGTGGAGCCACGCGGGCGCATGGCCTCCTCCGACGGAGTGGCTCCAGGGCGGGCTGCCGACGAAGGCGCGCACGGATGCCGCCGGCCGCTTCCGCGTGACGCTGCCGCGCGTGCCCCAGGACCTGCGCGGCCAGGCCACGCTGAGCGCGAGCCTGGAGGCGAAGGACCCCACGGGCGAGCCGGTGCGCGGCGGCGTGTCGCTCCTCCTGTCCGAGGACGCGCTGGCCGTGACCTCCGTGACGGAGCTGGAGGACGGGCTGGTGGCGGGCTTCAGCAACCGCGTCTACCTGCGCGCCACCACCGCGTCGGGACAGGTGCTGCCGGGCGCGGAGGTGACGGTGACGCGCGCGTGGGACCCACGCGACCCGGGCGTGAGCGCGGTGGCGGACGAGGACGGCGTGGCCGCCTTCCAGTTGGATCCAGGCCCTGCGGTGAACGTGGTGGTGCCGCCGCTGCCGGTGCGCGTGCAGCCGCGTCCGCCGCCCGTGTCGCTCGTGTCGTCGCAGGACCTGCTGGGCGCGCAGGGAGGACAGGCGTCGCTGGAGGATCAGCTCGCGCTGGAGCGGCTGCTGCCCGCGCTGCACCCCTGCGCGCGCTTCGTCTCTCCGGCCCTTGGCGCGGCCATGGCGGAGTTCGTGGTGCGGGTGGGCGCGTCCGGACAAGTGCTGGACGTGGCCGGCGCGGAGGAGGGGCTGGAGGCGTGCATGGTGTCGGCGCTGCGCGCGAAGGGACTGCCGGCGCGCGCGGAGCGGATGCTCCAGCTGCGCTTCCAGGTCCAGGACCCGGGCCTGCCCTCCTTCCGCTGGAACACGCAGGCCGCCTTCGGGGACGAGCGGGGCGTGAGCGAGGGATTGACGGTCGCCGCGCTGGATGCGCGCTCGTGCCTGCCGCCCACGCTGGACCGCGCCGTCGCGGTGCCCGGCGTGCTGACGTGGCGGCGGTGGGCGGACAAGCCGGAGCTGGCGCTGTCCTGGGTGGCGGAGCCCACGAGCGAGGCCACGCCCCCTGCCGCCGCGGCGGCGCTGGCGTGCGTGAAGGAGCGCTTCGCGCGCATCCGCGTTCCGGCCTCGACGCAGGCGGAGCTGCTGGCGGGACGGCGGCGATCGGAGGCCATGGGCGTGGTGCGCTTCACCGCGCAGCCGAACTACGGCGGCAACGGCATGCCCCGTCCGCCCCAGGCCACCACGTTCCTGGGCTACGAGTTGAAGGTCCGCGCGAAGTGGGACGGCCAGGACATGGGGGAGACGAAGTTCGTGCTGCGCCCCGCGCGCCTGCCGCCGCTGCGCCTGCGCATGACGCCGGTGCTGGCGAAGGCGGGCGAGCCCGTGAAGGTGGAGCTCCTGCGCGGCCCCGGCTTCACGGGCGAGCTGCCCAAGACGCTGGAGCTGGTGGCGGGGCCGACGCGGCTCAAGGAGAAGCTGGACCCGGCCACGCGCTCCGCGCACTTCACGCTGCCCAAGGACTTCGAGGGCTGGGCGCAGGTGGAGGGCGTGGCGGCGACCGCGCGCGTGTACGTGGCGCCCCGCGCGGCGCTGACGGTGGAGGTGTCCCCGGACAAGCCCGCGTACGCGCCCGGGGAGCTGGCGCACCTCCAGGTCCACACGCGCGTGGACGGCAAGGACGGCGAGGCGGCGGTGGGCCTCTTCGGCGTGGACGAGACGCTGTCCCAACTGGCGCCGCTGCCGGGCGCCGACGCGCTGGACGGGCTGCGGCCCGCGCCCTCGGTGGCCACGCCGGCCTTCGGTGTGCTGGACGGCCAGGCGCTGGCCATGGGGCGCATCCGGGGCGCGAACGCGGCCGCGGCGGCGCTCCTGCGCGTGACAGCGGTGCCCACGCTGGAGGACGTGGAGACGCCCCTGTCGGTGAGCAGCACGAGCCCCTTCTCCCCCGACGCGGAGCTGACGGAGCCCTTCTACGCGGTGCTGACGGAGCTGCACGCGCGCACGCGCAAGTGGGAGGAGACCGCGCCCGAGGGTGAGACGTTGGACCCCGCGGGGCTCGCGCGGCTGTGGGCGGAGTCGCTGGCCGCGTGCGAGCAGCGCGGGCAGAAGGTGACGGATGCGTTCGGCCGCAAGCTGCGCCTGTCGCGGCTGCCGGAGGACCTGCTGGCCCTCACGGATCCGCGCGCGGTGGTGGTGAATGGAACGCGGTTGCCAGAGGACGTCGTGAACTGGGGCGCGTGGGTCGCCCGGGAGGCGCCATGAAGGAGCGCTCGTGGATGTCCGGGGCCGTGGGCCTCGGGGTGGGGTTCGTGCTGGGCGGGGTGATGATCGCGGTGGTGACGGGGGACCTGGTCCGCAAGACCATGGGCCAGTCCGCCGCCGCGCTCGCGGGCGACTCCATGGAGGTCGCCATGGCGCCAGGCTCCGACGGCTTGGAGCGCAAGGCGATGAAGAGCTTCGGGTCGGAGGAGTCCTACGACGACGAGGCCGTCGGCGCGCGGGGAGGCGGCGGGCCCGAACCCATGATGGCCGCCGCCGCGCCCGTGATGGAGATGGCGGCACCTCCAGAGCCGGAGATGGAGGAGGGGGGCGTCAGCAAGGACAAGGGAGGCACCGCCGCGCCCACCCGCGCGTGGTTCCCGGAGACGTTCCTCTTCGAGCCCCTGGTGGTGACGGACGCGAGCGGCGTGGCGACGGTGCCGGTGCGCGTGCCGGACCGGCTGACGCAGTGGCGGGTGCTGGCGCTCGCGCACTCCCGCTCTGGCGCGCAGGCGGGAGCGGTGACGTCCTTCGCGGGCACGCTGCCCACGTACGTGGATCCGGTGCTGCCGCCCTTCCTCCGCGCGGGCGACACGGTGCGCTTGCCGGTGCAGGTGGTGAACACCACCGACAAGGCCGTGGAGGCCGCGCTCAAGGTGGACGTGAAGGGCGCGCAGGTGGAGGCCGGCGCGCGCACGGTGCGGGTGCCCGCGCGCGGCAGCGTGGTGGAGTGGGTGACGGTGAAGGCCCAGGGCGCGGGGCCGGTGACGCTGCGCGCCTCGCTGGGGGACACGGACGCGGTGGTGCGCGACTTCGACGTGTGGGCCACCGGCCAGCCCGTGGTCCAGACGCGCGGCGGTTCGCTGGCGGCGCCGCGCACGCTGTCCCTGGTGGGCCCCGCGGACGCGCAGACCGGCAGCGAGCGGGTGCGCCTGCAGGTGTACCCGGGCGCGCTGGGCATGGTGCGCGCGGAGCTGGCGGCGGTGGAGCGCCGGCCGGTGGACGTGGCGGGGGACGCGTACGCGCTGCTGCTCGCGGGCCAGGCGCCGGCGCTCCTGAAGTCGCTGGGCGAGACGGCGGACCCCGCGGCGCTGAAGGCGCTGTCGCTGGTGGCGACGCAGCGGGTGCTGCGCGCGGCGCGGGCGCCGTCGGTGGAGGTGGCGACGCGGCTCGCGGAGGGCGCGCTGGCCCACCCGGACAACCCCGTGCTCGCGCGGCTGGGCGAGCGGCTGGTGGCGCAGGTGGCCCAGGCGCAGCGGCCGGACGGCACCTGCCAGGGCGGTGAGGGCTGGACGCTCCAGCGCCTGCTGGTGGCGACGGCGGACTGCGCCCGCACGGTGCGCGCGGCGCAGGGGACCCCGGAGGGCAAGCAGCGCGCGGCGGCCTTCACCGTGCGCGCGTCGGGCGTCTTCGAGCGCTACCTGCCGCAGGTGAAGGATGGCTATACGGCGGCGGTGCTGCTGGCGGAGGGCGCCGCGGAGGGCAGCGTGGCGGACGCGCTGCGCACCCGCGTGCGCGAGGCGCTGAAGTCCGGCGCGGACGGCACCGCGTGGCTGCCGGTGGAGCCGGACACGGTGCGCGCGGACGGGGAGGTGCCCTCGGAGGCGGAGGCCACGGCGATGGCGGTGCTCGCCCTCCAGGGCGATGCGAAGGCGCCGCTCGCGGACCTGGGCGCCTGGCTGCTCGCGCACTACACGCCGGGCCTGGGCTGGGGGGATGGGCAGGCCAACCGCGTGGGGCTGCGCGCGGCGCTGGCCCTCTTCAAGGATCCGTTGCCGGACCGGGTGCGCGTGACGGTGGCGCGCGACGGACAGGTCGTCACCGAGGGCACCTACGACACGAAGGCCTTGCGCGAGGTGCTGGCGCTGGAGGCCGCGGCGCCGGGCTCGGCGGGCACGCACGCGTGGACCGTGCGCGCGGAGCCCGCGGTGCCGGGGCTGGGCTTCTCCCTGGCGCTGTCCGCCGCGGTGCCGTGGAAGAGCGAGGTGAAGGGCGGCCTGCAACTGGCCGTGACGGGGCCGAAGGAGGCGCGCGTGGGACAACTGACGAACGTGCGCGTCCAGGTGGGTGCGCCGTCCTCGTTGCCGCTGCGCTTCCAGCAGGAGCTGCCCGCGGGCGTGCAGGTGGACCCCGCGAGCCTGGCCGCGCTCGTGGCGTCCGGACAGGTGATCTCCTGGGATGTGCAGGATGGGGCGTTGTCCCTGGACCTTTCTCCCAGGGAGCAGGGCGCGCCGGTGCAGGTGGAGTTCCGCGTGCTGCCCACGCTCGCCGGGACGTTGCAGGCGGGCGCGGCGCGACTGGGCGTGCCTGGCCGCCCGGACATCACCGCGTCGCTGCCGCCCACCACCTGGGCGGTGCGCTGACGTCCTCCGGCGCCGTGGGGTCATTCTCCACTCACGGCGCCGGTGCAGGTCCCTTCCGTCCGGCCTCCGGGGCGAGTGGAATGCGCGCCGGAAGCGCGGCAGGGGCCCGTCCCTCCGGGCGCCCCCCGCCCGGTGCAATCGCTGCCCGCGTGCGTACACTTCAGGGTGCACGGTGGAAATGCATCGCGCGTGGCAGCGAGGAAATCGGATGGAGCTTGAAGGCTCCGAACAGGAGGAACTGACCCACGCCCTCCTGGGCGCGTTCACCTCGGTGGAGGAGCTCCACCGGATGGTCGAGGTGAAATGCGGCCGCAGCCTGGTGCCCCCCGTCGAGCGGGAGGGGGCGGCGCGGGCCCGGGCGCTCGTGCGCACCGCGGAGGCGGAGGGGTGGACGGACGTGCTGGTGCGCGGCGCGCACGCGGCGGCGCCGGGCCATCCTCGCATCCGCCGCTTCCTGCAGAGCTACCTGTCCTCCGTGCAGCGCAGCGTGTCCGGCAGCGCCCTGATGCGCATCGTCCAGCAGTCCAGGCTGGCGCTGACGCCGCAGGTCTGGCGCGACCGGTTGACCACGCTGTCGCGGCGCGTGTGCCGCGTGGAGCTGGAGGGCGGCCGCGCGCTGGGCACGGGCTTCCTGGTGGCGCCGGACATCGTCCTGACGAACTCGCACGTCATCGAGCACCGGCTATTGGAGGCGCTGCGCGTGCGCTTCGACTTGAAGGTGCTGCCGGACCGAATCGCGGTGCATCCCGGCCGGGTGTTCGCGGTGACAGCGTGCCTGGCGCAGAGCCCGCACAGCCCGGCGGACCTGATGCACCCGCGCCCGCGCGAGGCCACGCGCGACGAGCTGGACTACGCCTTCCTGCAGATTCAGGACGCCCCCGGCGAGGACCGGCTGGGCGACCGGCCGCGCGGTTTCATCCCGCTGGCCCCGTCGTCGCCCACGGCGTTCGAGACGGGCGCGTTGGCGCTCGTGGTGCAGCACCCGAAGGGCCGGCCCATGCAGGTGGCGCTGGACACGTTCCAGACGGTCAACCGCTCCCAGACGCGAGTCACCTACTGCACCAACACGCACCCGGGCTCGTCCGGTTCGCCGTGCTTCACGCCGGACCTGGAGCTGGTCGCGCTGCACCACAGCGGAGACCCGCGCCCCGGCCACGAGTCCGCCGAGGACGACGAGGGCATCCCCCTGGACACCATCCGCTCGAGCCTGTCCGGGAGCGTGCTGCGCCGCCTGGGCTGGGAGTGATGCGGCCGGGCCGCGGTCTTCCAGAACCTGTCCGACAGTCGGACAGGTTCGTGCGCCGCACCGCCGACAGCGCGCTGGGAAGCGAGGTTGCTACACCCCTGTGACGGGTCTTCGGATCCGCGCGCGTGGACGCGCATGCGAGCGCGAGGGAGGGGACTGCTATCGTCCCCGCGCATGAGCCTTCCCGCTCGAAGCCCCATGGCCGCGAAGGTCCTGCTCTCCACGGCCGTGACACTGACGTGCGCCATGCTCTGCCTGGGGCCCATGCTCGCGGGCGCGGCGCCGCGCTTCGGCCTCGCGGGCCTGTCCTCCAACAACGAGGTGCGCCTGCGCACGTCCGCCGCCCACCTGGAGACGGTGCTGCGCGTGGACCTGCTGCCCACGTCCACGGACGTGTCTCCGGACGCACCGCGCGACGCGGGCGCGGAGGCCACGCGGGTGACGGTGCTGGTGGATCCGCTGCTCGCGGCGGACGGCACGCAGGTGCCGGTGACGGTGCGCGTGAGCCCGACGGAGGGCGCGGCGGAGGTGCCCATCACAGTGGAGCGGCCGGTAACAGTGACGCTGTCCGCGGACCTGCCCGCGCCCGGTGACTTCCACGGCCGTGTGGTGCTCCTGGGTGACGGCGTGCGGGAGGTCACCCCGCTCGTCGTGCAGCGCGCGGCGGTGGCGCCCACGGTGCAGTTCTATCCGGTGGCCCCCGCGCGCGGCTGGACGCTGGGGCCCTTCTCCGGCAAGGCCACGGTGCGGCTGTCCTTCCGGGAGACGGCGGGCGTGGGCGGCGCGGTGGGGCCCGCGGCGGTGGTGCAACTGGACCGCAGGGCGGGCGGCACGGGAGACGGCGCGGCGCCCGTGCAGGCGCAGGACGCGAAGTGGTTCTTCCGTGGACCGGATGGCCAGCCACAGGGCCCGGGGAAGGAAGGCGTCCTCCAGGTGCCCGCCTACGGCACCGGCCTCTTGAGCCTGGACGTGGACGACCTGCCGGAGTCCGGCGAGTACACCGGCACGGTGCGGCTGCTCGTGCCGGAGGGCGCGGCGGTGGAGCAGGCCTTCACCGTCTGGGTGAAGACGCCCGCGATGTTTGGCGCGTTCCTCATCTTCCTGGGCGTGGTGACGTCCGCGGCGGTGCGCTTCTACGTGCAGCGCGTGCGCCCGCGCGTGAACCTGCGCAGTCGCGCGGAGGCCGCGCGCCAGAAGCTCCAGTCCCTGGTGCCCGCCCGTCCGCTGGAGCGCGAGGCCACCGTGGCCGCGTCGCTGCGCCGCCAGGTGGACGCGCTCCTCGCGGACATCCAGCGGCCGTTGAGCGGGCTCGTCGTGCAGGACTCCGTGCTCGCCCTCTTCGAGGCGCGCCTCCAGTTGTTCTCCCTCTGGTCCGTGCTCCTGCGGCAGTTGGAGGGGCTCAAGGGCGTGGCGCTGCTGGACGCGGAGCGCAAGCTCAAGGCGGTGGAGACGCTGCTCCAGAATGATCAGGCCACGTCCGCGGACTTCAGCGAGCAGGTGCAGATGCTGCGCACGCTCGACCTGGAGGCGGTGGCCCGCGCGGTGCTGGAGGCGCGGCTGTCGGAGCTGGAGCAGCAGTCGCGGACGCTGTCCTCCCAGCGCGGGGATGATCCCGTGAGCCGCCGGCTCCAGGGCGAGCTGCCCCTGTACGTGCTGCGTGCGCGTCAGCAGTTGCCAGGGCCCGACCTGGAGGCGTCGCGCCGGCTGGTGGAGACCGCGCGCGAGGCGTTCCTCGAAATCCTCCTGACGGACCTGGAGGACGCCCTCACTTCGAAGGAGCTGCCCGGCGGCTTCACGCAGGAGGAGTGGGCGGCGCTGCGCCTGCGCGTGGGCGAACAACTGGCCCGTGCGCGGGCCCGCATGTCCGCCAGCGTGGACGAGGCCTACCTCTACTACCAGTCCGCGCACGCGCTGTACCTGCGCGAGCTGGTGGACAACCTGGAGGAGGCGCTGACGCAGCTCCAGGCCCAGTCCGGTGGCGGCCTGAACACCCTGACGGACTGGCGCACGGCGGTGGACGCGCGGCTGGCAACGGCACGCGAGCACCTGGACAAGGGCGAAGCGAACCTGGCCTCGGCGGAGTACCGCGCCGCCCGCGAGGACTTCGCGCGCCACGTCACGCTCCCGCCGCCGCCGGTGTCCATGGGCGGCCGGCTGGCCCTGGAGTCCGTTCCCTCCGCCGTGACGCTGGACCCCTTCTCACAGCCGGCCTTGGAGTCACCACCACCGCCGCAGCCATCGCCGCTGCCCGGCGGACCCGCCACCGGAAACCTCTCCCCGCTGCCGCCGTCGTCCACGAAGGCGAGCACCGACGTGCTGGTGAACCTGGATTGGATTCCCCTGCCTCGCTCGCGCGACCTGTGGAAGGTGGAGCTCGCGGTGCTGGGGATGATGTCCATCATCGCGGTGCTGCTGGGGCTCCAGGTGCTGGACGTCTTCGCGCCCACGTGGGGCGGCTCCGGCGCATGGATGACCGCGTTCCTCTGGGGCTTCGGCCTGCATCAGGTGGGCAACGCCACCTTCGACGGCCTGTGGGGCATGGTGTCGCGGCTGGAGAAGTAGCGTCAGGCCTTCCTGCCACGGATGGCGCGCGCGGCCAGCTTGTCCACCAGCGCGGGCGCCACCAGCTTGAGCACCTGTCCCACGCGGCCGGTGAGCGTCATCACCAGCTCCCGGTCGCGGCGCTCCATGGCGCGCAGGATGAGGGCCACGCAGGTGTCCACGTCCATGGTGGGGCCCGCCTCGTCGCGAGGGCTCTGCCCCAGCGGCCGGCCCTCAGGGCCCAGCGCGTGCGCGCGGATGTCCGTGGCCACGAAGCCCGGCGACACCACGAGCACGTCCGTGCCGGTGCCCAACAGTTCGATGCGCAGCGAATCGAAGAAGCCCTGCATGGCGTGCTTGCTGCCGGCGTAGCCGGTGCGCATGGGCACGCCCGTCTTGCCCGTGAGCGACGACACGGCGACGAGCAGTCCCTTGCGCGCCTTGATGTACGGCAGCGCGTGGAAGGTGCAGTGCACCGCGCCCAGGTAGTTGATGCGCATGAGGCGCTCGTAGAGGCCCAGGTCCTTCACGTCCTCGAAGCGCGAGTGCATGGTGATGCCCGCGTTGTTGACGAGCACGTCCACGCCGCCGAACGCCTCCACCGTGCGCTCCACCAGCAGCCGGCATGCCTCCGGGTCACCCACGTCGGTGGGCACCCCCAGCGCCTTGCCACCCGCGGCCTCGCACTTCGCCTTCACGCGCTCCAGCGCCTGGGCGTCCCGCGCCGCCAGCGCCACGTTCGCGCCCCGGCCGGCCAGGGCCACCGCCAGCGCCTCGCCGATGCCCGCGGACGCACCCGTGACAATCACGGTCTTTCCTTGCATGGGCTGCTTCTTCCCTGGGGTGTTCATCCATGACCTCCCGCGAACCGTTCCGCGAAG
This sequence comes from Corallococcus sp. M7, assembly GCF_054512695.1. Taxonomy (NCBI): domain Bacteria; kingdom Pseudomonadati; phylum Myxococcota; class Myxococcia; order Myxococcales; family Myxococcaceae; genus Corallococcus; species Corallococcus sp. M7. The sequence goes on from NZ_CM137252.1 coordinate 853,013, forward strand.
TGCAATCCGCCAATGAGTAGCAGGCCACAGAGGAAGCCCACCACGCGCTGGCGTGAGTCCGGGCCCCGGCGCAGCTCCGGCAGCAGGTCCACCGCGCCGATGTAGAGGAACGAGCCCCCGGCGATGGCCAGCACCGTGCCCTGGAGCGAAGGCAGATACCGCGTGCCCAGCAGCACGCCGGCCGCGCCCACCGCGGCGGTGAGCTGCACCGCGCCCAACGCAAGCAGCGACCGTGCGCGAGTCCACCCCGCGGCGCGCAGCAGCGCGTAGTCGCCCACCTCCTGCGGCAGCTCGTGGACGATGACGGCGAACGCGGTGGCGAAGCCCGCTTGCGGCGACACGAGGAACGCCGCCGCGACCGCCGCGCCGTCGCCCACGTTGTGCATCGCATCCGACGCGAGCAGCGCGCCCGGCAGCGTGGGCGTGCCCGGGTGCGCATGATGATGGCCGTGCGCGTGTCCGGCGGCGGCCTCCGCGTCATGGTGGTGATGGCCCAGGGCCCACTCCAGGAGCGCCAGCGCGACGAAGCTGGCGAAGGCCCACGTGAAGGCGGCATGGCCCCGGGCCTCCACCGCCTCCGGCAGCACCTCCAGGAACACCGCGCTCAAGAGCGTGCCGGCGGCGAAGGCCACCAGCGCGGGCAGCCGTCGTTGCAGCCAGCGCTCGGACAGCACACCGCCCGCGAGCCCGGCCAGGCCGTCCAGCCCCACCGCGACGAAGACGAGCAGGACGGTCTGTGTATCCATCAGGGGGCCATCAGCCACGCGAGCACTTCTTGGGGATTGTCCACGTGCACGAAGTGGCCGGCATCCGGGAGGAGGGCCACGGGGCAGCCAGCTTCCTCCAGGCGGCGGGCGCTCTCCTCGGACACGTAGCGGCTGCGACCGCCGCGGATGCAGCGCAGCGGCGGGTGCACGGGGCGCTCCACCGCGGGCCACAGGTCCTGGCCGTTGACGCGGCGGTGGAGCTGGAGGAGCGCGTCGCGGTCGAAGCGCCAGCGCACGCCGTCACCGTCGGGCGTGAGGTTCATGAGCAGCCAGTCCGACAGCGCCTCCGACAGGCCGTTGCCGATGAGGTTCGCGCGCAGGTCCTTGCGGCTGTCCGCGCGCGGCGGGGCCTTCAGGAGGATGTCCAGGACATAGCCGCTGTCCGACAGGTTCAGCGGCACGGGGCCGGGCGCGATGTCGAGCATCGCCACGCTGCGCACGCGCTCGGAGGACTCCAGGCTCGCGGCCAGGGACACGCGGCCTCCCAGCGAATGGCCCACCCAGTCCACGGCGCCCTTGAAGCCCTGCGCGTCGAGCGTGTCCACCACGTCGCGCGCGAGCGTGGTCAGGTCCGCTTCCGGATGCAGGGCCGGGGACGTGCCATGGCCGGTGAGGTCGGGCAGGAGGATGCGGCGGCGCGGGTCGGCCTTGGTCCACGCGACGGCCAGCGAGCGCAGGTTGCGGCCCGTCCCGAGGAAGCCGTGCAACATCACCGTGGGCACGTCCCCCGTGCCCACCTGAAAACTTTCGAGCACCACGCCACCACCGCCTTGTGTCGCATGCCTTGACCTGGGGGCACGCCTGCCGCTTCATACCGCGAACCCCCCTTTCGTCGAGGTGAACCCGATGGCATCCGTCTCCTGGTTGTTGCTGGCGCTCGGCGCCAACCCCGTCGCTGCTCCGGCCGCGGCCCAGGCTCCGGCCGACCCCAAGGTCGCGGTGGCCACGGTGCTGGACGACTGGCACCGCGCGGCGGCGGTGGCCAACGAGCCGCGCTACTTCTCCTTCTTCACGCCGGATGCGGTCTTCATGGGCACGGACGGTGAGGAGCGTTGGACGGTGGACCAGTTCCGCGCGTGGGCGAAGCCCTACTTCTCCAAGGGCAAGGCGTGGTCCTTCAAGTCGGTGTCCCGCAACGTCTTCTTCTCCAAGGACGGCCAGGTCGCCTGGTTCGACGAGGCGCTGGACACGCCCAACCTGGGCCCCGCGCGCGGCAGCGGCGTGCTCGTGAAGGACGCGACCGGCTGGAAGATCGCCCAGTACAACCTCTCCGTCCCCATCCCCAACGACCTGATGGGAGAGGTGACGAACCGCATCGCCACGTACTCCAAGGCCAAGGCAGCCACACCGCCCGCCCCGGCAGGCAAGCCCGCGCCGAAGCCCTGACGCATGCCTGCCTGCGTCATGGTCTGGCTTCATGACAGAACCATGACAAACGCATGGAGGAGCTGAGGCCTTCGGTGACTTCCTACGCTGTACGTTGGAGTCATTCGCCGTTGCACCGGAGGCCCCAACGCATGCGTGTCATCACCCCCGACCTTCTCGTCGCGGCCGTGACGGAACTCTCCCGGGGATCGAAGCTGGTCCGACTGAAGGACGTGCAGGCGTGGTGTGAGTGGAACGGCGTGGACGCGCAGGGCGACGGCCTGCGCAACCAGGCGCTCTGGGAGGCGGAGCGCGCCGAGGCCCAGGGCCAGCGCCGGCTGCTGAAGTTCAAGAGCGGCGAGTGCAAGCAGTCCCGGCTGGGCTGGGCGCTCATCGCCCACGGGACCAAGGCGCGCGAACTGGCCACGGACCTGCGCTGGTGTGAACAGTCGTGGAACGGCATGGACTGGGAGTGGGTGGGCGGAGTCGCCCCCGTTCCCGAGCGCCGTCCCAACCGGGTGCGGAACGAGGAGCAGGCGCCCGCCTCCCCGTGATTCCGGGTCGTGCTTAAGTTCGTGCAGGCACCCTCCCGCGCGGAGGGTTTCTCCATGAACAATCCCGAGCTCGATCGCCTCGTCTCCGAGAATCAGTTCCATCCCAACGTCGAATGGCGCCTCGTTCCTGGAAAGGGACGGGGCGTCTTCGCGCGCAGGTTCCTGCCCAAGGGCACGCTCGTGGAGTGGGCGCCCATCAGCCGCTTCCCCGCGAGCGACCTGAAGCCGGTGGACCACCGCGACTGTCAGGCGCACCACCACGTCTTCACCTGGGGCAGCGAGCCCGGCCGGGAGAAGGCCTACGCGTGGGGCATGCTGGCGCTCTACAACCACTCCCAGACGCCCAACGTGGAGCTCATCGACGGGCCGGTGCCGGACTCGGGCGCCGCCGTGGCATTGCGAGACATCCAGCCCGGCGAGGAGCTCTGTCTGGACTACGGCCTCACCTGGTTCGAGCCACGCTGAAGCGCGATATCCTGGCGAGGCGGTATCAACCTCCAAACCGGGAGTGGTGCATGCGAGCTGCGATTGTTGCCGGACTGTGGGCGGTGGGGCTGCTGATGGGCTGTGGTGGCCCCGGCACGGAGGAGGGCCTGGACATCCAATCGACGGAGCAGGCGTTGGATCCCGTCGAGGCGTGTCTGGAGGCCTGTAGCGTGAACCTGAGCCGGTGCCTGCAGAACGCCACGACGCAGGCGCAGATCGACCGGTGTGAGTTGATCGGCGCCAGCTGCCCGCGGAAGTGCTCCACGGGCGAGTAGGCGTGCTTCATGCCGGGGCGCCACCGCGCCCCGGCGGCTTCAGACGGCGTCCTGGATGTTGTTCAGGTACGTGTCGATGCCGTGCTTGCCGTCCACGGCGAAGACCTCGCCATTCCCCGGCGAGTCGAAGGTGTGGATGGTCGCGCCTTCCGGGTACTGGATGGAGGGGCCGCCGTTGAGGATGCCGATGCCCGGGAAGAGGCCGGACGCGATGCCGCTGACGATGTCCGTCACCGGGTTGAACGCGTGCGTGCCCAGCCACGTGGGCACGGGGTCCTGCTTGTTCACGTAGAAGGTGTAGTTCGGCCCGTCCGGGAACGTCTTGCCCGCGCCCGCGAAGGTGGAGACGTTGATGTTGCCGAGCAGCGCCTCGCGCTTGTCGCGATTGCCGTCGCCGAAGATGGGCAGGTTCCCCCAGAAGCCGCCCATGTCGTCCTTGATGCGGTTGTCCACCTCGCGCAGCGCGCTGGACACGACGGCGCCACCCTGGCTGTAGCCGGTGACGTTGACCTTCTTGCCGGCCTGCAGGTCCCTGTAGATGGCGTCCGCCAGCGTCTGGGCCGCCTTGTTGTCGCCCAGGCCCAGCCGGTCCAGGCCCGTCTGCGTCACATCCGCGGGCAGCCCCTCCGTGGCGTTGTAGATGGGCACCAAATTGGTGCCCGTCTCATTCGCCAGCTTCTGGGCCTCGCCCGTGGCGTTCCCGTCGCCCTGCGGCTGCGTGAGGATGCCGTTGACGTGGTACGTCGTCGGCGTCGGAGAGGCCATGGGCTTCTCCGGCTTGAACGGCGGCACCTCCGAGACGGAGAACTTGTCCGGCGGATAGGCGTAGCCATCCGAGCCCAGGTACATGCCGTCGTAGGTCTTCGGATCCGCGTTCGAGTCGATCTTCAGCGCGCCGCGAGCCACCTTCGTCGCTTCATCCAGCTGCACCGTGCCGGCCTGGACCGTGCCCGTGTTGGACTGGATGGGCGGCAGGTTCGCGTTGCCCGGGGTGGAGGACTGGGCCCGCTTCGCCTCGAAGACGTCCCTGGCCGCCAGCGGACGCGCGAGCGCGTTCTTCGCCACGGGGCCGGACTGTCCTTCCACGGCGCGCGGCGTCACCTGCCGGACTCCGCCTCTTCCCACTCCGTCGATGGACATGTCCCGGACCTTCCGTGCTCGCGGTTCGAGAAGGTTATCGGGAGATGAGAAGAAGAGTTGTCCCGATCAGGGCAGAACGTTGACGTGGATGCCCGGCGTGCGCTGCTCCGCCGCGCGCTCCACCACGCGGCCCAGGCGCAGCAGCAGGTGCTCTTCATAGGGGCGCCCCATGAGGTGCACGCCCACGGGCAGGCCGGCGCGGTCGAAGCCCGCGGGCACGGAGAGGGCAGGGCAGCCGGTGAGGTTCGCCATGCGGATGAAGCGCATCAGGGCGTCCACCACCGGCAGGTTCGACTCGCCGGCCGGGAGCGTCGCCTCGGGGATGGCGGGCGCGGTGCTCGCCGTCGTCGGCGTGACGATGACGTCCACGTCCGCCATGAGCGCCAGCAGCTCGCGGGTCAGCCGGTGCCGGTGCCGCAGCGCGTGGATGAGGTCCGTGGCCCGGAAGTGACGCCCCAGCGCCAGGTTGGTGCGCGAGTCGAGCCCGAACACCGACGCGCGGGCCTTCACCTGCGGCAGCATCGCCTCCGCCATCTCGCTCAGGATGATGCAGCTGTGCGTCCAGAGAATCGTGTTCAGGTCCGGCGCGGGCAGCTCCACCACCGTGGCGCCCGCGTCGGTGAGGGCGCGCACGGCCTCTCGGCAGCGGGACACCACGTCCGGATCCGCGTCTTCGAAATAGGGCGTGCAGATTCCCAGCCGGAGGCCCTTCAGCGCGCCGTCTTCAAGGCCAGACAGGTGATGCGGAGGCTGCTGCCGGGCGACGACGTCGTGTCCGTCCGGTCCAGCGACAATCGCATACGCCGCCGCGACGTCGTCGACGGTGAGGCCCAGGGGGCCCACGTGCGCCACGTTCCAGCACAGCGGCGGCACGCCCGTCTCCGGGATGCGGCCCCAGGTAGCCTTGAGGCCAACGACGCCGCACAGCGCGGCGGGGATGCGGATGGAGCCGCCGCCGTCCGCGCCAATGCTCACCGGGCACAGGCCCGCCGCCACCACGGCCCCGGAGCCGCTGGAGCTGCCGCCGGTGATGTGGCCCCGGTTCCACGGGTTGCGCGCGGCGCCGTGGTGCGGGTTCAACCCGATGGGGTTGATGCCAATCTCCTGCATGTTGGCCTTGCCCAGGATGACCGCGCCAGCGGCCTTCAACCGGGCGGCGACGGTGGAGTCGGCTTGGGCCGGCTCTTTGCGGAACGTGGTGCCCAGCGTCGTGGGGAAGCCCGCCAGGTCCAGCTCGTCCTTGATGACGACGGGCACGCCGTCGAACACGCTCAAGGGTGCGCCTGCGCGCAGCCGCGCCGCGGACGCCTCCGCCGCCCGCAGCACCTCCTCGGGCTTGCGAGCGATGAAGAGCCCCAGGCGGTCCGCGCCGCCATCCAACCGCTCAATCGCCTCGTGGACCTTGCGCGTCACCGCCACCGGATCCGTGCTCCCGTCCCGGTACGCGCGAGCGAACGCCGCGACCGTCTCCCGCTTCGGCGTCACGGGCGACGCGGCGACGGCGCGCGCGGCCTGTTCCACCGGTGTCTGTGATTCGGACGGCGGTGCACCGGGAGGCAGCGGGTACTGGACGGGCGGAGCATCGCCAGCGGACAGCTCACGCCACTGCTCGATGCCGCTGTCCCGCATCAGCTTCTCCACCAGTGCCGGGCCCACGCCGCCCCGCTCCAGCGTGTTGACCATGGCCTTGAGGGCCATGCCAGAGAGTCGGGGAGCCTTCACCGGAGCGCGTCGGTAGGTCATGGGAGCGCAGCCTAGCGTGAGGCCTGTGATAAAGGCCGGCGGCCATGGCCATCGCGCTGATGATCGACAGCGTCGCGACGGAGCTGGGACGGAGCGACTTCGTCCACGCCTTCTTCTCCACCCTCTCCGCGCGGCTGGAGCCGGAGGGCTGGGGCACGCGCTTCCCGACCCTCCTGAACACGCTCTACCAGGGCGAGCTCCCGAAGGCGCAGGCGGCCCGCGCGGTGGAGGAGCTGCGCACCGCGCGCTTGGAGCTCTCGCGCTTTCCGCCCGCGCAGGTGGTCTGGGACATCGAGGACCGCGAAGCCCGGCCGCCCTGGGGCGAGGACATCTCGCCCGATATCACCTCACTGGCGAACTACTTCGTCACCAGCACGGGGCGCGACCTGTTCGACGCGATGATCGAAGACCTGGAGTTCCTGCGCGACCAGGGCGAAGGCCCCGCGACGCTGACGCCCCTCTGAGCGTCAGCTGCGCGTGGGGGACGGAGGCACTTCCGTGTCGAAGATCTTGTCCGACCCCGGCTTGCCAAACACCATCGTCTGATGGGCTGGCGGGAAGACGGTGCCTGGGACGTGCATGCCGGACGCCTCCCAGTAGTGGCCGGAGGCATCCGTCGGCAGCACCAGCTTGTTGCCCAGCGCGCCGGAGGCCGCCTGGAGAACTTCGTAGCAGGTCCGGCAGGGCGTCTTCACGCCGCCGATGAATGCGGGGGACCCCTCGCTCAACAGTCCCCGCGCGTCCAGGTCCATGAGGATGGGATAGAACATCTGCTCCGCGTGGATGTCCTTCTTCGTGAAGGTCCCGCGGCCCTGCTCCGGCACCACCAGGTAGACGCGGCCCGGGTTCACCGCGGGCGCCGTCCAGTCCGTGTAGTCGTCGCCGTTCTTCGTGATGGTGAGGACCTCGTGGTTCGCGCAGTTCAGCGACGCCCGCAGCTGCGTGAAGATGTACTTCCATTGATATTGGAAGTACTCCGAGTAGGCCGCCTCGGTGTTGGAGACGAAGGCCGCCTTGTAGTCCGGCAGGCGATCCGTGTGGGTCTTCTTCAGGTTGCGCTTGGAGGAGTTGATGGACCCGGCGCCCGTCTTGCCAATCTTGATCTGTCCAATCAGCGCCTTGAGCGTCCCATGCGTGCCCAGGGAGTTCTCCAGCTCCAGCCCGTAGGAGTAGTTGTTGGAGGAGATGTAGAGCGAGCCGTGCGCCCACATGGCCTGGAGCTCGACGGGGTTCATCGAGTCCCCGCCGAAGTCGATGGTGTAGAGCAGCGTGCACAGCCGCCGCATGAAGGAGTTGGGGCCCAGCTCGCGGTAATCCCAGACGGCGTCGCGGCCGACGATCTTCGCGGCGTTCACCACCGTGGGGGCGGACTGGCTCAGGCGGGGATAGGGGGTGCCGTTGACCGTCTCCCGGTGGGTCAGCTGGGCATTGTACTGGGCGAGTGACACCACCCGGCCCGGGTGCGTGGTCGTCGTCTTCGGGTTCCGCGCGTTCTGCAGCACCCCGAACTTCGCGTCGTAGTCCTGCCGCCGCTTCTTCACCTTGCGGTAGGCCCGCTCGGTGTCGATGCGCGCCTTGGCGTCGTCATCCTCCACGGGCTTCACGCTGAAGGTGGGGGCCTCGTCCTGGAAGCCATCTTCCAGTCGCCGCCGCTTGAGGTTCAGCACGGTCGCTTCGGGAGCGATGTCGAGCGAGCCGCTGACGTCGTGCCGCGCCGGGTTGAGCAATCCGGCCTTCTTGCGCTTCTGGGCCTTGTTGGCGCCCGTCGTCAGCGGGACGAAGAAGATGGAGCGGTTGTGTCCGCACGTCGGACAGTCCGGCCGGTTCGCCTTCTCCTGCGAATAGGTGCTGGGCGCGGAGTACATCCACTGGCCCTTGCAGTCAGCGCAGCCGAAGAAGAAGGCCATCGTCTCCAGCCTGTCGACCTTGCTGGTTCCGCCGTCCTTCGTGCAGTGGTTGCACGTCGGCATGTCGCCCGGCAGCTCGCTCTCCAGGAAGATGCCGCTGGTGTTCAGGCACTTCTGACATTTGAAGTAGTAGAGCATCGTCCACCCTGGAGGGAGCGCCAGAAGACGCATGATACATTACGCGGCGTGATGAGCCCGCGCCGCCGAATCCTCTCCCTGGTCCTGTGCCTGCTGGCGACCGCTACTGGCTGCAAGAAGGAGGCGCCCGCCGCGCCCTCCAAGCCCACCATTGGCCTGGTGCTGGGGCTGGGAGGCCGGGGCGACCACGCCTTCAATGACTCCGCCCTGCGCGGACTGGAGCTGTGGGCCGGGGGCGTGAAGTACGAGAAGGCGGGCTACCAGGACGCCACCGCGTCCGAGCGGAAGGACTCCCTGGCGCCGGACGTCGCCGCGCGTGGGTGGGAGATGATCCCGCTGGGCATCACGCCGGTGGTCCTCCAGAGCCGCGTGGCGGAGGACTACGAGCCGAACCTCCAACTGCTCGCGGAGCAGCGCGTGTCGCTGGCCATGGGCGTGGGCTTCATGCTGGAGAACGCGGTGGAAACGGTGGCCCGGCGCAACCCGTCGCTGCCCTTCCTGCTGGTGGACAGCCCGCTGCTGGACGCGCAGGGCCGGGTCATCACGTTGCCCAACGTGCGCACGGTGGTGTTCCGCGAGGAGGAGGGCTGCTTCCTCGCGGGCGCGCTGGCCGGGCTCGTCACGAAGACGGGCCGGGTGGGCATGGTGGGCGGGATGAAGATTCCCCTGGTGCAGCGCTACGAGGCCGGCTTCCGCGCGGGCGTGGCGGCGACGAACCCGAACGCCACGGTGCTGGTGAACTACACCGGCAGCTTCACCGACTTCGCCCTGGGCAAGCAGGTGGGGCAGGACCTGCTGCTCAAGAACACGGACGTCATCTTCGCGGCGGCCGGCGTGGATGGCCTGGGCGCCATCCAGGCCGTGAAGGAGGCGCGTGAGGCCGGCAAGCCTGTGTCTGTGATTGGCGTGGACTCGGACCCGTCCCACCTGGCGCCGGAGGCGGTGCTGTCCGCCGTGGTGAAGCACGTGGACCTGGTGGTCTACGAGGCCATCCGCGAGCAGCGCCAGGGCCGCTTCCAGGGCGGGAATGTCTCGCTTGGGTTGAAGGAGGGCGGCATGGGGCTTTCGCCTGTGCGGCTGGACTTCCCGGGCAAGGCGGAGGCGCTGCGCACCGTGGAAACCCTCAAGGCCCGCATCATCTCCGGGGAGCTGAAGGTGCCCACGCAGCCAGAGGCCGTGCAGGCGGCTGGTGCCAATCCCTGAGCACGGGCGCCTGCTCGGACGACCGGAGGGAAGGGGGACGGTCCAGCCTTGTGCCGCTGCCCGGCGCGCACTCCGCGTCCACCCTAGGGCCAGGAGGAATCCCCCATGGCCGTTGCCCAGAAGATCGTCACCAACCTGTGGTGCAACAACAACGCGGAGGAGGCCGTCGCCCTCTACACGTCTGTCTTCAAGGACTCGAAGGTCCTGAACGTCACGCACTACACGGACGCGGGGCCGCAGCCGAAGGGCAGGGTGCTGACCATCGAGTTCCAGCTCGCGGGACAGCGCTTCGTCGCGCTCAACGGCGGACCCGGTTTTCCCTTCACGGACGCCATCTCGCTGAGCGTGGACGTGGAGACGCAAGAGGAGCTGGATGAGCTGTGGGACAAGCTCCTCGCGGGCGGTGGCAAGCCGGTGCAGTGCGGGTGGCTCAAGGACCGCTTCGGACTCTCCTGGCAGATCGTCCCCACCTATATGCAACAGGTGTTACTGGATCCGGACGAGGCGAAGCGGGACCGCGTCATGCGCGCGATGATGAAGATGGTGAAGCTGGACATCGCGGAGCTGAAGCGGGCGGCGGAGGCGCGGTAGCCGCCGCTTCCGTTAGAAGATCGGTCCGCGCGTCTCCACCTTCAGCTGGCCCTCGTTGATGGCCACGCTGAGCCGGCTCAGGAGGTCCATCTGCTGTTGTTGCGTGAGCTTCGGCACGGCCGCCGACAGCTCGCGTGCCTGTTCATCTCCCCAGCGGCGGGCGTCGATGGCCTGGTTCAGCACCTCGTTGCCGCGCGCCCAGGCCTCGGCGTTCCGCTCATCCGGCACAAGGGGCTTCGGCGGTGCCGGGTCCTCCCGAGGCGCGGCGTTGGAGGCCTGGGCCTGCAACGCGCGGGTCACGGCCTGCTCGATGCGAGCGTCGAGGTCCGCGGGCAACGCGGACGTCGGGACGGGCGCACCGGACAGCGCCACGGCGGGCCCGGGGCGCTGGGTGAGGAACTGGCCGAGGCGCGCTTCCATCCGCTCCAGCCGGGTCTCGAGCTCCCGGGTGCTGTCGGAGGCGTGCTGGCTCTGCACGAAGAGGGCAAGCCCCGCGCCGAAGAACATCAGGTTGAGCACGACGAGCGTGCGGCTGAGTGGAATCATGATGCGGGGTGCCCTCGACGCAGAACGGGTTCAGGGCTGCTTGGGGTCGTAGGCGGAACCGACGCCTGCCACGATGGTCGTGCACACCCCGGAGGCGTTGTAGGTGACCGTCAGGAACCCATCCGAGTTCAGCGAACGGATCGCTGCGATCTGGGCGGGGTCGGAGGTCGAGCAGCTCACGGTGACTCCGGCGGCATCCGTTGCCACGCAAACGCCGACACCGGACGAATAGGTAAGACAATACAGACTCTGCCGGTTGTCAGGGCTGTTGCGGACCGCCCCCATGGTCCCGTTGAAAGCGCGCCCCACGGGATCGACAGAGACCTGATTGCTTCCTTTGATGCCGGCGAAGCTGACGGCGGACAGGCCCATCGCGACACACAGACCCCACATCATTCCCGTCTTCTTCATTCGGACTCCCTCCGCGGGGTTGACGGCTTTTACTGGTTGATCCAGTTGGGCTTGGTTCTATGCCATCAGGTGGAAGGATCCAGTTTTCGTGGAGCGTCGCGCTTCGTCTCCGCGAACCATTCGAAGAGCGGGCGCGTGGGGCCGCCCAGCCGCGCCACCGCGTCCTCCAGCGCGTCCTGGTTGGCCCAGACGATGTCCGCGTCGCCGTGCTTGCCCACCAGGTCCAGGATGAAGTGGCAGAAGAGGCCGCCGTCGCGCGTGGCGGCGAAGCCATATGAGCGGCATGACAGCGGCCGGTGCGCGTAGACGCGGCATGCCCCCGTGTCCCGGTCCAGCAGGGGACACGTGTACGGGCGAGCCTCCTGACGGGCCATGGCGTCGACGCGGTCGCGGATCTCCTCCAGCGCTTCGGCGGGGAGTTGCTGGAGTCCTTCCTCCAGGTAGCTCCACTCCAGCCGCGTGATGGGGAGCGGCGCGGCCAGATGGCGGCAGCAATGATCACATCCCCTGCGGCAGGGCCACCAGTCATGGGAGCCGGAGATGTCCGCGGCGCGGGCCTCCACGCGTGCGTAGACGGCCTCCAACGCTCGGCGTGCTTCGTCTGGCGTACTCATCGGAGCCCCGTGTTATGGCGCGCACCCCCCTCTTTCAAGGAGCCTCATCGTGAGACGCGCCTTGTTGTCCTTGTCATGTCTGTCCCTGCTGTGGGCGTGCGGACCGGAGCCCGTGCAGCCCGCGACGGAAGCCCCCGTCACCGCGACCGCCCCCCTGACCCTGTCGAAGCTGCGTGTGAGCAGCAACGGCCGCTTCCTGGTGAAGGCGGATGGCACGCCGTTCTTCTGGATGGCGGACACGGCGTGGCAGCTCATCCCGTACCTCAACCGTGACCAGGCGGCGACGTACCTGCAGAACCGCGCGGACCTGGGCTTCACCGTCGTGCAGGCCGTGGTGCTGGGGCCGCTGACGGGCCTGTACTCCAACGCGCAGGGCGACACGCCCTTCCTCAACAACACCTTCACGACGCCCGCGGTGACGTCGGGCAGCGACCCGGCCAACGCCACCCAGTACGACTTCTGGGACCACGTCGACTACGTCATCGACCAGGCCGAAGCGCGCGGCCTCTACGTGGCGCTCCTGCCCCTGTGGGGCACGCTCGTGCAGGACGGCTACCTCACGCTGTCCAACGCGCAGGCCTACGGCCAGTTCCTGGGCAGCCGGTACGCGGGCCGCTCCATCATCTGGGTGCTCGGCGGTGACGTGAGCCCCGTGGGCTACGAGTCCGTCTGGCGCGCGCTGGCGAAGGGCATCGCCGTCGGCACGTCCGGTTCGGAGGACTACAGCCAGGTGCTGATGACCTTCCACCCGAAGGGCGGCACGAGGTCCTCCACCTGGTTCCACAACGAGGCGTGGCTGGACTTCAACATGCAGCAGAACGGCCACTGCACGAACACGGACGTCTACAACCGCATCGCCAGTGATTACGCCCTGTCGCCGGTGAAGCCGTCGTTGGACGGCGAGCCGCTCTACGAGCAGTTCCCCATCTGCTTCAACGCGGCCAACGGCTTCTCCAACGACTACGAGGTGCGCAAGTACGCGTACTGGAGCGTGTTCGCGGGCGCGTCAGGCCACACCTATGGGCACAACGCCGTGTGGCAGATGTACGCGCCGGGCCGCTCGCCGCAGTTCAACCCGCTGGCTTACTGGAACGACGCGCTCAACCACGCGGGCGCGACGCAGATGCGCTACCTGCGAAGGCTCATCGAGTCGCGCCCCATGCTGGAGCGCACGCCCGACCAGGCACTGCTCGCCTCCAGCGCGGGGACGGGCACCCAGCGCGTCCAAGCCACGCGCTCCTCCAACGGGTATTACGCCTTCGTCTACAGCGCGTCCGGCCTGGCCTTCACGGTGAACATGAGCCGCCTCTCCGGCGGGACGGTGCGCGCCACCTGGTACAACCCGCGCACGGGCGCGGCGACCGTCGTGGGCACCTACGCCAACACGGGCACGCGGCAGTTCACGCCGCCTGGCAGCGGCGCGGGGAATGACTGGGTGCTGGTGCTGGACGACACCACGCGCAACTACCCGCCGCCGGGCGGCACGACGACCCCGCCGCCGGTGAACGAGGCCTACGTCACGCAGTCCGCGTCGGCTTCACCCTCCACGGTGGCGCCGGGGCAGACGGTGAACCTGTCCGCGTCCATCCAGGCGGCGGGCGCGGCGTCGGGCCGCAACGTGAAGCTCAACGTGCGGGACGCGGCGGGCAACTACCTGGACGGGGTGCCGTTCTCGAACCAGTCCTTCGCTCAGAATGAGTTGAAGACCTACGCGATGACCTACGCGGTGCCGTCCAACCTGTCCAACGGGACGTATTGCCTGACGTCGGGCGTGGCGGATGCGAGCTGGGCGACCTGGCTCTACTGGGACAACTGCGCGGCGTCGTTCACGGTGTCCAACGCCCCCGCGCCGCAGGTGGGCTTCACGCAGGTGTCGGCGTCCACGTCGCCCACGACGGTGGCACGGGGCGCGACGGTGCGGCTCACCAGCACCTTCCAGGCGGCGGGGGCGGTAAGCGGCGTGAACGTGAAGCTGGACGTGCGCAACGCGGCGGGCACGACCACGGTCGCCAGCCATCCGTTGTCCAACCAGGCCTTCACGCAGGGCCAGACGCGCACGTTCCAGGTGGACTACGCCGTCCCCACGACGCTGACGCCGGGCAGCTACTGCCTGGCGACGGGCGTCTCCACCGGTGACTGGGCGAGCTGGTACGTGTGGACCAGCTGCGCCGCGACGTTCACGGTGCAGTAGCGGTGGTGCCCGGTGGACGCGCCTGAGGGAGGCGCGTCCACTCGGAGTCGGCTCAGGCCCCGGCGGTCCAGCCGCCGTCGATGTCGATGACCTGACCGGTGGCGTATGCGCACGTGGCCAGGAAGTACGCCGCGTCCGCCATGTCGCGCACGGTGCCCGGCTTCTTGAGGGGCACCTTGCTCACGAGCGCGTCCAGGAACGCGCCCACCTGCTCTGGCGGGACGCCCCAGTCGATGGCGGTGTCGCGCGTGAGGCCTGGGGACAGGACGTTGACGCGGATGCCCCTGGGCGCCAGCTCCACGGACAGCGAGCGGCCCATGGCGTTGACCGCGCCGCACAGGCCCGCGCCGCCCGAGTAGTTCACCAGGGCCGTGTGGCCCGCGATGCCAGAGCACAGGATGATGGCGCTGCCCGGGGCCATCTTCGGCACGGCGTAATGGCAGGCGGAAAGCTGGCCGAAGAAGCGGTCGTTGAAGAGGGCCCGCCACGACTGCGAGGGCACGCCCTCCACCGGACCGAACACGGCCCCGCCCGCGCACGTCACCAGCAGGTCCACGCGCGGCACGGAGTCGATGAGCCGCTTCACCTGCGCGTCATCGCCCACGTCGGTGACGACGCCCCGGGCGCCCCGGCCAATCCTCGCCGCCGCGTCCTCCAGGCGCTGCTGCCGGCGTCCGGCGATGACCACCTCCGCGCCCTCGCTGGCGAAGCGCTCCGCGATGGCGAAGCCAATGCCCGTGCTTCCGCCCGTGACGACCGCGATCTTCCCGTCCAATGCGCCCATGTGTGTGTCTCCCTGGAATGGCATACGCAGTGAGCAGGTCAAGCTGGCACTCCGCCCATTCGGGAAGGCAGACTTGAACCTGATGCCTTCACATCCTGAGTCCTTTCCATCCATCCATGCCCGTTCGCTCCTTCTCGCGGGCGTGCTGGGACTGGTCGCCACGTTCGCCGCATGCGCGGACCTCGCACCCGAGACGGATTTCGCGCGGCAGGGATTGCCGCTCACGAGCAACGACGAGGTGGTCCTCTACGCCCAGGACTTCACCCGGGTGGGGACCCACTGGTCGCTCGTGGATGACCCGGGCGCTGTCGCGGGCAAGGCGCTGTCGAACGCGGGCGGGGTGTTCAGCGCGGTGAGCGCCACACCGGCCAGCCATGCCCAGGCCACGTTCCAGGCGGACGCGGGGCGGACGTACTACGTGTGGATCCGGGGGCGCGCGGCGAGCCCGGGCAACTTCAACAGCGATGCGTTCTGGGTGCAGTTCGACCAGAGCCTCACGCCCGCGGGCGTGGCCACGGTGCGCATGGGCACCACCGGCGCCGCGGCCTACAACGGCTACGCCGGGCTGACGGGCTTCAACTGGCTGGGCGGGGACGCCACCAACGACAACGAGGACGTGGCGCCGCTCGCGGTGCGCTTCGCCGCGTCAGGCACGCAGACGCTGCGCATCCAGTCCCGGCAGGCGACGGTGTTCATCGACGAGGTGTGGCTGAGCACCACCCGCTCCACGCGGCCCTCGCCCCAGAACGCGGTCCGGCTGAAGGACCCGGTCGCCACGGACCTCCAGTGGAGCCGCTTCGCCTCGCGCACGAGCCCCCAGCCGCTCGCGGGGAGCACCCTGTCCGGGGATGCCTATGTCTTCGCGGCGGAGCGCCCGGCGGTGACGAAGGTGGACTTCTACCTGGACGGCACGCTCCACCAGACGGAGGCCACCGCGCCCTATGACTTCGAGGGCGGAACGGTCACGGCCGCGCGGCCCTTCGACACGGGGGCCGTCGCGACGGGGGCGCACACGGTCCAGGCCCGCTACACGTTCACGGACGGCGGGACGCTGGACACGGAGGCGTCCTTCACCGTGGTGCGGGCTCCGCCGGATGGTGGCACCACGCCGGTGCTCACCACGCAGGGCAACCAGTTCCGGCTGGACGGCGCTCCCTTCGACATGTGGGGCATCCGCGTCGCGAGCGCCTCGCAGACGCAGGTGAACACGGACCACCTCCTCGCGCAGCTGGATGACTACCTGGAGCACGGCGTGAACACGGTGACGGTGTTCTACGCGGGCTCCAGCGGCGGCAACTCCAATCCCTTCACGAACCAGGGGCTGACGGTGGACCCGGCGAACCACGCCCGCATGGTTCAAATCCTGGAGGCCACGGCCGCGCGGAACATGGTCGTCGTCGTGGGCCTCTTCTACCAGAACGCACCCTTCGGCCTGCAGAGCCAGACGGAGGTGGAGAACGCGGTGCGCACCGTCACCCGGCTGCTGCGCCCCTATCGCCACGTCATCATCAACATCGCCAACGAGCAGAACTCCAGCGGCTGGAGTGGCGAGGCGGCCGTGTATGACTTCCGCGTGCCCGCGAACATCATCCACCTGTGCGAGGTGGTGCATGACGAGGACCCGGAGCGGCTCGTGGGAGGCGGGGGCTACGACCACGACCGGAACGAGGCGATTGGCGTGTCCTCCGAGGTGGACGTGCTGCTGTTCGACACCAGCAGCTTCAGCGAGGACTCGAGGGCCCTGCACGACCGCTTCGTGGCCGCGGGCGTGACGAACAAGCCGCTGGTGAACGTGGAGATCTTCGGCGCCGTGACGGCGACAACGGTGCCCGGCGTCTACTCCTCCAGCCAGAAGAGCCCCCACCTCCTGGAGATCCAACGCACCCTGGACCGCCCGGGGCTGTCCGTCTTCTTCCACAGCAACTCGTGGTGCCAGGGGACGCCCAACCACTACGACCTGTTGGGACAGGGCACTTCGACGGACCCGGGCATCCACTGGTACTTCGACGCGGTGCAGGCCGCCCGAGGCCTCTGAGCGAAGCCGGGGCCGTGCGCGACACCCCCGGGCCGGGGTAGACACACGGGATGTCCGCCCTGCTCGACAGCGGCGTGCGCCAGGGCGCGGAGGTTCGCTGCCCCGGGTGCATCCGCTTCATCCCTGCTGATGCCGCGTGCCCGCACTGCCTCTGTGGTGCCATCCCGCCGGAGCGCTATGGCTCCGCGCGGGCGCTGGTGAAGTCCGGCGTGGACCGCTTCGCCCTGGCGGCCCGCACCGCCGCGCTGGAGCCCGCCCAGGTGGCGGTGCTGGAGGCGCGCTACGCACGGCAGTGGGGCGCGGTGCAGCGCCTCGCGGAGGATGCCCGTCGCATCGAGCCCCTCCTCATCCAGCGCGGCTTCACGCGGGAGCTGGAGGACTCGTGGGCGGTGATACTGCCCATCGAGGATTCGGCCCTGGAGGAGATGCTCGCGCCCTTCAGCCCCATGCCGGACTCGGTGGAGTGGCTGGCGGACAAGTCCCCGGATCCGACCCTGCGCCTGCTGGGCGCGCTCGCCTGTGTGCACCAGGGAAGCGGGTCGCGGGACGCCCGCTTCACCGTGAGCAACCAGGTGCTGCACGGCGAGGGCCGCGTGGCGGTGGAGGCCATGCTCGCGATGACGCGCTGGCGCAACGGTCTCAACCCGCGGCTCAGCTCCGAGGAGCGCGAGCGCATCCGGACGCTCGCCCTGGGCGTGCTCCATGCGCCGGAGCTGTCCGCGCGCGCCGCGGTCGCCTGGACGCGGGCGTCGCATGAGCCGACACCCGCGAACGTCACCGAGGCGCTGCACCGGGGCCTGTATGGCTCCGACCCGGAGGTCCGCTTCGAGTGCGCGCTGTGCCTTCGCGACGAGATGGAGGTCTCCCAGGCGATGGACTCCTCCGACGCGGACGTCGCCGCCTTCGCTCGGCGCGCCTTGAGCCAGTGGGGTTCGCGCCGGCTGCTCGCGCGCCTCCAGCGGGACGGCGACGCGGCCTTCGCCAAGGAGGTCCTCCACGAGCTTCCCACCCCTCCGCCCGAGGGCGCCCTGGAGGCGCTGCTCACCGTGTCGCTGCGCACGGTCGGGTCGCTCGCGGACGAGTTGCTCTCCTTCGCGAAGCGGCGCCCCTTCCGCGAGTGGGGGCAGGAGGACCAGCGGCGTTGGGCCCGCTGGGCGCGCTCGGTGCTGAGCGACCTGCCCGCGGAGACCGCGCTCGACTTCTTCAGCTGGGCCGCCACGCCTCCCCGCGACGACCCCGAGCCTCCCGAGGAGGAGGAGTCCGAGTCGATGTGGGCCTTCCTGGAGGAGACCGTGCATGCCATCGACCGGGGCGCGACGAAGGACCGCACCGCGTGCTTCGGTGAATCCGAGTTCGCGCGCTTCCTCCACCATTCGGGCGTGGACGAACAGCGGCGGCTGAACGACTGGGCCCGCGACACGTACAGCGGCGAGGCCCTGCTGGAAGCGTTGATCATGTATCCCTCCAGGACCCGGCACCTGGGCCTCGCTCCGGAGAGCCGGAGCACGGAGAAGCACCCCGACCCCGGTCACGCCGGGCGTCTGCTGATGGCCGTCTGGGAGGGGCCGGGCCAGTACCTGCTGGTGACGCCGCTGTCCCGCGTGGTGCGCTCGTGGCGCTCCCTCAATGGAAGCGAGCTGTTCGTCGAAGCCGTGTGGCGGCGCTTCCAGTCCCATCCCGCCGAGCGCGAGGCCCTGCTCACCGCCTTCGCGGCCTGGCGCGACCGCCTGTGGGAGTTCCAGTGCGAGGTGGAGCCGGACGCGCTCGTGCGCTTCCAGGGCTGGTGGCGCGTGGATCCAGAAGGGCTCTACCGCCAGACGGAGCAGCTGCTGGACCGCGTCCCGGAGGGTTCTCTGCCCAGGCGGCTGCGCGCCCTCTGGGACGCGGCGGAGGAGCTGGTGGGCACGCGCCCGCGCACGGCGTCCCTCTCCGTGTCGAAGGGCGCCATGGCGCTGCGCAACGGGCTGGAGTCCCGCGACGCCAGCACCCGCGACGTCCTGGACGCGGAGCTGGAGCACTTCGAGTCGTGGCTCCCCGCCTTCGAAGAGCGCGTGCGCGCCACGCCGTCCCCGCAGGAGGAGTCCAACATCCACCGCGACTTCCTGGACGACACGCACAACGCGCTGCGGATGATGCGCGAGCGCCGCGAGCGCAGGCGTGAGGACGCGGAGCGCGAGCGGCAGCGCGAAATCGACCGTCAGGTGGCCGAGTCCCGCCGCCGCGACCAGGAGCGCCAACGGGAGGCTCAGCGCCGCGAGGCCGAGGCGCTCCAGGCCCGGCAGGCCGTGGAGCGCGAACAGCAGGAGACGCTCGCCCGCGTGAAGGCGCAGCGCCTGCTGGTGACGCTCCAGCCCCGCGTGCCGCTGAAGGACGTAGACCGCGAGGTGCTCTTCCCGGAGTCCGCCTTCCCCACGCTCGTGGACTACGCGCGGATGATCAAGGCGATGCAGCAGGGCGGGGACGTGATGAAGCTCTTCGAGACCCTGGGGCTCACCCCCGCCACCTGGGCCGCGCAGGCCACCGCCTGGGGGCAGGCGATGGTGGGGCGCATGGACCTGGGCATGCGCTTCGGGGAGCTGCTGACGGCGCCCTGGGAGTGACGTCCCCGGGCGCCGGGAGTGGGGGCCTGCCGCGCTACTGCGCGGTGGCGCCGCCGTCGAGGACCATCTCCGCGCCGGTCATCAGCTTGGACTCGTCCGACGCCAGGTAGACGACGGCGTTGGCCACGTCGTCCGGCTCACCGAAGCGGCCCGCGGGGATGCCCTTGAGCATGCGCGCGCGCGTCTTCTCCGCCTGGCCACCGGCCTGGGCCAGCGCCTCCACCATGGCGGTCTCCACGTAGCCGGGGTGGATGGAATTGCAGCGGATGCCATAGCCCTTGTACGCGCAGTGCAGCGCGATGGACTTGGACAGCATGCGCACGGCGGCCTTGCTGGAGCAGTACGCGGGGAACTGCGGCACGCCCACGAGCCCCGCGATGGAGGAGATGTTGATGATGGAGCCCTTGGACCCGCACTCCTTCATCACGCGGATGCCGTGCTTGCAGCCCAGGAACACGCCGTCCAGGTTGACCGAGTGCACGAACCTCCACTCGTCCAGGGACATCTCCTCCACGTCCTTCACGATGCCCATGCCGGCGTTGTTCACGAGCACGTCCAGCCGTCCGAACTTCTCCACCGTGCGCGCCAGCGCGCTCACCCACTGGTCCTCGCGGGTGACGTCCAGCGGGAGGAACAGGCCGGCGTCACCCAGCTCCTCCGCCACCGCGCGGGCCTCGCCCTCGCGCCGGTCGGTGACCACCACCTTCGCGCCCTCGCGCGCGAGCATCCGGGCGGACGCGGCGCCCAGTCCCCCCGCGCCACCGGTCACCAGGGCCACCTTGCCTTCGACTCGCTTCATGGTCGTCGTTCCTTCATGTGAGCGGCGGGTGCTTCACGCCGCGGGGTTGGGGGTGAGGAGAATCTTTCCGTTGCGGCCCGGCTCCAGCGCGCGCTTCACCGCGTCCTGGATGCGCTCCAGCGGATAGGTGCCGTCCACGGGCGCCTGGAGCGTGCCCACGGCCATCAGCTCCGCCAGCCGCGCGAGCGTGGCGTTCTGCTCCTCGCGCGGGGCATCGCGCAGCCAGCGCGTCAGCCAGAAGCCGCGCAGGGTGACGTCCTTGAAGATGGTGGCCGCCGCGGACAGCCTGGGGCCCTTGCCGCTCATGGCGCCGTAGTTCACCACCGTGCCGCCGGTGGCAAGACAGTCGCCCACGCGGCGCGCGGACTCACCGCCCACCGCGTCGATGCCCAGCCGCACCTTCGCGCCGCCGGTGGCCGCGCGCACCTGCTGGGGCAGCTCATCCGTGTCCAGCAGCACCACGTCCGCGCCCTGGGCCTTGAGCGGGTCGGCCAGCTCCTGGCGGCGCACGACGTTGACGGTCTTCAGGCCCATCACCTGCGCCAGGGTGATGAGGTAGCGGCCCACCGCGGAGTTGGCGGCGTTCTGCACCACCCACTCACCGGGCTGGAGCGTCACGAACTGACGCAGCATCAGATACGCGGTGGGCGGGTTGATGAGCAGCATGCTCGCCTGGAGCAGGTCCAGGCCCGGCGGCACGGGCAACAGCTGCGCGGCGGGCGCGGTGAGGTGGGTGCGCCAGGTGCCCGCGCCCAGCGGGAGGAACACGAGGTCGCCCACGGCCACGGCGTCGGAGCCGGACACCTCCACCACGCGGCCCACGCCCTCGTTGCCGGGCGTGGCGGGCAGCTTGGGCAGCACGCCGTATTCGCCAGAGAGGGTGAGCAGGTCGGACGGGTTGATGGGCGTGGCGAGCACGGCCAGCCGCGCCTCGCCGGGCTTCAGCGGCGCGGGGGATTCCTCCACCACCTGGACGACGTCGGGGGGCGGCCCGAAGGCCGAGAAGCGCACTGCTTTCATGGCATTGCTCCCGCGCTGTGAAGGCGGCGCCACCCTAATCGCCTTCCGCCCTGCTGCCGAGCGTGCGCTGTGATCCCACGCGCGGTGTGCATCCGCTGGTGGATGGATCCGCTCCGCCTGCATTCCCGCCCCGAAGCCCCGGCGCTCTGTCCACCCCCGGACGCGAGCGGAAGGAGGCTACCGGCCGTCGACGATCGGGCCTCGCCATGACGGTGGGGGCTGCACAGGTTCTGAAATGGACCCCTCGGTGGGGCGGGTGGGGACGGGCGAGGAGGGCGAGTGTGAGCAACGTGCACCACGAAGGGGCCCTGGCCGGGCCGGGGGCCGCCGCAGGGGAGGGGCTTTGTGCCTCACCGTGCGTCTGGAGACGCAGGCTGCTGACGGTCCTCAAGCCGGTGTTCGCGATGGGCGGCCTGGGGATGTTGGGGGCCCTGGTGCACAAGGCAGGCGCGGGCGAGCTGAAGACCACGCTCCTGGAAGCGCTGCCGCTGCTCCCCTGGGTGGTGCTCATCGAACTGGGACGGCAGACGTGCGACGCCACGGCGACGCGGCTGTCCTATGGCGCGCGCGCGGGCCAGGTGCCCCTGTCGGTGTTGGTGCGAGCGCAGCTGATTGGCACCGCGGTGTCGAGCATGGCGCCCGCGGGCCGGGCGGCGGCGGAGGCCACGAAGGCCACGCTGCTGACGCCCTACACGGGAGGCGCGTCCGCGACGGCGGCGGCGGCCACGTCGCAGTCGGCGTCGCTGGGAGCCGGAGGGCTCATCTCCTTTCCGTGCGCGCTGGCGGCCTATCTGATGACGGGCTGGAGCGCGTTCACGGTGGCGATGCTCGTGCACGGCGTCGTGTTGCTGCTCGCGTCGCTGGGCGTGCGCGCGGGGCTGCGGGCGAAGCGGCTGGGCGCGTGGATGCGCAAGCGGTGCGGCAAGTGGGGCGAGCACGCGGAGGCGTTCCAGGCCTCGGTCCGCGCCGGAGGGCTGTGTCCGTGGCGGCCGATGATGGCCTTCCTGGGCAGCCGGGTGTTGCAGGTGATGCAGTACGCGGTGCTGGCGCACGCGGTGGGCATCGACGCGTCGGTGGTGCAGGCGCTGTTCACGCAGGGGCTCTACCTGGTGGCGCTGGCGATGGGCTCGCTGGTGCCGGGGCAGGTGGGCGTGACGGACGGGATGTTCTCACTGGCGGCGGGAGCGATGGGGACGACGGCCGCGAAGGCGATGTCCATCGCGCTGCTCGCGCACACGGTGCAGGCGGTGTTCGTGCTGGTGGGAGCGCTCACGCCGCTGGTGTGGCGAGCGAAGGCGAAGGTGACGGCCGCCGCGCCGGTGGTGCCGCCCGTGCTGCCCGCGCCGGTGTACCGCTAGGTCCTTTTCGTCTGCGCATGGCGCTCGGACGCCTCGCGAACGAGCCAGTCGCGAAACGCCACCAGCTTCGGGAGCGTGGCGCACTCGGGCCGGTAGACGACGTAGTAGGCGAGCACAGAGGGGAACTCGACCTCCGGGAACAGGCGCACCAGCCGTCCGGCCGCGAGATCGTCGTGCGCCATGATGCTGCGGGCCAGCGCGACGCCCTGCCCATCGATGGCCGCCTGCAACACCGTGGCGGAGTTGTTGATGCGCAGGCCTCGCTTCGTCTCGACGTCCTTCGCGCCCGCCTTCTCGAGCCAGGCATCCCACGTGGCGAATCCCAGGCGCGCATCCACGGACCGGTCATGGATGAGCCGGAGCCCGCGCAGCTCCGAAGGCCGACGCGGACGGCGGTTCTGCCGGAGGAGCGCCGGTGAGCAGACGGGATAGACCTCCTCGTCGAGGAGCTTCTCGGCGGCCAGCCCGGGCCAGCGCCCGGCTCCGTAGCGCACGCCGATATCCACTCCACGCGCGGCGAAGTCGAGCAGCTCGGTGGTCGCATCGAGCCGCACGTCCAGCTCCGGCCATGCGGCCTGGAACCGCTCGAGGCGTGGCAGGAGCCACTTGGCCGCGAAGGCGGGGCTGACCGTCACGGTGAGCACCCCGGCCGACGCGCCCTCCTTCAGCCGCGCGACGCCGACGCTCAGCCGTTCGAACCCCGCCCGGATGTCCGGCAGCGCCCGCTGGGCCGCTTCGGTGAGGACGAGCCGCTTCCGTCCGCTCGTGCTCCGGTGGAACAGCGGCGTGCCGAGCGCCTCCTCGAGGCTTCGCACGAGCTGCCCGACCGCCGCCGGAGTCACATGAAGCTCAGCGGCCGCGGCGGAGAAGCTCTCGTGTCTGGCGCTCGCCTCGAAGGCGCGCAAGGCATTGAGGTGTTCGGGTGCGCTCATGGGCGGTCAAGATTTCCTTTGTCAGAAGCCAAGAACATCTCGTTTGTGACGCCAGCGGCGCGGGAGCATGAATCCTCTCGTCGACGAGATAGCTCATCTTTCACGAGGACACCCATGGTCTACCTGCAAATCACGCTTCGGATTTCTCCTGACAACCGGCCCGCCGCCGCGCCGGACGTCCGCATCTATCAGACCGCCTGAGGTGCTCCGATGACTGCGCGATTCAACCAGCAGAAGCTCATCGTCGTGGGGGGGACCAGCGGCATGGGAAAGGCCGTGGCCCGGCTCGTCCTCGAGGAGGGCGGGCGAGCCGTTGTCATCGGGCATCGGGACGACAAGCTCCAGGCCGCCCTCACGGAGTTGTCCGCGTTCGGTCCCGTGGACGGCCTCCGCGCGGACATCACCTCGGGCGCCGAGCGACAGGCGCTGGTGGCCCGACTCCAGAGGGACCACGCTGACGCGACGCTGCTGGTCAACGCAGCGGGCGTCTTCCTGCCGAAGGCCTTCCTGGAGCACGAGGAACGCGATTACGACCTGTACCTCGACCTCAACAAGGCGGTCTTCTTCATCACGCAGGCCGTCGCGAAATCCATGGTCGCGCTGGGCAAGGGCGGCGCGATCGTCAACATCGGCTCGATGTGGGCCAGGCAGGCCGTCCAGGCGACTCCCTCCTCGGCCTATTCGATGGCCAAGGCAGGACTGCACTCGCTGACGCAGCACCTGGCGATGGAGTTGGCCAGCCATGCCATCCGCGTCAACGCGGTTTCGCCCGCGGTCGTCGAGACCCCCATCTACGAAGGCTTCATCCCGAAGGAGCAGGTGCACGGTACGCTCCAGGGGTTCAACGGATTCCATCCGCTGGGCCGAGTGGGTCGTGCGGAGGAGGTCGCGCGGACCATCGCCCATCTGTTGTCGAACGAGGCGTCCTGGGTCACCGGAGCCATCTGGGATGTCGATGGCGGCGTCATGGCGGGACGCAACAAGTCCAACTGAAGGAAGAAGAGGTTCGAAGGATGCTGAAGATGACGGGGACGCGCTGATGGGTGGCCTGGCGAACCACGCATCCTTTCTTCGAGCCTTGCATGAGGCCCCACGGGTGCTCACCGAGGGTTCAGTGGTCGAGCGCCTGCGCCGCCACCCCGCGGGGCTGCTGGACCCGCACGTGGCCAACGCGGGCCTCCTCTTCCATCCAGAGGGACGCGAGGCGCTCGCCGGCATCTACCGGGACTATCGTGACATCGGCCTGCGCCACGGCCTGCCCACGCTCCTGCTCACGCCCACCTGGCGCGCGAACGAGGAACGGCTCAAGCGAGCAGGTCTCGCCGGCCGCGACGTCTTCGGCGAGGCCGTGGGGCTGCTCGCGGGCCTGCGCGATGAGGTTGGCGGCCGTGGGGAGGGCGTCTTCATCGGAGGGCTCGTCGGGTGTCGCGGAGATGCCTACCGGCCCGAGGAAGCCCTCCCACGCGAGGAGGCCGCGGCCTTCCACACACCCCACGTGGAGGCGCTAGCACGCGCCGGAGTGGACTTCCTCGTGGCCCAGGCGCTGCCGGCCCTCACGGAGGCCGAGGGCCTCGCCCAGGCGATGGCGCGCACGGGAGCACCGTTCCTGCTGAGCTTCATCCTCCGTCCCACCGGGACACTGCTAGACGGAACCCCGCTGGCCGAAGCCGTGGAGCGCATCGACGCCCGGCCCGGCGCACGTCCGGCCGCGTACATGGTGAATTGCGTCCATCCCACGGTCTTCCGAGACGGCCTGTCGCGCCAACTGGCCGCCTCGCCCTCTCTAGGGGCACGAGTGGTGGGCCTGCAGGCCAATACCTCCCGTCTCTCGCCCGAGGAACTCGAAGGGCGAGCAGAGCTCGACAGCGAGACCCCGGATGCATTCGCGCGAGAGATGATCCGCGTCCATACGGAGCTAGGCACGCGCCTGCTAGGAGGGTGTTGTGGCACCGACGAGCGGCACATCGCCGCGCTCGCCAGAGCCCTGACGGAAAGAGCGCCAGGCGAGCGGCACGAGTGACGACAAGCTCGCCGTGATGCAAGCGAGGGTCCACCGCATCCATCAGACAAGTCCCAGGCCCTCGGGTCTGGATGCTGTCTCCATGAGAAGGTGAGAACTCCCGCAGGGCCGCCCGGCGGCGGCGACCTCCAAAAACCTGTCGGACAGTCGGACAGGTTCTTGGTGAATCGCAGCCGGGGCCCTTCCTCCAGCCAAGCAGCGAAAAGCTGTCGGACAGTCGGACAGGTTTTGGAGGACCGCAGTAGGGGGCTCAGCTCCATCCAGGGAGCGAAAAGCTGTCGGACAGTCGGACAGGTTTTGGAGGACCGGGGCCGGGAGCCTCTGGTTCAACCAGGTGTCGGACCGGCGGTGTACATCCCGGATGGTAGGGGCTCAGGCCGGTCGGACCTGGACCGGTGTTCCGCTGAAGGCGGCGTTGCCGCTGACGACGTCCAGCGCTTGATCATCCGTGAGGTCGTTGATGCTGGCGCCCGCGTGCGCGCTGGCGACCTGCTGGCGGATGCCGGGGCGCTGGTGACCGTAGCCGTGCGGCAGGCTGACGACGCCGGGCATCACATCGGCGGTGACCGCGACGGGCACGGTGACCTCTCCCACGCGTGAGCGGATGGTGGCGTTGGCGCCATCCGCGAGCCCGATGCGTGAGGCGTCGTCCGGATGGACCATGAGCGTGCAGCGGGGCCGGCCCTTCACGAGCCCCGGCACGTTGTGCATCCACGAGTTGTTGTCGCGCAGGTGCCGACGGCCGATGAGCAGCAACTCGCCATCGCGAGGTGCCGCGTCGTCCGGGAACGCGGCGCGCAGACGGGCCACGTCCGCGACCAGCAACTCCGGCGCCAGTTGGATGCGCTTGGTGCGGTTGCGGAGCCGGCCGGGCAGGCTGGGCTTCATCGGTCCCAGGTCGATTCCATGCGGCGCGGCGCGAAGCTTCGCGAGCGACAGGCCGTGCTTCTTGAGCGGATGGAAGCGCGAGCCGTAGGGCCCCATGCGAAGGCCCAGGTCGAGGATGCGCTCCGGTCCCATCCGCTTGAGGGCCTGGTACTGGAGCAGCGCGCGAACGCTCCGTCCCTTGCGCAGGGTCTCCAGCCGGTGCTGGAGCTCCAAGAGGATCTCCCAGTCCTGGCGTGACTCCGGACCGGCGGGGAACACCGGCGGCGAATACTTCGCCGTGTTGCGCACGGCGAGCACGTGGAAGACGAGGTCGTAGTGTCCTCGCTCCAGCAGGGACGCGGGCGGCAGGATGTAGTGCGCGTGGCGGGTGGTCTCGTTGAGATACGGATCCACGCTCACCATGAAGTCGAGCTGCCCCAGCGCGGTGTCCAGTTGCGTGCCGTTGGGCGTGGACAGCACGGGGTTGCCGGCCAGGGTGATGAGCGCGCGAATGCGGCCCTCGCCCGGGGTGAGGATCTCCTCCGCGAGCGCGGCGACAGGAAGCTCTCCGGAGGACTCCGGCAGGCCTCGGACCCGGCTCTTCCAGCGCCCATGGCTGCCAGGGCCGACGCCGAACGCGCGAGGCCCGCCAATGAGGTCGAAGGCAGGAAGGGTGAAGAGGGCGCCACCTTCACGATCCAGGTTGCCGGTGACGATGTTGAGGACATTGATGAGCCATTGGCAGAGTGAGCCGAACGGCTGCGTGGACACACCGACGCGCCCGTAGCAGACGGCCCCATCCGCGGCGAGGAAATCCCGGGCGATGCCGCGAAGCACGTCCGGTGCGATGCCCGTGTGAGGCGCCGTGCGCTCCGGAGGGAAGTCGCGGACGAGCGGCAGCACGGTGTCCAATCCATCCACGAACGCCGCGAGCCGACCCATGCGGTGGGCGTTCCCCTCCAGCACGACGTGTAGCAGGGAGAAGAGGGCGAGCGCATCGGTGCCGGGCCGGACGAAGACGTGCTGGTCGGCGATGACCGCCGTCTCCGTGCGACGGGGATCGATGACGACGACCTTGCCGCCTCGCTCCTGGATGGCACGCAGCCGGGCGCGCACGTCCGGCGTCGTCATCAGGCTGCCATTGGACGCGAGCGGATTCGCGCCCAGCATGAGCATGTAGCGCGTGCGGTCGATGTCCGGGATGGGCACCAGCAACTGGTGGCCGAACATGAGGTGGGCCGCGAGCTGATGGGGCAACTGGTCCACGGACGTCGCGGAGAACCGGTTGCGCGTGCGCAGCGCGCGAAGGAGCTGGGGGCCGAACATCATCGCGCCCAGGTTGTGCACGTTGGGGTTGCCCAGGTACGCGCCCACACTGTTCGGCCCGTGCTCCTTCTGGAGGGCATGGAGCCGCTGCGTGATGTCGCGGAACGCGTCCTCCCACGACACACGCTCCCACCCGGAAGCGGTGCGCTTCATGGGATGGCGGAGCCGGTCCGGGTCCTCGTGCAGGTCACGGAGCGCCACGGCCTTGGGACAGATGTGGCCCCGGCTGAACGGGTCCTCCGCGTCTCCCTTGATGGACGTGATGCGCCCGTCCGCCACTTCGATGCGCACGCCACACATGGCTTCACAGAGATTGCAGGTGCGGAAGTGGACGGAAGCGCTCATGAAAGGAGAGCCTACACTGTTCCCCATGACGGCTTTCCTGAACGTGTCGGTCCACGACGCCGAGGTCACGGGCGTGCGGATGGACCGGGAGAAGATGTTCCTGCAAGTGGAGCTGATCCTGCCCACCCGCGAGACCGTCTGGTTTGACTTCCACGGTGCGGAAGAGTGGTCCCTGGAGAGACTCGGGACGCAGAACGTGCTCTTCGACATCCGCGAATGGCGGGCCGACATGGCCGGAACCGCCGAGTGCTGCGCGGAGTGGGCGTTGGATGCCGCCTGGACGCAGAGGGTCCTCGCGGGTGAGCTCGCCCTGTACGAGTTCGAGCCGTCCGTGGGGATGGGGGGCTACGTCCTGTCCCGCGCCGTGACGATGGCGCGCACCTGGGAAGAGAGCTCCCTGCAAGGCGTCGCCATCGAGATCGACTTCCTCCTCCAATGCAAACCCGGTTGGAAGCGGACGAGGGAGGACGGCGGGAACCACGTCATCACCGGCCCCGCGGGTCCTGAGTTCCGCTCGGAGATCTGGCGCATTGCCCGGTCCATCTCGTACGGCGACTCCATGAGCCTGGAGAGACTGGACGAGGCGGGGCACGTCTACCGGCTGATGTCTCGCGCACGCGAAAACATCGCGTTTCAGGTGACGTTCCGGGCGGTGCATCCGGGCCCATGAGAGGTCACATGATTTCCCACTCCAATCGATTCATTCATCTGGAGCTCGAAGCTGTCTCGCCCTACGCCCTCATGGGGTCCATCCGTGTCATGGGCGACGAAGGGCGAATCCAGGACGAACAGACATACCTCAATGCCTGGCTGTGGGCCCTGGACTCAGGCCTGGAGCGGCTCCAGCGCAAGTCACCCGCGCGGGTGAAGCTGTTCTCTGAACCCGATGCCCTGAGCTTCGTTCACGACGCAGGCGCGATGGTGATCACGTACGAGGAGCAGGAGGCGCGGATATGGGACGTCGCTGCCTTCAGGCAGGCGCTCCGCGAATCGGCTCGGCATCTGAAGGCCCTGCGCGACGAGTCAGAGCGGACGAAAATCGCGAAGACGATCCACTCGGACATCTTCAGGTTGCTGGACGGCGTTCGTCAGCGCCCGTCCATGTATGTGCCTGGCGACGAGCCTCTGGGCCTGGTGCATCTGCAAAGCCTGGAGCAGATCCTCTGGGGCTACTCATGCGCATTGCGCCACCACGGGATGCTGGAGCCAGGGCTCGATTTCTCCGTGAAGTTCGGGGCGTACCTCTTCGAAACAAGAGGGTGGAGCACCTCCTGTGGTCCCGCCGCCGCGATCCACAAGGCAGCCGGCGGCGACCCGGAGGCGTGGGCGCTGTACTGGGAGCTCGTGGATGAGTTCCGAGAATCGCTGGCCCGCGCCAGCCTGCTTCCGGAGTAAGCTCACCTCCCGGGTTTCGTGACGTCCTGCGCCATCCGTCCTGTCCGCCCGACAACCGGGGAGTCACTTGAGCCCCCAACAGCCTTGCCTTGGGCCTCCGGTTGCCGTCC
Organism: Corallococcus sp. M7; assembly: GCF_054512695.1. NCBI lineage: Bacteria > Pseudomonadati > Myxococcota > Myxococcia > Myxococcales > Myxococcaceae > Corallococcus > Corallococcus sp. M7. The sequence goes on from NZ_CM137252.1 coordinate 882,535, forward strand.
AATGGTGCACAAACCAATGATCGCCGCCGGTGGCGGTTTTCTAGAGCATGCACACCGTTGCGATCACCGACTTTGGGAAGAGGGTGAAGGGGAAGGCGATGATGGGGACGGCGTGGACAAAGGGGGCGCGAGGGGTCGCGCTGGGGATGCTCCTGCTGATGGGCGCTGTGGCCCATGCGGGACAGGCGGGCGGGGTCAACATGCCGGATTCCCTCCAGGTGGAGGGCAAGACGCTGGCGCTCACCCACATGGAGCTGAAGAAGAAGCTCTTCTTCAACGTGTACGTGTGGAGCCTCTACATGGAGGAGGAGCCCACCTGCTTCAAGGAGGCCGTGGCCTCCAACAGCCTGAAGCGCCTGCACTTCCGCTTCCTGCGCACCATCACCAAGGACCAGCTCGTGGGCAGCTTCCGCGAGGACCTGCGCCAGAACCCGGCCATGCGCCAGGACGCGCTCAGCCAGTCCCTGGAGAAGCTCCTGTCGTCCCTGCATGACGTGCGCAAGGGCGACGACCTCGTCCTCACCTACCTGCCCGGCTCCGGCCTCCACGTCTCCGGTGGCGCGTCCGGCGGCGTCCACATCCCCGGCAAGTCCTTCGCCGACGCCCTCTTCAGCTCCTGGCTGGACACCCACCCCATCTTCCCCAAGTAGCCGGCCGCTCGTCCGGCTGGGAAGTTTGGCCTCAAATTGGATGCGCGTTTCTCCTAGGCTGCGGGCCCGAGAGCGGTAATCTCGGACCCACCAACATCCTTGTCAGGAGGAATCGCACCTATGCGGACACGTCTGGTTCTCGCTGCCCTCGTTGCCCTCTCCACGGGCTGCGTCTCGCAGGGGAAGTTCAACGAGAAGGCCCTGGAGGCGGAAGGGCTGACGAAGAACCTCACGGATGAGAAGGCGGGCCGCGCGGCCGCCGAGGCGAAGGTGAAGGAGCTGGAGGAGAAGCAGGCCGCGCTGGAGCAGGAGAAGGCCGCGCTGCAGACGCGCCTGGACGCCTCCGAGAACCGCCTCACCACCGCCGCGGCCGAGCGCCGCGCCCTGGAGGACAAGAACGCGCAGCTGGCCGCGCTCAACGACGAGCTGGGGCGCAACGCCAAGAAGCTCGCGCAGGCGAAGGAGGAGCTGGAGAAGAAGAGCGCCGAGTACGAGAACCTGGCCCAGTCCCTCAAGCAGGAGATTTCCGACGGCAAGATCGAGCTGTCGGAGATGAAGGGCCGGATGACCGTGCAGCTCAAGGACAAGATCCTCTTCGCGTCCGGCTCCGCGCGCGTGGGCAAGGAAGGCCAGGACGCGCTGGCGAAGATCGCGGACGCGCTCAAGACGGTGAAGGGCCGCATCGTGCGCGTGGAAGGCCACACGGACGACGTGCCCACCGGCGGCGGACAGTTCCCCACCAACTGGGAGCTGAGCCTGGCTCGCGCGATGGCGGTGGTCCGTTCGCTTCAGGACTCTGGCGTGGACCCGACCATGCTGTCCGCGGCGGGCTATGGGCAGTACCAGCCGCTCGTGCCCAACGACACGCCGGAGCACAAGAGCCAGAACCGGCGCATCGAAATCGTTCTCGCTCCCAGCCTCGGGGGGCGCTAGGAGGGGGCGCGGGAGACCCGCGCACCCTTCATGAGAACGCTCCTCTGCGTCGTCTGTGTATTGCTTGCGACCGGAGCCGTGGCACAGGCTCCGGACGCAGGAACTCTCGCTGGCGACGCAGGCGCTCCCACGGGCGTGCTGACGAAGCCGCCCGCCCTCCTGCGTCAGGTGGAGGCGGCCTACCCGCCGGAGGCCGCCGCCCAGCAGCTCGAGGGCACGGTGGTGATGTTCATCGACATCTCGGAGACGGGCGCCGTCACGAATGTCGAAATCACCCAGCCCGCGGGCCACGGCTTCGACGAGGCCGCCACGGAAGCGGTGAAGCAGTTCCAGTTCGAGCCCGCGGAGGTGGACAACGTCCCCGCGCCGGTGCGCATCCAGTACGCCTACCAGTTCGTCTTCCGCGCGCCGGAGCCGCAGCCCGAGGCCTCGCCGGACGGCGGCGTGCAGGAGCCGCAGGGGCCGGTGAACTTCAGCGGACAGGCGTTGGAGCGCGGCACCCGCAAGCCCCTGGTGGGCGCGGAGGTGGTGCTCACGGAGCTGGATCGCTCCACCGTCACGGACGAAGAGGGGCGCTTCGCCTTCCGGGGCGTCCCCGTGGGCACGCACCCGGTCGTCGTCGTGCTGGGCAACTACGACCGCTTCAAGACGCAGGAGACGATTGAAGAGGGCAAGGAGACGCAGGCGAAGTACTACGTCCAGAAGCGCATCTTCAGCCAATACGAGACGGTGGTCCGCAGCGACCGCGAGCGCAAGGAGGTGACGCGCACGACCATCACGGTGGCGGAGGTGCAGCGCGTACCGGGCACGCAGGGCGACACGCTCAAGGTGGTGCAGAACCTGCCGGGCGTGGCGCGGCCCGCGTTCAACGGCGGCGCGCTGGTCATCCGCGGCACCAGCCCGCAGGAGTCCGGCGTCTTCCTGGACGGCCTGCGCATCCCCATCCTGTACCACTTCGGTGGCCTCACCTCCGTGTACAACTCGGACCTGCTGGAGGCGGTGGACTACCTGCCCGGCAACTTCTCCGCGTACTACGGCGACATCACCGGCGGCGTCATCAACGTGCGCAGCCGCGAGCCCCGCACGGACCGCTACCACGCCACGGTGGGCATCAGCCTCATTGAGTCCAACGCGGTGATTGAAGGCCCCATCACGGACACGCTGAGCTTCGCGATTGGCGGCCGGCGTTCGTACATCGACCTGGTGCTCAAGGCGGTGCCATTCGACGACGACAGCCTCCAGGTGGCGCCGCGCTACTACGACGCGCAGGCGAAGCTGGTGTGGAAGCCGAGCGGCCGCCACACCTTCACGCTGCAAGGCCTGACCTCGCGCGACCGCCTGGCGCTGCTGTTGGACCAGCCGGCGGACGGCGACCCCACCGTCAATGGCAGCCTGGATGTGACCACGGGCTTCAACCAGTTGCGCCTGCGGCACCAGTTCCGCGAGGGCAAGCTGACGCTCGATACACACGCGCTGGTGGGCAACACCATCCTGGACTTCCAGATTGGCGAGCGCGGGCTGCGCATCGCGTCCACGGACCTGTATCTGCGGCCCACGGTGGAGTACGCGTTCAACGACAACGTGACGGTCGCGGGCGGTCTGGACGTGGTGGCGAACCTGGCCAACGTGAGGGCCAGCATCCAGCAGCCGCCTCGCGAGGGCGAGCCGCCGTCGCCGCTGGTGACGGAGGACCTCATCAACATCGACGGGAAGTTCACCCAGTACTACCCGTCCGCCTGGGCGGAGGTCCGGTGGCGGCCCATCAAGGACCTGCTGGTGGTGCCGGGCCTGCGCACGGAGAGCTACGTCTTCACGGATCAGCAGGAGGTGAAGCGCTCGGTGAACCCCCGGCTCGCGGTGCGCTACTCGCTCACGGAGACGCTGACGCTGAAGGGCGGCGCGGGCGTCTATCACAGCCCGCCGGTGCAGGATGAGCCGTCACCGGGGTTCGGCAATCCGGACCTGGGGGCGAAGCGGTCGCTCCAGTACAGCGTGGGCGCGGAGTGGCAGGCGCGGCCGGAGTGGTTCGTGGGCAGTGAGGTCTTCTACAACGACCTGGATGACCTCATCGTCCGCTCGGACGCGCGCGTGGTGCGCAACGGCGAGTCCGTGCCGGAGAACCTGAAGAACGGCGGCGTGGGGCGCATCTATGGCTTCGAGTTGCTGGTGCGCCGGGCGCTGACGGACCGGCTGTTCGGCTGGATTTCGTACACGCTCTCCCGCAGCGAGCGCCGGGACGCGCCCGGGGCGCGCTGGCGCAAGTTCGACAACGACCAGACGCACGTGCTGACGGCCATCGCCAGCTACAAGCTGCCGAAGGGCTGGGAGGTGGGCGCGCGGTTCCGCTTCGCGTCCGGCAACCCGACGACGCCGGTGCTGGGCGCCAAACGCGACGACACGACGGACGTGTTCATTCCGTACTACGGGCTGGTCAATTCGCAGCGGCTGCCGTCGTTCAACCAGCTGGACATCCGCGTGGACAAGAACCTCATCTTCGACACGTGGAACCTGGACCTCTACCTGGACCTGACGAACGCGTACAACAACCAGTCGGTCGAGGGCGTGGCCTACAACTACAACTATTCCAAGCGCGAGTTCTTCAAGGGCCTGCCCATCCTGCCCGTGCTCGGCTTGAAGGGAGCCTTCTGACGCCATGCGCACTCCCGTCCTGCTGTCTGTGATTGCGTTGCTGGGCTCAAGCGCGTGCAGCGGCCCCGATTTCGATGCCCAGAGTGAGATTCGCAGCGTGCGCGTGCTCGGCATCAAGGCGGAGCCGCCGGAGCTGGCGTTGAATCCGAACGCCTCCACGCTGCCGCCGCCGGTGACGTTCAGCGCGCTGGCGGTGACGCCGGACGCGCGTCCGGTGACGGTGACGTACGCGCTGTGCCGGCCGGACGTGAACCCCTACGGGGACGTGGCGTGTCCGGAGGACAGCGGGGTGCCGTTGAACAACGGGGTGCTGTCGTTGAGTGACCCGGCGGTGCAGGCGCTGCTCATCGAAGCGTTCCAGGCGGCCACGGGCGGCACGGGGGGAGGGCAGGGGGGAACGTTCGACTTCAACGACCCGGCGGTGCAGCAGGTGCTCCAGACGGGGCTGCCGCTGTTCGTGGGGTACGAGGCGACGGACGGCAGCGGGACGCCGGAGGGCGTGGAGCGGGGCGTGCGGCGCATCACGCTGCGTTCGACGGACACGCCGAACCAGAACCCGGTGATACAGGACGTGTTGTGGAACGACGCGCCGCTGTCCGGGCCGCTGCCGCTGGACGCGGAGGTGACGTTCACGCCGGTGCTGGGCGAGGGCAGCGAGGAGTCCTACTCCACGGCGGACGGAACGCAGACGGAGCAGGTCTTCTACAGCTGGTTCGCGACGGGCGAGGGCGAGGTTGGGTCGTTCCGTTCGCTGGAGCCGGTGGACGGCAAGCCCGGAGACCCGACGACGACCTACACGACCGCCAAGACGCCCGAGCGCATCACGGTCTGGGTGGTGGCCCGGGACGGTCGCGGCGGCACGGACTGGACGACGCGCACGGTGGACGTGGGGCCCTGAGAGCCGTTGGGGCCATCGCAGGGGCGCTACTCGTGGCGGGTTGTTTGCGAGGACAGGGGGCCCGGCCCGCCGGCTGGGAGGGAGACCGGAGCATCGCGTTTCCGCCGTTCCATGCGCAGTCCGCGGTACAGGTGGGAGGCGATGCACAGGCGTATGTGCTGGATGGCAACCTGCTCAGGGCGGTCCAGGTCGCGATGGAGGACTTCTTCCCGAAGCAGTCCAAGGAGACGCCGTGCTGGGGAAGACCGGAGGCGTATCGCTACCGTGTCATCCGTCAGGGCGACATCTTCTTCATCCTGATCCACGAAGACCCGAGTGCTTGTGGCGACGCCTTCATTGGCGTGGACACAGGAACGCGTTACGCGGTCAGACTCGACGGCCGAATCCTGCGGCGCAGCGTGGGGGTGGAACTGAACGCACCAGGTCCCCGCTTACGGGACGATGGTGGGGGCGCTGTCGAAGAGTGCGTCGAACAAGGTGGTCTGGGGTGGACGTGTCCACTCCACGGCGACAGGGACGGGAAGGGCCGCGACTTCAGGCGGGAGCGCCGTGACGTGGAAGTGGGCCTCCAGTTCCCGGGCGATGATGCGCGCGGTGTCGCTCATGGCCGCGGGCAAGGGCGGCAGGTGCAGGTGGGCCTTTCCTCGCTTGCGTCCCTCGTAGTCGAACGTGAGTCCATACACCGTGTAGACCGGCGCCAGGATGCTCATACAGCCCACGAGTACCCAGGGCACGGGCTGCATGGGGATTCCCTTCGCGGGATAGACGGCGCAGCGCAAGGAGGCCTGGGAGGTCGTGCTTGCTTCCGCCAGGGTGAAGTCTGGCAGCCGCAGGCCCAGCTGGCGCCGGAAGTCGTCCCAACGCTCGTTCTGCTGTAGCACTTGCGCCCAGCGTTCCTGGCGGCGCTTGTGTTCAGGATGGGCGTCGTCCAGGGACTCCTCGTACGAAGCAGGCCAGTAATGGCGAGCGAGGGTCAGCAGTTCGTTCGTGCTGGGAGGCATGGCGCGAGGGCTCCAGCGTCAGAGAGTCATGTGACCGAAGAGCACCGGAGGCGCCCGTTCATCGCATTGCGCCCTGAACCGGGCTCCGGCAAGGGACGCCTCGAAGGTCGTTCGAAGCTGTGCCTTCATCAACTCACAAAGCATTCCGAGCGGTGAGTCGATGGTGGCGGAGCCGAAGATTGCCTGAGAGGCCTCATTGATACGGTCCGCCGCGATGCGCTGCGCCAGCGGCAGTGAGAGGGCGCCTTCATGGGTTCGCAGGGGCGTTTCAACGCCGAACCGGCACAGCACGGACTCGCTGGTGTTGGCGCGAGTAATCCGGATGTGGATGCAGGCGGCGCGCTGACCGCCTTCTTCCCCTGGCGTTGCTTCCCTCAGAGTCACGAAGCGGATCTGCCGGGGCGAAATCCGCCCCGTGACGAAGGTCCGGTCCGTGGGCCCGACACACGCTGCGCACAGGGACAGCACGGCCGCGACTGGATGCCACCGTCGCCGTGCTGCCTGTGCCGCCATGGTTCACCCCGTCAACCACGCGGACGCGCGGCCCAGGCCCTCCGCCACGGAGGTGAAGGCGTCCGCCGTGCGCACGCGCTCCGCTCCGAAGCGCTTCACGTACAGCTCCCGCACCGCCGGAATCTGCGACGAACCTCCCGTCAGGAAGACCGCGTCAATGTCCCTGGCCTCCGGATGCTTCGCCAACAGCCCTTCCGTGCACTGCGACAGTTCATCCAACAACGTGCGGCTCGCCGCCTCGAACTCCGCCCGTGTCATCGGCTCGTGCAGGTGGATGCGCGCGTCCTCGAAGTCGATGGTCGCCACGTCCTCGCTCGACAGCTTCACCTTCGCCGCTTCAATCGCCCGGAACAGCCGGTAGCCCAGGTTGTCCATCACCAGGTCGTAGAGCGCTTGAATCTCCGCCGGGTGGTCGCTCGTGTCGAGCATCACCTCCAGGAGCTCCTGCGTGGACTTCTCCCGGATGAAGGACATCTCGTGCCAGTTGAGCAGCTTCGCCAGCACGTGCTGCGGAATGGGCAGCCGCTTGTGGCTGAAGCCCTTCACCTTGTACGTGGATCCCGCCCCGAACCTGGGCAACAGCTTGTGCCGCATGATCTCCGCGTCGAACCGGTCACCGCCGATGCGCACACCCGTGGACCCCACCACGTCCGGCTTGCGGTCCAGGTTCCCCCGCCGCGACGGCCCCAGCCGCATCAACGTCAGGTCCGTCGTGCCGGCGCCGAAGTCCGCCACCAGCACCAGTTCGTCCTTCTCCAGCCGCGCCTCGTACGCGAGCGCCGCCGCGATGGGCTCAATCAGGAACTGCACGTGCTTGAAGCCGGCGATCTCCGCCGCCTTGCGCAGCCGCTTCTCCGCCAGTGCGTCCGCCTCCGGATCCGGCGTGAAGACCGCGGGCCGGCCCAGCACCACCGCGTCCGGCGCCTCGCCCAGGTGTGCCCCGGCCGCCTCGCGCACGCGGCGCAGCAGGATGGCCACCAGGTCCTCGATGGTGAACGTGCGCCCCTTCACCTGCGTGGCCCGGAAGGACGAGCTGTGCAGGAAGGACTTCACGGACTGGATGAACCGGCCGTTGTTGTCCTCCAGGTAGCGCTGGATGGCGTCCGCGCCCGTGAAGACCTCCCGCTCCTCCTCCGCGAAGAAGAGCACGGAGCGGAACAGCCGGGGCTCCGGGGTGTGGGGCTGCAGCGGCAACACGGTGCCGTCCGGCAGGGCCAGGGCGGTGTTGCTGGTTCCGAAGTCGAGTCCGCAGGCGCGCATGGGGGGGCGCCCCTTATCGCCATTCTTCCGGACGCGGTAGCCCCAAAGTGAGCCCCCGCCGTGGGGCGTGCGGCCGGGCGAGCGCCCGGCGTGGGATGGCTTGGCGCTCCACCCGCCACCGCCATCTTTGCCCTGTCATCCCTTTGACAGGAGAACCCCATGAAATCGCGCGCAGCATGGTTGGGTGCCGGAGCCATCGCACTGGTCGTGAGCACCACCGCCTGCCAGGACGGAGACCGCTCTCGCCAGACCTCCACGGACAACACGCCCGGACAGCAGGTGGAGCAGGCACAGGCCCAATCGGAGAAGGCCTTCGACGACGCGCGCGACGCGCAGAAGGAGGCCTCCAGCCAGCAGCGCGAGGCCGCCCGCGCCCAGGAGGACGTGCAGCAGAAGCAGCAGGAGCTCCAGGAGGCCCAGGCCAAGGCCCAGAAGGAGGCCCAGGAGGCCCAGTCCAGCCAGCAGCAGGCGCAGGCTCGCACCCAGCAGGCCCAGTCCGTGGCCCAGCAGGCCCAGGCCAGCGCACTGGCCGCCCAGCGCCAGGCGCAGCAGAACTTCGCCACGCAGCAGCAGCAGGCCTCCAATGAGAGCGCCGCCGCGAACCAGCGCATCGCGGACCAGAGCGCCCAGCAGCAGCAGGCCGCGAACCAGAACGCCGCCACGCAGCAGGCCGCCATCGCCCAGAACTCGCAGCCCACCACCGCGCAGGCCCCGCGGCAGGAGCAGCAGATCTCCGGCGACGTGCTCAGCGCGAGCGCCCAGGAGGTGCTGGTGAGCCAGAGCGGTGAGCCGCAGCTGCGCCTGAAGGTGGGCCCCAGCACGCAGGTGCAGGTGGACGGCCGGGCCGCGAGCGCCGCGGACATCCAGGAGGGCGCGCAGGTCCGCGCCTCCTACCGCACGGATGAGAGCAGCGGCGAGCCGCAGGCCCTGCGCATCGACGCGACGTCCCGCGCGCAGCCGGCCGCGCCCGCGCCGGTGGAGAGCGGCGAGTCCTCGCCCGGCGTGCCCCGGTAACCGCCGACTCCAGACATGCCACGGCCCCGTGCCTTCGCGCTTCCCAACGCGAGGGTCCGGGGCCGTGCCGTGTCGCAGCCTTTGAAGAACTCCCGCGCGCTTACGCGGCCAGCTCGGCCTGGTCCAGGCCGGCCTCGGCCATCAGGTTCGCCAGCTCCGCCTTCAGCTTGTCCTTGGCGCGGATCTCCAGCTGACGGGCGCGCTCGCGGGAGAAGCCGAAGTGCTCGCCCAGCTCGCTCAGGGTCATCTCCGAGTCGCTCATCACGCGCTGCTCGATGATGAAGCGCTCACGCGGATCCAGGCGCATCAGCGCGCGCTGCACCAGGTTGCGGGTGAGGCCCGCCTGCTGACGGTCGGCGACCTCGTCCGCGTGCGAGGCGGACTCGGACTCCACGAAGTCCAGGTGCGTGGCGTCGCCGTCCTCGCCCACCGGCGCGTCCAGGGACAGGTCCCGGCCGCCCATGCGCTGCTCCATCTCACGCACTTCCGCGGGCTTCACGTTCAGCTTCTTGGCGATCTCGTCCGCGTTGACGATGTGGCCCTCGCCGGCGCCCAGCTTCTCCAGCTCGCGGCGCGTACGGGCCAGGCTGAAGAACAGCCGGCGCTGCGCCTGCGTGGTGCCCAGCTTCACCAGGCTCCAGTTGCGGAGCACGTAGTTCTGGATGTACGCGCGGATCCACCACACCGCGTAGGAGATGAGGCGGATGCCCTTCTCAGGGTCGAACTTCTGCACCGCCTTCATCAGGCCGATGTTCGCCTCCTGGATGAGGTCGGACATCTTCAGGCCGTAGGAGCGGTACTCGTACGCCACCTTCACCACGAAGCGCAGGTTGCTCGTCACCAGGCGGTGGCCCGCGGACAGGTCGCCCGCGCGGAAGGCGCGCGACAGCGTCTGCTCCTCCTGCGGGTTCAGCAGCGGGTACTGGTTGATCTCCGAGAGGTACGTGGAGAGCGAGTCGGCGGAAGAGAAGGAGTTGGAAGCCTGCATGGGGGGTCTCTCTCGGGGAAGAGGGCGGTGTGTGTGACCGCCGTTTGCTGCGACGGGGAGACCTTTAGCAACGCACGGGCCAATGCCAGCCGACGGGCAACCTCAATGATTCCGGGGCGTTGCGCGAAACAGCTTCAATGCTTAGGGCGGAACCCGGCACTTTTTACAGCGCGGGGTTCCGACACTTCTTCCGGGTGCCCCGAAGGGAGGGTTGCCTGCCCTGCGACCCGGGCACAGGGCGGATCACATCCAGCAGGGATGTGGGCACGCCCCGGCCCCCACACCAGGGGACCGGGGCGGCGGATGTCCGGAAGTGACGGACGGCTCAGGGGGCCACGGGTGTGAGCTCGTAGCCCACGTTCACCTGGACCGCCGCGGGCAGGCAGGCAGGCGGGCTACCCGGGTGGGTGACCTTCCAGCAGAGCTGATTGCCAGGTGTGCCGGAGACATCCACGGTGACGCTGTCCGTCCCGCGTTGCAGCGGCAGCGGGTGCCAGGTGGGCGTGGGGTTGGAGGCGCAGTCGGTGGCCACCGCATACGAGGGGGCGGGCTCAAAGTCACAGCCTGTCGGCACGGTGTCCGTCTTCGTGAAGCGCACGCGGGACACGGCGCAGCTCGCGTCCGGAGCGTTCAGCACCTTCGAGCGCGCGGCGCTGGGCGCCTGACCCTGGAACAGGAAGACGGCGTCGTTGAAGTCGCGGTCGCCGCCGCCATTGAGGTCCTCGAAGCCCAGCAGCCACTGGCCCGGCAGGGTCATGGGCGCCGTCAGCAGCACGTGCGGCATGTTGCCGTTGCCCGACACGGGGACGGTGGCGCCTTCCATGGGGAGGACGAGCCCCCCGTCATACGGATCGGCGAGGCGCTGCAGCACTTCCGAGTCCATCCATCCGCACAGCTTCTGGCCGCTCGGCACCGCGGTGCAGGCCTTCGAGGAGGACTGGGGCGCGGCCGGGTTGCACTGGTCGGAGAAGGCGCAGCCGATGTTCCGCTGCGCCGCTGGCATCCAGCTTCCGACGGGGTCCTGGTCCAGGTTCCACTTCGCCTTGGAGAAGAAGACGGAGACGGGCGACCTCAGGTGCAGCGTGCACTGGCCGTTGGCCGCCTTGCGCAGGCAGGGGTAGACGGTGCCGAAGTCCAGGTCGTGGCTCGCGTCGAAGGCGGTGACGAGGAAGAAGACCATCTCCTTGCCCCCCTGGATGAGCCCCAGGTCCACCGTGCGGTCATGACGGGAGATGCCGGGGTCCGGGTTGTAGGGGCGGACGTTGCCCCGCGTGTCGTACCGGGACACGTCGTAGTCCGGGATGCCGTCGGGGCCGTAGGGGTCGCCGTCCGGCACCAGGCCCAGCGCGCGGTAGGTGGTCGTGTCCCAGTCATCGTCGGTGTTGAGGAAGACCAGCGAGCCCATGCCCATGAAGTTGTTCGCCGCGTGCTTGGGCTCCAGCAGGTTGGGGACGCGCGGGAAGAGGCCCTGGTCGGAGAACCAGGGGAGCGGAACCGAGGTGGCCGTGGGCGGAGGGGGCCCCACGATGTCCACCGCGTAGATATTGGAGCCGTACCCGGGGCGGGCGTCCGGGAGCTGCTGCCGGGTGAAGGCGGAGGCGCAGTTCGCGTTGAGCGCCAGCTCGGGCTGGCGGTAGGTGAAGCCTCCGGACGTGAAGGTGTTCATGCAACGGGGCGCCGTGCCGATGTACGGGCGCGCCTGGGAGCCGGAGAGGGGCGCCAGGTTGTAGAGGTCCTCGTGCAGGTCCGCGATGCCGTTGCCATTGGCATCCACCAGGTCGCCCTGGGCGTTGACGTAGCCGCGCGCGACGAGGTCGTCGTAGTACACGTAGCCGAACGCGTGCGCGGCCTCCGAGGATTTGGCGATGAAGGTGACGCTCAGCTGCTGGTCTCTCGGGAACACGATGCGCTCCGAGGACCTGGGAGCCTCGGGCGCTGTCAGCCACAGCTCCTGCCAGGACATGGCGGTGGCGTTCTCCAGCAACTCGAAGCCCGAGTCCACGAAGGGCGGCTGACGGTTCACCGCCAGGTCCTGGACGACGCTGAAGTCGAACGGCACCGAGATGGACTGGCCGTAGCTGTTGGTGGCCGTGGCGGCCACCGGCACGGCGTCCTCCGCCAGGCACTGCGGCGCGGTCCAGGTCTGGGTGCTCGAGGTCGCGGTGTCCACCGGCGTCCCCAGCGTGCCCGCGCTGGCGTCCCAGGAGAACGTCAGCGCAAAGCCCTGGGGGTCCGTGGCCTGGATGCCCAGCTCCGCGGTGCCACCGGGAGGCAGGATCCCTGGGGACTGCCAGACATCGGTGAGTCGCGGCGGCACATGGAAGGGCTTGTTCCTCCCGGAGGGCGTGGCGTGGGCCGCGCGCGGTGAGGGAATGACAAGCAGGAGCCCCCCGGCCACGAAGGCCAGGAGTCGAAGGAGATGAGGCTGCAAGGACAGACTCCTCGGGGTGGAGACGGCCCCGAGGGTCTATCAGATGCAGATGACAGACATCTCCAGCGGGGGACAATCCCTGACAGCCGTCAAGGCACGACAGGCCCGGATTCGTAGCCGATGTCCACGTTGTTGATGGTGGCCTGGCACGGACCGCTTCCGGCGGTCAGGTCCGCCTTCCAGCAGAGCTGATGGCCGCGCGTGCTGGACACGTCGAGCACGGCGTCCCGGTTCCAGTCGAACGTCACCGGATGCCAGGTGGGGTTGGGATTGGTGACGCACGTGCCGGCGAGGCACACGCGGCAGTCGGTGGCCACCGAGTAGTTGATGGCGACCGGAGAGGCGCAGGTGGGGTCCTGGGCGTCGTCCTTGTGGATGTACACCTGCTGGATGGCGCAGCTGGGGGCCTCGGGGCTCAGCACGGTGGAGCGCACGCGGCCGGGCGTGGGCGCCCAGTTGCGCAGCATGAAGACGACGTCGTTGAAGTCCCGGTCGCCTCCACCCGGGAGATCCTCGAAGGCCAGCAGCCACCGGTCGGACGCGGGGCCCACGTTGCCCAGCACGGCGTGGGGCATGACGAGGTTGCCCGGCGCGGCGACGGTGGTGGCGACCATGGGCAGGCTCGTGTTGCCGTAGGGCATCGTCGCCAGGCGCTCGTGGGTCCAGTCATCCAACCACCCGCACATCTTCTGGGTGGTGCCGGCCAGGGTGCAGGCGTACCGGGTCGAATTCGGGGTGCAGGCTTCGTTGTAATCACACCCCATGTTCCGGGACGCGACGGGGTTCTGGCCCATGAAGTCCTGGTCCAGGTTCCACTTCGCCTTGGAGAAGAACACGTGGAGGGGCGTCCTCAGGTGCAGCGTGCACTGGAGGTTGGCGTCCCTGCGTAGGCAGGGATAGACGGTGCCGTTGTCCGTGTTGTGGGACGACTCGAAGGCGGAGACGAGGAAGAAGACCACCTCCTGTCCGCCCGGGATGACGCCCAGGTCCACCGTGCGGTCGTAGGTCGTGATGCCGGGATCCGGGTTGGAGGCCCGCGGACGGCCGTGGCTGTCATAGGCGGAGACGTCGTAGTCGGGGACGCCGTCGTTCAGGTCCGCCGCGTCAGTGACGGTGCCCAGCCCCTGGAAGGTGGCCGTGTCGGAGTCGTCGTCCGTCAGCAGGAAGGCCAGGTGGCCGATGCCCATGTTGCTGTTGGACGCGTGCGCGGGCTCCAGCAGGTTGGGGATGCGCGTGAAGAGCCCGTTGTCCGAGTAGCCGGTGCCGGCCGTTGTCGTCACGGTGCTCCCCACGACGTCGATGGTGATGTTGTAGGCGGAGGAGGTGCGGCCGGGACGGGCATCCGTCATGTCCGTGTTGGTGATGAAGGCCGAGGCGCAGCTCGAGTTGAGCGCCAGGTCCGGCTGACGGTAGGTGAAGCCCCGGGATGAGAAGGTCCGGGTACAGCGCGGGCTCACGCCGATGTACGGCCGGGCCTGGGTACCGGAGGGCGGGGCCAGGTTGTAGATGTCCTCGTGCAGGTCCGCCACGCCGTTGCCATTGGCATCCACCAGGTCGCCCTGCGCGTTGACGTAGCCGCGGGCCCGCAGGTCGCTCATGTACAGGTAGCCCAGCGCGTGGCTCGCGGCGGCGCTCTCGTACACGAAGCTGATGGTGACGTTCTGGTCCGTCGGGAACACGATGGAGTCCACCGACGTGGGCGTCCAGAACGGGTTCACCGACCGCAGCGTCTTCTGCGGGGTGAGCGTCACCTGCGTCAGCTCGTCGAACCCCGCGGCGGTGAACGCGGGCTGCACGTCCGCGTACAGGTCCCCGGGGCCGCAGGTGTCGGCCGCGTGCGCGGGACGTGGCGAGGGAATGACAAACAACGCGCTCCCGGCCACCAGGGCCAGGAGACGGGAGGGATTCGGGTGCAAGGACAGACTCCTCGGGATGAAGATGGCTCCCAGGGTCTATCAGAAATAACCAGGAAGACGGTTATGTCGGGGTGTGTCAGGCTTCACCCATGAAGACCCCCCGTCTGCCCGTGCTCCTGGCGCTGTCCCTGGTGTTTCCCCTCGCGGCCTGTTCGACGGCGAGGGCCACGTCGCTCGCGCTGCCCATGGAGCGGGCCACGGAGTGCCGGCAGTTGTGCGAGCAGATCGACATGCGGATGAGCGCGGTGGTCATCATCATGAACTCCGCCGGCTGCGTCTGTGAGCCGAAGCCGGCGGAGGGGACGAACGCGGCGCGGACCGGGGCCGCCGCGGCGTCGGGCGGTGCCATCATCCGCGCCGCGGCGGACGCGGCACAGCAGGCGAGCATCAACAACAACGCCACGACGCACAACCCGTAGCCGTCAGGGCGTGACGGGCTCGGAGACGTAGCCCACGTCGACGAAGTGGATGGTAGGCAGGCACGTGGGGTCCGTCCCCTGCGTCAGGTCCGCCTTCCAGCAGAGCTGCTGGCCCGGCGTGCTGGAGACGTCCACGGTGTCCCCGCCCGAGCCCGGAGGCAGCAACAGGGTGTGCCAGGTGGGCGTGGGGTTGGGGACGCACGTGCCCGCGCCGCACACGTTGCAGTCCGTGGCCAGCGCATAGGTGATGTAGGCGGCCGCGCCGGTGCAGACCCCGGACAGGGTGTCGAACTTGTTGAAGGACACCTGGGAGAGCTTGCAGTTCGCGTCGTCCGGGCTGAGCACGCGTGAGCGCACGCGGCCCTCGGTCACGTTGCGCAGCAGGAAGACGACGTCGTTGAAGTCGCGGTCGGCGCCGCCGGGGAGGTCCTCGAAGCCCATCAGCCACTGGCCCGGGGCCGTGAGGGTGGGGTTCAGCATGAGGTGCGGCATGGTGCCCTGGCCCTGCGCTTGGACCTGGGCGGCGGTCCTGGGCAGGACGATGTTGCCGTAGGGCGGCATCCGCAGGCGGTCGAGGGTCTCCTGGTCCAGCCACCCGCACAGCCGCTGCGACGAGTTGTCCACGGTGCACGCATACGGGGAGGACTGGGGCGCGTCCGCGTCGCACTGCTCGTCATAGACGCAGCCGGGGTTGCGCTGCGCCACGGGCATCTGTCCCACGGGGTCCTGGTCCAGGTTCCACTTCGCCTTGGAGAAGAAGACGTTGATGGGGGACTTCAGGTGCAGGAGGCACTGGCCGTTGGCCGCCTTGCGCAGGCACGGGTAGACCGTCTTCTGGTCCAGGTCGTGGAGCGCCTGGTACTGGGTCACCAGGAAGAAGACGAGCTCCTTGCCCCCCGGAAGGGTGCCCAGGTCCACGGTGCGGTCGTTCGGGGTGATGCCCGGATCCGGATTGACGGGGCGCTGGATGCCGTGGGCGTCGTAGCGGGAGACATCATAGTCCGGGATGCCGTCCGCGAGGCTGCCGGTGTCCGTGACGACGCCCAACTGGTTGAAGGTCGTCCGGTCGGAGTCGTCGTCCGCCAGCAGGAACACCAGGTGCCCCAGGCCCAGCTGGTTGTTCATCGGATGGGCGGGCTCCAGCAGGTTGGGGATGCGCGGATACAGGCCCAGGTCCGACCAGGCGTTGGCGTTGGGCGTGGTGCTCTCCGTGGGAGTGGCGCCGACGACGTCCACTGGCAGGAGCGGGTGCGTGCCGGGCCGGGCATCCGGAAGGGACTGCCGGACGAAGGCGCCGGTGCAGGCGGCGTTGAGCGCCAGGTCGGGCATGCTGAGGCTGACGCCCTGCGAGATGAAGTTGCGGGCGGGCAGACAGCGGCGGTTCGTGCCGATGTACGGACGGGCCTGGGGGCCCGAGGTGGGGGCCAGGTTGTAGAGGTCCTCGTGCAGGTCCGCGATGCCGTTGCCATTGGCATCCACCAGCGTGTCATCCGACGAGTCCTCCGGCGTGTTCTGGGTGTTCACGTAGCCGCGCGCGACGAGGTCGTCGTAGTACACGTAGCCGAGCGAATGGCTGGCACCCGCGGACTCGTGGACGAAGGTGAGCGACAGGTGCTGCTCGCTGGGGAGCATGATGCGCTCGCTGGACAGATATCCCAGGTGGGTGAGCAGGCGCAGCCCACCCCCGGCCGTGACCTCCACGTTCGTGAGCTCGTCGAAGCCCGACATCGTGAAGTCCGGTTGGTGGTCGATGCCCAGCGACTGCGTGAAGTCGAAGTCGAACAGCGCCTGCGTGGACAGGCCGTACCCGTTGGTCACGGTGCCCATCACCTGGGGCGGGCCGTTCGCCAGACATTGGGGCGCGGTCCACTCCAGGGTGCTGGAGCCCGGGTCCGACACCGGCGTGCCGGACGTGCCCGTGGTGGCGCTCCAGGAGAAGGTGAGCGGACTGCCCTGTGGGTCCGTGGCCTGGAGCTGGAGCTGGGACAGGTCGCCCGGGTGGACGGCGGTCGTGGACTGCGTGGCGCTGGTGAGCTGCGGCGGCAGGTAGACCGTTCGCGTGCCGGCCGCCTGGGCCGGAAGGGCAATGACAGACAGCGCGCTCCCGGCCACCAGGGCCCGGAGCGGGAAGCGATTCAGGTGCAAGGACAAACCCCCTCGGGATGAAGACAGCCCCGAGGGTTTAGCAGAACCGCCTGACGGAATGACTTGTGCCGGAGTGCGTCAGGTCAATGCCTTGCGCAGCCGTTTGGGAATGGCCTCCGCGTGCCAGCGCTGCACCTCGCGGGCGATTTCGGCGGAGCGCTCCGCGCGCTCGTCGCGGGCCTGGGGCAGCAGCTTGCGCGCGGCCTTGCGCTGGCCGGGCGGGGCTTCGGCCGCGGCGCGCTCGAAGAGCTCCAGGCGCACGTCCGCGTCGTGCAATTCGCCCAGGCCGTCCTGGAGCGGCACCAGGACCTCCAGCAGGGCGCCCACGGTGCGGCGGAAGGCGGGCTGGAAGATCTCCAGCTCGTAGCGCAGCTTCTTCAGGTCCTTGCGCAGGGCGTGCGCGGAGGCGGCGTCCGGCGCGTCCGCGTAGCGCTCCAGGCGCTTCTCCACGCGGCGCAGGCGCTGGCGCAGGTGGCCGCGCACGCGCTTGCCGGAGAAGCGGCGGGTGTCCTGCAGCGTGTCCACCTTCTTCAGGAGGCGCGGCACGGTGCGGTCCGTCCAGCGCTCCAGCTCCGCGCGCAGCTTCTTCTCCTTGGCCTTCAGGCCGGACAGGTGGGACTGGCGCAGGCCGGCCAGCGCCTTGCTCGCGTCCTTCTTGCCCTTGGCGGCGGTGTCCAGCCACTTGTCCTGGACGTGCAAATCCCTCACGTCGCCCAGCGCGTCCTGGAGGCGCTTCACGTCCGCCTCCAGCCGGGTGAGCTTGCCGGTGGCCTGGAACACCTGGAGCGCGGCGCGCAGGCGGCGGGTGGCCACGCGCATGTCGTGCACGCCGTCCTCGTCCAGCTCCCCGTCCAACTGGGCTTCGGGGTGGCGCACGTCCGCGAGCCGGCCGGCGAGGATGCGGCGGGCGGCGTCGCCCAGCGCGGTGTCGGGGCCCAGGCCCCGGATGGGAGTGGGAGGGGGCATGGCGGGTCAGTCCTCCTTCGTGGCGTAGTGTTGGACCATGCGCTCCGCGGCGTCCGGGCCATCCCAGCCGAGGATGCGCGCGTCCTTGTCCGCGAAGTGCACCACCGCGAGGAAGAAGTGCTCCAGCTCCTCGCGCTCGCGCTGGGACAGGTCCTGGTAGGAGTTGAGGTCGTCCGAGCGGGTGGCGTTCACCGGGACGAGCAGCAGGCGGTCATTGCGCTCGCGCTCGCCGTTCTTCGCGTCCTTCTTCTTCTGATCCACCTGGAGCACGCCGAGCGGCCGGCAGGGCAGCACGACGCCGGGCCAGGTGGGCACGTCCCAGTACACCAGCGCGTCCAGCGGGTCTCCGTCCGGGCCCTTGGTGCTGGGGATGAAGCCCCAGTCGAACGGGTAGCGGAAGCCCCGTGTCAGCGGCCGGGACAGCGTGAAGGCCTGGAGCTTCGGGTCGTATTTCAACTTCACCGTCGAACCGCGGGGCGACTCGACGACGACGTGCAACGCATCCTGGACGCCGCGCAGGGGCAGGCGGGTGAAGTCGGTGGCCATGGACCCTCAGGCTGGGGTCGGCCCTCCGCCTCCGGCAAGTGCCCCCGTGCCAGGGATTTCACTCGCCAACCCTGGCGGGGGGCTGCCGAGCGTCAGGGCCGGGAGCCCAGGGCGTAGAGCGCGACGGACAGGACCGCGCCCAGCCCCGAGAGGACGAGGCCGGCCATGGCCTTCCGCTGGTCGGGCCGGGACCCGCCTTCGCGCCGGGCCTTCACCAGGTTCACCCCGTTGAGCACCAGCGCCACGGGCTGGAGGATGAAGCAGAAGGGGATGAGCGACACGAGCGCCAACTGGAGGCCCACGTTCGGCGCCGTGAAGAAGGAGTCCGGGGGCTTCTCGACGGAGCGGATCCGCAGCTCCCAGCAGCCCGGGCACATCGGCGGCGCCTCGCGGCGGACGCGGCGCTCACAGCGCGGGCACATGAACGCGCCACAACGGGTGCACACCTGGTTCGCGACGATGTCTTCGTGCCTCGCGCAGACGGCGCGATCCGGAGCGCCGTCCGCGTCCAGGCCCGCCTCCGCATTCCCTACCGGGGCGTGCAGCCCGGACAGGAAGTGGCCCGTGATGGCATGCGCGGCGGGTCCGTTGGGGATGACGATCGAGATGTTGTCCGGGTCGATGCGCCGCACCTGGGGCCCCCGGTTGCGCAGCAAGAACACCCAGATGAGCACGGGGAGGGCCACGCTCGACGCCATCGTGACCAGGCCCTGCCACTCCGGCGCGTCGGACGCCAGCAGGGAGAAGGACAAGATGAGCAGCGCGATGGCGGCCACCACCGAGACACCCATGACGACCTGTCCGCGCCTCCACCGGCTCCAGGCCTCTTCGGTGAAGGGCAGGGTGCCCTTCACCCGCTTCGTCATCGCGGCCGCGACGATGATGGCGATGAGCAGGTTGAGGAGGGCGAGGAAGCCAATCCAGCGCGGATACCAGGAGAACTGCACCGGCTTGAAGACCACGCCCTGCCGCTCACCCGTGACGATGCAGATGGGCGGCAGGTCGAACTCGTTCATCGCCCCGGAAGGGATGTCGATGGGATGCATCGCGGGGATTTGTAATCCACCGCGCGCGATGCCTTCCAGTCACCCGGTGCTAATGCAGGGGCCGGCCCAGGGGCAGCTCCGGCTGACGGCGCGCCACCAGCCTCCGCGTGGCGCGGGCCGCGGCCAGTCCGCCCAAGGTGTACCAGGCCACGGTGAGCAGCGACGTGGACGGGCGGGCCTGTGAGGGCTTGCGGCCCAGTCCCAGCTTGGGCGGCAGCACCACCGCGCCCAGGCCGGCGAGCAGGCCCAGCGTGGCGCCGCGCAGGTAGGGCCGCTTGGGACGTCCCAGCGCCACGAGCGAGAAGAACAGCCCATTGGACAGGATGTCGCCCACCAGGGTCTGGCGATGCAGCTGGCGCCCCTTCGCGGGCTCGCCGCCGAAGAAGCGGATGCCCCTCTCCAGGGAGCGCATGCCCAGCACGTCCATGCGCGGCGGGTGCTTCAACACGCGCCGGGCGCTCTCGTGGACCAGCGTGAGCGCGGCGGCGCCCACGAGGCCGGGACCCAGGGCACGGAACACGATGCGGGGCGGAGCGGCAGGTTCGATCATGCCTTCCAAGCTAGGCACCGCGCGCAGGGGATTCCCGCTCGCGTGCGCCTGCCCGCCTGCCCGGCAGGCCGTTGTGCCCGCGCGTCAGGAGCTGCAGCTCACCACCAGGTGCCGCCCCCACGTGGGCGGCGAGGCCGCGTAGGCCTCCTGGCCGGGGTGCTCGTCGAAGGGCGCGGACACCAGCGCGAGCACGCGGTCCACCTCCGCGAAGTCCCCCTCCTGTGCCCGGGCGATGGCCTGCTGCGCCACCCAGTTGCGCAGGACGTACTTCGGGTTGACGCGGTCCATGCGCGCGTGGCGCTCGGCGTCCACGCTGCCTTCCGACTCCAGGCGCGTCCGGTAGCGCTCGGCCCACCCGTCGAAGCCCTCCGGCGGCAGGAAGTGGTCGCGAAGCGCGTCGTTGCGAGCACCGGGGCTTGCGTCGAACCGGTTCAGCGCGCGGAAGAAGCGCGTGTAGTCCACGTGCGAGCCGGCCATCAGCGCGAACAGGTCCTCCAGCAGCGAGCGGTCCTCGTCGCGGGCCTCCAGCAGGCCCAGCTTCTCGCGCATGCGCGTGAGGAAGTGCCGGGCGAACGTGGGCTGGAAGAGGGTCAGCGTGGCGCGCGCCTCATCCTCGGAGATGAGCGTGAGCAGCGCCTCTCCCAGGCAGGCCAGGTTCCACAGCGCCACGCGCGGCTGCTGGTCGAACGCGTAGCGGCCCTGGTGGTCGGAGTGGTTGCAGACGAAGCCTGGGTCGAAGTCGTCCAGGAACCCATAGGGGCCGTAGTCCAGCGTGAGCCCCAGGATGGACATGTTGTCGGTGTTCATCACGCCGTGCGCGAAGCCCACCGCCTGCCAGCGCGCCACGAGCTCGGCGGTGCGCTCCATCACCTCCGCGAAGAAGCGCGCGTGGCGGCCCTCCTGGCCCGCGAGGTGCGGGAAGTGCGCGGCGATGACGTGGTCCGCGAGCGTGGCCACGTGGCCGGGCTGCTCGGTGTGGTGGAAGTACTCGAAGGTGCCGAAGCGCACGTGCGACGGGGCCAGGCGCACCAGCATGGCGCCGGTCTCCACGTCCTCGCGGTACACCGGCGTGCGGCTGCCCAGGATGCACAGGGCCCGCGTGGTGGGGATGCCCAGCGCGTGCAGGGCTTCCGAAGCCAGGTACTCACGCACGGTGGAGCGCAGCACCGCTCTGCCGTCACCGCCGCGCGAGAAGGGCGTGGGCCCGCCGCCCTTCAGGTGCAGGTCCCACCTGCCGCCATCCGGACCGCGCGCCTCGCCCAGCAGCAGCGCGCGGCCGTCTCCCAGGCGCGGCACGTACACGCCGAACTGGTGCCCCGCGTACACCATGGCCAGGGGCTCCATGCCGGGCAGCGGCGTGGCCCCGCCGAACACGCGCGCGAACTCCGGGCGCGCGGCCTCCTCCGCGTCCAATCCCAGCAGCCGCAGGGCCGCCGGGTTCACGCTCACCACGTGCGCGTCCGGGAAGGGCGCGGGGGCCACCCGGGCGGCGAACCCGGGGGGCAGGCGGGCGTAGGTGTTGTCGAAGACGAGCTGTTCGAGCGAGGCCATGGATGGAAACAACAGACGTCAGGGAACCTGCATGCCCCGCTGGACCGCGGGACGGCTGCCCACGCGGTGCAGGTACTGGATGATGTTGGGCAGGTTCATGAAGAGCTCCGGGAAGAAGTCCCGCGAGCCCTTCAGCCACGGGTACGTGGCGATGTCCGCGATGGAGTACGTGGTGGCCAGGTAGTCCCGCGACGACAGCTGCTGCTCCACCACGCCCAGGATGCGCTTCGCCTCCGTCTGGAAGCGGTCGATGGCGTAGGGAATCTTCGTGGAGTTGAAGCGCCCGAAGTGGTTGAGCTGGCCGAGGATGGGGCCGATGCCGCTCATCTGGAACATCAGCCACTGCGTCACCTCCGCCTTGCCGCGCGGGTCGGTGGGCATCAGCGCGCCCGTCTTCTCCGCCAGGTAGAGCAGGATGGCGCCGGACTCGAAGAGCGCGAACGGACGGCCCCCCGGCGCGTCGTGGTCCACGATGGCCGGAATCTTGTTGTTGGGATTGATGGCCAGGAACTCGGGCTTGAACTGGTCTCCCTTGGAGATGTCCACCGCGTGCGTCTTGTACGGGATGCCCAGCTCTTCCAGGGCGATGGAGATCTTGCGGCCGTTGGGGGTCTTGAACGTGTACAGGTCGATCATGCCTTCACTCCCGTGAGCTCTTCGCTCACCTGCCAGAGCCGCTCCGCGAGCGCGTCGTTCCGGGCGGCGGACGACGGCTTCGCCTTGCGGCATTTGATGAAGTATTCGCCGCTGACGCCCGCCACCTCCGGCGACGACGCCAGGTAGATGGAGGTCCGCGCGCCCTTTTCGGGGGAGAGCATGAAGGGCCCGGCCAGCTTGATGAGGTGCTTGAAGAGGCCCTCGCTGTTGTGCCCGAAGCCCGTGCGCACCGCGCCGGGGTGCAGCGCGTTCGCGGTCACCTGCGTGCCGGCCAGCCGCTTCGTCAGCCCGCGCGAGAAGAGGATGTTGCTGAGCTTGGCGTTGCCGTAGACGCGGATGCCGTCGTAGCGGCGCCTCTCCGTCTGCGGGTCGTCCAGGAAGTCCGAGTACGCCAGCCGGTGCCCTTCCGAGGACACGTTGATGATGCGCGCCGGTCCGCTCGCCACCAGCAGGTCGCGCAAGAGGTGCGTGAGGA
Organism: Corallococcus sp. M7; assembly: GCF_054512695.1. Taxonomy (NCBI): domain Bacteria; kingdom Pseudomonadati; phylum Myxococcota; class Myxococcia; order Myxococcales; family Myxococcaceae; genus Corallococcus; species Corallococcus sp. M7. The sequence continues at coordinate 905,143 of NZ_CM137252.1, forward strand.
GGAAGTGGGACAGGTGGTTCGTGGCGAACGTGGCCTCGTAGCCATCCACCGTCACCTGCCGGCGGTCGATGATGAGGCCCGCGTTGTTGAGGAGCACGTCCAGCCGCGAGTGCCGGGCGCGGAACGCCTTCGCCAGGTCGCGCACGGACTGGAGCGAGGACAGGTCCGCGAGCAGCGTCTCCACCTGGGCTCCGGGGGCGGCCTCGCGCACCGCGGCGACCGTGGCCGCCGTGCGGGCCTCATCCCTGCCGGAGAGCACCAGCGTGGCCCCCTTTCGCGCCAGCGCCTTCGCCGTCTCCTGACCAATGCCACCGGTGGCCCCGGTGATGAGGCACACCTTGCCGTCGAGACGGTCTTCGGGAAGCCCTGCCGCCATGGGACGCGTCCTCCTGGAATCCGGGGACGCGTTCTATACGCTCCCCGCCGTCCCCGCGCAGGAGAACCTGCCGGGGAGGCGGAAGGCGGGTGGCGTCAGCGTCAGGTGGTGGCCTGGCTGATGTCCTCGGCCTGACGGTCCCGGCGGTTGCCGCCCTTGGGGGGCAGGGTGACGCCCGCGCGCACGTCGCCGTTGAGGTGGCTCTCCAGGAACCAGAGGTCCTCCTCGGTCTCGCCCAGGGTCTGGGTGAGGAGGTCCGCGGTGACGGGGTCGTTCACCTCGTCGGACTTGGTGATGCCGTCGCGGAGGCTGGCGGCGTAGCGGCCCACGCGCTCCACCAGCGCGCGGATGTGGGACTCGCCGTCCACGGCCTGCAGGTCGTATTCGGGCAGCTGGCTGTTGTTGGTGGCCAGGCGGATGGTGCCCTGGGCGTAGCCGCCCAGCGCGCCCGCACGCTCGGCGTACGAGTCCGCGTGCTTGCGCGCGTGCTTGGCCACTTCGTCGAAGAGCAGGTGGCGGCTGTAGAAGTGCGTGCCCCGGATGTTCCAGTGGGCCTGCTTCACCTGCCAGTGCAGGTCGATGGCGTTGGCGAGCAGCGTGTTGAGCATGTCGATGAGCTCTTCGCGCGCGTCCTGGGGAAGGTTCACGTGGCTGGTCGTGTACATGGTCCTGATCCCTCGCTGGGTGGTTTGCGCGCGGCAGGCCGTCGGCATGACGTCTCGGCGCTTCCCACAGGGTGGGGATGGGACGGGTCCTTGGCCATGGCGCGGCGTGCGCCGCCTGGCCGCCCGGCTGGCTCGGAGGGCGGGCGGCCGGGCGTATTCGCTGATCAGCCCGCGTCGGGGGCGGTCAGCCGGGCGGCGACCTCCGTGGCGGCGCGCTCTCCGGACTCCACCGCGCCGTCCAGGTAGCCACAGCCCTCGATGGCCGTCTCGGTGCCCGCCCAGTGCACGCGGCCGAACGGGGCCCGCAGCGCGTCGCCCATGGCGGTGAGGGTGCCGGGGCGGGGCAGGCCCGTGTAGCAGCCGGCGCTGAACGCCTCCTGCTTCCAGTCCAGCGCGGCGATGGCCACGGGTGACAGGGCCTGGGGGCCGAAGAAGCGCGCGAAGTCCGCGAGCGCCGCGCGGTGGAGGTCCTCCGCGGGGCGGCCGGTCCACGCGCGGGCGGTGTCGCCCAGGAAGAAGCCCACGAGCGCGGGGTGGTGGCCCTGGGGGCCGCAGTCGTCGAAGCACAGGCGCACCGGGCCCACGTCGCTGACGGCCTCGCCGGACAGGCCCGCCTCGCGCCAGAAGGGCGTGGCGTAGGTGGCCACGACCTTGATGACGCTGCCCATGGGGATGTCCGCGTGCGCGCGGCGGCGGCCCGGCGGCAGGTCCGCGCCAAGGTCGATGCGCTCCGCGAGCGCGGGCGGAGTGGCCACCACCGCGTAGCGCGCGCGGAAGGTCCGGCCGTCCTCCGTGGTGGCGGTGACGCCGCGCGCGTCCTGGAGCACGGCCTTCACGGGCGCGGAGAGGACGACGCGGCCCGCGGGCAGCGCCTCCGCCAGCCTTTGTGAGAGCGATTGCGCCCCGCCCACGAAGCGCTCCGCCTGCGCGCCGCCCTCGATTTCGGTGAGTGGCATGAGGCCGCCGTTGGAGTGCACGTAGGAGAGGAAGTGCAGGAAGGACAGCTCGGAGGGCTCCGCCGCGAACACCGCGCGGGTGGCGATGTCCAGCGCGGCGCGGGCGCCCCAGGTGGGCACGTGGCGCTGCTTCCACTCCTCCACGGTGAGGGCGTCCCACTCGGCGGCCTTCGGCGCGGCGGCGGGCTGTTCGCGGGGGACGCGCTTCGCCAGCCCATCCAGCTTCCAGATGATGCGCTGCAAATCCAGCAGCGACAGGAGGGGCAGGGACGGGACCTTGCCCTGGTACGTGCGGCGCTCGCCGCGCACCTCCAGCACCTTGGTGCCCTGGTGGTGCTGGGCAAAGCGCTGGAGGCCCAGGCCATCCGCGAGCTTGAGCACGTGGCGCTGCCGGGGGCCCACCCACTGGCCGCCCAGGTCCACGAGCCCGCCGCCCAGTTCGCGTGTGAGGGTGCGGCCCCCCACGCGGTCGCGCGCCTCCAGCACGGCGACGGTGGCGCCGGTGCGAGCGATGTCCCGGGCCGCGGTGAGTCCCGCGACGCCCGCGCCGATGACGACCACGTCCGCGCTTTCACCCATGGTGCGGCGGACTCTATGCCGGAAGCGGCGGGTGGCTAGGATGCGCGCGGCACGTCAGAAGCGAAGGGTGGAGGACCGGATGTTCGCGTTGGAGATGGTGGAGAAGGTGCGGCAGGTGTCGCCGGGCGCGGCGAACGCGCTGACGACGTTGGCGGTGAAGAACATCGTCCCGCTGGCGAAGGCCATGGGCTACCGCGTGGACGAGGTCACGGACGCGCGCGTGAAGGCCACGGTGCCGCTGGACCGCAAGACGAAGAACCACGTGGGCAGCGTGTACCTGGGCGCCCAGGTGACGGTGATGGAACTGACGATGGGCGTGATGCTCTTCCGCCGCTTCCCGCCGAGCCAGTACAAGATGCTGGTCAACCGCATGGAGGTCGCCTTCCACGCGAAGGCGAAGACGGCGGTGAGCGCGGTGTGCGAGCCGGGCGAGGAACTGCTCCAGAAGCTCGCGTCGGAGCTGCGCGCGACGGGCGACAAGGCGGAGGCGTGGATTCCGGTGCGCCTGCTGGGCACGGACGGCCAGTGTGTCGCGGAGTCGCGGTTCCTGGCCGTCTTCAAGCGCGGGTAGCTAGCGAAGTGGTTGTGTTTGCGTGGAGTGCTTAAGGTCAAGCGCCGTGTCGGGGAGTGCTAATGCCAACTAGAAACAGGCAGCATGTAATTGAAGAGGAGTCTAGGCGAGCATTCGGAAATGCCACTCCAGCCGAGTGGGTGGTCAGGCCTCAGGAGAGCGACTACGGGATCGATTTGCAGGTGCAAATTTTCGAGAATAGCAAGGCGACAAATCTGTTTTTCTTTGTTCAATTGAAGGGTTCAGACTCACTCGATGTTGATGGCGAGGTTGCTGGTTATCGGTTTAAGACGGAGCGCCTGCGTCATTATTTGGAGCTGGCAATTCCGGTTATGCTAGTGGCGTATGATGCCAAGAGTCGGCGGCTGTATTATGATTGGGTTCATGCCATCTGGGCCGGTTTGGATGCCGAGGGGGTAGGCAAGTGGCACATGCAGGAAAGTGTTGCTGTGAAGTTGGCGCATTCGCTGGGGGTTGATTGTCAAAAGACGGTTTCGTCTGAAGTGAAGCAATTTTATCGCGAGCGTGTTGGGGAAATGGCTGTTGCAGGCCCCGTTACCGTACAGATCTCCGTGAGCGGAACAGTGACGGCCGAGGAGTCTCGGAAAGTCACTGCTGATTTAGTCTCATGGGCTGCGAGGAAAGATCGCAGCGGGAAAATTAGGTTTGTGGAGCGTGATGCGGAACTGGAGCTTGCTGTTGGGGTCGAAGAGCGCTGCTTGGTATGGAGACGCCTTCGGTCTTCTGGGAAAATTGATTTCGGCTCAATGCAGACAGGGGTCGCCGGGGCAAGTTTTGCTGCTTTTGTTCGGGTCTATTTTTGCTTAATGCTATCGGCCGCCGGACTTAAGGAGCTTGCGCTGGAATTGTTGCGCGACATTCTTCTTGAGGCGGATGAGGCGTTTTCTGATCTGTTGCTGGTGGTGTTTCAGCCGCAAGTATCTTTGTTGTTTTCTAAGGCGAAGCGCTCGCATGAAGGGGTCTACCTAGCGGAGCTTTTGCTTGGCAAAGGGCATGTCGATGCTGCCATCGCGCTCGCTGGCGCTGTGACCGCGAGCGGTACTGAGTATGTTCGACAGGAGTACAGGGTCTTGCTTAAGCAAGCCTTGGCGATGGTAGCTGATGAGGCGAAGAGAGCGTCGATTCTGTATAGTTTGGCAAATAGCTTGAGGTGCTCCGGTTTCGGCAAGGAGGCTTTTGCTAATTACCTAGCAGCAGCACAATTGGATCCAGGATACTACGAGCGCCAATATTGGTGGGCCGAAGTAGGAGGGAGTTTATTTGAAGCGGGTTGCTATAGGCTGTCTAGGGTCTATTATGAGATGGCGGCTGCCCTGGCGGAAGGTGGAAATGCTGAGGGCAGAAGAGTCACTGCTCTGTTGGCAGATGTTCTTCTGATGTTGGGGGATTATCCAAAAGCCCGAGACGTGTTTGGAATGGCTCTGAAGGATGAAGAACGTCCAGTTGCTGAGTTTGTGCTGAAGAGATGGATGGCTGGCTTCCTTGCTGCGCGATTTGGTCGTCAGTTCCGACGCAAGGAAACAGCATTGAGAATGGCGCGTGATGCGTATCTGCAGCCGACTGAACGTCAGGAGGCGCTGCTTGGTGAGGTGATGCTGATTGACGCGTTGTGCGGATTTGCGTGGTTCAACTATGCAGAGGCTCTCGTGCAGCGTGGTGGGGAGGATGGAGTTGGAGCCAGACTGGTTACGGCTATACTTACATTTGATTGGGACTGCGAAGCGTCGGCGCTTGCTGTCTTGATGCTGTATTTATCTGGGACTAAAGAAGCTTGGTTCTTGATGGCTGCGCTTCTTGACGAGGCAGTGAGAAGACAGGGGGGCGGTTTCTGGCTGGCTATCGAGCGGTCTGCCAGTTTCCCGGTAGGCAAGGAGAGCCAAGTTGGCGAGTTCTTGGAACACCTGCGCGAGGTCGCGAGGATGGGGACTCTGATATTTAAACAGCCATCGGATGATGGATTTACGTTTAGGTTGCTTGCGTAGACTGCTGTCTGCTGACGTTGGCGTCTTCCATCAGGAAGTCGCCAATGGTCTTCCACATCGCCTCGAACTGGGGGCGGCGGAAGCCGGAGCCGGAGATGAGCCAGTCCACGTGCGGGGGCTGGTGCGCCGGCTGGTCGAAGTGGCCAATGGCATCCAGGTGGTCCGCGCGCACCGCCGTCAGCACGCGGCCGTACACCTGCGAGCGCGTGGGCACGATGCCGTCGCACGCGGTGGGGCCGGGCATGGCGCCGTAGGCCTGCACCAGCGCCGCCGTCTGCGCGGGCGTGTGCAGGGGCAGCTGCGTGAGCGGCATCCGCTGCGTCTGGCCGTACACGAACGCGTAGATGGTGTGCGTGAGCTGCGCGTACGGATCCAGCCCCGCCGCCAGGCGCGTGCGCAGCGACGGCGGCCGGGCCTGCGTCACCACGGAGCCGTAGCGCACGCCGGGCCGGTCATGCGTGCCGCCGTTGAACAGGTCGATGCCCTCCGGCGTGAGCTGGGGGATGAGCGACGTGTCACGGCCCACGTCCCACAGGAACTTCGTCACCGCGTCGCGCCGCTCGCTGGAGAAGTCCCCCAAGAGCTGGTCGAAGAGCTGATCCAGCAGCGTGGCCTTCCACCCCAGCTGATCATCCGCCCGCGACATCAGGTGCCCGAAGCGGAACACCACGCTCAGGGGCAGCCGGCCGAAGCGCAGCACGTACATGGTGAACAGCGACAGCAGCTTCAGGAGCTGCTGACCGAAGAGGCCCAGGAAGAACGTGGCCAGCGGCGTGCCCGCGTGGGGCGTGGACAGCGTCACCACGGAGCGCACGCGGCGTGCGAAGGGCTCCAGCTCCAGCGCCTCCGACACCTGTGCGCCGGGAGAGACGAACAGGCGGGCGTCCAGGCCTCCGGTGGAGTGGCCCACCAGGTGGATGGGGCCGTCATCCCCGGAGGCCGTCTCGCTCACGGCCTTGAGCAGGTCCGCGGTGCGCTGGCGGATGGAGGCCGTGGGGTGCGAGACGATCGTCACCACCTCCGCGTCGACTCCCCGGCGGGCGAGGTCCTGCTTCAGGAACTCGTACGCGTGGCCGAAGTAGAGGAGCTCGCCCAGGTTGGTGAAGCCGAAGAATCCGGGGACGAGGTAGACGTGGTGCTTCACGGACATGGGTCGCCCAGCATACCCCACGCTCCCGGGATGGGCTTGGAATACCCGGCGTCCCACGGGGTTGACGCGCGCCCGGCCGCGTTGACAGAACCGGCCGTCCGTTTCCCCTACCCACGAAGGAAGACTCTCCGTGTACCGCACACTGCTCGCGCTTGGCCTGCTGTCGTCCCTCCCCGCCGTGGCGGAAGAGGGCATGTGGACCTACGACGCCTTCCCCGCCGCCCAGGTGAAGAAGGCCTACGGCTTCGAGCCGACCCAGGCGTGGCTGGACAAGGTGCGCCTGGGCTCCGTGCGGCTCGCGGGCGGCTGCTCCGCCAGCTTCGTGTCGCCGGACGGCCTGGTGATGACGAACCACCACTGCGTGCGCAGCTGCATCGAAGAGCTGACGACCGCGAAGGACGACCTGCTGGCGAAGGGCTTCCAGGCGAAGTCCGCGAAGGAGGAGCGCCGCTGTCCCAAGATTGAAGCCAACCAGCTGGTGGAGATGACGGACGTCACCGAGCGGATGAACACGGCGACGAAGGGGCTGACCGGCGCGGCCTTCAACACCGCGCTCAAGAAGGAGATGGCCGCGGTGGAGGGCGCGTGCACCACCGGCACGGACGTGCGGTGCGACGTGGTGACGCTCTACAACGGCGGCAAGTACCAGCTCTACAAGTACCGCCGCTTCCAGGACGTGCGGCTCGTCTTCGCGCCGGAGTTCTCCATGGCGGCGTTCGGCGGGGACGCGGACAACTTCAACTTCCCGCGCTACGGCTACGACGTGTCCTTCGTGCGCGTGTGGCAGAACGACGCGCCGGCCAAGAGCCCGGACTACCTGCCGTGGGCGAAGGAGGGCGCGAAGGAGGGAGACCTCGTCTTCGTCTCCGGCCACCCGGGCGGCACGGAGCGCAAGAGCACGGTGGCGGAGCTGGAGTTCCAGCGTGACGTGGCGCTGCCCCAGACGCTGCTCCAGCTGTCGGAGATGCGAGGCGCGCTGCGCGAGTTCACCAGCGCGTCGCCGGAGCGCTTCCGCGTGGCGCGCTCCAGCCTGCGCGGCGTGGAGAACGGGCTGAAGGCGCTGAAGGGCCGGCAGGAGACGCTGGCGGATCCGACGGTGCTCGCGCGCAAGCGGCAGGAGGAGGCGGAGCTCAGGAAGCGCATCGACGCGAACCCCCAGGCCAGGGCGCTGACGCAGGGCATGTGGGAGGAGACGGCGCAGGCGCTGGACGTGTGGCGCCGGATGATGAACGACTACCGGATGAAGGGCGCGGGGGACGCGTTCCGCTCCGACCTGTTCTCCTACGCGCAGGCGCTGGTGCGCGCGGCGGATGAGCTGCCCAAGGCCAACGCGGAGCGCCTGCGCGAGTACACGGATGGCCAGTTGCCCGCGCTCAAGCAGCGGCTCTTGCGCGAGGCGCCCATCCCGGCGGAGCTGGAGACGCTGACGCTGACGTTCGGCTTCAACAAGCTGCGCGAGACGCTGGGCGCGGATGATCCGTTCGTGCGGCTGGTGCTGGAGAAGGAGGCCCCGGCGGACCTGGCGAAGGCGCTGGTGAAGGGCTCCAGGCTGGGCGACGTGAAGGTGCGCCAGGCGCTGCTGGAGGGCGGCAAGGCGGCGGTGGACGCGTCGAAGGATCCGATGATCGTCCTGGCGCGCAAGGTGGACGCGGAGACGCGCGCGTCGCGCAAGCGCTACGAGGACACGGTGGAGGCGGTGCTCAAGCGCAACGGCGAGCGGCTGGCGAAGGCGTACCTGCTGGTGAACGGCACGGCGGGCGCTCCGGACGCGACGTTCACGCTGCGGCTCAACTACGGGCAGGTGAAGGGCTGGGATGACAACGGCAAGGCCGTGCCCGCGCTGACCACGTTCGGCGGCGCCTACGGGCGCGACACGGGCAAGGAGCCCTTCAAGCTGCCGGCGCCGTGGGTGAAGGCGAAGGGGAAGGTGCCGGACACGACGCCGCTGGACATGGCGACGACCAACGACATCATCGGCGGCAACTCCGGCTCGCCGGTGGTGAACCGGGACGGGCAGGTGGTGGGGCTCATCTTCGACGGCAACCTGCCGTCGTTGGGCGGGCGCTACCTCTATGTGCCGGAGACGAACCGCGCGGTGGCGGTGCACGGCGACGGCATCATGGCCGCGCTGGAGCACGTGTACGGCGCCACCCGCGTGGTCAACGAGCTGAAGGGCGCGCAGGCGGCGTCCGCGGCTCCGGCTCGCTGACGACGGCGACGCGGTCCCGGACCTGTCCGACGGTCGGACAGGTTCGGGAGGATTCAGCGGTCCATTGGCTTCCGGAGCCGGGCCTTCTCGGCACGCTCAAGAAGGCCTTCCGCTTCCAGTGCCGCGCGCACGGCGGGGATCGAGCCACGGTGTTCCTTGAAGCGCTGGAGGAACAACCGCACCCAGTGCGCCGGAGGTTCTTGATGTCCCCAGGTGCGGACGGCGTTGCCCCAGGGATGCCGCGTCAGGGTGTCCAGGAAGGGAAGCACGTCATGCAGGCCCATGAGCGGCCGGTGCGGCGGAAGTCCCTTCCTGGGCCAGGCCCCCTGGTTGCGCGGCGCGGATGCCTGGGTGTGGCGTTCGCGCAGGAAGCGGTTGAAGGTGCGGTGGCCTTCGGGCTCCTGGATGAGCGCGCGCAGCAGACGCGCCTGCTCTCCTCGATCCAGCAGCGCCCCCTTTCGCTGGGCCTGCCTGTGCAACCAGTAGCGGTTGCGCCACGCCTTCTCGATGGGGTCCTCGAACGCGGTCGCGTGCTTCGCGTGACCCAGCGCGTGCTCGCCGATGACGCCCCTGGGCAGCAGGCTGCGCACGTGGCTCAGGCGATCCTCCCGGCGCATCTCGCGCGTGCGAGCGGTGGCCCAGCGGATGAACGGCATCACCTTGTCGCCGTCGCGCCGCCAGCGCACCTCCATGCTGATCTCCTTGCGCTCCCACGGCGCGAAGGAGGGCAGGTCGTCCTCCACGTCCCCGGCCTTCATCCACACCGCCAGCTCCTGGCGGGCCTCCTGGCGGGCCGCGCGGTGGATGCGCTCAAGCGCCTCGCGTGCTTGCTTCCGGTGCTTCGACGGCAGCAGCGAGCGCGCCATCTGCCGGACCTTCTCGTCTGAGTGGATCATCGCCCGCGGGCCTCCGTGGCCGGCGCGGACGTGGCGCGCACCCATCACCTGACTCGCATCGGACGTCTCCCACCGCGACGCGTCGGGTGCAGGACAACCGCGGTCCAGAACCTCCCGGGTGCTTGGTGCGTCGCGTCAGGAAGTCGCTACCGTAGGGATGCGGACCTGGATCCGCCTCTGTCTTCGCACGGTTGCGTTCCCCGGAACGTCTTCCGTCCGGGCGCCTTCCCGGGGTGGTTGGGAGCTGGCGCCCGACGTGCGGTAGCATCTCGGGTGTCTCACGCCGGGGGGAGGGAGGATGCACGATGGTGGTGGAGGCCCCGGAGCCCCGGACGATGTCGGCCATCATGTTCACGGACATGGAGGCCCCCGCAGGTCAACGTTGGCGAGATGAGTCGCTACAACAAGCGCTGCATGAGGAGCACGGCCAACTGGTGCGCGGACTGCTCGCGCGTCACGGTGGCCGCGAGGTGAAGCGCCTGGAAGAGGGCGGCTTCCTCCTGGAGTTCGAATCAGGCCCGCCCGCGGTGGCCTTCGCGCTGGAGTGGCGCGCCGCCGTGGATGCCCGCAACCGCGCCGTCCCCACCGAGCGCCGGATGTCCGTCCGCGCGGGCGCGCACCTGGGCATGGTGGTGCACCGCGACGGCGACGTGTTCGGCGAGGGCGTCAACCTGGCGGCCCGCATCGAGTCCCTGGCGCGTCCGGGCACCGTCTACGTCAGCGAGACCGTGGCCGCGCAGCTGGAGGGACGGCTGAAGGCGCCCCCCGTGAAGCTGGGCCGCAACGAATTGAAGAACATCCGGCTGCCGGTGGCGGTGTTCCGCATCGACTCGCCGGCGGAGGGCCGCGGCGAGCGGGCGCTCCTGTCTCGCGTGCGTTCACTGCTGGGCCGTAAGCGCGAGCGCGCGGACGGTTGAGGCTTGTGGCCGGACGCGCGGCGGTATGGTGCCGCGCCATGTCCGAGCTCACCCTGGTCGTTGGTTCCAAGAACTACTCCTCGTGGTCGCTGCGCCCCTACCTGGCCCTGGCCCATACCGGCCAGCCGTTCCGGGAGGTGCTGGTGCCGCTGGACACGCCGGAGACGGCGGCACTCATCGCCATGCATTCACCCAGCGGCCGGGTGCCGGTGCTCAAGCACGGCGACACGGTGGTGTGGGATTCGCTGTCCATCTGCGAGTACCTGGCGGAGGCCTTCTCGGAAGCGAAGCTGTGGCCGGAGGACCGCGCGATGCGCGCGATGGCGCGCTCGGTGACGTCGGAGATGCACTCGGGCTTCACGGCCCTGCGCACGAACCTCCCCATGGACCTCACCGCGCGCAAGACGGTGCCGGGGGTGGACGCGCCGGGCGTGCACGCGGACGTCGCGCGCATCCAGGCACTGTGGGCGGGCTGCCGCGAGCGCTACGGCAAGGGCGGGCCCTTCCTCTTCGGCGCCTTCACCATCGCGGACGCGTTCTTCGCGCCCGTCATCACCCGCTTCGTCACCTACGGCGTCCCGTTCCGTCCGGAGAACGCCGCGTACCGCGACGCGGTGCTGGGCCTGCCCGCGATGATCAAGTGGACGGAGGACGCCCGGTCCGAGCCGCCGCTCGCGCGCTACCGCTAGCTCACAGCCCCAGCGACTTCAGCTGCGCGTCGAACGCGGGCGCGTCCGTGAAGACGAACCCGCGCAGTCCCAGCGCGCGGGCCGCGTCCACGAACTCCGGCAGGTCGTCGAAGAAGACGGCCTCGTCCGGCGCGCAGCCCGCCTTCTGGAGCGCGAGCTGGTAGATGGCCGGCTCCGGCTTCACGTGCCCCACCTCGCAGCTCATCACCAGCGCGTCGAAGCGCTGGAGCACGGGCAACAGCGGCTTCAAGTAGGCCACGTGCAGCGCGTTGGTGTTGGACACCAGCACCAACTTCACGCGGCCCAAGAGCCCCTCCACGCGCGGCAGCACCGCGTCGTGCACCTTGAAGTGGCTGCTCCAGATGGGCGCGAACTCCTCCATGGGCAGCTCGACACCCAGCGCGCCGCAGACGTCCTGGCGGATGCCCTCCGCGTCCAGCAGGCCCCGGTTCGCCGCCGTCCAGCCCGCGCCGGTGAGCCGCCTGGCGGCCTCTTGCGGCTCCAGCCCCGCCCGCGCCGCGAGCCTCGCGAAGAGCAGCGCGTTGTCGTGGAACACCAGCACGTTGCCCAGGTCCAGCAACACGGCCTTCACGGCGGGGACAGCGGACACGATGGCTCCTGTTTCAGATGCGGTAGGCGCGCGCGACGCCTTCCATCTGGCTGGCGACTTCCTGCAGCCGCTTCGCCGCGCCGGTGGTGGACTTCAGGCTGGTCTGCGTCTCCGTCATCATGGAGGACAAGTCCGTCACCGCGCTGAAGATCTGCGCGATGCCCGCGTTCTGCTGGTTCACCGCGCCGGCGATCTGCCGCGCCGCCGCGGCGTTGTCCTGGACGATGGTGGCCAGCTCCTTCAGGTGCTCGCCGCTGGTGCGCACCTGCTCCAGGCCCTCCGCGACGCTGGAGTGGCTCTGCTCCGTCATCTTCGCCGTGGAGATGATGGCGTGGCCCAGGTCCCCCAGGATGTCGCGCACCTTCTCCGTGGCCTGGATGGACTGGTCCGCCAGGTTGCGGATCTCACGCGCCACCACGCTGAAGCCCTTGCCGTGCTCACCGGAGCGCACGGCTTCGATGGCCGCGTTGAGCGCGAGCATGTTGGACTGGTCCGCCAGGTCCTTCACCGTCTGGGTGATGCCGCCAATCTGCTGCGTGCGCTCGTTGAGCTGCACGATGCGCATGGCCATCTCCCCGGACTGCTCGTGCAGCCCCTGGAAGCCGCCCAGGCTGTCGCGGATGGCGACCTCGCCCGCGCGGCCCACCTCCTCCGCGCGCGAAGCCACGCCCAGCACCGTCTCCGCCTTCTCCGCGGCCAGCAGCGACGTCTGCTTGATCTCCTGCGCCGTCACCTGCGTCTCCTGGAGCGCGGCGGCCTGGCGGGCCACGTTGCGCTCCTGGACCTCGGACGCGAGGTTCAGCTCCGCCACGGTCTCGCTGAGGACGTGCGTGCCCTCCTGGAGGCTGGTGGCCGTCTCGCGCAGGTTCTTCATCATCTGCGCGAAGGCCTGGGTGAGCTCGCCCACCTCGTCCCGCCCCGCCTTGACCTCCATCTCCTGCGTGAGGTCGCCCTCCTTCACCACGCGGCGGACCACCTCACCCAGCGCGCGCAGCGGCCGGGTGATGCCGCGCGCCAGCACCCACGAGCCCAGCCCCACCGCCGCCACGAAGAGGGCGGCCAGCCCCAGCACCAGCCGGCGCATCCCGTTGAGGGGCGCGTAGGCCTCCGCGGGGTCCACCTGGGCGACGAACCTCCACCCGTCCCCCACGTCGCGCACCTCCGAGCCGTTCACCGCGACCACCGCCACGCGGCCCGAGTCGTCGTGCTCGCCCTGGCGCGTGTCGAAGAGCGTCCGGCCGTCCGCGCCTTGAATCTCCAGCGAGAAGCTGGCGTGGCCGCGCAACTGGGCGCGGGCGAGCGCGGGCTTCACCAATTCTCCCACCTGGCCCCAGTCGAACGCGGCGAGCAGCACGCCCAGCCGCTGGCCGCGCTCGTCCATCACCGGCACCGCCAGCGGCAGCACGTGCACGCTGTAGATGGGGTCCTCCGCCTCCACGCCCTCGGCGGTGGTGGCGCCGGCCTGCGCCTTCTGGAACCACTGCGCCCTGCGCACCGCCTCCGCGCTCCCGGTGTACGCCTCGCGCAGCGCGGGCGTGCTGGCGGAGACCGCCGCGCCGTCGTCGCTGAAGAGCACGATGCCGTTGAGGGTGAGGTAGCGCCGCTGCAGGAGCGACAGCATGGCGTCGCTCGCGGTGGGGTCCTTCGTGCGCAGCGCCTGGCGCAGGACGGGGTCCTCCGCCCAGCTGTGGGCGCTCGACTCGCGCTCCGCCAGGGTGGACTCCAGCAGGTCCTTGAACCCCTCCGCCTCCATGCGCAGGGAGGTGTTGATCTGCGCCTCCGTCTGCTGGCGCATCAGCTTGTCCTGGAGGCCGGTCAGTGCCAGCAGCGGCACGCACGACACCAGGGTCATGTACAGCAGCAGCCGCCCACGCAGCGTCAGGGACGGCAGTTTGAAAGAAGGCATGGCACGCCGGCGCGAAGAGAAGGACCCGGATTCCTATACCAGAACCCGGGCCCTGAACCCCCTGGCCGACTGGCTGCCTACAGCACCGGCACCCGGTCAGGCAGGTCCCTCGCGGGCAGGTTGGAATAATCCGCGTCCAGGTCCAGCCGCACCCGCTGCTTCACGCGCGTGCTCAAGAGCCCCCGGAGCAGGCCCAGGAACCCCGGCGGGGCCGCGATGACCAATTGGTCGAACGCGTGTGTGTCCACGCCCTTGTCCAGGCGGGCGGACAGCTCCCGAGCGAAGCGCTGGTGCTCCAGCTGCCGCCGGCCGTCCGGCTCGTTCTCCGGCACCGGGCCGTGCAGCGTGCCCGCGTTGGGGTTGTCCGCCTGGTTGAACAGGTCGACGGGCTTGGCTCGGCTCTCGTCATGTTGGAACTGCTCGATGAGGTCCCACTTCTCCGCCTTCGCGTCCGTGGCGAAGAGCCGGGCGCGACTCGCGTTGGCCACCAGGATCCAGAGCCTCTTGTCCGCCATCTTCACGCCTCCTTGTCTCTTGAGGGATGCGGACCCCCACCGGCCCCGGCAAGCTTCCCCCACCGAGCCGACTCCCCGCCGTGCGGTGGCCAGGCGACCTGTCCGCCGCCCCCTTCGCGGGAGCGGGAAGACGAACGGGAACACTCCGCGTGCCCCCCGGTGCTGACGACCTCCGCCCACGTTGACCCGCCGCATCCAAGCGGCGACCATCGTGCGCCGGGGGAACTGGATGGGAGTGGGCTGTATGGAGAAGTATTTCAATGTCCGTGGACTCAAGGTGCGCGGTCGCCGCACATGCCACCTGTCCATCCGGTACACGGCGGGTGAATCGTCACGTGCCGAAAGTTTTTCCGTCTCTCGAGCAATAGATGTCCTCCCCTGGGTTGCAGGGTCGACCGGGCATGGAAACCTGATCCCCCCATGGGCACCGACGACCTCCTCGCTCACACAGTCCTGTCCGAATCGGGTGACGCCGTGACCGACGGTGGCGGAGCGCCGATCGTGATGCCGCCGGCCGGACAGGAGGCGCAGGAAGGCGCCGTGCTGGGCAACTACCAGCTGGAGAAGCTCCTGGGCGAAGGGTCCATGGGCCGCGTCTTCCAGGCGCGGCACGTGCGGCTGGGGCGCCAGGTGGCGCTCAAGGTGCTCAAGCCGGAGCACGCGCGGGACAGCTCGTTCGTGCAGCGCTTCTTCCAGGAGGCGCGCACCGTCAATCAGATCAACCACGAGCACATCGTGGAGGTCTTCGACTTCGTGGACGAGTCGCCCGACGGGCACGTCTACTGCGTGATGGAGCTCTTGCGCGGCCAGAGCCTGGCGGCGCTCCTGAAGGAGGAGGGGCTGACGCTGGAGCGCGTGCAGCGCATGGGCGTGCAGGTGTGCGCGGCGCTGGGCGCGGCCCACCAGGTGGGCGTGGTGCACCGGGACATCAAGCCGGACAACCTCTTCATCACCCAGCGCTCCGGACAGCAGGACTTCGTGAAGGTGTTGGACTTCGGCGTGGCGAAGCTCATCACCACGCAGACGGGCGTGAGCCTCACCGGCACGCTGGACGGGACCATCATCGGCACGCCGGCGTACATGGCGCCGGAGCAGGCTGCGGGCCTGCCGGTGGACGCGCGCGCGGACATCTACGCGGTGGGCAACATCCTCTACGAGATGCTCTCCGGCCACCCGCCGTTCCAGGCGCCGGCCTTCGGGCAGCTGGTGGTGCAGATCATCACCCAGCCGCCGCCGCCCTTGCCCTCGCACCTGCCTTCGGGTGAGCGGGTGCCGCCGGAGCTGGCGCAGTTGGTGATGCGCTGCCTGGCGAAGGAGCCGGAGGCGCGGCCCCAGCAGCTGGCGGAGGTCACCACGGCGCTGCTGCTGATGCCCACCGCGCCGGCCGCGGAGCCGCGCACGGACGCGCTGGTGGTGGAGGAGGCGGAGCGGCCCACCCTGCGCATGCGGGTGCCGGGGCTGCTGCGCTCCCGGCGGCTCCAGGTGTCCGTGGGGCTGGCGGCGCTCGCGCTGGTGTCCGGCATCACCACGTGGACGGGGCTGCACTCGATGCGCGCCTCGCATGCGGAGCAGGCTCCGGCGGCGGTGGCGTCCACCCCGGACGCGGCCGCGCGGGGGACGCCGGTCGCGGGCGCGGCGGATCCGGTGACGCTCACGGTGCACTCGTCGCCGCCGGGCGCGAAGGTGGTGCGCGTGGACACCGGCGAGGAGCTGGGCGTCACGCCGCTGACGAAGGCGCTGAGCCGGCAGTCCGTGCCGCCACAGTTGCGTGTGGAACTCGCGGGCTATGTTCCGCTGGAGCGGACGGTGGATTTGAAGCAGGGTGCCGCCGCCGCGGAATTGTCCGTGCCGCTCGTGAAGGCGAGCCCGGGGCCGCGTCGTGCCCCCGCGCGTGCGCCGGGCCGCAAGGGAGGAAGCCGGGATGCGGTCATTGATCCGTTCGCGTCGCAGTGAGCCCAGGGCCCTGAGCCTGGCGCTCGCGCTCGCGCTGGGGGCGCCGCTCCCGGCGGTGGCGGCGGAGGATGCGACGGCCACCGCCGCGGACGACCAGGCGCGGGAGAAGTTCTCCGAGGGCAACCTGGCGTACGACCTGGGCGAGTTCGACCGGGCGCTCAAGGCCTTCAGCGAGGCGTACCGCCTCAAGCCGCTGCCCGCGTTCCTCTTCAACATCGCGCAGTGCCACCGGCAGCTGAACAACCCGTCGCGCGCGTCCTTCTTCTACCGGCGCTACCTGTCGCTGTCGCAGGGGGAGCCGGCCAACGCGGACGTGGTGCGCGAGCTCATCGCGGAGATGGACACGAAGGCGCGCGTCCAGGAGGAGCAGCGCCGGGAGCGCGAGCGCTTCGCCCGGGATCGCGAGCTCCAGAAGGCGCGCGAGCAGGCCGCGCTGGCGGAGGCGAGGGCCAACGAGGCGAAGCTCGCCGCGAATCCGTCCGCCGCCGCGCCGGAGAAGAACGGGGCCTCCCAGGCGCTGGCCATGCAGGTGCCGGACGCGTCCGTGAAGACGGAGGCGGAAGCTTCCAAGCCGTGGACGCGCCGCTGGTACGTCTGGGCGGGCGCGGGCGCGGTGGCGCTGCTTGCGGGTGGCGCGGTGTGGGTCGCCACGGCGCCCAATCCCCGGGACACGACGCTCGGCACCGTAGGGCGCTAGGCGGCGGTCCGAAGCCGCCGGATCGGCCGGGCCTTCAGCGCCGCGGCGAGGCGGCACGGCCCCGCGTCGGCCTTGGTGCGACGAGGCGGCACGGTCTCAGCGCTGCGAGGCGGCACGGCCCCGCGTCGGCCTTGGTGCGACGAGGCGGCACGGCCTCGCGCACGCTTCAGCACTGTGCGGCGGTCCGGCCTCGCACCTTCCTCAGCGCGGCGGTGGCGTTGCGGCGGCCTGCGCCAGCACCTGCGCGGCGATGCGGCCGATGCGCGCGTGGAACGATGGGGCGTCGTGGAAGGTGAGGCGCACGTCGCCCACCTTCAGCTCGTCTCCCGTGCTCAGGAGGCGTGGTTGTTCCGCCTCCAGCGCTTCACCGTTCACCGTCACCGGCCGGGACTGCGCCAGCCGCTCCACCTTCCAGCCGCCGTCCGGCGTGGGGTGCAGGGCGAACTGCTCGCGCGACACCGTGGCGTCATTCACCACGAAGGTGTTGTGCGACGCGCGCCCCAGCTTCAGGGGGCCGCGGTCCGCCACCCCCATCAGCTCGAAGCACAGCGCGTCGCCCGCGGGCAGGCAGTCGCGCAGGTCCATCATGGGCAGCCGCGTGGCCGCCACGTTCTGCTCCTCGGGGACGTTCCACGCGCCCGCCTCCCACACCAGCCACGCGTGCGGGTACTTGGCGTTGAACTTCTCCTGGAGTGCCATGTGCTGCCGGATGAGCAGCGAGAGCAACAGGGCTCGCATGGCCCAGTCATAACCCCATCCGCCGCTTCCGCGTCGCCCGGATGGCCTTCCAGGTGTCCACGAGTGGGCGAATGGGCCGGCCCGAAAGACTACAACCGGGCAACGACGGCCTTCGCCATCCGCTCCGCCGCGCCCGCGTCCATGGGCAGGAAGAGGCATGGCTCCGTCACCTCCACCTCCTGAAGCCGGGTGCGCCCTTCGTTGTCCGTGGCCACGTCCACGCGCGCGTACAACAGCCGCGCGCCCCCGGACGCCTCCATCACCTCGTGCGCCAGCCGCGCTTCCGCCGCGTTGTCCGGCGTGAAGCCGTGCGGCTCCGCGAAGCCCCGGGGCGCGGTGGTCAGCGTGGGCGGGCGGCGCACCGCGTGGCTGAAGACGCCGTTGAAGAAGATGTACGAGCGCTCCCCCTCCGTCTCGAAGGCGCGCAGGTAGGGCTGCACCATCACGTCGCCCTCCTTCGCCAGCTCCGCCACCTTCGCGCTCGCGTCGTCCCACCCCTCGCGCCGGACGATGAAGACCTTGAGCCCGCCCGCCGCCACCGCGGGCTTGAGCACCACCGCGTCCCAGCCGCGCTCGCGCGCCGTCGCCGCCACGTCCAGCGTCCCACCGGGCGGCACCCAGACGGTGGGCGTCAGGGGCAGGCCTTTCGCCTCCAGCGTCTTCAGGTAGCCCTTGTGCGTGTTCCACCGGAGCACGTCCGCCGGGTTGAACAGCCGCGTGACGCTGCCCACGCGGTCCGCCCAGGCGACGAACTCCTCGCGGCGCAGGTGGCTGTCCCAGGCGTTGCGCACCACCGCCGCGCGGACGCGGCTCCAGTCCACGGAAGGGTCGTCCCAGATGACCGGCCGCGCGTCCAGGCCCAGCGCCTGCAACGCGGGCACCAGCGGCGCGTCCAGCGGGTTCATCTGCGGCAGTCCGGCGTAGGTGATGACGGCGATGTCCAAGGGGGCGGGCTCCAGGCGACGGGAAACGCGCCGCGTTCTAACGCGCTCCCGGGTCCCGCGCAGCCTTGGCCCCGCACGTCACGCCATGCGCGCCAGGGGCTGCTTCCCCACGGCCGCCGTCTCCACGGTCTGCTGCGTCAGCTGCTCCGCCAGCGTCTTCGCCTCGCGCGCCATCCGCCCCAGCTCCGCCTGGCCGTGGGGGAAGGGCGCCGCGGGGCCCTCCAGCGCCAGGAGCTGCTGGCGCAGCGCGGCACCATTCGGCGTGCGCTTCGCCGGGTCCTTCTGGAGCAGCTGCATGACGATGAGGTCCAGCGCCAGCGGCACCGCGGGGTTGAGCTGCGAGGGCGGGACGACCTCCTGGTCCACCGCCGCGCGCAGCAGCACCTCTTCCGAATGCCCGCTCAGCGCGCGCCGGCCGGTGAGGGCCTCGTGCAGCGTGAGCCCCAGGGCGAAGAGGTCCGCGCGTCCGTCGATGTCCTGGCCCATGGCCTGCTCCGGCGCCATGTAGCCCAGCTTGCCGCGCACGCTGCCGGCCACCGTGAGGTTCGCGCGCACCGCGTCCCGCGCGATGCCGAAGTCCGACAGCTTCACCTCGCCAATGCGCGACACCAGGATGTTGGGCGGGTTCAGGTCGCGGTGGACCAGCCGCAGGGGCACGCCGTCCGCGCTGGTGCGCCGGTGCAGGTAGTCCAGCGCGCTCGCCAGCTCCGCGGCCAGGAACGTCGCGGCGGACAGGGGCAGCGGCCGGCGGTTCTGAGGCTTGAGCAGCGCGCTCAGGGGCAGCCCGTCCACGTACTCCATGGCCAGGAAGTAGGTGCCGCCGTGGCGGCCCAGGTCGAACACCTGGACGATGTTGGGATGGTAGAGCGACGAGCACAGCTCCGCCTCGCGCCGGAACATGGTCACAAAGGCCGCGTCGTCCGCGTACGACGGCAGGATGCGCTTCAGGGCCACCTGCTTCTCGAAGCCGCCCTCCGGCGAGTACGTGGCCCGGTACACCTCGGCCATGCCGCCCGCGCCCACGCGCTCGTGCAGCACGTACTTGCCCATGACCTCCTGCTCACGCAGCGCCGCCAGAGCGCTCCGCGTGCGCTCCAGGAAGTGCCGCGCCAGCGTCGCCGTCAGCGCGCCCGTGGCCACGAAGAAGAACGCGCGCACGCAGATGAACAGCGGCCCCAGCGTGACGAGCGGCTCCTCCGGCAGCAGCGGCCGCACGAAGCCGAAGTAGAGCGCCAGGTACTCCGCCGCCACCAGCGCGCCTGCGGCCAGCCCCAGGCGCGGGTTGCTGCGCAGGCCCGCCAGCGTCACCAGCGTGCCCCAGATGACCAGCGTGGGCGCGGTGAGCGCGTACACGGGGCCCTTGAAGTGCAGGTCGAACGCCAGCACCACCGCCGGGATGCTCACTTCGATGAAGACGTTCAGCCACGGGATGGCCGGGTGGAATGCGCCAGAACGCAACACCCACCACATGCAGCCGTAGTAGCCCGACAGGACCGTGGACAGCCCCATCAGCGCGAGCGTCAGATCCCAGCCCATCGCGGGCCCCAGCGCCGCGGCCACCACCACGCAGATGGCGGACAGGATGCTCATGAAGCGCGCCACTGACAGCTCGCGGGCCTGCGCGTCGCGGCGCAGGTGCGCGTCCAGGAAGCGCGACACGGTGCTCGATGGATTCCGGGTAATCATGTCCCCCCCACTCTAGAACGTGGCAGGACGCGTCATCCGCCTGCTCCCCCACACGTTGGGTGCGCTCCTACCACACCCGACAGCACACGGGAGGCCTTTGGAGCCCCACGAAGTGGACTTCAGGGGTCAGGTATCGCTGAAATGTTGCACCCCCGCCCCGGGCGGCATGCGAGGTGCGGGGGGCTTTCCTCGTCGCACCTGTTCCTTCTTCAGGCACTGCCTTCGGGCAGGAGGCTTCATGCGCAGCTCCCCCCGTCTATTGCTGGCCGCCCTGGGCGCGGTCCTTCTATTGGGCAGTGCCTGTAGTTCCGACCCAGAGGTCAATGCGGTCTGCGGTGACGGAAAGAAGGAAGGCGCCGAGCAGTGCGATGACGGCAACACCAAGGGTGGCGACGGGTGCGAAGCGAACTGCACCCTCCCGGGCGCGAAGTGTGGCGACGGCGTCAAGGCACCCACGGAGGCGTGTGACGACGGCAACACCACCGGGGGTGACGGGTGCGAGGCGGACTGTACCGTCACCACCACCCAGACGGTCCAGTGTTGGGCCACGCCTCCCGCGCCGCTCGCGAACGGCGCGACCTGTGAGGTGACGAAGGCGGGCACGGCGGGCAAGCTCTTCACGGGCATCGTGCTCAAGGACGGCCAGACGCTGATGGGCGGCCAGGTGCTGGTGGACGCCCAGGGCGTCATCACCTGCTCCGAGTGTGACTGCTCCAAGGCGGCCGGCGCCGCGGAGGCCACGGTGGTGTCGTGCCCCACGGGCGTCATCTCCCCGGGCCTCATCAACCCGCACGACCACATCACCTACCCGGGCGCGCCCCAGCCCAGCACCAGCGTGGAGCGCTACGAGCACCGCCACGACTGGCGCACGGGCAACAACAAGCACACCCGGCAGAACAACCCGTCCAACTCCAAGGCGGACGCGGTGCGCTGGCAGGAGCTGCGCCAGGTGATGGCGGGCACCACCTCCATCGCGGGCGCGGGCGGACAGGCGGGGTTGCTGCGCAACCTGGACGTGTCCGCCACCGCGCAGCAGGAGGGCCTGTCGGAGCCGTACGCGGACTCGGACACCTTCCCGCTGGGTGACAGCAGCGGCACCACGCTGACGGACTCCTGCTCGTACTCCTCGTTCCCGTCGTCCTCGACCATCACCGGGCGCACGTCCGCGTACCTGCCGCACATCGCGGAGGGCATCGCGTCCACGGCGCAGAACGAGTTCCGCTGCCTGTCCGAGGGCGCCGGCAACGTGCTGTTCCCGCGCTCGGCCGTCATCCACGGCGTGGGCCTCACCGCGGCGGAGATTTCGCAGATGGTGGCGCACGGCACGGGCCTGGTCTGGTCCCCGCGCTCCAACATCTCGCTGTACGGCGACACGGCGATGGTGACGACCTACAAGCGGATGGGCGCCTCCATCTCCCTGGGCACGGACTGGATCCGCTCCGGCTCCATGAACATCCTGCGTGAGCTGCGCTGCGCGGATCACCTCAACACCACGCGCTACGCCAAGACCTTCACGGACGAGGACCTGTGGCGCATGGTGACGTCCAACGCCGCGGACGTGGTGGACTTCTATGAGCGCGTGGGCCGCATCGCCCCGGGCAAGGTGGCGGACCTGGCCATCTTCCGCGTGGGCGCGAACGCGGCCTCGCCGTTCCGCGCGGTCATCACCGCGGAGCCGGCGGACGTGGTGCTGACGATGCGCGGCGGCAAGCCGCTGTACGGCGACCAGGCGCTGGTGGACGGCCTCAAGGGCACGGACGCCTGCGACGCGCTGGACGTGTGCGGCAGCGCGAAGGCCGCGTGCGTGAAGTCGGAGATTGGCAAGACGCTGGCGGAGTTCCAGGGCTCCACGGACACCAAGGGCCTGTACCCGCTGTTCGCGTGCGGCACCCCGGAGAACGAGCCCACCTGCGAGCCTTCGCGCAGCGCGGTGAACACCAGCTTCCCGGTGGCCGCCGTCAACGGCTCCACCGTCTACACGGGCGTGGCGAGCGCGGCGGACGCGGACGCGGACGGCATCGAGGACCCCGTCGACAACTGCCCCACCATCTTCAACCCCGTGCGCCCCATGGACAACGGGCGGCAACTGGACACGGACGGCGACGGCGTGGGTGACGCGTGCGACCCGTGCCCCCTGGAGGCGGGCACCACCGCGTGCCAGGCCTTCCGCGGCGAGGACGACGACCACGACGGCGTGGCCACCTGGAAGGACAACTGCCCCTTCGTGGCCAACGCGGACCAGAAGGACACGGACGGCGACGGCAAGGGCGACATGTGCGACGGCTGCCCGAATGACGCGGCCGCGTGCTCGGTCACGGACCCGTCCGACTTCGACTACGACGGCATCACCAGCGCCACCGACAACTGCCCGCTCGTGGCCAACCCGGACCAGAAGGACTCCGACAACGACGGCGTGGGTGACGCGTGTGACCCGTGCCCGGTGGCCAACCCCGCTGGCGCCGCGTGCGCCACCTCCGTCTACGACGTGAAGGTGACGCCGCGCTTCGGCAACCAGTCGCTGGTGGGCACCAAGGTGGCGGTGGACGACGTGGTCGTGACCGCGGTGGATGCGAAGGCGGCCAATGGCTACTGGGTGCAGGTGGCGAACTACCCGGCGGGCAAGGGCGCGGAGAACTCCGGCCTCTTCATCTACAGCCCCAAGGCCGACGTCGCGGTGGGCGACAACCTCCGCGTGGAGGGCACGCTGAAGGACTACTTCGGCCTGCTGGAGGTGATTGACGGCAAGGTGACGAAGCACAGCGCGGCCCACCCGCTGCCGGCCCCGGTGGTGGTGCGCACGGAGGACATCCGCACCAACGGCCCGAAGGCGAAGGCCCTGGAGGGCGCGCTGGTGGAGGTTCACAACGTCTTCAACACCCGCCTGGAGAACACCAACCGCGAGTTCATCGTGGACGAGAACAAGGCCGGCAACCCGGCGTCCTCGGGCCTGATGGTGGACGACCAGGCCTTCACCTATGCCCCGCAGGTGCTGGGCACGGAGTACACCACGCTGCGCGGCGTGCTCACGTTCACCTTCAGCGACCACAAGCTGCTGCCCCGGAGCGCGGCGGACATGGTCATCCCGCTGCCGCCCCTGCCGGCGCTGACGGGCTTCACGTCCGGTGGCTTCGCGCGCGTGGGCGGCGCCCAGGCGATTCCGCAGCCGCTCACCGTGACGATGGCGAATGCCTACCCGGTGGACGTCACCGTGACCATCACCTCCAGCGACGCGACGGCCCTGTCCGCGGCGGGCGGGCAGGTGGTGATTCCGGCCGGACAGACGAGCGCCACGGTGGCGCTGGAGGCGAAGGCACAGGCGGCCTCGGTGACCCTCACCGCGACGCTGGGCACGTCCTCGCAGTCGGCCGCGCTGCGCGTGCTGGGTGCGACCGAGGCGGCCAACGCCACGGGCCTCACCCCGGCGACGGTGGGCGTGGCGCCGGGCGGCACGGCGCGCTTCACCGTGACGTTCGACCGGCCGGTGCCGGCGGGCAGCACGCTGGACGTGACCGTGGCCCCCTCGGGCTTCGGCACCTTCACGGCGCAGGCCGTGACGGCGGACGCGCTGACGGCCACCTTCGACCTGCTCGTGGACGAGGCCAGCACCGGCTCCGGCACGGTGACGCTGGGCTCGCTGAACGCCACGGTGAACGTCATCACGGACGTGCCGCGGCTCTCTTCGCTCACCCCGTCCACCGCCACGGTGAACGCGGGCGCGGCCCAGGTGTTCACGGTGACGCTGGAGTCCGCTCCGACGGAAGCCGTGCAGGTGCTGCTGGCGCTGACCTCGCCGGCCACGCCCTTCGGCGCGCTGTCCGCCACGTCGGTGACGGTGGGCGCGGGCGAGATGACGGCGACGGTGACGTTCACCGCCGCCGCGGAAGGTGAGGGGACGGGCGCGGTGTCCGCCTCGCTCAACGGCATCACGCGGTCGGCGGAGCTGACCGTGCTGCCTCCTCCCGCGAAGCTCGCCAGCGTCACGCCGGGCACGGCGACGGTGACGGTGGGCACCACGCAGACGTTCACCGTCACGCTGGACCGCAAGGCCCCCGCGGGCGGCGCGGCCGTGGACGTGGCGTTCACGCCCTCGGAGCTGGGCTCGCTGTCCGCCTCGACGGTGACGGTGCCGGAAGGCCAGACGACCGCCACGGTCGTCTTCACCGCCACGGAGACCACGGGTGACGGCCAGCTCACCGCGTCCTACCAGGGCGTGACGAAGCAGGCGGCCGTGACGGTGGCCGCGGTGCAGGGCCACGTCGTCATCAGTGAGATCGCCGGCCAGGGTGTCTCCGTGAACGCGGACGACTACATCGAGCTGTACAACCCGACGGACGCCGACGTGAACATCACCGGCTGGAAGCTGCTCTACCGCACGGCGAGCACCACCAGCACCACGACGAACTTCACGGTGCTGACCACGCTGCCCGCCGCGACCATCAAGGCCCACGGCTACTACCTGGTCGCCGCCACCAGCTACTCCACGACGACCGTCCCCGCGGACCACACGTGGGGCAACACGGACATCTCCGGCTCCACGGGCAACGTCCGCCTGGGCACGGCGGAGGTGACGCTGGACCCCACGTCCCTCACGGGCGTGGTGGACACCGTGGGCTTCGGCACCGGCCGCACGGTCGTGGAAGGCGCCGCGGCCCCCGCGCCCGCGGGCAAGGGCGGCAGCATCGAGCGCAAGGCCCGGGCGTCGTCCACCGCCGCCACCATGGGCGCGGGCGGCGAGGATGAGCTCGCGGGCAACGGCCAGGACTCGGACAACAACGCGGCGGACTTCGTGCCTCGCGTGGCGCGCGATCCGCAGAACGCGTCGAGCCCCATCGAGACGCCGTAGTCACTGCCTCCCGCCCCGCTCCCCTCGCACGGGGAGCGGGGATGGGCGCTCCCTGAAATGAAGAACGCCCGGTCCCCTCACCTGGGGGACCGGGCGTCTGTTCTTCCGGGCCGCCCGGCCCGGTGGGGTCAGCGCATCAGCCCAGGGGGCCGCGCACGTGGAGGCCGCCGGAGAGGATCTGATCCAACGACGCCATCAGCGGGTCGTAGTTCACCATGCCGCGGTACAGGTTGTGGTGGAGCAGGATGCCCAGGTAGCCGCCCATCATCGTGTGGGCCATGTGCATCGGGTCCACCTCCTGACGGAACTCGTTGCGCTTCTGGCCGAAGCGGATCATCCCCGCCAGCACCGCCACGTAGAGGGAGATCTTCTCGCGCAGCGCCTCCGCCACGCGGTCGTTGGACTCGGCGGACTCGGCGGACAGCATCCCGAAGAAGATGCCGTATTCGCGGTGGTAGCGCAGGAACTGGGACGTGCGGGACACCACGAACACCAGCTGCTCCCGGCCGGACAGGATGCGGCGCTCGGCGAGCAGCGGCGCGAACTCCATCAGGTAGCGCTGGTGCAATTCCTCGATGGCCGCCAGGAGCAGGTCTTCCTTGGTGGGGAAGTGCCAGTAGAGCGCGCCCGGAGTCATCCGGATGGCTTTCGCCAGGTCCGACATCGTCGTCGACAGGTAGCCCCGCCGAGCGAACAACGTGATGGCGGCCTCCAGGATTTCGACCCGCGTTCGCGCGGCCCGCTCCTGTTTGATTTCGCGCTTCGCAGGTTCCTTGCTCATTTCCGGGTAAATCTACACCTCACGCCAGGAGCGTCACCTTAACGATTTCAGACGGAGCGGCGACGCGCAGGGGCGGGCCCCAGAAGCCGGTGCCACGGCTGACATAGAGGTGTTTGTCGCCCTCCTGGAAGAGACCGGCGTCGTGTTTCCAAATTGCTGAGACGGCGAGGGTGAACGGGAAGAACTGGCCGCCGTGGGTGTGTCCGGACAGTTGCAAGCCCATGCCCGCCTTCGCGGCCACATCCCAATTGGATGGTTGGTGCGCGAGCAGCACCGCGGCGCGGTCTGGATTTCGTCCCTGGAGGGCGGCGTCCAGGTTGTAACCCTTGGGGCCGTTACGCATGGACCAGTCGTCCACGCCCACCAGGTCGAACGCGCCGCCCGCGTCTCCAATCGTCACGTGACGGTTTCGCAGCACGGTGACGCCCAGTCCGGTGAGCGCGTCCGCCCAGGTGCTGGCGTTCCAGTAGTACTCGTGGTTGCCGGTGATGAAGTGCGTGCCCGCGCGCGCCTGGAGGTTCTGGAGCGCGGCGACGGAGTGGCGCAGGTCGGCCACGGTGCCGTCCACCAGGTCGCCGGTGATGGCGACCAGGTCCGGCTTGAGCGCGTTGGCCCGCCGCACCAGCTCGTCCATGAAGCGCCGCTGGATGATGGGGCCCACGTGGATGTCGCTCATGTGGACGATGGTGAAGCCATCCAGGGCCTTGGGCAGGCCGGGCAGCCGCACCGCGACCTCGTTGACCACGGGCGGATGGAAGGCGCTCCACATGCCGTAGCCGGTGAGGCCGCCCGCCGCGAGCACCGCGCCGCCCGCGGTGGCCCGCGAGAGGAACAGCCGGCGCGCTTCGTCCACGGGGGGCACGGCGGGAGGAGGAGCCGGCACGGTGACGGCCAGGTCCGCCAGGGACGGCGGCGCGGCGGGGTCCGGCGCGGGCGTGGCGAGCGGCGCGGCGACGCCCCGGTGGCCGCGCGTGCGCGCCACGAGCCATCTCACCGCGCCCAGGAGCGCCAGGGAGAGCAGCAGGTAGACGGCGACGCCCATCCACGTCCACGCGAACACGGCGACGATGAACGCGGAGGGGATGATGCGCGTCACCACCCAGGACAGGAGCAGCGGCACGCACAGGGCCGTCAGCAGCACCTTGCCAGCGGTGCGCCAGGAGCGGCGCGTGGACGTGTCACGGAAGAGGCGCCGGTACAGGTAGATGTGGACGTAGACCGACGCGACGCTGACGAGGAGGACGAACAGGATGATGCGCAACGGGCTTTCCACCATGGGAGGCCCATCTTTACGTCCACGCGCCACGGCGCAACCGGCATGCGCGTGAAGAAGCGTGAAGCCTCAAGGGCGCTTCCGAGCCTGGGAGCCCCCTTGCCCGGCGCCTGGCTACTTCCGGCTGGTGCCCAGCGCGGCGCCGATCTGCTGCCACTCCTGGGCGTAGGTGCCGCGGGAGAAGGCGCGCAGGTCTTCGCCGGTCACCGTGCCCCGGGAGAGCGCCGTGTCGAGCGCCTTCACGATGGCGTTCTTGTGCGGCTGCTCCACGTACGGGTTGTCCTCGCGGAAGACCTCGCCGAAGAGCGTCTCCAGGCGGCCGTCCTGCTTCAGCCGCTCCACGATGCGGTTCTGCGACACGGGCGCGTCCGCGTGCGCGTGCAGCATGGCGGAGGCGATGCCGCTCTGAGCGTCCGCGTCCGGGAACTCCGCCAGGAGCCCCAGCTCCATGTCCGCCTGGGCGATGGACTCCGCGTCCGCCGGAGAGGGCGGGGCCTTCACGGCGGGCGCCTGCGCGGGCGTGGGGCGGGAGGAAGCAGGGGCGGGGCGCGCGGGCTCGAAGTCGCTGCGGCCCTGGAAGGAGCGCACGTTGGCGTTGGCGGGCGTCCGGCCCTGGGCGGCCCCCGGCTTGCTGTCGCGCGTGACGTCGCTCCGCTCGGACCGCTCGAGCTCCGAGCGCTTCGGGGGGAGGGACGGGCGATTGCCACCATCGACGCGAGACATGAGGGGACTCCAAGCGCGGGGGAAGGCCCTTCGCGAGACTCGCTCCGGGTTGCGCACCTACATCTGTTATCGGTCCGTCCTTCCCCCGGGTTGCGTAGCTCCCCAGTCCACAGGCCCCGCACGGCTGCCCGCCTGCCGCGTCAGAGCCCCCTCCCAATCCTGGATCATCCGGCCTTGGCCGCCTTCCTTCCGGGCCAACCCCTTGATTCCAGGGGGCTTTCATCCAAGACGGAAATCCGGCGTCTCGCCGCGATGCGTCACTCGGGGGTCGAGAAGATTTCTTCGAGCCCGGCCGGGAGGCTGGTCTGCCACGCGGGGTAATTATGGCCTCCGCTGTAGGGCCGGTACGTGGCGCGGTGCCCGGCCGCCTGGAGGATGGGCAGGAGACGCTGGTTGCCGTCCTGGAGTCCCTCGAAGCGGCCGCAGTCCATCCAGACGTGAAGGGGCGGTTGGCCGGTGCGCCGGGCCAGGTCGAAGACGACCATGTCTGTGCCTTCGATGGCGAAGGCGCCGGACTGGGACAGGACGCGGCCGAAGACGTGCGGCAGGCGCTGGGCCGCGTAGAGCGCCATCAGGCCGCCCAGCGACGAGCCCAGCACGGCGTGCGCGCCCGGCGTGCGCTGTTCATCCACCAGCGACAGGTGCTCGCGGGCCAGGGGCAGCACGCGCTGGTGCAGGAAGGCCACGGTGGCCTCGCTGCACGCGTACTCGGCGGTGCGGGCCGGGCCGCCGTTGGACACGAAGGCCATGGCCACCGGGCGCATGCGGTCCGCGGCGATGAGGTTGTCCACCATCACGGGCAGTTGGACGCGCTGGAGGTAGTCGTCGCCGTCCAGCACCACCATGAGCGGCACGGGGCCCTTCACGGGCGGCGCGTAGAGGGCCACTGCTCGCTTCGCGCCCACGGCCCACTCGTGCGTCGCCACCTGGTGGCGCGTCACGCGGCCCTTGGGCACGTTCCGGATGCGCTTGCCCAGCGGTGTCGCTTCGCCCTTGGGCATCCAGAAGCAGTGGTTGAAGTCGCCGAAGCCATTGTCGGAGCGGCGCGGGTTGAAGGCGTCGCGCGCGCGGCGGCCCTTCGCGTCCAGGAGCGCGTATTCGACGTAGGCGTCCTCGGGCAGCGCCAGCGAGCGCGCCCACAGCCCCTTGCCCACGCGCTCCAGCGGAAGGGGCGTGCCTCGCCAGTCCTGGAAGTCTCCCTGGAGGAAGACCTGCCGGGGGCCCTTCCACACGAAGGTGGCGGTGTCTCCGTCGATGAGCGGCGTGCCCTCCTTGCGCGCGCGGGCCTCCAGCGTCCGGGTGTCATCCATGCGTGGCGCTCACTGAATGGGGGGACAGCAGGTCTCGCAGCGCTCCGGTCAGGTCGGGGTAGCGGAACTGGAAGCCCGCCTCCAGCGCGCGCCGGGGCATCACCCGCTGGCCCTCCAGCGCCACGCGCGCCATCTCCCCGAAGCGCGCCTTGAGGACGATGCCCGGCACCGACAGCGCCGCGGGCCGCTCCAGCACCGCGCCCAGCGTGTGCGCGAAGGTCGCGTTGGTGACGGGCTCCGGCGACGTGGCGTTCACCGGGCCGGACAGCGTGGGGTGCTCCAGCGCGAAGCGCATCAGTTGGAAGAGGTCGTCTCTGTGCACCCAACTGACGTACTGCTGGCCGTTGCCCACCTTCGCGCCCGCGCCCATGCGGAACACCGGCAGCATCCGGTGCAGCACGCCGCCCGCCGGGTGCAGCACCACGCCGATGCGCAGGCGCACCGTGCGGATGCCCGCCTCTTCCGCGCGCAGGGCCTCCGCCTCCCAGCCCTGGCACACGTGGGCGAGGAAGTCGTCGCCGGGCGCGTCCTCCTCCGTCAGCGTCTGCCCCGCCCGGGCGCCGCCGTAGAAGCCCACCGCCGACGCGCAGACGAAGTGCCGCACGCTGCCCGCCTGCTTCATGGCCTCCACCAGCACGCGCGTGCCCTCCACGCGGCTCTGGTGGATGCGGTGCTTCGCCTCATGTGTCCAACGTTGGTCCACCGGCTCCCCGGCCAGGTGCACCACGCCCTCCGCCCCCGCCAGCGCGTCCGGCGACAGCGGGGTGCTCCCATCGAAGTAGGAGCCCGTCACACCGGGGGGCAGCCGGCCGAGCGCGTGTTCCACGTTCCGGCTGAGCACGTGCACCGTGTGGCCGGCCTCCAACAAACCTTGGACAAGGCCTGGACCGAGGAAGCCGGTGGCGCCCGTGCAGGTCACCCTCAAGGGTGGACCTCCTTTTCCCGCTCGGCGGTCAGGTCCTGGCCCACCAGCTGGCTCAGGGCCGTGAAGAAGCGGGCCTGCTCCTCCGGCTTCATGCGGCCGGAGTGGCGGTAGACAGGCGTGCCCTCCGCGTCCAGCAGCATCACCGTGGACGTCTTGGTGGGCAGCTTCAGGGGCTCCTGGCCCAGGGTGCCCTTCAGGTCCACCAGGATGGGCACGCCGGCCTTCTTCTCCTCGTCACGCACGTACGACAGGGCGATCTCCCGCGCGGGAAAGAAGTCGTATTTCTCCAGATTGGCCACGGCGACGACGAACGCACTTTGGAGAAGTCCGCGCTCGCGTCCCCGGGTGAACAGCTCCGCCTTCAGAGGGGCGTTGAGTGTCGTGGAGTCCTTGTCCTCGTAGAAGAGGATGACGGGTTTCCCACGCCAGCGCGCCAGTTGGACCCGCTCTCCACTGGAGGTGCTTAACGTCGCATCCACGGGCTCCGGATCCGGGGCGGCGCCGCTCGCGCCTCCCGCCGCCAGGGCCACCGTCAACGCGCCTGCGATCCACGCCTTCATTGGGAGTCTCCGTGTACAAGGTTTTTGCAAACCTTAGACATAGCCTTGACAATCTCTGGACGCAAACGCTACCTCTAGGTGAGAAGGCTGCCGCCGTGCTCCCGACTTCGGAGATCCGCTGTATGGCCACCGTGCTTTCCAACGTGCAGCAGACCTCCGCCGGAGCAGCACACCCTGAACACGCCTGGTTGCAGCTCGTGCAGGCACAGGTGGAGGCAGCGCTCGCCCAGTTGTTCGAGCTGCCAGACGAGCAGACCCTGGACGCACGTTGGACGCACGCGGCGGCGCAGGCGCGGGCCTATGCGCTGCGGCCGGCGAAGCGGCTGGAGGCCGGCGCTGGTGCTGGCGGGGCACGGGCTGGCGCATGGGAGCACCGCGGTGCCGCCGGGGCTGTGGCGCTTCGCCGCGGGGCTGGAGCTGCTGCACACGTTCCTGCTCATCCACGACGACGTGGCGGATCAGGCGGAGCTGCGGCGGGGCGGACCGGTGCTGCACCGGATGCTCGCCCCGGGCCGTCCGGGCGAGGACCTGGCGGTGGTGATGGGAGACCACCTCTTCGCGCGCTCCCTGGAGGCGATGCTGGAGTCGGGGCTGCCAGGAGCGTCCAGCGTGGCGCGCTACTACCTGGGCGTGTGCCGTCACACGGCCGCCGGGCAGTACCTGGACCTGGACCTGGCGCGCGTGCCGCTGGCGGAGATGTCGCTCTTCCAGACGCTGCGCGTGGCGCACCTCAAGACGGCGCGCTACGGCTTCTGCGCCCCGCTGGTGTGCGGCGCGATGCTGGGCGGCGCGGACGCGGGGCTCCTGGAGGGGCTGGAGCGTGTGGGGCGCTCGGTGGGGCTCGCGTATCAGCTGCGCGATGATCTCATCGGCCTGTTCGGCGACGCGGCCGTGGCGGGCAAGGCGTCCGACGGAGACTTCATGCAGGCCAAGCGCACCTTCCCGGTGGTGGCCGCGTACGTGCGCGCCACGCCCTCGGGCCGCGAGGAACTGGAGCGGCTGTGGGCGCTGCCGGTGGAGTGCAAGGACGACGCGGCGCTCGCCCGTGCGCGGGAGCTGGTGGAACACTTCGGCGGCCGTGCGGCGTGTGAGCGCGCGGTGGAGCGCGCGTCGCGTTCCGCGCGGCGGAGCCTGGCGTCGTTGCCCAACCCCCATGGCCTGAGGGACCTGCTGGATGCCCTCATCACCCGGCTGTCGCGTCGCGCTTCCTGAGGACACCGTCATGAGCGCACAGGGCAAACGGGTGGTGGTGGTGGGCGCGGGCGTGGGCGGACTGGCCGCGGCGGCGAGGCTCGCGCGGCAGGGCTTCGACGTCCAGGTCTTCGAGAAGACGCACGGCCCGGGAGGCCGGTGCAACCAGCTCCAGGTGGATGGGTTCACCTGGGACGTGGGCCCCACCATCGTGCTGATGCCGGAGGTGTTCGAGGAGACCTTCCGCGCGCTCGGCCGCCGCATCGAGGACTACCTCACGCTGGTGCGGTGCGACCCGAACTACCGGGTGCACTTCCGCGACGGCTCGGACATCACCTTCACGTCCGAGCTGTGCACCATGGGTCGCGAGCTGGAGCGCGTGGAGCCGGGCTGCTTCCAGCGCTACCTGGCCTTCATGGCGCAGGGCCGCGAGCAGTACCGCATCAGCCTGGACCACTTCGTGGGCCGCAACTTCAACGGCGTGAGCGACTACCTCTCCCCCGGGGTGCTCGCGAAGATCTTCAAGGCCCGCGCGCACCGCCGCATGTACGCGGACGTCAGCCGCTACTTCCAGGACGACCGGCTGCGCGCGGCGATGACGTTCCAGACCATGTACCTGGGCGTGTCTCCCTTCGAGTCGCCCGCGGTGTATGGCCTGTTGCCCTTCACGGAGCTGGGCGTGGGCATCTGGTTCCCGAAGGGCGGCCTGTATGCCATCCCGCTCGCGCTGGAGCGGCTGGCGCGCGAGGAGGGCGTGACGCTGCACTACGGCCAGGCGGTGGAGCGCATCCTCACCGAGGGCGGACGCACCACGGGCGTGCGGCTCGCGGGCGGCGAGGTGGTGTCCGCGGATGCCGTCCTGTGCAACGCGGACCTGCCGTACGCGTACGAGAAGCTGTTGGATCCGAAGGACGCGCCATTCAAGCGCGGGGAGAAGCTCCGCTTCACCTCCAGCGGCTACATGCTCTACCTGGGCATGAAGAAGAAGGTGCCGGGCCTCCTGCATCACAACGTGATGTTCGGCCGGGACTACGCGGGTTCTTTCGAAGACATCTTCCAGCGGCTCCGCGTGCCGGAGGACCCCAGCTTCTACATCAACGTGCCCACGCGCACGGACCCATCGCTGGCACCGGAGGGGAAAGATTCGCTCTACGTGCTGGTGCCCGTGCCGCATCAGAACCCGGGGATCGACTGGAAGGTGGAGGGCCCGAAGGTGCGCGCGAAGGTGTTCCAGCGCATGGCGGAGCTGGGCTACCCCGACCTGGAATCGGACATCGAGGTGGAGCGCGTCTTCACCCCGGATGACTGGGCGGGCACGTACAACCTGGCGCGCGGCAGCGCGTTCGGGCTGGCGCAGAACTTCTTCCAGATTGGCCCCTTCCGTCCGGCCAACGTGGATCCCCGCGTGAAGAACCTCTTCTTCGTGGGCGCCTCCACGCAGCCGGGCACGGGCCTGCCCACGGTGCTCATCTCCGCGCGGCTCGTCACGGAGCGGCTGATGGAGTGGGCCCGGAAGCAGGGCGTGGCGCTGTCTCCTCGCGCGGGCGTCGCGGCGGTGGAGGTGGCGGCATGAGCGCGACCGCCTCTCCAGCGCTCATCGCGCAAGGCTACCGGCGCGCGCGGGTCGTCACCCGCCATCACGCCAAGAGCTTCTTCTTCGCGTCGTATCTCCTCTTCGGACAGCGGCGGAAGGCGGCCTTCGCGCTGTATGCCTTCTGCCGGCGGCTGGATGACCTGGTGGACGCGGGCGAGAGCGCGCTGCCGGGCGAGGCGCCCATGGCCCTGGCGACGCGGCTGGCCCGGGCTCGCGAGCGCGTGGCGGAGGTGTACCTGCCGCTGCCGGAGTTGGCCTCGAAGGAGCTGGGGCCGCCGTCCGCGCGTCAGCCCTCCGCGGACGCGCCGTCGCCGTGGGACCCGAGCGAATTCGCGGCGCTGCGCCACACCATCCACCACTACCGGATCCCCGAGCAGCCCTTCCAGGACCTCATCTCCGGCATGGAGATGGACCTGACGAAGGTGCGCTACGACACGTGGGAGGAGCTGGACCTGTACTGCTACCGCGTCGCGGGCGTGGTCGGGTTGATGCTGACGCCGGTGCTGGGCTGCGAGGACGCTCGCGCGGTGGAGCCGGCGGCGGACCTGGGCCGTGCGATGCAGCTCACCAACATCCTGCGCGACGTGCGCGAGGACCTGGAGCGTGGCCGGGTGTACCTGCCCGCCGAGGAACTGCGCGCCTTCGGCATCACCGAGGACGACCTGCGCGCGGGCCGGGTGGACGCGAAGTGGCGCGACTTCATGCGCTTTCAAATCCAGCGCGCGCGGGCGTACTACGCGCGGGCGGCGGCGGGCGTGCGCTACCTCACCGGCTTCGGCAGCCAGCGCATGGTGCGGCTGATGGGCGCCATCTACGGCGACATCCTGCGCGACATCGAGGCGCGGGATTACGACGTGTTCAGCGGCCGGGCCCACACGACGACGGGGCGCAAGCTGGAGCTGACGGCGACCGTGTTCTTGAGGCCCCGGGCCGCGCTGCCGGAAGCGCCCCTGGCCCTGCCGTCCGCGCCGGTGCCGCTGTTGCCCACGGGCACGGGAGGCTCGCGATGAAGGCGTCGCGCGTGGCGGTGATTGGCGGCGGCATTGGTGGGCTGACGGCCGCGGGCCTCCTGGCGAAGGAGGGCCACTCGGTGACGCTGTTCGAGGGCGGCCCGTCCCTGGGTGGCAAGGCGCAGGCGGTGACGGTGGAGGGGCTCACGCTGGACACGGGCCCCACGCTGCTCACGTTGCCGGCGCTGGTGCGCGGCACCTTCGAGCAGCTGGGCGCGGTGGATCTGCTGCCGCCGTTCACGGAGCTGGAGCCGCAGTGCACCTACC
This sequence comes from Corallococcus sp. M7, assembly GCF_054512695.1. Taxonomy (NCBI): domain Bacteria; kingdom Pseudomonadati; phylum Myxococcota; class Myxococcia; order Myxococcales; family Myxococcaceae; genus Corallococcus; species Corallococcus sp. M7. The sequence goes on from NZ_CM137252.1 coordinate 939,680, forward strand.
ACTTCACGGACGGGTGCGGCTTCACGGCGTACAAGGACCTGGAGCGCATGGCGGACAGCGCCGCGGAGCTGCGCCCCATTGAGCGCAAGGGCGTGCACTCCTTCTACGCGGAGGCCGCGGCCATCTGGCGCGCGGCGGGTGAGCCCTACCTGGAAGCCCCCTTCGAGGGCATGGCCGGCTTCATGGCGCGCGTGGCCCGCAGGGGCATCAGCGCGATGCTGGCGGGGATGAAGCTGGACACGCTGCACGCGCTGGCGGCGAAGCACTTCCAGACGCACCACCTGCGGCAGTACGTGGGTCGCTTCGCCACCTACGCGGGCGGGTCGCCGTATGCGTCCAGCGCGGCGTTCGCGCTCATCCCGCACATCGAGCATGCGTATGGCGTGCACCACGTGCGCGGCGGCATCGGCGCGCTGGTGGAGGCGCTGGGGCAGGCGGTGCGGCGGCTGGGCGTGACGGTGCACCTGGACACACGCGCCCGCTTCGAGCGCATCACCGAGGGCTACCGCGTGGAGCCGGTCGCGGAGGTGTTCGACAGCGTGGTGGTGAACGCGGATCCGCTGGCGTCGCTGCGCCGGGAGTCGGAGCCGCTGTCGCTGTCCGGCTTCGTGCTGCTGCTGGAGGTGGAGGGGCGCACGGCGGTGCCGCACCACGCGGTGATGTTCGGCGGGGACTACCGGAAGGAGTTCGATGAGCTCTTCGCGGGCCAGCTCGCCACGGACCCCACGGTGTATGTCTGCAACCCGTCCGCCACGGATTCGAGCATGGCGCCCCTGGGCCGCACGGGGCTGTTCGTGATGGTGAACGCGCCGGCCATGCCGCTGGAGGAGGGCAGGGCGGAGCAGGCCCGGCGCGATTGGGAGTCCAGCGCGGCGCGCGTGCGCGAGCAGATGTTCGAGAAGCTCGTGAAGCACTACCCGGCGTTGAAGGGGCGCGTGCGCGTGGTGGGGCAGCGCTCGCCGGTGGACCTGGCGGCGCGCGGGGCTCCGGGGGGTTCCATCTACGGCTTCCTGCCGCATGGCCGCTTCGGTCCGTTCCGCAGGCCGCGCATCCGGGGCGGCACGCCGGGGCTGTTCTTCGCGGGCGGTGGCACGCATCCGGGCGGCGGGGTTCCGCTGGTGATGCTGTCGGGCCGGTTCGCGGCCCAGATGGCATCCGCGCACCTGCGGGAGGTCGCATGAAGTCCGTCCTCGCGCAGAACCTCCTGTCCGGCGCGGCGGAGTCGTGCGCGCTGCCCGCGCTGCCGGACATGGCGGGGGCGTACCGCTGGTTCTACGCGGACGTGACCGCCGGGCCGTACAGCGCGGTGTGCATCTTCATGCTGGGGTCGTTGTTCTCCCCGCGTTACTCCGTCGCGGCGCGGCGGGGCGGACATCCGCTGGCGTACAGCGCGGTGAACTTCGCGCTCTACCACCAGGGTGTGCGCAAGTTGTGGGTGCTGAGCGAGTACCCGTGCGTGGACCTGCAGGGGCCGGGACGGCTGCGCATCGGCCGCTCCACGTTGACGCACGCGGTGGATGGCACGGTGCGCATGGACGTGGATGACGGGACGGCGCCGTGGGGCCGTCCGGTGCGCGCCAGCCTGACGTTGCGGCCGCTGACGGGGCGGGGCACGGAGGTGCAGCTCATGCCGGGCCTGCCGCATTACTGGCAGCCCCTGGCGCCCCGGGCGGAGGCCCGGCTGGAGGTGTCCACGCTGGGCGTGACGGCGGAGGGCCTGGGCTACCACGACACGAACCACGGCCAGGAGCTGCTGGGCGCGCGGCTGTCCGGCTGGCACTGGGCGCGCACGCACCACGCGAACCACACGGTGGTGGACTACCACCTGCCGGACGGCGTGGCCCCGGTGCGCATGGTGGCGGGGGCGAACGGCGTGGTGTGCGAGCGCGGCCCGAACCCCGAGGCGCGTCCCACGAACCTGACGGGCTGGGGGCTGCGCGTCCCCGCGCATCTGCACACGGGCAACGAGGTGGTGGGCGCGCCGCGCCTGCTGGAGTCGTCGCCCTTCTACGCGCGGCTGGAGTCGAGGCGCGACACGCTGGACACGATGGGAGAGGTGGCGGACTTCCGCCGCTTCCATTCCCCGTTCATCCGCTGGATGGCGCACTTCCGTACGCGCATGGGGAGGACGGCATGAGTGCGCTCCCGCTGGCGGCCATGGGATGGCATGAGCGCGCGCGGCCTCTGAGTCGCGCCATGAACGCGCGTGCGCAGGCGCTGCACTCACGCGAGCGCAAGGGGCGGACGCCATGAACGCGCTCGGTTTCTTCACGCTCGGGTGGACGGTGATGGCCGGTGGCTTCAGCGCGGTGGCGCTGGCGCGGCTGTATCGCCGTGCCTCCGTGACGGCCGGGGGCGCGCTGCCTTCCGTGCTGCTCCTGCGCCCCGTGGACGCGCCCACGCCGCTGGAGCTGGAGAACCTGGCGCAACGCATCGACTACGCGGGGCCGCTGGAGCAGGTGGTGCTGTCTCCGTACCGGCCGCGCCTGGCCGAGGGCGTGCGCTGGCTTCCGAGCGACCCCGTGTGCCCCAACCGCAAGGTGGGCCACCTGCTCTACGCGCTGGAGACGCTGAATGTTCGCGGGCGGGTGGTGCTCGCGGTGGACGCGGACGTCGCGGTGACGGGCGCGCTGGTGGAGGGGCTCGCCGCTCCGCTGGTGGCCGGCGCCGCCTTGAGCACCGCCGCTCCCACGCCGGTGGGCGCGGTGGACGCGGCGGGCCGCGCGATGGCGGGGCTGCTTCGCTACACGCATCACAGCTTCCGCGCGCTGCACGCGATGAGCGCGGGCGCTCAGGCTGTGTGCGGCAAGGCGCTCGGGCTGTCACCGCGCGCGGCGGAGGAGCTGGCCGGACTGTCGGACCACATTGGCGAGGACCTGGAGCTGGCGAAGCGGCTTCACGCGCAGGGGTTGGACGTGGCGCTGAGCCTCGCGCCCGCCTGGGTGCCTGTCGCCAACGGGACGTCCTGGCGCGTGCCGCTGGACCGCTTCACGCGCTGGATGCAGGTGCTCGCGAGCCACCGGCCGGGTCTGTATCCCACCGTGCCGCTGCTCTTCACGCCCACCGTGCCGCTGCTGCTGCTGGCCGCGTGGCTCCATGAGCCTGCCGTGTGGCTCGCGGTGGCGGTGCTCGTCGCCGTGCGCACGTTGCTGTCGCTGCGCCTCGCCGCGCTGAGCCGCGTGCCCTCGGAAGTGGACCAGGGGCACGCGCTGACGGACTGGATTCAGGGTGAGTTGCTGCTGCTCGCGGCCTTCGCGGCCTCGCTGACGCGGCAGGGAAGGGTGACCTGGCGCGGCCATACCTACGCGCTGGAAGCTGGGGGACGCATGGTGCGGGTGGCGTCGCAGTGGAGTGGAGGCCCGGGATGACCTACGCGCGCTTCCTGGGGCTCTTCGTCGTCCTGCCCATCCTGTTCCTGCTCGTGCGCTACCGCCGCACGCTGTCATGGCGCGGGCTGGCGCCCATGGGCCTGCTGCTCATCATCGTCTACGCGGCCACGTCGCCGTGGGACAACATGGCCGTGAAGTGGGGCCTGTGGGGCTTCGACCCGGAGCGCATCTGGGGCGTGAAGCTGGGCTACCTGCCGCTGGAGGAGTACCTCTTCTTCGGACTCCAGACGCTGCTCGTGGGCCTGTGGGCGCGCGACCGGCTGGAGCGCGTGCTGGCGAAGAAGCCACAGCCCGTGCCTCCAGCGCGGAAGTCCGTCCGCGCGGAGCGGGCCCTGGAGCCTTCCGAGGTGTCGCCATGATGGAGACGCGCTGGGCGTACCTCATCCACCTGCTGGCCTGGACGCTGCCGGTGATTGCCATTCAACTGGCGGCGCTCGTGATGCACTACAAGGCCCGCTCGGGGGAGGTGCTGCGCGCGGTACTGCCCCCTGCGTTCATCATCGGCGTGTACCTGTCCATCGCGGACCACCTGGCCATCTCCACCGGCATCTGGAACTTCGGAGAGGGACGCCACGTGGGCGTGTACATCGGCGCCGTGCCGCTGGAGGAGGTCCTCTTCTTCATCATCACGAGCGTGCTGGTGTCGCTGGGGCTCGCGCTGTTCACGGCGCTCGTGCGGCTCCGGGAGGCTCGGGCGTCTTGATTCGCGCGGCCAAGGGTGGGCCCTTCGGGTGGGCGGTGGACCGGTACATCGGGTGGAAGGTCCGCTCGACGTTCCGGGGCCTGTGGGTGCGCGGAGCGCTGCCCGCCGACGGCGTGGGCCGGCTCGTCTACCTGAACCACTCCAACTGGTGGGACGGCTTCGTGCTGCACCAGCTCTGCCAGGTGGCGGGCTGGGACGGCTACTGCCTCATGGACGAGGAGAACCTCCGCCGCTACCCCTTCCACACGAAGATGGGCGCCTTCAGCATCCGCAAGCAGGACGCGATGTCGTCCCTGTCCTCGCTGCGCTACGCGAAGGAGCTCTTGCGCAAGCCGAGCGCCGCCGTGTGTGTCTTTCCGGAAGGGGAGCACCGGCCCTTCGGCGTCCACCCGCTGAAGCTGGAGCGAGGCGTGGAGCTGCTCGCCCGCGCGGCGAAGGCGGAGTGCGTGCCCATCGCCATCCGCTACGCCTTCTTCGAGCACGAGCGGCCGGACGTGTTGCTGGAGGTGGGCGAGGTCCACGAAGCCGGGCCGCTCGCGCGCTTCCAGAGCGGGCTGGAGGCGGTGGTGCGGCGCGTGTCCGAGGCCACGAGCCTGGAGGGCTTCACCCAGAAGATGTCGGGGGCGAAAGGCGTGGCGGAGCGCTGGGACCGCGCGAGAGGCCTGGGGCCATGAGCCTGCGCATCCGCACCATCGCCCGGCTCACGGGCATCCGCGAGGCCACCCTGCGCGCCTGGGAGCGCCGCCATGGCTTCCCGCGTCCGGAGCGCAGCGAGAACAACTACCGCGTCTATTCACGCGACGAGGTGGAGGCCGTCCGCCGGGTGGCGAAGCTGATGGAGGAGGGCCTCTCGGTGAGCGAGGCCATCGCCCAGGTGCGCGACGAACCCCGGACGGCCGTCCCGCCGGAGGCGCGGCACCTGGAGCGCTTCTGGGCGGCGGTGATGGTGCTGGACTCGGAAGGCGCGGACGCGGCGCTGTCCGCGGCCCAGGTGGACCTGGACGCGACCACGTATTGCGACACGGTCCTCATCCCGCTGCTGCGCGAGATGGCCTCGCGCCTGGACGTGGCGCGCGAGCACATGGCGTCCGCGCTGGTGCGGCACCGGCTGCGCATGTTGCTGGCGGGGATGGAGCGCGTGGGCGACGGGCCCCGGGCGCTCCTGGCGTGTCCGGCGAGGGACCACCACGAGGGGGGGCTGCTCGCGCTGGGCGTGCACCTGAAGGCGCGGGGCTGGCGGGTGACGCTGCTGGGGGCGGACACACCCTCGGAGGCGTTGCAGGGGGCGTGCATGCAGGTGCGCCCGGACCTGGTGGCGCTGTCGTTCATCCGCCGCCGGGATGCGGACGACTTCATCGCGGTGTTGTCCGATGCGATGCACGCGTGCGCGCCCGCTCCAGTGGTGGTAGGCGGGCCCGGGGCGAGGGAGCACCTGAAGACGCTGTTCACCCTGGGCGCGCAGTACGCGGAGTCCGCGGAGGAGCTCATCGCTGTCTGGCAGCAGGCGCGAAACGCGCAGAACCGACCGTGAAGCACGCACACCATGGCTGAGCGCACCTATCGCATCCACATCGCCGCGGAGCTGTCGGGGGTCCGCGTGGAGCTCATCCGGGCCTGGGAGCGCCGCTACGGAGTGCTCGAGCCGGAGCGCACGCCCTCGGGCTACCGCGTCTATACCGACCGCGACGTGGCGCTGCTCAAGCGGCTCAAGGCGCTGACGGACGAAGGGGTGTCCATCAGCGAGGCGGCGAAGCTGGTGCCCCAGTTGCGCGCGGAGCTGGACCTGGCGCCGCCCCCGCCCGCCGAGGGCGTCGACGCGCGGACCGGGGCGCAGCCGGAGTCGTGGCGCGCGGCGGTGATGGCCGCGGCCGAGGCGTATGATCAGCCCCGCGTCGTCCGCGTCCTGGACGAGGTGCTGGCGGCGCTGCCGCCCCTGAAGGCCTTCGAGGACGTGCTGGTGCCGGTGCAGCGCGAGGTGGGCGAGCGCTGGCATGCGGGAACCCTCACGGTGGCGCAGGAGCACCTGGTGACGCAGGTGGTGCGTGAGCGGCTGGTGAGCCTGCTGCACGGAGCCCCCCGGGGAGGACGCAAGCACGCGGTGCTGGCGTGCTTCCCGGAGGAGGAGCACGAGATTGGCCTGTTGGGCGTGGCGCTGAGGCTGCGCCACGCGGGCATGCGGGTGACGCTGCTGGGGCAGCGCGTGCCGGCGGAAGGGCTGGCCGAGACCGTGGCCCGGGCAAAGCCAGACGTGGTGGGCCTGTCGGCGGTGACGAACCGGGGCGCCACGGTGTTCGAGGACGTCCTCACGCGCATCCAGGCCGCGCTGCCCAAGAGCCTGCCCCTCTGGGTGGGAGGCCCCGCCGCCCAGGCACACGCGGACGTCTGCGAACGCCTGGGCGTGAAGCTCTTCGCTCACGAGGACGACTGGACGCGGATGGCGGGCTGAGCGCCACCCCTGACGTCACTCCCGGCAGAGCGGGGGCAGTGAGCGGGCCAGACCCACCGCCGAGTCCACCTGCCCGAGCGCCGTGGTGAAGGCCTGCTGCGCGGCCCCGGGGTTGCCGGCCAGCAGCGAATTGGTGGCATCGCGCAGGCTGCTGATGCCGGAGGTGACCGTGGCGAGCGGCGCGCGGAGGTCCGTCATCAGCGCGGAGGGAGCCAGCAGCGCCAACGCCGCTTCGGCCTGGGTGACGGCCAGGAGCGCGGAGGTGTTCTGCTGGGTGGCCGCGAGGAGGGTGAAGAGGTTCATCGTCGACAGGGCATTCGCGGTGGTGGTCGCCGCGGCCTGCGCCGCGTTCACGGCCTGGGTGACGGCCGTGATGGCCACGGCCTCCGTGGAGTCGGTGTTCACGCACTGCTGGGACTGCGCGGAAGCCGGCGCGACGTAGAGGGCCACGGTCAGGACCGCGGCGGACAGCCAGTTCGTACGAATCGTCATGGGCGGTAGGGGTGGTGGGGGTTGGAGGAGGGTGAACCGGACAGCAAGGAATAGCTGGGTCCGCCCCTCCCCTCCGTCAATCCATGGCGGACTCCGGGGCGAGCCGCTGTGTTTCCAGGGACGCGGGCGCTGAACGCTCCTCCACGCTGTCAGGAAGCCACGCCTGTTTTCTCAAGGCGTGAGCACCCCAATGGCTATTCAGGGTCTAGCGCCCAGGTGCCCTCTGCCCAGCGTTTCAAGGTCTGCCCTGCCTTGAAAGGCACGAGTGCTTTCCACCCACTGGAACGGTTCTACTCCTCAAGGGGAAGGGTTCCGTTCTTCCACGCATCAAGGGTCATGCCTGCACTGAGCCCCATCAGGTTCGACGCGGGCGTCGACAAGGCCGAGAGCGCCGCCTCTGCCTCGCTGGGGGCGAACCGCAAGGCCGCTGTCGCCGCCCAATACCTCGTCCCCTCTTCGGGGTCGGAGAGCAGACCCAGTAAGGCCGCCTCAGCCTTCGCCCCGCGCGTTCGCAGTTCTCGCCGGACGGCGGCCGCGTGCTTGTACTCCTTGTTGGCTGCGCGAGTATTGAGCGCGTTCAACAGTTGACCGTGTTTCGCTGAAACCTCGCGAAAGCGCACGATCAATTCTTCCAGCGTCAGCGCTTTGATGTCCTTTGTTTTCATGGGATGGCCCCATACCGCCTCATGGTTTTCAGTCCGAATGCCCGCTGAGCTTCATAGGGTTGCCCCCGAAGCCACTCTCGAACGACTCGGCCCCCGGCGAGGTCTTGCACGGATGAGTAGAACGCACTGAGCAATTTGTGCTTCTGCTCATCAATGGCGATGACATTTTCGGTATTGTGGATGGCCTCCGGACCGAAGCGCTGCACGTTGCCGGGCGTCTGCTCGACGATGTGGTGCCACTGTTTGCCTTGTCCCGCCGGACCCATCGCGTTTTTGAAACCACTGAAGGACTTCCACGCCCTCAAGCGAGACTTCGCCGGGCCGTTCGATGACATGGCCACGGCGCCCGGCGCGAGGCCTACCGTGAATCCGTCCGCGGCCACTGCGACGGATTCGACGCTGCCCACGGCCGCATAGACCACGCCGGCTTCCGCTTCTGCGCGTACGGCGGCCTGGGTCGCCCCGGGCAGACCCGGAAGCTTCGCCCCTAACGTCGCCCCCGTGCTTCCAATGGCCGCGGTCGCCAGCATCACGAAGGCCCGCGCCGCCTGCCGGCCCATCACCTTGCCGAAGCGCTCTCCTGCTCCGCGCAGTTCATCGAACGTCAGCGCGGCATCCGACTCGGTCATCAGGAGCCGGAAGCCCTGGATGAGCGCCCAGAACGTGTCGATGCCCACGTAGCCGATGAGCGCTGCCGTCAGCACCGCCGCCACGCCCTTCGTCGCGGGCTCCGGCACGGTCCAGAGCAGCGCATACGTGGCCGCCGTCCAGAGCGCCGCCTGCATCAGGGCCTCGGGATTCGCCATGTCCTTCACGGCGTCCCACAGTTCGTCCAACACCGCCCCCTTCGCCAGCGCGAGCGCCAGGGCGAAGCGCGCATCTCCCGTGACGACCGCGCTCTCCTGCAGCAGTCCCAGACAGTCCCCCGTCCGGCCGGTTCGTCCGCACCAGCGCAAGTAGGCGCGGGTCAGCTCCACGTCGGGCCGCGTGAGCTCGGCGGACAGTTGCTCACCGGGCCCGAGCGGTGTGATGCGGCGGCGCTGCACATCAACCAGGTACGAACCGCTCCTGGGCTCCACCTCGAAGAGGCGCCGGGCCGCATCCTGGGCCCCCGGTGACAACCGGAGCCCCGGAGCCAGCCGCGCCACGGCCTCCTTCAGCGCCCCCGCATCCAGCGGGACCGGCCGGGCCGGTCCCGCCGCGCGAGGCACATGGACGACAGGCGCACCGCGCCCCGTGTCGAGCCGGACGGCCTTCGTCGCACTGCTACACCCGACCAGTGCCCAGAACAGGGACAGCACCAGCCATGGAAGCCGCATCCAGAGCTCCAATTGCGAGCCACCATCCCGGCTCAGGCAACATGGTAGCAGCGGCCATTCAGTGCGTCAGCGCCTCCAGGGCCTTCGCCTGCGCGTCGATGAAGTGCCCGTAGTCCGAGTCCACCTGATCCGAATAGGCGCAGGCGAACTCGGTGACGGCTTCGTCGAAGTGGTCCTTGGTGCCCAGGTATCCCGCGATGAGCGCGGCGTCTCCCGTCCGTGCGTGGGCACGGGCCAGCGTCGCACCGCAGGCGTCCGCGTAGTCCTGGAACACCGGCGCGTCCATCTTCTCCGCGTCCAGCGCACCCTTCATGTCGCGCAGCTGGCGCACGTAGAACGCGCCCATGCCATCCACCTCCGTCCAACCGAGGAACAGGTCGGAGAAGGCCTGCATGCGCCGCTGGCCCACCACCACGCGCTCGCCCGCGCTGTGGAACTCGCTGGGGCCCAGGTAGGGCTCCAGCACGGAGGCCTTGGCCTCCTTGAGCTGCAACACCAGCGGGTCCTCCCCGCCGTTGCCTTCACACAGCACGACGTAGGCCTGCAGCCCCACGCTGCCCACGCCCACGACCTTGAAGCCCCACTCCTTGCGCTGGTAGCGCAGGCACAAGTCCCTCACCGCGCCGTCCAGCGACTCCAGATAGCCCACCGTGAGCCGCTTGATGCGCCGCTCCAGCTCCGCGGACGTCACGTCCATCTTCACCGCGCTGAGCGGGAACAACAGCGGCGGCTGGTAGGCCAGGTGCCTCTGTCCGTTGCGCTCCACGGTGAGCTTCTCCACCGCGTGCGCGCTGGTGTGGCGCTTCGCCTTCTCCACCGCCTCCGCGGCGAGCTTCGCGGTGTCGTCGGAGTCGGAGTGCTTCAGCTCCTTCGCGTCCACGTGGAGCGACCAGACCTCCAAGAGGCTCCGGGTCGTCAGCTCGCGCATCGTCAGCCGGTAGGACTCCACGGCCTTGCGCGCGGCCTTCTTGCCGCAGCGGGCGCCCAGGCCGTTCTGCTTCGCGGCCACGACGAAGCTCGCGGCCAGGCGCTTCACGTCCCATTCGAAGGGGCCGGGCAGCGTCTCGTCGAAGTCGTTGAGGTCGAAGATGAGGTTGCGCTCGGGCGTGCCGAAGAGGCCGAAGTTGGCCAGGTGCGCGTCGCCGCAAATCTGACTGCGCAGGCCGCTGTGCGGCGTGTGGGCCAGGTCGCGCGCCATGACGAAGGGCGTGCCGCGCAGGAAGGCGAACGGGGACTCCGACATGCGCTCGTGGCGCACGGGCACCAGCCACGGCAGCCGCGTGGCGTCGGACTCCTTGAGCTGCGCGAGCGGGTCTCGCCCCCGGAAGGGCTTCCACGTGGCGTGGCTGCTCCGGGGACAGCGCTTGCGCAGGGCGCGGCCCGCGTCCATGCGCTCCTCCACGGAGCGGAAGTCCACGGCCTGCAGCCGTGAGGGCTTCAGCTTCCGGGGCGTGCGCCGCGTGCGCTGCTGTTTCTGGTTGGATACGAGGGGAACCTTCGCGGCTCCCAGCTCGGATGTACCGTCCGCATCCATGGGGTGTGTGACTCCTCACCTCCAAAGGTGGATACGTCCCCCCGGAACCGGAAGCGTCCAGGGCCGGAATGTCCCCGGCCCCCGGGGCCATGGACGGATGCAGTGTTCACCCGTGAGCGCGCCTCAGGCCGCGGCGGCCAGCAGGTCCCGGAGGATGTCCCGTGCGCGCGTCCACAGCAGTGAGCCGCCCTCGTCCGGCAGGAAGTGGCGGACCGCGCGGGGAAAGCGCCTGGCGAGCAGCACGCCTCCATCCGGCGAGTGCACCGGACTGGTGTCGCGTCCGCCGTACCAGAGCCGCACGGGCACGGTGATGGCTTCGGGCGGGACGGGCCACGGGCCCATGGCCAGGGTGAGGTCGCGCGCGTAGCCGCTGGCGCCTTGCGCGAAGCCCTCGCGCAGCGCCTGGCGATACGCGGACGCGAAGGCGGGCTCGCGGTAGCGGGCGCGGTCCTCCGGGCCGCTCATGCCGTCGACGAGCGCCCACATGCCGTCCGCGTCCGCGCGCGCCGCGAAGCCGGCCTCGAAGCCCGCGCGGTCCGCCTCGATGGCGGCGACCATGCCCGCGACCTCCGGAGGGAGCAGGGCCCGGGTGGCGGGGTGGGCGAGCTCGTCCTGGCCCGCCACGAGCGCCATCGCGGACACCCGCCCGGCGCCCGCCAGGGCCACCGCGAACGGAGCACCCTGGGAGAAGCCCACCACGGCGGGCCGCGACAGGCCCGTGGCCTCCAGCACCGCCGCGACGTCCGCCGTCCAGCGGGAGAAGTCCTTGAGCGGATCCGGCTGGGAGAGGCCCAGCCCCGCCCGGTCCACGCAGAGCAGCCGCACGCCCAGCTCGCGCACCGCCTCCGCGCCAAAGCCCAGCGAGCTGCTCGTCGCCGCGCCGGAGCAGAAGAGGACCGGCACGCCGTCGGGCGCGCCCCACTCGGTCCACCCCACGCGCCGTCCGTGCTCACGCTCCAGATGGTGACTGCGCTCCGGTGCCGTCAGGACAAGCGTCATGGGCGCAAGCCTGGGAAACGCAGGGCATGACGTCCAGCGGATTCCCGTGATGCGTAGGCGCCTCTGGCGCTAGACCGCCCGCGGTGTGAGCGGGATGCCATCCTTCGGGCGCAGGGTGATGGCGGGGAGGACCTCCGGCGCGGGTCCTGGCGCGGCTTCGAAATGGAAGCGCTGGAGCACCGTGGCCAGCACCAGGCGGATGACCATCAGCGCGGAGCCCGCGCCGATGCAGAGCCGGGGGCCTCCTCCGAAAGGACAGTAGGCGAAGCGGGGGATGCGGCGCTCCAGCCCGTCCGCCCAGCGCTCGGGACGGAAGGACTCCGGCTCCGGGAAGTGACTCGCGTTCCGGTGCAGCGCCCACTGGGACCACGCGACCACCGTTCCGGCGGGGACATGCACGCCGTCCATCCGGTCATCCTGCTCCGCCACCCGGCTCATGCCCCACGCGGGCGGATACAGACGCAGCGACTCCTTCACCACCTGCTCGCAGTACGGCAGCGACGGCAGGTCCGCCACCGTGGGCCCGCGGCCTCCCAGCACCGTGGCCAGCTCCCGCCGCAGCGTCGCCTGCGCTTCGGGATGGCGCGCCAGCAACCACAGACTGAGCGCCAGCGCGGCGGCGGTCGTCTCATGCCCGGCGATCATCAATGTCAGACATTCGTCGCGCAGCTGCGCGTCCGTCAGGTGCTCGCCGTCCTCGGCCTGGGCCTCCAGCATCAGGCCCAGCAGATCCTCTCCCGGGCCTCCCTGCCTCCTTCGGCGCTCCACCACGTCGTCCACGACGGCGTGCAGGGCGCTCAGGCCGGCCCTGAACCGCCGCTGACCCGGCGTGGGCACCCAGGCGGGCAGCGAGATGGGCGTGTCGAAGAGGTGCTGGGCGTGCAGCATCACCGCCTCCATCGCCCGTCCCAGCTCCCGCGCCTGCGCGGAGAGGTTCGCGCCGAAGAGCGTCTCCGCCACCACGTCCAACGTCAGCGCCATCATCTCCGGGTACGCGTCGAAGGGCGCGCCCTCCCGCCGTGACGCCATCCAGGTGTTCGCGGCCTTCACCGCCACGCTCCCGTGCGCGGTCAGCAGGTTCTTGTGGAAGGCCGGCTGCATCATCCGCCGCCGCCGCATCCAGAAGTCGCCGTGGCTGGTGAACAGGCCGTGGCCCACCACCGCCTCCAGCGCGCGCCTCTGGAAGGCGTCCTTCGGGTAGTTGCGGAAGTTCTTCACCAACACGTGCTCGATGGCCTCCGACGTGTTGAGCAGGTAGATGGCCGTCCCCACGAAGCGGGTCCGCACCACCGCGCCCCGGTCCGCGTAGCGCAGGAAGAAGCCCAGCGGATCCTTCCGGTACTCCAACCCCTGACCCACCCACGGCAGCCCCGCGGGAAGCGGAGGCGGAAGGACCGCGGAGTCGGAAGGGGCGGCGTGCATGCGGCGAGTGTACCCAACCCGTCCCCCGGCATGGAGCCAGGGGACGGGGGCGTCTGGCTTCACCAGAGCTGGAAGAGCTTCTTGTCCGTGCCGTCACCGAAGTTGTTGTAGATGACGGCGTCCGCCCAGCGGACGACGTCGAGCACGAGCGCTCCCCACTCCGCGGCCGCCGAGCCCGCGAGGATGAGCGCCTTGTCGGTCTCACCCGGGATGAGGCCCGCGACGCCCTCTCCCGTCATGCCGCCGAAGCCCAGGACATTGGCGCCGAACTTCTCCGTGTCCCAGAGCTTGGAGTGGTAGGGCACGGAGGCGGGGATCTCCCCATCCAGCTCCAGGATGTAGCTGACGACCGACAGCACCAGGCTCACGAGCCCCATGAACGTGAGCAGCGTGTTGTCCGTCATCTCCAGGGCCTTCGCCAGCCCACGGGCCTTCACGTCCGCGCCGCGCGTCCAGCTCGCCAGGCACACGAGCCCGGTGACCACGGCCTCCAGGGAATAGAGCGCCCAGACCATCCGGTCCAGCTGCTGCGAGGGCACGTCCTCGTCGAAGGGGAAGCTCCCCGCCACCCCCGTCCAGGTGGAGACGGTCTGCCCGGTGGAGAACCAGCGCTGCGCGACCTCGCTCTTCGTGAGCTGCCCTCCCGACAGGAAGAGCGTGTAGAAGAACGAGGAGACGATCGACAGCGCGCCGCCGAGGACCGAGTAGTTGTGGGCGGAGTCTCCAATCACGTTGTTCCCATCGTCGTCCTTCGACTCGGGCAGTGCCATGAGCGACGTCGTCCGCCAGGGCGTCATCACCCGCATGAAGCTGGACGTCTGCTGCTCGGGGACGGGGGCCCTGCCCGTGAGCAGCTTGAAGACAATCGTGACGGGGATGGCCGCCAGCAGGCTCATGGCGCCCAGCATCGTCAGGGACTCCTCACCCGTGAGCTTCTTGTACAGCCAGCTCAACACCGGGATGTTGAACGGGCGCAGGAGCACGTCATCCAGGATGGCCTGGCTCACGTCCGCGATGATCTCGCACAGGCCCACCAGCAGGTCCCTGGCGGCGGCGAGCAGCGTCTTCGCGGCCTCGCCCGCCAGCAACGTGACGATGGAGTGCAGGCTGACGGTGCCCTGTTGCACCATCGTCTGGAGCCCCTGCCACAGCTCCTTCACCGAGTCCGCGACGTCCGACAGGATGTTCCCCACCGTCTGGAGGAAGTCGGTGACGGCCTGGGCCACCGGCGCGTCGGAGTCCTCGGCCGTGCTGTCGCCGATGCCGCCGTGGGACACCTGGTAGGTGGAGAAGGTCGCGCCGGGGCTGGTGGTGAGGCAATCCGTGGCGGACTTCTGCTCCGGCGTCTGCTCGGCTTGCGTCTGCGTCACCACCTGCTGCGTCGTCACGTCCGGCATGCCCAGCGCCTGCTGGCAGACGCCGTCCCACTTCGCGATGAGCCCGTTGAAGTACTCCGTGATGGAGGACTCCATGCCCTTCATCTTGCCCGCGAGCGCCAGGACGACGTCCTTCGTCATCGCCTCCATCACGCGCTGGGTGGCCAGGATGTCGTCCCAGGCGAACAGGAAGCCCAGCAACGCGATGATGTCTTCAATCAGCACCGCCAGCTGCTGGAACAGCCAGCTGATGAGCTGGAGCGCCTCCTTGATCGTCCGGACGACGAACGTCACCACCTGCTCGCCAATCTTCACGAAGAACTGGAGCAGCGTCTTCGTGCCGCTGACGATGGGCTGGATGACGTACTCATAGACGGCGCCCGCGGCGCTCTTGAGCGCCTGGAGCACGTCGCCCGCCGCCGTCTCGATGGCGTTCGTCACGGTGCCCAGCACCTTGAAGGATGGCTGGGTCCTCGCCATCGCCGTGGGCGCCGGAGCGGGGGCCGTGTCCAGGGGCGCCGACGAGCCGTCCGCGGGCAGGCTGCCCATGTTGTCCATCAGTTGCTGGAGCGACGCCTGCACCTGCGCCACCAGGTCCGGGTCCGCGCCGGGGGGCACCACGGGCGTGCCGTCCGGCTTCTTCCACTGGGACAGGTCCTGGCCCTTGAGCTTCGCGGCCAGGTTCGCGCGCAGCTCCGCGCTGGGGTCCGCCGTCACGTCCTGGGCGAGGAACGGCGCGCTGAAGCGGAATACGGGCGTGCCCACGTCGGACACCTTGTTGATGAGCGTCACCGTGCCGGCGGCGTCCGTCTTCACCTGCACGCGCGTGCTGGAGTCCAGGTCCGTCCAGTAGCCGTTCACCATCACGCGGGACCACTCGGAGGCGTTCACCTGCACCGTCTGGCCCACCAGGGGCTTGCCCTGCGCGTCCGTGAAGCGCACCACCGTGGTGTAGCTGGGGAACTCCTGCCCGTTGGCCAGCGTGGGCAGCACCATGTCCGTGTTCTGCCAGGCGGTGGTGTCCGGGTCCTGCCACAGGTACGTGATGAGGCTGTTGTCCGAGGAGCTCACGAACAGCTCCCCCGTGGAGCGCTTCTGGTTGCGGCGCGGTGCCAGTTGGGCCACGTGCTCGCGCTGCTGGAGCGGCGCGGACCAGCCGGTGGTGGCGCCCACCGCGTTGTTCAGGGAGAACAGCCGCTGGCTGCCGTCCACCGCCCACACGCTGACGCGCTGGGAATCCTGCTGCGCCAGCACGGAGGTGACACCGGACAGCAGGTCCGAGGAGGCGATGGCCAGCGCGGTGCTCTTCGCGTTCTTCAATCCCGTGGAGGGGAACCACGACAGCCCGTCACCGCCCACGTACAGCGCGCTCAGGCCCTGGTTCTGCCGGTCCTCCAGCGCCCACAGGCAGCGCGCGCCCGACGGCGCCGTCACCGACAGCGTATGCGTGGTGCTGGTGGCCGGGTCCAGGAGGCTGGTGAAGGTAAGGCACCGCTTGCCGGTGTTGTCGTCGTACAGCGACCAGGTGCCCCGGTAGGCGATGCCGGTGATGGACGCGCGGGCCACCACCACGTCGTGCAGCGTCGCCATGTCCTTGGGCGGCGCCCAGTTCACCCACGCGCTGGCCGTGTTGCTCGTGGACGCGTCCACGAAGTAGCGGCCGGTGGTGCCGTTCGTGTTCTTCACCTCCGCCACCAGCAGCGGCGCCTCGCTGGCGCTGACGAAGTCGCCCAGCAAGAGCCGCTGCACGGGCAGGCCGGCGGGGGCTCCGTTGCGCTGGACCCACGCGGTGTTGAGCGTGCTCCACGGGCCGCCGTCCGGCGTGGGCGTGAGGGCGGGGGAGACGAAGACGCGGCTGCCGCCCGCGCCGTCATCCATCGCCACGGCGATGATGACCTGGCCCGAGGGGACCTGGACCACCGCGTAGCCCTGCACGTCGTGGTTTGAGTCCGGGCTGAGCTCGACCTGGCGCCAGCCGGTCGTCACGGTGGTGTCGCGCAACATCACCCACAGCGTCTTGCGCGTGGTGCCCGAGGCGGACGCGCCCACGCTGAACAGCAGCGGCGAGCCGCCGGTGTCCTCCGCGGAGGCCAGGGGATAGGCCGCGTCCACGGAGGTGGCGGCCAGGTAGTTGTACATCAGGCTGGAGGAAACGGTCGCCGAGCCCGTCGCCGAGCTCGTTTCGGTGGTCTGGGACATGGATGGGTTCCTGGGATGTCTTTGCGAGGGAGGGGCCGCTTCAGCTGGGGAAGGTCACGTCCACCTGGGCGGCGCCCTCGGTGTTGAAGATGAACTGGCTGTAGGAGCGAGCGACGCCCGTGGGCAGCACGACGCAGTCCTCGATGTCCAGCTGCGTGGAGGCGTTGTCGCGGAAGGTGTTGGCCAGGTCGTTGGCGAACTTCTGCGCCTGGTCCGTGATGGCGTCCTGCGGCGACGTGGAGGACCAGTTGAACAGCTTGTCCAACGCGTTGAAGACCCAGCCATCCAGCGTCTTGTCCACGGACGGCGCCGGCGCCTGGCCCAGCACGATGCTCACGGATGTCACCAGCTTGCCGCCGTCTCCGGCCGCGATGGTGATGGTGCCCGTCCACGGCTGCACGTAGGCGGCCTTGCCCAGGACGTCCTTCATGCCCAGGCCGATGAAGTCGAGCGGATACTGGCTGACCTCGATGTTCACCTGGAACTCCCCCGACAGGGACAGCGTGCAGCGGTCGGTCTGGGTGAGGTTGGGCTGGGTGGTGAAGACGATGGCCTCCGTGCCGAACACGTACTGGTCGAAGCCGTTGTTCACCTGGACGAACTCACCGCGCCCGTCGTTCTTGCTGGAGTTGTTGCGCGAGCCGGAGGACTGGTACGTCAGCGCTCCCAGCCGGGCGCTGCTGCCGGGGATGCCGGAGGCCTTGAGGATGGCGGGCAGCACGGTGGGCTTGAGGTAGCCCTCGCCCAGCGTGTCCTGGCTGAGGAACATCCGCGCCCGCGCCTCCGCCGGGGTGCCGTCCGGGTTGGTGGTGGCGGCCAGCGGCGCGGTGAAGCCAAAGCGCGAGCCCCAGCTGGGCTCCTTCCGGCCCCGGCTCATCATGCACACGTTGAGCGTGCTGAAGTTCCCGTTGGTGCTGTAGCGGGTCGTGCGCTCCTTCGCCAGCGTGGGGACGATGCTCGCGGGGCTGCCCGGCGCCTGCGTCGTGTACGCCACGTCCATGTGGCCCACGCCGGCCAGCGTGGCCTGGAGCGCGCTCTGCGCGGCCTGGCTGAGCGCCACGGGCTGGTTGCTCGCGTTCACCACCTGGAGCGACCGGAACAGCGACGGGTTGGCCAGGTCCAGGAAGAGGCGGTAGACGGAGTAGTTGAGCGACTGGAGCCCCTGGATGTGCTGCTTCGCCTCCGTCGTGGCGGCCAGCGTGTTGGGGTCCGTCACCTGCGCCTGCGACAGGTCCAGCGACACGATGACCGTCATCCCCGTCAGGTCCTGCGTCTTCGTCGCGCCGGACTCCACGTACTGGAGGGTTGCCTTCGTGAAGGCCAGGTGCACGTCCAGGTGGGTCGTCTGGTCGTCGGGCACCGACACGGTCGGGGCGCCCATCGTCGCCACGGTGAGCTGGGCTCCGCCGCTGGCGGCCTGCGTGAAGGAGGACGGGATGAGCTGGTAGTAGAGCAGCGCGTTCAGTTGCTTGTTGATGAGCCCCACGGACAGCGCCCACACCAGGTCCCACTCATGTGGAGCACGCGGCTTGAAGTCCACCCGGTAGGTGGTCGCGTGGTGGTCCCCGTCCGTGTCCGTCTGGGTGATGACCACCGGCGCCAGGCTGTCGTTCGTGGTGGCGGTATAGGACTCGTTGTGCTGCGCGCCGCTGGAGTAGTTCCAGTAGAAGGAGAGGGGGACCTGCTCGTTCCCCGTCTCCAGCTTGTACGTCACCGTGCCTTCAGGACCTGGGGAGAGGGAGTTGTTCTGCTCGACCTTGAAGGTCGTGCTGGAGCCCGCGGCGATGCTGCTGGCGGGCGCGCTGCCGCTGAGCGAGCCGTCCTTGTAGTCGGGCCCCCCGAGGTTATCGATGGGGCAGCCAGAGTTGTTCTGGATGGTGAGGGACGTCGAGATCGTCATGGCAGGACCTGGCGGGTGAGGGGGCGTACGCCGTGAAACACAACCTGTTTCACGGACACGCTCTCTCCAACTGCAAGGCCAGGACCAGACCGCAACCTCGCGTGATCACGTCCGCGATCCACGCACGCTCGCGAAGCTGCGTGCTGCGCGGACGCATCTGCGTCGCTCCGCGTCCTAACGCTCTTCGCCCAGTACCGGACGGAGCTGTCCGCTGTTGATGGCCACGGACAGGTTGCGCTCCATCGCCTCGGCCTCTTCGCGCGGGCCGGCGCCAAGGGCCTGGTGGAAGCGCCGCTGATCATCATCCGTCCAGCGGCCACGCAGGATGGCGTCGTCCAGGACCCGCTGTCCCTGGCGGGAGGCCTCCAGCTGTTCGGGCGTGGGGGCGGGACGCGCTGGCTCCACGGGCGGTGCGGGTGGGGCCGTCACGGACTCCCTCGCCGCGAGGATGGCGAGCTGTTCGCGGATCAGCCGCAGTTCCTCGCGGTTGTCCTGCGTCCGCATCACCCCGGAGGTGGGGGCGGGGCAGGACTGCGCAAGCCCGCGAAGCTGACGGGTCTGCGCGTCCAGCATCCGCTCCACGCGGGACTCCAAGGTGGCGAAGGTCAGCGCCACGCCCCCGGTGATGCCGAGCGCGATGCCCGGGACCTGTGACAACAGTGTCTGGAGGAAGGTCTTCATCGGGAGGCTCCGGGGGCGCGGCGCAAGCAGCGGGACTACGGCGCCTTCGGTTCCAGGTGCGAGCCCTTGAGCACGTCGAGCGACTGACAGACGCCGTTCGTGTCCCAGGTGAAATAGAGGAAGGACGCGTCGCCGGCGGACTGCGCGCTGCGCACGTGCGCGGGCAGGGTGGAGAAGCAGGTCGCGGTCACGTTCGCCGCGGACGTGGCGTAGCACCGCACGGACTCATTTCCCGCCGAGTCCGCGGACGTGCGGCAGTAGATGCGCTGGACGGTGTCGCCGCTGTTGCGCGCCGTGCCCTGCGCCCCTTCCGCGTAGCGGATGGAGGTGTTGACGACCACGTTGAAGTACGACTTCGACCCCGCGTACGCCACGGGGACGGCCAGCAGGGCCAGCGCGACGGACGTTCCCAACGCCTGCGTGAAACGCTTCATGGTGTGGACTCCCCATCAGTGGAAAGGCTGATGGGGTTACGCCCGCCGCGCTGATTATTCCCGGGCATCTTCCGGAGGGCGTCCTTCCCACCTCCGCGGACCCGCCCCTATCGTCAGGAGACATCCTCTTCTCGGGAGCGTCCGCATGGGCAGCTATCTGGACTTCTACCGCCGCTCCATCGAAGCGCCGGACGCGTTCTGGGAGGAGCAGGCCCGGCTCATCGACTGGGAGCGGCCGTTCGACGCCGTGCTGGACGCCTCCCGGCCGCCCTTCGCGCGCTGGTTCGTCGGCGGGCGCACCAACCTGTGCCACAACGCCGTGGACCGGCACCTGGCCACCCGAGCGGACCAGCCGGCGCTCGTCTTCGAGTCCACCGAGACGGACCAGCGCCGCCAGTACACCTATGCGCAGTTGCACGCGGAGGTGAACCGGACGGCGGCCATGCTGCGCTCGCTGGGCGTGAAGCGCGGGGACCGCGTCATCGTCTACATGCCCATGGTGCCGGAGGCCGTCTTCGTGCTGCTCGCCTGCACGCGGCTGGGGGCCATCCACTCGGTGGTGTTCGGCGGCTTCGCGGCGCACAGCCTGGCCATGCGCATCGACGACGCGAAGCCCGTCCTGCTGGTGACGGCGGACGCGGGCATGCGCGCGGGCCGCGTCGTCCCCTACAAGCCGCTGGTGGACGAGGCCCTCTCGCTCGCGAAGCACCCGCCCGCGCGCGTGCTGGTGCTGGACCGGGGGCTCGTTCCCAACAGTCCCGTCACGCCGGAGCGCGACGTGGACTTCGCCACGCTGGGCCGCGAGCACGAAGGGGCACAGGTCCCGGTGGAGTGGATGGAGTCCTCGGAGCCCAGCTACATCCTCTACACGTCCGGCACCACCGGGAAGCCCAAGGGCGTGCAGCGCGACACGGGCGGCTACGCGGTGGCGCTGGCCGCGTCCATGCGCCACATCTACACGGGCCAGCCCGGCGAGGTGATGTTCACCGCCTCCGACATCGGCTGGGTGGTGGGCCACTCGTACATCGTCTATGGCCCGCTGCTGAACGGCATGACGACGGTGCTCTACGAAGGCCTGCCCATCCGGCCGGATGCCGCCGTCTGGTGGCGGCTCATCGAGCAGTACCGGGTGAGCGTGATGTTCACGTCGCCCACGGCCATCCGCATCCTGAAGAAGCAGGACGCGGCGTTCCTGAAGCGCCACGACACGTCCAGCCTGAGCTACCTGTTCCTCGCGGGTGAGCCGCTGGACGCGCCCACGCACGCGTGGATTTCGGATGCGCTGCCGGCCACGCAGGTATTGGACAACTACTGGCAGACGGAGACGGGCTGGCCCATCCTCGGGCCCGTCCCCGGGGTGGAGCCGCGCAAGCGCAAGCTGGGCTCACCGGGCGCGGCCATCTACGGCTACCGCGTGAAGCTGGTGGACGGGCTGAGCGGCGAGGAGGTGACGGCGGCGGACCGGAAGGGCGTGCTGGTGATCCAACCGCCGCTGCCGCCGGGCTGTCTGTCCACGGTGTGGGGCGACGACGCGCGCTTCGTCTCCACGTACTTCTCCAGCTTCGACACGCCGCTCTACAACACCTTCGACTGGGCCACGCGCGACGCGGACGGGGACTACTTCCTCCTGGGCCGCACCGACGACGTCATCAACGTGGCGGGCCACCGCCTGGGCACGCGTGAGATTGAAGAGGCCATCAGCGGCCACCCGGCCATCGCGGAGGTGGCGGTGGTGGGCGTGAAGGATGAGTTGAAAGGCCAGGTGGTGATGGCCTTCGCCGTGCCCAAGGACCCCGCGCGCCTGCACCGCGAGGAGGACCGGGAGGCCCTCTCACGCGAGGTGATGGACACGGTGGGCCGGACGCTGGGCGCGGTGGCCCGCCCCGCGGCGGTCTACGTGGTGGCGAACCTGCCCAAGACGCGCTCCGGGAAGCTGCTCCGCCGCAGCATCCAGGCCGTGGCGGAGGACCGTGAGCCGGGCGACCTCACCACCATCGAGGATCCGGGCGCGCTGGAGGGCATCCAGGCCGCGCTCAAGGCGCGATTCCCGAAGGCTTGAAAGGTTTTCGCGCTTGAGACCTGGGGGCCTGTTCAATGGACAGGCTGCTTCAGTAAGACGCGCCCCTGGAACAGTTGCTTCCGGAACCCGTCCGGAAGCTTCACAGGGGGAAATGCATGTCATTGTCCGTCAGGGGACTCGCGGTCCTTTCGGTGCTCGCCTTCGTGGCGGCCGGCTGCAAGGAATCATCCGGCCCGGCCGTGGATGTCTTCACCTCGCTCCAGCTGGAGGCTCCGGATGAGGACGTGGCCTCCGTCCAGGTCACCGTCTCCGGCCCGGACATGGATGCGCGCACCGTCACGCTGACGAAGCAGGCGGGCCGCTGGTCGGGCGTCATCGACGCGGTGCCCGTTGGGGGCGGGCACACCTTCGCGGGCGCGGCCCTGGATGGCTCGGGGGCACGGCTCCATGAAGCCACGGTGTCGGACGTGGCGCTGACGGAGGAGGCCGGATCCGCCGCCGTCTACCTGCTGCTCCCGTCGTCCCAGACGTCCTCTGACGTGCCTGTCGTCACCTCGCTCGTGGCGTCCCCCGGGACCCTGACCGGGGGCAAGCCTGTTTCGCTGAAGGCCGCCGTTCGGGGCACCGGTGCCGGGAGCGCGCCCGTCGCCGCCTGGACGTCCGCCACCGGTGGCAGCTTCTCCGACGCCGGCTCGCTCCAGACGACCTGGACGGCCTCGCGGACGGAGAATCCGGCGCTGACCCTCACGCTGACGGAAGGGAAGGGCGCGTCCCACGCGCTCACCGTGAAGCTGCCCGTCCAGAACGTCAGGCCCTTGTCGGAAGCCCTCTTCAACGTGTCGCCGCGCGTGGCTTCCGCGCAGGCCACTCCGGAGGCGAGCGTGAAGGACGGGGCGGCGCTGTCGGTGACGTCCGTGGATCCGGAGGGTGAAGCGCTGACGTACGCCTGGAAGGCCAGCTGCGTGGGCGTGTTCGAGGACCCCGCCACGGCCACGACGCGCTTCCTGCCCACGGCGCAGCTCCCGGTGGTCAACTGCAAGCCCTGTGACCTCACCGTCACGGTCACCGACCCGCATGGCGGCCAGGCGCAGGAGACGGTGTCGACGTGCGTGAAGCCCGGCCCGGCCGCGCCAACGCGGCTGGCGGAGGACAACGGGCACTCCCTGGCCATCCGCCCGGACGGCACGGTCTGGGCCTGGGGCAACAACAGCCAGGGGCAGCTGGGGACGGGCTCCACCGCCACCTCGGAGCCCGTGCCCGCGCAGGTGCCGGGCCTCACGGACATCGTCGCGGTGGCCGCGGGCTCCGTGCACTCCTTCGCGCTGCGCTCGGATGGGACGCTCTTCGGCTGGGGCGGCAACGATTACGGCCAGCTCGCGGACGAGGACCGCACGCTCGTCCGCCGCACGCCCGCCGTGGTGGAGGGCCTGCCGCGCATCGCGGCCATCACCACCCGGAACATCTACTCGCTGGCGCTGGGCATGGACGGGACGGTCTGGGGCTGGGGCAATGGCAAGGCCCGGCCCGCGGAGGTGGCCCTGCCGCCCGGCATCTCCGCCATCTCCCTGGAGATCAACGACGGCCTGGCCCTGCACCAGATGGGGACGCTCTTCACCTGGCGCCTGGGCTTCAGCGGCGCTCCCACGGAGCCCACGCGCCTCGGCACGCTCTCCGACATCCTCACCATCTCCAGCGGCTACAACAGGAGCCTGGCCCTGGGCGCGGATGGCGCGGTCTATTCCTGGGGGCTGGACCCGGCGACGAACTCCCGGACCGAGCCTCAGCGGATGGCCTCGCTGCCGCGCGCCGCGGCCATTGGCAGTGGAGGCCTGGTCGAGGACGCCTCCGCGGTCCTGCTGGAGGATGGGAGCGTCATCTGGTGGAGCCGCCTGTTCCCGGACCTCGTTCGCGTGGCCTCCCTGCCCGCGATGAGCCGCCTGGGCCAGGGCGCGTGTCTTGCCCAGCGCGCGGACGGGGCCGTCTTCTCCTGGTGCAACTCGAACGGGGGCGCCGTCCAGGTCCTCTCGCGTCCCGCGGCGGAGCGGTAGGCGCGGTCTGATGACAAGCCCGGCGCGGCCCCCAGGGCCGTGGAGGCCGCGCCGGCGGACAACTACTGCCCGGAGCTCACCGTGAAGGTGGAGCCGGAGAAGGCGCTGTAGCCGCGGATGAGCACGTAGTACGTGCCGGACTGCGCGCCGTTGATGGTGCAGGTCTCGTCGTTGCTGGCGCCCGCGGAGCGGCAGTCGTAGGTGGTGGTCGTGGGCGCGCTGCCGAACTTCACGTAGAGGTCCGCGTCACCGGTGCCGCCCGCCAGCGCGAAGCGCATCGCGGTGGCGCCGGAGGGCTTCACGTAGCTCAGGTTGGTGTTGCTGTTGCGGGCGCCGGAGACGTTGGTCAGCGTGGTGAGGGTCGTCCACACCGGCGGCGCGGCCACGCCCACGGCGCTCCAGGCCTCGTTGACGGACGTGGCGGCGCTGGAGCCGTACAGGTCCTGAGCCGCCTGCGCGGTGGCGCCGCGCGCGTCGGCGAAGGTGCTGCCCGGCGTCAGGTAGACGGTGTTCGCGCGGTAGAAGATGGCCGCGCCCTTCATGATGCTGGCGTAGGCGTTGGCGTCGAGCGCGGGCACCACGTTGCTCGTCTTGCCGCGCGGGTGCGTGCCGCCGTTGACCATCAGGTGGAACGCCAGGTTCGCGATGCCGGAGTTCCAGTGCACGCCGCCGCTGTCCGACGTGCCGGTGTAGCGCGTGGGGTAGTAGTCGTAGTCCCCCGCGATGGCCGGGTCGTTCATGTAGCGAAGCGCGTCGCCCGCGGTGGCCGGCGTCCAGCACTCCTCGCCAATCTTCCAGGTGTTGGCGGTGACGGCGCCGTCGCGGTACGCCTCGATGGCGGCGCCGAAGACGTCGGACATGGCCTCGTTCAGCGCGCCGGACTCGTTGGCGTAGATGAGCTCCGAGGACGTGTCCGTGACGGCGTGGGTCAGCTCGTGGCCCACCACGTCCAGCACCGTGAGCGCGCTGGACTGCGAGCCGTCACCGTCGCCGTAGACCATCTGCGTCCCGTTCCAGAACGCGTTCACGTAGTTCTTGCTGTAGTGGACGCTGGAGGTGAGCGCGGTGCCCAGCCCGTCGTAGCTGTCCCGGCCGAACACGTTGGCGTAGAAGTCGTACGTGAAGCCCGCGTTGTCGTGGGCCTGGTCCAGCACCGCGTCGCCGGAGGCGCCCTGGCCCTCGCTGCGCACCAGCGTGCCGGGCAGCGTGGTGCGGTTCTTCGCCGTGTAGGTCTTCCGGTTGCGGGTGGTCTGGAGGTTGTCGAAAGCCCAGACGGAGTCACCGGTGCGCGCGTCGATGAAGACGTTCGGCATGGAGGGCAGGCCGTCCACGTCCGTCGTCTCCAACTGCACGCGCCACGTCAGGCGGGTGTCCTTGCTGTCGGCGAGGATCTGCAGGTCCGCGCGGGGCGCGCCCGTGACCACACTGCCCGTGGCCTCCTGGCTGGCCACTGCGCGCTCGATGGCCTCCTGGGCCCGGAGCCTGGGCGTGGTGTCCACCTTGAGGTCGCGCACGAGCTTGTCCGTCACGCCCGCGACCGCGCCGTTCGAGTCCAGGTGGACGATGGCCGCCGCGCCAAAGACAGGCACGCCCTGGAACGTCTGCGAGAGGCGCTCATGCGCCTGGCCGCGCCCGTCCACGTGGAAGCGCCGCGAGGTCAGCTCGCCTGCTCCCTTGAGGAAGCCGGGGCGCTGCGCCTGGAGCTGGCGAAGGCCGTCGCCGCGCACGGGCTTCGCGGCCAGCGCGCGGGTCTGCTGCGCATCCGTCTGGGGAGTGTTGTCAGCGGTGTCGGTGGGACCACAGGCGCTTCCCAGCAGCAGGAAGGACGCGAGCGAGGCGTAGTGACGGATGCGCATGGGGGACTCCGGTTCGCGCGAAGGGGCGCTTTCCAGGGGGTGTGCTTTCACCCAGAAAAGAAATTTCCTGGGCAATTCAGGAGACCCGGGTTCTCGCGAAGCGGCCACGGCCGTGACCTGGAGGACCTGTTCAATGCACGGGATGTCTGGGTAAGACACGCCCCGACGCGTGTCGCATCCGGGTCCCGTCCGGAGCTCTCACAGGGGGAATGCATGTCATTGTCAGTCAGGGGCCTTGCTGTTCTCGCGGTGCTCGCCTGCATGGCGACCGGCTGTAAGGACTCATCCGTCGCCGCCGTGGATGTCTTCACCTCGCTCCAGTTGGAGACGCCGGATGAGAACGTGGCCTCCGTTCAGGTCACCGTCTCCGGCCCGGACATGCCGGCGCGGACCGTCACGCTGAAGAAGGAGGCGGGCCGCTGGTCCGGCGTCCTGCGCGCGGTACCCGTGGGCGCCGGGCACACCTTCGTGGGCGCGGCGCTGGATGGCTCGGGCGCGCGGCTCCACGAGGCCACGGTGTCGGACGTGGCGCTGACGGAAGAGGCCGGATCCGCGGCCGTCTACCTGCTGCTCCCGTCCTCCCAGCCGGACTCGGACGTGCCCGTGGTGACCTCGCTCGTGGCGTCCCCGGGGGACCTGTCCGTGGGCCAGGCCGTGTCGCTGACCGCCACCGTGCGTGGCTCCGCGACCGGGGGCGCGCCCGTCGCCGCCTGGACGTCCTCCGTCGACGGCGACTTCTCCGACTCCGGCGCGCTCAAGACCACCTGGACGGGCTCGCGGGTCGCGGACGGGGCGTTGACCCTCACGCTGACGCAGGCGCGGGGGCCGTCGGGCGTGCTCACCGTGAAGCTGCCCGTCCACAACGCGAAGCCCCTGTCGGAGGTCCTCTTCAACGTGTGGCCGTCCGTGCGCTTCGCGCAAGCCGCCCCGCAGGTGAGCGTGGGTGAAGGGGCAGCGCTGGCGGTGACGTCCGTGGATCCCGAGGGCGAAACGCTGACGTATGCCTGGACAGCCGGCTGCGTTGGCGTGTTCGAGGACAGCTCGGCGGCCAGCACGCGCTTCACGCCCACGGCGCAACCTCCGGTGGCGGACTGCAAGCCCTGCGACCTCACCGTCACCGTCACGGACCCGCATGGTGGCCGGGCGCAGGAGAAGCTGTCGACGTGCGTGAAGCCCGGGCCCGCGCTGCCGCCGGTGCTCGCGGAGGGAACCACCCACTTCCTGGCCATCCGCGCGGGCGGCACCGTCTGGGCGTGGGGCGGCAACGCCCTGGGGCAGCTGGGGACGGGTTCCACCGCCAACCTGGAGCCCGTGCCCGCGCAGGTGCCGGGCCTCACGGACATCGTCTCCGTGGCCGCGGGCACCGGGCACTCGCTGGCGCTGCGCGCGGACGGCACGCTCTTCGGCTGGGGTGACAACTCCTACGGCCAACTGGCGGATGAAGACCTCGCGACGATTCGCCGCGCGCCCGTCGTGGTGGAGGGCCTTCCCCGCATCGCATCCATCGCCGCCGTGAACGTCCATTCCCTGGTGCTGGGGGTGGATGGCACGGTCTGGAGCTGGGGCAATGGCAGCGCCATCCCCTCGCGAGTGGACCTTCCGCCCGGCATCTCCGGGGTCTCCACGGAGCTGACGCACGGCGTGGCCCTGCACGAGACGGGGGCGGTCTTCACCTGGGCCAACGGCGTCAGCCAGGAGGCCACGGCCCCCACCCGCCTCGACTCCCTCTCCGGCATCGTCGCCATCTCTTCCGCGATGAGCTCGAGCCTGGCGCTGGGCGCGGACGGGACGGTCTACACCTGGGGACCTGGTGCCCAGCAGGGGTCCCGCACGGTGCCCCTGCGCGTTCCCGGGCTGTCACGTGTGGCGGCCATCGGCGGTGGGGGCGCGTTCAACAGCCAATCCACGGCCCTGCGGGAGGACGGGAGCCTCTACACCTGGTTCTTCTACTTCCCGGAACCCACGCGAGTGGCCTCCCTGCCCGCGATGAGCCGCCTGGGCCAGAGCAGCTGTTTCGCCCAGCGCGCGGACGGGGCCGTCTTCACCTGGTGCACTCCGGCCGGGGACGTCGTCCAGGTGTTCTCCGCCTCTCCGGCCGGGCGGTAGACGCGGGCCCTTCAGCTCCGGCGCTTGGGCTCGCGCTTCGCGCCGGGGGCCGCCGGGTCCTTGGGCAGGTGCCTCAAGCCCATCCACCCGAGCGCCGCGACATGGCGGGCCACGTTCTCCGTGGAGAAGGCCTTGCCCTCCGCGGCCCACCAGTGGCCCACCTGCGTCACCATGCCCACCAGCGCGTTGGCGTAGATGGGCGCCACCTTGGGCGGGTAGCCGGCGCGCTCGAACTCGCTGCGGAAGACGTCGCTCACGCGCTGGGCCAGGTCGTCGATGACGCGCGTCAGTCCGCGCCGCGCCGCCGCCGTGGGCGAGTCCCGCGTGAGCACCGCGAAGCCCGCCGGCTCCTCCTTCACGTAGGCCATGAACGCCAGCACCGCGTCCTCGAAGCGCTGCCGGGGCGTGCCCTGCGCGATGCTCGCGGACACGCGCGCCACCAGGTTCTCCAGCTCCTGGTCCACGATGGCCGCGTACAGCCCCTCTTTCGCGCCGAAGTGCTCGTAGACGATGGGCTTGGACACGCCCGCCTGCTGGGCAACCTCTTCAATCGAGGTCGCCTCGTAGCCCTTCGAGGCGAAGACCGCCCGGCCGATCTCCATCAACTGGACCCGGCGTTCCGCGCCCGTGAGCCGCTGTTTCTTCTTCAAGTTGACCTCGAACCTACCCATCAGTAACTTACCGAGCCGAAACCTACTGTATCGTAGGTGAAACCAGGGGTCGGCACCGTCATGAAATGCTTCGTTTCAAGGTGTGTCGAGTCCACTGTGGGGCGCGGATGAGCGGGGCGGTGCTGGGCATGGAGAAGCCGAAGCTTCGGGGTGTGCTGCACCAGTGGGCGGCGGCGTTCGCGGTGGGGGCGGGGGTGGTGCTGGTGGCGATGGCACCCACGCCGCGCACGGCGGTGGCGTCCGCGCTGTACGCGCTGAGCCTGGTGGGGCTGTTCACCATCAGCGCGACGTACCACCGGGTGAACTGGTCGCCGAAGGCCCGCGCGTGGATGCGCCGGGCGGACCACGCGGCCATCTTCCTGCTCATCGCGGGGACGTACACGCCGGTCATCCTGCTGGGGCTGCCGCCCGAGGTGGGCAACACGCTGATGGCGTGGCTCTACGCGGGGGCGCTCCTGGGCATCCTGCAATCGCTGTTCTGGGTGGGCGCGCCCAAGTGGGTGACGGCGGCGCTGGCCATCGGGGTGGGGTGGACGATGATGCCGTACTTCGGCGACGTCTTCCGCGCCGTGGGCTCGGGCGCGAGCCTGCTCATCATCGCCGGAGGGCTGGCGTACACGCTGGGCGCGCTCGCGTATGCCTTCAAGCGGCCCAACCCCCGGCCCGGCGTCTTCGGCTACCACGAGGTGTTCCACGCGATGACGCTGGTGGGCGCGGCGCTGCACTTCGCGGTGGTGCTGCGGCTGGTGCGCGCGGCGGGGTAGGGCGCCGCGCTTCTTTCAGCGCCCCGCGACGGCGAGCCGGCGCTTCGGGGGCCGCGGCGGGCTCTGGCGCCTGCTTCGGAGTCTTCCGGACCAGGTAGGTCTCCCCCCAGGACTTGAGCGCGGCGATCACGCCTCGCAGCGTCTGGCCCTGCGGCGTGAGGCTGTATTCGACGCGCGGCGGGACCTCCGCGTACACCTGCCGGTGCACGAGCCCGCTCTCCTCCAGCTCGCGCAGGTGCTGCGTGAGCATCCGCTGGGTGACGTCCGGGATGCGCTTGCGCAGCTCTCCGAAGCGCAGCGTGCCTTCGAGCAGGTGGTAGAGGATGAGCCCCTTCCACTTGCCGCCAATCACATCCAGCGTCGCGGACACCGGGCATCCCGCGGAGCAGTCATAGGTCTTGTGACGGGCCATGGTTCCCTTTTCGTGCGTATGGGCGGAAATCCTGCGTACTTGTCCGTTCCAACCTTCGGGACGATGTTGCACGCAAAGGAGCCCCCATGCGAGCCGTCGCCCTCACGAAGTACCTCCCCAGTGACCATCCCGAAGCCTTCGTCGACGTGGAGCTGCCGGACCCCACGCCCGGCCCCGGAGACCTGCTGGTGCGCGTGCGCGCCGTCTCCGTGAACCCGGTGGACGTGAAGGTCCGAGCGCCCAAGGACAAGGTGGAGTCCTCGCCGCGAGTGCTCGGCTGGGACGCGGCCGGCGTGGTGGAGGCGGTGGGCAAGGACGTGAAGCGCTTCCGCCCCGGTGACGAGGTGTTCTACGCGGGCTCCATCGCGAGGCCCGGCACGGACTCCGAGCTGCATGTCGTGGACGCGCGCATCGTCGGCCGCAAGCCGAAGGGGCTGACGTTCGCCCAGGCGGCCGCGATGCCGCTCACCTCCATCACCGCGTGGGAGTTGCTGTTCGAGCGCCTGGGCGTGCCTCAGCGGAAGACGGGCACTTCCAGGGACGCGCTGCTCGTGGTGGGCGGCGCGGGCGGCGTGGGCTCCATGGCCATTCAAATCGCCAGCAAGCTGACGGACCTCACGGTCATCGCCACGGCGTCGCGGCCGGAGACGGTGGAGTGGTGCAAGTCCCTGGGCGCGCACCACGTGGTGGACCACCGTCAGCCCCTGGCCGAGCAGGTGAAGGCGCTGGTGCCGGGCGGCGTGCGCTACGTGATGGCGCTCACCGCGACGGAGCAGCACTTCGCGCAGTTGGTGGAGCTGATGGCGCCCTTCGGGCAGTTGGGCATCATCGACGACCCGCAGACGCCGCTCGATGTGAACGCGATGAAGCGCAAGAGCTTGGCGCTCCACTGGGAGCTGATGTTCACGCGCGCGCTCTACGACGCGGATCCGCTCTCCCAGCAGCGGCTGCTCGACACGGTGGCGGACCTGGTGGAGGCGGGGACGCTGCGGACGACCATGACCCAGGACTTCGGTCCGCTCACGGCCGCGAACCTCCGGCGCGCGCACGCGGCGGTGGAGACGGGCCGCACGCTGGGCAAGATCGTGCTCAGCGGCTTCCCCTGAGCCTTCGCGGAGGCGGTGAAGTCCGCGACGCCCGCCGGTAGACTCCCGGGCATCGTGGAAGACACCTCCGGAAGCGCGTGGCGTGCCTGGGCGAAGCGGGCCGCCGCGTGGTCCGCGCCCGCGCTCTTCTCCGCGCTGGAGACGTACACGTTCAGCCGGGACATGGCCGGGGCGCCCGCGCTGTGGCGGGTGTTCGCGGCGCAGATGCCCGCCTGGTACGTGTGGCTGCCCCTCACGCCATGGCTCACCCGGCTCGCGGCGCGCGAGCCCCTGAGTCCCCCGAGGCCGCGCCCCGTCCTCGTGCATCTGGCGGCGTGTCTGGGCATGGGTGCCCTGTTCGCCGCCGTGTACGCGCTGACGACGGCGCAGTTCATGCCCGGGCGGGATGCCACCTGGACCGCGCGCTGGCTGCGGGCCTGGTGGGGCTGGCTGCCGATGATGGGCATGGCCTACGCGACGGTGCTGGCGGTGGCCTCCGCCACCCGGGCCTCGCAGCGGGCGAGGGACAGCGAGCGGCAGGCCGCGGCGCTCGCGGTGCAACTGGCCGAGTCCCGGCTGCTCGCGCTCCAGACGCAGTTGCAGCCGCACTTCCTCTTCAACACGCTCAACGCCATCGTGGTGCTGGTGCGCGAGAAGGAGACGGAGGAGGCCGCGCGCATGCTGGTGCTGCTGAGCGACCTGCTCCGGCAGTTGCTCCAGCAGGGGGCCACCCAGGAGGTGTCCCTGCGCGACGAGGTGGCCGTGCTGTCGCGCTACCTGGAGCTCCAGCAGCTGCGCTTCGCGGACCGGCTGCGGGTGGAGTGGGCGGTGGAGCCGGAAGCACTGGAGGCCCGAGTGCCCCACCTGGTGCTCCAGCCGCTCGCGGAGAACGCGCTCCGCCACGGCATCGGCGTGCGCTCCGCGTCCGGAGTCCTGCGCATCGGAGCGAGGCGGTGCGGAGACGCGCTGGAGCTGACCGTGCAAGACGATGGTCCGGGACTGCCCCGGGGCTTCGACCTGGAAGCGGCAAGCGGTATCGGCCTGTCGAACACGCGCGCGCGTCTGACGCAGCTCTACGGTGAAGCAGGACGGCTGGGAGTCACCAACGCGGAAGGGCAGGGCACCGTGGCCACGGTCCTCTTGCCGTGGCGCTCCATGCCGGGTGCCGCCAGGGTGGCGCATGGCTGAGTTGCGCGTGCTGCTGGTGGACGATGAGCCGCTGGCCCGGAAGGGATTGCGGCAGGCTCTTGCGCGCCATCCGGACGCGGTGGTGTGCGGCGAGTGCCGCGACGGCCGCGAAGCGGTGGAGGCCATCCGCGCCCAGCGCCCCCACCTGGTGCTGCTGGACGTGCAGATGCCGGAGCTGGATGGCTTTGGTGTGCTGCGCGAGGTGGGCGCGGAGCAGATGCCCGCCGTCATCTTCATCACCGCGTTCGACACCTTCGCCGTGAAGGCCTTCGACGTGCACGCGGTGGACTATCTGGTGAAGCCCTTCGACGACGCGCGCTTCGACGAGGCGCTGGCCCGGGCCCGTCAGAGGCTGCGCGCGGGCGAGGCCGCCGAGCTGGGCCGGCGGCTCGCGGACCTGCTGGCGGACGCGGGTCCGGCACCCAGGCCCGCCGAGCCTCCCGCGGACCGGCTGCTGGTGCGCGTGGGGCTGCGCTCCGTGCTCGTCCCCGTCGCGGACATCGAGTGGGTGGAGGCGGACGACTACTGCGTCACGCTGCACGCGGACGGGAAGGCCCATGTCCTGCGCGAGACCCTGGCGGCGCTGGAGGCGCGGCTGGACCCGGAGCGTTTCGTGCGCATCCACCGCTCCGCCATCGTCAACGTCGCGTGCATCCAGGAAGTGCACCGGCCCTCGCCCACGGAGCAGGTGGTGGTGCTGCGAAGCGGCATGCGCCTGCGAGTCAGCCGCAGCCGCCGCGAGCACCTGGAGCGGCGCCTGGGCCGGGCCCGCTGAAGCCTCCCAGCAGCCCAGGCTGGATAGGATGCTCCCATGCTCCTTTCCAGGAACGACTTCCTGCCGCGCGCGGAGGCCACGCTCGCCCGGCTGGACGGTGCCCTCCGGGATGCGCTCTCCCATCAGGGCCCGCCCCGAGTCACGACCCTGGAGAGGGCGTTCCCCAAGGACGCGCCCCTTTCGCCCGCCGCGCTCGCGAAGGCGCTGTGTCCCGGGCCTGTGTCGCATGTCGGCCTGGCCGCCGTGGTGATGCGCGAGCTCCTTGAGCCCGTGGACGCCGTACTGGATGCGTCGCTGTCCAAGGCCACGGTCGTGACGGGCAACGCGAAGGCTCCTGGTTCGCTGCTCGTCACCTGTCCCCTCCTCGTGCTGGGCGACCTGGAGGTCGATGGCGTCCTGGACGACTGCGGACCGGATTCAACCATCGTGGTCCTGGGCCGCTGTGTCGCACAGGGGCTGCGGACGTCGGGGAACCTCCTGGTCCTGGGCGACCTGTTGGTCCGGGACGTCATCCAGGGCGTCTACAACGATGAGAGCCTCATCGTGGCGGGCAACCTGGAGACGCGCTTCCTGGATGAGAATGATCACGAGGTCGCGTGCTACGGAGAGCTCCGCACGGAACATCGCTTCGAGAACGGGCGCTCCGGCGAGGAGGCCGCATCGCAGGCCTCCGCCTTCCTGGTGCCCGGCCTCTGCGACATCGAGCTCGGTGAAATCGACCACGACGAGCTCTTCGAACGCATCCGGCGGAACGAGCCGGTCTTCACCGAGACGAAGAAGCATCCTTGAGGTGAATGGCCTCAGGGCTCGCGGACCTTGTCCACGGCGGTGGTGAGCGCGCTCCAGTCCGTGGGCTTCAGGTGCATGCCGAACACCCGGGCCACCGGGAGCTTCTCGCGTGCGGCCACTTCGACTGTTTCGTCCACCTGCTGCACGTTGAAGAACGCGCCGTCTGGCTGGGGCTGCACCAGGTCGGATGTGTAGAGCAGCCGGTGTTCCGGCAGCCATGCGAACAGCATCCGCTCGCCCGTCTCCGTGCGCACCGGGACGAGCTCCAGCCGGTTCTTTCCGGTGCCGAGCACTCGCCGTCCGTCCACGACCTGGAGCTTCGCGGCGCGTGGCTTCCTGGCCAGCGCATCCGGCACGAGCGTGCGCGGCGCCGCCACCAGCCGCTCCACCAGCGCTCGGTTGAGATCCAGCACGTGCACCGGGATGCCCCGGGCCACGTACTCGCGCAGCCCTCCGATGTGCGGCCAGGCGTCGCTGGTGGACACCACGGCCTTCACCTTCAGGTTCGGGAAGCGCTTCGCGGCCTCGTCCACCACTCGCGCCGAATAGCCGGACGCGAGCGGGCCCTCCACCACCACCACGCCGTCGTCCTGCGCCACCAGGGCCACGTTCCAGGCTCCCGGCAGTTGCACCACTCCGGGTGCCACCTCCACGGGCGGCGCTTCCGGCCGGACCACGGGGGTTTCGTCCAGCTTCCTTGCCCGGCGGGCCTCGAAGCCCTGCTTCACGTCATCCGGCACGGCGAAGTCCGCATCCTGGAGCGGCGGATCCACCGTCACCGCCGTCACCGTGACGGAGTGGTGGGGCTCGCCGTTGCGCGCCCACTCCCAGTGACGCGGATAGCGCAGGCCTCCCGGCTCCAGCGTCCACGCCTGGAAGGACAGCACCGTGCGCACGTCGCCCCAGACACTCCAGAAGGGATCCTCCGGATGCGCGTCCACTGTCTCCACCGCGGTGGGCAGACCCGTGCGGGCGTTGAGGAAGAGGCGCACGCTCGCGCGGTCCTGGTGGAAGGTGACGACGTGGTGGGGCACCTCCTGTAGCAGCGTGTCCGCCTGGGCTCGCAGGTCCTTCGCGTCCAGGGCCG
The DNA here is from genome assembly GCF_054512695.1 of Corallococcus sp. M7. Classification (NCBI taxonomy): domain Bacteria; kingdom Pseudomonadati; phylum Myxococcota; class Myxococcia; order Myxococcales; family Myxococcaceae; genus Corallococcus; species Corallococcus sp. M7. Next base: position 974,040 of record NZ_CM137252.1, read on the forward strand.
CGAGCAGCACGTGCTCGGGCGCGAACGCCAGCCGCTCCTGCATGTCTTGCAGTTGCGCGGCGCCCAGGGGCCTCCACTTCCCCTGGAAGTCCGCCGCCGCCACGCCGTCGGCGAGCAGCATCGTCACGCCCTTCCACTCATCCAGCACCATCCCGCGGCTCTCGGACTTCTGGCGCAGGCGGCCCCGGCGCAGGTCGCGCACCTCTTCGAACTGCTCGTACATGACGAGGAAGGGCGGCGTGGGGCGCTCGGACTGCTCCAGCAGGTTCCAGTGGCCCACGCCGCGAAGGCGCAGACCCGTGAGCGCGCGGAGCCGGGCCTCGCCGCCCATGGCCCCGGCGGCGGCGCGGACGTGGACGAGAGCGGGGGACTCGGCGGCGGAGGCGGGCAGGGTGAGCAGCAGCGCCGCGACAGTGGACAACAGCAGGGGGCTTCGCATGGCCCCACGATGTCGCGGCCGGAACCTGCCTCCAGGGGCCATGCCGCCAGTGACCCGAATGGCGCGGCGAACGGTGCTCGGGACGCGGCGAATGGCGACGGCCCGGCTGTCCCGTCCGCACCCGGCAGCCAGCCTTGCTTGGGGCCCGGCCGCACGGCCGGTCGCAGGCCAGCGGGACGGTGCACATCTTCGCCCGGGGTGAAGGGACCCAGGCGAGAGGTGGACCATGAAGAAGACGGTGGCGGACCAGTTCGTGGAGGTCCTCGCGCTCGCGGGGGTGAAGCGCATCTATGGCGTGGTGGGCGACAGCCTGAATGCCCTCACGGAATCGCTGCGCCGCCGGGGCGACATCGAATGGGTGCCCATGCGCAACGAGGAGGCCGCCGCCTTCGCCGCGGGCGCGGAGGCGCACCTCACCGGGCAGCTCGCCGTGTGCGCGGGGAGCTGCGGCCCCGGCAACCTGCACCTCATCAACGGCCTGTATGACTGCCACCGCAGCCGGGCGCCGGTGCTGGCCATCGCCGCGCAGATTCCCTCCGTGGAGCTGGGCACCGGCTATTTCCAGGAGACCCATCCGGAGTCGCTCTTCAAGGAGTGCAGCCACTACTGCGAGCTGGTCTCCGGCCCCAACCAGATGCAGCGCACGGCGGAGATCGCCGTCCGCAGCGCGGTGGGCAAGGGCGGCGTGGCCGTGGTGGTGCTCCCCGGCGACATCGCCATGCTGAAGGCGGAGGACGCTCGCGCTCCCACGCCGGAGTCGCTGCTTGCATCGCCGTCCCAGCTCATGCCGTCCTCCGCGCAGGTGGAGCAGATGGCCGCGCTGCTCAACCGCGGCGGGCGCGTGACGCTGCTGTGCGGCGCGGGCTGCGAGGGCGCGGGCGCGCAGGTGGTGGAGTTGGCGAAGCGGCTCCAGGCGCCCGTCGTCTCCGCGCTCCGGGGCAAGGAGTTCGTGGAGAAGGACAACCCCCACTTCGTGGGGCTCACGGGGCTCATCGGCTACGCGTCCGGGTACTGGGCGATGATCGACTGCGACGTGCTCCTGATGCTGGGCACGGACTTCCCCTACCGGCAGTTCTACCCGGACAGCGCCGACACGCGGATCATCCAGGTGGACGTGCGCGCGGAGAACATCGGCAAGCGCACGCGGGTGGACCTGGGGGTGGTGGGCAGCGTGTCCGCCACCGTCCAGGCGCTCCTGCCCCGCATCGAGGCGAAGCGCGACACGAAGCACCTGGAGCGCGCGCTCGCGCACTACCGCAAGACGCGCGAGGAGCTGGACTCCCTGGGGCAGGGCACGGTGGGGAGGAAGCCCATCCACCCGCCGCAGGTGGCTCGCGCGTTCGACCTCCAGGCGTCCGACGACGCCATCTTCACCTGCGACGTGGGCCTGCCCACGGTGTGGGCCGCGCGCTACGCGACCATGAAGGGCGGCCGGCGGCTGGTGGGCTCCTTCAACCACGGCTCCATGGCGAGCGCCCTCGCGCAGGCCATTGGCGCGCAGAAGGCCTTCCCGGACCGGCAGGTCATCGCCTTCTCCGGTGACGGCGGCTTCACGATGTTGATGGGGGACTTCATCGGCCTGGTGCAGTTGGGGCTGCCCATCAAGGTCGTGGTGTTCAACAACAGCTCCCTGGGCTTCGTGGCCATGGAGCAGCAGGTGGGCGGCATGCTCGACGTGGGCACGACGCTCCAGAACCCGAACTTCGCCGCGCTGGCCGAGGCCGTGGGCATCAAGGGCATTCGCGTGGAGGACCCGGGGCAGGTGGATGAAGCCGTCCAACTGGCGCTCGCGACGCCGGGCCCCGTGCTGGTGGACGCCGTGGTCAGCAAGGCGGAGCTGGTGATGCCTCCCCGCGTCACCGCGTCCATGGCCGCGGGCTTCACCCTGTTCGGCATCAAGGCCCTGCTCAACGGCCGCACCAACGAGGTGCTGGAGCTGGCGCGCACCAACCTCTGGCGCTGAAACCCCTGGCATTTCCAGCGGTTGGACGGGGCCCGGGAAAAATCAGCAGGGCCGCGAATCCATTCGGCCCGTGGCCGCCTCTTAGTTGGCGAATGGGGATTTTCCCCGTCGCACGAGGCAGGTCCCATGGGCTCGACATCGACTCCCGACGCGCTGTTGCTCGCGGCCCATGCCGGTGACCGCGGCGCGATGGTGCACCTGCTGGAGCTCCAGCAGCCGAACCTCCGGCGCTACGCGCAGAAGCGCTGCCTCATCAGCGACGTGGACGACGCGGTCCAGGAGGCCCTGCTGGTGATGTCCCGTCACCTGACCGCCGTGCGCAAGCTGAAGTCGTTCTCCGGGTGGATGTTCCGCATCGTCCAGCGCGAGTGCCGCCGTCTGGCCCGCACGGTGCTGAAGAACGACCCCTACGAAGAAGCGCTCGTGGACCGGTGGATGTCCGCGCACACGCCGGACTCGCTGCGGCTGGACATGGCGTCCGCGCTGGAGTCGCTGCCGCCGCAGTACCTGGAGGTCGTCGTGCTGCGCGACTTCGAGTCGCTCTCCATCCGCGAGATGGCCGAGCGCCTGTCGTTGGAGCCGGCGGCGGTGAAGAGCCGCCTGCACCGCGCCCGCGTGATGATTCGCGAATACCTGCTGGCCTGAAGCCCCATCCCTCTCATCTGGAGTCCTGTCATGGCGAACCCCCTGTCCACCCTGGGCATCATCCACACGCTCGTGAGCGTGCCTCCCCTCGTCTTCGGCGTCTGGGCCTTCGTGCGCGACGGGCGCATCGACCCGGGGACGCGCGTCGGCAAGGCGTACGTCGCCAGCATGGTGACGTCGGTGGTGACGTCGTTCGGCCTGTCCAGCACGGGCGGCTTCAACCCGGGCCACGCGCTGGGGCTCGTGGCGCTGCTGCTCATGGCGGTAGGCGCGGCGGCGCCGGGCCTGGGCGTGTTCGGCCGCGCCACGGAATACGTGCGGACCCTCACGTACTCGGCCAGCTTCATGGTGCTGCTGGTGCCGGGCATCAACGAGACGCTGACCCGGCTGCCCGCGGACAAGCCCCTGGCCGACAGCCCGCAGTCCCCGGTGGTGCAGGCGGCCCTGGCGGCGCTGCTGGGCCTGTTCCTCTGCGGCGCCACGTACCAGGTGCTGCGGCTGCGCGCCCGGACGTATGGCCATGTAGGCGGGCTGCCGAATCGCTGAAAAGCGCGGGGCGTGTCGATTCGTGGGGGCCTGATTCGACGTGAGGTAGAAGGCCCGCGATTTCCACCTGAACGGAGCACGCCATGGACGCCACCCTCTCCTCCACCACCCCCGGGGTGGACGCCTCCCCGAAGAAGAAGTCGTTCACCCGCTTCCTGCCGACGGCGGCCCGCGTGTTCATGGGGCTGGTGTTCTTCGTCTTCGGGCTGAACGGGTTCCTGGAGTTCATTCCCACGCCCAAGGACCTGAACCCGGCGGACCCGGCGGTGGCCTTTGGTGTCGCGATGAAGGCGACGGGCTTCCTGTTCGCGCTGGTGAAGGGCACGGAGACGGTGGTGGGCCTGTTGCTGCTGGCCAACCGCTTCGTCCCGCTGGCGCTGGCGCTCATCGCGCCGGTCATCGTGAACATCTTCCTGACGCACGCCTTCCTGGCGCCCGCGGGCCTGGGCATGGCGGTGATGCTCCTGGCGGCCGAAATCTTCCTGGCCTGGTCCTACCGGGCGGCGTACCGCCCGATGCTGGCCATGCGCGCTAAGCCTTCCTAGCCGCCTCGCGCAGCTCCATGAGGAGGCGGCCCAGCATGTTGCCGCCGCTGCCGTCTCCTCCGTCGCCCCAGTAGTCGTCGTTCTCCGTGTGCTCCACCAGCTTCGCGTCGCCCGTGGCCTGGAGCAGGCGCGCAAGGTCCGCATGCTGGGAGAACTTCGCCTGGAGCGCCTCGCGCATCACCGCCACCTTCACGGATTCCCAGTCGCGGCGAAGCTTGCGCTTGCGGTCCCGTCCCATGCGCGCCGCCAGCATCGGGGAGTTGGCCTTGCGGATCTCCTCCTGGTCCGAGGCGTTCTCGAACTTCTGCGCCTGGAAGAAGTGCTCCGTGGTGGGCCAGGTCTTGCCCCGGACCTTGATGGGGTAGGGCGCGAAGTTCGAGCACCACCCATAGTCGTCGGTCACGCTGTAGAAGTGGATGACATCGGCCATGGCTGGAGCTTGGCGCACCGCCCGTGCTCGCGCCAGCGGTCGGGCTACTTCAGGCTCTTGAGGTCGATGACGAAGCGGTACCTCACGTCACCCTTCTCCAGGCAGGTGCTGGTGGCGATGGCGGAGGTGGGCCTGGCGCTCATGTATGCCTTTGAGCCCACCTCTCGACTTCCCCAGCCGCGCCCAGGTGTCCCCCGCGTTCCGCGCCTTCCTCGACGTGGCCCGCGAGGTGACGGCCGAACGGCCCTGAAGGTCAGTCGCGCGGCGGGCCGCGGCGGCGGTCCACCACGCCCGTGGTGACGGGCAGCTCCGCGGACTCCTCGCTCTGGGCGCGCAGGCTCATGGACCTGGCGCTCTCCGCGGGCAGCCCCGCCCAGGTCCGCAGCCGCTCCAGCGCCACGGCCTGCTCCGCTGCCGGCAGGGCCGTGATGCGGGCGCCGTGGTTTCCGCCCGGCTGGAAGAACCGGTACGAGTCATTGCGCGCGCTCACGCTGAACGCACCCGTGGACCAGGGGTCGTTCTCTCCGTAGACGAGCAGGATGCGCTCGCCGAACGCCTTCACCCAGCCCTCCACGATGGGCATCACGAACGGGTTGAAGGGATACGGCCGCATGTCGAAGGGCACGAGCGCCCGCGGGTCGTAGCCCCGGGGATAATTCAGGACGCCGCTCAGGTGGGCCTCGTCGGACGCGTAGCTGCCCAACTGCGTGCCGGCCTGGAAGTCATAGGGCGCGTAGTAGTTCAGGTCCGCGTCGCTCATGTACGAGAGGCCGACCACCTCATCCATGAAGTCCACCAGTCCCTGCGCGGTGCCTCCCCGCGGAGGAATCGTGTCACACCGCGACGCGTTGCCGTACTGCCAGAAGGCGAAGGGGAGCTCGAGGGTGCTGAACTCCAGCGCCTTGTCCACGCCCAGGAAGTCGTAGGTGCTGCCGTAATACGCCGAGGCCGTCGCCTGGAAGAGCGGCTCCACCTCCGCGCGCCGCTCCAGCACTTCCCGCTGGAAGCCGCGGATGCTCTCGCGGCACTCGGGCGTGCCCAGCTTGCTCAGGAACTTCACGTAGCGCGGGTCCTGCGTGCCGTAGCTGTTGGGCGCCACGTAGGCCACCGTGGCGTCCACGTCGCGCGGGAAGAACGCCCGGTGGTAGAGCGACGTCATGCCGCCCTTGCTGCCGCCGGTGCTGATCCACTTGCCCGGGAAGAGCGGCTTGAAGGCCTGGACGATGCGGTGGTGGTCCGCCGCCGCCTGCTCGATGCTGAGCAGCCGCCAGTTCGCGGGCTGCGGGATGGAGGGCCCGAAGAAGCGGTGCTCCACCTGCAACTGGTTGCCCTGCACCAGGAAGGCGGGCTCCGTCTGGCCGGGGATCGTGCTGATGCCGTAGCCCGTGCTGGCCAGCACCATGGGCGCCTCCGCGTTGCGGAAGACCAGCGTCATCCGCTGCTGGAAGCGCGTGCCATTCGGGTGCAGGTGGTCCGCCGGCTGGTCATAGGACAGCACGAAGGTGCGCACGCCCGACGGGGTCGGTGGCCGCTCCAGCAGCACCGTGAGGCCGGGAATCGCCTGCAATTGCGCGAGGATGTCCGGCGCCGCGTCCTGTGTCAGGGATTGCGCCTGGACCTCCGGCGCGCTCGGGGCGATGGACTCCGGGGGAAGCTCGCTGCCGCCGCAGGCCTGGAGCCCCAGCGCCAGCGCACACGCCAGCACCGCGGGACGACCGAAGAAACGTGACATGGGTAAAGCCCTCCTTGGGTGAAAGACAGAACGAACATGCCGTTCATGTATTTCCGGAAGAAGGACTTCCCAGGTGCTTCCTGCAATTACTTGCGCAGCAACGGCTGGCCCTGGCGCAGGTGTCTGGCCAACGCGGCGTAGGAACCCTCCTGGTACCGGGCCCACGCGTCGGGGTGCAGCAACGGCTCCAGCGCTCCCGCGATGACCCGGGCGTGTCCCTGGAGGTGCGTGTCCGCGTGGACCTGGTCCACGGCGTCCGCGCGGTCGTCGGCCACCACCGCGCGAGCCGTCAGCGTGTCCGCGTAGGTGGAGTAATCGTTGAAGTAGGTCCAGGCCGCGCCGCGCAGGGTGAGGCCTGCCAGCGCGACCATCTCGCCGTGGAAGAGGAGGTTGTCCGCCTGGATGGAGCCGCCCGCGAAGAGCAGGGCGTAGTCGAACCCTTCGTGGAGGATGTTGCCCTCCACCACCAGGTCCCCCGCGACCAGCAGGCGGGACTGGTCCTCCAGGAGGAGGTGGCCCTTCACGTGGACGCGGCCCTCTTCGAGGACGAGGTCCGTTCCCTCCGTCAGCGTCAGGTCTCCGTCCACCTGCTTCGTCGCGGCGGAGACCGGGAGCCCGGCCTTGAGCTGGGCCCGCTTCGCGGCCGTCCCGCAGGGCTCGTGAAGCGAGGCGTGTTCCATCAACTTCTGGAGCAGTGACATGGTGGGACCCTGTTCGGTGGAGGGCCCTGGCTCTAAGGTCCCGGGCCATGAACGTCTACGAGATTCGCGGAGCCTTCGGTCTGGACAACCTGGTGCGCGCGGAGCGCCCGGACCCCGTGCCTGGACCCTTCCAGGTGCGCGTGCGGGTGAAGGCCACGAGCCTCAACTCGCGAGACCTGATGATGGTGGAGGGCCGCTACAACCCGCGCCAGAAGCTGCCGCTGGTGCCCAACTCGGACGGCGCGGGCGTGGTGGACGCGGTGGGCCCGGGCGTCACGCGCGTGAAGCCAGGCGACCGGGTGATGACGCTGTTCGCGCAGGGCTGGCAGGCCGGTGAGCCGACGAAGGCCATCACCGCCACCACGCTGGGCGGGCCGCTGGATGGCGCGCTCGCGGACACGATGCTCCTGCACGAGGACGGCGTGGTGCCCACGCCCGCGTACCTCACCGACGAGGAGGCCGCCACGCTGCCGTGCGCGGCGGTGACGGCGTGGAGCGCGCTCGTCACGCAGGGCGGGCTCAAGGCCGGGGACACGGTGCTGGTGCAGGGCACGGGCGGCGTGTCCATCTTCGCGCTACAGATTGCCCGGCTGTTCGGCGCGCACGTCATCGCCACGTCCAGCCGCGACGACAAGCTGGAGCGGGCCCTGAAGCTGGGCGCGCACGAGGGCATCAACTACGTCACCACGCCGGACTGGGAGAAGGCGGCGCGCACGCTCACCGGCGGCGTGGGCGTGGACCACGTGGTGGAGGTGGGCGGCTCGGGCACCTTCGAGAAGTCACTCAAGGCGCTGCGCGTGGGCGGCACCGTGTCCGTCATCGGCGTGCTGTCCGGCGGGGCGGGCACCGTGTCGCTCGTCCCCATCCTGATGCAGAACCTGCGCGTGCAGGGCGTGTTCGTGGGGCACCGTCAGTCCTTCGAGGCGCTGACGCGCGCGTTCACGCTCCATGACGTCCACCCGGTGGTGGACCGCGTGTTCCCCTTCGCGGAAGCGCGCGCCGCCTTCGAGCACATGAAGCAGGGCGCGCACTTCGGGAAGATTGTCATCAAGGTGAGCTGACCCACGCGAAGTGGAAGTGGGCCTCCACCGTGGCCGTGGCCGTGCTCTTGGGCAGGGGCGGGAAGGGCGCCGCCTTCTTCACCGCGGCGAGCGCGGCGGCGTCCCAGGCCTTGGCCCCGGACTCGGTGAGGATGGCGGTGGAGACCAGCTTGCCGTCCTTGTCGAGCACGGCCTGGACGATGGTCTTCTTGCCCAGGGCCGGCGTGCCCTTGGGGCCCGGCTGCTTCCAGGCCTTCGCCACGCGCTGGAAGGCCTGCTGCTGGTAGGTGGGGCTGTCCACCGAGCCCTGGAAGTAGGTCTGGAGCTGCGGACTGCCGCTCGCGGCCAGGGCCCCGGAAGCGAGGGCCAGCGCGAGCACCACCACGGCGGTTTTCGGGATGCGGAGCATGGGCCGAATATAGGGCCCGCTCAGCTCCTCGGCTGGGGGCCTCGGGGCGGCAGGGGCTTGGTTTCCGGGGGCTTGTTGCTGGCGCCCTTCTCCGGCAGCCAGGACAGGTCGTACACGGCCGCGTCGCCCGCGGCCCGCATCAGCACCACGGAGGCGCCGTGCGCGCCGCTCATCTCCAGGCCGGCGGAGAAGAGGCCCCGGTAGAAGCCGGCCACCACCACCGGGCGGCAGGTGAGCACGTAGCGCGTGGGGCCCGTCTGCTCCAGCCTCGCCTCCAGGTAGTTGGTGCCGGTGCGCAGGTTGCGCGTCATCCGCTCCAGCATCCGGTGCGGCCCCAACAGCCGGACGCCCGCGAGGAGCGCGCTGCCGATGAGCGTGGCCCCGTAGCCCTCCAGGAAGCGCCGGCCCACCACCTCCGCGCCGTCGTCCAGCGTGGCCGCCGGCGCGAGCACGGATGCCGCCAGCTTCAGCGACTCCACCCACACGTCCAGCGGATAGGCCACCGCCAGCTTTCCGCGAGGGTCGATGCCGACGTCGCGCAGCTGCCGCGCGCAGGGCTCGTCCAGGTGGTCACCCAGGGCGCGAATCAGCCCTTCGAAGCTCTGCTGGAAGACGAGGCGTTCGGGGGTGGTCGTCGGCATGTCCTCCCACGCTACCCGTGTGAGCGGGGCCGTCTCAACCCGCCAGGTTCCCAGGCCTCAAGAACATGACGCGGAGTGTTCGAAAACGCAGTGCGGCAGAGGCGTCGACGGGTCGGCCGACGCGGCTCGACGCGTCGCAACGGGGCGCGGGGTGGGTGCGATAGGGTCCCGGGTCATGCCGCACGACCCCCTCGCCGACATCTCCACGGCCGCGATGCAGGAGCGCGGAGCTTCGCGGGGGACGCCCCGCGCCGTGCCCGCGCTGACGGTGGTGTCCCATCCGGTCCCCCGGCGCGTGGGGGAGCGGCTGCTGTTGGACGCGGTGGTGGCGGGGCGGACGTTGGCCCTGTCGCGCAACGCGCCGGACTTCGCGAAGCCGGGCAGCTCGCTGGGGCTGCCGCTGGCGGATCCGTTCGTGAGCCGCAAGCCGCTGGAGCTCTCCGCCCTGCCGGCCGGAGGCGTGCGGCTGACGGTGCCGGAGGACGGCACGCACGTGGTCGCGGCGGGCGTCCCGCTCCAGGGCTCCAGGGACTTCGGGCCGGCGGAGTTGATGGACGGCGTGGCGCTGGAGCTGTCGGGCCGGGTGGTGCTGCTGCTGCACACGGTGGAGCTGGACGGAGGGGGCGCGGCGGACACGCAGGGCATGGTGGGCGAGAGCGCGGGCCTGCGGCGGCTGCGCGGGCACATCGCGCGGGTTGCGGACCTGGACGTGTCGGTGCTCATCCGGGGCGAGACGGGCACGGGCAAGGAGCTGGTGGCGCAGGCCATCCACGGGCTGTCACCGCGCAGGGAGGGGCGCTTCGTCAGCGTCAACCTGGGGGCCATCCCCAAGGAGCTGGCGGCGGCGGAGCTGTTCGGTTCGCGCAAGGGCGCGTACTCCGGGGCCACGCAGGACCGCGAGGGCTTCTTCCGCGCCGCGCACGGGGGCACGCTGTTCCTGGATGAAGTGGGCGAGGCGCCGCCGGAGGTGCAGGTGATGCTCCTGCGCGTGCTGGAGACAGGCGAGCTGTACCCCGTGGGCGCCAGCCAGCCGGTGCGGGTGGACGTGCGGCTCATCGCCGCGACGGACGCGCACCTGGAGGAGCAGATCCGCGACGGGCGCTTCAAGGCGCCGCTGCTGCACCGGCTGGCGGGTTACGACCTGCGCGTGCCCGCGCTGCGTGAGCGGCGCGAGGACGTGGGCCGGTTGTTCTTCCACTTCGCCCGCGAGGAGCTGGCGGCGCTGGGCGAGGCGGCGCGGCTGGACTCGGAGGATCCGCACGCGGAGCCGTGGCTGCCCGCGCCGCTGGCGTCGCGGCTGGTGCGCGCGGCGTGGCCGGGGAACATCCGGCAGCTTCGCAACCTCACGCGGCAGCTCGTCATCGGGAGCAGGGGACAGGCACGCTTGCAGCTGGATCCCCAGGTGGAGGAAGCGCTGGGGACGGCGTCCGGCTCGGCGGCACCTGCCGGGGTTCCCGCGGCGACGCCCGCCGCGGCTCCGGAGGTGCCCCGTCGCAAGCCTTCGCAGGTGACGGAGGCGGAGCTGCTGGCCGCGCTGCGGGCGAGCGCGTGGGACCTGAAGGCCACGGCGGACGCGCTGGGCATTCCGCGCCCGTCCGTCTACGACCTCATCGAGCGCAGCCCGAACCTGCGCACCGCCGGGGACCTGGGCGCGGAGGAAATCACCCGCTGCTTCGAGGCCTGCGGCGGCGACCTGGACGCGATGGCGCGCACGCTGGAGGTGTCGAAGCGCGCGCTGGGGCGGCGGTTGAAGGAGCTGGGGCTGACGGCGAAGACCCATTGAGCGGAGGGCCGCGCCGCGTGGCACGCTGGATGCTGAGCCGTCGCGTCGTCTGTTCCCATCCCCCTGGAGGGTTCCCCATGCGAAGCCGCGTCCTCTTCCCCCTGTGCCTCACCGGACTGCTGCTGGCCTGTGCCAGCGGTGGTACCCGTTCCACCCCCTCCGAAGCCGCGTCGTCCGACAGCGGGCCGGTGCTGCCCTGCACGGTGAACCCGACGCCCGACGGGGGCACCCCGGTGCTCATCACCGCCGACCCGGAAGGTAAGGTGCACTTCAGCACCACGACGGTGCAGGTGAAGGCCGGTCATACGGTGAGCTTCGTGTCCCAGGTGCAGCAGGACCGGTGCATCGGCGTGTCCATCGGTGAGCTCCTCGCGCACGACTCGCAGAACCCCCTCCTGGTGCCCGCGTGTCAGGTCGCTTACTGGAAGGCGCGCTCCAAGGATGAGCCGGGATCGACCACGCTGCTGTGGTCCTGCCCGACGACGGGCGACTGCTCCCGGTGCACGCAGCCCCAGGGCATCCGGGAGACCATCAACGGCACGCTGGAGGTCACCGGGCGCGGCGAGGACTGAAGCACGCGGTGGCCACGTCAGGGCTTGCGGGCCCTGGCTGGCCGGGCGGGCTGCCGTGGCGGCGCGGCCGGAGCCACGGCGGCGCCGGTGCTCGCGGTGACGGCCTTGAGCTCTTCGAGACCGAGCTGGATGTGCCGTGAGAGGTCCTGCGCCTTCGGGTCCTCGAGCCAGCGCTCGAACGCGACCTTGAAGACCGCCATTCCTGCCTCGGCGGCCAGGCTCGCGGCGGGCTCGGTGACGCCGCGCTTTCGAAGGGTGTCCGCGGCGGCCGAGGCAAGGGAGGCCAGCTTGATCAGCTCGCGCTCCCGAAGCTCCGCGTGCGCGGCGAGGAGTGCCTGGCGCGCCCGTGCATGGTCGCGACGGTCCTTGAAGAAGGGCGTCAGCGACTCGAGGGCGGCGGCGACCGCGTCGAGCGGCGCGGCCCCCGGAGGCGCCTCCGAGATGGTGGTGACGAGGCGCTCGTGGAGCGCGTCCGAGCCTCCGAACAGGACCTCCTTCTTGTCCGCGAAGTAGCGGAAGAAGGTCCGCTCCGTGAGCCCCGCGCGCGCGGCGATCTCCTCCACCGTCGTCCGGTCGTACCCGTGCTCCTGGAACAGGGTCATGGCGGCCTGTGCAAGCCGGTCTCGTGCGTTGGGTTCCCAGCGGCCCATGGGCACCAACATAACCTGATTGCAGTCACTGACATCACTTGTTAGTAGTGATGTCAGTAGCTGACATCAAGGAGCTTTCCATGCGCGTATTCGTCACGGGTGCATCGGGTTTCATTGGCTCGGCGGTCGTCCCTGAACTCCTGGGGGCGGGGCATCAGGTGGTGGGGCTTGCCCGCTCGGATGCTTCAGCCCGGGCCCTGGAGGCGGCGGGGGCGGAGGTGCATCGCGGCTCGCTGGACGACCCGGACAGCCTGCGCGCGGGCGCGGCGAAGGCGGACGGGGTCATCCACCTGGCGTTCATCCACGACTTCTCCCGCTTCGAGGACTCGGTGCGTGCCGACGCGCGAGCCATTGAGGCGATGGGCAAGGCGCTGGAGGGGTCCAGTCGGCCGCTCGTCATCGCGGCGGGGCTGCTGTTCCTGACGCCGGGACGCGTCGCCGTGGAGACCGACGCGGCGGCTCCAACGGGGCGTGGCGCGGCGGAGGCGACGATGCTCGCGTTGGCCGAGCGAGGCGTGCGCACGTCCATCGTGCGGCTTCCGCCGTCGGTTCATGGCAAGGGGGACCACGGCTTCGTGCCGCACCTCATCGCCTCCGCGCGGCGGACGGGCGTGGCGGCCTACGTCGGGGAGGGGGCGAATCGCTGGCCCGCCGTGCACCGTTCAGACGCGGCCCGGCTCTTCCGGCTCGCGCTGGAGCGTGCCCCCGCGGGTTCAAGGCTCCACGCCGTCGCCGACGAGGGCGTGCCCACCCGGGACATCGCGGCCATCATCGGCCGCCGGGTGGGGGTGCCGGTCGCTTCGAAGACGCCAGCGGAGGCCGGCGACTTCCTCGGCTTCCTGGGGGCACTCTTCGCGATCGATGCTCCTGCGTCGAGCGCCCGCACGCGCGAGCAGCTCGGCTGGCGGCCCGAAGGGCCCGGGCTCCTGGCGGACCTGGACGACGAGCACTACTTCGCACCGGACGCCGGTACGGTTCTGTAAGCGCGATGGGCGAAGGGCGGGTGCTTGTCTCGAACGTCGCCCTCGCACGATGCTCGGAGCCATGCCTCCACCGATCAAGGTCCGCCTCGTCCCGCATGATCCGCGCTGGGCCGACGCCGCCGTCGCGCACGGTCAGGCACTCAAGGGTGCGCTGGGAGCCATCGTGCGCGAGGTGCACCACATCGGCTCGACATCCATTCCGGGCATCTCCGCGAAGCCGATTCTCGACCTCATCCCCGTCGTCGTCTCCATGGCTGCGCTCGATGAACGGCGGAGCGAGCTCGAGGCGCTTGGCTATGAATGGTGGGGCGAGCTCGGCATGGCCGGGCGGCGCTACTGCACCCGGCAGGATCCAGTGACCGGAGAGCGCGTGGTGCAGCTCCACTGCTTCGTCGAGGGGTCGCCCGAAATCAGGCGTCACCTCGCGTTTCGCGATTACCTGCGAACGCATCCGGACGTCGCGCGCGCATACGACGATGAGAAAGCGCGGTGCCAGTGCCTCCACCCCGACAACTCCCACGCGTACAGCGACTGCAAGGCAGCCTGGATCAAGCGAGTCGAAGCCGAAGCACTGGCAGCCCTCGGCGCCCCTTGAACGAAGGCCGCGCAATCAAGGTCCGCGCGGAAGCCGAGCAAGGCCTCCTCGCGTTGTCATTCCGGTGGCAGCTTCGCGAGTGCGCGACGCAGGTCCTCGCGCAAGGTGCTCGCGTCCTTCCACCGAGGGCGCGCGGTGAGCACGGTCTCGGTCAGGGATAGTCCCTGCTGGAGGTGGGCTCGTGCGTCCTTGCCGGAGGCCGTCGCGCCCCATTGGCGAAGGAACGCGCTGTAGGCCAGGCGTGGCTCCAGGTTCTCGGGATCCAGCTCCAGTGCCTTCTGGAAGTCGCTCGCGGCGGCCTGGAAGGACGCGTCTGGCCGGGCTGCCTCGCGCGCTTGCAGTGCCTTCAATTCTCCCCGCCATCGCCACGCCTGCGCGAGGGACGGGTTGAGCTTCAGAGCACGCTCCAGCGCTTCCGAGGCCTGCGCGAGCGCTGGACGTGGGTCCTTCCCGTGCTTCAGTGCGTACGCGGCCATGGTGTGGTGCACCTGGCCCAGGTTGGTCCACGGCTCCGCGAGTCCGGGCAGCAACGTGGTGGCCTGTTGGAGTTCGGCCTGTGCCTCCTTCGCGCTCGCGGTGGGATCCTGGTCGCGAAGCAGGCGCCAGGTCGCGCGCCACATGCGCACCTCGCCCAGGTTGTTGTGCGCGAAGCCCACCTTGGGCGCCATGGCGATGGCTTGGATGAAAGCCTGCTCCGCCTGGTCCAGCAGGGGCTCTGGCGAATCTCCCCGGTCCCACGCCTCGCGGGCCTGGTCGAGCAGGATGGTCCCCACGCCGTTCTGGAGCGGCGGTAGCTTCGCGTTGATGGCGACGCCCTGACGGTAGGCCTCCAGCGCGCGGGCAAGCCCCGGCCCCGCGTCGCCGCCGTGGTCTCGCAGGCGCAAGGCGAGCGTGCGATGCACCTCCGCCAGGTAGAACCACGCGACGACGTGCCCCGGGTCGAGCGTGCTCGCGCGCTCCAGCGCCGTCCGGGCCTCCTCCAGGTCCGTGTCCTTCGAAGGCGCACGCGGATGGTTGGCGCGGTTCACATAGGCAGTGCCCATGTTGATCCACGCATCCGGCCGCTTCGCATCCAGCGCCAACGCCCGCCGGTAGGACGCGATGGCCTGCTGCCGGAAGGGCAACGAGTCCCCGCCGCGCCCGTCCTCCGAATCCGCCCACACCTTGAAGACCAGTCCCAGGTCCAGGTGGAAGTCGTAGTCGCGCGCGGACTCGGGGATGGACTCGAAGGCGGCGACGGCGGCCTTCAGTTGTTCGCGCGGATCCTCGTTCCGGTCCTGACGGTAGCGGGCCCACTGCCACCAGCTCATGGCCAGCGCGTGGCGCGCCTCCACCTTCCCGGGAGCAAGCCTCAACGCCTCCTTCGCCGCGTCGAGCGTGCGCGTGAGGAGCGGCTCCACGTCGCCACCGTTGCTGAGGCTCGCCTGGGCGAGGCGCCGGTGGAGCCGGGCCTCCAGCACCCAGGTGTCTGCTTCATCCGGAGCCGCCGTGCGCGCGCGTGACACGGCCTCCATGCCGCGCGTGTACGCGGGCTGCACGTCGCCCTTGCCGGACAGTTCCAGGATGAGGGCCTCCTGCTCCAGCTCCGCCCGCGCGCGGTGCACGGCGGACACACTGCGGCCGATGTCCGCCGCCGCGTCGTAAGCCCGCCGTCCGGCCTCCAGGTCGTCCCGGGCCGCGTCGCGTTCACTCGCCAGGGCATGGCGCACGGCGCGAGCGAGCAACACATCGCCTCGGAGCAGGGGCGCCTCGTGGAACCACGGCAGCCGCGTGCCCAGCGCGTCCAGCGACTTCAGCGCGTCCTCGAAGCGTTCCTGGTGGAATGCGCGGAGGGCCTCCGCGTATTCAGGCGCGGGCACCTCCGCGCCCCGGCCCTGCTCCAGGAAGGCCAGCGCCGGGTCACGGGAGTGCGTCCAGGCTTCGCGCCGCTTCGCCTCGCGACTGGCCGCGTCCGGGATGCGGTCCGCCTCCAACCGCTCACGCTGGTAGCGGTGGCCCAGCACCAGCGCGAGCGCATACGCCACGCGAGGCTCGCGGAAGTCCTTCGCCCAGGCGGCCTCCAGATGCGTGAGCGCGGCCTCCTCGTCCCCCAACGCGAGGAACCCGCGCCCCAGCGCGTAATGGCCCGGGCCTTCCGCGACGGGACCGGCGTCGCGCATGGACGCTTCGATGTCGCGCATGTGGGCGCGCATCGCCTCACGGTCCGGCCGCGTGTCGTGCAGGGGCGCCTGGCCGGAGTAGCGGGCCTGGGCCTCGATGCGTTCGACGCCTTCGGTGAAGCGCCGGGTCAGGGCCTCGCGGCGAGACACCTCCCGCCGGGCCATCACGCCCTGACCCACGGCGCCCATCACGGCGAGCCCGGTGATGCTCGCGACGACGACGGCGACCCGGTGGCGGGCCATCCACTTCCGCACCCGGTACGCGGGGCCGGTGCGCGCGAGGACCCGGTCTCCTTCAAGGAACCGCGTGAGGTCATCCGCCAGCGCCCGCGCGGATCCGTAGCGCCGTGAGCGGTCCTTCTCCAGGCACTTGAGGACGATGGCCTCCAGGTCCACCGGAATCGCCGCGTCCAGCTCACGCGGACGGCGAGGCTCCTGCGTGGCGATGCGTCCGAGCACCTCCAATCCATTGGCACCCGTGACAGGCGGTTGGCCGGTGAGCAGGTGGTACAGCGTGGCGCCCAGGCTGTAGATGTCCGCGCGCCGGTCCAGCCGGGTGACCTCGCCGCGCGCCTGTTCAGGCGCCATGTACTGGGGCGTACCCAGCACGGTGCCAGTGGCGGTGGCGCCATCGTCGCTGCTCCAGTCACGCGCCAGTCCGAAGTCCATCACGTAGGGGCGCAGGGCGCCGTCCTCGCCGCGCTCCACGAGGATGTTGGAGGGCTTGAGGTCACGGTGCACGAGCCCGGCCAGATGGGCCGCGTGCACGCCCAGCGTGGCGTCGCGAAGCACGAGCGCCTTCTGCTCCACGGACAGCGTACCGGCGAGCGTGTGCAGCGGCGCTCCCGCGATGTACTGCATGGCGATGTACGCGCGGCCCTGGACCTCACCGACCTCGTACACGCGGCAGACGCGCTCGTGGTCCACGCGGGCCTGGGCGCGGGCCTCGGAGATGAAGCGGCGGGACAGCTCCGGGTCCTCGTCGCGCACGAACTTCAGCGCCACGTCACGGTGCAGCCGCAGGTCCCGCGCCAGGAAGACGCGGCCCATGCCGCCCTGGCCCAGGAACCGGATGGGTCGGTAGAGCGTCCAGTGCGGCACCGGGAACACGGGCCCGTCCGTCACGGATGCGGGTGCGGCGCCTGGAGGCAACGTGTCGTCCGCGGTGCCCGGCGGAGGCGCCACGCGCTCGGGCGCGGCCGCATGGGCGAGGCCGTGCGGCTCACCGTCGCTTGGATGGAGTTCGTCGCGGAGCGGCGCATGCGGAGAGCCGTCTCGCGGGCGCACTTCGTCGCGGAGCGGCGCATGCGGAGAGCCGTCTCGCGGGCGCACTTCGTCTCGGAGCGGCGCATGTGGCGCGCCGTCTCGCGGGCGCTCTCCATTGCTCACGGGGAGCGGCGTCTCCGCCTCCATGCTCCGGCGCAGCAATATGAGCGAATCCGCATTGAGCCGCCCCCTCTCCACGAGGAGCTGCAACGGGGACACGCCACGCCGCGCCGCCTCCTCGCGCAGGGTGTCCACGTCCTCGCGGGAGAGCAGCCCCTCGGCCAGGGCCATGCGCAGCTCCGCTTCATTCGTCTCACGCACGCCCGGAAGCGTACCGGAGCCCCCATCCCCCACGCACGGCGGCGCGGCGCGACTTGCGATGCCCGGCCGCCCGTTCCCAAGATGCGCGGCATGAGCTCCATGTGGGTCCTGGAAACGCCGCAGCCGCCGCCGGACGCGCGCATCGCCTATGGCGAAGCCCCGCAGCAGTTCACCGAGCTGCGCAAGCCCAAGGGCAAGGGTCCGCACCCCGTGGTCCTCTTCGTCCATGGCGGCTTCTGGCGCGCGGAGTACGGCCTGGAGCACGCGGGCCACCTGTGCGCGGACCTGACGAAGCGCGGCTTCGCGACGTGGAGCCTGGAGTACCGGCGCGTGGGCCAGGACGGCGGCGGCTTCCCCGGCACCCTGGAGGACGTGGCCTCCGCGGCGGACCACCTGATGAGCGCGGCTCCGTCGCTGGGGCTGGACCTCTCCAACGTGGTGGCCATGGGCCACTCCGCGGGCGGCCACCTGGCCATGTGGCTCGCCGCGCGGCACCGCCTCCCTCCAAAGCACCCGCTGTACCGCGACGCCCCGCTGAAGCTGAAGGGCGTGGTGTCCCTGGCCGGCGTGCTGGACCTCGCGCAGGGCGCGGCGCTGGACCTGGGCAATGGCATCGTGAAGACCTTCATGGGCGGCACCCCGGAGCAGGTCCCGGAGCGCTACGCCGTGGCCTCACCCGCCGCGCTCCAGCCCCTGAAGCTGCCGCAGGTCCTCATCCACGGCACCGAGGACGACACCGTCCCCCTGAAGGTCAGCGAGGGCTTTCACGCCCGGGGCGTCCAGCAGAAGGACCCGGTGCACCTGGTGCCCCTGAAGGGCGCGGGCCACTTCGAGCTCATCGACCCGCGCTCCAAGGAGTGGCCGCGCGTGGTCCAGGCCGTGAAGAACCTGCGCTGAGCATCCAGGCAGCCGGGCCCCCTGTTCCCTGCCCGGATGGGGAACCGGGGGGAGCACCTTGCGCCCGTTCGCGTCGCCGGATGCGCACCCTGTCCTTCGGTCCGGGAGGACGGGAGGAGCACACCTCATGGCGACGATGGACGTGATGCGTGGGCCGGGCATGGAGCGGCTGTCGCGTGGCGCGAAGGAAGCCGCGAACCACCCGTGGGCGAAGAAGCTGGGACGCATGGGCTACGCGGCCAAGGGCTGCGTCTACGCCATCATCGGCGTGCTCGCGCTGAAGCTCGCGGCGGGCGAGGGCGGACGTGCCACGGACAGTCACGGCGCTGTCGCCACCGTGGCGCACGGGCCCTTTGGCATCGCGCTCCTGTCGCTCCTGGCCGTGGGCCTGGTCGGCTACGTCATCTGGCGCTTCGCGCAGGCGTTCGCGGACACGGAGGACAAGGGCTCGGACGCGAAGGGCATTGCCGCGCGCGCCATGTACTTCATCAGCGGCGTCATCTACGGCTCGCTGGCGCTGTTCGCCGTGAAGACCGTGGTGGGGTCGTCACAGGGCAAGGGCAAGGGCACCCAGGGCTGGACGGCGACGCTGATGGAGCAGCCCTTCGGCCGCGTCCTGGTGGTGCTGGTGGGGCTGGGCATCATCGGCTTCGCGGTGAAGCAGTTCCACACGGCCTGGAAGGCGAAGTTCCGGGAGAAGCTCACGCTCACCGGCCTGGCGGCGGCGCATCAGCACCGCGTGGAGCGGGTGTGCCAGTTCGGCATCGCCGCGCGAGGCGTGGTGTTCACCGTCATCGGCGGCTTCCTGGTGCTCGCGGGTGTGGACGCGAACCCGGGTGAGGCCAAGGGCCTGGGAGAGGCCCTGGCCGTCGTCGCCCGCCAACCCGCGGGCGACGTGCTCCTGGGGGTGGTGGCGGCGGGCCTGGTGGCCTACGCCGCCTACCTGTTCCTCCAGGCGCGCTACCGCCAGCTCTAGAAGAGGTTCCAGAGGTACTGGTTGGTCACCTCGTGGTGGAACTGGATCTCCGCGTCCTTCACGCGGGTCCCCAACTGCTTGGGGCAGCGGTCCGCGGAGGCCACCTTCAGCTCCGCGTACTTGCTCTGCACCTGCTCACCCAGCGTCTGCGCGACGAACTGGCTGCCCTTGAAGAAGCGCACCGCGTCGTAGATGTTGTCCGGCAGGAAGCGCGTGCGGCTGCGCTTGGTCTCCGCGTCCTCCTGCGGCTGCGGGCCCTCCAGGCCGGTCTTCAGCAGCGTGAAGAGCACCATGTACGGGTTCGCGTCCGGCGCCACCGAACGGCACTCGACGCGCGCGCTGCGCTCGTTGCCGAACGGGATGCGCACCATGGCGCCGCGGTTGTTCGCGGAGGCCTTGATCTGGTTGGGCGCCTCGTAGTGCGGATCCAGGCGGCGGTACGAGTTCACGCTGGAGTTGAGGACGAGGCAGATGTCGTTCGCATTGGTGAGGATGCGGTCGATGAACTCCCAGCCCATGGACGACAGGCCGTCCTGGCCGGCCTTGTCGTAGAAGAGGTTCTTGCCGCCCTTGGACAGCGACATGTTGATGTGCATGCCGTTGCCGTTCACGCCCGTGACGGGCTTGGGCAGGAAGCTGGCCGTCAGCCCCTGCTGCGCGGCCACCTGACGGCAGAGCAGCTTGTAGAGCTGGATCTGGTCGGCGGCGACCAGCGCCTCGCTGTAGGAGAAGTTCATCTCGAACTGCGAGGGCGCCACCTCCGGGTGGTCCTTCTCGTTCTCGAAGCCCATGGCGCGCTGCGCTTCCGCGGCCTTGTCGATGAAGGTGCGCAGCCCGTCGCCCGGCAGCGCGTGGTAGTAGCCGCCGATGGAGATGAACTCGAACTTGCCCTCTTCGTGGTAGTGGCGCTCGGCGTCACGGTTCTTGAAGAGGAAGCCTTCGATCTCCGGCGCCGCGTGGAACACGGTTCCGTCCTTCTGGAACAGCGCTTCCGTGGCGCGCTTGAGCTGGCCGCGCATGTCCGAGTGGTACGGCGTGCCGTCGCGCTCCAGCACCTCGCAGAACGCGAGCACCTTGCCGGGGCCGAAGATGTCCGACGGCAGCCAGTAGAACGCGCTCCAGTCCACGTTCAGGCGCAGGTCGCTCTCCGCCTGCGCGGAGAAGCCGCGGATGGAGGAGCCGTCGAAGGTGAGGTTGTCCGCGCTCTTGAGGAGGAACTTCTTGTCGTAGTCCAGCATGTGCAGCCGACCTTCCAGGTCGGTGAAGCACACGGTGACGGCCTTGATGCGCTTCTCGTCGGTCAGGTACTTGATCCGCTCCTCGCGGATCTTGTCCGGCGACTCGCGCTTGATGCGCTGGCGCTTCACCTTGAGGTTGAGTTCCTCCAGCTCGTCGTAGGGAATCTCCAGGAAATCCCGCAGCGGCTTCTGCTCCATGGTCCTGCCTCCAGGCGTGTCCCCGGTTCCGGAATACCGGCGGAGACATCAAAAGCACGGGCGCAGGTATTTACATTCCGCGACGCGAAATCAAGCCTAATTTCGGAGGACTGAAGGCTAAAGGTCGTGTTGGGGCGCGCACGGACGCTCGAACGTCAAGGGACGGGGTGTCTGACGCCCCGGCCAGTGGACACTGCGCGCCGCGCTGCGTTGACCGCGTGTCTGCATTCGGACGTCCCGGCTACGGGAGGGGCACGAGCCCCTGCTCGGGCAGGGCGGTGCCGGCGGGCCAGAGCACGTACGCGGCCCCCCGGGAGTGCTGCCAGGCACGCCACAGCTCGGCGCGGGGGTAGGTGGCGCTGGTGGTTTCGTTGGAGCCGAAAGCAGGATCGTTGACGACGACGTCGCCGGTGTCGGTGAAGCCCTTCACGACGATGAGGTGGCCGTCGGTGCGGCGGGCGGCGCCGCCGGGGAGCTCGCCGGGTTCATAGGCGATGCTGATGCTGACGGGGATGCCGGCGGCGATGAGGCGCTCCACGGGAGCGAACGAGTCGAAGCGGGCGACGAGTCCGTGCAGGGCGCCGTTGGACATGCTGGAGGCGTAGGCGGTGTTGAAGGCCCAGTTGCCGGTGCCCTTGTAGACCCAGTCATAGGTGTGGGCGGCGGCGGTGGGCACGGGGTGCTCCAGGTCCGTGCGGCCCAGCTTCCGGCTCCAGTAGCCGAGCAGCATGGTGGTGGACGTGGGGGAGCACCAGACCTCGCCGCCGTCGGGGTAGATCATCTGCGAGTAGCCCGGCACGTCGAGCACGGTGCCCCACCCGGTGCGGTCCGACGTGGCGTCCTCGGGCTTGAGGCGCGTGTCGGTGACGGCGGCGGCGAGCGCGCGGACGCGGGGGCTTACGTCCGCGCGTTCGGAGAAGAGGTGGACGGTGACGCGCAGGGCGTCCGCGCGGCGCTTGAGGTTGAGGGTGTCGGTGAGGACGTTGCCGTCGGCGTCGCCCTGGCCGTCCACGCTGTGGCGCGCGACGGTGGTGGTGTCGAAGGCCCAGACGCCCAGCTCGTAGTCCTTGGTCCAGGTGCCTTCGATGCGGGCGGAGACGGTGAGCTTCACCCAGGTGCCGGGAGGCGTCTGGGCGTCGAAGGAGGGCACCACGCTGTCGAAGCCGCCGGGGACGGACTGGACCTCGGAGGTGGCGGTACCGACGCGGAAGGTGCCGCCGTTGTAGAAGCTGCCGCCGTCGAGCCAGCCGCCCGCGGGGAACGGATCGGTGCCGTCCTTCGCGGTGGAGGGGTCCAGCTCCAGCGCGCCGTCGGCGGTGACGCGAGTGCCGTCACGGGAGAAGCGCGCGAGGTCGCCCGCCACGGAAGTCTTCTGCCACAGGCGCGCGGGCGAGCCTGCTTCCGGAGACGCGTCCGGAGAGGCCGACGGCGGCGAGGAGGCGCAGGCCCAGATGCAGGTGGCCAGCAGGACGGCGGAGAGGACGCGAGCGCGGGCGTTCACGCGCTCGATTGTCGCAAACGCCTGTGAGGTGCCTCAAGTCGGATTCCTGGAAAGTCCGGCCGGGCGGACAGATGCCGGTCCAGGAGCTGGAATGTCAGACGCGGTTGTTAGAGCGCCGTGCGCGACTCCGCGGGTCGCCGCGATGAACCACGCCCCTCTCTACACGGTTGAGTTCTACGAGGAGGCGAATGGCTCCTCGCCCGTCTTCAAATGGATGACAGAGGACCTCTCTCCAGCGCAGCGGCGCGTTGTGACCGCGGCGTTGGAGCAGCTTGTCGCGCCAATGGGCCCCGACATCGTGGGCACCGAGTTTGGCAAGAACCTGGGAGGCGGCGTCATTGAGCTGCGCCTGCGGCAAGACGCGGCGCAACTCCTGAAACGCGTTGGCAAACCGTCCGGGGAACCTCATCCAGAGGACATGGGCGAGGAGATTCTCCTTCGCATCTTCTTCCATCCGCATGGACTCAAACGGGCATTGGTGCTCCACGGCTACGACAAGGGGCGCAACCCGTCCAAGCGATACCAGCAGCAGCAGATTGCTATCGCGGAGGCTCGGTTGGTCCGGTTCAAACAGCGCGAGAAGCAGCGGAACAAGGGGGCAGGGAAGCCGAAGAGCGGGAAGTACCGTTTGCTCCTTATGGGTTATAGGAATATCCTTCTGGTTGGAGGACTCGTGCGCACCCTCAAGAACCTGACTGCTTTCGTGGAGAAGGAAGCCGCGGCGGAGGGACCTGCCGCTCAAGCGGAGCTTCAGGCCCAGCGCGACCGTTTCCGCATCGCCCGGGAGCTGGCCATGCTGCGGAAGGCGCAGGGCTTGACGCAGGCGCAGCTCTCCGTGAGGTCGGGCGTGCCCCAGAGCGAGATCAGCAAGCTTGAGTCAGGAAAGGCGAATGCCACGGAGCTGACGCTGTTCAGGGTGGCGCATGCGATGGGCCATGCGTTCCGGCTGGAGCCTGTCGGGCGCAGCCCCCGCCGCTCCGTCGCCATGAAGAAGGGCCGCATCATGCGGAAGGGGGCGCCCCGGTCACGCGAGCTCAAGCCCGCGTGACGGGCGGTGCTGGCTCAGGGGGGCGCGCCGGGCGGACCGCACGTCTCCTCGCCGCCCTGGAGCACGTGGCTTTCCATCTCGCGGACCTCTCCGGACGCGGACACGTGGAAGACGTGCTGCGTGATGGGGATGTCCCCGTCGCATTGGATGCCCTGGAAGCCGATGATGTCGTAGCTGCCGTCCGCGTTCGCCTTCACGCCCCCCTGGTCCACGTCGTAGCAGAGGAAGTCGTAACCCATCGCGTAGACCATCAGGACGGCCTCCTGCTCCGTGTCGATGGTCCCCAGCACCTCCCGGACAGAGGCCGACGTGGAATGGGTCCGCACCTGGTCCCCCTGCGTCGTGAGCAGGAAGCGGAAGGAGCAGGTGTCCGCGTAACAGGAGGAGTTGAAGCCCTCGGAAGGCCGTGCCGCATCCACGGCGGCCTGACACGCGGGGACGTCGGTGGCGGTCGCGCAGGCCTGCCCCCAGGAGGCGATGCTGCCGGAGGCCGGGCCCTCCGTAGGCGCCGGCTCGCGCGTGCTGCGGACCTGGACCGCATCCAGCCCCGCCGCGGGACGAAGGATGTCGAAGAGCGGATGGCGGCTCCACCAATACGCGCAGTCGACCTGCCTGTATCCGTCCGTGTCCGCCGAGGAAGCACAGCCGGCCAGCAGCAGCGTCATGCCCACCAGCGCTCGTGAGAAGTGGCTGCTCATGCCCAGAGGTCCTGTTCCAGCGTGTCCAGCAGTGCCAGGGCCGCCTCGGGCGTGGGCATGCCCGCCATCGTGATGACGCTCGCGTCGAGCGGCACCGCGACGTCCTCGCGCAAGGCCGCCACCGCGCGCTTCTGGGCCTCGCGCAGCGTTGCGCGCTCCTCCGCGGACAGGCGCGGCCGGGCCCACTGGTCGATGTCCCATGACAGGGCCGCGTGCCGCGTCTCGTCCTCCGCGATGCGGACCATGGCCTCTCTCACCTCCAGGTCGCGCGCGTGCAGTGCCTGATGGTGCGCGAGCAGCGCGCCGTACGTCTCGCGCACGCAGCCCTCCACCGCGTTCTCCAGGGCTACGTCCGCAAGGGAGCGCGGAGGCAACTCCTCCACCACCGGACGCTGGGGCGTGCCACCGAAGCGGTGCGCGAGCCGCTCCGTCACCCGGGCGTGCTGGACCTCCTCCATGGCGCTGCGGCGTGCAGCGTCCTGGAGGCCCACGTCCGCGCCGTGCAACGCCAGCTCATCCCGCAGCCGCAGGAACGCGTGCACCGACGCCGCCTCCAGGTGCGCCGCGTTCGCGAAGTAGCGGCCCAGCGCCTCCGGGCTCTCGCAGGCCTCCGCGACCTGGAGCCCCACCGGCCGCCGGCCGATGTTGCAGTTGGGGTCTCCCTTCTCCAGCACGCGCTTCTCCTGCTCCTGGAGCTCGCCGGAAGCGGAGACCCGCACCACGTGCTGCGTCAGCTCCGTGCCCGGCCCGCAGGCGTAGCCCTTAGTCCCGATGACGTTGAAGCTGCCATCCGCGTTCTTCTTCACCGCGCCGTACTTCAGCTCGGAGCAGCTCACGTTGTAGCCCGCGGCGAAGGTCTTGAGCACCGCCTCCTGTTCCGTGTCGATGGTCCCCAGCACCTGCTGGAGCTCCTCCAGCGTCGAGTGCGTCTTCACCTCGTCGCCCCGGGTCGTCACCAGGTAGGCCGCGGAACAGAAGTCCACGCAGACGTCGTGGAAGCCGGCGGGGACGTTCGCGTTCTCCAGCGCGGCCGTGCACGCGGGGACGTCGGTGGCCGTCGCGCAGGGCTCGCCGGCGGAGCTCACGTTGACATAGGAGGTGGGCGGCTGGCCGCCGTTGGAGTTGATGTAGCGCAGCTGCACGAAGTCCGGCTCCGGCGTCAGCGTCAGGTCACTGACGGCCAGGCCCTGAACCGAGCACGGGACCGCCGAGTAGTCCTTCAGGTCCACACTGCCCTCCGTGCCGTCACAGCCCGCCAGCACCAGCGGTGTGGCGAGCGAGGCGTGCAGGGCCCGCGAGAAGAGACGGCGCAGTCGATGGATGTTCAAGGGAGGCTCGTGGAAAGGAAGTGTGCTCGGAGCCCTGAGCAATGCGGATGCCAGTGCGGCGTCCCTGGGAAGCTCCCCTAGGGAACGCCGGGAGGGGCTCGGAAAATTGAGGGGGGCAGGACCTGGACGCCGCGCTCGCGGCCGGTAGGGCAGACCGGGTCTCCCTCCTCCAGGACGCGCGTCTCCAGCTTCTGGACCGTACCGGCCGCGGTCACCTTCAGCACGTACTGCGTCAGCTTCGTGCCCGGTCCGCAAGCGTAGCCATTCGTCCCGATGACATTGAAGCTCCCATCCGCGTTCTTCTTCACCGCTCCCTGCTCCTGGGTCCCGCAGACGAAGGAGTAGTTGGATGCGAAGGCCTGGAGCACCGCCTCCTGTTCCGTGTCGATGGTGCCCAGCAACCGCTGGAGCTCTGCCTGAGACGAATATGTCTTCACCTCGTCACCCCGGGTCGTCACCAGGAAGTGCTGGCGGCATTCGCGCGTGCAGTCGTAGTGGAAGCCGGTGGTGACGGTCGCGTCCTCCAGCGCGGCCTCACACGCGGGGACGTCCGTGGCCGTCGCGCAAGGCTGGCCGGAGGAACTCACGCTGACAAAAGGGATGTGCTCCGAGTCTCCACGGGTGTCGGGGTCGAAGGAGCGCAGTTGCACGAAGTCCGGTGCCGACGTCAGCTTCAGGTCGCTGACGGAGATGCCCTGCTCCGTGCAAGCGATCTCCGAGTAACCCGTCAGGTCCACGCTGCCCTCCAGTCCCCCACAGCCCGCCAGCATCAGGGGCAGGGCGAGCGGGAAGAGACGGCGCAGTCGATGGAGGTTCAAGAGAGGCTCCTGGGTAGGACGTGTGCCGGGGCCCTGAGCAATCTGGATGCCATGGCGACCTGGAGCCCTACTGGCCGGCAGGGCAGACCGTTGCTCCCTCCTCCAGGATGCGCGTCTCCAGCTCCTCGACCTCACCGGAGGCCGTCACCTTCAGCACGTGCTGCCGCAGCTCCGTGCCCGGCCCGCAGGCATACCCATTGGTCCCGATGACATGGAAGCTGCCATCCGCGTTCTTCTTCACCGCCCCCTGCTCCTTGTTCCCGCAGACGAAGGAGTATCGGGTCGCGAAGGCCTTGAGCACCGCCTCCTGTTCGGTGTCGATGGTGCCCAGCAACTGCTGGAACTCCTCTTTCGTCGAGTGTGTCTTCACCTCGTCACCCCGGGTCGTCACCAGGAAGTGGGACTTGGTGCAGCCGCCCTTGCCCATGCAGCTGAAGTGGAAGCCGCTGTTGGGGGTGGGTCTTGCGTTCTCCAACGCGGTCTCACACGCGGGGATGTCCGTGGCCGTCGCGCAAGGCTGGCCGGAGGAACTCACGCTGAGGGGAGCGGGGGGCGCCGCGTCGTCCTCGGTGTAGGAGTCGAAGAAGCTCAGTTGCACGAAGTCAGGCTCCGGCGTCAGCGTCAGGTCGCTGACGGAGATGCTCTGACCCGTGCACGCGATCTCCGAGTAGCCCTTCAGGTCCACGCTGCCCTCGGGTCCGCCACAGCCCGCCAGCACCAGGGGCAGGGCGAGCGAGGCCGCCCGCACGAAGAGACGACGCAGTCGATGGAGGTTCATGGACAACTCCCAGGCAAGGTGTGTGTCCGGGAGGCAGAGCAATGCGGATGCCAGGGCCGCTTCCCTGTGAAGGCCCCCATCCATGCTGCTTGGAAAGCTGAGAAGGACTTGGAAAGTTGAGGGGGGCGAGGCCTAGGCGCCGCGCTTCCGGGCCCGGCCACGAGGCGTGCGCGGCTGTTCGATGAGCACGGCCAGCCCGTCCAGGATGCGCTCCAGGCCAAAGGCATACGCATGGTCCGGGTCGTACGCGGCACCATGGGCCTTGCCCGCGGCGGAGCCCACGCGGGACGCGATGGGGTAGCGCTCCGGGTCGGACATGCGCGTGAGCAGCGGCTCGTTCGCCTTCCACCAGGCCTCGTCGCTCATCTGGGACTCGAGCCGCGCGGCGCGCTGATCCAGGGCCGCCCGGGCGGAGGACTCCACGAAGCCCAGCACGAACGTCAACGCCGCGTCCTGCGCCACGTCGTCCAGGCCCACGCCTTCGAGCGCCTGGAGCTCGTACTCGTACTTGGCCATCTGGCCCGGGCCCAGGGGCGGGCGCGTGGTGGACACTTCAGCGAGCCAGGGGTGCCCGGTGAACAGGGCCCGGTTGTCGTGGGCCACGGCCTCCAGCCGCGAGCGCCAGTCCCGGCCCTTCGGCTTGCGCCGGGCCATGCCCGCGTAGAGGGTGTCGAGCATCACGTCGATGAGCTCCGCCCGCCCGGGCACATAGGTGTAGAGCGCCATGGGCGCGATGCCGAGCTTCCCCGCGAGCGCCCGCATCGTCACCGCGTCCAGCCCCTCCGCGTCCGCCAGCGCCACCGCCGCTTCGACGACGGCGGTGACGGTGAGCGCCTGCTTCGGACCCCGCTTGCCCTGGGAGGGGAGGGAGTCCCGCCACAGCAGCTCCAGCGTCCGGGTGGGGTCTCCCATGCTGCTGCGATGCGATGCCATGCGCCGGATTCTTCCAACGCCGCGACCTTGACGTGCAACTACGTACGTCGTACGTAGATTGAGCCGTGCCACTCATGGGGAGGACCGTTCATGCGAGTCACCGCTTCCGCCGTGTCCCTGAATGTCGATGACGTGGAGGCCTCCGCCTCCTTCCTGAAGCGCCACTTCGGCTTCACGGAGGCGATGGCCGCGGACGGCTTCGTGTCCCTGGCCCGGCCCGACGTGGGCTTCAACGTCATCTACCTGCGCACGGGCCTGAAGACGCTCAAGCCGGAGTCCCTGAAGACGCGCCGGGCGGATGGGCTCATCGTCGCGTTCGTCGTGGACGACATCGACGCGGAGTACGCACGCATCCAGGCGGAGGGCGTGAAGGTCCTGACGCCCATCGAGACGGAGGAATGGGGCGAGCGCTACTTCCAGGTCGCTGACGCGAACGGCGTCATCATCCAGCTTGTCCAATGGATGCACCCGCCGGGCACCACGGCATCCTGAGCTCCAGGCATCCGGGCAGGTTGTCTGCCTCTGGCTCTGGCTCCGACTTGTGAGGCAGCCGAAGCGTTTGCCGGATGTCAGACCGAGTGGATAGCGTGCAGCTCATGCCGGACATCCGCCTGCCTGCCGAAGCGAAGTACAAGAACGAGCTGGACGCACTCGCCGCGCATGACGACAAGCCCCGCCCACCGGGTTGGGCGCTGTCGCCTCGCGCCGTGGAGACGTACATCCTGGGCAGCCCCAAGCCCGTGGGGGGCGTGGCCATCACGCCCAAGTACGTGGGCGACAAGGGGCTCATCCAGGTGTGCATCGCCACGCTCGCGTCGGACCGCGCGCTGATGCTCGTGGGCGAGCCGGGCACCGCGAAGAGCTGGCTGTCGGAGCACCTCTCCGCGGCCATCAGCGGCACGTCCGCGCTCGTCGTCCAGGGCACGGCGGGGACCAGCGAGGACCACATCAAGTACTCGTGGAACTACGCGCTGCTGCTCGCGCAGGGCCCCACGCCGGAGGCGCTGGTGCCGTCGCCCATCCTGCGCGCCATGCGCACGGGCAAGTTCGCCCGCTTCGAGGAGGTCACGCGCACGTCGCCGGAGATTCAAGACTCGCTCATCTCCATCCTGTCGGAGAAGCAGGTGTCGGTGCCGGAGCTGGGTGAGGTGACGAGCGCGCAGCGCGGCTTCAACCTCATCGCCACCGCGAACACGCGCGACCGCGGCGTCAACGAGATGAGCGCCGCGCTCAAGCGCCGCTTCAACTTCGTCACCGTGCCGGTGGTGGAGGACCTGGAGCAGGAGATTCAAATCGTCACCAAGCGCGAGGCGGAGCTGCGCACGGACTACCAGGTGGGCGTGCCGCCGCCGGAGGAGCTGTCGCGCGTGCTGCTGACGCTCTTCCACGAACTGCGCAAGGGCGTGACGAAGGACGGCAAGACGAAGGTGCGCACGCCGGGCGCGGTGCTGTCCACGGCGGAGGCCATCAGCGTGCTGTTCAACAGCTCCATCCTCGCGCAGCAGTTCGGCTCCGGGACGGTGACGTCTCAGGAGCTGGCGGCGTCGCTGGTGGGCGCGGTGGTCAAGGAGCAGGAGGACGACGTGAAGGCGCTGCGCGAGTACATGGAGACGGTGGCCAAGGGCCGCACGGGCCCGTGGAAGGAGCTGTACTCCGCGAGCAAGAAGCTCTTGAGGGGCTGATGGACCTGGCACTGCTCTCCCGGGTGCAGCACTTCCCGGTCCGTCACCACTCGCCGCGCACCACCGCGGTGCTCCTGAAGTGGCTGGAGCGCGTGAAGCCCTCCGTCGTCCTGGTGGAGGGCCCCTGCGACGCGACGGCGCTGGTGGACGTGCTGTGCGACGCGCAGACGCGGCCGCCCGTGGCCATCCTGGGCTACCGCACGGACGGCACGCCGTCCTCGTCGCTGTGGCCCTTCGCGGCGTACTCGCCGGAGTACCAGGCGCTGAAGTGGGCCCGGGCGAACGGCGCGCGGGCGGAGTTCATCGACATACCGGTGGGCGTCAGCCTCGCGGTGGACCGCCACGAGCCCGGCCTGGGCGTGGAGTCGGAGGCCACGGAGGAGGGCGCGGCCATCCCCGATGAGGCGATGCCGCTCACGGAGGCGTTCGCGCGCTCGCAGGGGTTCCGCTCCTTCGAGGAGTTCTGGGAGGCGTCCTTCGAGGCGCCGGACTGGAACCCGGAGCAGTTCCGGCCGGTGCTCACCGCCTGGGCGGACGTGGTCAACGCGGGGCCCCGGCCGGGCTACCACCGCCAGCGCGACGCCTTCATGGCGCGCAAGGTGCTGGAGGTGGTGGCGGGCGGCGTGGCGCCGGAGAAGGTGGCGGTGGTGGCGGGCGCGGCGCACACCGCGGCGTTCCTCGCGGGGGACGTGGATCCGAAGGAGGAGGCGAAGCTGCCCGAGGCCGGGCCGTGCGCGGTGACGGTGATTCCGTACAGCTTCCCGCGCCTGGCGGAGCAGCTGGGGTACGGCGCGGGCAACCGGGCGCCGCACTTCTACCAGAAGGCCCACGAGGCGGACTGCGACTTCCGGCGGGCCACGCTGGAGGTGCTGCTGGACTTCGCATCCCACCTGCGGATGCGCGGCTTCTCCGCGTCGCTGTCGGACGTGCTGGAGGCGTACCGGCTGGCGGTGACGCTGTCGGATCTGCGCGAGAAGAGCGCCCCGGGCCTGGACGAACTGCGCGAGGCCACCGTGGCCACGCTGTGCCGTGGCGACGCGACGCACGTGGACAGCTTCCTGTGGAAGAGCGTCATCGGCCACGAAGTGGGGCAGGTGGCGAGCCGCATCGGGCAGAACTCGCTCCAGGCGGAGTTCTGGCGCGAGGTGGGCGAGCGGCGGCTGCCGCGCACGGACAGCCCGGAGACGTTCACGCTGCGGCTCAACAACCCGGTGGAGGTGGGCTCCTCCGTGTTCCTCCACCGGCTGCGCGTGGCGGGCATCCCGTACGCGTCGCTGTCCGGGACGGGCTCGTCGCGCAAGCAGGGCGCGGAAGGCGAGGCCGGCGGCTACGCGGCGCTCACCCGCGTGCGCGAGGCCTGGCAGGCGCAGTGGACGCCGTCCACGGACGTGGCGCTGGTGGAGAAGATTGTGTTGGGCGACTCGCTGGAGGGCGTGACGACGCGCGTGCTCCAGGAGCGGCTGACGCAGGCGAAGACGACGGCGGAGGCGGCGGACGTGCTCCTGGAGTCCGTCATCACCGGCTGCTCGCAGACGGTGGCGCAGGCGCTCAAGGCCTGTGACGCGCACGCGGCCACGGACGCGGACCTGCCGTCGCTGGCGAGCGCGGCTCGGGCGCTGTCAGGGTTGATGGCCTATGGCACCTCTCGCGCGCACTCGGACGTGGGCGACGAGGCGGTGGCGGCCCTGGGGGAGAAGACCTTCGGCAGGGCGCTCCTGCGCGTGAAAGAGGCCAGCGCCTGCGCTCCGGAAGGAGTGCCCCCGGTGCTGGAGGCGCTGCGCACGCTGCATGAAGTGGCGCTGTCCCAGCCGCGCGCGGACAAGGAGGGCTGGCTGACGGAGGCTCGCGGGTTGATGGAGAGCCACGCGGTGCACCCGGCCACTTCGGGTCTGGCCACGGGCCTGTTGTACCTGGCGCGCGAGCTGCCGGAGGCGGAGGTGGCGCTGGAGGTGGGCCGGCGGCTGTCCGCGGCGGTGGAGCCTGTGGACGCGGCGGCGTACCTGGAGGGCTTCCTCCAGGTGAACGCGCTGGTGCTGGTGAAGAGCCGCGACGTGGTGAAGGCGCTGGATGACTTCCTCACCAGCGTGGAGCCGGAGCGCTTCCGGCAGACGCTGCCGGTGCTGCGCCGGGCGCTGGGCGCGCTGGGGGCCACGGAGCGCCGCTACCTGATGGAGAACGTGATGGGCGTGCGCCAGTTGAAGGACAAGGGCCGCGCGGTGAAGGCGGTGCTGGAGGAGAAGGACAAGGCGACGCTGAAGGACCTGAGCGCGGACCTGGGCAAGGCGCTCGACGACCTGGATGACCTGCTATGAGCGTGGACCCCAAGGACCTGGACCCGAAGGACCGCGACGCGCTGTTGCGCTGGCGGCTGGCGCTGGGCCCGGAGGCGGAGAAGACGGGGTCGTGCCCGTCCCTGAGCGCGCTGGGCGCCAGCGCGGACACGGTGGACCTCAAGGGCGACGACCTGGAGGGCCTGGATGACGCGCTCTCCTTCGTCTACGGCGAGCGCTCGGCGGGGCGCGGCGGCTCCAAGCCGTACCTGCCCAAGTGGCTGGGCGCGCTGCGCGACTTCTTCCAGGACGACGTCATCGCGCTGGTGCAGAAGGACGCCATCGAGAAGAAGGGGCTCACCCAGCTGCTCTTCGAGCCGGAGACGCTGCCCTTCCTGGACAAGAACCTGGAGCTGGTGACGACGCTGGTGAGCGCGCGGGGGCTCATCCCGGAGCAGGCCAAGGACACCGCGCGCGCCATCATCCGGGAGGTGGTGGAGGACCTGCGCAAGAAGCTGGAGTCCCCGCTGCGCACGGCGGTGCTGGGGGCGCTCCGGCGCGACAGGACGAGCCCCATCCCCATCGCGCGCAACATCGACTGGCGCCGCACCATCCGCTCCAACCTCAAGGGCTGGGACGCGGAGCGCAAGCGCCTCATCCCGGAGCGCTTCTACTTCTGGCCCAACCAGCGCCGTCACCACGAGTGGGACGTGACGCTGGTGGTGGACCAGTCCGGCTCCATGGCGGAGAGCGTGGTGTACAGCTCCGTGATGGCGGCCATCTTCGCGTCGCTGGACGTGCTGCGCACCAGCCTGGTGCTGTTCGACACGGAGATCGTCGACATGACGCCCGTGCTGGCGGACCCGGTGGAGGTGCTCTTCTCCGCGCAGCTGGGCGGCGGCACGGACATCAACCGGGCGGTGGCGTACGCGCAGGAGCACTACGTGCGCCGGCCGGAGAAGACGCTCTTCATCCTCATCACCGACCTGTACGAGGGCGGCAACGCCGAGGAGCTGGTGGCCCGCTTGCGGCAGTTGGTGGACTCACGCTCCAAGGTGCTGTGCCTGCTGGCGCTGTCGGACAGCGGGCGGCCTTCGTATGACCACGCGATGGCGGAGCAGCTCACGGCGCTGGGGATTCCGTGCTTCGGGTGCACGCCGCGCAAGCTGGTGGACGTGGTGGAGCGGGTGATGCGCAACCAGGACCTGGCGCCGCTGCTCGCGTCCAACGACAAGAAGGGGGAGCGTCATGGCTGAGGTGCGGCCCGTCATCGGGATGGGCGGAATGACGGAGATCATCAGCGACAAGGCGGAGCTGGCCAAGGGCGCGGAGCTGTTCGACGGCAAGCAGCTCAGCAACCTGTCGCGCTACGAGAACCGGCTCTTCGCGGACGCGTCGGGCTCCGGGGCGACGCCGTACAAGGTGTCGCTGGTGTTTGGCGAGGCGCGCTCGGACGTGAAGGGGCGGTGCTCGTGCATGGCGGCGCGCTCGCGCCCCTTCTGCAAGCACGCGGCGGCGCTGCTGGTGGCGTGGGCCCGGGCCCCGCAGGCCTTCGTGACGGCGGAGTCGGCCCCGGCCGCGCCCGCGGGCTCCGGCGGCGCGAAGAAGAGCGTGAAGAAGGGCAAGGCCGAGACCGGCGACCTGATGAAGGCGGGCGTGGCGCAGGTGTCCACGCTGGTGCGCGAGCTGGGCCTGTCGGGCGTGGCGTCGCTGGGCGCGGAGCGGCCGGAGCAGGTGCGCGCGCTGGGCGAGGCGCTCCGGGCCAATGGCCTGCGGCGGCTGTCCGCGCGGGCGGTGGAGCTGGCGGGCCTCTTGGACGCGGCGGCGGCCCGCACGGGCACCTTCGAGGCGCCGGTGTACACGGACCTGGTGGCGGACATGCTGCTCACCGCGCGCAAGGTGGAGAAGCACCTGGGCGGCGAGGCGCTGGAGCCCCGCCATGTCGAGGAGCTCATCGGCAAGACGTGGACGAAGAAGGACCGCGCGCCTGTCGAGGGGCTCAAGCTGGTGGAGTACGCGTTCTCCTCCAAGGTGACGCCGGACCGGTTCATGGTCCGCGAGAGCCGCTTCGTGGACCTGGGGTCGGGCGGGCACTACAGCGAGAAGCAGATCCTCCCCGCGAACCTCAAGACGGTGGCGCCGAAGAACAGCCACGCGGGCGCCGTGCTCCAGGGCGCGCACGGAGGGCAGTACCCGGGCTTCGCGCCGCACCGGCTGGATTTGGAGTCGTGGAAGGACGCGCCGTCGGTGGACCGGGCGGCGCTGGAGCGGCTGGTGGAGGTGGCGCTGCCGGACGTGAGCGCGGTGATGACGGCCTTCCAGGAGCACCGCAAGGACGTGTTCGCGCCGGACCTGCTGCCGGTGTCCGTGCGGGTGGAGACGCTGCTCGCCAGCGGGACCCGCTCGCAGTTCGTGGACGGCACGGGGCGCGGCCTCTTCCTGCCGGTGGACCCGTCGCTGGAGGAGCCGCTGTCCACCGCGCTGGAGGACGCGAAGCTCGTGGCGGTGCTGGGCGACGTGGGCCTGGAGGCGGCGCTCCCCACGCTGTTCCCCTCGGCCGTGGTGGTGCGGTCGCCGGAGGGGCTGGACCTGCGCACGCTGGGGCGCGCGGAGGACGCGCCCGTGTCGCCCCGGCGTCGCGCACGCGTGCGGGCGCCCGCGGTGCCGAACGCGCTGCCCCGCAGCGGCTGGGCGGACGCGGCGCGGGCGGCGGGTGCGTCGCGGGCGGCCATCGCGCTGGCGGAGGTGCGCGACGAGCTGGCGGACGCGTTCGCCAGTGGCCTGTCCGCGGTGAGCCCTCGCTCGGTGGAGCCACTGGTGTCCCGGCTGAAGGAGCTGGGGCTGGAGAAGCCGGGCGCGCTGCTGGAGGCGCTGGCGCAGCGGGCGGATCCGGCGGAGCGGCTGGACGACTTCATCAAGGTGTACCAGGTGCTGGGCATCGCGCTGGTGCGGCTGTCGGGCGCGGTGCAGGTGGACCTGTCCCAGCTGGAGTCCGTGCCCACGCACCCGAGCATCCGCGTGCAGAAGCCGGACGAGGTGCTGACCCCGGGCGAGGCCATGGTGCGCCGGGCGCGCGGGGAGCTGACGCGCTACGAGGCGGCGGCGCACGCGGCGCGCTACTACGCGAGCCTGGGCGCGGACGTCCTGGCGCGGGAGTTCTACCCGACGTGGAGCGACGGCGCGGCGAGCGCCTTCGTGGCGCGGACGGTGGCGGCGCTGGGCGAGAGCGCGCTGGGCGCGGTGCGGAGCGCGCTGGGCGAGCACCACAGCCGCATGGTGCGCCGCACCGCCATCCGCGTGCTGGGCGCGATGGGCGGAGTGCAGGCGCGGCGCGAATTGGATGCGGTGACGCGCAAGGGCCATGACATGGGCCTGCGCCTGTTCGCGAAGGAGACGCTGGAGGACGTGCAGGCCCGCGAGACGGGCGAGGCGGCGGTGTTGGAGCTCTCGAAGCGCCGCAAGGAGAAGGCGGTGCCGCTGATGCAGGCGGCGCTGTCCGAGACGACGAAGGACTCGCGCGGGGCGGCCGTGGCCATGCTGGCGGACCTGGGCACGGTGGCCATGCCCGTGCTGCGCCAGGTGCTGCACGGAGACCCGGCGCGCGAGGTGCGGCGCGAGGCGGCGGAGGCGCTGGCCCGGATGGGGGACGCGGAGGTCCTCGACCGGTTCATCCTCATGGTGCAGGGGCGCGGCCACGACGACGTGGAGGCCAAGCACGCCGTGTACGCGCTGGGCATGCTGGGCGACGTGCGTGGCGCGGAGGCCCTGCTGCTGGCGTTCGTGGACGGGTGGAAGCCCGGCGTCGTCGCGGAGGCCATGCGCTCGCTGGGGCTGGCCCTGCTCCAGCCCGCGCTGGACCTGGCCGAGCGGCGCCCGGAGGAACTGGAGCGCAAGGCGTTCCGGGGCGTCTTCGAGAACTTCCAGCCCACCGACCTGGCCCGGGCGCTGGAGGCCCGTCTCAAGGCGTCCCTCGAGCATCCGGACCTGCTGGCCCGCGCGGCCGTGTACCTGAAGGTCGCGGCCTCCAGTCCGGCGGTGGGCAAGCATATCGCCCAGCGCCTCATGGAGCTTCCCGCCGTGGCCAACGACAAGGCCCTGGCCAAGGCGGCGAAGAAGCTCCTGTGACGCCCCCACCGCGCCGCGACGACACGCTGGAGGAGTTCGAGCTGCCGTTCTTCCAGCGGCTGTCGCTCCAGGTGCAGGGCATCGTCATCGCGTTCGTCCTGCGCGCCACCGACCTGCTGCTGCTGCTGCCGCGCCCCTGGCTCCTGAAGCCGTATCTGGGGTTGTGGTGGCAGCGCATCCTGCGGACGCCCTACCGCTGGCGGCGCACCTTCGAGATGACCCGGGCGCTCCAGACCACGGGCCAGTCCTTCCGTGAGCTGATGTACGGCGAGACGCCGCTGGTGACGGCGCTGTGGTTCCTCAAGAGGGCGGGCGTGGGGCGCGACAGCCGGGTGGTGGACCTGGGCGCGGGGCGCGGACGCGTGCTGCTCGCCGCGCGCTGGTGGGGCGCCGGGGCGCATGGCGTGGAGCTCATCGCGGACCACGTGGCGCGCGTGGCGCCGTGGCTCCATCCCGCGGGCATCACGCTCACCGTGGGCGACATGACCCGCGAGCCCCTGGGAGACGCGACCCACATCTTCTGCAACTGGGTGGCGTTCAGCCCGGAGACCAAGGCCCGGCTCGTCACCCACCTGCGCACCTGCGCGCCCGGCACGCGCATCATCACGGTCACGCGTCCCATCCAGGCGGAAGGCTTCACGGGGCACGTCAGCCACTGGATGCTCTTCACCTGGGGTCTGGAGAAGGTGTGGATCCAGGAATACCTCCCGGGTCCCATCGCCTCACCCTGACACGGGAAGGTCGGATGAGACTCCGCGCCTCTTTGACGTTACTCGTGATTAACTGGGAAAGACGGGTGGCGGCGTTCCCGTTGTGAGAGGTGGTGGCGATGACCCAGTCGAGGAACAACGAGCCTGACGTGACCCGCGAGAAGCTTCTTCGGGCGGCCGCGGACCTCATCCTGGCGCAGGGGCTTCAGGCCGTGACGCTCGATGCCATCGCCGGGCGGGCAGGCGTCTCGAAGACGGACCTCCTGGAGCACTTCCAGAGCAAGGCCATCCTGCTGGATGCGCTGTTCGACGACGTGACCCAGCGCTTCGCCGGGGCCGTCGCCGCCGAGATGGCGAAGGACCCCGACGCCAACGGCAGGGGAACCCGCGCGTATCTCCGGGTGACGGTCGCCGCTCCCGCAGATGATGACGAGGCCCACGTCATGCGCTCGCTCATCGGGCTCATGCTCTTCGACCCGGAGGTCCGGGAGCTCTGGAGCTCCATCTGGGACGAGGCGAGGGAGGAGCAACTCAGCCTCCAGGAGCAAGAGTCGCCGGAGCTCACGCTCTGCCGCCTGGCGATTGACGGGTTGTGGATGGCGGACCTGCTCGAGCACCGCACGGTCTCGAGCCAGACGCGCGCCGCGGTCATCCGCCGGATTGAAGAGCTCACGCGCAAGTGACCTGGACCCCGGCGGGGCTCGGGGACTGAAGAAAGCATGGCTTCAAGAATACCGCCCGGACGCAATCACATAACCTTGACGTGTTGATGTCAGACGCCACTTCTAGTCTGCCTGCCTTCACTCGCAGTTGGATGGGAAAGGCAGGCCGTCATGCACCTCGGGTCGAAATGCCGTAACGCCTTCGCGGCGGCGGTGGTCGCGGTCATCGTGGGTGGAGGCACGGCGCAGGCCGCGCCGGAAGCGGGTGGGGCGGCGGACCCCACGGACAACGTGGGGTCGCGGACGTTCGCGGCGCAGTCGGACATCGCCGCGGTGCTCGCGTACTGGACGCCGGAGCGCATGGCGGCGGCGATTCCGGCGGATGGGCCGACGACGTCAGGATCCTCGCCCATCAGCCTGCGGCCGACGCCCGCGGACAAGGCGTGGGGACAGGTGGACGGCGCGGAGCCCCGGGGTGGCGTGCCCATGGGCGCGGCGGACATCCACTCCATGAGCGGCCGGGTCTTCTACACGAGCGACCAGGGCGTGAACTACTCCTGTTCCGGCAGCACGGTGAACAGCAATGGCAAGCGGGTGGTCTTCACCGCGGGCCACTGCGTGCACGGCGGCGGAGCGGGGCGCGGCTGGCACTACAACTGGGTCTTCGTGCCGGCGTACCACGCGGGCTCGCCGTACGGCGTGTGGTCGTCGTACCAGCTGTGGACGAAGACCGGATGGATCAACAACGGGGACCGCGCCTATGACGTCGCGGCGGCGGTGATGAACCCGCTCAACGGCTCGCGCATCGTGGACGTGGTGGGCGGCCAGGGCATCAAGTGGGGCATCGGGTACGGCCAGTACATCTACCAGTTCGGCTATCCGGCGGGCGCGCCCTACAACGGCTCGCAGCTGTACTACTGCGCGGGCGCCACCTGGAACGAGAGCGGCTTCCCCACCATCAGCTGCTCCATGACGGGCGGGGCCAGCGGCGGTCCGTGGCTGGAGAGCTACGGGCAGACGTTCTGGGCGTATCTGTACTCGGTCAACAGCTGGCAGTTCTGGAACCCGGATCCGACCCAGGTCTACAAGTGGCAGGGCCCGTACTTCAGCTACGACACGGCGGGCAGCCTGTATGACCTCGTGAAGGACATGTAGCGCGGAGGTCCAGGAGGGAGCGGCGGATGTCCGCTCCCTCCGGGCCGGTGCGTCAGCGCGTCAGGTGCTTGAGCGTGAGATAGACGAACTCCGCGCCGGGCTGGAGTGACGCCGCCGGGACGCGCTCGTTGGGGGCGTGCGCGGTGCGCGCGTCGTCCGGAGTGAGGGCGAAGAGGTCGATGCCGTAGGCGTGGATGCCCGCGCGGCGCAGCGTGGCGGACTCGGTGGTGCCGGTGGACATGCGAGGAATCACCGGCGCCTTCGGCCACACCTTCGCCGCGGCGGCCTTCACCGCGCGGAACATGGCGTTGTCCCCCACGGGGGACATGGGCGAGTCCGGCGGCGACACGTCCATCTCCACCTGGATGTCCTGGTCGTTCACGGCCGCGACGATGCGCTCGCGCACGGCCTTCGGGTCCGCGTCCGGCAGCAGGCGGCAGTTCACGGTGGCCTCGGCGGTGGCGGGGATGACGTTGGACTTCGTGCCCGCCTTGAACACCGTGGGCACGCAGGTGGTGCGCAGCACGGCGCCCAGCGCGGGGTCCAACCGGGCCACGGTGGTCACCGCGTCCTCGGGAGGCGCGTCCGGCGAGGCGGCGATGCGGCGCAGCGCTTCGCCCAGCTCGCCGGGGGCCGCCTGTGCGCGGCCCTGCACGTGGAGCCGGGCGGCGGGCGTCAGGTGCGCGGGGAAGGTGAGGGCGCCCACGCGCGCCACCGCCGCGGCCACCCGAACCAAGGGCCCCGCGTCCACGGGCGGCGCGGAGGAGTGGCCTCCGGAACCGGTGGCCTTGAGCGTCACGTTGCGGGACACGCGCTCCGCGGCCTGGAGCGCCACGAAGCGCACCTCCTTGCGGTCCGGTGACAGCTCCGTGAGGCCGCCCTCGTTGAGCGCGAACTCCGCCTCCTTCAGCTCCGGGCGGTGCTCCATCATCCAGTCCAGGCCCTGTCCGGAGCCCACCTCCTCATCCGCGCCCAGGTACAGCAGGATGTCGCGCGAGCGCGCGCCGCCCTCCTGCTTCAGCCGGCGCAGCGCGAGGATGCTCGCCGCCGCCATGCCCTTGTTGTCCTGCACGCCGCGTCCGTAGAGCAGGCCGTCCTTCTCCGTGAGCGTCCACGGGTCGGTGGCCCACTCGGTCTTCACGGCGGGCACCGTGTCCAGGTGCGCGAGCACGAGCACCGGCCGGCCCTTGCCGCTGCCCTTCAAGCGCACCAGCAGGTTGCCGCGACCGGGCGAGGGCTCGATGAGCTCCGATTCGATGCCGGCCTCGCGCAGCCACTTCGCCGCCACCCGGGCCGCCGCCGTCTCGTTGCCGGGCGGGTTGGAGGTGTCCGCGGCGACGAGCTCCGCGAGCAACGTCCGCAGTTCATCCTTGGGAGCGGGACGGGATGACGCGGCGTGGCTTGGACCCAGCGCGAACAAGGCGATGACGAGGGGCAGGAGACGCATGGTGGAGAGGCTCGCGCCTTCCGGCCCGGGAAGGCAACGGAAGCGGTGTTTGCGAGGAGTGCCGTGTTAAGGGAAGGGCCCTGGAGGGATTCCGCCATGGCCTCGCCGTTGAGCTTTCGCACCGTGGAACTGCCGCTGCGTCACGCCTGGACCATTGCCCGGGGCACGAGCACGGTGAAGCGCAACGTGTTCGTGGAGGTGCGCTCGGAAGGACACGTGGGCTACGGCGAGGCCGCGCCCAACGTGCGCTACGGCGAGTCATGGGAGACGGTGGAGGCGGCGCTCCACAAGTTGGCCCCGGTGCTGGAGGGCCGCGACCTGCGCCACTTCCGCGACGTGTCCGCGGCCGTGGACGCGGCGCTGCCGGACAACCCCGCGGCGAAGGCGGCGGTGGACCTGGCGCTGCATGACTGGGCGGGCAAGGTGATGGGCGTGCCGCTGTACCGGATGCTGGGCGTGGACCCCGCTCGGCAGCCGGTGACGTCCATGTCCATTGGCATCGACGTGCCGGAGACGCTGGCCGTGAAGGTGCGCGAGGCGGCGGACTTCCCGGTGCTGAAGGTGAAGCTGGGCGCGGACCGCGTGCAGGAGGTGTTCGGCACGGTGCGCTCGCTCACGGGGCAGACCATCCGCGTGGACGCGAACGAGGCGTGGAAGCCGGACGAGGCGCTGGCGCACATCCAGTGGCTGTCCACGCAAGGCGTGGAGTTGGTGGAGCAGCCGCTGCCCGCGGCGGATGTGGAGGGCGCGAAGTGGCTGCGCGCTCGCTCGCCGCTGCCGCTGGTGGCGGACGAGTCGCTGACGAAGGCGTCGGACGTGCCGAAGCTGGCGGAGGGCTTCCACGGCATCAACGTGAAGCTCCAGAAGAGCGGCGGCATCCGCGAGGCATTGCGCATCATCGAGACGGCGCGAGCGTGCGGCCTGAAGGTGATGCTGGGCTGCATGGTGGAGACGGGGCTGGGCATCGCGGCGGGCGCGCACCTGGCGCCGCTGGTGGACTGGGTGGACCTGGACGGCAACCTGCTGCTCGCGGAGGACCCGTACCGCGCGCATCCGGTGGTGCAGGGCCGCATCCAGCTGGGAGCAGGCGCGGGCCTGGGCGTGGAGCCCCGGTGACGCCACCGCTCATCCAGGACCCGATGGCGGTGCTCGCCGTGCTGCTCGCGGTGCTGGCGGGGTTGTATGCGTTGCAGCGCTACCCGGCGGTGGAGCGGTTCTTCAACGTCGTGCCGCTCTTGGTGTTCGCGTACTTCGTGCCGACGCTGCTGTCGAACACGGGCGTCATCCCCACGCAGTCGGAGCTGTACCGCTTCACGCGCGTGTACCTGCTGCCCGCGAGCCTGGTGCTGCTGGTGCTGTCGGTGGACCTGCCGGCCATCGCGAGGCTGGGACGCAACGCGGTGGGCGTGTTCCTGGCGGGCTCGGTGGGCATCATGGTGGGCGGGCCGCTCGCGTATCTGGCGTTGGGGTGGCTGGTGCCGGCGGAGCTGGGAGACCAGGCTTGGAAGGGATTGGCGGCGCTCAGCGGGTCATGGATTGGCGGCAGCGCGAACTTCGTGGCCATTGGCCAGAGCGTGGGCGCGCTGGACAGCACGTTGAGCATGTTGGTGGTGGTGGACGTGGGCGTGTCCAACGTGTGGACGGCGGTGCTGTTGTCCTTCGCCGGGCGGGAGAAGGCGATGGACGCGAGCATCGGCGCGGACCGGACCGCGCTGGACCGGGTGCGTGAGGAGTCCGCGCGCATCCAGGCGGCGACCGCCCGGCCGGCGAGCCTGTCTGATTTGCTCTCGATGCTGGCGGTGGCGTTCGGCGTGACGGTGGTGTGCACGGCGCTGGCGAAGCTGCTGCCGGACCTGGGCAACGTGGTGACGGGCTTCACGTGGGTGGTGCTGCTGGTGACGACGGTGGGCGTGGTGTTGTCGTTCACGCCGGTGCGCAGGCTGGAGGGCGCGGGGGCGAGCCGGATGGGCTCGCTGTTCCTGTACCTGCTGGTGGCGACGATTGGCGCGCAGGCGGAGTTCCGGCGGCTGTGGGACGCGCCCGCGCTGGTGGCGGTGGGGGCGCTGTGGATGTGCATCCACGCGGCGGTGACGATGGGCGCGCGGCGGTGGCTGAAGGCGCCGGTGTTCTTCGCGGCGGTGGGGTCGCAGGCGAACGTGGGCGGCACGGCCTCCGCGTCCGTGGTGGCGGCGGCCTTCCATCCCGCGCTCGCGCCGGTGGGCGTGCTGCTCGCGGTGCTGGGGTATGTGCTGGGGACGTACTGCGGACTGGTGACGGCGCTGATGCTGGAGCAGGTGCACCGGATGATTCACTGAAAGGGAGTCGCGGATGCGGACGGGGCTGCTCTGGGCAGGGCTGTTGGCGATGAGCGGTTGCGCGACGAAGCCGGAGGCGGTCGCGCCGCGTGAGTCCCTGAAGGCGGTGGTGGAGTCGCTGGCGGGCGAGGCCACGCGCCTGTCGCCTGGGACGGACCTGTCGCTCGCGGTGATGGACCTGCGCACGGGGGAGACGGCGAGCGTCTCCGGCCTGGAGCCGCACATCTCCGCCAGCTCCGCGAAGGTGTTCTGGGTGGCGGCGGCGTTGGGACAGCGGGACCTGGCGACGGTGGCGCCGCTCGCGGAGAAGGTGTTCCGCACGTCGGACAATGAAGCGTCCGGCGAGGTGATCGACCTGGTGGGCGGGCCGGATGCCATCAATGTCTATCTTCGCGGCCTGGGGCTGGAGCACACGGCGCTGACGAAG
Organism: Corallococcus sp. M7; assembly: GCF_054512695.1. Lineage (NCBI taxonomy): Bacteria > Pseudomonadati > Myxococcota > Myxococcia > Myxococcales > Myxococcaceae > Corallococcus > Corallococcus sp. M7. The sequence goes on from NZ_CM137252.1 coordinate 1,016,666, forward strand.
TGGAACTACGGCCGGGAGCGCTGGGCGACGAACTCTCCGCGCGTGATGGGGCGGGACAACTACTTCTGCGCGGACGACATGGTGTCGTTCCTGGCGCGGTTGGACCGGCGACAGTTGTTGGAGCCGGAGCCCACGGCGCGGCTGCTCAAGTGGATGGAGTTGACGCCTCGGGAGGGCTGCGGTGGGTGGTTGGGAACGCGCCTGCCCGCGAGCGCCCGCGCGTCGCTCCAGCACAAGGGCGGGTGGCTGCCGCCGGGCTGCTGTGGGGATGACGTGCGCTACAACGTGCTCAACGAGGTGGGGCTGGTGACGCTGCCGGACGGAGGACGGTACGCGGTGGCCATCCTGGCCTCGCGAGGACCGGACTGGCCGAAGCAGGCGTTCTTCGTGGAGCGCGCGTCGTGTGTCCTGTACCGGCACCTGGCGAAGGACGCGGCGCTGGACTGCGGTGACGCGCTGGCGGAGGCCGGTGGCCCCGCGCCGGTGGTGCTGGAGCCCGGAGCGCCCGCGCCGAACTACGACTGCGAATGAGGTTCACCTGGCTTGGATGAATCGTTCCGTTGGCGGCTCCGGAACAGGGCGATGCCACGCTCCATGCAGAGGCGGACCTCCTCCATGCTCATATAGCCAGCGGCGAACTCGCCTCCAGGCCAGTCCTCGTCGTGGATCCAACCGGAGATCTCCTCGGCATAGATCAAGAGAGGGTCTTGCCCCGGCTCAGCGATGGCCAGCCACCACGTCTCCCAGCGGGCACGGAAGTAGAAGGGGCGACCATCCACCTCGCCGAAACCCTCCACGGGCGTCGGACTGTAGAAGGTTCCGCTCCAGCCTTCCCCCTTGAGTTCCATGGCTCGAATCCTTCCATCAATGCGTGGACGATGGGGCTTGGGGGCTCCATCGTGGTCCAGTTCATCATGGTGAACGCCGAGAGGGTGTCACCAGACACATGGCGCGTGAAAGCAGGACTGATGCCTTTGGGGCGCATGGCGTCCCCGCGTGAACTCGGGCTGTTAATGCTGTCCGACGTCAGTCACGGGGAGGTGTAGCCATGATGGATTCGCAGGCGTGGCGCAGGTTCTCGGAGCGGCTCGGAGTGGCGCATTCGATCATCCAGGCTCCGATGGCAGGGGGCCTGACTCCGCCGGAGTTGGTCGCGGCGGTGTCCGAAGCCGGTGGCCTGGGCTCGCTGGGTGCCGCCTATGTTCAGCCGGAGGACATCGTCCAGCAGGCCCGCGCGGTGCGCTCGCTCACGTCGCGGCCCTACGCCATCAACCTCTTCGCGCCACTGCCCGCCGTGGCTCCCGCGGATCCGGGGTCCACGCTCGCCATTCTCGCGCGCTTCCATGAGGCGCTGGGGCTGCCTCCTCCCGTGATTCCGGCGGTGGCGATGCCGGACTTCGCGAAGCAGGTGGAGGCCGTGCTCGACGCGGCGCCCACGGTGTTCAGCTTCACCTTCGGCATCCCGCCCGCTCCGGTGCTGGAGGCGTTCCGGTCTCGCGGCATCCTCGTCGTGGGCACGGCGACGAACGTGCGCGAGGCCCAGGCGCTGGAGGCCGCGGGCGTGGATGCGATCGTCGCGCAGGGCTCGGAGGCGGGAGGTCACCGGGGCTCGTTCGGCGGTTCGTTCGATGCGGGCATGGTGGGCACGATGGCGCTCGTGCCGCAGATGGTGGACGCCGTGCGGGTGCCGGTCATCGCCAGTGGCGGCATCATGGACGGACGCGGCATCGCGGCGGCCCGAATGCTGGGCGCGGCGGCCGTGCAGCTGGGCACGGCATTCCTGCGGTGTCAGGAGTCCAGCGCGGCGGCGGCCCACAAGGCGCTGCTGCGCGAGGCCCGGGATGAGTCGTCACGCATCACCCGCGCCTTCTCCGGACGTCCGGCCCGCGCGATTCCCAACGAGCTGACGACCACGCTGGAGGAGGCCGGCGCCATCCTGCCCTTCCCGCAGCAGCACGGCGCCACGCGCACGCTGAGGGCCGCGTCGTCGAAGCAGAACGACACGCGCTTCATGGCCCTGTGGGCGGGGCAGGGCATTGGCCTCTCACGTGAGGACCCGGCGGCGGACCTGGTGCGCGCCCTGGTGGCGGAGACCGACGCCGCGCTGGCCGCCGTGCGCGGCTGACTCAGGACGTCGACGGCGGGCCCATGCTCCGGCCCGCGATGCGCTGGCGCAGTGCCACGAAGTACATGCTGCAGAACGTGGCCACGAGGACCGCGACTTCATCCCAGTAATCCAGCGGGTCCTCGTTCTCGTCCAGCAGCGACAGGCTGAGCAGGCACAGCACCACGTGCACGGCGAACACGGGCAGCGATGCCTGTCCCAGCGCCTCCAGCACCTTGGGGCGCAGCCACCGGAACAGGCGGGGCGCGAGCCAGCTCGCCAGCAGCGCCACGGCCAGGAAGTTCACGAGCCGCAGCGGCGCGAGCGACCACTTGTCGAACAGCACCCCCGCCGCGCCCAGGTCCACGTCCAGGTGGCGCACGACGAAGAACCCCACGCTGACGACGATGGCGCCCGTGAGGAGCCGGCGGGACACGGGCTCGCGCTGCTCTAGCGCGGTAGCTCGGGCCACGCCCATCCACACCCCGAGCACCCAGAGGAACTGCCATGCGAACAGGTCGAACGCGCCCGACAGGTCGATGCTCAACGGCGGCCACGGCAGCACGGGAATGGCGACGAGCAGGTCATACAGGGCGCGCTTGAGGCCCACCTGCGCCCAGACCCAGATGAGGGCGCTCAGCCCCAGCACCCGGGACCAGCCCTCCTTGCGCGCACCGAGCAGCACCGCGGGGGTGAGCAACAGCAGCACGACATAGAGCGGAAGGATGTCGAGCAGTGGGGGACAGTAGAGGAGGAACAGGCTGCTCCACAGGGCGGTGAACGGATCCTGATGGAAGAAGCCGAGCAGGTTGTGGATGGCGGGCCTGCGCGCGGCGACACCCAGCGCGGCGATGATGGTGAACGCGAAGAAGAGCAGGGCGACGTGGTAGCCGTACACCTTGAGGGCGCGGCTCCAGAGGCTCTTGAACATCGCGGCCGTGCCCGCCTTCTTCGCGTGCACCACGCCCACGAGGAACGCGGAGAGGAACACGAAGCCCTCGGCGGCGGACACGAAGCCGAAGGGCTGATTGCCAAGGACACTCAGCCGGGTAGGCAGGTGCGTCAGCGTCATCAGGACGAGCAGCACTCCGCGCAGGCTGTCGAACTCAGGGCGGCGTTTCATGGCGGGTAGACTCCCTTCACCCATGCCACAGCCCCACGTCCCGGGTAAACCGCACCGGCCTCGCGGATCCAGTGTCACTATCCGGATGACGCACATGGCCGTCATCGCGTGGATGCTGCTCGTGGGGACCGGCTGCGCGGCGTCCCGGAACGTGCGGCTCAGCACGGGCCAAGGACCCACCCGTGTCCACACGCCACAGCGGGACCTCCAGCCCGTGGCGCTGGACGAAGACGCCTTCGTGGCCACGGTCGCGAAGCTCGCGCGCACAGCGCCTGTTTCCTCGCACCCCATGGAGGCCGCCCGCTGGCTGCTGTCACGCCCCTACGCCCACGTGCGTGGGCACCTGGGGCTCGTCTCCGTGCAGGAGCCCGGGCGCGGAAACCTCCGGCTCAACGATGCTCCAGGGCCGGAGCTGGCGGCGGCGTATGGCCGGTGGTGCAAGCGCAAGGCGCTCGCGGGCGACTGTCTCCACCTGCTGGAGCGCGAACCCACGCTGGATGAGGATGGCAAGCGGACACTGGCCTTCTCCATCGCGTTGGACTCGGTGTGGGATGAGACGGAGGACGCGCTGCGCGGCATGACGGATCGCGAGGCCGTGCTCTCGATGATCGTCACAACCAGCGCCTTGTATCTGGGCCTGTGGCTGTTGCCGGAGCCGGTGTCCAAGGGCGTCGCGGCGACGATGACGGCGGTGCTCATCGCCTACCTGGGCGTGGACACGGTGTGGAGCCTCATCCAGGGATGGATGCGGCTCGCGGAGGCGGTGGCGGAGGCCACGACCTTCGAAGAACTCCGGGACGCGGGAGAGCAGTACGGCGAGGTGATGGGCCAGAACGCCGCGCGGGCCTTCGTGATGCTGGCCACGGCGGCGCTGGGCAGCACGGCGGAGACACTGGCCGCGAAGGTGCCCACGCTGCCCGGTTCGGCGCAGGCGTCACTCGTGGCCGCGGCGGAGGGCGGCTTCCACCTGGGCGCGGTCGCTCGGGTGGAGTCCGTCACCGTGTCCGCGACAGGTGACATCCTCCTCACCCTGGCGCCGGGCGCGGTGGCGACCGGTGGTCCCGTGGAGGTGAAAGGGCCGAAGCATCACATCGCGTCCGACAAGTTCAGTACTTCCACCGCGAATGGAGGCCCGTGGACACCGCGCTACGAGAAGATCTTCAGGCGTGCAGGGATGTCCTTGGACGACCCCGCGAATCAGGTCGACGTGCCGGGCCACCGAGGTCCGCATCCTCGCGAGTACCATGTGCGGGTCCATCGAGCGCTTGAACTGGCAACAGAGAACTGCGAGACCATCGCTCAGTGTCGGGAGTCGCTGACGGAAGTGCTCCGGAGTCTGGCGGATGAAATCCTCCAGAAAGGGAGCCCCCTCAACAAGCTGGTGACTCGCACGGAGTGAGTCCAGGAACTCGACCCATGTCTTCGCGATATTTCGACCTCAGCGACGACGTGTACCTGGAAGGACGTTGGGAGCTGGGGCATCCACAAGATGCGCAGGGACTCGAGCTCAAACTTCCCTGGCAGCTCTTTAGAAGGGGCAGGCCGAGTTCCTGGGCAGGCCGCGTGCGCATCCCCATCGATATCCCAGGAAGGGCTCTCGACTACTCCCATGCGTCAGGAAGCATCCCCGTGGTTACCTCGCGGGTGGCCGCCATCTTCGAGCGGCTGGCTCCGAACGACATCCAGCTCTTCCCCGTGGAAATCGAAGGCCAGCCCGACGACTTCTTCATCCTGAACGCCATCCGCCGCGTGAATTGCATCGACGACGAGGCTTCGGAGGAAGCGCGGTACTGGACGCCCAAGAATGGGATCGCGGAGAAGGTAGGGACCTATATCTCCGTCGGGGGCATGCGCATTGATGCCACCCGCCTCGGCAGCGCTCGGGTCTTCCGGCCGCTGCACTGGGAAGTGGTCCTCGTCATTCCGGAGGACATCAAGCTCGCGTTGGAATCCATTGGTGCCACGGGGGTGTGGTTCCAGGACGTGTCCCCGCTCCGCTGATTTCCGCGCCTGCGTGCGTCACGGCGGCTGTTCGCCAGGCCGCTTGTTTCCGGGGGCCTGGTTGCAATCAGGGCGCACCCGGCTACATTCAGCACTTCACCGCAGCCGCAACCCCCGGGTCCCTCGTCAGATGACGGTTTCGCTCACAGCCTGCCTGCAGCGTGCTCCGCGCCGGATTTCCGTGCGCCGGACGCTGCCCGCGCACGGCCGAGCCACCGCCTGGCTTGTCACCCACGCCGCCCGTCTCGCGTAGCTCACGACGGACGGCGTCCGCTCCACCCCCACTGAACCTTCGCGCCACGCACCCCCACCTTCCTGGGAGTGCGTGTCGTTCCCACCCCCCCCTTCCCACAGGAGGCAATCGCCATGACCCACGACCATTCCCTCATCGTCACCGACACCGACCTTCAGCGTCTGGAACGCGTCGTCGAGCAATACGGCAACGCCCGCAACGCGGAGATCGTGGAGCAGCTGGAGTCCGAGCTCGCCCGCGCCGTCGTCACGTCCTCCAGCGCCGTTCCCCGCGACGTCGTCACCATGAACAGCACCGTCGTCTATGAGGACGAAGAGGCCGGCGAGACGCGCGAAGTCACGCTCGTCTATCCCAAGGATGCCAACAGCGACGCCGGCCGCATCTCCATCCTCGCCCCCGTGGGCAGCGCCCTCCTGGGCCTGTCCGTGGGCCAGACCGTGGAGTGGCCCCTCCCCCAGGGCCGCACCCGCCGCCTGCGCATCGTCGCCGTGCCCTACCAGCCGGAGGCCGCCGGGCACTTCCACCTGTAGGCCCCGCGTCCTCCCATGACGCGTCAGCCCTGTGTCCGCGTCCGGCGCTGACGCGTCATGCCCGCCCCGGGAATGCCGGCCCCCCCGCCGCATCCCCGCGCGATTGTTCGACGTTCCTTTTCTGACACCTCCTGGCCCCAGGCATGCAATTACCCGCGCACCCCTCGCCTGGCGAAGGGACGCGGGCACCTCTCATGCCCGCGTGTGCATGTGGAGGAACGCTTGTTCGCACGAAGGCATCACCTGGGGCTCGGAGGGCTGGTCGTCCTCTGCGCCTTTAGCGCCCAGGCCCAGAGCAGCATCCCGGGCATCGAACTGGAGCGCCTGCAGCTCAACCCCGGCATGCGCGACAGCCTCGTGCTGTCCACCGGTGACCTGCTCCCGGCGGGCCAGTTCCGCATCGGGTTGACGGCGCACTACGAGAACCGGCCCCTCGTCCTGGTGGAGAACGACGAGCGGCAGGCCGACATCATCTCCCACCGCGTGACGACGCACATCAGCGCGGCATACTCGCTCACGAACTGGCTGGAGCTGGGCGCGCAGGTGCCCATCGTCGCCCAGTGGGGCCCGGAGACCGCGTCGAATGGCGTGTCCCGTCCCACCACCAGCGCGCTCGGCACGCCGTGGCTCCAGGCCCGCGTGGGCTTCCTGTCGGAGAACCAGGGCGGACCGCTGGATTTGGGCCTGCACCTGGGCGCGGCCCTGCCCCTGGGCAGCAAGGCCGCCCTCACCCGCGACGAGGGCTTCACCTTCTCCCCGCGCCTGGGCGCCGGCAAGCAGCTGGGCGGCACCTTCCGCGTGGGCGCGGACCTCGGCGCGCTCGTGCGCACGAAGACGTACGCGCTGACGCCGCAGACGCAGCCCTACCTCGATGAGATGGGCGTGGAGCTCAACGGCGGCGTGAACCTGTCCGCCGGCCTCTGGGGCCTGCGTGAAGAGGTCATCGTGCGCGGCACCATCCCCACCCAGGACTCGCCCAGCTCGCTGGAAGCGCTCCTGGGCCTGCGCGTCCCCACCGCCGACGGCACCGAGGTGTACGTCATGGGCGGCCCGGGCTTTGGCCAGACGCCGGGCACGCCGCGCTTCCGCGTGCTCGCCGGTGTGTCCTTCGGCACGCCGCCCGCGCCCAAGGGCCCCGTCTGTATCGCGGGCCAGCCCCACGTGGCCGCCGAGTGTCCCGACCTGGATGCCGACGGCGACGGCGTGAAGAACAGCGACGACCAGTGCCCCACGACGGCGGGCCTGGCGCAGCTCCAGGGCTGCCCGGACAAGGACGACGACCAGGACGGCATCCCCAACCTGGCGGACAAGTGCCCGACCCAGGCGGAGAACAAGAACGGCTTCCAGGACGAGGACGGCTGCCCGGACGACCCCGACTCCGACGGGGACGGCATCGTGGACTCCAAGGACCAGTGCCCGAAGGAGCCGGAGACGTTCAACCGCTACAAGGACAAGGATGGCTGCCCGGACGTGGAGCCCGACCGCGACGGTGACAGCATCGTGGACCGCCTGGACAACTGCCCCGACGAGCCCGGCACCGAGGCCAACGGCGGCTGCAAGGAGGCGCCTGTCGCGCGCATCGACTCCGGGAGCATCCGCATCATGGAGGCCGTGTTCTTCGAGAACAACAAGGCCGTCATCCAGAAGCGCAGCAACGCGGTGCTCGACAAGGTCGCGTCCATCCTCGTGTCCCACCCGGACATCGCGAAGGTGCGCGTGGAAGGCCACACCGACAACACCGGCAAGGCCGACTACAACCTGGACCTGTCCCAGCGGCGCGCCGAGGCGGTGGTGGACTACCTCGTGAGCAAGGGCGTGCAGCGCGAGCGGCTGGAGGCGAAGGGCTACGGGCCCACGCAGCCCATCGCGGACAACACGAAGGCGGACGGCCGCGCGAAGAACCGCCGCGTCGAGTTCAAGATCGTCGGAGAGGCCGAGGGCGTGCAGACGACGCCGGCCTCCTCCTCTTCCCCCGACACCCAGACGAAGTAAGGCAGACCGTTCATGTTCACGACCTTGATGCATTCCTTCGTCCGGGGAGACGCACCCCGCACGGCCCTGCGCGCGGGCTTCCACGCCCTGGCGCTGTGTTCGCTGTTCCTCCTCGCGGGCTGCGAGCCGTCCACGCCGCAGCCCGCGGCCTCCGAACCCGTGCTCACGAGCCAGTCCTCCGCGCTCGTGGGTGACGGCCGTCTCCAGCCCGGCGAGCAGTGTGACGACGGCAACACGGCGAGCGGGGACGGCTGTTCGTCCACCGGCACCGTGGAGGCGGGCTACCTGTGCAACGTGCCCGGCAGCGCGTGTTCGCTGGCCAGCCTGTGCGGCAACAACGTGGTGAACACCGGCGAGCTGTGCGACGACGGCGACACCACCAGCGGAAGCAACGGCTGTACGGCCACGTGCGATTTGTCGCTGTGTGGCAACGGCGTGTTCAACAACCAGGCGTATCCGTCCTACGCGCAGGAGGTCTGCGACGACGGCAACCGCTTCGAGGGCGACGGGTGCAGCCGCCAGTGCGAGGTGGAGCCCGGCTTCGCCTGCGCGGGCAGCCCCAGCCGTTGCGTGAGGGCGGGTGTGGCGGTGTTCAACACCGGCGTGGACGCGCAGAACCGCCGCCTGCCCACGGGCGCGGTGGATCCGCACTGGTTCTACTCCGGCACCACCACCGGCGCGTCCACCGGCATTCGCGACGCGAACGACTGGCCGCTGGAGATGCAGACCGCGCGCTTCATGGCCGCCCAGGGCGTGGAGACGTGCGTGTACCAGGACTTCCTCATCCCCTCGCCGACGAAGATCAGCCAGTTCCGCCTGCGCCTGGCCACCTTCAACGACAACGAGTTCGCCATCGCGAGGGTGAACGGCGTGGCCATCACGCCCGTCACCGTGAACAACCCCGCGGGCCAGCCCTGGCAGAAGAACATCTTCCGCGAGTTCGGCACCAACGCGGCCTGGCGCCCGGGCCTCAACCGCATCGAGCTGTGCAACGAGAACGACGACAACCCGCCGAACGCCTTCCGCTATCTCTTCGTGGACGCCTACGACGACCGCTGCGGTGACGGCGCCATCTCCCCCCGCGAGGAGTGCGACGACGGCAACACCACGGTGGGCGATGGCTGCAACGCCACCTGCGGCATCGAGCCCGGCTACGGCTGCGCCGGCGCGCCCAGCACCTGCGCGAAGACGTGCGGCAACGGCAACCTGAACCCCGGCGAGCAGTGCGACGACGGCAACACCGCCGCCAATGACGGCTGCAACGCCAGCTGCCGCGTGGAGAGCGGTTACGCCTGCCCCACGCCGGGCCAGGCCTGCGTGGCCTCCTGCGGCAACGGAGTCATCAACGCGGGAGAGCAGTGCGACGACGGCAACGTGTTCAGCTCCGACGGCTGCTCCGCGGCGTGCCGCATCGAGACGGGCTACTCCTGCAACGGCGCCCCGTCCGTCTGCGCCCCGCTGTGCGGCAACGGCGTGCTCAACGCCGGTGAGCTGTGCGACGACGGCAACACGAACCTGAACGACGGCTGCTCCAACGCCTGCACCCTGGAGCTGGGCTATGCCTGCGCCACGCCGGGCCAGCCCTGCGCGAAGACGTGCGGCAACGGCAACGTGGATTCTGGCGAGCAGTGCGATGACGGCAACCTGAACTCCGGCGACGGCTGCGCCACCGAGTGCCGCGTGGAGGACGGCTACGCCTGCTCCACGCCCTCCAACGGCCCCTCCGTGTGCACCCAGTCGTGCGGCAACGGCACAGTGGATCCGAACGAGACCTGCGACGACGCGGACCAGGCGTCCGGCGACGGCTGCTCCAATGGCTGCCGCGTGGAGCCGGGCTGGAGCTGCTCCGGTCAGCCCAGCGCCTGCGCCACCGTCTGCGGCGACGGCATCCGCGCGGGCGCCGAGTCGTGCGACGACGGCAATGCGGTGGCGGGCGACGGCTGCAACGCCGCCTGCGCCGTGGAGCCGGGCTACAGCTGTCCCGTCCCTGGCGCCGCGTGCCTCAACACCTGCGGCAACGGCGCGGTGGACGTGGGCGAGACGTGCGACGACGGCAATACGGTGGTGGGCGACGGGTGCAACGCCACCTGCGCCGTGGAGCCGGGCTACAGCTGCAACGGCGCGCCCAGCGTCTGCGGCACCACGTGCGGCGACGGCATCCGCGCGGGCGCCGAGGTGTGCGACGACGGCAACCTGGTGGGCGGCGACACCTGCTCGCCGCGCTGCCTGCTGGAGGTGGGCCAGACGTGCACCGCGTCCAACGTCTGCGAGGCGTACTGCGACCCGGTCTCCCAGAAGTGCGTGGCGGAGGAGCCCGCGCCCGCGACGCCGACCCCGGTCATCACCGGCCCCGCGGCGAACAGCACGGTGACCACCGGCACGCCTCCCATCACCGGCACCGGTGAGCCCGGCGCGACGGTGACGGTGCGTGAGGGCACCACCGTCATCTGCACCGCCACCGTCAACGCGAGCGGCAACTGGACCTGCACGCCCACGACGCCGCTCGTGGACGGCCCGCACTCCGTGACGGCCACGGCCGAGACGCCCACGAGCAGCCCCAGCTTCCCGTCCACCGCCGTCCCCTTCGTCGTGGACACGGAGGTCCCGGCCCCGGTCATCACCGGCCCGGCGGCGAACGCCACCGTGACCACCGGCACGCCCGCCATCACCGGCACCGGCGAGCCCGGCGCGACGGTGACGGTGCGTGAGGGCACCACCGTCATCTGCACCGCCACCGTGGACGCGGCCGGCAACTGGAGCTGCATCCCCACGACGCCGCTGACGGATGGCCCGCACACGGTGACGGCCACGGCCCAGACGCCCGCGGGCGTCACCAGCCCTCCGTCCACCGCGGTCCCCTTCGTGGTGGACGGCGTGGTGCCGGACAACCAGGCCCCGGACACCTCCATCGTGAAGGGCCCGGAGCCGACCACCTCCAGCCGCACGGCGGAGTTCGAGTACGCCTCCACGGAGGAGGGCTCCACGTTCGAGTGCAGCCTCGACGGTGGCGCCTGGGGCCCGTGCCGCGACAGCTACACGGTGGGCAACGGGGACCATGTCCTGCGCGTCCGCGCGGTGGATGGCAGCGGCAACACGGATGAGACCCCGTCGGAGTACACCTGGACGGTGGTGAGCACGCGCGCCTTCGCGGGCGGCGGGTGCAGCACCGCGCCGGATGCCTCCTGGCTGGCCCTGCTGGGCCTGATGGGAGTGCCGGGGCTGCGCCGCCGTCAGCGCCGCGCCGCATAGCCTCACGGAGCCCGCCGGAGGGGCCGGCCTTCCCCCTTCCCGGGAGCGCCCCCTCGCTCCCTCCCATGGCGCCCTTCCGGCGGCGCTCCCGTGTCCCCCGGCCTTCCCCGTATGCTCCCGTCCGTGCCCGGGGCAGGTCATCAAGAGATGTACGAGGAGGAGGTCCTTCTCGCGCTGGACGAGGGGCTGCTGTCCTCCGAGGAGGCGGCCGCCCTGCGCGAGGAGGCCCTCCGCCTGCAACGCCGGCCCCTGGAGCTGCTGAAGGAGCGGGGCCGGCTGTCGGAGGACACCCTGGACCTCTTGCGGCAGGACCTGGCTCGCGGCACGGACCGGGGGGAAGTCCCCATCCAGGAGGCCGCCACGCTGTCCACGGCGGTTCCGTCCTCGCTGGCCGTGGAGGGCGTGCCCTCCTTCCCGGTGCCCGGCTGGGACCGCTACGAGCCCGTGCGCTTCCTGGGGCAGGGCGGCATGGGGCAGGTGTTCCTGGCCTACGACCCGCTCCTGCGCCGCAACGTGGCCCTCAAGTTCGTGCGCGACGGGGACCCGGAGCTGGCCCGCCGCTTCCTGTCCGAGGCCCGCGCCCAGGCCCGCGTGCGCCACGAGCGCGTGTGCGAGGTCTACGAAGTGGGCGAGGTGCGCGGGCACGCCTTCATCGCCATGCGCTACGTGGAGGGCCCGTCGCTGGGGCAGCTCTCCAATTCGCTCACGCTGGAGCAGCGCGTCTGGGTGCTGTGCCAGGCCGCGGAGGGCGTGCACGCCGCGCACCGCGTGGGGCTGGTCCACCGCGACCTGAAGCCCGGCAACATCCTGGTGGAGCGCACGGAGGACGGAGGCTTCCTCCCCTTCGTGATGGACTTCGGCCTGGCGCGGGACTGGCGCGAGGACAGCACCACCCCGAACGCGGTGCTGGGCACGCCGCACTACATGCCGCCCGAGCAGGCCCGGGGCGAGGGCCACCGCCTGGACCGGCGCGCGGACGTCTACGCGCTGGGCGCGACATTGTATGCGCTGCTCACCGGGCAGCCTCCCTTCACCGGCGGGACGGAGAAGGAGGTGCTCGCGAAGCTCCAGGCGGAGCCGCCCCCGCGTCCGCGCATGCTGGAGCCGGACATCCCGGAGGACCTGGAGGCCGTCGTCCTCAAGTGCCTGGAGAAGGAGCGGCCGCTCCGCTACGACTCCGTGCGCTCCTTCACGGACGACCTGGAGCGCTTCCTCTCCGGCGAGCCGGTGCGGGCCCGCCATGGCGCGCGCTACTGGCTGGCCAAGAAGGTCCGCAAGCATCGCGCGGCGCTGGCGCTGGGGGGCACGGTGGTGGCGGTGGTGGCCGGCGCGCTCACGCAGGCACAGCTCGCGCGCGGCGAGGTGGCCGAACGCGAGCGGCTGGCCCGCGCCTTCACCGAGCGCGTGGAGCGCATCGAGTCCTCGGCGCGCTACTCCGCCCTGTCGCGCCTGCACGACACGCGCAAGGACCGCGAGGCATTGCGCGCGAGCATGGCCGCGCTGGAGCAGGAGATTGCCCGCGCGGGTGCGCAGGCGGTGGGCCCCGGGGAGTACGCGCTGGGCCGCGCCCTGTTCGCGCTGGACGACCTGGACGGCGCGCACGCGAAGCTGGAGTCCGCGTGGGCGCACGGCTACCGCGAGCCCCGCGTGGCGTGGGCGCTGGCGCAGACGCTGGGCCACCTGTACCGCGAGCAGCTGCTGCTGGACGTGGAGCGCCGTGCCCCCGCGCAGCGCGAGGCCCGGCTCAAGGAGCTGAACGGGCGCTACCGCGACCCTGCGCTCGCGTACCTGCGCCAGGCGGAAGGGCCGGATGTCCCCGCGCCGCCGTCGTTCGTGAAGGCCCTGTTCGCCTTCTATGAGGACCGGCCGGAGGACGCGCTGGCGTTGCTGGACGCGCCGGGCACGGAGTCGCCGTGGTTCTACGAGGCGCCGCTCTTGCGTGGCGACATCCTGCTCGCGCGCGCCACGCGGCGTTGGAGCGGCGGAGACCGGGCGGGTTCGCAGGCGGACCTGGCGCTGAGCCGCGAGGCTTACACGGCCGCCGTCGCCACGGCGGAGAGTCAGCCCGTGGTGCACTCGGTGCTGGGGCGGCTGGAGCTGGCCGCGCTGGTGATGGAGCTGTACGGCGAGGGCAACGTGCTGCCGCACTACGAGCGGGGCCTGGAGGCACTGTCGCACGCGCTCGCCGCGGCGCCGGACCATGCCCGCTCGCTGGTGCTGGTGGCGCGCTTCCACCGCCGGCTCGCGCAGCAGCGCATGAACCAGGGCGGCGAAGGTGTGACTCCGCTGCTGGAGAAGTCCCTGGCCGCGCTGCGCACCGCGGAAGGAGTGGCCACGCCGAGCGACCGAATCCCGCTGGAGCGGGCCCTCACGCATCGCCAGTGGGCGCGCCATCAGCAGCTGCACGGGGAGGACCCGCGCGGACAGCTGAAGCTCGCGATCGCCTCCTTCGAACAGCTGCGCCCGGAGGACCGCGACTTCGCGTTCCACGACAACCTGGGCCTGACCTGGCTGGGACAGGCGGACGCGGAGGCCGCGAACGGCGGAGAGCCGCTGCCGCTGTTGGACAAGGCCATCGCCGAGTACCAGACGGCGCTCCAGCTGAGCGAGCAGCAGCCGTTGTCGTGGATCAACCTGGGCGTCGCGTACCGCAAGCGGGCGGACGCTCCGAACGCGCCGGATGCGACAGGTGACCTGCGCCGCGCGAACAGCGCGCTGACGCGGGCCCTGTCCCTCAACCCGGACAACTTCGTTGCGTGCTTCAACGGCGCGGAGGTGGCGGAGCAGCTCGCGCGAGCCCGCTACCTGAAGGGCGAGGACATCAGCGTGGATCTGGAGCGCGCCCTGACGCTGTACCGGCAGGGGCTGGCGCTCAACGCGAAGCAGCCCGCGCTCCACAACGCGCTGGGCTCCGCGGTGTTCTGGCAGGCGGAGCTGCGCGCGGAGGAGGGCGGCGACACGAAGGCGCTGCTCGACGAGGCGAAGGCGTCCTTCGAGAAGGCCCGCGCCCTGGCGCCCACGCAGGGCTTCGCCTTCAACAACCTGGGCGAGTGGGAGGTCTTCCGCGCGGAGCTCCAGCTCGCGAAGGGCGAAGACCCGAGCGCCGCGCTGCGCGCCGCGGTGGAGGACTACGCCGAGGCGCTGAAGCGGCTGCCGGACGACGCGGACCTGCTGGCGAACCTGGGCAAGGCCTGGGTGCGCCACGCGGAGTGGACGCTGTCACAGGCGAGAGATCCGGCGGCGGACCTCACGAAGGCGGAGACGGCGCTGAGCCGGGCCCGCGAGCAGAACCCGCGCCTGGGCAATGCCTGGCGCTACCTGGCGGAGGCCTCCGGTCTGCGGGCGCGCTGGATGGCGCGGGGCCACGGCGCGGCGGACGGCGAGTTCACGCGCGCGGCGCAGGCCTTCGAGGAGGCGATGAAGCTCGACCCGAGGCTGGAGTACCGGCTCGCGGCGGCGCGGCTCCACGGCGCGTGGGCGCGGTGGCGCATCCAGGACGGGCAGGATGCGGCGGCCGGGCTGAAGCGTGGGCTGGAGCTGGCCGACGCGGTGGTGACGGCCCGTCCCCGGTGGAGCCAGGCGCGCGAGGTGAGGGCGGGACTGCTGACCCTCCGCACCCCGTCAGCGGAACCCGTCGCGGGCTCGCCCGTGCCCTGAGGCGCGGACCGCGAACACGCAGCCCCGGACACGTCAATGACACGGCACGGTCCGGGGCTGACGGGTCCGTCGGTCAGATGGTCTCCGGCGGGTCGTTGTTCACGTCGATGCCGCCGTTCTTCCGGTCCAGCTCGATGGGACCGAGCTTGTCCTCGCTCCGGCTGCTCGACCCATCGTCGATGACGGCGTTGAACTCGTAGACCCGCTTCGGCGCCGTCATGGAGACGGGGAGCGAGGAGACCGCCAGCGCGGGGCTCCCTCCAAGCTGGTACGGGTACGGGTGCGTGGGGGAGACGACGAGGCAGTTCCCGTCGGGGAACGTGATGGTGGCGGTGTAGGAGGAAGGGTAGCTGCCCATCGAGAACGCCACCGTGTCGCCGTGCTTCACTTCGCGGCCGGGGCTGTAGCTGATGGGATTCGTGGAGAGGTCGACTGTGATGGAGGCCATAGGTCCGCACAGCATTGCAGTCCCTGTACCAACATTCATGTCTTGAAAATGCGCGCGGATGTTTCACCGCCGCGCGCTCCCGGACGCGTCAATGACACGTCCCGGTCCGGGAGCTGACGTGTCCGGCGCCTACCGGCGCGGCTCCTTCGGCGGGTCGTTGTTCACGTCGATGCCGCCGTTCTTCCGGTCCCACTCGTGGCCCTTGCGAGCCAGGGACTCCTGCCCGCTGTTGAAGTCCACGTCGAAGGCATAGACCCCGCGCGCCGCCGTCATGGCAACGGTCAGGGGCGCGGTCGCCATCGTGGGGCCCCCGAGTGTGTACGGGCCGGACGTGGTGAGGCAGGTGCCGTTGGGGAACGTGATGGTGGCGGTGGCGCTGAGCGCGTTGCCCAGCGTGAAGACCACCGTGTCGCCGTGCTTCACATCGGGGCTGGGGTCGTAGGTAACAGGGGTCGTGGAAACGTCGATGGTGGTGGTGGGCATGGTGTCCGCCGCCATTGCAGTCCCCGTACCAGCTTCAGCTCGCGTCCAGTCCCAGCTCCCGCACGCGGCGATGGAGCGCGCGGCGGGAGACCTCCAGCTTCTGCACCATGCGGTCCAGGTCGCCCTCGCACTCATGGAAGCAGCGGGTGATCTCCTCCGGGCTCAGGTCGCGCGCGGTCCGCAGCAGCGAGCTCTTGTCGATGAGCACGTACACGGAGGAGCGCGGGATGCCCAGCCAGTCCGCCGTGGCCTTCAGGTCCCACGCACAGGCGCGCAGGGCCTCCAGCACCTCCTGCTCGCTCACCTCCGAGGGCTTGCGCCGCGCGGGTGCGCGCGTCTCCGCGGGCGCGGGCGTGTCCCCCGAGGCAGGGGAGGGCGCGTGCTCGCTCAGGGGGCGCCCGGGGATGGGCAGCGCGTCGGCGTCCAGCGACTGCTCCAGCCGCGCATCCACGCGCAGCCCCGGCAGGCCCCGGCTTCCAATCACGAGCTGCCGCGCGACGTTGCGAAGCTGGCGCACATTGCCGGGCCACGCGGAGCGCACCAGCCGCGCGGCGAGCGACGCGGGCAGCCACGGCTCCGCGCGTGCGTCGGAGGAGCTCAGCCGCCCCGCCTCGCCCGTGGACTCCAACTCCTGGCGCGCGAAGTGGAGGAACAGCGGCGCGATGTCCTCGCGGCGCTCGCGCAGCGGGGGCACGGTGATTTCAAAACCCGCCAGCCGGTGCAGCAGCGGGGCCTTGAAGTGGCCGTCGTGGATGCGCGCCTCCAGGTCTGCGTCCGTGGCGGTGACGAGCCGCACGTCCACGCGCACCGGCGTCTGCGCGCCCACGGGGTACACCTCATTTGTCTCCAGCACGCGCAGGAGCGCCGCCTGGACCTCTGGAGGCGCCTCCGCCACTTCATCCAGGAAGAGCGTGCCGCCGTGGGCGGCGCGGAAGAAGCCCTCCCGGTCGCGCGCGGCGCCGGTGAACGCACCCCGCACCACGCCGAACAGCTCCGCGGCGATGAGGTCCTTCGACAGGGCGCCCAGGTTGACGCTGACGAAGGGGCCCGCGCGGCGGGGGCTTCGCGCATGGAGCGCTCGCGCCACCAGCTCCTTGCCCGTGCCCGTCTCACCCCGCACCAGCACGGGGACCTGGAGGTCGGCCACGCGCAGCACGTCCTCGCGCACGCGGACGATGCCCTCGCTGTCGCCCACCATGCCCAGCGCCGCCAGCTCCGTCTGCGGACCCGCGCCGCGCACGGTGGCCTGGTGCAGCAGCAGCGCCACGCGCCCGGCGAGCACCAGCGGCACGCCCGCCACCAGCGCCTGCGCGGGGAACTCCCGCCCGCCGCGCACCGGCTCGCTGCCCACCCACACCGGCGTCCCGCCCTCCGGCACCCGCAGCCGCACGCTCCCGTCCGTCCCCGCCTCGAAGCGCACCGGCGTGCGGCTGAGGAACGGGTCCCCCAGGGGCAGCGCCAGCACCGAGCCCGGACGGCTGAAGTCCGGCGCGTTGCGCGACAGCGCCACCGCGCGCTCTCCGGACAGCAACCCGTCCAGCAGCAGCCGCTCCCCGATGCGCTGGGGCTGGGCATGGCCAATGAGCGTCAACGCCGGCATCACCTGGGCGGCCTGGGACGGCGTGCCCTGGGTGCGGACGGCGGTCGTGGAGAAATCCGTGGGGTTCTTGGGCGGCATGGACCTCCCCGGCAGCCTACAACGGGCTGGCTGCCCCGGGGCCTGGCAGGCGTCGTTCCCTCTGAAACCGTCCCCACGGCTGCTCGCACGGTGGGCATTGGCGGTAGGGGCTTCAAGCCACGCCCGCGTCCCATCCGATGAATAGGTTTGTGACGCGTCTCGTGTGGATTTTCGAGAGAGAGCGCGACCTCCATGACTCCTTCGACCTCGAACATCACCGTCTTCGACGCCGTCCTCTTCGACCTGGATGGCGTGGTCATCGACACGACCGAGCTGCACTACCGCGTGTGGGACGAGTTCGCCCGCGAGCGGGGCTACGTGCCCACGCGCGAGCAGCTGCTCGCCACCAACGGCCGGCGGGCCGGGGAGACGCTGCGCGCGTGGTTCGGCGCGGAGCTGGATGATGAACAGGTGGCCGCGCTCACCGACGACCGGGAGCGGGCCTTCCACCGGCTGCTCGACCACGAGCCGGTGTCCCCCGTCCCCGGCGTGGGCGCCTACCTGATGTCCCTCAAGCAGGCGGGCGTGCCCTGGGCCCTGGGCACGAGCGCCCTGGCCCGGAACGCGGAGCGGGCCCTGGAGCGCGTGGGGCTGGAGCACCTGTTCCCCGTGCGTGTGACGTCCACGGACGTGACGCGGGGCAAGCCGGATCCGGAGGTGTACCTGAAGGCCTCCGCCGCGCTGGGCGTCGCGCCGCACGCGTGCGTGGTGTTCGAGGACGCGGTGGCGGGGCTGAGGGCCGCGCGGGCCGCGGGCGCGGCGTGTGTCGCCGTCGCCACGTCGTTCCCGCGCGAGGTCCTGGTTCGCGAGCGGCCGGACTGGCTGGTGAGGGACTTCCGGGACCTGCCGCAGGCGCTGCGTCCCGGAAGCCACGGCTTCACGGGGCCGACGGCACCTCACCCGTGAGCACGCAGATGAGCGCGTCCGGGTCGCACTTCACGGGGAACAGCGGGTTGATGCCGGAGCCGCGCAGCCGTCCCGCGTCGTAGTCCGCGTACGGGTCGCACAGCGCGTCGTCCGGCAGCTTCGTGGTGCTGTTCTGGCACTTCACCACCGGCCAGATGCCCTTCACGGTGTACGCGGCGCTGCAGCCGTTCTCCTCGTAGACGAGGTCCGCGGTGAACTGCGTGCCCGGGATCTCCGGCGTGTTGTAGATGCGCAGGTTGCTCCACGCGTAGCCGAAGTCCTGCGCGGCCAGCGCGCCGCCGTCAGGCGCCGTGGACGCGGGCACCACCAGCCGCGTGGGCGTCAAGGCCGGCACCGAGCAGAAGTGGTCCGCCCCCGGCGTCGCGGAAGCGAACGGGCCCACCGCCGTGGCGGTCGCCTTCGAGTCCTCTGTCAGCCGGGACGCGAAGTCCTCCAGCAGCTTGCCCAGGCGCGCGCTGCGCACGCCCACGGTGTCGGGCGCGGCCGGGTCCTCGCTGAAGAACTTCTGCAACCCCAGCGGCTCCGGCTTGAGCCGCGCGCAGACCTGGTCCGGGTTCTGCCCGGGCTTGAGCTGATACGTCGCGGCGAACGAGCCGGTGGAGCCGTCCGACACGGCGCGAGCCACGACGCACTCGGGCTCCGGTTCGCTGCCGCACGCACCCACGGCGACGGCCGCCGCCGCGAGCCCTGCACTCACTGCCATCCAACGAAGCTTCATCGCGGGAGTCCTCATGGCGTCGATGCCTAGAAGCTGAGCTTCGCGCCCAGGCGGATGGAGCGCGGGGCCTGGTAGGCGGTGGGCCGCTTGAAGTTGGGGTTGATGTCCGCCTCGCCAATGGGCTGGTTCGTGGCGGTGGAAATGACCTTGCAGTTGGGGTTGCCGGCGGTGAGGCAGGCGGTGAGGTCGTCCGGCTTGCCGCCCTGCTCGATGGCGTACACGCGCGTGGTGGTGAAGGTCTGGTCCACGTCCGTGTACTGCTGGAAGTTGAAGAGGTTGAACACGTCCAGGGACACCGTGAGGACGTAGTCCTTCACCAGCCGCTGGTTGAAGCCCAGGTGCCCGTCCACGCCGTGCACCCAGGGCAGCCGGCCCGCGCTGCCGCGCGGCAGGATGAACGTCTCCGAGCCGCTGCGGCGCGGGTGCGCGCCCAGGTAGTTGAGCGGCGTGCCGGAGCGCGCCCGGTAGTTGCCGCCCACGTTGATGCTGGTGCGAGGCCCCAGCACCAGCTCCTTCGCGGCGAACACCTTGAACGAGTGCGTGCGGTCCCCGGGCAGCTGGCCCTCGCGGTTGACGGTGAGCGACACCAGGTCGAAGTCGCGCGTGAGGTTGGGGGACAGCTGGCCGGTGTCCGCGCGGAACAGGCCGGAGTAGTTCCCGCGCAGGTTCGCCCAGGTGTAGCTGGCCTGGGCCAGCCATCCGTTGGTGAAGGCGCGCTGGAAGTAGAGGTTGACCGCGTCGTACTCGCGCCGGGCCAGCGGGAAGTCCGTGGAGTAGCCCTTGCCCGGGTTGCCCAGGAAGAAGGTGCTGCCGTCGTCGCGGCTCATGTCCTCGATGACGTCGTTGAGGTAGCGCCGGGTGTACGTGGCGCCCAGGCGGCTCGCGGCGAAGAGCTCGTACTCGCCGCCCAGCACGAACTCGTCCGCGGACTGCGCGCGAATCTGGGGATCCACCGGCACGCGGTCGCCGCCCTGCGCGTCCCACAGCTGGTTGGGGCTCTCGCGGTTGCCAATGGGCTGGCGGTTGGCGTTCTGGGTGCAGTCCCCGAGCAGCGAGTCCTCACGGGAGGGCACGCACGGGGGCGAGTCGTAGGTGGCGGAGAGCAGCTGCTGCTGCGGGAAGGACAGGTCCGCCATGTCCAGGGGGACGTTCTCGAAGAAGCGCGCGTAGTTGGCGAAGAGCTTGGCGCGGCCGCTCTGCGTCGGGTCGTAGATGACGCCCAGGCGCGGGGACCACTGGTTGGGCAGGTGCAGGCCCACCTCGCCGTCCAGGCCGTAGATGGTCTGCACGTCGTAGCGCAGGCCCACGTTGACGGTGACCTTGTCCATGACGGACCAGCTGTCCTGGAGGAAGCCGCCCACGGTGGTGGACGTGGAGGTGCCTTCCTTGCTGGGCAGGAACACCGGCAGGTCGGGGGCCGCCAGATAGCCGTACTGGTTGAGGGTGAAGAAGCAGTCGCCGCCGGTGCACTCCTGCCAGGGCGTGCCGCCGGTGCGCGCGCGGTTGTTGTAGAAGCTCATCCGCTCGATGTCCGCGCCGGCCTTGAGGATGTGGTGGCCCAGGGCCTCCAGCAGGTACGTGCCCATCACCTTGCCCTGCACGCGGTCCAGGCGCTGGACGCTGATGGTGCCGGGGCCGCCGGTGGAGTAGGCCGTCACGGGGCAGCGCAGCCGCTGCTCCTCGGGCGTGGTGCCGCAGGCGCCCGCGGGGATCTGCTCGAACTCGTTGATGGTGTGGTAGCCGGGGTTGCGGGTGCGGCGCCAGGCGATGTTGGACTTCGCGGACAGGCCCTCGCCGGAGCCCAGGTCGGAGCCGTCCGACGGGAGGATGGAGTCCGCCTGGTGGTGCCAGCCGAGCGTCGCGTCCACGAGCAGCTTCTTGTCGAAGAAGGACGACGCCTGCTTCGCGACGATGTCCATGGCGCTGTTGCTGCGCCGGGTGGCGATGGATTCATACGCGCCCTGCACGAAGCCGGTGCACGACAGGCTGGTGCACACCTCCGGCTCGCCGTCGTCGCTGAAGGCGTACTTGCCGCTGCCGCCGGAGGAGCGCGGCGTGCCGAACACGGACACGGACAGGCTGTGGTCCGGGTTGAAGTTGTAGGTGAGCTTGCCCAGGTACTGCACGCTGCGCTCGTCGGCGAAGCGGCTGGAGTTGCTGCCCGCGATGGGGGTCACCTGGGAGAAGCCGGTGGTGGGGTCCTTGCGGCGCGCGCCCACGGCGGAGCAGCCATTCTCCGGGTCCACCTCCGCGCACAGCTCGTAGCTGTTGAGCTGGCGGTTCACCTCGATGCGATTGAAGGACGGCGCGACGCCCACGTAGAACCAGAGCTTGTCCTTGAGCAGGGGGCCGCCCAGGTCGAAGCCGAAGTCGCCCAGGTTGTACGCGCTGCCCTGCGCGGAGATGACGCTGCCCTCGCGCAGGACCTCCTTGCCGGACCGCTGGAACACGCCGGGCGCGTAGTTGGCGAACACGGAGCCGTGGAACTCGTTGGAGCCGGACTTGGTGACGACGTTGAGCACGCCGCCGGTGGAGCGGCCGTACTCCGGCATGTAGCCGCCGGTGATGATGTTGACCTCCTTCACGAACTCCACGGACAGGGGCGTGCCCAGGGTGCCCACGCCGGGGTCGTTCACGGACAGGCCGTCCACGACGTACTGGCTCTCCGGAGAGGAGCTGCCGCTGATGCTCACGCCGTAGCGGTCCTCGGTGGCGCCGGGGGCGAGCTCCGCCAGGCCCTCGAAGGAGCGGGACGCGGAGCCCTTGGTGCCGGGGCGGATGACGGCGATGTTGCGGATGAAGTCCTGGTCCACGGTGACGCCGGCGGCGCTGGAGCCCACGTCCAGGGTGGGAGGGGAGCCGACGACCTCGACGTCGGAGCTCAGGTTGTCCGGCGCCAGCTCCGCGTTGAAGCGGATGGTGCGGTCGATTCTCAGCAGGATGCCGTCGCGGGCATAGGGCTGGAAGCCCTGGGCCTCGAAGCGCAGCGTGTACGTGCCCGGCGGAAGCTGGGGGATGCGGTACAGGCCGCTCTTGTCGGTGAGGACGGTGCGCTCGCCCTGCAACTGGGACGAGGTGGCGGTGACCACGACATCCACCAGGGGCTTCTTGTCGAGCGCGTTGGTCAGGGTCCCGGTGATGACCGAGTTGCCCTGGGCCCAGGCCCCGGCTCCCCACAACACGACCATGAGCCACAGCCCACGGATGAAACGGATTCGTCTGGACACGTCTGCGCCCCTCCCGGCGAAGGCGGGGAACTTTGTCGCAAAACGTGAGAAATCCACCAGCCCAAATCAAAGAGACTTGGCCGTTAGAGCGGAAAAAGGCTGGCTCGCTGCGTCAGGGGATGTTCCAGGGCTCGGAGGTGAAGAGCGCGTGGAAGAGGGTGGTCTCCGGCGGCTTCATGAAGTTGACGTAGAGGGGGACGGGCGTCTGCGCGATGTCGAGGGGCAGCGCCGTCGCGCCGTACTCGGCCTCGATGTGCCGGGCGACCGTGTCCGCGATGCCTTGCAGCTCCAGCGGGACGGGGCCGAGGAAGACCTTCGACTCCATGAGGTGCTTCCCCAGGAAGACCCGGCGAACACAGTGCACGGTGTAGAGGGGGGCCAGGATGCTGAGGTACCCGGCGACCGTCCAGGTGATCTGCGGGCGCATCATGTCCTTCTCCTGATGCGGGTAGACCAGCACGCAAAAGCTGGGGTTCGCCAGTCCCGGCGCATAGTTCCAGGCATCGCAACTGGGCAGCGCTTCTCGAAGTGCTCTGACAAAGGCACTCCAGTGGGGCCTCTCAGCATTCTTTTCCTCCCAGAGGGCTTCGTAGCGAAGGTCCTCGGGACCGGGCTCCTGGCGGAAGAGATAGGCCATGTCGGCTCCCCAGTAGAGACGGGCAATCGCGAGCAATTCTTCGGCGGAAGGTGTCATGGCTTCCTGGGCTCGGACTTGAGACGGAGGGTTGCCGGATGGCATTGCTGTCTGACACGCGAGCCAATGATGGCTCTGTCAAGCGCGGTCCCGAAGGTGGTCCTGAACTCCTGACACGCAAGCCCGAGGGCCGTCACCGGCGTGGTCGCGCTGAACACGGTCTGGGCCGCCAGGTTCGCGCAGTCCGCCGAGATGCGCTGGGCCAGCTCCAACGGAATGTCGCCGAGACGTGTGGACTGCACAGGCAACCCGACACCCAGTGTGCATCTGAAGACCTCCCCCGTGTCACGCCGGAGCGGAACATGGACACAGGCTTCTCTCCATCCTCCGAGCCCTGGCTCTGTCTGTTCAACGACCGTGACGAACCGGAAGTGACGCGGCTGGAGGCTCCCCTCCACCATCGTGCCCGTACTCGTCGCACAGCCAGTGAGCAGACACCCCAGGCCCAGGCATATCGCCCGTCTCGTCGCGTCCATGTCCTTCCCCCCGGAAGGACAGCGACGTCACCTCGAAATCCTCTCAGCGCTCCATCGCCTCAAGGGGCGGGCTGTCCGCTGAGCCACGCGGAGTCGGCATATAACCGCCGTGATGACCTCGCGCCTCGCGCTCTTCGCGGCCCTGCTGCTCGGTTCCGTCCTCTTCGGTCTGGCGATGCTGGCGACGGGGCTCAGTGGTGGCGCCGCGCTCCCGGTGGCTCTGGTGCTGGGCCTGGGCCTGCTGGCCCTCGTCATCGTCACCTTGCGCCGGGCTCCACGCTGGCGGGAGGAGGGCGCCTTCTCACTCTCCGGGACGGCCTGGAAGTGGCTGTCCCTGGCGGGGGCGTTGCTCTCGGGGCTCGGCGCGGCGGCCGTCGTCCTCGATGAGCTCTCACTGCCTCGGTCGTCCGACGAATGGTCGTACCTGCTCATGCCGCTCGCGTTCGTGCTCAGCTTCCTCGGTGGATGGCTCGTGTCCGCGGCGCTGTTGGGCGCCTACGGACTGCTGCGAGCCATCTCTCCCAAAGCCGTGTGGGGCATCGTCGTGTCCGTGCCCGTCCTCACGTTCCTGGTCGTGCTGGCGGTGTTCGCCGCGTCCTAGAAGCCCTTCAGCGCTCCACCGTCGCACGCAATGGACTGGCCGCTGATATACGCGGCCGGCTCCGACGCCAGGAACGTCACCAGCGCCGCGAACTCCTCCGGCCTTCCCAGCCGCCGCGCGGGGATGTTCGGCGCCACCTTCTCGTCGGACAGGCCCAGGTCCTTCATCCGGTCCGTCGCGTGGTAGCCCGGCAGCGCCGCGTTCACCGTGATGCCATACGGCGCCACTTCATTGCTCAGGCTCTTCACCAACCCCAGCAACCCCGCGCGCAGGCCGTTGGACACCGTGAGGTTGTTCATCGCCTCGCGCGCCGCCGTGGACGTCACCAGCACGATGCGGCCCCATCCCTGCGCCTTCATGCCCGGCAGCGCTTCTTGAATCGCATCCACCGTGGCCAGCCACAGGCTCTGGAACCCTGCCTGCCATTGCTCCACCGTGATGGCCTCGAAGCCCCCGGACGGCGGGCCTCCTGCGTTCACCACCAGCACGTCCAGCCCGCCCAGCTTCTGCGTGACCTCGCGCACCAGCCCGCGCGCGGCCCCGGCTTGAGTCAAATCACACGGCACGGCGAGCGCCGCGCCCAGCTCCTTCGCCGCCTTCTGGAGCTTCTCCCCGCCGCGCGAGGACACCGCCACCGTCGCGCGCTCCTTCACCAGCGTGTCCGCGATGGCGCGCCCCAAGCCCGAGGACGCGCCCGTCACCAGCGCCCGCCTACCCTTCAAGCCGAAATCCATCCGCGTGCTCCTCCATGAAAGGGGTCAGCCGGCCGCGAATCAGCTTCGCCGCCCGGTCCAGGTCCACGTCGTCCGGCCGCTTCAGGTCCTTCGCCAGCTCCGACACGATGCCCCCCGCGATGGAGCCCACGCCGTACGCCAGCCGGTAGGGCACGCGGCTGAAGCTCACCAGCGTGTATCGGCTGACGAACTCGCCCGGGAACGCGTTGAGCAGCACCTTCTCCACGCCCTTCTCCAGCAGGAAGCGCGGATCCGCCGTGCTGTCGCGCATCTCGATGAAGTTCTCCACCGCCATGTCCGCGATGGCGTCCGCGTTCGTCTTGCGAAGCCGCTCGAACTCATCGAACGCCGCGGCCCAGTCCGCCTGCTTCGACAACAGCGCGTCCAGCACCACGCAGTCCTCGAAGCCGCAGTTCATCCCCTGGCCGTAGAACGGCACGATGGCGTGCGCCGCGTCTCCCAGGAGCAGCGTGCGCCCACCCGCGTGCCACGGCGCGCACTTCACCGTCACCATCTGCCCGGTGGGCCGGGAGAAGAACTCCTCCGTGAGCCCCGGAATCAGCGCCTTCGCATCCGGGAACTGCTCCTGGAAGAACGCCTCCAGCGCGGCGGGCGTCTGGAGCGACGCGAAGCTCACCGGCCCCTCCCAGGGCAGGAACAGGGTGCAGGTGAAGCTGCCGTCTTCATTCGGCAGCGCGATGAGCATGTACGTGCCGCGCGGCCAGATGTGCAGCGCGTGCTTCTCCATCTGGAAGCGCCCGCCTTCACCCGGCGGAATCGTCAGCTCCTTGTAGCCATGCCCCAGCGTCTGCGAGTCCGCCTGGGAGCCCGTCTGCGATTGCAGCGCCTGCCGCACCGCCGAGCCCGAGCCGTCCGTGCCGAACACCACCGCGTCGCGCAGCTCGCGCGTCTCGCCCGTGGCCTCATCCAGCACCGTGAGCATCCCCGCCGCCGGATCCGCCTGCGTCACCCGCTGACGGAAGCGGATGGACACGCGGCCCGTCCCTTCCGCCTGCGTCATCAGGAACTTGTTCAGCCAGCCGCGCGAAATGGAGTTGATGTGCTGCGAGTCGTCCTTCCCATACGGCTGGAAGGCCAGCTCGCCCTTCACCGGGTGGATGACCCGCCCGCGCATGGGGATGGCGTGCTTCAGCGCCTCCTCCTCCAGGCCCACCTGCCGCAAGGCATGCAGGCCGCGCGTGGAGATGGCCAGGTTGATGGAGCGCCCCGCGTCCAGCGTCTCGCGGCGCATGTCCGCCCGGCGCTCCAGCACCTCCACCGTGTGGCCCCTGCGGGCCAGGTACAGCGAGAGCAGCGAACCCACCAGGTCCGCTCCCACCACCGTCAGCTTCGACTCATTCGAGGGCATGGGCCTCCAGCGCCTTCACGAAGCGGAAGACGTCCAGGTACGTGTTGTAGAGGGGCGCGGGCGCGGCGCGGATGATGTCCGGCTCGCGGAAGTCGCAGATGATGCCGGCCGCGGACAGCCGCTGGAGCAGCCGCTTCGGCTCGCCCTTGAAGCGCAGGGACAGCTGCGCCCCGCGCTGCTTCAGGTCGCGCGGCGTGGTGATGGTGACGTACCCCGCGGGCAGCCGGTCCAGCAGGAACTCCAGGTAGCCCGTCAGGTGGTCGCTCTTCGCGCGCAGGGCGGCCATCGTCGCCCGGTCGAACAGCTCCAGCGAGGAGCGCAGCGCCGCCAGCTGGAAGATGGGCGGGTTGGACAGCTGCCACCCCTCCGCGCCCGGCAGCGGGTCGAAGGTGGGGCCCATCTCGAAGCGCGTGGCCTTGTTGTGCCCCCACCAGCCCTCGAAGCGCGGCAGCTCCGGCGAGTGCGCGTGCCGCTCGTGCACGAACACGCCGCCCAGGCTGCCCGGTCCGCCGTTGAGGTACTTGTATGAGCACCACACCGCGAAGTCCGGCCCGTCGTCGTGCAGCGACAGCTTCAGGTTGCCCGCCCCGTGCGCCAGGTCGAAGCCCACCTTGCAGCCCTGCGCGTGCGCCACGCGCGTAATCTCACGCAGGTCGAACGCCTGTCCGGTGAGGTAGTTCACGCTGCCCAGCATCACCAGCGCGAGCTCCTTCCCGTGCCGCTCGATGGCCGCCAGGATGTCCTCGGAGCGCAGCGTGTCCTCGCCCTCGCGGGGCATCAGCCGGACGATGGCCTCCTTCGGGTCGTAGCCGTGGAAGCGCGCCTGCGACGCCACCGCGTACTGGTCCGACGGGAAGGCGCCGCCTTCAATCAGGATCTTGAAGCGCTCGCGCGTGGGCCGGTAGAACGACACCATCATCAGGTGCAGGTTCACCGACAGGGTGTTCATCACCACGACTTCCTGCGGCTGCGCGCCCACCACCCTCGCCACCATGTCGGTGAGCTGCTCGTGGTAGGGCAGCCACGGGTGGCGGCCGTGCACGTGGCCCTCCACGCCCAGCCGCTCCCAGTCCTCCATCTCCATCTGCACGTACTTGCGCGCCTTGCGCGGCTGAAGCCCCAGCGAATTGCCCGCCAGGTAGATGGCCGGCGCGCCAGACGGAGCAGGGGGGAAGAGGAACTCGTCGCGCAGGGGCCTCAGCGGATCCGCCGCGTCCAGGCCGTAGGCGAACACATCGGTGTTCTCGTAGACAGGGGCCGTCATGGTGCGAAGTCCTCGTGCGAGCGCCCCAGCCACTCCAGGGCATTTCGGGACAGCAGCCGCTCGCGCACGGAAGGCGTCAGGTCCGTCAGCGACTCGATGAGCGTGCCGGGCCGCTCCTCGCCCAGCGGGAAGGGGTAGTCACTGCCCAGCGCCACCTTGTCCGCGCCGAACAGCTTCACGATGCCGCGCAACGTCTCCGCGTCGTGCACCAGCGAGTCCACCCAGAACTTCCCCAGGTAGTCGCGCGGCGCGACCTTGTTGTCCACCGCCACCAGATCCGGGCGGACTTCGAAGCCGTGCTGGATGCGACCCAGCGTGCCAGGGAACGCGCCGCCGCCGTGCGCGAACGCGAGCCTCAAGCGTGGCAGCCGCTCCATCACCCCGCCGAAGATGAGCGAGCAGATGGCCAGCGACACCTCCGCGGGCATGCCCACCAGCCACGGCAGCCAGTACTTCGTCATCTTCGCCTCACCCATCATGTCCCACGGGTGAACGAAGACGGCCGCGCCCAGGTCGCTCGCCGCCTGGAAGAAGGGGAAGAGCGCGGGGTCGGACAGGTTCAGGTCGTTGACGTGGCTGCCAATCTGCACGCCCGCGAACCCCAGGTCGCGCACGCAGCGCTCCAATTCCTTGACCGCCAGGTCGGTGGATTGGAGCGGCACCGTGCCCAGACCCACGAAGCGCCTGGGCGCCGTCGCCACCGCGCCGGCCAGGTGGTCGTTGAGGAAGCGCGCCACCTCCAGGCCGTCCTGGGGCTTGGCCCAATAGCTGAACAGCACCGGCACCGTGGACAGCACCTGCACCTGGACGCCGTGCGCGTCGCACTCCGTCACGCGCTGCTTCGGGTCCCAGCAGTTGCTTTCAATCTCGCGGAAGAACTTCCCGTCATCCCGCATCATCCGCGCGCGGCAAGGCGCGTGGTGGTCCAGCGTGATGAAGCCGCCGTAGCCGAAGCGCTCCGCGAAGCGGGGGAACTCCGGGGGCAGGAGGTGCGTGTGGATGTCGACCTTCACTTGGGCGCACCACCCCGCGTCACCTTCGTGCCGCACTTCTTGCAGGTGCAGTGGTCGGGGTTGCCGTAGAAGTGCTCGAACACCGGCGGCAGCTGCGTCACCAGGTTGGTGACGTGCAGCGACTCCTCGTAGAGCTTCTCGCCGCACTTCGGGCACAGCCACAGGAACGAATCCAGCTCCTGCGGCTGGCGGCGGCGCTCCAGCACCAGGCCGATGGTGTTCGGGGGCCGCTGCGGCGAGTGCGGCACCTTGGGCGGCAGGAGGAAGATCTCGCCCTCGCGGATGGGGATGTCCTGCACCTGCCCCTCGTCGATGACGCGCAGGGTGATGTCCCCCTCCAGCTGGTAGAAGAACTCCTCGCCCTCGTTGACGTGGAAGTCCGTGCGCGAGTTGGGCCCGCCCACCACCGTGACCATGAAGTCCCGGTCCGCCCACACCTGCTGGTTGCCCACGGGCGGCTTGAGCAGGGGGCGGTGCTCGTCGATCCACTTCTTGAAGTTGATGGGGGTCAGTCGGCCCATGTCACTCGTCTCCAATGGTGGCGATGCACTTGAGTTCAATCGCGATGGGCGTGGGCAGCGCGTTGATCTCCAGCGTGGTGCGGCACGGCGGGTTGTCCTTGAAGTACTCCGCCCACAGCCGGTTGTACGTGGGGAAGTCCCGCTTCATGTCCGTGAGGTACACCGTCACGTCCACCAGCCGCTCCCACGACGAGCCCGCGTCCTCCAGGATGTAGCGCACGTTGCGGAACACGGAGTGGCACTGCGTCTCGATGTCGTACGAGACGATGTTGCCCGCCGCGTCCAGCTCCACGCCCGGGATGGCCTTGCTGCCGCGCTCGCGCGGGCCCACGCCGGAGAGGAACAAGAGGTTTCCCACGCGGCGCGCGTGGGGGTAGAGCCCCACCGGCTCCGGGGCCTTCTTCGAATCGATCCGCTCGCCAGCGCTCACGTGTGGCTCTCCAGGGCTCAAAGCTTGATGCAGACGTTCTTGGGCTCGGTGAAGAAGCGCAGCGCGTCCCAGCCGCCCTCGCGGCCCACGCCGGACTCCTTCACCCCGCCAAACGGCGTGCGCAGGTCGCGCAGCATCCAGGTGTTCACCCAGACGATGCCGCTGTGCAGCCGGGACGCGAACCGGTGCGCGCGCGTCAGGTCCTTCGTCCACACGCTGCCGGCCAGGCCGTAGCGCGTGGAGTTGGCCCACGACAGCACCTCCTCCTCGTCGTCGAAGGGCATGATCGTGGCCACCGGACCGAAGATCTCTTCCTGGTTCGTGCGGCAGGTGGGCGTCAGGCCCTCCACCAGCGTGGGCTCGATGAACCAGCCGTTCGCGCAGCGGCCGGGCACGCTCGCGCGCTGGCCGCCGGTGAGGATGTGGCCGCCCTCCTGCTTCGCGAGCGCGATGTAGCCCATCACCTTCTCGAAGTGCTCGCGCGACACCAGCGCGCCCTGGTCGGTGCCGTCCACCAGCGGGTCACCGACCTTGAGGGCCTTGGTGCGCGCGACCAGCGCCTCCTTGAAGCGCGGATACAGCGAGCGCTGCACGAAGATGCGCGGGCCGCACAGGCAGATCTGCCCTTGATTCGCGAAGGACGAGCGCAGCGTGGTGGCCAGCGCCTCGTCGAAGTCGCAGTCCGCGAAGATGACGTTGGGGTTCTTGCCGCCCATCTCCAGGGACAGCTTCTTGAACGCGGGCGCGGCCACGCGGGCGATCTCCGCGCCCGTGCGCGTGCTGCCGGTGAAGGAGATGGCGCTGACGTCCGGGTGGCGCGTGAGCGGCCCGCCGACGTGGGGCCCCAGGCCGTGCACCAGGTTGAGCACGCCCGGCGGCAGCCCCGCGTCGCGGCACACCTGCGACAGGAGGAAGGCCGTCATCGGCGTCACCTCCGACGGCTTGGCCACCACGCAGTTACCGGCCGCCAGCGCGGGGGCGATCTTCCACGTGAGCAGGTACAGCGGCAGGTTCCACGGCGAGATGCAGCCCACCACGCCCAGCGGCGAGCGCAGCGTGTAGTTGAGCGCCACGCCGTCCATGGGGTGCGCTTCGCTGGAGAACTGCGTCGCCGCGTCCGCGAAGAACTCGAAGTTGAGCACGCTGCGCGGGATGTCCACCGTGCGGGCCACCGACAGCGGCTTGCCCGTGTCGATGGACTCCGCCCGCGCGAAGGCGTCCAGGCGTTCGTGGATGAGCCCCGCGATGCGGCGCAGGTAGCGCGAGCGCTCCATCGCCGGCAGGGCCGCCCACGCGGGGAAGGCCCGGCCCGCGGCCTCCACGGCGGACTGCACGTCCACCTCGCGCGAGTCCGGCACGTGCGCGTAGAGCTGGCCCGTCGCGGGCTCCGGCTTGTCCAGCCACTGGCCGCCCGCCGCGGGCACCAACTCGCCACCGATGTAGTTGAGGACCTTTTCCAAGGCAGCGCCCTCCTGAGGGGAGACGCGGCAATGTATGTCGCGGCCGTCCGCCGCCTCCAGGATTCCGAACAGTCGGCGTCGGATGGCGTTCGCTTGCGCGGCCGTCTGGCTCCCAGCAGCGCCAGGACCCGCTCCACGGGTGAATCCTTGGTGGAATTGCGGGCCGGGCATGGAAAAGATTCGCGCATGAGCTCGACTGTGGATGTAGCAGCCCTGGCTGGAATCCTGGACGCGGCGCGGCGCGAGCGGCGAGAGGTGCCGCCCCTGTCGCACGCGCACCCGACCCTGACCGTGCCGGACGGCTACGCGGTGCAGGCGGAGGGCATCCGGCTGCGCGAGGCCCAGGGTGAGCGGGTGGTGGGCCTGAAGATGGGCTTCACGTCGGAGGCGAAGCGCCAGCAGATGAACCTGGGCTCGCCCATCTTCGGCGTGCTCACGGACCGGATGCGCGTGCAGCCGGGCGGCGTGGTGCGCGTGGGCGCGGGCATCCACCCGCGCATCGAGCCTGAAATCGCCTTCCGCACGTCGAAGGAGCTCCAGGGCACCGTGACGCGCGACGAGGTGCTGGACGCGTGCGAGGCCGTCTTCGCGGCGATGGAGGTCCTGGACTCGCGCTTCGTGGGCTTCAAGTACTTCAGCCTGCCGGACGTGGTGGCGGACAACGCGTCGTCGTCGCTGTTCGTGCCGGGCACCCTGGAGCGCGCCCCGCGCGAGCTGGACCTGACGAAGCTCCAGATGCGCATGGAGGTGAACGGCAAGGTGGAGGGCGAGGCGCGCTCGGACGCCATCTCCGGCGACCCCGTGGTGTCCATCATCCAGCTGTGCGCGCTGCTCGCGGAGCGCGGACAGGTGCTGCCCAAAGGAAGCCTGGTGCTGTCTGGAGCGGCCACCGCCGCCTACCTGATGAAGCCCGGCGACCACGTGCGCCTCACCGTGGACGGGCTGGGCACGGTGGAAGTGACGGCCGCGCCCTAGTCTGGAGACTCCTCAGTACAGCAGGCCGTCCTTCGGCTGGACGGGCGGAGGCAGCGCGGATTCGCCCAGCATCTGCCGCAGGTTGATCTCGATGGTGCGGCACAGCGCCGTCATGGGCGTGTCGCTGACGGCGTCCTCGAAGGGGTTCTCCACGTCGCGGCCCACCGCGTCCAGGGCGATGAAGAGGAACGCGATGATGGCGGTGACCAGCGGCGTGAGCAAGCCCAGGTCCGCGACGACGCCCAGGGGCAGCATGGCGAGGTAGGCGCGCACCATGGCGTGCGGGAGGATGTCGTACTGGCGGGGCAGGGGCGTGTTCTTGATGCGCTCGCACGCGCCCAGGTAGTTGGTGAGCTCCGTGAGCGTCTCGTCCATCGACACGCGCATGTAGACCTTCTCCGGATGCTCGATGTCGCTGTAGATGCGGCGCATGCGCGTGCCCATCCACAGGAGGATGGCGGAGGGCACGTTCTGCTCCACGCGCAGCGCCTCCAGCACGGACGGGCGGAAGAACGGGGTGATCTCCGGAAAGGGATCCTGCCGCCGCAGGTGGCAGCGCAGCGCGTTCACGAACCCGATCTGCGCGTAGACCAGCTCGCGCGCGTCCTCGGTGATGCCCTCGAACATGCTGGGGATGCCCCGGGGTGTCTCCACGCCCGGGTGGAGGAACGTGGCCAGGTTCGCGCGGGGCGCGCTCGGACCGCGCAGGTCGCGCGCGTGGCCGAACTGGTCGCGCACCGCGCCGTCGCCCACCTTGGACCAGGCGGGCGACAGCGCGGGCCCCTCCGGCTGCACGGCCACCTGGACCAGGCGGGACGCGGCGGAGGGCGTCTCCGGGGTGCCGTCGCTGCGCTGGGCGCGGGGCGCCGGCAGGAACGTCAGCACCTGCCGGGCGAGCGTCCGCGACGCGTTCACCAGCCCGCCCCAGATGGTGCGCGCCTCCCACCAGCGCTCGTAGGCGGAGTTGTTGCGGAAGCCGAGCAGCACGCCCAGCGCCGCGGCCAGCAGCGTCACCGGCAGCGCCGGCACCGACAGCCACCTGGCGTCCAGCGCCTCGTAGCCCAGCGAGATGGCCAGCGCGAGGGCGATGTGGACGACGACGGGGCGCCCCGTGTAGCGGAGGATGATCCGCCAGGACAGCATCCGACCGACGATCATTCCGCGGAGCTCCTCTACGAAGCGTGTGCTGCGTGAGGAGCTGGATGTAGTGCTGCCCCCGAGACGCGGCAATGCGCCGCGTCACCATGCCCGGGGAGCGTGCGGAAGCGGACGAAAGGACGCGTGCGCCCCGTCAGGCCCGGGACTTGGTGAAGACGATGCTCGCGCCCGTCGCTGGCACCGTCACAGTGAAGGTGCGCTCCACGGTGGCCAGGCCGTTGCCGCCGCGCGACGCCAGCTCCAGGAAGAACGCGCCCGTGGTCCTCAGGTGGAAGGACTGCGCCCACGACTCGGACAGCGCCTTGAACGCGCCCTTGAAGACGGAGGGCGAGCGCTGCTCGTTGTTGCGCAGGTCCAAGAGGCCCGCGCGCAGGTCGTGCCACTTGGACACGGTGCCGGGGTTCTTCTGGATGACCTCCGCGAACGTCAGCATGCCGTTGCCCAGTTGCCCTTCGATGTACGCGAAGTGCCCGACGAGCGGATTCTTCTTCAGGGTCGCGGCGGCCATGTTCGCGGCCAGGGCGGCGGTCCAGTCATGCTCCAGGTACGCCTTCCACAGGGGCGCGTAGATGGACTCGCGCACGGCGGGCCGGTCGCGGCACGGCACGCCGTACCAGGGCAGCGCCCGGGCCAGCGCGCGAGCGAAGGCGGAGTGGGCGTCCGGGTCCGCTGCGTGGGTGATGACGTCGCGCAGCGTCCGGTTGTCCAGCTTCAGCTCCACCCGCGTTTCAATCTCCTTGCCGCCGGAGGCGTCACGGATCCGCTTGAGGACCTCCTCCTCCTCGGCGTCATCCAGCGCGCCCCAGACGATGGCCTCGTCCACCGCCTGGCGCAGGTCGTGGTCCGACAGCTTGCGGGCGTCATGGGCCAGCAGCAGGTACAGGCCCAGGTCGAAGTCCGCCACGGTGGGCGACTTGCGGAACTCCGCCATGTCCGCCTTGAAGTCCGCGGTCCAGTGCATGTACGGCGTGAGCAGCGTGCCCTTGTAGCTGCGCACTCCCAGGAACGAGACGCGCTGGGGCGACTCCTTCTCCAGGCTGTTGCGCTGCACCACCTGGGTGAGCTCGCGCGTGTCGCTGCCGCCCAGCGCCCACTTGCCCAGCTTCAGGGCGAAGCCCCAGGCCTTGGACTCCTTGTTGACCTCCTTCAGCAGGCACTGCTCCAGCGCCATGCCCTCGGACTGCATCTTCTGCATCGCGCCGTCCATCCGGCCGGACACCAGCAGCGGGTGCAGCGTGCGGGCCTGGGCGTCGGTGCACACGGTGGACAGGAGCGTGGTCTGCTCGCGCAGGCGCAGGTACTCGTAGCGGAAGCCCGCCTCGAACTTGGACTCGGCCAGGGCCTGGATGCGCGCGCGCACGTCCGTGCGGAGCTTCTCCCACTGCGTGCGCAGCGCCGTGGTGTTGGCCTCCAGCTCCCCGAAGCCCAGCCGGTCCAGGATGATGCGCAGGACCTTGGTCTCGTTGTCGGACAGCTTGTGCGCTTCCAGCTTCGTCATCAGGGCGTCGAACTCGGCCAGCGGCACCGACAGGAGCCCCTCGAGCACGTGCTCCACCTGGGACACGACGGCGGCCGGGTCGGTGAGGCTCGCCTCCACGTGCAGGCTGGCCGTCACGCCCGCCTCGCGCGCCACCACCTTCTTCACCTGCACGCGCACCTGGCCGGCCGCGAGGCGGGAGAAGATGACGGCGTAGTCGTCCACCACCTTCACCTTCGCGGACACGGTGGCGCCCGCCTTGGCCTCGAAGGCGACCATGGTGCTGGCGGACAGGAGCTTCGTCAGCGTCTGGAGGTTGGACGTGTAGACGTCCGTCCAGTCCAGCGTCGCGGTGACGGACAGCTCGCCGCGCGCCTGGAAGGCGATGGCGTCACCCACGCCCAGCTTGTCCAGCGACGACGTGAGCAGGGGCAGCCGCAGCTCCGGCGCGTCCTTCTTCAGCGCGTCGCGCGCCTTCGTGTCCTGCGTGTGGCGGTGGTAGTCCGCCAGCAGCACGCGCACGTCGCCGTTGGCCGCGAGCGCCACGTAGGGCAGCGGGAAGCCCACGTCCGCCTTCACGCGCGCCTCCACGCCGTACTTGAGCCACGCCTGGTCGCCGCCGTAGACGAGCGCCGGTGCCAGTTGCGTCGTCGCGTCGCCGGAGCCTTCCCCCACCACGCCCGCCGCGTCCACGTCCGCCGGGGCATCATAGCCTTCAATGAAGCCGCGCGCCGACACGTCGAACGCGAACGTCAGCGCGCCCAGCTTCTCTCCCGCGGGCAGCGCATAGCTGGCGGTCGGCAATTCCACGCGGATGTCCGAGCCCTTGAGCGGCGCATCCGGCAGCACCTTCGACACTTCGTCCAGCAGCGCGAGCTTCCACGACATGACGGCTCCCCTCCCGACGTCCACGGAAAGACCGCATCCTACATCGTCGGTCCGACGTGGGAGGCCGGACGTGAAGCGGGCGCGAACGACCCACCAGGGAGTCGCGCCACCGGCTCAGGGCACGTCGCGGACCTGCCGGAGCACAGGCGAGCCATCCGCCTTCACCACCAGCGGGTCGGGCATCAGCCCCGGGATGCACGAGCGGATGCTGACCTGGGCGTCATCCACGGGCTCCAGCACCAGCGACGTCGTGCGCGTGGGGAGCGCGCGCGGCCACTGGCCCTTCTCCGCGCGGGCCACGTCGACCTCCACCAGGGCGATGAGGGCCTCGGAGCGCAGCGCGCGCAGCTCCAGCGCCTCCAGGTCCTCGGGCGACAGGCGCACCGACGGGGCCTCCGCCTGGCGGAAGAACTCCTCGGCCTTCCGGGCCTCCAGGGCCGCCAGCGAGCGGCGGCGCTCCTCGGCCGGTTGATCCGCCACGGCCAGGAGGCGGTCCGCGTCCTCCACCCACTGGCGCCACTGGAGCCGGCGCGACAGGGCGGAGGGCAGCTCGGGCGCGTCGAACCACGTGGGCGGCAGCGCGGCGCGGCCTTCGTCGGTGAGCAGGTCGCGGAAGGCGTGGAGCTGCGCGGCGACGGCCTCCTCGTGCAGCGTCAGGGACACCGGCGGGAAGCCTTCATGCAGCCGGGTGAGCTGCGAGACGGCCTGGCGCTTTCGGCCCAGGGAGGCCGCGTCGATGGCGTCCGCGCAGGGCCGCCACGCGCGCGCATAGCCGGCCGCGGACAGCCGCTGTCCCACGAGCCCACCGCCCAGGGCCAGCTCCCGGTTGAGCGCGAGCGTGTCCAGGCACAGGTCCACCGCCACATCCGCTTCCCCCCGCGAGACGAGCCGCCGCGTCTGAAGCGCCGCGTCCTCCACCACGTGGCGAAGCGCGTGGATCAGCGCGTCCCGCCGCGACACCTCCGGAGCGGCCAGGGGACGCAGGTCCTCCGGAAGGCCACCGGACTCCGCGTGGGTGGCGGCGAGCGCCTGCCGCATCAGCGGCAAGCCCTGCTCCAGGGCTTCAAGGCGGGAGGCGGGAAGGTCCGTCACCGGAGCGTGTCCCTCCGTCACGGCCTCCAGGGTCGCGGCCTCCGCCTGGGAGGGAGCCGGCCTTGCGCGGGCCTGCTGGAGCAGCGCGGGCAGGAGCGGAGCCATCGCGTCCCCGAAGGTGCCGGGCCGCGTGTCGGTGATGTGCGCCGGACGCGGGTGCTCCGCGTGCGTCAGCGTGTTCACCTCACGCAACAGCCGTTCCTCCAGCGCGTCGGTGCGCAGGTGCCGGTGCGCCAGCGCCCCGAGGCTCACGAGGACGGACAGGGACACGCCTCCCATGAGGGCGGGGAGGGGGCGCTTCAAGGCCATCGGGGACGGACTCCAGGAGGGGGACCTGGAATCTCGCATGAAACGCCTGGACCCCAACAGCCTCCCCCGGAGGGCGCCGTTGTCTGGCGAGCAGGACGCCCACCTTCAGGTCATGGCGCCTGTCAGGTCCTCTACCGGGCAGGCGCGCCCAGCCGGCGCAGCAGGAGGTCCGCCAGGTCGCGGGCCTGCGAGCGGATTTCCGGCACGGCCGTGGTTTCCCACAGGTCCCCGCGCCGCGTCGGGCCCAGCGTGAAGAGGTGGGCGGAGGGCTGCCCACGTGCGTCCAGCACCGCGCCGTCGGGCGCCGTCGCCAGCCCCATGCCCAGCGAGTCCGCGTGGGCATGTCCCGCCTCCAGCAGGCCGCGCAGGACGGGCTGGTCGCGAGAGGCCGGGTTCGACTCAGGGCCGGTGCAGTTGATGACGTGCTGCACGCGCAGCACCTGGGGCTCGCGCTCACCCCGGGGACGCAGGCGGACCGCCACCGCGTCCGGCTCCAGCTCGAAGCCCAGCACGCGGCCCGAGTGGACCACCAGCCGTCCGTCGCGCCGCCACGCGTCCATCACGTCGTGGATCTCCGGCGCCATGCGGTGGCGGTGCACCTCCCAGTACGCCCGCAGGTGGCGCAGGAAGCGCCGCCGCTCCTGCTCCGACAGCCGCTGCCACAGCGGCGTCGTCACCGGCCGCAGCGAGTCCACCGCCGCGCGCCAGTCCGCGCCCGCCGCCGCCTGGGCCTCGACCTCCTGGCGCATCGTGCGCAGCACGTCGCGGACGCGCAGCGTGCTGAACGGCACCACGCCCTCCGCGGAAGGATCCGCGGCCTGCGTGGCGGTCTCCGCGTCGCGACAGCGGTCCATCTCCCGGCGCACCGAGCGCAGCAGCTCGCGGATGCGCAGGGGCTCCGCCGCCGCGGGCGTCTTCGCGCCGTGCGCGCGGTGCGGATGTGGCAGCAGGCCATGGCGCGACAGCGCGTGCACCGGGCCCTGATGGCCGCGCTCGCCCAGCGACAGCACCGTGTCCACCATGGTGAGCGCCGTGCCGATGAGCAGCACCGACTCACCGGAGCCGATGCCCTCCAGCGCCCCGGGCACCCATGGCGAGCGGTGGTAGCGCGCGCTCGCGTACACCCCGCCATCCGGCACGCGCAGGTCCGCGGGCATCGCGTTGCCCAGCGCCAGCACCGCGCACCTCGCCTCCAGGCTCCGGCCGCTCGCGAGCGTCACCTTCACGCCGTCCGCGGTGGCCACCACGGCGGTCACCTCATCGCGCGGCGTCTCCAACTGGACGCCCGGCGGAGCCTTCGCGGCGGTGTCCTTCAGCACGAACTCCAGATACTGGCCGTAGCGGCGGCGCTCGGCGAACGCGGACGGCGGCGTGTCCGGCGCCTCCAGGCGCAGCCAGCGCAGGAAGTGCTCCGGGTCGTCGACCCAGGCGCTCATGCGTCCGGCCGGCACATTGAGCAGGTGCCGCGCGCTGGTGGTGGAGTACGCGACCCCCCGCCCCAGGCGCTCCCCGCGTTCCACGAGCGCCACGCGCAGGGGCGAACGGGCGCCCCGCAAGAGACAGGCCGCGAGCAGCGTTCCGCTGGCGCCCGCGCCGATGATGACCACGTCCTGCCGGGAGTTCACCGCGCGATTCTAGGGCCGGCCCCCCCGGATGCCATCCCTCCCAGGCGTCGTCACCCGCGCGGATTGTCCGTCGGCCCACGGCCGCTGGCCCCCGGGCCTGCCCTGTGACGGCGGGGCCCGGCGGACCTCAGACCGCCTGGCGCGCCTCGGGCCGCGCGGGGAGGGAAGGGGCAGGGGGCGGGACCGCCAGCCGCTCCCCGATGCGGGTCAGCCCCTCGCCATCACGGGCGCGCGCATGCACCTGCGGATAGTCCGGGAACGCGGTGCCCAGCCACCGGTCCAGCACCACGGTGTACAGGCCGTAGTGCCCCTGGTAGCGCGCATGGTGGAGCGCGTGGAACGTGGGGGTGAAGAAGACGCGGCCCACCCAGGACGTCACGAAGCGCTTCGGCAGCCACTCCGTGTTGCCATGCCCGAACGCGTTGAGGACGTAGTTCGTCAGCATGTAGGCCAGGACGCCCACCTGCGTGCCCGGGAACAGGTGCATGGCCGCGAAGTGCAGGCCCAGCCCGCCGCCCATCAGCACCACCCGCTCCGCCACGGAGAACGACAGCGCGGTGAGCGGCTCCGTCACCTGCGCCACGTGGTGCTGCGCATGGAAGCGGTAGAAGCGCGGCAGGTGCAGCAGCCGGTGCGTCACGTAGAACCACACCTCGAAGCCCACGAACATCCACGCGTACGACCACAGCGCCGTGGACAGGCTGAACGGCGCCATCAGGGGCCCGGCGAAATACCGGAACGTCCCGATGAGCACCGCGTCCGTCAGCACCACGCCCGCCGCCGCCAGAGCCTCGCTGCGCAGCTGCCCCTTCGCCAGCTCCCGCCGGTACACCCGGAAGCGCGCCGCCAGCCGCGTGCGCCACACCAGCCACCCGCCCGCCACCGTCAGCAACTTGAGCGTTCCCGAGATGACCAGGACCAGCAGGAGCACCATCGGAAGCGTCGGATTGTCGGGCAGCAGCATCATGGACCTCGCGAAGGTCAGCACACCCCCGGGCCATGGATGCCCGGACACCCCATGGATAATGCCCGTCCCCGTCTATTGTCAAATCTGACAATAGTGCGAGCGCGTTGAACGGGGGGGCCCGGTGGCTAGGATGCGCCGCGATGGCCTCCAAGCGTCCCCCGGGCCGCGCTCCGGTCCGGCGCGCCCCTGCTCCCCGTCGTCCCGCGAAGCCCGCCGCGTCCCGGAAGCGGCGCACCCCGGAGGAGGCGCGCGAGGCCATCCTCCAGGCCGCCGAGCCGCTGCTCGTGGAGCAGGGGCCGGACCGGGTGGGGCTTCAGGCGGTGGCGAAGGCGGCCGGGGTGAGCCACGCGCTCGTCACGCACTACTTCGGCACCTATGAAGCCCTGGTGCGCGAGGTGCTCCTGCGACGCAACGAGCTGCTGGCCGCGTCGTTCCGGGAGCACCTGCTCTCGGTGGACACGCCGCCCGACGCGGGAGCGCTGCTCGAGCGCTTCTTCACCGTGGTCCAGCAGGGCCAGCACAGCCGGCTGATGGCGTGGGCGCTGCTCACCGGCCGCGCCGAGCACATGCCGTTCGTGCGCGCGCAGGGCCTGCGGCTCTTGGCGGACGCGCTGGAGTTCCAGGCGGGCCGCGTGGCGGAAGGGCAGGGCACGCCGCCGCCGTCCCGCGACACGGTGGACATGACGCTGCTCGTGGCGCTGTGCGCGTCGCAGTGGTTCCTGCTCGCGCGCGAGGTGCTGCTGCCCGTGATGGGCCGCCCGGCGGACGCGGCGTCGGACGCGCGCTTCCGCGAGGTGCTCGGCGGGATGCTCCAGCGGTCGCTCGGGGTGAAGCCGCCCGGCGCAAGCTAGGAGCCGATCAGGTCCAGTCGGCCTGCGAGCGCTGCGCCTGCACGAACGCGCCCGCCACCGGCAGGGTCACGCGGAAGATGCTGCCCCGGCCGGGCGCGCTCTCCATGGTCAGCGTGCCGCCCAGCGACGTGACGATGCCATGGCACACCGCGAGCCCCAGCCCCGTGCCCACGCCCAGCGGCTTGGTGGTGAAGAAGGGGTCGAAGATGCGCTCGCGGTGCTCGGGCGCGATGCCGCAGCCGGTGTCGCGCACCTCCACCAGCACGTGGCCGGGCTCGCCGGGACGCGCCACCACGCGCACCTCGTTGCCCTCCGCGTTGCCCGGCGGGATGGACTGCGCCGCGTTGAGCAGCAGGTTCAGGAACACCTGCCCCAGCCGCGAGCCGTTGCCCTGCACCGGCGGCACGCCTTCGCACTCCACCACCAGCCGCGCGCGGTGCCGCAGCTCGTGCATGGCCATCTTCGCCGCCGTGCGCACCACCGAGGCCAGCTCCGCGGGCCCGCTGCCCACGTCCTCCGCGCGCGACAGCGTCTGAAGGTCGCGCACGATGAGCCGGATGCGCTCCGCGCCGTCGCGCGTCTCCGCCAGCGCTTCCAATATCTCCTGCCGGTCCTGCTCCGACAGGCGCTCCTTCTGCTGCAGCTCCTGGTGGATGTACTCCAGGTTGCTCAGGATGAAGGCCAGCGGGTTGTTGATTTCATGGCCCACGCCCGCCGCGATGCGCCCCAGCGCGATGAGCCGATCCGCGAAGAGCAGCTGGGCCTGCGTCGCGTGCAACTGCTCCAGGCTGCTGGACAGCTTCGCGTTGGCGGCCTCCAGCGCCGCGGTGCGCTCGCGCACCGTCTCCTCCAGGAGCCGGTTGTCCGCGCAGGGCGTCTCCTCGGGACACCGGGTCCTGGAACCGGGGCCCAGGCGCTCGAAGGCCTGGCGGAGCGTGCCCCGCCGCCGCGTCATCGCCGCCAACCGCCCCACCTTCGCTCGTAACGTCATCGCGGCCCGCTCCACCCACGTCCATCCGCGGCCGTCACCGCTCCTCGTGGCGATGGTCCCTGCCCTCGGGCACGGCCTGTGGACGACCATCCAACACCGCCGTCCCGTGCCCGGCAAGGTGTGCGCGAGTACGTGATGCCGTCGAACGGACACCGCTCGGGTTTCACGTCCCGGCTGTCATTTTCCACTGGGGATTCGGGCGCGCGGGAGGAGCACACCGCACGCCCGGAGGCAGCTGGACACGCGGCCGGGGTGGGGCCGTCCATCTCCAGCGCGCTTCACCATCAGTTCAACAGATGCGTCCGCTTCAGGCGCCGCAGTCCGCGCGGCAGCTGTCCGCCGTGGTGCCGGAGCCCGCATGCTCGGTGAACTGGCAGATGCCGTCGCCGCAGCGGAACAGCTCCGTGGGCTTCACGCGCGTGGTGATGGCCGGGTACGTCTTCCCGTTGTACGTGCACTGCGTGTAGTAGGGCTGGCTCGGGTCACCCTTGGTGCAGAACTGCGAGCAGCTGCCAATGTTGGTGATGGGCGCGCAGGTGTCCGCCTTCAGCGTCAGGCCGCACGCGCGCGTGGAGCTCTCCGCCGTGCTGAAGTCGCGATCGCGCGCCGCGAACAGGCCCTCGCTGGTGAAGAGGTTGCCGAAGAAGCACCCCTCCTTCGCGCTGAACTGCGACAGCTCCTCGGCGGAGTAGGGGACCGCCGCGCCCTCCGCCGTGCGGCCCAGCACGGACAGCGCGATGTGCAGGCCGTACTTGTTCGCGTGCGCCGCCAGGCACGCGCTCACCGCCTGCTGCTCCGTCATCGTCGCGGGCTTGCCCGCCGCCCAGCCCGGGGCCAGGCCCAGGGAGCCCTGCCACGTGTACGTCGCCCCCGTGGTCGGGGACTGGAACGTGCGCGTCTGCCCTGCCGGCACCGCGCACTTCACAATGTACGCCATCAGCGTCGGCGCCGTGTCCGCGTTCTGGTTGAACCAGTCGTTGAAGCCGTTCGTGGACAGGCCGTTCGTGGACAGGCCATTGGTGGACAGCCCGTTCGTCGACAGTCCGTTCGTGGACAGCCCGTTGGTGGACAGCCCGTTGTCCACCTGTTGCGCCTGATCCGCCGTGGCCAGGTTCGCCCCGAGTTCGTCCTCCGGCATCGCGCCGCAACCCACGAGGGCGAGCAGGCCCCCGTCATCAACGCCGCCTTCAGGGGTTGGCGTGAGGCAACTCGGTTCCACCACTCGCTGCATCCACTTCCAGGCCGAAAAGCAGGGGTGAGGCGCATGTAGGGGCTCCCGCTCGAGGGAAGTCGGAGGTCCGACTTCCAGAATGTCAGGCAGTCCAGGCTTTCAGCTAGAAAGGTGCTGAAACTGTCAGACAGGGGAATCGTGACGGATTCAGGATCGGAAATAAATACGTCTTCGTCAAAAAATTATGGTGTGGGTCCAATTCTCACGGGGCCAGACGTGTGCCGGTGAAGGGCATTGGACGACACGACTCAAGTGGGGAACGGCGGGGGAGGAGGAGTGCTGGAACGGCGGGGACGGCTCACTGCTGAGGAGGACCTTCGAGGAACTGGGCTGCGGGGCCGGTGATGGCGAAGCCACCGGGGGCCCTTACGTTCCAGGTTGCCACATGCGTGACCGGACCGCCTACCACCTCGGCCTCCCCGGAATCGCCGCGCGTCTCCGCCTCACCATGGTGGAGACAGAGGTGGACGTGGGCGTGGACGGCTTCAGCCAGGCGCTGGGCCTCGGCGTGGAGATCGCGCAGGGCGTGAAGGGTTCGGGAAGGAGCGGCGCCGGAGGACAGCGGCCGCACTCCCAAAAGCGTGGTGCCCGTCTGGAGCGCCAGGAGGAAGCCCTCGGCGCGCAGGCCCT
This sequence comes from Corallococcus sp. M7, assembly GCF_054512695.1. Classification (NCBI taxonomy): domain Bacteria; kingdom Pseudomonadati; phylum Myxococcota; class Myxococcia; order Myxococcales; family Myxococcaceae; genus Corallococcus; species Corallococcus sp. M7. The sequence goes on from NZ_CM137252.1 coordinate 1,059,812, forward strand.
GCTCCAGCGTGTCCAGGACGTTCGCGAGCGCGGCGTACACGGTGTCGTCGTCCTGGTCCGCGTCCGGCAGCACCACCTCCGCGTGCACCGCGAGCACCGGGTGCGCCTGTCCTTCGACCTGACCGGGCTCCTCGGCGGCCTCGCGCAGGGCGGTGATGAAGGCGTTCACGCTGGGGTAGCGGCGCGTGGAGTCCTTGTCCATGCACCGGAGCACCACCGCGTCCATGGCGGGTGACACCGGCGCGCGCACGCTGGGGCGCGGTGGCGGGGCATCCAGGTGCATCCGCTCCAGCTCCAGCCGATCATCCGACTGGAACGGATAGCGGCCGGTGAGCAACTGGTAGAGCAGCACGCCCAGCGCGTACACGTCCGTGGGCGGTCCAATGCGCCCGCCCCGGAACTGCTCGGGCGCCATCGCGTGCGCGGTGCCCAGGCGCTGGCCCGCGGTGGTGAGCCCCTCCTGGCCGGGCTCCTGCTGGATGAGCTTCGCGATGCCGAAGTCCAACAGCTTCAGCCGGGGCTTCTCCCCCTCCTCCACCACGAGGATGTTGCTGGACTTGAGGTCGCGGTGAACGACGCCCGCGCGGTGCGCCGCCTCCAGCGCGCCGCAGATGGGCTCCAGGTACGCCAACGCGCGCGACGAGGACAGCCGCCCGCGCTCCTGCACCACCTGGCTCAGCGTGCGCCCGGAGAGCAGCTCCATCACGTAGTAGGGGCTGCCGTCCGGCATCAGCCCGAAGTCGTAGACGTCCACGATGTTCGGGTGGTGGATCTGATTGACGACGCGCGCCTCGCGCACGAAGCGCTGGAGCATCTCCCCCTGGTCCGCCAGGTGCGAGTGCAGCACCTTCACCGCCGCGTGCCGCCCCAGGATGCGGTGCTCCGCCTCGTAGACGCTGCCGTGGCCGCCGGCCGCCAGCATGGACTTGAGGACGTATTCACCCGCCAGGGTCCCCGGCCCGCGCTCGGAACGGCTGGGTGTGTCGTGCCCCTTTTCCGGGGCGTTCGCGTTCGCTCGCGCCTGGATGCGGAAGGTGCTCTCGGAATCCACCGCCATGAATACCCCGCACCCTACCATCCACGGGGTGGGTCGCGAGTGCCCGTGCCGGGTTGGCCGCCCAGCTTGCCTGCCTGGCCGTTCACCAGGAGTCACGGTCCCTGTCCTGAAGGTGGTGGGACGTTCATTGGAAGCCGTTGGGGTATGGTTGCGGTCCGGGCCACCGCTTTGGGCCCACATGGAGCGCGGCGTCATGCACGACAGGCGGCGTAGACACGGCCAGCCCGAGCGCAGGGGAACGCCAGGGGGCTGTCATACATGATGACGTTGGTGGACGAGCTCACGACCTGCGCGGGCCAGTCGGTAACGGCCCCATCCTCGACGGGGGCGTGCCTCATCCTCATCAGCACCACGACGCCGGCGGCCATTGGCAAGGCGTACCGGTTGGAGCCGGGCGAGCACGTCATCGGGCGTGGATCCGAAGCGGAGGTGCGCATCGATGATCACGGGGTGTCGCGCAAGCACGCGCGCATCCTGCGCAAGTCGGACGGTTCGTGCCTCGTCACGGACCTGGAGTCCACCAACGGCACGTTCCTCAACGGCCTGCCGGTGTCCACCGCGGAGCTGCAGGAGGGCGACCGGCTCCAGGTGGGCACGGTCACGGTGTTCCGCTTCTCCCGCCGCGAGGTGCTGGAGCAGCGCGAGGAGCAGCTGCGGCAGGCGCTGTCCGCCGCGCGCGTGGGCATCTGGGACTGGAACGCGAAGACGGGGCAGGTGACCTGGAGCGAGCACGTGGACCGGCTCCTGGGCCTGGCCGTGGGCAAGCTGTCCGGCCGCGCCATGGACCTGGAGGAGGTGGTGCACCCGGCGGATCTGCCCCGCTTGCGCGCGGGGCTGGCCACGGCGCTGCAGCAGCGCTCGCAGGTGGACGTGGAGTACCGCATCGAGCCCGCGGGCAGCGGCTACCGCTGGATTTCATGCAAGGGCGACGTGCTGCTGGACGCGGCGGGGCAGCCCGCGCGCGTGACGGGCACGGTGATGGACATCACCGCGCGCAAGCAGGCGGAGCAGGAGCTGCACCGCCAGGCGCTCATCTTCGAGAGCATCTCCGACGGCGTCGTCATCACGGACCTGGCGGGCGGGGTCATCGACTGGAACACCAGCGCGGAGCGCATGTTCGGCCGCAGCCGCAAGGAGGCCATGGGGCAGACGCTCTTCAGCGTGCTGCACCCCGGTGAGCCGGACCGGCTGACGGGCGCCGTCCTCACCGCGCTGGAGGTGCACGGGCGCTGGAGCGGGGAGTTGGAGTTCAAGCGCGCGGACGGCATGGCGTGCGTCTGCGAGTCCGTGGTGGTGCCGCTGCGCGACGCGGAAGGGCGCGTCATCGCGAACATCATGGTGCACCGCGACCTGAGCGAGCGCCGTCAGCTCCAGGCGCGCCTGGTGGTGGCGGACCGCCTGGCCAGCGTGGGCACGCTGGGCGCGGGCGTGGCGCACGAAATCAACAACCCGCTGGCGTACATGCTGGTGAACCTGCACCTCATCCGCGAGGGGCTGGACAAGCTGGAGGCGCAAGGCGCGCCGTCCGAGCCGGTGGCCTCCATCCAGCAACTGGTGCGTGAGACGACCGAAGGCGCGGAGCGCATCGCGACCATCGTGCGGGACCTGAAGGTCTTCGCGCGCGGCGAGCAGGAGTCGCGCCCCATGCCGGTGGACGTGCGCCGGTCGGTGGAGCTGGCGTGCAAGATGGCGGACAACGTCATCCGCCACCGCGCGCGGCTGGTGACGGAGTTCGAACCCGTCCCCGCGGTGGAGGCGAGCGAGGCGCGGCTGTGTCAGGTGTTCCTCAACCTGCTGCTCAACGCGGCGCAGGCGATTCCGGAGGACCCGTCCTCCGTCACCGAGCATGAGATCCGCGCCATCATCCGTCCGGGCGAGCCGGGCAAGGTGGTGGTGGAGGTGCGCGACACCGGCGTGGGCATGACGCCGGAGGTGCTGGGGCGCATCTTCGATCCGTTCTTCACCACCAAGGCGGTGGGCGTGGGCACGGGGCTGGGGCTGTCCATCTGCCACGGCATCGTGGAGTCCATGGGCGGCTCCATCCACGCGGAGAGCACGCCGGGGCAGGGCAGCACCTTCCGCGTGGTGCTGCGCTCGGCGGCGCACGAGCCGGACCTCTACCCGCGGCTCTCAGCGACGGCGCCGGCGGGGGCGCGGGCGCGCATCCTGGTGGTGGATGACGAGCCCAACGTGACGGTGGCGCTGCAGCGCTCGCTGGCCTCGGAGCACGAGGTGTCCACCGCGAACAGCGCGCAGGCGGCGCTGCGGCTGGTGAACGAGGGCGGCCGCTTCGACCTCATCCTCTGCGACGTGATGATGCCGGGGATGACGGGCATGGACCTGTACTTCGAGCTGGGGCGCTCGGCGCCGGAGCAGGCGGGGCGGATGGTGTTCATGACGGGTGGCGCCTTCACGCCGCGCACGACGTCGTTCCTGCGGGACGTGCCCAACCTCAAGCTGAGCAAGCCGCTGGACCTGGCGCAGTTGCGCGAGCTGGTCGGCCGCTCGGCGGAGGCGTCTCGATGAGCGCCTCCCCCGGTCACCCCGCCGCTCCTCCTCCCGAGGTCGCGGCGGGACCGGAGGCTCCCGTGCCCGTGGCGCCAGCCGGGGTGGAGCTCGCGGGCGCGGCGGCCTCCGAGGGCCGGGAGTGGACGGCCCGGTCGCTGGGGATGGGCTTGCTCATCGGCGCGCTGCTGGCCGTCACCAACCTCTACATGGGGATGAAGACGGGCTGGTGGGACTCGGGCTCCATCACCGCCACGGTGCTGGGGTTCAGCGGCCTGGCGGCCTATGGGCGCAGGCGGGGCGTGCCGTACACGCCGCTGGAGAACAACCTCACGCAGACGGCCGCGTCGGCGGTGGGCGCGATGCCCGCGTCCGCGGGGCTCCTGGGCGCGCTGCCGGCGCTGGCGCTGCTGGGCACGGTCCTGCCGGGGTGGGGCATCGCGGCCTGGGGCGTGGTGCTCGGCGTGATGGGCGTGCTGGTGGCGGGGCTCCTGCGGCGGCGCCTGCTGGAGCAGGAGGCCCTGCCGTTTCCCACGGGCATCGCCACGGCGGAGCTCATCTCCACGCTGCACGCGGCCGCGCCCTCGGAGGCGCGGGGCACGCCGGTGGGCAGGGGCCGGACGCTGGTGGGCGCCGGCCTGGTGTCGATGGTGCTCACGTGGATGCGTGATTCGCGCGGGTGGTTGCCAGGGATGGTGGCGCTGCCGGGCCGCGTGGGCGGCGTCGGGCTGGATGCGCTGACGTGGGGCGTGGGGATGAGCCCCATGCTGCTGGCGGTGGGGATGATGACGGGCCCGCAGCTGGCGCTGAGCATGCTGCTGGGCGCGGGGCTGGCGTGGGGCGTGCTCGCGCCGGGGCTGTTGGGCACGGGCGTGGTGGCGGGCGCGGGGTATGAGCCGCTGTCCGCGTGGCTGACGTGGCCTGGCGTGGGATTGATGGTGGGCGCGGCGATCGTGTCGCTGGCGGCGCAGGCGCGGGACTTCCTGGGCGCGGCGAAGGACCTGCGCTCGGTGGGCGCGAGCCGGGGTGGGCTGCCCCGGTGGAGCCTGGGCGTGGCGGCGGTGGCGTGCGTGCTGGCAGTGGTGCTGGGCGGGACGCTGTTCGGGCTGGGCGTGCCGTCGATGCTGCTGGCGCTCGCGTTGCTGGTGCCGCTGGGCGCGGTGTGCGCGCGAGGCGCGGGGCAGACGGACGTATCGCCCGTGAGCCAGATGGGGAACCTCACGCAGGTCGCCTTCGGCGCGGTGCGGCCCGGGGAGCTGTCGCCCAACGTGGCCGCGGGCTCGGTGGTGGCGGGCGCGTCGGCGCAGGTGGGCGTGAGCCTGTGGTCGTTGAAGGCGGGGCATCTGCTGGGGGCGTCCGCATCGAGGCAGCTCGCCGCGCAGCTGGTGGGCGTGGCGGTGGGTGCGCTGGTGGCGGTGCCGGCCTACCTGCTGCTGGTGGACGCGTACGGGTTGGGAACCGCGGTGTTGCCGGTGCCGGCGGCGGCGCAGTTCCGGGCAGTGGCGGAGGTCTCCGTGCGAGGCCTGGCGGGCCTGCCTCCGCATGCGGGTGAGGGCGCGCTGATGGGCTGCGCGGTGGGCGCGCTGCTGACGCTGGCCGCGAAGGGCCGTGCGGCGCGCTGGCTGCCGTCGCCGGTGGCGATGGGCATCGGCTTCCTCACGCCCGCGTACTTCGCGGTGACGCTGTGCCTGGGCGCGGGCCTGGCGGCGCTCGCGCGCAAGTGGTCGCCCAAGGCGACGGACGCGCACGTGCCCGCCCTGGGCTCCGGTGCGCTGGTGGGCGAGTCGCTGATGGGGCTCCTCATCGCGGCGACGGCGGCGCTCTCTCGGTCGGCGTAGCGCCCGTTACGCCGTGGGCGAGTCGCTGATGGGGCTCCTCATCGCGGCGACGGCGGCGCTCTCTCGCTCGGCGTAGCGCCCGCTACGCCGCGGGCGTGAGGTCCCGCACGCGCTCCAGCGAGCGGCGGATGCGGTCCTCCATCAGGTTCGGCACGTGCGCCGCGCGGGCCAGCGCTTCTCCGAGCGCGAGCATCGCCTCCGCGAAGTCGCCCCGGCGCCACGCCGCCAGGCCCATCATCTCCAGCACCTCCAGCGGCTCCTGCTCCACGGACGCCTGGGCGGAGCGCTCGCGCAGCGCGTGCCACTCCTCCGCCGTCGCGTCCCTGGCGGACAGCTCCACCATGGAGAAGAGCACCTCCTCCGAGGGGCTCAGCGTCACGCCGTGCCGGTTGTTCGCCATCGTCTGGCGCACCTGCTCCAGCAGGTCGCGCGCCCGGTCGGGCCGGCCCGTCCACGCCATGGCGCGTGCCTGGAGCAGCAGCGCCCACGGCCGGTGCGCCACCTCCGGATGCCGGCGCTCCAACACGATGGCCCGGGCGATGTGCGGCGCCGCCGCCTCCACGTCGCCCGCCTGGTAGTACAGCTCGCCCATGTTGTGCTCGGCGAAGTACTCCCAGCCCACCACGCCCAATTCGCGCCCCAACTGCATGAAGCGCTCCTGGTCCTTCAAGGCGTGCGTCAGGTCGCGCCGGGCCACCCACAGGTTGCGGCGGTTGTTGATGGCCGAGCCCAGGTGGAAGCGGTCGCCGCGCTCCGTGCACGCGCTGATGACCTCCTCCATCACGCGCTCGGCGCCGTCGATGTCACCCAGATTGGGGAGGATGACCGCCATCAGGAGCAGCGCCACCACCAGCGTCTCGTAGCCCGCGTCACCCAGGCCCCGCGCCCGCTCCGCGGCGGCCTCCAGCGGCATCAGCGCGTCCAGCCACTCGCCCTTGCGGAACTGCGCGCGGCCCAGCGCCAGGAGCAGCCGCGCCTGCACGTAGGGCGACGACACCGTCTCCGCCAGCTGCTGCGCCTCCTGGGCCCGCGCCTCGCTGCGCGCGTAGTCGTTCACCCAGTCGAGCGCCATCGCCTCGTCGAGCAGCAGCTCCACCTCCGCGCGCGAATCCCCCAGGCCCCGCGCCCGCTCGCGCGCGATGGCGAAGTCCGTGAGCGAATCCTCGTAGCGGCCGATGCGGTAGCGCATCAGGCCCCGGCCCCGCAGCGCCGTGAGGCCGCGCAGCTCGTCCTCGGGCTCGATCAACTCCAGGGCGCGCGTGTACATGGCCTCCGCGTCGAGGAACGCGTGACGGCCGCGCGCGGACTCCGCCAGGTCGATGGTGAGCGCCGCCGCCTCGTCGCGCAGGCCCGCCGCCGCCGCGTGCAGCGCGAGCCGGGCCAGCCGCTGGCGCTCCTGCGCGCCCGCCGGGCTCAGGTAGTGGCGGTACGCGGCGCGGTGGATGCGCGCCTTCTCCTCCGCGGGCAGGCCCGCGACCACGGCCTCGCGCACCAGCTCGTTGCGGAAGCTCAGCCCCTCCAGCCGGTGCTCCACCAGGAGCCCCGAATCCAGGAGCCGCCGCGTCGCGTGTCCCACATCCAGCGGGAACTGCGCCGCGGCCCCGTCGCGCTCCAGCTCGCGCACCACGCCGTCCGCCGCCGTGGCGGTGAAGGTCGCGCCCAGCAGCGCGCACAGCCGGGCATGCGCGGCGAGCGCCGGAGGCAGCGCGCCCAACTCGCGGTCCGCCAGCCACTCCACCAGCCGCAGCTCCGGCACGCGGTCCAGCTCGTCCGTGACGAGGTACCAGTTGCCGCCCGGCGAGCGCTGCCGCACCAGGCCCTGGCGCTTGAGGCCGCGCACCAGCTCCACCAGGAACAGGGGCACGCGCTGCGCGCGCTCGACGATGCGCTCCACCGCCTGCGCGGGCACGTTCTCCACCGGCTTGAGCAGCGCGCGGCACAGGGCCTGCGCGTCGCCCGGGGACAGGCCGGACAGGGGAAGGTCCTGCTGGCGCGCGGCGCGGGTGCCCCATGCCGGGCGGCTCTGCTCGAAGCCCGGGCGCACCAGCACGCAGACCCACAGGGGCACGCGCGTCTCCGCGAGCGCCGCGTACTCCAGCGCGTCCAGCGCGGTCTCCTCCGCGAAGTGCGCGTCGTCCACGATGAGGCACAGGGGCCGTTCGCGGGCGGTCGCCGCCAGCAGCTCACCCGTGGCGCGCATGGCCAGCGAGCGCAGCGCGCCCGGGGCCGCGGCCCAGCTGTGCAGCTCCGGCCCGCCCGGCGCGTGCCACCCGAGCGTCGCGGCCACGCCCGGCCACAGCTCCATGCCCAGCCGGGGGCCCAGCCGGTCGATGATGGCGGTGCGGCCGTCCTCCTGCGTGTCGGTGTCGTCGCGGTCGAAGCCGTGCAGCGCCACGCGCAACAGCGTGCGCAGCGTGCCTTCCGGATCGCCCTGCACGGGCTCGCGCGAGCGCATGGCGTAGACGCGCGCGTGCGGCAGCGCGGCCCGCAGGCGCAGGCCCAGCGTGGAGGACAGGTGGCTCTTGCCGTGGCCCCGGTCACCGCGCACGGTGACGATGGTGGGCGCCGCCTCCGACACCGCGGACCGGGCGCTCTCCAGCAGCTGCTCCAGCTCCACGTCGCGGCCCACGAGCATCGCGCTGCCCAGTTGCAGCACGGTGACGTCCGGCCGGGGCGCGGCACCCGAGGGCGCGGGGCGCATCAGCCCGGAGCGTCCCGACACCGGCAGGCACGGCACCTCCGGCACGGCCTCCGCGGCGGCGGGGGAGAGCAGGGGCCCGCGCAGCTCCGCGAGGTGGGGGTAGCGCTCCTCGCGCGCGAAGATGGCGCCCAGGTAGCGGGGAGCGCCGTCGCGGCGGCGCTGCACGGTGACGTTGGCCACGTCCACGAGCGACACCGGGGCGAGTCCGCGCTCGGCCAGTCCTTCGGCGGCCCGCAGCGCGCGGCGCACGGGGTTCTCTCCCACGTCGGGGTCGAAGACGCCCGCGAAGTGCTCTCCGTCCGCGAAGGCCATGTGGCCTCCGTACGCGGCCAGGGCCTTCTGCATCGCCACGGGGTTGGCGCGCGAGGCGGTGAACAGCACCGCCACCGAGCGGCGTGTCTGCGCGGGGCGGACCTCGGGCAGCAGGGTGAGGCGGGGCGCGGGCTGCACGGCGGACTGGCCCGCGTGCTCCAGCGCCGCGCGCAGGGCCTGGGCCACGGCGGCGGCGTCGCGGGGACGGCGCGCGGGCTCCTTGGCCAGGCAGCGCAGCACGACCTCCTCCACGGGCGGCGCCACCGGGGCGTACTCCGACGGAGGCGGTGGCCGCAGCGACAGGTGCGCCTGGAGCACCTCCGTGAGCGGGCCGAAGAAGGGCGGCCGGCCGGCGATGAGCTCGTAGAGGATGACGCCCAGCGCGTACACGTCCGTGCGCGCGTCCAGGACCGCGTGGCCGGAGCACTGCTCGGGCGCCATGTACTCGGCGGTGCCGGCGAAGGAGGACGTGTCGCCGGGAGTGCCGTCATCCGCGGGCGCGTCGGGGGCCGGACGCTGCACCAGGCCGAAGTCGAAGACGCGGGCGCGCTGGTGGGCGTCGTCCAGGAAGACGTGCTCGGGCTTGAGGTCGCAGTGCACCAGGCCGTGCGCGTGCACCACGGCCACCGCCTCCAGGAGCGCGTTGGCGCGAGGCCCGAACTCCTGCGGCGACATGGGCCCGGACACCTGGGCCAGCCAGTCCGCCAGCGTGGGCAGCGGCACGAACTCCATGGCGACGAAGCGCTGACCGCCGGGCAGCGTGCCCACGGCATGGAGCGCGGGCACGGTGGGCGGCCCGATGACGCGCAGGGCCTCCGCCTCGCGAGCCAGCTGCGCCTCCGCGAGCGCGATGCCGGGGCGCGCCAGCTTCAGCGCGATGCGCTCACCCTCGGTGCCGTCGGCGGAGCGCTTGTGCGCGGCCAGCAGCACGCCGAAGCCACCGCGCGCGATGACCTTCTCGCAGCGGTAGCCCGGGACGTCGGGCACGACGAGCGAGGCATCGGATGGCGGAACGATGGGAGGCGAGACGCCGGGCGGGCATGGCGCATGAGAGCCCTCCCAACGCCGCCCGCATGTGAGGCATCGCGGCACGAGCGTCACTCTACGCCAGCGCCGCCGTGATTTCCGAACCGCGTGGTTGGTCATTCAACGGACGCGTGAAGCATTCGTCAGAAGTCCTCCCAGGTCCGGGGGGCTTCCAGGCGTCATGCCCTGTGAACCACGCGACACAGGACATCCAGGGCGGCCAACGGCTCAGCGGGTCGACCGCGCACCGGCCGCGTCATTTCACACCGCAACGCGCAAGGATGTCAGGACTCCCTGCTAGCCCTGTTCAACAGGAGGAACAGGCATGAAAGGGATCCAGTCACCCAGGCGCGAGTGGCTGTGCCTGGTGCTCATCGTGGCGCTGGTGGGCTGCGCGGGAGGACGTGCCGGTTCGTTGCCGGTGGGGCTGCACGGCTACGCGCGCTACCACAGCGCCTCGCCGGCACCGCTGCATGGGGACGCTGCGTCCGCAGGCGCGGGCGGCACGGTGGGGAATGCGGCTCCGGTGCGCCTGCCTCCGGGAACGGTGCTCATCGGGAGCGCGGAGGAGCGGACACGGCAGGCGGTGGAGCTGGGCCTGCTGGAGGTGGACGCGTTCGAGAAGCTCCTGCTGCGTGCCGGGCTGGAGGACCCGCCGGTCCGCCGCGATCCCTTCACGCCCGGGGACGCTGCGGAGGTGCTGAACCGGCTGATGAAGCAGCCGGTGACGTTGGGCACGTATCCGCCCCGCATGACGGCGGGCTTCGTGCTGCGCGAGGTGCTGGAGGGCGGCGCGGTGTCGCGCGAGGAGTTGTCGCGCCGGGTGGAGCGGTTCGTCCGGGAGCAGGTGGCGGTGTTGAGGCCGGATGGATACCTGGCCTGGGCGCTCGATGGGCGCACGCAGCAGAAGGTGGGGGCCGTGCAGTGGAGGGACGGGACCTTCCACGCGGGCAACTTCGAACTGGGGCGCTTCTACAGCGGCAAGGGCGGCGTCTTCCGCCACGTCGGTGCTCAGCTGCGTGCGGCGGATTGGCGTCCGCTCGCGGAGGTGTACGACGACGCGGATGTCCTCGGCCGCTCCCTGGATGGCGCGGAGGACGCGTTCGTGGAGCTGTACCACGGCATGGGGCAGCTCTTGTCCCATCCCACGGACAGCCTCGCGAGCCTGCGCCACCTGCCGCAAGGAGTGGCGGCGCTCATCGCGTCCTCGCCCGCGTACTGGGAGCGCTTCCGGTACATGACGGAGGGCGAGCAGATCCGCGAAGCAGCGAGGCTGACCACGAACGTCGTCATGCTGTGGGGAACGGCCTCGGCGACGACGCGCACGTTCGCGCGAGCGGCGGCGGGAGCAGAGGCCACGGTGCCCGTGCTCGCGGTCTCCGCGGAGGGACTGCTCAGCATCGAGCGCGTCGCGGTGCCTGTGGGACGCGCGGCAACGGTGATGAGCGGAGGACCCGGGGCGGCCATCGTCCTCCAGAAAGCGAACACGAAACCGTCTCCGTCCGAGCCAGGACAGTGGGGGCCCGCCGAGGAGTCGATGTCCGCGCGGGCCCGGCGCTACCAGGAGCAGATCTCCGGGCACTCCGCGGACGAGGCCTACTGGGTCGGGGGAGTGGGGAGGAGCAGCGGCGGCGTGAAGTTCGACGGCTTCCGGGACGGAGTGCTACGGGAGGCCAAGGGACCCGGCTACGCGAACAAGTTCCTCGACAACCTGGAGCCAAAAGGCTGGTTCGAGGAAACGGGGGCCAGGCAGCTCCGGGATCAAGCGGAGCGGCAATGGAGAAAGACGCGGAACCTGGGAGTCCGCATTGAGTGGCATGTCGCGGAGAAGAAAGCGGCGGATGCCATCCGGAGTCTTCTCAAGGGTGATGGTATTGAGGGAATCGAAGTCGTTCACACTCCGGCACGCTGATCAGAGGGCCCCTTGACCACCGAGTCCAACCCCCAGGCCTATCCGGATAGCTTCTTTGTCGGTGCCTACTGGGGGGCACGTCGGGAGTCGCCAGAGGCGTGCGCGTGTCGTGCGGCGGTCTTCCTGGAACTCCTGGCCGCGTGCGATCCGCTCCTGGCCCACTGGTACAAGTCCGTCCGGTCCCGTAAGGGCACGCAGAAGCTGTCATTGATGCCGCCCGACGTGTCAGTGCTCACGGACTTGTTCCGGCGGGGCGTCAACCGTGAGGGCCGAGGGCCCGTCATCGAGGAACTGGGTCTCCGCGTCGGCTTCCTCAACGGAGGTGCCGCCTCCGATGACGCACGCGTGAGCATCAAATGCGGAGCCTTCGACGCCCCCAGTCCCAACAACTGCCTCTTGTCCCTCCCATTCTATGGACCGACCGCGGAACGGGTGTTGACCCCCTCCGTGCTGGAGGCCGTGATGCGCGTCATGGTGGCTGCCTGGGAGCCGGAGTGGATCGCGGCCATGTCCAGAGAACATCGGGATCTGGATGATCCGGACAACAGGACCAAGCCCTGGGTCGGCTGGCTGACGTACCTCTCCAAGCAGCAAGGCACCGTGCCCCCACTGCCCGCGCCCGTGCGCATCGAACCCGTGGAGGACAAGGGCACGCTCATCGTCCTGACCCCGGAGCGCTTCACCGTGGCCAACCCGGAACACGTGGCGCTGGCCCAGCGCGTGCGCGAGCTGCTCACCCGGGCCGGGCTCATCCAGACCCGCTGAAGGAAAAACAGCGCGCTCCACCCCGGCCGGCGGAGCGCGCCAACAACGACAGCCCTACCGCTGCGGCACTTCAATCGCGCGCAGGAGCGACCCGTCCTGTCCCAGCAACCGCGCGCGCAGCAGCAGCGCGGCTCCCGGCTCCGCGGATGTCAGCGCCTGCGCCGCATCCGCGACGCCGGACACCTTCTGGTCACCCACCTGCGTCAGCACCATCCCGGGCGCCAGGCCCGCGCGCTCCGCGGGGCTGCCGGACTCCACCGCCACCACCTGCGCGCCGCCGCTGCCGTCCTGCGCCTCCGACAGCCGCAGGCCCAGGCGCTTCGACAGGGGCGCGGGCGTCGAATCCCGGGGCGTCATCTCCTCCTCGCCCCGCTGCGTGGGCCGGGTGCCCAGCTTCACCGGCACCTCCATCGCCTTGCCCTCGCGCACCAGGCTCACCTTCACCTCGCTGCCCGGCTTGAGCAGCGCCACCGCGCGCGTCAGCGACCCCGCGGAGTCCACCGCGCGCTCGCCCACGTGCGTGATGATGTCCTCCTCTCGCAGGCCCGCCTTCGCACCGGGGCCGCCCGCGCTGACGCCGGCCACCACCGCGCCCTTCGCCGTCTCCACGCGCAGCGCGCGCGCCAGCTCCGGCGTGAGGTCCTGCACCGCCAGGCCCACCCAGCCCCGGCGCACCACGCCCGTCTCCTGGAGCTGCGGCAGCAGCGCCTGGATGAGGTTCGCCGGCACCGCGAAGCCGATGCCCGTCGCGCCGCCGATGATGGCCGTGTTCATGCCCACCACCTCGCCCTTCATGTTGAAGAGCGGGCCGCCGGAGTTGCCCGGGTTGATGGCCGCGTCCGTCTGCAGGAAGTCGTCATACGGACCCGCGTGGATGTCGCGCGCCCGGGCGGACAGGATGCCCGCGCTCACGCTCGACGCGAGCCCGAACGGGTTGCCAATGGCCATCACCGGGTCGCCCACGCGCAGGCCATCCGAGTCCCCCAGCTTCACGAACGGCAGGTTCCCGGACACGCCCTTCAACTGGATGAGCGCCACGTCCGTGAGCGCGTCGCGGCCCAGCACCTCCGCCTCGAACGAGCGCCCGTCCTCCAGCTTCACCCGGACGGTGTCCGCGCCCTCCACCACGTGGTTGTTCGTGAGCACCAGGCCGGACGGGTCGATGACGAAGCCCGACCCCACCCCCTGCTTCGCGGGCGCGCCGCCCTCTCCAAAGGGATTCTGTCCGCCCTGCATGCCGAAGCGCTCGGCGAGGCCGGGGGGCAGGCCCTGCATCCCGCCCATCGCGGGGCGCGCGCGGGCCTGCACCTCCACGTTCACCACCGCGCCCTTCACCGTGTCCACGAGCGGCGCCAGCGACATGAGCGCGCCGGGCGACCCGGGCGTGGGCGAATAGACCGCCGGCTCCACCTTCGCGCCCGAGGGCGTGGTGGCCGTCTTCAGCGACAGCGTGGGGCGGGCAGGAGGAGCCACGTCCGCGGCCGGCTTGCAGGCCCCCAGGGCGACCAGGGGCATCAGCGTGAGCGCGCGGGCAAGGTGGCGGCGGGACGGAAGCGTGCGGACCATCGTGCGTTCTCCTTGGGTGTGGCGGCCGGAGGAGGGCCCTCCGGACGGAAAGGAAGTGGGAAAGAAAGAGTCGAACCGGATGCGGTGGGCACCCTGGGAAGGAGGCAGCGGTCCCGTTCCACCAGCGACACCGGGAGCCACCGGTGGCCCAGCTGCCTGAAGGGAGCTCTTAGAGGAAGCCCCGCATCCGGTCCGACGCCGGGACTTCATTGCAGTCCGCGGGCCAACCCCTCCGGGACCCCCTTCAGAGGGGAACCAGGCCCCGGAAGGCCCCAGGACGCGGGGCAAAGTGCCCCAGCCGGGGCATTTCGCCCGGGGGCGGCGTGCCCCACGCCCCATCACCGTGGCTCCCGCCGGACATGGCACGGCGGATGCTCGTGGAACCAGAGGTCCCCCCATCCCTCCAGGAGTTCACGCCCATGGTGCACGAGCAGTCAGAAGGAGTCGCGCGCGGCGCGGCCTGGGAAGACCCTCAATCGGAGACCGCGAGGCCCCCGCGCATCCTGGTGGCGGATGATCAGACGGAGATGCGCACGCTCATCCGCAAGATGCTGGTGCGGCGCGGTTACGACGTGGTGGAGGCGTCGGACGGGCCGGACCTGGTGCGCGTCCTCATTGAAGGGCTGACGGCGGAGGAGTCGCGCGCGCCCGACCTCATCATCACGGACGTGCGCATGCCGGGCTTCACGGGCCTGGAGGTGCTCGCCCGGCTGCGGCGCGAGCAGTGGAACACGCCGGTCATCCTCATCACCGCCTTTGGCGACGTGCAGCTGCACCGCGAGGCCCTGCGCCTGGGGGCCGCCTGTGTGCTCAACAAGCCGTTCGACATGGATGAGCTGCGCGGCGCGGTGGAGGTGGCCCTCGCGGTGACACGCGAGTGACGCCGCTCCGGGTGATGGCGCGCTAAGGTGGCGCGGCAATGTCTGTCGCAAGGAAGCCCATGCGCCGCCTCCCCTGGTCCCTGCCGTTGTCGCTCCTGTGCCTGGCATGCGCGCCCACGCAGCGCCAGACGCCAGACGCGGGCATTGCGGAGACAAAGCCCCAGAGGCTGGTGGCGAGCATCGTCCGCGCCTATCCGCACGACCCCACGGCCTTCACGCAGGGGCTCCAGTTCCACCAGGGGCAGCTCTACGAGAGCACCGGTGAGAAGGGCGACCTGCGCCGCATCTCGCTGGAGCAGGCGGAGCCCCTGTGGAAGCAGTCCCTGCCGGGCGTGTTCCCGGAGGGGCTCGCGAGCGACGGGCAGCGGCTGTACCAGCTCACCTGGCAGGACGAGACGCTCTTCGTGTGGAACGGCACGCCGCCCGCGCAGGAGAAGCAGGTGGAGTACGACGGCGAGGGCTGGGGCCTGTGCTACTGGCGGGGCCAGTTGGTACGCAGCGACGGCACGTCCACGCTGCGCTTCCACGACCCGAAGGACTTCAGCGTGAAGTCCCAGGTGCAGGTGACGTTGGAGGGCACGCCGCAGGAGCTGCTCAACGAGCTGGAGTGCGCGGAGGACGGCGTCTACGCCAACGTCTGGCATTCCAACAACATCCTGAAGATTGATTACGCCACGGGCCGCGTGCTGGCGGTCATCGACGCGTCGCCGCTGGCGCGAGCGGTCCAGGGTCGCGTGCACAGCTACGAGGCGGTGCTCAACGGCATCGCGCTGGAGCCCGGCACCGGCCGCCTGTTCCTCACCGGCAAGTTGTGGCCCGACCTCTTCGAGGTGACGTTCGTGGGGCCCGCCACCACCGCGCCGTAGCCCTTCGCTTCAGGCGAAGCGCCGCCGCACGGTCCGGACCACCTCCGCGTCCCAGCGCGGTGACAGCAGTTCCAGCGCGGTCCGCCGGAAGGGCAGGGCGCACGCCAGACACGCCAGGGTCGCGGCCAGTCCAATGAGCGTGTTCTGCCAGGAGGCCAGGTTCCACTGCCCGGACCACGACCACGGCTCCAGGCTCTGCGGCCACAGGTAGTGGATGGGCCAGCCCGGTCCGCTGCCGGCGAGGTCGCACAGCAGATGACCGTGAAAGGCAGCCACCGACAGCAGGGCCACGGCTGCCCTCTGTCGCGCCAACGCCGTACACACCGCCATGGTGACGAGCGCTCCCACGTAGCCATGGAAAATCACGTGGTGATAACGCGAATAAAACTCTTCACCCGCCAGCAATGACAAACCATCCAAATCCGGCGCGAGCCCCGCGCAGGTGACCAGGACGCGGTCACGCCGTTCGCGCAGACCTTGCGCCAGGAGCCAGGACACCTCGGCGTGGACGATGGGATTCATGGGTGTGCACTAGCGTACGGCATGCCGGGTCCATGATGAAGGTTCCCGGGGCAGTGCGTTGAGAAGGTGGGGGGCAATGACTCATCATGAATTTCATCTCCGCGCACCCGCGGCTGGACATCGCCACGCTCTTTGAAGCGCACGCACGAAACACACCCGAGGCCGTGGCGCTGCGCTTCGACGGAGGTGTGCTCACCTATGACACGCTCAACCGGCGCGCGAACCGGCTGGCGCGGCGGCTCCAGGCGCTGGGGGTAGGGCCTGACCAGCCGGTGGGCGTCCTCGCCGACCGCACACCGGAAACAGTGGTGGGATTGTTGGGCATCCTGAAGGCAGGAGGCGCCTATCTCCCCCTGGACCCGGGTCATCCCCCGGAGCGGCTCGCCGCGATGGTGGAGGACTCCGGGATGCGGGTCCTCGTCGGCCGGCGTGAGGCGGTCCAGGGGCTGCGCTTCCAGGGGCACGTCGTCGAGCCTCCTGCTCCGGATGAACAGGAGGCCGTGAACGTGAAGGGCGGAGCGGGGCCGGACTCGCTGGCCTATGTGCTCTACACGTCCGGCTCCACGGGCAGGCCCAAGGGTGTGTGCATCCCGCACCGGGGCGTGGCGCGGCTGGTGCTGGATGAAGGCTTCATGGGCTTCCGGCGTGAGGACCGCGTCCTCCAGGCCGCGTCGTATGCCTTCGATGCCTCGACGCTGGAGGTCTGGGGCGCGCTGCTGAACGGCGCGACGCTGTGTCTGGTTTCACGGGAGACGCTGCTGTCGCCTCCGCTCCTCGCGGAAAAGCTCCAGCGGGATGCCATCTCCGCCGCGGTGCTGAGCACGTCGCTGTTCCATCAACTGGCCGCGGTCATCCCGGATGCATTCGGTGGGCTCCGTGTCCTGATGGTGGGCGGAGACGTGCTGGACCCCAAGTGGGTGGCGCGAGTCATGGCGAGCGGAAAGCCCCAGCGGCTGCTCAACAGCTATGGCCCCACGGAGTGCACCACCTCCGCGACGGCGTATGAGCTCCTCACGCCTCCGGAGCCGGGCGTGTCCATTCCCATTGGGAGACCGCTCGCGAGGCTTCGGTTGCATGTCCTGGATGACGCGGGGAAGCCGCTGCCCGTGGGCGAAGCGGGGGAGCTGTACCTGGGCGGAGAGGGGCTCGCGCGGGGCTACCTGAACCGGCCTGTCCTCACCGGCGAGCGGTTCCTGCCGGATCCGTTCAGCGACGTGCCCGGGGCGCGGATGTACCGGACGGGTGACCGGGCGCGGTGGCTCCAGGACGGCAACCTGGAGTTCCTGGGGCGCGTGGACCACCAGGTGAAGATCCGCGGCGCGCGGGTCGAACTGGCGGAGATCGAGAGCGTCCTGCGCACCCACCCTCGGGTCGGTGACGCCGTGGTCCGCGTGCACGAGGTCTCCCCGGGCGACAAGCGGCTCGTCGCGTACGTCTCACCGCGCGAGGTGGAGGACGCGGAGCTGCGCGCGTATCTGGGGGCGAAGCTGCCGGACTTCATGCTTCCGCATGCGGTGATGGTGCTGGACCACATGCCGCTCAACTCCAGCGGCAAGGTGGACCTCTCGCGGCTTCCCGCGCCGCGCTTTGGCTCAGGGGAGGGCGAGACACCGCGCACGCTGCTGGAGCAGGAGATCGCGCGCGTCTGGTCGGAGGTCCTGGGGACGCAGCAGGCCGGGACGCAGGACCGCTTCATGGAGTCCGGCGGGGACTCGCTGCTGGCCATCCGTTTCATTGAACGGCTGGAGCAGGCGGTGTCGGTCCGCCTGCCCGTGCGGACGCTCTTCGACAGTCCGAACATCGCGGAGCTGGCGCAGTGGGTGGATGCGGCGCGGGGAACGGGGCGAAGCCTCGACGTGCCACCCATCGTCCCGATGGACCGGACTCAGCCCCTGCCCCTGTCCGATTCCCAGCGGCAGCTGTGGCTCCTGGAGCAACTGGCGCCCCGGAGCGCCGTCTACAACGAGCCCTTCACGCTGTATCTGCCCGGTGACCTCCAGCCCGATGCGCTGGAGCGGGCGTTCCGTTCACTCATCGCCCGGCATGAGGTGCTGCGGACGACCTTCGGCGCCACGCCGGACGGTCCCTTCCAGCGCGTGCAGCCGGACATGCCGTTCCACCTGCGGCGCGTGGACCTGCACGCCGTGCCCGCGGGCCTGCGGAGCGCGAAGGCGTTGCAGTTGGCCACGCAGGAGGCGCGTGAGCCCTTCGACCTGGAGCACGGGCCGCTGCTGCGTGCGACGTGGATGCGCTTGAGCAAGGCGGAGAGCCGACTCGCCCTGGTGATGCACCACCTCATCGTGGATGGCTTCACGATGGCGGCGTTCCTCCAGGAGTTGCACCGGTTCTACCTGTCGGAGGCACCTTCACTGCCGCCACTGCCGCTCCAATACGGTGACGCCGCTGTCTGGCAGCAGGGGGCCCGCTACCAGGAAGCCATCGCACCGCACCTGGAATGGTGGAAGCAGACGCTCGCGGGGGCTCCACACCTGGAACTTCCCACGCAGCATCCCCGTCCCCAGGTCCCAAGCTTCCGAGGGGCCAAGCACGTCGTGCGAATCCCCAGGGACCTCCTGGAGTCCGTGAAGGCGCTGGGACGCGGAGAGGACGCCTCGCTCTTCATGACGATGCTGTCCGTGTTCGGCGCGTTGCTGCACCGCTACTCGGGGGCGGAGGACCTCATCGTCGGCGGCGCCTTCTCCGGGCGGAGCCGCGAGGAGTCGCAGGCCATCTCTGGCCACTTCGTGAACCTGCTGCCGCTGCGGCTGCGCTTCTCCGAGGGGCTGACCGTCCGGGGGCTGGTGGAGCAGGTGCGCCGTGTCTGCATGGAGGCGCTCGACCATCAGGACGCGCCGCTCGTGCGCATCGTGGAGGCGGTGAACCCGGCGCGCATCCCCGGCGCCAATCCGCTGATCCAGGTGTGCTGCACGCTGGAGCCGCTCATCGCGGTGCCAGAGTCGGACTGGCGGGTGGAGCCCCACGACGTCGACACGGGGACGTCGAAGCTCGACCTCTCCATCGAGCTGGATGAGCGGCCCGACGGCATGTCCGTGCGGTGGGAGTACGCGCTGGACGTCTTCGAGCCCTGGATGATCCACCAACTGGGCCAGCACTTCGTGACGCTGCTGCGCGAGGCCACGCACGACCCGGAGCAGCTGGTCTCGGCGTTGCCGCTGCTCTCGGAGGCGGAGCAGACACAGGTGCTCGCCTGGGCTCACGGTCCCGTGCGGGATGTGCCCCATGCGGACTGTCTGCACCACCCGTTCGAAGCGCAGGTGGAGCGCACGCCGGACGCGCCGGCGCTCGTCTTCCACGGGCGGACCCTGAGCTACCGGGCGCTGAACGCGGAGGCGAACCGGTTGGCCCATCACCTCATCTCCCAGGGCATCCGGCCTGGGGACTTCGTGGGCGTCTGTGTCCAGCGCTCCTTCGAGCTGATCATCGCCCTGCTGGCGACGCTGAAGTCGGGCGCGGCCTACGTGCCGCTGGACCCGGCCTATCCCAGGGCCCGGCTGGAGTTCACGGCGCGGGACGCGGGGCTGAGGCTCATCCTCGCGCAGGAGAAGACGCTCGCGCTCATGGACGGTGCGGGCGTCCCGGTGGTCGCGCTGGAGCAGGTGCGCGGCGGTCCGGAGGACACGCCACGGGTCCAGGTCACCGGGGATGACCTCGCGTATGTCATCTACACCTCCGGCTCGACGGGGCAGCCCAAGGGCGTGTGCATCGGGCACCGGAGCGCGGTGCACCTGACGGAGACCGTGGCCTGGGACTTCGGCTTCGCACCGGGCCAGCGCGTGGCGCAGTGCGCGCGGTATGGCTTCGACTTCTCCGTCGCGGAGATCTTCCCGACGCTCTCCTCCGGCGCCACGCTGTACCTCATGGCCCAGGAGGACGTGGCCGCCGGTGAGGAGCTGGCGGACTTCCTGGAGAAACAGCGCATCCATACCGCGATGTTCACGCCATCAGCGCTGGCCTCCATGGCGTGGAGAGAGCTCCCGGACCTGAAGACGCTAGCGATTGGAGGCGAGGAGCTCCCCGCGCGGCTCGTGGATGTGTGGGCTCCGGGCCGCCGGTTCATCCAGGTCTATGGCCCCACCGAAGCCACGGTCTTCACGACGGCCGCGGAGTGTGTAGCGGGAGAAGGGCCGTACTCCATCGGGACACCCCTCTCCGGCTACGAGGTCTACCTGCTGGATGAGACCCTGACGCCGGTCCCCGTCGGCGTGCGCGGCGCGCTCTACATTGGAGGCAAGGGGCTGGCGCACGGCTACCTGCACCGTCCCGAACTCGACGCGGAGCGGTTCATCCCGCATCCCTTCAGCGAGGAGCCGGGAGCGCGCCTCTACAAGAGCGGAGACATCGCCAGCCGTCGCCCGGACGGCGGCATCGACTTCCACGGGCGCTCCGACCGCCAGCTCAAGCTGCGCGGCTTCCGCATCGAACTGGGCGAGATCGAGTCCGCGCTGCGCAAGCACCCCGATGTTCGTGACGCCGTGGTTGAACCCCGGCTGCTCGCGGGAGAGCGGCACCTGGTGGGCTACGTCATCCCCCGGGATGCCGCTGTGACGCCCGCGCTCAAGGAGGCGCTGAGCGAAACACTTCCTCCGCACATGGTGCCCCGGGAGTGGGTGCTGCTGGATGCGTTCCCCATGGGGCCCACAGGGAAGCTCGACCGCAGCGCGCTGCCGTTGCCTTCCGTCAAAGCCCCGGCAGCGCCCGAAGCTCCGGTGTCCACGGAGCGCGAGAAGGCCCTGGAGCGCATCTGGTGCCGGATTCTCGGCGTGGAACGCGTCGGCAGGCAGGAGGGGTTCTTCGACGCGGGCGGGAACTCGCTGCTACTCACGCGGGTCCAGTCCGCGCTGGCCTCGGAGCTGGGCATCCGCGTGAGCATGGCCACGCTGTTCCAGTTCCCGACCCTCGAATCCCTCGCGCGGCACCTGGACGCGGATTCCACCGTGCGACCGGTGACGCCGGAGCCCGCGCGAAGCCCGGTGCGCTCCTCGGACCCCATCGCCATCATCGGCACGGCCGGCCGGTTCCCGGGGGCTCCCAGCGTCGAAGCGCTGTGGACGCTGCTGGTGGAGGGCCGTGAGGGCCTGTCCCGCTTCAGCCGGGAGGCGCTGCTCGCCGCGGGCGAGGACCCCCAGCTCCTGGAGGACCCCGCCTACGTCCGCGCCTCCGGCCTGCTGGAGGACGTGGAGTCCTTCGACGCCGCCTTCTTCGGCTACAGCCCCCTGGACGCGCGGCTGATGGATCCGCAGCTCCGCGTGTTCCTGGAGTGCGCCTGGGAGGCGCTCGAAGCGGCGGGCTACGACCCGAAGCGGCTGCCCGGCAAGGCGGGGCTGTTCGCGGGCTCGGGAGTGCCGCGCTACTGGTTGGACCAGGTGATGCCGCGCTTCCGTTCGCTGTCCGTGGCCTCGGAGGCGTACCGGTCCATCCTGGGCAATCCGTGGCAGTTCCTCGCCACGGCGACGGCGCATCAACTGGACCTGCGTGGGCCCGCGCTCACGGTGCAGACCGCCTGCTCCACGTCACTGGTGGCCGTGCACCTGGCCTGTCAGAGCCTGCGGGCGGGCGAGTCCGACGTGGCCCTCGCGGGAGGCATCTCCCTCTTCGCGTCCGGGCCTGCCGGCTACCTCCATGAGGCGGGCGGCATCACCTCTCCGGATGGACACTGCCGTCCCTTCGACGCGAAGGGGCAGGGGACGGTGCCCTCCAGTGGCGTGGGCATCGTGGTGCTCAAGCGCCTGGAGGATGCGCTGCGGGATGGGGACTCCATCCACGCCGTCATCCGGGGCTCGGCCATCAACAACGACGGAGGCGCCAAGGTCGGCTTCACCGCCCCGAGCGTGGAGGGCCAGCGCGACGTCATCACGCGGGCACACGCCGACGCAGGGGTGACCCCTCACGACATCACCTACGTCGAAGCCCACGGCACGGCGACGCCGCTGGGAGACCCGCTGGAGGTCCAGGCGCTGCGGCTCGCCTTCGGAGCGCGTGAGGCGTCGGAGCCCGAGGTGGTCCTGGGGGCGCTCAAGAGCAACGTGGGGCACCTGGACTCGGCGGCCGGGGTGGCGGGGTTGATCAAGACGACGCTGGCCCTGGAGCACCGCTTCCTCCCGGGCACCGTCCACTTCGAACAGCCCCATCCGGAGTCAGGTCTGGAGCGTTCCCCGTTCGTCGTGAGCCGCGAAGGGCGGCCGTGGTCCCTGCCCGAGGGCTTCCCACGCCTCGCGGGAGTCAGCGCGTTTGGCATTGGCGGAACGAACGCGCACGTCGTCCTCGAGGAGGCACGCCCCGAGCCCGCCGTCGCCGCGAGCCCGGCGGCGCAGGTGCTGGTGCTCTCCGCGCGGAGCGGGGAGGCCTTGAACGCGGCCTCACGGCGGCTCGCGGATCATCTGGAGCGGCACCCCGGGCAGTCCCTGGCGGACATCGCGTACACGTTGCAGGAAGGACGGACGGCGTTCGGCTACCGGCGCGCCATCGCGTGCGAGACACCCGAGGAGGCCATCGAGAAGCTCCGGCGGCAGGAGCCCGTGCAACCCACTTCGTCTCCGCTGCCTGAAGTGTGCTTCCTGTTCCCAGGGACGGGCACGCAGGAGGCGGGCATGGGCGCGGCGTGGTACCGGCGCGCTCCGGCATATCGCGAAGCCTTCGATGCATGCGCCGCGCTCTTCGGCCCGGAGATGGAGCGCGAGCTCCGCGCCGCGCTGCTCACCGATGAGCGAAGCGCACAGGCGGAGGAGTCGCTGCGAATGCCCTCGCTGGGCATGGCCGCCATCTTCACGACGGAGTACGCCCTGTCGAAGCTGTTGGGCGCGTGGGGGCTCCATCCGACGAGCCTCCTGGGTCACAGCCTGGGCGAATACGCCGCCGCGTGCCTCGCTGGCGTCCTGTCGCTGGAGCAGGCCGTGGCGCTGGTCTCGCTGCGTGGCCGTCTCTGCGACGCACTGCCACCCTCCGGCATGCTGGCCGTGCCGCTGTCGGAGGGCGTGCTCACGCAGGAGCTGCCCTCCGCGTTGTCACTGGCCGCGGTCAACGGACCCGGGCAGTGCGTGGTGTCCGGAGCGCTGGAGGCGTTGGAGGACTTCGCGGCGCGCCTGCGGGAGCGCGGCGTGAGGACGAAGCGGCTGCCGAACGCGAGCGGGTTCCACTCCGCGCTCGTGGAGCCCGCGATGCAGCCGCTCACGGACCTGGCCAGGTCGATGCGCCCCAAGTCCCCGGCGATTCCCCTCATCTCCAACGTCACGGGCACCTGGCTGACCGCGGACGATGCGCACGACCGCACGTACTGGGCCCGGCACCTGAGGCAGACGGTCCGGTTCTCCCAGGGGCTGGAGCTGCTGCTGGAGGACCGTGAGCGGCTGTTCGTGGAGGTGGGGCCGGGACGAATGCTCTCGACGCTGACGCTGCTGAACCCCCGGGTGGGGCGGGAGCGGCTCGTGCTGCACACGCTCGGGCCAGGGAGTGATGCACAGACCCTGCTCCATGCCGTGGGGCAGCTCTGGTCCGCGGGCCTCCCCGTGGACTGGGGCGCGGTGCGCGGAAGCGGCCCCCGCAGACGCGTCGTGCTGCCGACGTATCCCTTCGAGCGCAAGCGATACACCCTGGCGGAGAAGGCGCCACGACCGCCGAAGCCCGAGGTCACGACCGCGCCCCGGCCGCTCAGCCGTGAAGAGGTCCGCGTCTCCATGGAAGCCCTCTGGAAGGAGCTGCTCGGCGTGGACACGCTGACGCCGGACAGCCACTTCTTCGAGCTGGGCGGCACGTCGCTCCTGGTCGTGCAGCTCAACCGCGAGCTCAAGACGCGGCTGTCGGTGACCTTGTCGCTGCACGCGGTGCTGGAGCACCCGACGCTGGGCGAGTGGGTGCGCGCGGTCCAGGATGAGCTGGAGCGGACGGGCAGGCCGTTGCTCAAGGCGGCACCGCTGCGGATGGAGCTCCAGGCGGGACGGCGCGGACGGACGCCGCTCTTCCTGGTGCAGCCCATCGGGGGCACCGTCTACACGTACCTGCCGCTGGCGAAACGGCTGGGCGCGGACATCCCGGTCCATGCGTTCCGAGCCTCGGGGCTGGAGCCCGGCGAGGTGCTCTTCCGCGACGTACCGGCGATGGCGCGCACGTATGTGGATGAGCTGCTGGCCTTCCAACCCCAGGGCCCCTTCTGGCTGGGGGGCCACTCCTCGGGCGGCGTCATCGCGTACGAGATGGCGGCCGAGCTGCTGAAGCGGGGCCACTCCGTGGCGGGCGTCATCCAGATCGACACGGTGACGGTGGACGACTCGCGCCGGCTGAACGTCCGGAGCGTGGGAGACGTGCTCCGGCTCATCGACGCGTTCCAGGAGATCTCCCCGCGCGCGGCGGAAGGGCTGCGGACGGCGATGGAGCTCGACACGCGGCTGCGCGACGTGGTGCTCGCGACCAACGAAGCCATCGCCGCGTACACGCCGGGACATCACGCGGTGCCACTCGTGTACCTGCGGGCCACGGAGCGGGACTCGGTGCTGGACTCACGCGCGGCGGCCTGGTGGACGGCGCGGACGACCGCGTCGTTCCAGATTCACGACGTGCAGGGCAACCACTTCACCATCATGGAGGAGCCCCACGTGGTGGACCTGGCGCGGCTCATCCAGGAGCAGCTGACCTCGGGAAGGGAAGGGGAGCACGATGAGCGCGACGCGGGATGAATGGAAGACGGAGCTCTCCCTGCGCTTCACCGCGTTCGTGGACGCCTACGAGCGCGGGAGCCTGGAGGCCCTGTCCGGGCTGTTCTGGCACGACGACGACATCGTGGTCGTGGGCACGCACTCCAACCTCCACTTCATCGGCTGGGCGCAGGTGGAGCACTCCTTCCGCACCCAGTTCGGGAGTCTGCGCGACATCCGCGTGACGCTGCGCTCGGAGCCGCTCTGGCACGGCGGCGCGCCGCCCTCCACGATGGCCTGCCTCACGGTGCCCAGGATGGACATCGCCCTCGTCGCGAGCGGCGGGCCCGTCACCTTCGAGGGCATTCGCGTGGCCTGCGCCTTCGAACGCCGGGGCACGGAGTGGCGGATGGTCCAGATGCACTGGTCGCTTCCGCGCACGGAGGTGCTGGTGGACCACGAGGACCGCTGATCACCCCGGAGGCAGCGGCGAGCGTCGAGGCGTGCCCAGCAGCTCCAGCGTGCGCAGCGCCACGTCCGCCAGCGTGGACGAGCACGGCATGCAGCCTCCGCCGCAGCAGGGCGCCCAGTCGCCCTCCGGGTCCCGCAGCAGCGGATACACGCAGCTCCGCAGGGACTGCGGCAGTCCCGCGTCGTCGCAAGCCTCACGCAGCGCTGCCTGCACGGTGGCATCCTTCACGTCCATCGCTTCAACTTCCTAACCGACCTCCGGGAGGAAGGCAGCCCATGCGCACGGCATCGTTCATCCGCTCCATCCTCGCGATGCTCCTGTGCGCGTGCGCCGGCCGTACTCCAGGCCCGCCCACGGACGACCCCACGGTGCGCCTGATGGACACCTTGCGTGCGCACGCACGGACGCACGCTCCCGTGTGCTCTCCCAGCGCGGCGCTGCTCCAGCCTGGAGGTGGCATCGACCTGGAGCGCCTCCGGGCCGCCGGTCACCCGGTCATCGTCTGGACCGTGAATGACGTGCCCACGATGCAGGCCCTGCTCCGGCGCGGCGTGGACGGCATCATCAGCGACCGGCCGGACCTCCTGATGCAGGCGGTGCGCGACTTCGACGCCAACGGCGACGGCACCCCTGGAGACCTGTTGGACGCGGACGGCCTCATCGACCCCAAGCGCTTCGATGCGCAGGGCCACCGGGGCGCGCGGAACCTGCGGCCGGAGAACACGCTGCCCGCCTTCGAGGCCGCGCTCGACCACCGGATGACCACGCTGGAACTGGACACCGTCCTCACCGCCGACGGCGTCCCCGTGCTCTCCCACGACCCGGACCTGTCCCCCGCGAAGTGCCGCCACGCGGATGGAAGCCCGCTGCCCGCTCCCGTCCCCATTGCGACCCTCACCGTCGAAGAGCTCCAGGCCACCTTCGTCTGCGACCGGCTCCTCGAGGACCGCCCGGACCAGGCGAACGACCGGGCCCGCTCCGCGGAGGCCGTCGCGTTCGCCACGCGCGCCGGGCTCCCGGACCCCTACACCGTCCCCACCCTGCGCCAGGTGTTCGCCTTCGCGGCGGACCAGGCGGACGCCGCCCATGAAGCCCGCGACCTGCTCCGCGCCAGGAACGCCCGCCGCGTCCGCTTCAATGTGGAACTCAAACGGACATCGGAGAAGACAGACATCGCTCCAGCCCACGGCGACGCGGTGGCCCGGGCCATCCAGGACGCAGGGCTCGCACGAAGGGTCGACGTGCAGTCCTTCGACCTGCGCGCCGTGCGCTCCATGCAGGACCGTCACCCGGAGCTGCGCATCGTTCTCCTCCTGGAGAAGGCCGCCGAGTAGCCAGACGGTCCTTTCCCCGACCGCGAAATCAAGGGTTTAGTCAGGCGACGAAATCATCTTGCGCAAAATCGTTAGGGGCCTTACTAGACGCCCGTCTTGATCCCCTCCCGTCCCAAGAACGCCACGCCGATGAAGCTCGTGCCCCGGTACGAGCGGCTGAAGCAGTTGGCCCAGCGCTTCCCCACGTTGGACCCCAGCGCCATCGAGACGTGTCTGACGATGCTGCGTCTGTCCAATGAGCTGACCGAAGCCTACGAAGCGCACTTCGCACGGCATGGCGTGTCCCACGGACGCTTCGTCGTGCTGGTGCAGTTGTTCGCGGCGGAGGACGCGGGGGAGACCTTGCGTCCCGCGGACCTCGCGGAGCTGGCGAGCTGCAGCCGCGCGACCATCACCGGCCTGTTGGACACGCTGGAGAAGGACGGCTTCATCTCCCGCATGGATCACCCCGAGGACCGGCGCATGTACTCCGTGCACCTCACCTCGAAGGGCCGCGAGTTCATCCTGGGCATGATGCCCGACCACTACCGCCGCATCGCCGCGCTCATGGCTCCCTTGAGCCTGGACGAGCGGGACACCCTTCGCGCCCTGCTCGCCAAGGTGTCCTCCGGCATCCCCGCCCTGCGGGACCCCTGAGCAGCCCCTTCCCACACCCCTTCTTCAACGCCGTACCGAGCAACAACCATGACGACCCGTACCGCTCCTTCCCT
Organism: Corallococcus sp. M7; assembly: GCF_054512695.1. Lineage (NCBI taxonomy): Bacteria > Pseudomonadati > Myxococcota > Myxococcia > Myxococcales > Myxococcaceae > Corallococcus > Corallococcus sp. M7. Next base: position 1,086,924 of record NZ_CM137252.1, read on the forward strand.
GGAAGCCGCCCCCTCCACCGAAGCCCCCGCCATCGCGAAGCCCGCGAAGCGCTCCCGCGCGAAGCAGGTGCTGCCCATCCTCGTGGGCGTGGCGGTGCTGGGCGGTGGCGCGCGCTTCCTCCTCACCCACGGTCAGGAGTCCACCGACGACGCCCAGGTGGAGGGCCGCATCGCCAACGTGTCGCCGCGCGTGGCCGGGCAGGTGGCCCGCGTGCTGGTGAAGGACAACCAGACGGTGAAGGCCGGTGACGTGGTGGTGGAGCTGGACCACGCGGACCTGGACGCGCGCCTGGAGGTCGCTCGCGCGGACGTGATGAGCGCGGAGGCCCAGCTGTCCAACGCCCAGGCCCAGCTCACCCTCACGGAGGCCAACGCGGGCGCCAACCTGCGCCAGGCCCGCGCCGGCGTCACCCAGGCCTCCAGCGGCATCAGCTCCTCCAAGGCCGCGCTGGATCAGGCCCGCGCGGACGTGACCGCATCCGAGGCGCGCTTCAAGCTGGCGGAGACGGACCTGGGCCGCATCAAGCAGCTGCGCGAGCAGGGCGCGGTGGCCCAGGCGGACCTGGACGCCCGTCAGGCTTCGTATGACCAGGCCAAGGCCGCCCTGGACCAGTCCCGCGCGCGGCTGACCTCCACCGAGGCCGGCATCCAGAGCTCCTCCGGTGGCCTGGAGGCCGCGCAGGGCAAGCTCTCCGCCGCGGAGACGGCGCCCGTGCAGGTGCAGGCCGCGCAGGCCGCGCTGAAGCTGGCGGAGGCCCGCCTCAAGCAGACGCACGGCGCGCTGACGCTCGCGGAGCTGGCCGTGTCCTACGCGCAGGTGCGCGCCCCGGTGGACGGCGTGGTCAGCCGCCGCACCGTGGAGGTGGGGCAGATGGTGGGCCCGGAGCGCCCGCTGATGGCCATCGTTCCGCAGAATGACATCTGGGTCGTGGCCAACTTCAAGGAGGACCAGGTCGGTGAGATGCGCCCGGGCCAGCCGGTGGACGTGGAGGTGGACGCGTTCGGCAGCCACTCGTTCAAGGGCCACGTGGACAGCCTCGCGGGCGCCAGCGGCGCGCGCTTCGCCCTGCTGCCGCCGGACAACGCGTCCGGCAACTTCGTGAAGGTCGTGCAGCGCATCCCCGTGCTCATCCGCTTCGACGGCGACCGCAAGGACCTGCCCATCAAGCCGGGCATGAGCGTCTACGTCACCGTGGACACCAGCGCGAAGCCGGAGCCCCAGCAGTCGGCGGCGGCGGATACGCGGAAGGCGGAGTAACCCACCGTGGACGCTCGCCGCGACGTCATCACCGGCTCCAAGGCGGGCATCACCATCGCGGCCATGGCCGCGGCGCTGATGTCCGTGCTGGACATCTCCATCGTCAACGTGGCCCTGAGCGACATCCGCGCGAGCTTCGGCACGCCGTTGGATCAGATCGCCTGGGTGTCCACCGGCTACATGATGGCCAACGTGGTGGTCATCCCGATGACGGGCTGGCTCCAGCGCCGCTTTGGCTACCGGAAGTACTTCACCTTCTCCGTCATCCTCTTCACGGTGGCCAGCGTGCTGTGCGGCCTGTCGTGGAACCTGCCCTCGCTGGTGGCCTTCCGCATCCTCCAGGGCATGGGCGGCGGCGCCATCATCCCCACCTCCCAGGCCATCCTCTTCGCCCGCTACCCGCGCGAGGAGCACGGCATGGCGGGCGCCCTCTTCGGCCTGGGCGCCGTGACGGGCCCGCTCTTGGGGCCCACCGTGGGCGGCCTCCTCATTGAAGCGGCCAGCTGGCACTGGATCTTCCTCATCAACGTGCCGGTGGGCCTCTTCGCCGCGTACATGGCGTGGCGCTACATCGAGCAGCCCCACTTCGAGCCGTCCACGGAGAAGGTGGACCGCAACGGCATCGCGCTGCTCGCCGTGGGCATGGCCTGCCTCCAGTACGTGCTGGAGGAGGGCAACCGCGAGGACTGGTTCGACAGCCGGCTCATCACGCTGCTGGCGGTCATCGCGGGCATCGCGCTCATCACCTTCGTCGTCCACGAGTTGGAGACACCCAGTCCCGTGGTGGACCTGAGGGTGTTCGGCAACCGCAGCTACTCCGCGGCCACGGGGGTGAACTTCCTCGTGGGCACGGCGCTGTTCTCCGGCTCGTTCCTCTTCAGCCTCTTCTGCGGCTCCGTGATGCGCTACGAGGCGTTGGACATCGGGCTCATCTTCCTCAAGGGCAGCGCCATTCAAATCCTGCTGATGCCGCTCATCGGCAAGTTCGGCGGCAAGGTGGATGGCCGCTTCCTGATTGGCTTCGGCATCCTGGGCATGAGCCTGTCCCTGTGGACCAACGGCCACCTGGCCACGCGCGTGGATGAAATCACCCTCATCACGCCGGTGTTCATCCGCGCCTGCTCGCTGGGCTTCATCTTCGTGCCGCTGTCGGTGATGGCGCTCAGCAACCTGCGCCCGGAGCAGCGAGGCAACGCGGCGGGCCTCTTCAACCTCACCCGCGAGCTGGGCGGCTCCATCGGCACCGCGTGGATGAGCAGCGCGCTCAGCCGCTCCACCCAGGCCAACGTCACCGCCATCACCTCGCACGTGGACGTCTACGGGCAGGTGGCCCAGGAGCAGGTCGCCTCCATGACGGGCGCCATGGCCGCCAGGGGCGTGCTCAACCCCACGGGCGCGGCCTACGGCCTCTTGAGCCAGCGCATCAGCGCGCAGGCACTGGTGCGGGCCTTCAACGCGAACTTCCTCATCCTCGCCGCGCTGTTCGTCTGCGCCCTCGTCCTGGTGTTCATGCTCCAGAAGGCGGACCCGACCGTGAAGGTGGAAGGCGCGCACTAGCAGCACGCGGCCGCTGGAAAAGACAAAGCGCGGGTCCCCGTTGCATGGGGGCCCGCGCTTCTTCGTTTCAGGCGCTATGGGAGACGACTACCGGCGCCACTTCTGCGCGGCGGTGCCGTTGCACTCCCAGAGCTGCAGCGGGGTGCCGCTGGCGGAGTTGCCGCTGGTCACGTCCACGCACTTGTTGGCCTGGGGGTTCACCAGGTCACCGGCGCCGGAGAGGATGAACTGCTGCGCGGGGTTGCCGTTGCAGCTCACCAGCTGGATGGCCGTGCCGTTGGCGCTGGAGCCCCAGGCCACGTCCATGCACTTGCCGAACGCGCGCACCGTGCCGTCCGACATGAAGGTCCACTTCTGCGCGTTGGTGCCGTTGCAGTCCCAGAGCTGCAGGCGGGTGCCGTCGTTGGTGTTGGAGTTCGGCACGTCGATGCACTTGTTCGCCAGGCCGATGATGGGGCCACCGGAGCCGCTGCTGCCCGTGGTGGTGAGCGACAGGCCATAGGCGTTCAGGATGGGGATGAGCGGCTGGTAGACGGTGTTGCCGCCGGAGGTGCAGTTGCCGCCCGCGCCGGACGTCACGCCCTGCGCCTGGTTGCCGGACAGCCACGAGCCGCCGGAGTCACCGCCCTCCGCGCACGCGCTGGACGCCGTGAGGCCGTACACCGGGCCCGCGGAGTAGTTCACCGTGACGTTCTTCCCCGTGATGACGCCGCAGCGCCAGCCCGTGGTGGAGCCCGAGCGACACACGGACGCGTTGACGCCCGCCTCCTGCGAGCCCTGCACCAGCACGTTGCCGCCCGCGTAGTTGTTCACCCACGGCTGCGACCCCCACGAGCCGTTGGTGCGCACCCAGGCGTAGTCGTTGCCGGGCCAACTGGCCGCCACCACCGTGCCCTGCGCCACGCCGTTGAAGCCGCTGGTGCCCGTGCCCGCGCCGCCGCAGTGGCCCGCCGTCACGAAGCCGCCCGCCACCGGGAAGCCGATGGAGCAGCGCGCGCCGCCCGGGTAGTACGCGTCACCGCCGCGCAGGTCGTACACCGGCTGGAACTCCTCGCGCGACGGCACCGTGCGCACCGCGGGGTGCTTCACGCCCGCCTTCGCGACGAAGTCCGTGCCGCCCGTCAGCGCGGAGTCCTGCGCCAGCACCACCACGCTGTTCGTCATCACGTCCACGTACCAGGCATGCACGGCGCGGCCCGCCATCCGGCTGTCGCGGTCCAGCTGGACCTTCACCGCCTCCAGCTCCGCCTGCGTGTACTTCACCTTCTGGGGCACCGCCCCCGCGCGGCGCACCGCGTCCGCGTCCGCGTCCGTCGTCACGCCCACCACCAGCGCGCTGCCGTCCGCGTTCATCCACGCGCCGCCAAAGCGCTCGCCCAGCGCCGCGCGCAGGTTGCCCTCCACGCGCACCGCCGCCGCCTCCGACGCCAGCCGCCGCTTCGCACCGTCCGCCGTCAGGCCCAGGTCCCGCTGCATCGCGGAGAGCAGGTCGGGCGACACGTCGTGCGCCAGCGCCGCTTCCGCCTGCGAAGGCGCCGCCATCGCCATGGAGGGAATGACGCTCAGCGTGGCGCCAGCGAACAGCGCCGTCGCGGTGGAGAACAGCCCGGAGGTCCGCTTCATCGGGTCCTGCCTTTCGTGCTGCGGGGGAGCCCGAAGCGAAACCCGACTGAGCCGCGAAGGTCAAACAATTCAAGAATTACTTAAATTCTCCGACATTTTTGTGTGGCCGAAGAAAGTCCCAGGAAACAAGAAGGCCCGGTGCGTCATGAGACGCACCGGGCCTGGGGACTTGCTTCGGTGTCGAGCGGAAGTCAGCGCTTCGCGCGCGGGGCCAGCGCGCGGGCGGGGGCCCGGCGACGGCGCAGCGCGACAGCGCCCAGCATCAGCAGGGCACCGGCGAAGGGCAGGGTGCCGGACGCGCCGGACGCGCTGCAGCCCCCCGCCATGGCGTCGGACGAGTCCGGCAGGCCATTGGGGTTGTTGGACACGGGCGTGGGGGTGGGCGTCTGGCCGCCCACGCCAGGCAGCTGGGTGGTGGGCAGCTGCGGCGTGTTCGTCACCGGGGTCTCCGCCACCGGGGTCTCCGTCACCGGCGTGGGGTCTTCCTGCGGGATGGTCGTGTCATCCGGCACGGGCGTGGGCACGGGCGTCTCCTCCACCGGCGCGGGCGCGGGCGGCATCACGTCCTCGAGCGTCGTCGCCATGGTGAAGCCGTCGTGGAAGATGGTCCCTTCGGGCTTGATGGCGTTGTCGCGGTACAGGCCCATCTTCAGGTAGTTCAGCTCCTTGCCGAACTGGTTGGCGCCGTAGGTCTTCGGCAGCACGTGCTCGCCGTTGTGCCACAGCTCCACGAAGCCGACCTTCTTGTCGGAAGACCACTTCACGTGCAGCACGAAGTCGTGCCAGTTGCCCTTGTCGATAGAGGTCTGCCACAGCACGGGCGTGGTGTTGCCGCCCACGCGCAGGTTGATCTTGTCCCCGCGCACGAAGAACTCCAGCGGCGGCGAGCCACAGCAGCTCTCCTGGTGCCACTGGGTGATGACCTGCCACGAGTCATGCACCGGGTAGTTCGAGGGAAAGAGCGTGCTCCACTTGTAGTAGTACTCCTTCCCCTGCGTCTCGTGGGTCAGGTAGAGCAGCTCGTTGCGGTTACCGCTGGCGTTGATGGGATTGTCGCCCTGCTTCACCGTGGCCTTGAGGGCGTACCTGCCGTCACGCACCACGTCGGTCACGACCTGCAAGCGGCTGTTGGCAACGGCCTGTTGGCGCGTCCACTGGGACGTGTTGCCGGTCTCGAAGTCGCCCTTCCAGAGAACGCCAGCGAAAGACAGGGCCGGCATCAGGGAGGCCGCGGCAACGAGCTTAAGGAGTCGCTTCAAACAGGGGTCCTTTCGGTCCGGGTTGGGCCAAGGGGACACGCGGCGGGAAAAAAGCCTTCCCGCCCCATCCCGCCTGCCAACCCCCTGCCGCACACGCGCCCGCCGGGCCGCCTGGTGGGGCATGAGGGGGACGGGGCCCTGCCGCCCGTCACTTCCCCAGGCATGCCGAAGCGCGTGATTCCGGGTGGATGCGGGCGCTCAAACCATCCTTCGAGAGCAGCCGTGCAGCCGAGCCCCCGGGCGTCATCCCCCCAACAGCCTGACGGCCCGGCGCCCTGTCTCCCTCTCGCGCCGGACGTGGGAAGTGGGGCCTTTTTTCAAGATCGGCGGAGCAGCCCGTCTATTGGTGCGTGTGTCACCCAAAACATCCGATGCGCCTGTTCTCCCACCGCCTTGCTGCCCACCGCGTCATGGGACGCCTGAAGGCAGGGGACGGGGCCAGGTCGGCGTTCGTCGGAGGTTGGTGTAGAACGTCCCGGAAGGGCGGCAGGGGGGAGACGCCCGAGGGGACCGCATGGTGAAGCCGGCGAAGATGAGTCTCTGGGCGCTGGCACTGGCCATCCCCCTCCTGGCGGGCGGCGTCGCGGCCCTGAAGCCCCGGGCGCAGCAGGCGCAGTCCGTGCCTGACACCTTCTGGACGGATCGCCGGGCGGCGGCCCGCATCGAGTCCCGCCTTACGCACCCGGAAGCGGACCGCTACCGCTCGCGTGCACCCGCGGGCGGCTGCCCGGTGCCCGCCGAGCCCATGCCCCTGGGGCCGCTCGCCCGCATGGAGGCCCAGCAGGACTGGGGCGGCATCGCGGCGGCCTATGCCCTGGAGGGCGAGTGGAACCAGGCGGCCTCGTTCCTGGAGCGCCTGCCGGCCTCGCCCGAGCGCGACAGCGACCTGGCGGCGGTGGCGCTCGCTCGCGGCGACCATGAGCGCGCGCTGCGCCTGCTGGACGCGGCGCTCACCGCGAAGCCGAACCTGACCCAGGCCTTGTGGAACCGCGCGCTGGTGTTCCGGGAGATGGGGCTGACGCTGCGCGCGTCGCAGCTGTTCGAAGAGGTGGCGAAGCGCAACGAGCAGGGCTGGGGACGTGAAGCCCACGCCCAGGCGCTGTCCTTGCGCGAGGCCACGCTGGAGCGCCAGCGCCAGTGGACGGCCGCGCGCGAAGCGACCCTGGCGCTGGTGGAGGATCCGAAGGCGCCCCTGCCCATGGACGCGGCCCGGCAGCTTCCGGGCGCGGTGCGCGGCGTCTTCTATGAGGCCGTGCGCGCCGCGGCGTCGAAGGAGCGCGCGCTGGCGCTCATGCCCCTGGCGAAGGAGCTGGACCGGGTGCAGGGCGGCAGCGTGCTCACGGACTACGTACAGCGCGTGGCGAAGCGCGACTTCTCCCGCCGGGCGGAGCTGGCGCGTCAGTACGCGGAGACGCTGCGCGCGGGCCATTCCGTCCCGGAGGCGCTGCTGAACCGGGCGCGCGTGTCCGGCGACGAGGACATCTACCTGGGCGCGCTCCTGCGCAGCCGCAACGGCTCCCTGACCGGCCTGCAGGACATGGTCGCGCGCGTGGGCCGCATGGGCGACCCCTGGTTCACGTACATCGCGGAGCGGGACCAGGCGCGCCAGGAGGTCGCGGAAGGGTCGTGGTGGAAGGCCGAGCAGCGGCTCTTCAACGCGCTCCAGCGCTGCCGTGAGACGACGCTGTCGGTGCGCTGCCTGGACCTGGAGCGCCGGCTGACCATCTTCTACACGGACCAGCAGCGCCTCACGGAGGCGGAAGCCCACGCGCGCGTGCTGTGGGCGGGCGCCCGGCAGCTGCGCGAGTGGGAGACGGAGTTCAACGTCCTGGAGATCCTCAGCCACGTGGCGCGCTCCCGCAACGACCTGGGCAGCGCGCGCGCGTACCTGGAGGAGTGGGCCGCGCGAGGCACCACCCGCAGCTGCTCCTGGCCCCACGTGCAGCTGGCGCACCTGTACTACCTGGACCTGCGGCCGGACGCCGCGCGGCGCGAGCTGGAAGCGGCGGAGGCGTGCTCGGACAACCCCATGGAGCTGGTGTTCGGCGCGACGGTCGCGGAGCTGTCCCGCTTCGGCTCGGGGCCCCGCGACGCGGAGTGGCTGAAGACGGTCACCACGCGGGCCCTGGAGGGCGCCTCCGTCCCGGAGAGCGACCGCATCTACACGCACTATCTGGAGGGCCGCTTCCTCCTGGACCAGGACCGGGCCCGGGGCGAGGCGCTCTTGAAGAAGGCCATCGCGGACGCGGAGGCCCTGCCCCGCGGCGACGTGCTGGGGCGTGAGACCTGGGCGCTCAGCTATTCGTCGCTCGCGGCGGACGCGGGCCGCGCCGGGGAGTTCCCCAAGGTGGTGGCGCTGATGGCCGCGCAGCTGGGCACGCCCGTCCCTTCGCGGTGCGCGCTGGCGGCCAGCATCCACGCCGAGCGCACCACCCTGGTGGCGCTGGGGCCCAAGGGCGAGGTGAAGGGCTCCTATGACGGTTCGCGCCGGGAGTCCTTCGCCCGGGTGGATTCGTCCCGGCTGGTGCCGGATGCCCTGCGCCAGACGCTCGCCGGCTGCGAGCACGTGGACGTGTTCGCTTGGACGCCGCTCTTCGGCCGCACGGACCTGCTGCCGCCGGAGATGGCCTGGAGCTTCCGCCTGGGCCGCACCCAGGGGCCGCCTCCCGCGCCCACGTCCACCGCCGCGCGCCGCCTGGTGGTGGCGGGCGTGGAGGCACCGTCGCTCCTGCAACTGCCCCGGCTCCCCTCGTGGACGCCGGAGGCGGAGCCCGGCGTCGCGCCGCCGGACGTGCTGTCCGGCGCGGACGCCACGCCCTCGCGCGTGCTGGCGCGGATGGCGGACGCCACGGAGATTGAAATCCACGCGCACGGCATCACCGACCCCAGCATCTCCGGCGCGTCGCTGGTGGTGCTGTCACCGGAGGTGAACGGCCGCTACGCGCTCACGGCGGACGTGGTGCGCGAGCAGCGGCTCACCGGCGCGCCCACCGTGTTCCTGGCCGCGTGCAGCGCGGGCCGCACGTCGTCCCTCCAGAGCACGGAGCCCTTCAGCCTGCCCGCGGCCTTCATCGACTCCGGGGCCCGCGCGGTGCTGGCCTCCACGGTGGACATCCCGGACGCCGCGGGCCGCTTCTTCGACGGGGTCCGCCGGAGCATCCACGCCGGCAAGCCCGCGGCCGTCGCGCTGCGCGACGAGCGCCAGGCGTGGCTCGCGCGCGACTCCCGCGCCGTGTGGACGCGCTCCGTGTTGCTGGTGGAGCGGGCGGACTGAACGGGTCAGAAGGGAGCGTCCAGGTGCGTGTTGCCTCCCGGAACGAGGAAGTGGTGGAAGGTGACGCTGGCGCTCACGTCCAGCGCCTTCACCCAGTGCCACCATCCCACCGGCAGGAACACCATGTCTCCGGGCTCCAGCACCGCCTCCAGCACCGTGGCCTCGGCGAACAGCGGGTGCGCGGCCAGGTCCGGCTTCGCCGCGTCCACGTGGCTGAAGGTGCCCCGGTGCGGGTACACGCGGTGGCGCTCGAAGGATGGCACCAGCCGCACGTGCTTGCGGCCCATCACCTGGCCCAACAGGATGTTCATGTTGTCGTGGTGCAGCGGGGTGACGGTGCCCGCGGGCCCCAGGAGCAGCGTCAGTTGATCCGCCCGCAGCGACGGGTCGATGAGCCCCGCGGGGGCCCGCAGGTCCTCGCGCAGCGGCGCCAGCCCCTCGCGCCCCCAGTTCTCGTTGCGCGGCACCATGTAGAAGTCGTTCGTCTCTCCGGCCGTCTCCACGCGGGTGAGGAACTCGGAGAAGGGCATCCGCGCCCGGTGCCGGTCCTGCTCGGCCGCGTGCTCCGGGTTGGCGTCGCGTCCCACCATCACCTCCACCTCCACCGTCCCGAAGCGCTCGCGGAAGTACGGCAGCGACCAGCGCTTCATCGCGGGCCAGTCCGCCATCAGCCCGCGCAGCACCACCGGCCGGTGGCCCAGGAAGTAGCGGCGGAAGAACTCCTCCGGGGACACCCCCTCGCGCACCTCCAGCTCCCGGCCCCCGTCCCGCGCGCGCAGCTCGCTGTAGACGTCCATCAGCGACTCCAGCCACCCGAAGTGCCGGGCCACCTGGAGCGCCGCCTTGAAGTACGGGTGCTGCCCCACCGCCGCGATCTCCTCCCGCGCCAGCGCCGGGTCCACCCCCGCCTGCACCAGCGTCTGTTGTACGTCCTCCGCCGACACTCCCAATGCCAGGTTCTCCGCCAGCCACTGCCGCCACGCGGGGTGCAGCGCGGACTTGTCCTCGTTCATTCGGAACTCCTTGAAATCCTTGAGGGAGTGCCCCTGGGGGGCCCTCCTGCCGGTGAGGCGAGGCGTGCTATGGACCACGCCCAACAGTCTTTTTCTACCCATCCCCGGTTTTCGCCGGACTTCCGCCGTACCAGGAGAAGCGACCCATGATCCCCGGAGACGTGTCCTCCACCGCCACTGCCTTCGAGCCGGACCGCAGCGCCCCGCACGTGAAGAATTCGTACGTCAATTGCTCGGAGCGGGGCCCCAAGCGGCGCCGTCCCCTGCCGCCGCCGTCGGTTCCCCCCCTGCTGGCGGGGCCGGAAGGGGCCCGCTGAAGCCCCTGCCGGGCAGGCTTGTCTGCCCTTCCGGGCATTTTTCTCTCAAGAAACGAACCGCTCGGCGTCTTTAGTCAGGAAAGCCCACCAGTCACTTCGGGGCCTTGTGTCATGGCCAACCTCTTCAACCGGGAAAAGCGCCACTTCGAGGCGTTCATCCAGCGACACCGGCCCAGCCTGCTGGCGGTGGCGCGGCGGTTGTGCGCTCGCGGCGTCCTGGACCCGGAAGACCTGGTCCAGGAGGCCTTCGAGCGGGCGTTGCCGGAGTTTGGCCACCTGAAGGACCGGACGGAGGCGGCGTGCGCGGCGTGGCTGTGCACGACCATGACCAACCGGTTCCTGGACCACTGCCGCCGGCAGCGCACGGAGAGCCGGGGGCTGCCGCACCTGGCGCTGGTGCAGGACCTGCCGGTGACGGGGGATGGGGACAGGGAGAACTGGGAGCTGGTGGGCAACGACGCGTTCCAGGCGGCCATCGAGCAGCTCAAGCCGCACCTGAGGGACGCGTACCGGCTTCACGCGGAAGGCCGCCGCTATCAGGCCATCGCAGAACATTTCAACGTTCCCGTGGGAACCGTGGGCAGCTGGCTGACGCTGGCGCGCCGGGACCTGAGGGAACTGCTCCTCCCGAGCGTCGCGGTGGCCCGGGAGCGGGGGGTCCAGTCATGAACGCGCATTGCACCCGGTTGCACCTCTTCATGGACGGCGAACTGTCCGAGTCCGACGCCGAAGGCTTCCGGAACCACCTGCCGCGCTGTGCCGCCTGCGAGGGCGGCCTCCGGGATCTGCTCCAGTTGGAGCTGCTGGCGGCGCGCGCCCTGGGCACGGGCGCGACGGAAGCGCCGGCCGCGAAGCCGGAGGGCAACGTGGTGTCGCTGGGCGCGTGGGTGCGCAAGAACGCGCGCGTCGTGGCGCCGCTGGCCATGGCCGCCAGCCTCTGCGCCGTCTTCGTGCCGCGCATGATGCCCGCCCAGGACGTGCCGGCGGTCGTCTTCCTGGAGAACCAGACCACCCGCGAGCTGGAGGCCCGCCTGTCTGATCCGCGCGCGGACCAGTGGCGCCGCTACAGCCCCATGCGCGGTGGCGCGGACGGCGTGGAGGCCGGAAAGGGCACGCTGCCGCTGCGTCCGCTGGCGGAGATGGAGGAGCGCAAGGACTTCCGCGGCATCGTCGCGGCCTACGTGCTGCACGGCCAGTGGCAGCAGGCGCAGGCGGTGCTGGCGCGCGAGCCCGCGTCGCTGGCGCGCGACAGCGACCTGGCGGTGGTGGCGCTGCAGGACGGCCGCTACCAGGACGCGCTGGCGCTGCTGGACCCGGTGGTGCGCGCGGATCCGCGCAACCCGCAGGCGCTGTGGAACCGCGGCCTCGCGCTGCGCGCCCTGCACCAGGAGGCCCGCGCCGCGCGTGACTTCGACCAGGTCGCCGCGCTGGGCGAGCCGGGCTGGAGCGACGAGGCGCGCAAGCTGGCGGAAGAGCTGCGGGCCGCCGCCCGCTGAAGCACGCTGGACTTCCCCCGCGCGTCACGAGCGTCCACCACCGGGCGCTCCGCGCGGGGGCCGTGACTCGTTCCTCGGGATGACGTGACAGGCTGCTGGGGTTGTCGGAACACTCCAGGAGCCGTCCATGCCCGAGTCTTCATCCGCCGACTACACGTCCACCCGCCGTGACTTCCGGTGGGAGCGGCCGGCGCACTTCAACTTCGCCACGGACGTCATCGACCGGCACGCGGCCGAGCGGCCCCAGGCCCCCGCGCTCCAGTGGTCCGACGAGTCCGGACGCTCCCAGCGCTTCAGCTTCCAGGACCTGAAGGAGCGCTCGCTGCACGCGGCGCGCTTCCTCACCGGGCTGGGCCTGAAGCGCGGCGACCGGGTCTTCATCCTGATGCCGCGCGTGCCGGAGTGGTGGTTCCTGGTGCTGGGCTGCATCCGCGCGGGCATCGTCTTCATGCCCGGCACGCCCATGCTCACCGCCAAGGACATCCGCTACCGGCTGGAGGCCGCTGGCGCGAAGGCCGTCCTCACCGACGCAAGCTGCCTGGATCGCTTCGAGGGCGTGCCAGGCCAGACCCCCGGCGTGACGACGTGGGTGTCCACTGGCGACGCGCCTGCTCCGTGGACGCGCTACACGCCGGAGGCGCTGGCGGAATCCCAGGCGACGGCGTTCCCGCCCACGCGCTCGGATGATCCGCTGCTCATCTACTTCACGTCCGGCACCACCGGCATGCCGAAGATGGTGCTGCACACCCAGTCCAGCTACGGCCAGGGGCACCTCATCACCGGCCGCTACTGGCTGGACCTGAAGCCGGAGGACCGGCACCTCACGCTCAGCGACACCGGCTGGGCGAAGTGCGCGTGGGGCAAGCTCTTCGGCCCGTGGAGCGTGGGCGCGTGCAACGTCGTCCACGACTTCCGCGGCCGGTTCGACCCCGTGGCCTTCCTGAAGGTGCTGGAGCGGGAGAAGGTCACCACCTTCTGCGCGCCGCCCACCGCGTGGCGCGCGCTGGTGCTCCAGGATTTGAAGGCGGTGGACCTGTCCGCGATGCGCCACTCGCTGAGCGCGGGCGAGCCGCTCAACCCGGAGGTCATCCAGACGTGGAAGGAGGCCACCGGGCTGCACATCCGCGAGGGCTACGGCCAGACGGAGACGGTGGTCATCGTGGGCATCTTCCCCGGCATGGAGCCGCGCGTGGGCTCCATGGGCAAGCCGTCCCCGGGCTTCAACGTGGCCGTCATCGACGAGCACGGCAATGAAGTCGCGGACGGGCAGGAGGGCGACATCGCCGTGCGCGTGAAGCCGGAGCGGCCGGTGGGCCTGTTCGCGGGCTACCTCAACGACGACGCGGCCAACGCCGCCAGCAGCCGGGGGGACTGGTACGTCACCGGTGACCGCGCGGTGCGCGACGCGGACGGCTACCTGTGGTTCGTGGGGCGCTCGGACGACGTCATCAAGACGTCCGGCTACCGCGTGGGCCCCTTCGAGGTGGAGTCCGCGCTGATTGAGCACCCGGCGGTGGCCGAGTCCGCCGTCATCGGCGTGCCGGACGACAAGCTGGGCCACCGCATCAAGGCGTACGTGCTGCTCACGCCGGGGCACACGCCGTCACCCGAGCTCGCGCAGGAGCTGCAGGACTTCGTGAAGAAGACCACGGCGCCCTACAAGTACCCGCGTGAGATTGAGTTCGTCACGGAGCTGCCCAAGACGGTGAGCGGGAAGATCCGCCGCGCCGAGCTGCGCGCCACCCAGAAGAAGTAGGCGGCGCGCAGGGGCAGGGGACGGACTACTTCAGCCAGTCCGAGTGCACGAAGCCGGCGTCGGGCTTGTCCCGGCGCTGGTACGTGTGCGCGCCGAACGCGTCGCGCTGGGCCTGGGTGAGGTTCTGCGGCAGCTCCGGGCTGCGGTAGCTGTCCAGGTACGCCAGGCTGCTGCTGAACACCGGCACGGGGATGCCCGCCTTCGTCGCGACGCCCACGAACCTGCGCCACGCCGGGGCCATCTTGTCCAGCACGGGCGCGAAGGCCTCCGACACCATGAGATTCGGCAGCGTGGGCTGCTGCTGGAAGGACTCGCGCAGCGGGGTGAGCAGCTTCGCGCGGATGATGCAGCCGCCCCGCCAGATGCGCGCCATCTCCGCCAGCGACACGCCCCACTTGTACTCGTCCGACGCCGCCTGGATGAGCCGCATGCCCTGCGCGTACGTCACCACGCGCGCCGCGTAGAGCGCGTCATGCGCCCACTGGGCCAATTCCTTCTTCTCGTCCGAGGACAGGGAGATGTCGGGGCCGTGGAGCTTCTTGCCCGCGGCCACGCGCTCGTCCTTGCGCGAGGACAGGTTGCGCGCGTCCAGCGCGGACGCGATGGAGGGCACCGGCACGCCCAGATCCAACGCCACCTGCACCGTCCACTTGCCCGTGCCCTTCTGGCCGGCCTTGTCCAGCACCAGGTCCACCAGCGGCTTGCCCGTCTCCGGGTCGCGCTTGCGCAGCACCTTGATGGTGGTCTCCAGGAGGAACGACTCGGCGATGCCCTCGTTCCACTTGGAGAACAGGTCGGCGAGCTGCGCGGTGTCCAGGCCCAGGCCGCGGCGGAGCACGTCGTACGTCTCCGCGAGCAGCTGCATGTCCGCGTACTCGATGCCGTTGTGCACCATCTTCACGAAGTGGCCCGCGCCCTCCGGGCCCACGTGGGTGACGCACAGGCCTTCTTCACTGCGCGCGGCGATGGCCTCCAGCACGGGCTGCACCAGCGCGTACGCGTCCTTGGGGCCGCCGGGCATGATGGACGGGCCGTTGCGCGCGCCCTCCTCGCCGCCGGACACGCCGATGCCCAGGAAGTGGAAGCCCTTCTCCTTGCACAGGGCCTCACGGCGGCGCGTGTCCAGGTACCAGGAGTTGCCCGCGTCCATGATGACGTCGCCGGGCGACAAGAGCGGGAACAGCCGGCCCATCATCTCGTCCACGGGGGCGCCGGCGGTGATCATCAGGAGGATGCGGCGCGGGCGCTCCAGGCCGGCGACGAACTTCTCCAGCTCCGGGAAGCCCTGCAGCGCCTGCTTGGGGTTCTCCTGCTGGACCTTCTGGATGCTCTCCGGGTGGCGGTCCCACACGGCGACGCGGAAGCCGTGGTCCGCGATGTTGAGGGCGAGGCTCGCGCCCATCACGCCCATGCCCGCCACGCCGAACTGCGCCGGCTTCGTCTGTTCGCTCATTGTTCCCTCCAGAGGATCCGCCTCACCCGTGGGCGGAGGGGTCCAACATCCACTGCGTGTTCGTCACGTGCGACGCGGGCAGGGACATATCGCCCGCGAGGATGCGCCGCATGGCGTCCCGCTTGCCCTCGCCGGCCACCAGCCCCAGCACCGCCCCCGCGCCCTGAAGCACGGGGAAGGTCAGCGTCATCCGCCACGGCGGCGGCTTGGCGCTCTGCTCCACCGCCAGCACCCGCCGCGTGCGCTCCTGGAGCGCCGGGTGGCCGGGCATGAGGCTCGCGGTGTGGCCGTCCTCGCCCACGCCGATGAGCACCACGTCCAGCTTCGCGGGCAGCGTCTTCTCGTAGTCGCGCGCGGCGGCGTCGCGGTCGGTGCGCTCGCCCTGCATGCGGAACACCTGCGCGTCCGGCAGCTTCAGCGGCTCAATGAGCGACTGCTTCACCAGCAGGTAGTTGCTGTCCTGGTGGTCGGGCGGCACGAAGCGCTCGTCCACGAAGTACACGTCCACGCGCTCCCAGGGGAGCTTGTGGTCCGCGAGCAGCCGGTACGCGGGCTTGGGCGTGTTGCCGCCCGACAGGGCCAGGCTCACGCGGACCTTCGTCGCGAGCGCCCTCTCCAGCTCGCGGGCCATCCAGTCCGCGGCCTCGCGGGCCAGCCGGTCGGAGGGGACGATGAGGGGCTGGCTCATAGCGTGGACCACCGCCGGCCGTTCTTCGCGGGCAGCGCGTCCGCGGCGTCAGGGCCCTTGCTGCCCTTGGCGTAGGTGTGGACCGTGCCGCCTTCGTCCGTCTCCAGCGCCTTCAGGATGGGCGTGATGTAGCCCCACGCCTGCTCCACGCTGTCCTGGCGCGCGAAGAGGGTGGCGTTGCCGCGCATGCAGTCCAGCAGCAGCCGCTCGTACGCCTCCGGCACGGGCTTCTTGAAGCTCTCCGCGTAGTCCATGTCCATGGTGACGCCGCCGATGTTGACGTCCTCGCCGGGGATCTTGGACTCGAAGGACAGCGCGATGCCTTCGTGCGGCTGGATGCGCAGCGTGAGCACGTTGGGCTGCAACCGCTGGCAACTGGCGCCGCTGCCGCTGAACAGGCCCAGGGGCACCGTCTTGAAGTGGATGGACACCTCCGTCAGGCGCTTCTTCAGGTTCTTGCCCGCGCGCAGGTAGAAGGGCACGCCCTGCCAGCGCCACGAGTCGATGTTCATCTTCATCGCCACGTAGGTCGGCGTGCGGGAGCCCTTCTTCACGCCCTTCTCGTCCTGGTATCCCTCGTACTGGCCCACCACCACGTGCTGGGGCACCTCGCCGCCTTCCACGGGGCGCAGCGCGCGGAAGACCTTGTTCTTCTCATCGCGGATGTCCTCCGCGCCGAAGGACACCGGGGGCTCCATGGCGCACAGGGCCAGCACCTGGAGCAGGTGGTTCTGCACCATGTCCCGGATGACGCCCGTCTCGTCGTAGAAGCCGCCGCGGCCCTCCACGCCAATGGCCTCCGCCGCGGTGATCTCCACGTGGTCGATGTGCTGGCGGTTCCAGAGCGGCTCGAAGATGGCGTTGGCGAAGCGGAACACCAGGATGTTCTGCACCGTCTCCTTGCCCAGGTAGTGGTCGATGCGGAAGATCTGCTTCTCGTCCAGCGCCGAGCCCAGCGTCTTGTTGAGGGCCTTCGCGCTCTCCAGGTCGTGGCCGAAGGGCTTCTCGATGATGAGCCGGTGCCAGGGCTTCTGACCGGGCTGCTCCTCGCGCTTGAGCAGGCCCGCGTCCGACAGGCTCTTGATGATCTGCGGGAACGTGGAGGCCGGCGTGGCCATGTAATAGAGTTGGTTGCCGTCCGTCTTGCGGCGCTTCGCGAGGTCCTGGAGCTTCTGGCCCAGGCGCTTGAAGGCCTCCGGATCGTCGTAGCCGCCGGAGGCGGTCTCGATGCTCTCCGTGAAGCGCTTCACCGCGGCTTCATCCAGGGGCTGCGTACGGGCGAACTTCTTCAGGCCCTCCTTCACGTGCTCGCGGAAGGGGCCGTCCTCCAGCTTGGAGCGGCTGTAGGCGACGATGGCGAAGTTCTCGGGGAGCAGGCCGGCGCGGGCGAGCTCGAAGAGGGCGGGGAATAGTTTGCGTTCGGCCAGGTCGCCCGTGGCACCGAAGAGGACCAGGGTGCAGGGGTCCGGGCGCCCCGCGCTGAACACCGGTTCGCCCTCACGGGGATGGGTTTCGATGTGCACTCCCTGCGCGTCCATGCGGTTCTCCCTCCGGGTTCGCCGGGCACCTTAAGGCGCTAATCTGGCGGCCCTGCAAGCGCATTGCAGGAGAATGATGCGGGCCTGACGTCTTGCCTGCCCCGGCGCTCGGGTGCTCCGCCGGTTTGCCCCGGGCTCCGTCGCAGGGCGCGCGGGCAACCGGGCCGGGCGTGGGTGGGCCGCCTGGAACGTGGTACTCCTGGCGGACCGGACGCCTCCGGCGTCGTGCTGAACGGAAGGCGCCTCCTCTCGCATGCGCTACGTCGTCTCGCTGTGGTTCTTCGCGCTGTTCCTCGTCACCGCGCCCCTCCTCTTCACGTTGGGCGCGGTGTTGTTCGTGGTGGCGTATCCGTTGGATCCGAACCGCCAGTGGCTGCACGTGCTGGTGTGCCGGTGGTGCTACGGGCTGTGGCTGCACGCGTCCCCCGGCTGGCGCGTGCGGGTGGAGGGACGGGAGCTGTTGCCCAAGGGGCCGTGCGTCTACGTCGTCAATCACCAGTCGTTCGCGGACATCCTGGCGGTGATGGGGCTGTTCACGCCGTACAAGTTCGTGGCGAAGGCGTCGCTGTTCCGCACGCCGCTGGTGGGCTGGATGATGACGCTCCTGGGCTACGTGCCCATCGTGCGCGGCAGCTCCACGTCCATGGAGCAGCTCCTGGGCCCTTGCCGCCGGTGGCTCCGCAAGGGCATCCCGGTGCTCATCTTCCCGGAGGGCACCTATTCGACCGGGGAGCTCTTGCCCTTCAAGCGCGGCGCGTTCCAGTTGGCGCTGGAGGAGCACGTGCCGGTGGTGCCGGTGCTGGTGCGCGGCACGCGGGAGCTGGTGGATGGGGACGGGCCGTGGATGAGCGCCCGCGCCACCGTCACGGTGCGGGTGATGCCGGCGCTGCCGCCGGAGACGTTCGGGCCGGATTCGGCGGCCCTGGCCACCCGCGTGCGCGAGCAGTACGTGGAGGCGCTCGCGCGGGTGGGCTGAAGCGCCGCCCTCAGGCGTGCTCGGAGCCGGGCAGCTCTTCGTCCCGCAGTGACGCCTCCGCGTGCGGCGTGGCCTCCACGGCGTTCGTCGCGGGCAGCGCGGGCGCGGCCTCGGTGACGGCGCGGGCCAGGTCGTGGGGGGCGCGGATCAACGCCTCCAGCGCGGCGGTGCTCGCGGGGACGCCGCGCTGCTCCACCTGGAGCCAGCCGCCCTTGATGCTCACGCGGCGGTGGCCCTTCAGGCCCAGCAGGCGCTGCCGAACACCCGGCTCCAGGATGACGGGGCGCGCTTCGGGGGCCAGCCCCTCCACCTGGAAGGCCGCGTCCAGCTCCGCGTCGCCAATCGTCTCCTCGCGCGGGGTGGCGGCGCCGGGAAGCTTGTCCTCGGGGCGCTCGTGCTCCAGCAGCAGGTCCGCGGGCAGCGCGCCCTCCAGGTCCAGCCGCAGCACCGTCACGGTGTGGCGCTTCTTGCCGCCCGCGCCGCGCTTGCCCGTGGCCAGCAGCAGGGGCCGTCCCTGATAGCGCCCCTGCACCTCCATCCGCCGCTCCGCGATGGTGAGGCCGTGCGCCTTCGCGAACGCCTCCCACGCGGCGCGCTGGCGGCGCTTGAGTTCGAACAGCGTGGCGAGGACCAGGGCGCCCACGACGAGCAGGGACGCGAGGATGCCGAGCGGGGAGAAGACACCGGAAAGCATGGCGGCGCATTGTGCACTGGCCTCGCGGCGCGTGAACCATCAATCCGATCGCGAATGCACCTCCGCGCGCCGGGCAGGCTTGCTGCATGAGGTGCGTGGACCTGCGGAAGGAACGCCGCGCGAGCGCAAACGTGTGGAATCTCACGGGGCTCGCGCTTCTTCGCGCGGACCCTGCGCATGCGTCGGTGAAGTGCACGCATGGCGCAGGGCTCCCATGCCACGGGTGTGCCCTCGCGGGTGGGCCCTGGCCGCGTGGCGAGGCTCCGTGGCGCGTGGGGTGGGGAGGATGGGACGCGTCGGGCAGGCCACGGATGCAAGCGCGCGGAATGACGCCCTTTTTCGACAATGTCAGAGGGGGCGGGTAAGGGAGCGAGGGCTCGCCGCTTGGAGTCGGGGATGGGACCGGGGGAGGCTGCCCGGCCCGCACCCGCCAC
Organism: Corallococcus sp. M7; assembly: GCF_054512695.1. NCBI lineage: Bacteria > Pseudomonadati > Myxococcota > Myxococcia > Myxococcales > Myxococcaceae > Corallococcus > Corallococcus sp. M7. The sequence continues at coordinate 1,106,260 of NZ_CM137252.1, forward strand.
CGGGCCACGAGGGAGGGTGAACGCCGGATGCGCCTGCTGCACACGTCGGACTGGCACCTGGGCCACACGCTGTATGACGTCTCACGGGAAGTGGAGCACGCCGCGTTCCTGACGTGGCTGTTGGACACGCTGGAGTCCCAGGAGGTGGATGCGCTCCTGGTGGCCGGGGACATCTTCGACACGGCCAACCCCAGCGCGGAAGCGCAGGCGGCCTGGTACCACTTCATCGCGCGTGCCCGGCGCACGCTGCCGAAGCTGGACGTGGTGGTGGTGGGCGGCAACCACGACTCCGCCGCGCGCCTGGACGCGCCGGATCCGCTGTTCCACGCCCTGGGCGTGCGCGTGGTGGGCGGCCTGCCGCGCCACCGGGGCGGACTGGAGATGGAGCGGCTGGTGGTGCCGGTGCATGACGCGCGCGGCAAGGTGGGCGCGTGGGTGGCGGCGGTGCCGTACCTGCGGCCCTCGGACCTGCCGTCCGTGCCGGACAGTGAAGGGGACCGGCTGGTGGAGGGCGTGCGCTCCGTCTACGCGGAGGTGCTGGAGGCGGCGCGCAGGCGGCGGCGGTCCGGGCAGGCGCTGGTGGCCATGGGCCATTGCTACATGACGGGCTCGGAGTTGTCGGAGCTGAGCGAGCGGAAGATTCTCGGCGGCAACCAGCATGCGCTGCCGGTGGACCTGTTCCCGGAGGACGTCGCGTACGCGGCGCTGGGGCATCTGCACAAGGCGCAGCGCGTGGGTGGCCGCGAGGGCGTGCGCTACAGCGGCTCTCCGCTGCCGCTGTCGCTGTCGGAGGCGCACTACCGGCACCAGGTGCTGGTGCTGGACGTGGAGGACGGAGCGCTGACGCAGGTGCGTCCGCTGTCGGTGCCTCGCACCACGGACATGATGCGGGTGCCCGCGCGGGCCGCGGCGCCGCTGTCGGAGGTGCTGGAGCTGCTGGCGGCGCTGCCCGCGTACGAAGCGGGGGCGCCGGAGTCGATGCGGCCGTACCTGGAGGTCTGCGTGTCGCTGCCCCGGCCGGAGCCGGCGCTGCGCCACAAGGTGGAGAAGGCGCTGGAGGGACGGGCGGCGCGGCTGGTGAAGCTGACGCCGTTCTACACGGGCACGGGCGGGGCGCTGGCGGACGTGCGGCCGGGGTTGTCGCTGCGGGAGCGCACGCCGGAGGACGTGTTCCTCGCCCGCTATGCGCGGGACTTCAAGGAGGCGCCCTCGCCGGGGTTGCTGGAGTCGTTCCACGCGCTGCTCACGCAGGTGCAGGAGGACGCGTCGTGAAGATTCTGGCGATTCGCGGCAGCAACCTCACGAGCTTCGCGGGAGACTTCGCGCTGGAGCTGGATCGGGCGCCGCTGGACCGGCTGGGGTTGTTCGCCATCTCCGGCGCGACGGGGGCGGGGAAGAGCACGCTGCTGGATGCGCTGTGCCTGGCGCTGTTCGACCGCACGCCCCGCCTGGGTGGGCCCAGCAAGGTGCTGGTGGGCCGAGCGGACGAGGACGAGGAGGCGCGGCTGTCCGCGTACGACGTGCGCGGCATGCTGCGGCGCGGGGCGGGCAAGGGCCACGCGGAGGTGGACTTCCTGGGCAAGGACGGGCGGCGGTACCGGGCCCGGTGGAACGTGTGGCGTGCGCGCGAGCGCGCGGAGGGGCGCTTCCGGCCGCAGGAGCTGAGCCTGACGGACGTGGCCTCGGGACAGGTGTTCGGCCGCACCAAGGGCGAGGTGCTCCACGCGATTCAAGAGCGGCTGGGGCTGTCGTTCGATCAGTTCCGGCGCTCGGCGCTGCTGGCGCAGGGGGAGTTCGCGGCGTTCCTGCGCGCGGACGCGAACGAGCGCGCGGAGCTGCTGGAGCGGATGACGGGCACGGAGGTGTACAGCCGCCTGTCCATCGCGGCGCACGAGAAGAACGCGAAGGAGCAGGAGGAGCTGAAGCGGTTGTCGCAGGGGCTCGCGGCCATCGCGCTGATGTCGGACGCGGATCGCGAGGGCGTGCGCGTCCAGTTGGGCGAGGAGGAGGCGGCGCGGATCCGCGAGGAGACGCGGTCGCGCGAGGCGGAGGCGGCCCGGTCCTGGTACGCGCAGCGCGCGGAGTTCGTGGGGCAGGAGCAGCAGGCCGAGAACGCGGTGGCCCGGGCGGAGTCGGAGCGGGAGGCGGCGGCGCCTCGCGAGGCCTTGCTGGAGTCGGTGCGCGCGGCGGAGGGGTTCCGCGCGGTGGTGTCCGCGGTGGAGGCCGCGGAGCAGGGCTGCGTGAGGGCGGAGGCCGAGCAGTTGGAGCGGGCCTCGCAGGCGGAGGCGGCGCTCGCGGCGGCGGCGGCGCAGCGGCAGGTGCGGATGCAGGCGGAGGCCGCGCGGGCGGCGGCGCTGGAGGCGGAGGCGTCGGTGCGTCCGGCGCTGGAGGAGGCCGCGACGCTGGACACGCGCCGCGCGGAGGCGGAGCGCGAGGCCCGTGAGGCCGCGGAGCTGGCGAAGCAGGCGAAGGCCGCGGAGGCGTCGGCTCGGGATGCGCTGGCGCTGGTGCAGGCGGCGGAAGCGAAGGCCCAGGTGCTGGTGGACGCGGCCGAGGCGTGGCGCGCGTCGCACGCGAGCTGGGAGTCCCTGGCCACGGAGTGGCCCCGCTGGCAGCGCGAGCTGGAGCGCTTCGCGGTGGCGCTGAAGGATGAGCAGGCGGCGGGCGCGGACGCGGACCGTCTGGGGAAGGACGCGGACCGTCTGGGCAACGAGGCCCAGGCGCGCCGTGAGGAGCACCAGGGCGCGGTCGAGTCGGAAGCGCAGGCGCAGGCCCTGGCGACGCACGCGGAGGCCGCGCTGGGCGAGGATGGCGGCGCGGCGAGGCGGGCGCTCCGGGAGGCGCTGCTGGCGCGCCAGGAGGTCCTGGGGGCGCTGACGCTCGCGGGTGAAGGCGCTCGGGCGGAGGGCACGGCGGAAGGTGACGCGGCGGCGGAGGTGAAGGCGCACCGCGAGGTCTCCCAGCGCGCGGCGGAGGAGGCGAAGGACGCGGCGGCGCGACGGGCAACGCAGGAGGCGATGCTCCACGAGGCGCGCCGTGCGCAGTCACGCGCGGAGGCAACGCAGGGCCTGGCCTCGCACCGGGCCGCGCTGCACGAAGGTGAGCCGTGTCCGCTGTGTGGCGCGCTCGAACATCCGTATGCCCGGGAGGCTTCCGCGCTGGAGGGGTTGGTCGCGGAGACCGCGGCCCGGGTGCTGGAGCTGGAGTCCGCGCGGGATGCCGCGGCGAAGCAGGAGAGCGCGGCGAGCGTGCGGCAGGCGACCGCGGACACGGCCGCGACCCAGGCCGAAGCCCGGCGCGACACGGCGGCCCGCAAGCGCACGGCGCACCGTGAAGCCTGGCGCGCGGCGCGCGAACGGTGGACCCGCGCGGCCCCCGCCGCACCGGATGCCAGTGCATCGCCTCCCGAGGACGCGGAGGCCACCACGGCTCAGACGTGGATCCGCGCCGCTCAGGAGGACGTGCGCGCGCGGCTCGCGACCCTTCGTGATGAAGAGGCTTCCGCGGAAGCTCGCGCCAGTGCTGCTCGTGAAGCCCGGGCCCTGCTGGAGACCCGGCGCACCCGGCGCGAAGGCGCGGCCGATGCCCTTCGCAAGGCCGAGGACGCCTGGACCCGCGCGGCCCAGTCCCACCGGGATGCGCTGCTTCGCCGGGACACCGCCCGCGATGCCCGCGAGCGCGCCCTCGCCGAAGTGTCCCCTCCGTTCGCCAACGAGACCGCCCCCTGGAAGGACAAGCTCGCGGAGGATCCCGTGCGCTTCCAGGGCCAGTGCCTGGCGCGCGTGACGAAGTGGCGCGAGAAGCTCGCGGAGCTGGAGGCCTCTCGCAAGCGCCTGGAGGAGCAGCAGGGCCTGCGTGCCCGTGAAGAGGTCCGCCTCCAGTCCCGGCTCGAGGACGCACAGACCGCCGTCCACCGCGCGGGCCTCAAGGACACGGCCTTCCAGGACGCGTCCAGGGCCCGCGCCCGGCTGCTCCAGGGCCGCCCCACGCAGGAGGTGCGCGCGGAGGTCCAGGCGCGCATCGACGCCGCCCAGGCCACCTACGAGCGCGCCCGCGAGGACTCCGAGTCCCTCCAGCAGGCGGAGAAGGTGGCCACCGCCCGCGCCGAGGACGCCGTGCGCCTGCGCACCGAGGCCGCCCTCGCCCTCGACCGCGCCCAGGCCGTCCTCACGGAACGCCTCGCCGGCCACGGCACCACCCTGGAGCAACTCAAGGCCCTGCTGTCTCGCGGCGCCGCCTGGTGCGACTCGGAGGCCCGCGCGCTCAACGCCCTGCGCGAGTCCGTGGCCCAGGCCCGCGCCGTCCTCGTGGAGCGTCGCGAGCGCCGCGTCCGCCATGAGGCCTCCGGGCTTCCTTCGCTCGCGGAAGCGGACGTCGCGGAGCTCTGTGAACGCCTGCGCACCGACGTGGAGGTGCGCCGCAGTGCGGAGGGCCTGCTGCGCGCGAAGCTGATCCACGACGACGACGCCCGCGCCCGCCATGGCGCGGAGGCCCGGGCCCTGGAGCAGCGCCGCGCCGACGCGGAGGTCTGGAAGACGCTGGGCGACCTCATCGGTTCGCACGACGGAAAGAAGTTCAAGGTCTTCGCCCAGAGCCTCACCCTGGACGCGCTGCTGCTGCACGCCAACGCGCACCTGCGCGAGCTGGCCCGCCGCTACCGCCTGGAGCGCGTGCCCGGCCACGACCTGGACCTCCAGGTGGTGGACGGCGACATGGGCGACGAGGTCCGCAGCGTGGCCAGCCTCTCCGGCGGCGAGAGTTTCCTCGTGTCGCTCGCGCTCGCGCTGGGCCTGGCCTCGCTGTCGTCGGAGACGACGCAGGTGGAGACCCTCTTCATCGACGAGGGCTTCGGCACGCTCGACCCGGAGACGCTGGAGGTCGCGCTCGCCACGCTCGACGCGCTCCAGGCCACCGGCCGCCAGGTGGGCATCATCTCCCACGTGAGCGGGCTCGCCGAGCGCATCGGCGTGCAGGTGCGCGTGGTGAAGCAGGGCGGCGGCCGCAGCAAGCTCGTCGTGGAAGGCGATGCGGGGAGGATCGTCCCCTCGGATCAGCAGGTGGCGTAGCTCAGCCCGTCACCGGCTCCGCGCCCATCAGGCCGCGCACCACCGCGGCCACGGCCAGCGGCGTCGCCACGCGGTCGTCGCTCAGCGCCGCCAGCGCCCGCGCGAACTGCTCCGCGGAGGAGAAGCGCTGCGACGGGTGCGGCGCGAGCGCCCGGTCCAACACCAGCGCCAGCGGATCCGACACCTCCGGCGCCACCATGCGCACGGGCGTCAGCCGCATGCCCCGGATGGAGGCCTCCACCTCCTCGGCCGTCCCTTCTTCGTAGGGCGACTCCAGGGACAGCAGCTCGTACAGCAGCACCGCCGCCGCCCACAGGTCCACCGCCACGGAGACCTCACCGGCCAGGAGCTCCGGCGAGCGGTAGTTCTGCTTGCCCACCCGCCGCAGGTCCACCTCCATCCCCGCGCGCGAGCGGGCCACGCCGAAGTCCGCCAGCTTCACCTCTCCGCCACGCGACAGGAGCACGTTGTGCGGAGACACATCGCAGTGCACCACCGCCAGCGGCAGGCCCTTGGAGTTGGTGGCCTTGTGCGCGTACGCCAGCGCCTCCAGCACGTGGCGCACCATCATCACGGAGATGTCGATGGGCAGCTCGATGCGCCGGCGCCGGCACTGCGCCAGCACGCGCCCCAGGTCCGTGCCGTCCACCAGCTCCAGCGCCAGGTAGGGCCCGTCCGCCAGCTCGCCGTACTCCCGGAAGCCCACGATGTGTGGATGATCCAGGCACCGCGCCAGCTCCCCCTCGTGCAGGAGCTGCTCGCGCGCCTCCGCGTCCCGCAGGCGCTCCGGCCGCACGCGCTTGAGGGCCACCTCCTCGCCCGCATGCGGGCCTTGAAGCATCCGCGCGCGGAACACCTCCGCGTTGCCGCCGCGCCCCAGCCGCGAAAGCAACTGGAAGCGGCCCAGGTCGCGCGGCCACTCGGGTGTCTTGCCTTCCTCCAACGTCACGCCTTCTCTCCGGCGAGGCTCGCCAGGTATCCGTCCAGCGTCGCCGCGAAGGTGGCGTCGTCGCTCAGGAAGGCCAGCCCCACGCCCCCGGTGTACTGCTCGTCCACCACATGCACCACCAGCGCCTCGCCCTGCAACCGCTGGCCGTTAGGCAGCTTCACGTCCACGGTGACGACGCTGTCCTGCGGCGGGCGGTGCGCCGTGCGCACGAACAGTCCCCCGTTGCTGATGTTCAGCGCGTGCTCGCGCACGAAGTCCAGCTCCGTGCGGAACTCCATCTCCAGCTTCACCGCGAAACGCCGGGCCCGGCGCTGGGGCTCCTCACCCGCGGGGGGCTGCGCGGGCGGATCCGACGGCGATGATCCCTCGGAGGAGCCCGTCCGCGGCGCGCCTGCGTCTCCCGTGGGAGCGGCCAGCGGCGCGGGCGGTGCTTCGGATGGCGGCGTCCTCGGCGCGGACGGGGCGGGCAGGGGACCTCGCGCGGCCAGCGCCTCCAGGTGCTGCCGCAACTCCTGCGCGGCCTGCGTGCGCTCATTGCCGTTGAAGGGCGTGCCGCCCGCCAGCGTGCGCGAGCGCAGCGCGTCCCGCTCCGCCTTGGGCAGCCGCCACAGCTCCACGAACGTGCCGCCGCTCTTGCGAACCTCTTCGCCCAGCCGCTCCACCGCCGCGCGCGGATAGCCGGGCACCTCCACCTTCACCTCCAGCGCGCCGGCCTCGTCGCGAAACGCCACCACGAGCTGCATCGACTGCGCGGACGGCAGAAGCCCGCCCAGGCCCTCCACGACAGCCGCCGCCTTCTCAGGCGAAGCCGCTTCCCCCCAGACCGCCGCAAGACCGAACACAGGCACGGGGCGGACGATAACCGAGCCCTCCTGGCCTCCGTAAAGACAGTGCAGTCGGAAACAGGCGGCAGCGGTGAACGCCGAGTTTACGAATCGTGATTCCACCTCCGTCCCAGGGCGTACCTACATCGGCATTGGGCGCGCATCCCTTTATGCTGCGGGTGTTCTCCGTAACCCCCCTTCCCGGAGTGCTGACCCGTTATGCGCAATTGGATCCGACTCTTCTCCGGCACGCTGCTCGCCGCCACGCTCATGGCGGGCTGCGGCGGCTCTGACCCGGACCCAGGCCCAGGCCCCGGCCCAGGCCCCACCAACGACGGAGGCCCGGGAGACGACGCCGGCGTCGACGCGGGCTTTGATGCCGGCTACGTCGAGGACGCGGGCGTCATCATCGACCCAGACCCCGACCCGGGTGAAGTCCCCGTCAACCCGTATGATCCGAACAACGCGACGAAGGACTCGGACTGCGACGGCCTGACGGACCAGGAGGAGTTCTCCACGGTCTACGCCGGCGGCCTGAAGACGAAAGCGGGCCTGCGCGACACGGACGGCGACGGCATCCGCGACGGCGTGGAGGTTGGCCGTACGTCCAGTGTCAGCACGGACCCGAGCTGCAACTTCCGCGCGGACCAGGACCCCACCACGCGCACCTCGCCGGTGAAGGCGGACACGGACGACGACGGCATCCCGGACGGCCTGGAGGACGCCAACCGCAACGGCAAGCGCGACCTCACGGAGACGGACCCCAACACGGCGGACTCCGACGGTGACGGCATCCCGGACGGCGTGGAGGACGCGAACAAGAACGGCTCGGTGAGCCCCGGTGAGACGGATCCCCGCCTGCGCGACACGGACGGCGACGGCCTGCCGGACGGCCTGGAGAAGTCGACGGGCACGGATCCGCTCAAGCCGGACTCGGACGGCGACACCTGCTCGGACGGCGCCGAGGACGTGAACAAGAACGGCAAGGTGGACCCGGGCGAGACGGATCCGCGCAAGGCGGACTGCGCCGCGTCCATCCCCGACGCGGACTTCGACGGCATCCCGGACTCCGTCGAGAACGCCACCGGCACCAACCCGAACAGCGCCGACACGGACGGCGACGGCGTGGCGGACGGCGTGGAGGACACGAACAAGAACGGCCGCGTGGACTCCGGTGAGACCGACCCGCGCCTGACCGACACCGACTGCGACGGGCTCCAGGACGGCGCCGGCCGCAACGGCTTCCTCGGTGAGGACCCCAACTCCAACGGCCAGGTGGACCCCGGCGAGACGGATCCCACCAACCCGGACACGGACGGCGACGGCCTGCTGGACGGCGTGGAGCGTGGCGTGGCCACGGGCGCGGCCCCGCGCAACAACTGCGGCTACGTGGGTGACGCGGATCCGGCGACGAAGACGGACGCCACCAAGGCGGACACCGACGGCGACGGCATCCCGGACGGCGCGGAGGACTCCAACCAGAACGGCAAGGTGGACCCCGGCGAGCTCAACCCGCTGGACCCCAAGGACGGCGCGGCCACCACGCCCGCGGGCAAGGCGTGCACCGTGCAGAACCTGCGCACGGTGACCTTCAAGGAGGACAGCGGCGCGGACATCCGGCTCGCGCTGCCCAACACCTTCAAGGACGCCAACCTCCTCAGCCTGAAGGCCAACGGCCAGACCGTGGGCGTGATGGGCTATGACGACACGAAGCAGGTGACGTTCATCGCGTACAAGCGCGGTCAGGTGGGCACCTCCACCACGCCCTCCACCGATGAGTCGGCCATCCGCGCCGGCACGGCGCTCCTGTCGCCGGCGGACGTGGAGTTCACGCAGACGTTCACCACCTGGGACGGCTTCCCCGCGGCGGTCTCCCGCTACGCGCTGGCCGGCACGACGGAGCTGAAGGCGTTCACCAACTCGCTGGCGCGCCAGCTGGTGCCCAACAGCACGGAGACGCTCGGCGGCACGGCGGGCATCAACGGCCCGTTCAAGATCCAGGCGCAGTACGTGCACCGCTCCAACCAGAGCGTCGTGGTGGTGCTCGCCATCACGCCGGCGGCCCGCTACAACGAGGCGGGCAGCCTCTTCACGACGGCGGACACGGCGGGCGGCTCCGCGCTGGCGCAGTTCGGTGACGCGGACGCGGTGCAGTGCGAGGTCTTCACCGGCAACACGGCCGTGGTGGACTTCCTCTTCGTGGTGGACGACTCCGGCTCCATGGCGTCGTCGCAGACGTCGCTGGCGAACGCGGGCACGGCGGTGGCCAACAAGCTGGGCAACGCGACGCTGGACTGGCGCGTGTCCATGGTGACCACCAGCTACACGGTGGGCAGCAGCGCCAACCGCAACGTCATCCGCCCCTTCACCACCAACATCAACCAGTTCAAGGCGTGGCTGACCCAGAACGCGGTGTGCAACAACAGCGTGTGCGCGGTGAAGGGTGGCACCACCCAGAACCCGACGTACACGCCGCTGCCCAACACCACCTGCACGGCCAACACCAACTGCTGGGTGGGCCTGGCCGGTGACGGCAGCGAGCGTTCGCTGGAGGCGGCGCGCAAGGCCATCAACGACATGGCCGCGTCCACGGGCGGCGCGGAGACGAAGCTGCGTCCGGGCGCCAAGGTGGTGGTGGTCATCCTCACGGACGTGAAGGACCAGTCCACGGACACGGTGGCCAACTACATCTCGTACTTCCTCAACACCGGCACCACGTCCGGCACCACGAGCAACCCCACGGGCCAGTCCATCCAGGTGCACGGCATCATCTGCCCGCCGGACGGCGGCCAGTGCTACTCGGGTGAGGACAACACGAACCCGCGCCACCTGGACGTCATCCAGGCCACGGGCGGCGTGTCCGGCAGCATCCGGGACAACACCTCCATCACCAACACCATCAACGCCATCGTGGACAGCGTCATCGCGTCGGTGGGTTACCGCACGCTCAAGCCGCCGATTGGCGCGTCGCTGAAGGTCGCGGTGGAGGCGGTGGTGGATCCGGCCGTCTGCCCCAGCATCGGGGACCTGCCGCGCAGCCGCACCAACGGCTTCGACGTGGACGGCATCAACCGCACCGTGTCCTTCTACGGCGCCTGCCGTCCGAAGGAGTCCGGCAAGACGCAGGCGGCGCTGTCGTACCGCTACTGGATCGACCGCACCGTCAAGCCGGACGGCAACCCGCCGCCCTGCGCGTCCGACACGCAGTACTACGACCCGAACGACCCGGACTTCTGCAAGGGCAAGCTCGCCTGCAACCGCACCACGGACAAGTGCGAGTGCCCGGCGGACTGCGGTGGCACGGCCCCCGCCGGCCAGGTGTGCAACACCGACCGCGCGGTCTGTGACTTCACCTGCGCGCCGGACTGCGGCGGCACGTGCGGCACCTTCGAGACGTGCAACACGGGCACCTGCTCGTGCAGCTGCGTGCAGTCCGCGTCCTGCGCGGCGGGCTACAAGTTCGACAACAACGCCTGCGGCTGCGTCTGCGACACGGCGGCCCTCAACTGCGGCAACAGCTCCGCCGCCAACGCGGAACTGTGCGCCTGCGTCTGCAAGCCGGACTGCGGCGGCTGCGCGCCGGGCTTCACCTGCAACGTCAGCGCGTGCGTCTGCGAGAAGCCCATCGGCTAGGCCGTGAATGAAAACGCGCTCCCGGTGCCTCATGGACCGGGAGCGCGGCGCTCAAATCCGAAGCCCCCGCTCCGCGACACCCCTTCAAGGGGGAAGCGGGCCGGGGGCTTCTTCTTTCCCCGCTACTTCACCGCGGCCAGATTCGGAGGCGCGCTGGCGGCGCGGTAGACGGGGTAGAGGCCCAGGCGCTCATCCCAGGTCGGGTGGCGCTCGGCGAAGAAGCGCAGCCGGGCGCGCGGGTCCTTGGCGAACGTGGGGTCCTTCAGGCGCTCCTGGAACGCGGCCTTCACGCCCGCGTCCTTCGCCAGGAGCTCGCGGGCCCAGGGCTCCAGCACGTAGTCCTCGATGTATTCCTTCTGCTCGAAGTGGGCGTTGAAGAAGCCCCACGCCAGCAGCGAGTCCGGCCCCGCGGGCTCGAAGAGGTGCGCCACCAGCTCCACGTTCTTCTGCGCCACCGGCACGTAGAGCGTCCCCACGGGCAGGTCCTGCGTGTCCGGCTTCCACTCGCCCTTCGCGGTGAGGCCCTGGTGGCTTTCGTTGGAGCGCACCTGGAGCTGGAAGTCCTTCGAGTGGAACGACTCCACCTTCGCCGCGGGCACCGCGCGGGTGAGGCGCTGGAACGCGATGCCGTGCGCGGCCAGCTTCGGCGCGATCCACGCGGCGTGCGCGGCGGACACCAGGTAGCCGCCCTCGGGCAGCTTCGCGGTGACGGCGGGCTCCACGTCCGGCAGGTACGGCACCTTCCACGTCTGGGGCTGCGTGTCGTCGTAGCGGATGTATGGCTGGCCGGAGACGTCCGACGGCAGGCGCTCGTAGGCGTAGCCCTTGAACGCGATCGCCTCGCGCTTGGACGTGTTCTTCCAGCCGAGCACCACCTCACGCACCTGTCCGGCCACGGCCTTCTGGTCCTCCGCCTTCACGGCGGCCAGCAGCGCGGCGCCGTCGCGGGACACGAGCTTCAGGAGGCCTTCCAGCACGTCGCGGGTGGCCTTCACGCGCTGGGCGTAGTTCTTCCAGGAGTGCGTCTCCACGAGCACGCCGAAGCGGTGGTGGACGGACCAGAAGGCCTGGCTGAAGCGCGGCGGGGGGACGCCGTAGGCGAAGCCGCTGGTGGGGTCGTCGTCCACGATGAAGGACGGGTAGAAGCGCAGCGGCTGGTGCCCTTCCTTGGTGAGGCCGGTGAAGAGCTCGTCCACCAGCTTCGTGCCCAGCTCCCGCATCGCGGGCGGGCCGGACTTCTGGGGCTCCAGGCTCACGGACACGTCGGGTTCGAACTTCGCGCCGTCCGTGACGTGCAGGTCCACGTAGACGAGCGGGTCCCACGCGTTGAGGTACTTGAGCAGCAGCACCATCTCCGGTGCGTCCGCCTTCACGTAGTCGCGGTTGAGGTTGAGGTTCTGGGCGGTGACGCGGAAGCCCATCTCCTCCGGGCCCACCTGGTTGGGGCGGTGGTTGGGGTTGAAGCGCTCATGGCCATCCACGTTGAAGACGGGGACGAAGACGGCGGTGACGCCCTTGAGCAGGTCCGGCACGGAGGCCCGGTTCTGGAGCGCGTCGCGCAGGAGCCAGTAGCCGGCGTCCTTGCCGTCGATTTCACCCGCGTGGATGCCGCCCTGGAAGAAGACGACGGGCCGCCCCTTCTTGCGCGCGGCGTCCGCGGTGAGCGTGCCGTCCTGGCTGACGACGAGCGCCACCATGGGCCGGCCCTCCGGCGTGGTGCCCAGCGTGTCGCAGCGGGCCTTGCCGGGGAACGCCTTGGGGAAGGCGCGGCAGAGGCTCTCTGCTTCCGCGTAGCGGCCGGTGCGCTTCCAGCCGCTCTGCTCGGAGAGGGTGGTGAGTGGGGGAGGGGCCTGCGTGAGGACCAGGGCGGCGAGGGTGGGCAGGAGCATGCCCGCTTGAGACCACAAGCCCCGCCAGCGCTCAACCGTGCCGCACGGTGTGTGTGCCGCCCACGGGCAGGACGTGCACGCGGTCGCGCGGCCAGCCCCGGCGCAGCCACTCGGCATCCAGGCGGACGGGCGGCTCGTCCAAGGGCTCGTCCGTGAGCTTGAACGTGCCCCAGTGCATGGCGAAGAAGGCCATCGCGCCCAGGTCCTCGAAGGCCTGCACCGCCTCCTCCGGGTTCATGTGCTGCAGCCGCATGAACCACGCGGGGTCGTAGGCGCCAATGGGCAGGAGCGCCGCGTCCAGCTTGGGGAAGCGCGCACCAATCTCCTTGAAGCCCTGGAAGTAGGCGGTGTCGCCGGAGTGGTAGACGCGCGCGCTGGAGCCCTCCACCACGAAGCCGCCCCAGAGCATCTGGTTGGCGTCGTTGAGGCCGCGGCGGCTCCAGTGCTGGGACGGCACGTAGTGCACGCGCACGGGCCCCACCTGCGTGGACTCCCACCAGTCCAGCTCGTGGAAGGGCAGCCCCTGGCCCTGGAACACCGGCGCGTGGCCCAGGCCGGTGACGATGCGGGCGCCCACCTGCTTGAGCGTGGGCAGGTCCAGGTGGTCGTAGTGGTTGTGGGTCACCAGGCTCGCGTCGATGCGCGGCAGCTTCTCCACGGGCACGCCGGGCGGCACGTTGCGGCGGATGATGACGTTGATGGCGTCGCGCAGCACCGGGTCGATGAGCAGCGACACGCCATCCAACTGCACCAGCCAGCTCGCGTGGCCCAGCCATGTCAGGCGGGCGCCCTCGCCCGGGGCGGGCGGGGTGGCGAGCACCGCCAGGTCCGGCTCCACGTGCGGCACGACCGCGCGCGCGGGCGCGCTGCGGCGCTTGCCCGCGAGCTTGTCCGTGACGGCCCACTTGAAGACGCGGGTGAAGGCCTGCGGTCCGCTGCCATCCAGGTTCTTGAAGCGCATCGCCATGAGTGGCTCCCGGCAACGGGTGTCTCCCAAAGGATGGGCCCTCGCCGCCTCGGGCGAGTCATGCTCGGCCGGAGGGGAGGGGCGCAAGGGGAATGCGGCTTGGGACCGCCTGGGAGGACAGGCGCCGTATAAGAGGGCTTCCCATGGGACCTGTCTCCGGCACCACGACCCGCAGGGTGTTGCTCGCGTTCGGCGCGCTGGTGGCGCTGTTCGCGGCGGCGTCGGGCTATGCGCTCGGCCGGCTGGCGGACATCCATGAGGGCACGCGCGCGCTGCGCGAGGTGGGCGGCCGCGCGCGGGAGGCGCGGGAGTTGGCCACGGCGGTGAGGGACCAGTACGCGCACCTGGCGCACACCATCATCCTGGGCAACGACAGCCACCGGCGCTTCCACACGGAGGCCCGCGCCCGCGTGGAGGAATTGACGCGGCGGCTCGCGGAGCAGGCGCGCGACGCGGACGAGCGCGCGGCGGTGGCGGACATCCAGGCGTCGGGCGACGCGCTGGACAAGCTCTACCGGGACACCTTGCTGCCCGCGGTGATGGCGAAGGACGCGGCCGCGGTGGAGGCGGCGCATGGGCGCGCGCTGGAGTGGGTGTCGCGCATCCAGGCGCGGGTGGACGCGCTGACGGCGGACTCGGACGCGTCCATGGACGCCTTCGAGGCGCAGGTGGGCGCGGTGGAGCGCGACAGCTTCCGCTGGGCGCTGCTGCTCCTGGGCGGGGCCACGCTGTTCGCGGCCGGGGTGGGCGTGTACATCGGCAACGCGGTGGCGCGGCTCGTCCAGCACGAGAAGCTGGCGGGCATTGGCCGGCTGGCGGCGGGCGTGGCGCATGAAATCAACAACCCGCTGGGCGTCATCCTCGGCTACGTGCGGCTGTTGCAGCGGCGGGCGGAGGGCCCGCTCGCGGAGGACCTGCGCGTGGTGGAGGAGGAGGCGGTGCGCTGCCAGGACATCGTGGAGGGGCTGCTGGACCTGGCGCGTCCGGGCCGCGGGCCCCGGGAGCCGGTGGCGCTGCGCGACGCGTGCGAGGAGGTCGTCTTGCGCCTGCGTGAGGCCACGCGCCTGGGCACCGTGACGGTGGACGTGCACGGCGAGGGCACCGCGTGGGCGCAGGCGCCCCGGCTGCGGCAGGTGCTGCTCAACCTGGTGAAGAACGCGGCGGAGGCCGCGGGCGAGGGAGGACGGGTGGAGGTTCGCATCGCGGTGGACGCGGACGGGAGCGCTCGCGTGGCGGTATCGGACTCGGGGCCCGGGGTGACGCCCGAGGCGCGGGCCCGGCTGTTCGAGCCCTTCTTCACCACGAAGCCCTCCGGCACGGGGCTGGGGCTCGCGGTGAGCCAGGCCATCGCGGAGGCGCACGGCGGCCGCATCGACGTGGACAGCGGGGCCCTGGGTGGCGCGCGCTTCACGCTGTCGCTGCCCGCGCCGTCACGTGAACAGGAGGCGGCGGCATGAGCGGCGCGAAGCCCTCGGTCCTGGTCGTGGACGACAAGGAGAACATGCTCAAGCTGTTCGCGCGCATCCTCGGGGACGCGTACGCGGTGACGACCGCTCCCGACGGCGTGCAGGCGCTGGCCCTGCTCTCCGCGCGCACGTTCGACGTGGTGGTCACGGACATCCAGATGCCGGGCGCGGACGGCTTCACGGTGCTGCGCGAGGTGAAGCGGCGCGCGCCGGAGACGGAGGTCATCCTCGTCACCGCCTACGCGAGCATCCCCAAGGCCGTGGAGGCCATCAAGGAAGGCGCGTACGACTATCTGTCCAAGCCCTTCGACCCGGACGAGGTGGCCCTGGTGGTCGCCCGCGCCCTGGAGCGCCAGCGCCAGCGTCGCGACGCACAGGGACTCGCTGACCGCGTGGCGCGCATGCCGGACTTCCACGGCCTGCGCGGCACCAGCCCCGCGCTCCAGAAGACGCACGCGCTGCTCGCGCAGGTGGCGGCGCGCGACCTCACCGTGGTGCTCACCGGCGAGACGGGCACCGGCAAGGAGCTGGCTGCCCGCGCGCTGCACCGCGAGAGCCCGCGCCGCGACAAGCCCTTCGTCGCGGTGAACTGCGGCGCGCTGCCGGCGGAGCTGGTGGAGAGCGAGCTCTTCGGCCACGCGAAGGGCGCCTTCACCGGCGCGACCGGCGCGAAGGCTGGCCTCTTCGAGGAGGCCCACGGCGGCACGCTCTTCCTGGATGAGGTGGGCGACCTGCCGCTGCCCGTGCAGGTGAAGCTCAACCGCGCGCTCCAGGAGAAGGAGATCCGCCGCGTGGGCACCACCACGCCGGTGACGGTGGACGTGCGCGTGGTGGCGGCGACGCACCGGGACCTGGCGCAGGAGGTGGCCCGGGGGCGCTTCCGCGAGGACCTCTACTACCGGCTGGAGGGCGTGACGGTGCGGATGCCCGCCCTGCGCGAGCGGCGCGAGGACATCCCGCTGCTCGCCATGCACTTCCTCGCGGGCGCGAACCGGCCGGAGCTGGAAGGCTTCACGCCCCAGGCACTCCAGGCGCTCACCGCCGCGCCGTGGCCCGGCAACGTGCGGCAACTGCAGAACGCGGTGGCGCGCGCGGCGGCGGTGGCGGCGGGCCCCCGCATCACGCCGGAGGACCTGCCGCCCGAGCTCACCGCGGCCCGTGCCTCCGCGGCCCCGGGGCCGCTGCCAGCGGAGGCACTGGCGAAGCAGCCCTACCGCGAGGCGGTGGACCGCGTGCGCGACGCCGTGTCGCGCGACTACCTCACCGCGCTGATGCAGGAGTTCTCCGGCAACGTCACCCACGCGGCCGAGCGCGCGGGCATGGAGCGCGAGAGCCTGCACCGCCTGCTCAAGCGCTACGGCGTCCGCACGGAGGACTTCAAGCGCGGCGACTGAAGGCCCCTAGCGGGGCTGGTGCTCCGCGAGGACCTTGTCCAGCGCCTCCGCCTGCGCGCGGACGTCCGCGTCGGTGTCCTTCGCGGCCTTGGCGACGTGCGTGCGGGCCTTGGCGGCCTCCGTCTTCGCCAGGGCCATGGCCATACACAGGTTCGCCTTGGGATGGTCGGGAGCCGCGTCCAGCGCGGGCTTGAGGACGGCCGCGGCCTGGGCATCCTCCTGCTTCTCCAGGTGGTACATGGCCAGGGCACAGGCCGGCTCCACCGCCGAGGGCTGCTGCTTCAGCGCCTCCTGCAGGAGCTCCGTGGCGAAGCCGCGCTGGTTGTGCCCGTCCATGGCGAAGGCCATGGCGGTGAGCTCCTCCACGCTGGCGTCCCCCTGCTTCTTCGCCTGCTCCACCAGACGCTGCGCGTTCTCGAAGTTGCCGGCGCGCAGTTCCTTGATTCCTTCGGAATACGGGTAGCTCTTCACAGTGTCTCCCAGTGCACCACGCGGTGCGTTGCACGCATTCTGCGCGACTTTGGTCGGGGGGCCGCAACTTTGGGACGGCGGTTTCCGAAAAATCGAGAAGACTTCTCCCCCAGGCCCCCCATGATCATCCGCAACTCGCCCGTCCGCCAGCCGCAGACCTCCGGTACGGAATCCACCGCCGCGCGTCCCGCCGCCCCCGCCGCGCGCAACGTGGTGAAGGACTCCTTCTCCTCCGGTACCACCGCCGCCCAGCGCACGGGCGCCATCGGCAAGGCGCCCCCGGGCGACCACGGCCAGCTGATGAGCGAGTACCTCACCGGCAAGCGCCCGCCCCCGGCGGACTTCGAGCAGGTGATGGGCTACAAGCCCTACGCCATCCAGACGCCGCACGGCCAGCGCATGCAGGATCCGCTCGGCTACGCCTCCGTCCCCGGCAAGATTGGCCCGGACAAGGAGTTCGACCCGGCGGCCAAGACGCACGACTACGGCTACGACCTGCTGCGTTACTACGACCGCAAGGGCACGCCGCTGAAGCCCGAGGCCCGCAAGGCCGCGGACGCGCAGTTCCGCCAGGACATGTTCGACTACGCCAACGACCAGAAGGGCACGATGGCGAAGTTCAAGTACCGTGCGTGGGCGCAGATCTACGCCACCGCGGTGGAGCTGAACTCGCGCGTGCAGGGCTACGGCCCTCCGTAGTCATCCAGGAGCCGCATGGAAGCTGAAGGGCCAGACGCAGGACTGCCCCCGGACCGCGAGGACGTGGTGGCGGCCCTCCTGGCCCATCAGCGCCGCTTCCTCGCCTTCGTGGAGCGGCGGGTGGGCAGCCGGGCCGTCGCGGAGGACCTCTTCCAGACGGCCTTCGCCCGCACCCTGGAGAAGGGCGGGGCGCTGAAGGACGGCGAGAGCGCGGTGGCGTGGTTCTACCGCCTCTTGCGCAACGCGCTCGTGGACCACCACCGCCGGCAGGCCGCGGAAGGACGCGCGCTGGAGGTGGAGGCGCGCGACGCGGACTCCGCCACCGAGGACCCGGAGCTGAAGGGCGCCGTGTGCGCGTGCCTCGGGGACCTGCTGCCCACGCTCAAGCCGGAGTACGCCCAGCTCGTGCGCCAGGTGGACCTGGAGGGGCGGGCGGTGCCGGACGTGGCGCGCGAGGTGGGCATCACCCCCAACAACGCGGGCGTGCGGCTGCACCGTGCGCGGCTCGCGCTCAAGCGTTCGCTGGAGCGCGGCTGCGGCGCGTGCGCGGCGCACGGCTGCCTGGACTGTTCCTGCAAGCCGCGCCGCTGAAGGCGGCCTCGCTCACGGGCAGGCCGCCGCGTCGTCGTTCCTCTCGATGATCAACCCCCACGGCTGGCCCTGGAACACGCTCGCCGCGAGCGCGGTGGCCCGGCACGTGGGCAGCCTCGCGTTGTCCAGGACGCCGAAGCTCTCCGCCACGCGCACCAGGTCCGTCAGGCCGAAGTCCGTGAGCGCCGCGTTGCCCTGGAGGTTGAGGTAGTCCACCTCGCGCAGGCGCGCCAGGTCGCCCAGGTTCGTCATCGCCGGGTTCCCCAGCACGTCCAGGGTGGTCAGCCGGGTCAGCCGCTGGAAGCCCTCCAGGGACGTCAGCGCCGTGTTGCCCACCAGGGCCACCGTCGTCACGCCGCGCAGGACCGGCAGGTGGTGCACGCGCTGGAGCTTCTCGTTGTACTTCACGGAGAAGGTGTCGGTGACCTGGAGCAGCAGGGGCATGTCCCCCACGCTCAAGAGCTCCTTGTTGCCCTGGATGTGGATGCGGCCCGCGTAGGCGAGCTTCTCCAGCCCCGCCGTGTCCGTCAGCCGCGGGTTGCCGGTGATGAACAGCGCACCCACGGAGGTGAGCTGGGCCAGCGGATCCAGCGTCTCCAGCATCGGGTTGTCCTGCAGCTCCAGGGAGCCCCCCACCTCCGTCAGGTGATTCAGGCCGGAGGGGGCGCCCAGGGCGGCGTTGCCCGAAAGGCGCACGTTCCCGTGGACCCGGGTCAGGTTGAAGAAGGGCGACCGGTCCAGCCGGAGGTGGTCCTCGATGATGAGCGACCCGTGGAGCTCGGTGACGTAGGGAAGCAGGCCCGGCTCCACCAGCGCGTTGTTCGCGCGCAGGGAGATGCTGTCGCCGGGCTGCACCGCCGCCAGCCCCGCCAGCGTGGGGAGCATGGGGTTGTCCTCCACCAGGAGGCTGCGCTCGACCCGCAGCATGGTGTCCGGCGCCGTGCCCAGCGTGAGCGCGTCCAGCCGGGCGTTGGAGATCACCGCCGCGGTGCCGCCCACGAAGCGCAGGGCGGGCATGGACAGCCGGCGCAGGCTGGCGTTGCCCCGCACGGTGAGGCTGCCCTCGATGATCGCCAGCGAAGGGAGGGACGCGTCGGTGAGCGTGGGCGCGGAGATGACCAGCTCGCCCCGCAGGTGGGTGACGCCCTCGAGCGCGACCAGGTCCATGGGGCCCGTCACCGCGAAGTCCCCGTCGTGCACGCGCGTGGCCTGGCACACGTACACGGCCGCCGAGGCGCCGTTGCGGTCCGGCTCGCCGTCGTGGTCCAGGTCCTGGAACGCTTCCACGCGCGTGCCACCGCGTGCGCAGTTCGGTCCCGCGGGCTCGGCCTGATGGCGGAGCTTCAGGTCGGTCAGTTCCAGGCCACAGAAATAGTGGGTGGCTTCGACCTCGGACATCGCGAGCGCCTTGTCGCCGTCCAGGTCCGGGCCCGCCTCCAGGGCCGTGCCGCCGCTGTCGTCGCCGTCGCACGGCGCGGTGAAGGCGGCCAGCGAGCGCAGGCGCAACGCGACGGGGGCTGGCTCGTCGCAGGCGTACACCTCCCGGGCGATCTCCTCGTCCTCCAGCAGCCCGTTGCCATTGGCGTCATGGCCGGCGTGCGACACCTGTCCGCCCAGGGGGCAGCGCGCGCCCGGGCTCACCGGCCGCGTGCGCAGCAGCACGTTGGTCACGGACGTGGCGCAGACGTATTCGGTGTGGGTGATCTCCACGTCCTCGAGCTGCCCGTTGAAGTCGCGGTCCAGGCCGGACAGCACCACCTGTCCCCCCAGCGCGCAGTTCGCGCCGTGGGGCTCGGCCTGGGTGCGGGTGCGGACCTTGGGGATGGGGTCGTCGCAGACGTAGTCGGTGGCGGTGACCTCCTCGTCGTCCAACGTCCCGTCGCGGTTGCGGTCCAGGCCGGACTCCACCGCGTCCCCGCCGAACTCGCAGTTCACGCCGGAAGGCTCCGGGCGCACCCGCGTCTTCGCGTCGCGCTGGGTGATGTCCGACAGGTCGATGGCGTCACAGCCGCCGGCGAGGAGGGCCAGCATCGCCCCCCAGGTCACCCACACGCGTCGCATTCGATGCCTTCTCTGGTCGGACCCCGACCTTGCTTCCCTGGCCATACGGAGCGAGCGGATTTTCCTGGCCGTTTCACGTCGGATCCACCCCGGACGGACGCGCAAGCCCCTGGAACTCCAGGCCGCCGGCGCCGCGTCCTACCGGAAAAGACCCCGCCGGGACAAACCCCCTGGCCCGCCTGGTGCCCTGCCTCCCAGTGGGGGGAGCGCGGACGGCGCGGCTCCGGGAGGCGGATGACACATGTGTAAGAGCGCGCCGGGTGCCGCGTTGGCCCGGGGAAAGGAGGCTTCTCCATGACGCATCACCATCCGCATTCCCCTGTGTCGCCTTCACCCCGGCCGCCCCCCGTGGGCGCGGAAGGGCCCGCCATCGACCCCGTGTGCGGCATGGAGGTGGACCCGCGCGCGCCCCGGGGTGGGAGCTGGGAGCACGAGGGCCACACCTGGTTCTTCTGCAACCCGAAGTGCCGCCAGCGCTTCCAGGAGGACCCCGCGCGGTACCTCCGGCCCCAGACGCCGCCACCGCCCGCCGCGCCCGGCGCCGTGTACGTGTGCCCCATGGATCCGGAGGTACGGCAGGACGCGCCAGGGCCGTGCCCGAAGTGCGGCATGGCGCTGGAGCCCGAGGCGCCGCCCGTCCTCCAGACGCGCGTCGAATACACCTGCCCCATGCACCCGGAGGTGGTGAGCGACGGGCCCGGCACCTGCCCCAAGTGCGGCATGGCGCTGGAGCCGCGCACGGTGACGGTGGAGGAGCCGCCGGATCCGGAGCTGCGTTCGATGACGCGCAGGTTCTGGGTGGGGCTGGTGCTGAGCGCGCCGCTGATGCTGCTGGGCATGTCGGACATGCTGCCGGTGCCGCATGGGCTGTCGGCCTCGGCGCTCATCTGGGCGCAGCTCGCGCTGGCGACGCCGGTGGTGCTGTGGGTGGGGGCGCCGTTCTTCCAGCGGGGCTGGGCGTCGGTGAAGAACCGGCACCTGAACATGTTCACGCTCATCGCGCTGGGCGCGGGCGCGGCGTACGCCTTCAGCGTGGGCGTCACGCTGTTCCCGCACCTGCTGCCGGAAGGCGCGCGCACGGGGCACGGCGGCACCGTGCCCGTGTACTACGAAGCCGCGGCCATCATCCTCACGCTGGTGGCGCTGGGGCAGGTGCTGGAGCTGCGCGCCCGCCACGCGACGTCCGGTGCGCTGCGGGCCCTGCTGTCATTGGCCCCCGCCACCGCGAGGCGCATCTCGGACGAGGGCCACGAGGAGGACGTGCCGCTGTCCCAGGTGCACACCGGGTGGCGCCTGCGCGTGCGCCCCGGTGAGAAGGTGCCAGTGGACGGCGAGGTGCTGGAGGGCGCGAGCGCGGTGGATGAGTCGCTCGTCACCGGAGAGCCCGTGCCGGTGGAGAAGGGGCCGGGCGCGAAGGTGACGGGCGGAACGGTGAACGGCACGGGCACGCTCGTGATGCGCGCGGAGCGCGTGGGACAGGACACGCTCCTGTCGCGCATCGTCCAGCGCGTGGCCGAAGCGCAGCGCACGCGCGCGCCCATCCAGCGGCTGGCGGACCGGGTGGCCGGCATCTTCGTGCCCGCAGTCATCGCGGTGGCGGTGGTGACGGCGGTGGTCTGGGGCGTGTGGGGACCGGAGCCGAGGCTCGCGCACGCGCTGGTGAATGCCGTCGCGGTGCTCATCATCGCCTGCCCGTGCGCGCTGGGCCTGGCCACGCCCATGTCCGTGATGGTGGGGACGGGGCAGGGCGCACGCATGGGCGTGCTCATCCGTGACGCGGCGGCGCTGGAGCGGATGGCCGCGGTGGACACGCTGGTGGTGGACAAGACGGGCACGCTGACCGAGGGCAAGCCGCGACTGGTGACGGTGGAGCCCGCGCCGGGCGTGGACGCCTCCGCGCTGCTGCGTCAGGCCGCGAGCCTGGAGCGAGGCAGCGAGCACCCGCTGGCCGCCGCCGTGGTCGCGGGCGCGAAGGAGCGAGGCGTGTCCCCCGGGGGCGTGGAGGACTTCCAGTCCGTGACGGGGCAGGGCGTCCGGGGCCGCGTGGATGGACGCGAGGTCGCGCTGGGCAACGCGGCGCTGATGCGGAGCCTGGGCGTGGAGGTGGAGGCGCTGACGGAGCGCGCGGAGGCGCTGCGCCAGGAGGGCCAGACGGTGGTGCTGGTGTCGGTGGACGGCCGGGCGGCGGGGCTCCTGGGCGTGGAGGATCCGCTGAAGCCGTCCACGCCGGAGGCCCTGGCGAGGCTGCGCGAGGAAGGCCTGCGCGTGGTGATGCTCACCGGAGACAGCCCGACGACAGCGCACGCGGTGGCGCGCAGGTTGGGCATCACGGAGGTCATCGCGGGCGTGCAGCCGGACGCGAAGGGCGACGCGGTGAAGGCCTTGCAGGCCCAGGGGCGCGTGGTGGCGATGGCGGGCGACGGCGTGAACGACGCACCGGCGCTGGCACGGGCGGACGTGGGCATCGCCATGGGGACGGGCACGGACATCGCGATGGAGAGCGCGGGCGTGACGCTGGTGAAGGGCGACCTGCGAGGCATCGCGCGGGCGCGCGGGTTGAGCCAGGCCGTGCTGCGCAACATCCGGCAGAACCTCTTCTTCGCCTTCGTCTACAACCTGCTGGGAGTGCCGCTGGCGGCGGGCGTGCTGTACCCCGTCCTCGGGTTGCTGCTGAGCCCGCTGTTCGCGAGCGCGGCGATGAGCCTCTCGTCGGTGTCCGTCATCGGCAACGCCCTGCGGCTGCGGCGGCTGAAGCTCCAGGCCGGAAGCAGCCGTCCAACCGGCCGAGCGAAGCGGGATGGTGGCGTCCTCGCGCGTGCCCACCGTGAGGCCTGAAAGGAACCCCACCATGGCCAACGCCGAAGTGAAGCGAAGCGACGATGCGATGCGGGAGTGCATCGACAACTGCACGGCCTGTCACCGCGTCTGCCTGGAGACCCTGGCGGAGTGTCTGAAGTGGGAAGGCAGGCGCGCCGAGCCGGGGCACCTCCGGCTGCTGATGGACTGCGCGGACATCTGCGAGACGAGCGCGCGCTTCATGCTGCGCGGCTCGGACCTGCACTCGCGCACCTGCTTCGCCTGCGCGGAGGTGTGCGCCGCCTGCGCGACCGCCTGCGAGGAGACAGGCAGCGAGGGGCCGATGAAGGCCTGCGCGGAGGCGTGCCGCCGCTGTGAGGAGTCCTGCCGCGGGATGAGCGGCGGGGTGATGCCCCAGCCCCTCAACCCGGAGGCCGCTCAACGCTTCGCCGACCTGCCCGCCTGAAGGGGGCGTGCACGGAGGCCCGGGCCCATTAGACTGGGCGCATGAACGCCCGCGAGGAGGGGCGCACCCCAGGTGCGTCCCCCAGTCACATCTCCGTCGTCCGGCTTCCGCACTCCTGGTTCATCCTCTGCACGTCCAGTGAGCTGGGGAGCAAGCCGCTCGCCCGCACGCTGCAGGGCACGCCCCTGGTGCTCTTCCGGGGCGAGGGCGGCAAGCCCGGGGCCCTGATGGACCGCTGCCCGCACCGCAACGTCCCCCTGTCGCTGGGGCGCGTGACGAACGGACAGTTGGAGTGCGGCTACCACGGGTGGCGCTTCGACACCGGAGGCCAGTGCCGGCTCATCCCCGGCCTGGTGGGCGAGCCCGAGGCCCGCTCCCGCTGCGCCGCGTCCTACGCGACGCGCGAGCAGGACGGCTTCGTCTGGGTCTACTCCACGCCCGGCGTGGAGCCCACGTCGGAGCCCTTCCGCTTCCCGCTGCTGGACGCGGCGGACTACACCACCGTGCGCCGGGTGCTGCGCGCGCCCGGGTCGCTGCACGCGGTGCTGGAGAACACGCTGGACGTGCCGCACACGGCCTTCCTCCACGGCGGCCTGTTCCGCACCGCGGAGAAGAAGAACGAAATCGACGTGGTGGTGCGCAGGAGCGCGGACCGCGTGGAGGCGGAGTACCTGGGCGAGCCCGCGCCCAAGGGGCTCGTGGGGCGGCTGCTCGCGCCGGGCGGCGGGGTGGTGCAGCACTTCGACCGCTTCCTGATGCCGTCCATCGCGCAGGTGGAGTACCGCATCGGGGAGAAGAGCCACATCGTGGTCAACTCCGCCATGACGCCGGTGAGTGACTGGGACACGCTCGTGTACGCGGTGGTGACGGTGAAGCTGCCCGTGCCGCGCTGGCTGCTCAAGGCCGCGGTGCCCTTCGTGCTGCCCGTGGGCCTGCACATCTTCGGGCAGGACGCGCGCATCCTGGAGCGGCAGACGGACTCCATCCGCCGCTTCGGCACGGAGGCCTACGCCTCCACCGAAATCGACGTCCTGGGGCCCAGCATCCTGCGCCTGATGCGCGCCCAGGAGCGCGAGCGCACCGCGCCGCCTCCGGACACGGTGCACGAGACGCGCGTGCGCATGCGCACGTAGCGGCCTTCAGACCGCCTTCGGTGTGGGGGCGGCCGCGGGCCGGGGCTGCACGAGCTCCGTGGAGAAGTAGCGCTCCATGCGGTCCGGGAACACCGTCACCACCTGGGCCTGCGGGCCCAGCCGCTTCGCCGCCTCCACCGCTGCCGCGTAGTTGAGGCCGGAGGACGGGCCCACCGGGAAGCCCCGGCGGATGAGCGCCCGCGCGGTGCGCATGGCCAGGTCATCCGACACGTCCAGCTCCACGCGGCCCGGCATGTCCGCCTCGCGGTACAGCCGCGACAATCCGTCCACCACGCCCGGCACGCGCGCGCTGAAGCTGCAACACTCGATGTCGCAGCCCAGCCCGGCGATGGGCCTCGCCACGAAGGGCGTCACCGGACAGCCCGCCTCCGCGAACGCCTGGTAGAGCCCCACGATGGTGCCGCCCGTGCCCACGCCGCTCACCACGCCGTGCACCAGCCCGCCCGGCACCTGCGCCAGGATCTCCTGCCCCGTCCACACGCGGTGGGCCTCCGCGTTGTCCGGGTTCTCGAACTGGCGGGGCGCGAAGCCGCCGCGCTCCTTCGCCAGCGCCTCCGCCCGCGCGATGGCGCCTCGGATGCCCTCCGAGCGCGGTACCAGCTCCACCTCGCCGCCGTAGGCGCGGATGGCGATGAGCCGCTCCTCCGTCACGCCCTCCGGCATCACCGCCGTGAAGCGGCAGCCCATCTGCGCGCTCGCCAGCGCCATGGCGATGCTGGTGGAGCCGCTGGACGCCTCCACCACGTCGCCGCCGGGGGAGAGCTCCCCCAGCCGCCACGCCTTCTCCAGCATGTACCGGGCGATGCGGTCCTTGGTGGACCCACTGGGGTTGAGGAACTCCAGTTTGCACCAGATGGTCGGACCTTCCGGGTCCAGCCGCACGGGCACGAGCGGCGTGGGCCCCACGGCCTGGAGGAAGCGGCCATCAGCGGGAAGCGGGCGGCAGGGAGGGCGCATGGGTCATCCCTATCGCGAAACGCGCTGGCAGGGGAGCCACCCTGTCGTCCAGCGAGCGGTGACGGCCGCCCGTTCCCCTGGCTGTTCCGACAGAGAAGACATTTTCCCACGTGCGACACTTGGCGCGCCCGGTGGTAGCCATTACGAAGAAGGGCCTCGGTTCCATCCGCCTGCATGCCTTCCGCACCCATCATCCTCAACGTCAACGACGACCTGGCCAGCCGCTACGTCACGTCGCGAGTGCTGTCCCTGTCGGGCTTCCAGGTGCTGGAGGCGGGCACCGGCGGCGAGACGCTGGCGCTCGCGGACGAGCATACGGACCTGGTCATCCTGGATGTCCGCCTGCCGGACATGAGCGGCCTGGAGGTGTGCCGGCGCCTGAAGGCCTCTCCGCGCACGCGCAACGCGCTGGTGCTGCACCTGTCCGCGCAGGCAGTGGGGCCGGCGGACCGGGCGCAGGGCCTGGAGCACGGCGCGGATGCGTACCTGGTGGCGCCGGTGGATCCGGAGGAGCTGGTGGCCCAGGTGCACGCGCTCCTGCGCCTGCGCCGCGCCGAGCGCGAGGTGCGCGTCCTCTCCGACCAGGTGCAGCAGCAGCGCCGCCTGCTGGAGCTGGCCATGTCCTCGGCGGCGGACCCCATCGCGCTCTATGACGGCGACGGGACGCTCATCTTCGCCAACCAGGCGGTGGCCGCGTCGCGCGGCTCGCACCACGTGCACGTGCCGGGCAGGAACATGGACGCGCTGCGCGCGATGGACCCCCAACTGGAGTCCTTCGCGCAGTCGCTGGACGCGGCGCGGCGCACGGGCCAGGTGCAGCGCGGCCGCGTCACCCTGTCCTCGGACCAGGGCCCGCGGCACTTCGAGTACACGATGTCCCCGGCCACCGGGCCCACGGGCGCGGTGGAGGCCGTCATCGCCACCGGGCAGGACGTCACGGAGGCGCGCAACGCGGAGGACTTCCGCGAGCAGTTCATTGGCATCCTGGGCCACGACCTGCGCAACCCGCTCAACGCGCTGTCCATGTCCGCGCAGCAGCTCCAGCGCCAGGGCGAGCTGTCCGACCGCCAGCGCGTCTTCACCGAGCGCATCCTCACCAGCGCCGAGCGCATGGAGCGGATGATCCGCCAGTTGCTGGACTTCGCCAGGGCTCGGCTGGGCGCGGGGCTGCCGGTGGTGCGCTCGCGCTGCGACCTGTTCGACGTGGTGCGCGGCGCGGTGGAGGAAGCGCGCGCCAGCCACCCCCAGCGCGAGGTGATGCTGGACGTGCAGGGGGACGGGCGCGGCGCATGGGACGCGGACCGGCTGGAGCAGGTGGTGGGTAACCTGGTGTCCAACGCGCTCAAGTTCAGCCCGCAGGACTCCCCCGTGCGCGTGAGCGCGGAGGGGCTGAATGGGGAGGCCGTGCTGCGGGTGCACAACCTGGGCGCGCCCATTCCGGCGGACCAGCTGCCGCACCTCTTCGCCGCGTGGCGCCGCGCTGGCCGCAGCGACCGGGAGCGCGGCGCGACCGGAGGGCTGGGCCTGGGGCTCTACATCACCGGTCAGATCGTCCGCTCCCACGGCGGCACCGTGCAGGTGGTCTCCACCGAGGCGCAGGGGACGACCTTCACGGTGCGTCTGCCGCGAGGCTGAAAAACCTACGGGTTTGACGACTCGTGGACGGATGCATTGCGTCCACCCTTCCGGATGCGCAGGGGCGACTCCACCCTGGGGGCATGGTCCCATCCGAAAAGCAAATCTTCGCCCAGAGCGTGGAAGCCCTCTTCGTGCGTGCGTTGGGGCCATACCTGACGCGTGACGGGCGCCAGAAGCTGAAGGCCGCGGGCCTGAACCTCTCGGAGCCCCTGCGCCCCCACTACTCGCTGGACCAGTGGCGCGTCTTCCTGGACGTGGCCGCGCGGGACGTCTTCCCCGGCCAGCCGCTGGAAACCGCCTACCTGGAGCTGGGCGCCCGCTACCTGAAGGGCTTCCAGCAGACGTCCGTGGGGCGGGCGAGCATGCAGCTCGTCACTCACCTGGGCCCGCGGAAGACGCTGGAGCGCGTGCCGTACAACCTGCGCGCGGGCAACAACTTCAATGAGGTCCGGGTGGAGGAGCTGACCCAGCAGGACGCCACCCTGTGGGTGAAGGACGTGCTGGCGGACAACCCCTTCTTCGCCTGCGGCTTCCTGGCGGAGACGCTGCGCGCGTCGGGCGCGGGCTCCCCGGAGGTGAAGCCCATCGCCTTCGACGGGACGGCGGCGACGTACCGGCTGACGTGGTCGCAGGCGAAGTCGCAGCGGCCCGCGGGCACCCTGGCGCCGGTGCGCCGGCTCTACGGGTAGCGCACGGGCGCGGGCGGATCATCCGGCGGCAGGGGGATGAACTCCGTCTCGGTGGGCACGGGCGCGAAGCGGCCCTCCTTCCAGTCCGCCTTGGCGGCCTCCAGGCGGTCCTTGGAGGACGACACGAAGTTCCAGAAGAGGTAGCGCGGGCCGTCCATGGGCTCGCCGCCCAGGAGCATCATCCGCGCGGAGGACTCCGCGTTGAGGATGATCTCACTGCCCGGCTTGAACACGAGCAGCTCGCCGGGCTGGAAGCGCGTGCCCTCCACCTCCACGGTGCCCTCGACGAGGTAGAGGCCGCGCTCCTCGTATTCGGTGGAGAGCTTCAGGCGGGAGCCCGCCTCCATCTTCGCGTCCGCGTAGAAGAGGTCGGAGTGGGCGCGCACGGGGGACTTGCCGCCGTGCACCTGGCCCGCGATGACGGTCAGGTGGATGCCCTCGCCGTCGATGACGGGGAGCGTGTCGGCGGGGTGGTGGACGAAGGCGGGGGCGACCTCTTCATGCTTCTTGGGGAGGGCGATCCAGGCCTGGATGCCGAAGAGGCGGCCACCGGCGGCGCGCGTGTCCGGGGCGGTGCGCTCCGAGTGGGCGATGCCCTGGCCGGCGGTCATCCAGTTCACGGCGCCGGGGCGGATGGGCTGCACGAAGCCCAGCGAGTCACGGTGGAGGATTTCACCTTGGAAGAGATAGGTGACGGTGGACAGGCCGATGTGCGGATGGGGACGCACGTCCAGGCCGCGGCCCGGGTCGAAGTCCGCGGGGCCCATCTGGTCCAGGAAGATGAAGGGGCCGACCATGCGGCGGCGCGCGGAGGGCAGGGCGCGCCGGACGTGGAAGCCATCGCCCAGGTCGCGCACGCGCGGGACGATGAGCGTCTCCAGGGAGGGCGGGGGCTCACGGCCCTGCAGGTCTTCTTCCCAGCTCATGGTGCAGCTCCTTTTCAAGGCGCTCAGTGTGCCTCGGTTCCGGCGGGAGCGCGCGGCTCACTTTCCGCGGAATGAGGGGCGCCGTTGGGTGCTTGTACGGGCCAGAATGGGAGCCGTGACATGCGACCCACCCTGAAGGCCTGGCGTGTGTTTCCCACCGTGCTGGGAGCACTGCTACTCGCCGTGTCCGCGAGCGCCGCGGAGCCCACGCCGAAGCGGGCGTTGCTGATCGTCTCGAAGACCACCCACACCCTGGCCATCGTGGACCCTGCGAGCCTGAAGGTCCTGGGGCGCGTACCGGTGGGCGAGGATCCGCACGAGGTGGTCGCGTCCCCGGACGGGAGGACGGCCTACGTGTCGAACACGGGGTTCGGCCGTCTTCACGAACTGAACGTCATCGACCTGGTGGGGCAGAAGGCGCTGCCGAACGTGGACACGGCGCCGCTGATGGGGCCGCACGGGCTTGCGTACGTGGGCGGCAAGGTGTGGTTCACGGCGCAGGGGTCGAAGGCGGTGGGGCGGTATGATCCGGCGGCGGTGCGCATCGACTGGAGCATGGGCACGGGCCAGAACCGCACCCACATGCTGCACGTCGCGCCGGACGAGAAGACGCTCTACACGACGAACGTGGACTCCGGGACGGTGAGCATCCTGGAGAACGTGCTCGTCCAGCCGACGGTGCCGCCCACGGGAGTGCTGCCGCCCACGGCGAAGGCGCAGATGGATTGGGTCCAGACGCTGGTGCCGGTGGCGGAGCTCTCCGAGGGCTTCGACGTCTCACCGGACGGCAAGGAGCTGTGGTCCGCGAGTCCGACGGGAGCGCTGTCGGTCGTGGACCTGACGGCGAAGAAGGTGAAGGCCACGGTCGACGCGAAGCTCCCGGGCGCGCACCGGCTGGAGTTCACCCCGGATGGCAAGCGGGTGCTGGCCGTGAGCGTGCGCACCGGTGAGCTGGCGGTCTTCGACACCGCCACGCGCAAGGAGGTGAAGCGGATGAGGATTGGGAGAGGCGCGGCGATGTTGATGGACGCGGAAGGCAACCGCGCGTTCGTGTCGTGCACCCCGGACAACGACGTCGCCGTCATCGACCTCAAGACGCTGGAGGTGACCGGCCACATCGACGTCGGAGGGCGGCCAGACGGCCTGGCCTTCGCGGTCCGGCGCTGAGCTTCAAGCGGCCACGTTGGACGGTGGTGCGAGGGTCCGCCGGGTCATGTCCACCAGCACGCCGATGATCCGCTGCTCCCGCGCGTCGTTGGCGTGAGCCTCACCCCATAGCGTCAGCCGCCGCACCTCGCCTCGCGCGCCCAGCACGCGGAAGTCGAGCGCCAGCTTCTCCGGAGTCCGCGTGCAGGAGGCCAACCGGAGGGCCACGCTCATCCGGTCCTCCGGGTGCAGCCGTGACAGCAACGCCGCCAGCGGCTCCTCGGCGGGCAGGGTGGAGTGGCCCAGGAGCTCCGCCGCGCCGGGGCCTCAGCGCAGGCGCCCCTCTGGCATCCGCAGGTCGAACAGCGTCACGGACGCGGCGCGGAGGGCCTGCTGGAGCCACGCCTCGTTCTGGTGCAGGGCCTCCTCCATCCGCTTGCGCTCGGTGATGTCGCGGCTGATGCCGAAGAGGCCGAACACCCGGCCCTGCTCGTCCCGCAGCACGCCCTTGGTGGACTGCCACACGCGGCCCGGCTGGCCGGACTGCGCCTCCTCGTAGGTGAGCGTCCTGCGGAAGGCCATGACCTCCCGGTCATGGGCCACGCTGGCGCGGGCCTCGGCGGGCCACAGCTCCGCGTCGGTGCGGCCCACCACCTCCTCCACCGTGCGGCCCATGAGCTGCGCGCCCGCGGCGTTGATGCGCGTGTACTGGCCCTCCAGGTTCTTCGTGTAGATGGCGTCGGGAGAGCCCTGCATCACCGCCTGGAACAAGGCGCTCGCGTGCTGGGGGGACTCGTGTTCGTGACCCGTGTTCGCCGCCACGCGCGGCTCTCCAGGCTGTTCGGCCAACCAGACATACAGCCGTCCCTCCCGGGCGCGCGCGGCCCGGACGCGCAGCGCGCGCATCCCGGATCCCGTGTCCCAGTGGATCCACTGTTCCGAGCGCAGCCCCGTGGCGAGCGTCATCCCCCACGCCGCGCGCAGGCCGCTCCAGGACCGCCGTGTGGCGAGGAACGGCGCATCCTCCAGGCCGTCCCCCAGCAACGCCTGCGCGGCGGGGTTGGCGTATTCGCAGAGGAAGTCATCGGGCGCTTCCGGCCCACCGCCTTCCGGCCTCAGGACGAGGAATCCATCGGGGTTGAGCGCTTCAGTCGCGAAGTTCGACGCCGAGGAGGAGGACATGCCGGGGGCCTGGAGCAGCGCTGGAGATGGGCGGTACATCAGGGATCATCTGGAGACATGTTGCGCGCAGGCGGTGCGGCTGGCGCCGTCCCCCGGGTCGCACGCGCTGTCGCCCACGAGACGCATCGTCCGGCGTTGGCTCAGAGGTATTGGTATTGGAGGAGCTCCCGCACGCGGGCGTCTGACTGGAGCCAGGGCGCGGGGATCTCCTCCATGTGGGTGATGCGGCTTCGGGATTGCCGCTCTTCCCAGACCAGTTGCAGCGTCTTCCATTGTCCTTCGACCAGGAAGTCGTACTCCCAGGTCTCGGTCCAGAGGGTATCTCCGTCGACCTTTTGTGATTGCTTGAAGACGCAGTCCGGATTGCCCATCTGCAGGAGGACGTCCTGGGCCCGCATGTTCTGCTTCAGTGCACGGGCCCGCTCACGCCGGTCCGGAACGGACTCGGGCACGGATCCGCGGACGCCGAGGAACCGGTAGGGCGCGAGCCCTCGAGGCTCCGCCCCGAGCAGCCGCATCGAGTGCTGGACGATGGGGCGAAAGCGCTGAGCCTCCAAGGTCGCCCCCGGAAAAGCAGTGCTCGACGTGCCGAACCCGAACAGGTCCACCGACTCCCATTGCTGGAGCATGGGCAAGCACGCCTGGATCCGGTGCACACCGACCAGATGGATGGCGGCGATTGCGCGGCGGCCTTTGGCAGCAGGCGGTGCTGTGTCGCACCGGAGGCCGTGAAGAACGCCCGGACCTCGTCCAGGTGCTCCGTCAGCTCTGACAGCAGGGCGGAGGCCTCCTGCTTCTCGGTGGCATCCATGGCGTGAACAGGTGCCTCCTGCTCCGGGATGAGTGCCGCATGGGGCAGGTCGAGCACCAGCCGCTGCCCCCAGCGCGTCCGCCAGACGAAGAAGTCCGTGCCCTCGTCGTGGAAGAAGTAGGGCCATGAAGCGCCGGACCAGAAGAGTCCCGCGGTCGTCCAGGTGAGGAGCTGTGGCCGCCAGATGAGGCCAGCTCCTTTGGCCTCCGTGGTCGGCCCCAGGATCCGCACTCGGAGCACCTCCTGGCCAGAAGGTGAGATGGCAATCACCTCCGGATCGAACCCGTGGGTCCGAAGCACGGACCAGCCCCCATCCGAGACCATCACTTCGGCTGGCGAGTTCTCCCGGCGCGTCTGTTGCCGCTCCCAGACGACGCGTGGCTCGACGCTGCCTGGAACGTGTTCGAGCAAGCGGTACTGGAACGAGTCCTGAAAGGCGGGACGCCCGAAGGGCAACTTCCTGGCGGACGGAGGCCGTCCCTCCTGGGGAGAAGCCGTCGCGTTGTCGGGCGAAAGGGCCGTGAGCACGAACCGCCCGCCAGGCGATGTCTCGCGGAGGTCATCGTAGAAGAGGGTGGTCACGGAGCGATGCTACCGCGCCGCGTTTCAGCTCCGGGACCCGGCAGGTGAGCACTCAGGGCCTCCGACATCCGCCGACCCGGGCGGTCGGAGAGGGCACCCGGCGTCCGTTGACGCCGCGCTGTACCTGTGTTCAGGCTGGCCCTCTGGGAGCCCGCCATGTCCCCTCAAATCGCCCTCGCCTTCTCGTCGGAGTCCGCGGCCCATCCGGCGCTCGCCGCCTTCCATCCGGTGGTGCGGCGCTGGTTCGCTTCACGCCTGGGCGAACCCACCCGGCCGCAGATTGAAGGCTGGCCGCTCATCCACGGCGGCCATGACGTGCTCATCGCCGCGCCCACGGGCAGCGGCAAGACGCTCACCGCGTTCCTCGCCGCGCTGGACTCGCTGTTCCGTCTGGCGCTCGATGGCACGCTGCCCGACCACACGCGCGTCCTCTACGTGTCGCCCCTGAAGGCCCTGGGCAACGACGTGCAGAAGAACCTCCTCCAGCCGCTGGAGGAGCTGATGACCCTGGCGCGCGAGGAGGGCTACGAGCCCCAGCACCTGCGCGTGCAGGTGCGCACCGGCGACACGCCCGCGGGCGAGCGCGCCCAGATGGTGCGCCGCCCACCGCACATCCTCATCACCACGCCCGAGTCCCTCTACCTCTACCTCACCGCCGAGCGCGCCCGCGCCACCCTGCGCCACGTGCGCACGGTCATCGTGGACGAGATCCACGCGCTCGCCCGCGACAAGCGCGGCAGCCACTTCGCGCTGTCCATGGAGCGCCTCAAGGCCCTCACCGACGTGCGCCCCCAGTTGCTGGGCCTGTCCGCCACGCAGAAGCCGCTGGACGCCATCGCCGGCTTCCTCACCGGCGCGTCCCTCACCGAGTGCAAGCGCGTGGAGGTCGGCCACCAGCGCCCGTGGGACCTCAAGGTCGAGATCCCGGACGCGGAGCTGTCCTCCATCGCGAGCCACGAGATGTGGGGACAGGTCTACGACCGGCTCATCCAGCTCTCCAGCGAGCACCGCACCACGCTCATCTTCGTCAACACGCGCAAGATGTCCGAGCGCGTGGCGCACGACCTGGGCGAACGCCTGGGCCAGCAGTGGGTGGCCGCGCACCACGGCAGCATGTCCCGCGAGATGCGCCTGTCCGCCGAGGAGCGCCTCAAGGCCGGCCAGCTGCGCGTGATGGTCGCCACCGCGTCGCTGGAGCTGGGCATCGACGTGGGCAACGTGGACCTGGTCGTGCAACTGGGCACCACCAAGGCCATCTCCGTGCTGCTCCAGCGCGTGGGCCGCGCGGGCCACCACAAGGCGGGCATCTCCAAGGGCATCCTCTTCGCGATGACGCGCGACGAGTTGGTGGAGTGCGTCGCGCTCCTCAACGCCGTGCGCGAGGGAGACCTGGACGCGGTCCGCATCCCCAAGAAGCCGCTGGACGTGCTGGCGCAACAGATTGTCGCCGCGTGCGCGTGCGAGGAGTGGGACGAGCGCGCCCTCTTCAGCATCTTCCAGCGCGCGTACCCGTACCAGGACCTCACCTGGGAGGAGTACCAGCAGGTGCTGGAGATGCTGTCGGAAGGCGTCTCCGAGCGCCGGGACCGGGGCAGCATCCACCTGCACCGCGACCGGGTGAACCAGCGGCTCAAGGGGCGCCGGGGCGTGCGCATCACCGCGCTCACCAACGGCGGCGCCATCCCGGACACGTTCAACTTCAGCGTCACCGCGCAGCCGGAAGGCAAGGTGGTGGGCACGCTGGACGAGGACTTCGCGGTGGAGTCCTCGCCGGGGGACATCTTCCTCCTGGGCAGCACCGCGTGGCGCATCCAGCGCGTCGTGGGCAGCACGGTGATGGTGGAGGACGCGAGGGGCGCGCCGCCCAACGTGCCCTTCTGGCGCGGCGAGGCGCCGGGCCGCACGGACGAGCTGAGCCTCCAGGTGGGCCGGCTGCGCGAGGAGCTGCTGCGCCACGATGATCCGGCGGGCT
Source organism: Corallococcus sp. M7 (assembly GCF_054512695.1). Classification (NCBI taxonomy): domain Bacteria; kingdom Pseudomonadati; phylum Myxococcota; class Myxococcia; order Myxococcales; family Myxococcaceae; genus Corallococcus; species Corallococcus sp. M7. The sequence continues at coordinate 1,140,589 of NZ_CM137252.1, forward strand.
TCCTGGAGAAGCTCCTGCGCGTGCCGCCGCCCGCGGTGGACGCGCTCCTGGGCTACCTGCGGCTGGGCAAGAAGATGCTGGGCGACGTGGTGCCCAGCCACACGCAGATTGTCGCCGAGCGCTTCTTCGACGAAGCGGGCGGCATGCAGCTCATCATCCACGCGCCCTTCGGCAGCCGCATCAACCGCGCGTGGGGCATGGCGCTGCGCAAGCGCTTCTGCCGCTCGTTCGATTTCGAGCTCCAGGCGGCGGCCACGGAGGACGGCATCCTCCTGAGCCTGGGGGAGCAGCACTCGTTCCCGCTGGCGGACATCTTCGACTTCCTGCACCCGGACAACGTGGAGGAGGTGCTGGTGCAGGCCATCCTCCAGGCGCCCATCTTCGGCACGCGCTTCCGGTGGGTGGCGTCGCGGGCGCTGACGCTGCACCGGATGATGGGCGGCAAGCGCGTGGCGCCGAACCTCCAGCGCGCGCGCAGCGAGGACCTGCTGGCGGCGGTGTTCCCCGCGCAGGTGGGCTGCCAGGACAACCACGGCGGCGGGGACGTGGAGCTGCCGGACCATCCGCTGGTGAAGCAGACGATGGACGACTGTCTGCGCGAGGCGATGGACATCGACGGGCTGCGCGAGGTGCTCCGGCGCATGAAGGACGGGCGCATCCAACTGGTCGCGCGAGACGTCCCGGAGCCGAGCGTCTTCGCGCACGCGCTCATCAACAGCCAGCCCTACACCTTCCTGGACGACGCGCCGGCCGAGGAGCGCCGCGTGCGCAACGTGGCCCTGCGCCGCGCGATGCCCGCGGAGGACGCGGCGGCGTTCGGAGCGCTGGACGCGAACGCCATCCGGCAGGTGGTGGAGGACGCCGCGCAGCCGATGCGCGACGAGGACGAGCTGCACGACGCGCTGTTGCAGTTGGTGCTGGTGCGAGCGTCGGAGGTGCCGCGAGGCCTGGAGGCAGGCCTGTTCAAGCAGGGGCGCGTGGCCTGGCTGGAGCGGCAGGGCGGGCGGTTCCTGGTGTCGGCGGAGCGGGGCAACGCGGTGCGCGCGCTCTTCCCGGACGCCGTGACGCAGCCGGTGCTGCCGGTGCTGGAGTACGACCGGCCGGTGGAGCGCGACGCGGCGGTGCTCCAGGTGGTGCGCGGGCGGATGGAGCTGGTGGGGCCCACCACGGTGACGGAGCTGGCGCGGCTGACGCTGTTGGACCCGGACGACATCAACCTGGCGCTGCACAACCTGGAGAGCCAGGGCAGCGTGCTGCGAGGCCAGTTCCGCGCGCAGGAAGATGTGCCGGTGCCGCGGGACGCGGACGCAAGCCCGGTGCTGGAGTGGTGCGACCGGCGCCTGCTCCAGCGCATCCACCGGCTGACGGTGGGGCGGCTGCGCCGCGAGATTGAACCGCTCAGCCCCCAGGACTTCATGCGCTTCCTCTTCCGGTGGCACCACCTGGAGGACGTGGACGCGCTGCGGGGCAGCACGGGATTGCTCAAGGCGGTGCGGCTGCTGCAGGGGTACGAGGCGCCAGCGTCCGCGTGGGAGCGCTTCCTGTTGCCCGCGCGCATGCGGGGCTACACGCCGGACCTGATGGAGCGCGCGTGCTACGCGGGCGAGGTGGCGTGGGGGCGCGTGACGCTGAAGGACCCGCCGAAGCCCGCGGGCCCGCGCCGGGGCGCGCCGGTGTTGGAGGCGCCGGAGCCGGTGGTGGCGAAGCGGTCCTCACCGACGCGCAACGCGCCGTTGACGTTCACGGTGCGCGAGGACCTGGAGTGGATGCTCGCGGCGGCGCGTCCGCACGCGGTGCTGGCGGACGGGGGCGTGTGGACGCCGCCGGACCTGAGCGCGGCGGCGAAGGACGTGGTGGGCGTGCTGGAGCGTCGCGGTGCGTGCTTCTTCCAGGACCTGGTGACGCGAGCGAGGCGGCTGCCGGCGGAGGTGGAGGACGCGCTGTGGGAGCTGGTGGCGAAGGGGCTGGTGACGGCGGACGCGGTGCAGAACCTGCGCATCCTGCAGAGCCCGGCGCACCGCAAGCGGCAGAAGCTGCTCAACCGGGGCGGCCCGGGCCGCTGGAGCCTCCTGGCGCCGTCGGAGCCGAAGTCGCAGGAAGAGGTGACGGAGTCGCTGGCGAAGCTGTTCCTCCAGCGCTACGGCATCGTCTGGCGAGACCTGGTGATGCGCGAGTCATTGGCGCCCACGTGGCGCGAGCTGCTGTTCGTCTACCGGCGCATGGAGGCGCGAGGCGAGCTGCGAGGCGGCCGTTTCGTCTCGGGCTTCGTGGGTGAGCAGTTCGCGCTGCCAGAAGCGGTGGACATGGCGCGAGCAGTGCGGCGCGCGGCTCCGTCCGGCGTGCGCATCCAGCTGTCCGGAGTGGATCCGCTGAACCTCACGGGCGTGGTGACACCGGGCCCGCGCGTGGCCGCGCTGCCAAACAACGTCGTCACCTACGTGGACGGCATTCCGCAGGGCGTGGACGCAGTGGAGGACGCGCCGGAGACCGAGGACGCGGAAGTCGATGGAGCGCTCGCGCAGGTGAACTGACCTGCGCAGGACAGAGTGCCGTCGCGGCTTGAAGATGGTTGGGACGCAAGGGTGGAGTGACGCCCATGAGCCCTGGCATTCGACCTGGACCCTGGCCGCGAGTCGGGGGCTTCTCATTGCGATGGTGCTGGTCGTTTCCGCCTGCGGACATGCTCAGCGTCCCGCGCGGAAGATCTACGTCGTCTCGGAGGATACGCGCGCCGTGGGCACAGCGGAGGGGCCCGGCACAGGCGGCTCCGGGGCGGAGGCCTACTGCAACGAGTTGCAGAAGCAGTGCTTCCAGAAGTGCTGGAGGCGGAAACCTCCCGTCACCAGCATCCCGAAGAATTCGGCAATGCACCATGAGTACTGCACGAAGGCATGCCGAGAGGCGTTCATGAAGTGCGTCGAGGAACAGGAGGCTCTGGAGCGGCAGGATGCCAAGCGGGAGCTGCATTTTCCCAACATGGACGCAGCGCTGAAATGGTTGAGGGAGCACAAGTCCGAAGTGGCTTTGGGAGCCATCGTCATTGTCGCGGGCGTCGCATTCACGCTCGCTGTGGCACCCGCGGGTCTACTTGTACTGAGCCCTATCTGAGTGAAAGGGGAACGCCGTGAGCAAGGCCTCCAGAAGTCGATGTGGAAGGCATCCTTGAGATCCTCGATGCCGCGAGCCAACGCCACACTCGGGGCACTCGAGAGTGGAACGCATTTGAAACGGCGGCGTTCTGCCTGCTTTACGTGCAGCATCTCGGGAAGCTGAAGGAGTTTGCGGAGTACCACCGGGAGCGCCTCGACCCCGACTTCAAGATCAAGGTTGAACGCGACTTCGCGACACGGGTCGAAGCTGAGTCTTGGCTCAACAGCGGAAGTGCCGAAGATGGCATGCAGATCCGCATCGACGGCAAGGGCTTCCTCGTGGTCCGGCTCCCAGGACGGCTTACCCTGATGAACAACCCGCTGCCTGAAGAACTTGGCACCGACGACTGACGCGGTGTCCGGATGACGCATTCGGTCATGGTCGGAAATGCCGCCGAGCTTCCGCTCGGATGATTGCTCCTGAAATGTTGTGCGATGGGCTTCTCCATCATGATTTTGGCCTTAATCGACAAGGTTTTAAGCTCCAGTGGATTGAAAATAGGCCATCAAAGGCCTACACTGCGTTGCGTCAGCTCTCTGGAGAGGTGCGGCGATGCAGAAGTGGATGGCGATGGTCCTGTTGGTGGCGGTGGGGGTGGCGGGACTGCTGGTGACCCCGGCGGCGCAGGTGAAGCAGGGCGGTCCCATCAACCCGGCGGACACCGCGTGGCTGCTCACCGCCACGGCGCTGGTGCTGCTGATGACGCCCGGCCTGTCGTTCTTCTACGGCGGCATGGTGCGGCTGAAGAACGTGGTCTCCACCCTGATGCAGAGCTTCATCGCCATGGCCGTCATCAGCGTGCTGTGGGTCGTGGTGGGCTTCAGCCTCTGCTTCGGCGACAGCTTCCACGGCCTCATCGGGGACCCGCGCACCTTCTTCATGTTCAGCGGCGTGGGCGGTGAGACGCACCCGGACCTGGCGCCCACCGTGCCGCTGCTCCTCTTCGCGCTCTTCCAGCTCAAGTTCGCCATCATCACCCCGGCGCTCATCACCGGCGCGTTCGCGGAGCGCGTGCGCTTCAAGGCGTACCTGCTCTTCATGGTGCTCTTCAGCGTCTTCATCTACGCGCCGCTCGCCCACTGGACGTGGCACCCGGAGGGCTTCCTGCGCCAGTGGGGCGTGCTCGACTTCGCCGGTGGCACCGTGGTGCACATGTCCGCGGGCCTCGCCGCGCTCGCGGGTGCCATCGTCCTGGGCCGCCGCCAGGTGCACCTGACGCACGCCACGCATGCTCCCGCCAATGTGCCCTTCGTGATGCTCGGCACGGGCATGCTGTGGTTCGGCTGGTTCGGCTTCAACGCCGGCTCCGCGCTGTCCGCGTCGTCGCTGGCCACGCTCGCCTTCGCCACCACCAACACCGCCTCCGCCGCCGCGATGCTCGGGTGGATCGCCTTCGACTGGCTGCGCGGCCGCAAGCCCAGCGCCATGGGCGCCTGCGTGGGCGCGGTGGTGGGCCTGGTCGCCGTCACCCCCGCCGCCGGCTTCATCACCGTGGGGCAGAGCATCCTGGTGGGCCTGGTCGCCAGCTTCGTCAGCAACGCCGCCGTCCACTTCAAGAGCCGCACCGCGCTGGATGACACGCTCGACGTGTTCCCCTGCCACGGCCTGGGCGGCATCGTGGGCATGGTGCTCACCGGCGTGCTCGCCAAGGACGTGGGCCTGCTCTACGGCACCACGCGCACCTTCCTCATGCACCTGCTGGCGCTGGTCGTCGTCTCCGTCTTCTCCTTCGTGGGTTCGTACATCTTGTACAAGATCGTCGACCGCATCGTCCCGCTGCGCGTCACCCGCGAGCAGGAGGAGGAGGGCCTCGACCTGAGCCAGCACGGTGAGACCGTGGGCGAGGTCCCCACCGCGGCGCTCGCCGTCCCCACGCCGCCCGCGCCCGTTGCGAGCGCGCCCACCACTCCGGAGCACGCCGCTTCGTCGGAGCCCGTGCCCGCGTAGCCCAAGCGTGCGGACCCCACGAGGCGGGGATCCTGTCGGGAAGGGAATGCGTGAAGCCTCCGCTGATCATTCGCGCGGGCAGCGCCCTGTCCGGGGTCTGACGTCGACCTGCCATGCGGTAGGCGTCCCGTCATGCATGGGCGCCCTCGGCGTTGAGACAAGGACCGTCATCGAATGACGGGGCTGTCGCTTCGCGTGGGGGAGCGCATGTCGCGAAAATGCAATGAATTGAGAATCGCCGTCCTGGGAGTCGTCGTGCTCGCGGTGTGGGGTTGCTCGAATGAGCCCGCATCCTCGGAGCCCCCGCCGCAGGTGCGGGAAGCTCCAGCGGGTGTGCAGGCCGGTCCAGGAGGCACCACGAGCCTGGAGGAGTTGCCCTTCGTGGAGGGCAGCTCCGTCGCGAAGATCTTCGCCCAGAAGCTGAGCAGGCCCACGTCCCTGGGAGAGACGACCGCGGTGCACGTGAAGCTGCCGCCGCCCGCCAATCGGGGGCTCGCGGGCAGCCTGGTGCGCGTGGTCGGTGAGCCGTCCGCGCCCACCGTCCTCTTCCGCTCCGACACCCTGGTCCGGCTGGGGGTGATTCCGGAGAGCCCCGGTCCGGACTTCTTCACGCTCTTCGCGCGGCTCCCGGACTCGGAGGTGGAGCGCCGGGCGGAGCGCGAGCGACGGCTGGCCTCGGGCGAGTTCGGGATGCCCACCTGGGAGACCGTCCTGTTCAACGGCCGCCACCCGGCTGCCCGTTACGAGGGGCTCCCCATGGACGCCAACGCCTTCGCGCAGGGCGCGCTCGTGCCCCAGACGAGCTGCCCCCAGGTGCCGGCCTCCACCGAGGCCTGGTGGGAGCGGACGCAGCTGATCCGCGACCCGGCCGTGGTGCTCGACCCGGCGCGCACGTGGGACCCCTGCACCGGCGCGGGGACGAAGGGCGGCGTGTGGACCTTCGCGCACCTCATGCGGGAGATGGCCCAGGGGTCGGGCATGGGCCCGGAGGACTTCGTGCTGAACTGGTTGTCGCTCTGGCTCAATGACTTCCAGGCCAACGGCGACACGGTGCCCGCGCGCCGCAAGATGTATGACGAAGTGATTGCCCCCTGGGCCGCCGCCAGCGGCGCGTCTTCGTCCCTCGAGTTCAACGCCTCCACGAATCGCTGGGAGGTGGTGCTGCGCCAGCCGCTGGACCTGGACATCGCGCCCTTCCGGTTGCTGGCCATCGTCAACCGCATCGACCTGGCGGGCAGCGCGGAATACGGAGGCCGGTCATCCCATCCGGGGGAGCTGCGGTTCATCTTCGGGCTGACGCGCCCCTCACCCTGGGGCGGTGGAACGGAGGCGACGTGCAACCTCAAACCCTTCACCACCATCTTCGAATACGGCGTGCCGGGCGAGGGGTGCCGGGCCATCACCGGCTGGGCGCGGCAGTGGGTGGGGTTGGGGATGTACCCCACCTTCGACGCGGCCTACCGGTCGCGCTTGCAGCAGATGACGGAGAGCGTGGTCCGGCATGGTCGGGTGCCCGGGAAGGGCAACCGGAACGCGCTCAACCAGATCCGCACCAACGAGGTGGCCCTGGCGTTCCCATGGGAGCTGCGGGAGTTCCACCTGGCGGACGAGCACCCTGGCACCGACAGGGACACCCCTTCCAATGGGCCGTTGCGCGTCCACACGCTGGCGCTGACCCCGGATGACGCGACCCACGACTTCCGCACGGACCCCGACGTGGACTTCTTCGTGCGCACGCACGTCAAGAACGGCGTCGAGCAGCCGGTCGTCGTCCCCACCCACTGCACCGCCCGCTTCACGGTGCCTCCCTCCGTCAATGGGAAGCCCTTCCTGGGGGCCAACGCGCTGGTGGCGCCGCCCACCCACTGGGATGCCGTCTCCGCGGTCTCCACCAACGCCACGGAGGTCTGCGCGCGGAAGGAGTTCTCCGGCAACACCTGCAATGGCTGTCACTTCAAGGACACGGGCACCAACGACTTCACGGGCGTGGACAACCTCGCCTTCACGCACGTCAGTCCCACGTCGGGCCTCCCGGCCCGGGAGTCCAAGTTCATGACGGGTGGGGGCAACGGCTTCATGTTCGTCGTGCCGGATGCCCAGTTCGGAGCGCAGGTGACGTCGTGGTCGTTCGCGGACCTGCTGCGCCGGCATCAGCGGCTCCAGGAGCTGGCCCATTGCTCCACCTGCGGATGGTTCATCGACCTGGACGCGGGTTACCTGAGGCGGATGGAGGCGATCGCCGGGAGCGTGCCCCTGGACCTGCCCCCCGGTGCACCCGGGCCGACGTTCACGGTGGGTCCCATCCGCGACGTCGGCGTGGTGCAGCAGCTCCTGGAGCTGCGCCCCGGACTCAGGCACCGGTCGCGGGAGCTGCCGCTCGACTTCCTCGAACCGCCCGCGGCCCGCGTCCATTGACGGGCCCGTGATGCGTTGGACCTCCAAGCGTGTGGACCCCGTGAGGCCGTGAGCCTGTCGGGAAGGAAATGGGCGGAGCCCGTGCTGTTCACTCGCGCGGGCAACCCTGTCAGGGGTGTGACGTCCGTCCATGCACTTCACTCCAGCGGCGTTGAGTCAATGCCAGCCATTCCAAGCGAAGGCTGGCTTTGCCGGGGGGGATGCATGTTGTGGAAGTGCGAGGAATTGAGAATCGCCGTGGTCGGAGCCGTGCTGGTGGTCGGCGGTTGCGCGAAGGAACCGGCGCAGGATGCGGCCCTGGAGCCTTCAAAGCAGGCCGCCGCGGAGGAGTCGCGAGGGAGCAGCACGGGCCTGGGGGAGCTGCCCCTCGTGCCGGGCCTGTCCGTCGCCAGCACCTTCGCCCAGAAGCTGGCGCGGCCCACGCCCCTGGGGGAGACGACGGCGGTGCACGTGAAGCTGCCGCCCCCGGCCAACCGGCTGCTCTCGGACAGCCTGGTGCGCGTGGTGGGTGACCCGGCGCGGCCCACGGTCCTGTTCCACGCCGACACCCTGGCCCGGATGGGCGCGATTCCCTCGAGCCCCGGTCCGGACTTCTTCACGTTCTTCGCGCAGCTCCCGGACTCGGAGCTGGAGCGGCGCCAGGAGAACGAGCGCCGCCTGGCCTCGGGTGAGCTGGGGGTGACCACCCGGGAGAGCATCCTGTTCAACGGACGCCACCCGGTCGCCCGCTACGAGGGGCTCCCCCTGGATGCGGCGGCCTTCGGGTGGGGCGGGCAGGTGCCGGTCACGATCTGCCCCCTGCTGCCGGTCTCCACCCAGCCCCAATGGGAGCGGACGCTGATGATCCGCGACCCGGCCGTGGTGCTCGACCCGGCGCGCACGTGGGACCCCTGCACCGGCGCGGGGACGAAGGGGGGCGTGTGGACCTTCGCGCACCTCATGCGGGAGATGGCCCAGGGCTCCGGCGCGCGGCCGGAGGCCTTCGTGCTGAACTGGCTGTCGCTCTGGCTCAATGACTTCCAGGCCAACGGCGACACGGTGCCCGCGCGCCGCAAGATGTATGACGAAGTGATTGCCCCCTGGGCCGCCGCCAGCGGCGCGACCTCGTCCCTGGAGCTCAACGCCTCCACGAACCGCTGGGAGGTGGTGCTGAGCAAGCCGCTGGACCTGGACATCGCGCCCTTCCGGCTGCTGTCCATCGTCAACCGCATCGACCTGGCCCGCAGCTGGGACTACGCCGACCGGCAGACCGACCCGGGCGAGCTGCGCTTCCTCTTCGGGCTGACACGCCCCTCGCCCTGGGGAGGCGGCACGGAGGCGACGTGCAACCTCAAGCCCTTCACCGTCATCTTCGAGTACGGCGTGCCCGGCGAGGGATGCGCGCCGGTGGTCGCCTGGGCCCGGCAGTGGGCGCTCCTGGGGACGTATTCCTCCTTCAACGCGGCCTACAAGGCGCAGCTCACCCAGATGACCCAGAGCGTGGTCCTGCGGGGAAAGGGTCAGGGGAAGGGCAACGGGAACGCCCTCAACCAGCTCCGCACCAATGAGGCCGCCCTGGCGTTCCCGTGGGAGCTGCGGGAGTTCCGGCTGGTGGATGAGCACCCCGTTACCGGCAAGGACAAACCCTCCAACGGCTTCCTGCGCGTCCACACGATGGCGCTGACCCCGGATGACGCGACCCATGATTACAAGACGGATCCGGACATCGACTCCTTCGTGCGCACGCAGGTCAAGAACGGCGTCGAGCAGCCGGTGACCGTCCCGACCCGGTGCACCGCGCAGTTCACGGTGCCCCCAAACCTCAATGGCAGACCGTTCCGTGGCGCCAACGCGCTGGTGGCGTCGCCCACCCACTGGGAGGGCTTCAGCGTGGTGCCCACGGATGCCACGGAGGTCTGTGCGCGGAAGGAGTTCTCCGTCAACACGTGCAATGGCTGTCACTTCAAGGACACGGGCACGAACGACTTCTCAGGCGTGGACAACGTGGCCTTCACGCACGTCAGTCCCACGTCAGGCATCCCGGCGCGGCTGTCCAGGTTCCTCACGGGCGGAGGCCCGGGCTTCATGTACGTCGTGCCAGACGCCCAGTTCGGGGCCGGCGTGGCGTCGTGGTCGTTCGCGGACCTGCTGCGCCGGCATCAGCGGCTCCAGGAGCTGGCCAACTGCACCACCTGCGGCTGGGTCAGGGGCCTGGACATGGGCTACCTGGCGCGGATGGAGGCGCTCGCCGGAAGCGTGCCCCTGGACGTGCCGCCCGGCTCGCCCGAGCCGGCGCTCACGGTGGGCCCCATCCGTGACGTCGGCGTGGTGAAGCAACTGCTGGAGCTGCGTCAGGACTTCACGACGCAGTCGCGGGAGGTGCCGCTGGACTTCCTCCAGCCGCCCGAGGCCCGCGTCCACTGACGGCAATGACTGCCAGACGGGGCCCGCGGGGATGAGGGCCCTGTCTGGATTCAGACGGGTCCAGGATGGAATAACAATCAGATGGCCCTCTTTCCTGTGTGACGTCTGACTTTGACTCGGTGTGTGAGTGCGATGTCCTCTTCGCGGACATGGGCTCGTACCCAAGGTGCGCTCCGGCCATCCGGGAAGGATGGCCTCACGCCGGGGTGGGGCATGTTCGAGAAGCGCGCGGGATGGAAGGGCCGGTCGGTCTGGCTATTGGGAGCCATGCTGGCGGTCAGTGGTTGTTCCAAGGCGACAGAGGCGCCGGAAGGAAGCACCGCCCAGACGAAGGCGAAGGCGGAGCAGGGCTCCAGCCTCGGTGAGCTGCCCGTGGTGGAGGCCGCTTCCGTGGCGCGGGTCTTCGCCCAGAAGCTGGAGCAGCCCACCGCCTTGGAGGAGACGGCGGCGGTGCACGTGAAGCTGGCGGCGCCGGCCAACGCGCAGTTGTCCGAGAGCCTGGTGCGCGTCGTGGGAAGCCCGAGCGACCCGGTGGTGCTGTTCCGGTCCGATGCCCTGGTCGAGCTGGGCATCCTCCCGCAGAGCCCCGGCCCGGAGTTCTTCACCCTGTTCTCCCAGGTGACGGACGAAGCCCTGGACCAACGGACGCGGAGCGAGGAGGAGGTGCTCTCAGGCGGGTTCGGTGAGGTCACCCGGGAGACCATCCTCTTCAACGGACGCCACCCCGCCGCCCGCTTCGAGGGGCTGGAGTTCCAGGCGCAGGCCTTCCGGAACGGAGGGATGACGCTCATGGACAGCTGTCCGGCCAGGCCCGCCAGCAACCCGGCGGCCTGGGACAAGACGCTGCTCATCCGGAGTCCGCAGGTGGTGCAGGACCCCGCGCGCACCTGGGACCCCTGCACCAACCAGGGCACGCGGGGCGGCGTGTGGACCTTCGGGCACCTCATGCGGCAGATGGCCCTGGGCTCGGGCTCGACGGCGGAGGACTTCGTCCTCAAGTGGCTGTCCACCTGGCTCAATGACCAGACCATCAACAGCGACGTCGTGGCCCAGCGGCGGCAGGAGATGTTCAACCAGGTCATCCAGCCCTGGGCCAACGCCAGTGGGGAGGCCGCCACGCTCGTGCTGGTCGGGGGGCAGTGGAAGGTGTCCAGCACCGGCCCGCTGAACCTGGACATCGCGCCCTTCCGGCTGCTGTCCATCGTCAACCGCATCGACCTGGCGGGCAACACGGGCGGCTACGGCGGCACGTCCACTGCGGGCGAGCTGCGCTTCGTCTTCGGCGTGACCCAGCCCCAGTTCTGGGGCGTGCCCGGCGGCTCCCAGACGACGTGCGGCCTCAAGCGCTTCACCACCATCGTGGAGTACGGCGTGCCCCGGACCGGCTGCCAGCAGGTCATCGACTATGCCCGGCAGTGGGCGGACCTGGGCACCCACTCGAGCTTCGACGCGGCCTACCTGTCCAAGCTGGAGGCCATCACCGAGAGCGTCGTCCTGGCCGGCAAGGCGCCCGCCAAGGGCAACGGGAGCGCCCTCAACCAGCTGCGCACGAATGAGATCGCCCTGGCACCCGGCGGGCAGTGGGAGCTGCGGGAGTTCCAACTGGCGGACGAGGACCCCAACGCCGGCACCACCACGGCGAGCAACGGCCTGCTGCGCCCGCACACCGTGGCGCTGACGCCCAACGACGCGACCCACGACAGCCAGATCGACCCGGACGTGAACACCCACGTGCTGGGGCCCGTCAAGGCGGGCATCAACGTCACACCGACCTTCAACATCCCGGCCAACTGCGTGTCGTCCTTCACCGTGCCCCACAAGGTGAATGGCAATCCCTTCCTCGGTGGCAACGCGCTGGTGGCGCCGCCCACGCACTGGGAGGCCTTCGGCGTGAACCCCGGAGTTGCCCCGGAGGTCTGCGCGCGCAAGGAGTTCTCCGGCAACACCTGCAACGGCTGCCACTTCGGGGACACGGCCCTGAACGGCACCAATGGCAACAACGCCTTCACGCACATCGACCCGCTGTCGGGCATCCCGGCGACGCCGTCCAAGTTCCTCACGGGCGGAGGCGCGGGCTTGAGCTTCCCGGTGCTGGATCAGCAGTTCCCGGGGGTGGTGGCGTGGTCGTTCGCGGACCTGCACCGCCGGCACCAGCGGCTCTATGACATCGCCACGTGCAGCACGTGCGGCCTGGTCGCCGCCTTCGACCGGTCCTTCTTGTTCGAAATGGAGAGGACGGCGGGCGCGGTGCCCTTCGACCCCATCGCGGGCAGCGCGGAGGAGCCTCCGTTCAAGGTGGACCCCATCCGCGACCTGGAGACGGTGAAGCAGTTGTTCGAGTCGCGCGCCAACTTCGCCAAGGAGCCGCGCGACCTACCGCTCAACCTCCTGCGCCCGCCAGAGACCTTCGTCCACTGACGAAGGCCTCAGAACGCGCAGTCCTGGCCGCGCGTGGGTAGCACGGAGGCGGTGCCGGACAGCCAGGTGTCCAGCGAGCGCGCCGCCTCCCGTCCGTCCGCGAGCGCCCAGACGATGAGGCTCGCGCCCCGGCTGGCGTCGCCCGCGCAGTACACGCCCGCCGCGGTGGTGGCGAACTTCGCGTCCACCCGCACCGTGCCTCGCGGCGACAGCGCCACGCCCAGCTCCTCCGCCAGCCGGTCCGTGTTCGGGCCGGTGAAGCCCATGGCGAGCACGAGCAGGTCCACCTCGAACACCTGCTCGGAGCCCGGCACCTCCACCAGCTTCACGGCGCCGTTCGGCTCGCGCTGCACCTCCACGCGCACCGCGTGCAGGCGCTTGAGCTGACCGTCCTCGCCCTCCAGCCGCTTCGTCATCAGCGCGAAGGCGCGCTCGCCGCCCTCCTCCTGGCTGGTCGACGTGCGGAACACCAGCGGCCAGCGCGGCCACGGGTTCTCCTTCGCGCGCACCTGCGGCGGCGCGGGGAGCAGTTCCACCTGCATCACGCTCGCCGCGCCCTGGCGCAGCGCCGTGCCCAGGCAGTCCGAGCCCGTGTCGCCGCCGCCCAGGATGATGACCCGCTTGCCCTGCGCCTCCAGGCGCGTGTCCGGCGGCGCGCCCGCCGTCACCACGCGGTTCTGGTGCTCCAGGTAGTCCATGGCTTGCAACACGCCGGACAGCTCGCGGCCCGGCACGTCCAGTTCGCGGGCCTTGCGCGCGCCCAGGGCCAGCACCACGCCGTCATACTGTTCGCGCAGCGCGCGCCAGCCCGGGGACACCGCCACGTCCTCGCCCATGCGAAAGACGATGCCCTCCGCCTCCATCAGCGCGAGCCGGCGGTCCAGCACCGCCTTCTCCAGCTTGAAGTCCGGGATGCCGTAGCGCAGCAGGCCTCCGGCGCGGCTGTCCTTCTCGTACACCGTCACGCTGTGCCCTGCGGAATTGAGCTGCGCGGCCGCCGCCAGGCCCGCGGGGCCGGAGCCCACCACGGCCACGCGCTTGCCCGTGCGCCTCGCCGGAGGCCTCGCCTTCACCCAGCCCTCCGCGAAGGCGCGCTCCGAAATCTCCTTCTCCATCTGCTCGATGGTGACCGCGTCCCGGTCGATGGCCAGCACGCAGGCGGCCTCGCACGGCGCGGGGCACAGCCGTCCGGTGAACTCCGGGAAGGTGTTGGTGCGGCTGAGCACCTGGTACGCCTCCTTCCACTGGCCCCGGTACACCGCGTCGTTGAAGTCCGGGATGAGGTTCCCCAGGGGACACCCCTGGTGACAGAAGGGGATGCCGCAGTCCATGCAGCGCCCCGCCTGACGCTTCGCCTCGTCCGGCGCCAGCGGCAGGTGCAGCTCGCGCCAGTCCTCCAGCCGCTCCACCTTGTCCCGCTTGGGGGCGTGGACGCGCTGCCACTCCATGAAACCCGTGGGCTTGCCCATGGTCAGGCCCCCCCGCCAACGACGTGGAGCTGCTGAATACCCGCGGCCGGTGGTGGCCTGCGCGCCGCCCTGCGCGCCTGGAGCACGCGCTTGTAGTCGGACGGCATCACCTTCATGAACTGCGGCACCATCAGCTCCCAGTTGTCCAAGACCCGCCGCGCGAGCGCGCTGCCGGTGTGGTGCAGGTGGCGTTCAATCATCCCGTGCACGAGCCAGATTTCCGACTCGTCCACCAGTGACTCCAGCTCCACCATCTCCAGGTTGCAGCGCTCGCGGAAGGAGCGCTCGCGGTCCAGCACGTACGCGGTGCCGCCGCTCATGCCGGCCGCGAAGTTGCGGCCCGTCTGTCCCAGCACCACCACCACGCCGCCCGTCATGTACTCGCAGCCGTGGTCGCCCACGCCCTCCACCACCGCCTGCGCGCCGCTGTTGCGCACCGCGAAGCGCTCACCGGCCAGGCCCCGCAGGTACACCTCGCCGGCCGTGGCGCCGTAGAGCACCGTGTTGCCGACGAGCACGTTCTCCTCGGGCGTGAAGCGGCTGCCCTCCGGCGGGTAGACGATGATGCGTCCACCGGACAGCCCCTTGCCCAGGTAGTCGTTGGTATCGCCCTCCAGCTCCAGCGTCACGCCGGACGCGAGGAACGCGCCGAAGCTCTGGCCCGCGGAGCCCTTCAGCTTCACCCGCAGCTTCCCGTCCGGCAGCCCCTGCGCGCCGTGGCGGCGGGCAATCTCGCCGGACAGCATGGCGCCCACCGCGCGGTGCGTGTTCGCCACCGGCAGCGACAGCAGCAGCGGAGGCCCGCCCGCGAGCACGGACTGCGCCTTCGTCAGCAGCTCGTGGTCCAGGTGGTCCGACACGTCCTTGCGGTGCGGCGTCTGGCAGTGGCGCGGCTCGGTGGCCGGCGCGGACGGCGCGGTGAGCAGCGCGGACAGGTCCACCTTGCGCGCCTTCCAGTGGTCCACCGCCGCGCGCTGGCGCAACAGGTCCACCCGGCCCACCAACTCATCCAGCTTGCGAGCGCCCAGCTTCGCCATGTGCCGGCGCAGGTCCTCCGCCAGCAGCAGGAAGAAGCTGACCACGTTCTCCGGCGTGCCCTGGTAGCGCTCGCGCAAGTGGGGGTCCTGCGTGGCGATGCCCGCCGAGCAGGTGTTGAGGTGGCACTTGCGCAGCATGATGCAGCCCACGGACACGAGGCTCGCGGTGGCCAGGCCGAACTCCTCCGCGCCCAGCAGCGCCGCTACCAGCACGTCGCGCGCGGTGCGCAGCCCGCCGTCCACCTGCACGCGGATGCGCGAGCGCAGGCCATTGTGCACCAGCACCTGCTGCGTCTCCGCCAGCCCCAGCTCCCACGGCAGGCCCGCGTGCTGGAGGCTGGAGAGGGGCGAGGCGCCCGTGCCGCCCTCGTAGCCCGCCACCACCACGCAGCCCGCACCCGCCTTGGCCACGCCCGCGGCGATGGTGCCCACGCCCACCTCGCTCACCAGCTTCACGCTCACGCGCGCCTTCGCGTTGACGGACTGGAGGTCGTAGATGAGCTGCGCCAGGTCCTCGATGGAGTAGATGTCGTGGTGCGGCGGCGGCGAAATCAGCGTCACGCCCGGCGTGCTCCAGCGCACGCGGGCAATCCGCTCATCGACCTTGTGGCCCGGGAGCTGGCCGCCCTCGCCGGGCTTGGCGCCCTGGGCCATCTTGATTTGGAGCTCGTCCGCGTTGACCAGGTACTCGGCGGTGACGCCGAAGCGGGCGCTGGCCACCTGCTTGATGGCGCTGCGGCGCGAGTCGCCGTTGGGGTCCGGGGTGTAGCGGCGGGACTCCTCGCCGCCCTCGCCGCTGTTGGACCGGCCGCCCAACCGGTTCATCGCGATGGCCAGCGTCTCGTGCGCCTCCGCGCTGATGGAGCCGAAGGACATGGCGCCGGTGACGAACCGCCGCGCCAGCTCCAGCGCGGGCTCCACCTCCTCCAGCGGCACTGGCGTGCAGCCGTCCGTCACCACGTCCAGCAGGCCGCGCAGGTTGCTGTGCTCGCGCGTCTCGTCGTCCGCCAGCTTCGAGTACTCCTGGAATTGCGCCGCGTCGTTCGCGCGCACCGCCGCCTGGAGCTTCGCCACGGTGGCCGGGTTCCACTTGTGCCGCTCGCCCTGCCGGCGCCAGCGGAACTGCCCGCCCACCGGCAACAGGTTCTCCTCGCCGTCCGCGCCAGCGCCAAAGCCGCGCGCGTGCCGCTCCGCCACCTCGCGGCCCAGCTCCGGCAGGCCCACGCCCTCCACGCGCGACGACGTGCCGGTGAAGTGCTTCTCGATGAGGCTTCTCTGGAGGCCCACCGCCTCGAAGAGCTGCGAGCCGCGGTAGGACTGGAGCGTGGAGATGCCCATCTTGGACATCACCTTGAGCAGGCCCTCCTCCAGGCCGTGGAGGTACTGCGCCTGCGCCTTGTCCGCGTCCGCCTTGAGCTCTCCGGCGTCCGCCAGCGCGCGCAAGCTGTCCAGCGCCAGGTACGGGTTCACCGCGGACACGCCGTAGGCAAACAGGCACGCGAAGTGGTGCACCTCGCGCGCCTCCGCCGTCTCCAGCACGATGCCCGTGTACATGCGAGTGCCGTCGCGCACCAGGCGCTGGTGCACCGCGGACACGGCCAAAAGCGCGGGGATGGCCGCGTGCGCCGCGTCCACGCCCCGGTCGCTCAGCACCAGGATGCTCGCGCCCGCGTCGACGGCGTCCACCGCCGCCGTGCACAGCCGCTCCACCGCGACCTCCAGCGCCGTGGCCGCGCCGCCCGCGTGCGGGTACAGCAGGCTCAAGGGGCGCGGCTCGAAGAGGCCCGTGTCGCCGCGCAGGTTCGCCAGGCGCGCCAGTTGCCCGTTGGTGAGGATGGGGCCGGGCAAGGACAGCCGGTGGCACTGCTCCGGCGTCTCCTCGAAGGTGTTGCCCTCCGGGCCCAGCGCGGTGGCCAGCGTCATCACCAGCGCCTCGCGCAGCGGGTCGATGGGCGGGTTGGTCACCTGCGCGAAGAGCTGGTGGAAGTAGTTGAAGAGGGTGGGGGCCTGGTCGCTCAGCACGGCGAGCGGCGTGTCCGTGCCCATGGAGCCCGTGGGCTCCTTGCCCGTCTCCGCCATGGGCACCAGCGTGGTGCGCACGTCCTCGTCCGTGTAGCCGAACGCGCGTTGCAGCCGCCACAGCGTCTCGCCCTTCAGGCGCTCGGGGGCGGGGACCGAGGGCAGGTCCTCGAAGGTGAAGACGTTGCGCTGGAGCCAGCGGCGGTAGGGCCAGCGCGAGGTGATGTCATGCTTCACCTCCTCGTCCTCCAGGATGCGCCCTTCGGTGGTGTCCACCAGCAGCATGCGGCCCGGCGTCAGCCGGCCCTTGCGGCGCACCTGCGACGGAGGCACGTCGATGACGCCCGTCTCCGACGCCAGGATGATGCGGTCGTCCTCCGTCACCAGGTAGCGCGCGGGGCGCAGGCCGTTGCGGTCCAGCGTCGCGCCAATGAGCTGCCCGTCCGTGAACGCGATGGCGGCGGGGCCGTCCCACGGCTCCAGCAGGGACGCGGAGTACTCGTAGAAGGCGCGGCGCTCGTCGCCCATCTCCTTGTGGCCCTCCCACGCCTCCGGGATCATCATCATCATCGCGTGGGGCAGGGTGCGGCCGCCCAGGTAGAGCAGCTCCACCATGTTGTCGAACTGCGCGGAGTCGCTCTTGCCCGGGACGATGATGGGCCACAGCGGCTCCAGGCTCCCGCCCAGCTTCGCCGTCTGGAGCAGCCCGCGCCGCGCCGTCATCCAGTTGCGGTTGCCGCGCAGGGTGTTGATTTCACCGTTGTGCGCGATGAAGCGGAACGGCTGCGCCAGCTCCCACGTGGGGAAGGTGTTGGTGGAGAAGCGCGAGTGCACCAGCGCCAGCGCGCTGACGAACTCCGGGTGCCGCAGGTCCGCGTAGAAGCGCGGCAGCTGCCGGGGCAGCAAGAGGCCCTTGTAGATGAGCGTCTCCGACGAACAACTGGCCACGTGGAAGCGCCCCAGCGGATCCACGCCGCGCGCCAGCACGCGGTTCTCCACCAGCTTGCGGATGCGGTAGAGCTTGCGCTCGAAGGCGCTGGGCACGACGCGCCGGCGCGCGATGAAGAGCTGCCGGATGACCGGCGCGGCCTCCCGCGCGAGCGGTCCCAGCTCCTCCGGCGCCACCGGCACGTCGCGCCAGCCGAGCAGCCGCTGCCCCTCCTCCTCCACCACGTCCTCGAACAGCGCCTCGCACGCGCGGCGCGCCTCCGGCTCCCGAGGCAGGAACACCTGTGCCACGCCGTACTGGCGGCGCGGCGGCAGCTCGAAGCCCAGCCGCGGCGCTTCGTGGTTGAAGAAGCGGTGCGGCAGCTGCACCAGGATGCCGGCGCCGTCGCCCGTCTCCGGGTCCCGTCCCGCCGCGGCGCGGTGGCTCAGCCGGTTGAGCAGCTCCAGCGCGTCCTCCACGATGCCCCGCGAACGCTGTCCCCGGATGTGGGCCACGAACCCCACGCCGCAGGCGTCGTGCTCGGTCTCCGGCTCATACAGCCCGTAGCGCGGAGGGAGGGTGAACGGCATCGTCGGGACCCCTTTCCCGCATGACGCGGGAAGCCAAGCTGTGGAGCAATCAGGCTAACGCGGCGTGTCGCAGCCCGTAAAGACAGGGTGGTCCAGGGGGTCGAGTCACCGCGTGGAGTGGTGCCGGGGAAACAGGCACTCCGTGAAAGCTCACGCCGCGTGCGTCCGCCGCCGGATGCATGGCCAGGCGGACGACAGTCGCCTGCGATGAACGGCCAACATTCAGCGCAATTGGTTCTTTCCACCTGACGCGCCGCTCCCGATCCTCCGGGCACCTTGGAACTGATGCAGCGGCTGAAGACGGAGACGCGCCCCCACCATGAGCGCACGGAGGGCGTGGTGCGTCTGATGGACGCGCACCTGACGCCCGAGGGCTACCAGCGCCAGATGGAGGCCTTCTACGGGCTCTACCTGCCCCTGGAAGCGCGGCTTGCCGGACCCCTGTCGGCCCTGGAGCCGGCGCTGGATTGGGGGGCGCGTTGGAAGACGCCGCTGCTGGAGGCGGACCTGCGCGCCATGGGGCACGACACGGCCTCGCTCGCGCGGCTGCCGCGTGCCTCCTCGCTGCCGGCGCTGCCGGGGCTGGCGGAGGCGCTGGGCTGCGCGTACGTGCTGGAGGGCTCCACGCTGGGGGGCCAGCTCATCCTGCGCCACCTGACGCGCCACTTCGGTCCGGACGCGCGCGTGGGGAACTTCGCCTTCTTCCAGGCCTACGGCGACCAGGTGGGTCCCATGTGGCGCGCGTTCGGTGGCGCGCTCACCCGGGCGTCCGAACGGGCGGCCTCCGAGACCTTCGACGCGGCCGTGGTGCAGGGCGCCCGCGACACCTTCGACACCTTCGCCGCCTGGTTGATGAAAGAGCACGATGTCTCCGTCCGTCTCTGATGCCGACCTCAGCGTCTGTGACCGCGAGCCCATCCACCTGCTGGGCGGCATCCAGCCCCGGGGGGTGCTCGTCGCCTTCCACCCGGACACGGAGGCCGTCGCGGTCGTGAGCGCGAACGTCCAGGCGCTGCTCGGCGCCGGGCCGGACGCGCTCCTGGGCAAGCCCCTCTCCGGCGTGCTGCCGCACGGGCTGCTCGCGCGCGTGGAGGCGGGCACGGGGCCGGGGCCCATCACCGTGGAGGTGTCCGGTCAGCGCTGCTCCGCGCTCCTGCACGACAGCGACGGCCTGCGCGTGCTGGAGCTGGAGCCGCTGGCGGACGAGGACGTGGGCGCGGAGGAGACCGCGCTGGGCGCGGTGCAGCGGCTGGTGTCGCCGCTGGCGCGCGCGAAGGGGACGGTCGCGCTGCTTCAAGAAGCCGCGGACGCGGTGCGGGAGCTCATTGGCTACGACCGGGTGATGGTCTACCGCTTCCACGCGGACTTCCACGGCGAGGTCGTGGCGGAGAGCGTGAGCGAGGGCGTGGACTCCTTCCTGGGCCTGCACTACCCCGCGAGCGACATCCCCGCGCAGGCGCGCGCCCTCTACACGCGCAACCCCGTGCGCCTCATCGCGGACGTGGACGCGAAGGCCGTGGGCCTGGTGCCGCCGCTGCTGCCGGACACCCAGCGCCCGTTGGACCTGTCCGGCTCCGCGCTCCGCAGCGTGTCGGAAATCCATTTGGAGTACCTGCGCAACATGGGCGTGGGCGCGTCCTTCAGCGTGTCGCTCTTGAAGGACGGACAGCTCTGGGGGCTCATGGCCTGCCACCACCTTTCGCCCCGCACGGTGTCCGCCGCGCGGCGGCAGGCGTGCGAGGTGCTGGCGCGGCTGCTGTCGCTCCAACTCGCCGCGGAGGAGCGGAGCCTGGAGTCCGCCGCCCAGGCGCGCCGCGCGGCGCTGCTCAACGCGCTGGTCCTTCCGAACCTGGGCGAGCGCACCCCCGCGAAGGCGCTGGAGGCGCAGGCCCCGCTCTTGATGGAGCTGACGGGGGCCCACGGCGTGGCGCTGGTGCTGGGCGCAAGCGCGGGCCCGGAGGCGTCGCCCCTGCTGCTCGGCACCACGCCCTCCGCCGAGGAGGTGCGCGCCCTGGTGTCGTGGCTTTCGGAGCGTGAGCTGCCGGGAGAGGCCTTCCACGTGGACCGGCTGGGGGGCGTGTACCCGCCGCTGGCCTCGCGCGTGGACGTGGCCGCGGGCCTGCTGGCGGTGCGCCTGGATCCTTCCGTGCCGCACTTCGCGCTGTGGTTCCGCCCGGAGGTGGCGCGCACCGTGAGGTGGGCCGGCAACCCGAACAAGCCCGTGCGTCCGGAGCCGGGCCATGCGCGGCTGCGGCCCCGCGCGTCCTTCGACGTGTGGCGCGAGGAGATGAAGGGCGCCTCCCTCCCGTGGTCCACGCAGGACCTGGAGGCGGCGCTCGCGCTCAAGGGCGCGCTGGTGGGCGTGGTGCTGCGGCACGCGGAGGAGCTGGCCCGGCTGTCGCGGGAGCTGGCCCGCTCCAACGCGGAGCTGGACGCGTTTGGCGGCACCGTGGCGCACGACCTCAAGGAGCCCCTGCGCGGCATCCTCCAGTACAGCTCCTTCCTCCAGGAGGACTTCGGCCCCACCCTGGGCGAGGACGGGCGCCAGCAACTGGAGGCCCTGGCGTGGCTGGCGAAGCGCACGTACGGCCTCATCGACGACCTCTTCGAGTACAGCCGCCTGGGACGCCTGGAGCTGTCCTGGGCGGAGACGGACCAGCAGGCCCTGGTGGAGGACGTGCTCAGGACGTTGAGCGCGCGGCTGGAGGAGGGGAGGGTGGAGGTCCGCCTGCCCCGCCGCCTGCCCACGGTGGCGTGTGACGCCGTCCACATCCGTCAGGTGTGGGCCAACCTCATCAGCAACGCGGCCAAGTACCAGACGGCCGAGCCCCGCTGGGTGGAGGTGGGCTTCGTGGGGCCCGGGGAATCACGTCCGGCGGCGGCGCGTCAAATGGAAGCACCCTACATTTTCTACGTGAGAGACCCCGGCATCGGCATCGCGCCCCAGTTCCATGAGGCCATCTTCGAACTGTTCCGCCGCCTTCATCCGGCGCAGGCCTATGGTGGCGGCTCGGGGGCGGGTCTGGCCATCGCGCGGCGGCTGGTGTCGCTGCACGGCGGCTCGCTCTGGCTGGACTCCGCGCCGGGGCAGGGCTCGACCTTCTTCTTCACGCTGGGCGAGGAACCGCGGACATGAACCCGTTGCTGCTGGTGGAGGACAGTGATCCGGACGCGGAGGCGCTGATGCGCATCGCGAAGCGGCTGCCCCTGCCCGTGCCCGTGGTGCGTGTGCACGACGGTGAGAATGCCCTGGACTACCTCTACCGGCGTGGCGCCCACGCGGACGCGGAGCGCCCGACGCTCATCCTGCTGGACATGCACATGCCCGGCATCAGCGGGCGCGACGTGCTGGCCACGCTGAAGGCGGACCCGGACCTGCGCTCCATCCCCGTCATCATCTTCTCCTCCTCGGTGGAGAAGGGCGACGTGCAGGGCGCCTACGCGGACGGAGCAAACAGCTACCTCTTCAAGCCGGAGATTGGCCCTCAGTTGCAGGCCACCGCGGAGGCGCTCCATGCCTTCTGGTTCAAGGCCGCGCGTCTGCCCGAGCCCCAGGAGCCGGAGGCATGAGCCTGCGCGTGCTGCTGGTGGACGACGGCATGGCGGACCGCCTCGCGGTCAGCCGCGCGCTGGCGAAGGACCCGGACATGCAGTGGGAAGTGGTGCCCATGTCCAACGCGGAGGACGCGCTGGCGTATCTGTCCGGCAACCGGGTGGACGCGATGCTGCTCGACTACCACCTGCCCGGCATGAACGGCGTCACCCTGCTGCAGAAGGTCACGGAGCTGGGCCTGCCCCGCGTGCCCGCCGTGGTGGTGCTCACCGGCAGCGGCAACGAGCGCGTGGCGGTGGACGCCATGAAGGCCGGCGCCCAGGACTACCTGGTGAAGGAGGCCTTCAGCCCGGAGCGCCTGCGCCGCAGCCTGCGCAGCGCGGTGGACACGGTGCTGATGACGCGCGAGCTGGAGGAGCGCCGCCTGCGCGCCGAGCGCGCCGAGGCCGCAGCCCGCGAGGCCCTGGCCGTGCGCGACGAGCTCTTCTCGCTGGCGACGCATGACTTGAAGGGCCCGCTGCAGATCATGACGCTCAACGCCCAGGTGCTGCGCCGGCAGATTCCCGCCGCCGCGATGACGCCCTCCCTGGAGACGCGCCTGGGCCACATCGTGCGCGCGGCGCACCGCATGGGCGAGCTCATCGACCACTTCCTGGAGGTGACGCGCGGCCAGGAGCGCCCCCTCAAGCGCGAGCCCATGGACCTGCTGGCCATGGTGCGCGGCAAGGTGCGCGAGCTGGAGGCCAACGCGTCACGCCACCACTTCGTCCTGGAGGTCCCGGACGGGCGCGACTTCACCGGCGAGTGGGACGCGCACGCCCTGGAGCGCGTGCTGGAGAACCTGATGGGCAACGCGGTGAAGTACAGCGCCGCGGGCTCCACCGTCACCGTGCACCTGATGGTGGAGGAAGGAGAGTCGCAGCAGTTCGTGCTGCTCTCCGTGACGGACCAGGGCATCGGCATCCCGGCGGCGGACCTGCCCTTCGTCTTCGAGCGCTTCCACCGCGGGCGCAACGTGTCCGGGGACGTGTCCGGCAGCGGCGTGGGCCTGGCCAGCGCGCGCCGCATGGTGGAGCTGCACGGGGGCACGCTCGCCGTGCGCAGCGTGGAGGGGCAGGGCTCCACCTTCACCGCGCGCCTGCCCCGGGGCATCGCGCTCTCCGCCGGGCCCGCGCAGTCCACGCCGGTTCGTGGCGGCCCCGAGCACACCGCGCCGTAGCGCGGTGCTTCAGGACACCGCGGGCACGCCGCCGCGCAGCATGAAGAACACCACCACGCCCGTCACCGACACGTAGAGCCAGATGGGCGCCAGCCACCGCGTCACCTTGCGGTGCCGGGCGAACTGCTGCCGCCAGGAGAAGTAGAAGGCCACCAGCGCCATGGGCAGCACCGGCATGGACAGGAGCACGTGGCTGGCCAGCAGCGTCAGGTACAGCCCGCGGAAGTCGCCCACGTAGCGCGTGTCCCCGTGCACGAAGTGGTAGGCGAGGTAGCCCACCAGGAACAGCGCGGACGCGGCGAACGCGCTCACCATCAGGTTCTGGTGCACCTTCCGCGCGCCGCGCTTGATGGCCACCCAGCCGCCCAGCAGCAGCGCCGCCGCCGTCGCGTTGAGCCCCGCGTTCACCGCCGGCATGAAGCGCAGGTCCACGCCCATCCCCGCGCCTCCGCGCCGGATGAGCAGCAGCCACGCCAGCAGCGCCAGCGCGCCGGCGGACACCACGCCGATCGCGATGAAGAAGGAGCGGTCGTTGGTGGACGAGGACGACGGGGTGAGCCCGGAAGCGGCGTTGGACATGTCCCCCTTGTGGACCGCGTCCGGACGGCTTGCAACAGGGAGCCCCAGCGGAATTCCGCTGACGTCTACATGTCGGTTGAATGGAATCGGTTAGGCCAACTGGATCTCAAACCGGAAATTCCTTCATACTTCGGTTCACTGCGTCACCCCCGACCCCCCCTCTCGGAGGTTCCCCGTGTTCAGCGTGCGTTGCCTTGCCCCCCTGGCGAGCGCCGCCCTCCTGCTCGCCCTGCCCGCAGCCGCTGAGGAAGCGGTGTGCGCGCCTGTGGCAAAAGTTCCCTTGGAGCGGCACTTACGTCAGCTTTCTCTCGATTTGCTGGGACGTCCTCCGACCATGGAGGAGTACAAGGCGTTCCAGGCGAAGGGCTCCGTCACCGCGGAGGACGTCCGCGCGATGATGAAGGACGAGTCCTTCTACGCGCGGATGCGCAACTACCACCGCGCGCTCTTGCGCTCGAACATCAGCGGCAGCGTGCAGGGCAACGGCGACTACCGCGTGTCCGGCACGCCGCTGAGCTTCGCGGGCAACAACTCCAACAACCTGCGCGGTGGCCAGAGCCAGCGCTGTGACGGAGAGATTGCCCAGGACAGCTGCAAGGCGAACCCGCAGGACCCGCACCAGAGCGACTCCACGGCCCCCGCCTGCCGCGACGCGCAGGGCATCCCGCTGCCGGTCAGCTACGACTACGACACGAACTTCTACCAGTGCCGCCAGTTGGACGTGAACTCCACGGAGCCGGAGCTGAAGTTCGCGGACTGCAACGCGCTGAAGGCCAACGCGACGTACGGCAAGTACGTGAACTTCTGTGACAACCGCTACCTGGCGTCCGCGGGCAAGTCCGTGGGCTACCTCTGCCTGCCGGACCCGAACAAGAACACCACCAACGTGCTGGTGGCGGAGCCGTCCTCGGGCGTCATCACCGCCTGGGTGAACCCGGATCAGAGCGCGAACCTGAAGCGGCTGGACCGCTGCGGGTTCGACATCAAGAAGGACGCCACTGGCAATCCGCTCGCGGCCGGCAAGTGGAGGGCGCAGACGGGATGCGTGCAGCGCGAGGGCTATGTCACCACCACGGTGCAGCCCTACTGGTCCACCACCACGGAGACCGTGAAGGTGTGCGCCGTGGAGGCGCAGGACCGCGCGTTGAACCCGTACACGGGCGAGTCCTGTGAGACGGCGCGCTTCAACAGCGACCGTAGCTGTGGCTGCGGCGACAAGATGCGCCGCTGCGAAATCACCGACGTGCACACCGCGCGCGTCGCCGCCTTCAACGAGGAGCCGCTCTACATCACGGACTCCGTGGTGCGGAACGACGAGCCCTACTTCAACATCCTCACCACCCGCCGCTCCTTCGTGAACGGCACGCTGTCGGAGTTCTACAAGCAGCGCCAGGGCGCGGGCGTCTTCAGCATCAAGTCCCCCGTGGACGCGGCCACGCTGCCCGCCGTGACGTACGCGAACGCCACCCAGTGGAGCGAGTACGTCCGCGACAGCACCCACTCCGGCGTGCTCACCACGCCCGCGTTCCTCTACCGCTTCCCCACGCAGCGCGCCCGCGTCAACGAGTTCTACGAGGCGTTCCTCTGCAAGCACTTCGCCCCGGCCGCGGACGCGAACCTGCCGCCCCCGGACGACGCCTGCAACCGTGAGAACAACCTGGCCAAGCGCTGCGGCTGCAACTACTGCCACGCCACCATCGAGCCCACGGGCGCGCACTGGGGCCGCTACGCGGAGCGCTCCGCGCTGTTCCTGTCCCCGGACCAGTTCCCCCGTCTGGACGTGAAGTGCCGCGACTGCGCGCTCGCCGGCAACACCAACTGCGACAACGAGTGCAGCCAGTACGTGATGCAGGCCTTCGACGGCGACGGCGCCAACTCGCTGGGCCTCTTGAAGACCTACCTCTACCGCAGCGCGGACGAGGAGAAGAACATCGAGGGCGGTCCGCAGGCGCTGGTGAAGCGCATGATGGAGACGGGCGACCTGGAGCGCTGCACCGTCAAGCGCGTCTGGAACGAGTTCCTGGGCCGCGCCATGACGGCCGAGGAGCAGCGGATGTACCTGCAGACGCTGTCGCAGGACTTCGCCAAGAACAACCACAGCCTCAAGGGCCTCATCGAGCAGGTGGTGATGTCCGACGCGTACCGGAGGATCGACTGATGCGCCGCCTTCTGCTGACCGCGCTGCTCGCGCTCGCCACGGGCTGCACCCAGGGCTCCGTGGACGTCCCCGCCAAGCCCGTCCCGCTGGACGCCCAGCTGGACCCGGTGCCCAACCCGCACGGGAACACGGACCAGATCGACCCGCTGCCGGACCCGGAGGCCCAGGGTGGCAGCGTGGGCCGCGCGCCCCGCCGCCTCACCGTCGCGCAGCTCAAGGAGTCCATCCGCATCGCCGTGGGCATGGAGTGGGATGAGCTGGAGTCCCGCGCCCAGTCGCTGGGCCGCGCCGACTACGCGCTCATCACCTCCGAGAACACGGAGCCCAACCTCGTCTTCGCCCGCTTCCTGGACGATGGCGCGCGCAAGGTCTGCATCGCCCAGGCGCAGAAGGACATCGCGCAGACGGACGTTTCCTTGCGCACCCTGGGCCGCACCCTGCCCACGCCCATGAGCGACCTGACCAAGCTCACGGACGCGCAGGTGAATGAGACGCTCGTGTACCTCTCCACCCGGTTCTGGGGCGCGCCCCTCGCCGGTGAGGAGCTCACGCGCTACGCGACGTTCTTCCGCAAGGCCGCCGCCCGGGCCGAAACCCTCAAGAAGCGCGACCAGGCGCTGGCGGTGGTCTGCATCGCCATGCTGACGGACTCGCGCTTCATCACCTACTGACCTTGACGGTGCCTGCGATGAAGAAGACACGCCAAGACGACCTCAGCAGCCCCGAGCGCCGCACCTTCCTCAAGGCCGGAGCCGGCTTCATGGGCTCCCTCCTGTTGGGAGGCATCCCCTTCAAGGCCGTGGCCCAGGCGACGAACCTGGCCGCGCCCGACCGCTGCTTCGTGTTCGTGTATTTCAGCGGCGGGTGGGACCAGCTGCTCGCGTTCGACCCGCGTGACCCGGCGGTGTTCACCGCCGACAAGGTCAGCGAGACGCGCATCATGCCGGGCTACAGCCTGCTCACCGACTCGCGCTTCCAGCAGACGCCCATCGTCCCCAAGACGCGCGCGGGCGCGGATGCCCCGACGATGAGCTTCGGGCCCGCGGTGGGCGCGCTGGCGGACCACTACGACCTGATGACGGTGGTGCGCGGCATCAACATGAGCACGCTCACCCACGAGGTGGGCTACCGCTACTTCCTCACCGGGAAGATGCCCATTGGCAGCGCGGCGCGCGGCTCCTCCACCGCCACGGAGATCGTGGGCCAGATGAAGCCCACGGTGCCCATCCCGTCCATCGCCCAGGGCGTGGAGTCCTACAACGACCGCTACGGCGGCTACGCCAACGCGCTGCGCGTCAGCGGCCTGGCGGACCTGGTGCTCACGCTGGATCCGCCTGTCGCCGCGCGCCAGCTGGACAGCGAAATCGAGAAGAGCCTCATCGACCTCAACGGCCAGCCCATCACCTGCGAGGAGCAGGCGCTCACCGCGCGGGGCGTGGGCACGGCCTATGAGAGCAGCCGCGGTCAGATGCAGACCGTGATGGAGAACAAGCTGTCGGACTCGTTCCGCTTCCAGCTGGCGGCCAACCAGGCGGTGCGCGACTTCTACGGGCTCAACGGCCAGTCCTACCCGTACAACAGCGCCGCGGGCCGCGCCGCCATGGTGGCCACCGCCCTGAAGAAGGGCATCAGCCAGTGCGTGTCCATCAACCTGGCGGGTGGTCTGGACACCCACTTCGGCACGCAGCAGACGCACGCGACCAACCAGCGGACCGGATTCGACGCGCTGAACCTGTTGGTGAATGATCTCCGCCAGACGGCGCACCCCGGCGGCGGCAACTTCATGGACCACACCACCATCCTGGTGTTCAGCGAGTTCGCTCGCACGCCCACCATCAACGCCACGGGCGGCCGCGACCACCACCTGTCCAACAGCTGCCTGATGATGGGCGCGGGCATCAAGCACAACCTGGTGGTGGGCCGCAGCGGTGACATCGGCATGTCGCCGGGCCTGGTGGACCTGCGCACGGGCGCCAATGATCCGAACGGCTCCAACATCTTCCCCGAGCACATCATCGCGACGGTGCTGGCCTCGGCGAAGCTGGACTACAGCATCACCCGGGTGGACCCGCTGCGGTTCATCCTTGCCTGAACCTTGATGAGCACTCCCCTCATGCGTCCCCGTCCGCGCCACGGTTCCCCCGCCGTGGCGCGCTTCCTCCCCACCTCGCTCCTGCTGATGTCCGCGGTGCTGTCCGCCGCGTGCGGCGAGGACGCACCGCCGGGCAGCGACCCGGCGAAGCCCGCGGTCTTCACGGCCACCCAGGTCACCACGGCGCAGTCCCTGGCCGCGGTGCCCGGCTTCGCGGACCAGTCCGGCGGCGGCATCTTCGCCACCGCGACCGGTGAGGCCGTGCGCCTGCGCCTGGACGGCACCAAGGCCGCGCTCGCCGCGCATCCGCAGAACACGGCGGCAATGGGCGCCGTGCGCGCCACCTTCCGCCTGGGGCCGCACAGCGCCCTGGTGGAGACGGACCGCGGCCTGTTCCTCGCGGACCAGGGCTGGCTCATCGAGCCCTTGTGGCAGGAGGTGCTGGGCACCGGCATCGTCGCCACCGCGCAGACCGCGGACGGCGCCGCGTGGATTGCCCACCCCAACGGCCTGTTCCAGATTCAGGGCGGCGTGCTCGCGTCGCTGAAGCTGTCCGGGCAGCCGCTCACCGGCATCACCACCATGACGGCCGCGCCCGCGGAGGACGGCCTCGCGGGGCTGTGGTTCGCGCGCGAGGGCAAGCTGAACGTGGTGGTGGCGTCCGCGCCGGGCGTCTACCAGGTGCGCGGCACGGACGCGCCGCTTTCGGGCGGTGAGACGGTGCGCGCGCTCGCGGGGCTGGGCGCGGGCACGGGCGCGGCGGGTGAGGTCTGGGTGCTCACCAGCACGCGCCTCCTGCGCCGGAACACGGACGGCTGGAGCACGGTGTCGCTGCCGGCCCTGCCCGAGCAGCTCATGAGCGCGGGGCGCTACCTCTGGGCCCGCGCCGGGGACCGGCTCTTCACCTACGACGCGGACGCGAAGCTCTGGGGCTCCGCGGAGGGGCTGCCGTCCGGCTCGGTGACGCTGCTGGCCGCGGACGAGAGCGGCTGCGCGTGGGTGCGCGTGGGCGAGCAGTCCCTGGCCATCAGCCAGACGCCGGCGCCGCGCGTGACGGGCATGCACCAGGGCATGCTGGTGGTGGAGGACGGCCTGGTGGTCCAGGCCCGCCTGCCGCCGGGCACGCCGCCCAAGAGCGTCCACTTCCAACTGGAGGGCCAGGAGGTCCAGGCCTCCGGACCCGCGTTCAGCATGGGCGGCCTGGAGGCGGACGGCGAGACGCTCAAGGCGTTCTCCTTCTCCACGCTGACGCCAGGCGGCCACACGCTGAGCGTCGTGTCCCGCTTCGAGGACGGCTCGGAGGCGCGCCGGCAGCTGCCCTTCACCTACCAGCCGCTCACCACCGTCCCCAGCTGGGCGCGGGACATCCGCCCCGTGCACGAGGCCCGCTGCGCCAAGTGCCACACCACCAGCCCTGGCCGGCCGCTGAACACCTACGAGTTGTGGAAGTCCAACGCCCAGCTCATCAACGCGGCGGTGCGCGACCTGCGCATGCCCGCGGACGGGCCGTTGGATCAGCAGGGCATCGCCCTCATCCAGCGTTGGGTGTCTTCCGGCGCGCTGCCCTGAAGTCCCTGCTTCAAGACTGCTTCTCCGAGGCACCCCCATGAAACGTCTCCTCCGCGCGACCCCCCTGTGCGCGCTGCTGACCCTGGCCTGTGACGGCGAGCTCAAGCCCGCCGAGCAGCTTCCCTACGTGGGCCCCTGCGAGGGCCTGGCCCCGCTGACCCTGTCGGCGGAGCCCACGACGGTGCGCTCCGGCAGCGTGGCCACGCTGACGGCCGGCGGCGGCAGCGGCCACTACACCTACCGCGCGGAGGCGGGCGGCTCCTCCGGCGACATGCGCGGCAACCGCTTCGTCGCGGGCGCCACGCCCGGCGAGGACACGCTGACGGTGGTGGACGAGCAGTGCGGCGGCGCCACCAGCGTGAAGGTGAAGGTCATCGCCGGCTTCGGCGTCGCGCCCGCGCGCGCGATGCTGCGGCCGGGCACGTCCTTTCAAATCCGCATCGAGGGGCTGGTGGGCACGGCGGCCTTCACGCTCTCCACCAACGGCTCCGGCGCCACGCTCACCGACACGGGCCTCTACACGGCGGGGCAGGTGGAGGCGCAGGACGTCATCACGGTGCGCGACACGAAGTCCGGCGACACGGTGGCGCTCCAGTACACCGTGAGCAAGGCCGCGAAGCTGGTGGGCGACCCGCTGTACCTGGGCGTGCCGTCCGGCTCTTCCGCGCCGCTGGGCACGGCGGGCGGCTCGGACACCGTGACGTGGACGAAGAAGTCCGGTCCCGGCTCCGTGGTGAATGGCCGCGTCGTGGTGGAGGCAGGCGCGACGGGCACCATCGTGGTGGAGGCGAAGGACACCTTCACCGGCGACGTGGCCCCGGTGTCGGTGCGCGTGCTGGATGAGCTGACGCGGCCCCTGCTGGCGCACGGCAAGCTGTCGGACGTGGCCACGCTGGTGACCGCGGACTTCGACGGGGACGGCATCCAGGACCTGGCCGTGGGCCAGCGCGAGAGCGAGCTGGCGCGCCCCACGGGCGGCGCGGTGTTCATCTACAAGGGCAGCGCGTCCGGCCTGCCCTCGAAGCCCACCTGGGTGCTGACGGGTGAGACCGAGGGCGCGCTCTTCGGCGACATGATGGCCGCGGGGGACCTGGACGGCGACGGCATCGCGGACCTGGCGGTGTCCTCGCCGGCCGCGGACGTCACCATCGGTGACTCGGGCGCGGTGTACCTCTACACGTTCAAGCCGGGGCAGGCGCCCGCGCTGCTGAGGCCCGCGCTCACCGGCCTGGGCCGCGGCGGGTTCGGCACGGGCCTGGCCATCGCGGACGCGGATGGCGACGGGGACATGGACCTGTTCGTGGGCTCGCCCGGCGCGGACCTGTCCACCCTCTCCGGCATCAGCCGGCGCGGCGTCATCGACATCTTCATCCTCACCAAGGGACAGGCCGTTCCGGACCTGCCGGTGGTGCGCCTGGGCGGCCAGGACCTGAAGGCGAACGGCGACTTCGAGCTGAAGAGCACCACGGAGCTGGGCCGCGCGCTCGTGGTGGCGGACCTCAATGACGACGGCCGCCCGGACCTGGCGGCGCTGCACCGGCTGACGCGGTTCAACGCGGACGGCACCACCAACGGGCAGCAGATGGCCGTGGCGGTGTACTTCGCGCGTGACACGGCGCCGCGCTACCGCTCCGCGGCGGACCAGTACGTGCTGGTGTCCAACACCGCCGTGGAGACGATGGCCAACGAGGGCACCTTCCGCCTGGGCGCCATCCCCGGCGAGGGCAACCGGCCTCCGTTCCTCGTGGTGATGGCGGACAAGGCGGACGCGCCGGACCTGCGCACGTCGGGCGGCGTGGCGGCGGCGCAGGACGCGGGCGGCGCGTACCTGTTCGACCTGCGCGGCGCGACGCTGGCGGCGGACCCGGCGACGGCGAAGCCCTCGACGGTGCCGCTGGCGAGCGCGTACGCGCGCTTCTACGGCGACACGCGCAGCATGACCGCGACCCGGAGCTGGGCGGTGATGGACGTGGACGGCACGCCGGGGCCGGAGCTGCTCCTGGGCGCGCCGTACGCGTCGGTGACGGCGGGCACGGCCACGCTGGGCAACGCGGGCAAGGTGCTGGTGTATCCGCTCACCGGCCTGTCGAAGGACACGGTGATGAACAAACCGCTCGCGGCGCTGGGCGGCGCGGCGAAGGCGGAGGTGCTGGGCGCGGGCCTCGCGGCGTGGAACCTGCCGTCCGGCCCGGTGCTGGCGGGCTTCTCCGGCCGCGCGACCACTGCCGCGGGCGCCTTCACCGGCCGCGTGGATGTCTTCTCCAAGGCCGGCGCGAGCATCGCGGAGTGGTCGCGCCGCGAAATGGACGTCACGGCGAAGGCCAGCGTGGAGCGCTTCGGTGAGACCGTGGCGGTCGCGCGCCTCAACACCAAGGTGGTGGCCCTGGTGGGCTCGCCGGGCTTCTCCGGTCCGGGTCCCAACAACGACGGCGCGGACATGACCGTGGGCCGCGCGTACACCTTCGACACCGCGGAGCCGGGCAAGGCCATCGTGTCGGGGGAGGGCGCCAGCTCTCCGTGGTACGGCGGCCGCAACGTGGGCGTGGACGTGGCGTTCACGGACTTCAACGGCGACGGCCGGCCGGACATGGTGGCCGGCGCCACGGGGCTCGTCATCCCGGCCACGAACTCCGCCGCGACGGAGCGCGACCCCTACGTGCAGAACGCCTGCATGACCACGGCCACGCAGTCGCTGGGCGGACTTCTGGTGTCGCTGGGCCAGGCGGACGGCACCTTCAAGCCGGCCTACCGCGTGTTCGCGCCGTCCGTGGTCACCGACTGTGACGATGCCGCGGCTGCCCGGTGCAAGCGCACCAGCATTGGCCGGGGCGTGGTGGGCGGCTTCGACTTCAACGGCGATGGCAGGCAGGACCTGGCCGTGCTGCGCGACCGTGGCTTCGAGCTGTTCCTGGGCCGCGCGCCCGAGGACGCGTCGCTCGCGAAGATGACGCTTGCCTGCGATCCCCTCTACTCCTCCTTCTTCTCCGCCACGACCGCCGGGCAGCAGACGTCCGCGCCCGCCGCGCTGGGCGACCTGAACGGGGACAAGTGCGATGAGGTGGCGTGGCGCTACAACGACAACACCCGCTCCGGCATCGTCATCCTCTACGGATACGACCCGGGTGGC
Organism: Corallococcus sp. M7; assembly: GCF_054512695.1. Classification (NCBI taxonomy): domain Bacteria; kingdom Pseudomonadati; phylum Myxococcota; class Myxococcia; order Myxococcales; family Myxococcaceae; genus Corallococcus; species Corallococcus sp. M7. The sequence goes on from NZ_CM137252.1 coordinate 1,173,262, forward strand.
ACCCGGTGCGGTGGCCGCACGAAGGCGTCCATGGTGCGCATCGCGGGAGACCCGGAGAAGGGCATCACGCTGATGAACCTGGGCGTGGCCACCACGCGCGCGGGGAAGTTCCTGGGGGACGCGCGCGACTTCATCGCGGTGACGGCCAACAACTACCTGTTCGAGGGCGTGAACCAGCCCACGGTGCTGCTCTACGACATCGCCGCCATCAACGCGAAGCGCCCGGCCGAAGGTGAGACCGTGGTGGGCGCCACCAACGACGGGCTGACCCCCATCCCCGTGACGTACCGCGCCCGCGCGGTGAGCTTCGGCACGTCGCTGTCAGGCGGCCGGGACCTCAACGGTGACGGCGTACCGGACCTGTGGGTGGGCGCGCCCAACGCGTCGGTGGCCGCGGATGGCGACGGCGCGGCGTTCCTCTTCGCCGGCGGCGCGAAGTCCACGGGCGCGCTGTCGCCCTTCCTGCTGGTGGTGGGGGACGGCGCGGAGCGCTCCTACCTGGGCCAGTCCATCGCCGTCGTCCCGGGCTCCGGAGGCTCGCCGCCGTCGGTCGTCATCGGCGCGCCGCGCAGCTACCGCACCGGCACGCAGAACGGCACGGCGTACTCGCTGCCCCTGCCGTTCTGATTCACCCCGTGGGCGGGGCTTCCGGAGGCGCCTTCGCCTCCGGGGCCTCGTCGCGGTTGGCGAGCGCCGCCGCCGTGAGGATGAGCGCGCCGCCCGCGAGCAGCGACGGCGTGAGCGGCTCGCCCAGGAGCGCCACGCCCAGCGTCACCGCCACCAGCGTGTCCAACAGCGCCATGGCGCCCAGCGCCGCCAGCGAGATGCGCGGCAGGAGCCAGTACAGGCACTGGTAGGTGAGCACCGTCCCGCCCAGCGCCAGGTACAGGAGCGCGCCAATCGCCTTCGGCGTCCAGTGCGCCGGCTGGTTCCACTCCAGCATCGCGGACGCGGAGAGCAGCAGCACCGCGCTGCTCAACGTCTGCACCAGCGTCAGCAGGTGCGGCGGCACGTGCGTCATGTGCCGGCGCACCAGCACGTTGGCCACCGCCACCACCGACGCCGCGAACAGCGTCATCGCGCAGCCCAGCACCACCTGTCCGGAGAAGCTGAGCGACACCAGCTCCTGGTGCTGGAGCGCCACCACGCCCGTCAGGCCCAGCGCCGCGGCGAAGAGCTTGCGGCCGGTGAGCGGCTGATCCGGAAACACCACGCGGCCCACCAGCAGCAGCCACACGGGGAAGGTGGAGAAGAGGAGCGCGGACCAGCTGGAGGGAATCCACTGCTGCGCCACGAAGAGCAGCCCGAAGGGCACCGCCAACTGGAGCACGCCCAGCCCCGCGATGCGCCACCCGGTGCCTCCCCCCAGCGCCGTCCCTCGCGAGCGCGCGAAGGGCAGCAGCGCCACCCCGGCCACGAGCATGCGCGTGCCCACGAAGCGCAGGGGCGGCAGGTCCTCCAGCCCCACCTTCACGGCGGCCCACGTGGAGCCCCAGAGGATGAAGCAGGTGGCGTAGGCGAGGGACACCTTCCACCGCGGCGCGGGCTGCGCGGCCGGGGTCACGACGGTCACGGACGACATGGCGGCGCCGCACTAGCACGCGCCGCCCCTTCGGGAAACATCCGTTCAGGGCGCGGCGCGTCAGCCGCCTGCTCACTCGTCCGGCAGCACCTGCTTCAGCCGGAGCACGGGCGCGAACAAATCACCCACGGCGTCCAGACGCTTCTTCAGCGTCTTCAGGCGGAAGCGGTGCGGGTCCAGGCGGCCATTCACCTCGCTCCAATCGAGCGGCGCGGAGAAGGGCGCGCCCTCCACGGCGCGCAGGGAGTAGGGCGCCACCACCGTCTTGCCGCGCGCGTTCTGTCCCGCGTCGATGTAGAGCCGCCCGCCTCGCTCGCGGATGGAGCGCTCCGTGGTGGCGATGTCGCCCAGCTCCTCCTCCAGCTCGCGTGCCCGCGCGTCCGCGAACGCCTGGGTGCGCGCGTAGGTGTGGCCCGGCGCCAGGGGCACCAGCACGTGCAGGCCGCGCTTGCCGGACGTCTTGGGGAAGGCCTTGAGCCCCAGCTCGTCCAGGCGCGCGTGCAGCAGGGTGGCCACCTTCACCACGTCCTTCCAGCCGCCCTCGCCAGGGTCCAGGTCGAACACCACGAAGTCCGGCTGCGCCAGCCGGGGCGCGTGGGACAGCCACATGTGCAGCGTGAGCGCGGACTGGTTGGCGAGCCACAGGAGCGCGGACGTGCTCTTCACGTTCACGTGGCGCAGCGTCTTGTCCTCGTGGCGCACTCGCAGCGTGGGCATCCACGTGGGGATGCCGGACAGCTCGTGCCGGAAGAAGCCCGGGGCCTGGATGCCCGCGGGCCACTGCTGGTGGGCCAGGGGCCGGTCCGCGAGCACGGGCAACAGCAGCGGCGCCACCTGCTCGTAGTACGCGAACACGTCCGCCTTCGTGAGGCCGGCCTCGGGGAACAGCACGCGGTCGCCGTGCGTGAGGGCCACCTCCGGCGCGCGTGACTTCTTCACCGCGGGCGCCTTCGCGGTGCGGGCGGCGGCCTGCACCGGCGCGCGCCGTGAGCCCCGGCTCGCGGCGCCCTCGATGGGGGCGGGGTGTTCGCGCACGACCTCCTGCGGCACCTTGTCGCTGCGCAGGCCCTGGAACACGGGGTGGCGCAGGCGGCCGTCCTTCGTCCACTCGGTGAAGTTCACCTGGGCCACGTACTTCGGCTTCACCCAGACGGTGTCCGTGTTCGTGGGCGCGTCCACGGCTGCGGGCTTCTTCACGCGCGTGGCGTCCAGCAACCAGCGCAGCTCTCGGCGGTCCTTCGTCGTGTAGCCCGTGCCCACCTTGCCCACGTCGTGGAAGCCGTTCTTGCCGCGCACGCCCACGCGCAGCGCGCCAATCTGCGATTTCGCCTTCTCGTTCTTGATGGGCAGGTAGCCCAGGATGACGACCTCCTGGCCCGCCACCACCTTCAGCTTCAGCCAGTCCCCGGAGCGCGTGCCCGTGTAGGGCGAGTCCTTGCGCTTGGCGATGAGCCCCTCCCACCCCTTGCGCCGCGCCTCCAGCAGGCCGCGCGACAGCGGCAGGTCCACCTTCTCGGAGAGCTGCAAGGGCGGACGCGCCCCGTCCATCAGCTTCTCCAGCCGCGCGCGGCGCTCCGTATAGGGAAGCTCGCGCAGGTCCTCACCGTCCAGCCACAAGAGGTCGAACACCATGAAGCGCTGCTCCGCGCCCTCTTCCGTGTTCTGCAAGACCTGGAAGCGCGAGCGGCCCTTCGCGTCGAGCGCGACAATCTCCCCATCCACGACGACGTCCTTCGCGGGCAGCTCCCGCAGCGCGGCGGTGAGCCGGGCGAAGCGGCCCGACAGGTCGTTGCCCCGGCGGCTCTGGAAGGCGAGCTTCCCGTGCGTGAGCGCGCACACGGCGCGGAAGCCGTCGTACTTCACCTCGTAGGCGTGCGTCTCGTCGTGCACCTCGTCGGACACGGCCAGCCGCGCCAGCATGGGCGGCCACACGCGCTCCAGCAGCTTCTCCGGCGTCGAGGGTGGACGGGCCGGCTTCCTCGCGGCCTTGCGCACGGGGGCCACGGGCTTCTTGTCGCGCAGCACGCCGGGCTTGCGGGGCCCTCGCGTCTTCACCTGGCCGCTCTTCACGGACTCGGGGCGCTCCACGGTGACGTCGTAGCCGGCCTTGGCGTATTCGTCCTTCGCCTTGAAGAAGAGCCACTGCGCCTTGCCGCCGCGCGGCCGCGTGCGGATGAGGTGCCAGCGCCCCTTGAGCTTCGCGCCGTGCAGCACGACCTCCAGGTGCCCGCGCTTCAGCTGCGCCTCGGCATCACCGGGAGGCGCGACCTCGAAGGTGCCGGACTCCCAGAGCAGCGAGTCACCGCCGCCGTACTGGTCATCCGGGATGTGGCCCTCGAAGTCCGCGTAGGAGCGCGGGTGGTCCTCCGTCTGGACCGCGAGCCGCTTCACGGAAGGGTCATGGCTGGGGCCCTTGGGAATGGCCCAGCTCACCAGGACGCCGCCAATCTCCAGGCGCAGGTCGTAGTGCAGCCGCGTGGCGTCGTGCTTGTGGATGACGAAGACGGGCGCGCTGGACTTCGGGGCCTTCGCGTCCGGCGACGGTTCGGGCGTGAGGTGGAAATCGCGCTTCGTCCGGTAGCGGCGCAGCCGCCTCTGGGTGTCGGAGGTCTTCACCCTCCAACGCTCTGCACAGGAAGGCGGGCGCGCAATTCCTCACATCGCCTGGAGGGCAATCAGGAGGGCAGGCGCTCCGCGCGGACCCAGGATCTGATTTTCGGCCACATCTCCCGAGTGAAATGCAGGCCGCCTGCCTGCCCTGGGTGCGGTGGAGGGATGGCACCGGGAAGGGCGGTTGGAACCGGGAAGAGGCGTCCCCACATTGTTCGGGCCCAAGCACTCGCCGTACCCGGTTGAAGGAGGCACCCATGGCCGACAAGTCCGAAGTGGCTCGCCTGCACAGCCTGGCGCAGCTCGATGCCGACGCGGTGGGCGCGTACGACGTGGCCATCTCCCGCATCGGGCCCGCGCTGGTGCGCGAGCGCCTCAACAGCTTCCGCGCGGACCACCTGCGCCACGTGCAGGACCTCAACGCGCTCATCCAGCACTTCGGCGGCGAACCGGTGGCGCTGCGCCCGGACCTGAAGGGCTCCGCGATGAAGGGCCTGACGGCCATGACGGGGCTGATGGGAACGGAGGCCACGCTGTGGGCCATGCTGGGCAACGAGGAGCTCTTCGACCGGGCCTATGAGCTGGCGCTCCAGTTCGAGTGGTCCCCGGAGGTGAAGGCCCTCATCCATCAGCATCGCGAGGACGAACGGCGCCACGGCACGTGGATCCGCGACGCGGTGCGCACCCGGCCCTGGGCGGAGCGCCGCCTGCCCTTCATGGACACGGCCGAAATGGGCGCCTGAAGCCGCTACCGCGCGCCGGAGCGAACTGGCATACGCTGCCGCGCGTGAGCGACATCACTGTCTACCAACCCGACTTCCTCTTCACGGAGGGGCGTTTCCACGAAGGCCGTGCGCTGGCGGTGAGCGCGAAGGGCCGGGTCCTCGACGCGGTGCCCGAAGGGGCGCGCGTGGAGCGGCTCGCGGGGCGGGCGCTGCTTCCGGGGCTCGTCAACGGCCACTCGCACGCGTTCCAGCGGCTCATCCGCGGACGCACCGAATACGTGGCGTCCGCCGGCGGGCAGGACGACTTCTGGTCCTGGCGCGAGGCGATGTACCGCGCCGCGGAGGCGCTCACGCCGGAGGAGATCCACGTCGCCTCCCGGCAGGTGTTCCTGGAGATGGTGCTCGCGGGCATCACCACGGTGGGCGAGTTCCACTACCTGCACCACCAGCCGGACGGGACGCCCTATGCGGACCGCAACGCGCTGGCGCACGCGGTCATCCGCGCGGCCACGGACGTGGGGCTGCGCATCTGCCTGCTGCGCGTGGGCTACGCGCGCGCGGGCTTCAACGTGCCCGCGAACCCGCGCCAGCGCCGCTTCATCGACGCGGACGTGGACACGTTCCTGTCCACCACGGAGGCGCTGGCCCACGCGACGCGCGGTGACGCGCGGGTGAACGTGGGGTTCGCGCCGCACAGCGTGCGCGCGGTGTCCAAGGACTGGCTGACGCAGGTGGCCCGCGCCGCGCCCGCCGGCATGCCCATCCACATGCACGTGGCGGAGCAGCCGAAGGAGATCGAGGCGTGCCTCGCGGAGCACGGCCGCCGTCCGGTGGAGCTGGTGTCGGACGTGGGCCTGCTGGGGCCGCGCTTCACGGCGGTGCACGGCGTGCACCTGACGGAGGGCGAGGTGGCGCTGCTGGGCCGCGCGGAGGCCACGGTGTGCGCGTGCCCGTCCACGGAGCGCAACCTGGGCGACGGCATCGTGCCGGCGGACGCGCTGGTGAATGCCGGGGCGCGCGTGAGCTTCGGCTCGGACAGCCAGACGGTGGTGGACCTGCTGGACGAGGCGCGGCAGTTGGAGCAGCACCTGCGACTGGTGCGGCTGCGCCGCGCGGTGCTGGACCCGGGGACGGGGACCCTGGACGGACTGGCGGCGCGGCTCTTCGACATGGCCACGGTGCAGGGCGCGCGGAGCCTGGGAATGGGCACCGGCACGCTGTCGCCGGGGGCGCCCGCGGACTTCTTCACGGTGGACGTGAACCACCCGTCGCTGGTGGGCGCGAGCTCCGCGTCGCTCCTGCCGGGCATCGTCTTCGGCGCGGCGCAAGGCGCGGTGCGCGAGGTGGCGGTGGCGGGCCGGCTGGTGGTCCGGGACGGCCGGCATCCGCTGACGGAGGAAAGCGGCAGGGCGTTCCAGCAGCTCGCCCGGCGCCTCTACCCGTAGGGGCGAAGACCGGTTCCGATATGGGGGGCGCCGTCGGCGCGTTGGTGGGGCAGGAGGATGCGGATGCGTTCAGGAATCGGGTTGGCGCTGGTGGTGCTGGTGGGACTGGCCGTGGGGGGCTGCGCAGGGCGGCAGGACCTGGAGACGCCGGACTACGAGGCCATCTACGACATGCCGCTGGAGGAGATGTGGCCGTCGGTCCGGGAGTACTTCACGGACGCGAACCTGCCGTACCGCGAGGACCGGGGCAGCCTGGTGCTGGAGACCGAGTGGAAGCAGGAGTTCGGTGGCTCCAAGATCGCCGGCTACTGGCACCGCTACATGGTCATCGGCAAGCGGGAGACGCCGACGAAGAGCAAGCTGTGGATCATCCGCATCACCAAGTCGGTGAACAAGGCGTTGGCCCTGCCCGGCAGGCAGCTGGATTGGGGCGCCGGCCGCAGCCTCGGCAGCGTTCCCGGTGACCGTGGAACGGGGGCTCCGGGCGATGCATCCTCGAGCGTCGCGTACGGTGTCTCCGTGGAGGACGACGCGGACCGGTTCGCCTTCCCGGTGGGAGAGAACGCCTTCTACGTGGACTCGGGGCAGGGCACGCGAGACCTGACCATGGAGTGGCGGGTGTTCCGGGGCATCATGCCCAAGCTCGCGAAGAAGCAGGCGGTGAGCGCGCAGCAGCAGGTGGCGAAGGCCCCCGGCGCGAAGGAGGCTCCGGCGTTCACCGAGTGCGGCCAGTCCATCCTCGGCCTGAAGAAGCTGGCGCAGGCGGGCGGAGTGATGCTGCTGGGCGAGCTGCACGGCACGCAGGAGGTCCCGCGCTTCATCGCGCAGTCGGTGTGCCAGCTCGTCACGGCGGGAATGCCGGTGACAGTGGGGCTGGAGCTGCCGGTGGAGAACGAGGAGCGCATCACGACCTTCCTCCAGAGCCAGGGCGGTGAGGTGGACTGGCTCAAGCTGATGGAGGCCCCTTTCTGGCGCAGCCCGTACCCGGATGGCCGTGGCAGCGAGGCCGTGGCGAACATGCTGGAGCAGCTGCGGCAGTTGCGAGCACAGGGACTGGATGTGGCGGTGTTCGTCTATGACCACCCGAAGCTCTCCGGCCAGCAGCGCGAGGATGCGCTCACGAAGACGGTGCTGGCACAGGTGAAGGCGACACCTCGGCGCTTCCACCTGGTGGTGAGCGGCAACGTCCATCCGCGCACGGCGAAGGGGTTGCCCTGGGACAAGCAGTACAAGCCCATGGGCTACCTGCTGAAGGACCAGCTCGAGGACGTCACGGCACTCGACATGGCCTACAACAGCGGCACGGCGTGGATCTGCGCGGCGGATGCGCAGGGACGCAAGCTGGACTGCGGTGTGAAGGAAGCGAAGGGCAAGGACAACGGCGACCGCTTCTTCGTGCACCGGTGGAACTCGGCGAACAAGGACGGCTACCACGGCGTCTTCTACGTGGGCCACGTGACGGCGTCCGAGCCCGCCATCAACAAGGGCCTGGGGAACCCGGACGCGGCGCCCGCGCCGTAACCCGCACCCGAGGGCGCAACACAGGGGCCGTGCGAGTCACCAGAGCCGGTGGCCCGCGCGGCCTCTGGCTTTTCACGGGACCCGATATGCCCACCGCCCCCCGACGTTGTTCAGTGCATCGAAGAGGGAGGCACTGCGGATGCGCTCGATGGTGAAAGTGGGATGGCTGGCGTTGCTCCTGGCGGTGGGCTGCGCCGGACGGCAGGACCTGGAGACGCCGGACTACGAAGCCATCTACGACGTGCCGCTGGAGGAGATGTGGCCGTCGGTCCGGGAGTACTTCACGGAAGCGAACCTGCCCTACCGGGAGGACCGGGGCAGCCTGGTGCTGGAGACCGAGTGGAAGCAGGAGTTCGGCGGCTCGAAGATCGCCGGCTACTGGCACCGCTACATGGTCATCGGCAAGCGGGAGACGCCGACCAAGAGCAAGCTGTGGATCACCCGCATCACCAAGTCGGTGAACAAGGCGCTGTCGCAGCCCGGCAAGGAGCTGGACTGGGGCATGTCCCGGGCCGTTGCCGGGGGCGATGATCCGGATGTCCTGAGCGTGGAAGACGCCGAGGACCGGCTGGCCTTCCCGGTGGGGGAGAACGCCTTCTACATGGAGTCGGGGCAGGGCACGCGCGACCTGACCATGGAGTGGCGGGTCTTCCGGGGCATCATGCCCAAGCTGGCCAAGGCGCAGTCGGCGAAGACGGAGCAGCCGGTGGCGAAGGCCACGTCGACGTTCACCGAGTGCGGTCAGTCCATCCTCGGCCTGAAGAAGCTGGCGAAGGCGGGTGGGGTGATGCTGCTGGGGGAACTGCACGGCACGCAGCAGGTGCCGCGCTTCATCGCGCAGTCGGTGTGCCAGCTCGTCACGGCGGGCGTGCCGGTGACGGTGGGCCTGGAGCTGCCGGTGGAGAACGAGGAGCGCGTCACCGCGTTCCTCCAGAGCCAGGGCGGCGACGTGGACTGGCTCAAGCTGATGGAGGCGCCCTTCTGGCGCAGCCCGTATCCGGACGGCCGTGGCAGCGAGGCCGTGGCGAACATGCTGGAGCAGTTGCGCCATCTGCGAGCGCAGGGCCTGGACGTGGCGGTCTTCGTCTACGACCACCCGAAGCTCTCCGGCCAGCAGCGCGAGGACGCGCTGACGAAGACGGTGCTGGCGCAGGTGAAGTCGAAGCCGGAGCGCTTCCACCTGGTGGTGAGCGGCAACATCCATCCGCGCACGGCGAAGGGCCTGCCCTGGGACAAGCAGTACAAGCCCATGGGCCACCTGCTGAAGGCGGAGCTCGAGGACGTCACGGCACTCGACATGGCCTACAACAGCGGCACGGCGTGGATCTGCGCGGCGAACAAGCAGAGCAGCAAGCTGGACTGCGGCGTGAAGGAAGCGAAGGGGAAGGACAACGGCGACCGCTTCTTCATGCACACCTGGAGCTCTGCCAACAAGGACGGCTACCACGGCGTCTTCTACGTGGGCCCCGTGACGGCCTCCGAGCCCGCCGTCCTCAAGGGCCTGGGGAACCCGGACGCGCCGCCCTCGCCGTCGCCCGCGTCGGGTCTGTAACCCGCGAGGCCTCCAGGGATACGGGCCCACTGGCGTCGCGGCGCGGGCGGTGGCATGGAGGTGGCCTGACTGGAGGCCATCCCATGAGCGACACGCTGCCCGCGCTGCGGGCCACCCTGGCGGAACTGGTGGCGCTGGACACCACGTCCTCGCGCCCCAACGCGCCCCTCATCGACTACGCCCAGGCGCGCCTGGAGGCCGCGGGCTTCACCGCCGAGCGCCAGCACTACACCGACGACGCGGGCGTGGCGAAGGTGAACCTCATCGCGCGCAAGGGCGACGCCGACCGCGCCGCGCTGGCCCTGGTGGGCCACTCCGACTGCGTGCCCTATGACGCCGCCTGGACGGACGCGCTGCGCCTCACGGAGCGCGACGGCAAGCTGTACGGCCGTGGCGCCTGTGACACCAAGGGCTTCATCGCGTGCGCGCTGCACACCGCCACGCGCAAGGACCTGCCGAAGCTGGACGCGCCCCTGCTCGTCATCCTCACCGCGGATGAAGAGGTCGGCCTCGTGGGCGCGAAGAAGCTGGTGTCCGCCGGCCTGGGCCGCGCGAGGCACGCCATCGTCGGTGAGCCCACGCGCCTCATCCCCGTGCGCGCCAACAAGGGCTACTGCCTGGCGGAGGTGGAGGTGCTGGGCAAGGAGGGGCACAGCGCGTACCCGGAGCTGGGTGCGTCCGCCATCTTCCGCGCCGGCCGCTTCCTCCACCGGCTGGAGACGCTGGCGAACACCGTCCTGCGCGAGGACCGCGACGAGGGCTTCCAGCCGCCCTTCACCACCGTGAACGTGGGCCTCATCCAGGGCGGCAAGGCGAAGAACGTCCTGCCCGGCTCCTGCCGCTTCACCGTGGAGTGGCGCCCCATCCCCGGCCAGGCCGCCGAGCGCGTCCCGGAGATGATGGAGCACATCCGCCAGGAGCTCACCCGCGACGAGCCCGCCTACGAGGCGCGCATCAAGGTCCTGCGCATGGACCGGGGCGTCCACACGCGCGGCGACGCGGACGTGGTGCGCTTCCTGGAGCAGGTCAGCGGCAACGCGTCCGAAACGGTGTCCTTCGGCACGGAGGCCCCGCAGCTCACGGAGCTGGGCGCGGAGGCCGTGGTGTTCGGCCCCGGCGACATCCGCGTCGCACACCAGACGGGCGAGTTCGTCCCCATGGAGGACCTGGTGCGCTGCGAGGCCGCGCTCACGCAGGCCGTCGCGCGCTTCTGCACGGGCGGCTAGCCGCGCGGCGCCTCAGGGCTTCGGCGCGTCGACGACCTCGACGTTGCGGAAGCCCTGACACGCCTCCTTGAAGCCGAGCACGTACTTCAGCGACCGCAGCTCCAGCATCAGCTTGCACCACAGCTTGCGCAGCAGGTTGGGGCGCGGCGCGGGCACGCTCGTCACCAGCGAGCCCAGGTCGATGTAGTGGGTCGCCGTGCGGCCCATGCCCTCGAAGTCGTGCTCCAGCCCCTGGCTGAGCTGACGCAGCTCCGGCTCCAGTCGCTGGTGCACCGCGTCCGTCATCAGGACGTACTCGGAGATGGGCACGTCGTTCTTCAGCATCCGGTGCAGGAGGATGACGTCCACCCCCGCCAGCTCCGTGAGGTGCTTCACCTTCTGGAAGGCGACCTCCCCCGCGTGGGCCACGAACTTGAGCGTCAGGTTGCCCACCTGCGTGCACCCGTCGCACTTGCACATGCGGTCGATGACCAGCTCTTCCCGGCGCTCCAGGAAGGCCCGGCGGATGGCCGCCACCTGCTTCGCGATGGGCGAGGTGTCCTCGCCCACGGCGTAGAAGAAGGCCGCGTCGCCCTCGAGCTTCGCCAGCTTGAACCGCCCGGACGCGTCGATGACGGCTTCCAGCAGCTGGGCCACCGTGTCCTGCGCGTGCGCGAGACCGAAGCGGTGCTGCCGCATGAAGCGGGTGTAGCCGCCGATATCCGCGATGAGCAACAGCGCCTTCTCGATCGCCATTCGGCGGCCAGCCTAGCCCAGTCCCCGCACAATCGTCAGTGCCGGGGCAGCGCGCAGGTGCCCACGTCGCGCAGCAGCTTGTGCGCCTCCGCCAGCAGGGCGTGTCCCTTCACCTCCGGAGGCACGCGGGCGATGAGCTTCATGTCCGGCGTCAGCCGGTAGAAGCCCTTGGAGCGCTGCACCAGCCCCGCCACCTTCGCGCCATCCAGCAGCGCGTCGCCACCCAGCGCCAGCGACAGCCGGGCCGGGCCGCCTCCAGCGCGCGCAGCCGCAGCTCGCGCATGTCGATCTTGAGGAGTGTCACCTCGGAGAGGGCGTCCACCTCGTCGGGCGCCTCGCCGTAGCGGTCCACCAGCTCCGCGCGCAGGTCCGTCACCTCGTCCGGGTGGCTGGCCTGGCTGAAGCGCTTGTAGAACACCAGCCGCTGGTGCACGTCCGCCACGTAGTCGTCGGGGATGAGCGCCGGCATGGGCAGGTTGATGTCCGGCTCCACATGCACCTTGGGCGGCTGGCCCTGCAGCTCCGCCACCGCCTCCTCCATCAGCTGCGCGTACAGGTCGAAGCCAATCTCCGCGATGGCGCCGGACTGCTTCTCGCCCAGCAGGTTGCCCGCGCCGCGGATCTCCAGGTCGTGGCTGGCGATGGAGAAGCCCGCGCCCAGCTCCGTGAAGTTCTGGAGCACCTCCAGGCGCCGCTGCGCGTCCTTCGTCACCGGACGGCGCGTGGGCACCAGCAGGTACGCGTACGCGCGCTCCTTGCTGCGGCCCACGCGTCCGCGCAGCTGGTAGAGCTGCGCCAGGCCGAACTGGTCCGCGCGGTTGACGATCATCGTGTTGGCGCTGGAGATGTCGATGCCACTCTCGATGATGCTGGTGCACAGCAGCACCTGGAACTTGTGCTCCGTGAACTGGAGCATCACCTTCTCCAGCTGCCCCTCGCCCATCTGGCCGTGCGCCACGCCAATGGAGACGTTGGGCAGGAGCTTCTTCAGCTCCTGCTCCATGGACGGCAGGGACTCCACGCGGTTGTGCACGAAGAAGACCTGGCCACCGCGAGCGATTTCGCGCTCCACGGCCTCCTTGATGACGGCCTCGTCGTACTTCATCACGAAGGTGCGGATGGCCCGGCGGTCCTGCGGCGGCGTGGCGATGATGCTCATGTCGCGCACGCCGGACATGCTCATGTGCAGCGTGCGGGGGATGGGCGTCGCCGTCAGCGTCAGCACGTCCACCTGCGTGCGCAGCCGCTTGAGCGCCTCCTTCTGCTTCACGCCGAAGCGCTGCTCCTCGTCCACCACCAGGAGCCCCAGGTCCTTGAAGGCCACCTCACCGGCCAGCAGCTTGTGCGTGCCGATGACGATGTCGACCTTGCCCTCCTTGGCGCGGCGGAGGATGTCGCGGATCTCCGGCGGCTTGCGGATGCCGGAAATCACCTCCACCGTGACGGGGTAGTCCTTGAAGCGCTTCTTGAAGGAGTGGAAGTGCTGCTGTGCCAGCACCGTGGTGGGCACCAGCACCGCCACCTGCTTGCGGTCCAGCGTGGCCTTGAAGGCGGCGCGCATGGCCACCTCCGTCTTGCCGTAGCCCACGTCGCCGCAGACGAGCCGGTCCATGGGCTGCGCCTTCTGCATGTCCGACAGCACGTCCTCGATGGCCTTCGCCTGGTCCGGCGTCTCGTCGAACTCGAAGTCCGCCTCGAACTGGGCGAAGTAGCGGTCCGGCGGCGCGAACGCATAGCCCGGGTGCGCCTTGCGCGCGGCGGCCATCTGCAACAGCTCCGCCGCCATCTTGAGCAGCTGCTCCTTGACGCGCTTCTTCGTCTTCTCCCAGCTCGTCGTGCCCAGCTTGTCCAGCTGGACCTTCTCCGGGTCGCCGCCGGTGAACTTCTGGATGAGCCGCATGCGGCCCACCGGCAGGTAGATCTTGTCCCGCCCCGCGTACTCCAGGACGAGGAAGTCCCCCGGCACGCCCTGCACCTCCATCTTCGTCAGGCCCGCGTAGCGCCCGATGCCGAAGTCGGTGTGGACGATGAGGTCGCCTTCCTTCAGGTCCTTGAAGCCCGCGGCGAACGCGTCCAGCTTCTTGCTGCGCTTGACGCGGCGGCGGGAGCGGACGCCGAAAATCTCTTCATCCGCGAGCACCGCCAGCCGGCCCTCGGGGTCGATGAAGCCGTGGCTCACCTCGCCGGTGAACAGGTGCGCCCACACCGCCGGCTCGTAGAGCTTCGCCGGGTCCTGCAACGCCTCCGTGTGCACCTTCACCATCACGGAGCGGTCCAACAGCAGCCGCTTCAGCCGGTCCGCCTGGCTCAAGGTGCCGCACGCCACCGCGCATGCCACGCCGGTGTCGCGCCAGCGTTGCAGCCGCTCCACCAGCGGGGTGAGCGCGCCCTCCTCGCCGTGGTGCGCGAGGATGGCTTCGCGCAGGTCCTGCGTCGTGCCGAAGGTGAAGGCCACGGGCGCTTCGGACTGCGTCAGCGACAGGCCTCCGCCCTCCACCACGCGCAGGGCCTTGAGGCCCGCGGCCACGTCCTCGCGCGTGAGGAAGTGGTGCTCCGGTGGATAGGTGAGGTCCTGGCGCGCGTCCGCCTCCGCCACGCCCTTCGCCAGCTCCGCCTGGAGCTCCTCCAGCACGCGGTCCAGGCCCACCGGGTCGTCCAGGTAGACGACGGGCTCCTTCGCCCACGCGCCCAGGTAGTCGAACACCGAGGCCAGCCCACCCTCGAAGAAGCCGGGCAAGAGGCCCTCCAGCCCGAAGCCAGGGAGCCCTTCGCGGAGCGCGTCCAGCCGCTCGCGCAGCTTGATGGTGGGCAGGTTGATGCGGTCCGCCACCGCGCGGGCGGCGGCCTCGGCGCGCGGGCGGGTGTCGTCGGTGAGCAGCAGCTCGCGCGCGGGCACCAGGTCCACCGTCTTGAGCGCGTCCACGGTGCGCTGCGACTCCGGGTCGAAGACGCGGATGGACTCGATGGTGTCCCCGAAGAACTCCAGGCGCACCGGCCGCTCGTACAGCGGGCTGAAGACGTCCAAGAGGCCGCCGCGCACGCTGAAGGTGCCCTTGTCCTCCACCAGCGGGCTGTTCTGGTAGCCCATCAGCGCCAGCTTCCGCGCCAGCGAGTCGCGGTCGAAGTCCTGGCCCACCTCCACGCGCTGGGCCAGCCCCTCCATCACGCCCAGCGGCAGCACGCGGCGGTGCAGCGCGCGCACGGACAGCACCAGCGCGGGGAAGGGCGTGCCACGCGCCAGGTGGAACAGCGCGCCCAGGCGCTCCGTGATGGGGCCCGCCTCCGGCGACAGCTCGTCGTACGGGAGCACCTCGTCCGCGGGCAGCCGCAGCACGCGGGGCTCCAGCAGGCTGCCGGTGCCGCCCAGGAAGAAGGCCAGGTCGTGCGCGAGCGCGTCCGCCGCTTCTTCGTCCACGGCCACGCACACCAGGGGCGCGCGCAGCTCGCGGTGCAGGCGGGCGAGCAGGTGGCCGCGCGCCGCGCCCTTCACACCCTGCGTCCGCGCGCGGTGCCCCACGCGCAGGGAGGCGAGGAGCCGGGCGAAGGCATCACCGGAGGGAGGGGGAGCACCGCCGGGCCAGGACGTGCCGTCGGACTTCGGAGGAAGAGAGGTATCCATTCGGGGGCCCGTGTGGGGCCCTCGGCTAATTAGGGTGCGCCCTCTCCCAAATCAACGCTGGATGCGGACACCTGTCGTGTCCATGGAAGCAGCGGGACGGCCGCCGGGCGGGGAGGCTCACGCGCGCCCGGGACACGGAAGGGTCCCCGGGCGCGCGGCCGGTTCCGCTCAGGGCGCGGTGCAGGCCGAAATCAGCCGCAGGTCCTTCTTGGTGGCGTCCCCGGTGGTGGCGGCCAGGGAGTCGCAGTCCATCACGCTGGAGAGGCCCGTCAGCGGCTCCACCATCAGCACGCTCTTGGCGCGGTTGGACGTGAACTGGAAGCGGATTTCGTGGTCCTTCGGCGCGGCGGCGGCGACGACGGCGGACTGGCCCAGCTGCCCCTGCAGGCAGTTCATCTTGTTGAACGCCGGCCGGCCGGAGCCCGGCAGGAAGCACAGGTTGTTCATGGACGCCGCGTTCATGGTGGCCGGGATGATGATGTCCGGCCCCGTGCTGCTGCAGCAGTCGGGCGCGTCGCGGCAGGTCTTGGCCAGGCAGGCCGTGCTGGGACACTTGTCCAGGGTCCACTCGTCCGGAGTGGCCAGGTCATCGCCGCACTTCAGCTGCTCCCAGCGGGCCACGGTGTACCGCTGACCATCCGGCTGCTCGACGTCGTTCTCCACCACGAAGCGCACGGGCTGGTTGGTGCTGATGGCCAGCTGCCGCGCGCGCAGCGCGGACGACCACAGCTCCCGCGTGGCGGTGTTCTCACGCTGCCCGCTGATGCGGCCCTGCATGCCGGCCACGGCGAGCGCCATGACCACGCCCACCACCGCCACGGCCGTCATGATCTCCAGCAGCGTCATGCCCCGAATGTGCTTCATTTGCTGGCTTCCTCCGTCTTCAGACGGACCAATCCCACCGAGGCGAAGTTGCGCGGCTCCACCGTGAAGGTGAAGCGCCGGCGCTTGTAGCCGTCCTGCACGTAGCCCTCTTCGTCGACGCCCGAGAGCACCGCGTCCTGGTTGGCGCGCCGGGTGCGCACGACCAGCGAGATCTCCAGCAAGCGGACCCGCTGACGCAGCTCCCGGATCAGCTCCTCGTCCGTGGCCGGCAGGGCCACGTCCGTGGTGCCATCCAGCGCCTTGCCCGGCCAGCAGGCCTTCGTGGCGTACTGGGCCTTCGTGCACTTGGAGATGGGCGGATGCTTCGTCCCCGGGTTGTAGCTGTTGTCACCGGGGTACCAGTCCAGCGTGGGCTTCCCCGCGGACGGGACCTTCGTCGGGTCGAAGTCCATCACGCCTTCGCGCACGGTCAACTGCTCCACGTCGCGGCTCAGCACGGCCCAGGTGGCCATTCCGGGCGCCTGGTACTCCAGCGTGGGGATGTTGCTCGCCCAGTTCACCCGGTAGGCCGCGCCCTCCAGTCGCAGGGCCAGCCAGTTCTCCGGCTCCGTGGTCGCCGCGCCAAACGCCCACGAACTGGCCTGCTGGCAGTAGGAACTCGTGAAGGGGTCCTTGATGGTGAGCCTGTCAGTCCCGTTGTTCACGCTGACAAGGGTCGCCGGACAGGCCCACTTGTTGCCACCGCTGACGAACACCACGGGCACTTCCCCGCCCGAGACGATGTCCGTGGAGGGGGCCGACGCCGTGCAGTAGGTGGTGTTGGTGTCGCGAAGCGAGCTGCCCCCACCACACCCTTTCAGGGTGAGCATGTTCCGCGTGTTGCCCCAGTAGACCTGGATGACGTCCGACTCCAGCTCCGGGGTGGGGGCCTTCACGAAGGCCGGATCCGCGGCCAGCGGGGTGTCCAGTCCCGTCGTCAGGTCCGGCTTGCTCCAGACCATGATGGGCGAGCTCAGGTTCGTGTCGGAGAAGGAGATGGGCGCGTTGCCCATGCCCGCTCCCGCGCGACTCAGGTCCCCGGTGAGGTGCTCCTTCACCGCCCGGCCGGTGATCTGCGCGACCATGGTCTGTTCCTCGAAGAGGGCACGCTTCTGCATCTGCGTGCCCACCACGAGTCCAGTGGCCAGGACGATGACCCCCAGCGAGCTGGCGATCATCACCTCGAGGAGCGTGAAGCCCCGGTCATTCACGAAGGTCTGTTTCATGGTGCCAACCGGGTCTGGAGGACCACGGCCTGTCTGCCCTCGCGAATGCCCTGCTCCGTCCAGCTCACTGTCACCCGCACGTTCAAGAGGGTGCCCTTCGAGACGCCCGCCAGGACGCGGCTGATGGACGGCTCACCCCACTTGGTTCCCTCCGCGGTGCCGACCTTCGCGGAGTTGTCCACGTCGACGTCCACGTCATAGGCGCGGGCCACCACCCCGGCCGGGGCCGTGGTCCGCAGGTCGCCTTCCGCCGTCTGGTACACGGTGTAGGTGTAGTTATCCAGGTTGGAGCAGTCATTGGTGCCCTCGCACCCTCGCGCGAGGATGCTCTCCAGCTCCCGCTCCGCGATGACCTGCGCCTGGTTGGCCGTCAGGGTCTGGCGGTTGGAGCGGGCGGTCTGGCTCACCACGGTCATCGCGGCCGCCACGCCCAGCAGCATGACGGCCATGGTGGCCATGACTTCCAGCAGGGTGACACCCCGTGCCGCGCGCGACTTCATTGCGGCAGCCTTCCGTCCGGCAGGGACTCCCACAGCATGATCTGCGAACGGGGGATGCTGCTCATGCCTGACTTGTTGTTCCACTTCTTGCTTCCCCTGACCTTCATCTGGCCTGTCGCGGTGAGCACGAAGAAGTGCTCGTCGTGGACCACGGGCGGCGAGATGGAGTGCCCGTCCAGCACGGACCGCTTGAGGGTGCCCGTGAGCTGGTCGGCGGTGTAGGCGCTGCCATTGCGCGTGTCGCTCAGGTTGCAGATGTCCGCCGCCGCGCCCACCGCGGTCGCCGCGTAGACGCTGTCCGCGCTGATGGTCACGCCGCCCCAGAGCTTCTCGCCCTTCTCCATCTTCTGCACCCACATCGGGTCGAGCGTCTTGCATCCGTCCTTGTTCTTGGGATCCGGGTCCTCGAAGCCGAGCAGGAAGTACTGGAACTGGGGGTTCTTCGGATCCGCTTCGGTGGGACCGTCCGTGTACTGGTCCGGGTTGTCACCCGTGCCGAAGAAGAAGCGCACCGCGGAACCCTTCTCCGTCGTGATGAGCTTCACCGCCATGTTGGAGAAGAGCTGCTGGTACTTCAGGTCCTTGTCGGGGATCTGCCCCTTCAGCGCCAGCGAGGTATTGGCCACCATGCACTTCTCCACCTTGCTGCCGCGCTTCTTGCTCTTCGTCACGTTCTGGAGGTTGACGCGCCAGATGGTCCCGTTCGTCGTGGGCACGTACATCACGTCGTAGGTACCGTCCCGGTCCAGGTCCAGCATCGCCGTCTCCGCCGCGATGCCCACGCCCTCGTCGAACGTGATGACGCCCGCGTACTTGCCCTCGCCGGTCCCATCGTAGTCGAGCGGCTTGCCCGTCTTCATGTCCAGCAGGAACACCGCGCCTGCCCGCTTGTTCGCCGGCTCGTAGTCGGTGCCTACCACCGCCACCCAGCGCCGGTCCTTCTCCGCGGCTCCGCCCCAGGCGATGCGGGCCACCGAAGGCGCGTGGCGCGAGCCGGTGTTGTCGGGCGGCACGACGCTGGTGTCCTTGGCGAACTCCGCCGCGACGGTCGAGTCCGCGAGGCTGAACTCCCACATGGGCAGCGGATACTGCGCCGGGAGGTCCGGCCGGGTGATGTCGAGCGCGAAGACCGTCGGGTTGCTCTTGCCGGACGCGGAGACGAGCACCGTCTTCGCCCCCGTGTTGCGCGACGCCGTCGTGGAGGGCTTCCACTCGAACTTGATGGTGGCGTCGGTCCAGCTCGTCTTGTTGCCCAGGTCCACGTTGGCGATGGTGGGCGAGGCATCCACCTGCGGCTTGGGCAGGGTGGCCGAGCCGCGGAAGCGCACGTACTGGTTGCGGTACTGGCTGAGCATCATGTTCGGCATGTAGGTGAAGAGCTCTTCACCGGAGCCATACTCGCGAGGCGCGGGGCTGGCCACCGTGCCGCAGGTCTTGGGCACGAAGTAGCCGCGCTGCTGGTCGAACCCGATGCAGCCGTCGCGCAGGGCGTTGCGGAACTCACCCGTGTCGAAGGCATGGAGGGCGCCCGTCATCGTGCCCACGTAGGCCACGGTGTCGCGCGTCTCCAGCGGCTTCATGAAGTTATCGGTGTAGAGCGTCCGCTCGGCCGGCTTCGCGTTCTGGTACCAGTTGTCCTGGTACGGCGGCACCGCCACCGCCACGGTGGACAGGTTGATGCCACCCATGGCCCACGGCCGGCGCTGATTGTTGGTGCCGGTGGCCTGGCGGTTCTCGTACCCGTACAGCCAGTCCACCAGGAAGTCGTTGTCGTTGACGGTGCCCGCTGGGGGCTTTTCGGCTGCCGGCAGCTTCTCGACGATGCTGGTCGTCAGGCAGCTGCCGTCGTGGTTCAGGTCGTACCTGTAGCGACCGTCGATTTCGCTGAAGTCATTGCAGAGGTTGTCGGGGAACAGGGGGCTGTTCGCGGTGTCCTTGTCCCCGGCCATGTTCTTGACCTGCGCGCGGTTGCCCGAACTGTCCGTCGTGTAGAGCTTGCGGTCCTTGAGCTCGCCGCTGGTGAGCGCCAGCGCCATGACGCGGCCGGCCTCCCACCGCTCCTTCGCGGCCGTCTTCGAGGGGTCTTCCGGGTTGTAGAGCGACTGCAGGTAGAGCCGGCCGCGGATGCCGTAGTCCTTGGTGGCGTCATAGGCGCGGATGCCCGGCCCGGGCAGGCTGCCCTTGGTGGCGCTCCAGCCCGTGCCCCAGTTCTGGCCCGGCGTCTCGTTCACACCCCAGATGGCCACGTTGCCCAGCGTGCTGGGGCTGGAGCGCGCGTAGGCGCCCGAACGCACCGCTTGGTAGCCGATGTCCACGTCGTCGATGATGGGAACGCACCGGTCGTTGGGGCTGCTGATGTCCACCTTCCAGCACAGCTGGGAACCGGTGACGCCCATGGCCAGCAGGTCCAGCTCCACCTCCTGCGTGGGCGGGGTGGTGGTGGGGAAGACGACGGGGATCCACGACGGGTTGGGGTTGGGCTGGTACTCGCCCTTGTCGTCCAGCACGCGGCAGTCCACGGCGATGGAGTAGTTGATGGTGGGCAGCACACCGCTGGCCGTGCAGGCGTTGGATCCCACCGGATCCTCGGTCCAGCAGGGCGCCTTCGAGCAACCCGCGCGGATGCCGCTGGGCGGAGGCCCCGGATTCGCGTAGGGCGCGACGTCGTCCTGACGGCGGAAGCGCACCTTGGTGATGGTGAAGTCTGGACCGAGCGAGCTGGTCATCACGTCCGAGGACACGGTGTTGGACTTGGCGCCGCCGCCGTTCTCCTTGTTGATCAGGAACACGATGTCGTTGAAGTCGCGGTCACCACCGCCGCTGAGGTCCTCGAAGCCGAGGATCCACCGGAAGGGGTCCTTCTTGGGGGCGCCCACGATGACGTGGGGCATGAAGTTCATCCGGTCCAGCGCTGCGTTGGTGACCGTCCCGTCCGCCTTCGTGCCCGGGCGGATGATCTCCACGCGCTCCTTGGGCATGCTCAGCAGGCTGTAGGCGGCCGTGTTCAGCCGGTTGAGGGTGGCGTTGTCCAGCCAGCCGCAAGCCTTGCCCGGGGTGCCGTCGTCGAAGCCGCAGCCGTTGCTCGAGGTCTTGCAGGACTCGCTGTAACCGCAGCCGATGTTGCGCTCGGCCACCACGGTGTTCGTGGTCTTGTTCTTGGCGTTGTAGACGTCCTTGAAGTTCTGGTCGAGGTTCCAGGTGGCCTTGGAGAAGAACACGTGGACGGACGTCTTCAGGTGCAGCAGGCACTTGCCGTCCTCCTTCGCGACGCCCGTGTAGGGCTTGCGCTTGAGGCACGGCGCCACCGTTCCGTTATCCAGGTTGTGGCGGGTGTCGTAGAACACGACGGCGAAGAAGATGACCTCCTTGCCACCCGGGATCATCCCCAGGTCGACCGTGCGGTCGAAGACGCTGATGCCCTCGTCCGGGTTGCTGGGGCGCTTCAGGCCGGAGTAGTCGTACGCCGACACGTCGTAGTCCGGGACACCCCCGAGAGGGCCGATGTCGTCGGAGGTGTCCGCGATAGGGCTCAGCTTGCGGAAGACGGTCTTGTCGCTGTCGTCATCCACGAGCTGGAACACCATGCGGCCCATGCCCAGGTTGCCGTTCGCGGGGGACCTGGGTTCCAGCAGGTTCGGGATGTGGCTGAAGAGGCCCTGGTCGGACGCGTCGTCGACGCTCAGGTCCTTGGGGTCGTCGATGTTGGGTTCCTTCTTGCCGTCAACCCAATGATCGCCAAGCTCCATCTGCTTGCCGACCCAGTCCACCGTGATGTTGTCGTTCCGGGGATTGAAGTCCTTGGTGACGGGGCGGGCGTCCGACGTGTCGTTGTGGGTGTAGAAGTCCTCGGCGCAGTTCTTGTCCATCGCCAGCTCGGGGTGGTTGTACGTGAACCCCCCGGAGGTGAAGGTCTTGTTGCAGCGCCGCGAAATGCCGATGTACGGGTGGTCCAGCTTGGTGTCGGAGTCCGGCGTGAGGTTGTACAGCGCCTCGTGCAGGTCGAGGATGCCGTTGCCGTTCAGGTCGACGAGCTCGCCCTGGGCGTTCGCGTATTTGCGAGCCTTCACCTCATCCATGTACATGTAGCCGAGCGCGTGGGACGCGCCCGCGGACTCGTACACGTAGCTGATGGTGACGCGCTGGTCGAAGGGGAACGTGATGTTCTCCACGTCCAGCTTCTTGAGGTTGGTCTCCAGCTGGAGCCGGCCGTCCTCACGCAGCTTGATGGTGTTGTTGTCGATGCTGAGCCCATCCGGGCCGATCTGGAAGGCGCCCTGCTTGTCGTTGCCCAGGTCGTCCTGGCACAACTGGGGCGGCGAGGCCGCGAGCACGGGCGTGGACACCGCTACCAGCAATGCCGTGAGGCCCTGAAAGAGCGTACGCATCACTTCTTCCCCTGGTTGTTCGACTGGGTCTTCGCCTTCTCTTCGGCCTTGCGCTGCAGCGTGCGTTCCTTTTCGCGCTGCTCCACCTGATCACCCAGCAGCTGCCGGCGCGGTGGAGGCGTGGGAACGGTCACGGTGGCCAGGAAGCCCATCAAGGCGTCCAGGTCCTCGGGCGCGAGCAGACGCGTGTCACAGGCCGTCCTCGGGTTGACGCGGTGGGGCGCCTTCACCCAGGTGCGCAGCTGGTCCAGGTCCATCTTCTGGCGCACCTGGGACATGGCGGGGCCCAGCGGATCGCGGTTCCCATAGATGCTGGCCTTCGGCCGCTCCGTGGGTTGCTGGGCCAGGTGGCAGCGCGAACAAGCCTGGTTGAAGACCAGCTCGCCCTGGTCCTGGGCGCTGGCCAGCACCGGGAGCAGAGGCAACAGGAAGAAGAAGCGTTTCATGGGGAACTCGTGGGGCGACGGGTTCAGAGGGTGGTGGTTTCTTCGTCCGTGGGTTCGTTCTGGTCCGTGGGATTGTCGTAGGTCATGTCCGGACCGCAGCCCTTGCTGATGCAGCCGGGCGTGAAGACGGACTGACCATCGGTGTTGGCGACCAGGGCCTGCACCACGGCGCGCGTCGGGCGGCCATGGGGGGTGGTCACCTCGCCCACGGCGATGACCCACAGCTGCTTGTTGTAGTCGGTGCCGAAGCTGGCGGAGTCGTCGTCGTCGTCATCCCGGACGAAGACGCGGTAGCGCACGTTGCGCTGCTCCGGGTAGTCGGTGATGTCGGCGCGGATCTCCGAGCCGTCCAGCGTGTCCGTGGTGATGAGGTAGTCGTTCCAGCCGTCCGCGCCGGTGCCCGGGAGCAGCTCGTACCAGGGGTAGGCATCGGAACCCATGCCGGGCAGCGTGACGCGAGACGTCCCGAGGGTCGTCCCCAGCGCCATGGGGCCCGTGCTGGTGCTCAGCAGCAGCCGCACCGCTTCGCGGCCCTCCGCGAGGCCCGCCTCGGCGGCGAAGAACGCCTGCTTCTGGCGGCGGGTATCCGCCTGGGTGTCGGCCTCGCGACCCACCACGTTGAGGCTGAGCATCACCGCCATCGTCACGACCGCGACCACGCCCAGCGCGAGCAGGAGCGTGAAGCCACGGGACTGACGGCGGGGAGTTGGGCGACGCGACATCGGGGGCTCCTTCGCGCACCCCTGGGGGGAGGTGCGGCTTGGGAGCCTCTGAACAGCAAGCTTCGTGCCGGGAATTCCGGCACTCAACCCGCCGGAATAAGGGATGTCCGTGAGGTGGGGGGGTGCCGTGTGACGTCAGGCGGCTGCGCAAACTTTGCGAGCCCCCTCATTCTTGCGAGGCTGCCCGGGTGTCAGCGCTGGCCGCCGCGCACGGCGGCGCGCAGGCGGAGCATGTCGTCCAGGACGCCGGGGTCCACCAGCTCCAGGGCGGCCTTCTGGGAGAGGGCGCGGGTCTGCCGGCGGTACTCCTCCTCATCCTCCTCGCCGCCGCCCTTGCCGCCGTCGCTGCCGCCCTTGCCACCGCCCTTGCCGTCGCCGCCCTTGGGCATCAGCGCCACCGGCTGGGAGATGCCCGGCTCCAGGCGGGGGAAGGCATTGGCGTCGGCGCGCACCGACGTGAAGAGGCTGACCATGGACAGGCAGAACACGATGGCGACGGTGAGGGTCTTCATGGCGGCTCCAATTCTCCCAATCCCCACGACGCCCGGGCGCGAAGGCTTATTCACGATCACTCCTCCTTCGCCTTGAAGGTGCGGATGTATCGCACCAGGGCATCCATCTGCTCCGGGGTGAGCCGGTCCTTGTAGGCCTTCATCTTGGGGTTGTGGGACGAGCCGTTGGCGATGACCTGGCGCAGTTCAGCGTCCGACTCCGCCTTCTGCCAAGCGGCCCGGCTCATGTCGGGGATGGACTCCTTCTGGCCCATGCGCGTCTGGGCGCGGCCGTCCGGTCCGTGGCAGTTCTTGCAGCTCTTGTCCCAGAGGGCGGCGGCGTCCTCGGCGTGGGAGAGGGCGGGAGCGCACAGCAGGAGGGTGGACAGCGGGAACCACCGCGAGGTCATGCACGGTCTCCGAAGGAGGGGGACGCCAGTATAGCCACGCGCTCAGGAGCCGGCGCGGGGCCAGAAGGGCGCGGTGGGGCGGCCGGGGGGCTGGAGCCAGACGGACTCCAGGAAGCGCACCGCGTTCTGATCCGCTTGGTCGTTCCGGGTGAACACCGCCTGCGTGCTCGCGAGCACCGCCAGCGTCGCGAGCCCCGCCACCCAGGCGGCTGGCGCGGTCGCGCGTCCGGCCTCGTCGCGGACCAGCGCCCCGAAGACGGCCGCCGCCACGGTGACGAGCGCCGCGAACAGCACCGCGCCCGCCAGGGACGTGGGCAGGCCCAGCCAGGCGAGCAGGTTGGGCGGGTGGTAGCCGTCCAGGAACAGCGGCCGGGCCAGCGCGAGCACGGGGGTGGAGACGTCGTCGGGGATGTAGTTGACGAAGGTGGCCAGGCCCGTGATGAGCACGGACGCCGCGCACAGCATGGCCGCGATGCCGGACAGCACCGGCCGGCCCGCGCCGCGCAGCCGCTCCAGCACCAGGCCCGCGGGCAGCAGCAGGAAGGGCACCAGCCCCGTGAGGTGGCGGGGCCCCGTGGTCCAGCCCCACGAGTCGTAGGTGAACGACGAGGTGAAGTACGTGTAGCCGGCGAGCGTGGCCGCGGACATCCAGAAGAGGGCGCGCCCTTCCGGGGACGTCCTGCCCAGGCGCTTGAGCAGCGCGAGCCCGGGCAGCGCGAGCAGGAGGAACGGCGACAGGGTGAAGAGGCCCCGCAGCGGGGAGAAGAACGACAGCGTGAAGGCGCGCGGATCCGGCGTGCGGATGCCCAGGAAGCCGCCCAGGTGCCACGGCTGGTAGGCCGCGTCGTTGAGGTGCTTGTAGCCCGTCTCCAGCGGGTGCCCGAAGGTGGCCTGGTGGTAGAGCCCCAGCGCCACGATGAAGGGCAGCGCGCCCACTACGGCGAGCCCCGTGGCCCGGCCCAGCTTCTTCAGCCGCGCGGCCCACGGCTCGTGCGTGCCTGGCACGGTGAGGACGGCGTAGAGGATGAGCCCCAGCACTCCGAGCGCTCCGGTGTACTCAGCGGCGACGGTGGCGCCCGCGCACGCGCCGGCCACGGCGTAGCCGCGCTCGCGCCACTCGCCGCGCGACAGCTTCCAGAGCGCGTAGAAGCCCGCGAAGAGCAGCACCGCCGTCGTCTGGTGGCTCATGAAGAGCAGCGAGTAGCTGAACGCGAGCGAGCCCAGCGCGTACGTCACCGTGACGCCATCCGCGACGATGGGCGACAGGAACGCGGAGAGGAAGCGGCGCACCAGCCACAAGAGCCCCAGCGTGGGCAGCACCGTGAGGAAGAGGCGGCTGAAGAAGACGAGCGGCACCTCCGGCACGGCGTAGCGGTGGCCGCCGCCCAGGAGTCTCAGGCCCGCGTACACGGGCACCGCGGCGAAGGACAGCAGCGGCGCCTTGGACGGGTAGTACCGCCCGTCCATCACGGACAGGTCGCCCACCGGGCCGTAGTCGCGCAGGGCGCGGTTGATCTCCAGCGTCCCGTCCTCCACCAGGGCGCGCGTCTGCCACAGGCGGCACAGCTCGTTGGGCGAGCGCAGGCCCGGGTGGTACGGGAAGAGCAGCACGTAGAGCGCCGCGACCGTGGCCCACACCGCCCTGGGCAGCCCCGCGGCGCGGGGCGCGGGCGCCACGGTGGGGGGCGCCGGGGCCGCGTCGGGGGGCCGCGGGGAGGTGGAGTGGGCTTCGGCGCTCACGCGGGCATCAGACGGCGCGGGCGACGGCGAACAGGCTCATGCCCACGGGCAGCCGCACCTGTTGTTCGGCCTGGGCGATCAGGGGGGCCAGCGCGTCGTAGAGCTTGAGCTGGAGCTTGGGCACCGCGCGGCGTCGCAGGATGCGGCTGTTGACGAACCAGCCCGGCATGCCGACGAAGTTCATCCACTCCAGCGTGTCCACGCGGAAGCCGTTCTCCTGGAGCACCGCGCGCAGGGACTCCGGCGTGTAGCGGCGGTAGTGGCCCACGGCCTCGTCGATGGCGCCGAACAGCTGCGGCAGCGCCGGCACGAGGATGAGCACGCGGCCGTCCGGCTGGAGGATTTGACGGAAGCGGCGCACCGCGGACGCGTCGTCCGGGATGTGCTCCAGCACGTTGGACAGCACGATGGTGTCCAGGTTCTCCGCCTTCAGCGACTCCCAGTCCGCGAGCGCCACGTCGGACAGGTAGGGGCGCACGTGGGGCTTGCCGCGGAAGAGGTTCTTCAGGCGGTCCACGTAGAAGCGCTCCACCTCCAGCGCGACCAGGTGCTCCGCGCCGGCCTCCAGCTCGCGGGTGATGGTGCCGATGCCGGCGCCAATCTCCAGCACGCGCCGGCCCATGTGCTCGCGGAAGCGGCGGCCCAGCCACTGGTTGTAGTGGGTGGCGCCGTCCATGCGCTCCAGGGTGGAGTAGCCCTCGTGCTGGTTGTCCGCGTCGTCGCGCACGGTGGCGTAGCGCACCAGCGTGCGCAGGCGGGCCAGGTGCGCGGAGGCCGGGCGGCGCGGCACGGCCTGCAGCGGCGGCAGGGACACCTCCGTGAGGCGGAAGAGCTGCGCGGCCAGCTTCACCACCAGCTCCGCGTCCACCGCGTCGTCGTCGCTGGTGAGCTGGATGGAGCGCAGCGCCTCCGTGCGGAAGGCGCGCAGGCCGGTGAGCGGATCCGTCAGCGCCACGTCGGTGACGAAGCGGGTGATGCCGCCCAGCGCGCGCTCGGCCACCATCTCCGGCGACATGCCGGGGCGCCGGCCGAAGACGCCGTCCGCGGTGTCGTCCCGCAGGGGCTGCACCAGGGCATCGTAGGTGTCGGGCGAGTAGGCGGCGTCCGGATCCTGGAGCACCGTGTGGGCGCCGGTGACGTGGGGGAGCGCGGCGCGGATGGCCGCCCCCTTGCCACCCTGGGCGGCGAGGACGTGGACGTTGGGACCGGGCGTGACGTCCACCGGCCCTTCACCCGCGAGCACGACCTGGGCCTGGCCGGACAGCGCGTGGGCGAAGCGGGCGGCGGCGGCGGCGGTGGCGGGGTTGAAGGGCAGGACGACCGAAAGCGCAGGAACCATTGCGCCGCTCACTACCACAGGACCCTCCAGGGTGCGCGTTCGCGGACCGGCGCGGATGGATGAGGGGCATCCAGGCGGCGTTCCGTCGGATGGACAACCCGCCCGGCCCGTTGCACGCTCCGGGCGTTATTCCCCCAGCGCGATGTGGGTGCAGGTCGGGTCCGGACGAATCCGGGCCGGTGGAGACCGCCCGCGGTAGCCACTTCCGGAGAGACGCGACGTGGAAGGAACGGTGTTGGACCCGGCCGGTGGAGCGCCCGGCGCGACGTCCGCGAGCGTGATGCACCGGCTGCGAGGCGTGTGGCGCCGGCGGTGGGTGATGCTCGGGGTGGCGTTGGCGGTCACCGCGCTCACGGCGGCCTGGACGCTCCGGCAGCCGCGCATCTACGCGGCCAGCACCTCGCTCATCATCGACGTCACCGCGCCGCGCATCCTCGACGGCGAGGTGAAGGAGGTGATGGGGGAGGAGCGCAGCAACTACTGGTTCAACAAGGAGTACTACGCCACGCAGAGCGAGATCATCACCTCGCGCGCGGTGGCCAGCCGCGTGGTGGACCGGCTGGGGCTGTCGAAGGACGCGTCCTTCCTGGGCCTGCCCGCGAACCAGGATCCGGAGGAGCGCGCGAAGGCGCTGGAGGACGCGGACGCGGTGGGGCTCTTGCGCTCGCGCATCCAGGTGGTGCCCAGCAAGGACTCGCGGGTGATGAACATCGGCGTGGAGGACGTGGACCCCGCGCGCGCGGCGCTGCTCTCCAACGAGGTGGCCGCCGCGTACATGGCGGAGAACCTGGCGCTGAAGCTGCGCACCACGGAGGAGGCGCGCACGTGGCTGGAGGGGCGCCTGGATGAATTGGGCCGCCAGTCCAAGGCCGGCGAGATGGCCGTCTACGACCTGAAGAAGGACGCGGACATGCTGTCCACGTCGCTGGAGTCGCGGCTGTCCATCGTCAGCGAGCGGATCAACTCCTACAACCTGAAGCTCACCGAGGTGCGCACGCGCATCGCGGCGCAGCAGGCGCGCGTGGACGCCATCCACCGGCTGCGCAGGGACGCGGGCAACGACGAGACGTGGGCGGAGGCCGTGCCCGGCGCGAAGGATGGGCCCATCCAGGATTTGAAGTCGCGCTACGGCGAGCAGAAGGCCGCGTGCGCGGAGCTGACCGAGCGCTACCTGCCGGAGCACCCGAAGCTGCTGGAGTGCAACCGCAAGCTGGAGGTCGTGCGCGCGGACCTGCTCAAGAGCCTGACCAACGTGGTGCGCTCGGCGGAGACGCAGCTGGCGGAGGCGCAGGGCGAGGAGAAGAACCTCAACAAGCTCCTGGACGAGACCAAGGCCGAGGCCTTCCAGGTGAACAAGAAGGCCATCGAGTACGGGCGGCTGCAGCGCGAGTCGGACAACAACCAGCGGCTCTATGAGCTGGTGCTCAAGCGGCTGAAGGACATCGAGCTGTCGGGCCTCTTGCGCACGAGCAACGTGCGCGTGCTGGACCCCGCGCGGCCGGAGCTGTTGCCGGTGCGGCCGCACACGCGGCGCAACCTGCTGGTGGGCTGGGTGATGGGGCTCTTGCTGGGGCTGGGCGTGGCGCTGTTCCTGGAGATGCTGGAGAACACCGTCGGGTCGCAGGCGGACGTGGAGGACGTGCTGGGCCTGGCGTTCCTGGGCGTGGTGCCGCGCATGGAGGCCACGAAGGCGCCGGGCGACCGCGACCTGTACGTGCACCGCGCGCCGCGCTCGGCGGTGGCGGAGTGCTGCCGCGCGGTGCGCACGAACCTCCTGTTCATGTCGCCGGATCATCCCTGCAAGACGCTGGTGGTGACGTCCAGCGGCCCGCAGGAGGGCAAGTCCACCACGTGCATCAACCTGGGCGTGGCCATGGCCCAGAGCGGCAACCGCGTGCTGCTGCTGGACACGGACATGCGCCGCCCCCGGCTGCACCGCGCGTTCGGCGTGCCCAATGACCTGGGCATCAGCTCGCTGGTGGTGGGCGAGGGCTCGCTGGACAAGGCGGTGAAGAGCACGGAGGTGCCCAACCTCTTCGTGCTGCCGTGTGGCCCGCTGCCGCCGAACCCCGCGGAGCTGCTGCACACGCGTGCCTTCAAGGAGCTCCTGCGCACGGCGGGGGAGAAGTTCGACCGCATCATCCTGGACAGCCCGCCGCTCAACGCCGTGGTGGACGCGGCGGTGCTGGCCACGCAGGCGGACGGCGTGGTGATGGTGCTCAAGGCGGGCCGGACGGACCGGAGCGCCGCGAAGCGCGCGCTGCGCTCGCTGGCGGACGTGCAGGCGAGGATGTTCGGCGCCATCCTCAACGACGTGGACCTGCGGCAGCCGCGCTACGGCGACACGTACCTGGGCTACCAGGGCTACGGCCCGACGCAGGACGAGCCCAAGGGCGGGGTGGCTCCGTCGTGAAGGGCGCGGGCCTGCGGGTGCTGCACCTGGGGAAGTTCTACCCTCCGGCCTCCGGCGGCATGGAGGCGCACCTGTGCACGCTGGCGCGAGCGCAGGCGTCGCTGGGCGCGCAGGTGGAGGTGCTGTGCGCGAACCACTCCGTGGATGGCACCGGGACGAGCCACGAGTTCCACGGGCGCAGCCCCACGCGTGAGGAGTGGGATGGGCCGGTGCGGGTGACCCGCTTGGGGCGGCTCGCGTCGGTGGCGCGCATGGACGTGATGCCGTCGCTGCCGTTCATGCTCAGGCGGGCGCTGGCGCGGGGCGTGGATGTGGTGCACCTGCACGTGCCCAACCCGAGCATGGTGCTGGCGCTGGACGCGGTGCCGCGACTGCCCGCGGTGGTGGTGACGCACCAGAGCGACATCATCCGGCAGAAGGTCGCGGGTGCGCTGTTCCGTCCCTTCGAGTGGATGCTGTACTCGCGCGCGGCGCGGCTGCTGGCCACGAGTGACGCGTATGTGCGCGGCTCCTCGCTGCTGTCGACGTTCAAGTCGAAGGTGCGGGTGCTGCCGCTGGGCATCGAGCTGGAGTCGTACCTGCGGCCTCCTTCCGCGGAGGCGCTCGAGGCCCAGGCGCGGTGGACGGCGGAGGCGGCGGGTGGGCCGCTGTGGCTGATGGTGGGGCGGCTCGTCTACTACAAGGGGTTGTTCACGGCGCTGGAGGCGCTGGCGCACGCGCCGGGGCGGCTGGTCATCGTGGGCGAGGGGCCGCTGGCGGAGGAGGGCCGCGCGCGGGCGAAGGCGCTGGGCATCGAAGACCGGGTGACGTGGGCGGGGTACCTGTCGCCGGAGGCGTTGACGGGCGCGTACCGGGCCGCGACGGCCCTGTGGTTCCCGAGCAACGCGCGCAGCGAGGCGTATGGCCTGTCGCAGGTGGAGGCGCTGGCGAGTGGACTGCCCGTGCTCAACACCGCCGTGCCGGACTCGGGCGTGGCGTGGGTGAGCCTGCACGAGCGCACCGGCCTCACGGTGCCCGTGGGAGATGCGCGGGCGCTGGCGGCGGCGGCGCGCCGGTTGGTGGACGAGCCGGGCCTGCGGGAGCGTCTGTCGCGCGGGGCGCGAGAGCGTGCACGGGCGGAGTTCGCCCATGACGTGATGGCGTCGCGCAGCCTGGACCTGTACGCGGAGGCGCTCGGACGGCAGCCGGTGACGGAGGAGCAGAGCACTGCTTCCGTCCAGCACGTCGCGGGCGGGCGCTGAAGGTCCGCGCATGCACGGGTCGCGCGCATCTCATCGTGACGGTCTCGCGGAGAGCGGAGGCACCTCTTCGCGCGTGCCGCGCTCGTCCAGTAGTGACGCCGAAGTTGGCGGCGCGGCGTCTCGCGCACCGCATCCGTCGAGTGGCGCGCTGGTCGATGACGCGGATGCTGGCGTGCATGCCTGGCGCAAACCGCATGTGCCTGGGCGCGACCTTCGGAGTGCCACCGTGGCTGTCGGCACGGCCTCTCGCGAGCCGCATGCGTCGGGGGCGCCCCCGTCGATGACACGGATGCCGGCATTGGCGACCTCAATGGCGACACCGAGGCTGACGTCATGACCTCTCGCGAGTCGCATGGCCCAGGTGGCGCGCCGGTCGATGACGCGGGTGCTGGTATCTCTGCCCCGCGCGAACCGCATGCATCGAGGAGCGACCTCGAGAGTGACACCATGGCTGTCGGCACGGCCTCGCGCGAGCCGCCTCCGTCGAGTGGCGCGCTGGTCGATGACACAGATGCTGGCATGGGTGTTTCGCGCAAGTGGGCTGCATCGGTGGGTGCATCGCTTCGCGTGTTGCATGTCTCCAGCGGCAACCTCTACGGCGGCGTCGAGACGTTGTTGCGCACGTTGGCGCTCGCGAGCGCGGACCGGGCGGGCGGCGCGGTACATGCTTTCGCGCTCTGCTTCGAGGGACGTATCGCCGAAGAGCTTCGCGCGGCGGGCGCACCGCTGACGCTGCTGGGGCCGGCGAAGGTGAGCCGGCCGTGGCGGGTCTGGGAGGCCCGTCGTGCATTGGCGGCGCTGCTTCAGCGGGAGGCGTTCGACGCGGTGGTGTGTCACGCGGCGTGGCCTCAAGCCCTCTTCGGGCCGGTGGTTCGCGCGGCCGGTGTCCCGTTGATCTTCTTCCAGCATGACGCACTGTCGGGTTCGCACTGGGTGGAGCGGTGGGCCCGCGTTACGTCGCCGGAACTGGCGCTGTGCAACAGCCGCTACACCGCGAGCACGCTTCCGAGCGTGTACCCGCGCACACCCTGGAGCGTGCTCCATCCCCCCGTCCGCGACGGTGGCCCGGGCCTCACGGCTTCCGAACGCACTTCGCTCCGGGGCGAGCTGGGCGCGGACTCGACGGATGTCGTCATCGTCCATGCCAGCCGCATGCAGGAGTGGAAGGGGCAGCGGCTGCTGCTCGAAGCGCTGGGCCGGCTGCGCCAGGTGACCCGCTGGAAGGCGTGGTTCGCTGGTGGTGCGCAGCGCCCGGAAGAGATTGCCTACGAAGAGGGCTTGAAGGCCCAGGCCCTGGCTCTGGGCCTTGGGGACCGCGTGCGGTTCCTGGGACAGCGCTCGGATGTTCCCCGTCTGCTTCGCGCGGCGGAGGTGCACTGTCAGCCCAACACCGGACCGGAGCCGTTTGGTCTGGCGTTCGTGGAGGCGCTCTACGCCGGGCTTCCCGTGGTCACCACCGCGCTGGGCGGACCGCTGGAGATCGTCGATGCGTCTTGCGGCGTGCTCGTGCCTCCCAAGCCGGAGGCCCTGGCCCAGGCGCTGCGTGGGCTCATCGAGGATGAAGCGGCTCGTCGGAAGCTGGGAAGCGGTGGCCCTTCTCGCGCGCGGGCGCTGAGTGCGCCCACGGAGTTCCTGGAGGGACTGGAAGACGCGGTGCGCTCCGTGGCCCGGGGGCCCGCTGCATGAGTGGCGCGAGTCCTCGTCCCCAGCTCCGGGGCCCCGGTGTGCTGCATCAGCGGTACGTGCGCCGCGCGCCGGAACCCGTGACACCGCAGGCCGTGCTGGCTCCGGCTCCAGCGTCTCCGGGGCTGCTCGGTTCAGGCGGCGTGGTGGTGGCGTTCATCGCGATGCTGTTCGTCTGCCAGCTCGCGTTGCTGGTGGAGGCGCTGGCGCCCGCGCGCGTGGTGTTCCGCATCCTGTCGTTCGGCACGAGCCTGGCGCTGCTGGTGCTGGTGAAGGGCCCTCGCCTCAAGCACCCGGCGATGCCCTTCCTGCTCGCGTCGGCGGGGCTCACCGCGCTGAACTTCTTCCACCCCGGCACCAACACCCCGCTGGCGGCGGCCGCGCAACTGGGCATCCAGATCTCCGTGTTCGCGCCCCTCTTCTGGGCGAGCCGCCTGCGCATCGACGCGAAGATGTTCGGACGCGTCGTCCTGCTGCTCTTCCTGTTCAACATGGCGAGCGCCTCGCTGGGCATCCTGCAGGTGACCTTCCCCGGCCGCTTCCAGCCCAACCTGTCCGCCATGGTCGAAAGCCAGGGCGAAGGCTACGTGCGCAGCCTCCAGTTCGAGACCGCGAGCGGCGCGCGCGTGTTCCGCCCCATGGGGCTGACGGACGTCCCGGGCGGAGCCGCCACCGGCGCCTTCTATTCAGTGCTGCTGGGTGGCGCGTTCCTGCTCAGCCGCCAGGGCCTGTCCCGGAAGGTGCTGGGCGCGGCGGGCATCGGCATCGGGCTCATCTGCCTCTACCTGGGGCAGGTGCGCGTCGCGGCGGTGACGCTGATCGTCTGCATGGCGGCCATGGGCCTGGTGCTCACCGTGAGCGGCCGGTGGGTGCGCCTCGTGACGTTGGCGGCGGTCGTGGGTGGCTTCGCTGTGGTGGCCTTCGGTTGGGCCGTCGCGGTCGGCGGCGACGCGGTGCTCTCTCGCTGGAGCACGCTCACGGCCGCCGACCCGTCGCAGGTGTATCACTCCAACCGGGGCCGCTTCCTCGACGAGACCTTCGACCAGGTGCTCCCGGAGTTCCCCCTGGGCGCGGGCCTCGGCCGCTACGGCATGGCCAACGCCTACTTCGGCGACAACCTCGACCGCGAGAGTCCTCCGCTGTGGGCCGAAATCCAGTGGACGGCGTGGGCGTACGACGGAGGATGGCTGGGGCTTCTCTGCTACCCGCTCGCGCTGCTGGCGACGCTGTGGTGGGGCTTCCAGGTGGCGCGGCGCCGCGATGACTCGGCGGGCGAGTTCTGGCTCTGGGGCAGCCTCCTCTTCGCGTATGACCTGGGTGCGATCGCGCAGACCTTCAGCTACCAGTTCTTCATGAGCCAGATGGGCATGGAGTTCTGGCTGCTCAACGCGGCCTTCTTCAGTGCGTACTGGAACCGGAATGCGGCCCTACACCCTCATCGCCGGTGACTTCGTCTCCACCGGCGGCATGGACCGCGCGAACCTCGCGCTGGCGGACTGGCTCGCGCGCCAGGGTGGCCCCGTGCGGCTGGTGGCACACCGGGTGGAGGATTCGCTCCTGCGCTACCCCAACGTGCACTTCGTCCGCGTGCCCAAGCCCGCGAACGCGTACCTGCTGGGCGAGCCGTTGCTCGACGCCGTGGGACGCTTCTGGGCCGCGCGCACGCTGGCGCAGGGCGGGCAGGTGGTGGCCAACGGCGGCAACTGTGAAGTGGCCGCCGCCAACTGGGTCCACTACGTCCACGCCGTGCACGCGCCCGAGCCCGCCGGCGGTCCGCTGCGCAGGCTGAAGGGCCACGTGAGTCGCCGGATGCACCTGCGCAGCGAGCAACGTGCGTTGCGCCGGGCGCGGATCATCCTGGCGAACTCGGAGCGCACGCGGCAGGACCTGCTGGCCGCCACGGGCGTGGAGGCATCCCGCGTCCACGTCGTGTACCTGGGCGGTGATCCGGCGCGCTTCCCGCCCACGACGCCCGTGCTTCGCCGTGAGGCGCACGCGTCCCTGGGGTGGCCTCAAGAGCGGCGGGTAGCGCTGTTCGTGGGCGCGCTGGGAGACCGGCGCAAGGGCTTCGACACGCTCTTCCATGCGTGGGCCCGGCTGTGCGCGCGACGCGAGTGGGACGTGGACCTGTGCGTGGTGGGAGCGGGCGCGCAGCGCGAATCCTGGGAGCGCGCGGCGCGTGAGCAGGGGCTGGGCGAGCGGATCCGCTTCCTGGGCTTCCGCGACGACGTGCCCCGCCTGATGGCCGCCGCCGACCTGCTGGTGTCCCCCACGCGCTACGAGTCCTATGGCCTGGGCGTGCATGAGGCGCTGTGCGTGGGCATCCCCGCGCTGGTGAGCCGCTCGGCGGGCGTGGCGGAGCGCTTCCCGTCCTCGCTCCACGGGCTGCTGCTGGACGACCCGGAGGACTCGGGTGAGCTGGTGCGGCGCCTGGAGGAGTGGCGGGCCCGGGGCGGGGACTGGATGCCCGCAGTGGCCACGCTGTCGTCGGAGCTGCGGGCCTGGACGTGGGACGCGATGGCCGAGGCGGTGGTGGCCCGGCTGGAGGCGTGAGGCCTCAGGCTCGGCGCTCGAGCACCTGCTCGAAGAAGTCGAGGTGCGCCTTGGCGACGACCGGCCAGGCGAAGCGGGACACGGCTCGCTCGCGGCCTCGCGCTGACAGCTCCTGACGCTGCGCGGGGCTCTCCAGCAGCTCCTCGAGCGCGGCGATCCAGGCACCGCCGTACGCCTCGGGCAGGATGCGCCCGGCATCGCCCACGGTGTGCGGAATCTCCCCGGAGTCGCTGGCGAACACGGGCACGCCACACGCGAAGGCCTCCGCGAGCATGCGGCCGAACTGCTCCTTCCACGCGGGCGTCGTCTGGCTGGGCGCGCAGAGCACGTCCATGGCGTTGAGCGCGCGAGGCACCTCCGCGTGCTTCACGCCGGTGACGATGCGCACGCGGTCTCCATGGCGCTGCGCCCACGCGCGCAGGTCCACCTCCAGGGGGCCTCCGCCGACGAAGAGGGCACGCCAGGGCGTGCGCATCGTGTTGAGCGCATCCATGAGGAGGCGCAGGCCCTTCTCCGGCACGAAGCGGCCCAGGTAGCCCACCACGGGAGGCCCTTCGGACGTCCAGCCCAGGCGCTCGCGGAAGGCGCGGCCCGCCTCCGGATCCGGACGGAAGTGCTCCACGTCCACGCCCACGGGGATGAAGCGCGACGGGCGCTGCTCATAGCCGGGCCGGGCGAGGAGGTTGTCGTGCACCGTCTGGCCCCAGGCGATCCACCCCGCGGCCCGGCGTACGACGAAGCGCTCGGCCTGCGCGAAGGGCGGGGGATAGCGCTTGGCCAGGTTCTGGAACGTGCAGAAGACGAGCGGCACGTGGGCGGGCGTCATCAGCGCCACCTCCAGGCCGGAGAGCACGTAGGGCTCCTCCCACAGGTGCACCAGGTCCGCGCCCCGCGACAGGTGCGCGTGCACCTCCGGCCCGTAGACGAAGCCGTGCAGCGAGCGGCTGAAGTACGCGGGCACGCCCTCCAGGTTCACGGCCTCGTGAGGGTCACGCTGGAGCACCAGCGGGCCCAGGTCTCCGTGGAAGGACTTCGGCGCCACCGCGGTGACGTCCCAGCGGCCGGCGCCCACGCGGGCCATCTCGTTGGCCAGCCGCCGGTTGAGGGTGACGACGTAGGAGTGCGAGACGGTGACGAGCTTCCGGGGACGCATCATGAGTGCCCTCGCGTGGGGACGAGGCTCCGGTACACGGCGAGGATGTCCCGGGCGTAGCGCTCACGGGAGAAGCGGCGCACGGCGGTGTCGCGGGCCGCGCGGGCCAGGGTGTCTCGCAAGGCTTCATCCTCCAGCAGCCGACGCAGGGCCGCCGCGAGCGTGTTCGCGTCGCCGGGCTCAATGGCCAGCACGTCCTCGCCATCCCGCAGCGCTTCGGCCGCGCCGCTCGACTTCGAGATGACGGCGGCCCGGCCGCAGGCGAGCGCCTCCGCGATGGTGAGGCCGAAGGGTTCGCGGCGGGTGCTCGCGTGCACGAAGACGTCCAGGGCCCGGTAGACGCGCTCGGGCTCGGGCTGGAAGGGCACGAAGCCCACGCGGCCCGTGAGGCCGTGACGCTCCACCTGTCCGCGCAGCTCCGCGTCGGTGAACTGCGAGCCGGCTGTGCGGTAGAGCGGCGCGCCCACGAGGTAGAAGCGCACGGGAAGGGCCGGTGCCTGACGCGTCAGCAGGGCCGCAGCCTCCAGGAAGACGTCGTGTCCCTTCCAGCGCGCGTACGTGGCCACGAGCCCCACGCGCAGCGTGCCCGGAAGCGCGGGAGGCAGTCCGGCCAGCGCATCCAGGTGCGCGCCGTCACCAGCTGCCGGAGAGAACCGCTCCACGTCCACGCCGTTGGGCACGACATGCACGGGCACCTTCCCGAGCACCGTGCGCGCGTCGTCTCCGACGGCCTGTGAGTTCGCGATGGCGGCCGAGGCCAGCGGATGCAGGCCGGAGAGCGCGCGACGCACGAGGGGCCGTTCGCCGAGGAAGTCGTGCACGTGCCACACGCGCGGAACCGGCAGCCCGGTGGTGGCCGCGCTCAGCAGGTGGGTCTTGATGCCATTGGAGTGCAGCAGGTCCGGCGCCGCGTCACGCACGGCGCGCCGCAGGTCGAGGCCGTAGCGGGTCAGCAGCAGGGGCGTGGGGGCAATCTCACCCGCGAAGCGAAGGAGCCCCGCGCGGCCCTGTTCCCGCAGGCCGCTGTCCCCGAGCGCGGACAGGCGGTCGGGCAGGGCGAGCACTCGGGCTTCCACGCCGAGCCCTCGGGCCGTCTCC
The DNA here is from genome assembly GCF_054512695.1 of Corallococcus sp. M7. Taxonomy (NCBI): domain Bacteria; kingdom Pseudomonadati; phylum Myxococcota; class Myxococcia; order Myxococcales; family Myxococcaceae; genus Corallococcus; species Corallococcus sp. M7. Next base: position 1,210,541 of record NZ_CM137252.1, read on the forward strand.
ACGAGAGGACCGTCCGTACCGGCGATGAGGTGCAGCGACAGCCCAGGGGCCTGCGTGCGCAGGCACGCGAGGAGATCCACGAGTGCGCGCTCGGCACCGCCCAGGATTCCCACGGGATTGAGGAACAGGATCCGCACGCGGACGCGACCGAATCAGACCCGCCCGGGGCGGTCAAGGCGATGCAGATACGCATCCAGCACGGTGCGCGCGTGGGCGCTCCAGGTGAAGCGCTCGGCCCGTGCACGCCGCGTCTCCGGTGATGGCGCGGGCATACGGCCCGTGAGCAGGGCATCCACCGTCTGCGCCCATGCGGCCACGTCGCCCACCGGGCAGTACGTGCAGGCGTCGGCGCCCACTTCGCGCAGCACCGGCAGGTCGCTGGCCACCACGGGGACACCACACGCCAGCGCTTCGATGACGGGCAGGCCGAAGCCCTCCGCGTCGCTGGGCACCAGCACCGCGCGGGCGCGCCGGTACAGTCCCGCGAGCGTGGCCCGCTCCTGCCGGGGCGGTTGCAGCAGCGCGTCCTTCAATCCGAGCCGCGCCACCTGTGCCTGTTGGGCCGCATCCAGTTCGCCGCCCTGCTGCACCAGCGTGAGGTCCGGATGCCGGGCGCGCAGCGCCGCGAAGGTGTCGAAGAGCACGTCCAGCCGCTTGCGGCGGATGGCACTGCCCACGTGCAGCAGGTACGGCCGACCCTTCAGCGGCGCGAGCACGGCCTCGCTGGTGTCTCCGGGCACGGGTTCGAGCCGGTACTCCGGTGACACTCCATAGGGCGCCCACACCAATCGCTCCGGCGGCACCACGCCGTGCGCGAGCAGTTCGTCACGGACCTGCTGCGTGCTGTGAAAGACGATGGCCGCGCGCTCCAGTCCCTTGAGCGTGGCTCGCGCCATCAGCCGGAACCACGTGGGGCGCGGTTCGCGGTGGGGCTCCAGGACGGAGCGGAACGCATCCAGGTCATGGCAGAAGACGCCGGTGCGTTCCGCGGGCAGCGCGTGCACGAGCTGCGCGTAGGTGTGGTCCACGACGTGAAATGCATCGGGGCCAACGCGCTCACGCAGCAGTCGCGCGGGATAGAGGCCGAAGCGGGTGAGCAGCCGGTCCGCGTTGAAGGCGGCCTTGCGGCTTCCCACGTGGGGCAGGGCGCGCACGGCGTGCGGAATGGATGGCCGCACGCGGGTGACGTCGACCTCGGAGGGAAACGCCGCCAGTCCGTCCACGAGCGCCTCGCCCACCAGGTCCATGCTGGGCCAGCCCTCCTCGCGCGGATCCATCAGGACCTTCAACTTCAAGGTGCTCACGCGGTGACTCCGCGCCGCAGCAGGTGCGCCACCGTGTGCTCCAGCGCGAAGTGCTCACGGTACACGCGTGCCGCGCGCTCACCCAGGGACTGGCGCTCATCGCCGTGCTCCAACAAGTGCTCCGTGAGCGCCAGCAGTGCGGCGGACGATGCGTCCTCCGCGAGCGCCACGGGCCGCAGCTCGCGCCACAGGGGTTCGCTCAGGTGCCCGGTGTTGGTGACGATGGGCAGCCCCAGCCCCAATCCGCCCATCGCGCTGCTTCGCCGGGCGCTGACGCCGTCAGGGTAGGGCTGCACCATCAACTCCGCCGCGCGCAGGTGCGCGGCCACGGCCTCCGGTGCCAGTCCGTCCCTCGCATGAAGTCTGCGGGCCAGCGCGGGATGCTTCCGTCCCAGCGACTCGCTCCAGGCCTGGCTGCCCCGGCCCAGCAGCAGCGCCTGCCGCCGCTCATCCCGCTGCAACAACGGCACGAGCACGGCCTCCAGCGGGCCCGCGATGGCCCCGCCATACGTCCCGAAGTGCGCCACCGTGGGGCCACCCCCCAGCGCATCCCGCACCGCGCGCACAGCTTCCTCCGGCACGTCCAGGGGCAGGGGGCTGGGAATGGGACACCACCGGGCCTGGGACCGCAGGGGCTCCGGCAGGTGCTCCGCCCAGGTGGGGATGGACACGTAGGCGCGCTCCACTCCCAGCGCCAGCGTGCGCAGCATCACCCGCGTGACTCCCGCGAGCAGTTGATGCTTCCACGGCGCGCCCGGACTCCACGGGTACACCGCTTCATGGAGGAACAGCTCGCGTTCGTCCCGCCGCCTCGCCGCGAACCAGGCGCAGAGCGGCACGTTCATCGCCTTCATGCCGAACGCGTGCGGCACGTACAGGAGCAGCAGCCTTCGGGGCCCGGGCGTCGCATCCAGCTCACGCGTCAGGCGCACCAGCCCCGGCGGTGTGAAGAGGCCGGGCCACCGGTGCACGGTCACGCCCTGATCATCCGTGACGCCGTCGGCCCCAGGCGTCCAGACATGCACCGTCTCCCCCGCCTTCAACAGCGCTTGGGCGATGCTCCGGGTGTGGTCGGAGACGCCGCCAGGAGCCGGCGGATACTCCCCCGTCAACAGATGCCACGTTCGGCTCACGGAGGCGCCCGCCTCGCGCGCAGGTGCTGGACCAGGGCGCGCAGCTCTCCCAGCAACGACAGTCCGCGCCGCGTGGCTTCACGCCCGAGCACCAGCGCGGTCAAGAGCCCCGCCGCCACCAGCGCCTGAACGAGCAGCCCGTCCTGTCCCATCGCGAGCCGCGAACAGCCCACCGCGAGCGCGAGCAGCGCGCCCACCGTGAGGAACGGCTCCATGACCTCGAACTCGAGCCGCGACAGGTGCGGGTTGCGGCGGGACACCAGCCGCGCCGTGAACCACAGCTCCGTCAGCGTCACGGCCGTCGCGCTCACCCCGACGCCCACGATGCCCCAGTGCATCACCGCCAGCACTCCCAGGCCGAAGCGCAAGAGGCTCCCGGTGATGGCCACGTACATCCGCTCCCGCGCGTGACCGCTGGCGTTCTGCTGCGAGGCCAGCAGGCCCTGCACCGCCAGCATCGACGCCTCGATGGTGAACCATTGCACGAGCGTGGACGCGGGGCTCCAGCGCTCACCGAAGACCACCGGGATGAAGGGCGGCAGCGCGATGACGCCGAACGGGATGGCCAGGCACAGGACCGCGCTCACGCGCCGGATGGACGTGCGCAGGTAGTCCGCCAGCGCGACCGTGTCCTCCTGCATGCGGCTGTACGCCGGATAGGCGACGCGCGTGAGGACGCTGCTCACCGCCAGCGGCACGGAGGCCAGCGCGGTTGCCCAGTTCACCAGGCCCACCCCGTCCTTGCCCTCCATGCGCCCCACCACCAGCGGAATCCAACCCTGGAGCGCCGCGGGGATGATGCCCGTGAGCTGGAACCAGATGCCGAAGGACAGGAGCCGCTTCACGATGTCCCAGCGGAACGTGCCCTGGGGCCGCCAGCGCGCCGCCCACCAGAACAGCACCATGCCCACCGCGCCCCGCACCAGTCCGCCGCCGATGAGCGACCACGCCCCGAAGTGCAGCGACGCCAGCAGGATGCTGCCCGCCGTCTGCGCCACGCTCTCGATGAGCTCGATGCGCGCGAGCGTCGGGAAGCGCAGCTGCCGCTCCAGCATCATGATGGGGATGACGCGCAGCGAGTGGAAGAACAGGCCAATCGCCATCGTGCCCACCATGGCCGCGCCCGAAGGCCCCAGCTCGTAGGTGTTCGACAGCCACGGCGCGAGCAGCGCGATGGTGCCCACGATGAAGACGGTGAACGCCTGGTGGCTCCAGAAGGCGGAGGTGATCTCGTCCTGCGTGGGTTCGTGCTGCTGGCGCACCAGGGATGCGCTGAGCCCCAGGTCCCCCAGGAACGCGCCCATCGCGGAGGTGAAGGCGACGATGGCGAACACGCCATAGTCCCCGGGGAACAGCAGATGCGATAGGGTGAGCGAGCTCACCACGCGCAAGCCCAGCGAGCCGACCGTCCGCAGGAGCAGGGCGATGATGGAGCGCTGCGCGCGGACCTTCACGTCCGACATGCCCAGGGGCGGAGCGTCGGCGGCGTCCGGCGCGGAAGGGGAACGGCTGCTCATGGGGAAACGGGGCGCTCCACGAAAGGAACTCCGGCGGAGCCTATATGCGCCCCCGCCTCCGGCGAACAGGGGCACGAGGAGGCAGGGCGTTCCCGCGTCCCGGAAGGAGGGCCCGCATGCAGCCCCGTGGGGCGGGCGGGCGGACACGGGAGTGCCCGGCACGGCGGCCCCGACCGCGTCCGCGCTGCGCAGATTGTCCCGCGAGCGAACCACGGGGGCATCACATGGCCGACGCGTCAGCGAAGAACGGGCACCGCGCGGGGAACGGGAACGGGGCGCGCAACGACAAGGCCCGCATCTGGGGGGGCATCGACCTGGGCGGCACGAAGATCGAGGCCGTCATCGTGGACGCGCGCGGCGACGTGCTGGGCCGGGCCCGCCATCCGACACCCGCGACGGGCGGCCCGGGCGAGGTGGTGAAGGAGCTCTACGGAACGCTGGGCGAGGCCGCGCAGTCCGTGGGCATCAAGCCCGCGAGGCTCGCGGGCGTGGGCGTGGGCGTGCCGGGCTCGGTGGACGCGAACAAGGGCACGCTCTCGCACACGGCCAACGTGGCGGGCGGCTGGGACGCGCCGTATCCGCTGGCGTCGGACCTGGGCGACCTGGTGGGCGGCAGCAAGGTGATGCTGGGCAACGACGTCCAGGTGGCGGTCGCGGCCGAGTACAAGCTGGGCGCGGGCCGCGGCCACCGCTCCGTGCTGGGCGTGTGGTGGGGCACGGGCGTGGGCGGGGGCTTGGTGCTCAACGGCGTGCCGTGGCGCGGGCAGGGGTCCGCCGGTGAGATTGGCCACATGGTGGTGAAGCCCAACGGCGCGCGCTGCGGCTGCGGCCGGCGCGGCTGCCTGGAGGCCTACGCGGGGCGCGCGTGCATGGAGCGCAAGGCGCGCTCGGCGGCGAAGAAGGGGGAGAAGACCCTCCTCTTCGACATCATGCGGGACAAGAAGCGCACGCGCCTGTCCAGCAGCGTCTGGGCGAGCGCGCTGAAGCAGAAGGATCCGCTGGCGACACGGCTCATCGAGCGGGCCATCGACATGATGGGCGTGGCCATCGCCTCCGTCATCAACCTGCTGGACGTGGAGGCCGTCGTCATCGGAGGCGGGCTGGGGTCCCGGCTGGGCCCCGTGTACATGGGCCACCTCCAGGACGCCATGCAGCCGCACCTGTTCATCACGGAGCGCAAGCCCGCGATGCGCATCGCCGAGTTGGGGGACCTGTCCGGCGCCATTGGCGCGGCGCTGCTCGCGGGCCCCCAGATGTGATGCGGGGAGGACTCACCTGGCCCGACATCGCCGCCCGTCCCAGCAAGGAGGCAGGCGGATCGTGACGCAACCGCGACGTCAGGACGTTGACGCGCTGCTTCGGTGGCCGTCACGATGCGGGTGGACGCTCCTCTCGCATGGTCACCTTCTTCGTCGCCTTCCTCGTATCGCTGCTCGTGGCGCTGGTGCTCACGTGGCGCGTGCGTGAGCGTGCGCTGGCGTGGGGCTGGCTGGACCAGGCGAACTCCAGCCGCAAGGTGCACGTGCGGGCCGTCCCCCGGCTGGGTGGCATTGGCATCGTGGGGGGCTTCTTCGCGCCCCTGTGCGCGCTGTTCCTCGTGGACTCGGGCGTGGGGGACCAGTTCGTCTCGCAGACGTCGCTCATCGTGGGCCTCTTCGTGGGCGGCGCCATCATCGCGGGGCTGGGCTTCTACGACGACCTCAAGGGCGCGGGCGCGAAGCTGAAGTTCTCCGTGCAGTTCGCGGTGGCGCTGGGCCTGTACGCGCTGGGCTTCCGCATCGAAGTGCTGGCCAACCCCTTTGGCGCGGAGCTGACGCTGGGGCTCCTGAGCCTGCCGCTGACGGTGGTGTGGGTGGTGGGCGTCATCAACGCGCTCAACCTCATCGACGGGTTGGACGGGCTGGCGGGCGGCGTGGCGTTCTTCGGCGTGGGCACCCACTTCCTGCTCGCGCTGATGCGCGGGGACGTGCTGCTGTGCCTGCTGATGGTGTCGCTCGCGGGCGCCATCCTCGGGTTCCTCGTCTTCAACTTCAACCCGGCCTCCATCTTCATGGGGGACACGGGCAGCATGTTCCTGGGCTTCGTGCTCGCGGCGGTGTCCATCAAGACGTCGTCGAAGAGCGGCACCGCGGTGGCGCTGCTCGTGCCGGTGATGGCGCTGGGCCTGCCCATCATGGACACGCTGCTGGCCATGGTGCGCCGCTCGCTCTTGGGCAGACCCATGTTCAGCGCGGACAAGGAGCACATCCACCACCGGCTGATGAGCCGCCTGCTCCTGTCCCACCGCACCACCGTGCTGGTGCTCTATGCGCTGTGCACGCTGTTCATGGTCACCGCGCTGGCGCTCAACTTCGCCAACAGCCTGCAGAGCGCGCTGCTGCTCTGTGGCGTCGGCGTGGTCATCATGGTGCTGATGCGCAAGCTGGGCTACCTGGACGTGCGCCGCATGGAGGCGGTCCAGCAGACGCGCCATCGCAACCTGGAGCTGCGCTCACTGGTTCGCTCCGTCACCGCCGCGGTGCGCGCGGCCGGTTCGTTCCAGGAGGTGTGGAACGCCGTCCGTCCGCTGTCCCAGGGGCTGAGCCTGTCCGCGCTGGAGCTGCGCCTGCGCCGTCCGCATGAGGACGTGAACGCGGGCGTCGTCTTCGAGTCCCAGCACCCGGACGCCGGTTCCGCGGCGGCGCTGGAGGTGCGCCTGGACGTGAAGGAGGAGGAGGACCTGCTCGGCGCGCTGCGCCTGGTCTGGCGCGACGGCCGGTCCGCCATCGACCGGGACGAGGAGCTGGCGCTGGAGGTGGTCGCGGACGCGGTGGCTGAACGCGTGGGGCAGCTCGTGGCGCTGGAGGCCGCGGAGCCCCAGCGCATCATCGCGCTCCGGCGGTGAGCCCATGACCGCCTCTCCGGCCCTGCTGACCCTGCTCCAGGCCTGGCCGGACGCGCCGGATGCTCCCGCGCCCGTGGACGCGGACGCCTGCGACGCGCTGGTGAAGGCCGCCGTGCGCCACGGGCTCGCGGGCTTCGTCGAGCACGCGCTCGCGAAGGCGGACTGGACGCTGACCCCGGACGCCGCCGCGCTGCTCACCCGCGAGGCCCGCACGAGCGCGGCGCGGGGCATGCGCGTGCGCTCGCTCCTGTCGCGCAGCCTGATGGCGCTGGCGGCGCTGGGCGTGACGCCGGTGCTGCTCAAGGGCTACGGGCTGGCGCGCAGGCTCTACCCGGAGCCGCTCCAGCGCGCGACGAACGACGTGGACCTGCTGGTGCCGCGCGCGCGGGTGCTGTGCGCCGTGCACGCGCTGGAGGGGATGGGGCTCACCACCCAGGCCGGCGACGTGGACCGGGACGACGCGCACCACGTGGAGCTCACCGGCCCGGATGGGATGGTGGAGCTGCACTACCGCGCGCTCGCGGGCTACGGCCTGTCGCTGGAGGGCGACGCGATGGTGGCGCGGGCAGTGGACGCGACGCTGGACGGCCACCCCGTGCGCTACCTGTGCCCGGAGGACGAGGCCGTGTACCTGTCCCTGCACGCGAGCAACCACCTGCTGCAGCGGCTGGCCTGGCTGTTCGACCTGAAGCTGCTGGCGCGGGCACACCCCCGGCTCGACTGGGACCGGGTGGTGACACGCGCGCGGCGCACGGGGCTGCCCCACCTGGTCTGGTACGCATGGGACGCCGCATACCGGCTGCTGGACGCGCCCGTGCCCCCCTGGGTGCTCAAGGCGCTCTCACCGCCCCGGTGGCAGCGGGCGCTGGCGACGCGGCTGTTCTCCGGGCCCCGGCTGGTGGGCGCGGAGCTGGCGGGGAACAAGCCCGCGTGGATCGCCGCGAAGCTGGCCCTGGCGCCCCGGGCCCGGCCCATGGTGCGGTACGCCCTGCGGCGGCTGCGCGTCGCCCGGCCCCCTCCCGGGACGGGAGCGGAACCAGGGGCGCCACGGCCTGTTCGCTCGCCCGCTGGAAGACGGTGATTGCGGCGGGCGGGCCCGGCCCATTAAAGGTGCCGCACCATGGCGCCCAGCCTCCTCGACACCTTCCGGGTCCTGTCCTCCTTCGAGCCCCCGCGCGGAAAGCTCCGGGGCGCACCATGGGAGGCGTACGTCGACTGGGCCATCGCGCAGGGACTGGCGCCGCTGGCGGCGTACAACCTGGAGTACCGGATGGGCGGCGGCGATGCGCCGGAGTGGGCCCGCGACCGGATGATGTCCATCTACACCGGCTCCGTGAACGACAACGTCATGAAGCTGGTCCACTTCAAGCGCATCGTGGATCAGCTGGAGGGCCGCAAGATTCTGCTCCTGGGCGGCGCGGCCTTCGCGGAGGCGCTCTACCCGCACGTGGGCTTCCGGCCCGTGCTGGACATCCAGGTGCTGGTGCGCCGCATGGACGTGGACGGCTTCGCCGGCTACCTGTCCAACCACGAGTTCGTCCCGGAGCCGGACACGACGAACAGCGGAGCGGCTCGCGTCGTGTCCGACGGCCGCACCCCCATCCACATCTACGCGGACGTGCTGGGCGCGAACCGACGTGAGCAGTTGGCCGGCATCTTCGAGCGCGCCCGACCCATGAAGGTCTACGGACAGTCCGTCTTCCGCCCGGAGCTGGAGGACGCGCTGCTCCTCACCGCGCTGGACCAGGCCCACCACGGGTATGACGTGCCATGGCTGTCCTTCGTGGACCTGCGCGAGCTCATCACCGGCGCCACCTGGATGGGCGGTGTGTACTCGCGCCCACTGGATGTGCCGGCGCTGCTCGCACGCGCGGAGGCGTTCGGCCTGGAGCGCGCCCTCTACACGTCGCTGGCCATCGTGGCGCGGCTGTTCCCGGAAGCGGAGGCGCAGGCGACCGCCGCGTTCCCGCCGCTGCGCCGCGCGACCCGTGAACTTCTGGACCGCGGCGTGGTGGGTCCGGTGAGCACCCCCGGACGTTCGTCCGCCCTGCGGGGTGTGGATCGACTGCGACGCCTCCTCACGGGGCGATAAGGCTGTCTGGTCGCTCGGCGTCCTTCGTGCCTGGGCTTTCTTTCAGTGCTCCGGTCGGCGTATGAGTTCATGACGCCACCTGTCGAAACCAGGACACTCAAAGAATGCGCATTGCCATTATCGGATCGGGTTACGTCGGACTCGTCGCGGGCACCTGCTTCGCGGACTCGGGCAACGACGTCGCGTGCGTGGACATCGATGAGCGGAAGATCCGCATGCTCCAGGATGGACAGGTTCCCATCTATGAGCCGGGTCTGGAGGAGCTCATCAAGAAGAACGTGAAGGAGAAGCGCCTCACGTTCACCACGAACCTGGCCGAAGGCGTGCAGAACGCCCAGGCCGTGTTCATCGCTGTAGGCACCCCTGAAGGGGAGAGCGGCGAGGCGGATCTCCAGTACGTGCTCGCGGCGGCGCAGGCGGTGGGCCGCGCGATGAAGCAGTACACGGTGGTGGTGGACAAGAGCACCGTGCCGGTGGGCACCGCGGACAAGGTCCGTGAGGCCATCGCCAAGGTGACGGACGTGGAGTTCGACGTCGTCTCCAACCCGGAGTTCCTGAAGGAAGGCGCCGCGCTGGACGACTTCTTCAAGCCGGACCGCGTCGTCATTGGCGCGGACACGGAGCGCGCCCGGAACATCATGGGAGAGCTGTACGCGCCGTTCGTGCGCACGGAGAACCCCATCCTGTTCATGGACACGCGCTCCGCGGAGCTGACGAAGTACGCGGCCAACGCGATGCTCGCGACGCGCATCTCGTTCATGAACGACATCTCCGCGCTCTGCGAGAAGGTGGGCGCGGACGTGGACTTCGTGCGCAAGGGCCTGGGCGCGGACAAGCGCATCGGCTACCCGTTCCTCTTCCCGGGCGTGGGCTACGGCGGCTCCTGCTTCCCCAAGGACGTGAAGGCGCTCGTCACCACGGCGCGTGAGTACGGCCTGGAGCTGGACCTGCTGCGCGCGGTGGAGCGCACCAACGAGCGCCAGAAGAAGCTGCTCGTGAGCAAGGCCGTGAAGCACTACGGGTCGCTGGAGGGCAAGAAGTTCGGCGTCTGGGGCCTGGCGTTCAAGCCGAAGACGGACGACATGCGCGAGGCGCCGTCCATCGAGGTCATCGAGGGCCTCATCGGCAAGGGCGCGACGGTGATCGCGCACGACCCGGTGGCCGCGCACGCGGCGAAGCGCGTCTTCGGCGACCGCATCCGCTACGCGGAGCTGCCGTACGACGCGCTGGAGGGTGTGGACGGCCTGTTCGTGGTGACGGAGTGGAACGAGTTCCGCCACCCGGACTTCGCGCGCATGAAGTCGCTGATGAAGACGCCGGTGGTGTTCGACGGCCGCAACATCTTCCAGCCCGCGCGCATGCGTGAGCAGGGCTTCACCTACTTCGGCATCGGTCGTAACAAGTAGATGAAGCCGCAGTCCGGAGGCTCGCTGGATGCACTGACAGGGCTGCGCTTCCTGGCGGCCCTGCACGTCGTGTTGTTCCACTTCGGCACCCCCTGCATCCAGGGCGTGGCGCCGGAGTGGATGGTGCAGGTGGTGGCCTCCGGCTATGCGTCCGTGGGGGTCTTCTTCCTCCTGTCCGGCTTCGTGCTCGCGTACAACTACGTGGACACGGCCGGCGGGATGCAGACCCCGCCCCGGGCCTTCTGGAGCGCGCGGGTGGCGCGCGTCTACCCGGTGTTCCTCCTGATGTTCCTCTTGTCGGCGGTGCCCACGGCGCAGGGCTCGCTGGCGGCGAACACCGTGCCGGTGGCGGCGGCGAAGCTGACCACGGCGGGGCTCACCACGCTGCTGCTGCTCCAGTCGTGGGTGCCGAAGCTGGCGCTGTACTGGAACCCTCCGTCCTGGTCCGTGTCGGTGGAGGCGTTCTTCTACGCGCTGTTCCCGGCGCTGGCCGGGCGGCTGGAGCGCTTCCGGGGGGCGCGCATGGTGGCGGCCCTGGTGGGCGTGTGGCTGTTGGGGCTGCTGCCGCCGGTGCTCTACCTGGTGCTGCGGCCGGACGGGCCGGGCCCGCTGAACGCGGCGTCCGGCGGCATGTGGCTGGCGGTGGTGAAGTTGAACCCGCTGGCGCGCCTGCCGGAGTTCTTGTTGGGCGTGCTGCTGGGGCTCGTCTTCGTGCGGGAGCGGGCGGCTGCGAATGCGACGACCCGGCGCTCCGGCGCGGTGATGGCGCTGGCAGGCGCGGCGCTGCTGGTCGCGGGCTTCTCGCAGGGCGCGTGGATTCCGTACCCGCTGATGCACAACGCGCTGCTGGCGCCCGCGTCAGCGCTGCTGGTGTACGGCCTGGCGCGCGGCGGCGGCCCGCTGGGGCAGGTGCTGGCGAAGCCGTGGCTGGTGCACCTGGGCGGGGCCAGCTACGCGCTGTACCTGCTGCAGTACCCCGTCAGCGAGCTGGTGCACTGGCTGGAGCGCTTCGTGGGCCTGTTGTCACCCACGGGCTTCCTGGCGGTGCTGCTGGTGTTGCTGGTGCCCGCGTCGGTGGCGGTGCACCGGTGGGTGGAGACGCCGTGGCGCACGCGGGTGCGGCGAGGGCTTCAGCCGTGGGTGGATGGTGCGTCCACGCGGCCGGCTCCGGCTCCCGTGGTGCCGGGCACCTGAGCGTTGAGGCAGCGCGCCGTCAGCGGGTGAGGCCCTGGGCTCTTCGGGGCCGCGACAGCGCGACTTCAGCGGGCGAGGTTCGGCGGTTAGCGCCTTGGGCCCTTGGGGGCCTTGAAGGCCGAGCCTTGCGGCAGCGCGTATTCAGCGGGCGAGGCCTTGGGCCCTTCGGAGCCCTGAAGGCCGAGCCTCGCGACAGCGCGACTTCAGCGGGCGAGGCCGCAGGCCTTCTTGCCCTCTTCGGTCTCGATGGCGCGGCAGTCGCAGCCGTCGAGCTTCGCCTCACAGACCATCTCGTCGTCGGCGGTGGGCTCCACGCGGCCTTCTTCGTCAGCGGCGCGCTGCTGGCAGGCCTGCTTCTCCACCGAGTTCAGGGCGCACTCGCAGAGCTTCTCGGACAACTCGCGGCATGCGCTCTTGCACGCGGTGAGTCCGGAGAGGGAGGCGCAGAGGACGGCGGCGGTGAGCAGGAAGCGACGCATGGGGTCGGGGGAAGATGCCAGATGGTTCCCCGGATGCAAGCGGTGTCCCGGGCGGGGCGTTCATTCGATGGCCCCGGAAGACCGCGCCCGGGGAGGAGGCGTCCAGGCGTCACGCCCGCTGGCCGAGGGGACAAGCCCCGGAGGTCCGCGAGGAGCGTGACATACTCCCGCGCCGCGCATGGCTCCTGGCTCCCACCGCGTCTCCCGGTACACCGTCTACGCGGAAGCAGTGCTCGCGGCGTTGGTGGTGCTGGGCCCGGTGGCGCTCGGCGGCGCCGCGCATTGGGTGTCCTGGCCGCTGTGCGTGCTGTCCGGGGCCGCGGCGGTGCTGGCCTTCGTGGGGGCCCGCAGGCAGGGAGAGACCCCGCGCGTGCCGCTCCTCGCCGCGCCGCTGGTGGGCGCCGTGGTGCTGTGCGCGTTGCAACTCGTGCCACTGCCACCCAGGCTGCTCGCGTTCGTGAGTCCGGAGGCCCAGGCGCTGCGCGAGGACGTGCTCGTTCCGCTGGGGCTCACGGGCTGGCGGCCGGTGTCGCTGGAGCCTTCCGCCACGTGGCGTGAGCTGGCGAAGCACGGGGCCTATCTCCTCACGTTCGTCGCGGCTGTGCAGGTGTGCCGCGCTCGCGCGTCGCGGCAGCGGCTGCTCGCGGTCCTTTCGTTCACGGGCGCGGCGGTGGCGACGGTGGGGTTGGGACACGCGCTGTTCGGCGTGGAGGCGCTGTTCGGGCTGCGGGCCTACGTGCATGCGCGGCCGCCGCTGGTGACGCCGTTCGGAAATCCCAACCACCTCGCGGGCTTCCTGGGGCTGTGCGCGACGGTGGCGGTGGGGCTCGCGCTTTCGAAGCAGCCGCGTTCGCGCGCGTGGCCCTTCGCGATGGCGGCGCTCGTTTCCGGCGCGGGCGTGCTGCTGTCGCTGTCTCGCGCGGGCATCGTGTTCTTCATCTTCGGGCAGGTGCTGCTCGCCGCGTGGCTGGTGAAGCAGCGTCGCGAGGCGCGCACTCCCGCCAGGCCCGCGTGGGGACGGGGCGCGGCGGTGCTGCTGGGACTGCTGGCGACGCTGTCCGTGGGCGCGTACCTGGCGGCGGATCAGCTGTGGGCGGAGGCGCGCACCGTGGACGGCGTGGAGTCCCTGCGCCGCGGCAAGATGGAGCCCTGGCCGATGATGGCCCGCGCGGCCCGCGCCTTCCCGGTGCTGGGCATGGGGCGCGGCGCGTTCGAAGCCGCCTTCCCTCGCTACCAGACCGAACCCAACCCCAACACCTTCACGCACCCGGAGAACGCGGTGTTGCAGGTGGCGGCGGAGTGGGGCGTGCCGGGACTGCTGCTGCTCGGGCTGGCCCTCTGGGCCTTCGTGAAGCGCGTGCGGCGCGAGGACCACGGGCCCGTGGAGCTGGCGGCGCTGTCCGGCGTGGCGGCGCTGGCGCTGCACAACCTCTTCGACTTCAGCCTGGAGCTGCCCGCGTGCGCGGTGGCGGTCGCGGTGGTGCTGGGCGCGGTGGCCCGGCCCCGTGAGGCCGAGCGCATGGCCGCTCGCCGCACGAAGTGGGGCACGCTGCCCGCCAGGCCCGCGCTGGCGTTGGCGGCGGGGCTCACGGCCGTGATGCTCGTCGCGCTCGTGCCCGGACAGCGGAGGATGGTGGACGCGGAGGCGCTGCTGGCGGAGCGCGTGGCGGCGCGGGTACCCGTCGCGGAGGTGCGAGCGCTGGGGCTCCAGCTCATCGACACGCACCCGGCGGACTACCTGCTGTACCGGCTGATGGCGATGGCCTCCGTGTCGAACGGCGCCGAGGGCGCGAAGGACGCGCTGACCTTCGTCAATCACACGCTGTACCTGCATCCCCTGGATGCGCCCGCGCACCGCGTGGCCGCACGGGCCCTGCTGCACCTGGGCCGGCGTGAGCAGGCCTTCCTGGAGTACCGGCTCGCGCACGAGGCCGGCGATACGCGCGTGCTGATCAGCGAGGCGATGCCCCGGGCCCGCACGGTCGATGAACTGAAGACCCTCACGTCCGAAGCGCCCGGACAGGTGGTGGAGCTGGCGGAGGCGCTGCTCGCCGGTCCCTCGCGTCGCGCGCTGGGGCTCGAGTGGCTCGCCTGGGCACGTGAACACTTCGAGGGCCGGCCCGAAGCCACCGCGCTGTGGAGGCAGGAGGCGCGCGGACGGCTGGCCCAGCGAGAGCTCCCCGAGGCGGAGGCGGCCTGCGCGGAGGTGGAGCGGCGCGCCCCGGATGCACTGGCCACGCACCTGCTGCGCGCGGACGTGTGGCGTGCACAGGGAAGGCAAGCGGAGGCACTCCAGTCGCTGGAGGCGCTCGTGAAGCGCTTTCCCCACGACGTGGAACTGGCCTTCACGCTGGCCACGCGGCAGCAGGAGGCCGGGCTCACGCGCAGGTCGCGGGACACACTGGCCGCCATGGCGCCGTACCTGACCGACCTGCGGCAGCGCGCGCGCATGCTGTCGCTGGAGGCGGACAGCTTCGAGAAGGAAGGCCTGCTGGCCCGTGCACTGGAGCAGCGCCGCTCGGTCGTGGGGCTGCTGCCCGGTCCGGAGAGCCACTTCGCGGTGGCCCGGTTGCAGGAGCTGCTGTCGCGCTACGACGCGGCGGCGCGCTCGGTGCACGAGGGCCTGCGGCTCATGCCGCTCAACGATGCACGGCGCGCGGAGGGTGAGGCCTGGGCGGCGCGGCTGGAAGAACGCGAGCGTGCGCTGCAGGACGCACACAAGGGGGCGCTGCTGGAGGACGCGAAGGGGCAGGAACTGGAAGCGCCGGGTTCACCGGCGGTCAGCGACGCTCCCCCACCCTGAGGACCTCAGGCCGACGCGCCCGAGTCCTCCGCGGACGCTCTGTACGAAGAGGCCTTCTCCTCCTCTTCACGGAGCGGCTGGATGAAGGTGGCGACCAACGGCCACTCCAGGCGCGCGAAGTCCTGGAAGCGCATCTCCAGGGCTTCCTCGTGCGAACCCGCGCGGAACAGCAACCGCTCGTTGGCGCTCAGGGACTCATCCATCGCGACGGGCAGGCCGTACAGCTCTCCAAAGGGAGGCTCGGCGCCCGTCTCGCAGTCAGGGAAGTGGTCTTTGAACTCGGACTCGGCGGCGAGCCGCGTGGTGCGGACGCCCAGCGTGTGGCGGACCTGCCTCAGGTCCACGGTCGCCATCGCGGGAACGACGACGATCCACGGCTGCCGGTCGGCCAGCACGATGACGGACTTGGCCACGCGCCAGGCAGGCACGTTGAGGGCGTCCACGAGCTCCATCGCGGTCACGGCCCGGGCGTGGGCATATCGCTCGAAGGGGACGCGATGGCGCCGCAGATAGCTTTGAATGGCACTCGGAATCATGGGGGACATCACCTCCTTCGCCTACAAGGTGTGTCCGGACGACGCGGGCGGCCATTCGCCACCCGAACGGGGCGGTCATGACGGCCTGCCCTCGTCGGGTGCGCCGGAGGGCAGGCGGGCAGGCCTGCTCACGTCACTGCTGGAAGTCGTAGACGCTGCCCAGCTTCAGCAGCCGCGTCAGCTCGTCGAGCGCGGTCATCGTCTCGCGCGCGAGCTGCGGATCGCGCACGTCCTCCGGCTTGAGCACGTCGCGGTAGTGCTTGCGCACCCAGCCCGCGAGCGACTCATGCAGGGCCGGCGAATAGAAGACGTCCGCGGTGATGGCGGCGCGCTCCGCGTCCGTGAGCGAGATGCGCTGACGCAGGCACGCCGGGCCGCCGCCGTTGTTCATGGACTGCCGGACGTCCAGGTAGTGCACCGCCTTCACCGGGTTGTCCCCGGCGACGACGCGCTCCAGGAAGGCGCGGGCGGTGGGCGTCTCGCGGCTCTCCGTGGGCGCGATGATGGCCATGGTGCCGTCCGGCAGCGACAGCACCTGCGAGTTGAACGGGTAGGCGCGCACCGCGTCCTTCACCGGCAGCTCGGCGTCCGTCGCGACCTCGAAGCGGAACGCGTCACCCAGCTTCTCGCGCAGCGTCTGGAGGAGCTTCGGGTGCTCCACGAAGGCCAGCGCGTGCAGCATGAGGAAGCGCTCGTTGCCCACCGCGAGCACGTCCGTGTGAAACGCGCCCGCGTCGATGCCATCCGGATGCTGCTGGGGAAGCACCACCTGCTCCGGCGCCAGCTGGTGCAGCCGCGCCAGGGCCTGGCTGGACTCCAGCGTCTGGCGCGCGGGGAAGCGCTGCGGCCCCTTCACGTCCTGCCACGCGCTGCGGCCCCAGGCGAGCACGTGCACGGCCTTGTGCCCCGGCGTGAAGAGGCGCGTGTGGTTGGCCGCGCCCTCGTCCGCGAAGTGCGAGCCGCCCGGCAGCGGCGCGTGCACCTGGAAGTGCTTCGCGTCCGCGAAGATGGCGCGCAGCACCGCGTGCGTGGTGTCCGCCTCGATGGCGCGGTGGAACATCTGCGTGAGGTTCGCGGGCGTCAGGTGCACCCGGCCATCCGCGGTGTCCGTTGAAGGCGCCACGGTGGCCGCGTTCGCCGTCCACATGGCGGAGGCGCTGGAGTTGAGGCGCAGGAGGTGCTCCGCGTCGCGCGCGGCGCGGGTGATGACCTCCTCGTCGGAGCCCGTGAAGCCCAGGGCCCGCAGGGTGCGCAGGGAGGGGCGCGGCTGGGGCGGCAGCACCGCCTGGCCCACGCCCAGCTCCGACACGAAGCGCATCTTCTCCAGCCCCTGGAGCGCCGCCTCCCGGGGGTGGCTGGGCTGGCCGCCGTGGTGCTGTGACGCCAGGTTGCCCGGCGAGAGGCCGGCGTAATTGTGGGTCGGGCCAATGAGGCCGTCGAAGTTGTATTCGCGCATGGGATATGGAGACGCGTCGTGGAGCGTCCCCCTTTAACAAAGCGCCTCAAGCGTTACCTGCGCTACCTGCTCATCGCCGGGATGTTGCGCCTGCTCCAGTTCCTGCCGCTGGACACGGCCCGCACCCTGGGCATGACCCTGGGCGGCTGGGCCTACGCGCTCGCGGGCGGGGAGCGCAGGAAGGCGCTCAAGTCGCTGGCCCGCGCCTTCCCGGAGAGGACCGGGGCGGAGCGTGACGCGCTCGCCCGTGACGCCTTCCGTCACCTGGCCGCCGCCGCCCTGGAGGTCGCCTCCGCGAGGGCGCTGGATGCCGGGCTGGAGTCCCTGGTGTCCTGGCCGGACGCGGACCGCCAGGTGCTGGAGGCCGCGCTGGCGAAGGGGAAGGGCGTCGTCTTCGTGTCCGGCCACGTGGGCAACTGGGAGCTGCTCGCCCGGCGTGTGGCGAAGGCGGGCTACCCCAGCCAGAGCATCGCGAAGGAGACCAGCGACCCGCGCCTCACCGCGCTGGTGGAGGACTTCCGGGCGAAGGGCGGGGTGCGCAGCATCTGGCGCGGCCAGGAGGGCGCGGCCCGGGCCATGCTCCGGGCGCTCCGGAGCGGCGAAATCCTGGGCATCCTCATCGACCAGGACACCAAGGTGCAGTCCGTCTTCGTGCCCTTCTTCGGGGAGCTGGCGGCCACCCCGCGCGCCGCGGCGGACCTGGCGCTGCGCACCGGCGCGGCGGTGGTGGTGGGCTTCTGTCAGCGCGACGGCCAGGGCTACCGGCTCACCATGGAAGAGGTGCCGCACCCGGACGCGACGGAGCGTGAAGCGGCCGTGCAGGCGCTCACCGCCGCGCTGTCGCAGCGCATCGAGGCGGCCATCCGCCGCGCCCCCGAACAGTGGGTGTGGATGCATCAGCGCTGGAAGACGCGTCCTCCCGAGGACGTTCCCCCGGCCCTCGCCGACGCACCGTCCGCCCCGGCGCGGTGATAAGGAGGGCCTCGTGCCGCGCCTGCTTGCCCTGAGCTTCCTGGGACTCCTCGCCACCGGCTGTTCGCCGCGCCGCCCGGCCCCGGGCGCGAACGAGCCGCGCCCGGACGTGGTGCTGGAGGGCGCGCACCTGCGCTCCTACGAGGGCGACACGCTCCAGGTCTCCGGCACCGCCTCGCGGGTCAACTACCGGCGCGCGGGCGGTGAAGTGCAGGCCACCGAGGTCGTCGTGCGCCTGCCTCCCGCCAAGGGCTCGCCCGCCTCCCAGCAGGAAGGCACCATCATCACCGCGCCGAATATGGACGGCAGCCTCGCGTCCAAGAGGTGGGTGGGGTCGGGCGGGGTCGTGGTGCAGACGGCGGAGGGCCTGGTGGCCAACACCCCCCGGCTGACCTACGACTCGGACGCGCGGCGGGCCCATGGCGACGAGGGCGTGACGATGAGGGGCCCGGACTACCAGATGCGCGCGGACCGCTTCACGCTGTCCGCCGCGGACCAGACGTTCACCTTCGAGGGCACGGTCCAAGCCGTGCTGGGTGGAGCGACGGAGTGATTGAGTTCCTCGTGATGGCGCTGTTCCTGGCCCAGCCCGCGTCCTCCCAGGCCGCCGCGCCCGCCGCTCCTGGCGCCCCGCTCATCGCGCAGGCCACGCCGGCCGCCAGGCCTGGTGCAGCCCCCGCCGCGAAGCCCGCGGCTCCCGACGCGGGCACCCCGGCCGCCCCGCCGCCCGCGCCGGGCGCGTCGCTGGCGCCCACGGGCCTGCGCAACCCGGTGGACCTGTCCGCGGACCACGTCACCGGCGACCGCAACCAGGCGGTGCTCACCGGCAACGTGGTGGTGAAGCACCAGACCATGGACATCCGCTGCGACAAGATGACCGGCTACTACAACGCCACCCGCCAGGTGACGCGCGTGGTGTGCGCCGGCAACGTGCGCGCCGTGGACGGCGACCGGCAGGCCCGGGGCGAGCGCGCCGACTACGACGTGCCCTCGGGCGTGCTGGTGGTGACGGGCTCCCCGGAGGCCCGCCAGGGCAACACCTACCTCACCGGCACCAAGGTGCGCCTCATCCTGGGCAACGAGCGCCTGGAGGTGGAGAACGCCCGCATCCTCGTGGACTCCCCGTCCACCACCGCCGTCCCCGGCACCCGCAAGAAGGTCCCCGCGCCCAAGCCCCCGGCCCCGGGCCCGACGCCATGAGCGGCGAGAAGCTCTTCGCCGAAGGGCTCAAGAAGTCCTTCCGCAAACGCCAGGTGGTGCGCGACGTGTCCTTCAACGTCGCCCCCGGTGAGGTCGTGGGCCTGCTGGGCCCCAACGGCGCCGGCAAGACGACGAGCTTCAACATGGTGGTGGGCCTGGTGACGCCGGACGCCGGCCGGGTGCGCGTGGGCGACGAGGACCTCACCCACCTGCCCATGCACCGCCGGGCGCGCCGCGGCGTGGGCTACCTGCCGCAGGAGGCCTCCGTCTTCCGCAAGCTCACGGTGCGCGAGAACTTCCTCGCCGTGCTGGAGCTCCAGAAGGGGCTCACCGCCCAGGACCGCAAGCAGCGCGCGGACACCCTCCTGGAGGAGTTCGGCCTCTCCCACGTCGCCGAGTCCTGGGGCGAGACCCTCTCCGGCGGCGAGCGGCGGCGCGCCGAAATCGCCCGCAGCCTCATCCCTGCCCCCCGCTTCATCCTCTTCGACGAGCCCTTCGCCGGCGTGGACCCCATCAACGTGGGCGACCTCCAGCGGCAGATCCACCTGCTGCGCGAGCGGGGCCTGGGCATCCTCATCACCGACCACAACGTCCAGGACACCCTGGGCATCTGTGACCGTGCGTACATCATCGCACAGGGGCAAATCCTCGAAGAGGGCACCCCCGCGCAGATCGCCGGCTCGGCGCGCGCGAGGGCCGTCTACCTGGGAGACCGGTTCCGTCTCCAGGCTCCGTGAAAAGCCGCGCTCCCCGTATGTCTCCAGATGCTCGGGGTGAAGTTGGCCCCACTTTTGCGTCGACGTTTGAACATCAGCCGGGCAGGCGGGGGTTGCGGCAACCTGTCGGATTTCCTGCGGTTTTTTAGACACTGCAAATCAGAAACCATGCGCTGGGCCACTGGACGTGGCCGGGGGTCCTTGTTAGGTTGGCACGGTCCTTGATTGGAACTTCCAATCAAGTGGCACGCATGCCTTCCGGAGACGCCCCCACATGGCGATGGAACTCAAACAGAGCCTGAAGCTCGCGCAGCAGCTGGTGATGACGCCCCAGCTGCAGCAGGCCATCAAGCTCCTCCAGCTCTCGCGAATGGAGCTCCTGGACCAGGTCCGCGAGGAGATGGAGCAGAACCCCCTCTTGGAGCAGCCCGAGGAGGGCATGCCCGGCGAGGTGAGCGAGAAGGAGCCTGGCGAGGCTCGCTCGAAGCGGACAACACGGAAATCGCGCGCGACGTGGATCTGCCGTCGGCGACGCCGGAGAACGCCCAGGAGTTCAAGGCGGACGGCGAGGGACCCCCGGAGATTGACTGGGAGTCCTACCTCAACAGCTACCAGTTCAACGAGCCCACCACCGCCTCCAACAAGGGCAACGTGGCCACGGACGACCTGCCGTCGTTCGAAGCCAACATGGTGAAGAAGGAGGACCTGGTCGACCACCTCCAGGAGCAGCTGGGCACGCTGCGGCTCAACGAGGCCGAGCGCCGCGTGGGCGTGCTCATCCTGGGGAACCTGGACGACGACGGCTACCTCAAGCTGCCGGAGGTGGAGGGCGATCCGCTCATCCGCCTGGCCAACGAGGCGGACGTGCCCATGCACGTGGCCGAGCGCACCCTGCGCCGCATCCAGAACCTGGAGCCCCGGGGCTGCGGCGCGCGCGACCTCCAGGAGTGCCTGCTCATCCAGTTGCAGGCGATGAAGGACCCGAACGCGGCGCTGCTGGGCCTCATCATCAAGCGCCACATGAAGTACCTGGAGAGCAAGAACCTGCCGGCCATCGCCAAGGACCTCAAGGTCACCCTGGAAGAGGTGGTCGCGGCGGCGAAGCTGCTCCCGAAGCTGGACCCGCGGCCGGGCCGCAACTTCAGCGGGGATGACGCGCAGTACATCACCCCCGACGTCTTCGTCTACAAGCTGGGGGACGACGACTACACCGTGGTCCTCAACGACGACGGCCTGTCCAAGCTGCGCATCTCCGGCATGTACCGGAACGCGCTCAAGACGGGCGCGGTGAGCCCCGGGCAGACGAAGGAGTTCATCCAGGACAAGCTGCGCAGCGCGATGTGGCTCATCCGCTCCATCCACCAGCGCCAGCGGACCATCTACAAGGTCACCGAGAGCATCGTGAAGTTCCAGCGGGACTTCCTGGACAAGGGCATCGCGCACCTGAAGCCGCTCATCCTGCGCGACGTGGCGGAGGACATCGGCATGCACGAGTCCACCGTCAGCCGCGTCACCACCAGCAAGTACGTGCACACGCCGCAGGGCATCTTCGAGCTGAAGTACTTCTTCAACTCGTCCATCGCGCGCGTGTCCGGCGAGGACACGGCCAGCGAGGCCGTGAAGCACCACATCAAGCAGCTGGTGTCGCAGGAAGACCCGCGCAACCCGTACTCGGACCAGAAGATCGTCGAGCTGCTGCGCTCGCAGGGCACCGAGATCGCCCGCCGCACGGTGGCCAAGTACCGCGAGGTGCTGGGCATCCTCCCCAGCAGCAAGCGCAAGAAGTACTTCTAGAGCCGTCCGCCATCACCGGCCCTGCACAGCAGGGCCGGTTTGGGGCATGAAGCGGTCCATGGACCCCGTGCTCCCCAGTGATGTCGGTGTTCCCCGCCGTGACCCCACGCCGCTCTCCGTCCCGTTCGTCATCCTGGAGGGGGCGGCCGTGCGGCTGGTGGCCCTGTCCCAGACGCACGTGGACGCGCTCACGGCGCTCTGCGAGCCCGAAATCTTCGCCCACTTCTCGACCGTGCTGCGCACGCGGGACGATGTGCAGAACTACGTCATCCATGCGCTGAAGGGGGCTGTCAGCGGCACCGAGCAGCCCTTCGCCATCATCGAGCGGGCGAGCGGCGCCGTGGTGGGCACCACCCGCTACCTGGACATCTCCCACTCCAACCGGACGTTGGAGATCGGCTCCACCTGGCTGGGCCGCCGGGCGTGGCGCTCGCGGGTGAACACCGAGTGCAAGTACCTGCTCCTCAAGCACGCCTTCGAGACGCTGGGCGTGATGCGCGTGCAGCTCAAGACGGACAGCCGCAACGCGCGCTCCAGGGCGGCCATCGAGCGCCTGGGTGCTTCCTTCGAGGGCATCCTGCGCAACCACATGCTGGTGCGCGGCGGCGTGGTGCGGGACAGCGCGTACTACGGGTTCATCGACACGGAGTGGCCCGGCGTGAAGGCACGGCTCGAAGGACTGCTGGCGCGGGGGTGATAGGGTGCCGGCCGCCATGACCTTCATTGCTCCGAGCCCGCGCCGAACCCTGTCCCGCTTCACCGTCCTGGGGGCGCTCGTGGCGCTCACCGGTTGCGGCGGCGGCGAGACGAAGGTGATGACGCTGGCGGAGCTGTCGGACCGCTCGCTCATCTTCGCGCTGGCGGACGTGGATGACGCGGAGACGCCGGACGCGCAGGGCGCGCACCGCTTCACGGCCAGCTACACGGTGGCGCCGGACGGCCCGTGCTCGCGCTTCGCCGACGACGTGACGGCCACCTTCAACGGCCAGCCCATGACGCTGGTGCCGGGCGGCGCGTCGGACGTGGGCGGGCGCGCGGAGGCGTGTGAGAACAGCCGCGTCTACTTCAACTTCGACCCGGCCGCCTGGGGCCGCGAGCCGGTGGAGGACATCGTCGTGCAGTTGCAGGACGCCTCCAGCACCGTGCGCCTGGTGGTGAAGAACGCCAAGGCCAAGCGCAAGTTCACGTTCCAGGGGGAAGGCACCCCGGACAAGCTGCGCGTGGGGCAGTCCTACGACTTCCTCTGGGAGCCGTCCACGGAGGTGCCCGGTCCGGTGGAGGCGCTGCTCTTGCGCGAAGGGGGCCGCGCGCCCGGCGTGCTCCCCGTCACGCAGGATGGCACCAAGGCCACCGTCACCATCGCCGAGGGCACCCCGCAGGCGAACCACATCCTGACGCTGGGCGCGGACCTGGAGGGCGTGGTGAGCGAGTGCACGGGCGTGGCGTCGTGCTCGGGCGCCATCTACCACTCGCAGGACTTCGTGCTCTCCGTGGTGCCCTGAGCCAGGCGGGCAGGCGGCCCGCGCGTGATTGCCGCTCCATGCCAGCGCCTCCACCGTGTGGAAACGCCTTTCCCACGGAGTGATGACATGGCCCGCAATCCCGACCCCCGCGACGCCGGCCCCAAGCCGCCCTTCCCGGAGCAGACGCAGCCCTCTCCCGGCCACGAGGGCCGCATGGAGCCGGAGCCTGACTACGGCGAGCAGTCGTACAAGGGCTTTGGCCGGCTGCAGGACCGCGTCGCGCTGGTGACGGGCGGGGACAGCGGCATTGGCCGCGCGGTGTGCCTGGCCTTCGCGCGCGAGGGCGCGGACGTGGCGTTCGCGTACCTCAACGAGGGTGACGACGCCAACCACACCCGCCGCGTCATTGAAGGCTCCGGACGGCAGGCGCTGGCGCTCGCGGGCGACATGGCGCTGGAGGCCACCTGCAAGCGCATCGTCGAGGACACGGTGAAGAAGTTCGGCCGCATCGACGTGCTCGTGAACAACGCGGCCTACCAGGGCAAGGCGGTGGAGAAGTTCGAGGAGCTGGAAGCGGAGCGCGTGGAGCGCGCCTTCAAGGTCAACATCCTCGCGATGTTCCACCTGGTGAAGTACGCGCTGCCGCACATGAAGCCGGGCGCGACCATCATCAACACCGCGTCCATCCAGGCGTACCAGCCCACGCCCTCCATCCTCGACTACGCGACCACGAAGGGCGCCATCGTCACCTTCACCAAGGGCCTGTCACAGGAGCTCATCGGCCGCGGCATCCGCGTCAACGCCGTGGCGCCGGGCCCCGTGTGGACGCCGCTGATTCCCCAGTCCTACGACGGGGAGAAGGTGAAGGAGTTCGGCAAGAGCTCGCCCACGGGCAGGCCCGCGCAGCCCGCGGAGCTGGCGCCCAGCTACGTGTTCCTCGCGTGTGACGAGTCGCGCTTCGTCAACGGCGACATCCTGGGTGTCACCGGAGGCATGTTGCTGGCCTGAGTGCCACGCACGCGGTGTGGGGGAGGGCTGACCGGAAAATGAGGCCTGGGTCGGAATCCCCCCGCCGTGCCATGCAGCGGACATCAGACGTGTCCTATTGCGGTCGCTTTCGCGAGCGCGAGCCGTGAACGGGAAGTTCCAACCTGGGGGGCCGGGTTGCTTTCGGCGTGGGCTCCGTTTCTGATCTGTGACGGAGCTTACCTCTCTCCCTAGGAGGCGGCCACGCATGCAGCTCAACATCACCTTCCGTCAGTTCGGATCGTCGGATTCCCTGAAGGAGTACGCCCGTGAAAAGGTCGATCGGGTGAACCGACTGCTGGACCGGGCGGGTGAAGCCCACGTGGTGCTGTCGTTGGAGCGGCACCTGCACCACGCGGACATCACCATCCACTCCGGCGCCTGGGTCCTCCGGGGGCGTGAGAAGAGCGATGACATGTACGCGTCCATCGACCTGGCGATGGACAAGATCGAACGGCAGCTGCGCCGCTACCGCGACAAGCTCAAGTCGCACCACGGCAAGGAGAAGGTCCACCACCGCCAGGACCTGGTGAAGGTCCGCCACGACGTCTTCGAGGTCCACGAGCCGGAGGAGACCGCCGAGGCTTCCGCGCCCGCCGCCCAGGCGCCGGTGGCCGAGTCGGGCGTCGCCCGCCTGGTGCGCACCACGCACCTGGCCATCCAGTCGTTGTCCGTGGACGACGCGGTGATGCAGATGAACTTGATGAACAACGACTTCTACGTGTTCCAGAACCAGCAGTCCCAGGCGCTGTCCATCGTCTACCGCCGCAAGGAGGGTGGGTTCGGCCTCATCGAGCCGCACCTGCCCGAGGCGCCGGTGGCCGCCACCGGCACCTGACGGGCAACCGTCCGTGCTTGGGGACCGGGTCCGGGGCCATCCCCCGGCCCGGGGCCCGGGACCCAGGCAGGGGTGTGTGGGGGAGCGGCCCGGGCTGACGCGCAGTGAGCGAAGCGCCTGTCACCGCCCAGGCGACCCTTGCGCGAATCCAGTGTGAGGAGTAATTGCCGGCCGAGGAATCATTGCCGGCCCGGAGCGCCAGTGCGGGAGCGCCATTGAGAATCGCCGATTTCCTCAGCCCCCAGGCGGTCGTCGCGGACATGCAGGCCCGCACGAAACCGGAGGTGCTGCGCGAGCTGAGTGCCACGTTGGCCCGGGCGCATCCGAATCTGCGCGAGGACCGGCTGGTGGCGGTGCTCCAGGAACGCGAGAAGCTGGGCAGCACGGGCATTGGCGAAGGCGTGGCCATCCCCCACGGCAAGCTGGCGGGCATGGACAGCCTCCAGGCGGCCTTCTGCGTGTCGCGCACGGGGGTGGACTTCGAATCCATCGACGGCAAGCCCACGCACCTGTTCTTCGCGCTGGTGGCGCCGGAGAACAGCGCGGGGGTGCACCTGAAGGCGCTGGCGCGCATCTCGCGCCTCTTCAAGAACCCGCGCTTCCGGGCGGCCATCCTGGAGGCGCCCTCGGCCGCGGACATCCACGCCCTCATCGTCCAGGAAGACGCGCGGCCCTGAGGGCCTGACAGGAGACGCCCCGCATGGACGTCGTCCTGCGTCCCATCAACGACCGCTTCTTCCATGAGCTGGTGCTGCCGTTCTTCACGCGCGCCATGGGGGATGCCTCCGGCGCGCTGGAGGCCCTGTCCAACCACCTGGGGGACCCGCAGGCGTTCACGCTCTGCCAGCGGCTGGCCTCGTCGGCGTTGCCGGGGGGCGTGGGGTCGGTGGACTCGGACGGGTGGATGGACCTGGTGGACCGGCTGGTGTTCCAGCCCTGGCGCGAGGCGCCCGGCGGCTGGGAGGTGGGCGGCTCCCCCGGCGGCTACGCGGACGAGTGGGACGAGGCGCTGAACCTGGCGCTGATGGTGGAGGACCCGGCCTATCCCTACTGGGACGCCAGGGCGGCGCGCGTGGTGCGGGACAACTTCCGCCGGCGTCCCCCGGGCGAGCAGGGGCTGGCGTCGCTCCTGGCCGGGCAGTGGGACCCCTTCCCGGAGTTTCCGCCGGACCGCGTCTTCGTCACGCAGGGCCGCGGGGAGTACGCGGTCCGTGAGCGGTTCGCCTTCGCGGACTGGGCGTGGCGGCCGGCGAAGACGGTGTTGCACTGGCAGGTGAACCTGCCGCGCAAGCTGGAGCGGCTGTTGTCGCGGGAGCAGGAGCGACTGAAGCTGCCGGTGCTGCCGGAGCGCGAGGAGGTGCTGGGCTACTGGACGGGCCGGTTGCCTCAGCCGCCGCCCCTGTCCGTGCTGTTCTCCGGCCTGGGCCCGAACGCGGCCACGTGGATCCGCGAGCTGGGCGCGCTCACGCTGCACCTGCGCACCGCCGCGCAGACGAAGCAGGGGCTGGCCGCGCTGGTGACGCGCGGGACCACCGTGCGGCTGTGAGCCGCGCGAATTCCTCCGCGATGGAGCGCCGTTCCGCGCCGTAGAGGGGCATCCGCCGCTCGTGGCCGTCGTTGTTCCTGCGCAATGGATCCTCCCTCCGCGCCGTAGGGACGCAAGGCGCTCGTGCCCGGCGCATCCACGGTGGTGCGAGGATGTCCGCTGTGGTTCATGCGTCGTTCGCGACCGAAATCCACTTGAGGCCCACCGAGGGCCCGGAGCCATCCACCCATGCCCCTCTCCTCGCGCTGTCCCTCCCGCGCGGTGCTCCCGTGCATGTCCGGCGCGCTGCTGATGTCCGCGGCCCTGCTGACGGGCGGCTGTGCTTCCTCGCGCGGTGCGGAGCAGGCTTCTGCATCCGCCACTGCGTCCCCCTACGGCGCGGACGCGGCCCATGCGGTGGGGCTCTCATCGCTGACGGTGGAGGACGCCGCGCGACACCGCTCGTTGAAGGCGGTGGTCTGGTATCCGGCGGCTCCCGGTACGCCGATGGAGACGCAGCCGGCTTCGCCCATCTTCGCCCCCTTCCTCGGTGCGAAGGACGCGCCGGTGTCGGACGCGCACGAGCGCTGGCCGGTGGTGCTGCTGTCACATGGCAGCGGGGGCGCGGCCATCAACATGTCCTGGCTGGGCGCGCACCTGGCGGCGCACGGCTTCCTCGTCGTGTCGGTGAACCACCCGGGCAACACCCACGGGGACGACAGCCCGGAGGGCTATGCGCGCGGCTATGAGCGGCCCCGGGACTTCTCGGTCTTGCTCGACCACCTGCTGAAGGATTCGAAGTGGGGCCCGCGCATGGACCCGGAGCGAATTGGCGCGGCGGGGCACTCCATGGGCGGCTACACGGCGCTGGCGCTGGTGGGTGCGCGCATGAACCTGCAGTGGATCGCCGAGGGCTGCACCGCGCCGGAGACCCGCGACCACGTGGGCTGCGAGGGCCTGCGCGACGTGGACTACAGCCGTATCGACATGGCCGTCGCGCGTGCGTCGTACCAGGACCCGCGCGTGAAGGCCGCGTTCGCGATGGCGCCGGGCATGGCGGGCTCCTACGAGGCGCGGGACCTGGCGGACGTCCAGAAGCCGGTGGAGCTGGTGCTCGCGAAGGGTGACGAGCTGATGCCGCACGAGCTCATGGGCATGAAGCTGGCGGGTCAACTGCCCGCGGCGAAGACGGTGGTGCTCGACGACGCGGGGCACTTCAGCTTCCTGCCCGAGTGCATGCCATTGGGCTTCGAGGTCGCGCCCCCGCTGTGCCGGGACGCGGTCGCCGGGACGCGCGCGGCCACGCATGCGCGCACGAAGGCGGAGGCGGTGGAGTTCTTCCGTCGCACGCTGGACGTCCGCTGAGCAGGCGTCCCGCCATGCCTTGAACATATCGTCCCGCACGATATGTTCGTGTCATGGGACAGAAAGCCTCCGCTGGACTGGCTCCGCTCGCGGCGGAGCTGTCGGCGACGTACGCGGCCATCTACCGGCACTGCCATCCCCGCTACACGGTGGCGCTGGGGCACCAGTCGGTCCGGGCGCTCCAGTTGGCCGGGGAGGGAGGCGTCACCGTCCAGGCCATCGCGAACCACCTGGGCTGCGCGCCCAACACGGCGTCGGAGGTCGTGCGCCGCCTCGTGGAGAAGGACCTGGTCAGCAAGGTCCGCCGTCCGGAGGACGAGCGCGTGGTCGAGGTCCGCCTCACCGCCGAGGGCAGCCGGGTGCTGGAGGAGCAGACCGGCCTGGACGCGGAGAAGCTGGCGCAAAGGCTGGCGCGATTGCCGGCGGCCCGGCGCGAGGCCATCCGCGAGGGGCTGAACCTGCTGCTCGACTGCGTGGAGGGGGAGTGATGTTCACCTTCTTCAAGGTCGTGGTCTCCGCGCTGGCGATTGGGGGCATCAACGTCGTCGCGCGGCGCAATCCGCAACTGGGAGGCTGGCTGGCCGCGCTGCCCCTGGTCAGCTTCCTGTCCGTCATCTGGCTGGCCGTGGACGGGGTTCCGAAGGCGGACATCGCGGTCTTCGTGGGCCGGGTGCTGCTCGGCCTGATTCCGACCGCCGCGTTGCTGGGCATCCTCGCGCTGGCCCTGTGGCGCGGCCTGTCCGTCCCGGTGGCCATGGCCTGCGCGCTCGGCGCGGGCGTTGCCTTCAGCCTGACGGCCAGGAGCCTGGGGCTGCTGGGCTGAGGCGGACGGCGCCTTCCGGGATTCCCTGTTCCGACGTTCCCGGCCATGCTCCGGGGCCATGTTCCGTTTGCTCTCTTCGATGGGTCCCGTCCTCCTCGTCTCCGCGCTGCTGACGGGCGGCTGTTCTTCCTCGAAGAAAGCGGAGGCTCCGCGCACGGACCACGCATCGCTCTACGGCCCGGACGCGGCCTACGCGGTGGGCGTCACGCAGTCGCTGACGTACGAGGACGCGGTCCGCCGCCGCACGCTGAAGCCGTGGGTCTGGTACCCGGTGGCCCCCGGCACGCCGATGGACAACCGCGCGCCGTCGGACGTGTTCAAGCCCTTCTATGGCGCGAAGGACGCACCGCTGTCAGACGCGCGGGAGCGCTGGCCGGTGGTGCTGCTGTCCCACGGCAGTGGGGGCTCGGTGATGGACCTGGCCTGGTTCGGTTCGAACCTGGCGGCGCACGGCTTCGTCGTGGTGGGGCTGAACCATCCGGGCAACACGTTCGGAGACACGAGCCCGGAGGGCTTCGCGCGCGCCTACGAACGCCCGCGGGACTTCACGGTCATCCTGGACCACCTGCTGAAGGACCCGAAGTGGGGCCCGCGCGTCGACCCGGAGCGCATCGGTGCATCGGGGCACTCCATGGGCGGCTACACGGCGCTGGCGCTGGTGGGGCTGAACCTGAACCTGGAGTGGATCGAGAAGCGCTGCAAGACGCCAGGAACCCAGGAGGAGATTGGTTGCGAGGGCCTGCGCGACGTGGACTACAGCCGCATCGACATGAAGCACGCGCGAGCGTCATACCTGGATCCGCGCGTGAAGGCCGCGTTCGCGATGGCGCCGGGCATGGCGGCCTCCTTCGAGGCGCGCGACACCGCTGACATCCAGAAGCCCGTGGAGCTGGTGCTCGCGAAGGGCGACGAGCTGATGCCGCACGAAGGGCACGGCATGCACCTGGCGGGGCTGCTGCCGGCCGCGACCACGACGACGGTGGTCCTGGACGACGCGGGGCACTTCAGCTTCCTGCCCGAGTGCTACCCGAAGGGCTTCGACGTCATCGCCATGCTGTGCGGCGACCCGGTGAAGGGGACGCGCCCGGCCTCGCACGCGCGCACGAACGCGGAGGGCGTGGCCTTCTTCCGCCGCACGCTGGACGTGCCCTGAGGCTTCAGGCCGGAGGCGCGGCCTTCGGAGGGCTCTCCAGGAGGATGGTGACGGGCCCGTCGTTGACGAGCGCGACCTTCATGTCCGCGGCGAAGATGCCGGTGCCCACGGTGAGGCCGCGCTGGCGCAGCGCTTCGCAGGCCCGCTCGTAGAGGGCCTTGGCGGCGACGGGCTCCATCGCTTCGATGAAGCTGGGCCGGCGGCCCTTGCGCGCGTCGCCGTAGAGCGTGAACTGGCTCACGACGATGAGCTGCTTGGAGGTGTCCTCCAGCGACAGGTTCATCTTCTCGTTGGCGTCCTCGAAGATGCGCAGCGTGGCCAGCTTCTCCACCATCCACGTCATGTCCGCGTCGGTGTCGCCCTTGCCCACGCCCAGGAGCACGAGCAGGCCCGGGCCCATCTCGCTCACACGCTGTCCGTCCACCGTCACCGATGCTTCCAGGACCCGCTGCACCACGGCCTTCATGGATTGACTCCCTTTCGTTCCTGCTTCCTGCCAGGGACGCCCGGGGCCTTCAAGTCAGCGTCCTTCGTGACGTGGATCCATCGCGTCGCGAAGCGCATCGCCCAGCAGGTTGAAGCCCAGGACCGTGACCGCCAGCGCGATGCCGGGGAAGAGGGCCACGTGCGGCGCCACCAGCAGGTACTGCGTCCCCTGGTCCACCAGCGCCCCCCAGGACGGCGTGCCCGGGGGGACGCCCAGCCCCAGGAAGCTCAGGGACGCCTCCGCGACGATGGCGCCCGGCAGCGCGAACGTCGCCAGTACGAGCAATGGCCCTGCCGCGTTGGGCAGGATGTGCCGCACGAGGATGCGGCCCGGACCGCTGCCCAGCGCCCGAGCCGCCTGCACGTAGTCACGCTCGCGAAGGGTGAGCACCTGTCCCCGCGTCAGCCGCGCGTAGCCCGTCCACCCGGTGAAGGACAGGGCGAACACCACGTTGGTGAGGCTGGGACCCAGGACGGCGGTGATGAACAGCGCCAGCAGGATGCCGGGGAACGCGAGCAGCACGTCCACCAGCCGCATCAGCGCCTCGTCCACGAGCCCGCCCGCGTAGCCCGCGATGCCGCCCAGCGTGATGCCCACCGCGGCGGACAGCACCACGGCGAAGAAGGACACCTCCAGCGACACGCGCGCGCCGTACAGCACGTGCGTGAGCACATCGATGCCGTTCTCCCCCGTGCCCAGCGGATGCCCGGGCGTCGGGGGCGACAGCTCGCGCGTGAGGTCGATGGCGTCCGGCGCGTGAGGGCTGAGCCACGGCGCGAACAGCGCGGTGAGCACCCAGACGCACGCCACGGCGAGCCCGAACCTTGCGCCCCACGAGTGCAGACGGAAGCGGTGCGCCGTACTCATGAGCGCCTCCGCACGCGCGGGTCCACCCACGCATATGTCAGGTCGGTGAGCGTGTTGACCACGACGTAGCAGAACGTGAAGAGGAGCACCGTGGCGCGCACGGTGTTGTAGTCGCGCTTCTCGATGGCGGTGAGCAGCAGCGTGCCCATGCCCGGCCACGCGAACACCTTTTCCGTCACGATGGCACCGCCCAGCAGCGCGCCGAACTCCAGGCCCAACACCGTCACCAGCGGCAGCAGCGCGTTGCGGAACGCGTGCTTCCACAGCACCACGCGGGGAGACAGGCCCTTGGCCCGGGCCACCGTGACGTAGTCCTCGCGCAGGGCCTCCAGCATTGTCGCGCGCGTCATCCGGGCGAGGAACGCGGCCAGCGCGGTGCCCAGCGTGAACGCGGGCAGCACCAGGTGCCGCCACGACTCCGCGCCCGACACGGGCAGCCAGTCCAGCTTCAGCGCGAAGAGGATGATGAGCACCGGGCCCAACCAGAAGCGGGGCAGGGCGACCCCCGCCACGGACACGCCCATCGCCGCCGCGTCCACGGGCGTCCCTCGCCGCGCCGCCGCCATCACGCCCAGGGGCAGCGCCAGCACCAGGGACACGGCCATGGCCGACACCGTGAGCAGCAGCGTGTACGGCAGCGCCGCGCCCAGGGCCGGCAGCACCTTGCGCTGGAACGGAGGCAGCGACGTGCGCAGCTCCCCGGTGGCCAGGTCGCGCGCGAACGTCCAGAGCTGCGCGTACCACGGCAGGTCCAACCCCACGGCCTGCCGCAGCGCCGCACGGTCCACCTGCGTCGCCTGCTCCCCCAGCATCACGTCCACCGGGTCCCCAGGCACGAGGTGCAGGAACAGCGACACCAGCAGCAGCGCCCCCACCATCGCGATGGCCGCGGACACCAGTCTCCGGGTCATGGCGTCACCTCCCGCGCCTTCGCCAGCGGCAGCAGCAGGCCGTGCGCGCTGGGCTCGAAGTCCGCGAGCCGCGAGGACACCACCGCGACGCTGGCCTCATGCCACAGCGGGATGACGGGCATGTCCGCGTCCAGCTCCCGCTGCGCCTCCGCGTACAGCGCCTTCCGCTCCTCGCGAGTCACCTGCGTCGCCGCGTCCAGCACGCGGTCCAGCTTCGGGTCCTTCAGCGCTCCGCGATTGAACCCGCCCCAGTGGTTCTCAGGCCCGGGGATGTTCGCGGAATGGAACGCGCCCCGCAGCAGGTCCGGCTCCATCACGGCGGCCCACTTCAACGTGAACAGCTCGAAGCGCCCCCGGCGCACGTCCTCGAAGAAGGTCCCGAACTCCAACCCCCGCACCTCCACCGCGATGCCGCCCTTCGCCAGTTGCTCCTTGAGCACCAGCGCCACCGCGCGCCGGAAGCGGTCCGTGCTCGTCTTGAAGGTGAAGGACAGGCGCGGCTGCCCCCCGGGCCCGTCCGGATCCGGATACCCCGCCGCGTCCAGCAGCCGGGCCGCCTTCTCCGGCGCGTAGCCGCAGCCCGGTGTCTCCGTGAAGGCCCAGTGCTCACGAGGCAGCATGCTGGACGCGGGCTCCGCCAGCCCGTGCAGCTTGTGCTCCACCAGCGGGCGCACGTCGATGAGGTGACACAGCGCCTGGCGCACGCGCACGTCCGCGAGCGGCCCTTCGCGCAGGTTGATTCCCAGGTACGTGAAGCCCGTGCCCGGCTTCGTCACCACGCGCAGGTGGGGCGACTCGCGCAGCGCGGGCAGCACCGCCGGGGACACGTTGTTCACCACCAGGTCCGCACGGCCCTTGAGCAGCTCCAGCACCCGCGTCGTCTCGTCCCGCACCACCCGGAACGTCAGCCTCGACACGGCGGGCCTGCCTCCATGCCAGCCCTCGAAGGGGACCAGCGTCAGGTGCTCTTCATCCGGCCACGACTCGAACCGGAACGGCCCCGCGCCCACCGGGTGCGTTCCCTGCGCCTCGATGCCTCCAGGCCCCACTCGCTCCGAGGGCAGGATGGCCGCGGACAGCTCCGCGAGCAGCGGCGCATAGGGCCGCTTCAGGTGGAAGCGCACCGTGCGGGCGTCCACCACCTCCACGCGCTCCACCGGCTCGTACCGCTCGCGCTTGGGGCTGCCCAGCTTCGGATTCATCAGGGCATCGAAGGTGGCCTTCACGTCCTCGGAGGTGAGGGCGCTCCCATCATGGAAGGTCAGCCCCGGACGCAGGACGAACTCCACCACCGTGGGCGAGACCTCGCGGAAGGACTCCGCCAACTGGGGCACGGGCCGGCTCGAGTCATCGAAGGTGAGCAGCCCCGGGCTGACGAGCTGTGCCAGCCGCTGTCCATGGGCCGTGAGGGCGAAGCGATCATCCAGGCTGTCCGGTGGGGTCTCCAACAACACCGTGATGCCCGCCGGAGGCGCCGGGTCGCGGCAGCCGGCGTCAAGCACCAGCGCCAGCGCGATGAAGAACACCCGGGCGGCGCGGGAGGGCAGGGGAGGCATGGCGTCTGTCACGAGGTGGATGTCAGGCGGGACGTCCATGCTGCGACAGCCTTCTTCCTGTTTCCAGGAAGCAGGCAGGCGGGCAGGGTAAACGGCGGACGTGGATCCACCCCCCACCCTTGCCGCCCCTTTCGTCCCTTCTTCATAATGGAACGCGACTTCCCCGGAGCGTGCGTGCAGGTTTTTCGAACCAGACCCTTCTGGGCAGCGACCGCCATTGCCTTGTGGCTTCCTTCCGCCACCCTGGCCGCGTCGCCGTCCGCCGAGAAAAAGGCTGAACGCGAGGCGCTGAAGAACGCGCTCGTGCAGGTCATGCAACGCACCGCGCTCAAGAGCAGCCGGGTCGGCGTCCACATGCAGAGCCTGGATGACGGCACCGTGGTGTTCAGCCACAACGCGGACGAGCTGCTCAACCCCGCCTCCAACGTGAAGCTGGTCTCGTCCTCCGCGGCGCTCGTCGCCCTGGGGCCGGAGTTCCGCTACGAGACGGAGTTCCTCGTCGAGCAGGAGCTGCCCGCCGACGGCAAGGTCAAGACGCTCTACGTGCGCGGCAAGGGTGACCCCACCATCACCACCGAGCGCCTCTACGGCATGACCTCCGAGCTGCTCCACGCGGGCCTCAAGGAGGTGCAGGACATCGTCGTGGACGATTCCTGGTTCGACCCCGAGCGCACCCCGCCCGGCTACGACCAGGAGGACTCCGACCGCGCGTACATGGCGCCGACCGGCGCGGTGAGCCTCAACTGGAACGCGGTCGCCGTCTACGTGCGCTCCGCTCCGGGCGGCAAGGCCGCGGTGGACATGGAGCCGCCCAGCGACTTCTTCGTCGTGGACAGCTCCGTCACCAGCGGCCCCGGCCGCGCCCGGCGCCTGTCCGTGAAGTCCGACGGCTTTGGCGACAAGCAGAAGATCGTCGTGAAGGGCCAGGTCCCCGACGAGCGCGGCGCCGTCAGCGTCTGGAAGAAGATCGACAACCCGCCCATGTACTTCGGCTACACGCTGAAGCAGCTGCTCACCTCGCGCGGCGTGAAGGTGAAGGGCAAGGTGAAGCAGGGCCTGGCGCCCTCGCGCGCGAAGGTCGTGTACGTGGCCCAGTCGGACACGTTCGACATCGTCCTCAAGCGCCTCAACAAGCTGTCCAGCAACTTCGTCGCGGAGACGCTCCTCAAGACGATGGGCGCGGAGCTGCGCGGGCAGCCGGGCTCGTTCGCCAAGGGCATCGACGTGGTGGAGGAGTTCCTGGACCGCGACGTGGGCATCCCGCGCGGCACCTACGTGATGAAGAACGGCAGCGGTCTCAACGACGCCAACCGCTTCTCCACCGCGCAGGTGGACCGGCTCCTGCGCCACATGTACGAGCGCTTCCCGCTGGCCCCGGAGTACCTGTCCTCGCTGGGCATCGCCGGCAAGGACGGCACGCTCAAGTACCGCTTCGACGGCACGGACGCCGTGGGCCGGCTGCGCGCCAAGACGGGCACCCTGGAGGGCGTCTCCGCGCTCAGCGGCTACGTGCAGTCCGCGGGCGGAGAGAAGTTCTCCTTCTCCATCATGGTCAATGACTACGCGGGCCGCGCCGGCCCCGTCGTCGCGGGCATGGACGCGCTGGGGGCCGCGGTCGCCGCCACCGGCTCCACGCTGGGTCCGGACACCGCGCTGGCCTCCCTCAACGAGGCCCAGAAGCCCCAGGGCGGTCTGCCGGACATCGCCAACCGCGTGAAGACCTACCTGGAGCTGGGCAAGCAGCGCGATCAACGCAACATCGGCTTCCTGCGCACCGCGTGGCGCAGCGAGCGCGACCCCGCCGTGCGCGCCGTGCTGGCGGAGAGCCTCTACCAGTCCAACCCGCACGACTACCTGGGCACCCGCACGCTGCTGGACAGCTACTCCGCCACGGACGAGGTCTACGGCCGCCTGCGCCAGGTGGCCCACGCCCTGTCCGTGGGCGTGCCCGGCGTGAGCAGCATGGTGGAGCTGGCCTCCGGCGGAAACACGGAGGCCCTGGCCCGCGTGATGGAGCTGTGCCGCGCGGCCGGCACCGCCCGCGACCTCGAAGCGCAGGACGAGCTGGCGGACGGCCTGGGCGAGGTGGTCCGCACGGCCCCCGATGAACTGGTGGTGGCCCTGCGCGCCGCCAGCACCGTGGAGCGCGACTCGACCGTGCCGCTCCTGGCCCAGGGGCTGGTGAAGGGCGGGGACACCAACCACCCGTTCTGGAAGTCCCTGCGCAAGCTGGGCTCCGGCGGGACGGACCCGCAGCTCGTCGCCTTCGCCAAGGGGCTGGACTCCACCCTCACCACCAAGACGGCCGAGGCCCGGACCTCCCAGCGCGCCCAGCCCGTCCAGGTGGTCGCGCCCGCGTCCGCCACGCCCAACGTGGTCCCTGCCTCCGGCATCCTCCGCCCGGGCGGGTAGGCTGCTTCCTCCGCGCCGCTCCGCCCGGACCGCGGACGTCCGGGCGGCCCTTCCTTCCGGTTCCTTCCAGCCCGCGCCAACGCCCCGGAATCCTTGAGGCTTCCTGTCCGGGGAGCAGGCGGACGTGCGTCCCCGGCACCCCTGGCCGTTTAGTGGCCCGGGGAATGTCAGTGGTGGATGCTATGGGCTGAAGGACCTGTCGGGGCGTGTGGCCCCGCGGGTTGTGCCGGGCCCTTGGTGGGCCTGGTTTCGGGAGGAAACATGGCTGGAGGCGTGAACAAGGTCATTCTCATCGGCAACCTCGGGGCGGACCCCGAAGTGCGCTTCACCCCGGGCGGTCAGGCCGTGGCGAACTTCCGCATCGCGACGAGCGAGAGCTGGAACGACAAGAACGGCCAGAAGCAGGAGCGCACCGAGTGGCACCGCATCGTCGTCTGGGGAAAGCTCGCGGAGCTGTGCGGCGAGTACCTCAAGAAGGGACGGCAGTGCTTCGTCGAAGGCCGTCTGCAGACGCGCGAGTGGATGGATAAGGAGAACAAGAAGAACTACACCACCGAGGTCGTCGCCACCTCCGTCACCTTCCTCGGCGGCCGTGACGCCGGTGAGGGCTACAGTGGCGGCAATGGCGGTGGGCGCCGGCAGCAGCAGGGCGGCAACGGCGGCTACGGGCAGGGGCGTGACGACTACGGCCAGCCTCCGCCTCCCATGGATGACGGTGGCGGCATGGGCGGCAACCACGGCGGCGCGGACGACGACATCCCGTTCTAACGCCCTGGGGCCATCCCCCTGAAAAGCGAACCGGCCGCTCCTGGATGTCAGGGGCGGCCGGTCGTGTTTTCAGCGCCGGAGCGCGAGGCTCCGGCTTCCTGCCGCCCGAAGGCTTCAGCCGACGTCCAGGTCCGCCGGGCCGTACGCCGCGCCCGCCGTGTAGAGCGCGTAGATGGCGCCCCAGGACATGGCCAGCAGGACGAGGAAGATGAGGATGGAGAAGGGCTCGAAGCGGCGCATGGAGCGGTCGCTCGCGAAGATGCCCCAGCCCATGCAGAAGGTCTGGATGCCGTTGGCCACGTGGTACGCGGTGCCCAGCGTGCCCAGCAGGTAAACCATCAGCGTGGGGCCGTGGTAGTGCATCTCCCGGGCGATGTCGGAGAAGGGCTCCGCGTGGCCCTCCACCAGGCGCGGGTGCAGGAAGGCCAGCCAGATGTGGGCGCCCAGGAACGCGAGCACGCCCAGGCCCGCCACGCGCTGCACGATGTACTTGAGGTTGCCGTAGTTGTTGTACGCGAGGTTGTTCGGCTTGAAGCTGAACATGCGCACCACGCCCCACGCGGCGTGGATGAGCAGGGGCAGCATGACGATGATGAACGTGAACGCCTGGGCGAACGGGTTCGCGTACTCCGTCACCGACTTTTCCCAGGCCGTCGCGCCGTAGAAGGCGGACAGGTTGTCCCACAGATGGTTGATGACCCAGAAGGTCAGGGGCACCACGGCGAGGAACGACCCCAGCCGCGACTTCAAGAGGGGATTCCGGTCGGTGAGGGCTTCGGCGGTGGCTTGGGTGCTCATCGAGTCTCCAGCGGGGCGCGCGGATGGGTGGGGTGAGGACCCCCGCGAGCCCAAGTCAGGGCCTGGGTGATACGGCCTTCCAGCGGTTTATAGCCGTTCCGTCACGCGGGCTGGATTTCTTCCGCACCCGCCCGTGCCAGCCGGGGAACACCGACTCATAAGCCCTGGCGATGCCAGCCCCCCGCCCTGACTGCTGGCCGCCAGGCGGGCGTCCCGCCCCAGCCCCTCTTCCGTTGGCGGGCGCGAACGGGTGGGGCACGCTAACCAGCCCTATGCCTGATGAGCTTGTCAGTGGATTGTTGAAGGCGTCGGACCTGCGCCTGGTGCTGGCCACCACCGGGGACCTGTCCCGCCAGGCCCGCGCCACGCACCAGAGCATGCCGGCCTCCGCCGCGCTCCTGTCCCAGGGCCTCACCGCCGCCGCCCTCATGGGGTCGCTGCGCAAGGGCACGGACTCCCGGATCAACCTGCAACTGGAGTGCGACGGCCCCCTGCGCGGCCTCTTCGTGGACGGCGACGCGAACGGCGTGGTGCGCGGCTACGTGAAGAACACCCTGGTGGAGTACACCGGCTCGGAGGGGCGCTATCACTGGCGCCCGGTGCTGGGGAACCAGGGCTTCCTGTCCGTGCTGCGCGACCAGGGCGGCGGCGAGTACTACCGCTCGTCCGTGGAGCTGGAGCACTTCGACCTGGTGGCGGACCTGGAGCGCTACTTCCACCAGTCGGATCAGGTGCCCTCGCACCTGATGGTGGCGCAGCTGCCCGGGCTGGTGGACGGCCAGGAGGATCCGCTCGCCACCGTGGTGGACCTGCTCGTGCAGCCCCTGCCCAACGGGGACCGGGACGCCTTCAAGGCGCTGGGGACCCGGCTCAGGGCGCAGTTCCAGACGGCCGTGCAGGCGCACGCACAGGACGGGGCGGCGACACTCCTGCGCTCATTGGTGCCGGAGGCGGACCTGGAAATCATGTCCCGCTATCCCCTGCGCTTCACCTGTTCGTGCAGCCGGGACCGCGTGAAGCTCGCGCTGCTTGCCATGGGCCGCGAGGAGCTGAAGGACCTGCTGGAGAAGGAAGGCCAGGCGGAGGCCACCTGCCAGTTCTGCACGACGCGCTATGTCATCCCCGGCGCGGAGATCCAGCAGATGCTCACCGAGGGCAGCGCCTGACGTGAAGACAGACATCCGCTTTTCGCGGCGGATGATTCAGCGCTTCACACCGTCCGGGGAGGCAGGCGCGGCGGTTGTGGCGGGGGCCCGGTGCTCGGGATATGACAGGGCCGCACCTCACCCGGAGCTTTCGCCGTGGCCATCAAGCGGGCAGCGCCGCCGAAGTCCCAGGACCAGCGCAACCCTTCCCCGAAGTCTTCCGTGCCCTCCGCCGCCCAGAAGGACGGGGCGGAGAAGCTCGTCTCCATTCCCAATGACATGGTGCTGGCGCCCCAGGTGGAGGCCCCGCGCCAACCCACCGGCCGCGACCAATCCCGGCACAAGTCCACCGGCGTGGTGGAGCTGTCGTGGGCGGAGTTCGACCGGAAGGTGCAGCAGTTGGCGCGCACCATCCGCCAGGCGTGGGAGCCGCAGGCGGTGGTCGGCGTGGCCCACGGCGGCGTGTACGTGGGCGGGGCGCTCGCGGGCGCGCTCGGCTGCAAGTTCTACCCCGTGCGCATCAGCCGCCGCAGCCGCGACAAGGCCGAGCGCACCCCGGAGCGGGGCCAGCCGCAGGTGAGCGAGGAGATGTCCCCGGAGCTCAAGGGCTGCCGCGTGCTCATCGTGGACGACATCGCCTCCAGCGGGGACACGCTGGGGCTGGCCACGGCGCTCGCGAAGAAGGTGGGCGCGAAGGAGATCCGCACCGCGTGCCTCATCGCGCGGCCGGAGGGCTTCACGCCGGACCACGTGGGGCTGTCCACGGACTCGCTCTTCGTGTTCCCGTGGGACTACCAGCCGGTGATGGGCGACGCGCACCCCGACGACGACCCGGACAAGGCCGGGGCCTAGGGGCCAGCGTAAAGGGCGTTGACGCGGCGATGATCATCGGGACGGCGGGGCACATCGACCACGGCAAGACGTCCCTCGTGAAGGCGCTGACGGGCACCGACACCGACCGGCTCCCGGAGGAGAAGCGGCGGGGCATCACCCTGGAGCTGGGCTTCGCGCACCTGCCGCTGCCGGACGGGCAGGTGGCGGGCGTGGTGGACGTGCCCGGCCATGAGCGCTTCGTGAAGGCCATGGCCGCGGGCGCGGGCGGCGTGGACCTGGCCGTGCTGGTGGTCGCGGCGGACGAGGGCGTCATGCCCCAGACGCGCGAGCACCTGGACATCTGCCGGCTGCTCGGCGTGAAGGCGGGCGTCGTCGCGCTCACCAAGGCGGACCTGCTGGAGGGCCTGGGCGAGGACTGGCGCGCGCTGGTGGAGGCGGACCTCGCCGCGCTCACCGCCGGCACCTTCCTGGAGGCCGCGCCCGTGGTGCCGGTGTCCGCGCGCACGGGGCAGGGCCTGGAGGATTTGAAGGCGGCGCTCGCCCACGCGGGCGCCTCACTGCCCCGGCGCCCCTCGGAGGGGCCCGTGTTCCTCCCGGTGGACCGGGCCTTCACCATCAAGGGCTTCGGCACGGTGGTGACGGGCACGCTGTTGTCCGGCGCGCTGGCGGTGGACGACGCGGTGGCGCTGATTCCTTCCGTGGCCGGCGCGCGTCCGGGCCCCTTTCGCGTCCGCGGCGTGCAGGTGCACGGCCAGCCGGTGGCGCGCGTGGAGGCGGGGCAGCGCGCGGCGGTGAACGTGGCGGACGTGCAGACGGAGGACGTGCACCGGGGCATGGTGCTCACGCGCGCGGGCGAGCTGCCGGAGACGTCCATGCTGGACGTGGAGCTGACGCTGCTGCCCGCCGCGGAGGCCCCGCTGCCCAGGCGGCGCAAGCTGCTCCTGCACCTGGGCACCGCGCAGGTGGAGGCCACGGTGGCGCTCCTGGACCTGGACTCGCTTTCGCCGGGAGAGACGGGGCTCGCGCAGCTGCGGCTGGAGTCTCCGGTGGGCGCGCTCGTGGGCCAGCGCTTCATCCTGCGCGGCTCGCGCGCGCTGCCGGGCCGGGGCGCCACGGTGGCCGGAGGGCGCGTGCTCTCCATCACGCCGCCGCGCCGGCGCAAGGGGGCGTCCTCGGTGGTGCGGCCGCTCCTGGAGGCGGACGCGGCCGGGCAGGTGGCGTGGCTGCTGCGGCAGGCGGGCTACGCGGGGCTCACGCAGACGGAGCTGTTCGGCCGCTCGGGGCTCTCGCCCAAGGTGCTCGCGCGCACGCTGGAGCTCGCGGGCGCGAAGGGGCAGGTGCTGCTGGTGGACCGCGACCGGCGGCTCTACGTGGCGCAGGACGTGTTCGAGGGCCTGCGCCAGCGTTCGCTCGCGCTGCTCGCCGCATTCCACGAACGCGAGCCCATGCGCGAGGGCCTGTCCCGCGAGGAGCTCCGTCAGCGGCTCTCCGCCCAACTGGACGTGCGCCTGTTCCAGCGCGTGGTGCAGGCGCTGGTGGACTCCGGCGGCGTGGAGGCGGAGAAGGACCTGGTGCGCCTCAAGGGCCGGGGCCGTACGCTCACGCTGGGCGACGAGGCCGCGCGCACGCGCCTGTCCGCGGAGCTGTCCGCGGCGGGGCTCGCGCCGCCCACCGTCACGGAGCTGTCGCAGAAGCTGGGGCTTCCGCCCGCGAAGCTGCAGGAGCTGTTGAAGGTGCTGGTGGCCTCGGGCACCGGCGTGCGGGTGAGCGAGGAGCTGTGCTTCGACGCGGGCGCGCTGGAGGACCTGCGCGGACGGCTGGTGACGTACCTGAAGGAGCAGAAGGAGATTTCCACGCAGGGCTTCAAGGAGCTGGTGGGCCAGAGCCGCAAGTTCACCATCCCCCTGTCGGAGTACTTCGACCGGGAGAAGGTGACGCTGAGGGTGGGGGACAAACGGGTGCTGCGTCGCGGATGAGTTCCAAGGCCTACAACGAGCAGGAGGTACGCGCCCTGGTGGAGCCCTTCACCCAGCCCATGCTGGTGCTGGAGGGGGAGGGGCGCGTCTGGGTGGCCAACGCCGCCTACGCGCGGCTGCTGGGCCTGCCCATCGAACAGGTGGAGGGCCGCTCCATCCTGGACTTCATCCAGCCGGAGGACCGCAGCCGGATGGGGGCTCGCTTCCAGCGGCTGGCCAGCGGCGCGCCGCTGGACGGACGTCCGCACCTCTACAAGGTGCTCAGCGTCCACGGCGGGTCGGGCGAGGTCTTCGCGCAGGCCAGCCCCCTGCGGCTGGAGGGTGGAGGCTTCGCGCTGCTGCTCAGCTGCATGGTGACGGCGGAGCGCCCCCGGGAGCTGGCGGTGGCGGAGCGGCTGGTGGACACGTCCGCGGGGCTGGTGTCCGCGCGCTCGGAGGAGGGCGTGCGGCGCGTGGCTCTGGCGGACCTGGAGGCCGCGGGCTTCCGGGCGCGCATCCTGCGCTGGGACGGCACGCGGTGGTTGGCGCGCGACG
Organism: Corallococcus sp. M7; assembly: GCF_054512695.1. NCBI lineage: Bacteria > Pseudomonadati > Myxococcota > Myxococcia > Myxococcales > Myxococcaceae > Corallococcus > Corallococcus sp. M7. The sequence goes on from NZ_CM137252.1 coordinate 1,252,508, forward strand.
GCGTGTCCCTGCCGGCGGACACGCACCTGGCGCTGGAGGCGCTGTCGGACGGGCGGCCGGTGTTCGGCGGCGCGGACCAGGCGCAGCCCACGCACGCGTACCTGCCGGTGGGCGGGCCGCGGTCGGAGGTGCTCTGGGTCGCGGGCCCGTGGGTGGCGCCGCGGCACGGCTCGGTGCTGACGCTGTTCGCGAAGGTGGTGGGTGCGGCGCTCGCGGACGCCCACCTCCAGGCGGACGGCGCGCGCAGCCGCTGGGAGGTGGAGTCGGTGGCGGAGATGGCGCGCTTCGTGGCGCAGCCCGTGCCCCCGCCGCCGGAGACGTTCCTAGCGCGCGTGGCGGAGCTGCTCCAGGCGCGCGCGGTGGCGCTGCACGTCGTCCCCGGACCGGGGCAGGCCCCCCGCCTCTCCGCCCATGTGGGGCTGGAGGAGGGGAGTGACGCGGACGCCGTGCGCGCCACCGGCGTGCTGCTGGCCGCGACGCTGCGGGAGGACGGGGGCGTGCTGTCCTCGGAGGCGCAGGGGCGCGCGCTGGAGACGCTGTCCCAGGGCCGCCTGGGCAGCGGCACGGCGGCGCGGCTCACCCGCGGCGGTGAGAGCGTGGGCGTGGTGCAGGCGCTGCGCGCGAAGGAGCGCCCCTTCGACGAACGCGACGCGCGGCTGTTGTCCACGCTCGCGGAGCTGCTGGTGACGCTCCTGGAGCAGCGCCGCCTGCGCGCCGAGTCCGCGCGCCAGCTCACGGAGACGCGCCTGCTGCTGGACCTGGCGCGCACCACGTCCGGCGTGCTGGAGACCGCGAGCATCCTGGACGTCGCGTCCGACTTCCTGGTGCACCTCCTGGACGTGTCCAACTGCTTCATCCTGCTCTATGACGAACAGGCCAAGGTGCTGCGCGGCGCGGCGGCGTCCGCGACCCACCGCGACCTGTTCCGCACGGTGGTGGTGCCGCTCGACAGCGACGACCTGGCCGCGCGCGTGGCGCTGGAGCGCAGGCCCATCGCGGTGGAGGACCTGACGTCCGCGAGCGCCTCCGTGAGCGCGGTGCTCATCGACCGGCTGGGGGAGAAGGCGCTCTTGGGCCTGCCGCTCACCTCGCGCGAGGAGCTCATCGGCGTGGTGCTGGTGGACGACGTGCGCGGCCCGCGCCCCTTCGGCCCGGAGCTGATCGACCTGGCGGAGGCGACGTGCGGCCAGCTGGCGCTGTCCATCGCCAACGCGCGCCTCTACGAGTCGCTGTGGGCCAGCTACGCGGAGCTGGCCGCCACCCGCGCGGAGATGGTGAAGCGCGAGCGCTTCGCCGCGCTGGGCGAGCTGTCCGCCATCGTCGCCCACGAGGTGAGAAACCCCCTGGGCGTCATCTTCAACGCGGTGGCCACGCTCCGGCGCATCATGAACCCCGGGGGGGACACGGCCATGCTGCTGGACATCGTCGCGGAGGAGAGCGACCGCCTCAACCGCATGGTGGCGGACCTGCTGGACTTCACCCGCCCGCGCAACCCGGTGCTCCAGCCGGAGGACCTCCTGCGCGTGCTCCAGGACGCCTTTGACGCCGCGCGGGCGCAGGCCCCCACGGAGCGCCCGGTGTACATCTCCATCGAGGTGGAGCCCGGCCTGGCCGCGGTGCCCATGGACCGGCGGCAGATCCGCCAGGCCCTGTTCAACGTGGCCGTCAACGCCATCCAGTCCATGCCCCAGGGCGGAGAGGTCCGCGTGCGCGCGCGCCGGGACACGCATGGGGGCCGCGAGCAGCTGCGCATCGACGTGTTGGACCAGGGGCCGGGCATCCCGGCGGAGCTGCTCCACCGCGTCTTCGAACCCTTCTTCACCACCAAGGCCCAGGGCACCGGCCTGGGGCTGGCGGTGGTGAAGCGCATCCTGGAGGAGCACCGCGGCGAGATCGCCGTGGAGAGCGCCGCCGGACGCGGAACCACCTTCACCTTCTGGCTGCCGCTCACGCAGCCCCAGTCCCTCTCATGACCGACGCGACCACCCCGGTTCCCCGAGGACGCATCCTCGTGGTGGACGACCAGCGCAACATGCGCGCCACCACCGCCCTGCTCCTGCGCGCGGAGGGCTACACCGTCAAAGAAGCCGCCACCGGCGAGGAGGCCCTGGGCATGCTCGCGCAGGAGCGCGTGGACCTGCTCCTCACGGACCTGAAGATGGAGCCCATGGACGGGCTCACGCTGCTCAAGCGCGCGCTGGAGGTGGCCCCGCGCCTCCAGGTCATCATGATGACGGCCTTCGGCTCCATCGACAGCGCGGTGGAGGCCATGCGCCTGGGGGCGTACGACTACGTCACCAAGCCCTTCAAGGAGGGCGAGCTGCGCTACCGCGTGGAGCGGGCCCTGGAGCGCGCCCGGCTCCAGGCGGCGGTGGACAACCTCACCTCGGAGTTCAACGAGCGCCACGGCCTGTCCGCGCTGGTGGGCCGCAGCCAGGCCATGCGCGACCTCACCACGCGCCTGTTGCGCGTGGCCCAGAGCGACGCCACCGTCCTCATCCAGGGCGAGAGCGGCACGGGCAAGGAGCTGGTGGCCCGCGCCCTCCACGCGCACAGCCGCCGCAGCCGGCAGGCCTTCGTGCCCGTCAACTGCGCGGCCATCAGCGAGACGCTGCTGGAGAGCGAGCTCTTCGGCCACGCCAAGGGCGCCTTCACCGGCGCGGTGAAGGCGCGCCGCGGCCTCTTCGAGGAGGCGGACAACGGCACGCTCTTCATCGACGAGGTGACGGAGACGAGCCCCACCTTCCAGTCCAAGCTCCTGCGCACGCTCCAGGACGGCGAGGTGCGCCGCGTGGGTGAGTCCACCGCGCTGCGCGTGGACGTGCGGATCGCCGCGGCCACCAACCGCGACATCGAGCTGGAGGTGAAGGAGAAGCGCTTCCGCCAGGACCTCTACTACCGCCTCAACGTGGTGCTGCTGCGCGTGCCCCCGCTGCGCGAGCGCCTGGAGGACGTGCCCGCGCTGGCGGAGCACTTCCTGGCGCGCGCCAACGCCCGCAGCCCCCGGCCCCGGCGCCTGTCCGCCTCCGCCGTGGAGCACCTGATGACGTACAACTTCCCCGGCAACGTGCGCGAGCTGGAGAACCTGGTGGAGCAGGCCGCCGCGCTCGCCGAAGGCGACGAGCTGCTCCCCGAGGACTTCCCGCTGCGCCCCCAGGGCCGCGTGCTCCCCCCGGACGCCGCGCCTTCGCCGGAAGCCACGGGCCTGCCTCCCACCGACGTCGCGCGGCCTGGCGGCGCGGAGGCCACGGGCCCCACGCTGGCGGAGGTGGTGGAGGACGCGGAGCGCCGGGCCATCGTCCAGGCCCTGGAGCGCCATGGCGTGGACCTGGCCCGCGTGGCGGATGAGCTGGGCGTCTCCTCCACCACGCTGTGGCGGAAGATGAAGCGGCTCAACCTCAGGCCCCCCGCCGGCGCCCGCGAATAGCCTCCCAGCGAACTCGCACCTGCCTCCGGGTATGAGTGCAGATCCGAAATCGCCCCCGTTCAGGGATGAAAAAACCAACCTCCTGAATTCGTTGATTGTTTTCATCCCTGAAACGCGATTTCAGGGCTGCAATGGGGCGGGATTGTTGCCCGGTCGTCCAAGTGCCTGAGAACTCTAGATTTTCGTCTCGCACGGGCCCTGGCATGGCACCTGCTAAAGGGTTAGCTCGGGACGCATCGAAGCGAGGCTGAAAGTGGTTCCCCCCCACCCTTTCAGCACTTCCGGTGCGTTACCTTGAGAAGACCCGCGGCCCGACACCCTCACGGGTGCCGGGCCGCCTTCTTTTCCGCTCCCCGCATCGTCGCAGCGTTGCAACCGCCCGCATGACGCGGCGCGGATCCATTTCACTTCTGCAATGCAGGGCGGCCATGACGCCGTGTGCCACGCCCCGCAACGACAACGCCCGCCAGGGCCAGGGGCCGAGGCGGGCGTCGAGTGCCGCGAGCTGCCGGCGAGAAGGCTACTGGCCGAACAGCGTGCCGGCCTGGGCGAGCCAGTCGGTGACGTGGCCGGGGAGGATGCCCAGCAGCACCACGGCGACGGTGGCGATGACGAGCGCGGCCTCCGTGCCCCAGTTGCGCTCCAGCGGCTGCGCGCCCTCGGGGACGGGGTGCATGAACATGTAGACCACGACGCGCAGGTAGTAATACGCGCCCGCCGCGCTGCTGAGCACCGCCACCACGGTGAGGCCCACCAGGCCCACGTCGATGGCGGCCTGGAAGATGAGCAGCTTGCTCATGAAGCCCACGGTGGGGGGGATGCCGCCCAGCGACAGCATGAAGGCCGCCATGGCGAACGCCCAACCCGGACGGCGCTGCGCGAGGCCCGCGAAGCGCTCCAGGTCCCAGGCGGTTCCCTTCTCTTCATCCTCACGGCGCTCCAGCGCGGAGACCATGGCGAAGGCGCCCGCCGCGCTGAAGGTGTACGCCAGCAGGTAGTAGAGGATGCCGCGCAGCGCGTCCGAGCGCGCCACGTCCAGCGGCGTGCCACCGGACAGGGACGACGCGGACAGCAGGCGGAAGCTCTCGCCCGGCGCCGCGACGAACAGCGCCGCCACGCCCAGGAGCAGGTAGCCCGCGTGCGCGATGGAGGAGTACGCCAGCATGCGCTTCACGTTGCGCTGCGGAATCGCCATCAGGTTGCCGGCGATCATCGTGAGCAGCGCCAGCGTGGCGAAGAGCATCAGCGGCAGCTTGGGGTCCATGCCCTTGCCCACCGTGACGAACACGCGCACCAGCGACGCGAACGCCGCCGCCTTCACGCCCGCGCTCATGAGCGCCGTCACCGGGGTGGGGGCGCCCTCGTACACGTCCGGCGTCCACATGTGGAACGGCACCGCCGCCACCTTGAACGCGAAGCCCGCGGCGATGAGCACCGCGCCCACGTAGACGAGCGCCGGGGTCGTGGACAGCGCCTGCTGCAGCGGCCCCGCGATGTCGTTGAGCTTCGTGGTGCCCGTGGCGCCGTACAGCAGCGCCGTGCCGTACAGCAGGATGGCGGAGGAGAAGGCGCCCAGGATGAAGTACTTGAAGCCCGCCTCGCTGGGGCGCGTGCCGCGGCGCAGGTAGGCCGTCAGCGCGTACGTCGCGATGGAGAGCACCTCGATGTTGACGAAGATGGTGATGAACTCCGACGACATCGCCAGCAGGCTCATGCCCGCGGAGGCGAAGAGCATCAGCGCGTAGAACTCACCGCGCTCCGCGCCACGCTTGCGCAGGAAGCCCACCGCGCTCAGCGCCGCCAGCCCCAGGCCCACGCTCACCACCAGGGTGAGGAAGCTGGAGAAGGGGTCCAACACGCCGAAGCCGAGGAACACCTCCTGCGGCGGCTCGAACATCAGGCCCACGGCGACGGCGCCGCTGGCCACCGCCGCCACGACGGTGAGCACCGCCTGGTAGCCGCGGGACGCCGTCGCGGAGAGGAACACCTCCGACAACAGCAGGACGGAGGCCGCCACCACCATGATGATGGCGGGCAGCATGGGGAGGAAATCCGCCAGGGTGAGATTTGGCAGGTTCATGGAGTCTTTCGGGGCCTACTCGCGAACGGCGAGCGGCGCGGCGGGAACGGAGGGGCGGGCCGCGGCGGCGGTGGAGGGCAGCGACATCACCTCCACGCGCAGCTGGTCGTCCTTCGCCTGGGTGGCGCCCGGAGCGCCCACGCTGGCGCGCGCCACGTAGCGGTCCGTGGACGGAGCGATGCGGTCCAGGAAGGGCTGGGGCATCAGGCCCATCACCGCCACCAGCACGATGAAGGGGGCCGTGGTGAGCATCTCGCGCAGGTTCATGTCGCGCAGGTGCTGGTTCTCCCGGTGCGTGATGCTGCCGAAGAACACCTTCTGCACCATCCACAGCATGTACGCCGCGCCCAGGATGACGCCCAGCGTGGCGAACGCGCCGAAGCCCAGGGGCAGGCTGCTCTTGAACGTGCCCATCAGCACCAGGAACTCGCCGATGAAGCCGTTGGTGCCCGGCACCGCCACCGACGAGAAGGTGATGATGACGAACGCCGCGGTGAACACCGGCATCACCTTGGCGATGCCGCCGTAGTCCGACATCAGGCGCGTGTGGCGGCGCTCGTAGAGGAAGCCGAACAGGAGGAACAGCGCGCCCGTGGAGATGCCGTGGTTGAGCATCTGGTACGCGCTGCCCGTGGCGCCCTCACCGGTGACGGCGAGCAGGCCCAGCATGCAGTAGCCCAGGTGGCTGACGGACGAGTACGCGATGAGCTTCTTGATGTCCCGCTGCGCCAGGCACATCAGCGCGCCGTACACGATGCCAATCACCGCCAGCACCGCGAGGAACGGACGGGCCGCGTGGGCCGCCACCGGGAAGAGCGGGATCGCGAAGCGCCAGAAGCCGTAGGTGCCCATCTTCAGCATCACGCCGGCCAGGATCATGGAGCCCGCCACCGGCGCCTGGACGTGCGCGTCCGGCAACCAGGTGTGCACCGGCCACATGGGGACCTTGATGGCGAACGCCAGCGCGAACGCGGCGAACATCCACGGCCCGTAGGTGTGCAGCGTGGCGGCCAGACCCGACAGGCCCGCGCAAGCGCCCTCCGGACCGTTGCTGCACGCGGCCAGTTGCTGATTGGCGGCGAGCAGGTTGTTGTAGAGCGTGCCGTAGTCGAACGAGCGCACACCCGGGCCACCGCTGATGAAGTACACGGCCACGATGGCCACCAGCATCAGCAGCGAGCCGACCAGCGTGTAGAGGAAGAACTTCACCGCCGCCATGCGGCGATCCTCGGCGCCCCACACACCCACCATCAGGTACATGGGGATGAGCATGGCCTCGAAGAAGATGTAGAAGAGCAGGACGTCCATCGACGCCAGCGCGCCCAGCATCGTCGTCTGGAGCACCAGCAGCGCCAGGTGGAACTCCTTGATGCGGTGCTGGATGTACGTGGTGGAGGCGAGCACCACCAGCGGGCCCAGGAACACCGTCAGGAGCAGCAGGCTCACGGCCAGGCCGTCCACGCCCAGGTGGTAGCTCATCCCGAACTGCTGGAACCACGGGACGCGGTACTCCATCTGGAACTCGGCGCCGGACGGGTCGAAGCGGAAGTACGCCCAGACGCCGAACACCAGGTCCAGCAGCATGCCCACGAAGGTGATGGTGCGGACCTGCCCATGCTCACTGGCCGGCAGCGCGAGCACCAGCGCCGCGAAGACGAGCGGCAGGTAGATGACGACGTTCAACAGGTGGGTGTCGAAGAAGCTCATGAAAGCACCTGCACGAGGGCGTAGACCGCGCCGCCCAGGATGGCGAGCGCCATGATGGCGGCGTAGGCCTGCGCGTCACCCGTCTGGAGCCGGCGCAGCCCGAGGCCCACCTTCTCCGTGACGTACGCGGTGCCGCGCACCAGCACCGTGTCGATGACGAGCGCGTCCACCACGCGGAAGAGGATGAAGGCCACGAACTTCACCGGCCGGATGATGATGAACTCGTAGAGCTCATCCACGTAGAACTTGTTGAGCGCCGTGCGGCGGACCGCGCGGGCGAAGGCCGGCACCGGCTGGCCCACGCGCGAGGGGAAGAACTTCAGGTAGGCGAACGCCGCGGCGCCGCCGCCCAGGAGCGCCCACATCCACGCGAAGGCGTAGTCCCCGACGCCGGGCACGCTGGTGTCCAGCTTCACGGTCTCCGCCACGCGGGCCACCGTCTCCGCCGGGCGCAGCACGGGGGACAGGAAGTTCTCGAACACCGGCTGCATCCCGCCGCCCGCGCGGGGCATCAGGGGCAGGGCGTAGACGAACGTGATGAAGGCCAGGAACGCCAGGATGACCAGCGGCAGGGTCATGTGCCACGCGCTCTCATGGGCGTGCGCCAGCTTCGCCTCCGGGGACCGCTTGCCCGTGAAGGTCAGCAGGTAGACGCGCGACATGTAGAACGCCGTGGAGGCGGTGATGAGCAGGCCCAGCACGTAGACGAAGCCGGAGACCCACTCCAGGCCGTGCAGGTGGTTGTGGTGCACGCCGTGGAAGATGGCGTCCTTGGAGAAGAAGCCGGACATGATGGGGAAGATGCCCGTGATGGCCAGCGTGGAGATGAGGAACGTGGCGTGCGTCCACTTCATCTCCTTCCACAGGCCGCCCAGCTTCTTGATGTCCGTCTCGTCCCCGTTGCCGTGCATCACGCTGCCGGCGCCCAGGAAGAGGCAGGCCTTGAAGAACGCGTGCGTCATCAGGTGCATCGCGGCGGCCCAGAAGACGCCCATGCCCACGCCCATGAACATGATGCCCAGCTGGGACACCGTGGAGTAGGCGAGCACCTTCTTGATGTCGTCCTGAGCGAACGCGATGAGCGCCGCCAGGAGCGACGTGAGCGCGCCCACGATGGCGATGGTCGCCATGGCGGTGGGGGACAGCACGAGCAGCGCGCTCATGCGGCAGAACAGGTACACGCCCGCGGTCACCATCGTGGCGGCGTGGATGAGCGCGGAGACCGGCGTCGGGCCGGCCATCGCGTCCGGCAGCCAGACGTAGAGCGGCAGCTGCGCGCTCTTGCCCGCGGCGCCCAGGAGGAAGAGCAGCATGATGGACGTCATCACGCCGCCGAAGGTGTAGCCGGACAGCGGCCCGGACTCGATGGGCGTGGCCAGGGACACCGCGCCGCCCGTGCCTTCCGGCAGGGCCAGGGCCAGCTTCTCCAGGCCCTTGAAGGTGACGGGGCCCTTCTGGGAGATGCCCTGCTCGTAGCGGGCGCGCGACGTGGACGCCGCGTTGTAGTCCCGCGCGTCCGCCTGGCGGTTGAAGGCGCCCACCGTGAGGATGAGCAGGAACGTGGCGATGAGGAACGCGAAGTCACCGATGCGGTTGGTGACGAACGCCTTGCGGCCCGCCCACGCCTTCGCGCTGTCCGTGTACCAGAAGCCGATGAGCAGGTAGCTGGCCATGCCGACGCCCTCCCAGCCCACGAAGAGCAGGACCAGGTTGTCGGCCATCACCAGCGTGAGCATCGCGGCGACGAAGAGGTTCAGGTACGCGAAGAAGCGCCAGTACCCATCGTCGTGCTCCATGTAGCTGGTGGAGTACAGGTGGATGAGGAAGCCGACGCCCGTGATGATGAGCAGCAGGATGCCCGACAGGTGGTCCACCAGCAGGCCGAAGTTCACCCGGAAGTCACCGGCGGCGAACCACGTCCCGTAGTCGTGCGCGATGGCGTAGCGGATGGTGTCCCGCTCGATGCCGAACGGGTTGGCCATGCTCACCACGCGCCCGCCGGCCGCGTCGCTGGTGGCCCAGAAGGCCAGCAGGCTCAGCACGAAGGCGCCGGCGATGGCGGAGCACGCCACCAGGTGCACGTTGGCCCGGCCCAGCCACTTGCCGAACACGCCGCACACGAACGCGCCCAGAAGCGGCAGCAGGATGATCAACCCCAGCGACGGGCTGAGCACGTCGGGGGGGATGGGTGCGGTTCTGAAGAACTCGACGAGGGATCCGTCCATGGGTGTGCTCAGGGGTGACGGGGCGTTAGTGCTTCATCGTCCGGATGTCGTCGACGTTCACGGACCCGCGGCTGCGGAAGACCGCGATGACGATGGCCAGACCGATGGCCGCTTCCGCGGCCGCCACGGCGATGACGAAGAAGGCGGACACGTGACCGGTACCCTCGCCGTGCATGCGCGCGAAGGCCAGGAACGTGAGGTTGACCGCGTTGAGCATCAGCTCCACGCACATGAAGACGACCAGCGCGTTGGTGCGCACCAGCACGCCGAACATGCCCATGCAGAAGAGGGCCGCGGCCAGCAGGAGGTAATAGGTGATGGGGACCATTGGGTTGTCCGGAAGGTCGCGAGGGTCAGATGCGGGACTTGGCCACCACCACCGCGCCCACCATGGCCACCAGCAGGAGCAGGCTGACCGCTTCGAAGGGCAGCAGCCAGGTGGTGAAGATGGTCTCGCCGATGGCCGCCATGGTGCCGAACGCCGCCTGGCCCTTCGCGTCCAGCTGCGCGGGCTGCGCGTTCATCCGGCCCAGCGTCACGGCCAGCACGGCCAGCAGGCCCAGCGCGGAGGCGCCGCCCAACAGCCGCGTCGCCGTGGGCTTGCCGCGGTGGGGGGCGTCACCCAGGTTGAGCAGCATGATGACGAACAGGAAGAGCACCATGATGGCGCCCGCGTACACGAGCACCTGCACGGCGGCGACCGTGTGCGCCCAGAGCAGCACGTAGATGCCGGCCAGGAAGAAGAACGTCGACACCAGGGCCATGGCGGAGTTGATGGGGCTCCGCGCGGTGATGACCAGCCCCGCCGACAGCAGCGTCATGACGGCGAAGACGCCGAAGAGGACCAATTCGATGTTCAAGACCAGTCTCCGAAGGAACCCCAGGGGTGGTCACCGAACGGGCAGCGGTGCTCCCGTACGTGAGCCTCGAACTCGTCCCGGAACCGCATGAGGAAGGAGTGCGTGGGCAGCGCCGCCGCGTCACCCAGCGCGCAGATGGTGTTGCCCAGGCCGATGGGGGGGTAGGGCGCGATGGAGGAGGCGACGTTCGACAGCATGTCGATGTCGCTCATCTCCGCGCGGCCTTCCTCGATCTTGCGCAAGAGGCGCGTCTGCCACGGCGTGCCCTCGCGGCACGGGGTGCACTGGCCGCAGGACTCTTCCGCGTAGAAGCGGGCCACGCGCCAGAGGCTGCGCACCATGCAGGTGGCGTCGTCCATCACGATGACGCCGCCGGAGCCGGCCATCGTCTGCTTCATCTTCAGCGCCTCGAACTCCAGCGCCACGTCCAGCTCGTCCGCGCCCAGCACCGGCGCCGAGGAGCCGCCCGGGATGACCGCCTTGACCTTGCGGCCCTTGGGCATGCCCTGGCCGTACTTGTCGTCGTGGATCAGCTCCAGGATGGTGGTGTGCATCCCCACCTCGTAGACGCCGGGGCGGTTCACGGAGCCGGACAGGCAGACCAGGTGCGTGCCGCCCGACTTGTCCGTGCCCAGCTTCGCGTACCAGTCCGCGCCCTTGGCGAGGATGGGGGGCACGCTGGCGAGCGTCTCCACGTTGTTCACCACCGTGGGGCAGCCGAAGAGGCCCACCACCGCGGGGAAGGGGGGCTTCAGGCGGGGCCAGCCCTTCTTGCCCTCCAGGGACTCCAGGAGCGCCGTCTCCTCGCCGCAGATGTACGCGCCCGCGCCGCGGACCAGGAAGCAGTCGAGCGCGAAGCCCTCCTTGCCCATCAGCGACTTGCCGAAGATGCCGGCCTTGTAGGCCTCGTCGATGGCCGCCTGGGTGCGCTCCGCCTGGAACTTGAACTCGCCGCGCAGGTACACGTAGCAGGTGTGCACGCCCAGCGCGTACGACGCGATGGCGATGCCCTCCAGCATCATGTGCGGGTCGTTCTCAAGGATATAGCGGTCCTTGAAGGTGCCCGGCTCGGACTCGTCGCCGTTGACGGCCAGGTACTTGGGCTTGGGGCTGTCCTTGGGGACGAAGCTCCACTTCATGCCCGTGGGGAAGCCCGCGCCGCCGCGGCCGCGCAGGTTGGACTTCTTCACCTCGTCGATGATGGCGGCGGGCTCCATGGAGAGCGCGCGCTTGAGGCCGTCATAGCCACCGCGCGAGCGGTAGCTGTCGAGGGTCCAGGACTGGGGCTTGCCCCAGGCCGCCGAGATGACGGGTTCGACCGCCTTTGCCGTAGAGGCCATGGATGAACGTCCTAGGAAATCGAGGGGGAGGAGGAGCGACTCACGACAGCCGGGCCAGGATGGCGTCCAGCTTCGCCTGGGTCAGGCGCTCGTGGTGATCCTCGTTGATCTGCAGGCAGGGCGCCGTCCCGCAGGACGCCAGGCACTCCGTCTCGCGCAGGGTGAACTTGTCGTTCGTCTCCCCGGCGGTGAGGCCCAGCTTCTGCTCCAGGTACGCGAGCATCTTCTCCGCGCCCCAGAGGGAGCAGGAGAGGTTCGTGCAGACGTCGATGACGTACTTGCCCGGCTTCTTGAGGTGGTACATCACGTAGAAGCTGGCGACCTCGTAGGCGCGCTCCGGCGTGACCTCCAGATTCTTCGCGACCAGCCGCAGACCTTCAGGAGGCAACCACCCCTTGAGGTCCTGCAGCAGGCGCAGCGCGGGAAGCATGCCGGCGCTTTTGCGATCAGAGGGGTAGTGCGAGAGGATTTCCGCGATCCCCGCGTCGAACTTCTTCTGCTCTTCAGGAGTGAACAGGGGCTCCGCCATGGCGGGCCGGTACGTATTGCTCCAATGGCTTCGTTGTCAACATAAACCCTCGGCGGTAGACTGGGCCGCCCTCAGCAAATTACCGAGCGATTTCAACCCCTTGTTATGAGCCTGGACCCTGCGGACCAGCGGCAGCACCCTCGTATCCCCACCATCCTCCGGGTGGACTACGCCCATGGCCGGCCGCTGCGGGACGTGACGGAAAACCTCTCCGCCGGAGGGTTCTTCGTCCAGACCGAGCAGCTGTTCGCGGTGGGGGACGAGCTGCGGCTTGCTCTTTCTTTCCCGGGACTGCTGGATCCGGTAGAAGTCGCCGGGACGGTGGCGTGGGTGCGCATCGCCGCGCCGGATCAGCCGGGCGGCGTGGGCATCCGTGTGGAGAGCGAGCAGGACCGGCGGCGACTGGGTGACATCTTGAGTGCGGCGGGACCCAACGACAACGCGGTGACCCCTTCGGAGCAGGACGGGTACCGTGTGCTCATCGTCGAGGACAACCCGCACATCATCGAGATGTACAGCTACGTGCTGAAGAAGCTCGCGAGCAACGATCTGCACGGGAAGGTCCCGCTGGAGGTCCACTTCGCCCCGGACGGCCACCACGCCCTGCTGCGGCTGCGCGAGGACCGCTTCAGCCTGGTGATGCTGGACCTCTACATGCCGGTGATGGACGGCTTCGCCCTGGTGGAGCGCATCCGGGAGGAGGAGGAGCTCAAGGGCATCCCGGTCATCGCGATCTCCGCGGGTGGCAAGGAGGCCCAGGAGCGGGCGATGCAGCTGGGGGTGGACATCTACCTGCGCAAGCCCGTTCGGTTCGTGGAAGTGCTGGAGACGGTGAAGCAGCTCCTGCGCATCCGGTAGCTTCGACGCGGCAGACATTGAAGCGCCGGGCGGGTGCCGCGTAGAGTCCGCGCACCCATGACGAAGCCCGCCATCCATCGTGACACCGTCAGTGGCGAGGCGCTGCTCATCCTGCAGAATCTGCGGGAGAACGGCCGCCTGGGACGCTCGAACAAGCTGGCCGACGTGAAGGCCGCCCTCGAGCCGTCCGTCTCGCTGGAGTTCGACAGCTACTTCTTCTTCCTGCGCAAGTTCCACTACATCGCCATGGACCGCGAGGCCCAGCTGAAGCTCACCGAACAGGGTGAGCGGGTGGTGGAGGGGGACCTGCAGGACCGGTTCGCGTCGGAGGTCGACGACTTCTTCGCGGATCAGCTCCTGCCCGCGGAGGACGCCACGCACATCGGCCGTCCGCTGGACGAGGACGAACCGATGAGCGTCCCGCCGCCGCCGCCAGAGCTGCTCCTGGACGAGGCGGAGGTGGATCCGTCCTCCTCGGCCGGGGCCTCCGGCCAGTCCCAGGTGGGGCCGCCGCCGGTGCCGCCGTCGCGCACGCACCGCGTGGCCATGCCGGCGCTGGATCTGGGGCAGGTCGCGACCCAGATGCAGTCCGCCGCGCCGCCGCCCATCGCGACGCCGCAGCCCCAGCCGGCGTTCCGCCAGGAGGGCCCGGCGGAAGGACGCCGGGAGACCTTCATCGGACTGCCGCCCGCGCCCGCGCCCCAGCCCGCCGCGTCCCAGCCCGTCGTGGTGACCGCGCCGGTTCCCAGCGCGTCCCAACCGCTCATCATCACCCCTCCGCTCGCCGCCGCGCCCGCTCCGATGCCCCCTCCCGCCACGCCCTCCGCTCCCGCAGCCCCGGTTCCCCACGCCGCCGCCGCCGCGGCCGCCGCGAAGGGCTCCAGCGACCTGGACCTGCGCTACCAGAAGTTCGACCCCATTGGCACGGGGCCGCTGGGGACGGTCTTCAAGGGCCGCTACAACGCGCTGGGGCTGGACATCTGCATCAAGGAGCTGAAGGACATCTTCGGCTACTTCTCCTTCCTGCAGCGCGGTGAGGTCCTCAAGCGCCTGAAGAAGGAGCTGTGCGCGCAGGCGCAGGTGCGCCACCCGGGCGTGGTGCAGATCATCGACCAGAACGTGGACTCGGCGCGGCCCTACTTCGTGGTGGAGCTGATGCGCGGCAGCCTGAAGGAGCGGCTGGAGGCGTCCGGCGGCAAGGGCATCGACGTGCAGCACGCGCTGCGCACCTTCCTGCAGCTGGCGTACGGCCTGAAGGCCGCGCACGCGGCGGGGCTCACCCACCACAACATCAAGCCGGAGAACGTCCTCTTCGACGCGTACGGCAACGCGAAGCTCGCGGACTTCGGCATGAGCCGCGTGGTGGAAGTGGACGCGACGAAGGGCATGCCCCAGGTGTTCGTGGGCACGGGCGGCATGGTCTACATGGCGCCGGAGCTGATGAACAAGGGCGTCCAGGAGGCGGGTCCCGCCGCGGACGTGTACGCCCTGGGCATCCTGCTCTACGAGATGTTCACCGGTCAGATTCCGGGCCGCCGCTCGCCGCTGCCGTCGGAGGTGAACCCGGAGGCGCCCAGCGGGTTGGATCAGCTCTTCGACAAGGCCACGCAGGACCGGCGCGAGCAGCGCTATCCGGACGTGGACGCGATGCTGGCGGACTTCTACAAGGCCTTCCCGGAGCGCGAGTACCTGGACCGCGGCGCGCTCATCCTGTCGTCGGATCCGCAGGAGTAGTTGTAGACCGGGCAGGCGGGCCTCCTCGCGAGGCTCGCCCGTCCCAGTGGAAGACCTGTCAGACTGCGGCGCGCCCATGTCCACGCGCCCCTCTGACAGCGTCCTCCTCACCGTCACCGGAAGGGACGGCCCCGACACCACCGCCCGCCTCACCGGCCTGCTCGCGAAAGCGGGCGCGGAGCTGCTCGACGTGGAGCAGGTGGTGGTGCAGGGCCTGCTCACCCTGGCCCTCTGGGTGCGCCTGCCCGGCGGCGAGTCCCTCCAGGAGCTCCCCGAGCTGGCCCGCGAGCTGGGCGTCACGGTGGACGTGCGCGCGGTGCCTCCGGCCATCACGTCTCCAGAGCCGGAGCCGCTGCGCTACGTCGTCACCGCGGTGGGCAAGGCGCTGGGCGTGCACGACGTGCATGCGCTGACGCGGCAGCTGGTGGCGGGCAACGCGCGCGTGGAGCGCATCACCCGGCTGAGCGAGACGCCGCTCGCGTCGGTGGAGCTGCACGTCACGCTGCCGCCGGACGCGGACACGGCGGCGCTCAAGCGCGCGCTGCTGGCGCTGTCCATGGCGAGCCCCACGTTCGACGTGGCCCTCCAGCGCGAGAGCCTCTACCGGCGCGGCAAGCGGATGGTGGTGATGGACATGGACTCCACGCTCATCCGCATCGAGGTCATCGACGAGCTGGCGCGCGCGTACGGCGTCCACGCGAAGGTGGCCGCCATCACCGAGCGCGCGATGCACGGGGAGATGGACTACGACGAGTCCCTGCGCCAGCGCGTGGCGCTGCTCGCCGGGCTGGACGCGCGCGTGCTGCAGGACCTGGCCGCGAACCTGCCGCTCACCGAGGGCGCGGAGACGCTCATCCGCGTGCTGCGGCGCCTGGGCTACCGCACCGCGGTCATCAGCGGCGGCTTCTCCGTGGCGGCCGAGGCGCTGCGGAATCGGCTGGGCATCGACTTCGCGTACTCCAACGCGCTGGAGGTCCAGGACGGGAAGCTCACCGGCCGCACCGTGGGCACCATCGTCAACGCGCGCCGCAAGGCGGAGCTTTTGGAGACCCTGGCGAAGCAGGAGGGCATCCTGCTGGAGCAGGTCATCGCCGTGGGGGACGGGGCCAATGACCTGCTGATGCTGGAGAAGGCGGGGCTGGGCATCGCCTTCCGCGCCAAGCCGAAGCTGCGCGAGGCCGCAGACACGTCCATCTCCGCCGGCGGGCTGGACACCATCCTCACGCTGCTGGGGCTCACCGCGCGCGAGCTGCGCGAGGTGGGCTGACAACGACAGACAGGCTCAGACGCGCATGCGCGTGGCCAGCTCGCGCTGCTGCACGGTGCCCTTCTCGAAGACGAGTTCCAGCAGGGCGCGGAGGATTTTCGAGCTCTTCTCCTGGTTCTGCTGCACCGTCTGCAGGCGGGCCAGGTCCTCCTCCGTCCACTCGTTGGTGGGCGTGCCGCCCGCGAGGATTTCATCCAGGATGTCCGAGGCGCTGGAGCCCGCGCTCGCGGCGGGAGCGGGGGCTGCGCGCGCGGCGGGAGCGGGGGCGGCGGGGGGCGGCGGCGCGGCGTTCGGGTCGACGATGTCGCTGATGCGCTTCACGACCGTCTTGCCGCTCATGTCCACGACCTTGAACTCCTCCTCCTCCGGGAGCTCGTCCTGCGACTGCTGCTTGGCGGAGTCAGGCTTGAAGCGCTTCTTCTCCACCGGCTCCTGGCCGCGGTAGTGGCGCAGGATGGCGTGCTCGATTTCACGGTCGCCCGCCACCATGGGGACCACGCGGGCGCGGCTGCGCGCCGCGACCTGGTCCAACGTGGCCAGGTCCGTGGGGTCGGACATCGCCAGCACCAGCGTCTTCCCGTTGTCCTTGAGCTGCACGGGGAAGACGCCCTTCTGCTCGGCGAGCCCCACGTCCACGCGCGCGAGCGCCGCCGCGTCCTTCGTCAGGTTGCCCAGCTGCACGCGCGGCATTCCCAGGCCCTGGCAGATGGCCTGGGTGATGGTCTCCTCGGAGGCCAGGCCCAGGTCCGCGACGACGCGCGACACGCGTCCGCCCCACTGGTCCAGCGAGGCCAGCGCGCTGCGTAGCTGCAACTCGTCGATGACGCGCGCCTTGACGAGGATGTCCGCGATGCGATTCCGGGAAGGGGGAGCCATGGGGTGGGGATTCTAGCGTCTGATGGCGCGGACGCTCAGTCCACGTCACCGAACACGCTCTGAAGGCAAGGAGGCTGGACCATGCAGCCATTCGCGGACGCCGCCACCCAGATGTGCCCGTACTGCGGTGAAGAGGTCGAAGTCGACGTGGACTCGCTGGGCGCCTCCTCCGAGTCCTACGTGGAGGACTGCCCCGTCTGCTGCCGCCCCTGGCAGGTGCGCGTCACCCGCGATGACGACGGCGCCGCCGTCACCCTGGGCCGCGACGACGACTGAGCGCGCCCTCCCGGAAGGAGGGCAGGCGGGCAGGCACGAAGGCCTTTGGCGGGGGCTCCAGGACGTGCGGGGGCGTTGCTTGACACGTCCCGAAGCATGGTTCTCTTGAGTCTTGTGAGGCGCTGCCGGGCACCCCCGAGGAACGGGGCCCCGGACGCCGATTCAACAACGACTGTGAACCCGCACGACGTGCGTCCCAAGGGACGTCACGAACAGGAGAAGACCATGCTGACCGCTCGCTATCCCTTCAACAACGCCGCCGTCACCCACCCGCTGCTGCGCGACTTCGACTTCCTCTTCCGCGAGCTGGGCGTCCGCAACGACGCCGAGCGCACCGTCACGCCCGCGGCGGACATCCTGGAGGCCGAGTCCGGCATCACGCTGCGCGTGGACCTGCCGGGCCATGACGCCAAGGCCATCCAGGTGAAGGTGGAAGACGGCGTGCTGACCGTGCGCTCCGAGCGCAAGGCCGAGACCGTGCCGGAGGGCAGCACCCTGCGGCGCCAGGAGCGCGCCTCGGGCGTGTACGCGCGCCAGTTCCGCCTGCCGGAGACGGTGGACGCGACCCGCGTGGAGGCCCGCTACGACAATGGCGTGCTCACCCTCACCCTGCCGCGCCGCGAGGAGACCAAGCCCCGCGTCGTCGAGGTGAAGGTCCAGGGTTGATGCACGTGCATCAACACCCCATCAGGGAGGCCGCTGCCCTCGCTGACACGAGGCGCGGCGACTCCCGCAAGCATCCGTACGACCCGAGGGCTTCCGCGGTGGCCGGCGGAAGCCCCCGCCCTGTTACTTGCGAGCAGCGCTGGTGTTGAGCGCCAGCGGCACCCGGAACAGCTCCATCACCTGCGTGACGTCCAGCGGCTTGGCCAGGCACGCCACCGCGCCGGCCTGCTTGGACTGCTCCACGACGTCGGGCGAGTGATTGCTCGTCATGGTGATGAGGCGCACGCCCTCCATCTGCTTGCGCGCGCGGATGCGCTTGCAGACCTCGATGCCGTCGATGTCCGGCATGTTGAGGTCGATGATCATCCCGTGCGGCTTCTGCTCGGAGACGAGCAGCAGGGCCTCCACGCCGCTCGTGGTGGTCTGGAGCTCCACCTGGTTCGCGTGCGGCTTGAACGCGCGCTTGATGGCGTCCAGCACCGGGCGCTCGTCGTCCACGACCAGCAGGCGCACCGTGCTGCTGCCCAGCTCCTCGGGCACGGGCATCTGGTGGGTGACCAGGAAGGTGCGCAGGTCCGTCGAACGCACCCGGCGGTGGCCGCCCGGAGTCCGGAAGGCCATCAGGATGCCGCGGTCAATCCACTTGCTCACCGTCGACGGGTCCACCTGAAGCAACCGACTGATGTCGTGCGTCGTGTAGAGCTGGTCCGTCATCGCCGTACTCCCCTCGGACTGCATCGTTCCACTAGCCATGGAAATAAACACCTACCTTGAATGCGGGGTTTGATCAACCCACCCTACGACGTGCTGCGTTTATCTGTGCTTCTCATCAGACCCACGGCGTCTTCCCAACGGCCACTGGCACGGAGGCACAGCTCCACAAGCTCACGGGCGGCTCCGTGACCGCCCACGTTCGTCGTAACGAAGTCTGCTTCCTGGCGCACCTCTGGAACGGCATCCGCCGGACAGGCGGAAAGCCCCGCGAGTGACATGGGGTCCAGGTCGTTCAGGTCGTCTCCCATATACGCGCACTGATTCGCGGGTATCTGGAGTTGGTCGAGCAATTCAAGGAAGGCGGGACCCTTCTCCTTGCGGCCCTGGAAGATGGCGGCGAAGCCCAATTCTCGGCCTCGCGCTTCGACGATGCGGGACGAGCGCGCGGTGAGGATGGCGGCGGGCAGGCCCACCAGCCGGGCCATGACGAGCGCATGGCCGTCCTTCACGTTGAAGCGCTTCATCACCTCGCCGTTGTCGCCGTAGTACAGCGCGCCGTCGGTGAGGACGCCATCCACGTCGAACACGAGCAGACGCACGCGCGACGCACGGGACGTCAGCTCTTCCTTGCCCGGTTTGGAAGGCGCTTCCGTCGACATGGCCTCCTCACCTTTCGCATGCATCAACTGGCTTCGTGACCCAGCGCGCGGCGGATGCTGAGCACATCTCGTACCACGTCCTCGAACATCTGTGGATTGAGCGAGCACGGACCGTCACACAGGGCACGGTCGGGGTCTTCGTGGACTTCTGTGAATAAAGCGTCAATCCCGGCGGCAGCGGCGCTGCGGGCGAGCAGTGAGACGAACCTCCGCTCGCCGCCTGTCTTTCCGTCGCTGGAGGAGGGGAGCTGGACCGCGTGGGTCGCGTCCATGCAGACCACGAGGCCGGCCTCGCGCATCTGGGCGAAGCCGCGCATGTCCACGACGAGGTTGTTGTAGCCGAAGGACGAGCCGCGCTCGGTGACGAGCACGTTGGGGTTGCCCGCCTCCACGGCCTTTCGCGCCGAGTGGACAATGTCCTTGGGGGCGACGAACTGTCCCTTCTTCAAGTTCACCCCCTTGCCCGAGCGGGCCACCGCCTCCACGAGGTCTGTCTGCCGGCAGAGGAACGCCGGTATCTGGATGATATCCACGACTTCAGCGGCAGGCCCGACGTGGCTGGTTTCATGGACGTCCGTGAGAACGGGCACTCCCACCTCCCGCCGGACACGGTCCAGGATTCTCAGACCTTCCTTCAAACCCGGACCGCGGAAGGACTTGCCGCTGGTCCGGTTGGCTTTGTCATAGGAACATTTGAAGGCATACGGGACGCCCAGCCGCTGGGTGATGCCCTTGAGCAGGTGGGCGTGTCGCAGGGCCATCTCCTCGGACTCGATGCTGTCCGGGCCGGCGATGACGAAGAGGCGCTGGCCGGGGCCGACCTTGTGGCCGCACAGCTCGATGGAGGGGGTGTTGCTCATGAGCGCACCGGGGCGGCCGCGGGGACCTGGCTGCGGGTGGCGTCGCGCTGGGCGAGCGCCGCGCCGATGAAGCCGGAGAACAGGGGGTGGGGGGCGAAGGGCTTGCTCTTGAACTCGGGATGGAACTGGCAGCCCACGAAGTACGGGTGGTCCGCGAGCTCAATCATCTCCACCAGGTTCAGCTCCGGGTTGTGGCCGGAGATGACGAGCCCGGCCTCCTGGAGGCGGCCGCGGTAGGCGTTGTTGACCTCGTAGCGGTGGCGGTGGCGCTCCTGGATGGACTCCTGGCCGTAGAGCTTGTGCGCGACGCTGCCGGGCTTGAGCGCGCAGGCGTAGCTGCCCAGGCGCATGGTGCCGCCCTTGTCCTGCACCTTCACCTGGCTCTCCATGAGCGTCACCACGGGGTGCGCGGTGTGCTCGTCGAACTCCAGGCTGTTGGCGCCCTTGAGGCCCAGCACGGTGCGGCTGAACTCCACCACGGCCATCTGGAGGCCCAGGCAGATGCCGAAGAAGGGCAGCTTGTTCTCACGCGCGTAGCGGACCGCGGCGATCTTGCCTTCCGTGCCGCGCACGCCGAAGCCGCCGGGCACGAGCACCGCGTCCACGCCCGCGAGCGTCTTCTCCGGCCCCTGCGCCTCCACGTCCTGGCTGTCCACGAAGCGCAGCTTCACGCGCACGTCGTTGGCGATGCCGCCGTGGAGCAGGGACTCGTTGAGGCTCTTGTAGCTCTCCGTGAGGTTCACGTACTTGCCCACGATGGCGACGGTCACCTCACCGCGCGCGGGCTCGTAGATCTTCCGGACGATGGTCTCCCACTTCTCCAGGTGGGGCGCGCGGCTCCAGATGTTGAGCACCTCCGCGAGCCGCTCATCCAGGCCCTGGCGGTGCAGCTCCAGGGGCAGCTCGTAGATGCTGCGCACGTCCGGGGACGTGAACACGTTGCCGTTGTCCACGTTGCAGAACATGGCGATCTTGTCCTTCAGCTCGCGCGAGATCTCCCGGTCGGTGCGGCACAGGAGGAAGTCCGGCTGGATGCCGATCTCGCGCAGCTTCATCACCGAGTGCTGCGTGGGCTTGGTCTTCACCTCACCCGCGGCGCCGATGTACGGCAGCAGCGTCAGGTGGATGTAGACGGCGTTCTGGCTGCCCACGTCGTAGCGCATCTGGCGGATGGCCTCGAGGAAGGGCAGGGACTCGATGTCGCCCACCGTGCCGCCGACCTCCACGATGACGACGTCCACGTCCTGGGCGGCCTGGCGGATGCTGGCCTTGATCTCATCCGTGACGTGCGGAATCACCTGGACGGTCTTGCCCAGGTACTCGCCACGGCGTTCCTTGGTGATGACCGCGTTGTAGATGCGGCCGGAGGTGAAGTTGTTGAGGCGGCTCATCCGGGCGTGGGTGAACCGCTCGTAGTGGCCCAGGTCCATGTCGGTCTCGCCACCGTCCTCGGTGACGAAGACCTCGCCGTGCTGGAAGGGGCTCATCGTGCCCGGATCCACGTTGATGTAGGGATCCAGCTTGATGAGGGTGATGTCCAGCCCGCGGTTCTCGAGGAGGGCGCCAATGGATGCGGAGGCCAGTCCCTTCCCCAGCGAGCTGACCACGCCGCCCGTCACGAAGATGAACTTGGTTTTCTTGGAGCGCATGTCCCTTCCTGCCAAGAGGGCCAGGGGGCGTCAAATATTCTCTGACGCACGGACGGCCGGCTGGCCTCAACCCGCGAGGTCAGCCCTTCACTGCGCGTCCCAACCCCCCGGACGGGCCACGGCGAACTGCTGGGCGGTGGGTTGGCCGACGCGGAAGTGGCGCAGGTCGCACCCCCGGCAACTCCAGCCTTCCCAGCCTTTCTTCACGACCTGGTGCAGGCAGGCGTCGTAGTTGGGACAAAAAAGATTGCGCTGGTCATCGACCGTCTCCTCGTCACGGAGGGCGGAGGGCAGCGGGATGGGACACGGCGTGATGGACACGGAAGTTCTCCGGCAGGCGACCCCGACGGTCGTGGATGGCACTTCCCCCCGGCGGCCACGAACCGGTGGGTGGACAGGACATTCCCGGTAGGGAGGGGGGACGAAAAAAGTCGCCCCCGCCGGCAAAGGCGGGGGCGACTCGTTACCGCAGGCGTCACTTCCGCCGGGGACAACCCGCGTTAGCAGGCCACCGCGACGGAGGTGGACGCCTTGATCTTGCTGTCGTTCAAGGCATCACCTCCTTTCTTGCGGCAGCAGAGATAATGCGCGCCCCCATTTCTCGCCATGAAGAGCGGGAGGTGGGAGGAACCCGTCCGGGGAACGAGCGTTCAGGCTGCGACGACCTGGCGCTCCACGAGGCGGCGGTACAAGCCGTCTTGCGTCATGAGGGTGGAGTGGGTGCCGCTCTGCACCACGCGGCCGTGCTCCATCACCAGCACGCGCTGGGCATTGGCCACGGTGGACAGGCGGTGGGCGATGATGAGCGTGGTGCGGCCCTGCATCAGCCGGTCCAGCGCGTCCTTCACCAGGTGCTCGCTCTCCGAATCCAGGGCGGACGTGGCTTCATCCAGGATGAGGATGCGCGGGTCCTTGAGCACGGCCCGCGCGATGGCCACGCGCTGCTTCTGGCCGCCGGAGAGCTGCACGCCGCGCTCGCCCACCTCCGTGCGGTAGCCGTCCGGGAAGCGCTGGATGAAGTCGTGCGCGTTCGCGGCGCGGGCGGCCGCCTCCACCTCCGCGTCGGTGGCGTCCGGGCGGCCGTAGCGGATGTTGTCCGCGATGGAGCAGGAGAAGAGCAGGGGCTCCTGGGCGACCATGCCCACGTGGCGCCGCAGCCAACTGGGGTCCAGCGACTTCAGGGGGCGGCCGTCCAGGCGCAGCTCGCCCTGGAGCGGATCATAGAAACGGGACAGGAGGGCGGCGAGGGTGGACTTGCCGGCGCCGGAGGAGCCCACCACGGCGACGACCTCGCCCGCGTGGACGGTGAGGTCGATGCCCTGGAGCACCGGCACGTCCGGGCGCGTGGGGTAGGCGAAGTGCACGCCGCGCAGCTCCACGAGCCCCTCGACGGTGGTGGGGCGCTCGCCCTCGTTGGCGGGGATGGCGGGCGCGCGGTCCATCAATTCGAAGACGCGCTCGGCGGCGCCGGAGGCGCGCATGAAGTCCGCCCAGAGGTCCGCCAGGGAGCCCAGGGAGACGGCCACGAGCATCGTGTAGATGAGGAACGAGGTGAGGGCGCCCACGGACAGCTCGCCGTCCACCACCAGCCGGCCGCCGTACCAGAACACCACCACCGCGGCGATGTAGCCCGCGCTGGAGGCGCCTCCCATGAAGGCGGCGGACTGGCGCGCGCGGTTGCGGGCGACCTCGTAGGAGTTCTTCACGGCGTTGCCGTAGCGCGCCACCTCCGACGCCTCCGCGGCGAAGGAGCGCACGGTGCGCATGCCGGACAGGCTCTCCTCGGCGACCTCGCTGGCCTTGGCGAGCGCGTCCTGCACGTTGCGCGACAGCCCGCGCACGCGCCGGCCGTAGACCATGCCGCCCACGGCGACGACGGGCACGATGGCGAGCATGAGGAAGGTGAGCGAGGGCGAGGTGTAGAAGAGCAGCACGATGCCGCCCAGGGCCTGCACGGCGTTGCGCAGCCCCTGGGAGATGTTCGCGCTCACGGTGTTCTGAAGCACCGTGGTGTCGGAGGCGAGCCGGCTGGTGAGCTCTCCGGTGCGGCGCGTGTCGAAGAAGGCCACCTCCTGGTCCATGAGGCGCCGGAAGAAGTCATGGCGCAGGCGCATGACCACGCGCTCGCCGGCGTTGGTGAAGAGGTAGAAGCGCAGGGCGGTGGCCACGCCCTGGACCAGGAAGACGGCCAGCATGACGAGCGCGGCCTTGTCGATGAGGCCGCGGTTCTTCGCGTTGAGGGCCTCGTCGATGAGGATGCGGACGCCCTGGGGGTAGACCAGGCTGGCGCCGCTGCTGATGAACAGGAAGACGGTGGCGACGAGCAGGGTGCCCAGTTCAGGGCGGGCGAGCGCCAGCAGGCGGCGCACGGTGACCCCGGAGGAGCGGTGGGGTGTCGAAGCGGTAACGGAGGGAGGCACCGCTGGAGCCTACCGGACTGTCGGGGGACGTGCAGCCCGGACGGCGTCCGCAGGGCCGGGATGCAGGCGGGTGGCCTGGGTGGTATTCCATGACACGTTCCACGCGAGGAGGGGCCAATGGAGAAGCGCGTCTTTGGCAACACCGGGGTGGCGGTGCCCGTCATCGGACAGGGCACCTGGCAGATGGAGGACGACGACGCGGAAGCAGCCGTCCGAGCCCTGCGCGCCGGCCTGGACCTGGGGCTCACACACCTGGACACCGCGGAGCTCTACGGGCAGGGACGGGTGGAGGAGACACTGGTGGCGAAGGCCATCGAGGGCCGGCGCGAGGAGGTGTACCTCGTCTCCAAGGTGATGCCGTCCAACGCGACGCGCAGGGGCACGGTGGCCGCCTGCGAGCGCAGCCTGAAGCGGCTGCGCACGGACCACCTGGACTGCTACCTCTTGCACTGGCCCGGTTCGCACCCGCTGGAGGGCACGGTGGAGGCCTTCGAGGAGCTGATGGCGGCCGGGAAGATCCGCTCCTGGGGTGTGAGCAACTTCGGGGTGGAGGACCTGGAGGAGGTGCTGGCCCTGGCGGGCAGGGGGCGCATCGCGTGCAACCAGGTGCTGTACCACCTGGAGGAGCGCGCCATCGAGCACGCGGTCATCCCGTGGTGCGAGGCGCAGGGCGTGGCGGTGGTGGCCTACAGCCCCTTCGGCAACGGCCAGTTCCCGTCACCCACCAGCGCGGGCGGCAAGGTGCTGGCGTCCATCGCGAAGGCGCATGGCGTGACGCCCTTCCAGGTGGCGCTCCAGTTCCTGGTGCGCCGGCCGTCGGTGTTCGCCATCCCCAAGGCGAGCAACGCGGCGCACGTGCGGGACAACGCGAGCGCGGCGTCGCTGAAGCTCACGAAGGAGGAGCTCCAGCGCATCGACGAGGCCTTCCCGAAGGGCGACGAGCCGGACGCGCTGCCGGTCATTTGACGGCGGCGCGCTCGCGCATCACGGCCTCCACGCGGGCCACGTCCTCCGGCACGTCCACGGCGACGGTGCGCCAGTTCACGCTGGCGCAGCGGATGCGCAGGCCGTTCTCCAGGGCGCGCAGCTGTTCCAGCTTCTCCGTCTCCTCCAGCGGGGTGGGGCTGAAGGCGGCGAGCTGGAGCAGCGTGTCGCGCCGGTAGCCATAGAGGCCCAGGTGGGCCCAGCGGCGCACGGGTGTGCCGGGGTCGCGGGCGTGCGGCACCGCGGCGCGGCTGAAGTAGAGCGCGTCGCCGTTGAGGGCGAGCACGGCCTTCACCACGTTGGGGTTGTCCGTCTCCTCCGGGTCCAGGGGGCGCACCAGCGTGCCCATGTTCACGGCTTCGTCCTGGAAGAGGTCCGCGAGCACCTTGAGGGCGCCCGGGTCCACGAGCGGTTCATCCCCCTGCACGTTCACCCACACCCCCACGTCCGGACGGGCGCGGGCGACCTCCGCGATGCGGTCCGTGCCGGTGGGGCAGGCGGGGCTGGTCATCACCGCCTTGCCGCCGAAGCCCTCCACGACGTCGCGGATCCGCGTGTCGTCGGTGGCCACCCACACCTCGTCGAAGGCGCTGGCTTCCTGACAGCGGCGCCAGACGTGTTCGATCATCGGACGGCCGGCGATGAGGGCGAGCGGCTTGCCAGGGAAGCGGGTGCTGGCATGGCGGGCGGGGATGACGGCCACGGTGCGGGAGGCGGGCATGGGGCGGCATCTATCAGATTCAGGACGTCTCGCCGCGCCTGGGGAGGGGCTAGCCGGTTCCCACCACTGGCCAGAAATGGCGCCATGCCTAGCTTCCGGGGCGACATGAAGAAGGTCATCCACATCGTTGGCGCGCGTCCCAATTTCATGAAGGTGGCACCCATTCACCGGGCCATCTCCGCGCGTACGTCCCTGCGGCAGCTCGTCATCCACACCGGCCAGCACTACGACGCGAAGATGAGTGACGTCTTCTTCGCGGACCTGGGCTTGCCTCCGCCCGAAATCCACCTGGGCATCGGCTCCGGCAGCCATGCCGAGCAGACGGCGAAGATGATGGTGGAGATGGAGAAGGTCTTCCTGGCGGAGAAGCCGGACCTGGTCTCCGTGGTAGGCGACGTGAACAGCACCATCGCCGCGGCGCTCGTCACGTCCAAGCTGGCGATTCCGCTGTCCCACGTGGAAGCGGGCCTGCGCAGCTTCGAGCGGCACCAGCCGGAGGAGATCAACCGCGTCGTCACCGACCGGCTCTCCGACCTGCTGCTCACGCCGTCGCGCGACGCGGACGCGAACCTTCTGAAGGAGGGCATCGACCCGAAGCACATCCACCTGGTGGGCAACGTGATGATCGACTCGCTCCTGTCGTCCAAGGAGAAGGCCGACCAGTTGCCCACGCTGAAGAACCTGGGCCTGACGCCCAAGGGCTACGTGGTGGCGACGCTGCACCGTCCGTCCAACGTGGACAACCCGAAGCTGCTGGCGGGCCTCCTGGGCGTGCTGATGGACGTGGCGAAGGAGCTGCCCGTCGTGTTCCCGGTGCACCCGCGCACGCGCAAGATGATCGCCGAGCAGGGCCTGGGCCCCAAGCTGGAGCAGACGCCGGGGCTCAAGCTGGTGGACCCCATGGGCTACCTGGAGTTCCTGTCCGTCACGTCGCAGGCGAAGCTGGTGATGACGGACTCGGGGGGGCTCCAGGAGGAGACCACCGCGCTGAACGTGCCGTGCCTCACCATGCGCGAGCAGACCGAGCGCCCTATCACCGTGGAGGTCGGCTCCAACGAGGTGGTGGGCACCGACCCCGCGCGCATCCGCGAGGCCGCGAACCGCGTGCTGGCTGGCGACTTCAAGAAGGGCCGCGTGCCGGAGCTGTGGGACGGCCGCACGGGCGAGCGCATCGCGGACCTCTACGCGCGCTTCCTGGGCGTGGAGACCAAGCGCGCCTTCGGGTGAGCTGCCGCGGTTCGTGGAGCAATCAGGCCGCCGGGTGCTCGCGTCTTCGTGCGCGGGGGCCGGGCGGCCTTCGTATTTCAAAGCGTGGTAGAGCGTCGGGCTCGCCATGCGTGAAGACTCCGAGAGCGCTCCGGCCGTGCCCGACGGCTACGTGGACATCCCGTTCGTCGTGGAGCCGAACTACGCGGGATGGCGGCTGGACCGGTACCTCTGCGAGAAGATCCGCCGCATGGACCTGGAGCGCGTGCGCGGCATCATCCTGCGCGGCGTCCTGTGCGACGAGTACCGGCTCAAGCCTTCCACGCCCGTGTACCCGGGGCTCACCTTCCGCATCCGTCGCCCCGCGAGCCAGGAGCCCGTGACGCCCACGGAGCTGCCCGTCGTCTTCTCCGATGACTGGCTGCTGGTGTTGGACAAGCCGGCGGGGCTGCCCATCCACCCCACCGCGCGCTACCACAAGGGCACGCTGGTGACGCTCCTGCGCGAGCGCTTTGGTGAGCGCTTCGCGGAGCCCGCGCACCGGCTGGATCGCGAGACGAGCGGGCTGGTGGTGTGTGGCCGCACCACCGAGTCCTGCCGCGTGCTGGGCGGGCTGTTCCTGTCGCGCGATGTGCACAAGGAGTACCTGGCGCTGTGCGAGGGTCAGCCCACCGAGGACACCTTCGTCGTGGACGCGCCCATCGCGGAAGGGACAGACCTGATCCGCATCGCCGTGCGCATCGACCCTGTGGTGGGCAAGCCCAGCCGCACGCGCTTCCAGGTGCTCCAGCGCTTCACGCATGGCGGCGAGCCGTTCGCGCTGCTGCGCTGCTTTCCGGAGACGGGGCGGCAGCATCAGATCCGCGTCCACCTGCGCGAGGCGGGATTTCCTCTCGTGGGCGACAAGATGTACGGGCCGGATCCGGGGTACTTCGACCGGTTCAGCAAGCACTCGCTGGAGCCGGAGGCGTGGGCCCGGCTGCGGTTGCCGCGCCATGCGCTCCACGCGGAGCGCATCACGTTCCCGCATCCGGGCACCGGGGAGACCGTCACCTTCGCGTCACCGCTTCCCGATGACTTGAAGGACTTCATCGCCGGGTGAGTGACGATGGCCTTGGGCCGACGGTACGCTCATGGAATGCGACCTCTTCGGTATTCCATCAACATCACGTTGGACGGGTGCTGTGATCATCGTGCGGGTTTCGCGGACGAAGGGCTGCATCGTCACGCGGCCGAGACCCTCGCGCGTGCCGATGCCCTCCTCTTTGGCCGGGTCACCTACGAGATGATGGAGGCCGCGTTCCGGCAGCCGACGGGGACGGACTCCTTCGCCCGGACCATCGACGCGGCGAAGAAGTACGTCGTGTCGAGCACCCTGGACCGGGTCGACTGGAACGCGGAGCTCGTGCGCGGGGACCTGGGGCAGGCGGTTCAACAGCTCAAGAATCAGCCGGGGAAGGGCCTGTACGTGGGCGGCGTGAAGCTCCCGCTGGCATTGGCGGAACTCGGATTGATCGACGAGTACGAGTTCGTGGTGCATCCCCGGATCGCGGGCCACGGGCCGACGTTGTTCGCGGGGCTCTCGAAGTACGTCGACCTGAAGCTCGTGGGCCGGCAGGAGCTCGCCTCGGGGGCGGTGGCCCTGCGGTACGAGCCGCGAAGGTAGCTTCAGGCCAGCTCCCGCAGGAACGACGCGACCCTCTCCGCCAGGCGCTCGGGTTGGTCATACGGGAGGCCGTGGCCGGCTTCCTGGATCTCTTCGATGCGCACGCGTGGGTTGAGGCTTCGCAGCTCCGTTGCCATCTCGAACGTGACGACGGGGCCGCGGTCTCCGATGACGAGGAGGATGGGGACGTCAATCGCGCTCACCACGTCGCGATAGTCGGGGTTGGGCGGCGTGAGGACGTCGAAGGGTTCCAGGTGGGTCTTCAGTCTCGCCTCGGCGAGAAGCTCGAGGAGCTCGGGCGAGCGATGCGGCTGCCGGGCAATGGCCTGTGCAACGAGTTCGGATTTGCTCAAGCCAAGGAGCTGGCGGTGTTGTCCGGCGACGTCGCTGGCGTGCACCTCGCGTTGACGCTCGGGGCTCAAGAACGTCGGGTCGACGAGGACGAGGCCGCGGAGGTCCGTCCCGCGACTCGCCACCACGGCGGCGGTCATGCCGCCCATGGAGTGCCCCATCAGCACCGGACGCGAGAGCTTCAGGTCTTGGATGAGGCCCACGACGTCGCTTGCGTGGTCGTCGTACCGGTAGCCGTGGGGCGGCGTGCTCGAATCGCCATGCCCTCGGGCGTCGGGCATGACGACGTCGAATTCACCTTCGAGCACGCGCGCCACGGGCGTCCAGCAGGCGCCGCTTCCAATCAAGCCATGGAGCAGGATGACCGGAGGCTTGTCACCTCCGGTCCGGAGGTAGTGGAGGTTGATGCCGTTGGTTTCGCTGACTCCACTCATCCAGGTCGTCATGGGGCTCCGTGAACTTCGGTCAGCCTGCCTTGCGGAGGTTCTTCGCTCCGGGCACCACGCGCAACAGCTGCGCGGGCATCCGGTCCACGACCTGCTCCGTGAAGCGGGCGAAGATGCGGAAGAGCACCGGCAGGAGCACCAGCGTCAGCGCGCACGCGGAGAGGGTGCCGGACACGATGACGATGGCCAGGGGCTTCTGCATCTCCGAGCCGATGCCGTTACTCAAGCACGCCGGCACCAGGCCCAGGGCCGCCAGCGCGGCGGTCATCAGCACCGGACGCAGGCGTTCGCGGCTGCCGTGGAGGATGGCGTCGTCCAGTGACTCTCCGGCTTCCCTCCGCTCCGCGATGGCGCTCATCACCAGCACTCCGTTGAGCGCCGCCTGTCCGATGAGCGCGATGAAGCCCACCGCCGCCGCCACGCTCAGCGGCATGTCCGCCCAGTACAGGCCGAACACACCTCCCATCAGCGCGAAGGGCACGTTGAGCAGCGTCACCACCGCGCGGCCGAAGGAGTTGAACGCCTTGAAGAGCAAGAGCAGCGTGAGCACCAGCGCCACCGGCAGGACGGTGAGGAGCCGGTCC
This sequence comes from Corallococcus sp. M7, assembly GCF_054512695.1. Lineage (NCBI taxonomy): Bacteria > Pseudomonadati > Myxococcota > Myxococcia > Myxococcales > Myxococcaceae > Corallococcus > Corallococcus sp. M7. The sequence continues at coordinate 1,282,613 of NZ_CM137252.1, forward strand.
ATCGCGCGCTCCTTGCTCTCGAACTCGCCGCCCCATTCGACGCTCATCCCCGCGGGAGGCGGGGCCTCCTTCTGGAGCAGCGCCTGCGCGTCCTTCACGAAGGAGCCCAGGTCCCGGCCTCGCACGTTCATGCGCACGCCGATGTAGCGCCGGCCGTTCTCGCGGTTGATGGAGGCGCGGCCGAAGCCGGTCTTCACCTTGGCCAGTTCGTTCAGCGGCACCAGCACGCCGCCCTCCACGGGCACCCGCAGGTGGGAGATCTTCTCCACGTCGTCGCGGCTGGACATGGGCAGGCGCATCACCACGTCGAAGCGGCGCTCGCCCTCCCAGAACTCGCTGAGCGGCCGGCCGCCCACGGCCGTCTGGAAGACGTGCTGGAAGTCTCCCAGCGACATGCCGTGGCGGGCCAGTGCCACGCGGTCCGGGGTCACCTGGATGCTGGGCACCTCACCGCTCTTCACGATGCCCAGGTCCGCGACGCCGTCCACCCTGGACAGCGTGCGCTTCACCTTCTGCGAATACTCCTGGAGCACCTGGAGGTCGTCACCGAAGAGCTTCACCGCGAGCTGGCCCTGCTGGCCGCTGATGCTCTCGTTCACGTTGTCGCCGATGGGCTGGCTGAAGCTCACCTCCATGCCCGGCACCTCCGACACGGCGCGCTGGAGGACCTCCAGCACGTCGTCCAGCTTCGGCGTGCTCTTGGGCCACTCGGCGGGTGGCTTGAGCTTCACGAAGAACTCCAGGTTGTTGGTGAGCTTCGCGTCGGTGCCGTCCTCCGGGCGGCCCAACTGGCTGAGCACTCCGTCCACCTGCGGTGCCTGGCGCAGCAGGCCTTCGATTCGCGGCACCAGCTTGCGGCCCTCCGACAGGGAGATGTTCGAGGGCATCGTGAAGGTCAGATAGAGGCTGCCTTCGTTGAGCGCCGGGAGGAACTCGCTGCCCATGCGCGGGACGAGCGCTCCCGCGAAGAGCAGGCCCGCCGTACACACCGCGACCACGGTGGCCGGGTGCTTGAGGCTCCAGGTCAGCACGGGTCCGTAGGCCTTGTCCGCGGCTCGCAGCACCGGTGATTCCTTGTGCTTCACCGGCTTGCGGTAGACGAACGAGGCCAGCACGGGGATGAGCGTGACGGAGAAGACGAGCGCGCCCAGGAGCGCCGCCACCACCGTGTTCGCCATGGGCGCGAAGATGCGGCCCTCCACCCGCTGCAACATGAAGATGGGCAGGTACGCCGCGATGATGATGAGCAGCGAGAACACCGTGGGGCGCACCACCGCCTTCGTCGCGCGCTGGATGCGTTCGAGCGGGGTTTCGCCCTCGTACTGGTGGCCGGACATGCGCGCCAGGATGCTCTCGATGATGACCACGCCTCCGTCCACGATGACGCCGAAGTCCACCGCGCCCATGGACAGGAGGTTGGCCGACATGCCGCGCATCTTCAGGTAGATGAACGACGCCAGCAGCGAGAGGGGAATCAGGACGCCCACGACGATGGCGGCCCGCAGGTCCAACAGGAAGATGAAGAGGACCAGCGTGACGAGCAGCGCGCCCTCCAGCAGGTTGTGGCCCACCGTGCGCAACGTCGTGTTCACCAGGTCCGTGCGGTCGTAGAACGGATCGATGTGCGCGTCTTCCGCCTGGAGGCGGCCGTTCACCGCGGCCACCGCGTCGCGCACGCGGGAGAGCACCACGGAGGGGTTCTCTCCGCGGCGCATCAGCACGATGCCCTGCACCACGTCACCGTCGCCGTCGCGGCTGACCACGCCCTGGCGGGGGGACCAGCCCTCGTTCACGTCCGCCACGTCCTTGAGGAACACGGGCGTGCCTTCGTGCGTGGCCACCCGCACGTCGCGGATGTCTTCCAGCGAGTGGAAGAGGCCCTCGCTGCGGATGACGAACTGTTCGGAGCCCCGCTCCAGCACTCCGCCGCTGGCGTTCTCCGAGCCGTCCTTCAGCGCGTCCTCCACGTCGTCCAGCGTGAGGCCGAACGCGGCGAGCCTCGCGGGGTCGGGCTGGATGTGGATCTCCTTGAGGAGGCCTCCGTAGCTGACGACGTCCGCGACGCCGTCCACTCGCAAGAGGCCCGGCCGCACCACCCAGTCCTGGAGGGTGCGCAGCTTCATGGGGTCGCCCTTCGCGCCCTTCAGCGTGTAGCGGTAGATCTCTCCGATGGGCGTGGCCAGCGGGCCCAGGGAGGGCGTGAGGCCTTCGGGCAGCTCCGCGTCACGCAGGCGCTCCAGCACCTGGGCCCGGGCGAAGAGCACGTCGGTGTTGTCGTTGAAGCTCAGCGTCACGAAGGACAGGCCGAACATGGAGAGGTTGCGCAGGCGCGTCAGGCCCGGGATGCCATTGAGGGCGCGCTCCAGCGGGAGGCCAATCTGACGCTCCACCTCTTCGGACGGCTGGCCCGGATAGAGGGTGATGACGTTGACCTGGGTGTCCGTGGGGTCCGGGAAGGCCTCCACGGTGAGGTCGCTGAAGCAGAACCAGCCCCAGATGGCGGTGAGCAGCGTGAGGAACACCACCGCCGCGCGGTTCTTCAGACTGAAGTCGACGAGCTTTTCGAACATGGGTGTCTTTCGTTCCGTCGAGGGGGCTTCAGTCCGCCAGTTCGATCTGGTTCTCCAGGAGCAGCGCGCCCCGGGCGACGAACCGGTCTCCGGAGGCGAGGCCCCCGCGCAGCTCCACCTCGCCGTCGCGGCGGCGGCCCGGCGTCACGGCGACGCGCTCCAGGCGGTTGGAGTCACGGGCGACGAAGACCACCGAGCGTGCTCCGTCCGTCACCACCGCGCTGTCGGGAACTCGCACGCGCTTGACGCCTTCGGGCGCGGTGGGCGTCACCTCCACGAAGGCATTGGGGCGGAAGCGGCGGTCGTTGTTGGGGACGCGCACGCGCACCTCCACGGTGCGACGTAGCGGATCCACCACTTCGGAGACGCGGTCCACCTTGCCTGCGCGGACGATGCCGTCTCGCGTGGTGACGGTGACGTCCTGGCCGGGGGACATGTCCAGCGCGTCCGCTTCCTGGAGGTCCGCGACGACCATGACCTGATCCAGGTCGGAGAGGCGCACGAGCGGCCTGTCGCGGTCGGGCGTCACCTCCTGGCTGGCCACCACGTCCAGGTCCACCACCGTGCCGGAGCGTGGGGCTGTCACCCAGAAGAGGTTCTCGCCTCGGGAGGACACGCGGAGGCTGCCTTGCTTCGCCTTGGCGGCTTCCAGGGAGAGCTCGGCCTGACGCAGCTCTGTCCGCGCTGCCAGGAGTTCTTTCTCCGGGGCGGCTCGCAGGGCGACCAGCTCCTTGAGGCGGTCCGCGTTGCGGCGCTTCTCCGCGAGCTCGGCTTCCGCTCCGCGCTGTTCACGCACGAGCTCCGCGAAGGCTCCGGAGCGCACGCTGAAGAGGTCGTCGCCCTGCTTCACGCGGTCGCCGGGGCGCACGCGGACCTCCTCCACACGGCCCGAGAGCGGGGCTCCCACGGAGGCGGTGCGCGCTTCGTCGAACTGCACTCGCGCGGGGGAGGGGAGTGGCGTGAGGGCGCTGCCCTCGGTGGCCACGGCGAGCTGCACGTAGTGCCACTGCGGTGCGTCGTCTGGCAGGTGCACCGTCTCACCCTTCACGGTGGGCCCGCGGATGGCCGTCTCGCTCTCCGCGATGGAGGCGGTGGGGGACAGCACGTAGAGCAGCACGCCGGTGCCCAGCAGGCCCGCTCCGGCGAAGGCCACCCAGACCGGGGCGCGGCGAGAAGAGGTGTGGGTGGACGCAGGGGCGGCGGAGGTGTCGGGGGTGTTCATGGACTGGGGGCTTTCGGGAGGGGGATGGACCGTCAGTGGCAGTCAGGGCGTTTGCGTGAGCCGAGGAATGGCGCGCGTGTCGGAGGACAGGGCCTGTCGTCATCAGGAGCGCGGATTGGTCAGCGTGTCCGGTGCTCGCGGGCCGGCGGCGCTGGCCCGGGCGATGGCGATGGTGAGTTGGTAGGCGGTCTGGTCCAGCTCGGCCGCGTGCAGCACCAGCTCGCCGTAGGTCCGGCGCGCGAGGAGCAGGTCCTGCAACGCCGCGCCTCCGGCCTTCACCGCCGCGTCCAGACGCTGCACCACGCCTTCAGCCAGCGGCAGCGTCTGGGTGTAGAGCTTCTGACGGCGCTCCTGCACGGCTCGCAGTTGCTGGTTCAGCAGGTCCGTCTCTCGCGAGGCCTGGGCCGTGAGCAGCTCTCGCGCGGCCTTCGCGGATTGGGCGCTCGCGCTGGCGGCGTGCGCGTCCGCCTGACCGTGGTCGAAGAGGGGGAGCGGAATCGACAGGCCCACGAAGAGGGAGTTCTTCTGGTTGCCGGAGATCATGAACTGGTCCCGCGTGTAGCCAGCTCGCACCGTCGGATCCGGAATCCAGCGGCGCTTCGCCAGCGTCAGCGAGGACCTCGCGGAGTCCTCCTGCGCGCTCAGGGCCCGCAGGTCCGGCCTTGCTTCGATGGCGGCGGGAGCGGGCGCCTGGTCGAGCCTCTTCTGGAGGAAGGACATCGCCCGCTCGTGACTTCCGAATGGTTCACAGGGGATGCCCGCGAGCCGGGCGCAGGCGAGCAGCGCGTCCGTGAGCTTCACGCGCTCCTCTCCCAGCGACGTCTCCAGCGACTGCGCCTCCAACGTGGAGCGGTCCACGTCCAGACCCGCGGCGTCGCCGTGCTGCTGCCTGGCGCGTTGCAGGTCCGTGAGCTTCCGCGCGTCATCGGTGAGCTTCGTCAGCTCCGCGATGCGCACCTCCGTGGAGGCCACCTCCGCCGCCCGCTCCAGCACGTCGTACGTGCGGGCCCTCAGCGCGGCGTGCACGTCCAGCGTGGTGGCGGACAGCGCCGCCTTCGCCGCGTCCTGACGCGGGCCCCGCTTGCCCAGCTCCACCAGCTCCGACATGCCCACGACGTAGTTGGGCACGTCGTCCAGGCGGCGCAGTCCCGGCGGGTTCGTGGCGCCAATGGGGATGGTGTTCATCGACACGTCCAGCTCCGGGTTGGGCAGCAGGTGCGTGCGCTGGTGATCCGCTCGCGACGCCGCGAGGCGGGCGCGGTCGTCCGCGAAGTCCGCGGAGTGCTCCCAGAGGAGCTCCGCCAGACCGTCGTCGTCCGGCAGGGTGGAGAGCAGCAGCGTGGCGGAGGAGGTGGGGTGCTGCTCGGCACCGGCGGTGAGACCGAGCAGGGTGCCCAGGGCGATGAGAGCGGGGAGGGAACGGCGCAAGCGGCAGGCTCCGGTGAGAATCCGGAGGAGCCCCATCGCAAGCCGTGTGCCCGGCCTGGCCTCAGCAAATCCGCGCGGATGCGGCGCCGCGCGACTTCAAAATCCTTTCAGCGCCCGCGACTTCAAAATCCTTTCATCGCGGGCACTGCAAATCGCTTCAGGTGTCGCCCAGGCGCTTGAGGAAGGTCGGATAGGACAGCCCGAGCGCCTTCGCCGCCTCCATGCGCCGTCCACCCAGCCGCTCCAGGACCCAGCGCACGTACGCCTGCTCCAGGTCCTCGATGGGCACGGGCTCCGTCACGCTGAAGGCCCCCGGCGCCACAGCGGCCGGTGCCTCCACCTTCACCGCGCTGCTCACGGAGGGCGTGCCGCCCAGCACCTCCAGCTCCAGCTCCGGTCCGGGCTCCAGCACCAGCGCCCGCTCCAGGATGTTGCGCAGCTCGCGCACGTTGCCCGGGAACGCATAGGCCCCAAGCCTCGCGCGGGCCTTCGCTCCCAGGCTGACGTCGCGCCGGCCCAGCTCGCGGCCCAGGTCCGCGAGCATCCCTTCCGCCAGCGGGAGGACGTCCTCGCGTCGCTTACGCAGCGGGGGGATGTCGATGCGGAACACGCCCAGGCGGAACCAGAGGTCCTCGCGGAAGTTGCCGCCCGACATCTGCTTGGGCAGGTCCCGGTTGGTGGCGGCCACGATGCGCGCGGTGCTCGTCTGCTCCGTGGTGCCGCCCAGCCGGCGGAAGCGCCCCGAGTCCAGGAACGTGAGCAGCTTCGCCTGGAGCGGCAGCGGCAGCTCGCCCACTTCGTCCAGGAAGAGCACGCCGCCATGGGCCACCTCCACCAGCCCGCGCCTCGCGGTGCGCGCATCCGTGAAGGCGCCCTTCTCGTGGCCGAACAGCTCGCTCTCCACCGTCTGCTCGGGCAGCGCCGCGCAGTTGATGTGCACGAAGGGCGCGCCCCCGTCCTTCGACGCGAGCGCGTGCAGGTGCCGCGCGAGCTGTTCCTTGCCCACGCCTGTCTCGCCCAGGAGCAGCACCGGGCTCCGCGGCGACGCGGCGATGCGCTCCAGCATCGCGAACACCCGCTGCATGGCGGCGGACGTGGGCGGTACCAGCCTGCGGCGGCCGGACAGCTCCGCCTCCGCCGTCTCCAGGCGGTCCCTCAAGCGGCTCGCGTCCACGGCCCGGCGCGCGCGCAGCACCAGGTCCGCCAGCTCCACGGGCTTGGCCAGGTAGTCCACCGCGCCCGCTCGCACCGCGTCCACCGCGCTGGCGATGTCCCCGTGCGCCGTCACCATCACCACCGCCACGCCGGGCGCGTGCGCCTTCAGCTCCGGCAGGAACGCGAGCCCGTCTCCATCCGGCAGCCGGCGGTCCAGCACCAACAGCACGGGCGTGGCCTTCGCCAGCGACGCGCGGGCTTCGTGCAGCGAATGCGCCACCGTGAGGCTGAAGCCCTCGCGCTGGAGCGCCACCGCCGCGATGGAGGAGAAGGCGCGGTCGTCGTCCACGAGGAGGGCGGGGAGGCTCATGACCGGGGCACTCGGGGAAGGTGGAGGAGGAAGCGGCTGCCGTCTGGGAGGCGCTCGAAGGTGAGCTGCCCGCCCTGATGCTCCAGCGCCTGGCGCGTCATGGCCAGCCCCAGGCCGATGCCCTTGGGCTTGGAGGTGTGGAAGGGCTCGAAGAGGTGGCCCTCCACGTCCGGCGGCGGCCCGCCCCCGTTGTCCTCCACCGTCACCACTGCGGCGTCCGCGTCCAGGCGGGCGCGCACGCGCACCTGGGGCTCGGCCACCCTGCCCAGGTCCTTGGCCGCCACGGTGGCCTCCATCGCGTTGCGCACCAGGTTGTCCAGCGCGGTGGTGAGGAGCAGCGGGTCGCAGGACAGGAGCGCCGCGTCCTGGGGCACGTCCACGTCCACGCGCACCTCGCCCGCCTCCGGCAGTGAGCGCAGGCCCTCCACCACGTCGCGCACGAGCCTGGACAGGTCCACGTCCACGCGGCGCACGACGGGCGGCTTGCCGAAGTGGAGCAGCGACGTGGCCAGGTGCGCCAGCCGGTCAATCTGCCCGTGCAGCGTGCGCACCACGAGCCCGCCTTCGCCTTCAGGAGAGACGAGGCCGGTGGCGGCCTTGAGGCCGTTGAGGGAGTTCTTCACCTCGTGCGCGATGAGGCTGGCGGCGCTGCCCAGCGCGGCCATCTTCTCCTGTTGGGCTGAGCGCGTTTCCACCTCGCGGAACAGGCCGTAGACGCGGCGCCAGTGGACGGTGAAGAGCACCAGCGTGCCCACCTGGAGCAGCGCCAGCACCAGCAACTGCACGAGGAAGCGGTCGCGCAGCCCGGACAGGAGCGCGGTCTCGTCCGCGGCGAGCACCAGGTGCAGCCCCGTGCCGGGCACGGGCGTGGCGGTGAGGAAGGTCTCCGGCATCGCGTCCATCGACGGAGGGCGGACGCCCTCGCGGATGAAGTCGCGCAGCTCTCCAGACGCGCGCGACACGTTGGCCCACGAGGGCGGCGCGCTCGGCAGGAAGAGGTCTCCGGAGGCGTTGAGGACGAGCAGCTCCAGGTCGTTGCTCAGGGGCCGTCCGCCGGGCAGCGCCGTGCCCGTGTCCAGCAGGCCCGCGAGCACCGCGGTCGTCTGTCCCTCGCGCACCACCGGCACCGCGACGACGAAGAGGGACGCGCCCGGCGCGATGGCGTCCACGACGGACGTCTGGCGCGCGAGCACCTGCTGGAACCAGGGACGCGTGGCGAAGCCGCCCCCGGCCTGTGCCTCGTCGAGCGGCGGGTCGCTCCAGCGCAGCTTGCCCTGCGCGTCCAGCACCATCACGCCCGCGTGGAAGAGGCCGGCGCGGGGCGTGGTGAGGTCCTGGAGGTCCTCGGTGGGCAGCTCGCGCTTCACGTCCGGGCCCACGCCCTCGGACACGCGCAACAGCTCCGTCTGGAGCAGCTTCAGGTGCAGGCCCAGCGCCTCCGCGTAGACGCGGGCCTCGCGCGTCATGCGGGACTGGAACTCCGCACGGGCTCCGGCGACGTCACCGCGGTAGGAGAGCAGCGGCCCCGCGACGGCGACCGCTCCCAACAACACCAGGCCCGCGACGACGGAGCGGACGAACTGCCGCTCCGCCTGGGCGAGCCCGGGCCGGCCCGAAGGCGCGGCTGGCATCTCAGGCGCTGAGCTTGGTGGCACCCGCGCTCTGGGACAGCTTGTCGGTGAGGTACTGCCCGGAGAAGCACGCGGTGCAGTAGGTGCTCCGCTTCGGGTCCTCCACCGCCGTGCCCAGGCCCTCCAGCGACAGGTAGCCCAGGGAGTCCGCCGTCACGTACTTGGCGATCTCCTCCGTGGTGTGGCTGGCCGCGATGAGCTCCGTGCGGCTGGGCGTGTCGATGCCGTAGTAGCAGGGCCACTGCGTGGGCGGCGACGAGATGCGCAGGTGCACCTCCACGGCGCCCGCGGCCTTGAGCATCTTCACGATCTTCCGGCTGGTGGTGCCGCGCACGATGGAGTCGTCCACCACCACCACGCGCTTGCCCTTGAGCACCTGGCGCACGGCGGACAGCTTCAGCTTCACGCCGAAGTGGCGGATGGACTGCTGCGGCTCGATGAAGGTGCGGCCCACGTAGTGGCTGCGGATGAGGCCCACGTCGTAGGGGATGCCGCTCGCCTGCGAGAAGCCGATGGCCGCGGGCACGCCGGAGTCCGGCACCGCGATGACCAGGTCCGCCTCCGCGGGCTGCTCGCGCGCCAGCTGCATGCCCAGGCGCTTGCGCACCTCGTACACGCTGCTGCCGAAGAGCACCGAGTCCGGCTTGGCGAAGTAGACGTGCTCGAAGATGCAGCGGCCCAGCCGGGGCGCGGGCTTGAAGGGCATGCTGGAGCGCAGCACGCCGTTCTCGATGACGACCAGCTCGCCCGGCTCCAGCTCGCGCACGATTTCCGCTTCGATGAGGTCCAGCGCCGTCGTCTCGCTGGCGAGCACGTACGCGCCTTCCTTCATCTTGCCCAGCACCAGCGGCCGGAAGCCGTTGGGGTCGCGCACCGCGATGAGCTTGTCCTCGGTGAGGAGCAGGATGCTGTACGCGCCCTCCACCCGGCGCAGCGCCTCCACGAGGCGCGCCTCGAAGGTGGGCTGCTTGGAGCGGGCGAGGAGGTGCATCACCACCTCCGTGTCCGCGTCCGACTGGAACAGCGCGCCCTCCGCCTCCAGCTCCGCCTTGAGCTCCACCGCGTTCACGAGGTTGCCGTTGTGCGCGATGGAGAACTGGCCGCCCGCGTAGTTCACGAACAGGGGCTGGGCATTCTTGATGCCGCTGCCGCCCGCCGTGCTGTAGCGCACGTGGCCGATGGCCGCCTTGCCGGGGAGCCCTTCAATCACCGGCGCGGTGAAGATGTCGGCGACCAGGCCCATCTGCCGGTGCGCGCGCAGGGTGTTCCCGTCGGACGCGACGATGCCGGCGGACTCCTGTCCGCGGTGCTGCAGGGCGTGCAACCCCAGGTACGTCAGGTTGGACGCCTCTCCGTGACCCACGATTCCGAAGATGCCGCACATGGCGCGCTGCCTTACCCCTTTCGACCGCGAAGCGGAACAGGAACGCACGCCTTGAAGGTGGGTATTCCACCATCAGCCGACGTCGGCCCTTGTAGGCCAGGCAAGGCACCGTTGCCCGAAAGGTAGGAGCCGCCAGGAAGCGCCGAGGGGGTACGCTGCCCCCCGGCATGTCCTCTTCCCGGCGCTCCTTCCTCCGCCCCTTGCTGCCCTTCGCCTTGCTAACGGCCGGGGCCGCCTACGCGCTCGCCTCCTGGAACTGGTGCGGGAGGTGGGAGGAGCGCACGCCCGTGGTGCTGTCACAGGTGCGTGGCGAAGGCCCCCTGCGAGCGGGCGCGGCGAAGGTGGCCCTCTCCCCACCCTATCCGGTGGTGGTGGCGGGCTACGTCCCACCCCGGCCCGAGGCGAGCCAGGCCGAGCTCCCCCTCCATGCGAGGGCCCTGGTGCTGGAGGCCGGCGGCGCGCGCGTGGGCGTGGTGTCGCTGGAGCTGCTGCTGGTGACGCCGGAAATCACGGCGAAGGTGCGCGAGCGCGCCGCGAAGGCGGGGGTGAAGGAGGTGCTGGTGGTGGCCACGCACACGCACTCCTCGTTTGGCGGCTACGACGCACGCTGGGCGGCCCAGCTCTCCGGCACGGGGCGCTACCGGGAGGCGTCCGTGAACGCGGTGGTGGAGGGCGCGAGCGAGGCGCTGGAGAAGGCCGCGGCCTCCATGAAGGACGTGACATTGGAGGTGGGCGGCGCCGCGGACGCGGGGCTCGTCTATTCCCGCTCCGGTGGGCAGGCCCCGGACGGCCAGCTCACGCGGGCGGTGCTGCGCGGGGCGGAGGGCAGCGTGGCGGAGGTGCTGGTGTTCGCCGGACACGCCACGCTCATTCCCCGGCAGCGGGCGTTCGTGGACCCGGACTACCCGGGCCGGCTGAGCGCGCTGCGCGAGGAGGCGGGCAGCGGCGTCACGCTGTTCGTGCAGGGCAGCGAAGGCAACGCGTCCGTGGCCTTCACCGAGGGCCAGGGGCCCGAGCGCGCCCTGGGCTTCGCGCGCAAGCTGTCGGCGCTGGCGGATGGGGCGACCCCGGCGTCCGTGACGGCGCCGGTGCGGCTGGCGTTCGCGCGCGTCCAGACGGCGCTGCCCCGGCCGGACTCGTCGCGGCTGGTGCCCGCCTTCACCCGCGCGGCGGGGGACAACTTCCTGTGCGGTTCGTCACCGCGGGAGGCGGAGGTGGACGCGCTGGCGCTGGGGCCCCTGGAGCTCCTGTCCATCCCGGGCGAGCCCACCGTGGACGCGGGGAGGGCGCTGGCGGACCTCACCGGAGCGACGCACGTGCTGGGGCTCGCCAACGGCTACGTGGGCTACCTGGACACGCCGGCGAAGGTCAGCGCGGGGCAGGGGGAGTCCCGGCGCCAGTACTTCGGCCCCGTCCTGCTGGAGCGCCTGGGCACCGCCGCGCGCGTGGCGTCCGACGCGGTGGGCTTCTCTCCCAGCAAGTAGGGGCTCGTCCGCCTGCCTGCCCCACGGGTCTCCTTCCATCCGGTCGCACCGGGGCCGCACCGTCGCTGAAGGAGGGCCCGCTGCCTACCTTGGTCCTCGGATCGTCTTCGCGAAACAAAGGGGCACGGGATGAGGTGGGAAGGCGGACGTCGCAGCTCGAACATCGAGGACCGGCGGGGTGGTGGCTTCGGACGCCCGCTCGCGGTGGGCGGTGGCGCCGCGTCGCTGGTGGTGGCGCTGCTGGTGATGCTGCTGGGCGGCGACCCGTCCGACGTGCAGATCGGCACGCGCACCTCGCCGTATTCGCAGCCCGGCACGGGCGGCTCCGGGAATGTGGACCCGAGGCAGGAGGAGCTGAAGGACTTCGCCTCTGTCGTGCTCGCGGACACGGAGGACACCTGGCCCGGCCTGCTGGAGCCCCAGGGCGTGCGCTACGTGCAGCCGCGCCTGGTGCTCTTCTCGGACGCGGTGCAGTCCGCGTGCGGCATGCAGGAGAGCGCGGTGGGGCCCTTCTATTGTCCGGGCGACCAGAAGGTGTACCTGGACCTGAGCTTCTTCGACGAGCTGGAGAGCCGCTTCGGCGCGCCGGGTGACTTCGGCCGCGCGTACGTCATCGCGCACGAGGTGGGGCACCACGTGCAGAACCTGCTGGGCGTCTCCCGCAAGGTGCAGTCCCTGCGCAACCGCACGAGCGAGGAGCAGGCCAACCAGCTCTCCGTGCTGACGGAGCTCCAGGCGGACTGCTTCGCCGGCATCTGGGCCCACCACGCGCAGAAGGAGCGCAACATCCTGGAGCAGGGCGACGTGGAGGAGGGCCTGGGGGCCGCCAGCGCCGTGGGCGACGACACCCTCCAGAAGCGCGCCCGGGGCTACGTCGTCCCGGAGTCCTTCACCCATGGCTCCGCCGCGCAGCGCATGACCTGGTTCAAGCGCGGCCTGGAGCAGGGGACGCTGGAGGCGTGCGACACCTTCAACGCCCGGCGGTAGCCCACGCGTTCAGCGGCGGCGCAGCGGCTGCTGCTGCGTCCCCATGAGCGGCTGCTGGAGCTGGTACGTCCCGTTCAGCGGCTGCTGGAGCTGGTAGCTGCCGATGAGCGGCTGCTGGAGCTGGTAGCTGCCAATGAGGGGCTGCTGGATCTGGTAGCTGCCGATGAGCGGCTGCTCGAGCTGATACGAGCCGGCCATCGGCTGTTCGAGCTGATACGAGCCGGCGAGGGGCTGCTGGAGCTGATACGCCCCCGCGGGCGGCTGATAATAGTAATTGTCCCAGAAGGTGTTGGCGCCGGGGTCGCTTGTCAGTGATTGCCGGTCATCCAGGTTCTGCGAGTCATTGCCCTCCGGGGCGGTCATCGCTTCGTCCTGCTGCGCCAGGGCCGGACCTGACGCGAGCGCCACCAACAGGGTCACCAGGGGTCCAGTGCGCATGGGCGTCCTCGTTCTTTCCGTCGCGGGAGAGGGGAACCGCGCCGCGACCTCCTTCTCAAGATGACCGCGTGGGTCGGCCGTGGGGAGCACGGCGCCCGCGCCCACAAGCCTGTCCGGGGGCCTGTCATGGGGCCGTGCGTCATTCGCATTCCGAACACATTGCGAACGATAGGCTTACCGCGTACGCGTGCTTTTTTGAGCGTGACTAAAGGGGCACTGCGTCAAAACACAAACGTGAAACTTGTGCTTGTCGTCAGTGTGTCTTTGCTCCGAGCATGCCGCCTTCCCGCTGCTTCGCGGGCCGCGGGCGCTTCCCCGTGGCCCATGCGGAGCGGCCTCGCGGAGGAACGACATGCCCCGTTTGCAGTGGACCCGCGCTACGCGCGCGACCGTTCTGGCCCTGGTGGGGGCCCTCTCGCTGACCGCCTGCTCGGATGACGATGACAACACGCCGGATTCGGGCGTGAAAGTGGACGCGGGTACGAACACGGACGCGGGCAGCGACGCGGGCACGAACACGGACGCGGGCAGCGACGCGGGGAGCGTGGACACGGGCATCCCCTGGGACGGCGGCAGCGCGGGCACCTTCTCCTGCGAGGGCAAGACCCAGACGACGCTGAACTTCGCGCCGGGCCAGGAGGAGGCGCTCCAGGACCAGGTGAACACGCTGGCCGAGTGCACCACCATCAACCTGGCGGCGGGCACGTACACCTTCGACAACGCCATCACCATCCGCCAGAACGGCATCACGCTGGTGGGCGCGGGCAAGGGCGCCAAGGGCGAGGGCACGGGCGGCGCGAGCAGCACGGTGCTGGTGTTCAGCAACGCCGCGGCGAACTCCAACGGCCTGGACGTGGTGGGCAACCGCTTCACGGTGAGCAACCTGGCGGTGTGGAACGCGAAGAAGGACGCCATCCGCGTGGAGTCCTCCACCGACGTCGTCATGCGCAGCGTGCGCACGGAGTGGGCGGAGGCCGACAAGGAGAGCAACGGCAAGTACGGCCTGTACCCGGTGAAGTCCAAGTACGTCCTCATCGAGGACTGCGAGGCGTACAACGCCGCGGACGCGGGCATCTACGTGGGCCAGACGGAGTACGCCGTCGTGCGCAACAGCGTGGCGAAGCAGAACGTGGCGGGCATCGAGATTGAGAACACGAAGTACGCCTACGTGCTGGGCAATACGGCCCAGGACAACACCACGGGCCTGGTGGTGTTCGACCTGCCGGGCAACCCCATCAAGGGCACCGACATCCGGGTGAAGAACAACACCATCACCGGCAACAACCGGAACAACTTCGCCTCCGTCGCGAACAGCAGCAGCACGGTGTCGCAGGTGCCGGCGGGCACGGGCACGTTCATGCTGGCGTCGCGCCGCGTGGAGCTGACGGGCAACACCTGGGGCGACAACAACACGGTGGACGTGGCGGTGCTCAGCGGTCTCACCATCGAGGATGACGTCGCGCTGTGGGAGGCGGGCGGCTTCAACTTCGCGAGCTCGGACATCTACATCCACGACAACACCTTCCAGGGTGGCAGCGGCGACAACGTGGACAACGGAAACCTGAGCCCGCAGCTGCGGCCCCTGGGCGCGGCTCTGGCGGCGCTCTACACCTATGGTGAGCAGCAGGGCGCGAAGGGCGTGGAGCACCTGGTGTGGGACGGCGTGGACCCCTACGGCCATGCCCGCACGGAGCTGAACCCCATCAACATCTGCTTCGCCAACAACACGCTGCCCTCGGGCACCGTCAACGCCATCGCGGACCTGGACCTGGTGGCGGCGGGCGCCCTCGCGGCCCAGGGCAACTTCGCGGGCGGGTGGGCCCTCACGCGGCACTACCCGGCCAACAAGGCGGAGTTCAACTGCCCGGGCTTCAGCCCCGCGCTGACGATTGGCGACTTCATCCAGTAATCGCGGTCAGGGAGCGTGACACCCATGTGGACGTCGTTCGTGAGCCCTCGTCTCTCCGTGGTGCTGCTGGCGTTGTCGCTGGCGGCCTGCGGTTCCTCCGACCCGGAAAACCCCGGGCCCACACCCGACTCGGGGACCTCCGTGCCGGATGCCGGAACGGGGGATGCGGGGGTTCCGGACGCGGGTGAACCGGACGCGGACCTGGACGCCGGAACGCTCGATTCGGGCGTTCCGGACGCGGGGCCCGAGGACGCCGGGGCTCCGCTGGCCATCCCCAACGCGCTGTCGGGCTTCGGGCTGTTCACCGGAAGCCCGGCGGACGGGGGGCTGGTGCCCGTTGAAGGCAACGTGCCCTACACCCTGTCCACGCCGCTGTTCTCCGACTACGCGGTCAAGTCACGCACCCTCTACATCCCCCCCGGCAAGACAGCGCACTACGCACCCGTGGACGCGCTGGACCTGCCGGTGGGGACGCTCATCACGAAGACGTTCGCCTTCCCGGCGGACATGCGGCAGCCGGACCAGGACGTGCGGGTCATCGAGACGCGCGTCCTGGTGCGCCAGCCCTCCGGCTGGGAGGCATGGCCGTATGTCTGGAACGCGGAGCAGACGGAGGCCACGCTGGCCACCGGCGGCCGCTCCCGCGACGTGACGTTCATCGACCTGGAGGGGGAGACCCGGTCGTTCCGGTACTCGGTGCCCTCCAAGAACCAGTGCCAGCAGTGCCACCACCTGGTGGACGGCACGGGGGCGCAGGTAATGCACCCCATTGGCGTGAAGGCGCGCTACCTGCACCGCACGAACACCTACGGCGGCGTGGAGCGCGACCAGCTGGAGTACCTGGCGTCGCTGGGCAAGCTGGACGGACTGCCCGCGCAGGCGGAGCTGCCGAAGGCGCCGGACGCGTTCGATCCGCAGGCGGCGAACCTGGACACGCGGGCGCGCACGTATCTGGACATCAACTGCGCGCATTGCCACAACCCGAAGGGCACGGCGGGCATCACCAGCCAGTTGTTCCTCAACTTCGACAACACGAGCGTGTTCAACCTGGGCGAGTGCAAGCGTCCGGGCTCCGCGGGCGCGGGCGTGGGCGGCGAGTTCGACATCGTCCCCGGCAAGCACGACGAGTCCATCCTCTGGTACCGGCTGCACACGGAGGAGTCCGGCAAGATGATGCCGCAGATCGGCCGCACGATTCACCACGCGGAGGGCGCGAAGCTCATCGCGGATTGGATCGACGCGATGCCGGTGAAGAGCTGCAAGTAACGCTCAGGCGGCCGGCGACGGGGGCTGGGGTTCCTCCTCCAGCCCCACGTTGCTGGACGCGCGGTTGTAGATGGACAGGTCCAGGAGGCCCTCTTCACGGGCCACCAGGACGGGCACCAGCATCTGGCCGGTGACGTTGGTGAGGGTGCGCATCATGTCCAGCACCCGGTCGATGGCCAGCAGGTAGCCCAGCCCCTCCAGGGGCAGCCCCGCGGCGCTGAGGACGACGGTGGTCATCACCACCGCCGTGCCGGGCACGCCCGCGGTGCCGAAGCTGCCCAATACGGACGCCAGCAGGATGATGAAGAGCTGGGGCGCGGACAGCGTCAGGCCGAAGTACTGCGCGATGAAGAGCGACGTCATGGCCGGGTAGATGGCGCCGCAGCCGTCCATCTTGATGCTGGCGCCCAGGGGCACCGCGAACGCCGCGTAGTCCCGGTCGACGCCCAGGTTGTGGGTGACGCTGCGCAGGGCCACCGGCATGGACGCGAAGCTGGAGGAGCTGACGAACGCCACCTGCATGCCCGGCGCGGCGCCCCGGAAGAAGCGCAGCGGGTTGAGCCCGTGCGCCGCGAGCAGCCCGCCGTACACGAAGACGACGTGCACCGCGCACGCGAGGTACAGCGTGAGGACGAAGGTGCCCAGGGGCAGGAGCCGCTCGAAGCCGTAGGTGCCCACCAGCGCGGCGATGAGGCCGAAGGTGCCCAGCGGCGTCAGCTCCAGCACGAAGCGGGTGACCTGAATCATGGCCTCGCTGGCCTCGCCCACGAGCTGCCGCAGACGCGCGGTGCGCTCCCCCAGCTTCACCAGCGCGAAGCCCAGCAGGCCCGCGAAGAAGATGACCTGGAGCATCTTGCCCTCCGCCAGCGCGGCGAAGGGGTTGGTGGGCACCACGTCCAGGAGCACCTGCACGGGGCCGGGGACCTGCCGGGGCTTGAAGTCGCTGGCCGCCTGGAGCGTGCCCACGCCCACGCCCGGCTTCGTGAGGGCGGCGGTGCCCAGGCCCACGCCCACGGCCAGCGCGGCGGTGACGGCGAACCAGAGGAAGGTGCGTCCGCCCAGCGCCGCCACGCTCTTCTGGCCGCGCAGCGCGGACACCGCGTGGATGACGGCGAAGAACACCAGCGGGATGGCGATCATCCGGATCAGCTGGACGTAGAGTGTGCCCAGCGGCTGGAGCCACATGCCGGCCTTGTCGCCCAGCGCCCACCCCGCGAGCGCGCCCAGCACGAAGGCGCCCAGCACGCGCTGCCAGAAGGGAATGCGGAACCAGCGGGCCCAGAGCTTCATCGCGAGACACCTCTCACTGCGTGGACCGGCAGACCCTAACCCCCTCGCGGGTCCGGCGCCGCGTTCCCCTCCGAGGAACGCCCCACATCATTGCGACCCGCTCCCCGGCCCCCTAGGCTCCTGCCTGCTTTTCCCCCCAATCCCATGTCAGGAGTGCTCCCTTGAAATTCACGAGCAAGGACGTGTCGAAGCTGCTGGAGGAAGTGAGCGGGTCCGAGAACCTCATCGGCCACGCCTGCGCCACGTCGTACCTCAACGGCCAGCACTACACCTGGAGCGGTACCCAGTGGGTGGGCACCTACTTCCCGGTGCTCAAGTATCCGGTGGGCGAGGACTCCAGCAGCTCCTGCTAGCCGGTGTTTCAAGGCCCTGCCCCCGTGAAGGTCGCCATCGTGGACAGCGGTGTGTCGGTGGGCTTCCTTCGAGGGGCGGGGCTGTCGCTTGCCGGTGCGGCGAGCTTCACGGTGGACCGGGAGGCGCGGCGCCTGGAGTCCCGAGTCCACTCGCGTGAGGAGCTGGCGGCCTGGCGCGGCGGCGACGCCGTGTTGGAGGACCTGGAGGATGCGCACGGCCACGGCACCGCGGTGCTGAGCATCCTGATGGAGCAGGGCCGCCGTCCCGGTGTCGACGTGGAGTGGTACGTCGCGCGCGTGCTGGATGGCCGGATGCGCGGTGATTCGCTGTGCCTGCTGGAAGCGCTGGAGTGGCTGACGCAGGACGTGCGGCCGGACCTCATCAACCTGAGCCTGGGGACCGTGGGCCGCGCCTTCGAGGCGCCCCTCACCGCGCTGCTGGACCGCGCGGTGGAGCAGGGCAGCCTGGTGCTCTGCGCCGCGGGCCCCGTGTCGGGCCTGCCGTCCGGGCTGCCGTCGGTGGTGACGGTGGCGGACAAGGCCATGGCCCACGCACTGCGGAAGGGCGACATCGTGGACCACGTCGAGGCCGCGGCCACGGTGCGGCTGTATGTGGACGGCGCCTGGAGCGAGCGCCCCCTCACGAGCAGCTATGCCTGTGCCCTCGCCGCGGCGCGGGTGCTGCGCGAGGGCTGCCCCGCCGGGTGGCGGCGCGTCACCGCGTCACAGCGGACGCGGTGACGGCTCCTTCCGAGTGGAGCCTCAGGCCGGGACGCGGTCGTTGTCCTTGCGGTCCCAGTGCCGGTGCTTCGCGAGCTCCTTCGCGAACGCGGTGGCCAGCGCCGCTCCGGTCCCGGCCTTGGAGCCCGCGACGACGCCGGGCGCGGCCGGGTCGATTTCACAGGCCTTGAGCAGGTCCTCGGCGTCCTTGGACGCGCCCACCGTCTTGCAGTGCAGGTAGGCCTCCTGGACGAAGTGGCGCGACTCGCCGTCCTTCTTCAGCGTGGCCACGCTCGCGGCGCCGCCGGGGATGAAGACGCCGTCGTACTCCACGGAGGCCGTGGTCATGGCGCTCTTGTCCACCGGCACGTCCTTGCCGTTGGAGGCCTTCACCGTGCCCAGGCGCTTGGCGATGACCTTCAACTGCGCGCCCCCGGCCTCCAGTTCCTTGCGCAGGGCCATCAGCTCGTCCGCGTCCACGCCGTCCGCGACGAGCACGCCAATCTTCCGCGTCTTGATGGACGGCGGCATGGCCATCTTCATCGCCTCCATGCTCAGGGCCTTGGACGCGGGGGGGCCCTTGGGCGTGACGGGCGTGGCCTTGGGCGCGGGCAGGCCCAGCCCCTCCGCCACGGCGGACACCAGCAGGGCGTCGATCTTCGCGAAGTGCTCCAGCACGCGCTCCTGGATGGCCTTCGTCTCCACCTTCCCCAGCTCGAAGCGGCACGCGTCGATGAGGTGCTGCTGCTCCGGTTCGGACAGGCTGCGGAAGAAGAGGGCGGCCTGGCTGTAGTGGTCGTTGAAGGAGGCCGCGCGCTCGCGCACCTTCTTGCCGCTCACCTGCTCCGGGTGGTGCACGTAGCCGCCCTGCTGCTGGGACGCGAGGAACGGGCAGCCGCCGCCCAGCGAGTTGGGGAAGTAGTTGGCGCGGCCCACGTTGCTCGTGTGCCGGCCGAAGCCGTCCTGCTGGTGGTTGTGGACCGGCGCCACCGGGCGGTTGATGGGGATCTCCGCGAAGTTCGGCCCGCCCAGGCGCGTCAGCTGCGTGTCCAGGTACGAGAAGAGCCGCGCCTGCATCAGCGGATCATCCGTGAAGTCGATGCCCGGCACGATGTTGGAGACGCAGAAGGCGACCTGCTCCGTCTCCGCGAAGAAGTTGGTCGGGTTGCGGTTGAGCGTGAGCTTGCCCACCGGCTGCACCGGGACGACCTCCTCCGGGATGAGCTTCGTCGCGTCCAGCAGGTCCACGCCCAGCGCCTGCGCGTCCTTCTCCTCCAGGATTTGAACGCCCAGCTCGTACTCGGGGAAGTCCCCCTGCTCGATGGCCTCGAAGAGGTCGCGGCGGTGGAAGTCCGGGTCCTTGCCGCCGAGCTTCTGCGCCTCGTCCCAGACGAGCGAGTGCGTGCCCAGCAGCGGCTTCCAGTGGAACTTCACGAAGCGCGAGGTGTTCTTCTCATCCACGAAGCGGAAGGTGTGGACGCCGAAGCCCTGCATCATCCGGAAGCTGCGCGGGATGGCGCGGTCGGACATGATCCACATGATCATGTGCATCGTCTCCGGGACGAGCGACACGAAGTCCCAGAACGAGTCATGCGCCGTCTGCGCCTGGGGAATCTCGTGGTGGGGTTCCGGCTTGGCGGCGTGGATGATGTCGGGGAACTTGATGCCGTCCTGGATGAAGAAGACGGGGATGTTGTTGCCCACCAGGTCGAAGTTGCCCTCCTCCGTGTAGAACTTCACCGCGAAGCCGCGCACGTCGCGCGCGGTGTCCGCGGAGCCGCGCGAGCCCGCGACGGTGGAGAAGCGCACGAACACGGGCGTCTTCTTGGACGGGTCCTGGAGGAACTTCGCGCGGGTGTACTTCGCCTGCGATTCGTAGACCTGGAAGTAGCCATGGGCGCCCGCGCCGCGCGCGTGGACGACGCGCTCGGGGATGCGCTCATGGTCGAAGCGGGTCATCTTCTCGCGGAAGTGGAAATCCTCCAGGAGCGTGGGGCCGCGGGCGCCAATCTTGAGCGAGTCGTCGGTGTGCTCGACGCGGATGCCCTGGTCCGTGGTGAGGAAGTTGCCCGTGGGCTCCGAACGGTCCCGCGCGAGCTGCTGGTCCTTGCTCTTCTCGTCGACGTGAACCGCGTCCGGATGCTTCTGTGAGGTCACCGCGCTGCCTCCTTCAAGGGGGCGTGCAGGGTGCCGGACGCGGCGGAGGCCGCACGTCTTGTGTCCCGCGTCTGGGAGGTGCAGGACGCAAGACGGCGGCTGTGTCCGGTGGCGTTCGTTCGGGACGTTGGCCAGCGAGCGTCAGGCGTCCTTCGTCAGGCGCACCAGCATCTTGCCGGTGTTGTCCCCGCGCAGCAGGCCGATGAAGGCGTCGGGGGCCTGGTCCAGGCCGTCCACGATGGTGGAGATGTCCTTCACCTTGCCCTCGCGCAGCCACTGGCCCATGTCGCGCAGGAAGGCGGGCCGGCGGTCCGCGTGGTCCATGATGATGTAGCCCTGGAGCGTGAGGCGCTTGCCCACGGCGAGCCCCAGGTTGCGCGGGCCGGGAGAGGGGGCGGTGGCGTTGTACACGGAGATGGAGCCGCACAGGACGATGCGGCCGTGGTTGTTCATCAGGCCGATGGCGGCCTCCAGGTGGTCGCCGCCCACGTTGTCGAAGTAGACGTCGATGCCGTCGGGGCAGGCCCTGGCCAGGGACTCGGCGATGGGCGCGGTCTTGTAGTTGAGGGCGGCGTCGAACTTCAGGTCGTCGCGGAGGTGCTTCACCTTCGCCTCCGAGCCGGCGCTGCCCACCACGCGGCAGCCCTGGATGCGGGCAATCTGTCCCACGACGCCGCCCACGGCGCCCGCGGCGGCGGACACGAAGACGGTGTCGCCGGCCTTCGGCTTGCCAATGTCGAGCAGGCCCACGTACGCGGTCATGCCCGGCATGCCGAGCACCCCGAGGTACGCGGAGAGCGGGCCCACGGACGGGTCGGCCTTCTGGTAGTGCTTCGCGGGCGCGACGGCGTATTCGCGCCAGCCGCCGGTGCCGGCGACGACGAAGTCGCCTTCCTTGAAGTCAGGCGAGCGCGAGCGGATCACCTGTCCCACGCTGCCGCCGTCCATGACCTCGCCCAGCTTGAAGGGCGGGACGTAGGACTTCGCGTCGTTCATGCGGCCGCGCATGTACGGATCCACGGACATGAAGTGGTTGCGCACGAGGACCTGGCCTTCGGCGGGTTCCGGGACGGTGACGGTGGCGAACTCGAAGTTGTCCGGAGTGGGCTCACCGTGAGGGCGGGACTTCAGGCGGATTTCACGTCCCTGGAGCGGCGTGGCCATGAGGGGGCCTTTCGTGAAGGTGGAGGGAAGCGCGGGCCTCTTAACCGCCGCGTGGAGGCGCGGCAGGGAATTGGACGGGGAATCCGTGGAAGATGTGTAGGGTAGGACGCTGGACGTGTGCCCTGTCATGTCGGACAGGCGTGCTACCCACAGCCGTCATGGATAGAGTGATGGGCGGCGAGGACTGGGGAGACGTGATGGGAAAGAAGCCTGCGACCTATGCGGACCTGGAGGCGCTTCCCGAGCATGTCGTGGGGGAGATCGTCGCGGGGGAGCTGTATGCAAGCCCACGGCCGACGATGCGGCATGCATCCGTGGCCATTCGACTCAGCAGCGAGCTTGTAGGGGCTTTCCAGCGGGGACGCGGTGGCCCTGGTGGATGGTTGTTCCTGAGCGAGCAGGAGCTGCACTTCCATCAAGATGTGCTGGTTCCGGACATCGCGGGCTGGAGGGTGGAACGGATGCCTGATGTTCCCGAAACAGCCGCGACGTCTCTCGCGCCGGACTGGGTCTGTGAGGTGCTGTCCCCGTCCACCCAGAAGCTGGACCGCGAGACGAAGCTGCCGGTGTACGCGCGCGAGGGCGTGCGGCACGTCTGGCTGATGGATCCGCGAGCGCGGACGCTTGAGGTGTTCGGGCTGCGAGACGGAAGGTACGAGGCTCTGCTCACGCACACCGGGGATGCTCCCGCGCGCGCGGAGCCATTCGACGCGGTGGAGCTGGACCTCGCGTTCATCTGGGGCCGCACGGCGAGCTGACGCAGTCGTTCGCTTCCTGGCGTGGGGCGGCCGGGCGAGCACGGATTCTGGTGCGCTCGGGCGGAAGGCGCGGGAGGCTTGGGCTCATGCCGCTGTCTCCGTTCTCGCTCCTCATCGCGCTGGGTGCCGTGCTCGGGCACCTGTATCTGTTCCGGCGGCTCGTTTGGAACCTCACGTCTCGCCGTGGAATCCGGCTCGTTGCCGCGCTGGTGCTGGGCTTCATGACGCTGGTGCTGATTGCGCGGCGGTATCTGCAGCGCACGCTTCCGGAGGCTCCTGGCGACGTCGTGGAGCTGGTGTCCTATTCGTGGATGGGCGTGGCGCTGTGTCTGGTGCTCGCGCTCGCGGGCGTCGACCTGGGACGCGCCGTGCTCGCCTTGGGACGCCGGCTTCGGCCTGCTCCTGTCGCTCCCTCCGTGGATGTCGAACGGCGGCGCTTCCTTTCGCAGGCGACCGCGGGTGGGGCGCTCGCTCTGGGTGGAGGGCTGGCGGGGTATGGGAGCTGGCGCGCGTTCACGGCTCCGGAGGTCACGGAGGTGGTGGTTCGCATTCCGAAGCTGCCCCGCTCGCTGGACGGCTTCAGCATCGTGCAGCTCACCGACCTGCACGTGGGCCCGTTCATCCAGCGGCGCTTCATGGATGAGCTCGTGCGGCGAGCGAACGCTCTCAAGCCGGACCTCGTCGCCATCACCGGGGACCTGGTGGATGGCACCGTGCCCCGGCTGGGCGGCTTCGTCGCGGCGCTCGGCAACCTCCAGGTCCGCTACGGGAGCTTCTTCGTCACCGGCAACCATGACTATTCGTCCGGCGCGCAGGAGTGGGTGGCCCACCTGGACTCGCTA
Source organism: Corallococcus sp. M7 (assembly GCF_054512695.1). Classification (NCBI taxonomy): domain Bacteria; kingdom Pseudomonadati; phylum Myxococcota; class Myxococcia; order Myxococcales; family Myxococcaceae; genus Corallococcus; species Corallococcus sp. M7. The sequence continues at coordinate 1,305,741 of NZ_CM137252.1, forward strand.
GGCATTCCTTCGCTGCGCAACCGGCACGTGCGCATTGGCGACGCGGGCGGCGCGTTCGACCTGATCGGCGTGGACGACTGGCACGGCGGCCGGCGCCTGGGACAGAAGGGCTATGACCTGGACGTGGCGCTCGCGGGCCGTGACCCCGAGCGCGCCTCGGTGCTGCTCGCGCACCAGCCCGCCAACTTCAAGGTGGCCGCGGAGCGCGGCGTGGACCTCCAGATTTCCGGCCACACCCACGGCGGCCAGCTCTTCCCGATGACGGCGCTCATCGGGCTGAGCTGGGAGCACTCCGCCGGTCACTACCGGCACGGCGATTCACACATCTACGTCAGCCGGGGCTGCGGCTTCTGGGGGCCCCCCATGCGGCTGGGCAGCCCCCCGGAGCTGGTCAAGCTGGTGCTGACTTCATGAGGAACGCGTCCAGCGCGGCGTTCACCGCGTCTGGATGGTCCAGTTGAATCCAGTGGCCGGCGCCCTCCACCACCTGGTGCGCCACGCCCTCCCCCAGCCGGTGGACGCTGTGCGGCGTGTCGTTGTCCGGCGCGACGAGCGAGAACTTCGGCCCCGGGTAGCGCGCGAGCGCCGCCGTCAGGTCGAAGCGCAGGCTGGAGCGCTGCACGGCCGTCACGGCGGACAAGGGCGTCGCGTCCAGGTCCGCCAGCAGCCGCTCGCGCACGTCCGCGCGCGCCCCCGCCATCTGCGCCCAGTCCTGCCGCACCGCCTGCGCCACGTCCGGCGCATCCAGCGAGGCGATGTACGCGGCCACCTGCTCCTCGGGGTACTGGCGTGAATCCGTCATTGGATCCACCAGGAACAGGCCCGCCACCTGCCGGGGATTCTCTCCCGCGTACGCCAGCGTCACGCCTCCGCTGATGCTGTGCCCCACCAGCACGAAGCGGCGCAGCCCCAGCGCTCGCACCACGGCGGCGATGTCCCCGGCGAGCGACTCCAGCGTGTAGTCCTCCGGCTCCGGCACGGTGGAGCCTCCGTGGCCTCGCAATTCCAGCGCGATGCCCCGGCGGCCCTGACGGGCCAGGTGCTCCAACTGCGCCTGCCAGTGGGACGCGTTGCCCGCGAGCCCGTGCACGAAGACGACGGGCAGCGCCTTCCCGTCACCGCCACCGGTGTCCACCAGCCGCAGGTCGCCCGCGGGCCCCGCCACCCGGAAGTCGTCGAAGCGGATCCGCTGGGGCTCGAAGGCCTGGCCTTCCGCGAAGGGGACTTCGTAGTGCGTGACGTGCAGGTCCCGGTCGATGAGGTAGCGGTCGTCCTCCGGGAAGAAGATGGCGCGCTCCGGCGAGTCCCCCGCGAAGCGCTTCACCGCGTCCATGGACTCCCACAACGTGACGAGGAGGAACTCCGCGCGCCCGTCCGCCACCTTGCGCAGGCAGTACGCGGCCAGGTTGCCCGGCGTGCGCCGGTAGTGCGTGAGGCCCGTCTGGTGGAGATATGCGAGGTAGGCGTCGGCGTCCTCCGCCTTCGTCACCCCGCGCCAGGTGCGTGCGAGCATTCCAGGTTCCTCGTGCCCAAAAAGGGATGGAGCCGCGCATGTACCGCGCCCGGTGGGAGGACGGCCACCTCGCGGTGGCCCGGGCGTGGGCGGGACGACACCTGGCTTGGGGACTCAGCGAGGCGCGGGCGTCGCGGTGCTCGTGGCGCCGAACGCGGGCGGTGAGGCGTTCAGCGGCCCTACCGCGTAGGTTCCGTCGTAGCCGTCCGGGTCCTCCGCGTTCTTCTGGAGCGTGATGCCCGGGGCCCGCGCTTCGCCCCGGCTTCGCAGGGCCTGCTGACCACAGGTGTCCGCCGTCATGCCCCGGCAGATCCACGCGGAGCCTCCGGCGTTCACCAGGTCGAGTGACACCAGACCGGGCTCTGCTTCGAGCAACCGGTGCGTCATGAACTGGAGCTTCTCGTCCCAGGGCGCGCCCACGTCGCGGCGCGCGTGCAGGTTGCCCACGAGCACGATGAAGATGTCGCCACGCGCTTCGCTCCGCGCCTGACGAAGCTGGGCCGCCATCGTGTCATCGCGATCCTTGCCCCCCGCGTCGAAGGCCACCACCCGCAGCGGCAGCCCCGCGCGCCTCAACTCCTTCGCGCGCTCCAGCAGCTTCCGCATGGCTTCGCTGCTGCGGCCGTCCTGCACCTCGCGGCGCCAGAACGCGCTGTCGGGAGGGCCCTCGGACTCGCCCGCGACGAACGCGTCCAGGCGGGCCTGCTCCTCCACCGGGAGCTCCAACGCCAGCCGCACCGGCTGTCCCGCCGCCGCCGCGTGACACGCCAGCCGTGCCGCGAAGTCCGGAGCCTCCTGCGTGCCGTGGATCTCTCCCAGCACGACGAAGGCCGCGGGCTTGAGCACCGCCTCCATGCCGGGAATCACCGGGCCGCAGTCCGCCTTGGCCGACGGTGCTTCTCGCGCCGTCCGGCAGCCGGTCAGAAGGCAGGTGGCCAACAGCAGGGACAGGGGGGAAGGGCGCATGGGCGTGGAGCCTCCTGAGCGAAGAAGGGGAAACCCCAGTCTCCTCCAGCCCCGCGTCCCTGGAAACACGACGGCCCGCCCCGGGAGACGGAGCGGGCCGAAGGCGACCTCGTGCGTCGGGTCGACGCGGGCGGGCCGTGTCAGGCGGTGGGGATGACGACGCCCGGGCTCGACTGGCGCTGGGCCGACATGAGCGCCGAGCGCTGCAACCACCCGGCGAGCCCCAGCATCGCGAGCCCCGAGGTGCGCAGCGTGCGCAAGAGCTCCACCGCCTCCGCGGGATTGCCGGGCAGGAGCGGCGCCAGCCACTCGCGCGCGTCGTAGAAGAGCCACACCGCGCCGGACACGCCCATGGCCCACCACACCCACGCGAGCCGTCCACCGCGCAGCATGTACGCGACGCGGAGGATGGGCGCGACGAGCAGGATGGTCGTCATGTCCGCCAGCGTGGACGCCAGCGCGATGACCGCCGTGCACGTGGCCGCGAAGCCCTGGCCCAGGTGGCCCACCGCCGCGACGAGCGCCGGCCCGCCCACCGCCAGCGAGGCCACCGCCGCCACCGCCCACAGGAGCGACGCGCGGGAGCTGGGCGGCGGCTGGAGACCGGACTGCTTGTAGGTGCGCGCCAGCAGCACCAGCGCGAACGTCGTGCACACGTTCGCCAGCACCACCACGCCCATGCGCACGGGCAACAGCGGCGACTGCGTGAACGGCACGTCCGGCACCGCGTGCATCCAGTAGCTGCGCAGGGCCGTGCTGACGAGCGACAGCACCGCGCCCGCCGTCAAGAGCCCCCACACCCGGCGCAGGTAGTCCCCCGAGCCGAACGACAGCGCCGCCGCCGCAGTGCCCGCCACCGCGAGCAGGCCCACCGTCCAGCCCGCCACGTCACCCACGAGCGCCAGCCGCTGCGCGTCCTGGAACGACGTGGCCACCGCGGCCAGGTGCACCAACTGGAGCCCCACGACGGCGCCCAGCCACGGCGCCATCCGCTTGAAGGCGCGACCCGAGGAAGAACGGGGGGCGTTCATCGCAGCTTCTCCATGGCCTTCGAAAGCTCCGTGAGGGTGTTCGTCGTGCGCGCCGCGCCGATGAAGACGTTGAGCATGGGCTTGAGGCCCTCCAGCACCAGCGGCACGTCCTGCAGGCTCACCTGTTCCGGTGGACGCTTCAGGACCCGCAACGCGGCGGTGTGGATGGCCATCTTCGCGGTGAAGTCACCCAGCAGCGGCTCCAGGTGATGCATCAGCACGTCGTGCCAGCCAGGCATGGAAGGGGAGGACGGGGAAGTCTGCACGTCACCTCCGCGGGGGGAAGACCCCCAGCGTAGGGACATTTCGAACCCGGCACGAGGGCTCGCCTGCTTCCGGACCCGCAGAAAGTGCGGGGGTTGGCCTGAATTCCCCGCGACCTCTGGAAAACGGTGCGACTAACGGCGGCGCGGCTTCTTCTCTTCGTCCTGCTTGGGGGCTGGACGGGGCTCATGCGGGCCCTTGAGGATGTCCTCGAAGCGGGACTTCTGCTTGCGGCGCTTGAAGAAGAGGGCGGTGCGGCCCAGCAGCTGCGCGAGCTCCGAGCCGGTGGCCTCGGCGATGCTGTCGGCGCCTTCGTGGCGGCCTTCCGGGCCTTCGTTGATCTTGACCTTGATGAGCTCGTGGTCGTTCAGCGCCTGCTCGACGGCGGCGATGACGCCCTCGGTGACGCCGGACGAGCCGACGATGACCACCGGCTCCAGGTGGTGGCCGAGGGCCCGCAGGTGGCGGCGTTCTTTCCCGGTGAGGGGCATGGGGGGTGTCTCCTTGAAAAGGCGCGCACCCTACTTCTTTTGCGACGCCATGCGGACCTCTCGCATCGCATCGATGTGGTCCGGTTGCAGCTCGACCGTCCGCTTGAAGTGCTTGAGGGCTCCGGCGGCGTCTCCGCAGAGCTTGGCGATGACGCCCAGGAAGTAGTGAGCGGGGGCGCACCGCTCGTTGCGCTTGATGGCGGCCTGGATTTCGCGGAAGGCCTCTGGCTGGGCGGCCTTCTTGTCCGGGGCGGCGAGGAAGCGCGCGTAGCCCCGCCAGGCGAAGAACTCGGGTTCCTCGGCGTTGAGGGCGATGGCGTCGTTGAGCATCTTCACGGCTTCCGGGTACTTGCGCGCCTTCACCAGGATGCAGGCCTTCTGGAAGAGCTCCTCCGCCTGGAGGATGGCCTGGACGTCCACGCCGTCGCCGCCGCCGCTCTTGAGCTCCTCGATGTAGGCCGCGCGGCTCTTGTCGTCGGAGAGGGCCCGGTAGGCGTCACCGATGTACGCGAACACCTCCGCCTTGAGCTTCTCCAGCTCCGGCGGGGCGCCCGGGGGCAGGGTGTCCGGGTGGTAGAGCTTGGCCAGGCGGAAGTAGGCGATCTTCACCGCGCTGCCTTCGGTCTGCTCGGTGAGGCCCAGCCGCTGGAAGTGGTTCTGGCCCTTCATGGTCACGGCGAGCTGGCGCAGCGCGGGCAGTTCGTCCGAACCGGGCGCGGGACCCGAAGCGGCCGGGGCCACCGGAGCTGCGACGACGGGCGGAGCGGGCCGGGCGGCACCGGGGCCCGCCACGGGAGCGGCACCGGCGGGAGCACCCGGGGGACGTGCACCCGGGCCCGCGGCGGGGGCGGCTCCAGCGGGGGCACCCGGAGGACGGGGCGCGGCACCCGGGCCCGCAGTGGGCGCGGCACCGGCGGGACGAGGCGCGCCGGGACCCGCGACAGGGGCACCGGGGCCGGCGGCTCCTGGGCCCGTGACGGGCGCGCCGGGCCTGGCGCCAGGGCCCGCGGCAGGCGCACCCGGACCGGCGGCGACCGCGGATCCAGCGGCTCCAGGACCTGCGATGGGCGCTCCGGGCCTGGCACCAGGGCCCGCGGCAGGCGCACCCGGACCGGCGGCGACCGCGGATCCAGCGGCTCCAGGTCCCGCGATGGGCGCTCCGGGCCTGGCTCCAGGGCCCGCGGCAGGCGCACCCGGACCGGCGGCGACCGCACCGGGCGCGGCACCCGGGCCGGCGGCGGGCGCACCGGGTCTGGCTGCGGCGCTCGCGGCGGTGGACGCACCGGGCCCGGCCATCGGCGTGGCTCCAGGGCCTGCGACCGGCGCACCGGGCGCGGCACCCGGGCCGGCGGCGGGCGCACCGGCTCCGGCGACTCCAGGGCCCGCGACGGGCGCACCGGGCCTGGCTCCGGCGCTCGCGGCGACGGGAGCACCGGGTCTGGCTCCGACGCTCGCGGCGGCGGGCGCACCGGGCGCGGCACCCGGGCCGGTGGTTCCAGGCCCCACGGTGGTCCCAGCGCCCACGGTGGGCACGGCGCCGGAGGGACGGGTCGGGTTTCCGGGACCGGGGCCCGGCGGCGGTGGCGCCGTCTGCGCTCGCGATACCGCCGCGAAGGAGACGCCGTTCAGCTCCTTCAGCAGGAACGCCACGCGCATCAGGTGATCCGCGTCCTGCGGCACGTCCTGGAGCAGCTGCCCCAGCGAGCGCACCCCGTCGATGAAGGAGAGTGCACGGACCTCGTGCGGCGTCAGGCGCAGCTCGCTGGAGGCCACCCGGCCGCCGGACTTCATGATGGGCATGGGCAGCACGAAGGCCAGCCGCCGCTTGAGGTCCGCCGTCGGCATGCGCCGCACCTGGTCGCTCAGCAGCGCCCAGCGGTTGCCCAGCGGCATCGCCTTCTGCGCGGGCAGGTCCCTCCCCTCGAAGGTGAACGTCCCGGACTCCGCCCGCAGCGCCTTGCCCAGGATGCCCAGCGCCCGCTGCGACAGCTGCGTGAACGCCGTCGCCGGCTGGAGCAACCCCAACCCGAACAGCGCCGCGAGCAGGTCGCCTCCGAAGCGATCCTTGGACCCTTCGGCCTGCTGGAGCTGCTCCGCCGTCAGGAGCCTCGCGCCCATCAGCGACACGCCCAGCGCGTCCTCCGCGTGCGACGAGTCCACGTACTCCGGACTGCCCTTGCGGAAGTGGATCAGCAGCGTGCGGTCCGAGAGCCCCAGCGTCAGCAGGCCCGTCTGCTCGCCCGCGGCGATGCGCCCGTACAACTGAAGGGGCGAGCACTGCTGGAGCTGCCCCTGCGGCGGCACCGTGTTGGTCCCGTCATCCGCCAGAGGCTGCGGTGCCTGAGGAGGAGCCGCCGCGGCCGGAGGGCCCGGAGGCCGCGCGGCCGCGACAGGACGTCCCGCCGCGTCCACGGGCGGACGCGCCGCTCCGGGACCGGGACCCCGCATGGCGCCAGGGCCCGCCATGGGCGGCCGGGTGCCAGGACCCGCGACGGGTGCCGCGCCAGGGCCCGCCATGGGCACGGCGGCCGGACCCGCGACGGGCGCGGCGGCCGGGCCGGGCGGCGGCGGCGGCGCGATGACGGCGGCGGGCGTGGATTGCAGCAGCGACGCGGGCGCGCCGTCTCCCCACAGCTCCCGGGGGAACGCATCCCGCACCTCCGGGAAGCGCCACGGGAAGGCGAACTGCAGACCATCGCTGGAGACCTGGAGCTTGCCCTGGATGGAGCCGCTGTCGATGAGCAGCTCGATGGTCGCGCCCGTCAGGGGCCCCCAGGTGGTGCCCCGATCGTTCCGCACCCAGTACTGCCGGACCTCGCCCTCCGCCATGTGCCGTCCTGCTCCCACTCCCTGGACCGCCGGGAAGACGGAATTTTATCGCCGCCCGTGCCCGCGTCCAAGCAGACGACCGCACTCGGGCCACCGGGCGGGCGTTTCAGGGCGTGGCGCCCTCCATCGCCGCCAGCCCCACGCTGGCCAGACACGCCGCGTCCGCCTGCTGCTCGGCGGGCGGGTCGAAGCAGTACACCTCGCTGTCGAAGACCTTGCAGATGCCCGCCGGGGTCCCCGCGCACGCCACCTTCCCGTACGCCGTGGTGCAGTTGTACCCGCACACCGGGCCCACCTCGCTCAGCTTGCACTGGGGCGCTGGCAGGCCCTTGCCCCACGCGCAGAGCGCCGCGGGCGACGGGTCGAAGCAGGTGACGTGGCCGTTCTGCGCCTTGCACACGCCCAGGGGCGTCTTCGCGCAGCGCACCCCCTCGGAGGCGTTCACGCAGTTGAAGCCGCACGCCACCTGCAGGCCGTTGCTGACGCACTGCGCGCGAGGCATCTGCCGGCCGAACACCGCGAACACCGCGGCGGGCGGGTCGAAGCACGTCACGTTGCCGCTCTGGCTGCGGCACACGCCCGCGGGCGTCTTCGCGCACCGCACCTTGCCGAAGTCCGTGACGCACCCGTACCCGCAGCCCACCACCCCGTCGATGGTCTTGCACTCCGAGTCCGGCAGCGCGGCGCCGTAGGCCTTCACCACGTAGGCCGGCGGGTCGAAACAGGAGGCCTGTCCGTCGATGACGGTACAGCGGCCCTGGAGCGTCTGGGCGCACCGCACGCGCTGTCCATCCGACTTGCACGCGTAGCCACAGGACACGTGCCCGTCGATGGAGCGGCAGGTGGCGGTGGTCGCGTCAGGCGGCGAGGGCGGCGCGGCGAGCGTCAGCGCCAGCACGGTCATCAGGGTCGCGAGCATGACCCCATTGACCCCCAAGCTTCGACCTGGCGCAAGTAAGGGTGATAAGCGGGCGCCATCGTGGACCTGGACGTCAGCGCAGTGAAGCTGGTGCTGTTGTGTGTCGCCGCGTTGAGCGCGGGTTTCGTGGACGCCATCGCGGGAGGCGGCGGGCTCATCAGCCTGCCCGCGCTGCTGACGGCCGGCCTGCCCGCGCACGTGGCGCTGGGCACCAACAAGGGCCAGTCCGTGTTCGGCTCGGGCGCGGCGCTGGTGCGCTTCGCGAGAGCGGGGCTGGTGGATGGGAAGCTGGCCCGCGCGACGTTCCCCTTCGGCCTGATGGGCGCGTTCGGCGGCGCGGCGCTGGTGATGCTGCTCAAGCCGGAGGTGCTCAAGCCGCTGGTGCTGGTGCTGCTCATCGCGGTGGCGGTGTTCCTCGCCTTCCGCCGCGCGCCGCCGAAGAGGGACGGCGTGGAGCCCTCGCCCCGGCCGCGCGCGCAGGCCATCGGCGCGCTCATCGCGCTCTGCATCGGCACCTATGACGGCTTCTTCGGGCCGGGCACGGGCACCTTCCTCATCGTGGCGTTCTCGTCACTGCTGGGCCACGGCCTGGCGCGCGCGTCCGCGGACGCGAAGGTGGTGAACTTCGCCTCCAACCTGGCGTCGGTGACGCTGTTCACGCTGCGGGGCGTGGTGCTGTGGAAGGTGGCGCTGCCCATGGCCGCCGCGCAGTTCACCGGCGCGTGGCTGGGCGCGCACGTGGCGGTGAAGGGCGGCGACAAGGTGGTGCGCGTCGTGGTGCTCGGCGTGGTGGCCGCGCTGGTGCTGAAGCTGGGGCACGACGTGTGGCAGGGCTGGGCGGCCTGATTCAGCCGATGTGCACGAGCAGGCACAGGCCGCGCTTCGCCACGGCGGCGGTGAACTTCTGGAGCTCCACGAAGTAGGAGAGCAGCTCCTCCAGCGGATCCACGTCCTCCTCCAGCTCCTCCTCCTCGTCCCAGGTGCCGGGGTAGATGTCCTCGGCCTGGAGCTTCGCGGGGTCGAAGCGCTTGCGCAGGTCCTCCACGGAGACCTTCTTCAGCGCCTCCGCCAGCGCCTTCACGGACGGAGCGTCGAACACGCGCGCGGTGCCTTCATCCGACGGGATGTCGCCCACGTCCTCGCCGCCGCGCACGAGGAAGTCCAGGGGCGGCTTGCCCTCCCAGGCCGTGCCGGTGAGCAGGTACTGGAGGCCGTGCCACGCCTCGCCGATGTCCAGCTCCAGGAACGCCGCGCCCTTCGCGTCGCCGAAGTCCTCCTCGTCCTCCAGGAAGGGCTCCAGCGCCTCGGGCGTCTTGTGCAGGGCCTGGCGCTGCGGCTCGGTGGTGCTGCGCAGCGTGCAGAGCATCTCCATGGGGCGGGCTACTCCACGACGACGAGCTTGGCGTTGTTCTCCACGGCGGTGCCTTCCTTGGCGAACACCTCCGTGACCTTGCCGGCCTTGGGGCTCTTGAGCTCGTTCTCCATCTTCATGGCCTCCACGACCACGAGCCCCTGGCCCTCCTTCACTTCCTCACCGACCTTGACCAGCACCTTCACCACCTTGCCGGGCATGGGCGCGAGGATGACCTGCCGGCCCTCCACGGAGAAGCTGCCCGCGGCGGCGCGCATGCGCAGCTTGCGCTCGTCCGCGACGTCGGTGCGGTTCACCTGCCCGCGCACCAGCGTGCCGATCTCGTCGCCGTTCTCCTCGAACTCGACGTTGTACGACTGGCCGTCCACCAGGAGCGACAGCGTGCCCTGGTCCACGGACAGCGCGTCCACCTGGAACGTCTTGCCGTTCACCGTGAGCCGGTAGCGGTCCTGGCCCAGCGACTCCAGGTCCACCGGCACCGCTTCCTTCTGTCCCTGCTGCTTCGTGAAGTAACGCATGGAGGAAAGGTCCTTGGCGGGAGGTGGGTCAGCGGCGGCGGCTCTTCAACGCCAGGCGCCACGGGCTGATGCGGCCAGAGGTGTCACCACCACCACTGCGCGAGGGCAGCGTCTTCGCGCGCTTCTGGTCGCGCTGGAAGGCGTGCAGGGTGCTCGCGAGCAGCGCCACCTCGCTGAGCTGGGAGTCCTCCTGGCCCAGCAGCTCCGTGTGCTGGCGGGTGAGGAAGCTGGTGTCGTAGTCCCCGCCCACGAACTCCGGGTGGGACAGGATGCCGTGCAGGTAGCGGATGTTGGTGGTGATGCCCTTCACCACGTACTCGGACAGCGCGCGCTTGGCCCGCGCGATGGCCTCCTCACGCGTGGCGCCCCACACGGACAGCTTGGAGATCATGGGGTCGTAGTAGTTGGGCACCGTGAAGCCCGCGAACACGCCCGAGTCGTCGCGCACGTTCGGGCCGCTCGGCACGCGCAGCGCCTGGATCTTCCCGGGGCTGGGCATGAAGTTGCGCGCCGGGTCCTCCGCGTACACGCGCACTTCGATGGCGTGGCCGCGCGGCGTGGGGGCCTCGAAGAGGGGGAGCTTCTCGCCCTCGGCGGCCTTGATCTGCATGGCCACCAGGTCCAGGCCGGTGACCCACTCGGTGACCGGGTGCTCCACCTGGAGGCGGGTGTTCATCTCCAGGAAGTAGAAGTTGCGGTGCACGTCCACCAGGAACTCCACCGTCCCGGCGCCCACGTAGTTGACGGCCTTGGCCGCCTTCACCGCGACCTCGCCCATCTTCGCGCGCAGCTCCGGCGTGAGGATGGGGCTGGGCGTCTCCTCCACCACCTTCTGGTGGCGGCGCTGCGCGGAGCACTCGCGCTCGTTCAGGTGGATGGTGTTGCCGTACTGGTCGGCGAAGACCTGGATCTCGACGTGGTGCGGCTTCTCCAGGTACTTCTCGATGTAGACCGCGTCATTGCCGAAGGCGTTGAGCGCCTCGCTCTTGGCGGAGCGCCACGCGGAGTCGAAGTCGGCCAGGCCCTCCACGCGGCGCATGCCCTTGCCACCACCGCCGCCGGCGGCCTTGAGCATGATGGGGAAGCCGATGCCCTGGGCGTACTCGCGCGCCTCTTCAATGGTGCCGATGGGCTCGGTGGTGCCGGGGACGACGGGCACGCCCGCCTTGATCATGTTGGCGCGGGCGCGGGTCTTCTCGCCCATGGCGTCCATGGCGGCGGCCGGCGGACCGATGAAGGTGATGCCGGCCTTCTCGCAGGCGCGCACGAAGGACGCGTTCTCGGAGAGGAAGCCGTAGCCGGGGTGGATGGCGTCCGCGCCGGACTGCTTCGCGACCTCCAGGATGCGCTCCTGGACAAGGTAGCTCTCGCGCGAGGGCGGGGGGCCGACGAAATAGGCCTGGTCGGCGGTGCGCACGTGCAGCGCGGAACGGTCTGCTTCGGAGTACACCGCCACCGTGGCGATGCCGAGGTCCTTGCAGGTGCGCATCACCCGGATGGCGATCTCGCCGCGGTTGGCGACGAGCACTTTGCGGATCTTGGGCATGGGCGCCCGTCTAGCATGGGGCGCCCGGGATTGCCCGCCTCTACTTGCGCAGGTTCAGGTACTGGTCCATCAACTGTTTGGCCTGGGCGAGCTTCGCCTCCACGAAGCGGTCGTCCTCGTCCGGCTCCGGGGGAGGGGCGGGGTGCGAGGGGGCCTCCACGGCCTTGCCGTCCGGCCCGAAGTCCACCGCGGCCGCCAGCAGGTTGCGCGCGGCATTCCCGCTGAAGAGGCGGGCCAGGGCCGTCGTCTCCACGTCCAGCCAGCGCGCGGCCTGGCGCAGGACGTCCAGGTACTCGCCCTCCATGGCGCGGGGGGGGCGGCTGGGGGCGGCCATGCAGACGCGCGCGTAGCTGTGCTCCCGGTCCACGTACATGCCCATGGAGCGGTCGCGGAAGTCGCGGGAGAGCGCCTGCGTCATGGCGTCCACGTGCTCCTCGGGGGAGGAGACCTTGCCGGACGTCTTGCCGGAGACGAGGGGAATCTCCGCCACGTGCCAGCCGGTGTCGGCTAGCGACTCTGGACGGGGCTCCACCCACTTCACCTCGGGACAGGGGAGGTCCAGCCCCTCACACACGCCCTTGAGCGTCTGACGCAGGGCGGTGAGGTTACCTTCGACGTCAGAGAGGAAGAGAACGAGTCGGCGCTGCTGGGACACGGGGGTGGCTCCTTGAGTGGCCCCGTGAAAGCCCCGGCGTTACCTGAGAATTTCCGGAAGTCTCCACGCCCGCCTGCCCCCCAGGCGACGGGGGCGTGCGGGCGCGCTTCCGGGACTCCTTCTACAGCGGGATGTTGCCGTGCTTGCGCGGCGGGTTCTCCTGCCGCTTGTCCTTGAGCATCTCCAGCGCGCGGATGACCTTGGCGCGGGTCTCCTCGGGACGGATGACCTCGTCGATGTAGCCCAGCTCCGCCGCCTTGAACGGGTTGGCGAACTTCTCGCGGTAGTCGTCCGTGAGCTTCTTGCGCTCCGCGTTGGCGTCCTGGGCCTTCAGGATTTCATTGCGGAAGATGATGTTCACCGCGCCTTCGGGCCCCATCACGGCGATTTCGGCGGTGGGGTAGGCGTAGTTGATGTCCGCGCGGATGTGCTTGGACGCCATGACGTCATACGCGCCGCCGTAGGCCTTGCGCGTGATGAGCGTGATCTTGGGGACGGTGGCTTCCGCGTACGCGTAGAGCAGCTTGGCGCCGTGGGTGATGATGCCGCCCCACTCCTGGTCGGTGCCGGGGAGGAAGCCGGGCACGTCCACCAGGGTGAGCAGGGGGATGTTGAAGCAGTCGCAGAAGCGCACGAAGCGCGCGGCCTTCACGCTGGCGTCGATGTCCAGGCAGCCGGCGAGCACCGCGGGCTGGTTGGCGACGATGCCCACGCTCTTGCCGTTCATGCGCGCGAAGCCGACGACGATGTTCTTCGCGAAGTGCTCCTGCACCTCGAAGAAGTGCTTCGAGTCGACGATGGCGCGGATGATCTCCTTGATGTCGTAGGGCTTGTTCGGGTTCGCCGGGACGATGGACTTGAGCGACTCCTCGGCGCGGAACGGGTCGTCCTCGCACGGCTGGGACGGCGGGTCCTCCTGGTTGTTGGAGGGCAGGAACGAGAGCAGCTCGCGCGTCATGGCGATGGCGGCCTGCTCGTTCTCCGCGGCGAAGTGGGCCACGCCGGACTTCTGGTTGTGCGTGAGCGCGCCGCCCAGGGCCTCCTTGGAGACCTCCTCGTGCGTCACCGTCTTGATGACGTCCGGGCCGGTGATGAACATGTACGACGTGTCCTTCACCATCATGATGAAGTCCGTGATGGCGGGCGAGTACACCGCGCCGCCCGCGCACGGCCCCAGGATGAGCGAAATCTGGGGGACGACGCCGGACGCCAGCGTGTTGCGCAGGAAGATGTCCGCGTAGCCGGCCAGGCTCTCCACGCCCTCCTGGATGCGCGCGCCGCCGGAGTCGTTGAGCCCGATGACGGGCGCGCCCACGCGGGTGGCCAGGTCCATGATCTTGCAGATCTTCTGGGCGTAGGCGCCGGACAGCGAGCCGCCGAAGACGGTGAAGTCCTGGGCGAAGACGAAGACCTGGCGGCCTTCCACGGTGCCGTAGCCGGTGACGACGCCGTCACCGAGGATCTTCTTGTCGCCCATGCCGAAGTCGTGGCTGCGGTGGGTGACGAACTTGTCCAGCTCACTGAAGGAGCCGGGGTCGAGCAGCAGGTCGATGCGCTCGCGTGCCGTGAGCTTGCCGGCCTCGTGCTGCTTGGCGATGCGGTCGGCGCCGCCGCCCTGCTCGGCCTGCTGCTCCATCTGCTGGAGCCGTGCGCGCAAGGGATCGTTCTCGGGGGTCGTGGCCATGGGGGGCCGCTTAACACGATTGGACGTCGCTGGCAGCGCTTCCCTTGCTCCTGGAGGGGTGGGCGGACGGCCGGGCCCGGGGTGCACGGGGCGGGGACGGGACGGAAGTTCAGGATTTCCGACACCGCGTCTTCCCGGGCTCCGGGGCTGGGGAGGCGGGCAGGGGAGGTTGGCGATGCGTGAGAGGCCGGGGGCACTGCGGGTGGGGTCATTCCGGGGGGTGCCCATCCGGGTGCACTTCTCCCTGCTGATAGCGCTGCCGCTCCTGGCGCTGGCGTTCGGCGGGACGCTCGAGCGGGCGGCGGAGGCGGCGGACGTGCCGCCGGGGGCGCTGGGCGGGCACCCGTGGGCGTGGGGGCTGGCGGTGGCGGTGGGGCTGTTCGTGTCAGTGCTGCTGCATGAGATGGCGCACACCCTCTATGCGCTGCGGCATGGCGGCGAGGTGCACGGCATCACGCTGATGATTGTCGGAGGCGTGTCGGAGCTGGCGGAGGTGCCCAAGCGTCCCCGGGACGAGGCGCTGATGGCGCTGGTGGGGCCGCTGACGAGCCTGGGGCTGGCGGCGTTCCTGGGGGCGCTGACGTGGGTGATGCACGGCCTGGGGATGTTCCAGGTGCAGTTCGCGCTCTTCACGCTGGCGATGCTCAACGCGGTGCTGGGGGGCTTCAACCTGTTGCCGGCGTTCCCCATGGATGGGGGGCGCATCGTGCGCGCGGCGCTGACGCCCCGGCTGGGGCTGGTGCGGGCGACGCGGGTGGCGGCGGGGCTGGGGCGGCTGTTCGCGGTGCTGTTCGGCGTGTGGGGGCTGGTGACGCTGAACCCGTTCACGCTGGTGGTGGCGTTCTTCGTGCTGATGGGGGCGGAGGGGGAGTCGCGGCAGGTGCGGATGAAGGCGCTGCTGGAGCGCGTGAAGGTGGAGGCGCTGATGACGCCCCGGATGGTGGGCGTGGACCTGGACCTGTCGATGCAGGACGCGCACTGGGCGCTGCGGCACGCGCACGTGAGCATGCTGCCGGTGACGAGCGCGGGGCGGCCGGTGGGGCGGGTGACGTGGGCGGCGGCGCAGGCGGTGCCGGAGGCGCAGCGCGGAGGCTACGTGGTGCGCGACGCGATGGAGGACGGAGTGGTCGCGGACCTGCGCGAGGACGGGTGGACGGCGCTCCGGAGGATGGCGGAGGCGCGCGTGCCCATGGCCGCCGTGGTGGATGAGGATGGGCTGCTCGCGGGGACGCTGGATTGGAATGACATCCAGCGGGGGCTGGCGCGGGCGGAGGAGGCGGAGCGGAACGGGTCCCGGACGGGGTGGCCGCGAGAGCGGACGGCGTAGGGCTCGAGGCGGGACGGGGACATTGCAGGAAGGTCGGAGAATGAAGACCTTGCCCTCCAGGCATCGGAGGCAGCGCATGGCCCAGAAGAAGAACAGCCTCGTGGCGAACATCAACCGGCGCAAGAAGGCGGGGACGTCCCGGCCGAAGAGCCGCTCCAAGGTGTCCAGCAAGTCCTACAAGAACATGGAGCGCGGCTGGGGCAAGACGGCGCGCAAGAAGACCGCGACGAAGAAGACCGCGACGAAGAAGACCGCGCGCAAGAGCCCGGCCCGGAAGCGTGCGAGCCGCAAGTCCCGTTAGCGCTCTGGGTGAATAGGTCCTTCACTGGCGCGTCAGCACGGAGGTCTCCCACAAGGAACTCCGATGAAGAGCCTGCTGGTTGGAATGATGTTGGCGTCGACGCTGGGTGCCGGTCCCTCGAAGACGGTGGATCTGGTGGGCACGGTGCACAGCGAGGACATCGGCAACCAGAGCTCCAGCCGGGCCACGTGGCTGCCCACGCAGCCCAAGCGCATCGAGCAGTTCGAGTTCCACCTGAAGCGCCCCATGAAGGCCGTGCAGCTGGAGTACCAGTGCCACCTCCAGGACCTGGGTGACTCGGGGTGGCTGCCCGAGGGCACGCCGTGCGGGACGCAGGGCGAGTCACGGCGCCTGGAGGCCTTCGGCATCCGGCTGCGCGGCGAGGGGGCGCACCTGTACACCGTGCGCTACTGGTGCAAGGTGGAGGGCATGGCGCGCCCCATGGACCGCTCACGGACGGCGCGATGTGCGGCACCACGGGCGAGGGCCGCAAGCTGTTGGGCATGCAGGTGGAGCTGGTGCGCAAGTAGTCGCGCTCAGGTATTTGCTCGTCCGCCGATGGCCGGGAAGCGCTCATAGGTTCGCAGGAGCGTTTCGAGATGGGTGGGGTTGTCGAGAACGAGCGGTTCGTCGGTGAGGCGGACAATCCATCCACCCGTCGCGGTGCGCCGAGCTCGGGACAGCAGCTCCGCGTCGCGTGCCGGGTCCGGGAACCCAATGCGGCGCGCTGTAGCGGCCGACCAGTAGTTGAGCCAGCCCAGGCGATGGGGACATTCCGGCGAAGAGATTTCCCGTGCGAGGTTGAGCGCTGGCAGCCCGCGAGGCGGAGGCTTCGGATTCGCTGCCTGGTTCTTGGTCTGACGCGCGATCTCCACGCCCGCGGGAAAAGGAGTCGCGTGCCCCCAGAACGCGCGCGCGCCTTCCGCGATACCTTCCAGCAGGGCTCCTGCCGCCGCGAGGTTGCCCGCGGTCATTGGCATCTCCGCGTGGACGTCGAGCAACGGTTGGCCTCCAGGCCCGGAGTCCGCTGAGATCTCCAGTCCATAGACGGTGACAAGTTCACTCTCGTCAGGTCCATTGCAGACGAGAGGGAACCCGGGGCCATCCGGCCTGCCGCCGAGGACCCATTCGTCCCTTTGGGGCAGGGGGTAGGGACTCCCTTCGGAAGAGATCGCCCAGTCCAGGCGCAAGCCGGGGATGGCGCGCTCCATGCCGTGGACGACGGCAAGAGGGCGGCTGTCATTGCCTACGAGCGCGGGCGCGTAGGTCATCATGACCAGGTCATTCCTCTGCTTCGTCATCCTTGCACCACTCCATGAGGATGATGGTTCCCTCAAAGTCGGGATCCGCGATCTCCAATGCCTCTTGATGCGCGGCACTGCGAACGCCGACCCGGAAGTCGAATCCACACGCACGAGCGAGGTCGCGTTCGTGCCGCAATTCCATCAACTGCTTCTCCGGCACCGTCCTTCGCAGGAAGGTCGAGTACGTGTCGAAATTGTCGGTCTTCACCTCCCAGAGCGTGCGTAACGCGGACTGGAGTCCGTCGTAGGCCTTGCCGTTGACCAGGGCGTTGGCGCCGCGGAAGGTGTTGCCCGGGATTCTGTCCGCGCACTTGTTGTGAAGGGGATTGCCGCCCTTGGGCGGCACCCGCTTGGGAGTGCACTCCGGTCGGCGCTCTCGTGATTCCGTGGAGTTGGGAGGCTTTGGTGGAGGAAACCAGTCCTGCCCGGAGGACCGCCCTGCGGCTTCAGGGCGATGCTCCGCCACGGACTGTCGCGTGATGGGCTGCGTCCGGGGCGCCTCTTCATCCGGATAGGCATGCCGCAGTTCGTATGCCTCCAGCTCTTCCGCGATGGAGACCGCCACCACCACGACACCGATGACGACCACCGCTCCCACGACGAGCTCCGGCTGGGTCAGAAGGCAGACGCCCACCATCGTTTGCAGTGCCGCCGCGTCCGCCGATGCCACGGGACAGCGATGCTCGGAGTCCTTGAAACGGATCCTCCTGGCGTCGAGCGCCTGAAAGCACCGTTCGACCAGCACCTCCCATGGCTGGGAGGCTTCCTGGACAACGCATTTCCCTTCGTCCCTCCAGGGCAACATTGCTGCTCGCTGGAGGTTCTTGAGCCGTGACTCCCGCGCCGTTGGCTCCTTCACCCGTGCCGTCGCCGTGGCACAGGCAGAGAGGAGCATCAGAATCGCGGTGACGGTGATGAGGCGCATGTCTCTACTTTAGGGTTTCTCCGGCAGCGACCAGTTCATCTGGAACCGGTGCGCTCCGTTGGGCGCGCTGTCCAGCCAGCCGGTGATGCTGTCGCTCTTCGCGAGCAGGGGGCCCAGCTCCGTGCTCGCGCCGAAGAACGCGGCCAGGCGCTCGTCGCCCATCACGTCCATCAGCGACACCTGGGACAGGCCCCGCGCCAGCTTCTTTGGATCCAGCGTGAACTCCACCGCGCGCTTCAGCGGCCCGCCCTTCTCCGGCAGCGCCGCGAGCATCGTCTGCGTCACCGTGGAGTCGTTGCCGAACACCAACTGCTTGCCCTTGAGCCGCACGTAGACGTTGCCGCCCTTGGCCTCCAGCGCGTAGCCGTCCTCCAGCGCCTTGGCTCCCGGGAGCTTCGCCAGCGGGGCCAGCGCCGCCTTCACCGCCGCCGCGTCCGTCACCTCCGCCGCCAACGCCTGCTTCGCCGCGAAGAAGCGCACCTCCGGCTTGCGCAGCGAGCCGCGCACCGCCACCGAGTCCACGCCGAACAACACCTGACCCGTCAGCTGCTTCGCCAGCGCGTCCGTCACCGTCTTCACGTCCGCCGCCGGGCACGCGGGACACACCGTCCGCACCGCGTCCGCCACGGACTCCACCGCCTGCGCCACGCCTGTCGGCGCCACCTGCGCCCTGGCGAAGAGCAGGCCCGCGGGGGACATGGCGCCGTAGGGGCTGGTGCCCTTCGTCTGGAAGGGCGGCAGCGGCAGCTTCGTCGCCGTGCCCTCCACCTTCAGCCCCGCCGCCGTGCCGTCCAGCGCCACCACTCCGTCCTTCGTGGACACGAACAGCACGCCCGGCACCGCGGCCATCCTCGCGTCCGCGGCCGGCGCCTTCTGCGCCACCAGCTTCGCGGCCTCCTTGCGGAGCGCGTCGTCCGAATCCGTGCTCAGGAAGGCGCAGGCCTCCTGGCCCTTGATGACGTAGCCGCCAAAACCGCCCGTGGCGCTGGGGGCTCGCAGCGTCGTCACGCCCTTCACCGTGCCCGCCTTCACGTCGCCGTTGCGCGCGAGCACGTTCGCCGTGGCTTCCTGGAACACCTTCGCGTCCTTCACCCGCGTGCACGCGATGCGGCCGTCCTGCCGCATGGACACCGTCAGCGGCCCCGTCACGTCGATGCCCTGCGCCTCCATCACCTCCGGCTTCCCCAGGTCGAGCTGGAGGATGGGGTGCAGCTCGCCGCGCCAGGCCTCCGGGTTCAGCATCTGCGAGTACGCCCCGGCCCGCGTCAGGAACGCGTTCAACCCCTGGAGCTGATCCAACTGCGGAGCGTGGAGGACCGTCACCGTGGATGCGGCGACGCGAGGCGCGGGTGCGGCCGCCAGCGTGGCGGCGAGTGCGAGGGCGAGCATGCCCCCACCTGAAAGCGACCCACCGCCCCTGTCAAGGCACTCCCACCGGGGACGCCCACCACCAACGTCCGCGCGGTGCCCCGCCTGCCCTACGCCGGCAGCCGCCCCGTGTTGGCCCAGTCAATCATCCGCTCCGCCAGCTCCTCCGCGTTGCGGCGCAGGTAGGCCAACTGCAACACCTCGTCGTCCGTGCGCGCCAGCGCCAGGCGCACCCGCAGGCTGTCCACGAACCGCAGCACCTGCCCGATGCTCAGCGACGCCCGGTCCTCCAGCGCCCCCGCGAACCCCGCCACCTCCGCCTCCGCCGCGCAGCCCTCCGCCAGCAGCGCCGCGACGAGCACGGACCTCGCCACCCGGTGCTCGTGCGCCCTCGCGTCCTGCAACTGGAGCCGCCACGGCTGCGCCTCCCAGCGCGCCGCGCCTTCGACGTTCCCCGCCAGTTCCCGCCCGCCCTGCGTCCGCGATTCCATCGCTCGCATCATCCGTGCCCCCTCTTCCTTCAAGACCTGGGTCCATCCACGGGCGTGACCGGCAGCCTTCCTCCCGTCCGCGAGCAGGGCTCGTGAATGAGCGGCTTTCCGGAAAAGACGCATTCCACCTGCTTTCTTGCCCGCCCGGAGGGATGCTTGGACTGTCATTCGCGGACGCTCCGTGCAGGGGGAAAGCCTCTCGCCGGCGCCGTCTCCAAGTCGCCGGCGAGAGGTCACCGGGGGACCGGTGTCTTCCTGCTTTGAGGGATTGTCGCGAGGCGGTGCGAGTGGATTGCGCCCACGGTGCGGGGATGGATGTTCACGTGGGGACAGTGAGCAGCCCTTGGGACGGATTGGGGGAAAGCCGGGATTTACCGCATCCTCTGGAGTCCGGTTTCGGGGGACGGGGGCATCGGCCGCGTCTTTGTCGGGACCGTCACGGCCTTCCGGGGGGAAGCCACCATGTCGAATCTGCTCGACCTGCCGCGTCAGGCATTGATGGACCTGCGCTCGCGTCTCAGACACCTGCCGCTCGTGTCCCAGCTGCACCGCCGGCACGCGCCCAACAGCCTGGCGCTGTCCAGTCCGGCGCCGCAGGACTCGATGCTGGCGGATCCGCAACGCGTGGAGATGTGGCGCCGCGCGGTGGAGCGCTACGTGCGCCCCAACCAGGTGGTGGTGGATGTGAAGGCCGGCACCGGCCTGCGCACCTTCCTCGCCGCGCACCAGAACCCACGCAAGCTGTACGCGGTGGATGACTCGCGTCTGTTGGACACCACGCAGTGGGTGGCCCGCCGCAACGGCCTGGACCGCATCGACTTCGTGCGCGAGCCCACCTGGCACTTCCAGCCGCAGGAGAAGGCGGACGTGCTGCTGCATGAGCTCTTGGGAGATGCGCTGCTCGACGCGGGGCTCGTGCCCCGGATGCTGGATTTGCGCACGCGCCTGCTCAAGCCCGGCGGCCGCATCCTCCCCAACCGCTTCGAGGTCTACGTGGAGCCCGTGCAGCTTCGCGAGGAGGCGTGCGTCCCGTTCATCTGGACGCAGCACCTGCCCCACGTGGACTTCCGCTGCCTCCAGTCGCTGCGTGAGGCGATGAGCCCGTCGTACTTCACGCGGCTGGTGCGCTCGTACGAGGTGGACCACCTGCTGTGCGAGCCGGAGCCCGCGTTCGGGTTCGACCTGGAGACGATGCGCGCGGAGGGGCTGCCCTCGCGCGTGCGCATCCAGCGGCCGGTGGAGGAGGACGGGCGGGTGGACGGCTTCTGCCTCTTCTACAAGGTCGCCTTCGACGCGGAGCTGGCCTTCGACGTGTCTCCGATGCGCGAGCGCAACACCACGGCGATGACGCTCCTGCGCGTGGAGCCTCGCGAGTTCAGCCGCTACGACACGCTGGACTTCGAGCTGGAGCTGCCCAATCCGTCCGACCCACGCACCTGGCGGTGGCAGTTCACCTGACGGCAGTGCTGGAGGCCGGAGTGATGCCCGGTGGACAGCCATGCTGTCGCCGGGTGTCGCCGGAGGTGGGCGCACTGCCTAGCTTGCAGTCCGCATGCGACCGTTCCGACTCCTCGTCCTGCTTCTCGTTTCCGCCGCCGCGCTGCCCGCGGCGGCCCAGGCTCCGCGCACCGTGGCGGGCGTGTGTGGCCGCACCAACTGGGTCTGCGTGTCGGAGTGCATCGACGCGGAGTGCGTCGACAAGTGCATGCGCGAGGGGTGCGAGGACGCGCTCAAGCGGCTGAAGGCCTGCACCAGCAAGGCGGCCTGCGCGCCGGATGACTCGGCGTGCGCGGCGAAGTCTTGCGGGCTCACCTGCGAGAAGTCCTTCGAGCCCGCGCCCAAGAGCCCGGAGAAGCTGGTGACGGACCCGTGCGAGGGCGACAAGGCCCCCAAGGGCACGGCGGTTCCGGAAGAGCTGGTGGGCACGTGGGTGCTGTCCGCGGCGAGCATCCCGGACACGGAGCAGGGGCGGGAGGAGCGCATCGACGTGCAGCCCCGGTCCGACTACGCGCGGGCGTTGCAGATCACTCCGAGCGGGTGCTTCGTGATGCGCACGAAGCTGGATGACGCGACGCTCGGGCGCGGCAGCACGCTGGATGTTCGCGCGTGGGGCCGGCTGGAGGTGAAGGACAAGAAGCACCTGGCGCTGCGCACGCAGGACGGTCAGGCGGTGGGTCCGGTGTGCGGCAAGGAGCGCGTGGTTCCCCTGACGAAGGGCAAGTTCAAGGGCGGGGAGTTCACGTACGTCATTGAAGAGAAGGACTCGCTCGTCCTCACGGTGCCGGGCGCCACGCGGCAGACGTTCCAGTTCGAACGGGAGAAGCAGGAAGCGCCGGAGCCGCAACCCAAGCCTTGAGGAGGACCTTGCCCCCACCGGGGCGCACGGGTGAGAAGGACGCCATGGCGGGTCGCGAGCGGATGGCGAGCATGGACGCGGCGTGGCTCCAGATGGAGGAGCCCGCGAACCTGATGATGATCACAGCGGTGCTGTGGTTCGACGGCGCCGTGGACCTGGAGCGCCTGCGCGCGGTGGTGCGCGAGCGGCTGGTGGAGCGCTACCCGCGCTTCCGGCAGCGCGTGGTGCCCGGACCGCTGGGCGCGCCGCACTGGGAGGACGCGCCGGACTTCGAGCTGGAAGAACACCTGTCCACGCTGCGCGTGCCGGAGTCAGCGGGACGCGCGGGGCTGGAGGCGCTCGTCGGGGACTGGCTGGGCGTGCCGTTGGACCGCTCCCGTCCGCTGTGGCACTTCCACCTGGTGCGAGGCGCGCCGGGTGGGGACGTGCTGCTCGCGCGGCTGCACCACTGCATCGCGGATGGCATCGCGCTCGCGCGGGTGTTGCTGTCCCTCACGGATCCGGTGGACACGGGCGCCGCTCCGGAAACCTGGGATGAAAGCCCGGAAGCGGTGACGCCCTCCGAAGTGGAACGGCCAGCTCAAGCTCCGGGGTGGATGCGCTTCGCCCGGGGGGCCCGCTCCGCGCTTCGCAAGGGCGCGGAGATGGTGCGCGAGCCCATCCTCGCGGGGGACCTCGTTCGCGAGGGCGCGAAGGGGGCGGCGGCATTGGGCAAGCTGCTGGTGCTGCCTCCCGACCCCCGCTCTCCGCTGCGTGGGCCCTTGAGCCCCCGGAAGGTCGCCGCGTGGTCGGAGCCCATTGAGTTGGAGCGGGTGAAGGCCGTGGGGCGGCCCTGGGCGGCACGGTGAACGACGTGCTGCTCACGGCGGTGACGGGCGCGCTGCGGCGCTATCTGAGCTCCCGGGAGGCGCCGCTGGAGGACGTGCACGCGCTGGTGCCGGTGAACCTGCGGCCCATGGACGTGCCGGTGCCTCGCGAGCTGGGCAACCGCTTCGGCGTGGTGTTCCTGCGGCTTCCCGTGCACCTGGCGGAGCCGCACCGCCGCCTGCGCGCGGTGGCGAAGCGGATGGAGCACCTCAAGCGCTCGCCGGAGGCCGTGGTGACGTCCGGTGTGCTGGAGCTTCTGGGGCGCACGCCCGCGGCGCTGGAGCGCGCCGTCGTGGACGTGATGGGCACCAAGGCGTCGCTCGTCGCCACCAACGTGCCCGGGCCGCGCCAGCCGGTGTCGCTCGCGGGCAGCCGGATGAAGGGGCTCACGTTCTGGGTCCCCCAGGCCGGACACGTGGGCCTGGGGGTCAGCCTCTTCAGCTACTCGGGACAGGTGACCGTGGGCGTGGCCTCGGATGCGTCACGCGTGTCCGACCCGGGGGCCCTCGTCGCCGCGTTCCAGGAGGAACTGGACGCGCTGGCGACGCTGGCCCCCTGAGCGCTACTTCGCGAAGAGCTTGTGCGGGTCGTACTTGCCGCGCACTTCCTTGAGCTTCGCGCGGATGGCTTCCGGCCACGCGCTGTCGAAGTGCGCCGCGTCGCGCACCTTGCCCATGAAGTTGATGGTCATGTCCGGGGACAGCCACGGCTTCAGCTCCGCGC
This sequence comes from Corallococcus sp. M7, assembly GCF_054512695.1. Lineage (NCBI taxonomy): Bacteria > Pseudomonadati > Myxococcota > Myxococcia > Myxococcales > Myxococcaceae > Corallococcus > Corallococcus sp. M7. The sequence continues at coordinate 1,329,191 of NZ_CM137252.1, forward strand.
GCAGGCCCTCGGTGGCGCCGGGGAGCACCGTCTCGAAGAGCGGCGGGTGCATGCCCACCAGGCCGACGATGAAGTTGCCGCCACGGCCGCCCACCGCGGAGCCGCCCGCCACGTCCTTCTGGCTGGCGCCGCCCAGGTGCCGCAGCTCCAGCATGAAGTACGGCGTCTGCACGCCGGTGCCCACGTGGCGCAGCAGCGTGGTCACCAGGTCCTGGTCCACGTGGGTCAGCATCATGCCGTTCGTCCACACGGGGCTGGGCTTGTCCGGATCATTGTGGATGCGGGCGATCTGCGTCACGGGCAGCTCGCCCAGCATGTCCAGGTAGAGGGGCGCCAGCGCGCGCAGCGGCGCCGCCAGCTTCGCGCCCTCTTCCGTGGAGCCCGGGAAGGCGAAGCGCAGGTTGATGACCGTGCGGCCACGCAGCGGGGGCGGGATGAAGTCGAACGGCGGGAAGCGCATCACGGCGACGCTGGTGGACACGCGCGCGTCCGCCTCCGACGTCCACTTCGCCCAGCCGCGCAGCACGGCCTCGATGTGCTGCTCCTCGAAGAAGAGGCTGCCCGCGTAGAGCGAGCGCATCTCCACCAGCTTGAGCTTCACCTCCGTCACGATGCCGAAGCCGCCCTTGCCGCCGCGCAGGCCCCAGAACAGGTCCGGGTGCTTCTCCGCGCTCGCCTCCACCGTCTCTCCGTCACAGGTGACCAGCGTGTAGCCCACGACGTAGTCGGAGCTGATGCCGTGGCTGCGCACCAGCGGCCCGATGCCGCCGCCCAGCAGGTAGCCCACCACGCCCACGTTCGTGGACGAGCCTGCGATGGGCGTCAGGCCGTGCTTCGCCGCCTCCTCGATGACCGGCTCCCAGCGCGCGCCCGCGCCGATGGTGGCGATGCGCGTCGCGGGGTCGATGCTCACGTGGTTCAGCGCCTTCGTGGAGATGAGCACGCCGGAGGTGATGGACGCGTACGTCCCGTGCCCCGTGGCCTGCACCGACACGGGCAGCTGGTTCTCCCGGGCGAAGCGGATGGTCTCCGCCACGTCCTGCGTGGACTTCACCGCCACCACGTACTGCGGAGAGTGCGTCACCAGCACGTTGAAGCCGGCGGTCTCCGGGGCATAGCCCGCGTCGTTGGGGGTGTAGACGGGACCGCTCACGCGGCCGGCGAGGGACTGGGTCATGGGGCGTTGCTCCTTCGTGTCAGCCAGCCCTTTCGGACTGGGAGGGGGACTCGGGTGCGCTGCGGTGCCGCGTCCAGGGAGTACGAGCGCGAAGCAGCATAAACCTGGAAGTCAGGTCCGTACACGGAAGCGCCGTGTGAAAACACGGCCCGGGTTCCAGCGGGCCGGTCTCCCGGTACCCCTACAGCAGGCCGTGCTCCTCCAGCTTGTTGTAGAGCGTGCGCCGGCTCACCCCGAGCAGCCGCGCCGCCAGCGTGCGGTTGTCCCCGGAGCGCTTCAGCGCGTCCACCAGCGCCTGCTTCTCCACGTCCTTGCGCCGTGACTCCAGCGTGACGGAGTCGGACGGCGACGGAGGCAGCGGCGCGGCGACGGGCGGCGGCGCGAGTCCCGGCTGGCGGGAGAGCTCGCGCGCCACGTCCTCGCCGGTGAGCGCGGGCCCGTCGGAGAGCACCACCAGCCGCTCCAGAAAGTTCTGCAACTGGCGCACGTTGCCGGGCCACGGCTGGGCCTGGAGCGCGCGCAGGCCGTCTTCGCTCAGGGTGAACGGCGGGCGGCCGTTGGTCTTCGCGTGCACGTCCAGGAAGTGGCGGGCGAGGGCGGCGATGTCCTCCGGCCTCTCGCGCAGCGTGGGCAGCCAGAGGGGCACCACGTTGAGCCGGTAGAAGAGGTCCTCGCGGAAGGTGCCCCGGCGCACGCCGTCCTCCAGCGACTGGTGCGTGGCCGCGACGAAGCGCACGTCGACCTTCACGGTCTGGGTTCCGCCCAGCCGTTCGAACTCGCGCTCCTGGAGCACGCGCAGGAGCTTCACCTGCACGGCGGGGGACACGTCGCCAATCTCGTCGAGGAACAGCGTGCCGCCGTGCGCCAGCTCCACGCGTCCGGGCTTGCGCGTGGCCGCGCCGGTGAAGGCGCCCTTCTCGTAGCCGAACAGCTCGCTCTCCAGGAGCGTGTCCGGGAGCGCCGCGCAGTGCAGCTTCACGAACGGCCCCGCACGCCGGGGGCTGTTCTCATGCAGGGCCCGCGCGGCCAGCTCCTTGCCCGTGCCGGACTCGCCGCGCAGCAGCACCGTGGCGGTGCCCTGGGCGGCCTTCACCAGCAGGGTCTTCACCTCCTTCATCGCGCGGCTCTGGCCCATGAGCAGGCTGTCCAGTCCGTCCGGCGCCTTGCCGGTGCCTCGCGTGGGCTCCGGATCCTGGCTCGCGTGGAGCAGGGCCTTCTTCAGCGAGAAGAGGAGCTCCTCGCGGTCGAAGGGCTTGAGCACGAAGTCCGCCGCGCCCGCCTTCATCGCCTCCACCGCGAGCGGCACCGTGCCGTGCGCGGTCATCAGCAGCACGGGCACGTCCGGCCAGCCGCGCCCCACCTCCGCGAGCAGCTCCATGCCGCTCATGCCCGGCATGCGCACGTCGCTCAGCACCACGTCGATGGGGCGGCGCGCGAGCAGGGCCAGGGCGTCCTTCGCGCTGGACGCCGGATGCGGGGTGAGGCCCGCCTGGGTGAGCAGCGCGCCCAGCACCTTGAGCAGCGCGGGATCATCGTCGACCACCAGGACGTGGCCCTTCAGTGCGTCACTCACGCGGCTTCTCCCTCGGATGCCGGGGGCTGGGAAACGGGGGCCGCCGGCAGGCGCAGGCGGAGGATGGTGCCATGGCCCTCGCCGCTCGTCAGGGATGCCGTGCCTCCGTGGGCTTCCGCCACTCGCCGCACGAAGGCCAGGCCCAGCCCGCTGCCTGTCGCCTTGGTGGTGAAGAAGTCGTCGAAGGCCCGCTCGCGCGTGCGCGCGTCCATACCGCTGCCGGTGTCCTGTACCTCCACCACGACCGCGCCGCCGTCCTGCTGGGTGCGCACGGTGAGAGTGCCGCCCTCGGGCATGGCCTCGAAGGCGTTGCGGACCAGGTTCTCCAGCGCGTTGGCGAGCAGGTCTTCGTCTCCCGCGCACTCGGGCAGGTCGGGGGCGAGCTCCTTCTTGAGCTCCACCGCTCCTGGTGTCGCGAAGGCCTGGAGCGACAGCACGCCCTCCACCAGCCGGTTCAGGTCCAGTGGCCGGCGCAGGGGTTCGACTCGCGCGAGGCGCTGGTACGTGCCCGCCACCCGGTCCAGGCGCTCCACCTGCTCCAGCAGCAGGTCCAGGAAGTCCCCGTGCGCGTCCCAGGAGTGGCCTCGCGCGTGCTCCTCTTTCAGGTACTGCGCGGCGCCCTTGAGCGCGGCGATGGGGTTCTTCAGGTCGTGCGCCATCTGCGCGGAGAAGCGGCCCAGCGTGGCCAGTTGCTCCAGGCGCTCGCGCTGGGTGACGAAGGCGGTGACGCCCCGCCGCGCCGCCGCGAGCAGCGCGAAGGTGATGGCGGTGGTGCCCACGACCAGCGCTCCGGATTCGGCGGCGAAGGCGCGGAAGAGCGCGAGGTAGGCGAACACTCCCACCAGCGCGAGCACGACGGCGTGCATCGCCGCGTTGGTGGCGCGTGCGTCCTTGCCGAAGAGCTGGAAGCGCAGGGACGCGGTGGCCATCACGGGCAGACCCAGCAGCGTGCCCACGTTGCCCAGCTTCGGCACGGGCAGGGCCATGTCCGCCGCCAGGTCGGTGAGCAGCAGCGCGACGAGCAGCGTGAGCCCCAGCAGCATCAAGCCTGCTCGCGCCCGTTCATCTTGCGAGCCCGCGTGGCGCAGGTGGCGCGTGAGCAGCACGAAGCCGGTGGTGAGGATGGGGATGACGCCCACGGAGACCGCGAGCCCGAAGGCGAAGGTGTTGATGCGCTCTTCCAGCGCGGGCACGCCCATGGCGATGAGCATCGTCAGCGCGAGCGCGCCCATCACCGCGTAGGTGCCGTACAGGACCCGGGCGGAGCGGCGGCGGCGGCCCACGAACGCGAGGATGAAGTGCACCGCGCACGGCAGCGTCATCAGCGCCGCGGCGAAGCCCATCAACCGCCAGCCGGTGTCCCCCGAACGCGCCAGCCCGAAGGCGGAGAAGTTCCAGGTGGACAGGGCAATGGACAGCAGCGACAGCGGCAGCGCGAGGGGGCTTCGTCCCACGCGGGCGAGTGCGATGCCGGCGAGCGCGAGCTGCCCCGCGCACGCCAGCAGGCTGAGCCACATGGCGCCCGTCATCGCGCGCCTCCGTGGCTCAGAGCATGCCCAGCCGGCGGGCGTTGGCGGGGTCGACCGCCGCGGACTCCCAGCGCCGCACCGCGGCCTCTCGCTCCGCGTCGGGCGCGTCCGCGTAGTAGCCCAGCGTGTCGTGCAGGGCGCGGCTCAGCTCCTCGATGGCGGCGAGCCGAATGTCCAGCTCGCGGTGGCGCAGCGCGGCCACCAGCCAGTCCGCGCGACGGCGGCTGCGGTTCTCCGCCCACCACGCCGACCACTGGCGCGGCTGGAGCCCCAGCGTGGCGCGGGTGACTTCGCGCAGTGCTTCCGCCGCGGCCTGCGCGCACATGGCGTCGTCGCTGCCGGTGAGGTTGATGAGGCCTTCGATGGCGTCGCGGTCGTGCAGCGTGCCCAGCGCACGGGCCGCCAGCGAGCGGCGCAGCGCGTCCCGGCTGGCCATCTCCTGGCGCAGGTCGCGCAGGGACGCGTCCAGGCGCGGCAGATGCTTGAGCGCGGCGGCGGCGACTCGCGCGGCGCTGGAGATGTCCGGCTCCATGTCGAACAGGCCGCGCAGCACGCCGTCCACCAGCTCCGCGTAGGGCAGGTTGCCCGCGGTGAGCAGCGCCAGGTAGCGCGTGTCCGCGTCGTTCGAGTCGAGCAGCGGCGCCAGCGCGACGGCTGCGGGACGGCCCAGGCGCGACAGGGCCGCCGGGATGGGGCCCAGCTCGTCCGCTTCCGGCAGCTCCACGACGGGCAGCCGGCTCCAGGCCGTGGGGCCGGGGAAGTGCTGCGCGAGGACCCGGGCACTGGCTTCCGGCGAGCGCGCCAGCTCCGCGATGGCGCTGGAGCGCTGGGACGCGTCCGGGCCGGTGAGCCGGCGCAGGAGCGGCGTGAAGTCCGGCGGCGGGAGCTCCTCCGGCGACAGCACGCGCGGGGGCAGGGCGGCGGCGCGGCCCAGGTTCGCCACGCCTCCCCGGCCGAAGACGGGGTTCCATCCGAGCCCCGCGACCACGGCGGGCGCGGGAGCGGGCTGGACCGGGGCCGGGAAGCCGGGCACGTCCACGTCGATGCTGATGTCCTCTTCCGGCGCGCGCAGCTCGGAGACGCGCTGCTTGCGGAAGAGGATGAGCTCCTGGAAGGCGGCCGGCAGGTCCTGGCAGAACAGGATGTAGTCGCTGAGCCGGCGCTGGCTCATCGGCTTCTGGCCGCAGTCGCCGTAGAGGATGGCCACGAGGCGGCCCTTCACCTCCACCGGATACAGGAAAACGGTGCGCGGAGCCTGGCGGCCGAAGAGCTCCAGGTAGTGCCGCGTGAGCGCGTCCGGCGGCAGCGGGCCCGCGTAGCTGCCGCGCGTGACGGCGACGGTGCGGAAGACGCTGCTCGCGTCCAGGGGGATGGAGACCTGCGCGAGGGCGTTCGCGTCCCAGCCCTCGCCGCGCGAGTCCCAGCCACCGGCGGCGCCGCGCACGACGGCGAAGGCGGCCACGTAGTCGAACGTACGGCGGCCGAAGCGCAGCGCCACGTCCAAGAGGCGGTCCAGGTCCCGCGTCGATTCCCGCAGCGCGGAGCGGACCTGGGGCAGCGTCCACTCCGGCACGGCGGCATCCGGCGCGCTGGAGGCACCCGGGACGGAGGCGGGCTCCGGCACGCGAGGACGGGTCGGGCCCTGTGTGGACGCGGGGTTGCTGAAGATGATGAACGACGGCTCGCCCCGGGGCGGCGCCGGGGGAACGGGCGGCTGGGTCGGCGTGGCCGCCTGGGCCGCGCGGGCCTGCTGCTCGGGCGCGGGAGGCCACACCGCGGGGCGGGCTCCCGGGGGCTGGGCGGGGGCGCTGGTGCGATTCGCGGACGGAGGCGCGGTGGGGGAGGTGCCCTGCGCGCTCTGGACGGTGGTGCCCGGTCGAGCGGGGCCCTGTGCCGGCTGCGCGGCCGGAGGGGTGCCGCCCTGCACGGTGGTGCCCGGTCGAGCCCCCTGGCCCGTGGTCGCGGGTCCTTGGGTGCCCGCGCCCTGCGCGGTGGTGCCGGGTCCGCCGAAGCCCTGCGTCGGGGAGATGCCCTGCGCGGTGCCCGGCCCTCCGAAGCCCTGCGTCGCGGGACCCTGAGCGGTGGTGCCCGGCCCTCCGAAGCCCTGCGTCGCGGGTCCCTGCTGCACGGTGGTGGCGGGACGGCCCGCGTTCTGCGGCGGCGTGGCGAACGCACCGGGCGCGGCGGGTCGACCGCCCTGGGCGGAGCCCTGCGTCGCGGGCGCGGACGTGGCGGCCGGACCCACGGGCAACAGCACGGGCACGGGCTGCGGCGGCGGGAGAGGACGCTCTCCCGGCGGGTACAGCGTCGGCGGCGCGGCGTTCCCCGTCGCACCCCGGTTCGGGGCCTGCGCGGGCGGCGTGGCGCGCGCGGGCGTGCCCGGCATGTTCAGCCGCAGGGGCTCGCGCGTGTACGCGGGGGGCGGAATGTCCGTGGGCGTCGGCGGCGGAGTGGGGCGCTGGACCGCGCGGGCCGTCGTCACCGGGCCCGCGGAGGTGTTCAGGCGCAGCGGCTCGCGCACGTACGCGGGGGGCGGGATGTCCGCGGGCTCGGGCTCACGCGCGGCGGCGGGACGGGCCTGGGCGGGCACGGGCTCCTGGGCCACGTTGCGCGCCAGCTGCTCCACCATGTCCACCGTCATCGACTCGTCGTCGGGCGGCGGAGGCGGGGGCGGCGTGAGCGCTCCGGCCTGCTGGGCCACGGCCTCGGCCAGTTGCACGAAGCGGGGCGGCAGCGGCTGGCGGTAGATGATGGCGATCCACTCGCGCACCCGCAGCTCGATGGCGACCCACAGCTCCAGGGGCTTGCCCAGGAGGAAGCCGACTTCGTCCAGCTCCTTCTTGGGCACCGGATAGGCGCACGCCACGTGCAGCGTGTTCCCGTCCAGGGACAGGGGGACAACGCTCAGGCGCTCGGCGATTTTCGGGGGGATGAAGCTGGCGACCTCGAGGTTGGGCTCGAAGTCCACCAGGTTCACGGGCCGGAAGCCGGAGACCTCGCCCAGCATCGCGAGGACATCCGCTTCGGGGATGCCGCGCTCCAGGAGCGCGGTGTCCAGATGGCCACCCTGGGCCTGATGCTGACGCAACAACTCCCCGGCCTGCTCCTGGGACAGGAGGGCGCGCGAGACGAGGTGCTGGGCAAGACGCGAAGGCATGAAGGCCGCGGCATCTTACGGCCGCGGCCGCAAGGCACAATGAGCCGGTTTCAGCTCGGTTGGACGACGAAGGTGGACGTCAGCTTGTCATGGAGCGTCTGTCCGCGGCGGTCGAACAGCGCCATCCAGAAGCCGCCCAGGAAGAGAACAAAGGAAAGCCCGGCGAGCAGCGCCCGGAAGATGGCCCGGCCCGGGGTGGGCGCCATGCCATGGGTGTCCACCAACCGCAGGCCCAGAAGCAACCGTCCCAGGGTGCGTCCATTCCACAGGAAGGCGGCGACCGCGCAGTACACGGTGGCGAGCACCACCACCAGGACCACGCCCGGCAGCAGCACGGTGTGCAGCGCGCGCAGCCAGGCGACGAACGCGTCCAGCCCGGTCAGCCCCGGCTGCGGTCCCTTCACGCCCGCGATGGACGAGGCCAGGGTGATGTAGGCAGCCGCCACGGCGCTGATGGCCGCGGTGTCGACGGTGAAGGACAGCAGCCGGCGCCACAGCGAGGCGGGGCGCGCGTGGACCTCGCCAGCGGCCGGGACCGCCGAGGGCGCCGGGGCCTTCGACTTCGCGGGGGCTGCGGCGGGGGCAGGGGCAGGGGCGGGCGAGGCTTCCATGCGGGACACTCCCGGAGCGGGCGCGGAGGACGCCGCGAAGGCCGGCGTCTCCAGCGGGGGCAGGATGGCCGGGTCCTCCATGACGGGAAGGCCCGGAGCGGCGTCCCGGCGAGACGGACCGGATGCCTGCGCGGGAGCATCCATCAAGGGAAGGCCGGAAGACGCCGGCGATGCATCCCAGTGCTCGGCGGCGGACGGTCCGGAGGCGGGGTGGGGAAGACCGGACGCCTGGGACTGTGCGCCACCCATCCGAGGCAGGCCAGAGGCCTGGGCCCGAGGGGCTGAATCCATGTGCGGCAGGCCGGAGGCCTGGGGCTGGGCGTTGCCCCGAGGCTGGCCCGAGGCGGCCTGGGCCTGCGCGTCCATGCGAGGCAGTCCGGCGTTGCCACGAGGCTGACCCGAGGCGGCCTGGGGGCGCGGAATGTGCGGCTCCGTGCCGTAGGCCGGCGTGGGCGCGGAGCCCGGGCGGGGCTCCATCGGAGGCTGCGCGGCGCGAGGCACGGCGACGCCAGGATTCTGGAAGCCCGCCTCCGACAGGGCCGCGGTGGGCGCGGCGCGCGGAGGCACGGCGGCCACCGGCGCTACGCCCGGAGGCGGCGCGGCGGGTCGCGGAGGCAGCACGGCGCCAGCGGGTGCGTTCCCAGCGGGAGGCGTGGCGCGAGGCGGCATGGGAGCCGCCGCCCGAGGCGCCTGCTGCGCGGGAGCCCGGACCGCCTGTCCTTCCACATGCTGCGCGGGAGCCCGGACCGCCTGACCTTCCACGTGCTGCGCGGGAGCCCGGACTGCCTGGCCCTCCGCGTGCTGCGTGGGAGCGCGCTCGGCCTGCGCAGGGCGTGCCGCCGGAGCCGCCGCGCGAATTGTCGCATCGGCTTGCGACGCATCCGCATGGGGCGCGGCAGGACGCGAGGTCGGAGCCGCTGCACGAATCGTGGCATCCGCCTGGGCTGCATCCGCCTGGGGCGCAGGACGCGCCGGAGCCGCCTGGGGCGAAGCAGGACGCGCTGCCGGTGCCGCGGCGCGGATCGTCGCATCCGCGTGAGGCGCATCGGCCTGGGGCGCAGCAGGACGCGCGGTCGGAGCCGCGGCGCGAATCGTCGCATCCGCGGGGCGAGCCACAGGACCCGGCGTAGGCGCGCGAGCGGTGGGCCCATCCGTCGGAGGCATGGCGGCGCGGGGCGCGGCGGCCGGAGCCTGCGCGGGCGGCCGGGGCGCGGCGGGGGCCATTCCCGGACGGACCGTCGGCGTCATTCCCGGCGGGGTGACAGGACCGCGAGGCGGCTCCATCGCGAAGGCCGGCGTGCCGCGCAGCGTCTCCGGCTCCATCGGTTCGCTGTTCAACGTGATGGGGTCTTCGCCGCCAGCGTCCTGGGCCACACGGTCGCCGGACCTGCGGCGATCAATGTGGATGTCGCGGTCGAGCAGGCTCGGGACGGGGGCCACCGCGGGTGGGCGCGCGGCATTGGCGGCGCAAGCGGGGCAATCTCCGACCGGCGGCAGCGAGGCGCCGCACTTCAGGCACTTGGACAACGGATCCTCCCGGTGACGCGGACAACCGTCGCCATGAAAGGCCGCATTCAGGCCTGTAGCAAGAAAAGGACAAGCCCCCGCCGGTCCCTCGGCCGAGGAACCGTCAGGGGCTCGTTCGCGCCATCACCACCATCCCTCGGGGGACGGTGCGTGTGGGGCGCCTCACGCTAGGCGTGGACGCGGCGCCGTCCCGCTGCTCCCACCAGGAGAAGCACGACGATGGATCCCACGACCGACATGATGATGCCCGAGGCGTGCAGGTCGAACAGCCGGCCATCGCGCTGGAAGAGCGAACCGATGAGGCCACCCACCAGCGAACCGACCATGCCCAACAGGGTCGTGGCCACCAACCCCATGCTCTGCTTGCCCGGCAGGATGGCCCGAGCGATGAGGCCCGCGATGAGGCCGATGATGATGAATGCGATGATCCCCATGAGAGTCTCTCCCGTTTGAGGGACCCGCGAGGTCCCGAATGGCAGAAACGTAGGAATCACCACACGGATCCGTGACCCGGGATGCAGGGAGGGGCTGTCCGCCCGCCTGCTAACCGAGCGACCCGTCCAGGTGCTGCATCACCGCGAGCGCCGCGAGCGCCGCCGTCTCCGTGCGCAGGATGCGCGAGCCCAGCGTCACCGGCCGCGCGCCCAGCCCACGCAGCCCGTCCACCTCCTCGCGAGCGAGCCCGCCCTCCGGGCCAATCACCAGCGCCACCGGCGTCCCCGCGGCCACGCTCCGGAACGCTTCCCCCAGCGGCACCGCGGACTCCTCTTCATCCAGCACCAGCAGCAGCGTGCCCGGCGTCAGCGCGCGCGCCGCGTCCAGGAGCGGCCGGGGCGGATGCACCACCGGCACATCGTCGCGCCGGCACTGGCGCGCGGCCTCCTCCACAATCTTCGCCCACCGCTGGGTGCGCTCCTCGGCGCGCTTCGGCTCCAGCTTCACCACGCTGCGCGCCGTGGCCACCGGATGGAACGCGGTGGCCCCCAGCTCCGTGCCCTTCTGCAGCACCAGCTCCAGCTTGTCCCCCTTGGGCAGCCCTTGGAGCACGCTCATCTCGCGCGCGGGCGGCGTCACCCGCACGGCCCCCAGCACCAGCTTCACGGACTCCGCGTCCAGCCCGGTGACGCGCGCCTCGAAGGCGCGGCCCTTGCCGTCGAACACCTCCAGCGCGTCGCCGTCCTCCAGCCGCAGCACGTGGACGAGGTAATGGCGGCGCTCGCCCGTGAGCGTCACGTCGGCGGGGGCGGGGTCGGGCAGGGGGACGAAGAGGCGGACCACGGCGGCTTCCTTGCGGAGAGGGCGACCGGAGGATTCAGCAGGTCCCGCCCGGACACCAGCCCTCCATGCTATGGCGCGCGAAACGCCCATGGCCACCCTCGTCATCGAGTCCACCCGCTCCGGCTTCGTCGAATCCCTCCACACCGTGTCCGTCGCGGTGGTGAGCGCGGAGGGCACCCGCGTCGCGTACGCGGGCGACCCGGAGCGCGTCACCTTCTGGCGCTCGGCGGCGAAGCCCTTCCAGTCCCTGCCCATGGTCCAGGACGGCGCGGCGGACCGCTACGGCTTCGGCCCGCGCGAGCTGGCGCTCTCCTGCGCGTCCCACTCCAGCGAGCCCGTGCACCGCGCGCTCGCCATGCGGATGCTGAGCGCTTCGGGCTGCGAGGAGCGCCACCTCGCGTGCGGCCCGCACCCGCCGCTGTCGCCCGCGGTCGCGGAGGAGGCGCTCAAGGCGGGCGTGGTGCTCACGCCCCGCTGGAACAACTGCTCCGGCAAGCACGCGGGGATGCTCGCGCTGGCGAGGCACCACGGCTGGGACGTCCACGGCTACGCCAGCGACGGCCACCCGGTGCAGGAGCGCATCCAGGACGAAATCGCGAAGTGGACGGGGCTGCCGCGCGACGCGCTGGTGAAGGCCGTGGATGGCTGCCTCGCCGTCTGCTTCGGCCTGCCGCTCAGCGCCATGGCCACCGCGTGGGCCCGCTTCGGCGTGTCGGAAGCGCCCGCGGCCCAGCGCCTGCGGGAGGCCATGCTCGCGCACCCGGAGCTGGTCGCGGGAAGGGGCCGTGCGTGCACGGACCTGATGACCGCCTTCGGGGGCGAGGCCGTGGTGAAGATTGGCGCGGAGGGCGTCTACTGCGCCGCGCTACCCAAGGCCCGCCTGGGCGTGGCCATCAAGGTCGAGGATGGCGACGCCCGCTGCGCCGCGCCCGCGCTCCTCGCCGTCCTGCGCCTCGTCTCAGAACAGCAGGGGATGGTCCTGCCCATGACGGGGCTGGAGCACCACGCGGAGCCGCGCATCCTCAACACCCGGAACGAAGCCGTGGGCTCCCTGCGCGCGGCCGGGACGCTCGCGTTCACCTGAGGCCCGCTGTAGCGCGGAAGGTCACACGCGCCGGGCACCCTGTAACCCGCCCCGCTACAGCCGCGCTCGCATCCCTTGGAACTCCGAGGACTCAGCGGCGGGCACGCGGACTGCAATGTCCACCCGGCACACGGCGGGACTCGCGAGGTCCTGACGCCAAGGGGGAAAGCCTCGCGAGTCCAGATGGGGTCGGGATGGCGAACCATGCTTCGCCGCCCGACCCCCTCTCATTTCTAGCGCTTCAAGTCGATGCGCACCCACTCGCCCTGCTGCGCGCCCTCCAGCACGGTGCACCCCAGCTTGCGGTACGCGGCCTCCACGTCCGCGCGCTGGTGCGCGAGCACGCCGGCCAGCACCAGCCGGTCCTTCGCCTTGGGCACGATGAGGGGCGCCAGCTCGATCAGCGTGTTGGCCAGGATGTTCGCGAGCACCAGGTCGAAGGTGCCGGGGACTTCCGTCAGCTCGCGCCCGGAGATGTCCAGGTCGGGCGTCTGGTTGTCCGTGCAGTTCTCCTTCGCCAGCTCCACGGAGGTGGGGTCGTTGTCGGTGCCCACCACGTGGCCCGCGCCCAGCTTCTTCGCGGCGATGGCGAGCACGCCCGTGCCGGTGCCCACGTCCAGGACGCTCGCGCCCGGGTGCGTGGACATGAAGTCATCCACCGCGGCCAGGCACAGTGAGGTGGTGGGGTGGTCCCCCGTGCCGAAGGCCATCTTCGGCTCGATGACGAGCTTCACCTTGTCCGCGGGCGCGTTCGCCACGTCCCAGGGCGGGCCCACCCACAGGCGGCCCACCTGCACGGACTTGATGAGCGACTTCCACTCGTTGCTCCAGTCCTGCTGGGGCTGCTCGTCCAGGGACAGGCGCGCGGTGGGGTGGCTCTCCGCCACGGCGTCGCGGGCGCCTTCCGCGCTCTCGCGGTCCTCGAAGTAGGCGACGACAATGGACTCGCCCTTCGCGGGGGCGCGCACGCCCGGCATGGTGGGCGTCTCCGCGTCGCGGACCTCCAGGCCCAGGGCGCCGGCCTCATGGAGGAGGTCCTGGAGGATTTCGGAGGACTCCTCCGCGATATCCACGGTGAGTGACAGGTAGGTCTGGGACATGGCGCCCCTTCTACCGCACCCGGTGCGGCGTGGAAGCGCCGTCGTCGTGACGCTTCCACGCTCGCGAGGGAGTGACCTACGGACCGACGATGGACACGGCCATGCGGTCGAAGTCGATGACCCGGCGGGCCACCTCCTGCACGTCCGCCGCCGTCACCTTCGCCACGCGCTCGGAGTAGTGCAGGAAGTTGTCCAGCCCGATGCCGTAGCAGGTGTCCAGCGCCAGCAGCGTCGCGCGGGCGCTGTTGCGCTGCAGGTCGATTTCATACGCCCCGATGATGTGCTGCTTGGCGCGCTCCAGCTCCGCGGCCGGAATCGGCTCGTCGCGGATGCGCTGCAACTCGCGGCGCATGCCCTCCACCGCCGCCTCCACCTTCTCCGGGCTCGTGCCCATGTAGACGGCGAAGTAGCCGGGGTCCAACCCATCCATGGAGAAGCTGCTCACGCTGTAGGCCATGGAGCGCTTGTCGCGCAGCTCGATGAAGAGCCGCCCGCCCTGGCCCGACAGCACCGTGGACAGCACGTCCAGCACCACGCGCCACGGGTCGGTCATCCGCGCCGCCTGGAAGCCCATCACCAGGTGCGTCTGCGCACGCGCGAGCACCTTCTTCTCCGTGCGAGGCGCGGACGGAGGCGCTTCCGGCCGCACCTGCTTCGGGGCCACCGCGCCGCCGCGCGACTTGCCGAAGTACTCGTTCGCCAGCGCCCGCACCTGATCGACGTCCACGTCGCCCACCACGCTGAGCGTCATCTGCGACGGGTCCATGTGCGCGCGGTGGTAGGCGCGCAGCTGCTCGGGCCCCAGCGCCTCCACGGACGCCTTCTCGCCCAGCATCGACAGCCGGTACGGGTGCTCCTGGTAGAGCGTGCGCGAGAACAGCTCGAACGCCAGGCTCGACGGCTTGTCCTCGCGGGTGAGGATGTCCTGGAGCAGCAGCGCGCGCTCCCGCGCGACCTCCTCCTCGCGGAAGGCGGGGTTCACCAGCACGTCCGCGAACAGCCGGAAGCCGGGCTCGAAGTAGCGCGACAGGAAGTCCGCCTTCAGGCTCACGGAGTTGCGGCCGCCCTGACCGGTGACGTTGCCCGCGTACAGGTCCCCCAACTGGCTGATGTCATCCGCGCTGAGCGTGGTGGTGCCCTTGGTGAGGGTGCGGCTGAGCAGCGTGGTGATGCCGTTGTTCTCGGGCGTCTCGTAGCGCGAGCCGCCGATGAAGGCCGCGCGCATGGAGAACAGCGGCACGTGCGGTTCCACGCGGATGATGAGCGTGGCGCCGGAGGGCAGCTTCTCCTGCACGACCTCCGAACGCGCGGACGCCACGGCGCTGCGGGCCGGACGCGGCGGGATCTCCGGGGGAGGCTGCTTCGCGGAGCGCTCCGGAGGCGTGAGGCCGGGGCTCTTCGCCGCTTCATCCAGCGCGGCGTGCACGTGGGCCTCCGTCAGCTCCGCGGCGGGCGGCACCAGCGCGGTGACGACGGCGTGCTCCAGCCGCAGGTACTTCTGGGCCACGCGGCGCAGGTCCTCCGGCTTCAGGTTGCGGATGTCCTCCAGGTAGCGCGCCTCCGACTCCAGGCCGCCGGGGGACGTCTGGTACGAGCCCAGGTTCCGCGCGGTGCCCTGCACCGTCTCCTTGCGGTAGACGGACTCCGCCTCCACCACCGCCTGCACCGCGCGCAGCTCGTCCAGGGGCACGGGAGTGGTGCGCAGCGCCTCCAGCACGCGCGCCGTCTGCGTGAGCGCCTTCTGCGACTGCGCGGGCGGCAGCGTCAGCGACACGGAGAAGATGCCCGGGTCCTTGGGCGTGTACGCGGACGCGTGCACGTCGTTGACCAGGTGCTGGCGGCGCTTCACCTCGCGCACCAGCCACGACGAGTTGCCCTGGCCGGCGATCATCGCCAGCACGTCCAGCGCGGGCACGTCCGGGTGCTCCAATTCCGGGATGGCGAAGGCCAGGTGCAGGTAGGCCTCCTTCACGTCCTCCGTCTGGATGAGCACGCGGCGGCCCGTGGGGGCTGCGTCGCGCGGGCGCTCCACCGGGCCCGCGTAGGGCCGGCCCCAGTCACCGCCGAAGATTTCGTCCACCCACTGGCGCAGCTCCGCCTCGTTCAGGTCGCCCGCGACGGACAGCACCAGGTTCTTGGGCGTGTAGTGCCGGTGGTAGAACTCCAGCACCTTCTCGCGGGTGAAGCTGCGCACGCTCTCCTCGGTGCCGATGACGGGCAGCCGGTACGGGTGGGTCTGGAACGCGGCGGTGAAGAGCCCCCGGGACGCGCGGCGCGACGGCGAGTCGTAGCTGCGCTTGATCTCCTCGCAGACCACCTCGATTTCGCGCGCCAGCTCGTCCTTGTCGAACGCGGAGCGGCGGACGGCATCCCCCAGGATGTCCAGGCCCGTGCGGGCGAACTGGCTGGCGATGACGATGTGGTAGACGGTCTGGTCGAAGGACGTCCAGGCGTTGATTTCGCCGCCGTGCGCCTCGATGTCCCGGGCAATCTCACCGGGCCCCCGGCGCTCCGTGCCCTTGAAGAGCATGTGCTCGTGCAGGTGGGCGAGCCCGGCCTGGTCCGGCCTTTCGTCCGCGCTGCCGGCCTTGACCCAGACCTGGAAGGCCGCGACCTTGGCGGCGTGCTGCTCCTCGAAGACGACGGTGAGCCCGTTGGGCAGGGTGTAGCGGATGGCCATAGGAGTGGTCCGAAGCTGTCATCCCCTCCCGAGGAGAGGCAAGGCGAGGTGTGATGTTTGCTCCATTGGCTAACGTCCCGCCCCCTCCACGTCGAGCGGACCGTGCCGTCCGCCTCCCACCAGGCAGGCGAAGCGGCGCGGTTTCCATCGCGTAACTGGTGGAAACCCCCCGTGGTCGGTAACCTGGGACGCGCACATGCCGTCTCCCCCGGACGAGGCGGATCCGCTCGCGGACCTGAAGGAACTGCTGGATGAAGGCGACGCCCCCGTGGCGGCGCCCGCTCCGGCCCCCACCAGGCCGCTCTCGGTTCCCAAGCCTCCCCCCTCCGCGCCTCCTCCCCTGCCGCCCCGGCGGCCCGCCACGGGCCTGCCCGCATCCCCGGCCGCCGCGCCGGCCGCCCGGGTACCGACGACCCCCGCGCCCATTGGCGGTGGAGGGTTGCCCACGACCACGCCTCCGTCCCCGGCGGCCGCGGCGCGCAGCCCCGGCAAGGGGGACCCCTTCGCGGAGCCCGCCGAGCCCCGGCTGCCCATGGGCGGCTCGCCGGAGGACAAGCTGGAGTTCTTCCGGGGCATCCTGAAGCAGAAGACGGAGACCCTGGCCCGGGCGCGCGCGCTGTACGCCGAGCGCGAGGGCGAGGTGACGCAGCTCAAGGCCGCGCTGGAGAAGGCGCGCAAGGAGGGCGGCGGCGGTACCGCGGCGCCGTCCGCGCAGGACGAGCAGCGGCTAAAGCTGGCCCAGGCGAAGATCGCCTCGCTGGAGGCGGAGCTCGCCGCGTCGGAGGCGGACCGCAAGGACCTCACGCGCGCGCTGGCGGAGGTGGAGTCGGAGGTCCCCCGGCTGACGGAGGAGCTCCACGCCGAGCGCGAGTCGCGCGGGGCGATGGCGGAGGAGCTGGTCGGCGCGAAGGAGGCGCTGGGGCTCGCGCAGGACCGCGTGGCGGAGCTGGCCTCCGGCAAGTCCGAGGCGCAGGGCGCGCTGGAGGCGGTCCAGGAGCAGTACCAGTCCACCCTCGCGGACGTGGAGCGGCTGACCGCCGAGCGCGACGCGCAGGCCCTGGCCATCAGCCAGCTGGAGACGGCGCTCGCGGAGGCGAAGGGCGCCATGGGCGCCCTGGAGAGCGAGAGCGACTGGTCGCGCAGCTCGCTGGAGGAGGCGCACGCCCACGCGAAGGGGATGGAGGGCGAGCGGGACGCCGCGCGCCGGCAGCTCGCGGTGGTGGAGGACGGGCTCAAGACGCTCCAGACGCAGGTGACGGAGCTGGAGCGCGCGCTCGCGCTGAAGGACGCGGACGCGGTGGGCCTGCGCGCCGCGCTCACCGCGCGCACGGCCGAGGCCGCGGAGCTCCCCTCGCTCCGCAGTGCCCTGGAAGGCCGCGCCGCGGAGGCCTCCCGGGTCCAGGCGCGCGTGCGCGAGCTGGAGGCGGAGGTCGCCCAGGCGCGTGAAGCCGCTCGCGCCGAAGTGGAGGCCGCGGAGGTCCGCGCGCGCATGGCCGAGTCGGAGCTGGCCTCGCTGCGCGAAGTCCTGGAGGCCGCGGAGGTCGAGCAGGTCTCGCTGCGCGACCGGATGGAGTCGGACGCGGCGGCGCTCGGCGAGGCGGTGCACGAGGCCGAGGGCCGGGTGCACGAGGCGGAAGCCAAGGCCGCCGCGCTGGAGGCCCAACTGGCGGAGCTCACCGCCCGGATCGCGGCCACGCAGGCCGAGCGCGAAGCGCACCAGGAGCAGCTCGCCGCCGTGGAGCGCAAGCTCGCCACCACGCAGGCGGAGCGCGTGGGCTTCTCCGCGCGCGCGTCCATGCTGGAGACGGCCGCGGGCCAGCGCGAGGCGGAGGTGCAGCGCCAGCAGGCCCTGGTCGCCAAGGCCCAGGAGGAGCTGGCCCTGGAGCGCGCCCGCCGCGAGGCGGTGGAAGCCGAGATCGCGGACGCCCGGGTGCAGGCCGCCGAGGCCGAGGGCCGCGCCGAGGCGCTGAGCGCCGGACATGACGGCCAGCGCGAGGAGCTGGCCTCCCTCAACGAGCAACTGGAGGCGGCCCGCGCGGAAGCGGACAAGGTGGACCGGCTCCAGCAGCGCGTGAAGATGGTGGAGGGCGCGCTGGAGGCCTCCGAGTCCAAGCGGCGCGTCGCCGAAGCACAGGCGGCCCGCGTGAAGGACCTGGAAGCGAAGCTCGCGTCGGAGCAGGGCGCCAAGTCACTGCTGGAGGCGAAGCTCGCGCAGTCCGACGTCACGCTCCTGGAGGAGCAGGGCGTGAAGGCGGCGCTGGAGTCGCAACTGGAAGAAGCTCGCGCCGCGCTCGAAGCGGAGCAGGCGGAGAAGGCCGCGCTGGAGGCGAGGCTCGGTGAATCCAACGCGCAGGCCGGGGCCGCTGACGCCCAGCAGGCGCTGGAGGCGAAGCTCGCCCAGGTCAGCGCGTCGCTCAAGGCGGAGCAGGCCACCCGTCAGGCGCTCGAATTGAAGCTCGCGGCGGCACCCACCGGTGGCGCGGCCGTGCCCGCGGATTGGGCGGCGGAGCGCGAACAGCTCAAGGCGGACGTGGCCTCCATGAAGCGCAAGCTGATGGCGGCCGAGGCAGCGCTCGAATCGGCTGCCAGCACCAAGGCGAAGGTGGCGCGGCTGGAAGCGCAATTGAAGGCCCTGAAGTAGAGGTTGGACCTCCATGTCCTTCGCCGCGCCCACGGACCCATTGACGGGCATGCAGGCAGCCCGCTTCGGGCTGTACCTGCACTTCCCGTACTGCCTGGCCAAGTGCCCCTACTGCGACTTCGCGGTGGCGGTGGCGCGCCAGGTGCCGGAGGAGCGCTACGCGAACGCGGTGCTGGCGGAGCTGGACGCGCGCCTGTCCGCCGACCCGTCGCTGCGCACGAAGCCGCTGGAGTCCCTCTTCCTGGGCGGCGGCACGCCGTCCCTGTGGCACCCCCGCTACGTGGCGCGTGTCCTGGAGGGCATCGCCGCGCGCATGTCGCTCGCCCCCGGCCTGGAAATCTCCCTGGAGGGCAACCCGGAGCGCGCGGACGCGGAGCGCTTCGCCGGCTACCGCGCCGCGGGCATCAACCGGCTGTCCCTGGGCGTGCAGTCCTTCCAGCCGGAGACGCTGAAGGCGCTGGGCCGCGCGCATGACGCCGCCATGGTGGAGGGCGCGGTGGCCGCGGCGCGCCAGGCGGACTTCCCCGTGGTGGCGCTGGACTTCATCTACGGCGTGCACGGCCAGACGGTGGCGCAGGTGGAGGCGGACGCCCGCCGCGCGGTGGCGCTTTCGCCGGAGCACCTGTCCACCTACGCGCTGACGGTGGAGCGCGAGGTGCTGGCGGAGTCCACGCCGCTGTCCAAACAACTGGACCGAGGCGAGCTCTCCCTGCCAGAGGACGACGAGGTGGTGGCCATGGCCCGCACGGTGCGCGACGTGTACGGCGCGCACGGGCTCACCCGCTACGAGGTCTCCAACCACGCGCGCGAAGGCTTCAGCTCCCGGCACAACGCGCTCTACTGGACCGGCGGCGAGTACCTGGCGCTGGGCGTGGGCGCCACCGGCATGCTGCTGTCCCCCACGGCCCACCGCTACGTGAACCTCCGCGGCCCGGAGGCGTACCTGCGCACGGTGGAGGAGGGAAGGCTGCCGGAGGCGAGCCGCGAGGAACTGGGCCCCGAGGAGCTCTTCGCCGAGCGGCTGAGCATGGGCCTGCGCCTGGTGTCGGGGGTGGACTGGGAGGCCGTCTGTGAGCGATACGGCCAGCCCGTGGAGCCCCGGCGCGCGGAGGTGGAGCGGCTGGTGGCCCACGGCTTCGCCACGCGTCACGGCCGCAGGCTGGCCCTGACGGAGCGGGGGGCGGACGTGCACAGCGCCGTCTGCGCGCGGCTGCTGTAGCGGGTTCCAGGAAGGACGATTCGACCGTGCTGACCAAGTGGTTCTTGTGGATGGGCCTCACCATGCTGACGGGCAGCCCGCTGCTGTCCCTGGGGCTCCTGGCCGTGCTGCTGTTCGCGGCGGACCGGTTCACGTTGCAGGTGCTGCCCAGCCCCATGCGCGTCTTCAAGCGCTGGCAGCGCGCGGGGGAGCTCGCGGGCACCATCCTCACCAACACCCACGACCGCCGCGCCCGCGCGGAGCTGGCCGACATCCGCCTGGGCCAGAAGCGCTACCAGGAGGCGGTGGACCTCCTGCGCCCCAACCTGGACGCGGGCGACGACGACGTGGACACCCTCTACCTCCTGGGCGTGGCCTACCTGGGCGCGGGCGATTCTCCCCGGGGCGAACTGCTGCTCACCGAGGCCGAGCGCCTGGACGCCGACTACCGCCAGGGCGCCATCGACCTGGAGCGCGGCCGCTTCCGCCTCCAGCGCGGCGACTTCCCGGGCGCCCGCGAGGCCCTGGAGCGCTTCCTCCAGGTGCGTCAGGGCTCCGTGGAGGGGCGCGTGCTCCTGTCGCGCGTGCTGGACAAGCAGGGCCTGGACGTGGAGGCCAAGGAGGCCCGTGACGCGGCCTGGCGCGAGTACTCCGTCGCCCCGCGCTTCCAGAAGCGCCGCGACCGCTGGTGGGCCTGGCGCGCCCGTCCGTCCCGCCCGCTGACGTACGCCGCCGTGGCCCTGGTGCTGATGGGCGTGGGGGCATACCTGACCCGCTACCTGCCCACGCACGACACGTACGCCCCCTACGGCCGCTACGAGGACGCGCCCTACGCCGCGGACGACATGGGCGGCGACGACGCGGAGTAGTAGGCTTTCCGCGCATGTTCCCCCCGCCGTCCCAGGTGTTGCGCCAGCGTGAGGGACTGCTGGCGGACACGCCCTTCCCGCTGCTCCTGCACGCGCTGATGGTGGAGGAGCGCACCTGCACGCTGGAGCTCAAGGTGCGCCAGCGCGAGAAGCGCATCACCTTCGAGGACGGCGCGCCGGTGGCGTGCCACTCCAACCTCCTGCACGAGACGCTGGGCAAGTACCTGGTGGAGAAGGGCCGCCTGTCGGAGGCGGACTACCAGAAGTCCCTGGCGGAGAGCGTGTCCTCGGGCATGCAGCTGGGCGGGCTGCTCGTGCAGAAGGGGCTCATCAGCCCCTTCGACCTCTACAAGCAGCTCCAGGCGAACCTGGCGCACAAGCTGCTGGACTGCTTCCGCTGGACGGAGGCGAAGTACCGCCTCATCGCGGACGTGGAGAACCCGGACGCCACCGTGCGCGCCAACACCGCGCAGCTCATCCTCACCGGCGTCTCCACGCAGCTGCCCTTCGACACCGTCGCCACGCACTTCACCTTCACGGACGACCGCCGCTTCGGCCAGATGCCCGGCGTGGAGTCCGCCCCCAAGCTGTCCTCCAAGGACGCGCGCCTGTTCCAGGCCCTGCGCCAGCGGCCCACCTTCAACGAGCTCTTGGAGCGCACCGGCTTCGACATGGACTCCGTGCTGCGCCGGCTCTACGCGCTGTGCCTGCTGGGCGTGGCGGGCTTCGTGGAGGACGTGGACGCGAAGGCCGAGGACCTGGCCCGCAAGGCCCCCGCCACCCCCGTCCTCGCTCCAGAGCCCGTCCCCACGCCCGTGCCCGTGCCGGCCCAGCAGGCCCCGTCCGGCACGCCCTTCGCGGATGAGGACGAGGCCGCGCGCAACGCGCTCGTGGGCGCGTTCCTCAACCACCGCAGCCTGGATCCGTTCGCGCTGCTGGACGTGCCGGAGGACGTGCAGCCGGTGGCGCTGCGCAAGGCGTTCCTCGCCGCCGCGGACCGCTTCTCCCCGCTGCGCTTCCAGACCGCGGAGCTGAAGGAGAAGGCGGAAGGGATGCTCGCCGCGTACGCGCGCGCCTACGGCTCACTGTCGGAGCCGGAGCAGAACGCGCTGTGGAAGAAGCGCCGGCAGGCGCACCGGGAGAAGGCGCGCAGCAACACTGGCCGCCCCTCCACCGCGGAGCAGTTCCGCATCCGCACGGACCTGCTGGACGCCACCACCCAGTTCGACGAGGCCAAACGGCGCCTGGAGGCGCGCAACTTCGCGGGCGCCTTCGAGTACTTCGAATACGCCTGCGACATCGACCCCCGGCCGCTGTACCAGGCCCACCGCGCCTGGGCGCGCTACCTGATGAAGCCGGAGGCGCACGGCCGGCTGGTGCTCCAGGAGCTCCAGGAGCTGGTGCGCCAGGAGCCCGGCCTGGAGGAGGGTTGGGCCTTCCTGGGCGACGTGGCCCGGGGCGAGGGCCAGTGGGCGCTCGCGGAGGAGTCCCTGCGCAAGGCCTTCAAGCTGAACCCCCAGCAGCGCCGCTACGTGACGCTCATCCAGGAGATCGCCCGGCGGCGCTGAAGGCCCGCCGGACGAAGGGGCGCGGGGCTACAGGCCCTGCAGGGTGGCGCGGTCGGCGGAGGACAGCCCCTCGCCCTGGGACACGCGGTGGACCACGCTCTGGACGCGAGCGGCGTCTTCCTTCGAGAGCTGCTTGCCCGCCAGCAGCGAGAACACCTCCTGGAAGTCCTTGTGGTCGGCGACGGGGCCCAGCTCGTACCGGTCGTCACTGCCCGTCGTGGAGCGGTTCTGGTTCGCGCAGTACGCGAACATGGGGGCGAAGTAGCGCTCGCCCGGCGGCACCACGATGCTGATCGTCTGCACGATGATGCCGTTCTGCACGTCGTCGCTGGTCGCCACGAAGATGAGCCCCGGCGGCAGCGTCACGGTGATGGGCGCGTTCGTGGTGTTGTTGAAGATGAGGCACACCGTCACCTCCTCGCCGGTGCCGTTGGCCTCGTCCGCGAACTTGTCGTCGCAGTCCACCGGGTTCTCCGGCGAGTAGGCGATGATGGGGTTCTCCAGCGTCAGCCCCGGGGGCAGCGTGAAGGGCTGCCCCGCCGGCGCCGCCTTGGAGAAGCCCAGGCCGGGCCCCAGCGACTTGCTGGTGTTCGTCCCGCCGTCGGAGGTGGTGCCTCCGTCCGTCTTGCCGTCGCCATCGCCGTCGTCACTGCAGGCCGCAAGCAACGCCACCGCCAACACCACGCCCATTCGCTTCGCCACGTGCCAGTTCATGGATTCGTCTCCCTGCGCTCTGCGCGAATGCCCGTGCCAACCATGGCATACGCACAGCGTCAAGCACCCCGGACCCCGGCCAGCCCGATAATGTCCGCAAGCCCGGTGGCCGGGCCTGCATTCCCGGCCACTTGGCCGATTCCCGCCGAACCTACGGGCGGTATGGTAGCGGCACAATGGGTCGGGAAGACTCCCACCCTGGGGTATTTTCAGTACAGGGGCGAAGCATGAAGCGCGGCAACGAATCAGGCCAGGCGGCGGTGGAGACGGCCATCGTCTTGCCCCTGTTCGTGTTCATGCTGCTGGGCATCCTGCAGCTGGGGTTGATGCACCAGGCCCGGCTCCTCACGAAGTACGCGGCCTACAAGGCCGTGCGCGCCGGCTCCCTGCACAACGCGGACATCCCCACCATGGAGAAGGCCGCCCTGGCGGTGCTCCTGCCCATGGTGAGCACGGCCGCCAGCGGGGGCGCGGAGATCATCAAGCCCATCACCAGCGCCGGTGACTTCAAGTCCAAGTTCGAGTCCGGGGACATCTCCAAGAACAAGATGAACGACGCCTCCGGCCTGAAGTTCGCGGAGGTCACCATCTGCGGCCCCCTCAAGGGGAACATGGGCTCCGGCTCCCACGGCAACAAGGAGATGGACTTCGATGATCCGAAGGTCGCCTCCGGAGACGGCGGCTGGGCGGACAGCCTGCGCACCAAGCTGAGCGTGCAGGTGACGTTCAACTACCGCCTGCCCATCCCGTTCGCGGACGTCGTCATCTACAACATCGCGCGCGGTCGGGACCTGCCGTACGTCTTGCGCCTGGGCAAGGACTCGGACCGCGACGAGTTCATCGTCAAGAAGATGTCCAAGTACGACTCCGCGGCGGACAACAAGCTCTACATCCTGCCCATCCGCGCCACCTACATCATGCGGATGCACTCCAACATCTACCTCACCCAGAAGGAACTTCCGGAGGAGAACGAATGCATCTTCCCGTTCGAACCGTGAGGTCCGCCTCCCGGCCCAAGCGCCGCCACCGGGGCCAGGCCCTGGTGCTCGCGTGTCTGTCATTCCTGCTGCTCGCGCTGATGACGACGCTGAGCTTCAACCTCAGCCACGCCCTGCGGGAGAAGATGAGCCTGCAGCAGCACAGCGACGCGCTCGCCTACTCCATGGGCGTCGTGGAGGCGCGCGCGCTCAACTACTACGCGGCCAGCAACCGGGCCATCGCGTCCACCTACGTGGGCATGACGTCCGCGCACGGCTACATGGCCGCCGCCAGCGCCACCGGCGACATGATGCGCGCCGGGCAGATGAGCTTCTTCCTCGTCGCGGCCCTGGAGGTGGCGCAGTGCCCGCCCTACAACATCCAGCACTGCATCGACGCGATTGAAGCGCTGATGATCGCCATGGACTACAGCTCCAAGGCCAGCGACTACGACTCCAAGGTCAAGGACGTGGAGGAGAAGTTCAACAAGGTCATCCAGGATTTGAACAAGATGGCCAACCGCATCCACGAGTCGCAGAAGTCCGCCCACAGCGCCGCGCGCAACGCCGTGCGCGGCGGACAGTCCGCGGACCTGTCGAAGCTGACCGAGTGGAACGTCCCCGGCGCCAACTCGCTCGACTCGTCCGTGGGCGGGCTCAACGCGGAGGAGTTCGACTGCGCGGTGGATGGCATGAACTGCTCGCGCGCCAACTCCAGCAACAAGGCCCGCGCCCAGGTGATGACGGAGATCTCCAACGCCTCGCGCCCCGGCTGGGCCGCCAACCGCAGCCTGCCCGTCATCATGAACGGGCTGCCCACCTACTTCAAAAGCGACTTCATCAAGGACCTGCTCAAGGACATCCCCCAGGAAGGCACCCACGTCATCATGGGGCACCAGGGCACGGCCAAGGTCGCGCAGACCAAGAGCAACATCCACGGCCCCGGCCAGGTCACCGGCAACGAGGGCAAGGTCGTGGTCGCGGACGAGCACGGCACCCTGATGTCGCAGTGGCGCCACGGCTTCGGCGTGGGCACGTACAAGGCCGTGGTGGAGAGCAGCGAGAACGGCGGCAGCCACGAGCCCTCCGGCGCCCACAGCGGCCAGCACGACGAGTTCAAGGGCATCAACACCAAGGACCTGATGTCCTGCTCGAACAGCGGCAACTGCTTCATGAAGTTCCGCGCGGACGACAACCCCGACACGGACTGGGGCCAGCCGCACGTCTACAGCTACGTCACCAAGCAGTTCTTCGTGGGTGACCCGAAGAAGGCGCCCTGGGAGCTCAACGACAGCGGCTCCTTCACGCTCACGCACGGCGCCCAGGGCGACGGCAAGCTGCAGCTCGCGCCCGGCGAGGGCGCGGCGCTCTCCAAGGCGCTCGTCTACTACCACCGCCTGGGCCCCAACGGCTGGAAGGAGGCCCCGGGCCTCTTCAACCCCTACTGGCGCGTGAAGCTGCACCCGTTCACCGCCCAGGAGGCCGCGAAGGTGCTCAACCGCGCCGGCAACGGCGACGCGGCGGACCTCGCTGGCGCCAAGGACCTGGCCCTATGAGCGCCGTGCACCCGAAGGGCCGCCGCGTCCGGGGCGCCGCCTCCGTGGAGATGGCGCTGTCGATGATCGTCCTCATCCCCATCTTCATGTACGCGCTCTTCCTGGATGACCTCCTGCGCTACTCGCTGGACGCCCAGGAGGCCGCGGTGACGACCATCTGGGACTTCACCACGCAGGACTACACCAAGGGGCTCAAGCAGAGCGGCGGTGGCGGCACCGGCCCCCAGGGTGGCAGCTCCAACGTGCAGCACAACGCCCGCCTCACCTACTGCGACCACGAGTCCGGCATCGACCGGCCGGATGTCATGTCCGGCAGCAACTACGCGGACTGCGAGGACCTGGACCACCACCTGGCGGTCGTGGCCCACGTGTGCTGGATGAACGACAAGGCCAAGCAGGTGACGTGCGAGGCGCCGGACACCGGCGCGGCGTCGCTGGGCGGCCTGGCCGACAGCTACCAGGGCCAGTTCACCAACGGCGGCTACATCGAGTGCTCCGCCCGCGCGGTGGTGGAGAACTACCTGCTGCCCGAGCAGTTCCTTCCGGAGTTCAGCAAGAACCAGGCGCTGACCAAGAAGAACTGGAAGGGCGAGGGGGACATCCACACGAACGCACAGCAGGGCACGGAAGGTTCCGGCGGCAATGCG
Organism: Corallococcus sp. M7; assembly: GCF_054512695.1. Classification (NCBI taxonomy): domain Bacteria; kingdom Pseudomonadati; phylum Myxococcota; class Myxococcia; order Myxococcales; family Myxococcaceae; genus Corallococcus; species Corallococcus sp. M7. Next base: position 1,355,077 of record NZ_CM137252.1, read on the forward strand.
TACTTCCTCAAGGAACAGCGCATGAGCATCATCACCGACACCTGGGCCCTGACGGAGGACGCGGACATCTCCCCGTCGGACTCCAGCGGTGAGTTCTACGAGCGCGTGGACTTCGTGTACTCGAACGTCACCGGCGCCTCGACGATGAAGCAGAGCATGATGGACTTCCGCGATGCCCTGACGAACGACCTGCTGGACGGCACCATGCTGTACATGTTCGAGGACTCGCCCAACAACCCGTACGTCTCCATCCACCCGCACCTGGCCAACATGCAGACCCCGGCCAACACCGTGGACCAGGAGGGCAGCACCCGCTACTTCAACCAGGAGTGGCGTGACTGGGACAACGACAAGAACCAGAACACCTACAAGCACGGGCAGCGCGGCGAGTGGTACATGGGGTGCAAGGATCCGGAGTCGTGCTGAAGCAGCTCACCGCGCATCCCGCCTTCCGCACCGCGGCGGTGCTGGTGTCGGTGGCGGTGGCGGGCATCGTCATGGGCATGGGCCTGGAGGAGGCGCGCTACGGGGGCGCCCCCACGGAGCTGGAGCGCGCGGAGGCCGCGGCGGACGAGCTGGACCAGGAGGCGGCGGCGGCGCGCAATGGCCCCACGCGCACCAAGCGGGATGAAGCCATCCTGGCGCGCACGCTGTCTTACTTCCCGCCCTATCCCCGGGGCGGCCGTCCGGAGGCGCTGGCCGCGGACTACCTGGGCCCGGACACGCCCATCGCGGTGGCGTGGTTCTCCACGCAGGACTCGTCGGACCAGGTGCTGCAGCACTACCGCCAGGTCATCCTGGACGAAGGCCTGCCCGTCGTGGGCGTGCGCTTCAACGACAACGCCGGCTACGTGGGCTACTGGGTCCCGAAGGATGACGAGGTGCGGCTGATGTCCACGCTGCACCAGGGGGACGAAACGATTGTCTTCGTCTCCTCGGCGCGCATGCGCAACTACCTGGAGCGCGCCGGCCGGGTGCCCGCGGGCGTCCCGGTGCCCCGGGGCCTGCAGGACGTGGCGTCCCTGTCCCTGCGGATGGAGGGCGCCACCAGCATCACCGTGTCGGGCCGGGTGCCGGACACCACGCTCTCCGAAGCGGAGCAGGCCTACCGCGTTCAGCTGCGCGACCAGGGCTGGAGCGTGACGGGGGGGGCCTCCCAGGAAGGCTTCCAGGAGACCCAGCTGAGCCTGACGCGCACGGGGCTGCGCGGGCAGGCCACCTTGAAGCAACCTTCCGCGCAGCGGTCGGTGGACTTCCACCTGTCCCTGATGCGGGCCCAGGCCGCGCCGTGAACCCGGCGCAAAGAGAGTGACGAGCGATGAAGCGTTTCAAGAACCCGGTCCTGGCCCTGTCCCTGAGCGTGGGCGCGCTGCTGTGGGCCCCGCAGGCCTTCGCCGGCGCCAGCTGCGAGCGCCGCTGCGCGGACGACAAGGCGAAGTTCGAGAAGGTCTGCAAGGAGAAGGCGAAGAACGCCGTCCCCTACTGCGTGAAGGTCGCCGGCCAGGCGCGCGACAAGTGCATGAACCAGTGCCGCAACGGCAAGAAGGGCGGCGGTGGAGACACGACGATGGAGGCGCCCGCGGATGAGCACGCGCACTGACCTGAAGAAGGCCCTCCAGCGCGGCCAGGCCATGTCGGAGTACGGCGTCATCACGGCGGCGTTCTTCGGCTTTACGGTGATGAGCTGGCCGTTCCTCGTCCAACTGCTGCGCGCGCTCAACACCTACTTCCAGTCCATCTACTACATCATCCAGTCGCCCATCCCCTGACGTCCCGGGGACGGGCGGCCGGAAGCGCGGCCCTACGGCTTCACGGTGGTGACGAACACCGCCTTGCCGCCCTCCACCTTCATCACCACGGCCTGCTTCACCGCGTCGCGGTTGGCGTCCAGGTTGATGGTGCCCGCCACGCCCGGGAAGTCCTTCGTGGCAGCGATGGCGTCACGCAGCGCGGGGCCTGACGTGTCCGGCGCGCGCTTCATCGCATCCACCAGCAGGCGCGCGGCGTCGTACGCCAGCACCGCCACGCTGTCCGGCACCGCGCCGTACGCGGCCTTGTACTTCTTCAGGAAGTTCTGCACGACGGGGTCCGGGTTGTCCGGCGAGTAGTGGTTGGAGAAGTAGCTGCCCTCCAGCGCGGAGCCGCCCAGCTCGTACAGCTTGTCGGAGTCCCAGCCGTCACCGCCCAAGAGCGGCACGCGCAGGCCCACCTCGCGCGCCTGCCTCGCGATGATGCCCACGTCCGTGTAGTAGCCCGGGACGAACACCGCCTCCGGCTTCATGTTCTTGATGGACGTCAGCTGCGCGCGGAAGTCCGTGTCGCCCTTGGAGTAGCTCTCGTTGCCGACGATGGTGCCGCCGAACTCCTTGAACTTCTGGTTGAAGACGTCCGCCAGGCCCACGGAGAAGGCGCTCTTGTTGTCCGTGAGCACCGCCACCTTCGACAGCTTCAGGTTCTCCCGCGCGAACTTCGCCATCACCAGGCCCTGGAACGGGTCGATGAAGCAGACGCGGAAGATGTAGTCGCCCTTCTTCGTCACCTCCGGGCTGGTGGAGGTGGGGGTGATCATGGGCACCTTCGCCGCCTGCGCCTTGTCCGCCATGGCCATGGACACGGACGACGCGGCCTCGCCGAGCAGCGCCACCACCTTGTCCTGCGCGATGAGCCGCGTGGCGGCCTGGGCGCCTTCCTCCGGCCGGCCCTGGCTGTCGTAGACGCGCACCACCAGCTTCTGGCCGCGCACGCCGCCCTCGGCGTTGGCCTCCTGCAGCGCCAGGTCGATGCCGTTGCGCGCGGAGATGCCGAAGGTGGCCTCGGAGCCGGTGAGGCTGCCCACCTCGCCAATGAGGATGCTGCCCGCTGGCGGGGACCCGGAGGCGCGGTGGTGGCGCTGCCCTCTTGCGTGGCGGGCGCGGGCGCGGGGGCCGGGGCGGACTTCTTCTCACAACCCACCAGGGCCAGGGCCAGCGCGGTGAGCAGGAGGGGGAGGGGACGGCGCATCGGTAGGGCTCCTCGAGGGGGAGACGGACTCAAAAAGCGGACGGCCCCACCCTAGCCCGTTGTGGCCCGATTTGAATGTGGACTGGGGCGGTCCACATTACATAAGAGGCCGTCGCGGGCATTGGGCCCGCGGACAGCCCTGAGGAGACACCCACTCATGCTCCGGATGAGCAAGATGACCGACTACGGCATCGTGCTGATGGCCGAGCTGGCACGCGCGGACGGGGAAACCCGCACCACGCGAGAGCTGGCGGCGCGCACGCGTGTCTCGCTTCCATCCGCGAGCAAGGTCCTGAAGGGCCTGCTGCAGGCGGGGCTGGTGGTGTCGCACCGGGGCGCGAGCGGCGGCTACGGCCTGGCGCGTCCGGCGGAGGCCATCTCGCTGGCGGAGCTGGTGTCCGCGCTGGAGGGGCCGGTGTCCCTCACGGAGTGTGGCCAGCACCAGGGCAAGCCCGCCGGCCCCTGTGAGCTGGAGTCCGTCTGTCAGGTGCGGGGCCACTGGCGCCTGATCAACCAAGCCATCCAGGAAGCGCTGGGGAAGCTGACGCTCGCGGACCTGCGCGCGCCCGCGCCCCGCATGCCGGAGCGGCTGGTGGGCCTGGGCCTGCCGACGTCCGTCAGCGTTCCTCCCGCCGTCAATGGAGTCCGCTCATGAGCAGCACCGAAACCATCCAGGAGCTCACCCGCAAGGGCTACCAGGCGGGGTTCGTCACCCAGGTGGAGGCGGACACGCTGCCGCCCGGCCTGGACGAGGACGTCATCCGCGTCCTGTCCGCGAAGAAGAACGAGCCGGCCTTCATGCTGGAGTGGCGCCTGAAGGCGTACCGCCACTGGCTCACGCTGAAGGAGCCGTCGTGGCAGGCGGTGAAGTACAACCCCATCGACTACCAGGCCATCCGCTACTACTCGGCGCCGAAGCAGAAGCCGAAGAAGGACAGCCTGTCGGAGGTCGACCCCGAAATCCTCCGCACCTACGAGAAGCTGGGCATCCCGCTGGAGGAGCAGAAGCGCCTCCAGAACGTCGCGGTGGATGCCGTCTTCGACTCCGTGTCGGTGGCCACCACGTTCCGGGAGAAGCTCTACAAGGCAGGCGTCATCTTCTGCTCGTTCTCCGAGGCGGTGCGTGAGCACCCGGAGCTGGTGGAGCGCTACCTGGGCACGGTGGTGCCCTTCTCCGACAACTTCTTCGCGGCGCTCAACTCCGCGGTCTTCAGCGACGGCTCCTTCTGCTACGTGCCCAAGGGCGTGAAGTGCCCCATGGAGCTGTCCACGTACTTCCGCATCAACGCGGCGGACACGGGCCAGTTCGAGCGCACGCTGCTCATCGCGGATGAAGGCGCCTCCGTGAGCTACCTGGAGGGCTGCACCGCGCCCATGCGCGACACCAACCAGTTGCACGCGGCGGTGGTGGAGCTGGTGGCGCTGGACGGCGCGTCCATCAAGTACAGCACGGTGCAGAACTGGTACCCGGGCGACGCGGAAGGCAGGGGCGGCATCTACAACTTCGTCACCAAGCGCGGCATCGCGCACCAGCGCGCCAAGATTTCGTGGACGCAGGTGGAGACGGGCTCGGCGATCACCTGGAAGTACCCCAGCGTCATCCTCAAGGGGGATGACTCGGTGGGCGAGTTCTACTCGGTGGCGCTCACCAACCACCGGCAGCAGGCGGACACGGGCACGAAGATGGTGCACATCGGGAAGAACACCCGCTCCACCATCGTGTCCAAGGGCATCTCCGCCGGCCGGGGACAGAACACGTACCGGGGCCAGGTGAAGATGCTCAAGAGCGCGGCGAACGCACGCAACTACACGCAGTGCGATTCGCTCCTGCTGGGCGACGAGTGCGGCGCCCACACGCTGCCGTACATCGAGGTGAAGAACGCGACCGCGCAGGTGGAGCATGAAGCGTCCACGTCGAAGATTGGCGAGGACCAGCTCTTCTACTGCCGGCAGCGCGGCATCTCGCAGGAGGACGCGGTGTCGATGATCGTGAACGGCTTCTGCCGGCAGGTCTTCAAGGAGCTGCCCATGGAGTTCGCCGTGGAGGCGCAGAAGCTCTTGGGCGTGAGTCTGGAAGGGAGCGTGGGGTGATGGCGTCGTTGTTGAGCATCCAGGACCTGCATGCCCGCGTGGGCGGCAAGGACATCCTGAAGGGCATCAACCTGGAAGTCGGTGCCGGTGAAGTGCACGCCATCATGGGGCCCAACGGCTCCGGCAAGAGCACGCTCGCGGGCGTGCTGGCGGGGCGTGAGACGTACGAGGTGACGAAGGGCACCGTGCGCTTCGACGGGAAGGACCTGCTGGGCACGCCTCCGGAGGAGCGCGCCAAGGCGGGCGTGTTCCTGGGGTTCCAATACCCGGTGGAGATTCCCGGCGTGGGCAACCTGCACTTCCTGCGCACGGCGCTCAACGCGCAGCGCCGCGCCAAGGGCGAGGAGGAGCTGGACGCGATGGACTTCCTCTCCCTGGCCAAGGAGAAGGCGAAGCTCGTGCAACTGGACGCGGCGTTCATGAACCGCTCCGTGAACGAGGGCTTCTCCGGCGGAGAGAAGAAGCGCAACGAGATCTTCCAGATGGCGGTGCTCCAGCCCCGGCTGGCGCTGCTGGATGAGACGGACTCGGGCCTGGACATCGATGCGCTGCGCATCGTGGCGGGCGGGGTGAACGCGCTGCGCGCGAAGGACCGCGCCATGGTGGTGATCACCCACTACCAGCGGCTCCTGGACTACATCGTGCCGGACCACGTGCACGTGATGGCCGCGGGCCGCATCGTGCGCTCGGGTGGGCGCGAGCTGGCGCTGGAGCTGGAGGAGAAGGGCTACGGCTGGATTGGCGCGGAGGGGGCCGGCAAGGCGAAGGAGGCCCGGCCATGAGCGCGTCCCACTACGTGGAGGTGGCCCGGGCCTTCCATGCGCGCACAGAGGCCCCCGCGTGGCTCCAGGCGCTGCGTGAGGAGGGCCTGAGCCAGTTCCAGGCGCGCGGCCTGCCCACGTCCAAGGACGAGGAGTGGAAGTACACGCCCGTCTCCACGCTGTCGTCGCATCCGTTCCAGCCCGTGCGGGAGGTGCTCATGGGCGAGGACGTGGCCCAGGCGGTGGCGCGGCTGGCGCTGCCCGGCGGCCCCCGGCTCGTATTCGTGGACGGGCGCTTCGTGCCGGCGCTGTCGGTGCTCGCGGGCCTGCCGCGCGGCGTGGTGCTCAAGCCGCTGTCGCAGGCGCTGCGGGAGGACGGGGCGCTGCTCCAGGAGACGCTGGGCCAGTTCTCCCGGCCGTCGGCGCATGCCTTCACGTCGCTCAACGCGGCGCTGCTGGAAGAGGGCGCGCTGCTCACGCTCGCGCCTCGGGCCCTGAGCGAGGTTCCGGTGCAGTTGCTGTTCCTCGCGCGCGGCGGCGACGGGCCGGTGCTGGCCAGCCCGCGCATCGTCGTGGTGGCGGGCGAGGGCAGCGAGGCCACGCTGGTGGAGACGTACGCGGGGCTGGGCTCGGGCGCGACGTTCACCAACGCGGTGACGGAGGTGTCGCTGGGGGACAACGCCAGCCTGCGCCACTTCAAGCTCCAGGCGGAGGGTGACACCGCGCTGCACCTGGGCGGGCTGTACTCGCGGCAGGGGCGCGACAGCCGCTTCCAGTCCCACGCGTTCTCCTTTGGCGGGCTGCTTTCGCGCAACGAAGTGCACGCGGCCTTCGCGGGTGAGGGCGGCGAGTGCGTGCTCAACGGCCTGTTCGTGGGCCGTGGCACGCAGCACCTGGACAACCGCACGGACCTGGACCACGCGGTACCGCACTGCTCCAGCCGCGAGCTCTACAAGGGAGTGCTGGACGACCGCGCGCGCGGCACCTTCCACGGGAAGATCCGCGTGCGCGAGGACGCGCAGAAGACGGACGCGAGCCAGCAGAGCCGCAACCTGCTGCTCTCCGAGGGCGCGCAGGTGGACGCCCGGCCGCAGCTGGAGATCTTCGCGGACGACGTGAAGTGCGCCCACGGCACGGCGGTGGGCCGGTTGGATGACAACGCGCTGTTCTACCTGCGCTCGCGCGGCATCCCCAAGGTGGATGCGGAGCGGATGCTGACGCAGGCGTTCGCGAGTGAGCTGGTGCGCGCGGTGCCGGAAGGTCCGGTGCGCGCGCGGGTGGAGGCGTTGCTCGCGGAGAAGCTGCCGGGTTCGGCGGAGGTGATGGGATGAGCGGCCTTGGATTCGACCTCGCGCGGGTGCGCGCGGATTTCCCCATCCTCCGGCAGGAGGTGCGGGGCCGGCCGCTGGTGTACCTGGACAGCGCCGCCACGGGGCAGAAGCCGCAGGCGGTGCTGGACGCCATCACGCGCTACTACACGCACGACAACGCCAACGTGCACCGCGGCGTGCACATCCTCTCCGAGCGCGCCACGCAGGCCTTCGAGGACGCGCGCGAGACGGTGCGCCGCTTCATCCACGCCAGGGACGTGCGCGAGGTCATCTTCGTGCGCGGCACCACGGAGGCCATCAACCTGGTGGCCGCCACCTACGGCCGCAAGCACGTGGACCCGGGGGACGAGGTGCTCATCTCCGCCATGGAGCACCACTCCAACATCGTGCCCTGGCAGATGGTGTGCGACGCGGCGGGCGCGAAGCTGCGCGTCATCCCCGTGGACGAGCGCGGCGAGCTGCGCATGGACACCGTGGACGCGCTGCTCACGGAGAAGACGCGCCTGTTGGCGATGACCCACGTGTCCAACGCGCTGGGCTCCGTGAACCCCATCAAGGAATTGGTGGCCAAGGCGCACGCGAAGAACATCCCGGTGCTGGTGGACGGGGCGCAGTCGGTGACGCACTTCCCGGTGGACGTGCAGGACCTGGGCTGTGACTTCTACGCCTTCAGCGGGCACAAGCTCTTCGGGCCCACGGGCATCGGGGTGCTGTACGGCAAGCTGGCCATGCTGGAGTCGCTGCCGCCGTACCAGGGCGGCGGGGACATGATCCTCTCCGTGACGATGGAGAAGACCGTCTACAACCGCGTGCCGCACCGCTTCGAGGCGGGCACGCCGGACATGGCGGGCGCGGTGGGGCTGGCGGCGGCCATCCGGTACCTGGAGGCCGTGGGCATGCAGAACGTGTCCCAGCACGACCAGTGGCTGCTCGCGTACGCGACGGACGCGCTCCAGTCCGTGCCCGGGCTGAAGCTGGTGGGCACGGCGCCGCAGAAGACAGGCGTGCTGTCCTTCACGCTGGAGGACGTCCACCCGCACGACGTGGGCACCATCCTGGACCAGGAGGGCATCTGCATCCGCACCGGGCACCACTGCGCCCAGCCGCTGATGCAGCGCTTCGGAGTGGCGGCCACGGCGCGAGCGTCGCTGGCGCTCTACAACACGCGTGAGGACGTGGACGCGCTGGTGAAGGGCCTGCACAAGGTGAAGGAGGTGTTCGCGTGAGCTCGGACCTCAAGGACCTCTACCAGGAGGTCGTGCTGGAGCACTCCAAGCGCCCGCGCAACTTCCGGGTGGTGGAGGGCGCCACCTGCGCGGCGGAGGGCCACAACCCGCTGTGCGGCGACCAGCTCTCCGTGACGCTCAAGCTGGAGGACGGCGTCATCCGCGACATCGGCTTCCAGGGCCAGGGCTGCGCCATCTCCAAGGCGTCCGCGTCGCTGATGACGGGCGCGGTGAAGGACAAGACGCGGGAAGAGGCACAGGCGCTCTTCGAGCGCGTGCACACGCTGGTGACCGAAGGGCCGGACAAGGTGGATCCGGAGTCGCTGGGCAAGCTCGCGGTGCTGTCGGGCGTGAGCGAGTTCCCGGCCCGGGTGAAGTGCGCGAGCCTGGCGTGGCACACGCTGAACGCGGCGCTGGATGGCCGCTCCACGTCGGTGTCGACGGAGTAGGGAGGGGTCATGCGAGGCGCGATGACGGTCATCGAGCGCGACGTGGACGCGATGCTCATCCCCAGTGGGGACAAGGTGTTGCTGCCGGCGGGCTCGGAGTTGACGGTGGTGCAGACGCTGGGCGGCAACGTCACGGTGCAGGACCCGTACGGCCAGCTGTTCCGCATCGACGAGAAGAACGCGGAGGTCCTGGGCGAGGAGTACGCCGCCAAGGCGAAGCCGGCGGACGAGAGTGTCACGCCCGGCGAGTTTCACGAGGAGCAGGTCTGGGAGCAGCTCCGCACGGTCTACGACCCGGAGATCCCGGTGAACATCGTGGAGCTGGGGCTGGTCTACGCGTGCAAGGCCACGCCGCTGGACGAGGGCGGCCAGCGCGTGGACATCGAGATGACGCTCACGGCGCCCGGCTGCGGCATGGGCCAGGTGCTGGTGGAGGACGTGCGCTCCAAGGTGTCCGCGCTGCCCGGCGTGAAGGAGGCGAACGTGGAGCTCGTCTGGGAGCCGCAGTGGGACCAGAGCCGCATGACGGACGTCGCGCGGCTCCAGTTGGGCTGGATGTGAGCGCTCGTCGCTAGACCAGGGCCTTGCGGCCCCTTGCGACCAGGCCCAGCGTGGCCGCGGCGGCGAGCCCGCCCGCGAGCCATCGGGGCCAGCGCGGCGCGGCTTCCGCCGTGGAGCGGCGGGCGATGGCGGGCGACATGCGCTCCGCGAAGAGCTCCACCATGGCGTGCTCGAAGGCGAGCAGGTCGTGGGGCCCGCGGCTGGACACCCAGTTGCCGTCGCGCACCACGGGCTCGTCCGTCCAGTGCGCGCCCGCGTTCTCCATGTCGTTGCGGATGCCCGGCCAGGACGTCAGATGGCGGCCCTCCAAGAGCCCCGCCGACGCGAGCAGCCACGGCCCGTGGCAGATGACCGCGATGGGCTGGTCCAGGAGGTCCGCGTCCTTCACGAAGTCCAGCGCCAGGGCGCTCTGCCGGAGGAAGTCCGGGTTCATGAAGCCGCCGGGCAGGAGCAGCGCGTCGAAGTCCGCGGCCTTCACGTCGCGCAGCGTCGCGTCCACGCGCACCTTGCGGCCGGGCACCAGCAGGTTCATGCCCCGGATGCGGCCCTTGTGGAGGGAGACAATGGTGACGTGCGCGCCCTCGCGCTCCAGGCGCTTCACCGGCCGCGTCAGCTCCACCTGCTCGAAGCCATCCGCCGCCAGCACGGCCACCTTCATCCCCTTCAGCTTCTTCATTGCCCCGTCCTCCCGATGTCCTGATGTCTGGGCATGCCCTACAACCCGAACCTGCACGGTGCACATGCCCTTCCGGGAGGGGAAGCGGAGGGCAGGCGGGCGGGCAGGCGCTCGGGGTGGTGCCTTCTTGCTGTCTGGTGCGGCGCGGCACGCGGCGGCGCTGGACGCCCCTGGGGAACGGCTCTACGACATGCGTTCCCTTCTGTCTGGAGGCGCACGGCATGTCCCCCTCGTTCCCTTCCCGGATGCACCGCGGCCTGCTCGCCAGCACCGCGCTGCTCCTGGCCCCGCTGGGCTGCGCCACGTCATCGCAGGCGGGCGCCGCGCGTGACGAGGCGGCCCTGCGCACGGACGCGCCCCCGCGCGTGAAGCCGAAGTGGGGGCTGGTCATCCACGGCGGCGCGGGCGTGATTTCACGCGAGAACCTGACCCCGGAGCGCGAGGCCGCGATGCGCGCCGCGCTCACCGAGGCGCTCCAGGCGGGGCACGCGGTGCTGGCGAAGGGCGGCCGCAGCATGGACGCGGTGACGGCGGCCATCCGCGTGATGGAGGACTCGCCGTACTTCAACGCCGGCAAGGGCGCGGTGTTCAACCACGACGGCGTGAACGAACTGGACGCGGCGGTGATGGACGGCAAGACGCGCATGGCCGGCGCGGTGGCCGGTGTCCATCACATCCAGAACCCCATCGACCTGGCGCGCCTGGTGATGGAGAAGTCCCCGCACGTGATGATGGTGGGCGACGGGGCGGAGGCCTTCGCGAAGTCGCAGGGCATGCCCCTGGTGGACGCGAAGTACTTCTACACGGAGGAGCGCTGGCAGGGACTCCAGCGCGCGCTGGAGCAGGAGAAGGCGAAGGGGGCACCGCCCACGGAACAGGGCCAGCCGTCCACGCAGGGCCAGTCGCCCGCGGCGCCCACGCAGCCGCCCGCACAGGGCACGACGCCCGCGCCGCCGCAGCCCCAGGCGCCGCGGCCCGCAGCGCCCGCGCAGCCGCAGCCCGGCTCATCGCTGACGCCGGGCGTGGACCCCATCACGGGGGACCACAAGTTCGGCACGGTGGGCGCGGTGGCGTTGGACATGGACGGCAACCTCGCGGCGGGCACGTCCACGGGCGGCATGACCAACAAGCGCTTCGGCCGGGTGGGGGACGCGCCCATCATCGGCGCGGGCACCTACGCGGATGAGCGCTGCGCCGTGTCCGCCACGGGCCACGGTGAGTTCTTCATCCGCTACACGGTGGCGCGCGACATCTGCGCCCGCGTCGAGTACCAGGACCTGCCGCTCCCGGAGGCCGCCAACTACGTCATCCACGACGTGCTGGTGAAGGCCGGCGGCGAGGGCGGCGTCATCGCCATGGACCGCCAGGGCCACGTGGCCATGCCCTTCAACTCCAGCGGCATGTACCGCGGCTACATCGGCGAGGACGGCACGCCCACCGTCGCCATCTTCCAGCAGCCCTAGGCAGGCGGCCGAGCCCCGCTTGTCCGGCCGCGCGCGCCGCCAAACCTTTCCCTCCACGACTTCCCACACCCCGGAGAGAGAGCCATGGCCTCGCGCGCGTCCACGCCCACCCGTCCCCTCGCCGTCGTCACCGGCGCCTCCAGCGGCATCGGCTACGAGCTGGCGAAGCAGTTCGCGAAGAACGGCTTCGACCTCATCGTCGCCGCGGAGGACAAGGGCATCGTGGAGGTGGTGGCCGCCTTCGAGAGCCTGGGCGCCTGGGTGAAGAGCGTGCAGGTGGACCTGGCGAAAGCGGAGGGCGTCCAGCGGCTCTACGCGGACATCCAGCAGGTGGGCCGCCCGGTGGACGCCATCGCCATCAACGCGGGCGTGGGCGTGGGCGGTGACTTCGTCCGGCAGACGGACCTCCAGGCGGAGCTGAACCTCATCAACCTGAACGTCACCTCGTCGGTGCACCTGGCGAAGCTCGTGCTCAAGGACATGGTGGCGCGCAACGTGGGCCGCGTCCTCTTCACCTCGTCCATCGCGGCCACCATGCCGGGCCCCTTCGAGGCCGTGTACTCCGCGTCCAAGGCCTTCCTGCTCAACTTCTCCGAGGCCCTGCGCAACGAGCTGAAGGACACCGCCATCACCGTGACGGCCCTGATGCCGGGCCCCACGGAGACGAACTTCTTCCACCGCGCGGGCCTGGACGACACGCGCGTGGGCGCTTCGAAGAAGGACAGCGCGGAGGAGGTGGCGCGCGAGGGCTACGAGGCCCTGATGGCCGGCAAGGACAAGGTCGTCGCCGGCTCGCTCACCAACAAGCTGATGGCCGCGGCCAACAAGGCGCTGCCGCAGACGGTCAGCGCGGAGATGCACCGCAAGATGTCCGAGCCCGGCTCCGCGCACCACTGACGGGTGCGCGGAGCGCGCTCCAGGACTACTGCTTCACGAGGAACAACTCGCGCACCTGGAGCAGGTCCACGTCACCGGCGAAGCCCGAGAACTTCTCGTACTCCGCCGGCATGACGCGGGCGCGGGGCATGTTGAACGACTCCGAGATGCTCAGCGTCCGCCCGTCCTGCTTCTCCGACCGGGTGAAGTGGCCGAACTGACTGTCCACCTTCAGGCCCGCCTGCGGGTCGCTGAGCTTCCAGCCCTGGGGCAGGGTGAGCGCCACGTTCGTGCGGCTGGCCTCCGTGTCGTCGATGTAGAGCGGCGTGGTGCGCGTGGACAGCTGCACGTAGCGCCGGCCCAGCAGCGCGGGGAAGGTGAGGGGGCCCAGCGCCATGCGGCTGTCGCCCTCCATGCGCCCGAAGCGCGGCACGGTGAACGCGTAGCGCAGCACGAAGGGCGCGCCCACCACCTCCTGGCGCTCCAGCTTCACGGACGACAGCTCCGCGCCGCCGAAGTAGCGCGCCACCGCGCCTTGCAGCGCCTGGTTGCGGCTCTCCGCGGAGAGCTGCTCGAAGGCCTCCGCGATTTGAGCGGCCTCGAAGCCGGAGTAGACCTCCTCGCCCTGGCCCTTGAGGCTGCCGTCCGCGCCCAGCTCCAGCGTGAGCTTCACGTCCTTGCCCGCGCGCGGCTTGAGCGGCGGCGTCTTCACCTTCTGCAGCGGCTTGCCGGGCTCCGGCAGCAGGTACGCCTCGCGCTCGCCCATGGCGGTCTCCGGCAGCTCGCCGAAGGGGCCGTAGCGCACGGACGTGTCAATCCACACCGGCTGCTCCCCCGGCACCTCCACGCGCAGCGCCGCGTAGGGCAGCAGCGCGTCCGCCGGGAAGAGGTACGGCGCGGGGTCGGTGTTGAAGGTGCGGATGGCGGCGACGCGCGACGGGATGCCCAGCGCCTCCAGGCCCGCCTTCATCACGGTGAGCCGGCTGCCTCGGTCCTGCGCCACGGTGGAGGCCGCGGACTGCGCCAGGCTCGCGTCGCGGCCGGAGAAGCGCTTCATCACCGCCGCGTGCAGCGCCTTCACCGCCTCCAGGCCCTTCTTGCCCTCCGTGGCCTGGCGCGCGAACGCCTCCACTTCCGAGGTGCGGATCCACCGGTCCTGGAAGGCGTCGCCGTACACGCGCGCCAGCCCGTCGTTGCCCGTCTCGCCCGCGCCCACCATCACGAAGGGCAGGTACTCGTTGCCAGAGGGCGGCGCGTCCGGCTCCGGGATGAACGGCGGCACGCGGCGCGCGTCGTAGTGGAACACCTCCACGTCGCCCTTCACCTCCGGCGGCGGCGCCTTCATGCCGTGCGCGTCCACCTTCATGCCGCTGCCCTTGGGCGCGATGACGGTGTACGTGCTCCACGCGTTCGGCTGGTTGGCGATTTGAAAGTAGAACGCGGACGCGGTGAAGCCCGGCTGCGCGGGGCCGCGGTCGCTTTCGGGCAAGAGGTACTCCACCTCCACGGAGTCACCGACCTGCACGCCGGGCAGGCTCATGGTGTCCTTGCCCTCGATGTTCTCCGGCTCCAGCACGCGGCCGTCGGCCTTGAGCGTGCGCAGCGCCAGCACCTGGGCGCCGCGGGGGATGTTCACCTCCGCGATCTCCTGCACGCCGGACTGCTCCAGCGCCTTCTGGATGGTGTGGATGCGGTTGACGAGCGAGCCGTCCGGGTAGACCTGCACCGCCGCCGCGTCCAGCACGAACGCCGCCGCGCTGCCGCCCGTCACGGGCGCCGCCTCGTAGGCCTTCAGCGCCTCCTTGCCGTCGATGGCGTAGGCGGCCAGCAGCTCCTTGCCCGTCTTCGCGCGCTCCACCGCGCGGCGCAGCGCCAGGTCCGTGCCATCCAGCTTCAGCGCCTGCTCGCGCAGCTTCAGCGCCTCCGCGCCCTGGCCCGCGTACTCGCGCACGTCCGCCAGCCGCTTGAGGATCTCCGCGTTGCGCGGCCACACGGCGGCCTGCGCCTGGAGCACCTTCGCCGCGTCGTCGTAGCGGCGCTGGCTCACGTAGACGCTGGAGAGCGCCGCCGCGGTGGTGAGGTTGTCCGGATCCTGCGACAGCAGCTGCGTGTAGCCCTTCGCCGCGCCGTCCAGGTCGCCGCGCGTGCGCAGGTGGTCGACCCGCCGCGCGTCCGCGCCGGGGCAGCCCTCCTGGGCCTTCACCAACTCGTCGGTGCGGGCCACGGCGTCGCGCCGGCGCGCCAGCGAGTACTGCAACCCCAGCGCCTCGCACAGGCCCGGCTGGGCCTCCAGCGCGGAGGCGAGGGCCACCTCCGCCTGCGCGTCCACGTCCAGCGCCAGCGCGGCGCGGGCCATGAGGATGTGCACCGGGAAGCCCGCGGGCTTCACCGCGTCGCGCGCCGTCTTCAGCGTGTCCAGCGCGGTGGTCGGCTGGCCGTCATCCAGGAAGAGGTCCGCGCGCAGGAGCAGCGCGGCCACATTGGCCGGGTCCTTCGCCAGCGCCGCCTCCAGGTCTCGCGTGGCCCGGCCTCGCGCCACCTTGGACGGGATGCCCCGGTCCTGCGCGGCCTGCTCCGCGCGCAGGGTGAGCAGCGCGGGCGTCGTCGCCTCCAGCTTCGCCATCAGCCGGTGCGTGCCGTCCAGGTCGCGCGCCAGGCCGTCGCGCACCGCGAGGAAGGTGCTCAGCGTCTCGCCGGCCTCGCCCTGGAGCGCCTGGGCCACGTCCTCCGCGCCCGGGTACATGTCCGGGGCCTCCACCTCGCCCGGGGCGCTCGCGTTCCAACGCGGCGCGGGCCCGGTGGCGGCGGTGAGGCGCACGCCGGAGGGGCTGCCGTCCGCCTTCACCAGCGCGAGGGAGAGGCCGCCCTGCGTGTTGTCGCGGGACATCTTCACCACGAAGCGGTGCTTGCCGGCGGGCAGCTCCAGCGCGCGCACGCTCACCGTGGACGCGGTGCGCGCCCAGTCGCGGCGCTCCAGCACCGGGGCGCCGTCCATCATCACGCGGTGCGACGTCTGGCTCACCGTGCGCAGCACGTACACGCCGCCTTCCGCCACCTCCGCGTCGATGCCCAGCGCGTACATGTCCCCGTGGCCGGGCTCGCCGCCCAGGTCCAGCCGGCCGTCCGGCGAGCGCAGCGTGCGCACCGCCAGCGGGCCGTACGCGCCCGTGAAGGGGCCCGCGAAGGAGCCGTCCTTCTCCGGCGCGATGGGCTCGTCGATGGCCAGCACGTGGAAGGGGGAGAAGGGGCCCACCAGCGTGGCCTCGCCCGCGCCGCCCAGGTCCTTGAGCGTCTGGGCCTGGGTGGCCGTGTCCGCGCGCAGGCTCGCCACGGACAGGCGCGCGGCGCGCAGCAGGTAGGCCGTCTCACCCCGGGCGCCCGCGGCGAGTCCCGCGTCCACGCCCTTGAGGATGGTGTCGTCCTCCGCGCGCGAGGTGCCCACGCGGTCCAGCACGTAGCGCGCGGCGATGACGGCCACCGGGTGGCGGGGCGCGCGCTTCACCAGCTCCAGCGACGCGGCGAGCGCGCGGTCGGACTGGCCGTTGCGCCGGGCCAGCAGCGCCTGGCCCTGCAGGGCGTATGGGTCGCCCGGGTCCTTCTTCACGGCGGCGTCGAAGCGCTCCTGCGCGAGCTTCGCGTCGCCCGCGACGAGGTACGCGTGAAAGCCCGCGAACGCGAGCGTGCGCGCCTCCGCGTCACCCTGGCCGGCCCGCTCGGCGGCGGTTTCGAGCACGTGGGGCGCGACGACGGAGGAGGGCCGGGGGCAGCCGGTGAGGCCGGCGACGAGGGCGAGCGCGGTCAGGCCGCTGCGGAAGGTGCGCATAGGGGAGCCGAGGGATAATGCAATCCCCCCGGAGAGGCCATATTCCCCTTGAGGCACATGTCCGGGACCGGCCCGGCTCTGTCCCCTAGCGGCGCTTCGGGGCGGGCTTGGCGGGGGCCTTGGCGGCCGGGCGCTTGGGCGCGGGCGGCGGCGGGGCGGGCTTCTTGGCCACCACCGCCTTCGCCGGCACCGTGTTGGCGGCCACCGTGCGGGGCGGCTGCTGCGGGACGACGACCACCGGCGTGGCCGGGGATTCCGTCACGGGGGCGGGCTTGTCCACCGTGTAGGTGAGCCCCTCGACGGTGCACGTGCCCTCGATGCAGCCGATGGCAGGAAAAGGGGGCTCGCCGAACTGGGCCTGCCAGTCCGGGCCCAGGTTCAGTGGCTCCGCGATGGGGCGCTGGTCCTTCCCCTGGCCGGCGAAGGCCTGCATCACGCCGTCCTCGGTGACGAACAGCTCCAGCCGCACCTCGTTCTCCGTGGGAGCGAGGCCCAGCATGGCGCCGCCGCGCTCGCCCAGGGACCACTCCAGGGTCAGCGGTGCGCCCGCGCCATGGTGCACGAGCGTGACGTAGCGGCCGTCCCGGCCCATCAGCCCCAGCGAGGCCACCGGCTCCGGCGGCGGGCCGTCCCAGAGCTCCTTGAGGCGGCGCTTCCAGGTGGCCGGCGGCGCTTCGGCGCGCACGCGCGCGGTCAGCCGGGCCACGCCGCCCACCATCCCCAGCACGTCCACGCGCGCGCGGCCCACGCGCGACGCCTCGTCGTCATCCACGGGAGGGAAGACGAGGGCCTTGTTCTCGAAGTTCAGCGGCCGGCCGGCCACCAGGACCTGCGGCAGGTCCGGGCCGTCGCCGACGGTCACGCGGCGCTTGTCCGGGGTGACTTCCTCGACACGGCCCGGGCTGTTGCGGGGCGCGTCCGACAGCTCCTTGGCCATGATGGCCTTGCCGGGGAGCGGCGGCTGGACGCGCACCTGCCCGCTGCGGTTGTACGCCACGCCCAGCACGCCCACCGCGGCCAGCACCGTCACCCCGGCGGCCGTCTGTGCCGTCACCTTCGCCGCGCGGCGCATGGCCGCCTTCGCCCGCTGCCAGCGCGTCAGCCGCAGCGGCGGCATGGACAGCAGGCTTCCGGGGACTAGCGGCTCCAGGTCCGCGATGAGCGCGGTCACGGACGGATAGCGCTCGTCCGGATCCGGCTTGAGGCACCGCATCACGATGGCGTCCACGCGCGCGTCCAGGCCCGGGCGCTTGCGCGACGGCGGATCGAAGGTGCCCAGCGGCACCTCGCCGGTGAAGGTCTCGTAGAGGATGACGCCCAGGGAGAAGATGTCCGCCCGCGCGTCCGCGCTCTTCGCGTCCACGCGCTGCTCGGGCGCCATGTACGAGATGGTGCCCATGGACACGTGCGTGGACGTGAGCGCGAAGCGCGACGCCGCGGACGCGTCATCCAGGAAGGACGCCAGCCCGAAGTCGGACACCTTCGCGATGCCGCCGGCCTGCTGATCCAGCAGGATGTTCTCCGGCTTCAGGTCGCGGTGGATGACGCCCCGGCCGTGCGCGTACTCGATGGCCCGGCAGATTTCGAGCATCCGGCGCAGGAGTGCCGGCGTGTCCATGGACGGGTTGCGCATGAGCTCGCGCAGGGACGGCCCGTCCACGAACTCCATCACCAGGTAGTAGGTGTTGTCCGTCTTCCCCTTGTCGACGATGGCGACGACGTGGGGGTGGCTCAGCGTCGCCAGCGCCGCGGCTTCCTTCTGGAAGCGCGCGATGAACGACGGATCCTTGGCCAGGTCCGGATTCAGCAGCTTCACCGCGACCGTACGGCCGAGCGACAGCTGGGTGGCCTTGTGGACCTCTCCCATGCCGCCAGCGCCGACGAGCTTCTCCAGGCGGTAGCCGCTGACGAGATCAGGAGGCCGGGAACGACTGATGGCGGTGGGCTCGAACGAGGACATGGGCGGGGAACAGGGCGGCGAGGGTAGCAGAAACGGGGCGCCGCGTTACCGCTCCCCTGCTGCCCCTCCAGCCCCCTCCCGCCCGCCGGGGGGGCGGGCGGCCATGACCCGGTCGGCTCCGGTACCGGCGCCGGTGTCGGCTCAGGTGTCCCCGGCGACGGGGCGCAGCACGCTGGTGAGGTTGGTGCGCACCTGCGACAGCGAGGAGCGCATGTTCGCGTGCCGCACCGACGCGCCAATGGCCCGCGCCAGCGACTTGAGCAGCGAAATCTCCTCCGGGCGCCACAGGCGGGCCTGGTGGCAGTCCTCGAACGCCACGAACCCCCACCACTGCTTGGCCGGGACGATGGGGCACAGCAGCACGGACTGCACGCCCTGGCGCTCCAGCAGCTCGCGCATCATCGGCGGCGCTTCCTTGGTGGTGCAGGAGACCACCATCTGCGCCTCCAGCATGTCCGTCCACGCCATCGCGTAGTCGCGCATGGGCAGCGCGCGCAGCACCGGGTGCGCCAGCGGGGACACCACCCCCGGCTCCGCCCAGGCGTAGCGCAGGTCCGTCATGAACCGGCCCGCCAGGTTCGTGGTCCGGTTCTCGAAGAGGCACGCGCGGTCCACCTTCAGCGGCCGGGCCACCATGCCCAGTGCATCCGAACCGGTGGCCGGGCACAGGCCCTTGTCCAGGAGCAACCGCGACGCTTCGGACACCTTCGTGAACGCTTCCACCATGACCGTCTCGCTTGAAGGGGGGGAGGGGGGCACCCCTTCCTGTCGTGGATGAGCTGTCATCCACACATGTCCTGTTATGCGCGATTCCTCTGTTCCTGTCAAATGGTGGTTTTACTGAAAACCCAAGAAGAGGAGAGGTGCGGTGGGTCCGGGGACTGGAAACGCGAACAGGGGCGCCCTCTTGAAGAGAGCGCCCCTGCCCGGGCACCACGTACGGTGCATCCCTTGGAGGAGTGGAGCGGACTACTGCGCGGACTTCTCGGAGGCGGGGGCCTTCACGGGCTTCTTGCCGCTGGTGCCCTGCATCATCGTCTCCGTGCGGCCGGAGGGCGCGGCCTCCGTCGCCGCCTCGGTCTTGCCCTCGGTCTTCGCCGGCGCGTGGGGATCGGCCTGCACGTCGGTGGACGCGGGGGCCTTCGTCTCCGCGGCGGGCGCCTTGGCGGGGGCGGGCTTCGTCGGAGCGGCGATGGCGGCGGTGGCGGACA
Organism: Corallococcus sp. M7; assembly: GCF_054512695.1. Classification (NCBI taxonomy): domain Bacteria; kingdom Pseudomonadati; phylum Myxococcota; class Myxococcia; order Myxococcales; family Myxococcaceae; genus Corallococcus; species Corallococcus sp. M7. The sequence goes on from NZ_CM137252.1 coordinate 1,374,505, forward strand.
GCAGGGCGGCGACGATGAGGGTCTTCATGATGATGAACTCGGATTCGTGACTGACTGCCCTCGCTGGAGTGCGCCGGGCGTCGTCATCGCGGCTCTAGATGGAGACAGTGATTTGTTTATTCACGCTCCGTCACGTGGTGCCGCTCTCGCGGCAAGCCGCTGGAGTGGCAACGATTCCGCTCTCACGCGTAAACGACAACAGGGGCGCCCTCGTGAGGAGAGCGCCCCTGCTGGGGACCACGTCCTGTTCCGTCCCTTGGAGGCGGACAGGGCGCGAGTGAAGCGAGGGATCAGCCCTCGGTCTTCGTCTCGGTGGTGGTCTTCTTCTCGGTCTTGGTCTTCGTGCCCTTCTTGCCGGCCTTGCCCTCGGTCTTGGTCTCGGTCTTGGTCTCGGCCTTCATCTCACCCTGCGCCGCGGGGGCGGGAGCGGCCGCCTCGGTCTTCGCCTCGGCGGCGGGAGCCGGCTGCGCGGCGGGGGCGGCGGCGGGAGCCGGGGTGTTGGCGAACGCGGTGGTGGCGGCGAAGAGGGCGGCGACGATGACGGTCTTCATGGATGGCTCCGGGGACGACACGCCGACGCGGGATTGCATCGGTTGATGCCATGACCCTTGAGCACTCGCCGTGCCAGCACCGGTTTCAAGCAACTTCGCGGGGTTCTCCGGGTGGGAGCGGATCCGCCATGGGGAGAATCTCCTCAGTTGCGATTGAAACAATGGGTGCAAGCTCCCCAGGCAGGCGCACGTTGCTTTGACGGCAACGGCGCTCTTCTGCAAGCTGCACCGCAACCTTCCGTTCCGAGCACAGCGCGCCGGGACATGAAGGGGAGCAAGAAGCCCGGACGTCCTCGTCGTGCATGTCGCGCGGTCAGGGGTCGGGAGAGATGGCGTATGCGGCACCTGCTGGTGGCATGGAGTGTGGCGTGGCTGGGAGTGGGATGCGCCGCGACCATTCCCCCCGAGCGCCTCCAGGCCCAGGTGACGGAGACGGAGCGCTGGCAGCGCGAGTACCAGGCCGAGCGCGAGCGCACCGAGGCGCTGGCGGCGAAGCTGGCGGCGCTGGAGTCCGCGCTGGAGGAGCTGGCGCAGGAGCGCGCGGAGGCGGAGCAGGCGCGCGCGGAGGCGGAGCAGGCGCGCACGACCGCCACGGAGGAGCTGGCGCGGCTGGAGGCGGAGCGCCACACGCTGGAGGAGCACAACGCGCAGCTGTTGGCGCGGCAGCGCGAGCTGGCGGCGCTGCACGAGGAGCTGTCGGACGTCTGGTATGAGTCCGCGCTGGAGCGCGCACGGCGGCGCACCCAGCCGCCCCTGCCGGGCGCCACCTCCACCGAGGCGGCCGGGCCGGTGCCGTGAGTTTCGCGTGGGCGTCCGTGACGGGACGCCCGCGGGTTCTTCATCTGTCGATTCAAGGAGCGTCCCCGTGGCGATGAACTCGCGGACCCCCATCCGTGGATACCGCGCGGGTTTCTTCTTCGTGGTGATGCTCTTGTCGGGCGTCATCGGCTTCATGCTCTTGACGGAGGTGCGCACCGGGCGTCAGGTGGACGCGCTGGTGCTGGAGGCCCTGGAGCGCGCGAGCCTCATCGGCCGCATCCGCGTGGACGTGATGTCGCTGGAGTCCGCCATCGAGGCCCACGTGCGCTCCAGCGGCGACGCCGAGCGCAAGGAAGCCGACGCGGTGATGGAGGACATCCTGGGCAGCATCCGCCAGTCCTCGGAGGCGTACATGCGCCACCTGCCGCCCGGCGAGAAGGAGATCTGGCTGCGCTTCAACGGCGCGTGCCAGGGGCTGGCGGATCAGGTGCGCGCGGCGGCGGTGTTCTCACGGCAGCGCGACGCGGAGCGCGCCCGGCGCCACCTGGTGGAGAGCATCCGCCCCCTGGCGGCGGAGGTGGACCAGCTGGCGGGACAGTTGGCCACGGAGAACGCGTCCGACGCGCGCGTGCTGGTGGGGCGGCTGGGCACGCTCCGGGTGCGCAACACGGCCCTGGGCGCGGCCACCACGCTCCTGGCCATCCTGCTGTCCATGCTGGTGGGCTGGCACATCATCTCCCTGCTCAAGCGCCAGGACGCCACCATCCAGGGGCAGCTGGAGGAGCTGGGGCGGCACAACCAGGAGCTGGATGCGTTCACCCGGCGCGTGGCGCACGACCTGATGGGCCCGCTGTCCCCGCTCAAGGGTTACCTGACGCTCATCCGGCGCTCCGGCGCGGTGAAGGACCCGGGCGCGCTGGAGATGATTTCGCAGTGCGAGTCCAGCGCGGTGCGCATGGGCGAGCTCATTGAAGCGCTGCTGCGCTTCTGCCGCGCGGGCACCCGGGGCGACGGGACGATGGGGGAGCTGGACACGGCGGTGAGCACGCTCCTGCTGGAGGTGAGCCAGACGGCGACGGCGCTGGGCGTGTCGCTGGAGCGCGAGCTGGAGCCGGGCGTGCTGGTGGATTGTCCGGCGCAGCTGCTCCAGGTGGTGGCGCGCAACCTCTTGTCCAACGCGGTGAAGTACACGGCGGGGCGGCCGGATCCGCGCGTGAAGGTGCGGGTGGCGACGGAGGGCGCGGACGCGGTGGTGGAGGTGACGGACAACGGGCTGGGGATGAGCGCGGCGACGCAGGCGTCGCTCTTCCAGCCGTTCTTCCGGGCCGCGGAGGTGCGGGGCATTCCCGGGCACGGCCTGGGGCTGGCGACCACCCGGCGCGTGGTGGAGGCGCACGGCGGCACGCTCACGGTGCATTCAGAAGAGGGCAAGGGCACGCGGATCCGCGTGCGGTTCGCACGTGTGGCGCGCACTCCGGCGCCGCTTGTGGTGGAGTCCGGGGCGCAGCGCGACGCCCCCTCCATCCGCAAGGCCTCATGAGCTCAGCCCGAATCCTCGTCGTCGATGATGATCCGCATGCGCGCGACCTGCTCCAGCGCCTCCTGGGCGTGCTGGGCCCGGTGACGCAGGCGCCGGACCCCAGGGGCGCGGCGGAGCGGATGGGTGAGCAGTCCTTCGACCTGGTGCTCACGGACATGGCCATGCCCGACCCGGGCGACGGCCTGAAGGTGCTCCAGCTGGTGAAGCAGAACCTGCCGGACACGCCGGTGATTGTCGTGACGGCGTTCGGCAACATCGAGGGCGCGCTGGACAGCATCCAGCAGGGCGCCTTCGACTACCTGTCCAAGCCGTTCGACGTGGACGCCATCATGCGGGTGGCGAAGCGCGCGCTGGAGCAGAAGCGGCTGGTGGAGGAGAACCGCACGCTGCGCAAGCAGGTGGAGCGCACGTCGCTGGTGGGCCGCAGCCAGGCGCTGCTGGAGGTCTACAAGCAGGTGGCCCGCGCGGCGACCAGCAACGTGCCGGTGCTGATTACGGGTGAGACAGGCACGGGCAAGGAGATGGTGGCGCGGGCGCTGCACAAGCGCTCGGCGCGCACGTCCGGGCCGTTCATCCCGGTGGACTGCGGCGCCATCACCGAGTCGCTGATGGAGAGCGAGCTGTTCGGCCACGCGAAGGGCAGCTTCACGGGGGCGTCGGGCGCCCGGCGCGGCCTGTTCGAGGAGGCCAACGGCGGCACGCTGTTCCTGGACGAGATTGGCGACGTGGGGATGAAGGTCCAGTCGCAGCTCCTGCGCGTGCTCCAGGAGGGGGAGATCCGCCGCGTGGGCGAGAGCGTCCCGGTGAAGGTGGACGTGCGGGTGCTGGCGGCGACGAACAAGGACTTGAAGGCGCGGGTGGCGGAGGGGCTGTTCCGCGAGGACCTGCTGTACCGGCTGGACGTGGTGCACCTGCACCTGCCGCCGTTGCGTGAGCGGCGCGAGGACATCCCGGCGCTGGTGGAGCACTTCGCGTCGCTGCACGCGCGGGGCGGGGTGCGGCCGGTGGTGACGGCGGACGCGATGGCGCGGCTCACGGTGTACGACTGGCCGGGCAACGTGCGGCAGTTGGAGAACGTGATGGCGCGGGCGCTCGCGCTGAACGTGACGGGCGTGCTGGGGCCGCCGGACTTCCCGGAGCCCATCGGTGACGCGCCCAAGCGGCTGACGGGGCTCGCGGGGGACCTGCCGCCCCTCGCGGAGCTGTCCAGGCGTTACGCGGCGCACGTGCTCCAGCACGTGGGCGGCAACAAGAGCGAAGCCGCGCGCCTGTTGGGCGTGGACCGCAAGACGCTCTACAAGCTCCTGGAGGCGCAGGAGACGCCCGAAGGAATTCCGCCCACGGAGGGGCGGAGCTGATCCGCGGAGGCGTCTTTCCGCCGTTCGTGGCAATCGCCGTTCAGGGCGCAAGGCCTGCCCACCCACGCGCTTCCGCGCGCAGGAGATCGCACCTGGGCCGACGTTGAGGATGTCAGCGGGGACCCGTAGCGTTGCGGTCTGTATGCGCCGTCGCTGGCTCCCCCTCGGACTCCCCCTGTTGTTCTTCGCGTGCGCTCCGGTGGAGCCCCCCGTTCCCGCCGTTCCGGTGGACGCGGGCACCGTGGCGGCGCAGGCCCCCGCGCCCGGGGTGGAGGCCGTGCCGGCCGTGACGGCGCAGGCCCCCGCGCCCGAGGCCCACGTCGCGCCGGCCGTGACGGCGCAGGCCTCCGCGCTTGATGGAGCGGCCGCGCCAGAGGAGTCCGCGCAGGCGCTGCATTCCGCATGGCAGGCCACCGCGCCCGAGCCGTCTGACGGTGGCGTTACTCATGCCGCCGCTCCCGCCCTGCTGGGCGTCATGGAGGATCCGGAGGACGCGGGCAGTGCGCTCTCGGTGTCGCTGGCGCAATCCATCTCCGTCGGCGCGAACACCGAAGCCCTACCGGGCGAAGAGGAGCCCCAGGTCATCACCGAGTCCGAGGTCCCCGTGCTGGAACTGGGGCCGGACGGTGAGCCGTTGATTGACGCGGACGACGAGGTCACCGCGACAGCTCCAGATGCTCTCGAGCAGGACCTGGACGGCGGGAGCACTGTCGCCAACGCAGGGACCGATACCCCGGAGCCCACGACCATCACGGGTGCTGACGGTGACGAGGAAGCGGTCGCGGAAGCACCGCTCACGGACGTCGACGCGGGCATGGAGCCCTACGCCATCCCATACGCACCGGACGCGGGCTCGCTGCGTGTGCGTCGCTCCATCGCGGTGCGCTCCGAGCCCCGGCAGGACTCGCCCTCGCTGGGCACCGTGGCCCAGGACATGCGCGTGAAGTGGCAGGGCGCGATGCGTGGCCCGGACTGCGACTGGGTGCAACTGCAACCGCGTGGCTGGGTCTGCGAGCGCTACCTGGAACAGAATTTCCGTGAGCCCCGCGTCCGCCCGCTGCCCCGAGTAGAGGAGGGTGCGCTCACCCCCGGCGTCTACGCGCGCGTCGTGGGCCACCGCGTGCGCGCCTATCCGAGCCTCGCGCTCGCCCGCCGCAGGAAGCAGGGCGTGCTGCTCAAGGGCTCCGTCACCGTGAAGCTCCTGGGCCAGGTGAAGGTCGGCCGGCGCACCTTCTGGCGCACCTCCGACGGCCAGTACTTCGAAGCGCGCGTGCTGCGCGAACACCGCCCCTCCGACTTCAGCGGCCTGGACGCGGAGGCGCTCGCGTCCCTGCCCATGCCCTTCGGCTGGGCCCAATCCCGCACCGCTCCCCGCACCGACGTGGTGGTGCGCAAGGCCCCGGACGCGAAAGCGGAGCGAGAGACGACCCTTCCGCCGCGCACGCTCGTCTCCGTGCGTGAGCTGTCCCCCGACGGCCAGTGGGTCCGCATCGCGGAAGACCACTGGGTGGCGCGCGACGACCTGCACGTCGCGTGGTCTCTGGCCTCACCGTCCATCGTGGAGCCCGGCGCGCGCTGGCTGGACGTGGACCTGGAGGCCCAGACACTCATCGCCTACGAGGGCGACCGCCCCGTCTACGCCACGCTCATCTCCTCCGGCAAACCCGGCACCGACACGCCGGAAGGCCTCTTCCGCATCTGGGTGAAGTTCGCGGAAGCGGACATGACGGGCAGCATGGGCAAGGCCAGCTACCGCGTGGCCACCGTGCCGTGGACCATGTTCTTCGAGGGCGACTTCGCGCTGCACACCGCCTACTGGCACGACCGCTTCGGCGAGCCCGTGAGCCACGGCTGCATCAACCTGGCCCCCAAGGACGCGCGGGCCCTTTACGGGTGGACGACGCCGGAAGTGCCCACCGGCTGGTCCATGGTCCACGCGATGCCGGACGACCCCGGCACCTGGGTGCGCATCCGGGGCCAGGCCCACGAGGCGCCGAAGAAGCGCCGCAAGGGCGCCCCCGTCGTCGCCACCGTCCGCGACCTCTAGCCGCCCAGCACGGACACCGTGACGCGGCGGCGGTGCGGTGACGTGCGGTGCTCCCAGACGTAGACGCCCTGCCATGTGCCCAGGTCCGCCTCGCCGTCCTTCACCGGGATGCTCAGGGACAGCTGCGTCAGCACCGTGCGCACGTGCGCCGGCATGTCGTCCGGCCCCTCCGCGTCGTGCTGGAACAGCGGGTCCCCGTCCTTCACCAGCCGGGAGAAGAACGCCTCCAGGTCGCGCTGGACGACGGGGTCCGCGTTCTCACCAATGATCAGCGACGCGCTGGTGTGGTGCAGGAACACCGTGCACAGGCCCTCGCGGATGCCCGTGCCCTTCACTGCCCGCTGCACCTCACCGGTGATGTCCACCAGGCCCCGGCCCCGCGTGGACACCGTCAGCTCCTTCGCCTGATACACCCCAGACCTCCGTCCCGCGGCTTCAGCGCCCGTCCAGCCGCTTCACGAGGAATGCCGCCAGTTGCTCCAGCTCCTCCGTGATGATGGTGTGCCCACCGTCGAACGGCAGGAACTCCACCGGCAGCCCCGCGCCCGTCAGCAGGTCGCGCAGGCGCTCGCCCTCCTGGAAGGGCAACACCGGATCCTGCCGGCCATGTCCCTGGAACACCGGCAGGGACGGACGGCCTTGGACCTTGGGCTCCCATTCCTTCCCGGCGACCATGGCCCCGGACAACAGACACAGGCCGGCGGGGCACTCCTCCAGCCGCAGCGCCACGTCCGTGGACATCATCGCGCCCTGGCTGAAGCCACCCAGCACCACGCGGCTCAGGGGCACCTGGAGCGCCGCCACCACGCTCATCAGCGCCCGGCGCGCGGCGGGCATCCCCGGCGGCACGGTCTGGGAGTACTGCGACCAGTCCCGTCCCTGGCCCATCAGGATGGCCATGGGGATTTCAAACCACGCGCGGCCTCCGGGCATGCCCAGCGCGTCCAGCGACAGCAGGGCCTCCGGAAAGACGAACCGCACGCCCTGCGCCAGGCGGGGCGCGGCCATCATCAGCTCCGGCGCCAGCGCCACCAGGTCCGTGCCCGGCGCGCCGAAGCCGTGGCTCAACAGCACCACCAGCTCCGGCACCGCGCCCTCGGGGAGCGCGTCCACCACGTGGCAGTTCAGCTCTCCCAGCTTCGTGCGCACGTGGCGCGGGCGGAGGCTCACGGCTGCGTGTCGCTGATGGTGATGTGCTTGATGCTCACGTCCGTGAACGGCCGGTCCGCCCGGTTGCGCTCCACGCCGGCGATCTTCTGCACCACGTCGTAGCCCTTCACCGTCTCACCGAAGATGGTGTGCTTGCCCTTGAGGAACTGCGGCTTGGACGTGGTGATGAAGAACTGGCTGCCGTTGGTGCCCGGACCCGCGTTGGCCATGGCCAGCAGGCCCTCCTTGTCGAAGTCCCGGTTGCTCTGGAACTCGTCCCCGAAGCGGTAGCCCGGGTCGCCCCGGCCGGTGCCCGTGGGGTCGCCGCCCTGGATCATGAAGTCCGGGATGACGCGGTGGAAGAGGACGCCGTCGTAGAGCGGCTTGCCCTCCTCGCGCTCCCCCGTCTTGGGGTTGATCCACGGCTGCTCGCCGGTGGCCAGGCCCACGAAGTTCGCCACCGTCTTGGGCGCGTCCTTGGAGAAGAGCTTGATCACGATGGTGCCCTCGCTCGTCTCCATCGTGGCCCAGAGGTCCTGGCCCTCCAGGGCCTTCTTCTGGAAGCCCTTCGCGGAGGCCGCGTCTGTCTGCAGGCTCACCGTGCGGGTGGCCGGCGCGGAGTTGGAGGGGGCCTTCGCCGCGGGCGGCTGCTCCTTGTCCTTGGAGCACGCGGTCAGGGCGAGGCAGAGGAGTCCAGCAGTCAGGAATCGGGTGCGCATGGGGCGCGCATCCTAGCGGCTTTCGACCCGGCTCCAGCGTGTTAAAGAGGGTCTCCACTCCCGGAGGTTTCCCCTGTGACAACCGGACAGGAATGGCTGGTTGACGCGAGCGGCTGCGCGCCGGAGCGGCTCAAGGACGCGGCCGCGCTGGCGGCGCTCTTCGAGGAGCTGGTCGTCTTGATGGACCTGAAGGTCGTGGGCCAGCCGCAGTGGCACGTCTTCCCGGAGCCCGGCGGCGTCACCGGCCTGGCGCTCCTGGCCGAAAGCCACCTGGCCATCCACACCTTCCCGGAGCATGGCTTCGCGGCGCTCAACGTCTACTGCTGCCGCACCCGCGCGCGTCCGGACTTCGACGCGCTGGCGGCGAAGCACCTGGGCGCCACGTCGTGCCGTGTGCGCGAGCTGTCGAGAGGGGTGGAGGCGTGACGCAGGGGGCGTGTCCGTCGTGTGGCGCGAGCGTGGAGTTCTCCGCCGGGTCGGCGCAGGTCGTGGTGTGCGGCCACTGCCAGACGATGGTGGCCCGCGTGGGCGCGGAGCTGGAGGACCACGGCAAGGTGTCCCGCATCGTGGAGACGGACTCTCCGCTGCGCCTGGGGCTGGAGGGCCGCGTCAACGGCACCGCGTATCAAATCGTCGGGCACCTCCAGAAGGACCACGGCGCCGGCCCCTGGGACGAGTGGTACGTGGAGATGTCCGACGGGCGCACCGGCTGGCTCAGCGAGTCCGAGGGCGCCTTCCACTTGCTCTCCGACGCGGGCGTGGAGGAGGGCATCGAGCTGGAGCACCTGCACCCCGGCGACCGCCTGCGCCTGCGCAACCGCCCGCTGGTGGTGGAGGAGCGCGGCCACGGGCGCGTCGTCGCCGCGGAGGGGCAGCTCCCCAGCGACGTGGACCCGACCGCGGACAGCTACTACGTGGACGCCACCGGCCCGCGCGGCCTGTTCGTCACGCTGGACTTCGGCACGCGCGACCGCGACCCGGAGGTCTTCCTGGGGCAGCGGCTGGAGCTCAAGCAGTTGGGCATCCCCGCGGGCGAAATGCGCCCCCGCGTGCGCAAGGCCCAGCTCCAGCAGGCGCGCTGCACCAACTGCAACGGCCCGCTGGAATTGCGCGCGCCGGACCAGACGCTGCGCGTGGCGTGCCCGTACTGCGGCGCGCTGATGAGCGTGGCGCAGGGCAAGCTGGCCTTCCTCAAGCTGCTCCAGAAGCCGGAGCTGCCGGCGGCCCTCCAACTGGGCCAGAAGGGCACGCTCGACGGCACGGAGTGGCTCTGCATCGGCTACCAGGAGCGCTCGTGCGTGGTGGAGGGCACGCGCTACCCGTGGATGGAGTACCTGCTCTACAACGCGGCGCGCGGCTTCACCTGGCTGATGGAGTCCAACGGCCACTGGGTGTTCCTGACGCCCATGGCCGCCGGTGACGTCAGCGTCGTGCCGCAGGTGTCCGCCTTCTACGAGCGCCGCCGCTACAAGGCCTTCCAGTCCGTCACCGCCGTCACCGACGCGGTGGTGGGCGAGTTCTACTGGAAGGTCTTCCAGGGCGAGAAGGCGCGTGCCACGGAGTACGTCGCGCCGCCGTACTCGGTGAACGAGGACGCCACCGACAACGAGGTCACCTACACGCATGGCGAGTACCTCTCCCCGGAGACGGTGCGCGCCGCGTTCAAGCTGAAGGAGCCGCTGCCCAGGCCCCGGGGCATCGCGCCCAGCCAGCCCAACCTGCGCCGCGAGTCGATGATGCGCACGCTGCGCTGGTCCGCGGTGTGGCTGCTGGGCCTGTTCGTCCTGGCAGGCGTGCTCCATGCGCGCGCGCTCAACGCGCGGGTGCTGGACCTGCAGGTGACGCTGCCCCGGACCGCGACCTCCGGCTCCCCGGACGCCATGCACTTCAGCGAGCCCTTCGAGCTCGTGCGTGACGGCAACGTGCGGGCGGAGATCCACATGTCGCAGTCGCTCAACAACGCCTGGGTGGGCGTGCAGGGCGACCTGGTGAACCAGGACACGCAGGACGTGGTGAGCTTCTACGAAGAGGTGAGCTACTACCACGGGCGCGACAGCGATGGCTCCTGGAGCGAGGGCAGCCAGAACGGCAGCGTGTTCCTGTCATCCCTGCCCAAGGGCAAGTACGTGCTGCGGACGACCACGTCGTTCGACCCGAACCTGAAGCTCACGGGGCCCCAGTTGGGGCCGGTGCTCAGCTACCAGGTGGTGCTCACGCACGACACGCCCAACGAGAGCTGGTTCGTCATCGCGCTGGTGCTGCTGCTGGTGATTCCGGCGCTGTCGTTCTTCTTCGCCAACGGCTTCGAGACCGAGCGCTGGAAGGAAAGCAACCTGTGAGCGGGCAGGGAGGTGGACGATGAAGTACCTGGGCGGACTGGTGCTCGTGGCGTACGCGTGGGCCACCTATACGGGGTGGGCCCCATTCAGTGACGAGGAGCGCGGGCGGGTGACCGGCGACGTGAAGCGCGGTCCCGGCGGCGTGCTGCTGTGGACCGGTGGATTCATGGGAGGCAAGTGATGCTGTTGCTCGGAGTGGTGGTCACCCTGCAGGGAGTGCTGGCGAGCGTCATCTATTCGCTCATCGGCCTGGTGGTGTTCGTGGCCGGCTTCTACGTCATCCGCCTCATCCTGCCGTACGACGTGCACAAGGAGATCGAGGTCGACCAGAACACCGCGCTGGGCATCGTCATCGGCTCGTTCATCCTGGGCCTGGCCATCATCATCGCGGCGGCCATCAGCGGCTGAAACACGTGACGCTTTGAACAAGACGCTGCTCTTCCTCACCGTCCTCGTCATCGCGACGTGCGGGCTCATCTACGAGCTCATCGTCGGGACGCTCGCCAGCTACCTGCTGGGGGACAGCATCACCCAGTTCTCCACCGTCATTGGCGGCTACCTCTTCGCCATGGGCATTGGCAGCTACCTGTCGCGCTTCGTGGAGCGCGGGGTGGCCCAGCGCTTCGTGGAGATAGAGCTGGCCGTGGCCCTGGTCGGCGGCCTGTGCGCGCCGATGCTGTTCCTCACCTTCACGCTCACCAGCGTGTTCCCCGTGGTGCTGTATGGCAGCGTGCTCGTCATCGGCACGCTGGTGGGGCTGGAGATTCCCCTCCTGCTGCGCATCCTGCAGGACCAGCTCAAGTTCAAGGACCTGGTCAGCCAAGTGCTGACGTTCGACTACCTGGGCGCGCTCGCGGCCAGCGTGGCCTTCCCGCTGTTGCTGGTGCCGAAGCTGGGGCTGGTGCGCACGTCGCTGCTCTTCGGCCTGCTCAACGCGGGCGTGGGGTTGTGGAGCACGTGGTTGCTCGCGCCCGTCCTGGCCAACCCCGTGCGCCTGCGCGTCAAGGCGGTGGCGCTGTGCGCGGGGCTGCTGGTGTGCTTCGCGCTGGGGGACCGGCTCACCACGTTCTACGAGGACCAGCTCTACGCGGACGACGTCGTCCACGCCACGAGCTCCCCCTACCAGCGCATCATCGTCACGCGCGGCAAGCGGGGCTTCTCGCTGTTCCTCAATGGCAACCTCCAGTTCGCCAGCATCGACGAGTACCGCTACCACGAGTCCCTGGTGCACCCGGCCATGGTGCGCGCGCGGAAGGTGGAGCACGTGCTCATCCTGGGCGGCGGGGACGGGCTCGCGGCGCGCGAGGTGCTGAAGTATCCGGAGGTGAAGTCCGTCACGCTGGTGGACCTGGACCCGGCCATCACCGGGCTCGCCATGAACTACCCGGAGCTGGCGGCGCTCAACCACCACGCCCTGACGCACCCGAAGATGCGCGTCATCAACACGGACGCCATGCAGTTCCTGACGGAGGGCGCCAACGCCTGGGACGTCGTCATCGTGGACTTCCCGGACCCCAACAACTTCGCGCTGGGGAAGCTGTACACGACGGGCTTCTACAAGATTCTGAAGAAGCGCCTGGCGCCGGGCGGCGTGGCGGTCATCCAGAGCACCAGCCCCCTGTTCGCGCGGCGCTCGTTCTGGTGCGTGGAGACCACGCTGAAGGCGGCGGGCTTCTGGACGCAGCCGTATCACGCGCTGGTGCCGTCCTTCGGTGAGTGGGGCTACGTGCTGGTGGCGCAGGAGCCGGCCGGCCGCCACCGCGCGCTGCCGGAGGGGCTGGTGTTCCTGGACGAGGACACGCTGGAGGGGCTCACGCGCTTCTCCCCGGACATGTCCCCGCTGCCGGCGGAGGTGAACCGGCTGAACAACCAAGTGCTGGTGCACTACTACGAAGAGGAGTGGCGCCGGTGGAACTGACGCGGCGCGAGCTGGTGGCCGCGTTCCTGGGCGCCTCCGTGGCGAGCGCCTGTACGCGGCAGGCCGCTCGCGCGCCGGTGCCGGGCGCCATCGTGGACCGGGCGGTGGACACCGGCCACAAGTTGCGCACAGGGCCGCTGCCGCGCGCTCGGGACTTCGAGCCGGTGGGCGTGTTGATTGTCGGCGCGGGCGCGGCCGGGCTGTCCGCCGCGTGGCGCCTGTCCGCCGCGGGCGTGAAGGACGTGCGCGTGGTGGAGCTGGAGACGGAGGCCGGGGGCACGTCCCGTTCCGGCCGCAACGCCGTGTCCGCGTTCCCGTGGGGCGCGCACTACCTGCCATCCCCCCTGGAGGACAAAGGGCCGGTGATGCGGCTCCTGCGAGAGATGGACGCCGTCACCGGCGTGGACGCGGAAGGCCACCCGTCGTTCGCGGAGGAGCTGCTCATCCAGGAGCCCGACGAGCGCGTCTTCTACCGGGGCCACTGGTACGAAGGGCTGTACCTGCGCGCGGGCGCGAGCCCCGAGGACCTGGCGGAGCTGGAGCGCTTCGACACGAAGATGAACGCCTTCGCCGCCGCGCGCGACGCGAAGGGGCGCAAGGCGTTCGCGGTGCCGGGGGCGCTCTCCAGCGACGACGCGGAGTGGACCGCGCTGGACGCGGTGAGCATGGCGCGGTGGATGGAGGCGGAGGGCTTCCGCTCGCCCCGGCTGAAGTGGTTCGTGGACTACGCGTGCCGCGATGACTACGGCGCGACCTCCGAGCATGTCTCCGCCTGGGCGGGCATCTGGTACTTCGCCGCGCGGCAGAACGGGAAGGGGGAGCGCAGCGACGGCTTCCTCTCCTGGCCCGAGGGCAACGGCCGGCTGGTGAAGCAACTGGCGTCCTCGCTGGGGCCGCGTCAGTTGGAGACGCAGGTGCTGGTGCACACGGTGGAGCCGGGTGAGGACGGCTGCCGCGTGCACGCGCTGGATGCGCGCACCGGGGCGCCCCGGGCCTTCCATGCCCGGCAGGTGGTGCTGGCGTGCCCGCGCTTCGTCGCCGCGCACGTGGTGGCGCCCTGGCGTGAGGCGCGCCCCGCGTGGATGGACGCCTTCGTCTACAGCCCGTGGGTGGTGGCCAACCTGACGGTGTCCGCGCCTCCAGCGTCGCGGGGCTTCCCGCTGGCCTGGGACAACGTCCTCTATGAAAGCCGGAGCCTGGGCTACGTGGTGGCCACGCACCAGTCGCTGCGCCAGGACGCGCGCGGACCCACGGTGCTCACCTGGTACCTGCCCATGGCCGGCGCGGACGTGAAGGCGGAGCGCAATCAGGCCCTCTCCGCGACGTACGGGGACTGGGAGGCGCTGGTGATGGCGGACCTGTTGCCTGCGCACCCCGGGGTGGGCGCGCTCGCGCAGCGGCTGGAGGTGCAGCGCTGGGGCCACGCCATGGTGCGGCCCCAGCCCGGCTTCATCTGGGGCGAGGCTCGCCGCGCCGCGCAACAGAGCCTGGGGCGGCACCTGCACTTCGCGCACACGGACCTGGGCGGCATGGCCCTCTTCGAGGAGGCCAACTGGTTCGGCGTGCAGGCCGCGGAGCGGGCCCTGGCGGGAATGGGGCTCAAGAGCGCCAGTTGGTTGTAGCCACCGGAAGCGGGAGGGAAGGGCACATGAAGGACAGTCGCTTCAGCCGGGCGGAGTTCCTCGGACTCACCAGCCTGCTCGCGGGCTCCACGCTGTTTCCGACCCGGGGCGAGGCGGCTCCGGACGGGGGCACGCCGTCCCTGCGCACCACCAAGTCGCCGGGACTTCAAGGTGTCCCCGCGGCGAACGCGAACGCCGCGGCGCCCAAGCCGGGCGCACCGGCGCCTTCCGCGGCCGAATATGAGCAGCTGCGCAAGGGCTGCACCGCGTCGCTGCCGGTGACCTCCACGTCCGACGATGGCGCGGAGTACGTGCGCATTGGCGAGTGGATGCAGCGCCAGAAGCTGACCAGTGACTTCTACGGCAACGGCGACTTCGTGCAGGCCTTCGAGAAGAAGCTCGCGGACCTGCTGGGCTTCGAGGACGCGTGCTTCATGCCCACGGGCACCATGGCGCAGCTCATCGCGCTGCGCATCTACGCGGACTCAAGCAACGTGCGCACGGTGGGCGTGCACCCGTCGTCACACCACGTGCTGCATGAGGACGACGCCTACTCCGTGCTGCACCAACTGCGCACGGTGAACCTGGGGCCGTGGACGCGGCCGCTGCTGGCGGAGGACGTGACGAGGTCCCCCGACACACTGGGGAGCGTCAGCGTGGAGCTGCCGGTGCGCTGGCTGGGCGGGCAGCTCCAGACGTGGGAGCAGCTCCAGGAGCTCAAGCGCACCTGCCGCGACAAGAAGGTGAAGCTGCACATGGACGGCGCGCGGCTGTGGGAGAGCCAGCCCTTCTACGGCCGCTCCTACGCGGACATCTGCAAGGGCTTCGACTCCGTCTACGTGTCCTTCTACAAGATGGTGGGCGGTATCGGCGGCGCGATGCTGGTGGGCAGCCGCGACTTCATCAAGGAGTCGCGCGTGTGGCGCCACCGGCACGGCGGCAACCTGTTCCACCTGGCCCCGCTGGTGGCCTCCGCCGCCATGCGCTTCGACGCGGCGCTGACCGCCATCCCCGGCTACGTGAAGCGGGCGAAGGCCCTCACCACGCTCATCGCGGCGGACCCGCGCGTCACCGTGCTGCCGCAGCCCGTGCAGACGAACATGTTCCACGTGTTCCTGCGCGGCTCACCCCAGGCGTACAACCGCCAGCGCGACCGCATCGCGCGCGAGGACCGCGTCTGGGTGGCGGGAGGCTTCGGGCAGACGCGCGTGCCCGGCGTCGTGTCCACGGAGCTTCAGGTGAGCGAGGGGCTCCAGAACATCAGCGACGCGGACGCGGCCAGGGCCTTCCTGCGTCTGCTGGAGGCGGCCTGACGTCTGGCCGCCAACCCTGACGTCGGGTGTCAAAGTCAGACACCCGACGTATGAAACACAGCACCGCGGTCGTGCGTCAGGCGGCCTTCTTGACGCTGTACTGCGGCTCCTGCTCCTGAGCCTTCAGGAAGAACTCCGAGTCGAGCAGCATCACGATGCGGCCCTTGTCGTCGTGGAACGCGATGGGGCCGTGCGCGGTGAAGTGCACGAGCGACTCCTCCAGCGCGGTGGTGGCGGGGTGCTCGGCGCCCAGCGGCTCGAACTCGTAGTCACCCGCGCGGGTGATGCCCAGGCGGTCCTGCGTCGAGCCGGAGAGGATGAAGATCTCCGCCGGGTCCAGGTGCTTGTGCGGCGCGAAGACAGCGCCCTTCTCCATCTTCAGGATGGCGCTCCACACGCCCGTCTCCGCGCTCACGCGCAGCAGGCGGTAGGACGTTCCAGGGCCGAGCGGCTTCCACTCGAGGTCGGCGGTGTGAACCAGTCCATTCATCATCGACATTCCGGACATGAAAGCCTCCGCGGTCAGCCCTGCGTCTGTGTGTCTTCAGTCATGATAACGCCCGGAAAGGAAAACCTTGCAAGTTAGTCTCACGTGTCGGGTTGTTGTCTTTGAGCCACCCCTTTGTCTCAGGAAGATTTCACGGCGGCTGTCCGCCACCGCCGTTGTCAGCCGCATTTTCTGATCAGGCAGAAAGAGTCCGGTGCTGGCGGACCCATGTGGAAACCCGCATGGAGGTCCAACTGGTAGTCTCCCGGTCCCGATGCCCCGTCTCCTCTCGCCCGCGCAGGCCTGGCTGTTCGGCCGTGGCGTGGACCTCACCGTGTTCACCGGCAGCGCGCTCGTGTCCGTGGCCTTCGTGCTGGCCGCGCCGTGGCTGGGGGCGGTGGGGGACACGCCCGCGTGGGCGTGGCTCCTGTTCGTGGTGGGCGTGGACGTGGCGCACGTCTGGTCCACGCTGTTCCGCACGTACCTGGACGGCGAGGAGGTGTCGCGCCGCCCGGGCCTCTACGTGGGCGCGCCGCTCGCCGCGTATACGGCGGGCGTCTTCGCGTACATGGCGTCTCCCGGCGCGTTCTGGAGTCTGTTCGCGTACGTGGCGCTGTTTCATTTCATCCGCCAGCAGTACGGCTGGGTGGCGCTCTACGACCGCAAGGCGCGCGCGTCCGCCTTCGAGCGGCGCCTGGACGCCGCGGCCGTCTACGCCGCCACGCTGGGCCCCGTCGTGTGGTGGCACGCGAACCTGCCCCGCGCCTTCTGGTGGTTCGTGGAGAACGACTTCCTCTCCGGCCTCCCGCGGTGGATGGGCACCGCGGCGCTGGGCGCGCACGCGGCGGTGCTCACGCTGTGGGCGGGCTTCCAGCTCTCGCGCATCGCGCGGGGCGAGGGCGTACAGGCCGGCAAGGTGCTGCTGGTGGTGGCCACGTGGGTGGCGTGGTTCGGCGGCATCGTGCTCGCGCGGGACGACTTCGCGTTCACGGTGATGAACGTGGTGCTGCACGGCGTGCCGTACTTCGCGCTCTTGTTCCGCTATGCACGCGGGCGCCACGCGGAAGGGGGCTTCGGCGACATGGGCGTGCTCCTGCGCGCGGGGCTGCCGGGCTTCCTGCTGTTCCTCGCGGGACTGGCGCTCGTGGAGGAGGGGTTGTGGGACGTGCTGGTGTGGCACGACCGCCCGGTGTTGTTCGGCGACAGTGGACCTGTCCTGGAGACGGATGTGCTGGCGCTCGTGGTGCCGCTGCTTGCGCTGCCGCAGGCCACGCACTACGTGCTGGACGCCTTCATCTGGAAGGCGGGGCGGGAGCCCGCGTTGCTGGTCCGGCTCGGCTGGGCACGGGCGGGCCAGGGGCCCTCAAACGTCAGCCAGGCGCACAAGGTGGTAGCCATTCCCGGAGGGGGTGAATAGAGCTAGTGGGTCTATGGCTCGACTCCTGCTCGTTTCGAACCGTCTTCCCGTCACCGTCAAGGCGGAGAAGGATTCCGTCTCCGTGGTGCGCAGCGCCGGGGGGCTCGCCACCGGGCTCAGCCGCCCGCACGAGCGCTCCGGAGGCCTGTGGATCGGCTGGCCCGGGGATGTCTCCCGGCTGACGGACGCCCAGCGCGCGCAGGTGGAGAAGCAGCTGGCGGACCTGCGCTGCGTGCCGCTGTACCTGTCCGCCAGCGAGGTCAGCCGCTTCTACGAGGGCTACTCCAACCGGGTGCTCTGGCCGCTGTGTCACTACATGCTGGACCGCGTCCCCCGGCAGGACCGGGACTGGGACGCCTACCGCAAGGCGAACGAGCGCTTCGCCGACCTGGCCGCGAAGCACTACCAGCCGGGCGACACCATCTGGGTGCATGACTACCAGCTCATGCTGGTGCCCGGGATGCTGCGCCAGCGCCTGCCGCACGCGCGCATCGGCTACTTCCACCACATCCCGTTCCCGTCGTCCGAAATCTTCAGCACGCTGCCCCGGCGCGGAGAGCTGCTCAGGGGCCTCTTGGGCGCGGACCTCATCGGCTTCCACGCGGTGAGCTACGTGCGGCACTTCTCCGGCACGCTGCTGCGGCACCTGGGGCTGGACACGGACATCGACCGCGTCCTCTTCCAGGGGCGCGAGGTGCGCGTGGGCGCCTTCCCCATGGGCATCGACGCCACCGCCTTCGAGACGCTGGCGAACGAGCCCGCGGTGATGGACGAGGTGAAGACGCTGAAGGAGCGCGCCCACGGCGAGCGGCTGCTCGTGGGCATCGACCGGCTGGACTACACCAAGGGCATTCCCCGGCGCCTGCTCGCGGTGCAGCGCGTGCTGGAGCGGGAGCCGTCCCTGCGCGGGCGCCTGCGCTTCATCCAGGTGGCGGTGCCCAGCCGCACGCAGGTGCAGGCCTACGCTGAATACCGCGAGACGGTGGACGAGCTGGTGGGCCGCATCAACGGCCTCTACGGCACCGTGCACAGCACGCCCGTGCACTACCTCTACCGCTCGCTCAACGAGAAGCAGCTGGTGAGCCTCTACCGCGGCGCGGACGTGATGCTGGTGACGCCCGTGCGCGACGGCATGAACCTGGTGGCCAAGGAGTTCTGCGCGGCCCGCCCGGACGAGGACGGCGTGCTGGTGCTCAGCGAGTTCGCGGGCGCGGCGGCGGAGATGCGCGACGCGCTGCTGGTGAACCCCTACGACGTGGAGGGCATGGCGGACGCCATCGAACAGGCGCTGGAGATGCCCGGGCCCGAGCGAAAGGAGCGCATGCGCTGCCTGCGCGCGGGCGTGAAGACGCGGGACGTGCACTGGTGGGTGGCCAGCTTCCTGGACCGGCTCCAGGGGCTGCCGTCAGTGGCGGAGAAGCCGCCGCTGCCGGACGGCATGCTCGCCGTGGACAAGCTGAAGGGGCCGGGCCGCAAGGTGCTGCTCCTGGACTACGACGGCACGCTCGTGGGCTTCGCTCCCACGCCGGAGATGGCCGCGCCGGATGAAGAGTTGATGACGCTGCTGCGGGAGCTGAGCGCCCGGCCGGACCTGTCCGTGCACATCGTGAGCGGCCGCCCGCGCGAGACGTTGGACGCGTGGTTCGGCGAGCTGCCCGTGGGGCTGCACGCGGAGCACGGCCTGTGGTCGCGCATGCGGCGGGGCCAGCCGTGGCAGGCGCTGCCGGGCGTGTCCTTCGAGTGGAAGCCGAAGGTGAAGCCCGTGCTGGACGCGTTCGCGGCGCGGGTGACGGGCTCGTTCGTGGAGGAGAAGACGGCGTCGCTCGCGTGGCACTACCGCAAGGTGGACGCGGAGTTCGGCGCGCTCCAGGCGCGCGAGCTGCGCCTGCTGCTCTTCGAGAAGTTCTCCGAGGAGCCCATGAACATCCTGCCCGGAGACCGGGTGGTGGAGGTGCGGCCCAAGGGCGTCAACAAGGGCCGCGTGGTGCCGGAGGTGCTGAAGGACGAGGCGCCGGACGTGCGCGTGGTGGCCCTGGGCGACGACGTCACCGACGAGGACCTCTTCGCGGCGGTGCCCCCGGGTGGCATCACCGTGCACGCGGGCAACAAGCACACGCGCGCGGCGTACCGCCTGGAGGGGCCGCCGGAGGTGCGGCGGTTCCTGAAGGCGCTGCTCGGGAAGTAGCCGCCGGGGCGCGGCGTGGGCGTCAGAGATTGAAGCCCACGTTGCCCACGGAGATGCTGGGTCCGAAGATGAAGGACCACTTGCTGGAGGGCACCACGGTGTCGGTGGTGGGGTCTCCGTTGGTGCGCCGGGTGATGTCGCCCCGGAACTCGCGGGCAATCCACGCCTGCGCGCCCACAGCCGCGCCCGGACCGATGGGCACCCGCAGGCCCAGGCCCAGCACGGCCGCGAGCGTGGGCGGGAACTGGATGTCCCCGGACTGCGGCACCAGGCCCAGGCCCATCAGGCCCATCTCGATGCCCAGCAGGCGCTCCTGGCCCTCGTTGTTGAGCAGCGCCAGGCGCGACAGCACGCCGAAGTTGATGGCCAGCTGTCCCGTGGGCTGCGTCGCGCGGTAGAGGCCCGCGGGGATGGTGGCCATGGTGTAGAGGCGGAACATGCCGCCGCGCACGATGGCGGTCCACTGCGCGGACGGCAGGCCCGTACGGTCCACCGTGGAGAGGGCGTAGCGGGACTCGTCCGCGACGTGCGCCACCTGCACGAGGATGCGGTCGTACTGGCCCAGGTTGCCCTGCACGGGGATGACGCGCATCTCACCCTTGGGCCGCAGGAACAGGCGCTGATCCACGCTGCTCTCGCCCCGGACGGAGTTGTCGGACTTCGTCACGGTGATGCGCAGGGTGATCTCCTGGTTGCCCTCCTCCGGCGTGAGGCGCTCGCGGTGGACGACGACGCGGCAGGTGTTGCGCATGGCGTACTCCAGCCGGTGCGGACGGCTGGGGGAGAGCCTCTCGTCGTTGCCCTCCTTGTCCGCGCAGATGAGCTCCACCAGGTTCTCCACGTTGGTGGGCACGCTGGCCTCACGCACCGCGCGCTGCACGCGCTCGTCGGTGAGGAACAGGTCGGACGTGGCCAGCTCCGCCGGCAGCGTGGGCAGCCGGTAGCCGAAGCGCAGCGACACGAAGCCGCCGGAGGTCGCCTCGCCCTGGATGAGCGTGGCGGACTCGCGCACCGCCACGGTGTAGGCCCCGCCCAGCGGGCGCAGCACGAAGCGGCCCAGGCCGCCGTTGGACGCCACCGTCACCTCCGCGGGGCGGTTGGTGGGCACGAAGTCGATGGCGCCGTGGCCGGGCAGCTCCAGGGTCGCGCGGGGGACGGGCGCGGCCTGCGTGTCCGCCGTCTCGGACGCCACCACCGTGCCGTCCACGCGCGACGTGATGGCGGTGACGACGACCTGGGGCTCGTTGGTTCCGCTGGTGCGCAGGAGCACGTACGTGCCGTCCTGTGCCTTCACCACGCGCTCCACCCGCACGCGCGCGCCGTTCACCGTCCACAGCAGGCCGCGCGGGTCGTGCGCGCAGGACGCGTCCAGGCGCATCACCAGCCCGGAGTTCTCCGCGTCGCGCAGCACCGTGCCCTCCACCGCGGAGATGGGGCACGCGAGCACGGGCAGTGTCTCCGAGAAGGAGGTCTCCAGCGCGTCCCCCTTCGCGAAGAACACGCGCGGCACCAGCCGCAGGCGCAGGCTCACCGTGGGGTTCAGTCCCGGCACGTTGCGGATGGACACGGCGCCCTCGGTCACCTCGCAGCGCGCGGTGCCGCAGTCCACGGACGCGATGGCCTCCGAGTGCGTCACCGCCGCGTAGCCGGGGCCCTTGGACAGGTCCACGCCGGAGGACTGCACCAGGGGCCGCGTGAGCACGGTGCGGCCGGGGCGCAGGCGGAAGTACTCGTCGTCCAGGAAGCGCCCGTTGGCGTCGTACGTGGCCACGTCCGCGCCCCTGCGGCCGTAGGCGGGGATCCACGACAGCACCGCGTCCGTGGGCAGGCCGGGCGTCAGCGGGACGGCGCACTCGTTGGGGGCGTTGGGCTCCAGGCAGAAGTCCTGGCCGTCCAGCGAGGCCGTCTTCGGATCCACGCCCCGGGGCGTCCCGGACCAGGCGATGGCCACGTTCTTCAGGCCGGTGCCTTTGAGCTCCAGCCGTCCGTCGTCCGGGTAGAACGTGGTGGAGGCGCTGTCGATGCGCGGGAAGGGGCCGGTGGCCACCACCACCACGGTTTCCGTGGTCGTGGCGCAGGAGGCCTCGTCCGCGGCGACCTTCAGCTCCAGCGTGCGGTTGGAGTCATCCGCGCGCGTGGGGGGCTTGAGCGTGCGGCCCTCCAGCACCCAGCCGCCGCGCACGGGGCCGCACAGCACGCCCTTGGGGATGACCTCCACCGCCCGCGCGCCTTCGGGAAGCTGGACGACAGGGGAGGCGGTGGCGGCCGTCGCCACCAGCAGGCAGCCAAGGACGAGCGCGCGTACAGGGTGCATGCCTCTGCTTAAGCACGGAGGGCCGCGTCCGGGTCAAGCCCTCCGTGCTGATGCGACACCAGGCAGGCGTCGCGAGTGTCCGCGATTACCGCGAAGCCGTCTTCTGCCCCGGCCCCTGCAGCAGGATGCGGCGGCCGAAGGCGCGGTCCACCCGGCCCAGGAACTCGCGGAACTGGGGGTATTCGTCCGCCTTGATGCGGGCGACGGAGAGGGCCACTTCACCGTCCGCGACGAGCGCGCCGTTCTCCACGCGGTAGCTGAGCTTCACGCGGCCGAACTTCGTGGTCTCCTCCACCGCCTGTGGCATGTCCGCCACGGTGTAGCCGCCGGGCAGCGTGTAGCGCAGCTTGAAGGTGTTCACCCAGGGGCTCTGCATCACCAGGTCGAAGCGGCGCTCGGCGAGCGACGCGTAGGCCTGCTGGTAGGTGCGCCCCGTGCCGAAGGGCAGGAAGCGCAGGCTGCCGCCGGGCAGCACCTCCGCGTAGCGCGGGATGCCCATGTTGAAGTCCAGCGTCACGTCGTCATCCAGGCGGGTGGTGTCGCTGAGCTTCACCTCGCGCACGGTGAGGCCGGGGAAGCTCTGCGCCCAGGCGCGCTCGAAGGTGGACTTGCGCGTGGACTCCGGGCGGTAGGCGCGGCGGTAGTCCGGCGCGGACTGGCCGGACACGCTGCTCTGGCCCTTCACGTCCGCGCCGCCGTCCGGCCGCAGCGCCACGTCCATGGCCAGCGTCGTCTTGTTGTCCTCCGCCTTCGCCTCCGGCGTGGTGAGGAAGTTGCTCGTCCCGTTGGGGTCCACCACCAGCACGTTGGCCACGCGGTCCGCGGAAGGCAGCTCCTTGGCGCCGTGGAACTCCGCCGTGCCGTCCAGGTACAGGTCGAACTTCGGCACGTACGCGATGGCGTGGTTGAAGGCCGCCAGCGACGCGGGCTCCGCGTCCAGCGCGCCCAGGTTGCGCATGCGCAGGAGCACCAGCCGGCTGTCCACGCCCGCCACCTTCAGCATGGAGTGGATGAGGCTCGCCTTGTCCTTGCAGTCGCCGAAGCGGCGCGCGAGCACGCGGTCCACGCGGTACGGCTTGAAGCCGTGGATGCCGAACTCCAGCGCCACGTAGCGGGTGTTGGTGACGACGAAGGAGTAGATGGCGCGCACCACGGCCAGCTGGTCCTTGCGGTCCACGCCGGTGAGCACCTGGTCCACGGTGGTCTTCAGCTCCGCGTTGGGCTGGAGCTGGTCACGCACCAGGCCCCACCAGTAGTGGCCCACCTGGTCCCACGTCTTGTACGTGGAGATGTGCAGGTTCTGGGCGACCTCCGCCCAGCCCGGCATGCCCGGCTCCGGCACCACCTTGGAGACGTGCTTCGCGCCGAAGCGGTACACGGTGCGGCCGGACTCGGGCGACTCCTGCTGCTGGTCCACGCCGGCCAGGCGGCTCTTGTTCCAGTACAGCGGCCGCTCCTTGGGCATGTCCACGACGTACTGGAAGCGCACCTTCGGGTAGGTGCCCTGCACGCTCTCCACGTCGCCCCAGTAGTCGGACAAGAGGTTGTCCTGCGCGGTGTCGTCCAGGCGGTAGGTGAGCTCCAGCGTGTCACCGGCGGAGAGCGACGGGAACGACAGGATGCGCGCGCGGGCGTCGTAGTACATGCCCGTCCACGGCTCGTTGATGTTGCGGTCCGCGTCGCCGTAGCTGTCCACCACGGAGCCGTCCGGCTTCGTCACGCGGGCGCGCAGCACGCGCACCTCCTGGCGGTCCGGCGAGTACGTCACCGGAATGCTGCGGAACGCATCCACGCCGCGCTGGTTGTACACGCGCACCACCATCTGCTGCATGCGGCTGGACAGGCCGCTCTTCTGCACGCGCACGTAGGTGTTGTCGACGAGGTAGAGGGCGTCCTCGTTCATGTAGCCCTCGGCCTCCTTGGACAGGGGCTTCGCGTCCACCAGGTACTGGGTGCCCGCGCTCTCGGACTCACCCTTGAGCGTGCGCAGGGCCTCCTTGAGGCCGGGGTTCTGCGGGCGCAGCTGCAGCGACTTCTCGAAGGCGGCCAGGGCGGGCTCGCGCTGACCGGCGGCGAGCAGCGCGCGGCCCTCGCGCTCGTAGACCTCCGGCTCGTCCGGGGAGAGCGCCTTGGCCTCCGTGAAGAGGGCGGTGGCCTCCTCCACGGCGCCGTTGGCGGCCTTGAGCTCCGCCAGCCGCACGCGGCTGCCGTTGTCGAAGGGGTTCAGGTCGGTGAGCTTCGCGTACTCGCGCTCGGCGGCGTCCACCTTGCCCGCGTCCGCGAGCATGGAGGCCAGCTGGCGGCGGGTGTTGGCGTCGTCGTAGCGCAGCGCCAGCACCACGCGCATGCGGTCCATGGCCTCCTGCGCGCGGCCCAGCTGACGGGACGCCGCGGCGGCCACGCGCACCACGCGGGGCACGCGCGGCTGCTGGCGGAAGGCCTCTTCAATCAGCGCGTGCGCCCGGGCGCGCTCGCCCAGGGCCTCCGCCGCGCGGGCGAGCAGGAGGCGCGCGCCCGGCACGTTGCGGCCGTCCTCCACCTCCATGAGGGGGGCGAGCAGCGGCTGCACGCGCTCCGGGTGACCGCGGTCCAGCTCATGGTCCGCCAGCGCCAGGCGCGCGGGGGCGTAGGTGGGGTCCGCCTTCACGGCGGCCTCCAGGAAGCGGCGGCGCTCGTTGAGGTCGTCCGTCTGGGTGTTGGCGGCCAGGACCTGGAGGCGCGCGTCGCTGGGGGCGGTCTCCGCCGCGAGCGCGGCCTCGGCGCTGGCGGTGTGCTCGCGCTCGTCATACGCGCGGAAGAAGGACAGCACCTGGGCGTAGTCGCCGCGAAGCTGGGCGTCGTCCGGGTTCTTCTCCACCAGCGCGCGCAGCGAGGAGGTCAGCGTGGGCAGGGGCTGCGGCGCGGGCGCGGGCATGCGCTCCAGGGCGGGGGCCTTGGCGGGCAGCGAGGCGCGGGCGGACGCGGACTCCGAGCGCAGGTAGAAGCCCAGCGGGCCGGACTCCTGGCACACCTTCACCAGCACGCGGTTGAGGCCCTTCTTGAGCTTCACCGACACGCGCGTCTGGTCCGGGCGCGGCAGGTTGTAGCGGTCCTCCTTGGACGCGAGCTGCCCGTTCACCCACAGGCGGTAGCCGCCGGAGGTTCCCAAGGCCAGCGGCACGCGCGTGTCCTGCGGCACCTCCAGCCAGGTGAGCGCGTACGCCACGGACTCCTTGTTGGGGCGCACCGCGGTGGCCAGGTCCACGTAGCCATCCGCGGACGTGACGGACAGCTTGCGCCAGGTGGCCTCGTGGCCCTTGGCGCCGGGGTAGCGCGCGGTGAGGTCCAGGTTGGCGGCCTCCGGACCGAAGTCCGTGTCGCAGCCGGCCTTGCCCTCGTTCTCGAAGCCGCCCACGACGTAGTAGTCGTTGACGAAGCCCAGCCACTGGCGGACCTCGTTGGCGCGCACCATCCGGCCGCGCGAGCGCTCCGCGTCCATGAGCAAGATCTGCGCGGTGGTACGCGTGTTCGCGTCAGAAGTACGGCGCGAGGCAATCTGCTGGTAGGTGCTCACCAGCGGGGTGAGGTCCTCCACGTCATCCACCAGCGCGTGCATGCGCAGGAGCGCGGCGCCGCCGCGTGGCGAGTTGGCGGCCTTGACGGCCTCGGCCGCGTACTCGCGGGCCCGGTCGTCCGCGTTCGGCTTCGCGAGCCCCAGCACGGGGCAGGTGAGCACGACAAGTGCGGCCAGCGATGTGAAACGCGACATCCGTTCTCCTCGAAGTTCGACGGCGCCCGGGGGCAGGCAGGGGGCGATGACGCCAGTGAACAGGCGGACCCGTCACGGACTTCCCCTGCATGAGGCCCCGGACGGCGGGCAGGCAACCCATCCGCGCCCCACTCTATGCCGGACCGGTGTGGGGCGGGGTGGGCCCGTGAAGGCCAGGGCACGAAAACACACAGGGCCGGCGCGGGCGCTGGATGCCCGTGCCGGCCCCGGTGTGTGCGCGTTCCCCCCGAGGGGGAGGCGTCAGTGGAGCTTGTTGTAGAGCGCGTTGACGAGGCTGCCGTCATCGCCGCTCAGTTCCCAGAACATCGCGCCGCCCAGGCCCTTGGACAGGATGTAGTCCGACTTGGCGTTCATGCTCTGCACGTCGTCGTAGGCCACCCACACCTTCGTGGTCGGGCTGTAGACGTAGGCCTGCTTGCTCTCCGGGTGGAAGAACTTCGTGTAGCCGGAGCCCGCGCGCTCGTAGTTGGCCTTGAGGTCCTTGTAGTCGAACACGCCGGTGAGGCCGGACTGGCCGTCATCCCAGGTGCCCTTGGTGGGGACGCCGGACTGGAACAGGCCGTTGTTCACGTTGGGCACGTTGCCCCAGCCGCGGCCGTAGAAGGGCACGCCGACGACGATCTTGGAGGCGGGCACGCCCAGCTGGAGCATCCTGGCGATGGAGCCGTCCGTGTAGAAGCCGTCGTTGGCGCCCGGGTCGCCCGTCACGCGGTCCAGCGCGGAGTGGAAGTTGACCGTGCTCTCGAAGGCGCCGTGGTAGTCGTAGGACATCACGTTGATCCAATCGAGGATGCCGGCCAGCTTCACGGTCTCCTGCTTGTTGGAAAGCAGGTCCGGCGACGCGCCTGACGCGATGGTGAGCAGGTAGGACTGGCCCGTCTGCGCCGTCACGGCGGCCAGCTGGGTGCGGAACTCCTGCATGAGCAGGGTGTAGTTCACCTTGTCCGCGGGGCTGCTGATGTTGTCCGGCAGGCCGCCGCCGGTGGGGTACTCCCAGTCCACGTCGATGCCGTCGAACACGCCCACGCCGTTGGCCGGGGTGACGCCGGGGAACTGGCCCTTCACGTACAGGTCCACGCAGGACTTCACGAACGCGGTGCGCGACGCGGCGGTGGCGGCGACCTGCGAGAAGTACTTGGACCAGGACCAGCCGCCAATGGAGATGAGCAGCTTGAGGTTCGGGTTGGTCTTCTTCAGCTCCTTGAACGCGCGGAAGTTGCCGCGCAGCGCGCCCGGGTCCCACTCGCCGGGGTAGCCGAAGCCCTTGTCGATGTCCGCGAACGGATCCCCGAGGATGCACTTGCCGTCCGGGGAGATGTTGGAGAAGGCGTAGTTGATGTGCGTGAGCT
Source organism: Corallococcus sp. M7 (assembly GCF_054512695.1). NCBI lineage: Bacteria > Pseudomonadati > Myxococcota > Myxococcia > Myxococcales > Myxococcaceae > Corallococcus > Corallococcus sp. M7. The sequence goes on from NZ_CM137252.1 coordinate 1,401,341, forward strand.
TCGACGCCGGGACGTTGGAGACCTGGTAGTTGCGGCCGTAGATGCCCCACGCGGTGAAGTAGCCGACGATCTTCTTTCCGCCCGGAGGAGGCGGCGTGGTGGGCAGCTCCACCACGACGCTCACGGTCTTGGTGCCCACGTTGCCCGCGGCGTCGTACGCCTTCACGGTGTACGTGTACGTGCCGTTCTGCGCGGACGTGGAGATGGCGCGAGTGAACGACGACGCGGTGGCCACGAGCGTGCCGTTCTCCAGGATCTCAATCTTCGTCACGCCGGTGTCGTCGGTGGCGCTGGCGGAGACGGTGAAGGAGCCGGCGGCGGTGATGCGGGACGCGCTGGAGCTGGCGGTGACGACGGGGGCGGTGACGTCGCCGGTGGAGGGAATGGCGACGGTGACGGTGACGGTCTTCGAGCCCACGTTGCCCGCGGCGTCATAGGCCTTCACGGTGTACGTGTACGTGCCGTTCTGCCCGGAGCCGGAGAAGCTGCGCGTATAGGAGGACGCGGTGGCGACCAGCGTGCCGTTCTCCAGGATCTCGATCTTCGTCACGCCCGTGTCGTCGGTGGCGCTGGCGGAGACGGTGATGGAGCCCGCGGTGGTGACGCTCGTCTTGCTGCTCGACGCGGTGACGACGGGCGCGGTGGTGTCGCCGCCGCCCGTCACGGGGCCCAGGTCCAGCCACAGCGCGGCCACGGCCGTCGGCGTCCAGTCCGCCTGGGACGTGTGGGCCTGACGGCATTGATAGACGCGGCCTTCATAGGTGACGCGCGTGCCCACGGAGTAGGCGACGCCCACGGCCCACGCGGCATCCAGCGGCGCCTTCATCACGCTGCCAGGACCTTCGGCCTCGGGAGCGAAGGACTCCTGACCACAGCCAGCGACGGTCAGCGCGGACGCCACCAGGCCCACAATCCACTTGCTACGACGCATTCGTGTTCTCCTCGCCTGCGGTACACGCGGAAGGAGTCACGCACCCATTTTTCCGGGTTAATGGCTGGCGTTGGATTGTGTCTGTCCACCCACCCATGTGGTGTGGACGGAAAGGTCCGGCTTCAACAGCACGAGGTCCGCGCGATGCCCCGGCGCGATGCGGCCCCGGTGGCCATGCAGTCCCATGAAGGTGGCGGGATGGAGCGAGGCCATGCGCAGCGACTCCTCCAGGGGGACACCGAGCGAGTGGACGCAGTGGCGCACCGCAGCCGTGAGGTCGATGTCCGCGCCCGCGAGCGTGCCGTCCTCCGTCTCCAGTCGGCCGTGGCGGCGCAGGATGGTGCGTCCCTGGAGGGTGAAGGACGTGACGGGCGTGCCGACAGGCGGCATGGCGTCCGTGACGAGGAACACCTTGCCCGGCGGTTTGACCTTGAGGAGCAGGCGCAGGTTGTCCGCGTGCACGTGCACGCCGTCCGCGATGACGCCACACCACGCGTCGTCATGGGTGAGCGCGGCGACGACGGGCCCGGGCTGGCGGTTCATCACCGGAGGCATGGCGTTGAACAGGTGGGTGAAGCCGCGCACGCCTGCGTTCAGGGCCTGGGTTGTGCGCTCGCTGGTGGCGGCGGTGTGGCCCGCGCTGAGCACGACGCCAGCGTTGGCGAAGCGGCGCAGGGTGGCATCGTCCACACACTCGGGAGCGAGCGTCATCAGCACGCGGCCGCCGTGCGCGGCGAAGCGGCGGGGCAGGGCGGTGAGGTAGTCGAGGTCGCGAGGGTCGGGCGTGCGGATGAAGGACGGCACGTGAACGCCAGCGCGCTCGCGGCTGATGAAGGGGCCTTCCAGGTGGATGCCGAGCACGCCGCTGTCGGGGCGTGCGGTGGCGATGAGCGCGGCCTCGCAGGCTTCGCGCATGCGGGCGGCGTCGTCGGTGATGAAGGTGGGGAGCAGACCCGTGGTGCCGCACGCGCGCATGGCGGAGGCGATGGCGAGCGCGGCCTCCTCGGTGGGCGTGTCGTTGAAGAGCACGCCACCCGCGCCGTTGACCTGCACGTCCACGAAGCCCGGGGCCAGGAGTGTGTCCCCGGGCAGCGTGTGCACGGTGGCGCCAGTGGGGAGTCCGGCCTGGGGCACCACGGCGCGGACGGTGCCGTCCTCGACGACGACGGCGTGACCTTCGAGGACCTGGTCCCCGGTGAAGATGCGTGAGCCCTGGAGGACGGTGGTCGTGGGCATCACCGGGTCTCCGTGCGTTCGCGGAGGGCGATGGCGTGACGTTCGAGGCGCGAGGCGCGGGTGAAGATGCGCGCGCCCTGGAGACCGGTGATCATCACACGGTCTCCGTGACCTTGCGCAGGTGCGCGGGCGCATCCGGATCCAGGCCCCGTGCTGTCGCGAGCTGGTGCACCGCGAAGTAGAAGCTCTGCACCTGGCAGAGCGGAGCGATGGCCGCGGGAACGTCCGGCAGCGTGGGCAGGGTTTGCGCGCCGGGGACGGGCAGGGCGGTGTGGACGCTCGCGCCCAGCTCGACCATGCGCTGGACGACATCACGCGTGCCTTGCGCGGCGTTGTCCTCCTGCCCCAGCGCGAGCACGGGGAAGCCCGGCCGCACCAGCCCGAGCGGACCATGGAGGACCTCCGCGGTGCTGAAGGCTTCCGCGTGCAGACGGCAGGTCTCCTTGAGCTTGAGGGCCATCTCCAGCGCGGCGCCCAGGCCGCTGCCCCGGCCGACGACATAGAGGCTGCTGGCGTCCTTGAGCGTCGCGAGCGCCGGCCACCAGTCGAGCTTCCCGGCGGCCTCCAGCGCGTCCGGGAACCGCCGGGCGGCGTCATGCAGCTCCGCGGAGTCCGACCAGTGCGCGACGAGCTGGAGGAAGGCGAGCCCGGAGAGCAGATAGGACTTGGTGGCGGCCACGCTGTGCTCGGGGCCGGCGGACAGCGGGATGCGCACGTCGCACAGCGCGGTGAGCGGAGAGGTTTCGTCGTTGATGAAGCCCAGCACGACGGCGCCTCCCGCGCGGGCGGCCTCGGTCATGCGCAGCAGGTCGGGGCTCCGGCCGGACTGGGACACGGCGATGAAGAGCGCGTCGCGCAGGTCCAGGGAGCGCGTGTTGTAGACGGACGCGACGCTGGGGCCCAGCGAGGCGACCGCGCGGCCCAGCGTGGTTTCGATGAGGTACTTGCCGTAGACGGCCGCATGGTCGGAGCTGCCCCGCGCGCAGGTGACGACGAAGCGAGGAGGCGTGCGGCGCAGGCGGGCGCCCAGGTAGGCGAAGGTGTCGCGGCAGCGTTCGAGCTGGCGGCGGGCGGCGGCCGGAGCTTCAGCGGCCTCTCGCGCGAGGGCGGGGAGGGAGGGATTCTTCGGGGTGGGGTCCACGCGCAGGGGGATAACAGCCTCCGGGGCGGAAGGGGGGAGGAAGGCAGCGGGCGTGAGGCGTCCGACATCCGGTCCGTGGCTCCGAGGTCACGACGTCAGGTTGGAGCTGGAGCGGGCAGGCATTCCTGCCGGTATCACCGGGGCTCACCGCGCTGACGACGGAAGGCGATACTGCTCCGGCCGCGCGCCTTGACGGTGCGAGAGGGGCGGAGGAGAGAGGACGTCATGCTGAAGACCGCCCTGGGCCGTTTCCGCCTCGTCGCCTTCTGGGAAGGCCTGTCCTTCCTGGTGCTGCTGCTCATCGCCATGCCGCTGAAGTACGTGCTGCACATGCCGCTGGGCGTGCGCGTGGTGGGCATGGCGCACGGCCTGCTGTTCGTGGCGTACCTCTACACGCTGATGATGGCGGCCATCGAATACCGCTGGGGTGTGAAGCGGCTCGCGGTGGCCGTCCTGGCCTCGCTCGTGCCGGGCGGGACGTTCTGGCTGGACGCGCAGTTGCGCGGTGAGGCGCTCGCGCTGGAGACGGCGAAGACGCGCTGATTCACCATCTGCTGGCCATGATCGGCAGCACGACCATCAGCATTCCCCAGAGGAACGGAGGGGTGTTGAGCACGATGCCGATGATGGCGGGCACGACGACCCGGGCGCTGAGGCGGGCGTGTTCCCGGATGAGCGCCACGACGCCGCAGGCCAGGCCCAGGGTGAAGCCGACCAGGAAGATGATCAGCCACAGCGCGTGCATGTCCGTCCTGCGCGCCAGGTAGATGCCCGCGGCGGTGAGGAAGGCGATCAACCAGCTGCACTGAGCCAGGTATTCGCCCAGGCTGGAGCGGTTGCTGGGGCGGATGGCGCCCGTCGCCAGCAGGTGCTTCCGGCACGGCCGGCAATGCGCGGGCTCGATCTCCGGCGCAACGCATGCCCGGCACATGAAGGCACCACAGCGAGAGCACTCCTCCGTCGCAACCCTGGAATGCGGGCCACATCGTGGCTGTGCGTTCGGCTCGTTGCCAGGAATGGAGGCCGGTGTGGATGTCATTCGCGCGAAGCATAGACGGCGGTCCCAGAATTCCTTGGCGCGTTGCTTGCTCAAGCCCTGCACGGGGGCGATTGACCCGAGGGCCTACCCGACACAGGCTGAGGGTCATGGGACGTCATACCGACAAGGTTGGAGATGCCTTCCCCCGGGCGCCTTCTCAGGAAGAATGGGATCGGATGGGGCAGGAGGAGCGGGACCGGGTGGTGGCAACACTGCCCGGTGAGGTGACGTACGAAGAGATGGCGATGCCCGAAGGGGACGACCATCAGGAGCCCAAGTTGCTCGCACGCGAGGCGCTCCGGGGCTACTTCAAGCGCCGTGGACGCAAGGCTTACGTCGGCTCGGAATTGCCTGTGTATTACCCGGCGGAGCGACGGTTCGCGCCGGACCTGTTGGTCGTGCTGGATGTGGAGAACCACCGACGGAAGAAGTGGCTCGTCAGCCACGAGGGGCACGGGCTCGACTGGGTGATGGAGATCCACGCCGGGGGTGACCGGAAGAAGGATGCCGAGTTCAACGTGAGCCGGTATGCCCGTCTGGGAATCCCCGAGTATTTCATCTTCGATGGGGGAAGGCTCACGCTGGAGGGCTACCGGCTGGCGACGCCGGATGCGCGCGTCTACACGCGCATGGAATCCCGGAATGGTCGCTTCCTCTCGGAAGTGCTGGGACTCGAACTCCAGGTCGAAGGCGAGGACGTGCGTTTCTGGACGGGCAATGCGCCGTTGCTGGTCTCCGATGAGTTCATTGAACGCCTGGAAGACCAGACGATGATCCTGCAGCGCCGTGCCCAGGAAGAATCCCGGCGCGCGGACGAAGAATCCAGACGCGCGGATGAGGAATCCAGACGCGCGAATGAGGCCGAACGCCGTGCCAGGGAACTCGAAGCCGAGCTCGCCCGGCTCAGGCGAGGGTGAACGCCCTCGCCAAGGTCAGCACCTCCACTCGCGTGGCCCCCGCGTGTCTCAGGGCGACAGCGGCGGCCCGCGCGGTGGACCCGGTGGTGAACACGTCGTCCAGGAGCAACACCTCCTGCCCCTGCACCGCTCGCGACGCCACGAACGCTCCGGCCACGTTGCCCACGCGCTCCGCTTCACTCAGCCCCACCTGCCTCCGAGTCTCCCGCGTGCGCTCCAGCCACCCCACCGGCGCCGTCCGCCCCGTGGCCTTCGCCAGCTCCCCCGCGAGCAGGTGCGCCTGGTCGTACTGCCGCTTCCGGAAGCGCCGTAGGTGCAGCGGCAGCGCCACCACGCATTCCGGCGCGGTCCTCAGGAACCGCCGCGCCTCGTCCGCGAGCAGCGTCCCCAGTGGCGCCGCGAGGTCCGGGTGGTCCTCATACTTGAACCGGTGGATGGCCCTCGCCACCGGCCCCTCGTGCGCGAAGGGCGCCCATGCCCGGCTGAACGGCGGTGGCACCGTCCGGCAACGGGGACAGGTGTTCCCCGGGAACGCACCCGGCTCCGCGCACGTCCGGCAACACACCGGCGGCAGCCGCTCCAACGCCGTGTCACATGTCTCGCAGAACACCGCGCCCACGCCCGGCAGCACCTTCGCGCAGGCCAGACACATGGGCGGATAAACCAGGTCCAACAGGGCCTTCCACATCACCGGGCCTCACAGGGGCAGTGCATCCTCGCGCCCCTCGTGCGAGCCCCGTGCCGCTCACTCCGCCGTGCGGCCTCGCGTCTTGTACGTGAGCACCGGCGCCAGCGTCGCCACCACCCGCACCAGGCCCGCCTCCACCAGGTCCGTCACCACGCGGTCGATGGCCTTGTACGCCGGAGGCGCCTCCTCGAAGAGCAGGTCCCGGTCCTCGCACACCACGTGGCTCTTGAAGGACGTGCGCGTCAGCGACTCCGCCGTGAAGCGCTCCTTCAGCCGCTCCCGCGCCGCCGAGCGCGTCCACTTGCGTCCCGCGCCGTGCGCCAGGCTGTACGCGCTCTGCTCGCCCGTGCCCACCGGCAACACCAGATAGCTCAGCGCTCCGCGGCTGCCGGGAATCACCACCGGCCCTTCATCCCACGGCGCCGCGCCCTTGCGGTGCAACCACCCCACGCGTCCACCCGCATGCCGCGCGGTGACACTGTTGTGGCACACGTCCAACACCCGCCGCCCCGTCGCCCCAATCCCATCCAACGTCCGCTGCGCCACCAGCGCCCGGTTCGCCTTCGCCCACAACACCGCGCCGTCATGCCGCGTGAGGTATGCGCGCGCCTCCTCCGAATCCGCCGCCAGTCCGCCCGCAGCGTGCCGGTCCACGTGCGTGCGCAGGATGGCCTCCCCCAGCCCGCGCGACCCCGAGTGCACGAGCAACAGCAGCCGCTCCTCCCGCAGGCCCAGCGCCTCGAAGACGCGCGCGTCGTGCACCTCCTCCACCCGCTGCACCTCCGCGAAGTGGTTGCCGCCGCCCACCGTGCCCAGCGCCGACTCGAAGCCCGCGCCGCTCGCGCCGTGCTCCGCGAGCACCGCCTCCGTGTCCCCCACCCACGGCCCTTCCAGGTCCAGCTTCGCCGCCCACCGCTCCGCCTTCGCCTTGCGCGTCAGCAGGTCCACGTCCCACAAGCCCATGCCACAGCCGATGTCGCTGCCCACGAGATAGGGATAGAGGAAGCCCTCGGACTCGAAGGCCGCGCCCACCGGAGCGCCCTTGCCGGGATGCAGGTCCGGCAGGCCCACCGCGAGCCTCATCCCGGGCAGGCGCGACACGGCCTCCAACTGGCGGACGGCCTCGCCCTCCACCCAGGACTGGGGCGAGGCGATGATGCGCACGGTGGCGGCCGTGGAGGTTTCAGAAGAAGGCGTGTTCATGATGGCCGCTTCGACGCGGTCCCTTCACGCGCCCTGACGCCCGGGCCTCCAGGTCCCCAGCGCCTGGGGGCAGGCTGCCCGGCCGCCTACTTGTGGTAGGGCTCGCCCTTCAGGATGGTGAACGCGCGGTAGAGCTGCTCGATGAGCACCACCCGCGCCAGCCGGTGGGGCAGCGTCATCCGCGACAGCGACATCACCTGATGCGCCGCGCCACGCACCGAGTCGTCCAGGCCCTCGTCCCCGCCGATGACGAAGAGCAGGTCCTTCGAGCCCGTCTGCGCCTTGGCGACGTAGCGGGCAAGCTCCACGGAATCCAGCAGCGTGCCGCGCTCGTCCAGCGCGACGATCCAGTCCTGCGGCTTGCGCTTGCCCAGGATGGCGGCGGCCTCCGCGGACTTCGCCTCGCCGGGCTTGAGCTTGCGGCCCGACGCTTCATTCAGCTCCAGCAGCTCGAAGCGCGTGTAGTGCTCGAGCCGCCGCGCGTACTCCTGCACGGCGGGCTCGAACAACCCGGAGCGGTCCTTGCCGATGGAGAGGAGGCGGACCTTCACGGGACTAGGACAGCTTCTCCCGGGGCGCGTCCGCCCACAGCCCGTCCAGGTCGTAGAAGGCGCGCACCTCGCCGTTGAACAGGTGGGCCACGACGTCGTCGTAGTCCAGGAGCACCCACTGGCCCGTCTCCAGGCCTTCCGTGCTGATGGGGCGCAGGGGCTGCGCCTCCTGCTTGAGCTGCACCTGGACGTTCTCCGCCATGGCGCTCACCTGGCGGTCGCTCTCGCCGGAGGCGATGACGATGTAGTCCGCGTAGGACGTCATCCCGCGCATGTCGAGGATGACGACGTCCGTGGCCTTCTTGTCCAGCAGCAGGTTGCCGATGCGGCGCGCCAGCTCGCGCGCCTTCGCGTTCTCAGCCGGCTTGGGAGGCGCGGGCGGAGCGGCGACCTTCGGGGCCTTCTTGCGCGCGGCGGCGGTCTTCTTGCGCGGCGGCGGACGCACGCCCGGCTTCGCCTTCTTGGCGGCCGTCTTCTTGCGGGCCGGAGCCCGGGTCGCGCTCTTCGCCTTCGCCTTCTTGGATGCAGGGGTCTTCTTCTTCGTGGCCATGTGGCGGATACCCTAGCGCACCCTTGGCAAGCTTCCAGCGCTCCTCTAATGGGTTCCGTCCATGAGCGACGCCCGCCTGGAGCAGTTCAAGAAGATGACGGCCCAGTTCCCCGACGCCCCCATGGCCTGGTTCTCCCTGGGGAAGCTTCACCTGGAGCGCAAGGAGTACGACAGCGCCATCCAGAGTCTGGAGACCGCCGTCCGCCTGGACCCGAAGTACGCCGCGGCCCTCGTCTCCCTCGGGGATGCCTACGCGGGGGCCGGCCAGACGGACAAGGCGAAGCAGGTGCTCACCACCGCCCGGGACCACGCGCTCGCCCAGCAGCACCCCAGCCTGGCCGAGGAGATCGACGAGCGCATCGCCGACCTGGACTGACGGATTTCGCTCCTAGTCCTGGTCCCGCCAGGTGAAGCCCACGCCGAACACCTGGCGCGTGTAGCGCAAGTCATTGCGCGGCAGGCGCGTGCTCCAGATGCCCCAGGACAGCTCCAGGTCCACGCGGGTGGAGACAGGGCGGGCCAGCTTGAGGGACAGCGAGTTCTGCCCCTCGTCCTCCTCCACCAGGATGATCTCCGGCGACAGGAAGATGCCGTCCGGATAGCGCGCCAGGCCCAGCGTCCCCTGCGCCAGGAGCGTCACCCGCCACGGCAGCCGCACCCCGGCGCTGCCGACGAGCCGGTGTCTCATGGCTGTCTCACCGAAGCTGTTGGAGCTGACCTCCTGGAAGGCATAGGTGAGCGACAGCTTCACCGGCCCCCGGTACGTGTAGCCCGCCCCCGCCACCAGCGCGCCGTCCTGCCGCCGCACGGGGGCCGCGCTGACGCCCGGGAAGGGCCGGGCGAAGGGGCCGTAGCGGCGCGAACCCCATTCGCCAAACACGCTCAGTGTGTGACGCGGGCTCAGCCGGTAGCGGCCCAGGACGCCCACCTCCGGGCCGCCGAAGTCGGCCGTGTGGTCCGGGCGGTACACGAAGCGGCGGGCGCCCAGGCGAACGCGCAGGGCCAGGCGCACGTCCGGGGCGTACTCGGCGAAGAGGCTGGCGCCCAGATCCGAGTACGCGCGGCTGCCGCCCCTCCGGTCCTTGGCGTGGCCTTCCGCGCCCACGCCCCACTCGGAGCCCAGGGCGAGCGAGCCCTCCAGCGCGCCCGCCTGCACCAGGGTGTCCTCGTTGTCGTAGGACAGGTACTTGCGCGCGCCCAGCTCGTACCGGCCCACCACCTGGGACCGCTCGCCGGTGCCCCGGCCTTCCGCCACGCCCAGCACGCTCAGGGCCAGGTCCGGGTCGGGGGCGGGCGTGACGCCGTCGGTGAAGTCGCGCGGGGCGTTGCTGTCCACCAGCACCCGGCCGGTGCCCCGGAGCGAGCCCTGCCACTCGGCCGCGCGCGCACCTCCGCCCCAAAGGATGCAGAGGGCCAGGAGGAGCGGGAGAAGGCGGCGGTCCAAGACGCGCGCACCATACTCCGGCCCGCTGGCATCCCCACGCTCGCAAGTGCCCTGTGCGGCCACGTCGTCCCGGGGACACCCGGGGTGTGCCCGCGGTCGGTGACGCCGCACCCGGCCGCCCGGTACATTGCGGCCATGTCTTACGCGTCCTTCCTCGCGGCGGTGGCCGGCCTGGGGCTCGTCGCCTGTTCCCCGGCGTCCTTCACCACGGAGGTCCAGGGCGAGGCGACGGTGCCCGCGAACCCCGCCGGCACCTCCACGCTCCTCAACGCCTTTCCCTCCATCAGCAGCTTCTCCGCGCTCGACTTCAACGAGAACCAGGACTTCAAGAACCGCGACGTCACCAAGGACGAGGTGACGCGCGTGCAGGTGAAGTCGATGACGCTCAAGGTCCTGAGCCCGAACGACCAGGACTTCGGCTTCCTGGACTCGCTGGAGGCCGTGGCCCGCGCGGGCAACTCCGAGTCGCGCTTCGCCGCGCGCGACGGCATCGCGGGTCTGGGCCTGGGCCCGCCCAACCCCACGGTGGGGTTGAACGCGGACGGCAGCGTGGACCTGCGGCCCTACGTGGCCGCGCCCAGCATGTCCATCATCCTGCGCGGCACGGGGCGCCTGCCGGAGCGCGAGGTGCGCGTGCAGGCCACGGTGGTGCTGGAGGTGGAGGGCGGGCTGCTGTAGCGGCTACCCGCGGCTTCAGGGCGCCAGCGTCTTCGCGCGGCGCTCCAGCGCGCCCGCGCGCCCGTCCAGCTCGCGCGCCAGGGACTCCAGCCGCGTGGCCTCCTGCTCCAGCGAGGACAGGTCCTCCGGGCCGCCCGCGGCCAGCGCCTGGGCGCGCACCGGGTCCACCTGGGGACGGCGGTCGCTGGCGGTGGCGCCGGAGGACGACTGGTCCATGATGGGAGTGCCTCCGACCCCTGGACCCTGGGTCGGGTCGCCCGCGTAGTCCGGCGACTCCACCATCGAGTCGGTCGGAATCACCTCCGGCTGCCGGCCGCCCCGCTGGGTGGGGGCCACCTGCAGGCCCCGGTCGCCCGCCGTGCGCATGCGCAGGCGGCGGTCCTGGTCGTCGAACATGGACTCCTCGCCCAGGAAGTCGTTCATGCGGCGGTCCAGGTCGCGCTCCTCGCGCACCTCCGTGATGCGCGCCTTCAGGGCCTGGAGCCGCTGGCGCACCTTGTCCTGGGTGTCGCGCAGCGCGTCCGCCTGCGCGAGCAGGTCCTCGGGATCATCCCCGCGCGCCGCGCCATCCAGCGCCGGCACCTGGGAGGCGGGCAGCGCCGCGCGCACGGCCTCGCGTTCGCCGCGCACGGACCGCATCTGCTCCAGCAGCGCCGCGCGCTGCGTCCGGTCCGTCGTCGCGTCCCACGCCGCGCGCAGCCGCGTCAGCTCCTGGGACAGCGCGCCGTGCAGCGCCAGGTGCGCGCGCTCCACCTCGCCGTCCGCGCCGGACACCGACTGCGCCAGCCCCGTCAGCTCTCCGCTCAGCTCCTGCGAGCGGCGCAGCGCGGACTCCAGCTCGCCGCCCGCCGTGAGCTTCCCCTGGCGCTGGGCCTTGAGCGCCTCGATGCGCGCGGCCAGGCCGTTGAGCTCGTCGCGAAGCCCCTGCTGCCGGGTGCGCAGGGTGCGTGCCTCCGTGCGCGCCGCCTGGGCCTTCGCGCGCGCCTGCTCCAGGCCGGACGTCGCCCCGGCGGGAGCGGCCACGAACAGGCACAGGAGGAGGGGGAGGGCACGCAACATCATCGGGGGGATACCGTCAGCAAGGCGGATGCCAGTCCTTCCCTCCTACCCCGTTCCCAGGCCCGACGGAAAGCGCCCTGGTTCCGGGCACCTGCACGGGCAGGGTGGGTCGGGGTGGGTGGGCCGGACGGTGGAAAGTCATGGGGCCGGGGCGCGGATGACGGATTTCCGAGGCCCCAGGGCAGAGCGCCTACGGGGTCTCCTCGGGGCGCTCGCCGCGCGGCAGGAAGCCGTACTTCTCCAGCTTGTAGTACAGCGCGGAAGTCTTGATGCCCAGCAGGCGGGCGGTCTCCGTCTTCACGCCGCCGGCCTTCTCGTAGGCGCGGGCGATGAGCTGGCGCTCCAGGTCCTCCAGGATTTCCGGCAGGGGGCGGTCGCCCTGGGGCACGGGCAGCCCCGCGTCCATGCGCGGCGTCTGGCCGGCCAGGTGCGAGGGCAGATCCTGCGGCGTGAGCGAGTCGCCCTCGGCGAAGACGAGCGCCTGCTCCATCACGTTCTCCAGCTCGCGCACGTTGCCGGGCCACGCGTGGCGGGTGAGCGCGTGCAGCGTCGCGTCGTCGATGCCGGTGACGCGCCGGTTGACCCGGGGCGCGTGCTTGGCGACGAAGTGGCGGGCGAGCGCGGGCAGGTCCTCGGGGCGCTCGCGCAGGGGCGGCAGGGTGAGCGGGACGATGTGCAGCCGGTAGTAGAGGTCCTCGCGGAAGCGGCCCGCCTTCACCTCCGCCTGGAGGTCGCGGTGCGTGGCGCTCACCACGCGCACGTCCACCTTGAGCGTCTCCTCTCCGCCCACGCGCTGCAGCTCCTTCTCCTGGAGCACGCGCAACAGCTTCGTCTGCACGGAGGCGGGAATCTCTCCAATCTCGTCCAGGAAGAGGGTGCCGCCGTCGGCCAGCTCGAAGCGCCCCAGCTTGCGCTTCACCGCGCCGGTGAAGGCGCCGCGCTCGTGGCCGAACAGCTCGCTCTCCAGGAGCGTCTCCGCCAGGGCCGCGCAGTGCACGACGACGAAGGGGCCGTCCTTGCGCGGGGATCGCTGGTGGATCATCCGCGCGACCAGCTCCTTGCCGGTGCCGCTCTCGCCGCGCACCAGCACGGTGGCGTCGCTCGCGGCCACCTTGCGCACCTGGGCGAGCAGCCGCTGCATGGGCTCGCTGTCGCCCACGAGGTCGCGGTGGGTGAGGGCGGCGTCGGCGTCATGCGCGTCCGTGCGGGCGGTGAGGCGCTCCACCTGGCGGCGCGTGGCGGACAGCTCCAGGCCCTTGTCCACCTTGGCGCGCAGCACCTCCGGCGGGAAGGGCTTGGTGATGAAGTCGTAGGCGCCCTCCTGCATGGCCTGCACGGCGGTCTCGATGGTGCCGAACGCCGTCACCACCATGACGACGGCGCCAGGGTCCGCCTGCTTGAGCGCGCGCGTCACGGCGATGCCGTCCATGCCGTCCATCTTCAGGTCCGTGACGACCAGGTCGAAGGGGCCCTTCTTGTACGCGGCGAGTCCGTCCGCCCCGCTCTTCACCGCGGACACGGTGTGGCCGGAGCGGGTGAGGGTGACGGTCATGCCCTCGCGGAGGGTGTCGTGGTCGTCGATGACGAGGATGCGGGCCATGCGCCTGCTCGGGAAGGAAGGGTGGGATGCCACCGGTGGGTGGGCGGCGGAATGCACACGCCAGGCCACCCTACACCGGACCCGGCGGGGTGCAGGTGGGCCTTGCCGTGAAAGGGCTGGCGTCCCGGGCCGGGTGGGTGTCTATCCCGGCGCATGGCCTCCGTCCCTGATTCCCTCGTCGAACTGCTCGCGCGTCACGTCCCCACGGACGACAAGGAGCGCGAGGACCTTTCGCGCATGCGCCACTTCGCCACGTCGCTGAAGGAGCCCTTCTCCCGCTCGCAGGTGGAGGCGCACTTCACCGGCAGCGCGGTGGTGGTGGACGCGGCGGGCGGACGGGTGGCGATGCTGCACCACGCGAAGCTCAAGCGCTGGTTGCAGCCCGGCGGCCACGCGGAAGCGGGAGACGGCGGCGACATGGAGGCCACCGCGCTGCGCGAGGCCCGTGAGGAGACGGGCTGCCGCGTGCACCTGCATCCCACCGCGCCGCGCCCGCTGGACGTGGACGTGCACGTCATCCCCGCGCGCAAGGACGAGCCCGAGCACTGTCACCTGGATGTCCGCTACCTGGTGGTGGCGGAAGACCCGGAGGCACTTGCGCATGATCCAGCGGAGTCCTTCGGCATCCAGTGGCTGGATTGGGACGAAGCGCTGGACCGCGCGGATGAAGCCCCGCTGCGCCGCATGCTGCTCAAGGCGCGCTCGCTTGCCTGCCCATGACGTCAATGACTCTCCATTCTTGAGTGTCTATTTGGAGAATGACCAAGGGCCGGATTCCTGATTCACGCGCGGGGGGTTCGCGGGGTTTGGGACACAAGATGGCTTGAGACTGGCTTCATTTTTCGAGGGGGGCTGGATGAAACACAGACATGCCGGCAACCTGAGGACACGCTGGGTGGAGGGGGGCGGCCATGACGGCTTGTCGACCACCTGGGAGCAGGAGCAGGTTTCATGTCGTCTCCGGACGCCGTGTCGCATGGCACCGCCTTGGAAGAAGTCCCTGTTTCATCCTTGAGAAATGAGAGTGCTTCGCGGCGCTATCAGCCCGCCGCCTTGACGCTCACGCCGCATCCGCTCTGGATGGAGACGATGCTGCGCACGCTCAAGCCCGCGTGGGACGCGGCGTGCATGCCCACGCTGTTCCAGGAGACAGCGGAGGGGCGGCATCCGCCCCTCGGCGCCTGGCAGCGGTTCCTGGTGCACTGCTTCCCCATCGTCGAGAACTTCCCCAAGTACATGGGGCTGTCGCTGGCGAAGACGACCTACGGGGTGCGCCCGGGCGACGCGAGCATCCGCCGCTGGCTCCTGCAGAACCTGGGCGTGGAGGCCCGTCACGCCGAGTGGTGGATCGACTGGATGCAGGCGGTGGGCGTGGACGCCCCCGGGGCCTTCGCGTCGTCGTGGAGGCCCGAGGTCCAGGCGCTCCACCAGCACCTGCTGGCCACCTGCCTCGGCGGGTCGCTGGCGGAGGGCGTCGCCGCTTCCAACTGGGCCATCGAGGGCGTGACAGGCGTCTGGACACGCGCCGTGGTGGAGCCCTTCACCGCGTATGCCCGGGACGGTGTGCGCATGGACGCGACCGCGCTGCGCTGGCTCCGGGCGCACGCCCGCTATGACGACGCGCACCCGGACGAGGCGCTGGAGATCATCAAGCTGTCCACGGACGTGACGACGGGAGAGCCGGCGCGCGTGGAGGCCGCGGCGCGCCGGTCCCTGATGTTGCTGGCGCGCGTGTTCGAGTCCTGCCGCGAGGCATGAGCCCCAGGCGGGCTGAAACAGCCGTTTCATCGGTGGCGATGTCGCGGTCGTGATGCGTGCCGGTCCGGCTTTTCCATGGGACCGGAGGGGGGCGTACACACATGAATGAAACAGAAGACATCCGGAAGCTGGCCTGGCGTGGGATGTGGTTGTTTCTTCGGTGGGTCCTGCCCCCTTCCATCGTCTGTGCCTACCTCATCGCGATGGCGATGGGGTTGTCGAGCCAGGAGGGGCTGCGCGTCACGGCCACGGTGCTGCCATTCATCGTGCTGGTGTTCGGGCTGCTGCATCCCTACGTGACGCTGCGGTGGCTGGCGCGCCAGGCCCTGCGGCACCGCGCCGGGGAGGGCCCGGGGGACCGGCTGCGGCGAGTGCTGGAGCTGCCCTGGCGCTCCATGGTCTTCACCACCTGCGCGGCGTGGACGCTGGGCGGCTTCTTCTTCAGCCTTCCGGTGTGCCTGTGGTTCGGCAAGGACTGGTTCCGCCTGGGGCTGGGCACGCTCATCGCGTTCTGCTTCGGCGTGGTGGTGGCGTTCCCCATCGCGCTGGGGTTGGAGCGGCTGGTGCTGCCGTGGGCGCTGCGCGAGCAGGACGCGCATCCGGAGGTGGCCCCCACGGGCTCGGGCCCTTTCTGGCCGCGGCAGTCGTGGTTCCTGCCGTTCACGTTCCTGTCCACCATCTTCGCCACGGTGGTGCTGAGCGCGTGCGTGGTGGTGGTGAAGCTCCTGAACGTGCGCAACCTGCTGAAGGAGGTCCTGCTGGCGGATGGCGCGACACTGGCCGCGGCCCGGTTGGATGACGTGGGCAGCTCGCTGTTCGCGGACCTGGGCTTCGCGCTGCCGTGGGTGGGCGTGCTGGTGTTCATCCTGCCGGCCTTCACCACGTGGATGCTGGCGAGGCGGCAGGCGACGAGCGCGGGCGCGGTGCATGGCGCCATCTCCGGCCTGGCGTCCGGGCGGATCCGTTCGCCGCGCTGGGTGTCCACGGACGAGATGGGGGACCTGGCGTCGGGGATGAACAGTGCGCTGTTCCGGCTGCGGAGTTTTCCCCGGCTGCTCCAGACCTCCGCGCAGCGGCTGGGCCAGGCCGGCACCGAGCTGCGTGTGTCGAACGAGGATCAGCGGCAGGGGCTCACCCGGCAGGCGGCGGCGCTGCACGAGGCGCAGGTGACGTCGGAAGAGCTGCGGCGGGCATCGCGCATCGCCTCGGACTCCGCGGAGGAGGTCCTGCGCGTGGCCCGGCGCGCGGAGACGCTGGGACAGCAGGGCGAGGCCGCGGTGGTCTCGAGCCTGGAAGGGCTGGCGGTCATCCGGAGCGCGGTGGCTGGCGTCCAGCAGCGGCTGTCCCGCCTGGAGGAGAGCACGGTCCAGATTGGAGAAATCACCGGCGCGGTGAAGGACCTGGCGGACCAGTCCCACCTGCTCGCCGTCAACGCGGCCATCGAGGCGGCGCGCTCGGGCGAGGCGGGGCGGGGCTTCGCGGTGGTGGCGAAGGAGATGCGAGGGCTGGCGGACCAGTCCGTCCAGGCCACCCGGCGAATCCACAAAATCCTGGTGGAGATCAGCCAGGGCATCCGCGACGCGGCCTCCATGAGCGAGCAGGGCGGCCGCCAGGTGGCCGCCGGATTGGACCAGATGCGCGCCTCCGGCGAGTCCCTGCGCGCGCTGTCACACAGCTCGCAGGAGAGCTCCGAGGCGGCGCGGAAGATCGCCAACGCGGTGACGCGGCAGAACGCCGCCTTCGCGCAGATCGCCACCGCCATCGCGGACCTGTCGCAGTTGATGGACGGCACCCTGCACCGGCTGTCCTCCACGCAGGAGGCCACGCGGACGCTACAGGTCGTCTCCGGAGAGGTGGGGCAGATGGCGCTGCAGTTCGATGTCCAGGAAGCGGAGTCCGTCAGCGTGCCGGTGCCGCCCCAGCTTCGGGAGCAGGACAGGGCAGCGACAGGGTGAAGACGGTCTCGCCGGGCGTGGAGCGCAGGGAGAGCTCACCGCCGTGGGCCCGGACGATCTTCCGCGCGAGCGGCAGGCCCAGCCCGGTGCCCTGCTCACGGGTGGTGAAGAAGGGCTCGAAGATGCGCTCACGCTCGGCTTCGGGCACGCCCGGCCCGGCGTCCTGGACGTCGATGGCATAGCGCCCGTCGCGCACCTCGCCGCGGATCCGCACATGGCTCCCGGCGGGCGCGGCCTGCACGGCGTTCTTCACCAGGTTCACGAGCGCGGCGGTCAGCAGGCTGCCATCCGCCTCCAGGTGCGCGGGCGAGGCGGCCACGTCCAGGGCCACGCCCTTGTCGTGCGCCTCCGCGGAGAGCAGCTCGCACGCGTTGGAGACCAGGTCGGGCGCCTCCATGGGCGCGCGCGCCAGCGGCTGTTCGCGGGCGAAGGCGAGGAAGTCCTCGACGATGCGCTGGAGGTAGGCGACCTCGCGCTGGATGCGGTCCACGTGGCTGTTCGCGTCCGCGTGGGCGCCCGCGCGCAGGTCCTCCTGTAGAAGGCCGGAGAAGAGCGCGATGCCGCCCAGCGGGTTGCGCACCTCATGGGCCACGCCCGCGAGCATGAGCTTGAGCTGCCGGTCCCGGCTCTCCAGCGCGCCGCGCATGACCTCCAGCTCGCGCGCGAGCACGCCGATTTCGCGGGTGGGCTCCGGCGGCACGGGCGTGGCCAGGTCCCCCCGGCCGATTCGCAGCGCGGAGTCCATCAGCCGCCGCAGCGGACCGGCCAGTCCCCGGGCGGTGATGACGGCGATGATGGCGAGCACGGCGAGCGCCACGGCGCTGGCCATGACGAAGGTGCGCCACAGCCGCCGCAGCGGTCCGAAGAAGGCCGCGCTGCCCTCCACGCCGATGGCGCCCACCACCTGGCCGTCCTGGACTACGGGGGCGTAGCCCGTCTTGTAGAGCAGCCCGTCGGAGCCGGTGAAGAGCACCTGGCTGGCGGCGCGCTTGCCGGCGAGCACGCGCGTCAATTCCAGCCGGTCGCGCGCGAGGTCCGGCAGCTCGGTGCCCACGGGCAGGTTGCCGCCCGCGTCCGCGCGCACGCGGCCCCGCGCGTCCACGGCGTAGACCCGGCGCACGCCGCTCGCGGTGCGCACGCCGTCCAGCAGCCGCACGAGGGCGCGCCAGGTGCGGGTGCCGGACACATCGTCGCCGGGCTCGATGGTGAGCATGCGCTCGCCGCTGACCTGGCTGGCGGTGGCGGCGGCGAGCGCGGACAGGCTCGCGCCCAGCTCGTCCTCCAGGCTCGCGCGGGCCAGCGCGTACACGGACGCGCCCGCGAGCGACAGGAAGAGCAGGGTGGGCAGGAGGAACGCCAGCAAGAGCCGCGCGGACAGCGAGCCCAGCGCGTCCCGCAGACGGGAGGAATGAGGGCGATGCGTCATCCGGGCGGTGCTCCTCGCACCCCCGCATCAAACGGCATGCCTCCGTCCCTGGCCAGTCCTCGTTCCGCGCGCATGCCATGGAACCGGACGTTGGAACCCGTTGTCCGTGCTCCGTGAGAGGGCGTCCGCGGCCCCATGCGCGTCAGGAAGGGGCTCGCCCGAAACGTCAGACACGACTGATAGATGTGAGTGATTGAGGGGGCGAGTCATGCTGACAGGATGGCTGGGACGATTCAGCGCGGGGCTGGTGCTGGTCCTGTCGCTCACGGCCTGCGGGACGCCGGGCTCCCGGACCCTGCCGGTGGGGATGCACGGCTACGGGCGCTATCGCAGCGCTTCACCGGCGTCGTTCACGCGCGACCCCGCCTGGGGGGGCGCGGGTTCGAACGGCACCGTGGGTGGAGAGGAATTGGGCCGCTACCTCGCGTTCATCCGCGAGAAGCGAGCCGCCTTGAAGCAGCCCGCCGTGATGGAGACGGAGCGTCAGGTGGGCCATGCCGCGCTCAACGACCTGATGCTCTGGGCGTCCGCGCGGACGGAGGAGGAGCTCGCGAAGGACGAGCCGCTGGAGGTGTACCTGCGGCTGAAGGCGAAGCACGCCGAGGCCCTGCTCGAGGACGGCAAGCGGTCCGCGCGGGCGGAGGCGAAGCTGGAGGAGTTCCACCGCTGGGCGGATGCGCGCCGTCAGGTCCTGGCGGACGCGCACTTCCGCCGGCTCGGGAGTGATGGGCTGCTCACCGAGAGCGCGCTCTACGAGGAGACGCAGCTGGCGTTGGTGGATGCGGTGCTGGACTGGGCGTTCACGCACACGCAAGACCCGGACTTCCCGCGCAAGAACCCCAGCGAGGTGGCGCTCTACCTGCTGGCGCGCGACAGCCTCCTGGCCTCCGCGGTGGAGGCGGGCCGCTTCGCGCCTCCGGTCTGGGACGCGGCCCTCGCGCCCCCGGGCATTCCGCCGGAAGAGGTGGTGCTGGAGATTGCCCTGGGCCTGCTGCCCGTCACCGGTGAGGTGGCGGACGTGGGCGGCGTGGTGCTGGGGAAGAGCCTCCTGGGATACCCGCTGACGGACGGCGAGCGGCTGCTGTGCGCGGTGAGCGTGGCGCTGCCGGTGGTGTCGGGGCGCTTGCTGGCGGAAGGCTCGCAGGGGGCGGAGCGTGTCGCGCTGCTCACGGGCCGGAGTCTGCGCGAGGTGCAGGTGTTGCAGCGGGTGGTGCAGCACCTGTCGCCGCAAGAGGCACAGGAGCTTCGCCAGATGCTGCGCGCGGCGGGGCGCGGTGAGTCCGTGTCCGTGGAGGACGTGGAGAAGCTGCGGGCCCTGGCGATGCGGTTGGAAGCGCCGCTCGCGGAGGCGGGGCGTGTGCTGGCGCGGGGCAAGCGCGTGGCGCTGGTGGGTTCACGGGCGACGGCGGAGGGAGCGCGGCTGGTGCCGGGCAGCGCGGAGCACCTGGCGCAGGCGTGGGTGGACTACCAGTTCCGTCACCCGGGCAGGTATCCGCGTTTCAGCTACGCCGTGGATCCGGAGTGGGAGCGGCTCTACCAGACGGTCATCCAGAACAAGGGAGCGGGCACTGCGTTCGAACAGTCCGTGCTCCAGAACCGGAAGCTGGCGAAGAACACGGACCTCCTGTTGCCCCCTCCGGGGAGCAAGGCCCAGGGCTTCGTCCCGGATGCGGTGACGGGACACAAGGGAGACCTGGTCTGGGGGAGCCCCTACGACTTCGTGGAGGTGAAGGGCCGTAAGGAGATGGCGCTCACGGGCAACCTCAAGGCCATGATTGAGTACGTGGAGTCATATGGCGGTTCCATCGAGCTCTGGATCCGCTCCGCCAGGCACTCAGATGGTGCGACGAGGCTCACCGATCCGTTGATGCGGCGGTTGCGGTCGCTGGAACAGGACGGCAAGGCCCGCATCCAGTCTTTCCCGTGAGGACAGGTCATGGCCCGGCGGTCCCTCAACACCGAATTCCACCTGCCCCCGGGTCCTCCCGGGGAGCAAGTCGTTCGCGAACTCTTTCAGCGGATCTTCGGGGAGTACCGCTGGTTCCAGCCGAAGCGGTTCGGGCGTGCCTTGATGAATGAACGGGTCGAGCCTGGACCCGTGGATGTCGAGCCCTTCATCACCTACTACGGGGAGTTCAAGAGCATCACCATCGCAGCGGCAACGGACCGCGACTTCCTCATGCTCTCTCCCAGCAGGGAGACGAAGCATTCCTTCATCGGCAAGCTGAGCTGGACGACTTCCGTCGCGGAAGCCAGGACCGCGCGCTGGCGCGAAGCGCATCTGCGCCAGGTCGTCGAAGTCATGCGCCTGCTGGGCTCGCCGCTCGCCCAGTCCGGACTCGATGTCGACTTCGAGCGGAAGAACTGGCGGTGGGTTCCGAACGAAGACGGCTTCGGCTCCAGGCATGAGTTCAACCTGCGCGACTACAGCGAAGGGCTGGAAGGCCTCTACTGGCGCAACATCTTCGGCGCCCCCTTCGTGGACCTCTTCGGCGCGCGCCTGGACGCCGTCCCCGCGTCCCAGCGCCAGTCACTCGACGGGGGGCTCGTCCTCGTCCAGCCCTATGAGCTCCCCACCCAGGCCATGACCCCGGAGGGTGACGCCACGGAAGGCCAGCTCATCACCACCCTGGGCCGCGACGCCTTCTTCGACCTGGCCACGCTCACGAAGCCCACGCGCGTACCGGACGTGTCCTGGATGCTGCACAAGCACTGACGCACCCGGCGTCAGTCGAACATCGCCGCCAGCGCTTCGCTCAGGGTCTCCACGCCCACCACCTGGAGCTTCGTCTCCTCCACGCGCCGCGCGCTGCCCGCCGGCAGCACCACCCGCTGGAAGCCCATCTTCGCGGCCTCCGCGAGCCTCGGCTCCACCTGGCCCACCGCGCGCACCTCGCCCGCGAGCCCCACTTCTCCCAGCACCAGCGTCTTCGCGTCCAACGGCCGGTTCTGCAGGCTGCTCACCAGCGCCGCGCACACCGCCAGGTCGCACGCCGGTTCGCTCAACTGCATGCCGCCCGCCACGTTGACGAACAGGTCGCAGCCCACCAGCGGAATCTCCTCCTTCTTCTCCAGCACCGCCGCCAGCAGCGCCACGCGGTTGCCGTCCACGCCAATCGCCGTGCGCCTCGCCGTGCCGTAGCCCGTGGGTGCCACCAGCGCCTGCACCTCCACCAGCAGCGGCCTCGTGCCGTTGAGCGTGCTGGTCACCACGCTGCCGGACTTGCCCTGCGGACGCTCGGAGAGGAACAGCGCGGACGGATCCGCCACCTCCACCAGCCCCGCGCCCTTCATCTCGAAGACGCCAATCTCGTTGGTGCTGCCGAAGCGGTTCTTGTGCGCGCGCAACAGCCGGAACGGGTGGCCGCGCTCGCCCTCGAAGTAGAGGACCGTGTCCACCATGTGCTCCAGCACCCGGGGACCCGCGATGGAGCCTTCCTTCGTGACGTGGCCCACCAGGAACGTGGGCACCCCGCTGCGCTTGGCGAACGCCATCAGCCGGCCCGCCACCTCGCGCACCTGGGTGATGCTGCCCGGCGCGTTGCCCAATTCCGGCAGGTACATGGTCTGGATGGAGTCCACCACCAGCGCCTGCGGCTTCAGCGCCTCCGCCGCCTGGAGCACCCGGTCCGCGTCCGTCTCCGCGAACAGGTGGATGGCCTCACTCTCCACCCGCAGGCGCTCCGCGCGCATCTTCGTCTGCCGCAGGCTCTCTTCACCCGACACGTAGAGCACCGGCCCGTGCCGCGACAGCTTGTCCAGCGCCGCCAGCAGCAGCGTGGACTTGCCAATGCCCGGGTCGCCGCCCAGGAGCACCAGCGAGCCGCCCACCACGCCGCCGCCCAGGACGCGGTCGAACTCCGTGATGCCCGTGCGCCGGCGGACCTCCGACTCACCCGTCACGTCCTGCAGCTTCACCGGCCGCGAGGAGCCCCCGGACGCGCCCCACGCCGGGCGCTTGTCGTCCACCTTCGCTTCGGTCTCCTCCAGGAGCGAGCTCCAGGCCCCGCAGTCCGGACACTTCCCGAGCCACTTCGCCGTCTGGTAGCCGCAGGCCTGACAGGTGTAGTGCGTCTTCGCCTTCGCCATGGGTTGGAGTGTCTACCCCAGACCCCTGACGTTTCGTCGCCCCATGCGCATGCGCGCGCCATGCCAGGAGAGCAGGCAAGCATCATGTCGTGGATCAGGTAGCGAGTTGCCCTACAGGGAGGGTGCACCCAGTTTCTGGTCCACGGGCGACGCGAAACAGCGCGCCCCCCACACAGGGAGAGTGCCATGGGGATTATCGCGTTTCTGGTGATTGGTCTGGTCGCGGGTCTGATCGCCCGTGCCATCATGCCGGGCAACCAGTCGATGGGGCTCATCGCCACCACGCTGCTGGGCATCGCCGGTTCGTTCGTGGGCGGCTTCGTCGGTTCTCTGTTCTCCAGTGACGGTCGCGTGTTCGACCTCCATCCCACGGGCCTGCTGTTCTCCGTCCTGGGTGCACTGGTGGTGCTGTTCCTCGTGGGGCTCGCCGGCCGCGGCCGTCGCGTCCACGTCTAGTCAGGCAGGGCTCCTCGACCGATGAGGCGGGAGACAGCCAGGGACGTCCGTGTCACGCACGGACGTCCCTTCTGTTTTGCGGGCTTCCCAGAGGGGAAGGGGGACTCGTCAACCCCCTCTTCCAAGAGCGTTGACAATGGCCTTCGGGCCACGCACCGTCGGCCTCCTGACGCCTCCCCAAGGAGCCCGCATGTCCGACACCGCCGAGTCCTTCCACGGCCACGCCCACCACGCCGCTCCCGCCCCGGAAGGGGTGACGGTGCGGCACGACTGGTCGCTCGCGGAGGTGAAGGCGCTGTACCAGTTGCCGCTGCTGGACCTGGTGCACAAGGCGCAGACGGTGCACCGGCAGGTGTTCGTGGAGAACAAGGTGCAGCTCTGTTCGCTGCTCTCCATCAAGACGGGCGGGTGTCCGGAGGACTGCGCGTACTGCCCGCAGGCGGCGCGCTACAAGACGGGCGTGAAGGCGGAGAAGCTGATGGCGGTGCCGGACGTGCTGGCCGCCGCGTCGCAGGCCCGTCAGGCCGGGGCCACCCGCTTCTGCATGGGCGCCGCGTGGCGCGAGGTGAAGGACGGTCCGCAGTTCGACAGCGTGCTGGAGATGGTGAAGGGCGTGCGGGCCCTGGGCATGGAGGCGTGCGCCACGCTGGGCATGCTCACCGACAGCCAGGCGAAGCGCCTGCGCGAGGCGGGCCTGTCCGCGTACAACCACAACCTGGACACGTCTCCGGAGCACTACGGCGACATCATCTCCACCCGCACCTATGACGACCGGCTGAAGACGCTCAACCGGGTGCGCGACGCGGGCATCTCCGTGTGCTGCGGCGGCATCATCGGCATGGGCGAGTCCGTGGACGACCGCTGCAACCTCTTGCGCACGCTGGCCAACCAGGAGGTGCACCCGGAGTCGGTGCCCATCAACGCGCTCGTGCCCGTGGAGGGCACGCCGCTGGCCGAGCAGCACCGCGTGGAGACGGTGGACATGGTGCGCACCATCGCCACCGCGCGCCTGCTCATGCCCCAGGCCATGGTGCGCCTGTCCGCGGGCCGCATGCAGATGAATGAGGAGGCGCAGCTCCTGTGCATGATGGCGGGCGCCAACTCGCTCTTCTTCGGGGAGAAGCTGCTCACCACCGGCAACCCCGAGTACACCCAGGACATGGCGCTCCTGGAGAAGGCGGGCATCCGCCCCCTGGAGCCCCGGCAGGACCGGTGAGGCCCACGACGCAGTGGGCGCGAGAGGACCTGGAGGCCCTGTCCGCGAAGGGCCTCCGCCGCGCGCTGGAGCCGCTCGACTCTCCCCAGGGCGCGGAGGTGCGCGTGGGGGACGAGCGGCTGGTCAACTTCTCCTCCAATGACTACCTGGGGCTCGCGGCGTCTCCCGCCGTGCGCGCCGCCGCCGCGTCCGCGCTGGAGCGCTACGGCGTGGGCACCGGCGCCAGCCGCCTGGTGGTGGGGGACATGGTGCCGCACCAGCGGCTGGAGGCGCGGCTCGCCCGCTTCGAGCGCGCGGAGGCCGTGCGCCTCTTCAACTCCGGCTACGCGGCCAACACCGGCATCCTGCCCGCGCTGGTGGGCCCCGGCGACGCGGTGTTCTCCGACGCCCTCAACCACGCCTCGCTGGTGGACGGCTGCCGGCTGTCGCGCGCGCGCGTCGTCGTCTATCCGCACTCGGACGTGGCCGCGCTCACCCGTGCGCTCGCGGAGACGCCCGCGCGGCGCAAGCTGGTCGTCACGGACAGCGTGTTCTCCATGGACGGGGACGTGGCCCCGCTGCGCGAGCTGGTGGCCGCGTGCGAGGCCCACGGCGCCGCGCTGATGGTGGACGAGGCGCACGCCACCGGCGTCCTGGGCGCGCGCGGCGCGGGCCTGTGCGAGGCGCTGGGCGTGGAGGACCGCGTGGACCTGCGCATGGGCACGCTGAGCAAGGCGCTGGGCGGGCTGGGCGCGTACGTGGCCACGTCGCGCGCGGTGGCGGACCTGCTGGTCAGCCGCGCCCGGCCCTTCGTCTACTCCACCGCGCTGCCCGCCGCGCTCTGCGCCGCGGCGGAGTGCGCGGTGGACCTGGTGGAGCACGACCCCGCTCCGCGCGAGCGGCTGTGGGGGCACATCCACCGTTTCACCGAGGGTCTGCGCGCGCTGGGACTGCCCGCCGAACCCCGGAGCGCCATCTTCCCGGTCATCCTGGGCGAGCCCGCGCGCGCGTTGGACGCGGCGAAGCGCCTTCGCGAGGCGGGCCTCCTGGTGAAGGCCATCCGCCCGCCCACCGTGCCAGAGGGCACGAGCCGGCTTCGCTTCTGTCTCTCCGCGGCCCATACGACGGGCCACATCGACCTGGCGCTGGAGGCCCTGCGCCGGGTGGGAGTCTCCCGTGGCACTTGAGGCACTCCAGTTCTTCGTCACCGGCACGGACACCGGCGTGGGCAAGACGCAGGTGTCGTGCGCATTGCTGTCGCTCCTGAAGGACGCGGGCCACGCGCCCCAGGGCTTCAAGCCCTACGAGAGCGGCTGCGCGTCCCTCAAGGCCCCGTCGGACGCGCTGGCCATGCGCGAGGCCGCGGGCAGCACGCTGCCGGTGGACGCCCTCTGCCCGCACCGCTTCAAGGCGCCGCTGGCCCCGGGCATCGCGGCGTCGCGGCTGGGCACGGAGCCGGACTTCCGCGTGACGCTCGCGGCGTGGAAGCAACTGAAGGGCGGCTCCGTGGTGGTGGAGGGGGCAGGGGGGCTGTTCGTCCCGGTGGATTCGAAGCGCGACGTGGTGGACCTCATCCAGGCCTTCCGCCTGCCCGTGGTGCTGGTGGCGCGCGCGGGGCTGGGCACGCTCAACCACGTGGCGCTGTCGCTGGAGGCGCTGGCCGCGCGCAAGGTGTCCGTGCGGGCAGTGGTGCTGTCGCGCGGGGTGCCCGGACGTGACCTGGCGGAGCGGGACAACCGGCGCTACCTGGAGGCCCGCCACGGTGTGGAGGTGCTGGGCCCCGTGCCGTATGTGGAGGACGCAAGAAAGCGCCGGATGGCGTTCCGGCGAGCGCTGGCGCCGCTGGTGCCCGAACGCGCGCGGGCCCGATAAATCGGCCTCCGCCGCGTTCGGCGGAAAGGCGCGTGCTACAGGTCGCGCAAGTTTTCGCGTGGTGGTGGCCGTGATCTGGACGTGCTGTTTTTTCCGCGCGAGAAAGCCGGCACGAATGGCGGACATCATCGACATCACGCTCCTCGCGGACGTCCGGCGCTTCTTCCAGAAGCTCATCGAACAGCGCGGGCTGTCCTACTTCCTCCAGAAAGACGGTCCGCGGCTCTTCCAGATTGAGCCGACGAAGGTCGAGCTGGTTCTTCGCACCGCGATCCGCACCCGGAACCCGGAACTGCCCGCGCCTCATGAGAAGGCCGTCGAGCACTGCCGCCTGGAGCTGCGCCGCGAGCTGATCCGCCGCGTGGCCAGCGCCATGCTCCAGACGGGGCTGTGAGCCGCTTCTCGCTCCGCACCGCCTTCCCGCGCACGCCCAACCCGCTGTCCCAGGCTCTCGCCATGCGCCACGCATGCGGGCTGCCCGTGCTGGACCTGGCGGAGACCAACCCCACCCGCGTGGGCCTGCCGCCCCCGAGCGTGAAGCTCGGGGCCCACCGCGGGACCTTCGACTACGCCCCGGAGCCCTTCGGCCTGCCGTCCGCGCGCGAGGCCGTGGCCGCGCACCTGTCCCAACGGGGCGCGCCCGTGGACGCCACGCACGTCGTGCTCAGCGCCAGCACCAGCGAGGCCTATGGCTGGCTCCTGAAGCTGCTGTGCGACCCGGGGGACAACGTCCTCGTCCCCGCGCCCGGCTACCCGCTGGTGGAGGTCCTGGCGCGTCTGGAGGGCGTGCACGCGCGCCCCTATCGCCTGCCCGCCGTGCACGGCTTCGGACTGGACGCGGCCCGGGTGGAGGCCGCCATCGACGCGCGCACCCGCGCGGTGGTGGTGGTGAACCCCGGCAACCCCACCGGCCACTTCCTCCATGAAGGGGAGCTGCACGCGCTCGCGGACGTGTGCGCGCGCCACGGTCTGGCGTTGATCAGCGACGAGGTGTTCTCCGACTTCGCGTGGGATGAGGAAGCGGGACGCGTGACGTCCGTGGCGGGGCGTCCGCTGCCGTGCCTGACGTTCTCGCTCTCCGGCCTGTCCAAGGTG
Source organism: Corallococcus sp. M7 (assembly GCF_054512695.1). Taxonomy (NCBI): domain Bacteria; kingdom Pseudomonadati; phylum Myxococcota; class Myxococcia; order Myxococcales; family Myxococcaceae; genus Corallococcus; species Corallococcus sp. M7. The sequence continues at coordinate 1,428,224 of NZ_CM137252.1, forward strand.
GCGGGCCTGCCCGGCCTCAAGCTGGCGTGGCTGCACGTGGGCGGCCCCGCGCACGCGCGCGACGAGGCCCTGGCCCGGCTGGAGGACGTGGCGGACGCGGTGCTGTCGGTAGCCACGCCCGTGCAGCTCGCGCTGCCGGCGCTCCTCGCGCACGCGCCGCGCTTCCAGAAGGCGCTGCTGGAGCGGGTGGGGCACAACCGGGAGCGGTTGCTTCGAGCGCGTCCGGCGGACGCCGCGTGGGACGTGGTGCCCTCGCACGGCGGCTGGAGCGCGGTGCTGCGCATCCCCCATCACCCCGGCGAGGAGGCCACCTGCCTGCGGCTCCTGGAGGAGGGGGTGCGCGTGCAGCCGGGCTACTTCTACGACTTCGGCGGCGGTGCGTACCTCGTGCTGTCGCTGCTGCCGAAGCCCGAGGTCTTCACCGCCGCCCTGGAGGTGCTGGTGCGCGTGCTCAGTCCGTCGGCGGATCGATGAGCTGCACGGTCTTGAAGGTGGTGCCCGTCACCTTGAACAGCTCGTAGGGGGAGGGTGCCTCGCCCGTCTCGTTGTTGAAGTTCAGCTCGCCGCTGGCGCCCCGGACGTCGATGACGGTGCCCGCGCGCAGCGCCTCGCGCGCCGCGGTGAACTGCGTGGAGCCCAGGGGGTAGCTGGTCGCCGTCTGGCCGGAAGCGGGCGTCAGCTTCGTGAGCCCCTCCGCGATGCGCGGGCCGGTCACCGGCTGCGGGTTGTTGGAGTCATTGCCCACCGCGTACGCCGAGCCCAGCGCCACCAGGTACATGGCGTCGTACGCGTGCGCGGTGAAGGAGTACTGCCCGGGGTCCGTGCTGTAGGCCGTGATGAAGCGGTCCGCGAAGAGCTTGTACGTGGCGTCGTTGGGACGCGCGGACGCGGGGGCCGTGCCGTACGTGCCCGACAGCTCCGTCTCGACCTCCTTGCGGGACGTCAGCAGCGTGCGGTCCTTGCTGGCGTCGGTGAGGAACCAGCGGTTGCCGTGGGCCGTGCCCACGCTCTTCTCCATGGCCTCCAGCAGCAGGCGCGAGTTGTCCTCGGGGAAGCCCGCCAGCACCGTCATGTCCGGGTCGAAGGACACCAGCCGGGTCACCGCGCCGCTCACGGCCTCGTTGCGGTTGTACTGCGCGCCCGCGACGTTGTCCTTGTTGGGGATGCGGTTCTGGATGGCGTCGAAGAGGCCGGTTCCGTACGAGTCACTGACGTACGCCACGCCCACCTTGGTCGGAGGGGTGAACGTCACGCCCGGGTCGTTGATGGGCGTGACGCCCTGGAGCACGTTCGCGATGACGCGGCCCTGGAGCACGTCCGAGGGCGTGGTACGCCACACCAGGCCCACGCTGCCGCCGTTCTTGTCCGACAGCGTGGTGAACGCGGAGCTCGTGGCCGTGTGGCTCATCAAGAGCACGTTCTTGGGCGTGGTGACCTCATGGATGGCGAGCGTCTGCGCGCTGCCGGCGCTGAAGAGCGCCACCGCGCCCTTGTCGTTCACCATCCAGCTGGCCTGCGTCACCGCCCGGTTGCTGTCCGCGCCGGTGTCGCAGACGTACATGACGAACTGACGGCCACCCACGCCCTGCGCCTGGTTCACTTCATCCAGCGCCAGCTTCAGGCCGTTGAAGCGCTGCTGCTCAATCTCCGCGTTGCCGCTCGCGTTGGTGAGCGGCAGCGCCGCGCCCAGCACGATGGGGTTCGCCGCGGACGTGGCGCCCACCACCTGGTTGCACCCGGCGGGCTGCGGCAGGCAGAAGCCGGAGGTGCAGACGCTGTTGCTGCCGCAGTCACTGCTCGTCGTGCATTCGGACAGGCCGCCCGCCGTGGTGAAGCTGCACCCGGACGACAGCATCGCCATGCCCAACGTCATCATTCCCAGCGCGCGCATCAGAAACGACCCTCCATGCCGACCCCGGCGCCGCGCGGCGCGAGCGTCACGCGGACCTCGCCCTGCGCGGGAGGGCCCTCTTTGGGATACAGGATGATGGCGGTGATGGCTCCCGCGAGCCCCACGCCGAAACCGATGTCCGCGAGCAGCGCCTTGCTCTTGGTGCTGTCCGACAGCCGCTGCTTGTCCGCGAGCGTGCTGGCGCTGTCGAACTGGTCGCGCTGGTCGCGCGCCTGCAATCCGAAGAGCACGCCCGCGCCCACGCCCAGCACCGCCACGCCGCCCGTGGCGAACGCCGCGATGCGCTGGTTGCGGTAGGACTTGATGGCGCGGTTCAGCTCCGCCTGCCGCTGGCGCTCGCTCTCCTCCTCCGCGCGCCGGGCCGCGGCCTGCTCGGCCTCCGCCTGCTGCCGCGCGGCGTCCGCCTCCGCCTCCAGGCGCTTCCTGTCCGCGTCCGCCGCCGCCTGCGCCTGGTCCTCGCGGTCCAGTTGCACGCGAAGCCGGTCGATGGCGCGGTTGCTGTTCTTCAGCAGGGCGGGGTCGGTGTCCTCGCTGGAGGACGTGACGTACTGCCGGTAGAAGCTCATCGCCTCGCGGGGCTCGCCCGCGTACTCCAGCGCCACGGCGATGTTGTAGACGAGCCGCGGGTGCGGCTGCGCCTCGTTGGCCTGCTTCAGCGCCTCCGCCGCCTCGCGGTACTTGCCGGCGTCGTAGAGGCGTTTGCCCTCCTTCAACAGCGCCTGCACGTTGACCTTGGAGCCACCCCGCTGCGCCAGGGCGGACCCCGGAGCCAGCGCCAGCGCCAGCGACAACACGAAAACCAGTCTCATGGGGCGGGGAGCCTAGCGCCGAACATTCCGGCCGTCGAAGCACTGACCCCCTGAAAAACGCCGGGGCCACCCCCGCCCCTGTCGAGACAGGGGAGGAAGCGGCCCCGGATGGGCCTTCAGCGGGCGTCAGACGGCGATCAGCCGTCCAGGCGCGCGATGAGCAGCTTGCGCTGGAGCATCAGGGCCTCGGGGGCCTTGGTGCCCAGCTGCTCGAAGAAGACCTCCTGGCTCTTGAGCTCGGACTTCCACTCGTCCTCCTTGATGGAGGTGGCCTCCTGGATGGCCTCCTCGGGCAGGTCCAGGCCCTTCAGGTTGAGGCCCTGGTCCTGGCGCGGCACCCAGCCCAGCAGCGTCTCCTGCGTGGGGACGCGGCCCTGCACGCGGTTCACGATCCACTCGAGGACGCGCATGTTCTCGCCGAAGCCCGGCCAGATGAACTTGCCGTTCTTGTCCTGGCGGAACCAGTTGACCTGGAAGATCTTCGGCAGCTGCGGGATGGACTTCTGCATGTCCAGCCAGTGCTGGAGGTAGTCACCCATGTGGTAGCCGCAGAAGGGCAGCATGGCCATGGGGTCGCGGCGCACGACGCCCACCTTGCCGGTGGCCGCCGCCGTCGTCTCGGAGCCCATGGTGGCGCCCAGGAACACGCCGTGGGTCCAGTTGAAGGCCTGGAGCACCAGCGGGACCGTGTTGGAGCGGCGGCCGCCGAAGATGATGGCGCTGATGGGAACGCCCTGGGGGTCGTTCGCCTTGCCGGACAGCACCGGGTTGTTGCTCATGGGCGCGGTGAAGCGGCTGTTCGGGTGCGCCGCCTTCTCCGTGCTGCCCTTCTTCCAGGGCTTGCCCTGCCAGTCGATGAGCTCCTCGGGGACCTCGCCGTCCTTGCCCTCCCACCAGACGTCGCCGTCGGGCGTGAGCGCCACGTTCGTGAAGAGCGTGTCCTTGGAGATGGTCTCCATGGCGTTGGGGTTGGTCTTGTAGTTGGTGCCCGGCACCACGCCGAAGTAGCCGGCCTCCGGGTTGATGGCGTACAGGCGGCCATCCGGACCCGGGCGCATCCATGCGATGTCGTCGCCCACGGTCTCGATCTTCCAGCCCGCGTACTCCTTGGGCGGAATCATCATGGCGAAGTTCGTCTTGCCGCACGCGGACGGGAAGGCCGCGGCGATGTACGTGGTCTCACCCTTGGGGCTGGTGACGCCCAGGATGAGCATGTGCTCGGCGAGCCAGCCCTCCTCGCGGCCCAGGTAGCTGCCGATGCGCAGCGCGAGGCATTTCTTCCCGAGCAGCACGTTGCCGCCATAGCCGGAGCCGAAGCTCCAGATGGTGTTGTCCTGGGGGAAGTGGCAGATGTAGCGGCGGTCCGGGTTCACGTCACCCGTGGAGTGCAGGCCGCGGTTGAAGTCGTCGCTGTCGCCCAGCATGTCCAGCGCGGCCTTCCCCATGCGGGTCATGATCCGCATGTTGAGGACCACGTAGTCGCTGTCCGTCAGCTCCACGCCAATCTTCGTGGAGGCGCCGCCCAGCGGGCCCATGGCGTAGGGCACCACGTACATGGTGCGGCCCTTCATGCAGCCTTCGAACAACTGGGAAAGCTTCGTGTACGCGGCCTCCGGCTCCATCCAGTTGTTGGTGGGGCCCGCGTCCGTCTTGTTGGGCGTGCAGATGAACGTGAGGTGCTCGACGCGCGCCACGTCGTTGGGGTTGGAGCGGTGCAGGTAGCAGCCCGGGCGCTTCTGGGGGTTCAGCGGGATGAGCGTCCCGTCCTTGACCGCCTGCTCGGTGAGGCGCTGCTTCTCCGCCTCGGAGCCGTCGCACCAGACGATGCGGTCCGGCTGGGTCATCGCGGCCATCTTGGCCACCCACGCCAGCAGCGTGGGGTTCTTCGTGGGCGCCTGCTCGGTGGCGGCGGCCGCTTGCGTCGAAGCCATGGAGGTCTCCTCGGGGTGTTTCATTGCGTGGGGTCTTCCCGCGTGCCCGCTTCGTGCGAGGGGGCGAAACCCTACAGCGGAAGGAACACCAAACCTTCTGGACCGGGGGCCCAAAATCAACTGACGTCCGGCAGTCAACCGGACTTTCGACCGCTTTGGCCTAATTCCACTTATCAGCGCCCGGTCGCCCATCAGAAAACGGCGCGGTGCGGCACACGCTGGCAGCGCAGCGCGCCGTGCTCAGGTTGAGGGTGCGAACGCCCTCCATGTCCATCGCCCTCGTCCTGGCCGTCATTGTCGTCGCGTTGGTCCTGTTTTCCGTGGATTCGATCCCCATCGAGTTCACCTCGCTGGTGGTGGTGTGCCTGCTGGCGCTCACCGGGGTGCTGACGCCGGCGCAGGCGTTCGAGGGTTTCAGCAACGACACGGTCATCTTCATCTTCACGCTGCTTGCCATGACGCAAGGGCTGGCCGCCACGGGCGTGGTGCAGATGGTGGGGCAGCGGATGGCGTTCTTCGCCCGCTTCGGCCACCAGGCGTTCGTGCTGGCGATGATGGGCGTGGTGGCGGTGTTCTCCTCGTTCATCTCCAACACGGTGACGACGGCGGCCTTCCTGCCGGTGGCCATTGGCGCGGCGGCGCGGGCGAAGGTGCCGCGCAGCAAGGTGCTGCTGCCGCTGGCGTACGCGTCCATGCTGGGCGGCACGGTGCTGCTCTTCGGCACGTCCACGAACCTGGTGGTGTCCGCGGCGCTGAAGCGGCAGGGGATGGCGCCCATAGGCGTGACGGAGCTGGCGCCGGTGGGGCTGCCGGTGGTGCTGATTGGCATCGCGGTGGTGGTGCTGCTGGGGCGGTGGCTGTTGCCCTCGCGCGAGGGCAAGCCGGGCACGGAGGGCTTCGCGCTGCGCGACTACCTCACGGAGGCGGTGGTGCCCGGGGACTCGCGCTACGTGGGCAAGCCCCTGGCGGAGCTCACGGAAGGGTTGGGCCTGCGCGTGATTGGCGTGGTGCGTGACGGCGAGACGCTCAACGCGAAGCCGTCCTACGTGCTGACGGGCCAGGAGCGGCTGCTGGTGGAGGGCCGGCGCGAGGACATCCTGCGCGTGAAGGACCTGCAGGGGCTCGCGCTGCGGCCGGACGTGCGGCTGTCGGACGCGGAGCTGGAGGGGCCGGAGTCGATGCTCGCGGAGGTGGGCGTGCCGCCCGGCAGCACGCTGGTGGGGCGCAGCCTGCGGGAGACGCTGTTCGTGGAGCGCTTCGGGCTGGTGGCGCTGGGGCTGCACCGCCGGCCCGGCATCCAGCGGCTCACGAAGCTGCAGTTGTTGGGGCGCGCCCGGGAGGAGCACTCGCTGTCCACGCTGCCCCTGTCCGTGGGGGACGTGCTGCTCTTGCGCGGCCCGCGTCAGAAGGTGGCGGAGCTGGCCCCGGGCCACACGCTGATGGTGCTGGAGGGCCACGAGTACGAGCCGCCGCGCTACGCGAAGGCGCTGCTCGCGGTGGTCATCTTCCTGGGCTCGCTGGCGGCGGGCTCCCTGGGCTGGGTGCCGCTGTCGCTGGCGGGGCTCACCGGCATGCTGCTGATGATCGCCACCGGCTGCGTGGACGCGCGCACCGCGTTCCGCGTGGACTGGCGGGTGGTGCTGCTCATCGGGGCCATGATGGCGCTGGGGCTGGCCATGGAGGTGAGCGGCGCGGGGAAGTTCATTGGCGACCATGTGGCCCGGCTGGGCGCGTACGGCGGGCCCCGCGCGGTGCTGGCGCTGTTGATGGTGCTGACCATCGTGCTGTCCGCGCCCATGAGCAACCAGGCCGCGGCGCTGGTGGTGCTGCCGGTGGCGCTCAACGCGGCGACGCAGCTGGGCGTGGACGTGCGCCCCTTCGCCATGGGCATCACGCTGGCGGCCAGCTGTTCGTTCATCACGCCGCTGGAGCCCAGTTGCGTGCTCGTCTACGGGCCCGGGCACTACCGCTTCACCGACTTCTTCCGGCTGGGCACGCCGCTGACCGCGGTGCTGGTGGTGTTCCTGGTCTTCGCCGTGCCCGTGGTGTGGCCCTTCCACTGAGGGCGCGTGAGCGACTCTTCAGTGGATGGCGGCGCGCAGCCCCACGTCCGCGAGCACCCGCGACTCCTGCGCGAGCAGGTACTGAAGGCGCGCGTCCACGGCGGCCTCGTCCCCGTTGGACGCGGTGACGGCCAGGCGGTGGAAGAGGGACTGGTGGCCATCTTCCGACTGGGCCAGCTCGCCGTAGAAGCGGGCGAGCGCCGGGTCGGTGAGCCCCTCCGCGAGCAGGGACAGCCGCTCGCACGAGCGCGCTTCGATGATGGCGGCGACGAGCAGGCGGTCCACGCGCCGCTCCGGGGCGGGCGTGCGCACGTGCTTCTGCAGCCCTTGCGCGTACGGGTCCCCGGCGTCCTTGGTGAGCGTGAGGCCGCGCGCGGCCATCAGGTCCAGCACGCGCGCCAGGTGGGCGCTCTCCTCGCGGGCCAGGCGCGCCATCTGCGAGGGCAGGCCCGGCAGGTCCGGGTAGGCCTGGAGCATGGACAGCGCGTTGGCGGCGGCCTTCTTCTCGCAGTGGGCGTGGTCCACCAGCACGGCGTCGAAGTTCGCGAGCGCCAGCGGCAGCCAGCCGGGGTCGGTGGGCGCGTGGAGGATGACGGGGCCCGCTCCGGAGAGGGGACGGCGGGAGGGCGTGGGGCGGCTGCTCATTTCGGCGCGGACTGTAGGGCATCCGCCGGGCGACATGCGCGGATGTCGTGAGGTGCTCGCGAGCCCGCTTCCTCCCGGGACATGCCGGCCGCCCGTCGCGGTGAGGGGCCGCTCACCGCGACGGGGGCCGGTGTCCACTGCTACAGCGGCGGGTTCGTGCCTTCCTTCGCTGCGATGAGCGTGACGACGTAGTCGGGGCCCTGCTGGACCTCGCTCGCGACGAAGGTGGAGCCCGGCCACGTGCGCAGCCCGTTCCTCAGGAAGGTTCCGTGGTCGGCCGCGGCCCGGTGCACCAACTCCACGCGGCAGAGCGTGGCGCGGCACTCCAGCGATTTCACGCGGGAGGTGCCGGGCAGGTGCGCGCGGAACGCGTCATCCAGCGTCTTCGACGCGCCGGCGCTCCAGTCTCCGTCCACCGGCTCCGCGGCAAACGCGTCGAACACGCGGGTGCGCGACTGCTCGAACGAGGCCGGGGGCGGGCGGAGGGGCGGAGGCGGGGGCACGTCGCCACCGGAGTCCTCCGCCGCGGTGGCCTCGCCGGAAGGGGCCGCTTCCGGGGGACCGGGCCGCGCGGAGGGGGCCAGGGGCGCGGCGTTGGCGGCCCACATGCGCATCGCGGTCTCAGCGGCGGCGCGGCGGCCGGCGAGGTTCGCGTCGGCGCTCGCGTGGGCGCGGCGCACCTGGGCCCGCAGTTCCTCCAGCGCTTCGTCGGAGGCGCGCTGGTGGCCGGCGAGCGTGAGCCCCACGCCCGCGATGGCGGCGGTGTTGACGATGGCGAGGACGGTCTGGAGCCTGGAGGTCATCGGGGCGCTCGCGGGGCATTCGGGGTGAGGAAGAAGGACCGCGCGAAGGGGAGGAAGATGAAGCCTTCGCGCGGCCCCGTGCTTCATCAGTCGATGGTGAAGCCGCCGAGGGCACCGCCCGACTGCACGCCGCAGCGGATGACGATGGCGTAGTCCTCCCAGACGTAGCGGTCACCCGTGTTGATGGTCTGCCACTGCATGGGGCCGGCCAGCGTGTACGTGATGGCGCCCAGGTGCGCGCCGTTACCCACGCCGTTGACCGTGGTCGACTCGCACCAGCTGTTGTTGCCGTAGATCTGCACCGTCGTCGGGTGGTAGCCGACCGTCCACATGGGCACCGTGGCGATCGCCTCACGCAGCGTCGAACAGTTGTTGACCAGCGAGGAGTAGCTGCCCACGTTGAAGCACGACACGTCGGACGCATAGGCGGCCTTGAACGCGGCGCCCGGGTGGTACTGCCACGCGGCCGCGGTCCCGGCGCTCAACGCCACCACGCCGAACGCGCACACCTTCGCCAACGTCTGGAAACCCTTCATCGGACTGCTCCCTGGGGATGCGGCGGTGATTGGGGCCGCCGGGCTCGCGAACGCGCGCCACTCCGCCTGGGAGCAAGCGCCATGCCCTCAGCCGGGATGGCGTGCTTTCTGATGCTTACGTGTCTTTATGACAATCCGTGTTGTTCCCGGAGCAACAGGCGGGTGTTGCCTGCGTTGCCCCGGGGACTACTCCACGAGCACGAGTCGCTGGGTGCGGCCGGCGTGGTAGCCCACCTTGCGCGCGATGCGGGCGGTGCTCTCGTCGCGCTCGTCCACGCGCATGGCCAGCCGGGGCAGCGAGGACAACAGGTGCCGGGAAATCTGTCCCAGGCACAGCGTGGCGTGACCCTGGCGACGGCGGGACGGGGGCGTGTACATGCCCTCCAGCTCCGCGCCGAACTGCGAGCGGCAGCCGATGTCCACCTTGAACACGAGCTCGCCGCCCTCCTCCAGCACGTAGGTGCGGCGCTGGCGCACGCGCTGGAGGACACGGGCCTCGTAGTGCGTGGGGTCCTCCGCCAGCGGATCCCGTTCGAGGATCTCTCGCACGTAGCCCTGGGCCAGGGGCAGCAGGCGGGGCACGTCCTCCTCGCGGGCCAGGCGCAGGGTGGGGTTGGTGAAGGGGCCCAGGTCGTCCGCGGAGACGCTGAACAGCTTCTGGGTGCGGGACAGGCGCGGCTTGCCTTCACAGAGGCTGCGCACCAGCGCGTCCACGGAGGCCTTGTCTCCCACGGTGGCGCGCAGCTTGAGGCTGGCGGCGAGCGCGTCCGCGATGACGCCGGTGGCGCTGGCGTCGCTGGCGCTGGGCACCACCAGCCCGCCCTCGCCGCCCACGAAGACGGCCGCGGTGAGGACGCCGCTGTCGAAGCGGCCGTGGAAGGAGAAGGCCGCCTGGCGCTCCGGCGCCGCGATGCCGAACTCCTCCAGCAACCCCAGGAGGTAGAGGTTGTGGACGGGATCCTTCGCCAGGAGCGCGCGCAGGGCGTCCGTGTGGGAAGGCGCGAGCTGTTCGACGGTGACGGGCATGCGCGGGGGACGAAGGGGCCTGAACCTTACGCGCAACCCGACCTCACGGGCCAGCGTCCCCAGGCACGGTGAAACGGAATGGGTGGAGCACGGTCGCGGACCCTCCCAGGTGGGGTGCCGGGAAGCGCGCGTCCAGGAGCGAATCCAGCACGCACGCCTGCACCATGGGGTCCGGGATGGTGCTGGAGACGAGCTCGCCCCGGTTCATCTTCCCCTCGGAGCCCTCGCCCTCCACGGTGAAGCGCAGCTTCACTTCTTGTGTGCCCCGGTTGCGTTGTGCGGCGTCCTGGAAACATTGCTGCACGAGCGGAGTCACGGACCGGATGGCCAGGCGCAGGTCCTCCGCGTCGATGCGGCCGGAGGAGGCCTCCACCACCGGCTCCACCACCTCCACGCGGCGCGGGTCGGGGGCGTCGAAGTCCTCGCGCGGAGGAAGCGCGCGGGGCGGCTCGCGCACCGGAGCCTCGGGGCGGGGGAGCGGCGCCGGGGGGGCGACGGGCCGGGCGGGCTCGGGCGCCGGTGCGCTCGCGCGCGGCGGAAGGGCCGGCGGCGGCGCGGCGGGTCCAGGCAGCTCCGGCGCGTCCGTGAAGCGCGTCACCCACGCGGCTCCCAGCGTGAACAGCAGGAACAGCCCCAGGCTCAGGCCGGGGATGAGGAGCCAGCGGACGAGGGTGCGGTTCGAGGACGCCATGGGCCGGGTGCCCGCGTGTCATACCCGCCTCACGCGAGGGCGTGAAGCGGGGATGCACGCGAGCGCCCGAGGCTACGGATACACCTCTCGGCGCGGGCCCGGCGGGGTCGTCGTCGGGGGCACCACCACCGCTCCTTCCGCGCGGATGCGCTGCTTGCGGCTGACGCCCAGCGTGGCGCCGAGCACCGCCGCGACGAGCCCCAGCAGGAGCCCCGCGAAGATGCCCCAGAAGACGCGGCCGGAGCGGTCCGCCACCGTCAGCGCGCCCTGCTGCACCTGCTGGCCCACCTGGCCAGCCTTGGCCTTGGCCTGGTCCACCTGCTGCTCCACACGGTCGGCCACGCCTTCCGCGTCCTGGCGCGACAGGTTGGTGTTCTGCGCGATGTTGCTCACCAGCAGCTCGCGGTCCATGCGGCCCTGCCGCACGCCCTCGGTGACGATGTCCTTGGTCGCGGCCTCCAACTGGTTCGCGGTGATGGTGGGCTTGCCCTCCTGCCGCAGGCGCTGGTTCACCGGCCCGAGCGCGTCGTTGGCGTCCAGGCCGAACGCCTTGGCCGCGTCACCGCCGCCCGTCACGGCGCCCACCGCTGCGCTACCGCCCGCGCCCACCGCCGCCTTGCCCACGTTGAACACCGCGCCCAGCACATTCGACAGCAGCATGCCCACCAGGAAGACGCCCAGGAGCGTCGTCAGGCCCCAGAGCACCGCGCCGTGCATGGCGCCTCCTGCCTTGTCCACGATGCCCGCGCTGCGCGCGGCCACCAGGCCGCCCACGAAGAGCGCGACCAACGGGACGAGCACGCTCCAGATGCCGGTGAAGATGCCCGCGGACTTCGCGCTCGACGCATCGGCGGGGTTCACCGACGACAGGCCCAGCGCCAGCCCCAGCGTGTAGAGCAATATCCAGACGCCCAGCGCGACGAAGGTGCCACCGAAGATGGCCCCCCAGCTCAGCTTGTACGCACTGCCCGGCACTGCTGGGATGATGCCGGCGCGTTCGCTCTCGACAATGGCTGCCATTGGACTTCACCCTCGCTTCCCGTGAATCGCCGAAGCCGCGCTCGGGGCACGGACAGGTCGGACGTGTCTGGGGTGAAGGTGTGCACCGGGGAAGCCACGTCGTTGCACTGCCTCACGGTCGCTCCGTCCCGAAGGGTGGGGCGGAAGGCCGGGTGGCCTCAGCGCAGGCCGAGCGCGTCGAGGAGCAGTGCCTCGCGCGCCACCACCGGTTCGCGAGGAAGCGCGTCCGTGCGGTAGCGCGCGACGAGCGCGGGCAGCGTCACCGGGCTGCCGTCGCCCAGGCCGCTCCATGCGGCGAGCAGGCCCAGGACATGCTCGGGAGGCCGGCCGCGTGCCCGCAGCTCCGCGAGCGCGAACGCCCCGTCGCGCTTCGCCAGCCGCTTGCCGTCCTCGCCCATCACCAGCGGCACGTGGAGGAACGCGGGCGCGCCCAGGCCCAGCGCGGCGTAGAGCTGGAGCTGCCGGGGCGTGGAGGGCAACAGGTCGTCCCCGCGCAGCACGTGCGTGATGCCGCTGGCCGCGTCGTCCACCACCACCGCCAACTGGTAGCTGGCCACGCCGTCGTTGCGGCGCACCACGAAGTCGCCCACCAGCGCCTGCACGTCCTGGGCATACGGGCCCATGAGCTCGTCCACGAAGCGCACCTCGCCTTCGCGCGCGCGGAAGCGGTACGCGGGGGCGCGCGTGCGGGCCCGTTCTGACACCTGCTCGGCGGTGAGGCGCGCGCAGGTGCCCGGGTAGCGCGGGCCTTCGTCGGACAGGCCGTGGGGCGCGCTCGCGGCGCGGGCGATCTCCGCGCGCGTGCAGAAGCACGGATAGATGAGCCCCTCGCGCGCGAGCTTCTCCTGGGCCTCGCGGTAGATGCCGTCGCGCTCGCTCTGGATGAGCGGTGTTTCGTCCCAGTCCAGGCCCAGCCAGCGCAGGTCCTCGTAGAGGTCCTGGAGGAACTGGGGGCGGCACCTGGCGCGGTCCAGGTCCTCGATGCGCAGCAGGAACGCGCCGCCCGCGGCCCGGGCCTGGAGCCAGCCCAGGAGCGCGCTTCTCACGTTGCCCAGGTGCATGCGGCCGGTGGGGCTGGGGGCGAAGCGTCCTCGCATCGTGGCGGCAACCATAACTTCCCCGCCCGTCCCGCGCGCTGGGAGAGAATGCCCCGCTGCTTCCTTCCGTTCCTTCGGGTGTGAATCCCTCCATGCGCTTCCTGCACTGCTCCGACGTCCACATCACCGAGGACTACTTCGCCCTGCCGCTGCACAAGCTGGGCTGGCGCCGCTGGGTGGCGCTCGTGGAGCTGACGGCGGGAGGCCGGGCGAAGGCCTACCGGAACGCGCAGGCCACGCTGTCCACCATCGCCCGCGAGGCGGGCACGCACGGCGTGGACCACTTCATCCTCTCCGGCGACCTCACCGCCTACGCGCTGGAGGGCGAGTTCCGCGCCGCCCGCGCCGCGCTCGCGCCCCTGGCCCCCACGCCCGCGCGCTGCACCGTCATCCCCGGCAACCACGACGTCTTCACCCCCGGCGCCGCGCGGGACGAGCGCTTCGCCCGGCACTTCGGGGACCTGCTCCACAGTGACCTGCCGGAGTACCGCCGCGAGGGCGCGTTCCCCTTCGTGCGGCTGGTGGGGGAGGGCGCCGCGGTGGTGGGCCTGTGCTCCGCGCGCCCGCTGCCCACGCCGGGCCTGTCCTACGGCACCGTGGGGCCCGCGCAGCTCGAAGGCCTGGCGGCCCTGCTGAAGGACGCCCGGCTGGACGGCCGCGCCATCCTGGTGGTCGTGCACCACGCGCCCCGGAGCTCCGCGAACCACGCGGACGGCTGGCACCATGGACTGCATGACGCGGACGCGCTCTTGAAGCTGCTGCCGGGCCCGCGCTTCGCGGTGCTCCACGGCCACATCCACCAGCGCTACCACCACCCGGCCACCCAGGACCGGCCCCACCTGTTCGGCGCGGGCTCCTCCACCCAGGCGGGGAAGGAGGGCTACTGGCTCATCGAGGTCCAGGACGGCGTCGTCGTGGGCGGGACGAAGCACGTGCCCGCGTTGTGACAGTTCCCCCGGGCGGCGGTACAAGGGGCGCACATGACCCCGGCGACCCCGTCCCCACCCGCTGAGTTGTCCCTGGAGGAGTACCGCTTCCTGCGCCAACTGGGACGCGTCACGGACGACCTCCTGGAGGAGAGCCTGCGGGAGCGCGAGACGCTCACCCAGTGCTTCCGGCGCTGCTTCCCCACGCTGCTCACGCACCTGGGCGCGCGCGCCATCGCCGTCACCACGCGCGATGAGGAGCTGGTGGAGCAGACCTGGAGCGAGGGCGACTGGGGCGGCATCTTCGCCGGAAGTCTTCTCGCCGGGCCCGTGGGCCTGAGCGTCCACGACACGGGCACGCTGCTCACCCAGACGCTGGACGTGGCGGGTTCACCGGTGGGCACGCTGGGTGTGCTCTTCGCGGGGCCGCCCGGCGACGCGAGCACCACCGCGAAGCGCGCGCGGGCGCTGGACGTGGTGGCGGAGGAGCTGGACACGGTGCTGATGCTGGTCCACACCGCGTCGGAGAAGCACCAGCTCATCCTCCAGTGCAACGAGCACCTGGCCAACCCCGTCTTCGAGGCGGGCATGGACCACGCGGTGCGCACGCTGTCGCAGCGGGTGCGGCTGCCGGGCTTCCTCCTGCTCTACCGCGACGCCGTGCAGCCGCACGTGCTGCACTACCGCACGTACCGGCACGGGCAGCTGGAGTACGAGAGCGGAGACCAGCCCGGCTCGCAGTTGGAGACGCTGCTGCACCAGCACGGCACGCGGCTGCTGCACGGGGACGCGGGCGTGCTCAAGCGCCTGTTCGACGGGCGCACCACGGAGGCGGTGCTCATCTCCGCGGCCACGCGCAGCGAGCCCCTGGGCAAGATCGTCGTCTGGAGCAACGAGGGCTTCTCCGCGTACGCGATGGACCTCATCCGCGTGCTGGCCTCCACGCTGAGCCAGCGCCTGCTGGACTACAACCGCGAGCGCATCCACCTGTCGCAGTTCTTCCCCACGGTGGCCATCGACGCGCTGTTGGAGGACCCGGACTACGCGCGGCACCTGCGCGCGCAGGAGCAGGAGGTGGGCATCCTGTTCGCGGACATCAACGGCTTCACCCGCATCTGCGAGCAGGGCTTCGACAGTCCGCGCAGCATCGGCCGCTTCGTGGACGAGTGGAGCGCGCGCGCCGTGGACTGCATCTGGGCGCGCGGCGGCGTCTTCGACAAGATGGTGGGCGACTGCGTCATCGGCCTCTTCGGTCCGCCCTTCTTCCAGACGGACCGCGTGCGCCGCGCGGAGGCCGCCGTGCGCGCGGCGCAGGACATCCAGGCCTTCACCGCGGAGCTGAGCGAGCGCGAGGAGGTGGCGGCGCTGTGCCGGCGGGTGAAGCTGCCGGGGCTGGGCGTGGCGGTGGGCGTGAACCTGGCCACCGCGAACTGCGGCCTCTTCGGGCCCAACCGCAACTATACGGCCTTCTCCAGCGGCATGAACCAGGCCGCGCGCCTGCAGTCGCTGGCGGGCTTTCGCGAGACGCTGGTGATGGAGAGCGTGCACGAAGCGCTGAAGCAGTCGCAGGAGCCCTTCGTGCGCAAGCTCCAGTTTGGCCCCCTCACGGAAACGCCGGTGAAGAACGTGGCGCAGCCGCTGCGGCACTACCGGCTGGCGCCGTAATCCGTTACGCCAGCAGGTGCGTGCCCGCGTAGCGCCGCGAGAAGTGGATCCACCGGCGCTCGTCCACCTCCACCTGCCACTCGCTGTTGGGCGTCAGCGGCAGGCGCTGCTTGAGGAAGCTCTCCAGGTGGTCCGCCGCCTTGAGCGGCGTGAGCCCCGGCGCGCGGAAGGCGATGTGGAGCGTCACGTCCAGTGACGGCGCCACGTCCACCGACGCACAGATGCGCAGCGGTCCCACGCGTCGCTGGTACTGGGTGTCCTGCGCCGGCCACGTGGAGGAGCCCTCGGGCTGCGGAGGCGCCTGCTCGAGCCAGTTGTCGGGGATCAGGATGAAGTCGAGCAGGTTGCTGCTCGCCTCTTCCACCGTGCCGTGCTCCTGGATGGAAAGCATTGCCCACCTCCGCCAGAGAAGCCGTTGGGGTTGCGTGGAAGCCGTCTTGAAGAATGTGCCCACGAGCCCATGCCATGCAAGGGCCCATGAACATCCGCTTCCCGCCCACACCTCGTTACGCACGTGCGGGCGGGGCGCACGCTAGCGCTTCAGGGTGACACGACAGGTCGGGTGGTGTTCCGAGCGACCCTGTACGTCCGTTGCTCAGGAAGCGACGGGAAGGGAGCGGCGGGGCTTGCGCTCCACGGCGGCCTTGAGCTGGCCGCAGCCCGCGTCGATGTCGATGCCGCGACGTTGGCGCACCGTGCTGGGCACGCCGTACGACGTGAGCACGTCCTGGAACGCCCGCACCGCGTCCGGGACGCTGGGGCCGCCGTCGTAGCCCACCGTGGGGTTGAGCGGGATGACGTTCACGTGCGCGTCCATCCCGTGCAGCAGTTGCCCCAGGTGGTGCGCGTGCTCCGCGGTGTCGTTGCGGCCGGAGATGAGCGTCCACTCGAAGAAGATGCGGCGCTTGCGCTTCGCCACGTAGTAGCGGCACGCGTCCATCAGCTCGTTGAGCGGCCAGCGGCGGCCCGCGGGCACCAGCGCGGCGCGCTCGGCATCCGTCGCGCCGTGGAGGCTGACCGCGAGCTGCACCGGGCGCGCCTCGTCCGCGAGTCGGAGGATGCCGGGCACCACGCCCACGGTGGACAGCGTGATGAAGCGCGGCGCCAGGGCCAGGCCCTTGGGGTCCACGAGGATGTCCACCGCGGCCATGGTGTGCTCGTAGTTGTGCAGGGGCTCGCCCATGCCCATGAGCACGATGTTGCGCAAGCTCTCCCCCTGCGCGCGCAGGATGCGCGTGACGTGGAGCACCTGGCCCACGATCTCGCCCGGCGTCAGGTGGCGCGACAGCCCCATCTGGCCCGTGGCGCAGAAGACGCAGCCCATGGCGCACCCGGCCTGCGTGCTCACGCACACGGTGGCGCGGCCCTTGAAGCGCATCAGCACCGTTTCAATGGTCTGCGCGTCGTGCAGGCGCAGGAGCAGCTTGTGGGTGAGCCCGTCGCTGCTGAAGCTCTCATGGTGCGTGGCGAGCGTGCCCAGGTGCGCTCGCTCCTGGAGCGCGGCCTGGAGGTCCGGGCGCAGCCCCGTCACGTCACCCAGCGCGGTGACGCCATCGCGGTACAGGCCCGTCCACACGCGCTCGCGGTACTGGGGACTGAAGCCCCAGCCGGCGAGCCGCGCGTCCAGCGCGGGGCGGGGCAGGTCGTGGAGGTTGACGGTGGCGTCCGGCATGACGGGACCTGGGATAACACACCCGGCGCGGGCGCACCCGGGTCCGCCGGCCTGGGGGGCAGCCAGCGGAGCGCGCGTGTGGGAGGTGGGTGGGGCTCCCGGGGCGTTGCGGCGTCCAGCGGCTGACACCCCGCGTGCCAGTGCGCCGCGTCGTGCCAATCGTGGAGGGCCTATGGGACTGGCCATCCAGCAGGAGGAGTTCACGCCGGAGGAGCACACGCGGTTCGTGGCGCGGCTCGCGGAGAGCCTGGAGGCGCTGCGGCAGGTGCTCCAACGTCCCGGCTTTGGCGTGGGGCCCGTGACGATGGGCGCGGAGCTGGAGGTGGCGCTGGTGGACGGCGCGGGCTCTCCGCTGCCGGTGAACCAGCAGGTACTGGCGAAGTCGAAGGACGACCGGCTGACGCTGGAGCTCAACCGCTTCAACATGGAGATGAACCTGCGCCCCTCGCTGCTCGCGGGCCGGCCGTTCACCGGGCTCCAGGCCCAGTTGGACGACGTGCTGTCGGAGCTGAGGCGCGCGGCGGCCACGGAGGGCGCGCGCGTGGCGGCGGTGGGCATCCTGCCCACGCTGCGGCAGGCGGACCTGGGGAAGAACGCGCTCACGCCGCAGCCGCGCTACCGGGCGCTGGCCTCGGCCATCCGCAAGCGGCGCGACGGGCCCTTCCAGGTGGCCATCGCGGGCGACGACACGCTCAACCTCACCTGGGAGGACGTGACGCTGGAGGGGGCGAACACGTCGCTCCAGTTCCACCTGCGCGTGGCCCCGGAGGACTTCGCGCGCGTGTACAACGCCGCGCAGCTGGCCACCGGGCCGGTGCTGGCCGCGTGCGGCAACTCGCCGGTGTTCCTGGGCAAGCGGCTGTGGGAGGAGACGCGCGTGGCGCTCTTCCAGCAGGCCACCGACGACCGCAGCGACAGCGACGAGGCCGCGCACCTGCACCCGCGCGTGACGTTCGGGCACGGCTGGGTGCGCGAGGACCTGCACGAGCTGTTCGCGGAGGCCGTGGCGCTCTACCCGGCGCTCCTGCCGGTGATGGGGCAGGAGTCCCCGCTGGAGGTGGTGGCCGCCGGAGGGCTGCCGAAGCTGGAGGAGCTGCGGCTGCACCAGGGCACGGTCTGGTCGTGGAACCGGGCCATCTATGATCCGCACGGCGAGGGCCACGTGCGCATCGAGTTCCGAGCGCTGCCGTCCGGCCCCACGCCGGTGGACATGGTGGCCAACGGCGCGTTCCTGCTGGGACTGACACTGGGGCTCGCGGAGCGGGTGGACGCGCTGCTGCCGGCGCTGCCCTTCTGGCAGGCGCGGCGCAACTTCAAGCAGGCGGCGCACCACGGCCTGGGCGCGACGCTGCTGTGGCCGGCGGAGACCGCGCCCAGCCCCCGGGTGCTGCCGGCGGTGGAGCTGGTGAAGCAGCTGTTGCCCGTGGCGAGGCGCGGGCTGCTGGGGGCCGGGGTGGACGCGGCGGAGGCGGACGGCCTCCTGGACATCATCGCCCGGCGCGTGGCGCTCCAGCGGACCGGAGCGCGCTGGCAGCGGGCGGTGTTGGAGCGGCTGGAGGCCCACATGCCCCGGCAGGACGCGCTGGCGGCGATGCTGGAGCGCTACCTGGAACTGTCGGAGGAGGGGCTGCCGGTGCACACCTGGCCGGTGGAGCGCTGACGGGTGGGGGCCTTGTCGGGACGGGGCGGTCGCGGTGAATAATCCGGCCATCCTGAAGGTCAGCCGGCGGGGCCTCGTGCCTCGTGCTGAAGGGTGCCGTTCCCGTGATTGCCTCGCTCCTTGCTTCGTTCCGCTCCGGCGCCCGCCGGAGGTCCTTCCTCGTGCCGGCGCTCCTGTGCGCGGGCGTCCTGTCCGCGTGCTCGACCACCCGGGGCAAAGCCAACGACCTGGCGGAGAAGGGCCGCTTCGTCGAGGCGGCCGAGGTCTACGTGAAGCTCGTCCAGGACGAGCCCAACAACCCGGAGTATCGCGCGTCGCTGGACGACCTGCGCTGGCGCGGCCTGTCGCAGCTGCTCACCCAGGCGCGTCAGGCGCGGGTGGAGGGGCGGGAAGAGGACGCGGAGGTGAACCTGGAGCAGTTCCTTGGCTACAAGGTGAAGTGGAACTCCAAGCTGGATGGCGGCATGGAGAGCTCGCTCCTGGAGGAGATGGCGGGCACGCACCGGCACCTTCGCCAGCTCATCATCGAACCGGCGAAGCGGGGCCACGCGCTGACGGCGGAGTCGCACCTGGAGCGCAAGCGCTCACTGCTGGCCCACCCGGAGATGGCGCCCATCCGCCGCGACGTGGAGGAGGCGGTGGCGCAGGGCGGCGCGGCGACGTGCGCGAACCTGAAGCAGTCGCTGTCCGGCGGCGCGCAGCACTGGGCGGAGCTGGTGAATCGCTACTGCGGGCACTACCAGCAGCCCGCGCCCCGCGCCGGGATGTTCCCGGAGGCGCTGGGCGTGCCCACGTGGCAGGTGTCCGTGGATGGCATCAGCAATGACGTCGTGCAGTACCTGATGACGCGGCTGTCGGGCGCGTTCGAGGCCTCGCCCTGGTACTCGGAGGCGTCCCAGCGCCACGCGCCGATGACCATCGCGGGGAGCATGAGCGAGCGGCGCATGAGCGAGCCGGTGACGCTGACGGCGCCGTGGACGGAGCGCGTGCCGTACACGGACCACGAGGACCGCACTGCGACGGCGGAGGTGCCGTACACGGTGGAGGAGTCCTACGAGGACAAGGGCGTGATGAAGAAGCGCCTGGTCCAGCAGAAGAAGACGGTCGAGTACAAGACGACGGTGGAGGTGACGAAGTACCGCGACGTGTCGCGCTCGTTCGACTACCACGCGCAGCGGCGGGGCGTGGAGTACCACTTCGCGGTGGTGGCCCAGGGCATCCTCCAGGAGCGGCACGCGCCGCTGGCGGTGAAGGCGGAGAACTCCATCGAGGCCTCCGGCTACGAGCACAACATCACCTTCGAGCCCGGCGGCGTGCGGCCGCAGAAGTTCGAGCGGCCCGACAAGGAGAACTGGCTCGACGCGCAGCTGCGCGGCTACGAGCAGACCTTCTTCGCCTCGCTCATGTCGCGCTGGCAGGACTCGTTCTGCAACGCGCCCGCCTTCGCCGTGGAAGAGGCGGCCCGCTGCGCGCGAGGCGGACAGGAGCTGCCCGGCCCCGCGAAGCAGGCCCTGACGGACGCGCTGGGCGACGACGCGGCGCAGGTGCACCGGCTGTTCGTCTGGAACTGAGGCGCACGGCGCCGGGAGCCGGGCACATCGCGGTGCCCGCTCCGACGTTGCTGGCACCAGTCGGCGACGGATGGCGCGGACTGGCGGCTTTACTTCAGCCTTCGTCCTCCGCGCCCTTGCGCAGGCCCAGCATGCGGCGCAGCTCGCGCGCGGACTGACGGCTCACCTCCACCGAGTGGCCCCGCGCCGTGCGCGCCAGGTAGCCGCCCGTCTCCAGTGGCTCCAGCCGCGTCACGTGGGCCAGGTTGAGCAGCGCGCGGCGGTGCACCCGGTGGAAGTGCTCCGGGGGCAGCTTGTCCGCCAGCTCGTTGAGCGTGAAGTCGGTGAGGTAGTCGCCCTGCGCGGTGAACACCGTCACCAGCTCGTCCTCCAGCGACGCGTGGGAGATGGCGTCCGGTGACACCAGCACCAGCCCCTGCCGCGTCGGGATGGGCAGCCGCGTCAGTGCCGGCTTCTCCGCCGCCGCCGTTGGCGCCGTCGCGCCAGGTGCCTTCACCCGCGCCGGCAGCCGTGCCCGCGCGCGCTCCAGCGCCTTCTGCAACCGCGCCGCCTCCACGGGCTTGAGGACGTAGTCCACCGCGCCGTGCTCGAAGGCGTTCACCGCGTGCTCCGCGTGGGCGGTGCAGAAGATGACGTGGGGCCCGCCTTCCGGCAGCAGCGCCATCGCGTCCAGCCCGCTCAGGCCCGGCATGTGGATGTCCAGCAGCACCACGTCCACGCCGCCCGCGCGCACCGCCGCGAGCACCGAATCCCCATCCACCGCCTCGCCGCAGACGCTCACGTCCGGCAGCGCGGCCAGCAGGCGGGACAGGCGCTTCCTGGCCAGCAGTTCATCGTCGGCGATGAGGACGCGCAGGGGCTCTCTCACGTGAGGACTCCGGGTTGGGGGCCCTGGCGGGGCAGGGTGACGGTGACACGGGTGCGCCCGTCGGCGCTCTCCAGGGACAGCAGCGCATGGCCTCCGTAGGCCAGCGCCAGCCGCCGCTCCACGGTGGGCAGGCCCACGCTGCCCTCGCGTGGGCCCTTGGACGCGCCCGGGTTGTCGATGGTGACCACCACCGCCCCCTCGCGCGCGGCCACCTCCACGCTCAGGGGGCCCCGGTGGCCGGCCGCCGGTCCGTGCTTCACCGCGTTCTCCGCCAGGGGCAGCAGCAACAGCGGCGGCACGGGCACGTCCGCAAGCCCGTCCGCCACGTCCATGCGCAGTTGGAACAGGTCCGGATCGCGCAAGAGGTGCAGGTCGAAGAGCGTGCGCATCAGCTCCAGCTCCTGCGACAGCGGCCAGGTGACGCTGCGCACGCCCGCGAGCACCGAGCGGAGCATCGTGGACAGCCGCAGCACCGCGGCCTCCGCGACGGCGCCGTCCTCGCGGCACCACTCCGCGATGGCGTTCAACGTGTTGAAGAGGAAGTGCGGATCCAGGTGGCTGCGCAGCGCCAGCAACTGCGCCTGCTCCGCCTCCCAGGCGAAGCGCGTGGCGCGGGCGCGCTCACGGGCCAGCGTCTCCTCGAAGCCGATGTCCCGCCCCAACCCCCAGCCCGCGACGAGGAACAGGCCGCCGCAGATGGCCAGGTTGTACGGCTCAGACAGGAACATGTCCTGCATCAGCGTGACGCGCGGCAGGGCGTAGCCCACCGACAGCACCACGCCGCTGCCCACCGCCGCGTAGAGCAGCAGGCGGATGCCGCCGTGGCTCAGGTCCAGCCCTTCCGGGAACAACACCCGGTACGACACGGGCGCCACCGCGACGCACAGCAGGCACAGCAAGAGGCCAATCCAGAATGCGCGAGGGTCCACGCTCCAGCGCACCTGGGCCACCAGCAGCGGAATGGACACCAGGACGATGGGGGCCAGCCGCCACGGCGCGACGAGCGCGCGCAGCGTGGCGCGAACGATGGAGCCTTCCGACGACGTCTCCGGCATGCGGAAGCGGAAGGCTACACCGTCCCGCGTCCTAGCGCTGGGGGACGGTCGCGGGGACGAGCTCCAGGACGAACGTCCCGGCGAGGACCGCGGGGAAGAAGAGGACGGCGAGCATGGACAGGAGCGGCGATCGCAGTGAGAACATGGGGGGCTTCTCCAGTGTCCATGAAACATGCCCACGGACTCTGGCATCGACCCAGGGCCCTTCCAGGGAGGGTTGCCCCCGGCCGTCGCTGTCCCAGGGTGAGCGGTCGCTCAGGCGCTCCGGGCGGCACCCGCCGCTGTCCCCCCCAGCGCCTCCGCCAGCCGCGCCGCTTCCTTGAGGCAGTCGTTGACGCCCACGCCCCGGTACGCGTTGCCGGTGAGGTGCAGGCCAGGCCAGCGCTTCAGCCGCTCCTCCATCGCCGCCAGTCGCTCCAGGTGGCCCACGGTGTACTGCGGAATGCCGCGCGGCCAGCGGAACACCTCCGTCAGCTCCGGCGTCGCGGTGAGCCCCGCCATCGTCTTCAGCTCCTCGCGCGCCAGCGCCACCAGCGCGTCCTCGTCGCGCGAGACGACCTCCGGCCGGCGAGCGCCGCCCATCAGGCACGTCAGCAGCACGCGCCCGCCCTCCACGCGGAAGGGGAACGTGGTGGAGACATGGATGGTGCCCAGCATCGCCGTGCCCTCCACCGCCGGAATCAGGAACCCGAACCCGTCCGGCTTCGGCACCGTCCCCGGCGCGAAGCCCAGGTGCACCACGGCGATGGGCGCGTACGGGATGGCGTCCGCCTTCTGCGCCAGCTCCGCGTCCAGCGGACGCACGAGAGACGCCGCCACGTGCGCGGGCACCGCCAGCACCACGTCCGACGCGCGCAGCTCCGCCGGCTGGCCCCGGTGCTGGTAGCGCACCTTCCAGCCGTCCGCCGCGCGCTCCAGCCCCTCCACCTTCGCGTCCGTGCGCACGCGGTCGCCCAGCGCCTTCGCCAGCGCGTCCACCAGCACGCCCAGGCCGCCGTCGAACGTGCTCATCTGCCCGGTGAGCCGGGGGCCTGGCTCCACCGCGCCCGCGCCCTTCGCCTGTCGCGCCGCGCGCTGCGCACGGATGGCGCCCAGGATGAGGCTGCGGTGCTCCCGCTCGAACTTCACCAACTGCGGGAAGGTGGCCTCCGCGCTGAGTTGCTCCGGGTCGCCCGCGTAGGTGCCCGTCTGCATCGCGTCCAGCAGCACCGCCGTCGCCTCACGTCCCAGGTGGCGCCGCCCCAGTTGCGCCAGGGACTCGTCCGCACCCGTGGGGTTGCGCCCGCTGAACAGCTCCCCCACCACCCGCAGGCGGGACGCAAGGGGGAGGATGTCGGATTTCAGGAAGGCCGGGGGCGATGTGGGCAGGGCTCTCAGGGCACCACGGGTGAATACGTAACGGTTTTTCGCCGCCGCATCCGCCGGACGAATCCGGGATGACACTCCCAGCGCTTCCGCCAGTTCACGCGTCGTGGGTTCCCGGTCCAGGAAGCTGTTGGGCCCCGCCTCCAACAGGTAGCCCCCGCGGGTGTGGGTCTGCACGTTTCCACCCACGCGTGACGTCGACTCCAGCACCACGGCATCAGTACCGCGAGCCCGCAATTGATAGGCCAGCGCCAGTCCGGTGATGCCTCCCCCAATGACCGCGACCGTCATGTCGTCCTACTCCCGAGCTTGTCGTGAGGTGAGCAACCCCGGGCGCCTTAGTGCGAAGGCAAGAGCTTTGCCAAGGAGAGCCACCCGGCGCGTTAATAAAGGCATGCGCTATGTCATCACGGGAGCAAGCCGTGGCATCGGTTTCGAATTC
The DNA here is from genome assembly GCF_054512695.1 of Corallococcus sp. M7. Classification (NCBI taxonomy): domain Bacteria; kingdom Pseudomonadati; phylum Myxococcota; class Myxococcia; order Myxococcales; family Myxococcaceae; genus Corallococcus; species Corallococcus sp. M7. The sequence continues at coordinate 1,451,981 of NZ_CM137252.1, forward strand.
GTGCAGCAACTGCTGCGGCGGGGAGAAACCGTGGATGCGGGTGTGCGTGCTCCGGAGCTGGCGCGCAGGCTGGAGCCGCTGCTCTTGGAGGCGGGCAGCCGCCTGAGGATCCACCCGTTGGACGTCACCCGCGCGGACAGCGTGCACGCGTTCGCGGAGCGCGTCTGCCGCGAGCCGGTGGACGTGCTCATCAACAACGCGGGCGTGTCCGGCCAGTGGGTGGGGCTGCATGAGCTGGACTACGAGGACCTGGCGCGCACCATCGAGGTGAACGCGCTCGGGCCGCTGCGCATCACCTCCGCGCTCCTGCCCGCGCTGCGGCACGGCGCGGGGCGCAAGGTGGCGCACGTCACGTCGCGCATGGGGTCGCTCTCCAGCAACACGGAGGGCGGCGCGTACGCCTACCGCATGTCCAAGGCCGCGCTGAACATGGGCGTGCGCTCCATGTCCAACGACCTGCGCCGCGAAGGCCTGGCGTGCGTGCTGCTGCATCCGGGTTGGGTGCAGACGGACATGGGCGGGCAGGACGCGCCGCTGCCGGCGGAGGAGTCGGTGCGCGGGATGCTGCGGGTCATCGACAGCGTCTCGCTGGAGCACTCCGGCCGGTTCTTCGACTACGAAGGCGCGGAAGTGCCCTGGTAGTGGACCCAGGTGACAGGGGCGTTGTTCTTCGCTGAACACGCCCCGGCCCCCAGGGGCAGGCAAGCAGCCCCCGGGTCCGAGGCCGTCGCTGGCGCCTGCCTGCCGTCGTCCCCATCTCGTCGCGAGGTGGTCCGCGGTGGAGGGGTGGGATGGCGTGGCGGCGATGGTCCGTGGCGTGGGTGGCGGCGTGTCTGGTGGCGTGCGGTCCTGGCGCGTCCACGCCGAAGCAGGGGCAGGAGGCCGTGACGCCGGGCGATGAGCCCGTGACGCCGGTGACGCCTCCGGACGACCCACCCGGCAAGGAAGAGCCTCCGCCTCCCCAGCCACCGCCGGACGAGGAGCCGCCTCCCGACGAGACAGCGGAGGAGCCGCCCCCACCAGAAGAGGATCCGGTGCTGACGGCCTGCGCGCCGGAGCCCGCGGCGGACGCCACCGTGCCCGAAGCCGAGCGGACCGCGCGCCATGACTACGCCTGCACCGGCATCGCGCTGGAGGGCTCGCTGGTCTCCACGGCGGGCACGCCGGTCGCGGACGTCGTGGTGAAGGTGGGGGACGTGCAGGCGCGCACGAACGCGGCCGGCCACTTCCGCTTCCCCGCGCTGCCCCGGCACAACCGGCTGCTCACGGTGGAGGCGGAGGGCTTCCGCCCGGCGGTGGTGGCGGTGGAGCTGCGCCGGGGACTCACGGAGAAGCGCGTGACGCTGCCGCCAGTGCGCCTGTCTCCGAAGGACGGCGTGCGGATGCTCTTCGCGGGCGACGTGTCGCTGGGCCGGCGCTTCCTCGACCCGGACGACACCACGCCGCGCAACCAGATGCCTCCGGACGACCCGGCGGCGCTCATCCGTGTGTCGGATCCGCTGCCGGGCACGAAGGCCGTCTTCACCCACGTGCGGCCCTACTTCCAGGCGGCGGACTTCCGCGCCGTGAACCTGGAGACGCCGGTGACGGACCATCCGGTGACGCCCCACGACGAGAAGGCCTACGCGTTCTTCACGCTGCCCGGCTCGTTGCCCGCGCTGCCGTGGCTGGGCGTGGACTACGTGAGCCTGGGCAACAACCACGTCTACGACTACCTGGCGCCGGGGCTCGCGGACACGCTCACGCACGTGGCCTCGACGGGCATGGCCTTCAGTGGCGCGGGCCAGAACGAGGACGCGGCGTTCCTGCCGGCGCGCATGTCGCTTCCGGGTGGGAACTACAGCCTGGTGTCCATGTGCTCCATCACCGGCAGCGCGCATGAGCAGCAGTACGTCGCGGGCCCCAACCAGGGCGGCGCGGCGGACGCGCGCAACCTGACGCGAGCGTCCGCGCTGCTGGCCGCGGAGAAGGCGCAGGGGCGCGTGCCGGTGGCGGTGCTGCACACCGGCGTCGAGTACAGCATCCGTCCCTCCACCCCGACGGCGCAGCGGATGCGCGACCTGGTGGACGCGGGCGCGGGGCTCGTCATCGCGCACCACCCGCACATCCCGCAGGGCTTCGCGCGCCATGAAGGCGTGTTGATGGCGCAGTCGCTGGGGAACTTCGCCTTCGACCAGGACCGCATGGAGACGATGGTGGGCCTGATGGCGGAGGTGGAGGCCACGGGCACGCGCGTGGACCGGGCCCGCGCGGTGCCCGTGTACATCGAGGACTACCGCCCCCGTCCCGTCGCGGGCGACCTGGCGGACAGCTTCCTGCGCAACCTGGCGGAGCTGTCCCGCGAGGGCGGCGTGGAGCTGGTGCCGCAGCCCTCCTGGGGCGAATTGCTCGCGGAGGACCAGCACGCGACGGTGAGCGAGCGCACCGTGGACGTGCCGGTGACGGTGGACGCGAACGGCCGCGCCACGGTGGACCTGCGGCCCCTTCGCCTTGAAGGGGAGTCCGTGGCGGTGGCGAAGCTCACGGGCGCGGACGTGACGGGCGTGAAGCTCAAGGCCGGCCGTGACGTGCTCCTGCACGGCGACTTCGAGGACCACGACGTGGACGACGACGCCAACGAGGCGACGCGCTGGAGCGTGGGCCCGAACGCCGGCTACGTGTGCCAGGACGGGCCGCACCGGGGCGCGGCGGCGCTCTGCCAGCGGCGCGCGGCCAGCGACTCACGGAGCGCGGCGGTGAAGCTGGTGAACCGCTTCCGTCCGCCGGGCTTCGCGGAAGGGCCGCCCAACCGCGACCTCACGGCGGTAGCGTGGCTGAAGGGGCAGGGCGGCGGCGCCTTCTCCGCGAAGGTGCAGTACCTGCCCGTGGAGTCCTACACGCTCTTCGGCGAGCAGACGCTGCTGCGCCACGAAGGCGGCACCTACGACTGGACGCTGGTGGCGGAGGACCTGCGCTTCCCCGCGGATCCGCCGAGGCCGGACCTGTGGAACGCGCCGTGGGCGCTGGACCTGACGCTCAGCACCGCGCCTCCGAAGTCCGGCCAGGGCGTGACGGCGGTGGACGACCTGGCGCTGGTGGCCTGGGAGAAGCAGGCCACGGGAGGCACGCTGACGCTCCAGACGCCGCACGCGCGGGACTTCGTGCGGGTGGAGGCCCCGGCGGGCACGTACACGCTGCGCGTCACCTTCCGCGAGCACCGCGTGCCCTGAAAGCTCAGGGGTAGAGCAGCTGCGTCTTCCAGCCCGCGCCATCGCGCAGGTACACGTTGCGCTCGTGCAACCGGCTGGGGCGGGCGTGCCAGAACTCGATGCGGTCCGGCACCACGCGGAAGCCGCTCCAGTGCGGCGGGCGCTCCACCGCGCGGCCCTGGAAGCGCGCCTCCACCTCCGCCACGCGCTGGTCCAGGAGGTCTCGCGAGGGCAGCTCCTCGCTCTGGAGGCTGGCCCACGCGCCAATCTGGCTGCCGCGCGCGCGGCTCTGGAAGTACGCGTCCGCCTCCGCGTCCGACACCTGCTCCACCCGGCCCTCGATGCGGACCTGCTGCTCAAGGGGCTGCCAGAAGAAGCACAGCGCCGCGTACGGGTGCGCACGCAGCTGCTGCCCCTTGCGGCTGTGGTAGTTGGTGAAGAAGACGAAGCCCCGCGCATCGAAGTCCTTGAGCAGCACCACGCGTGAGCTGGGGCGGCCCTGGTCGTCCACGGACGCCACCACCATGGCGTTGGGGTCCACGGGGATGGCGGCCTTCGCCTGGGCGAAGAGGTCGGCGAAGCGCTGGATGGGGTCGGGCGGGATATTCGTCACGCGGCGCACCATAGGAAACACGGCCCCGGCGCGCACGTTCGCGGTTGACTCCCTGTCGGGACTCGCACGCAATGGCGGGCCTCATGAAGATCCTCTTCATCGCCTCGGAGGTCACCCCCTTCTCGAAGACGGGGGGACTGGGCGACGTGGCCGGGGCCCTGCCCACGGCGCTCGCCGGGCTGGGGCACGACGTGAAGATCGTCACGCCCCGCTACCAGGACGTGCGCAACACCGGACAGTTGCTGCCCACCGGCCAGTCCCTGGTGCTGCGCTTCCCCTTCGGTGAGACCGGCGGCCCCATCCTGTCCGCGCGCCTCTCCGAACGCCTGGAGGTCCTCTTCCTGGAGAACGAGGCCTTCTACGGCGGACGCAAGGGGCTCTACGGCGATGGGGGCGGTGAGTTCGCGGACAACCCCCGCCGCTTCGCCTACCTGTGCGTGGGCGCGCTCCAGGCCGCGCAGCGCCTGCGCTTCTTCCCGGACATCATCCACCTGCACGACTGGCAGACGGGGCTCGTTCCGGTGGCGCTGCGCCGGGGCTTCCAGGGCACGCCGCTCGCCCGCGCGAAGTGCGTCTTCACCATCCACAACCTGGCCTACCAGGGGCAGTTCCCCAAGCGGACCATGGAGGACCTGGGGCTGCCGTGGGACCTCTTCACCCCGGAGGGCGTGGAGTTCTACGACCACGTCAACTTCCTCAAGGCCGGGCTCGTCTACTCCGAAGCGCTCACCACCGTGTCGCCCACCTACGCGCGGGAGATTCAAACGCCGGAGCAGGGCTACGGGCTGGATGGCCTCCTGCGCCGCCGCTCGCATGCGCTCACCGGCATCATCAACGGCATCGACGCGCACGAGTGGAACCCCCAGACGGACTCCTACCTGCCCGCGCGCTACGGCCAGGACGACATGACGGGCAAGGCCGTCTGCAAGCGCGCCCTCCTGGAGCACTTCGGCCTGCCCACGCAAGGCAACGCCCCGGTGTTCGGCATCGTCAGCCGGCTGGCGTGGCAGAAGGGCGTGGACCTGCTCCTGGAGACGCTGCCTGCGGCGCTCCAGGCGGACCTGCGGTTCGTGGCGGTGGGCAACGGCGACCCGACCCTGGAGGAAGGGTTGAGGGCGCTCCAGGCCCGCTTCCCGAAGCAGGTGGGCGTGCACATCGGGTTCGACCCGGCGTTGTCACACCTGGTGGAGGCCGGGTCTGATTTCTTCCTCATGCCCAGCCGCTACGAGCCGTGTGGGCTGAACCAGATGTATTCACTGCGCTACGGCACGGTGCCCATCGTCCGGGCCACGGGCGGGCTGGTGGACACGGTGGAGGGGGGCCTGGACGGCAACGGCATCCTCTTCGAGGCCTTCCACCGCTCGGCGCTCCTGGCCGCCATCCGCCGGGCGCTCTCCCTGTACGCGGACCCCGCACGGCTGGGGGACTTCCAGGTGCGGGGCATGGGGAAGGACTTCTCCTGGACCGCGTCCGCCCGGAAGTACGAGGCCCTCTTCCACTCCCTGGTGGAGGAATAGTGGGGCCTCTCCCGGATCCGCGTTAAACTTGCCGCCGTGGCGGAAGCTCCGGACCTGGGTGGCTATGAAGTGGTCGGCCGGCTGGCGGTCGGTGGCATGGCCGAGGTGTATCAGGCGCGTGCCCGTGAGACGACCCAGCGCTCCCCGGGTGAGCCCGAGGAAGTGGTCATCAAGCGGCTGCACCCGTCCTTCCGCAACGACCCCGCGTATGTGAAGGCCTTCGTCGACGAGGCGAAGCTCACGGTGCGCCTGCGCAACGCGCACATCGTGCGGACGTTCCGGCTGTTCCGCGCCGGGCCGGACTACCTCATGGTGCAGGAGCTCGTGAGTGGCCGGACGCTGGGCTACATGCAGGAGCTGCTCATCAAGGCCGGCGCCGCGATGCCGCCGGAGTCCGCCTGCTACATCGCGTGGTGCATCCTCAAGGCGCTGGACTACATCCACCGCGCCAAGGTGGGGGAGAACGGCGCCACCATCGTCCACCGCGACGTGAACCCCGCCAACGTGCTCCTGGGCGTCCAGGGCGACGTGAAGCTCACCGACTTCGGCGTGGCGGAGGTCGAGGGGATGATCCGCGGCGACTCCGGCGCGCTGCGCGGCACGCTGCCGTACATGAGCCCGGAGCAGGTGCTGGGGCAGGCGGTGGACGCCCGCACGGACCTGTACGCGGTGGGCGTCATCCTCTGGGAGCTGTGGGCCGGCCGCCGCCTCTTCACCGGCGACAACGAGGCGCAGCTGATGCACCAGGTGCGCGACGCTCGCGTGCCGCTGCTCTCCACGCTGTCCCCGGACCTGCCGGACTACGCGGCGCGGGTGGCGCGCAAGGCGCTGTTCGCGGACCGGGCCCGCCGCTTCCAGACCGCGGCGGAGTTCATCAAGGCGCTGGAGGTCCTGGCGCGCCGCGCGGGCTGGCCCCTGACGGTGGAGGCGCTGCAGCCTCTGCTGGGCGGCTGATGCGCTCGCGCCGGGTGGTGCTCGGGCTGGACCTGGCCGGCATCCTTTGCATGTCCGGCTGCCTGGGCGTGGTGCCCTTCCGCCCGCGCGCCTACGACGAGGCGGTGCGGGTGGAGGCGGTGGACGTGGCCTTCACGCGCGACGGCTCAGGGGCGCTCACGCTGAAGCTCCAGGTGGGCAACCCGTCCTCGGACGCGGCCACGCTCACGCGCGTGGACTTCGACCTGCGCGTGGACGGCCGGCGCGTGGCCACGGGCGAGCAGGTGATGGGCGTGCCCCTGGACGGCAAGGGCCAGGTCCCCCTGGAGGTCTACTTCCCGCTGGCGGTGGCGCGCGGCGGTGGCCGTCCGGAGACAGGGTCGCACTTGGTGCGGGTGGAGGGCGGCGTGGTGCTGCGCTTCGGAGGCTCCGAGCGGCGCGCGCCCTTCCGCGACGCGCGCTCGCTGGACCTCGCGTGGGTGCCGGGCGGGGAGTCCAGCCCGGCGCAGTGAAGCGCCTTCAGCTCTTGGCGTCTGGCGCCGTGCCGGAGTCGGGAGGCTGCCGCGGCGGGCCCCCGGGGCCGTCGTCCTTGGAGGGCGCCGGGACACCGTCGCGGGGCTGTCCGTCCGGGATGCCGGGCGCGGCGCTCTTGAGGCGGGACATCCGCACGCGGTCGATGCGGGCGCCCTCCTTGGTGGCCACGACGAACTGCCAGCCGTTGTAGGTGAAGCGCTCGCCCACGTCCGGCAGGTGGCCCGCGAGCGAGGACAGGTAGCCGCCCAGCGTGTCGAAGTCGCCCTCCGGCAGCGGGAAGCCGAAGAGCTTGGTGAACTGATCCACCTCCATGGCGGCGTCCACCAGCGAGGTGCCGTCGGCCATCTTCTCGACGAGCTTCTCCTCCACCTCGAACTCGTCGCCGATGTCGCCCACGATTTCGCGGAGGATGTCCTCCAGCGTGACGACGCCCATGAAGCCGCCGTACTCGTCGACGACCATGGCCATGTGGATCTTCCGCTTCTGCATGTCGCGCAGCAGGTCGCCCACGGGCTTCATCCACGGCACGAAGTGGGCGGGGCGGATGACGTCCTGCAGGACGATGAGCTCCGGGTGCTGGAGCAGCGGGATGAGGTCGCGCGCGTGCAGCACGCCGACGATGTGGTCCACGTCGTCCTTGTAGACCGGGATGCGCGAGTGGTTCTCCTCCGCCAGGATGCGCAGCACTTCATCCGGCGGCGTGGTGACGTCCACGGAGATGACGTCCGTGCGGTTGACCATCACGTCGCGGCAGCGCTTGTCGGACAGCTCGAAGATGGAGCGGATGAGCTGCGGGGCGCTCTTGTCCACCTCGTTGCGCGCGGCCTGGGCGGCGAGCAGCTTCTCCAGCTCCTCCAGGGGCGGGGGCGGCGGCTCGAAGCGCAGGGTGCGGCCCATGGTGCGGGCACCCAGGTTGAGCAGGCCCAGCATCAGGCGCATGGGCGGGTAGAGCACTGTCACCAGCAGGGACACCAGGCCCGACAGGCGCAGGGCCCAGCGCTCCGGGTTGCCGTTGGCCAGGCCGCGCAGCGTCACCTCCATGAGGCTGGCCAGCACACCCACGAAGAGGGCGCCCGCGCACACCGTGGCGATGGGCACCCAGGTGGCCTCGGCGTAGCGGCTGAAGTCCAGGAGGCGCGGCGGGACGAAGGCGCCGATGGCGGCGGCGAGGAAGCCGGACAGCACCATGCCCAGGCGCAGGGCGGTGGCGGCGGGTTCGCGGTCCGTCTTGTGGCGGAGCACCCGGCGCGCGGCGACACTCTTGCTCTCCTCCGCGAGCTCCTGGGCGCGCAGGTCGGACGTCCCATAGAGCGCGGACTCCGCGGCGGCGACCAGGGACCTCATGAAGCAGAGGGCCAGGCAGGCGACCCAGAGGGTCCAGGTAGGCATAGGGGGAGGTTCTTATCCCGTGCTAGAGGGGCATACCACCCTGGCGGGAGGCACCATGCGGGGACGTCGGATGTACGTCATTGGCGGACTGCTGGGCGCGCTGGCGGCGCCCCCGGCGGCCCTGGCCTGGCCGGTGGACCAGGCCCTGACGCTGGAGCCCGGCAAGGAGACCTTCCAGAAGCTCACCGCCGTGGACTGGGCGGAGTCCGACGCGCCCAACGTCGTGACGGCGGAGGCGCTGGCCGGGAGCGGCGAGCTGCTCCTGACGCCCCATGCCGCCGGCATCGCGCGGGTGCTGCTCTACGCCGAGGGCCGCTTCGCGGTGTGGCGGGTGATGGTGGGGCCCATCGAGCTGCAGAACACCACGGCCCAGCTCGCGGCGGCGAAGAAGGCCTGCCCGGACCTGAAGGCCACGGAAGGCGTGGAGCGCAACCTCACGGCGACGGTGAAGGACAACGCGTGCCGGCTGGCGCTGCGCACGTTCCTCAAGACGCACGCGTACCTGGCGAAGGAGCTGGAGCTGACGTTCGCGGTGGAGCAGCTCCAGGCGCAGCTGGAGGACTTCGAGGCGGGCATGCCGCCGGGGCTGACGGTGCGCTACAGCGGCGCGGGGCTGGTGTTGTCCGGGAAGACGGACCGCGAGGGCCACCGCAAGGCGCTGTGGGCGCTGTTCGACCGCGCCGTGGGCCGCGTGCCGCTGGAGGACCGCACGGAGGTGGAGGCGCCGCCGAAGGAGCAGGACGCCGCGAAGCAGGAGGCGCTCGACGCGACGGTGTCGGACGTGCCGCGGGACGCCGGGGTGCCGCCCGCGCCGCCTCCGCCGGTGAAGCGCAAGCCGGCTCCGGCTCCGAAGAAGCCCCGCTGAAGCCTGAGGCGCGCCGGAGGGCAGCCGCTTGCGGTAGAACCGTGGGTGGAGGTCCGACGGAATGATGAACGGAGTGAAGCGCGCGGGGTTCGCGCTGGTGCTGGCGCTGACGGTGGGGCCTGGGGCCGCGTGGGCGCAGGTGGATGAGGACGACGGCTCGGCGGTGGTGGTGGACCTGCCGGAGATGGACCGGGGCTGCCCGGTGAAGCCGGAGTTCCTGCCGATGACGCCCATGGGGCAGGTGGGCATCGACCGGCTGGGCTGGCTGGTGCACCAGGCCATCATCCCGGCCTCGAAGGACAAGTTCTTCCAGGCGGGGGCGCGCAGCCGCTCCGGGGTGAAGCCGGTGCCCATGGAGCAGGCGAAGAAGCTGGGCGCGCTGGACACGACCAAGGCGCCCATCTGGGTCTTCGGCAAGGAGAAGGCGAAGGCCTGCAAGGGCACGCCCATCGCGTACTGGGCGGTGCGGATGGGGACGGACGAGGACCGCCAGACGTACCTGATGGCGGAGCTGGCGACGGAGTGTGAGGTGCTGCCGCCCGGCCGGCTCGCGGGGACGCCCATCGCGCTGCGGCAGAAGGACGAGCCCACGGGGTGCGTGCTGCGCCGGCCCAACCGGAGCCTGATTGGCAAGGAATCGGACGGCATCCCGCCGGACTACGCGGAGCACATCCCGCCGCAGGACTGCGCGGCGCCGGAGTGCGCGCGGTTGTGGGAGTACTTCGGCGTGACGGGCGACGAGGGCGAGGGCGCGTTCGACCTGACGGTGTCCTATCTGCACAAGAACGGCAGCAACCCGTGCAACTGGGCGACGGACGACCTGTCCATGTTGTTCGTGCGGGGGCGGGAGAGCACGGCGCTGACGCCGCTCAAGCCAGGAGGTCAGTTGTTCGGAGGCCTCTGGGACTTCAGCGGCCCGCGCTTCATCCTGAGCCGGGAGATGGGCGTGCTCTACGCGTACGACTACCAGAAGCTGAAGGCCGCGCCGAAGGCCGTGCGCTACGGGAGCCCCACGGAAGAGGACCTCATCCACGCGAAGCGCACGCTGTCGCCGTGCAAGAAGTAGCCGCGCTCAAGCCGTGAAGCCAAAGCCCCTGGACGCTGGTGTCAGCATCCAGGGGCTTTTCGCGTGAAGCGGTCCAAGAAGGGAGAGATCCGCCATGCGCCTCTATCGCCCGGTCGGGCTTCAAGAGTTGCTGTTGATCTACCGGTCGGGGATGCGGCGTTTTCCGCCGCGCCTGCCGGAGCAGCCCATCTTCTACCCGGTGCTCAACGAGCCGTATGCCCGGCAGATCAGCCGGGACTGGAATGCCACAAGCCCCGAAGGCGCTGGCTACGTCACGGCGTTCGACGTGGAGGACTCCCACGCGGCGTCATTCGAGGTCCAGCAGGTCGGTGCCCGGATGCACCAGGAACTCTGGGTCCCGGCCGAAGCCCTGGATGCGTTCAACCATCACATCCAGGGACGGATCCGCGTGACCGCCGCGGACTTCGGTCCCCACTTCGTTGGCCATGTTCCGACTGCGTTCTCTCTGCGCGGGCAGAATGCGCGGACCCAACTGGAGACCCTGATTGGGATCCACGGGTACAACGGGATGGACTTCCACGGAGAGGTGACCGCGAACCACGAGGCCGTGTTCGCGCACTTCCCCTACTGGGAGCAGATCGCCACCGGGAATGGGCTCCAGGTGCTGGAAGCCATTCGCAAGGTGTGGAGCGGGGCTTTCCCGGAGACACCGCCGGGGTGCCAGCCATCATGAAGCGATACTTCCAGCACGCCGCCGAATCAGACCTGGGCGAGGGAATGGCCTACCTGGAGATCATCGACGGATGGCCGAGCCGTCAGGTCGAGGTCTATGGCGAGGTGTGGCGATGGGGCGACGCCGAGCATCCTGAATGGCTGGCGGATCAGCCCTTTTCGGAGTTGGCGTTGGAGGACGAGCACGCCATGCCGCCAGAAGCGTTTGAACATCTCTGGCGGGAAGCGTTGCGCCGCAGCCCGGCCACAGAGTGAGAGACTGGAGGCTTGGTAATGAATTGGTCCGTCTACGCTGATTTGTCGCGCTCACTGACCGAGGCGGAGCGAGGGTCTGTCGCTCAGGCGCTCGACGAACTCGTGCCCGGTAGTGGTTGTGTCGGCCCGCAGAAGGGCGACGTCGACGAAGTGTACTTTCGCGTGGACGCTGCCTCTTCCGCGGAAGCGAGCGTGACCGCCGCGAGGCTGCTGGATGTCATCCTTGAGAAGGCGGGTGTCCAGGTTCGATACGAGATCCAGTTGCAGCCCGGCCACTGACACCTACTCCGTCCACGGCCCTCGCCGCGTGGGCTCCGTCAACGCCTGACCAAGCGCCGCCAGGAAGCGCTTTCGCGGCCAGGACTCCGCGCCGAAGCGCTCCAGGTGCTCTGTCTCCACCTGGCAGTCGATGAGCTGGAAGCCCCAGCCCTTGAAGCGCTCCACCGCCGTGGCGAACGCCACCTTCGACGCGTCCGGCGCCAGCGCGAACATGCTCTCTCCGAAGTACGCCGCGCCCAGTGACACGCCGTACAGCCCGCCCACCAGCACCTCGCCGTCCCACGCCTCCACCGAGTGCGCCAGCCCCAGCTCGTGCAACCGGATGTACGCCTGCTTCATCGCGTCCGTAATCCAGGTGCCGTCCTGCCCCGGCCGGTGCACGCGCGAGCACGCGTCGATGACCTTCGCGAACACGGTGTCGTAGCGCACCGTGTACGTGCCCCGGTTCATCACCTTGCGCAGCGAACGCCCTACGTGAATCTTGTCCGGCTCCAGCACGAAGCGCGGGTCGGGCGAGTGCCACAGGATGGGCTGCCCCTCGCTGTACCAGGGGAAGATGCCCTGCGAGTACGCGGCCACCAGCCGCTCCGGGCGCAGGTCGCCGCCCACCGCGAGCAGGCCGCTCTTGTCCGCCTTGGAGGGCGGGGGGAACAGCTCTGGCTCGTCGTCACTCAGCAGGTAGATGGGCACGCGTGCGCCCCAGTCTAGCGGGACACGTTGAGCTTCACGTCACCCTTCAGGAAGTAGGGGACCTGCAACATGGGGCCCTTCAGCTCGCCCTTCACGCTGTAGGGCAGCACGCCCTTCCCGATGAGCGCCTTGACGCCCGGCCCCCAGGACTGGGCCGTCACCGCCACCTCCACCGGGTACACGCCCGTGGCGGACGCATCCACCGAGTCCGCCTGCGCCGTCGTGCCCTCCTCCAGGGGCTTGTCCGCCACGGCGACCTGGTAGGTCAGCGAGTCCAGCCGCAGCGGGAACGGGTTCGGGTTGCGCACGCCCAGCCGCAGGTTGATCTGCACCTCCTCCGGCGAATAGCGCGCGGCGTCCAGGCTCTCCACGATGACCTCCGGCAGCCGGGGCACGCGCACGGCGCGGCTGGCGGCGAAGGGCAGGGTCTCCTCGCTGCCCCCGGAGCGCACCACCAGCGTGCCGCGCAGCGCGATGAGCACCGTGCCGCCCTGGGCGCTCAGGCGGGCCAGGTCCTCCGGGCTCTTCACGTAGGAGGACTTCTCCTCGATGGAGAAGTCCGCGGGGGTCCCCGGCGCGAACGGCACCCCCAGCTTCGCGGAGCCCGTCTTCACCACCTGCCCGTCGGCGACGAGCTCGTAGTCGGCCCGCTCCACGACGCCGTTGGCGGTGCCGGTGATTTGTCCGGTGTAACGCACGGAGGCGTCGGTGAGCCCCTGGGAGACGACGGCGGTCTCCTGGGCCGTCAGGGCAGGGGGCCCGCCGGAGCGGACGGGGGCGGAGGCACACCCGGAGTTGAGGGCGAACAGCGCGGACACCAGGGCCATCAGGCAGGTCGAGCGATTCACAAAGGACATTCTGGGGAGGCCAGGGGCTGGTCCCAAGGGGATTTCCGCTAGACTGTCCACCAACCGTGGCTCCCCGACGTCCCAACTTCAACCGGACCCTGCGCTCCCTCATCCGGGACATCGCCGCGCGCATGCCCGAGTTCAGCCACGTGAAGGTGGGACGCATCCTGGTGGTGGCCGGCGAGGCCCGCCGGGCGTCGCGAGGCACGGTGAAGCCCCTGTGCTTCAAGGGGGGCAAGAGCATCGACAAGGCGGGGCGGCGCAAGCCGGTGGTTCGCATCCGGGGCCGCCGCATCCTGTACTGCATCACGCTGCGCCCGCTCTTCTTCCGGGGCTCCACCGCGAAGTCGCGGCTGGAGACGCTGATGCACGAGCTCTTCCACATCTCGCTGCGCTTCGACGGCACGCTGCACGCGGGCCGCCGCCACGCGAAGCTGGGCGCGGAGTTCGGGCGCCGCCTGCGTCCGCTGGTGCGCCGCTACCTGAAGCTGTGCCCGGAGGCGCTGCTCACGGACCTGGCGCACTCGGGCGAGGTGCGGGTGCTCCAGTGGCTGGAGCGTCCGGGGCCGGCCTACCACCCGCGCGCGTCGCACCGCCGCGTGCGCAAGGTCTACACGGAGGAGCAGCTCTACTCCGGAGTGACCCGTATGGTGACGCCGCGTCCGCGCGTGGCCCGCGAGGCCCACGTGCGCGACGACAAGGTGCACTGAAGGGCGCTGATGGCCGCGCCCACCGACTTCGTCAGCCTGGGAGCGCTCCACCGCGACCTGGAGGAGCTGTTCCTCCTGCACCAGGAAGCGTTGATGGGCATGGACCTGCCCGTCGCGCGCGAACGGTTGGCGCTCTATCGAGATGAGCTGACGCGGCACCTGGAGGCGGAGGAGGCGCTGCTCCTGCCGGAACTGCCGCGCGCGGGACGCATCCGAGGCGCCGCGCCAGAGCTCTTCACCGGCGAGCACCAGCGCATGCGGGAGCTGCTGGCGAAGTGTCAGGAGGCCGTGGACGCGCTGGACGCGAGCGCGCCGGACTATCGCCGAGCCGTGCTCCGTGTGTTCGACATGGAGAGCACGTTCAAGCACCTGGAGCACCACCACTCGCTGCGCGAGGAGACGTACCTGTTCCCCGCGTTGGATGGAGTGCTGGGTGAGGAGGAACGGCGGGCCCTGCTGACCGCGTTCCTAGCGCGCACTAGTTCTCCGAAGGTGTGAACCGGGCGAGGTCGTGGAGGCCAAGCGCGCGCTCCAACTGAGCCACCTCCTTGAGCGCGTTCTCGAAACCGTTGTTCCCCAGCACCCGGTGTTCCTGCGCTTCGAAGCGCTCGCCGAGCTCCGTGAATTGCTTCTCGTCGAAGAGGTCGCGGAAGGCGGGGAACAGGTCCGTGTCCTCACGCGCGGCGTGCGGCCGGTACATGCGGATGAACCAGGTGAGCTGCCGCGCGGCCGTGGCCCTGGGCTGGGGTTGCGTGAGGGCGTCGCGGCCCGAGGTCGCGGCGAGGATGGACGCGGTGAGCTTGCGCCCGGCGGCGTGTTGCTCGAGCAGCACCTGGACGAGCTCCTTCTGCTGGCCCGCCTTCACCAGCCGGGGGGACACCTCCGTCTCCTCTGTCTTCTCGTGGTAGTCCTCGCCAAAGCGGCGCATGAGCCGGGTGGCCTGCGCGAGCACCTCCACGGGCGCCTTCTCTTCACGAAGGTCGAGGCGGCGAGCGATCTCCTCGTACATCAGGAGCGTGCGGCGGATGATGCCGTGCTCGCGCATCAGGTCCTCGGTGGCGTTCACCTCCGCGGGCTTGGACTTGGGCGCCGCGTTCGCGGTGCTTCCAACGCCGAGCACGACGACCGTGGACAAGAACCGGCGACGGCTGGACGCCTCATTCATGGACATGCCCCCTGTATGAGCCGCCGTCCCGCTGGCCGAACCTGTCCGACAGTCGAACAGGTCTGTGCGCGGCGCGACTGCTAGTCGACGGCATGCGAAGCTCGTCCCTGAGCGCGACACATGAGCGATTTCGTGACGGCGTGGCATGTGGAGTCGGCGGGCAGGACGGGGGCGGACCGCGTGCGGGTTCTGACGCGAGGGGACGCGACGGTGCTCGTGGTGGCGGATGGGGCGGGGAACTCACGGCGTGGCGCAGAGGCCGCGGAGGCCGTCCTGCATGGCGTCCAGGACGCCGTGGAGGCCGGGGCCGATGTGGAGCGCGAAGAGACCTGGCGCGATGTGCTGGTGCGGTGCGACGCGGAGCTGGTGGCCTCGGGACAGGGAGGAGAAACCACCGCCGTGGTCGCCTGTGTCACCCCGCGGCGCGTGGTGGGGGCCAGCGTGGGGGATTCGGAGTTGTGGCTGTTCCAGGGCGGCGAAGCGATCGAGCTGACGGAGCAGCAACACCGCAAGCCCCTGCTCGGCAGCGGGCGGGCTCGGCCCGTCACCTTCGAGCGCGTGTGGCGAGGCGGCGTTCTCCTCGGCGCGTCAGACGGATTGTTCAAGTACGTCGACCTCCGTCGCATCCAGGAGCATGTGGTCCGCGCCGATGCGAACGCCGCGGTGCTCGCGCTGGCCGCGCTGCCTCGACTCGCGAGCGGCGCGCTCCCGGATGACGTGGGGCTCGTCCTGTGCCGCCCGAGCGCTCCACGCCCCTGACTCCGTCCTGGCTCACGGGTGCCGGTTGCGCGTGACTCCTGCTGCTCGCGCCGCCTGCATCCGTCAGGCAGGACCTGGCACTCCTGAACTCCATTCGGGGCACCTCCCGCCGGACGCGGTCATCCAAAACCTGTAGGACAGTCGGACAAGTTTGTACGGTGCGCTGCCGACGGGGCGTCCCCGTGAGGTTCTCGGCTTCTCATCCGTGAGATGCGGACCCGCGTCCGCGGCCCGGGGCCGGGAAGCGCAGGGTAGGGCGGGCGGGCAGGGGGGCCGTCGTCCCCCTGGCTCTGCCTGACGTCGAGGCGTGCATGGTGTTCTCGCGCCCGCTGGCTCGAACGAGGTTTCCTCCTGGTGGGACGCGGGGTCTGGGTGTGGTGCTGGGCGCTCATGGCGCTGGCGCTCGCGGGTTGCGACCCGGGGGCGGAGCTGAAGCCCTGTGCCGTGGACTGCGAGGGCGCGGCCTGCGCGGCCTGTGTCACGTCCCTGCCCGAGGAGACCGTCCGGCCCGCGCTCGCGTGTGATCAGCTCCCCGCGCCGTCACGGTGCCTGGGCCCTCGGGTGCTGGAGCGCTGCGTGGATGGCGCCGTGCACCGGGAGGACTGCGCGGAGGACACGACCTGCGTCGAATCGCCGGAGGTCGCCTGTGTCTCGGGCTCGGCGTGTGTCGACGGCGTCTCGCGGTGCACGGAGTCCAAGGCCTTGCAGGTGTGCACGAACGGCCGGTGGGTCGCGCGGGCCTGTGACGTTGCCTGCGAGGCCGCGCCTGGACGGGGCTTCTGCGGCAGGCCCGGGCCCACGTTGAGCGGCACGGTGCGCTACGCGCGCCGCTTCCCGGATGCGGAGTTCCGCGCATGGACGCCGGACGTGGAGCCGGTGCCGGCTCGCGGGTTCCTCATCGTGTCGTTCCAGGGCTCGAAGGTGCTCGACTCGCAGGTGACGGATGACGCCGGCCGCTTCACGCTGAAGGTGTCGTCGTCCCCGGGAGATGACGACCGCGTCGTCGTGTACGCGGCCGGCCGGGGGCGGGACGGCGCGGTGGCCTACGCGGTGGCGGACCCCGGGCTGCCGGGCGCGCAGTCGGTGAAGGCGGCGCCGGGGGACGCGGCCCGCATCTGGAGTTGGTCGCGCACGACGCGCGAGCTGTCGGAGCAACCCGTGTTCACCCTCGCCGAGTCCGAGGGCTCCGGCGCGGCGGCGGTGTTCGACGTGCTGGGCACGGCCTGGCGCCGGATGCGCGAGCGCTACGGCGGACGCGACGGCCTGCCCATCGTGGCGTGGCTGGGCTTCGGGACGACCTGGTCCTGCGGGGCGTGCTTCGCGCCGTGGCCGGTGACGGCGGTGGGCCGGAGCTGGGACGCGCAGGTGTGGCTGCCGGGGGACTCGGATGCGGCGTGGTGGTCGGACGCGATGGTGATGCACGAGCTGGGGCACTGGGTGATGGCCAGCCGGGGCACCAGCCCGGAAGAGGGTGGGCCGCACTACGTGGGCGTGCCCACCTTCCCGGGACAGGCTTGGAGCGAGGGCTGGGCCACCTGGTTCAGCACGGACGCGCGCCGCAGTCCCCGCTACTTCGACCGGCAGGGCGGGACGCTGTTCTGGGTGGACCTGTCCGCGCGAGCCTCCTCGGTGAGTCCCTGGACGCGGCCCCGCGCGGAAGACGGCCTGCTCCAGCCCTTGGACGAGAACGAGGTGGCCGCCATCCTCTACCGCACGGCCACAGGCACACCGTCGAGCCAGCCCCTCTACGACGCGCTCGCCGCGCCCGCGATGAACCGGTCGCCCTGGGCGCGCGGCTACACGCGGCACACCTGGACGCGGGATGAGAAGGGCGCGCTCACGGACGTGGTGGACACGGGCAGGCCCTCACCGTGTCTCGCGGACTTCCTGGACGCGCTGATGTGCCAGGGCTTCCCGAGCACCCGGGTGGACGCGGCCACCGAACCCGCGACTTCCTTTCCGTATCCCAGCCACGAGCCCCTGTGCCCATGACGCCGCCACGACGCCGAAGCCACGCGCCCGTGATGGCGTCGGAGGCCCGAGCCCATGACGAGCCTTTGAGTCGCATGTCACAGGCGCTTGCCGTGGCCTCGAGCTTCGGAGCCCCGTACCCATGAAGCTTCCTCGTTCGATGCCGCGAAGCAGGCGGTCCACCGCGATGAACCTCCTGCGCCCCCTGATGCGCAAACGCGTGGCGGGGGCCGTGCTGGCGCTGGCGCTCGTCGGAGCGCTTTCGGCCGGCATGGCTTCTGGCGTGGACCGCGTGCGGCGCAAGAAGCCGCCCAGGCCTTCCGAATCACCTCCTCAGGCGGCGCAGGAGAAGCCCGTCCACGCGTCCTCGCCGACGCTCCTCGCATCCGCGCGGTCGGTGGCGCTGCCAGCGCACGGAATGCCTTCATGGGACCTGCCGTCGCGCGAAGCGCAGCGCTCGCGGCCTGTTGTCCCGACGAAGACCCATGTCACGGACGTGACGACAACGGTGCTCACGCGAAGCCCGGAGGATGGCGTCACGGCCACGGACAGCCCCGCGCCAGCGGCCACGGTGCTCCCCGCCACGGCGCGCATCCCCGCGCCGCTGCACGTCTCCTGGCGGGTGGTGGACGCCAGCGCGGACACGGTGCGGCTCGTTGCACGGCTGGACCGGAGCCCGGGCTTCACCGCGCCCGTGGAGGTCTCCCTTCGCGTGCCGCCGCGAACGATTCTCCGGGAAGGCCCCACGTCGCCCATCGTGCTGGACGGAGACACGCGGGAAGTCCCCTGGACCCTGGACCTGCCCGAGGGCTCCCGCCCCGATGACGACCTCGTGCTGCTGGCGAGCGCCGGAGGCGAGTCCTTCGGCGTCCACGCGGAGGCGCGCTACCACTTCGGCCGGACGCTCACGGAGTCACCGCGTCCCACGCCCACGGGGCCTCCGCTGCCAGAGGCCCTCATGCGCTCCCGCGAATAGCCCCGGACTCAGTCCAGGTTGAAGTACACGTCGTCGATGGCGCCGTGGAACTGGTCGTTGTTGTTCCCGGCGCTCTTCGCCCCGATGGCGACGGGCTGTCCCACCGGGTTGATGTCGTAGGTGCTGGCGAGCAGCGCGCTGCCCCGGGCGACGTTGTCGACGAGGATGGTCAGCGTGGTGCTGGTGCGCTGGCACGTCACCTTGTGCCAGGCGCCGTCCGCGATGCCCACGGACGCCTTGACGATGACGGCGTCCGCGCCGCCGGTGGTGCGCACCACGCAGCTCGGCTTGCCCGTCACCGCGTCGTCCAACTGGAGCTTCCACTGCGCCGTGCTGTAGAGCCCCTTCTGCACCAGGTTGGACCCGTGGTCCGCGCTCAGCTCCGCGAGCGTCACGCGGACGCGCGCGCCAAAGGAGAACAGCGCCGTGCCCGGGTTGAGCGACACCGAGTCCGCCGCGCTGATGAACGCCTTCGCGCACGCCGTCCCAACACAGACGGCGGGGAAGCGCACGCCCTGGCCCTCATAGCCCGGCGTCTCCACCGTGACGGCGCCGCCGTTGCTCGACTGCACCGTGCCGGTGTGGCCCTTGCCGCTGTCGTCCACCACGGTGGTCACCGGGTCGGACACCGACTCGAACCTGTAACGCAGCTTCTGGCTCACCGCGCCGGCCGTCACCGGCCCCAGCAGCAACACCGTGGCCAGCCCCACGCGCATCGGATGGTTTCGCATGGCTCCCCGCGATGACTACGGCACGTCCACGGCCAGCTTCTGCAGCGCGGTCTTCGCGTCCGCATGGTCCGGCTGCAACTGCACCGCGGCCTCGTACTCCTTCTTGGCCTCGGCCTTGCGGTTGGTGGCCTCCAGCAACTGCGCGAGCGCGAAGTGCGGCTCGCCCGCGCCCGCGTCCACCTGCGCTGAGCCCCGGAACGCCTTCTCCGCCTCCGGCAACTTGCCCTGCCGGTACAGCGTGTGCCCCAGGTACAGCAGGCCCAGCGAGTTGCGCGGCTCCACCGCCAGCACGTCGCTCAGCACCTGGAGCGCCTTGGCTTCGTCACCGCCGCGCAGGTACAGGAAGCCCAGCTCCGCGCGGGCCTCCAACTGCGCGGGGTCCTTCGCCACCACCGCCTCCAGCTCCGGCACCGCCAGGTCCGGCCGGCCGCGCCGCGAGTGCAGGATGCCCAGCCGCGCGAGCGCCGCCGTGTCCGCCTCTTCGCCCGCCGCGGGCGTGAGCAGCTTCTCCGCCGCCACGTAGTCGCCCATGGAGAGCAGCAGGTCCGCCAGGCCCAGCTTCGCCGCGCGGTGCTTCGGATCCTCCTGGAGCACGGCCTCGTAGAGGGGCCGCGCCTGGGCGCCCACGTGCTTCTTCGCGTACGCCTCCGCCAGCATCAGCCGGTTCTCCGCCGTGGGCTGGAGCTTCACGCAGGCCGAGTACTGCGCGATGGCGCCGTCCAGGTCGCCCTTGGCCTTGAGCGCGTCGCCGTAGCCCGCGCGCACGCCGGGCTCGTCCGGGAAGGTCTCCACCGCCGTCTTCAGCGTGGCCAACGCCTCGTCCACCTTGCCCAGCTCCAGGTACGCGCGCGCCAGGCCCTGGTAGGCCTCCGTCGTCTTCTTGCCGTCGTCGGCGCTCTTCTCGATGGCCTTCTGGAACGCGGACACCGCCTGCGTCTTCTTGCCCTGCGCCAGGTACAGCTGGCCCAGCTGCGTGTACGGGCCGCTCGCGCGGCGGGGCTCCAGGAGCAGCGCCTTCTCGAAGGCCTTCGTCGCCCGGGCGTTCTCCCCCAACTGGAAGCACGCGAGCCCCAGGTTGAAGTGCGCCTCCGCGTACTTCGGATCCAACGTGATGGCCTTCTGGAACGCCTCGGCCGCCTTGCGCGCGTTGCCCTGGCCGTCCAGCACCACGCCCAGGTTGTTCTGCGCGCGCGCGTGCTTCGGATCCGCCTTGAGCGCCGCCTGGTACTCCGCGAACGCGCCCGTGACGTCGTTCTCCCGCATCAGCACGACGCCCAGGTTGTAGTGCGCCTCCGCGTCGGAGTCCTTCTGGCGGATGGCCTCGCGCAGCGTCTCCTTCGCCTCCGCGCCCAGCCCCTTCTCCGCCAGCGCCTTGCCCAGGTTCACCCGAGCCACCTGGAGCGCGCCGTCCAGCTTCAGCGCCTCGCGGTACGCCTCGATGGCGTCGTCCGTGCGGTTCGCGCGCTGGAGCACCTCGCCCAGGTTGAAGCGCAGCTCCGCGTCCTTGGGCGACAGCTCCGTGGCCACGGAGTACTGCGTGATGGCCTCGTCCGTGTCGTCCTGGATGCGCGCCAGCAGGCCGCGCTCCGAGCGCAGCGTGGCCTCTTCCGGGAAGGCCGCGAGCGCCGCGTCCAGCACCGCCTTGGCCTTGGGCACATCCCCGGAAAGCCGCAGCGCTCGCGCGAGCGCGACCTTCGCGGGGACGCCATCCGGCGTGAGCCCGACGAGCTTCGTCAGCGGAGCCACCGCGCGGCGCGGCTGGTTCTGCGACAGGAAGGCCGTGCCCAGCTTGTAGAGCGCGTCCGGGTCGTCCGGGAGCTTGTCCGCGCGCGCAGCGGGCTTCTCCGGCGGAGGTGCCTCCGGCGCGGGAGCCTGGGCCGTCAGCAATTGAAGGAGAAGGACTCCGGCTTTCGTCATCACAGGTTCTCCACGTACGGGCTGGCGCGCGCGTCGAAGGTCTTCTTGGCCAGGGCGGCCTTCTTCGCCTCCCACGCCTCCTTCGCCGCCTGCGCTTCCTTCGTGTCCCCCCCGAGGTTCGCGCGCTCTTCCTTCACGGCGGCCTCGCACTCGGACACCTGCTCCTCGAAATCCTTCGGCTCCAGGCGCTCACTGCCCTGCACCTTCGCCTTGCGCGCCGCCGTCAGCCGCGCCAGCTCGAAGCGGGCGAACGCGCAGCGCAGCGACAACTGCTCCACCTCGCGCAGCCCCACGTTGAGGCGCTGGTGCGCGCGCAGGTACTCCACGCGGGCCTCCGACTCCGCGATGGCCAGCTGCGCCACCTCGCGGGAGGACGCGTCCTGCGCGCGGTCCTCCTCGTCCTCGGCGGCCTCCTGGCGGGACTTCGCGCGGCGGATGTTGTCGCGCGCGCGGTTGATCTCGTTGTCCGCCTCGTCCACCCGGTCGATGGCCAGCGCCAGGTCGTTCTCCGCCTCCAGCAGCTCGATGCGCGTCTCGTACGGCAGCTTCTTCACCAGCGCGTCCGGCACGCGCATGCCGTAGCTCGGGCCGCAGGCGGCGGTCAGGAGGGACAGGCTGAGGAGCAGGTGGCGCTTCATGGAGCAGTGGCCTCGAAACGGCTGAAGATGGTCCGGCCGGAGTAGACGTCGGTGCCGTTGGTGAACGTGACGTTGAACTCGCCCGACACCCGGTCCCCGGTGTTTTTCGGAAGGGACTTCACGAAGAGGTTGCCGCGCACGAGCGGCGGGAAGGGACGCACCGGCTCATCCAGCACGCTGCGGTCCACGCTGCCCCGCTGCGAGCCGTCCTCCAGCGCCTCCGCCAGGTCGATGTCCAGCGAGCCCGCGTACTCGTTGTCCGGCAGCATGTCCGCCACCCGCGCGCTCACCTTCAACACCACGTCCTGCCCGCTGCCCTGCGTGTTGACGAAGCTCACCGCCAGCGTCCCTTCCGCCAGGGCCGCCTCCGTGCGCTGGTAGCGCAGGTCGATGAGCTCCGTCACGCTGCCCTCCAGCTTGCCGCCCTCCTCGCCACACGCGGTGGCGACGAGCGCGAACAGCACCGGAGCGATGCGGCGGAAGGGCGCGCTCACTTGCATGCCTTCCACCCCGCGTCCACGTCCGGGCCATTGAGCGTGCCCATGTCCTTGAGCACGGCCAGCTCGCGGCGCGCGCCGTCCGTGTCGCCGAAGCGGCAGCGCAGCGCGGCCAGGTTGAGGCGGGCCTTGTCGTAGGTGGGGTCCGCCTCCAGCGCCTTGGCGTACGCCGCGCGGGCCCCCATCGCGTCACCCAGGTTGAGCATGGCCCAGCCCAGCGCCGCGTGCGCGGACGCGCGCGTGTCCTGCAACTCCGTCACGCGCCCGAAGGTCAGCTGCGCCATGCCGTACTGGTGCGCGTCCAGGTAGCCCATGCCCAGGGCCTCCAGCGCCTCCGCGGTGAGTACCTTCTCCGCCTTCTTGCGCAGGTCCTCCAGCGCCGCGGGCTGCGTGGGCGCGGCCGGCTGCGGCACCGGCAGCGCGGCCACGTCCGTGCGGTTGCGGCAACCCACCACCGCCGCGTTGAAGACCTCCAGCGACTCCGCGCGGGACAGACAGGCCTTGAAGGCTTCGTCCGAGCGGACCTTGAGCGGCCCCACCTGCTGCTTCACCGCGTCCTGGAACTGCTTCGTCTCCGCGGCGGACAGGCCGCCGGGCACCGGCGTCTGGTCCACCACGTCCGCGATGTGGCCGTACGCCAGGGCGATCTTCCACAGCGACGCCACCGCCCACTCCGGATACCCGAGCGACGCGGCCTGCGTGTACACGCCCTCCATGGCCTGGAGCGCGGCGACCTTCTCCTCCACCTTGTCCGCCGGCAGGTCCTTGTAGCCGCGGTAGAGGATCTCACCCAGGTACCAGAGCCCCTTGGCCGCCTCCTCCGTCTGACCGTTGGGGCCCTGCACCGCGGCGGTGAGGGTGGAGATGAGCGCGTCCGGCGGAGCGGTGGGCGCGGTGGTGGCCTGCACCTCCGCGAGCACCGCCGCGGCGGCCACGTTGTTCTTGTCCAGCTTGATCGCGGTCTCCGCCGCCGTCTTCGCGCGCGCGTAGTCCTTCTGCTTCAGGCGCGTCTCCGCGAGCAGCGCCAGCACCTCGCCCTTGCGCGCGCCCGCGGCCTCCGACGCCGTCTCCAGGTTGCGGGACGCTTCCTTGTACTCACCCAGCGCGATGCGCAGGCGGGCGCCGGCCATCCAGCCGTCCACCGAGGCCAGGTCGCCCGTCAGCTTCTGGCCCACCTGCTCGAACCAGCCGGCCGCCTCGTTGAAGGCCGCCGCCTCCGCCGCGTGCCGGCCCAGCGTCAGCAGCACGTCCGACAGGTACTGGCTCTTGGGGTAGGACTGCGCCAGCTTCGCGCCCAGCTCGCGCTCGCGCTGCAGGTCGCGCTTCTCGCGCGCGGCGGTGAACGCGCCGTAGAGCGCCTTCTCGCCGATGTCGCTGTTCTTGTTCTCGTCCGCGACCTTCATCAGGCCTTCGATGACGTCGCCCGTCTCCTGCGCGCTCTGCAGGGCCAGCTCGTCCAGGGCCTCGGCCTTGCTCTGCGTGAGGATCTTCTGGACCTCGCCGCGGAAGTTGGACGGCAGCGAGGACGCGAGGAACTTGCGGCCCGTCTCGTCCAGCTTCTTGAAGTCGTTCACCTGCCTGAGGCTGTCCAGGGCCAGGTTGCCCGCCACCGGCGCGTCCTTGTACTGCGGGTGCGCCAGCGCGAACGCGGTGAACAGCTCCGCCGCCTTCGGGTACTCGCCGTCCTCGTAATAGGCGCGCGCGATGTTGAACTTCACGTCCAGCACATGCGGGCTCTGCGGGTAGCGCGACACGTAGTTCGCGCCCAAGAGCTTCAGCGCCTGCCGCGCGTCGGCCACCTCGAAGGCGTTGCGCTTCTGGGCCTCCTCCGGCTTGAGCGTGGAGAAGTGGGCCAGGAGCGCGCCGTACATGGCGGTGTCCACGGCCTTGTTGTCCTTGGCCTTGTCCTCGTAGCGGGCCAGCTCCTCGAACTGGCGCGCGGCCTCCGGGAACTCCTTGGCGGCGAAGAGCGCGTCCGCGCGGTTCTTCATGATGGGCCGCACGTACTGCTCCGGGCGGAACAGCCCCAGGTACTCGCGGTAGGCGTCCGCGGCCTTCATGTACAGCTCGCGCGAGTCCGCCTTCTGCGCGGCCAGGTGCACCTGCGTGGACAGGTCGCGCGCCATCTCCTCCGTCTCCGCGAGCTGCTTCTTGCGGTCGGACTCCGCCATCTCCGGGTCCGTCTTGCTCTGCACCGCGGCGCGCACCAGGAAGCGGATGTCCTCCGGCTCCGGCATCACCTTGCCCTTGGCGGCCTTGAGCGAGTCGTACAGCTTCTGGCCGCGCTCCAGGTCCATCTCCGGGTCGGGCTGCACTTCCATCAGCTTGCGCAGCGTGGGGATGGCCCACTCGTACTGCTGCTTGATGAAGTAGCGGTTGCCCAGCTTGTCCAGCGCGAGCGCGTACGTGGCGCGGCTGTCGCTGAGCTTCTCGAAGTAGTTGAGCGCGCCCTTGGGGGGCTTGGCCTCCGTGTAGCTGTAGACCAGGTCCAGCAGCGCCTCGCGCTTGACGTTGAGCGCCTTCTTCACGTCCACGCCGGGCAGGGGCGCGCTGGCGGCCGCCGCCTCGAAGAACGTGACGGCCTCCGCGTGCTTGGCCTGGTTCACGCGGATCCAACCCATCTTGTAGCGGGCCAGGTCGTGCACCGGCGACGGCGGCAGCTCCAGGATGGCCTGGTAGTGCTTCTCCGCTTCGACCAGGTCCGCCTTGTCGAAGAAGTGGTCACCCAGGATCTGCTCGGCTTCCAGGCGCAGCGGGCTGTTGGGGTACTTGCGCGTCAGGTCCCCCAGCGTCTTGAGCATCTCGTCGAACTGGCCCAGCTCGCGCTGCTCGTGCGCCAGGTAGAACGTCACCTGGTCCCCGTCCTTGAAGTCCGGGTACTCGCGCAAGAGGCGGTAGTACATCTGCACCGCCTTCTGCTTCATCAGGCGCGTCTCCGGGGAGACGATGGCGCCCGTGGCGCCCTCCGGGCGGGTCTCCGCCTGGAGGTAGTACACGTAGCGGCTCTTCTCCACGTAGAGCTCCGCCAGCCGGAACTGCAGGTCCGGCAGGTACGGCGCGTTGCGGCTCTTGGAGATGAGCTTCTCGGTCTCGCCGATGGCGCGGTCCACCTTGAAGATGTCGCGCTTGAGCTTGGCGACGAGCTCCTCGCGCTCCTTCGCCTTGGACACGATGGGGTTGGTGTTGGGCCCGATACGGCCGCCAGGGCCGGGAGCCGCGGCCGCGAGCAGCGCGGCGGTGATGAGGCCGGTGAACGGGCCGGTCATGGGGTTTCCTCGATGCAACGGCTCTCGATGCGGACCCGGTAGGACTTGAGCTCGTCGTTCCAGTATTCGTTGTCGAACTTGAAGGCGACCTGCGCGGGCGACAGCAGCTCTTCCTCCTGCGCCGCCACCACCTGCGCGCCCTTCTTCACGCGCTCGTACAGCTTGAGGCCGACCTCGTACTCCATGAGGCGCACCTGCTCCGCGGCGCGCAGCAGCGTGTCCGCCTCCTGGCGCACGGCGTCCTGCAGCCGCGCGTCGTACACGCGCACGGCCTCCGCGTGGGACAGGTCATAGACGCGCGTCAGGTGCCCGAAGAGCCGGTCGCCGAAGCTGCCGGCGTAGCGGCCCAGGCGCTCGCCCTCCAGGTCCAGCAGGGCCACGAACTTCGCGGCGCGCTGGGTGCCGCCGTGCGCGTTGGCGGCGCGGCGCAGGCGCACGTCCTGGCTCAGGTCCTCGCGGTTGTGCACGGACTCCAGCGAGTCCGCGTACCGGCGCGTCAGCTCCTTCGCCGCGCGCTTGGCGGGCAGGTAGTGGCACAGGTCGCGGAAGATGAGCGCGCGCAGCAGGTACTTGTCCGGCATGAACTCATCGCGGAAGGACGGCGCGTCCAGCGTGGTGAGGATGCCCAGCGCCGCGCGCAGGTCGCCCAGCTTGTAGCGGGTCCACGCCTCCTCCAGGTAGAGGCTGGCGCGGCCGGGGTCCAGCTCCGGCAGCTTCACCTTGCTGTACGCGTCCAGCGCGCCGGTGAAGTCCTTCTTCTCGTAGCGCAGGCGGGCCACCGCGAGCGCCGCTTCATTGCGCGCCTCGCGGGTGAGCTTCTCGTCCTGGGACAGGCCGAGGAAGTCCTTCACCATCTCCTCCGGCGGATCCTTCACCTGCTTGAGGCGGGTGACGAGCAGCGCGAACTTCGCGCGGCTCGCTTCGGCGCTCGTCTCCGGCAGCTTGGAGAAGTGCGTGTTCGCCCAGCGCTCGTTGCCCACGCGCAGGTCCACCAGGCCCTGCTGGTAGTGCGCGTAGGCGCCCGTCTCGTCCGGGAGGAAGCCCAGGTCGAGCGCGCCGAAGACCTGCTCGTCGATCATCACCTCGTCGTGCGGCCGGTCCGTCAGCCCCTTCAGCGCGTCCAGCGCGCGCGGCAGCACGTTGGGGTTGGAGCGCTCACGCGCGATGCGCGCCAGGTACGTCGCGCCCGCGTGCGTGAGGCCCAGGTCGATGAGGCTCCGCGCGAGGAAGTACTGGCCCCACGCGTAGTTGTCGTCCGTGCGGGGCGTGGCCTGGAGCCACGCGTACAGCGGGCCCGCGGCGTCGCGCGGCTTGCCGTCGAAGTAGGCCTTGAGCGCGTTGTCGAAGGTCTCCGGCGGCACCTTCTGCGGCGGGGGCGGAGGCGCCTCCGCGACGGCGGCCTTGGCGGGAGCGGGCGTGCCGGCGGCGGTGCCCGCGTCCGTGGGGCCGGGGGTGCCCGCGTCCGTGGGGGTGCCAGCGGCCTTCGCCGTGGCGGCGGCCGGTGGAGGTGGCATGGGCAGCGTGCCCGCGTCCGGTGCCGCATGGGCGACCGCCGGGGACACGAGGAGCGCGGCGCTGGCGAGCGCGGCGACGATGAGCGGGCGTGACGTCATTCC
Organism: Corallococcus sp. M7; assembly: GCF_054512695.1. Taxonomy (NCBI): domain Bacteria; kingdom Pseudomonadati; phylum Myxococcota; class Myxococcia; order Myxococcales; family Myxococcaceae; genus Corallococcus; species Corallococcus sp. M7. Next base: position 1,479,097 of record NZ_CM137252.1, read on the forward strand.
GTGGCGCCGAAGTTGAAGGCCGTCCCAATCTGCACGGTGGGCACGTTGATGATGCGCGACGCGCCCGCGAAGACGGTGTTGTTGGTCACGTCCAGCCGGAAGGACACGTTCTGGCTGGAGAACACGCGCACGCCCAGGCCCAGGTTGACGGCGGGGCGGAAGCCGTCGCTGCGGTCCACCTTCACCACCGTGCCGCCGGCGAGCAGGAAGACCTCGAAGTGGATGACGTTGGCGTTGAGGAAGGACGTCTTGCCGTACAGCGGGCTCCACATGAGGTCGCTTCCCACCATCCACTGCACCTGGTCCTCGAAGGCGGTGGCGGTGGGGGCCGCGTCGAAGTCGCGCTCCAGCTGGCTGCGCAGGCTGGTCTGCACGTTGTAGCTGTACGTGCCGCGGCCCACCTGCCACGCGACGCTGTCGCTGAAGTGGTACGTGTAGCCGACGGTGCCGATGAGCCCCTTGTAGAAGGCGTCCGCGGGCAGCACGCCCACGCCCAGGGAGAGCTCGTGGTGCATGCGGTAGAGCCGGTCTTGCACCGCGGAGACGGTGCCGGGGTTCTCGAGTTCCTCGGCCTGGGCGCGCGCGAGGCCGGGCACCAGGCACAGGAGGGAGAGCAGGAGGAATCGCACGGGGACTTTTTCCTGTCAGGAGGAGGGGAACGACGTGGGGTGGGGGGAGCGCCCCCGCGTCAGTAGCCGACCGAGTTGAAGAGGAACGGGTACGTGATGATGACCTGGCCGCCCTTGGGAGCCGGGAACTGCCAGCCCTTCAGGCTGCTGAGGATGCACGCCTCGACGGAGGCGTTGCGGAGGGTGGAGGACTTCGTCTTGGCGGAGGCGACGCGGCCGTTGAGCCCGATGGCCCACTCCAGCACCACCTTGCCGGCGAGGCCGGGGTCCTTGAGCAGCGCGCGCTCGTAGCAGCCGTGGACTTCATTCAGGTGGCTGTTGATGACCTTGGCCACGGCCTCGCGGTCCACGGTGCCCTGCGTGGAGGAGATGCTGCGCGCGGTGGCGCGCGTGACGGTGCCGCCCACCGCGCCCTTGCCCACGCCGCCCGCGCCCAGCGCGCCGATGCCGCCGCCGCCCTTGCCGCGCAACAGCTCCGCGCCCAGGGTGGCGCCGCCGCCCTTGCCGCCGCCGCCCAGGCCGAAGGTGCCCAGGCCCGCGTTGGCGATGGGCGCCTTGCCGATGAGGCCCGCGAGTTTGTAGTTCGTCTGCTTGGCGTTCTTGCTGCCCGGGCCGCTGCCCAGCTTGTCCACGGCGGCCAGCAGGTCGTTGGCGGCGGGGCCCGCGGCGGACAGCTTCGCGAGCGCCTTGAGGGCCTTGCTCTCCGGCGCGGCGGCCACGGCCTTGGGGACCTGCACTTCCTTCACGGGCTTGGGAGGCGCCTTCTCCGCGACGACGGGCTTGTCCTTCGCGGGCTCCTTCTTCTTGAGCGTCTCCAGCTTCTTCTTGGCCTCTTCCTTCTTCTTGGGCTCGGGGGCGATGAGGCGCAGCGCGACGGGCGGGAGGTTCTTCTGGGTGAAGTCCGCGGTCGCGGGGCCTTGAGGCCGGGTGGCGATGAACCAGCCCAGGCCGCCGCCGAAGATGGCGAGGAAGAAGAGGGTGAGCCAGGGCAGGCCCTTGAGCGGGTTGACGAAGACGCGCTCGGGGGCGGGGGCCGCGTAGGCGACGAGCGACATCTTGCCCTGGGTGAGGCGGGCGGCGGCGCCGTCGCGCAGGGTGACGAAGCGGCGGCTGCCGTCGGACTCGAGCGCGGCGGTGGCGACGGGGCCGAAGCGGCCGTCTCCGTTCGCCTTCTCCACGTCGGTGCCGGGGGGCACGAAGAGGCGGTAGTTGCCGTTGACGGACTCGGCGAGGGTGAAGTCGTCACCTTCCGGGAGGGAGAAGCCCCACAGCGGCATGGGGGCCAGCTCGTCCACGGCGGCCTTCACGGGCTTCTTCGCGTCCGGGGTGAAGCGGCGCGCGTCGCGGCGCACGGCGCCCCAGTAGAGCTCCAGGTAGAGCTGGGCCGGGCCCTTCTTGCCCGGGCCGATCTTCGGCGCGTGCGTGGGGCGGCTGGCCGGGGCCCCGTCGAGGACGAGGGGGCCTGAGGTGGGGGCGGCGACGTCCGTGTCCACGTCCGCGAGCAGGTCGTCCACGGCGAGGAGGCTGGGCATGGCCTCCGAGGGAGGACGGCGCCGCGTGGAGGGAACGGTGCCCGCGGGAACGGCGGGAGCGGGAGCCTGCTTCGAGGCCGCGGGCTGAGCGTGGGCACCGTTCGGGCGTGCTGCGTGCGCGGCCTGCGGTGCGTGGCCCGCGTGCGCGGCCTGGGGCTGCCCCGTGTGCGCGCCGTGGTGCGCGTGCGCGTTCTGCTGAGCGAAGGCCGCCTGTTGAGCCTGGGCCGCCTGATGCTGTGCATGCGCCGCGTGTTGCGCCTGCTGCTGCGCGAGCGCGGCCTGCTGAGCCTGCTGTTGGGCGAGTGCGGCCTGCTGAGCCTGCTGTTGGGCGTAGGCGGCCTGCTGCGCCTGCTGCTGCGCGAGCGCGGCTTGTTGCTGCGCGTGTGCGGCCTGCTGGGCTTGCGCGGCTCGCTGGGCCTGCTGCTGCGCGAGTGCGGCCTGCTGAGCCTGCTGTTGTGCGTAGGCGGCCTGCTGCGCCTGCTGCTGCGCCAGCGCGGCCTGCTGAGCCTGCTGAGCCTGCTGTTGTGCGTAGCCGGCCTGCTGGGCCTGCTGCTGCGCTAGCGCGGCCTGCTGAGCCTGCTGTTGTGCGTAGGCGGCCTGTTGCGCTTGCTGCTGCGCCAGCGCTGCCTGCTGAGCCTGTTGCTGCGCGTAGGCGGCCTGCTGCGCCTGCTGCTGCGCCAGTGCGGCCTGCTGAGCCTGCTGCTGCGCGTAGGCGGCCTGCTGCGCCTGCTGCGCGTGCGCGGCCTGCGGGGGCGCGAAGCCATTCGCGGGCCCGAAGCCGTGCGCGGCCCCATTGCCACCGTGCGGGGGCGCGGCGGGCGGAGCCCCCGCACCTCCGAGGAGCGCGGCGACCTCGGGCGGCGGCTGCGGCTTGGTCTCGACGGGACGCTGGTTGAGGATCCGCGTCTTCAGGACGAACGGACCGCACAGCACCTCGTCCACGGAGCGGATCTCACAGGCCGTGACCTGGTGCCCGTTGACGAAGACGCCGCTGGTGCCGCCGCCCGCGTCCTGGATCGCGGTGCGGCCGTTCTGGAAGTACAGCAACGCATGGCGCGGCGACACGGACGCGTCGTCCAGGCGCAGATCCGACGACGCATCGGAGCCGAGCGCGTAGGTGCCGGGGACGAAGACCTCCGTCCCCACCAGGAGGCCGTCGCGGAGGATGACGACTTGCAGGACGCTGGGCTGGCCGCTCAACGGTGACGCTCCCTTCGAGGGGTGATGGGCGGTACGGCCCTACTGATCGTAGACGGTGGCGAGCGTCTCCGAGCGGAAGCTGTCCCGCTCGCGAAGCATCGACCGCGTCTTCAATTCCTTGCGGTCATACAGATACACGGCGCCGGACTTGTTCGTCTGGCCCTGGATGAGCCGGTCGTCGAAGTCGATGCGCGACGGGCCGCGCTGCGGCGGCGCGGACGTCGCGGCGGCCGAGGCATCCCCCGTCACCGGATCCGTGACGGCCGTGCTCGACTTCGTCTCGATGCGCGGCGGCGCCTTGCTCGAGCCCTTCTTGGCCTTGGGTGCCTTCGCGGCCTTCGTCCTGGAGGCGCGTGCACGCCCCTGGGCCAAGGCATCGTTCGCGGGGGAGAGGGGACCGAAGCCGAGCACGCTGGCGACGGCACAGAAGAGGAGGAAACGTCGCATCATCAACAGGTTAAGCGATGCGAGCCCCGACCTGTCAACGCACACTCCAGCCCCATGGCATGGCCTGTGGCGATCAGGTGTGGGGGGCAGTCCACCTCACCTGGGGCGGACTCTCCACGACTCGTCCTTCTTCGTGCCGGTACGCTGGAAACGTCCCGTGGGATTCCCTCCGAGCAGTGCCTCCCCAGCATGCGAGCAGACGTGGCACGAAGTCATCGTGACACGGTGGGCGGATGGAGGATGCTCGCGCGCGGGAGGCATGCCCTCGCGTGATAGGTGTCACTCGCCATCGGGGATGGATCGCGGCAGTGCTCGGAGCCCTGGTGCTTTTGGGCCTCGGGCTCCTGGTGTTGAAGCCCCCCAGCAGCCCCGCGCCAACGCCAGCGCCGTCCGCCGCTCCCGCCGAGCCGCGCCCCATCCTTCAGGCGGTGGGCCCGAAGCTGACCAGCAACCAGACCTCGCAGCCCATCTCCCTCTACGGAGAGAACCTGGTGCCGGGCCTGCGGCTGGTGCTCGGCGCGCCCCTGTCGCGCGAGGTGCCGCTCACGGTGGTGGACTCGCGCCATGGCTACGCGAGGCTCCCGCCCGACCTCAAGCTCCCGGAGGGCACCTTCCAGACGGACGTGCAGCTGTCGCTCGCCGCGACCGGTCCCCGGCCCACGGGCACCGCGCGGCTCACCCTGGTCAACGACGCGGCCTTCCCGGACCTGATGGCGATGGCGCTGTCCCCGGACGGGCGCACGCTCTTCGTCGCATCGCCGCCCACGGACACCGTGTTCGCGCTGGACGTGGCGTCCGGGCGCGTGGAGCCGATGGCGGTGGGAGACGGCCCGTCCGCGCTCGCGACCTGGAAGGACGCCCGCGGCCATCCGTGGCTGGGCGTGGCCCACCAGAACGGCGCGGAGCTCTGGCTGTACGCGCTGGACGCGCCGGAGCGGAAGGCCCGGGTCGTCCCCGCGCCCTCGGGAGCGTGGGGCTTGGAGGTGGACGGGGCGAAGGGCGTGGCCTTCGTCGCCGAGCACCTGCGCGACACGGTGCACGCGCTCGCGCTGGAGGATGGCCGTGAGCTGTGGCGCGCGGCCGTGGATCCGAACCCGCGCGCGATGGCGCGGTGGAACGGGCTGCTCGCGGTGGGCAGCCTCCAGACGGGGCAGGTGGTGCTGCTGCGCCAGGATGACGGCCGGGAGCTGGCGCCGGTGGTGCCGAAGCCCGGCGTCCCCATCATCGGAGGCACCACGGAGGCCTTCTCCGCGCAGGTGATGGGCGGCAAGGCGCCGCGCGCCCTGGTCGCGAGCGACCGGCTGAAGCGCCTCTTCATGTCGAGCCTGGGGCCGAACGTGGGCCCCAACGCCCAGCGCATGGAGGTGAGCGCGAACAGCGGCGTCGCGGTGCTGGACCTGGACCGGCAGGAGGTGGTGCGGCACCGGGGCTTCGGTGCGGGCGTGACGGAGGGGCTGGCGCTGGATGACCGCGCGGGGCTGCTCTACGCGGCGGACGTGGGCCTGGGCCAGGTGCGGGTGCTGGACGCGAAGGCGCTGGTGAAGAGCGACGCGGCCGCGCGCGAGGCGCTGCTCCAGACGCTGCCCGTGCCCGCGCCGGAGGGCACGCCGTGGATCCGTCCCGTGGAGGACCTGGGCACGAAGGGCAGGGCGGGATTGGAGCTGCACTCCGGGCCGCGCTCGCTGGCGCTGTCCCCGGACGGGCGCACGCTCTACGTGCTCAACCGCTTCACGGGCACGGTGGCGGTGGTGGACGTGAGCCATGCGCGCGCGGGCAAGGCGAGCGTGACGCGGCAGTGGCCCGTGGTGGACGTGCGCTCGCGCGAGCAGCGCCGGCTGGGCCAGGTGCTCTACTTCACCGACGTGGGGCGCACGGGCATGAGCTGCGACGCGTGCCACATCGAAGGGCACACCGGCGGCGTCTTCTTCGAGAAGACGCGCCCCATGCGCATCTACCGGTCCACGACGGCCCTGGGCAGCCGGGACACGCCGCCCTACTTCACGCCCGCGAGCACGCGCAGCATCGCGGAGACGGTGGAGACGGTGGGCGGGCGCAACCGCTACCACAACCCGGATCCGACGCCGTCGGAGGTGGAGGCGCTGACGCTCTACACCTCGCTCCTGCCCACCGCGCCCAATCCCTACCGGGGCGAGGACGGCGCGCCGCTGGAGACCGTCACGCTGCCGGACGGAAGGACCGGCCATCCGGTGAAGGGCCTGGCGCTCTTCGAAGGGAAGGCCCGGTGCCAGGCCTGCCACCCCGCGCCCCTCTACACCCTGGACCAGGACCCCGCGACGCGGGGCCAGTACCAGGACGTCGGCACGCCCATCGCGCTGCCGCTGCGGCTGGAGCAGCAGCACCTGGTGACGGGCGCGGCGCCGCCCTCGCTGGTGGGCACCTGGGACGTGTGGCCCCTCTTGACGAGCGCCACGGCGGGCTACGCGGTGCAGGAGGACCGGCTCGTGGTGGGCTCGCGCTTCCCGCTGCGCACGCTGCTGGAGACCCCGGGCCTGAACCACGGCGCCGCGCAGGAGCTCAGCGCCGGGGAGCGGGACGACCTGCTCGCGTACCTGCTCACGCTGTGAGGGCTAGCGCGCGGGGTTGGAGTGGAAGGGGAGCAGCACCGCGGCGCGGACCCGGGTGGCCAGCGCTTCGGAGAGCAGCGGCCATCCGAACGCCGCGAAGGTGAGCACCGCCATCATCCCGCTGAACATCCACAGCCCCATCGTCACCGCGATGCCCAGGTGCAGGCCCATCGTCAGCGCCACCCAGAGCCCCCGCGTGCGCCGGGGCCAGACGCAGAACACGTAGCCCACCTCCACCACCAGCGTGCCCCACGTGGCCAGCTTCACCAGCCACGGCACCACCGCGAGCCACGCGAAGTCGAACTGGCCGTACTGGGGCTGCATCAGCACCTCCCAGAGCGCCGTCCCGTCCCGCCACACCGTCCCCAGCATCTTCTCCAGGCCCGTGGTCAGGTAGATGATGCACAGGTGCACCTGCAACACACGCAGCGACAGCGTCGCCAGCGCGGACGGCGCGCCGGAGAGCCTCTTCGCCCGCACGTCCAGGGAGTACGCCGTGCCCACCGGCATCACCGCGCAATAGAACAGGCTGATGTGCGCGAAGGTCTCCACGCCGTAGGAGAAGAAGCTGATGCTGTTGAGCAGCACCGTGTGGAGGATCCACGCCGCCACCGCCGACAGCCGCGTGTGCAGGCCCAGCAGCAGCCCCAGCAGCGCCACCACGTAGACGAACGTCAGGCCCTGGATGCTGGCCGCCTGCGAGAAGCCCAGTGGCTCCAGCGCGGCCACCACCATGCCCACCCGGGGCACGGACGGGGACGCCATCGCCTCGGAGACGCTCCAGGGCACCCAGCCCCGGTCGCCCAGGAGCTCCGGCAGGCTCTCCGACAGGCTCCACGCCTGGATGAGCAGCAGCGCCGCCACGCCGATGCGCAGGACGCCCAGCGGCTGCGGAGAAGAGGGCTCGCTGACGAACGCCGTCAGCCTGTCGCCCACGGCGGACTTCCAGTTCCGGGCGCTCATGGCGTCACCTCCCCGGTGGACACGGCCGCGGGAGCGCGCCGCTGGAACTCCGCGCGGTAGGCCTCCGTCCAGAGCGGCCGAGACCCTCGCAGGTGCTCCGCCATGCCAGGCAGTTGCAGCGACTCCACGCGCACCGTGACGGCTCTCGCGTCCGGGTGCCGGCCGAACATCGCCGCGGCCCACGCGCGGGCCAGCGCGTCCCGGCTGTCCTCCAGGCTGAAGCGCAGGTTCATGGAATGGATGCGCACGCTCACGGCGCCGTTGTCCGACCGGAAGTCGTCGTGCAGCTGTTCGCCGGACGCACCTTCCACGTCGAAGGAGACACGCACCGCCGGGCTCACCCCGGGGGCGAAGAAGCTGAAGCCACTGCTCGAGCCCGTCCAATGCCCATAGGCCTGGGCCCAGGTCCTCGTGGTGTCCGTCAGCGGGAGCAGGGGCACGTGCAGCGCGCCTCGGGCCACCATCACCAGGTGCAGCACGGCGAGGCCGGTCAACAACCCGTGCCGGGGAGTCAACGTGTGTCGCATGGGGGCTCCAGACCGAGCGCCGGAGGGGGCACCTCCGGCGTCGGGTCCGTCTTGAATGGACCGCTACATCACTTCAGGGGGTTGTGACGTCCGCGGGCGTTCAGTTGCAGTTGCCCGAGATGCTGCCGCCGCCGACGATCAGGCCCAGCAGGTTGCCCGTGGTGTTGCCGATGATGTTGCCGCCACCGAGGATGTTGCTGAGGATGCCGCAGTTGCCGTTGCCGCTGCCGCCGGAGCCACCGGCCAGGGGGCCCGTCTTCGACACCAGCACGACCTCCTCCATGGACACCGCCATGCGCGGATCGTGGCTCTTCACCTCACGGTTGTGAGCCATCGCGCCCGTCGCACCCAGCGCCAGCACGAACATCGCCACGGTCCCGCCCAGCTTCATGGTCGTCTTCTTCATGGTCCTGCTCCTTGGGGATTGAACTGCATGGGCAATGTCTTTCCCCTCCCCGAAATCGGAACCATCCCGGTAAGACCAGGATTCTGTTGAGGGTTGATTCCAGGCGGGATGTGGACATTCCAGCCTGGTTGGCGGCGTCCTTTTCTCCGTCGGCGCGAAGAGGCGGGTGCGGTGTTCGGGCCTTCACGTGGATCCGGCCCGCGGGTCGCTTGCGTTGGAAGGGGGGGCTGAGGTCTACAATCCAACGAATGCGTTCCTCCCCCCGGGTCGCCTGGCTCCTGCTTTCCACGTTGTGGCTGTCGTGCACCGACGCGGGGCTCTATTCGATTGATGACCGCGCGGGCGGCACACGGGACCGCGCCAACTTCGAAGGCGACCTCTGCGTCCCCGAGGCCACCGGCGACGCGTTCCCGGTGAAGGTCATCTTCGCGCTCCAGGGCGGCACCGGCGTGGAGCCGGAGGTGGTGGGCTCCGCGGTGGACGGGCTCACCACGCTCACCTCGCGCTATACCGGCCCCCAGATGCGCTTCGGGCTCGTGGCCTTCCACTCGGTGGCCACCGGCCTCCAGGGCAGCTTCACGGACGCCGCCAGCTTCCAGGCCGTCCTGCCCCGCTACGCCAGCTACCAGCAGGATGGCCCCATCAGCATCCGCTCCGCGCTGCGGCTGTCCAAGAGCCTGATGTCCGGCGAGATGCAGGCCTCCTGCAAGGGAGAGGTCGCGCGCTCGCGCTACGTGGTCGCGCCCGTCATCCGCAGCTCCGACGTGAGCTGTGACAACCCGGCCTTCAACATCGGCATCGACAGCCGCTGCACCGCGCTGTCCCAGGCCGCTGGCTGCAACGCGTCCCCGGAAGCCCAGGCCGCGTGCAACGCCTCGTGCAGCCAGTGCGAGCTGACCGCGGTGGTGGGCGAGCTCAAGGGCCTGGTGGAGCAACTGGGCGCGGGCGACGTCAGCGTCCAGCCCATCTATGTCCGCGATGCCTCGCCGGACGCGGTCACGCGGTTGCAGGTGGCAGCCATCGCCAACGCGGGCGGCAGCGCGCCCGTGGAGACGGACTTCGTGGGCCTGCCCAATGCGCTCACGCGGCTGGACTACGGCGCGCTCGACAACGCGCTCAAGTTGAAGCGCTTCCTCGCCTTCAACCGCAACGTGCAGGTGCGCAACGGCCAGATGCTCACCGACAGCGACGGCGACGGCGTGGCGGACGACGACGAGCGCGCCCTGGGCCTGGACCCCGCCGTGCCCGACACCGACCAGGACGGGCTCATGGACGGCGTGGAGCTGCGCATGGGCCTGGACCCGCTCGCCGTGGACATCATCAACGGCTGCAGCGTGGTGCAGGACACCGACGGCGACCGGCTCAACGACTGCGAGGAGCGCGTGCTCGGCAGCGACCCCTGCGTGGGCGACACCGACGGTGACGGCCTGCCGGACCTGGTGGAGGCCCTGTCACAGACGAACCCGCTCGTCGCCGAGGACCTGCTCGACACCGACCGCGACGGCCTCACCAACGTGGCGGAGGTGGAGGCCCACGGCGACCCGCTCAGCGCCGACCTCGACTTCCACCGGGAGCGCGGCTACGGCTACTCCATCGTCCCGCTGCCCCCCACGGCCACCAGCAACCGCGCCTGCTACCGCACCCGCGTGGAGAACGTCTCCCTGGTCCCCACCCTGGAGCGCCCCCACCCGCTGATTCCCGGCGAGGTGATTTCCGCCGGCACCAACGAGGTCTACCTCTACCTCCAGGTGGGCCGGGACAATGATCCGCGCGGCGCCGGCGTGGGTTCACTCTTCATCCAGGAAATCCAATACGACCCCGACACGGGCCGCACCCCCGCGGGCATGGTTCCCCTCGTCTCCGACGACTTCATCGTGAGCAACTGAGAAGGCCCCCCGGCGTGGGGTGTCCCCCACAGTCTGAATGGGGTGTCCCCCCCACACCCTTCCTGTAGCAGGCTCTTTCGAACGCGCAACCCCTTGAAGTTCCTCACCCTGAAACTCCTACAGACGCGGGATCGCCTCTTGCTAGGGGCAGGGGTTGTGAAAGGAGTCACCATGACTATCGGTCGCATTGCCCCCATGTTGGCGCTCGGAGCCTTCCTGGTGCTGAGCCCCCGCACCGTGCAGGCCCAGGAGCAGAACCCGGACAACCCGGAGTGCCTCGGAGATGAGTGCGGCAGGCCCAAGGAGGAGGGCGGCGGCTGCGGTTGCGGCTGCGGCTGTTCCGTCTGGGTGGCGTACACGGACGACGGCAAGACGCTGTCGTACACGGACGACGCGGACGGCGACGGCAAGGCGGACGACAAGGACAACTGCCCGTTCACGTCCAACCGCGACCAGACGGACGGCGACGGCGACCTCGCTGGCGACGCCTGCGACAACTGCGCGGCCGTCTCCAACGCCACGCAGCTGGACACCGACGGTGACGGCATTGGCGACGCGTGCGACCCGGACGACGACAACGACGGCAAGCCGGACGGCGAGGACAACTGCCCCTCCATCCCCAACGCCACCCAGGCGGACAACGACGGGGACAGCATTGGCGACGTCTGCGACGACGACGATGACAACGACGGGCGCAAGGACGGCGAGGACAACTGCCCGCTCATCGCCAACGAGAACCAGCAACTGCCGGCGGACGTGAGCGCGTGCCGCGTGGACGCGGACGGCGACAACGTCTCCGACAACCTGGACAACTGCCCCGGCCTGTCCAACCCGGACCAGAAGGACACCAACGCCAACGGCATCGGTGACGCGTGCGACCCGGACATCGACGGTGACTCCGTGCTCAACACCGCGGACAACTGCCCGGCGGTGGCCAACCGCGACCAGGCGGATGACGACGGTGACGGCCTGGGCGACGCGTGCGACACGCGCTACTGCGTGGTGCTCAACAAGGACAACCCGAACGACTGCCTCGACCCGAAGTCGCCCTTCAGCGTGGGCACCGGCGGCAGCATCAGCGTGGAGAAGACGGGCATGGCCGTGCGCCCGCCCCTGTTCGCCAACCGCAACGGCGCGGCCATCGAGTACACGTGGACGGTGGTGAAGCGTCCCTCCGGCTCCACCGCGGTGGTGGAGAACCCCAAGGGCGCCGTCACCTACAGCCGCCACTGGGAGTACCAGTACGTGGACGGCAGCGTGCCCAACTTCAACCCGGACAAGGAAGGCGAGTACGAGCTGCAGGTGTCCACGCGCCTGGCCTTCGCGGACCGCGTGTTCCCCGACCAGCGCGCCTCCGTGTCCAGCCTCTTCGTGAAGGTGGGCAAGCAGGACTCCGACGGCGGCGGCTGCACCTCGCTGCCCGCGGGCGGTAGCGCCGCGGCCCTGGGCGCCGGCGTGCTCGGCCTGCTGCTGCGCCGCCGCAAGAAGGCGTAAAGAAAGATGTCCCCCATGCCAGGAGGTCCGCATCGCATGCGCCGTCAGTTCGTCGTTCCGCTTCTTGCGACCGGCCTCCTGGTCCTGGGTGTGCTGTCCTGTTCAGACACGCTCCTGGAGCCGCGCGCCCAGGAGCAGTCCCAGCTGGATGACCGGCTGACGCTCACCGGCCGGGTGTGCACGCGCCCGGCGAACCCCACCGGCTTCCCGGTGAAGGTGGTGCTCGTCGTGGACGAGTCCGGCAGCATGTGCGTGTCGGATCCGCCGGGCTCGCAGGAGGGCAGCGGCTTCTGCGAGCGCGCGGAGGTGCAGGCCATCATCCCGCCGGGCGTGACGGAGCCCGCGCGCGTGCGCGCCCTGAAGAACGTGGTGAATGGCTTCCGGCGCATCAACGACGCGCGCCAGGGCAACATCAGCATCGCCATCGCCCCGTTCGAAACGAACGTGAAGAACACCTGGCCGCCGGCCTCCACGGGGGACCGCTTCGCGCCGCCGGGCAACATCAACAGCTACATCGAAGGCCTGCAGTCGCAGCTGGGCAAGGGCACGGACTACCAGGGCGCGCTCAGCTACGCGTACAGCCTCATCGCCAGCGACATTGAGGCGGTGTCCCAGTCCACGCCGGAGCTCCTGCCGCGCACGCGCTACGTCGTCGTGTTCCTCACGGACGGCACGCCGTACCCGCGCTGCTCCGCCAACGACGACCTGTCCGTCTACGCGGGGCCGGACACGCCGGACCTCACCTGGCGCGACTCCATCACCAGCTTCTGCAACGCCACCAGCACCACCGACGCCATCACCGGCTTCGAGGTGGGCACGGACCGCAACCAGAACTACCAGCTCTTCAGCTACGTGCGCCGGTTGATGGAGCTGAAGACGCAGTACAACGTGGGCGACGTGCGCATGCACACGGTGCTGCTCTTCAACGAGGAGGCCGTGCGCGCCTGCGGCCCCATCTGCCAGGACATCTACGGCACCTACCCGGGCGTCCCGGAGGCGCAGTACCCGGCCGCGGCGAAGAAGATCGCCTCGTACCTGCTCAAGCGCTTCGCGGAGATGGGCAACGGCGTGTACCAGGAGTTCAGCGACACGGCCGAAATCAGCGAGCTGGGCCTGGGCGCGCTGGACTACTCCTCCTTCGCTTCGCCCAACGTGATGAAGACGCTGATGGTGGAGCCCCTGAGCTCCGCGCCGGGGGATGAGGGCCGCGTGCTGGACAGCGACGGCGACGGCGTCCCGGACTCGCTGGACAACAGCTTCACGCTCAAGACGAACCCCTTCACCATCGACAGTGATGGGGACTGCCTGAGCGACGGCTTCGAGTACCGGCGCCAGGACCAGGGCTTCAAGGCGGGCAACGACCTGGACGCGCGCGGCTGCAACCCGCAGTCCCCGCTGACGCCCGGCTGCACCTGCCGGGACACGGACGGTGACGGGCTGTCGCAGTTCGCCGAGGACTACCTCAAGACGCGCCAGGGCATCGTGGACAGCGACGGCGATGGCGCGCCGGACGGGCTGGAGGCGAAGTACGGCCTCAACCCGCTCCAGTCGAGCGTGGCGGGCCTGGACACGGACGGCGACGGCATCCCGGATGACGAGGAGCTGAAGGCCGGCAGCGACCCCACGCGGCGCGACCGGCCCTTCCACGACAAGTATGGCATCCAGTACGAGGTGACGAAGGTCCCGGGCGGCAACGACACGGACGGCGTCTGCTACGACTTCACCGTGTCCAACCTGCAACTGGTGACGCCGCCGGACCGCTCTGGCGTGAAGCAGGGCTACAACCTGTTCAAGGTGTGGTTCGCGGAGGCGCCGGAGAGCGGCGTGGCCACGGACTACGGCGTCTGGCGCACGGCGTGCGCGTGGGCGCAGTACGCGCCGCCCAGCGTGCGCGTACCGCTGGCGCCGGACCTGACCATGACGGACGGTGACTTCCGCCGGCCGGATCAACTGGTGGACCCCTGGAGAGCCCAGGGCAATTGCGTCGGCGTGTCGCCGTCGCAGGGAGGCGCGTCGCCGTGAGCCGCGCGGGACGTTGGTTGGCGCTCACCCTGGTGGGGTTCGCCGTGGTGGTGGCCTGTACGGATTCGTACCTCTACGACCCGCGCCGCGACACGGACGTGCCCGCGGACCGGGCCGTGGCGCTGGACGGGCGCTTCTGCACGCTGGGCGCCAATGAGGTCATCCGGCCCATCAAGATCATCGTCGCCATGGACGCCAGCCAGTCCATGCGCGTGAGCGACCCGGACGGCACGCGCGCCACGGCGCTGGTGGACCTCATCGACAACCTCCCGCAGGACGACGAGGTCTCCATCGCGGTGATGCTCTTCGCGGGCAGCACCACGGCGTTCCTCACGCAGGACCCCGGGCCGCCGGCGGAGGACGGCTTCGTGCAGGTGTCGCGGCTGGACGCCACCGCGAAGGCCATCCTCACGGAGAAGCTGCTCACCTTCCGCAACACGGACACGTCGCCGAACCGGGACTCGACGGACTTCGTCAAGCCGCTGTCGGACATCTACTCGCTCATCAACACGGACATCGCGCGGGCGCGGCAGCAGCCCAGCGGGAGCGACGCGCTGGCGCAGGCGCGCTACTCGGTCATCTTCCTGTCGGACGGCAAGCCCACCAACAACCAGGACGACGAGCTCATCCGCGGTGACGCGGTGGTGCGCATCCGCCAGTTGCGCGACCTGGTGGAGGACGTGCGCTTCAACACCGTGCACGTCTTCAACCCCACGCAGCCGGTGCCCTCCGTGTGCGACCTGGTGGCGGAGGACGGCGGCTTCGGCGACGGCGGCTGCCCGCTGCTCATCATCAACCAGAACGCGGACCGCCTGGAGAAGATGGCCACGCTGGGCGGTGGCAACTTCCGCGACTTCCGCAACAACGAGCCCATCAACTTCCTCAACTTCCAGTTCGGCCAGGTGCGCCGCGCCTTCATCGTGAAGGACTTCGTGGCCTCCAACTTCTCCGCGCCCCCGGGCAGCCCGCTGGATGAGGCGGACACGGACGGGGACGGCCTCACCGACGCGCGCGAGTACGAGTTGGGGACCAACCCCAACCTGCGCGACACGGACGGCGACGGCTTCAGCGACGGCGTGGAGGTGTACTTCCGCGACCGCGGCGTGCAGTTCGACCCCACCCAGGAAGTGCAGCCGGACGGCGGCGGCCTGGACAAGGGCTGCCCGCCCGCGCTGCGCGGCGTGGACACCGACTGCGACGGCCTCCTGGACTGCGACGAGCAGTTCATCGGCACCAACGCCACGCTCCAGGACAGCGACGGCGACGGCGTGCCGGACGGCATGGAGTGGCGGGGCGGCACGCAGGGCTCCAGCAACGACATGGACGAGGACCCGGACACGGACGGGCTCACCAACCGCAGCGAGGCGCGCATGCACATGCGCCCCCTTCAGGTGGACACGTCCAACCTGGCCTCGGACGCGTACCGCTACAGCATGGAGGCGGACGGTCCGGTGGATGACCAGGGCCGCCAGTGCTACCGCTTCCGCGTGGACAACGTGCTGCTCGCGCCCACCATCGCGATGATCGCCGACGGCGGCGTGGATGGCGGCGTGGACGCCGGCACCGTGCAGCGCGGCGCGGGCTACAACGACATCTACCTCTCCGTGTCCATGCTGCCCGCGGACGACCCCACCGCGCGCACGCTGGTGCGCACCTTCCGCGTGGACTCCGTGCGCTACCCGGTGGGCGGCATCAAGTCGCCTCCGGATGGCCTCATCCGCGTGAACCCCGAGGACTTCGTGGACGGCTGCCCCGGCGTCGCCCCGACCCTCTCGCCCGTCCCCTGATTCCTTTCGAGCCCCCCATGCGCCTTCGCACCCGACTGCTCCCGCTCGCGCTGCTGTTCCTGGCCGCCTGTTCCTCCGAAGGGGACGACACGCCGGACGCCGGCACGGGCGTGGTGGAGGACCTCTGCAACAGCCGCGAGGAGGCCCTGTCCAACGCGGACTGTGAACTGAAGCCCGGCGTGCCGCTGGAGCGCTTCCTGGCGCTCACGGGCGAGGTGAAGGCCGGTGACGAGGACTGGTACAGCGTCCGCATCCCCGCCACCGCCAACGCGCGCACGCTGGTGCACGTCACCGGCACGTACCTGGCGTCCAGCACGCCGGTGAACCTGTCCGTCACGGTGCAGGAGAAGGACAAGAGCACCGCGCTGGTGGCGAAGTCGGACCAGCACGGCTCGGGCGCCCCGAAGCCGGTGGACATCATCCTGCCGTACGGCACGCCGGACACGCAGCTCATCATCGTGGTGCGTGACGCGCCCACGAACCCCGCGCGCCCCAACTACGACGCGCGCAACCCCTACCGGCTCACGGTGGAGTTGCTGGAGAACCCGGACGCCAACGAGCCCAACGACGTCACGCCCACGCCCATCGCGCTGACGGCGCAGGGGGCCATGCAGGTGGGCAAGTCGCAGGGCTACCTGGCCACGGACAACGACGTGGACCGCTTCAGCTTCCCGCTGACGGCGGGGAAGATCGCCTACGTGCGCGTCACCGCGCCGGACCAGGGCTTCGCGCCCAACTTCCGCCTGTCCTATGAGCTCTTGCGCCCCAACGGCACCGACAAGGAGTCGGAGGGCAACGTGCTGCCCAAGGTGCACCCGGGCGTGCTGGCCACCGCGCGCAAGGTGAAGCTCGCGGGCACCTGGACCCTGGTGGTGAAGGGCTACCGGGGCAACAACGAGCCCGTGCCCGCGGGCGACCTGCGCCAGCCGTACGAGGTGGAGGTGCGCGTGGTGGACGAGGAGGACCCGCGCGACCAGTCCGGGGACAACGACGCCTACGCGCGCGCGTCCGCGAACAACCTGGGGGCGCCGGGCGCGTCCACGACCTTCGACGGCCGGCTGGGCTACGTGACCGACCGCGACTGGTTCGCGGTGAAGCTGTCCAGCCTGACGAAGCCCAGCGTGCTGCGCTACCGGCTGACGGAGCGGCCCACCACCCCGCGCTTCGACCCGCTGCCCCTGCCGCTGGGCCAGCTGGCGGACCGGCAGGTGCTGGTGTTCACCACCGTCAGCACCACCATCACCGCGGAGCAGCGCGCCACCTGCACCAACAGCCCGGCGGTGTGCCCGCGCGACACGCGCGAGCACCCCGACGCGCCGGGGCTGGTGCAGACCTACTGCAACAACGCGGAGGCCGTGCTGTGCATCCAGTCCGTGCGTGAGGAGTCCGACCCGGCGCGCTTCCCCAACCTGAGCAACTTCCAGGGCCGGCTGCCGGTGCCCGCGCACGGCGGGGAGCTGACGTACCACTTCGTGGTGCAGGACGACGGCAACAACTGGGCGGATGACCGCGACTACCGGCTGGAGGTGTCCTGGGAGGCGGAGGACACGGAAGAGGAGAACGCCTACAGCGGCGGCGTGGAGCAGCCGCGCTCCAAGACGCTCGGCGGCGTGGGCACGGGCAACCTGCCGGTGGGCAACGCCACCTTCGAGGTGAAGGGCCAGCTGACGTACGGCCACGGCCGGCTGCGCAACAACGACCGCGCCACGGGCCTGGGCGTGCGCGGCCCCACGGACTACGACGCGGTGCCCTCCGACACGGACACCTTCGAGTACCAGCTCCCCACACTGAGCGCGCCCGAGGACGCGGCGTGGCTGGTGCAGTGGGACGTGGACAACCTGCCGGATGGCGGCACGCCGCACGGGCTGGCGCTGGATTTGACCTTCTGCGACGGCACCGCCACGGACGGAGGTACCACCGGATGCATGCCGGTAACGACCACCAGCACGGGCGGCGCGCTGACGCTGGCCTACAACCCCACGGCGATGCGCGCGTGGCACACCTCCGCGAGCGCGCCGCTCAGCAGCTACCAGGCGCTGTACCAGCTGGAGAAGACGGCCACCACGACGCGCGTCACGGTGGCGCCCTACACGTGCTCCTGCCTGGAGCGGCGCTTCATCCAGGGCGGCACGCTCAAGGTGGCGGTGAGCGCCACCGAGCGCACGGACTACACGCCCGTGGGCTACACGCTGCGCACCGGCTACGGCGACTACCCGCGCAGCTACAACGCGGCGGATGGAGGCTCGCCCACGGCGTGCCCGGCGCCCACGCAGGACGGCGGCACGTGGGTGGGCGGTTGCCAGTTCACCCGCTAGCAGGCCCGGGCGGGCGGCGGGGCTTCACGCCTCCGCCGCCTGTGGGGGCACCGCCGGGACTACGGCGCGATGCCCTTGCCCTTGAGCGCCAGCTCGCGCGTCTCGCCGTTGGCGGCGTTGGACTTGAGGGTGAGGGTGCCGGTGAACTCCTTCGCGGCGTTGGGCTTGAAGGCCACCTCGATGAAGGCGCGGTCGTAGGTCTCCAGCTTCAGGGGGCCGTTCTCCGGCCAGTTCTCCGGCCGCTTCATGGTGAAGACGCTGGGGCCGGAGATGGAGGCCTCGTTGAGCTCCAACGTCTGGAGCCCGCGGTTCTCGATGTAGAGCGTGTTGAAGGTCGTCGCCCCCACGTAGGTCCCAGCGGAGAACTCCGTGTCGAAGCTCAGCTCCGTCCGGTCGATGAGCAGCTGCGGCGTGTTCGGCAGGTCCTCGGTCTCGTCTCCGCAGCCCGTCAGGGCGATGATGGTGAGAGGCAGCCACAGGTTGCGCACGCGCATGGACATCCACTCCTCGGTGAGGTTTGAAAGAATGTCTGGTGTTGTAACACGGAATGTCTCGCGACTGGCGGGCGCTGTGATGGGATTGATGCTCGCCGCATGCGGCGGCTCGCGGGATGACTTCATCGGCGCGCGCGTGCTGGATGTCTGCAAGGCGTCCTGGCCCGTGTGCAGTGAGTACGCGGGCTGCATCCTCGGGCCGGAGAGCTACTCCGAAGGCCGCTTCCCCGGCCGCGGGCAGGTGCTGGTGCGCGTGCCGGAGGCCTCCACCATCAAGGTGAGCTTCTATCTGGAGGAGGTGACGGCGGCGGGCGAGGAGACCGCCATCACCGTGCACGAGGAGGGCTGCCGCGCACGGCAGCGCAAGGCGTCCACGGGCCGCGCGGCGTTGGACCAGATGGAGAAGTTCGGCGTCTTCACCCAGCAGGCGGACGTCACCGGCGTGGGTGACCACCTGGTGGAGTTCGACTCCGACATGCAGGCGCGCTACGTGGTGAAGGTGGACGTGACGCCGCTGCGCCTCCAGTAGCGCGAAGCGGCGTGACGCCTCAGCCCTTGAGCGTGCGCACCAGGTGGTCCGCCACGCGGAAGCTGTTGGCGGCGATGGTGAGCGTGGAGGGCACGCTGCCTCCGGTGGGCATGAAGCTGCCGTCCACGACGTAGAGGTTCGGCACTTCGTGCGCGCGGCAGTGCTTGTCCAGCACGGAGGCGGCCGGGTCGTCGCCGAAGCGGCAGGTGCCGTGCTGGAGGATGGTCGTCTCGCCCTGCGTGCCCACGCGCTCCACGCTGTCCGGATCCAGGCGCATCAGCACCTCCTCGCCGCGCTCCACGAGGAAGCGCGTGGCGGCGAAGTCCGCCGGGTGCCGGTCCAGGGTGATGGCGGCCACGGGGATGCCGTACTTGTCCTTCACCTCGGGCTCCACGGTGACGGAGGTGCCGGGCGTGGGGAGGAACTCCGCGTAGACCTCGAACTCGAGGATGCGCGAGTCGCGGTACGCGCGCATGCGGTCCTTCAACTCCTTGCCGAAGACGCCGGACTTGCCGGTGCCCGCCAGGCCCACCGCCGCGTAGATGGGGTTGGGGTGCGCCCACATGAAGCCCAGCGTGCCGCCCTTGCGGAAGCCGTGGCGCGCGTCCGGCATCACGTAGAAGTCCTGGAGGCTGCGGTTGACGAAGGGCGCCGGGTCCGTGAGCCAGGGCCGCGCGGCCTTCTGCTTCGAGACCCGGAAATGCGCCCGCGAGCCGCCGAACGAGCTGAAGAGGAGGTTCCTGCCCACGAGCCCGCTGCCGTTGGCGAGCCCCTTGGGGAAGCGGCTGGAGGTGGAGTTGAGCAGCAGGCGTGCGCTCTCCACGGCGGTGGCGGAGGCGATGATGATCTTCGCGGGCTGCTCCTGCGCGACGCCGTCCTTGTCCAGGTACACCACGCTCTTCGCGCGGCCCTGCTTGTCCACTTCGATGGAGCGCGCCATGCAGCCCGGGCGCACCTCCACGTTGCCGGTGGCGATGGCGTTGGGGATGAGGCTCGCGAGCGTGCTGCTCTTGGCGCCCGTCTCGCAGCCGTAGCTGCCGCACAGCGCGCAGTACGCGCACGGCGAGCGGCCCTTGTAGGCCTTGCTGATGATGCCGCGCGCGGTGGGCAGCGCGTGCCAGCCCATGGCCGCGCACACCTTGTCGATTTCGGACGCCACCGGGTGCACGTCCAGGGGCGGCAGCGGGTAGGGGCCGCTGCGGGGCTCCGCGAAGGGGTGGGGGACGGCCAGGCCGGACACGCCCAGCTCCGCCTCCGCCTTGTCGTAGAAGGGGGCCAGCTCCTCGTAGGAGATGGGCCAGTCCGCCACGGTGGTGCCGGGCACGGCGCCCAGCGTGGAGCGCAGGCGGAAGTCCACCGGCTTGAGGCGGTAGAAGAAGCCGCTCATGTGCACGGTGCCGCCGCCCACGCAGTTGGCGGTCCACGCGGCGTTGCTGCGCTCGTAGCGGGCCTTGGGCCCCTGGCGCACCAGGTGCGGCTCCTCCCACGGCAGCGGCATGAAGAAGTTGCGGCGGCTGTTGAGGATCTCGTCGTGGACGAAGTCCTTGGGCTGGTAGTGGCGGCCCTTCTCCAGCACCACGACCTTGAAGCCCGCTCTGCCCAGCTCCAGCGCGAGCGGCGCTCCGCCCGCGCCACTGCCCACGATGCACACGTCCACGGAAGGCAGGCTCACGGGTGGTGGCCTCCGCACTCGCGCAGGCACTTGGGCCCGTCGTAGCCCTCCGGGGGCGCCATGGCGAGCGTGCCCACGGTGTCGAAGCCCATCAGGCGCCAGCCCACGCGGCCCTTGTTGCCGCCGTAGGACGGGTCGCCCAGGAAGCCCTCCAGGCTGAGCGTCATCAACAGCTCGAAGAAGTGGGCCTCGCCGCTGCCGGCCGGGCTGTCCTTGAAGATGGCGAGCAGCTCGTCCTGCTGGGCGGGCGTGGCCTGCGCGAAGCTCTTCTGGAACATGCGCTGCGCGCGGCGCTCCAGCGCGGCCAGGCCCTGGAGGAAGTCGCGGTGCATGGACTCCAGCCCCTGCGTCTCCAGGATGCGGTCGATGTAGAGCGCCACGTCCGCGTCCTGGGCGCCCGGGTCCTCGTCGCGGGGGAGGAGCCGCTCCACGGCCGCGGCGACGACGGCGTACTCGAAGGCGGAGAAGGTGCGCAGGACCTGGCCGGCGGAGGTGGTGCCGGTGGGCTCCGGGGCCTTCTTCTCTTCCGCCTCCTTCGAACGTTTACACGCAACGCCCCCCAGCAGCACCACGCCGCCGCCGAAGAAGGTGAGCCGCTGGATGAAGGTGCGCCGGGACAGCTTCGGGGGGAGCGAACGCGCGCGAGCCATGGCATGCGAGACTAGCCCAGGTGCCCTAGGATGGCGCGCTCAACCAGGGCGACTGAACCTAGGAGAAGAACCGCATGAAACGGCACGCGTGGCTACTGGGAGCGGCGCTCGCGCTGGGATGTGGCGGCGGCAAGCCGGCCAACCCGGACGCGGGCCCGAAGCCGCAGGACGATGGCGGAACGACGGACACGCCCTTCGTGCGGCTGACGGTGGACACGGAGCCGACTGAGTTGCACCGCATCTCCTCCATCGCCATGGCGGTGGGACCGGACGACCGCATCGGCATCGCGTACTTCGTGAAGGTGCCCGGCAAGGAGCTGGACTTCGAGCTGCGCTACCGCGAGGTGAAGGACGGTCAGGTGCAGGCGAACCCGGAGACCATCCGGACCGTGCAGCGCGTGTATGGCGTCTCGCTGGCCTTCGCCGCGAACGGCCAGCCTGCGGTAAGCTACCTGGGCGGCGTCAACGACGGCACCTCTCCGGAGTCCATCTTCTGGTTCCAGAGCGACCTGGCGGTGGCCTACCGCAACGCGAACGGGACATGGACGGAGCAGGTGGCCGTGCGTCTCAGTAACGAGGCGCCGACCTCTATTGGCGTCAGCAACATGGGCCACGTCGTGGGGCTCGATCCCGCGCTGGTGTTCAACGGGAACGAGGCGCTCGTAGCCTACCGGGACGTGCACAACGGGCAGTTCCCGCAGCAGGACTGGAACGCCAGCGACGCGGAGCTGGCCTTCGGGGGCCCCACGTCGTGGCAGCACCAGATGGTGGCCGCGGGCGGCGACGGCGCGGATGAGAAGCCCGCATACGGTGGGCACCTGGACATGGTGCTCGCGGACGGTCAGCCGGCACTGGTGTTCGACCAGGCCCTCAACGCCGCGGATGCCCCGGGACAGAACGTGTACTTTCAGCGCCGGGGGACGGACGGAAAGACCTGGACGCCGCCGAGGAAGATCCAGTCGGTGGGCAATACGATGCTGGGGGCGTCGCTGGCATATGACCCGGCAGTGGGATTCGGCATCGCAGTGGTGGACCGTTCGGACAACAAGCTCACGTACATCTCGTGCGATGGCAAGACGGGCACGCAGTGTGCGTCGGTCGGGGACTGGACGCTGCCGGACCCCGTCTACCAGACGGGCTCTGGCGGCTGGTACCCGTCGCTCGCGTTCGACCCGAAGTCGCACGACCCGTCCATCGCGTTCCACATCTGCTCGCTGGAGCCCGGGCGCAACGAGGGAGGCTGCTCGCCATCGGACGACGCGCTCGTCATCGCCACGCGCGTGGAGGACCAGTGGCGCGAGGTGACGGTGGATACGGCGGGCGGCTGGTCGCCCAAGTTGGCGTTCCTGTCCACGGGCCAGCGCGTGGTGCTCTATCGCGTGCCGACGACGAGCGTCCTGACGCTGGCGGTGGAGCGGTGAGCCTCGCGGGACGCGCCGTGGCGGCGCTGGGGCTCGCGGCCGTGCTGAGCGGCGCGGGCGCCATCGCGTGCCGCGGAGACAACGAGCTGTCCGGCAGCGTGTCGGAGCTGTTCCCCGTCACCGACGTGTCGCGGGTGGAGATCCGCCGCAACCCGGAGGCGCTCCAGGTGAGCTACTTCCGCAACAACGGCCTGGACGTGGACCTGGTCGCGCGGCTCACCGTGGACACGGAAGGCGTGGACCTGAAGCCGGGCACGAAGGTGCAGCTCGGCGGCACCACGCCCTCCGGCCGCGAGCGCGCGTCGGTGGTGCACGTGGCCGCCGGTGAACCGGCGCGCGTCTTCACCCAGGTGGAGCGCGGCGACCTGGTGCTGGATGAAGGCGGCAACGTGGGAGAGGCCACGCGCGGAGACTTCTCCCTGTCGTTCAAGAAGGGTGACGGCTACGGCGCGGGGCGCAGCATGGAGGGGACGTTCAACTCCCTGGCGCTCGACGCGGGCTTCGGCCCGGACCTGGGCGACGTGGTGGTCGACGAGCCCTCGCCCTGAATCACTCCGGGGCTTCCGGTGACGTCACACCGGAAGCCCCGCGTTTCAGCTCACGGCGTGCAGGCGTCGAGCGTGGCCATGCCCTGGGCGAGCTGGCCCTGGTGCGTGGCGAACTGCGCGAGCGCGGGCGCGCCGCCGTCCAGGAAGAGCTGGCGCGCGGCGTCCACCGCGTCCCGGGCGTGCACCGTCACGGTGGAGCCGGTGGCGTCCGTCACCTTCACCGCGCCGTCCGTCTGGCCCTGGGCGCGGATGAGCAGGGCGCCTGCCTCGTCGCGCGCGACCATGCCGTCCTCCAGCGGCTCGAAGTAGCGCACCACGGGCTCCTGGCCCTCGCGCTGGAGCTCCAGGCGCATGACGCCGGACTCCACGTCGCGGGACATCTTCAGCGTGTCGGTGGGGCTGAGCTTCACGATGCGCGTGTTGGAGTCCTCGCCCTCCACGCTGCTCACCGGGTTGCTGCCGGTCCAGAACTCGATGCTGTTGACGACGAGCGCGTCCACCAGCGTGCCGATCTCATAGACGGGCACCACGACGAACACGAGGAACACCAGCCACTGGACGAACTTGTTGCCGGAGATGCCCTTGTTGAACTGCCAGATCTTCGTCGTGAGCTTGAACGAGCCGAAGCAGCCCGTCGCATGCATCATCAGGACACCCGCGCACAGCACACCGAACCAGCGGGACGGACGCAACTTCATGAAGCCCTCCTGGGGGATGGGGGACCGCGTGAAAGCGGCCGCACCATGCCACGAAGGGCTCAGTCCGGCTCGCTCTGAACGAACCCGTACTTGTGCAGGAGCGAATAGAGGTGCTTGCGGTCCAGCTCCGCCTCGCGGGCGGCGCGGGCGATGTTGCCCCGGGCGCGGCCCAGGAGGCGCGTGAGGTACTCGCGCTCGAAGGCGCGGACGAGCTCGTCCTTGCACACCTTGAACGGCCCGGTGAACTCCACCGGCAGGAAGTCCCCGGCGGGGGCGGGCACGTCGCGGGTGAACTCGCGCAGGAGGTTCTCTCCGGCGAGCCCCGGGATGTCCACCATGTGCCGGGCGCGCTCCAGGGCGTTGCGCAGCTCGCGCACGTTGCCCGGCCAGGTGTGTCCCAGGAACTGCTCTTGAATCTTCTCCGGCAGCCGGGGCCAGAGGCCCTCGCCCGCGAAGGCCTCCACGAGCAGCGGGATGTCCTCCTTGCGGTCGCGCAGGGGCGGCAGGCTGACGGTGAAGACAGACAGGCGGAAGTAGAGGTCCTCGCGGAAGCGGCCGGCCTGCGTCTCCGCCCACAGGTCCTTCTTGCTGGCCACGACGATGCGCGCGTCGAAGGAGATGGGCGACGAGGAGCCCAGGCGGCGGAACTCGCGGTCCTCGATGGCGCGCAGGAGCTTGGGCTGGAGGTCCAGGGCGAGGTCGTCGATCTCGTCCAGGAAGAGGGTGCCGCCGTGGGCGCGCTCCAGGCACCCGATGCGCTGGCCCACCGCGCCGGTGAAGGCGCCCTTCTCGTGGCCGAAGAGCTCGGACTCGATGAGTGAGTCGGACACGCTCGCGCAGTCGAAGACGACCAGGGGCCCGGCCGCGCGGGGGCTCAACTTGTGGATGGCCTTGGCGCCCGCGCCCTTGCCGGAGCCCGTCTCGCCCACGAGCAGCACGGTGGAGTCCGTGGGGGCGATGCGCTGGAGCAGCGCGAAGATCTGCCGCATGGGCAGGCTGCGGCCCACGAGGTCGCCCAGCCGGTCCTCGGCGGTGGGCTCCACCTGCACGGGCGCCATCTGCGGGCTGAAGCGCAGGCGCACGTCACCCACTTCCAGCAGGGCGCCGGGGCGCAGGTAGGCCTCGCGCACCTGGGCACCGTCCAGGAAGGTGCCGTTGGTGGAGCCCAGGTCCTGCACGAGGAAGCGGTCGCCCTGGCGGCGCACGACCAGGTGGTTGCGGCTCACCGTGGGGTGGTCGATGACGACGTCGTTGTCGGTGGACTTGCCGACGCGCAGGTCCTCCGTGGCGAGCGGGTACACGGTGCCCGCGCGTTCGGTGTCCAGCAGCACCAGGTGGAAGCGCTGCGCGGACAGCCGCTCTCCCTGCGCCCGCGCGGCGACGACGGTGTGCGTGGGGATGGGGGCAGGAGGAACGGAAGGCATGAGCGGGCGGGGATTCTAGACGGCTTCGGGCCCGCGCGGGCTGTCTGTCGGCGCTCGCCGTGCCCGGCTGGTGGGGAACCGGGCACGGTGCGGCATGTCAACATGGGGCGCGGGAGTTACCGGTTGACTGCCCAGATTCCTACCTGGCCCGACCCCTCCGCCCAGGCGACCGACCGTCCATCCTGCGTGAATACCGCTGGGCTGACGTGCATGTCACTGGTGTCCGAGTACGCGTAGAGCTTGGCTCCATCCGCGACATCCATGATGCGAAACGCCCCATTGTCTGTTGCGACGGCCAGGAGCAATCCGTCGGGGCTGAAGTCAAGGCGATGGGCCCCTGGGGCGGGGCCCTCCAAGGTGCGGACGACTGTTGCACGTTCAGCGTCAATCAGGAGGATCCTGTCAACGGACGTACCGGCAGCGAGGAGTCGCGTTGATGGAGCGAAGCTCACGTCCCAGATGTAGAAGACGTCTGCTGGAATGATTGCAATCCGGTTTCCAGTCCTCGTGTTCCAGAGCATGACGCTCGCCTGGACGGAACCATCGGATTGTTGAACCGACGCACCTGCGGCAGCGATAGCCCCATCCTCCGAGAGCGCACAGCAATGAAGTTGTGCGGATGCTGGCTCCAGTTCTTGTTGTGGCTGCCAACGGGCAACATCCCAAAGTATGAGTTGACCCGATGCATCCGCGAGGAGCAGGGTGTTGCCATCGGATCCCAGCGCCATGGCCGCGACGGTTAGGCCCGACTGCGCACCCCTCAACACGGCGCCATCGCTTGCGGACCACTCTTGAAGGTCGCCATCCACCGTGACGGAGAGAACTACGTCCCTGCTTGGCAGTATGACGGCTGCCAACCCATTGGGGAGGGAGCAGGAAATCCGTGCGACAGATGTCGAATCCTGAAGGGCCCACCAGCGCAACCGCTCAGCCCCGCCGTGCTCCACGGAAACCAAGAGGTTGGACCCCTTGTCACAGAACAGGGTCTGTCCACGATATGTGGGCCCCGGCCTTGGCTCGCCGAGCTGGCGTATTTGTTCCAGATGCTTCGCGTTGCTGGGCGTCAAAGTGGAAAGGCTCATGGGTAGGTTTCCAGAAAGCCGGAGGCAGGCATTGATATCCGCCAGCCTCCGGCCGTTGGGGACTACGGAGCGATCTCAATATGCGTGGCAAAGCTCCAGGGCGCAGTCAATGCTTCCTTTTCCGCAGGCATCTTCGTCCGGACTGTTTCGATGGGAATGCCAGTCTTCGCGCTGAACCATTGCGCCATCTGTTCCTGGATCTGACTGGGGCCCGCCGGAGCGAGTTGCCCCATGTCAGTGACCTTCACGGCAGTATCATCGTTGCCATAAAGGCCCGGGCGCTTGCTGATTTCTTTCTTGATCTGGGGATAGGGGTTTTTATCGGTCCCTACCAGATCAATCCGGACGAAAGATTGGTCCGGGTGCACCCAGATCTCCTGTCCTCGTTCAAAGACGGGGGTGTCCAACCAACCGACGATTTCGCCCTTCTCATTTCGGATGGGTGAGCCAAAGCCTGCCGATTTGAGGTGTGCTTGGATGTCTGCAAGGGACTTCTTGTAGAGCGAAGGCATGTTCTGAACCGCAAGGCCCTTGGTCTGGGCAAGGGTGACCCATTGGGGAGCAACTCTCATCATCGACAGTTCGGATGCTTCCTTGAGCCCGGGGCCCTTGACGTGTGAGGCCAGCGTCTTGACGGCTGAGTCCTTCATCGTCCTGTCGAGCAACGTGAGGATTTGCTGTCCGGTGAGCCCCTCCATGTGTTCCAGGGCGTCCTCGGTCAGTCGCGCCACCAGGGCCTGACGCTGCTCCTTGGTGATGTCGGAGAGGCTGTCAACGAACTTTCCAATCTTGGACATCGCGATGACGCCCACTCCAATGCCCACCGCCTGGCCGGCCACCCGCCAGAAGTGGCCGCTGCCGATGACGAGCCCCAGGCCGGAAGCCATCCGGTCACTGACGGAAAGGTCCGCACCCCAGGGGTTGCACAGTTCCTTCCCTGTCACGACTTCACACAGGTCGACGAAATCCCCCGCGGGACTGAGGGCAAGTCCGACAGTGGCGGCGAGCTTCGTCGCCACGATGGCGCCATCCAGCAGGCGGTCCAGCGTGGAGGGAATCGTCGGGTCCTGCTGCGCGACACCGTCACCCAGGGAGCGGTAGCCCCCAGAAAGCGCATCCAGGCTGTCCAGCACCATTCCCTGCTGTGGATTGGCCAGGCCCTGCCACATGTTGAGGTTGCTCTTGAGGGTGTAGGCCCGGCTGGAGGTATTGCCCTGCTGTTCCAGCATTGCCACGAAGGCCTTGGTGCTCTCGCGAACGGGAGTGTCGCGGAACCAGTCCCCCTCGCTCATGTAGATGTTGACGACCGACAGCACGGACTGCCGCGCGTCGAGGAATGCACCCCATTCCTCCGTGGACACCCCGATGCGGGAGTTCAGGCCTGTCTCGAAGACCTCCTGATTGAACCGCCAGAGACGGACCACGGAATGGAATCCCTGCCGATCCGCGACGATGCCTTCGCTGAGCGTCTTGTTGAGCTCGGTAAGGATTTGCTCCGCGAATACACGGTAGGGATCGTTGTCCGGATCGAACGGATCCTCCGTGCCCATGTCCGGAATCTCGACTTCGGCGACATCGTCGTTACCCAGATCGGGCGAGTAGGTGTCCGGGTCTTCCAGGTTGACTCCTCCTGACGGTGGGAGGAGCAACTCGTAGTTGTCGAGGAGGTTCAGGTCGGTTCGGAGGTCAGCGACGATCCGGGCGATCTCCGCCCTCAGTTCGTCGATGCTGGTCTTCAAGTCCTTGAGGAGCTGAACCAGCCGGTCCCGAACCGTCGTAGGAACGGAATCGTACTTGTTGAGAAGGCCTCTCAGCTCGGCGTCCGTAATGGAGTCGAGTGGACGGCTCATCAAGTTCTTGATCTCGGTCTGAAGCGCCTGGAGCTGTTCGGCTTGATAGTTGTTTCCATCAATCGACCCGGCCAGGTTGCCAAGCTTGCTGAGTTCCCTCTGCAGGGCGTCTTCGAGGTCCGCGAGCGACTTGGCGAGGGTCGGGTTGATTTCTCGCAGGTCCAACGCGACGTCGGCGACACCGTTGAAGACTGTCCCATCTCGTGGGACGTTGAACAACAGCCGGTCCGGCAGTCCCTGCGAGGTCAGGTGGACAAGGTTGTCCGACAGGGTGCAGAAGTCCCCTCCAACCGCTGTGAAAACATCGAAGGAGAATACATTGCTCCCCCAGCGCAGCAGGCTGCCTCCAAACGGTGCCCTGAAGCGATTCTCCTCGTCCTTGTTGGGACGGACGACGAAAGCACCAGGGACCGTATAGGTTCTGATTGGAAGTCCGTTGACATGGAAGATGAGGGGATCGCCTTCGATAGCCAACTTCGCGGGCAGGCAGCTTCCCACGCTCTTGAGGGAGCGGATCTGGTAGTCAATGATGTATTGACGTGAGAGGGTCTGGGCCAAGGCCTGACCCGACGTGGCGATGAGCAACGCGGAGATGACCGCGCTGCAAAGACCAAAGAGACGTTTCATGGAGGATTTCTTTAGAAATGGAAGTGGCGGTCGCACTACCGCTAGAGGGATTCAGACGAAACCACGGCCACATCGTGAGCCAATGTGGCTGCGCGCAATCTGTTGGCCGCGAGGTGCTGCTCGATTTCCGTGAGCATCGTCTCGTTGACCGCAGCCCTTCTCATGGCGGCGATGTTGAGACGTATCATGTTCGGAATCGTCGAGTTCACGTAGGTGCGCGATTTCGAATACTGCAGGCTCAGAGCATTGCATCCCGTGCCCATCCAGGGGGTCGAAACAATGTTCGCGCAAGAAGGCTGGAGTTGCAGGATGCCTTCGTGCTCCTGGAGCTTGCTGGCCAGGAAGTAGAGCCCCAGTTTCACGCTGCGGCGCGGAAGCTTGCCGACCTCGCTGACCCGCGCATTCATTTGGGAGAGGAATTGGGAGGAAGCGGTCAGGGTGGCTGCGGACGTCATGGCGTCGCGCGTGGCCTGATTCGCAGCCTGTGCCACCAGATTGACCCTGCGCTGATCGATGCCGGTCAACAGCTTCTTCACGATGCCGACCAGTCGCGCGTGTCGCGCATCCGCGTAGGCTTCGATACGCTCCAGGCGCCGGATGGAAGCGGTGGTCATATGGGGGCGTTTGAGGTTGTTCTCCTGCATGAATGAAATGTGCGGCTGCAGTTTTTCCAGGACCGTTGCATCCTCGTTGGCCAGTTGATGCGCCAGTCGTGATGCGTGCATCTGCATCTGCTGCGGCGCCGCGCTCTCCGCCCTGCTGAGCTGAGCCAACTCCACCTGGATGGTAGGGAGCGTGAGCAGGGTAGCTGTCGAGGCTCTCTCCGAGAGGGACTGGAGTTGGGCCAGGATGATGGGCTCCTGGGCTTTGTAGGCAATGAAGTCCCGGACGATGGCAGAGAATGCGGATTGCAGTTCATTCACTCGCAGCTGGTGCGCGTTGATGATGTCCTGGACCTTGTCGACTCCTTCTCGAGAGCCCGCCACCTGGACCTGGACGACCTTGCCCTCTGCGGCGCCCTTGTCTTTGAGAATGTCCGCGAGGCTGGTATCGAGTATCTGCTGGTTGCTCGCGCGTACCTCATCCGGCTTCTTGAGGTCACGGAACCAAATGTCATGAGCGACTTCCTTGATCTGCCGGAGGCTCAGTTCATAGGAAAGCGTCGTGACGTCTGGAGAGTTCGCCGTCCGGTAGAACGCCATGATGCGTTCGGACTGCTCATAGAAGGCATTGAAGTTCTCCGCGGAAGTGCTCTCCACCCAGAGAACGGGGGGCCATTGCATGCATGACTCCCACGAAGTGGGTGTCAGGATGGTGCACTTGTTCTTGATCTGCTCGATGAGGATCTTGTTGTAGAGGGACTCCACGTTCGTCGTGTACTGACAGACGATGGAGTTGGCTCCCTGCTCATGCCGCTTGCCGCAGAGGCGTACGGAGCCCAGAGGCTGCTTCTCTGTCTGAGTCGGATGGCTCTGGTGCGAGCTATGAGAGGAGGCTTCAGCAGGTTGCGAGGACCCACATGCCGCAAGCAGTCCCGAGGCAAGGAGCGCGGTCGTGAGCCATGGAGTGATTTTCTGAGACGTCATGGCAAAAGAGATCCTGAACAGCGAAAGCGCGAGCTCTCGCTGTTGGAAAGGGGATGGGCTTTGATTCAGATTGGACGAAGAGAGGGCTACGGCGTCAGCCAGGACGCGAGCTGGGCACGTGCCAGGTTCAGCTTGGCTTCAGCGGCAGCGACGGCGGCGGCCGCGAGGGTGTACTCCGACTGATACTGCGCCTGTGCCCCTGCAGCCGAGCGGGCGGCCAGCTTGTCGATGATGGGCTTTGCTTCGTCGCCCAGGAAATCACGCAGCGTTTTGGGTGTCCCGTCGGGATTGGTATAGTCGCTGGCGTCTCCCAACGTTCCCAAGGCGAAGTAGAAAGTGGCGAGTGTATCCTTCTCCTCGGCCGTCAAAGTGTCATCGCAGCCCATGCTCGTCTTGAAGATGATGGGACCCGCCGACTGGGCCTGCTGACGCAGATCATTCATGGTCTCCGAAGTCAGGGCTGTCAGGAACAGGGTGGACAGCTCTTTCATGAAGTCGAAGGCCGCGCTGTACTCGACGAGGTAGGACAGATTGTCCCGAGCCGCCTTCTTGGTATTCAAGTCCGCCTGGAGCTGCGCGAGGATGGCGTTGGCCTGTTCCGAGGTGTCGACGTCCACCTCATTCCAGTGGATGTCCAGCGAAAGGCGGCAGTCCGGGCTGAACGATGCCAGCGGCGTCCATCCAGAGGAGTCCTTCAATTCGATGCTGGTGAGGGTCTGTTGATCCGGAGCGCGCACCGCGAACTGGGCGGCCGAAATAAAGGTGTATTTCTGCGGAGCCCCGCTTGCTGGTGTCAGGGTGACCTCCAGTGGGTACTGGGTGGCGCAGTTTCCAGTCATCTGGCGGGTGAAGACGGTTCTCAGGGGGACGCCAGTCGAAAATTCATCTCCTGTGAGCAGTTGCGTCGGGATGGTGCAGCGGGTGAGGCGCCCACCCGCCAACGTACAGCGGCTGGGCGATAGGAGGTCCACGGTAGAGGAAGAGGCTTGCGCCGAGCCAGTCCAGATTGCACACACGACGAGCGGTCCGAACAATGCCGAACGGTACATACGGAGTCCTTTGGATTGAGTCCGAAGGGCGCGCAGGGCTTCGCCTGGCCCCTTCGGGGGCTGTGAACAGGAGATTGGACAGACGAAGCCGCGCTTAAAGGCACTCGCCCGGGCGGCTCATGTCCGGGATGCAATCAGGCAGAATGAGGCGTGCCTCCACGAGATCGACGATGAGACGGTAGTTCTCGTACCACTGGCGCTCATCGGATCGGATAATGGGAGGCATCAGGCCTGCGCGGACCTGGAGGCGGACCTCGGTGAAGGGAGCAACGGTCGCCTGCGCTTCGTAGAGGACGTACGGTCCGATGTAGCCCCAATCATCCTTTGCTGTGATCTCCTGAATGGCCAGATCGCTCCAGAGTCCATTGCCCAGGTTCTGCTGAAGGACGAGGAGGGCGGACATGGGCTTTGCTGGGAGCCCTCCTGGCGTGTAGGGCCTGGAACTCACAACAGTCATTTTCGCCTGCACACGCACCGTTTTGGCTGTCTGGTGAATGAACAGGGCAGGGATCTGAACGAAGACGTGACCCGGGGTGAATGCGGTCAACGGTTTGGTGAAGAGTTGGGTCCCCAACTGCGCGGTATCGGTGGGGCAATGGATTTCAGGACCTCCCCAGCCGGAAACCATCCTCCCATCATCCCAACGCCACTTCTGACTGGAGCAGCCCGTGTAGCCGTCAATCCTGCAGGGCTCACTCGGTGAATAGTCGAACCAGGACGTCGAGGGTGGGTTTGCTCCGGGGGATTGGCATGCCAGTGCGTTGGTCTTGTTCCAACTGGTAGGTGCGTCCGTCGGGTTCTGCTCCGTGCAAACACTGGCGATAGGACGATCAGCCCAGTTGCACATGTCGAGCGAGACCTCCTTGACGTACTGGGCATTCAATCCGGTCTGAGTGCCCTGGACATCGCCCAGAAGGCGCATGTCTTCCGATGCTTGCGGTAGCAGTCCTGCCAGCGCTGATGAGCTTGAGAGCAGGATGGACAACAGGATGATTCTTTGAAGAAAAGGCATACGGGCTGGCGTCATGGCTTGGATGGACCGGAGCCCGGCGGACACACGTATGCCTTGCCGAAACCGGTTGAAGGTGTGGGTGGTTTGCTACGGGTCCGTAGGCACCGGGGATAGCGCCTACACCGTGTCGCCTCTCTGACCTGCAGGGGAATGCAAGGTCAGGGCGTACGTTTGGACGTACTTCAGGGGAAACAGTAGAACGACAGGTCACTGACTATCAAGGGGTTTCTTGCGATTCTAGCGCTTTACCCTCGATTCTCAGGTGTGGATGGAAATGTCTGGTGGCGAGGATTTTTCCGTCCGCTAAGGCTGTGTTTGGACGCACTGCGCTTGTGGGCAGGCGCCTGGGGAGTGAAGTCGTTTCCGGCCGGTGGAAAACGACACGGCCGCCCTCCCCAAGACGGGAAGGGCGGCCGTGAGAGGCATTGTCGCCGGATGCCGCGTCAGTCGCCTTCGTAGATACCGATGAGGCCCGGGGTGACGACGCCGGTCTTCTCGTTCTTGACGCCTTCGAAGGCGACGAGCACGCGGCGCTTTCCGGCGGAGCGGTCGAACTGGATGTCGGACACGCTGCTGAAGGAGGTGACCGTGTGACCGAAGACGTCACCGCTGTACTTCACCGTGCTGCCGCCATTCAGTCGCGTGATGCCGCCCCACCAGTTGGCGCCCACCCAGAGGCTGCCATCCCACGGGTCCGTCGCGATGGAGGAGGTCGGCGCCATCGCGGGGGTGCTGCCCTTGGCGGGCGTGTAGTTGACCAGGTCCTGCATCACCTTGGTCTCCACGGTCCCGTTGGCGCTCAGGCGAGCGAGGCCGTAGTAGAAGGAGCTGACCCACACACCGTCATTGGACGCCGGAGCCATGCCGGAGACGTTGTCGTCCACGCGCTGTGCGGCGGTGGGGTAGTTCGGCACGGCGTCAGGCCAGATGTCGAAGCGGTTCCAGTCGTAGCCCGAGTCCTCCGTCTCGCTCTGGGCCTGCCAGTAGTTGTCCCCGTTGGTGCCGTAGCGGAAGCGCGTGGAGCGGATCTGCCCGCCGAAGAAGACGTCGTGGTTCTCCGTGATGGAGATGCCGTAGTAGCGGTCCGACAGCAGCTCGCCCGCGGAGCCCGAGATGGCGGGGTGCACGTGCTCGTAGAGGCCCGCGCACTCGAACTCCCACTTGAAGCCTTCCGTGTTCCAGGGGCGCGAGTCCCAGCAATAGGACGGGACGATGCCGTTGAACTTCGCGTCGCCCATGGCGAAGCCGTGGTTGCCGCCGAACCAGACGACCTCCTTCGCCGGGTCGTAGGCGATTCGATAGATGGTGCAGACCTTCTCGCGCCCACGCAGCTCGGCCTTTACCTTCTTGGGGCCGGTGTGGATGTCGTAGTGCACGACGTCGATGGTACCGTCCGCCTTGAGCGTCACCTTGTCCGCGTCACCGCTCTTGTAGACGCTGGCGTCCGGCTCCCGGTGGTCGTTCTCCGCCTGGTCCCACTCGTCCTCGCAGGTGGGCATGCCCGGCTGGGGCGGCTTGCCGGCGTAGCCGACGAACACCGTGCCGTCCGGACCCCCGGCCACGGAGATGACCTTGAGGTACGGCATGCCCGGCGGCGGACCGCCCACGCCGTCGCGCATGCGGCCGTAGGGGCGCAGGCCGTCGGACATCGTGAAGCGTTGGATGGTGTTGGAGCCCTTCTTGATGAGGAATAGGCCCTCCTCACCGCCCGCGACCCAGACGTTGCCGCCCTGGTCGGCGGTGATGCCGTACACGTAGCGCGGCGCTCCCTGCTCCTGGTTGTAGAACGTCCAGCCCGGAGCCGAGGGGCGGGGATAGGTCTGAACCTTCTCCGGAACCCCCGCGTCGGTCCCTGCGTCGGTACCGGTCCCCGCATCCGTGCCGGTGCCCGCGTCCGTACCCGTACCGGCATCCGTGCCCGCATCCGTCCCGGTGCCCGCGTCGGGAACCTGGGTCCCCGCGTCCGTCCCGGTGCCCGCGTCCACGTCGCCCGTGCCCGCGTCCGGCAGCCGCGGGTCCTCGTCCACGGGCGTCACCGGCACCACCGGGTCGCCCACCTGGCGCGTGTCGCCGTCGTCGCCGCCGCAGCCCGTCCACCCCAGCGCTCCCGCCAACAGGAGCGCTCCCGTCCACCGCCACCCGTGCTTCATATGCCGCCCACCTCACACTGGGCCGGGGGAGGGTCCCCCGGCACGAAGCCATTGTTCGCGGCCATCAAGGCAAGGAGGGTGCCAGCCCCCGGAGGCCGGTCACCGTCGGGACACGGGCAGTGTGCGTCGCTTGAGCGACAGCGGGTGGGCAACCCTTTACCCATTGTGTGAACGCCGGAGTCCCGGAGCAGCCCGCAACCGTGCTAGGGCCTGGGCAATGGCTGGGAACGACGCACGCGGCCGCACCCCGTTGTCCCTCGTGGGACAGGAGCCGGACCTCGTCTTCTACACACGGCAGGCTTCCGAGCACGGCGGGCCCGTGCTCGTGCTGGGCGCCGCCAACGGCCGGGTGCCGTGGGCGCTCGCGGGCCACGGCTTCTCCACCGTCGGCGTGGACCCCTCCGAGGCGATGATCCGCTCCGCCGAGGAGCGCCGCGCCTCCGAATCACAGGACGTCTCCGAGCGCACGCGCCTCATCGCCGCGGACCCCCGCGCGCTGCGGCTGCCGGAGCAGTTCCCCCTGGTGCTCGCCCCGCAGCACGCGCTGGGCCTGATGTCCGGCAAGGACGACCTGGAAGCGTTCCTCGCCACCGTGCGCCACCACCTGGCCCCCGGCGGCACCTTCATCTACGACGTGCTCAACGCCCCGCGCGAACCCGTGCTGCCTCGCGATGACGACGAGCCCGGCTCCGCCGTGGAGCCCCGCCGCCCCCTCTTCGCCCTGCACCTGCGCGAGCGGCGTCCGGCGGGCGGCCAGAGCCCCATCCGCCGCCTCAAGCTGAAGCACTTCCTGCCGGAGGAGCTGGAGAGCGCCCTCCTCGCCAGCGGCCTCACGCTGCGCGAGCGCTACGGCCGCTTCGACGGCAAGCCCTTCGACCTGGAGGACCTGCGCCAGATTGGCGTCGCCGGGGCTTGAGCCCGCTTCAACGCTCGAAGCGGTAGCCCAGGCCGCGCACGGTGAGGAAGTGGCGGGGCGCTTCGGGGTCCGCCTCGAACTTCAGCCGCAGCTGGCGCATGAAGTTGTCCACCGTGCGCGCGCTGCCCTCGTAGTGGTAGCCCCACGCGCCGGACAGGAGCTCCTCGCGCGTGAAGGTGCGGCCCGGGTGGGCGAGGAAGTGCGCCAGCAGCTTGAACTCCTGCGCCGTCAGCTCCACCGGCTGCCCGTCGCGCGCCACCGTGCGCTGGGACAGGTCCACCTTCACGTCCCCGAACGTCACCGGCGGCGGCGTGGTGCCCGTGGCCCCGAAGCGGCGGCGCAGCACCGCCTTGATGCGCGCGAGCAGCTCCTGGAGGCCGAAGGGCTTCACCACGTAGTCGTCCGCGCCCAGGTTGAGACCCAGGATCTTGTCCGACTCCTGGCCCCGCGCGGACAGCACCACCACGGGCGTGTCCCGGCCGCGCTGGCGCAG
Source organism: Corallococcus sp. M7 (assembly GCF_054512695.1). Taxonomy (NCBI): domain Bacteria; kingdom Pseudomonadati; phylum Myxococcota; class Myxococcia; order Myxococcales; family Myxococcaceae; genus Corallococcus; species Corallococcus sp. M7. Next base: position 1,515,091 of record NZ_CM137252.1, read on the forward strand.
CTCGCGGATGACCTCGTAGCCGTTCATCTCCGGCAGCATCAGGTCCAGCACCAGCAGGTCCGGCGCCTCGTCCAGCGCCTTGGCCAGGCCCGTGCGTCCGTCCTGGGCCTGGAGCACCTCGTAGCCTTCGAAGCGCAGGTTCATGGATACGCCGGTGAGGATGGACAGGTCGTCCTCCACCACCAGGATGCGCTGGGGCTTCTCGTCGTGCGGGACGGAGGTGCTCATGCGCGGCCCACCGGCAGCTGGATGGTGAAGCAGCTGCCCTGGCCGGGCTCGCTCTTCACGGTGATGCGGCCGCCGTGCGCGTCCACGATGCGCTTGCTGATGGCGAGCCCCAGGCCGCTGCCCTCCGTCTTGCGCGTGAGCAGGTTGTCCACCCGGTAGAAGCGCTCGAAGATGCGCTTGCGGTCCTTCCTGGCGATTCCCACTCCGTTGTCCTCCACAGACAGGTTCACGTGTCCGCCGTCTCTCTGTGCCCGGAGGGCGATTCTGCGGTGGGTGGGCCCACTGTACTTGTAGGCATTCTGCAACAGGTTGAGCAGCGCGCCCGCCACCGCGACCCGGTCCACCTCCACAGGTGGCAGCCCTTCCTCCACCTTCACGGTGAACTCCATGCCGTCGCCGTGACGCTGCGTGCGGAAGGCCGCCACCGCCGCGTCCACCACGTTCGCCACCGGCAGTGACTCGCGCTGGTACACCTTGCGGCCGCTCTCGATGCGCGCCCAGTCCAGCACCCGCTCGATGAGGTCCGACAGGCGCTCGGTCTCCTTCGTGAGCAGGTCCAGCACCTCCTGCTGCTGCGCCGGGTCCTTCAGCCGGCCCAGGGCCAGCGTCTCGATGAACATCCGGATGGAGGTGAGCGGCGTGCGCAGCTCATGGCTCACCAGCGACACGAAGTCCGTCTTCATCCGCGACAGGCGCGCCTCGCGGTAGAGCACGCGCGCGGTGTAGCCCACGCCGAAGGTGAGCGTCAGGTAGAACAGGCCCAGCAGCACGCCGTACACGGCGCGGTTGCGCGTGGACGCGCTCGCGATGGGGTCCTCGCCCGTGGGCAGCACCACCAGGCGGAAGTCCTGCAACGGCGCGGACAGCACGCGCTCCGCGAGCACCGGTGGCCCCAGCGCGTTCTGCCGCGCCTGCGCCACCTCCGACATCAGCCGGTTGACGAGCCCGCCCTCGCCGGATGTGTCGCGCGGCACGGGAAGCAGCGTGAAGCGCACCGGCTCCGACGTGGCCCGCCCCTGCGCCTTCTCCGACAGGAGCGCGTCCAGCGCCACGCCCGACAGCCGCACGCCGCGCACGGTGGCGCCCTGGCGCTCGGCGGCCACCATCACCGCGCGGCCTCCCGTGGCGAGCGAGAAGACGGTGGGCACCGTGGGCAGCGAGGCGGCCTCCGGCACCAGCGCCGCCAGGGCCTCCGCCAGCTGCGGGTCCTTCGTGCGGACAAGCCCGTTCTCCACGTGGAAGGTGCCGTCAGGGTCGGACAGCTCCTGGTCATCCGGAAGCAGGAAGGCCAGCCGCTCGGAGTCCACGCGCTCCAACCGTCCGCTGCCGAGCGCGCGGGGCACCTCCGCGGACAGGTCCGCCAGCGTCCCCCGCCACGCGGCCTCCAGGCGTTTCTCCACCGCGGCGCGCTCGTTGATGATGGCCACGACGCCGAAGCCGGACAGGCCGGCCGAGGGCAGCACGACCAGCAGGATGAGCAGCGCGAACGTGCGCCGGAAGCTGAGGATGACGGGCGCGGGACGAGTCACGGCCCCCTGTGTCTACACGCGACGGCGGCCGGGTGCTCGCGGCTTTTGGAGGGAGGGGGGAGTCTTCCCGACATTGTCCGGAGGCATACGGCGGGTGGAGAAGCCGTCGACTTCGGGTGGGCGGCTGAGCGAGCATGCGGCCCTCGGGAAGGCGTGTGTGCAGGGCCGGCACGCTTCCGGACAGGCCGTGGGGCATGCGCGCAGGGTGGGGCCGGAAGAGCGCGCGAAAGCCTTCGCGGGAGGGGATGGCATTTCCGATGCGACGGCAGGGATGGGCCGCGCTGTGCGCGGTGACGACGCTGGTGCTGTCGGGTTGCAAGGAGCGCGAGGTCGCGAACACCTGGAGCAATGCCTCCGGGTCCGTGGCGCTCAGCCGGGACGACTCGCTGCTCTACGTGGTGGACGCGGACAACGGCATCCTCGCCGTGGTGGACACCGCCCGCCGGGAGAAGGTGTCCGAGGTGCGGGTGGGCCCGCGCCCGGAGCGCGTGACGGTGGGCCCGGATGACACCGTGTACGTGACGAACCGCGGCGGCAGGAGCGTGTCCGTCATCCGCAAGGGTGACGCCGTGGAGGCCGCGCGCGTCCCGGTGGGCGTGGAGCCCACGGGCATGGCGATGTCTCCGGATGGCCGCACGCTCTACGTGGTGAACAGCGCCATGCGTGAGTCCGCCGCGCGAGGCAGCCTCACCGCCATCGACACGGACACGCTCACGGCGCGCTGGGAGCTGCCGCTGGGCGAGGAGCCGCGCGGCATCGCGCTGCTGGAGGACGGCCGCAAGGCAGCGGTGTCCCTGTTCCGTCAGGGCGACGTGATGACGGTGGACCTGTCGGACGCGAACCAGCCCCAGGTGATGCGCGCCGGCACGGACCTGCTCACGAAGGCCAACCGCCCGTCGTCCTCCCCGTCCGGAGGAGGGGGCTCCGGGTTCGATGAGCCGCTGCCCGTGGAGACGGGCCCGCGCTCCTTCCGGTCGCGCGGCATGGTGGACCTGTTGAGCGCTCCAGACGGCCGGCGCCTCTTCGCGCCGGTGCTGTGGTCGCGCGAAGACCCCCTGGGCGGTCCCGTGGACGGCCGCGGACCCGATACGGGGGACTCCATGTACGGCGGCGGGACGCCCTGCGGCGCGGCGGCCGGTGGCGGCGTGGTGGCCGCGGGCCTCATCACCTTCGACGCGGAGGACGAAGCGCCCCGGCCGGTGGTGGACGACCTGGACCAGTGCAGGCCGCCGCCGGAGGAGAAGCCGGACTACCCCACGTCGCTCATCGCGAGCCCGATGTTCGATGCGCCCCTGCAGGGGCCCTCGGCGGCGGTGGTGGACCCTACGGGCGCGTGGCTGTTCCTGGTGAACCAGGACACGAACAACGTGGCCATCCTGCCCTCGTGGCGCCGCTCCGGTTCGGACCTGCTGAGCGAGTCGAGCCCGGTGCGGCAGTTGGTGGCGGTGGGCGCGGGCCCCAACGGCATCGCGCTCACGCGGGACGGGCGCAAGGCGTACGTCTACAACGCGTTCGACCACACGGTCAGCACGCTGGGTTCCAGCGGCAACGCGTTCGGGGACATCCGCGAGGAGGGCGAGCGCCTGGTCATCGCGGGCGACACGCTGACGCCGCTGGCGGCGGAGGGCCGGCGGTTGTTCTTCAGCGCGCTGGACCGGCGGATGACCAGCCCGTCCGTGGCGGTGTCCTGCGCGTCGTGCCACCTGGAGGGCCGCGAGGACGGCCACGTGTGGGGCTTCCCGGACGGGCCGCGCCAGACGCCCAGCCTGGCGGGGCGCATGACCACGGCGACAGCGCCCTTCCACTGGAGCGGCGAGTTCTCCGCGCTGGGGGATTTCATGAGCGCCACGGTGAAGGACCGCATGGGCGGCCAGGAACTGGACGCGGACACGGTGGCGAAGCTGGGGGCGTTCATCGACGCCATCCCCGCGACGGACAACGCGTTCCGGGGCGAGCCGCTGACGGCGGCGCAGGCGCGCGGAGCCGCCCTCTTCACGCAGGCGAAGTGCGACACGTGTCACACGGGCGCGGCGCTCACGGACAACCGCAACGTGGACGTGGGCACGTTCGTGCTCTCGGGGGTGCTGCAGGACGCGGCGGCGGTCATCAAGGTGGGGCTCAACACGCCGTCGCTCCTGGGCGTGGGGCGCACCGCGCCGTACCTGCATGACGGCAGCGCGCCCACGCTCAAGGCCCGCCTGATGAACGGCCGCGAGACGAACCAGCACGGCATGACCGCGGGGCTGTCCGACGCGGACATGGACGACCTGGTGGCGTACCTGGAGACGCTGTAGCCCGTTGGTGAAGGCCTCCGGGAGGGAAACCTCCTGGAGGCCGCGAGCAGCGCCGCGAGCGTCAGGGCGTCCTGGGCGCGGGCTGTTTCGGAGCCGGCGCCACGGGGCGCGCTCCCTGCGGCGCGGAGAGCAGGTCCGGCGAGCCCGAGCGCGGCGCGGTGAGGCTGTCCAGCGGCTCCAGCGGCTCATCCAGGAGGAGGCTGTCCCCCGCGTCCGCCGGAAGCGCCGTGCCCGCGTCCGCCGTGGCATCCACCACGCCGTGATTCGACGTCACCGCGAGCCGGGCCACGTCCATCGCACGGTCGGGGTCATCCCCCAGCCAGGTCACGACCACGACGCACGGCGTGTCGTCATCCCACGCCACCACCTGCGTCATGCCCTGCACGGGGTTGCGGCGCGCGGCGGCCTTGCCCAGCGCCGGAATCTCCTCGCCGCCCGCGTTCAGCGTGGGCGCGAGCAACGCGCGCACGTCCGCGCCCGCGTAGCTCGGCTGGCAGTCATACGTCACCGACACGGACACGTCCGCCAGCGCCGCCGAGCGCAGCGAGCACACGGGCCCGCACGTGGGACACGCGCGCTCCTCCTTCATCGTGAAGCCGTTCAACGTGAGGTCGCGCAGGTCCGCCGGCAGCAGCTCCTCGCACGAGGGCACCGTCAGCGGGGACGGACGCCCCGGCAGCCCGAGGGCCCCCGCGTCCGACGCCTCCGTGCCCGCACCGGGCCTGCTGCACGCGCCCAGGGCGAGCGCCATCAGCAGTGCACCCCGTCCGAACCTCATCCCGTTGGCTCTCCTCACTGACGCCATGCGCGCGGGCGCGGATGGTAGACCGTGCCCGGCCCCCGTCATCAGCATTGTGGCGCGGCTGCCACTTTCCGGACGCGACCGGATGGCGGGGGAGAGGTCGGGCAGGCCGGCCTCGTTCATGGCCGGAGCGTGGGCTAGGCTGCCTGCCTTCTTCCACCATGCGCCTCCCCGGTCTCCTCAGCCTGTCGCTCCTGGCCCTGGCGCCGGCCCTCTCCGCGCGGGCCCAGACCTCCAGCCCGCCTCCCCGGAGCGCGGTCCCCGACGAGTCCTGGAGCGAACCCGGCAAGCCCGCTCCCGAAGCCGCGCCCGCGAGTCCCCAGGCCGCTCCGAAAGAGGAAGAGCCCACCCGCGTCCAGCCGCCGCCCGAGGCCGAGGGCTGGGAGTCCTTCCCCGGCGCCTCCGACCCCGTCCCCGCGCCGCCACCTCCGCCGCCGCCCCGGGCCCCGCCTCCGCTGCCCACCGAAGCGCCACCCGCGCCCCGCCGCGTCAAGGCGCCTCGTCCGCCGCCTCCGCCCCAGGCCCCCAACCGCTACGGGCTCTACGGCGGCCGGTCGCTGGGCTCCGGACACGCGGGCGTGGGCATGGAGCTGGGCTTTCCCTTCGTGTCCGCGCGCGGCGTGTACGGCGTGCTGGAGCACCTGGACCTGGGATTGGGCGTGGACACCGTCTACGGCCTGATGACCGAACTGCGCGCCAGCGCCCGCCTCACCCTGCTGGACAGCGACAACGTCAGCCTCGCCTTCGTGGTGGACGGTGGACACGCATTCTTCCTGCGTGCCCCGGACACCGAGGACAAGGGCGCGCGCTACCTGAGCGGCCGGCGCGACTGGAACGTGGCCCCGGGGCTGGTGACGTCCTTCCAGGGCGACAGCCCTCGCGGGTGGCGGCCGTACCTGGGCGTCCGCGTCCTGATGGCCTTCGACATGGATCCCATCCAGGAGGATCCGCTGTCCGGTATCCCGCCCGCGTGGAAGCTGGATGCGTCCGTCCTCGTCCGGCTGGGCGCGGAGTTTCCCGTCGGAGAGAAGACGTCCTACGCTGTCTCGCTCGGTGGCGACTTCCGCAGCCGCTCCACGGACGCGGAGTTCATGCCCACGCTGTCCGTGGGCGTGGTGTCCACGCTGTTCTGAAATCCCCCTCCCACCTCTCGACCCGAGGTCATCTCATGCGCGGCAGTGTCATCGGTGCAGGTTCGTTCGGAACGGCGCTCGCCAACGTGCTCGCGGTGAATTGCGACGAAGTCCGCCTGTGGGGCCGTGAGCCCTCCGCCGTGGAGGCCATCAACACCCGCCACGAGAACGCCACCTACCTGAAGGGCATCCCCCTCTCCGAGCGCGTGCGCGCGACCACGGACCTGGAGGAGGCGCTGTCCGGCTCGGAGATGGTGGTGCTCGCCACGCCCAGCCACGCCACGCGGGAGGTGCTCGCGCGCGCCAGGTCCTTCCTGCCCAAGAGCGTGCCGCTCGTCACGGTGTCCAAGGGCATCGAGAACGGCACGCTGCTCACCATGACGGAGCTGCTGGAGGACTGCCTGCCGGAGGAGTTCCACCCGTACGTCGCGGTGCTCTCCGGCCCCAGCTTCGCCAAGGAGCTGGCGCGCCGCATGCCCACGGTGGTGACCATCGCGTCGCACTGGGACAAGGTGGCCCAGCGCTGTCAGAAGGCGCTGCAGACGGACACCTTCCGCTCGTACACGTCCACGGACGTGGTGGGCGTGCAGTACGGCGGCGCGCTGAAGAACGTCATCGCCATCGCCGCGGGCATGGCGGACGGCCTGGGCATGGGCCACAACGCGCGGGCGGCCATCATCACGCGCGGCCTGGCGGAGATCACCCGGCTCGCGGTGAGGAAGGGCGCCAACCCGCTGACGCTCTCCGGCCTGTCCGGCATGGGCGACCTGGTGCTCACCTGCACGGGTGAGCTCAGCCGCAACCGCCACGTGGGCATGGAGCTGGGCAAGGGCCGCAAGCTGCCGGACATCCTCGCGGAGATGAAGGAGGTCGCCGAGGGCGTCAAGACGGCCAAGAGCGCGCGCGACCTCTCCCTCAAGACGGGCGTGGAGCTGCCCATCTGCGAGCAGGTCTACCTCATCGCCTACGAGGGCAAGAACGCCAAGACGGCGGTGGTGGACCTGATGACGCGCCAGCCGAAGTCGGAGCTGTCCGGCGTCTGAGGACGCCGGAGAACCTCAGGGGCCGTCCTAGTAGCGGCGCGGCTTGGCTTCCGGACCCGCGCCGCGCACGCGCCACACGGTGAGCCGCTCGGAGTTGGTGTGGCTCAGCACGAGCCCCTCCGTCTGCATCTCCTCCAGCAGGCGGTTCGTCTTGAGCCGGTCCAGCCCGATGGTGCGGCCCAGCATGTCGCCGGGCATGCCACTGATGTTGCTGCGCAGCTCGTTGATGATGGCGCGCTTGAACTCGTTCTTCTGCAGGCCGTCCAGGTCCTGCGACCGCCACGAGGACAGGATGCCCCAGCCGATGAGCAGCAGCGTCACCACGGCGAGCACCGGGTAGACGATGTGGCTGTTCTTCTCGAGCAGCTCGATGTAGCCGGTGGTGATGGACGAGACCGGCCGGTCGTAGTCCGGCCCGGAGTCCTGTCCGGGCAGGCCTTCGATTTGGGCCGTCAACAGGGGGATGAGCAGTTTCAGCGCGGGAGCCAAGGCCCCCCGACTCTACGGGGAGGGCCCCCGCGCCGACAACCCGCCCACCGTCAGACGACGCCGATGGACTCGGACGCACCCTCGGCGAACAGGGTGGTGTCCGCCTTGGCCAGGAGCGTCGCCAGGCCTTCGCGCTTCACCGCGCTGATGGCCACGCCGCCCTTGGAGCGCAGGAGCGACTCCACCTCGTCCGCGGACAACTGGTCCGCCTTGTTCCACACCATGAGGCGCGGCTTCTCCATCAGGCCCAGCGAGGCGAGGATCTTCTCCACCGCCTCCACCTGGTCGTCGCGCGCGGGGTCGCTCGCGTCCACCACGTGCAACAGGAGGCTTGCGTCGTACAGCTCCTCCAGCGTGGCGCGGAAGGCCGCCACCAGGTCCTTGGGCAGGTCCCGGATGAAGCCCACCGTGTCGGTGATGATGACCTCGCGCTCCTGCGGGAAGCGCAGGCGCCGGCTCGTGGGGTCCAGCGTGGCGAACAGCTTGTCCTCCGCCAGCACCTCCGCGTTGGTGATGGCGTTGAGCAGCGTGGACTTGCCCGCGTTGGTGTAGCCCACGATGGAGATGACCGGCACCTCGCGCCGGTTGCGCTGCGCCCGGCGGACGCTGCGCTCGCGGCTGATGACGTCGATGCGGCGCTCCAGGTTGGTGATGCGCTCGCGCACGCGGCGGCGGTCGATCTCGAGCTTCGTCTCACCGGGACCGCGGCCGCCCACGCCACCGCCCATGAGGCGGCTGAGCGAGTCATCCCCCTGCACCAGCCGGGGCAGCCGGTACTTCAGCTGCGCCAGCTCCACCTGCAGCTTGCCCTCGGCCGTCTGCGCGCGCTGCGCGAAGATGTCCAGGATGAGCTGCGTGCGGTCCAATATCTTCAGGCTCGTCGCATCGCCGATGTGACGGCCCTGCGACGGGGTGAGGTCCTTGTCGAAGATGAGCAGGTCCACCATGGACTGCATGGAGCGCAGGTTCAGGTCCTCCAGCTTGCCCCGGCCAATGAGGTAGCGCGGATCCGCCTCGCGCTTCATCTGGAGCACGCTGTCCACCACCTCCACGCCCGCGGTGCGCGCCAGCTCCTTCAGCTCCGCCAGGGACGACTCCGCCCGGGCGCGGTTGCCGTCCAGGCACACCGCCACCAGGATGGCGCGCTCCTTCCCGGACACCGTGCGCGCGGCGGCCTTGCGGTTGAACTCCTCCTCCAGCGCGTCCAGCGTGGCCAGCAGGTCCGGCTGTTCTCCGTGCACGTTGGGCAGGGTGGACACGTGCCAGAACTCACCCGCGCCGTTCTCCGGCACCAGGTAGGCCCAGTGAAGCACGCCGGGCAGGCCTTCGTGGCCCACGCCCACGGCCGCCACGCAGTCCAGGCGCAGGAGCGCGAGGTCCGTGAGGTCGTCCTTCGTCAGGGGTTCGCTCTTCAGGTGCGTGTGCACCAGCCGCAGGCCACGCAGACGAATCTGCCCGGCGCGCGCACGGCCGATGTCCGGCAGCTCCAGCTTGTGCGCGTTGCCGACGACGACGTGCTCGATGTCGCCCTTGCGGTTGATGAGGACGCCCACCTGACGGTTGAGCTCGTGCGAGAGCTCGGTGAGGTGGCGGGCAAGCTCCGCGGACACGATTTCGCGCGGATCCACGCGGCGGCGGAACGTGTTGCGCAGCCGCTGCTGCTCGCTCGTCTTCAGGCCCAGGGTGTTGCCGTAGATTTCCTTCAAACCGTTTCTCCTGGCGCGGACATCGAACGACCCGCGCCGCATTCAAGGCATTGGATGGACAGGAGCCGTCCGCGTTTCATGACAAAGCCCTCCCGCCGGTGTGCCGCGAAGCCTGGTGAACAACCAGCCACGCGCGTCCTTTCCCGTTCCAGCCTACGCTGCCTTCCGTGACTGATTCCGCACGCAACGCCTTGCGCGGGGCCCGCCGCGTGGTGGTGAAGATCGGGACCAACGCGCTGACGAGCGCCACGGGCCGCTTCAACCGTGCCCACTTCGACGCGCTGGGGCAGGACCTGCTGTGGGCCGCCGGGGGCCGGGAGCTGGTGGTGGTGTCCAGCGGCGCCATTGCCCTGGGCATGGAGCGGCTGGGGCTTCCCGCACGCCCCCGGGATATTCCCGGCAAGCAGGCGTGCGCGGCGGTGGGGCAGAGCCGCCTGATGCAGGCATACGAGGAGGCCTTCGGCCACGCGGCCCGGACGGTGGCCCAGGTGCTGCTCACCCACGAGGACGTGCAGGAGCGACGGCGCTACCTCAACGTGAAGCACACGCTGGAGCGGCTGCTGGCGGCGGGCGTGGTGCCCGTCATCAACGAGAACGACACCGTGTCCGTGGACGAGCTGAAGTTCGGCGACAACGACACGCTGGCGAGCCTGGTGGCCGGCGTGGTGGAGGCGGACGCGCTGGTCCTCCTGTCGGACGTGGAGGGGCTCTACACCGCCGACCCGCGCAAGGACGCCGAGGCGCGCCTGATGCCCTCCGTGCCGCGCGTCACGGCGGACGTGCTGGCCCTGGCCGGTGACGCCACCAGCGCGGTGGGCACGGGCGGGATGGCGTCCAAGGTTCGCGCCGCCGCGCGCGCCGCGGAGCTGGGCATCCCCTGCGTCATCACCTCCGGCGCGGTGCCCGGCCGCCTGCGCGGCGTGCTGGAGGGAGACGCCGTGGGCACGCTCTTCGAGCCCGCGGGGCGCCGCAGCGCGCGCACCGCGTGGATCGCCCACGCCCTGCGGCCCCGGGGCCGGCTGGTGGTGGACGCGGGCGCGAGGGAGGCCATCGTCACCGGCAAGCGCAGCCTGCTGCCCAGCGGCGTGACGGGCGTGGAGGGGGACTTCGGCCGGGGAGACCCGGTGGATCTGACGGACGCGGCAGGGGCGGTGTTCGCCCGGGGCCTGTCCACCTACGACGCCAACGAGCTCAGGCGCATCGCCGGGCGGCGCAGCGCGGACATCGAGGCGGTGCTGGGCTATCGCTACCTGGACGAGGCGGTGCACCGCGACGATCTGGCGGTGCTGTAGCCGCGGTCCGCGCAAAGGCCGCCTAGATGGAGCAGGAGACGGACTTCACCGTGCCGGTCGCCGGCTCCGTCAGCCGCATCAGCGCGCGGAACTCCGGGGAGTCCACCTTCATCAGGAGCAGCGACACCTCCAGCTCGCCCGGCACCCGGCCGAGCTGGAGCTTGCGCTCCTGGCCGTGCAGCAGGGCGAGCTGCGAGTGGCCTTCCCCCTCCGGCAGGGACAGGTCCACCTGGAGCTGGAACGAGTCGCCCTCGCCCTTGGGCGTGAGCACCAGCCGGTAGTCCGGCACCGTCGCGCCCGGACGGCGGCGCTCGGCGCGAAGGGTACGGCCCGCTTCACCCAGCAGCTTGGGCTGGGCGATCAGCCGGCCGTCGCGCCGGACCTCCAGCGCGAAGTAGAGCGGTTCGGAGCGGGCGTGCGCCGGGGTGGAGACGAAGGCCAACAGCACCAGCGCCAGCCCGGGAAGCCACTTCTTCAGCAGGGAGGTGCGGTCCATGGTCGAGCCCTCGTCAAAGCTTCGGTCCGCCGCGTCGGCCCCACGGCAGCCAGCAAAGCCTCCAGGAGGCCCGCTGTCGCTTCTCACCCAAATCGACAATGTCCAAGGAATAACCCAGACGCGCGCCGAGTGCGAGCCCCACGCCCGGGGTTGTCTGCTGGCTTGCGGACGAAACGAGGGGTACATGGCGGTACCTGCTTGCCTGTTCAGGTTGGGGCGGCTATCCCCCCTTGGACGGAGCTGGTCCCCCTCCACTGTTCCTTTTCTGTTCGTTTCCATCCCTGCCCCCTTCTCCCACCCCGGAAGTCCCCGGTCTCTTGATCTCCCGGGTCCTGTCCGCCATGGTCACCGATCACCTGAATGGACCGCACGGAACGCATCCTTGATCTCGTGGCACTGCTGCTCGACGCGCGGGAACCCATCTCGTGGGCCGAGCTGCGTGAGCACTTCCCCGCGGACTACGGCGGCTCGGACGACGCCGCCGAACGCAAGTTCGAGCGCGACAAGGCGGAGCTCGTCGAGCTGGGCTTCCCGCTGAGCTACGTGCAGGGCGACGACGAGCGGCGCGACGGCTACCTCGTCGACCGCAACGTCTACTACCTGCCGGAGGCGGACCTCACGAAGGAGGAGCTCGCCGTGCTCTACGCCGCCGGCTCCGCCGCGCTGGCGTCCGGCGCGTTCCCGGGCCGCGACGACCTGGCGCACGCGCTGCGCAAAATCGGCTTCTTCGCCGGCGAATCCCTGCCCACCCCGCGCGTGCGCATGGAGCTGGGCACCGGCCAGCAGGGCCAGGAGAAGGAGGTCTCCGCCCGCCTGGAGCAGCTCTGGGACGCGTGCTCCGCGCACAAGTGGGTGCAGCTCACCTACGGCAGCCCCCGCAAGGACGGCGTCACGGAGCGGCGCGTGGACCCATACGGCCTGGCGCTGCGGCGCGGCGTGTGGACGCTGGTGGGCTACTGCCACCTGCGCCAGGGCCTGCGCACCTTCCATGTCCACCGCATCCGCGAGCTGAAGGTGAACACCGCCCGGCCGCGCACGCCGGACTTCGAGGTGCCGGCGGACTTCTCGCTGGACGCCCACGTGGCGTACTTCCCCTGGCAGTACCGCTTCCATGAACCGCTGGAGGTGACGCTCCAGCTCACCGGGCCGCAGGCCTCGCGCGCGGGGTCGCTGTTCCCGGGCGCGGCGCTGGAGCCCGTGTCGGAGGGCGTGGTGCGGGCCCGCTTCCCGGTGACGTTCCTGGACGGGCTGACGCGCTTCGTCCTGTCGCTGGGGCAGGACTGCCGCGTGGAGGGGCCTCCGGAGGCGCGCGAGCGCCTGGAGCGGATGGCGGCGAACATCCTGGCGAAGCACGCGCCGGTGGAAGGTCAGCGGGTGAGCGCATGAGCAACGTCCATGAGCGGCTGCGCCGCCTGCTGTTCCTCGTCCCCTACGTCTCCAAGCACCCCGGCGTCACCGTGGAGGCCCTGGCCAAGGCCCTCAACATCAGCCGCGAGGACCTGCTGGAGGAGCTGGACCTGCTCACCTGCGTGGGCCGGCCGCCCTTCAACCCGGACGACTACATCGACATCTACGTGGACAACGACCGCGTCTACGTGGACCTGGATCAGCGCCTCTTCGCGCCGCCCCGGCTGACCGCGGGCGAGGCCGCGGCCCTGGCCGCCGCGGCGGAGCTCTTGCGCCCCGCCACCGGCGACGCGCTCCAGAGCGCCCTCACCAAGCTGGAGGGCATCATCCCGCCCGCCGCCCGCGAGCGCTTCCGGGACATGTACCGGAAGATCGACGCCTCCGCGGACGCGCCCCCGGCGCTGGGACCCCTCACCCGGGCCATCCTGGAGCGGCTGGAGGTGACGTTCGGCTACGCCAGCCCCGGCCGCCCCACGGAGCCGCGCCGGGTGCGCCCCTACGAGCTGCTCAGCCACCGGGGCCAGTGGTACCTCCAGGGCTTCTGCCACACCCGCCAGGACGCGCGCCTGTTCCGGTTGGACCGCATGGAGGACCTGGCCGTGACCACCACCGCCTTCCAGCCTCCTCCGGACGCCCGCGCGGACGTGCCCAACCCGGCCCGCGGCGCCAGCGAGGCCTCCGTCCGGGTTCGCTTCACCCCGACGGCCGCACCCTACGTGAAGGAGCGCTTCGGCCAGGATGCCCGCCCGCTCGCCGACGGAGGGGTGGAGGTGCGGGTGGCCGGAGACAGTGAGCGCTGGCTCACGCAGTGGGTGCTATCCTTCGGGGGAGAGGCGGAAGTGCTGGAGCCGGCGAGCGCGCGCGCCGCCGTTGCCCGAGCCGTACATGCCTCGATAGGCTCCTAGGACGACATGGCCTTCCAACTGACGATCTCCGAGGGAAAAGACGCCGGCAAGGAGTTCGTCTTCGACCAGGACTCCGTACTCATCGGGCGCACCTCCGAGTGCGACGTGGTGCTGTACGACCCCGGCATCTCCCGCCGCCACTGCCGCATCTTCAAGGACGGTGACGGCTACGCCGTGGAGGACCAGAAGAGCGCCAACGGCACGGTCGTCAACGGCGCGGCCGTGCAGAAGCAGACGCTGGCGGACGGCGACACGCTCACGCTGGGCCCGGTGACGTTCCTCTTCGCGATCGCCGCGGAGGACGCGCCCACCGGCGAGGACGAGAAGCCCGCGGAGGACGGCGCCAACAGCACGCGCATCGTCTCCATCGACTCCGTGCGCAAGTCGCGCAACAAGAAGGGCGCCGCGCTCGTGCCGGAAGGCGCGGACGAGGAGGACCTGCAGGGCATCCGTGCGGAGTCCACGCGCATGAACATGCGCGCCATCCGCCGGCCCACCTCTTCCGCCCAGCGCGCGGTGCCGCAGGATCCGCCCCCGGAAGAGGACGCTCCGGCGGCCATCGAAAAGCCCGCTCCCGCGGCCCCGCCCGCGCGCCGCACCGGCTCCCAGTCCTCCCGCGCGGTGGCCCGCACGCCCCGCGCCGGTGGCGCCAGCGGCGGCGGCGGTGGCCTGTCCGCGGCCGAGCGCGCCCGCATCCGCCGTGAGACGCCGGGTCTGATGGCCAACCTGCGCCTGTTCTGGGCGGAGGCGAACTCCAAGGTCCGCGCGGGCGTGATGGCCGGCGGCGGCGTGGTGGTGCTGGGCCTCTTCGCCCTCATGTACTGGCTGGTGCTGGGCGGCGAGGACACGGTGCAGAAGGGCGAGGAGCCCGTGCGCCTGTCCAACCAGCCCATCAACGACTCGTTCGGCCTGGGTGACGGCGTCACCTGGAACCGGCCGGACATGAAGGTCTTCGAGTGGGAGTTCGTCGCCGCGACGCGCGCGGTGGTCATCCTCCACTACCAGGCCCAGGGCATCTCCAAGGACGAGGTGGTGGTGAGCGTCAACGGCGTGGACGTGGGCAAGGTGCCCCCGGACACGCTGGCCAGCCAGGAGCGCTCGCTGGAGCTGATGATCCCGCCCCAGCAACTGCGCAAGGGCGAGCCCAACCGCATCATCTTCGACAACACCCGCAACCCGCCGGGCGAGGACACCTGGCGCGTGTGGAACGTCTGGGTGGAGCGCGCGCTCTTGCCCGAGCAGCTGTCCACGCAGCAGCTCATCGAGAACGCCAAGGATCTCTTCAAGAAGGGCGAAAAGAACTTCCAGACGCCGGACATCGGCGCGCGCAACCGCTACGAGGCCTGGAAGTCCTTCCGCGAGGCGTGGCTGATGCTGGAGGTCCACCCGGACCCGAAGCCGGACCTGTACGACGATGCCCAGGAGTCCATGAAGCGCGCCCAGCAGGAGCTGGACCGCACCTGCTCCAAGCTGCTGTTGGAGGTGGAGGGCTACTACAACCAGGGCCACTACAAGCAGGCCGCCTCCACGCTGGACCACATGCGCGAGTACTTCCCCGAGTACGACCAGCCGTGCGCCACGCGCGCGGAGAACAAGCGCGCCGAGTACGGGCTGTAGCCAGCAGTCGTTGGCCAACGGACGGTGCAACCCCGCCGAGGAGGCGGGCAGGGCCCGTCCGGGTTGCCGGTCCCTCCCCCCGTTCCCACCCTGAATGGGGTGATGCGTGAGCTGGCGGGGGAGGACGGGCGGTCAGAAGGGTTGGTTCCAGCGGCGCGCTCGCCGGGACCGGTGCCCGAGCACGGTCCGGTGTGGAGCGCCGGGGTGTCCCGGCGCCTGCTCGCCCGGTACTACCTGCCGCAGCACCACACCACCCTCCAGGGCAATGCGTGCCGGCTCCTGCGTGACGGCGTGGAGGCCTATCCAGAGATGCTGGAGGCCATCCGCCGCGCTCGCCGCTCCATCCGCCTGGAGACGTACATGTTCGTCACCGACGCGGTGGGCGAGCTCTTCGGCCAGGCGCTGGCGGAGGCCGCCGAGCGCGGCGTGCACGTGAAGGTCCTCTACGACGCGGTGGGGTCCTGGACCAGCCGCAAGAGCTTCTTCGAAGGCCTGCGCGCGCGGGGCGTGGACGTGCGGGCCTTCAAGCCCTTAAGCCTCCAGCGCGGGCTGCGCCACCTGCTGCGCCGGGACCACCGGAAGATCCTGGTGGTGGACGGCACGGTGGCCTTCACGGGCGGGGTGAACATCGCGGCGCACTGGGCCCCGGAGGGGCAGGGCGTGGCCTGGCGCGACGACGTGCTGCGCATTGAAGGCCCCGCGGTGCATGAGCTGGAGCGCAGGTTCCTGGCCACGTGGCGGATGATGTTCCGCGACCGGCTGAGCCGGCTGCGCCGGCGGATCCGCGGCGGGTCCAGGCGCTGGAGGCCCGGCCCCTGAAGGGCGACGTGGGACTGGCGGTGCTGTCCAGCCGCCGCAGCATCCACCGCGCGTACCTGCACGCCATCCAGCGCGCTCGGGCCAGCGTGCTCATCGCCGCGGGCTACTTCGTGCCGGACCGGCGCATGGTGGCCGCGCTCAAGGACGCGGCGAAGCGGGGCGTGGAGGTGAGCCTGCTGCTCAACGGGGGCAAGAGCGACCACCCGTTCCTCGAGCACGCGACGCGCGCCTTCTACGAGCCGCTGATGGACGCCGGCATCCGCATCTTCGAGTGGCGCCGGGGCGTGCTGCACGCCAAGACAGCCGTGGTGGACGGGGTATGGGGCACCATCGGGTCGTTCAACCTGGAGCGGCTGTCCCTGGCCTTCAACCACGAGGTGAACGCCGTCTTCGCGGACCCCCGGCTGGGTCGTGACCTGGAGGACTCGTTCCGTCTGGATTGCGGCAACTGCCGTGAAGTGGACCTGGCCGCCTTCCGCCGCCGTCCCCTCTGGCAGAAGGCCGTGGAGCGGGTGCTGTACTTCTTCCGCAAGGTGCTCTGAGCGGGTCCGTAAGCCCGGGGGCCAAGGCAACCGTCCACCGCCTTCAACGCGGTGCAGGAACCCTTTGCATGCCGGGGGGGACGCGCCTAGAAGTTGCGTCATTCCGGCACGGAAGGACGGCAACGCACATGACGGACAGTTTCGGCACCAAGGCCCAGCTCAAGGTGGGCTCGGCGACCTACGACTATTTCAGCCTGGCCACGCTGGCGAAGGCCCACCCGGCGGTCAACCGCCTCCCGTTCTCGCTGAAGGTCCTGCTGGAGAACCTGCTGCGCAACGAGGACGGCCGCGTCGTCAAGCGCGAGCACATCGAGAAGATGCTCGCCTGGGACCCCAAGGCGGCCCCGGAGACGGAGATCTCCTTCCACCCCGCGCGCGTGCTGCTCCAGGACTTCACCGGCGTGCCCGCCGTCGTGGACATGGCGGCCATGCGCGAGGCGCTCGCCTCCATGGGCGGCGACCCGGCGAAGATCAACCCGCGCAACCCGGCGGACCTGGTCATCGACCACTCGGTGCAGATTGATTCGTTCGCCACCACCGCGGCCTTCAAGGAGAACGCGGAGCTGGAGTTCGAGCGCAACCGCGAGCGCTACGCCTTCCTGCGCTGGGGCCAGAGCGCGTTCAAGGGCTTTGGCGTGGTGCCGCCGGACATCGGCATCTGCCACCAGGTGAACCTGGAGTTCCTGGCGCAGGTGACCTTCCGCCAGGGCAGCACCGTGTACCCGGACACGCTGGTGGGCACGGACAGCCACACCACGATGATCAACGGCCTGGGCGTGGTGGGCTGGGGCGTGGGTGGCATCGAGGCGGAGGCGGCGCTGCTGGGCCAGCCCATCACGATGCTCATTCCCCAGGTGGTGGGCTTCAAGCTCACCGGCAAGCTGCCCGCGGGCGCCACGGCCACGGACCTGGTGCTCACCGTCACGCAGATGCTTCGCAAGAAGGGCGTGGTGGGCAAGTTCGTGGAGTTCTACGGCGAGGGCCTGAAGGGGCTGTCGCTGCCGGACCGCGCCACCATCGCCAACATGGCCCCGGAGTACGGCGCCACCATCGGCTTCTTCCCGGTGGACGAGGAGAGCTGCAACTACCTGCGCTTCACCGGCCGCCCGGATGACGTCGTGGCGCTGACGGAGGCGTACGCCAAGGCGCAGGGCCTGTGGCTGGAGGCCGGCGCGCAGGACCCCCTCTTCAGCGACACGCTGGAGCTGGACCTGGCCGCCGTGGTGCCCAGCCTCGCGGACCCCAAGCGCCCGCAGGACCGCGTGCCCCTGAAGGACATGAAGGCCGGGTACGAGAAGTCCCTGGTGGAGATGCTCGCCGCGGGCAAGAGCAAGGGCGAGGACGACGAGGGCCCCAAGGGTGGCGCGAAGGCTCCGGCCGCCGCGGTGCCCCCGGAGCGGCTGGCGCAGGCCGTCACCGTGAAGGCGGGCAAGCAGAGCTACACCGTGGGCCACGGCGCGGTGGTCATCGCGTCCATCACCTCCTGCACCAACACGTCCAACCCGGCCGTGCTGGTGGCCGCGGGCATCCTGGCGAAGAAGGCCGTGGAGAAGGGCCTCAAGCCGCAGCCCTGGGTGAAGACGTCCCTGGCCCCGGGCAGCCGCGTGGTGACCGAGTACCTGCGCGACGCGGGCCTGCTGCCCTACCTGGAGGCCGTGGGCTTCCACGTCGTGGGCTACGGCTGCACCACCTGCATCGGCAACTCCGGCCCGCTGCCGGAGCCCGTGTCCAACGCGGTGGTGGAGGGCGACCTGGTGGTGGCGGCGGTGCTGTCCGGCAACCGCAACTTCGAGGGCCGCATCAACCCGCACGTGCGCATGAACTACCTGGCGAGCCCCCCGCTCGTGGTGGCGTACGCGCTGGCCGGTGAGGTGGGCCGCGACCTGGACAACGAGCCGCTGGGCACGGACCCCAACGGCCGCCCGGTGTTCCTCAAGGACATCTGGCCGTCCAACGACGAAATCAAGGAGACCATCCGCACGGCCGTGAAGCCGGAGCAGTTCCGCAGCCAGTACGCGAACGCCATGGAGGGCGACACGCTCTGGCAGCAGCTCCAGGTGAGCAAGGGCTCCACGTTCAAGTGGGATGAGAAGTCCACCTACGTGCGCAAGCCGCCCTTCTTCGAGAACCTCCCGAAGGAGCCCAAGGCCGTCCAGGACATCAAGGGCGCGCGCGTGCTGGCGCTCCTGGGTGACTCCGTCACGACGGACCACATCTCCCCGGCGGGCAACATCGCCAAGACGAGCCCCGCGGCGAAGTACCTCATGGCGGAGGGCGTGGAGCCCAAGGACTTCAACTCCTACGGCGCGCGCCGCGGCAACCACGAGGTGATGGTGCGCGGCACCTTCGCCAACATCCGCCTGAAGAACCTGCTGGTCCCCGGCGTGGAGGGCGGCGTCACGGTGCACATCCCCACGCGGGAGCGGATGAGCATCTACGACGCGTCCATGAAGTACCAGGCGGACGGCACGCCCCTGGTGGTGCTGGCGGGCGCCGAGTACGGCACCGGCTCCAGCCGCGACTGGGCGGCCAAGGGCACGCAGCTCCTGGGCGTGAAGGCCGTCATCGCCAAGAGCTTCGAGCGCATCCACCGCTCCAACCTCGTGGGCATGGGCGTGCTGCCCCTGCAGTTCGAGGCGGGCCAGGACGCGCAGTCGCTGGGCCTCACCGGCCACGAGACGTTCGAGATCACCGGCATCGCGGACGGCCTGGCGCCGCAGAAGAAGCTCACCGTGAAGGCCACCGGTGAGAACGGCACCAAGGAGTTCACCGCGCTGTGCCGCATCGACACGCCGAACGAGCTCGACTACTACCGCAACGGCGGCATCCTCCAGTTCGTGCTCCGCCAGCTCGCCAAGGCGTAAAGGCGCGTCACGCTGGATTCGCGGCCCGGCCGCCCTCGCATCACGGGAGGGTCGCCGGGCCGTCGTCTTTTTCCGGCTACTCCGCGCGCAGGCGCGTCCAGGCGGCCACGTAGCGCGACAGGCGCTCGGCGTCCTTGGGCGTCACATCCTTCAGCCGGCGCACGTCCATGTTGTCCTCCAGGTCCGCCAGCTTCACGCGGCGGGCCAGGGGGTGGGGACGCAGCCGTTCGATGAAGGCCTCGTAGCTTTCGCCCTCGCGCTTCGTCAGGCAGTCCAGGGCGGACAGCACGTCCTCCGGGTAGCCCATGCCGCGCAGGCGCTCCAGCGTGTACGGCGTGTCCTCCACCACGTCGTGGAGGATGGCCACGGTGCGCTCCGCGTCGGAGGCGAGGCGCAGCATCACCCGCATGGGGTGGAGGATGTAGGGCTGTCCTGCCTTGTCGCGCTGACCCTGGTGCGCGGCCACCGCCAGGGCGATGGCGTCTTCGAGCGTGGGCATGGGCTGAAGCTTCTCACGCCCGGCGGACGGCTCAACGGTTGAGGTTGCCGGAGCCCGTGCCGCCCGCCGTCTGCGCCGTGTAGGCGTGGCCGCCGCCGTTGTACTGGAGGATGCCCTCCACCGCGAGCGCGCTGGGGTCCTGCGTGTTGTCGCTCCGGCGCGGAATCAGCGTGTCGCTGATGCAGATGGCGCCCACGACCACCTGCTGATCATTGTCGCGGTTCCACTCCGGGGAGAGCGGCTTGAACTCGTCCTCGTTGTCCCGGATGTAGAGGTACACGTCGTCCCTGCCGTCGCCGTCCAGGTCCGCGAACAGCGCGGGGTTGACCGTCTTGATGGCCGCGCGGCCGTCGGCGGTGCGCGGGTTGGCGGGCGCGGTGTTGGTGGGCGAGGCGATGGGGTCGTAGGTGCCCGGCGCGCTCAGGAAGGTGTTCCACTGGGCGTAGTTGCGGCCGAAGTAGCCGCGCGCCAGTTGCAGGCCGCTCTCCGCGCAGCCCTGCCGCTGGCCCGTGCGGCTGAAGGTCACGGCGCGCGAGCGCTCGCTGCTGGCGTAGGCCATCACGCCCGCCACCAGGCCCAGGAGCACGGTGACGAGCAGCACGACGAGCAGCAGCGTGGAGCCGCGGGTGGAACGGGACGAAGCGCGTGGGGACATGGGGGAGGGCCTCACGGAGGACGGGCTCACAGGCTGGCGGCGGCCATGTTGGGCAATTCCGCCCGGCGGGAGAAGAGGCTGCGGAAGTAACCGTCCGCGGGGGCCGTGGCCGGGGTGTGGTTCTCCACGGCGATGGGCAGGTCCTCGGACAGGGCGGACTTGTTCTGCGTGTCGCGCCGGGGCGAGCGGCCGGTGGCCACCACGCTGATGCGCACCGAGCGCAGGCCCGGCGTGTACTCGGGCGCGAGGCCGTTCTGGAACTCGTAGCGGGTGGGGTCGCCGGAGTTGGTGGCGTCGATGCCGAACGTCACCTGGAAGTCCTCCACGAAGTCCTGCACCACCACCGGGTCGCCCATGTCCACGAAGGGGCGCCCCGACACGTCGCTGGCGGGGATGCCCTCCGCGCGCATCAGCGCCTTGCGGCCGTTGGTCGCGTTCGTCCCGATGAAGAAGTGCAAGAGCCGCACGGGGTACACCAGGTCGCCCTTCTGGAAGCCGCCCTTGTGGGGCGCGTTGGAGAAGCCCGGCACGCTGGTCTCCAGGAAGTTCACCGTGGCCGTGGGCGGGCTGCTCGTCACCGACGTCTGGGTGAGCAGCGCGGCGCTCTTCATGTTGCTGGCCACCAGCATGGGGTTGGAGGGCGCGGTGCCCGGGAACGTGCCCGCGCAGTTGACCTCCAGGGCGCCCGTGCCCGGCTTCACCACCGTCATCGCCGCGCCCGGCGCGCAGTCGCGGCCCAGGTAGTTGCGGTCCGGCACCACCAGCCACAGGTCGTCGCTGCCATTCGTGCCCGGCGTGTTGCCCGCCGTGGTGGCGGCGAGCACGCCCGTGCCCGCGCCGTCACCGCCGAAGACGGGGTTGATGCGCAGGGGCGTTCCCCCGGACACCACCCAGAGGCCCTCGGACATGCCCGCGCCGGCCTGGCGCACCGCGGACAGCAGCGTCTCTCCCGCGAGCCGCGCGTGGTCGTGGCTGTCCGCCACGTGCTCCGTGTTGTGCACCACGCGCCCGCCCGCCAGCAGCAGCGCGGTGGCCGCCGCCAGGACGATGGCGGCGAGCGTCGCGGCCACCATCGTCTCCAGCAGCGTCATGCCGCGTGCCTTCGCCTGGAGCTTCGACCGCATCCTCATAGGACGAAGACCTCGCTGTGCACGATGGCGCGGTCCAGGCTGTCGCCCTTGCGGTACGCGCGCGTCCAGAAGGTGAAGGGCAGCGCCCCGGCGGGCACCAGCGCCTGGGCCGCGGACGGCAGGTCCTTGGGCAGCCCCTGCGTCACCAGGATTTCGCGGCAGTAGACGTCGCGGGGCAGCACCGAGTCCGGGGTGGCGGCGGTGCAGGGCGTGCCGGAGGGCACGTCCAGCGCGGGCTCCACCTGGCCCGTGGGGCGCACGCGGAAGTAGGCGCCCGTGCCGATGTCGCCCGCCTGCGGCGTGCTGGGGTCCAGCACCCAGGGCGACGCGGCCAGGGCCACGTCCGGCGGGAAGAGGGCGGGCCGGGGGACGGCCTGGTTGGCCAGCTCCATCTTGGACGCGAGCCACAGCCGCTGCACGCGCGCCTCCAGCAGCATGCGCCGGCCCTGGAGCACCTGGCCGTCCTTCACGTCGCGGGTGGCGGCCACCATGCCCATCACGGCGCCCACGGCGGCCAGCGCCAGGACGCACGTGGCGATGAGCACCTCCAAGAGGCCGCTGCCGCGCCGGGCGGCGGAAGAGGGAAGGGCTCTCATTCGAGGAACCTCTGGCTCCAGTTGAGGAGCTGGTAGAGCACGCCGTTGTTGCCGTTCACGGAGTCCTTCGCGTTGGGGCTGGAGGCGCCGGTGTTGGTCGGGTTGTCGATGCGCGTGACGCGCAGGGCGCTCACCTCCGCGCCCACCACGTAGTCCGTGGACGCGCCCCCGTTGTCGCGATGGTAGACGGCCACGCCGCCGTAGTTGGCCAGCGTCGCGCCGCTCATGGGCTGGATGCTCGCCTGCGTGGTCGCCGTGTTGCCCAGGTCGATGCTGTACGTGTGGCCGCCGACGGACGCGCTCAGCAGCATGGGGTCGTTCACCGACTCCTCCGCGGTGCTGAAGTACGCGGTGCGCCCGGCGATGGTGATGTTGCCGTAGACGTGCTCGGGCCCGGAGAAGATGAGCGGGAAGGGCTCGGGCTCCTGGAGGACGCCGTAGCTGGTCGCCTCCGAGTGGGCCTGGTTCGCGCTGAGGGTCGAGCCGTCCAGCCGCTTGCCCTCCATGCCCAGCGGCAGCCGCAGGTCCGCGTCCAGGAGCAGCGCGTGGAAGCGGCCGGCCACCGTGTCCGGCACCCAGTCCATGCCGGCGGTGCCCACCAGGGCCACCATCTTGCCCTTGTACTGGCTGAAGGCGGAGGTGTCCGACGCGTCGAGCGGAATGCGCGCCAGGCCCACGTTGGTGCTGATGGGCTGGCTGGTGACGGGCAGCCCGCCGATGTTCATCGCCGTGTACTTGCAGGGCGCGGACTCCGAGCACACGGGACCCATGCGCGCCACGTTGAGGTTCATGCCGGTGGAAGCGTCCAGCTCCCAGAGGCGGCCCTCCATGTCGCCCACGTAGAGGCGCGCGGCGCCGCTCGAGTCCTGCGACACGGTGGGCGCGGCGGGCGCGCTGTTGTCCACGCTGCTGGTATAGGCCTGCTGCCACTGCCACAGCTTCTGGCCGGTGGCCACGTCGATGGCGAACACCTGCACGCCCTTGGCGGGAGAGCCCGGCGAGCCCGGCGCCGGCAGCGCGCCGGAGCTGCTGGAGGCGACGAAGACGGCGTACACGGGCTCCATGCCCAGCCGGCCCACGCCCACGGACAGCCCGCGCGAGCCGCCCAGGCCGCTGTAGTCATAGAGGCCGCTCGGCAGACGGCCGGGGTCCGAGCGCGGCGGCAGCAGGAAGATGCTGGAGTCCTCGTCCCAGGTGTACGTCCAGTCCGTGCCGCCCTGGGGCTTGTCCGCCAGCGACACCGCGGAGTTGGGCGCGCTTGAGGTGGCGTAGTGGCTGCCCACCAGGTGCCACAGCAGCACGGGCTTGAGCGGGTTGGTGACGTCCATCGCGAACAGGTCGCGCCCCGTCTGGCCCACGTTGGCGACGAGCACGGTGTGCCATTCGCGGCGGCCGGTGCCCACGAAGTCCGCGAACACGTCGAAGACGGCGGGCGCGCTGTTCACCCGCGCGGTGTTGTTGCGCAGGCCCGCCAACTGCGTGGCCGGCAGGAAGCTCCACAGCTCCGTGCCCGGCGGGGGCGTGGTGCCGGAGCGGAAGCGCTGGGCGAAGTCCGTCTTGAACTTCCCGGTGGCGTCCGGGTTGGGGAAGTTCAGGCTCTGCGCGGGGCCGTCATAGCGCGCGCCGCCGGAGACGTAGAAGGCGTGCACCTGGCCATCCAGGCCCGCGGCGTAGGCCACCGTGGGACGGGGGGCGGTGCGGTCCGGGATGAGGGGGCTGGCCGTCACCACCACGGGGGACGAGTGGATGAAGCCGCCCAGGTGTGCCTTGTTGTCCGCGTCCTCGTTGTTGCACTGGGTGATGGAGGGCTCGAGGATGGGCGTCTCGCCCGCGCCGTCGTTGCCGGACACCGTGGCGTAGCAGTAGCCGCGCACCCGCTGGAGCATCATCGCCACCGCGTTGAAGTCCACGGTCAGCTGAGCCTTGTTGATGAGCTCGTTGGTGATGCCGAAGTCCGCCCCGCCCAGCTGCGGCGAGTACTGCGTCGCCTGCTGCAGGTCGCAGACGCCGTCCGGGCCCTTCACGAAGTCGTAGCGGAAGCTGCCGTCGCGCGTGGTGGCGCGGCCGAGCTTCAGCTCGTCCACGCAGCCGGGGTTGGGGACGGAGCCGTAGTTGCTGTTGATGCGCGTGCCGGAGACCTCCTCCGGCTTCCAGCCCACCTGCATCACCCCGTGCGGCGCGGTGCGGCCGGCGGGCAGCGTCGGGTTCACCGTCACCTCGCCGCCGAAGTAGGTGAAGAGGTTGCGCTCGCCGGGCGCGGGCATGCGCGCGTCCGCGTTCCACAGCGTGCCGTCCGACAGGGAGTTCTCCCCGGTGGACAGCGCGTCCCCGCCAATGAGCGAGTGCGCGCGCAGCGTGCCCGGGTAGTAGGGGAACACCCAGTGCGAGCCCTGCGCGGGCGTGTACGTGTCCGCGCCGGGCGGGTAGCCCGTCACGGCGTTGTAGGACGTCTTGAACAGGAGGGCGCGCGAGCCGTTGGTGTCGCTGCCGTTGGTGTCGTCCAGCGCGACGGGCGCGGACACGGTGCGCTCGCTCTGGAGGGGTTCGCTGCCCAGGTTGAGCAGCGTGTTGAGCACGATGCGCGTGCCCGCGACGCTGCCCTTGAAGTCGTGGCCCGCCAGATAGACGATGGTCGCCTTCTGCGGATCATTGTCCTTCTGGTTGAAGGAGAAGAAGTCGTGGCCGCGGTGGTTGTCCACCGCCACGTGCGCGGCGTTGTCGTACTGGTTGCCCGCGGCGTAGTTCACCCAGCTCACCGCCAGCCGCCGCACGCCGTTCTTGAACGTCGTCCGGTAGTTCTCCGTCTCGCCCGCCACGTTGTTGAAGCGGAAGTCGCCCATCTGGGAGAAGGGGTCGCCCGGGTTCGGGTAGATGATGCAGGCGGGCCGGGGCACGGACTCGGTGAGGTAGTCGGGGTCCGTGCAGTTGCGGCCGCTCCACGTGTCGCCGTCCTCCAGCTTGTTCTTCTCGAAGTTGACGTCGCCCTGGAAGCGCGTGGAAGGCACCAGCCCGCCGCCCACCTTGTTGGTGTGCTCGTAGGACCAGATGCTGGTGCACTCGGCGAACAGGCCGTTGCCGCGCTGGTTGGTGAAGTAGGCGATGTTGTTGAGGACGTTCTCCGCCTGGTTGCCGGCGCCGTCGCCGTTGCTCCGGTACTCGGTGCGGGTGCTGTCTCCAATCTGCCAGTGCGGCGCCCAGAACACGCGGTAGCGCGGGCGCCCGGTGGCGGGGTCCACGGCGTTGAGCAGGCCGTTGGGGAACGCCGCGGTGGAGATGAGGTCCGCGTTGGCGTGGAGCGCGTCGTAGATGAGGCCGGGCTGGCCGCCGTTGAGGGTGCAGCCGCTGGTGGAGCCCTGCGGGCAGCCGCCCGCGCCGGCGAAGTCCAGGCCCGCGTTGCGCAGGTAGTCGTCCAGCATTCCGCCCTTCACGTAGGACTTGTCCCCGGGGTTGTTGTCGTGCCGGTCCAGCAGGGCGATCTTCGGGGGCACGCGGTTCAGCCGCCGGCCAATGGGCGCGTTGAACTCGATGGTGGCCTGGTGCAGGCGCACGTAGTGGCAGCCGCTGCCGTTGGTGAACGTGTTGCAGTTGCACGGGGTGCGGAACTTGTTCGGCGCGTCCGGCCCGGCGGAGGAGTTCAGGAAGTCGAGCGCGTTCTTCGCGTCCTTCGCGTCGATGATGAACGCGCCGCCCATGTACTGGACGTCCCGGAAGCCGCTGGCGGTGTTGAGCGTCGTGGCCGTGAAGTTCGGCCGCGCCTGGTTCGTGTTGGTGGTGAAGTTGTCGATGTTCCCTTCGGGGAACAGGCCGCTCGCGGGCAGCGCCTGCAGCGGCGGCACCGGCACGACGGGCGCCGCGTCCGCGCGGGAGATGTGGAAGTCGCAGCCGTCATTCCAGCTGGGGTCGTTCCACTGGCCGTTGCGCGGCGGGGGCGGCTGGTGCTTGTTGGTGGGCACGCAGCGGTTGGGAGAGCGCTTCGTGTCGTCAATGGCCAGGTACACCGTCACCGGGTGGTTGGCGTTGAAGCCGCCCGCCTCGTTGGACTGCAACAGGCGCCACACCAGGCCGTAGGCCGACAGGCTTCCACAGCCCTGCTGGAAGGTGGCCTGCTCCGGGATGATGAGCGAGCCCTGGCTGAAGGTGACGATGTCCGTCGCGGATGCCGGCAGCGCCGTCAGCAGCGCCAGGCCCAGCAGGATTCGCCGCGCCGCGGAAATTCTGGAGGAGGTGGGGGCCAAGGGTTCACCGGGGGTTGGGGACCGACTGACCCCCTCGGGGTCGGGGGCAACCCTTGGCTTGTGCACACCGTGTGCCCCGGCGTGGGAGGCTCCTGTCCGGGGGGAGTCATGGAAAGAAACCGTGTGGCTGTGGCCAGGCGACGTCAGCGGCTACGCAAAGCTTGCGAGGTCCGCATGTCATGCATAGCGACAGGGCTGCCTGGCCGCCTAATCCGCGAGCCTGCCGCCCCGGCCGGCCTTCTTCTCCGAGGTGCGCTTCTTGTCCTCCAGGCGCCGGCGCTTGGAACCCAGGGTGGGGCGGGTGGCCTTGCGGACCTTGGGGACGAAGGTGAGGGCCTGCAGGCCGGCGCGCAGGCGGCGCACGGCGGCGTCCTTGTTCTGGGACTGGCTGCGGCGCTCGGTGGCGGTGACGGACAATTCCGTGGCCGGGTGGGTGAGGCGCACGCCGCTGGCGGTGGTGTTGCGGTGCTGGCCGCCGGGCCCGGAGGCGATGAAGAACTCCACGTCGCAGACCTTCAGCAGGGCCTCGTCATCCAGGGCGAGGGCCTCCCGGGCGGCCTGGCGTCGAGCGGGTGCGATGGGTGTGGTCGGCGGCGTCATGGCGGTCCTCAAGTTAGCGCCGCGGAGACGCCGCCGGTACCCCGCGCCTGACACCCGGGCGGCGCGGGGCTTCCTTGGGGCCTGCTCAGATGAAGTTCAGGTTGAACGTGAAGCCCGTCTTGGCGGTGCGCCCGGTCTCGTCGGTGGCCACGAACTTCACCGCGTAGGGCAGGACGTTGAGGGAGCGGTCCGTGGTGACGCGCACCTGCGCGGTCGTCTCGCCGGGGGCCAGGGTGACGGGGTCGGAGCCGAGCCGCGTCGTGCCGGGCGTCTCCAGCGAGAGGGTGAGCGCGCCGGTGAAGCCCTCCGCGCGCGTCACCGTCACCGTCGTCTGGCCGGACTGGCCGGGCGTCACGTTCACCTGGCGGGGCTCCACGGAGATGGAGAAGGCCTCGTTGGGCTCGGGGGGCTCCAGGATGACCAGGGAGATGTTGCCCCGGGCGGTGACGTTGTTGGCCGGGTCCTCCGCGATGAGTTGCAGCGCGTTCACGCCGTAGCTCGTGACGCTGGGGGCCACCGTGATGGTGGCGGTGGTGCTGGCGATGGTCTCCCCTTCCGGGAGGGTGAACGCCGGGCCGAAGGTGACGCCCTCGGGGGTGATCGACGCGCTCACGCGCACCTCGCCCAGGTTGTCCGCGATGCGCTGGATGGCGATGTCATAGGGGACGGAGTCGCCGGGCGCGGCGGTGACGGTGTCCTCGCCTCCCCAATCCAGGTGGTAGTAGGGCGTGTTGCCGCCACAACCCAGGGCCAGCGCACTGATGAGGACGGCGAGACGGGGGAGGGAACGCGGCATGGGAGGGCTCCAGGGGTGGCGAAGCGGGGGTGAGCATGAGGCCGGGGCGCGAGGGCCCGCAAGCGGCTCCGGGGAAGGCGGGCGTCAGCGGAACAACGAACAGGCGGCCAGATAAGTCCCGACGTGGGCCTCCAGCGATGGCGCCAGCGGCCGCGCGTAGCCGCCGCCCAGCGTGAGCACCACGGGGAGTCCGCGCTCCTTCGCCGCGCGCATGACGCGCAGGTCTCGCTCGCGCAGCCCCGCGTGGGTGAGTGACAGCCGGCCCAGGGTGTCCTCCTCCAGCGGATCCACGCCGGCCTGGAAGAAGAGCAGGTCGGCGTGGGCGGACTCCAGGACGTGGGGCAGGTTCGCGTCGAGCACGGCCAGGTACTCCGCGTCCTCCACGCCATCCTCCAGCCCCAGGTCCAGGTGCGAGGCGTGCTTGCGGAAGGGGAAGTTGTGCTCGCCGTGCATGGAGAAGGTGAAGACGGACGGGTCGCCCGCGAAGACGGCCGCGGTGCCGTTGCCCTGGTGCACGTCCAGGTCCACCACCACCGCGCGGCGGATGGCCCCTTCGGCCTGGAGCACGCGGATGGCCACGGCGATGTCGTTGAAGACACAGAAGCCCTCCCCATGGTCCGGGAAGGCGTGGTGCGTGCCGCCAGCCAGGTTCGCGCCGAAGCCGTCCTCCAACGCGGCGCGGGCTGCGGCCAGGGTCCCGCCCACGGACGCGCGCGCGTTGTCCACGAGCCGCAGGGACCAGGGGAAGCCCAGCCGGCGCACCTCCGCGTCGGTGAGGGTGCCTCCGAAGAAGGCGTCCAGGTAGCGCGGGGTGTGGACGCGAGCCAGTTCGGCGCGCTCGGCGCGGGGGGCCTCGTGGAAGGCGGCGGGAGGGAGGATGCCGCGCTCGAGCAGGATTTCGCGCAGCACGCGGTACTTCTCCATGGGGAAGCGGTGCCCGTCGGGCAGGGGGACCAGGTACCTGTCGATGTGGAAGACGCGCACGGCCCCCGGGCGTAACGCCCGTTTTCGAGGGGTGCAACCGGGGGCGTAGAACTTCCCGCGGGCCTGTCCGTTACAGGAGCAGGCGGCGCGGATGTGCCCGCCTCGCAAGCCCGTCACCCGGAGCCCACCCATGAACCTGAAGCCCCTCTCGCGGGCCGTCCTGACGGCCGCGCTCGCCACCGGTCTGTCCGCCACCTCCGCCTGGGCCGTCACGCCCGTCCGCACGCCGTCCTCCACGGTGAAGCCCCCCGCGACGGAGAAGCCCTTCGTGAAGGGGGCGCCCACCAGGCCCGCGGACACGCAGGCTCAGGCCCAGGGCCAGGACCCTCAGGCCCAGCCGCAGGGCCAGCGGCCTGAAATCGAGGTGGCGTTCGTGCTGGATACGACGGGGTCGATGGGCGGCCTGCTGGAGGGCGCCAAGCAGAAGATCTTCTCCATCGTGTCGCGCATCGCGAAGGGCAAGCCCACGCCGCACCTGAAGGTGGCGCTCGTGGCGTACCGCGACCAGGGGGACGCGTACGTGACGAAGCGCTTCGACCTGAGCGACGACATGGACTCCATGTTCGCGGAGCTGCGCAAGCTGGACGCGAACGGGGGCGGGGACTTCCCCGAGCACGTGGGGCGCGGCCTGGGCGAAGCGGTGTCGCTGCTCAAGTGGAGCCAGGACCGCGAGGTGATGAAGGTCATCTTCCTGGTGGGTGACGCGCCCCCCGCCCAGCGCGAGGCCGCCTGGGACTTCAAGCTGTGGTCCAAGCGCGCGAAGGAGCGCCACATCGTGGTGAACACGGTGCGCTGCGGCGCGGACCCCACGACCGAGGAGTCCTGGCGCTACGTGGCGAAGCTGACGGACGGCACCTTCGACTCCATCGACGCGGCGGGCGGCATGGTGGCGGTGGCCACGCCCTATGACGCGGAGCTGTCGCGGGTGAACGCGGAGCTGGCGTCGAAGACGCTGTACGGCGGCCGCGCGGAGGCGCGGGCCATGAATGTCGCCCGCGCGGAGGCGACCAAGGGCATGGCCGCGGAGGCCGTCGCGGACCGCATCAGCTTCATGAAGGAGAGCCGGGGCGCGGGGAAGAGCGCCGCCAGCGCCGGGGCGGTGAGCAGCGCGCCCGCGGCCGTCGCGGGCGGCGTGGACCTGCTGGAGAAGCCGGCCGCGCTCGCCACCCTCAAGGACGACGAGCTGCCCCAGGAGCTCAAGGGGCTCAAGAAGGAGGAGCAGGCCGCGAAGGTGAAGCAGCTGTCCGCCGAGCGCAAGGTGCTGGAGGAGAAGGTCGCGAAGCTGGCCTCCGAGCGCGACCAGTGGCTCACGAAGAACGCCCCCACCAAGGAGGACGCCTTCGACGCCAACGTGATGAAGAGCGTGAAGAAGCAGGCCGCGAGCTTCGGCGTCACGTACTGAGGCGCGGCTACTCTCGGGTCACCGCCCGGAGGACGATCTCCCGGCGTTGATCCAACAGCCGCATCGCCCAGGGCCGCGTCAGCAGGTACACGCCAAAGTGGAGCACGGCGAACCCGAGGATGAAGGCCACGGACTGCCAGCCCGGTCCGTCCTTCCCCGCGGCCCGCAGGGCATGGCCAAACGGCATGCAGCCCACGCTGGCCGCGAGGATGCCCAGCATGGACGCGGTGAGGGGGATGCGGTCGCGGCGCTTCAAGGTCGCGTGGAACTTCACCGGGAAGTACAGCGACAGGAAGTTGCCCGCGGCCAGCAGCATGGGCACCACCGCCGCCACCGCGGCCATGGCGCACAGGAAGTCCACGAGCGAGCCCGCGCCGAAGTACACCCGGTAGAAGGCGCCCACCAGCACCGCCATCCCCAGCGCCGCCACGCCCTGCACCCGGTTCTTCGCGCGCAGCACGTCCGCCAGGTTCATGGGCGCCGCCAGGAACACCGCGAAGCCGTGCCCGTCGTACGCGAAGGTGTTCTGCGAGAACGTGGACGCGATGACCACCGCGCCGTAGATGCTCAGGCCGCCCATCACCCACGCGTCCGCGCTGCCGCCCAGCAGGTACACGAAGAGGTCCCGGCCGGAGAGCAGCTTCAGCAGGATGGCCAGGATGAAGGGCACCGCCGCCAGCAGCCGCGCGCGCGGGTTGTTCCACAGGTCCAGCACCTCGCGGCGCAGGAGCGTGTCGAAGCGCGAGCCCGTGGTGGCGAAGGGATCGCTGTCCTTCCCATCCCCCCGGTCGCCGCCGGAGCGGCCTCCCGCCTGCCGGTGGAAGCGCATCAGGAGCGCGTACGCCACGACCATGCCCATGGCGGTGAAGAACAGGAGCCCGAAGGCCTCCAGCATGGCGATGCCCACGCGTCCGTGCGCCAGCTGTCCCAGCCCGTCGCCGAAGAAGCCCGGGGGCACCTGGCTGAGCGCCACCGCCGCGTTGATGATGAGGCTCATGTCCAGCGCGCCCACGCCCGTCTCGCCCATGCTGGTGAGCCACGACGTGTCGATGGGCGGGATGAACGACGCGGCCACGAGGAACGCCACCATGCCGCCGCCCATGATTCGCGCGCTGTGCTTCGCCCTCAGCACGTTGATGACCGTGTAGAGGCCCACCCGGCTCCACGCCGCGCAGAAGAGCGCGAACAGCACGTAGAGCACCGCCGCCAGCCACGGCGACGCCAGCCGGTGCCGCGACGCATAGCCCACCGCCGCGCCGGTGAGCGGCGCGTAGAACACCAGCGCGCGCGGCTCGAAGAGGCTCGCCACCGTGGAGCCCATCAGCAGGCGGAACGGCGAGATGGGGAACGCGGCGTAGCGCGACAGCTCCGAGTGGTCATCCACGCCCGCGGACAACAGCGGCCAGGTCACCCAGGTGGCGGCGGTGACGAAGCACAGCAGGTTGAGGATGAAGTACGGCCACACGTTGCTGTGCACGATGAGCGGCATCCGCATCAGCTTGAAGAAGCTCAGGCCCAGCAGCACGCCCGGCGCGCTGGAGCCCACGAACGCGGCCACCGCGAGCAGGCGGCTCCTGCCCGGGCCCTGGTTCAAGCCCAGGTGCAGGCGCAGGCCCCAGAGCAGCAAGAGGTGCTGGAAGAAGCCGGGGACCTTCGGACGCGGGGCGCTCACGCGGACTCCCGGCGCAGCGGCACCACGTTCGGCGCGGGCTCACCGTAGAACGACAGCTTCGCGTTGCGTGCGGCGGGCACGGCGATCAGCTTCTCGAACACCGCCTCCAGCGTGGACACGCCGTGGCGCTGGCGAAGCTGCTCCACCGGGCCCTGATCCAACATGCGCCCGCCCCGGATGACGCCCGCGTGCGTGGCCAGCCGCTCGGCGATCTCCAGCACGTGCGTGGTGAGCAGCAGCGTCACGCCCCGGCGGGACAGCTCGCGAAGCAGCTCGCGGATGACGCCCGCGGCGAGCACGTCGATGCCCTCGAAGGGCTCATCCAGCAGCACCAGCTCCGGCGCGTGGATGAGCGCCGCGGCGATGGCGAGCCTGCGGCGCATGCCCTTGGAGTACTCCGCCACCAGCGCGCCCGCCTTGTACGTGAGCTCCGTCAGCTCCAGCAGCTCCACCGCGCGCGACGCGGCTTCCGCGCCATCCAGCCCGTACATGCGCGCGCAGAAGGTGAGGTACTGGCGGCCGGTGAGGCGCTCGAAGAGGCTCAGCTCCTCCGGCACCACGCCCACGCGCTGCTTCACCTCCAGGGGCTTCGCCACGGCGTCCACGCCGAGCATGCGGATGGTGCCCTGGTCAGGCCCGTACACGCCGGTGAGCAACGCGATGGAGGTGGACTTGCCGGCGCCGTTGGGGCCGAGGAACGCGTAGAAGGCGCCCCGGGGAATCTGAAGCTCCAGGCCGTCCAGCGCGGTGAAGGTACCGAAGCGCTTGACGAGGCCGCGAGCGTCGATGGCCAGTTCGGACCCGGCCGGTTCTGAAGAGGGGGGCGTCATGAAGGACGCCATCACACCATGCACCCAGGGGCTGCCCACAATCCTCGGGTTGACGGATGGTGCGGCCTGCCGGGCGCTTCCCGACTCAGTGCACCATGGCCACCTCCGGCGGCCCGACGATCTGCTGCACGGTGGTGCGCACCTTGTCCAGGTCCACCGGCTTGGAGATGTAGCCAGCGGCGCCCACCAGCTCCGCCTCCCACTCGAAGCCGTAGCCGGAGATGATGATGATGGGCAGGTTGCGCGCCCGGGGCATCTTCTTGAGCGCGTCCAGCAGACCCCAGCCGCTCATGACGGGCATGCGCAGGTCCAGGAGCACGGCGCCCGGGATGTCGTCCTCCAACAGATCCAGCGCCTCGCGGCCGTTCTTGGCCTCGATGGTGGCATAGCCCATCTCCTGGAGGGCATCGCAGATGAGCGTGCGGTGACTCGCGTCGTCGTCGACGACCAGGATGAAGTTCGACATGGGCTTGAGCCTCTGGAGTGGCGGCGTCTGCTTGGGGACCGCGATTCTATGGGGACGAAGATGGGAATGCCCCTTCCATTGCGGAAGGGCCTGCGTTTCTTTTCAACATTCCCCATAGAGCTTCAGCGTATTGCCTCCCAGCACCCCCGCGAGCGCGGCCTCGTCCAGCCCCAGTCCGGCCAGCGCCCGCAGCTCCCGGTCCCACGCATAGGGGATGTTGGGGAAGTCCGTCCCATAGAGGATGCGCTCGGGCCGGACCTCCAGCGCCTTCCTGGGCAGGGGCACGGGGAAGTAGCCGCCCACCGCCATGGTCGTGTCCAGCCAGAGCGTGTCGTGGCGCTCCAGCAGGCGCGCGTACGCGTCGAACTCGTCCGCTCCCAGGTGCGGCACGCACAGCTTGAGCGTGGGATGATCCTTCAGCACGCGCTCCACCCGCTCCGCGGCGCAGAGCTGGTACGGATCCACCGGGTACCGGGCGCTGGAAGGCTCCCGCCCCGAGTGCATCACGAGCGGCTTGCCCGCCCGGGCGCACGCTTCATAGAGCTCGTGCAGCGGGGGCGCGTCCGGGGCGAAGGCCTGGACGTGACAGTGCAGCTTCACGCCCTTCAGCCCCAGGGCGAACGCCTCCTCCAGGATGGCGACGGCGTCGGGCTCGCCCGGGAACACGGTGCCGAGGCCGATGACGCGGGGCTCGGCCTTCGCCACCTCCGCCACGAAGGCGTTGAGCGCGCGCGCCATGCCCGGCTTGTGGGCGTAGTGCAGGGCGACCACGCGCTCGACGCCCCGGGACAGGAGGAACGACAGCACGCTGGGGGTGTGCAGCTTGTAGCGGATGGGCCAGCCGTAGCGGTCGAACCAGCGCCACACGGCTTCGAAGACGCGATCGGGGAACAGGTGCACGTGCGCGTCCACGACGGGCGGCAGGCCGGGGTCCACGCGGGGCCCTTCCTCGTCCGCCAGCGCGGGCATGGGCATCTGGATGCCCTGCTCCCGCCAGGTCGCGGCCGGCGAGGAGGCCAGGCACGGCACCGGCGCGTCGGCGTCCTCGTGCTCGGGGTGGGCGTGTGCTCCAGGAGGCTCCCGGTGCGCCGTCATCCGCCCGTGCCCGGTCCCGAGGGCTTCTTCGCGTCGTCCTCGTCCAGATCCAGGCGCCGCAGGTAGCTGTTGTGCGCGTAGCCCTGGCGCTCCAGCCGCTGCGCCTCGATGGCGTCCGCGACCTTCGAACACACCTGGCCGAGCATGCGCAGGGACTCGGCGATCAGCCGCTCCGCGTGATCCTGCGCGTTGGCGGACGGAATGATGGGACGGTCGCGACGGAACGGCAGGGGCAACTTCATCCGCTGGAATCTAAGGGATGCCCCACCGAGGTGCCACGCGTCAGTCCCGCCCCGTCCCCCGGCCGCCCCTCCCGAGCTGGCGGGTTCACGGAGTGTTGACAGCGCGACGCGGCATGGGACCTTCGTCCGAGTTAACCGCGTTGACAGTGTTCCACTTTACATTTTGCGCCGGTCCCGCCCCCGGGACACCCCTGGGCATGCCCTTGAGTGTTGGCAACTGCCTGGAATTCCGAAGGGTTTACGAATTTTCAAACGGGGGGATGACAGCGCGGGCATTCGCCTCTACATTGCGTCCGTCGGATTTCACTCAAGAGGGTGCTGCGCATGGCTTACGACGGCGAGCTTGTGAAGATGCAGAACGGTCGCTGGGCGCGGTTCCAGCGGTGCCAGGTGTACCGGCCGGGCGTGACGGACGCCGGCGAGACCATGCTCCTGATCGCGGTGGAGCTGGAGGAGCGCTATCAGCAGCTGCTCGACGAGGCGGCGGACTCCCTCGCGGAGTACCGCTCCCAGGGCGTTCCCGTGCAGGTGCGGCTGGCGCCGGACGCGCAGGGGCTCACCCTGCACCCGGAGGCCCAGGCCTCCGTCTCGTTGAACTAGGCCCCCTTCCAGGGGCACAGGTTGTAAAGCCACGGGCTCCGCGCTTCACGGCGTGGGGCCCGTCGCATTTACAGCGCTGACAGGGGCGGGCGTTCGTCCACTTTTCAACGCGCCGCGCGCCACCCGCACGGCGCGTGGATGCCGCGCTCAGTCGTGGATCTGGAAGAAGCGGGCGGCGTTGTCCCGGGTGACCCGCCGGACGATGCGCTCGGACAGCTTCGCCTTGCCCAGGAGGTTCGCCGTGCGCGCGAGCCCCAGGATGTCCCCCGCGCCGTCGCCCGCGTCCGAGTCCAGCACCAGGCGCTCGCTGCCCAGCCGCCGCACCAGGGCCACCGCCCGGTCCGCCTGGAGGGCCTCCGGGTGCAGGGTGAGGCCGGCCCAGTGGCCCACCTCCAGAATGGTCCGCACGGTGCGCGCGTTGGCGTGGTCCACCAGCGCTCGCGAGGGCGCGAGGCCCGACTGGCGCAGGAGCGTGAGGATGCGCCGCGTGTGGCGCTCCTTGTCCTTGAGCGGCGTGTGCACCACCACGCGCAGCTTGAGCTGGCGGGCCAGGGCCAGCTGCTCCAGGAAGGCCTCTTCCTCCTCCTCGCCGCCCACGTGCAGGCCCGTCTCTCCCAGGGCCACCACCCGGCCGCCCTCGAAGTAGTCCGGCAGGTGGCTCAGGACCTCCGACAGGCCCCGGCGCGGGATGCAGCGCGGGTGCACGCCCAGGGCGGCCCAGGCGCGGATGCCCAGCCGCTCCAGGCGCGGCAGCTGCTTCTCCACCAGCTGGTCGAAGTGCTGGCGCAGCCCCTTGGCCGTGGGCTCCGGGAAGTGGTGCGCGACCACCAGGGCCCGCTCCACGCCGAAGAAGCGCATGGACTCCAGGTCCTGGTCCGTCAGGGCCTCCGGGTGGAGGTGCGCATCGAAGAGCGGGAGCGGCTCGGCCACGGGCAGGGGTTCTCCTTCGTTTCAGTCCTGGCCCGTCGCGGCGCCCTCGTTGCGCGGGTCACTGGAGGAATAGCGCAGGTTGGTGCCCGGGTCGCTGTAGACGGCCTCCGCGTCGCCCCATGCGTCCACCCGGCGAATCTTGTGGCCCTTCGCCTCCAGCGTGGACAGCGTCGCCGGCTCCAGGCCCCACTTGTCCACCCACAGCTCGTCCGGGAGGTACTGGTGGTGCAGCCGGCCCGTGCCCACCGCGCGCGCCACGTCCATGCCGTGGTCCACCACGTTGCTGATGGCCTGGATGACGGTGGTGGGAATGGTGGACCCGCCGGGGCTGCCCACCGCCAGCATCACGCGCTTCGGGTCCTCCTTGGAGAACACCAGCGTGGGCGACATGGAGGACAGGGGCACCTTGCCGGGCTGGATGGCGTTGGGCTCACCGGTGACGAGCCCGTACGCGTTGGGCACGCCCGGCTGCGCGGCGAAGTCGTCCATCTCGTCGTTGAGGAGCACTCCGGTGCCCTTCGCCACGAGGCACGAGCCGAAGCTGTAGTTGACCGTGGTCGTCATGGCCACCGCGTTGCCGTCCTTGTCGATGACGGAGATGTGCGTGGTGTTCTTCTTCTCCGGCTCCGGCGTGAGGGGCTGCGCGTCCTTGCTCAGCGTGGAGGCCGGGCCGCCCTTCAGCGGCGCCAGCAGCGACGCGCTGGAGGTGGCCTTCTTCGGGTCGATGCCGCCCGCCAGGTCCGCGATGTGGCCGGGCGACGTCAGCCGCTCCAGCGGCACCTGCACGAAGGCCGGGTCACCCAGGTACTTCGCGCGGTCCACGTACGCGCGCCGCACGGCCTCCACGTAGAGGTGCAGCGACTCCGGGTCGCGGTACGGCACGCCCTGCGGCCGCAGTTGCTGGAGCATGCCCAGCACCTGCACCACCGCCAGCCCGCCCGCGCTGGGCGGCGGCATGGTGAGGATGCGGTGCCCGCGGTAGGTGGTCTCCAGCGGCGTGGCCGGGCGCGTGCGGTAGTTCGTCAGGTCCTCCTGCGTGAGCAGCCCGCCCGCGTCCTGCACCGTCTTCACCATCGCCTGCGCCACCGGGCCCGCGTAGAAGGCCTTCGCGCCGCCCTTGGCGATCCGCTCCAGCGTGCGCGCCAGGTCCGGCTGTTTGATCAGATGCCCCACCGGCGGCACGTCCGGCGTGCCCTGCGCGTTGGGCACCAGGAAGATGCGCGCGGCCTCCGCGTCCCGGCTCAGGCACTGCACGCGGCCCTTCGCCATCTGCTGGTACTTGGGCGTCACCCAGAAGCCCTGCTTCGCCAGCCGGATGGCCGGGGCAAGCACCACCGCGGGCTTGAGCTTGCCGTGCTTGGACAGCAGCTCCAGGTAGCCCGCCACCGCGCCCGGCACCGCCACGCTCAGGGCGCCGTCCGTGGACAGCCCCGGCACCAGCGCGCCGTCCTTCAGATACATGTCGCGGGAGGCGCCCTTCGGAGCCACCTCCCGGAAGTCCAGCACCTGGGGGCCGCCCGACTTCGCGTCGTGCACCAGCGCGAACCCGCCGCCGCCCACGCCGGAGTGGTAGGGACCCACCACCGCCGCCGCGAACGCCGCCGCCACCGCCGCGTCCACCGCGTTGCCGCCCTTGTCCAACATCTGGAGCGCGGCCTCGCTCGCGGGCGGGTACGCCGTGGCCACCGCACCTCCCCGGTAGGGACGTGCCGCACCCGCCTGAGTCGCCACCAGCAACACCGCGAGTCCCAGCGCGCGGAACGACTTCCGTCCCACGGCTCCCATGTGTGCTTTCCCCACCTGGACGCCTTTCCTTGTGATTTCCAGCCGTTCCCTAATGCACCACTCGCCGCGCCCGGACCAGGGTTTCAACAAGACAACATTTTTTTCCTTGGATTGTGAGCGGAAGCGGGGCACTCTCCGGTCATGCGCAGCAACTGGCGGTGCTCATGAGTCTTCCGAACCCCGTGGAAAACCCGGCGTCGGTTCCGACTCCGGCCCCCACCACGGCACGGCTGACGACGTTCCTGAAGCCGCGCTTCGGTATCACGGTCCAATGCAACACGTTGTGTGTAGCAGTCAGCGCACGGCCCTCCCCGGACGCCCCGCGATCAGTTTTGCCGTCCGGGCGCGGTTGACGAGTTGATCGGCGGTCCCTAATTCTCCGCCGCATATGACAGCTCTGGCGGCGGTTGTGCTGTGCGCGGGCAAGGGCACGCGGATGAAGTCGGAGAAGGCCAAGGTCCTTCACCCCATCCTCGGCCGTCCCCTCTGCGCCTATCCCTTGAAGCGGGCCCTGGAACTGGGCGCCACGCACGTGGTTCCGGTGGTGGGCCACCAGGCTTCGGAGGTGGAGAAGTCCATCCGCGCCCACTTCCCGGACGCGCCCCTGCGCTTCGCGCTCCAGAAGGAGCAGAAGGGCACCGCGGACGCGGTGAAGGCCGCGGAAGACGCGCTGAAGGGCCACGACGGCCGCGTGCTCATCCTCTACGGAGACGTGCCGCTGCTTCGGAAGGAGACGCTCCAGGCGCTGCTCGCCGCGCACGACGCCGCAGGTGGAGTGCTGGCGCTGGTGTCCACCACGCTGGAGGATCCCACCGGCTACGGCCGCGTCATCCGCGAGGGCGGCAAGGTCGCGCGCATCGTGGAGCACAAGGACTGCACCCCGGAGCAGCGCGCGGTGAAGGAGTGCAACGCGGGCATCTACTCCGTGGACGCGGCCTTCCTCTGGAAGGCGCTGGCCGAAATCAAACCCGTCAACGCGCAGGGCGAGTACTACCTCACCGACCTGGTGGAGATGGCCGCGAAGCAGGGCCCCGTGGGCGCGGTGGACGCGGACGCCACGGAGACCGCGGGCGTGAACGACAAGGTGGAGCTGGCGGCGCGCGCCCGCGTCCTCCAGCAGCGCATCAACGAAGCCCACATGCGCGCGGGCGTGTCCATCCAGGACCCCGCCACCGCGTACATCGAAGAGGGCATCACCATTGGCACCGATACGGAAGTAGGCCCCAGCGTCTCGCTGATGGCCGGCACCGTCATCGGCAAGGGCGTCATCATCGGCCAGGGCAGCGTGCTCACGGCCTCCCACGTGGCGGATGGCACCCACATCAAGCCCTACTCCGTGTTGGAGGAGGCGCGTGTGGGCGAGCGCTGCATCATCGGCCCGTTCTCCCGGCTGCGTCCCGCCACGGAGTTGGCAGAGGAAGTGCATCTGGGGAACTTCGTGGAGACGAAGAAGGCCCGCATCGGCAAGGGCAGCAAGGCCAACCACCTGACTTACCTGGGCGACGCGAACATCGGCGCGGGCTGCAACATCGGCGCGGGCACCATCACCTGTAACTATGACGGGGTGAACAAGCACCTGACTGAACTGGGCGATGGCGTGTTCATCGGCTCGGACAGCCAGCTGGTGGCGCCGGTGAAGGTGGGGGACGGCGGGTATGTCGGCGCGGGCACCACGGTGACGAAAAATGTGCCTCCTGGGAGCCTCGCTGTGTCCCGTGCGCCACAGGTCGTGAAGGAGGGGTGGGTGGCGGCCAAGAAGGCACGGCAGGTGAAGGTGAAGGCTGGTTAGCAAGAGTGCTCGCCTGCTGGTCGGTCGGCGGGGCGGGGTTGGGCGTGTTGGGCGTGAACGGGTTTCCCGTGGTTTGCTCCGGCGCCGCGGGACGAGAAAGAGGCAGGGAAGAACATGTGCGGGATTGTTGGCTACGTCGGTGACAAGGAATCTGCTCCCATCCTGGTGTCGGGTCTGAAGAAGCTCGAGTACCGGGGCTACGACTCCGCGGGCGTCGCGGTGGTGGGCGGCAACCAACTGAACGTGGTGCGTGCCACGGGCAAGCTGCGCAACCTGGAGAACCGCGTGGTGCAGGACCTGCCCAAGGGAACCACGGGCATCGGCCACACGCGCTGGGCCACGCACGGCCGTCCCTCCGACGAGAACGCCCACCCGCACACGTACAAGAACGTCGCGGTGGTGCACAACGGCATCATCGAGAACCACCTGGCGCTCAAGGCGGAGCTGCGCGCGCGCGGCCACGTCTTCTCGTCGGAGACGGACTCGGAGGTGTTCGCGCACCTCATCTCCGCGGAGGTGGAGCGCGGCGTGGACCTGCCGGACGCGGTGCGCACGGCCATCAAGCAGGTGAAGGGCACCTACGGCCTGGTGGTGGTGTGCTCCAACGACCCGGGCCGCATCGTGTGCACGAAGGACGCGTCGCCCATGGTGCTGGGCCTGGGCCAGGGCCAGAACTTCATCGCCAGCGACGTGCCCGCGCTGCTCGAGCACACGCGTGACTTCGTCTACATGGAGGAGGGCGACCTGGCGGTCGTCACCGCGGCGAAGGTCGACATCTTCAACCGTGAGGGCAAGCTGGTGAACCGCCCCACGCGCCGCATCGACTGGACGCCGATGATGGCGGAGAAGGGCGGCTACAAGCACTTCATGCACAAGGAGATCCACGAGCAGCCCCGCGCCATCGCGGACACGCTGCGCGGCCGGATGCTCCTCACCGAAGGCGACGTCCACTTCGAGACCTGGAACCTCACGCAGGAGCAGGTCCAGTCCTTCACCAAGGTCACCATCCTGGCCTGCGGCACGTCCTGGCACTCGGGCGTGGCCGGCAAGCACATGATCGAGTCGCTGGCGCGGCTGCCGGTGGAGGTGGAGCTCGCCAGCGAGTTCCGCTACCGCGACCCCATCGTGGAGAAGAGCCACCTGGTCATCGCCATCAGCCAGTCCGGCGAGACGGCGGACACGCTCGCGGCCTTCAAGGAGGCCAAGCGGCTGGGCGCGCACACCATGGCCATCTGCAACGTCATCGGCAGCGCGATGACGCGTGAGGCGAACCTGCACGTCCTCACCAACGCGGGCCCGGAGATCGGCGTCGCGTCCACCAAGGCGTTCACCACGCAGCTCGTGACGCTGTACCTGCTGGCGGTGAAGCTGGGCCGCATGCGCGGCACGCTGTCCGTGGAGGGGGCGCAGGAGCACCTGACGCACCTGACCCAGGTGCCGAAGATGATTGAAGACGTCCTCAAGTGCGAGCCGCAGGTGAAGCGCGTGGCGCGTGAGTTCATGAACGCGCAGGACTTCCTCTTCCTCGGCCGTGGCCCCATGCACCCGGTGGCGCTGGAGGGCGCGCTCAAGCTGAAGGAGATTTCCTACATCCACGCGGAGGGCTACGCGGGCGGTGAGATGAAGCACGGCCCCATCGCGCTCATCGACGAGAAGATGCCCGTCGTGGTCATCGCGCCGAAGCAGCCGCACATCGCCTACGAGAAGATCATCGGCAACATCGAGGAGGTCCGCGCGCGCGGCGGCAAGGTCATCGCCATCCTCGACGAGGACGACAACCAGGCGGACACCCTGGCCGACCACGTCATCCGCATCCCCGCCGCCTGCGCGCTGCTCGCGCCGGTGGTGGCCACCATCCCGCTCCAGCTGCTCGCGTACCACGTGGCGGAGATGCGCGGGAACGACGTGGACCAGCCGCGCAACCTGGCCAAGAGCGTGACCGTCGAGTAGCGCTTCACGGCTTCAACGCCTGAGTGCGCAAGAGCCCGGACTCCCTCCACAGGGGGCCCGGGCTTCTTCGTTTCCGGCGCTACTTCTCGTCCGCCAGCTCCAGGAGCACCTCCAGGTCCGCGGCGGCGTCCAGCGACTCCAGCAGCTCCAGGTTCTCCACCACCTCGCGATCCTCGTCGGTGAGCGGGGGCTGGGGGCGGCGGGTGTCGGTGGGCGGGGGAGGGGCCTCCGGGTGCACGGCCTTCGCGGGCGCGGGGACCTCCTCGTGCGGCGGGGGCGGCGGGGACTGCTGGGCGGACGCGGGCACGCCCGCCGCGAGCGCGAACAGCAGCAGCCAACAGGGCGCGGGCCTCACGGCTTGCGCCGCCTTTCGCGCAGCCGCTCGCGTGCCTCCTGTCGCTGCTCCTGGGACATCCGCCGCCAGCGGCGCATGTTCTCCAGCATCTGCTCGCGGCGCTCCGGGTGTTCCTTGAGATAGGCGCGCATCCGGCCACGCAGCTCCGCGCGGCGCTCCGGGGTGAGGCCTCGCAGCTCGCGCACCTGCTCACGCACCGCCTGCCGCTCCTGGGGCGACAGCTTCTGGAAGTCGCGCAGGTTGGTCCTCAGCCGGTCGCGCTCCTCCGGGGGCAGCTGCCGCCAGCGCTGGAGGTTCGCGCGCACGCGGGCCTGCTCGTCCGGGGACATGGCCTTGAACTCGCGCAGCTTCGCGCGCAGGGCCTCCTTCTGCTCCGGCGAGAGCTTCTCGAAGCGCTCCGCGGCGCCAGGCGCGGGGGCGTTGGCGGCGCGCGCGGGCATGCCGATGAACAGCGCCACCGCCAGCACGCCGGCGGTCATCCTTCCCAGCATCACGGCACCCCCAGTTCGTGGAGGTTCTCGACGACCTCCAGGTCTTCGGAGCTGTCCAGCCCCAGCACTTCGTAGTCCTCGACCAGCTCCAGGTTCGCCGCCACCTCCAGCGCGCCCGGGTCCCACTCCTCCAGCGCGGGCGCCTCCACGCGCGTGCGTCCGGCCACGAGCAGCGTCAGCACCACCGCGGCGGCCACGCCCGCGGAGGGCACGAGCACGCCGGGCCTCAAGAGGCGCGCGAACCGCTCGCGCCAGGTGGGCGGCAGCGCGTCCACCCGCGCCAGCAATTCGCGCCGGGCGGACGGGGAGGGCGTGAAGGCGGGCAGCTCCGCCATCCGCGCCACCGTGAGGCGCAGGAGCCTTTCCGTCGCCTGGCACTCCGCGCAGGTGCCCAGGTGGGCCTCCACGCGCGCGCGGTGCGGAGGCGGCAGCTCCCCGTCCACCCAGGCCGTCAGGTCTTCTTCGTAGGAACAGCTCATGCCCGACTCCTCGCGGGCACGGTGCCCGCCTGCAACGCTTCAATCCTGCGCGCCACCGCCAGGGTGGCCCGGTGGATGAGGCTCTTCACGGCGGCCTCGCTCGCCTCCAGCGCCTCGGCGATGTCCCGGTACGCCATGCCCTCGAAGCGGCACATGGTGAACGCGGCCCGTTCGCGGTCGCTCAGGTCCTTCAGGGCCAGCCCCACGGCCTCTTCCAGCTCCCGGCCGCTCAGCGCCTGGTCGGGCCTGTCTCCGTCGGGCCCTGGCATCCGCATCGCCCCCACGTCTTCCTCCGCCGGGGCCTCCGCCGTGAGGCGCGCCACGCGGTACTCGCCGCGCCGCATCTCGTTGAGGCAATGGTTCGTCGCCACCCGGAAGAGGAACGTCTTGAACTTCGCCGTGGGCTTGTAGGAGCGCGCGTGGCGGTAGAGCTTCACGAAGATGTCCTGCGTGAGCTCCTCCGCCCGCGCGGCGTCCCCCACGAAGCGGAACGCGAAGCGCGCCACGCTCGCGTGGTGCCGGTCGAAGAGCCAGGCGAAGGCCTGCTTGTCGCCCGCCGCCACCTTCAGCATCGCCTGCGTGTCCGGGTCCCAATCCATCCGTGAGGTCCCAAACCCCGTTGCCCGCTGGAAGTTGCGGGCCACCCCCACTTTGAACCCCACGGGGCGCCCCGGTTACAGTTTCGCCACCGTGTCCGATGCTTTCCGCCCACGTTCGCGCACACCGGCTCCCCACCCGGGAGGAGAGGCGGAGCCCGTCTCGGACCTGGCGGCCTGGGAGCCTGCGTCGGAGCCGCTGGCGCAGGGCGGCACGCCCACCCCGCCCACGGACTCGCCGCTGCCCATGTACCTGCTGGCGCAGCAGGCCCGGCGCGCCCAAGGGGAAGAACAGAAGCGCCTGGCCTGGAACCTCAACCAGCTCCTGGAGGAGATGGGGGCGCAGGGCGGGGGCCGGGCGGAGGCGGACGCCTTCCACCGGCTGTTGGAGGGGGGCAACCTGGACGGGCTGGTGGACTCGGACGGGCGCTCCTGCCGGGCCACGGCGGTGGAGTCCCTGCTGTCCCTGGGCTTCCCCTACGCGCTGGAGGTGCGCCCGGAGGACCTGGAGCACCTCACGAACGCCCCCGCCCCGGGCACGCGGCTGACGCCCCCCAGGGGAGGGCCCTTCCCGGCCCTGGCGGTGGGGCTGGGGGCGCTGGCGTTGCAGGTGGTGATGGGACTCACAGGCGTCGTCGTGCCCGGCGGGCTGCTCATCCTGCAGGGGCTCCTGACCCTGCTGTCCCTGACCCTGCTGACGGTTGCCTCCGTGAACTCTCCCCTGTATCGCGGAGCCCTGGCGCTGCTGACGGTGGTGTCCGGGGTCGGGTTGGGGATGGTGCTGGTGCCAGAGGTTCCGGCGGGTTGGGCGGCCGGATTGGGCGGGCTGGTGGCCGCCTTCCTGGCTGCCCTGCGCAAGAGCTGACCGCCAGGACCCAAAACGGATGTCAGAGGGGTGGACTAGGGTCTACCCATCGCGTACTAAAAGCGCGTTCAGGTGGACCGGGGTGGTCCACTCTTCCAAGGAGCGACGAGAAATGGCCGTGAATCAGGAGAAGGAAAAGGCGATCGAGCTGGCGCTGGCGGCGGTGGAGCGTCAGTTCGGCAAGGGGTCCATCATGCGGCTCGGCAACGACGAGCCCATGATGAAGGACGTCCAGGCCATTTCGACGGGTTCGATTTCACTCGATATCGCGTTGGGCGTGGGCGGCGTGCCGCGCGGACGCATCATCGAAATCTTCGGGCCGGAGTCCTCCGGTAAGACGACGCTGTGTCTCCACATCGTCGCGGAAGCGCAGAAGCGCGGCGGCGTGTGCGGCTACATC
Source organism: Corallococcus sp. M7 (assembly GCF_054512695.1). NCBI lineage: Bacteria > Pseudomonadati > Myxococcota > Myxococcia > Myxococcales > Myxococcaceae > Corallococcus > Corallococcus sp. M7. Next base: position 1,559,699 of record NZ_CM137252.1, read on the forward strand.
GACGCGGAGCACGCCATGGACGTGGGCTACGCGCGCAAGCTGGGCGTGCGCACCGACGACCTGCTCCTGTCCCAGCCGGACACCGGTGAGCAGGGCCTCGAAATCGCGGAGATGCTCGTGCGCTCCGGCGCCATCGACGTGCTGGTGGTGGACTCGGTGGCCGCGCTCGTGCCGAAGGCGGAACTCGAGGGCGAGATGGGCGACGCGCACATGGGCGTGCAGGTCCGCCTCATGAGCCAGGCGCTGCGCAAGCTCACGGGCACCATCTCCAAGAGCCAGACGTGCGTCATCTTCATCAACCAGATCCGCATGAAGATTGGCGTGATGTTCGGCAACCCGGAGACCACCACGGGCGGCAACGCGCTGAAGTTCTACGCGTCGCAGCGCATGGACATCCGCCGCGTGGGCGCCATCAAGAACGGCGAGAACGTGGTGGGCAGCCGCACCCGCGTGAAGGTCGTGAAGAACAAGGTCGCGCCTCCCTTCAAGGAGGTGGAGTTCGACATCATGTACGGCGCGGGCATCTCGCGTGAGGGCGACCTCATCGACCTGGCCTCCAACGAGAACATCATCGAGAAGAGCGGCAGCTGGTTCTCCTTCAAGGGAGAGCGCATCGGCCAGGGCCGGGAGAACGCGAAGGAGTACCTGCGCGAGCACCCGGAGACCTACAAGGAGGTCGAGGGCCTGGTGCTGGAGAAGTACGGCATCGGCAAGACGGCCGGTGCGGCGGCCCCCGCGGCGGAAGCAAGCGAGCCGGCGGAAGGCGAGAAGCGCCCGCGCGTGAAGGCCGTGAAGTAGCCGCAGGGCATTTCGAGGAATGGCCCGCCGCGCACCTCCGGGGGGAGCGGCGCGGCGGGTGAAGCAGAGAGAGAAGGGGCCGGTCTCCAGCGATGGGGCCGGCCCCTTTTTCTTCACCGTGAGAGGGATTGGGCGCGTGACGCGCACGGTCATCACCGGCCTGTCGCCGGGATGTTTCGTGTGGAGGGAGGAGCGCCTCTAGACTTCGCGACCCGGGAGCCCCTTCACCCCTGCTCCCCGCTGGAGTCCACCGCCTTGTTCAACCCCTTCAAACGCCGCACGTTCCTGCAAGCCGTGGTTGCTGTCGCGGCGACGACGACCTTTGGATGCTCCGACGACGACTCGACGGAGACTTCGGATGGCTCGCCCTACTTCCCGCAGTCGCTGGCGTCGGGGGATCCGCGTCCGGACAGCGTGGTGTTGTGGGTGCGCGTGGAGGACAAGGACCGCGCCGGGTCGGACCTGCCCTTGCGGCTGGAGGTCTCCCCGACGGAGGACTTCAAGACGCTGGTGCTGGACAAGAAGGACCTGTCCGCGCTGGCGGCGCATGACCACGCGGTGAAGGTGAAGGTCACCGGGCTGTCCGCGCGCACGACGTACTACTACCGCTTCTCCTACGAGAAGGACGGCCAGAAGCACACCACGCGCACCGGGCGCACGCGCACCGCGCCCGCGGCGGGGGATGACGTGCCGGTGAAGTTCGTCTTCGCCAGCTGCCAGGACTTCATTGGCCGCTACTACAACGCCTGGCAGCGGCTCTTGCAGCTGGACGCGGACCTGGACTTCGTCGTCTTCCTGGGCGACTACGTCTACGAGACGACGGGCGACACGTCCTTCCAGTCCGGCGAAGGCGGCCGGGCCGTGCGCTTCAGCGCGCCGGACGAGGCGCTGCCCCAGGGCACGGGCCTCACCGCGTTCCTGGCGGCGAACTCGCTGTCCAACTACCGCGACCTCTACAAGACGACCCGCACGGACCGGCAGCTGCAGGGCGTCCACGAGCGCTACCCGTTCATCATCGTCTGGGACGACCACGAGTTCTCCGACGACTGCTGGCAGGACGTGGCCACGTACGAGGACGGCAAGCGGGACGAGACGCAGCTGGACCGCAAGCTCAACGCGGAGCAGGCCTTCCTGGAGTACATCCCGCTGGACACGGCGCAGTCGCCCGAGGGCGCCATCGACGTGGGCAGCGAGCCGCGCTTCCCCAACTCGCGCATCTACCGTGACTTCGAGTACGGCAAGCACCTGAAGCTGCTGGTGACGGACTACCGCAGCTACCGGCCGGACCACCTCATCCCGGAGGACGCGTATCCGGGCGGCGTGGTGCTGGACGAGACGCTCTTGGGCGCGGCGCTCCAGGGCCAGCCGGACCCGGTGAAGGCCACGTTCCAGACGGACACGTTCGCGTACGTGAACATCGACGACGCGGCGTACGCGGCCCAGAAGCAGGTGCTCCAGGGCGTGTACCTGAGCCAGGCGAAGGCCGCGGGCCTGACGGACGCGGAGGCCGCGCAGAAGATGGCGAAGTGGGTGGCAGGGCCCGTGGCGCTCTACTACGTGAACCAGGTGCTGGCGGCGGTGAACAAGGGGCTGGTGATTGCCCCCGCGGGCAAGCCCCGGGGCCTGGCGTACGCGCACATGGGCAAGGCGGCGCTCTTCAACATCCAGGGCTCGCGCTACGTGGTGGTGAAGGACACGTTCGACCTGTTCGCGGCGGTGAAGTTCCAGCTGTCCCAGGGCAAGAGCGAGGACGTGTTCGGCCCGGACCAGCAGGCGTGGTTCAACCAGACCCTCGCCACGGCGCAGAACACCTGGAAGATGGTGGTGAGCTCCACGTCGCTGTCGGCGCTCATCTGGGACTTCCGGCAGCAGGCGGACATCACGGACCCGACGCTGCGCCAGCGCTTCTACTTCAGCGTGGACCAGTGGGACGGCTTCCCCACGAAGAAGAAGGTGATGCTCAACGCGCTCAAGGCGGACGTGACGAACACGCTGTTCATCTCCGGGGACATCCACGCGTCGTTCGCGTCGGTGGAGGAGGGCGTGCCCACGCTGACGGCGCCAGCCATCACCTCCGGCTCCATCAAGAGCCTGGCCAGCCTGGCGCTGATTGGCGCGGGCTACGCCACGGGCGCGCCGGTGTACCAGCACGCCGTCGTGGAGATGGAGAAGACGCTCCAGGCGTCCAACCCGGGTCTGCGCTTCGCGGACGCGGACTCGCACGGCTTCGTGCTGGTGGAGGTGAAGGCGGATGAGACGCTCGCCACCTTCCACCTCATCCCCGCCAGCGAGGTGGCCAAGGACTACTCCAAGCGCGCGGACAGCGAGCTGGAGGCGAAGTTCACCGCGAAGACCTTCCGCGTGAAGAACAGCGACATCCAGCCGGCCTGAGCCGGACGGTCATGAAGTGAAGAAGAAGGGCCGCGTGGGGCACTCCCCGCGCGGCCCTTTTTCATGGCTTGGCGACTTTGCGATTTTTCAGCTTTGTGCTGTTTTCCTGGAACAAGGCTTCCATTGAGGGAGTCCGGGACACCGGGAAGGAGCACACCGTGGGCGCGCGCAAGGGATGGCAGGGACTGCTGGGAGCAGGGCTGATCATGGCCGTGGGAGTGGCGGAGGCGGCGCCGTGGCGGAGCGTGCTGTATCCGTCGACGTGGACGCCGGGGTACTCGCAGCCGGGCACCCCGTCGCGGTTCCTGCATGACTTCTCCTACGCGGGCTACCGGATGCGGCAGGCGGAGCCGCCGGTGCGCATGGACCGGGTGCTGGACGTGACGCAGGCGCCGTACTTCGCGGACAACACGGGGGCGTCGGACGTGACGGCGGTGTTGCAGCAGGCGCTCGACGACGCGGGGGCGGTGGCGGGGGGCGGGGTGGTGTACCTGCCTCGGGGCACGTACCGGGTGGCGCCGCCCGCGGGCAAGCCGTACGCGCTGCTCATCCGGTACAGCAACGTGGTGCTGCGCGGGCAGGGCGCGACGTCCACGTTCCTCTACAACTCCGCCACGGACATGCGCAGCAAGCGCGTGGTGCAGGTGAGCCCGCGCGACACGACGGTGTCCTGGACGTCGGCTTCGACGGCGTCGGTGGCGCTGACGCAGGACGCGCCCAACCAGGCGACGCGCATCCAGGTGGCGAGCGTGTCCGGCTACACGGTGGGCACGTGGGTGGTGGTGCGGGCGGACCTGACGGCGACGCGCAGCGCGGAGCTGAACATGGGCACGACGTGGACGTCGCTGCCCGGACCGTCCTTCTACCGGCAGGTGGTGGCGGTGGACTCAGCGACGCGGATGCTGACGTTGGACATCCCGTTGCGACAGGGGCTGCTGATGCGCGACAACGCGCGGGTGTACCGCGTGCCCGCGCACCTGTCGGAGGTGGGCGTGGAGCACCTGGCCATCGGCATGCGGGAGAACCCCACTCCGGGCATGGCCGAGGAGGACTACACGGTGCAGGGCCGGGGCGCGTACGAGGTGCACGAGTCCACGGCGCTCCTGATGAACCACGTGGTGGACGGCTGGGTGCGCGGCGTCAGTTCCTACCGGCCGCCGTCCAACACGCAGGACGTGCACGTGACGTCCAACGGCATCGACCTGAACTACGCGCGCAACATCACGGTGGAGGGGTGTGAAATCGACAAGCCCCAGTACAAGGGCGGTGGCGGAAACGGGTACCTGTATTCCATCCGGGGCAGCGACAGCCTGGTGAAGGACAGCGTGGCGTACGGCGGGCGGCACAACTTCGACTTCCGCTCCATGCACACCACCGGCAACGTGCTGTTCAACAACCGCGTGTCCAACGGCGAGAAGGTGTCTGACTTCCACATGCACCTGAGCGCGGCGAACCTGGTGGACAACACCACGCTGTACCAGGAGCGCTTCGAGGCGGCGGACCGCTCGCCCTATGGCACCACGAGCCACGGCGTCACCACGACGGAGAGCGTGTTCTGGAACACCAACGGGGCGAAGGCGCCGTCGTACGGGGGCTCGAGCGTGGTGCGCTCGCAGCAGTACGGGCAGGGGTATGTGATTGGGATGCGCGGCAGCGCGACGGGCGTGGACGTGTCGGTGACGACGAAGACGGCGCCGGCGGATTTCTCGGAGGTGACGCAGTCGGGGAACGAGCTGGTGCCGCAGTCGCTCTACGTGGACCAGACGCAGAAGCGGTTGGGGCGCGCGGTGGAGCACGACGCGAGGGCGCTGGTGTACCAGGCGGAGAACCTGAAGCCGACGAGCACCCCGGATCCGTCGTCCACCGGCGTGGAGGCGGGGCCGGAGCTGGGCGGGGTGCGCTACCACAACACGAGCGCGGTGGGCGCGAAGGTGACGTACACGCTCTATCCGCGCACGGTGGGCACGTTCGCGGTGCGGGTGCGCACCAAGCGCAACAGCGGGCGGGGGCAGTACCGGCTGGACGTGAACGGGGTGGCGGTGGGCGGGACGCGGGACGAGTACTCCGCCACCACGCAGTTCGCGGAGGTGGAGCTGGGGACGGTGACGTTCACGGACCTGGAGCCCCAGGCGTTCACGTTCACGACGGTGGGCAAGAACGCGGCGAGCACGGGCTACAACGTGGCGTTGGACGTCATCCGTCTGGTGCGGCAGTAGGCGAGCGGCGCGTCTCTGGGAGGCGCGAGCGGACCGGGGTATAGACGGGCGCCATGCACGTCTATGCCGCCGCGTTGGCCCAGGAGCTGGGCATCAAGCCGGAGCAGGTGGACCGGACCCTCGCACTGCACGAAGAGGGAGGCACGGTCCCCTTCATCGCGCGCTACCGCAAGGAGGCCACGGGGGGCCTGGATGAGGTTCAAATCCAGTCCATCCTGGACAAGGCCACGGAGCGCGCGGAGCTGGACGGGCGGCGCGACACCATCCTGCGCAGCATCGAGGAGCAGGGGAAGCTGACGCCGGAGCTGAAGAAGGCGCTCCAGTCGGCGCGCACGCGCGCGGAGCTGGAGGACCTGTACCTGCCGTACAAGCCCAAGCGCCGCACGCGCGCGGCCATCGCCCGGGAGAAGGGGCTGGAGCCGCTGGCGGACCTGGTGTGGAAGCAGGAGGGCCAGCGCGGGGAGAACCTGGACGCGCGGGTGAAGCCCTATGTGAACGCGGACAAGGGCGTGGCGGACGTGGCCCAGGCGCTGGCGGGCGCGCGGGACATCTGCGCGGAGCGGGTGGCGGAGGACGCGAAGCTGCGCCGCGAGGCCCGCGACCTCTGCACGCGGCGGGGCACGCTGCGCTCGGACGTGGTGCCCGCGAAGAAGGGCGAGACGACCAAGTTCGAGAACTACTACGGCCACGAGGAGCCGCTGTCCCAGGCCCCGTCCCACCGCGTGCTGGCGCTGTTGCGTGGCGAGGAGGAGGGCGTGCTGAAGGTGAAGCTGGGCCTGCCGGATGACGAGGTGAAGGGGCTCTTCACCGGACGCGTGGTGACCCGGCCGCAGTCGCTGTTCGCGGGCGAGTTGCGCGCGGCGGTGGAGGACAGTTGGGACCGGCTGATGGGGCCATCGCTGGAGTCGGAGCTGCGCGCGGAGCTGAAGGAGCGTGCGGACAAGGGCGCCATCGGCGTGTTCGGAGAGAACCTGCGGCATCTGTTGCTGGCGGCGCCCGCGGGGGCCCGGGCGGTGCTGGCGTTGGACCCGGGGCTGCGCACGGGCATCAAGCTGGTGATGCTGGACGCGACGGGGACGGTGGTGGAGACGACGACGCTCTATTCGGAGCGGAGCGCGGACGAGCGGGCGCGCGCGGCGAAGCTGCTGGAGGCGGTGGTGCGCAAGCACAAGCCGGAGCTCATCGCGGTGGGCAACGGCACCGGCAGCCGCGAGGCGGAGGTCTTCACGCGCGACACGCTGAAGGCGATGGGCGTGCAGGTGCCCGTGGTGTCGGTGAGCGAGCAGGGGGCGTCCATCTACTCCGCGTCGGAGGTGGCGCGGGAGGAGTTCCCGGAGCTGGACGTGTCGCTGCGCGGGGCGGTGTCGATTGGCCGGCGCTTGCAGGATCCGCTGGCGGAGCTGGTGAAGATCGACCCGAAGAGCATCGGGGTGGGGCAGTACCAGCACGACGTGGACCAGGGCCTCTTGAAGAAGAAGCTGGGTGAGGTCGTGGACTCCTGCGTGAACGCGGTGGGCGTGGACGTGAACACGGCGTCACCGCAGCTCCTGGAGCACGTGTCCGGAGTGGGGCCGTCGCTGGCGAAGAAGCTGGTGGCGCACCGGGCGGCGAAGGGGCGCTTCACGACGCGGCGGGAGCTGCTCAAGGTGAGCGGCCTGGGGCCGAAGACGTTCGAGCAGGCGGCGGGCTTCCTGCGGGTGCGAGGGCCGGAGCCGCTGGATTCGAGCGCGGTGCACCCGGAGCGCTACACGGTCGTGGAGCGGATGGCGAAGGACCTGGGCGTGGACGTGGCGTCGCTGGTGGGAAACGCGGCGCTGGTGCGCCAGATTGAAGCGAAGCGCTACCTGGGGCCGGAGCTGGGCGAGCTGACGCTGAAGGACATCCTGGCGGAGCTGGAGAAGCCGAGCCGCGACCCGCGAGGAGACTTCACGGCGCACGCGACGCGGGACGACCTGCGCACGCTGGAGGACGTGAAGGAGGGGATGGTGCTGCAGGGCGTGGTGACGAACGTGACGGCGTTCGGAGCGTTCGTGGACGTGGGAGTGCATCAGGACGGCCTGGTGCACGTGTCGCAGCTGGCGGCGCGCTTCATCAAGGACCCGTCGGAGGTGGCCAAGGTGGGCGACCGGCTGACGGTGAAGGTCCTGTCAGTGGACCTCGCGCGCAAGCGTCTGGCGCTGTCGGTGCGGGCAGTGCTGGAAGGCGGGGCGCCGCAGCCGTCCGGAAGGCCGGCACAGGCGAAGCCCGCGAGCGCACCGGCGCAGCAGCAGCGGCCCGCCCAGAAGCCCGCGACACAGGCTCCGCCGCAGAAGAAGCCGGAGCCGTTCAACAATCCGTTCTCGAAGCTGAAGCGCTAAACGCTTGTCAAATTGGATTCGCGACCTGGCCGGGGTTCTTCAAGGGCTTTTGGAAAGGCCAGGGGCCCCGGTCTTGGATATCGAGTGGTTGATTGCCCGCCGCGCGGACACCCTGCAATACCAAGGGCCACTGCACGACGCGTCTGTCCAGCAACTCGCCAGGGATGTTCGAGCTTTTGAAGCCGAGTTCCCTGGCTTGCTTCCTCGGGGGCTGCTGGATGGGGCTGGCAGCTAGCTGAGACGCTCAGTCCAGCGGGAACAGCCGCGCTTCCTTCGCCAGCACCTCATTGCGCGCCAGCAGTCCCGTGAACCGCTTCGTCCCGTTCCGCGCGTCGAACCGCGCCGCGATGTCGCGTGCCTGTGACTCCAGCCAGTCCTTCAGCGCCCGCGTCCCGTAGCCTCCGTCCACCGCGTGCAGCGGGAATGCTCGTGGCAAACGCAGGCTCACTTCGTCGCGGCCGTCCGCCACCACCTGGCCCACCAGGAACGACGCCGCCGTGTAGAAGCTGAACCGGTCCCGGTAGCTGGAGTGCTCCAACGCCCAGCCCAGGTGCTTCTCCAGCAGCGTGAGCCCTCGCGACAGGTTGCCGGTCAGCGCCAGGAACTCCAGGTGCTCTCCCACCGTGGCGAGGAACTCGCGGTTCTTCGCCACCATCGCGTAGCCGCGCACATGGCAGTCCCGCGCTTCCTTCATCCGCTCCAGCTTGAAGAACGGATACAGCAGCGTGCCCAACGTCAGGTGCGGGATCTCCGCGCAGGACTGTCTTCCATCCAGGATGGGCTTCGCCTTCTGGATGGCCTGCTCCCACTCACCCTTGTCCACGTGGTGGTCCAGTTCGTCATCCAGCTCGCAGACGCGGCAGTCCGTCAGGTGGTCCCTGGGCGTGACGAGCCACGCCTCCCACAGGCGCTCCGCGTCCTCCGTGTCGCCCATGTCGCGCGCCATCTGGTAGCGCAGCTTCAGCGCCGCCCGCTTGCCCGCGTCCAGCTTCGCGAAGCTCTGGTCCACGTCATCCAGCGCGTCGGAAATCTGCTTGCGGCTGATGTGCGGGAACTCGTCCAGCCGGCCCACCACCCACTTCTGCTTCCAGAGCATGTCCTCCGGGTCGAACCGCTGCGGATCCTTCTTCTGCTGCCCCCGGCACCACGCGAACGCCACCAGCGCCTTGTCCGGATACCCCCCGAACGTCGCCGCGTCGATGAGCGCGTCCCGCAGCTCGTACCCCAGCGGCACGTCGCCGTGCGCGTCCGTCAGCCGCACCGCCTCCTCCAGCGCGCGCACCTTCGCGTCACCTTCCGGCAGCTCCTCCGCCTGCCCGCGCAGGGCCTCCACCTGCTGGCGCCAGTCCGCCATCAGTGCATCCCCCGCGAGCCCGGACCCGACGAACCGCCCCCTCCGCCACCACTGTCATCCAGCCGCGCGGAGATGAGCCCCAGCAGTCCGTGGTTCAAGAGCGCCATCTCCTGCGCGTTCAGCGGGTGCTGACCCAACAGCAATGCCTGCACGTAGAGCATCTCCACCGACAGCTTCAGCAACTCCCGCCCCTCCACCGCCGCCAGCCGGCGCACCACCGGGTTGTGCAGGTTGAGGCAGAGCAGCGCGCGGTCCTGTCCACCCGTGCCCGCCATCACTCCGTCCAGCACGCCCGCGTACAGGTCGTCCGACTCCTCCCGCGCCCGTTCCGCGTCCCGCTTGAACGCGCCCTCCGCGTCCGAGCTGTAGAGCGTGGGCACCTCCGCAGGGAAGAACTTCTTCACCTCCACCCCGCAGCGGAACGGCGCGAGCACCCGCTCGGCCAGACGCAGCAGCGGGTAGACGGCCTCGCGCTCGTCCAGCGTCAGCTCCTCGAAGCTCTGCGGCAGGTCCGCGGACGAGAACGGCGCCACCTGCGCCTCCGGCACCACGTGCGGCAGCTTCTCCAAGAGCGCCGTGTCGTGCGTGTACGCCGCGTTCAAGACGCACAGCCCCTGCGCCGCCGCCACCCGCGCCACCTGCCGGAACCCATCCAGCGTCGGCGTGTAGCGCACCACCGGCCAGGACCGCCGGTAGTCCGCCAACGTCATCACCCCGAGCGATGTTTCAAAAGGCAGCCAATGGATGACCAGCCGGTAGAAGTCGTCATCGTCCAGCGCCAGCCCCTTCACCGACAGCCCATGCAGCGCAATCAGCCGCTGTAGCGCCCGAGGGTCGTCGTTCGCCAGGTCCACCAGGTACTTGCGCAGGGACTGGCCCAGCGCCTCGCGCGCCTTCGCCAGCACCGTGTCCTCGTAGAAGGACTCGCGGCTCGCGGTGGGGCGCAGGCCGTTCGCGTTCACCACGCACTTCACGAAGAACGCCCACTCCGGCAGCAGGTTCTCCGCGCTCTCTGACAGGAGCATCTGCTTCAGGTACACGCGGTGCTTCTGCTTCGCGTTGAAGTGCGGCGACGCCGGCAACACATACGCCACGCCGTCCACGTCCCCCGCCTCCGAGCGCAGCGGAATCACATCCAGGAAGTCCGTGCCGAACACCTCGCGCCCGTACGCGAGCAGCGCCTGCCGCCGGTCTCCCGGCGTCTCGTAGAAGCGGCGCCAGGGCGACCGTCCGGGTTGAGCGTCTCCGTCTGTCCATCCACCGTGAGCCGCACGGGGAAGGGCAGCAGGCCGCCGTAGTGCTTCGCCAGCTGGCGCACCCGCTCCGGCGTGAACCACTCCACCATGTCCGGCCGGGCCACCAGGTAGACGTGCGTGCCGGGGGCGTCCAGCGGGTGCTCGGAGACGCGCACGTCGTACGTGCCGTCGTGCCGGCCCCGCCACTCCAGCGTCCGCCCGTCGCCCTTCGCCGAGCGCGTCACCACCAGCAGCTCGTCGCACACCATGAAGCACGACAGGAGGCCGATGCCGAACTGGCCGATGAAGTCGTTGCGGCGGGCCTCCAACTGCTCGCGCTTGGAGGACTCTCCGATGGTGGCCAGGAAGCGGTGGATCTCCTCCTCCGTCAGCCCCACGCCTTCATCCATGAAGAGCAGGGTGGGCGGCCCGCCGTCCTGCTTCTCCCGCAGCTCCAGCCCCACGGCGCCGGTGGCTTGGGGCTCCAACTGCTGGCGGGCGCGGATGGCGTCCGTGGCGTTCTGGAGCAGCTCCCGCACGTAGACCCCGGGGGAGCTGTACAGGTGGTGGGACAGGAGGTCGATGACCCCACGGAGGCTGACTTGGAATCGATGGTCCACGCGGCCGTCGAGCGTAGCGCGCTGCATCCTCCCCGGGGCCACAATCCCCCGCCGTGGGTGGATGAAGGCATGTGTCCTTCCCAAGGCAACCGGACACGCCAGCCCCCTTCCGCCTCCCTGGCGGGGTGGTATGTCGCGCCCCGGCCGTGCGGCGCCTCCCGGCGGCACGGCGACATGTCGTCTCTTTCCTTCCTCCTGGAGCGGACAACGATGGGCAACAAGCTGAAGGCAGTGGTGGTGAGCGCGGTGCTGGGCGTCGCGGGCGCGGCCTTCGCGCAGGGCACGCCGACGACGCCGGCGGCTCCCAAGGCCGACGCCAAGGCGCCGGGCAAGGCCGCGGCGGGCAAGGCGGCGGCCACGGCGGGCAAGACGGAGGTGACGTGGTGGGGCCACGCCGCCTTCGTAGTGAAGACGCCGGGCGGCGCGACCATCGCCATCGACCCGTGGTTCACCAACCCCAAGGCGCCGCAGGGCGCCACCTGGCCGGAGGCGGTGGACGCCATCCTCGTGTCCCACGGCCACTTCGACCATGTGGGTGAGACGAAGGCCCTGGCCCAGAAGACGAGCGCCAAGGTGTACGGCTCCTTCGAACTGGTGAACCTCCTGGGCCTGCCGGAGGCGCAGGCCGTGGGCGCCAACGCGGGCGGGACGTTCACCGTGAAGGACGCCACCATCCACCTGGTGGAGGCGGTCCACTCGAGCAGCTACCAGGCGGACCCGAAGGCCGCGTCGCAGTACGCCGGCGCGCCGCTGGGCTTCGTCATCGAGATCGCCAACGGCCCCACGCTGTACCACGCGGGCGACACCGGGGCCTTCCAGTCCATGGGCCTCATCGCCGAGCAGTTCAAGCCCACCGTGGCCCTGCTCCCCATTGGCGGCCACTTCACCATGGACCCCGCGCAGGCCTCCGTCGCCGCGAAGCTGCTGAAGGTGAAGACCGTGGTGCCCATGCACTACGGCACCTTCCCCGCCCTGGCCGGCACCCCGGACGCGCTCACCACCGAGCTGAAGAAGACCCGGGCCACCACCAAGGTGCTCGCCCTGGAGCCGGGCAAGGCCACCGCGCTGTAGGCCTTCCGGGTTCACTTCGCGCGCCCGTCCGCCCTGGGTGGACGGGCGCGCTGTTTTTTCCACCAGCCATCAGCATCCGTTGCCGGACGCCCGCGTGAGCCTGGGGTCGAGTGGCATCCGGGATGCGGCTGGGTTATTCCCGGCCTCAGCGCGCCCGAGGGGGAAGCTCCGGCCGCGCGCTTTCGAGGGGTGTACCGGTGTCGGTGCTGGTTTTTGGAAGGGGGACCTGGCTGGCCGCGCTCCTGACGGACGTGGTCGCCGCGCATGCGCGCGCCCCCGCGCCCGTCCCGACCCCTCCGCTTTCGGAGTCCGCCTCCGGGCGGGCCCGGGGCCGCGCCTTCCTGCGCCGCACGCTGCGCGCCTCCGGTCTCGTCTACGGCACGCCCGTGCCGCTGCCCTCGCCGGTGGATGGCGGTGAGCCCTTCGACGTTCCCGCTCGCGCCGTGGAGGACGAGCTGTTCCATGCCGTGGTGCGCACGCTGGCGCGCATGGCGCTGGACCTGGCGCGGGTGATGGACGCGCCGGAAGGCCCCCGGGTGGAGCAGCTCCTGGTGCTCTTCGCGGTGCTGGCGGGCGAGCTGGACCTGGCCATGGCGCTGGACGCGCGGCTCGCGGCCGGGCTGCCGGTGCCCCGGCGGATGGTGGGCCGGGTGGAGGACGCGCTCGACAAGCGGGCGCCGTCGCTGGCCGGGGACCCGGTGTACGGGCTGGTGCTGCACAACGGCGCTCAGTACGCGGACGCGCAGCTGTTCTGCCGGCAGGCCATCGACTTGTTCTCGAGCGGGCGGCTGTCGCGCGCGACGGCGGAGCGGCGGCGGGACTTCGCGGCGCGGCAGAAGGCGCTGCTCGTGGATGTGCTCACGGCGCTCGCGTGCGTGGACCGCGAACCCAGCGCGCCCGCGCGCCGCGCCATCCTCCGGCAGGTGGAGGGGCTGAAGCTGCCGCACGCGCTGGAGGGCGAGGTGAAGGCCGCGGTGCGCCAGTCCTTCGAGCGCAAGCGCGACGTGCGCGAGGTGGTGCGCCGCGTGCGCAGCGTGGACATGCGCCACCTGCTGCTGGAGCAGGCGCTGCTGGCGGCGCTGGTGGATGGCCGGCGCACGCGGCGGGAGCGGGCCTTCATCGACACACTGGCGGGCGCGCTGCACGTGCCCCACGCGGAGCTGCGCCGTCTGGAATTGGAGATGGCGGAGTTCTACGCGCGGCACCGCTCGCTGGTGGATGTCTTCACCGTGTCGGACGCGGCGGGCGCCATGGGCGAGGAGCTCATGGGTGGCATGCAGGAGACGCTGGAGAAGAACTTCCACCGGCTCATGCAGGAGGCGCGCGAGACGGGCGACCTGGCGGTGCTGCTCACCAAGGCGGCGCGGCGCCAGAAGCTCACCGCCGACGAGCGCCAGCGCATGCGCGCGCAGCTCATCGACGTGGCGAAGGCCATCCCCGCGCTGGCCATCTTCGCCGCGCCGGGAGGCATCCTGCTCCTGGCGGCGCTGGCGAAGGTGCTGCCCTTCAGCCTGCTGCCCAGCGCCTTCCAGGACGGCCCCGCGGTGGACTCCGACGACGAGGACACCCTGGAGCGCGAGGCCGTCTGAAGTCCCCGGGTGAAGCGCGGCGCGCGACTACTCCGCCGTGAGGGTGACGCGCAGGTGCTGGGTCAGGGGCGTGCCGTAGCGCGACGGGGGCACCCGGCGCACGGTCTTGTCGGTGTCCACGGTCCACTCGGAGGCGCCCTGGTGCGGGTCCACGGCGGGCTCCTCGTCCAGCTCCGTGCCCGCGTCCCACAGGTACACCCTGGACGTGATGTCGCCCGTCACGGGGGCGTTGGCCTTGTCGAAGAGCGCGATGCCCTGCTCGTCGGGGCCGAAGAACCAGTCGTTGGACTGGCCGAACATGGTCGCGAACGTCAGCCGGTCGCCGGGGCTGGCGTTGACGGTGAACTCGTAGGCACGGCCCGGCAGGAGGGGACCGGGCGCGGACGCGTCCACGGGCGTGTTGAAGGTGCCCGACCTGCTCACGCCCGCGGGCGGCGTCGAGGCGAGGGCGTTGGTCAGCCGCGAGGCATCGCCCGTTTCCGCGAGCGCCTCCAGTCCCTGGCCCCGGTCCTGCGTGCCCTCGGTGAACAGCGGCGAGGCGGCGTTGTGCACGGCGAAGACGCCCGGTGACAGGGGCGTGGCCACGCCGTTCAGCGGCTTGAGCCAGGTGTCCAGCGCGGTGGCGTCGCCGCCCTCCGCGAGCGCCTCCAGTCCGTTGCCCCGGTCCGGCTGGCCTTCCGTGAAGAGGGGCTCATTGCCCGCGGACACCACCCAGACTCCCGGGGAGATGCGCACGGGCTTGATGCCCTCGGAGGTGCTCAGGGTGTTGCGGTCGTCGGAGACGTTCTCGATGCGCACGGTGAAGCGGTTCGTGGCCGCTTCATGGGCCAGTTGCACGCGGATCATCGACGTGAGCGGGGGCAGGTTGAAGGGCAGGCCGCTGCTGAGGACGGGCTGCGTGCCCACGCGCCGGACCTTGTCGGAGTTGAAGTCCCGGATGCCCGGGCCATCCGTGGAGGTGGCCTGCTTCGGACCGGTGTGCGCGCCCACGCCAGGCTCCTCGTTCACCTCCGTGCCCGCGTCCCAGAGGACGATTTGCGAGGTGATGTTGCCGGTCACCGGCTGCCCGAGGGCGGTGTAGAGGGGAATACCCTGGGGCTCCGTGCCGAAGAACCAGTCATTGGATGCCCCGAACATGGCGGCGAAGGAGAGCCGGTGGTTCACGCCCGCGGTGAAGCTGAACTCGTAGGTGTCGCCCGGGGCCAGCGGGCCCGGTGAGGTGCCGCTCACCTTCGTGTCGAACCGGCCGGACTTGAGGTTCTGGAAGGGCGCCACGTTCTCGATGCGCACGCGGAAGCGCCGGGAGGACGGGTCGGTGTCGTCGCCGGAGCCGCAGGCGGACAGGGTGAGCAGGCCCAGCGCGGCTCGGGCGGCGCCAACACGGAAGGAGCGGATGGACATGGCGGGAGTCTCCCTGGGCCTCGCCTGAATGCGAAGCCCGGTGGTGTCGCTCCCTTTACGCAGGGCTGCTCGCGGCGGTTACGTACGGCACGGCCCGGGCGGAAGGGCGGGGCAGGAGCGGCGTCAGGAATCGCTCCAGCGCGGCGAGGTCGCCAGGTCGGGAGGCGTGTCCCACGTAGCCATCCGGGCGCACCAGGATGAGCGCGTCCCCTCCCGGGGCCACGTCGTAGGCGCGGTGTGCGTGGCCATCCACGTCGCCCAGGGACCCGGGGAGGGGGGCCGCGCTCTTCCCGAGGACGCGGACGACGCGCACGGCATCCCCGGCCCACGCGGCGGCATCCGCGTGCGCGTTCCCAAAGGCGAGCAGCGTCCAGTGGGGGCCGCGAAACCTGTCCGACAGTCGGACAGGTTTTCCGTGCGCGTCCACGCAGGGCGCGTCCGGGGCGCGGTCTCCGGCCTGCACGTGGGCCTTGTCGCCGGGGACCTCCGGAGCGAGCGGACCGCCGCGATAGCTCAAGCCCAGCTGCAGCAGCTCCTCGCCGCGGTTCAGGGCCTTCATGCGCCCCTGCCGCATGCCATCGAACAGCTTCGAGGACAGCCCGAGCACCCGGGCCGCGACGGGCAACCGCTCCGCCTCATAGGTGTCGAGCAGGGCCGGGTCCGCGCCCTGGAGCACGTGGCCCAGCTTCCAGCCGAGGTTGTACGCATCCTGCACGCCGGTGTTGAGCCCCTGGCCTCCGGTGGGCGGGTGCACGTGCGCGGCGTCGCCCGCGATGAAGACGCGGCCCACGCGATAGCGGTCCGCCATGCGCACGTTGGGGCGGTACAGGGACAGCCAGCTCGCGTCATGCAGGCGCAGGTTTCGGCCCGGGCGAGCGGCCTCCTGGATGCGCTGATTGAGAGCCGCCTCGGTGAGCTCCGGCACGACGCCACCGGGCTTCACCTGGAGGGCGAGCTGGAAGCGGCCCGCGCCGGGAAGCGGGCACAGCGCCACCACGCCGCCCTTCGCGAAGGGCCATATGTGCCAGTGCGTGTGCTCCAGGCCGTCCACGCTCACGTCGCCCACGACCATGCGCTCCTCTTCGTGGGTGACGCCATGGAAGGTCAGGCCCAGGTCCTTGCGCACGCGGCTGTGTCCGCCGTCCGCGCCCACCAGGTACCGCGCGCGGACGGTCTCCTCCACGCCGTCACGGGTGAGGGTGGCGGTGACGCCGGTGTCGTCCTGGGTGAAGCCGGTGAGCGCGGTGCCGAACTCAACTGAGACACCCAGCGACGTCAGCCGGTCGCGCAGGATGCCCTCGGTGCGGGCCTGGGGCACGAGCCAGGGATTGGGGTGGGGCACGTCCGGCGTCGCCGCGCGGCGTTTCATCATGGTCCACCGACCCACGACGAAGCGCCGCCAGTGGAGGCGGAGGCTGGGGTAGGGAGTACCGGCGGCAAGCACGGCATCGAGCACGCCCAGGTCATCCAGCATCTCCAGCGTGCGAGGCGAAAGCCCCTTGCCGCGAGAACCGACGAAGGGGCGCGGGGCCGCGTCCACGATGCGCACGCGGATGCCCCGGCGAGCCAGGTCACAAGCGAGCGTCAGGCCCGTGGGCCCCGCGCCGACGACGAGCACCGGAAGGATGTCATGGGACATGGAAGGCCTCCTGTCGCGAACCAGCGGCGACGGAGACAAGAATGTAAGGGAGTGCTTATGTTGTCAGCTTGCGTTCCCGTCCCAGGAGTCCGGCATGCCTCGCGCGAAGCTTTCCCCTCGGAAGACGCCCACGCAGGAGCGCTCACGCGCGACAGTGGATGCGTTGGTGCAGGCGACTGCTGACATTCTGGTGCGCGACGGCTACGCGAAGCTGACGACGAACCGCATCGCGGAGCGGGCGGGCGTCAACGTGGCGTCGCTGTACCAGTTCTTCCCCGGCAAGGAGGCGCTGATGGCGGAGGTGTTACGCCGTCACGTGAAGAAGGAGCGCGCCGCCACGAGGGAGGTGCTGGCGACGCGGAAGTTCAACACGCTGGAGGACCTCATCCGGACGCTGGTGGCGCTGGGCTTCGCGGCGCACGCGGTGAATCCGAAGCTGCACCACGCGCTGACGGAACAGATGCCCGCGCGTCCGGCCAGGAAGTGGGACAAGGACGACGCGCCCATGCTGGAGGCCATGAGCCGGTTCAAGACGGACGTGCCGGATCCGGAGCTGGCCCTGTGGCTCATCGACACGGTGGCCCACGCGGTCATCCACCGGGCCGTGGTGGAGCGCCCCGAGTCCCTGTCCCAGGGGCTGCTCCAGGAGGAGCTGGTGACACTCCTCCTGCGCTACCTGAAGCGGAGGTGAGCGCCGGGCTTCAGCGCCCCGACGCCTGCGCGTCCACGGCGGCCAGCTCGTCCTTGGTGAGCTTCACCTCCGCGCCCGCGACGTTCTCCTCCAGGTGCTTCACCGAGGACGTGCCCGGGATGGGCAGCATCACCGGCGAGCGGGCCAGCAGCCAGGAGAGGGCGATCTGCGCGGGCGTCGCGTTGTGCTTCTTCGCCACGGAGTCGAGCGTGCTCCCCGGCTTCGCCAGACCGCCCGTCGCCAGCGGGAACCACGGGATGAAGCCCAGGTTCTCCTTCTCGCAGTAGTCCAGCACCTTCTCGTGCACGCGGTCGGTCAGGTTGTACCGGTTCTGCACCGACACGATGTCCACCACCTTGCGCGCCCGCTGAATCTCCTCCACCGACACCTCCGACAGGCCGATGTGGCGGATCTTCCCTTCCTTCTGCAGCGCCTTCAGCTCACCCAACGACTCCTCCACCGGGACCTTCGGGTCGATGCGGTGCAACTGGTACAGGTCGATGCGCTCCAGCTTCAGCCGGCGCAGCGACAGCTCCAGCTCCTGGCGCAGGTACTTCGGCGCACCCACCGGATGCCACTCGTTGGGCCCCGTGCGCACCAGGCCCGCCTTCGTCGCCACCACCACGCCCTTGGCGTAGGGGTGCAGGGCCTCCGCGATGATCTCCTCGCTGAAGTAGGGGCCGTAGGAGTCCGCCGTGTCGATGAAGTCCACGCCCAGCTCCAGCGCGCGGCGCAACACGCGCACCGCCTCCGCCCGGTCCTTGGGCGGGCCCCAGATGCCAGGGCCCGTGAGCTGCATGGAGCCGTAGCCCAGACGGTGGACGGGCAGGTCTCCGCCCAGCTTGAAGGTGCCGCTCTTCTCCGCGGGTCGCGTCGAGGTTCCGCTCATGAGTGCTTCCTCCGTGCAGATGAACGCCCAGATAGATGCATGTGCAGCAAATGCGTTTCACGCCTTCCGGTACCGTCCGGCCAGGGCGTGGGTCGCCCCTCGCAAGAGTCCGGCCTCCGCCTTCTCCAAAGCCGTGAGGGCCTCCGCGGCCTCCAGCCCCGGGACGCAGACCGTCTCACCGCGCTCCAGCGCGACGAGCGACGCGGTGACGACGTCCTCCGGCGACATGGTGCCGGGATAGCCGCCGTTGAACTCCGTGAAGGTCATGCCCGGGCAGACGACCTGCGCCACCACGGGCGTGCCGCGCAGCTCTCCCGCGAGCGTGCGGGTGAAGTGGACGAGGAACGCCTTCGCGCCCGCGTAGGTGGCCCGGTGGGGGAGGGGACCTGGCGGCATCGCGCCGGAGAAGGCGAGCAGGGAGGCGACGTTGATGATGGCGCCCTTGCCCCGCGCCAGCATGCCGGGCAGCGCCGCGCGCGTGGCCAGCATCGGCGCCATCATGTGCAGGTTCGCCAGGCCCTCCAGCGCCGCGGGGTCCACCTGCGCGAAGGGGCCATAGCCGCCCACGCCCGCGTTGTTGATGACCAGGGTGATGTCCTCGCCCGCCGCGCGGCTTGCCACCCGCTGGAGGTCCGCGTGCACCGTGAGGTCCGCCCGCAGCACCTCCGCGCGGATGCCATGCGCCGCCGTCAGCTCCGCCGCCAGCGCCTTCAGCCGCTCCTCCCGCCGGGCCACGAGGACCAGGTCATACCCGAGCGCCGCCAGCCGCCGCGCGTACACCGCGCCAATTCCCGCGGACGTGCCCGTCACCAACGCTGTCCCTCGACTGCCTGCCATGCCTGCTCCCGGAAAGGGGGTGAAGAGGACGCGTCCGGCTCCGATGCAATGAATGCTGGAGATGGGGACTGCCACCGCGAAGCGCAGGCCGCCGGGGCCGCACCCTCGGCCGCTGGGTAACGAGAGGCGGCCGGCCGTGCAAGCAAGAGACGACTTTGGCGGGAATCAAGGCGCGGAAAGCCAACCCGCGCGCTCAGCCCAGCGCCTTGGCCGCCGGCTCCGGCGTGTCGCGGAACTGCTGGTGATACAGCTCCGCGTAGAGCCCGCCCTTCTCGAGCAGCTCCGCGTGGTTGCCGCGCTCCACCACGATGCCGCGCTCCAGCACGAGGATGAGGTCCGCGTGGCGGATGGTGTTGAGCCGGTGCGCGATGACGATGCTCGTGCGGCCGGACAGGAGCTGCCCCAGCGCCAGTTGGATGAGCCCTTCCGTGCGCGTGTCGATGTTCGCCGTCGCCTCGTCCAGGATGAGCACCTTCGGATTGGCGATGACCGCGCGCGCGAACGCGAGCAGCTGCCGCTGCCCCTGGCTGATCATCGCGCCGCCCTCGCCCAGCACCGTGTCGTAGCCCTGCGGCAGTCGGGTGATGAAGTCGTGCGCGTGCACCGCTTTCGCCGCCGCCTCCACGTCCTCGCGGGTGGCGTCCGGCTTCCCGTAGGCGATGTTGTCCGCCACCTTGCCGCTGAAGAGGAAGGGCTCCTGAAGCACCATGGCCATCTGACGGCGCAGGCTGCCGCGCGTCACCTGGCGCACGTCGTGCCCGTCCACGCGCACCGTGCCCCCGGTGACGTCGTAGAAGCGCGGCACCAGGCTGGCCACCGTCGTCTTGCCCGCGCCCGTGCGCCCCACCAGCGCCAGCGTCTGGCCGGGCTCCAGGTGGAAGGACACGTCGCGCAGCACCGGCCGCGCCGCGTCGTACCCGAAGGACACGTTGTCGAAGACCACCTGTCCCTGGAGCGGCCCCAGCTCCACCACCCCGGGCGCGTCCGGCGGCTCCGGCGTCTCATCGAGGATGGCGAAGATGCGCTCCGCCCCCGCCAGCGCGGACTGCATCAGCGCTGCCACGGACGCGGCCAACTGCACCGGCCGGAAGAACTGCTGCACGTAGATGAGGAACGCCGCCACGCCGCCCACCGTGAGCCGCCCGCTCAGCGTCAGCACGCCGCCGTAGCCAATCACCAGCGCCATGGACAGCGTGGAGAGCAGGTCGATGGCCGGCGAGAACGCGGACGTGATGCCCACCGCCGCCACGTTCGCGTCCCGGTTGGCCGCGTTGCGGTCGCGGAAGCGCTCGATGTTCTTCTCCGTGCGGTTGAAGGCCTGGGCCTGCCGCACGCCCCCAATCTCCTCCTGGAGGTTCGCCGTCACGTCGCCCACCGTCTGCCGCGTCTTGCGGTAGGCATTGCGCGCCCGCGACGCGAAGAACCACGTGGTGAGCACGACGGCGGGGAGGATGGAGAAGCACGCCAGCGCCAGCCGCGCGTTGAGCGCGAACATCGCGATGATGACGCCCACCAGCCCCAGCACCGACCCCAGGAGCTGCGTCAGCCCCTGCGTGAAGAGCTGGTTGAGCGTGTCCACGTCGCTCAGCAGGCGGCTCATCAGGTCGCCCAGGGGCCGGCGGTCGAACCACGCCAGCGGCAGCCGCTGGAGCCGCTCGAAGAGGCGCTGGCGCAGGTCCGCCAGCACGCGCTGCCCCGTGTGGCCCACCCGCCGCGTCTGCGCCTGCTGAGACAGCGCGCCCACCCCGTAGACGGCGAGCAGCACCGCCAGCGTCCGCGCGAGCCCCCAGCCGTCCCCCGCGCCGATGTCGCGGTCGATGGCCCGGCTCACCAGGTACGGCCCCAGGGCCTGGCACGCCGCGCCCACCAGGATGAAGACCAGCGCGGAGGTGAGCGCGCGCGCGTGCGGACGCAGCTCGCCCAGGAGCCGGCGCAGGACCCTGCCGCGCTGGTTCGCGTGGTCCGCCTCCAGCTCCACCATCGACTCCAGGCTCCCCGGCCGCCTCATGCCGCTCCCTCCTGACGCGGGGGCAGCAGCTGCGACCCGAGGATGTCGTTGTACAGCTCGCTGGTGGCCTTCAGCTCCTCGTGGCGCCCCTTCGCGGCGATGCGCCCCTCGTCCAGCACGAGGATGAGGTCCGCGTCCCGCACGGTGCTGATGCGCTGGGCGATGACGATGGCCGTCCTGCGCTTGTCCCGCATCAGCATGTCCAGCGCGCCCTGGATGGCGGTCTCCGTGCGCGCGTCCACCGCGGACGTGCTGTCGTCCAGGATGAGCAGGCGCGGATCCGTGAGCAGCGCCCGCGCGATGGCCAGGCGCTGCCGCTGCCCGCCGGAGAGCCCCACGCCGCGCTCGCCCACCACCGTGTCGTAGCCCTGGGGCAGCTCGCGGATGAACTCCGCCGCCTGGGCCGCCTCCGCCGCGGCCTCCACCTGGGCCTGCGTCGCCTCCGGGCGTCCGTAGGCGATGTTCTCCCGCACCGTGCCGGAGAACAGCAGCGCGTCCTGCAGCACCACGCCAATCTGCGAGCGCAGGCTCGCGAGCGTCACGTCCCGCACGTCGTGCCCGTCCAGCAGCACCGCGCCCCCGGTGACGTCGTAGAAGCGCGGCAGCAGGTTGATGAGCGTGCTCTTGCCGGAGCCGGTGGTGCCCAGCACCGCCACCAGCTGCCCGGGCTCCAGGGTCACGCTCACGCCCCGCAGGATTTCACGCTCGCCGCCCGCGTAGCGGAAGCGCACGTCGCGCAGCTCGATGTGGCCCTGCAGCGGCGGCAGCGGCGCCGCGCCCGAGCGGTCCGACACCTCCACCTCCGTGTCGAGCAGCTCGAAGAGGCGCGCCGCGGACGCGCTCGCCCGGGACATGCTGGCCGCGATGAAGCCCAGCGTCATCAGGGGCATCAGCAGGAAGGCCAGGTAGCTGTTGAAGGCCACCAGCTCCCCCAGCGTCAGCCGCTGGTGGAAGATGCGCCAGCCGCCCACGCCCACCACCACCAGCGTGCCCAGGTTGGCGAAGAAGGTGATGAAGGGGAAGTTGCTGGACAGCGCGTCCACCACCCGCAGGTTCGTCTCCTTCAGCTCCGCGTTCGTCTTCCCGTAGCGCGCCAGCTCGCGTGCCTCGGCGGAGAACGCGCGCACCACGCGCAGCCCGCGCAGGTCCTCCTGGAGCGTGGTGTTGAGCGAGCCCAGCAGCGCCTGGAGCTGGCCGTACATGGGCCGCATCCGCCGGATGAACGCGCGCATCACCAGGAGGATGGGCGCCACCGTCGCGAGCGCCGCCACCGCCAGCACCGGGTCCAGGTACACCAGCAGGCCCGCGCAGCCGAGCAGCATCGCCGCCGCCGCGGCGAACTGCACGATGCCGCCGCCCACGAAGCTGCGCACCGCCTCCACGTCGCTCGTCAGCCGCGTGAGCAATTGCCCCGTCTGCGCCTGGTCGTAGTAGCTGAAGGACAGCCGCTGGATCCGCGCGAAGAGCGCGTCCCGCAGGTCGAACGCCACGCCCTGCGACGCGCGCTCCGCCAGGTAGCCCTGCAGGAAGTTGAACAGGCCACGCCCCAGCGCGATGGCGACCAGGCCGCCCACCGCCAGCCACACGGGCCGCACCTCCCCGCGCGCGAGCCCCTGGTCGATGGCGATGCGGATCATCTGCGGCGCGCCCAGGTTCGCCACGGAGACGAGCAGCAGCGACACGAGCGCGCCCATCGCCTCCAGGCGGTAGCGGCGCAGATAGCCCAGCGCCCGCAGGATGGGGGGGCGGCCGGATGCGGGTGTCGCGGATGTGCTCACGTGGAACCTGGACCCCTGCCTCCCCGCCCGGGAAGGCGCGCGCATGATGGGCGGCCCCCCGCGCCGCATCAAGCACTTCGCGCAACCCAGGCAAAGACGGTTGCGCGCCGCGCCACGGCCCGTTACGTGGGCCGCCTTTCCTCCTGCTTCGTCACGAGGTGAACGTCATGGAATACCGGCAGCTGGGTGGTTCTGGTTTCAAGGTCCCCGTCCTCAGTCTGGGCACGGGCACGTTCGGTGGGGCGGGTGACTTCTTCAAGGGCTTCGGCTCCAGCGACGTGAAGGAGGCCACGCGGCTCGTGGACATCGCGCTGGACGCGGGCGTGAACATGTTCGACTCCGCGGACGGCTACTCCGCGGGGCTCGCGGAGGAGATTTTGGGCAAGGCGCTGGAGGGCCGGCGCGACAAGGCCATCATCTCCACCAAGGCCACCTTCCGCGCGGGCCCGGGGCCCAACGACGTGGGCTCCTCGCGCTTCCACCTCACGCGCGCCGTGGAGGCCTCGCTGCGCCGGCTGAAGACGGACTACATCGACCTGTTCCAGCTCCACGCCTTCGACGCGGTGACGCCCGTGGAGGAGGTCCTCAACACGCTGGACGGCTTCGTGCGCGCCGGGAAGATCCGCTACCTCGGCTGCTCCAACTTCTCCGGTTGGCACCTGATGAAGTCGCTGGCCGTGTCGGAGCGCTACAACCTGGCGCGCTACGTGGCCCACCAGGCCTACTACTCGCTCGTGGGCCGCGACTACGAGTGGGAGCTGATGCCGCTCGCGCAGGACCAGAAGGTGGGCGCGGTGGTGTGGAGCCCGCTGGGCTGGGGCCGGCTCACCGGCAAGCTGCGCCGGGGCGCGCCGAAGCCGGAGACAAGCCGCCTCAACAACCCCGCCACCGCGGCCGGCGGCCCGCAGGTGCCGGAGGAGTACCTCTTCAAGGTCGTGGACGCGCTCGACGCCGTGGCCCAGGAGACGGGCAAGACGGTGCCGCAGGTGGCGCTCAACTGGCTGCTCCAGCGGCCCACCGTGTCCAACGTCATCATCGGCGCGCGCACGGAGGAGCAGTTGCGCCAGAACCTGGGCGCCATCGGGTGGAACCTCACGCCCGCGCAGGTGGCCACGCTGGATGCCGCCAGCGCCACGCCCTGGCCGTACCCGTACTTCCACCAGCGCCAGTTCCACGAGCGCAACCCGTTCCCCGTGACGTGAGCGGGGTGTGAAGCAGGAGGCGGCCAGGGCCCGGGTCCGGCCGCCTCCGTCCCGGGGGCAGATTCGCTGTCTTGGGGGGCGATGCACCTCACGCCCATGTCCCTCAAAGAATACAAGCCCGGCAGTCCCTTCCCCGGCGTCATCGGCCGCACGTGGGAGCAGTCGTCTCCCGCATGGCCTTCCCCCCTGCGCTCCAAGCCCGGCGCGCCCAACGTCCTGTTCATCATCCTGGATGACACGGGCTTCGGGCACCTGGGCTGCTACGGCTCGCCCATCCGCACGCCGAACCTGGACCGGCTGGCGAAGGGCGGGCTGCTCTACAACAACATGCACACCACCGCGCTGTGCTCGCCCACGCGCTCGTGCATCCTCACCGGCCGCAACCATCACTCCAACGGGATGGGCACCATCACCGAGACGTCGCTGGGCTACCCCGGC
Source organism: Corallococcus sp. M7 (assembly GCF_054512695.1). Taxonomy (NCBI): domain Bacteria; kingdom Pseudomonadati; phylum Myxococcota; class Myxococcia; order Myxococcales; family Myxococcaceae; genus Corallococcus; species Corallococcus sp. M7. The sequence continues at coordinate 1,584,213 of NZ_CM137252.1, forward strand.
TACAACGGCACCATCCCCTTCGAGAACGGCTTCCTCTCCGAGATGCTGATGGAGGCCGGCTACAACACGTATGCCATTGGCAAGTGGCACCTGACCCCCGCGGAGCAGACGAGCGCCGCCGGGCCGTACTCGCGTTGGCCGCTGGGCCGCGGCTTCGAGCGCTTCTACGGCTTCCTGGGCGGGGACACGCACCAGTACTACCCGGACCTCATCCACGACAACCACGCCATCCGTCCGCCCGGCACGCCGGAGGAGGGCTACCACCTCACGCCGGACCTGGTGGACCGCGCCATCGACTGCATCGCGGACACCAAGCAGGTCGCGCCCGACAAGCCCTTCTTCCTCTACTTCGCCACGGGCGCCATGCACGCGCCCCACCACGTCCCCCGCGAGTGGGCGGACGCCTACGCGGGCCAGTTCGACGACGGCTGGGACGCCTACCGCCAGAAGGTGTTCCAGCGGCAGATGGAGCTGGGCGTGCTTCCCCCGGGCACGCGGCTGTCCCGGCACGACCCGGACGTGCAGGACTGGGACTCGCTGCCCCCGGAGGAGAAGCGGCTCTACGCGCGGATGATGGAGGTCTTCGCGGGCTTCCTGGAGCACACGGACCATCACATCGGCCGGCTCTTGAAGTTCCTGGAGGACACCGGCGAGCTGGACAACACGCTCATCATGGTGCTGTCCGACAACGGGGCCAGCGCGGAGGGCGGGCCGCATGGCTCCGTGAACGAGCTGAAGTTCTTCAACAACGCGCCGGAGTCGCTGGCGCAGAACCTGGCGGCCATGGAGGAGCTGGGCGGCCCGAAGCACTTCAATCACTACCCGTGGGGCTGGACCTGGGCGGGGGACACGCCGTTCCGCCGCTGGAAGCGGGAGACGTACCGCGGCGGCACCACCGACCCGTTCCTCGTCCACTGGCCCCGGGGCATCCAGGCGAAGGGCGAGGTGCGCACGCAGTACGCGCACGCCATCGACATGGTGCCCACGGTGCTGGACTGCCTGGGGCTGGAGCCGCTGGCGGAGATCCGCGGCGTCACCCAGTCACCCATCGAGGGCGTCAGCTTCAAGCACACGTTCAACGACGGGAACGCGAAGAGCCGCCACCGCACGCAGTACTTCGAGATGTTCAGCTCGCGCGCCATCTACCATGACGGCTGGCGCGCGGTGTGCCCGTTCCCCGGCCCGTCCTTCACGGAGGCCGGAGAGGGCTTCGGTGAGTCGCAGCTCGACGAGGACCGGCTGCGCGAATTGGATACGCGCGGCTGGGAGCTGTACCACGTGGCGGAAGACTGCTCCGAGACGAGGAACGTGGCGGAGGAGAACCGGGGCAAGCTCATCGAGATGATCGCCCTCTGGTACGCCGAAGCCGGGCGCTACCAGGTGCTGCCGCTCGCGTCGCCCACCCGCGCCGTGTTCGCCCTGGAGCGCCCGCAGCTCACGAAGGACCGCACGCGCTACGTGTACCGACCGCACACGTCACCCGCGCCGGAGAACGCGGCGGTGCACGTGCTCAACCGGCCCCACACCATCACCGCGGACGCGGAGGTGACGCGGGACACGGAGGGCGTGCTGCTCAGCCACGGCGGCCTCACCGGCGGCTACACGTTCTTCATCCAGGACCACAAGCTGCACTACGCCTACAACTACCTGGGCGAGCAGGAGTTCCACATCGAGTCGGCGGTGGACGTGCCGGAGGGGCGCTCGGAATTGAGGTTCGAGTTCGAGCCCACCGGCAAGGCGGACCTCAGGGTGGGGCGGGGCACTCCCGGACGCGGCCGGCTCTACATCAACGGGGACCTGGTGGCGCAGAGCACCATCGACGCGACCATGCCGCTGGCCATCAGCCTGGGAGAGGGGCTCACCTGCGGCCGGGACGAGAACTCGTCCGTCAGCCAGCGCTACGCCGCGCCCTTCGAGTTCACCGGCACGCTCCACGAGGTGACGGTGGACGTCTCCGGCGAGCACGTCCGGGACACGAAGGCCGAACAGAAGGCGGCCCTGGCGAAGCAGTGAAATGAAGAAGGCCCGGACGGGAGCGCGAGGGCTCCCGTCCGGGCCTGAAGCTTCAGGGGATTACTTGGTCACGCCGACGGCGGTCCAGGCCTCGGCGACCTTCTTCGCCTCGGTGGAGTCCTTGCCGTACAGGTCCGTGGCGGCCTTGATGGTGGCGGCGCGGGCCTCGGAGAAGTTCGTCTGCGGCGTCATGTACGTGGTGAGCGCGCGGCCGAAGATCTTCAGGCTCTTGTCCATGCCGACGCCGTCCTTCACCTCGATGCCGGACGTCTTGTTCTTGCCGCCCTCGGTGAGAAGGAAGAAGGCGTTGTTGGCGATGCCGCTGGAGCCGTGGACCTCCGTCATCTTCGGGTAGTTCTTGTAGTTGTCGATGGAGTAGCCATCCGCCGTCGGGTCGTTCATGTAGCGGAGGGCGTCCGTGTTGTCGCCGTTCTTGGGCGTCCACGCGTCCTCGCCCACCGCCCAGTCGAACTTCACCGCGCCGTTCTTCTGGCTGGCGTACCACTCCACGCCCGTGCCGATGATGTCGCTGAAGGACTCGTTGAGGCCACCGGACTCGCCCTCGTACTCCAGGCCGGCGGTGCGCTCCGTGAGGCCGTGCGCGATCTCGTGGCCGGCGATGTCCAGCGTGGTGAGCGGGCCGGAGTCCACGCCGTCGCCGTCGCCGTACTGCATCTTCTCGCCGTCCCAGAACGCGTTCACCAGGTTGTTGTCGGTGTGCACGTAGTTGATGAGCTTCTCACCCTTGCCGTCGATGGAGTCGCGGCCCAGGACGTCCTTCATGAAGTCGTACGTCATGGCCGCGCCGTAGTGCGCGTCCACGCCCGCCTGGGCGCGCGTCGGGTCGCCCTTCTCACCCCAGACGTCGTTCTTGTCGGTGATGGCCGTGGAGCCGGACGCCTCCGGGCGGTTCTTCGCGTCGTAGGTCACGATGCCCTTGCCGCGCGTCTTGTCCTCCAGCGAGTACGTGCCGTCCTTGTTCTTCGTGGTCTGGAGGTCCACCTTGCCGCTGTACATCGTCTGGTCGTCCGCCACGCGGGCCGCGCCGCTGCCCGTCGTCGGGGCCGGCGTCGCCGGGGTGGAGGGCGTCTGCGTGGACGTGCCCGGCTTCGTGGGGGTGGCCTTGGCGCCCTCGCGGCTCCAGTGGCTGATGGTGTTGTACTGCTTGATGGACGCGCCGGTGTTCGCGTCGATGAAGTAGTTCATCGAGCGCGGCTCCTTGCCGTTGGCCGCGGACGTGTCGGTGAGCGTCACGTGGTAGGCGGCGTGGTACTGGCCGTCCTTGCCCTTGACGATGACCTTCTCGGACGTGGGGGCGCGCGTCGTGTCGCCGTTGAAGTCCTTCTTCGCCACGGCCAGCGCGTCCTTCGCCGTCAGCTTCGTGGGCGCCTTGCCGATGCCCGCGGGGATGTCGGACACGTTGCCCGTCAGGCTGTCGAACTGACCCTTCGCGTCCAGGTGGCCGATGATCTGCTCACCGGCGACCTTCACGCCCTCGTGCATGCGGTCCATGCGCACGTGCGTCATGCCCAGCTGGTCGCGCTCCACGGTGCGCGGCGAGAACGACGTGCCGCCCGTGACGCCGGACAGCTGCGGGTTCTTCTGGTTCACGTACGCCACCGTCTGCTGGATGGCCTGCTGCGCCTGGGGGCTGGTGAGGTCCACCGGGCCCGGCGTCAGCTTCTGGCCCACGCCGTTCAGCGCCACCGTGGCCTTCGCCTTGGAGGGCGCGCCCGCGCTGAAGCTGGACTGCGAGCTCATGCCCACCGGGCCCTGGGGCTTCACGGTGTTCACGGGCTTCGTGTCGGTGCGGTTCTGGGTGGCGACGACGGGCTTCGAGAGGTCGGTGCGCAGGGCCATGGGGGGTGCTTTCGGGGGGCAGGTGCAGCGGACAAATTGATTCTCGTGTCAGCCGTCCCTTTGTTGCGTGTGGGTGGCTGCTTACACGGTCATGAGTGGGTTCAACCTCATGAATTCACAGGTGAAGTTTTCGTCCTACATCCGCTCCGGAAACACATTCCGACCGGTAGGTAGGTAGGCGCGCCAGGTTGTATTTCCGTTCATTTTCACCCTGGTTGTGCACGCCCGTCCACCCACACCCCGTGTCTGGAAGCTTGACCGGCCGCTCGCTTTGCGGGTATTGAAATTGATAGTGATTATCAACTTCAACTTGGCTCGACCCAACAGGAAGGCCGGAGGAACGCACCGTGGCACGTGAACTGGGACCCCGAGGGAAGATGTGTCGGCGGTTGGGCATCCCCCTGTCGCGCATCAGCGCGAAGGACCCGGACAAGGATCCGGTGCTGCGCCGGCCGTATCCGCCGGGCCAGCACGGGGCGACGGCGCGCGTGTCGGTGAGCGACTTCGCGCAGCGGCTGCGGGAGAAGCAGAAGCTGAAGCTGTACTACGGCCTGCTGGAGAAGCAGTGCCGCAGCGCCTTCCTGGAGGCGCGCAAGGCCCCGGGCAACACGGGCAAGGTGTTGATGCAGTTGCTGGAGAGCCGGCTGGACGCGCTGGTGCTGCGCGCGGGGCTGGCCACGAGCATCCGGCAGGCGCGCCAGTTCGTGCGCCACGGCTACTTCCAGGTGAACGGCAAGCGCGCGGACATCCCGAGCATCCGGCTCAAGCCGGGCAACGAGGTGCGCTTCTTCCCCGCGCACCAGAAGCTCGCGGTGGTGCAGGACGCCTTCGGGCGGATGAAGTCCCGCCAGGTGCCCGCGTACGTGCAGGTCCTGGGCGAAGGGGAGGGCATGCGCTTCGTGCGGCTGCCCGAGCGCGAGGAGATCCCCGTGGACGTGAACGAGCCGTTCATCGTCGAGTACTACGCGCAGCGCAGCTGACCGCCTGGCCGCCTTTTGCCCGCCCGCCGTGCATGCGGGCGGGCAGGGGCGGAATCCGGCGCTCGCGCACCCCATCTTCCTTCTTCGGAAACGTTCACCCGGGGAAGGAGCGGGGATGCGCGGGGACGGAGGCGAGACGGTGGCGGAAGGCTGGGTAGCGCCACGGGGGCGTGCGGCCCGGGGACACCTGCCCCGCCATGTCGCGGGCCTCTTCCGCTTCCAACCGGGCCGGCCCGCGGTGGCCGCGGGGTTGCGCACGGGGCTGGCGCTGGGCGTGCCGCTGCTGGTCTCCGTCATCCTGTCGCGGCCGGCGGCGTCATGGGCGGGCATGGCCGGGCTCTTCGTCGCGCTGGTGGACAAGGGCGGGCCGTACCGCACGCGTGCCCGGGCCATGGGGGCGATGACGGTGCTGGGCGCGGTGGTGGGGCTCGTCATCGCGCTGCCGAGCCCCTTCTGGGTGGACGTGGCGCTGACGCTCTTCTGGGTGACGGCGTGCGGCTTCGCGCGCAGCTTCGGGGACACGCCGGGCATCGTCGGCATGCTGCTGGCGAACCTGTTCGTGGTGTCGCTGGCGCTGCCGCAGCGGGGGCCGGAGGCGGCGCTGATGCAGGCGGCGTACTTCGTCGCGGGCGGCCTGTGGTCCATGTTCCTGGCGCTGGTGCTGTGGCCGCTCAGGCCGTACCGCCCGGCGCGGCTGGCCATCGCGGCCTGCTACGAGGAGCTGGCGGACGTCGCGGACGCGGTCGCGGGCTGGCCCATGGAGGGGCCCTCGCGGGTGGGGACGTGGGAGGCGGTGCAGCGGGCCGCGCGCATGCGGCGGACGCTGGAGACAGCGCGAGCGACGTTGGGGGCCACGCGTCAGGGACGGCAGGAGGAGAGCGGCCGGGGCGAGCACCTGCTGGTGCTGCTGGAGGACGCGGACGCGCTGTCGCTCCTGCTCACGGCGATGTCGGAGGCGCTGGACGAGGCGCCGCGGCAGGGCGCGTGCCGCACGGCCCGCATCGAGGCGCAGCACGCGCTGGGTGCGTTGGCGGTGGACCTGCGGGGCGTGGTGGGTTCGCTGGAGCGGGGCACGGTGCCGGCGCCCACGTCGTGGGACGCGGAGCGGGTGACGCGGGTGCTCCATGCGGACGGAGGGATGCCGGAGCCGGCGCGCTCGCAGTACTCGCACGTGGCGGGGTTGTTGGGGCGGCTGCGGGAGTACAGCGGGGTGGCGCTGGACGTGGCGTCCCGGCTGGAGAGCGGCGAGCCGCTGCCGGAGCGGGACACGAAGCCGCTGGGGGTGGAGCCGGGGCGCGGGCGTTCAGGGTGGAAGGTGCTGCGCGACCACCTGACGCCGGAGTCGGTGGTCTTCCGGCACGCGCTGCGGCTGGGGCTCACCGCGACGGTGGCGACGGCGCTGGCGGAGGGGCTGGGGCTCAATCACTGGTACTGGGTGACCATCACGGTGATTGTCGTGTTGCAGCCTTACTCGGGGCTCACCACGGAGAAGGGGCTTCAGCGTGTGGCGGGCACGTTCGTGGGCAGCGTGATGGCCATGGGGCTGGTGCACGTGCTGCCCGCGAAGGGGATGATGCTCGCGGCCATCGTGCTGCTGGTCTGCGTGTCGGTGAGCGTGCGGCCGCTGAACTTCACGGTGTACCAGGTGCTGCTGGCGCCAGCGCTGGTGTTGCTCGCGGAGATCCAGACGGGGGACTGGGGGCTCGCGGGGGTGCGCATCCTCAACACGCTGATGGGAGGCGCGCTGGCGCTGGTGGGCATCCGGCTGCTCTGGCCAAGCCCCGAGCACGCGCGCTTCGCCGAGGAGGTGGCCCGCGTGCTGAAGGCGGACCAGCACTACCTTCGCGAGGTGGCGCGCACGCCGGTGGCCACGGAGCCAGCGCTGCGAGAGGCCCGCCGCAAGGTCGGCGTGGCGCTGTTGTCCGCGGAGGCGTCGTTCCAGCGCCTGCTGAGTGAGTGGAAGGGCCCGGCGAAGGAGCTGGAGCCGGGGATGGCGTTGATTACCTACGCGCGCCGCTTCACCGCGGCCGTGACAGCGCTGGCGGCGAGCCGCACCTGGCATCAAGACTCGGACCTGGGGCCGGTGGTTCGCTACGCATCGGACGCACTGGAGGAGCTGTCCGCGGCGCTGGAGGCGCGCCGCGTGCCGTCAGCGCTCAAGCGCGAGGCACCGGGCCTGGAGGGAACGGACGCGCTGGCGCGCACGCAACTGTCGCGGCTGGTGCGTCAGTTGGGCGTGCTCCACCACGCGGTGGAGCGAATGCCGCCCGCGCTGCGCGCCTCGGAGGATGGGGCTACGCCAGTCCCCGCGTGACCCGTGGCATGCAGTGGATGCTGTCCGCGCGGGGGCACATGCGTGTGCCCTCCGCGCCGCACTTCCTTGATTCGCGCTACGCCCGCTCCAGCTTGACCATCAGCCGGCGCAGGTCTTCGTTCACGCGCACGAAGTTGGAGTTGCCCTTCTCGTCCTCCAACTGCTTCTTCAGTGCGGGCAGGGACGCCTCACGCAGCTTCTTCGCAGCTCCGGGCGCGTCCGTCAGCCAGTCCACCGCCTGGATGACCGTGGCGCGCGCCTCGGTGTCGCGCTCGGTGAGCCGGCTCGCCAGCGTCGGGCCCTGGTCCGCCGCTCCGGAGCGCCCCAGCTCCAGCGCCGCGCGCTGCAACAGCACCGCGTCCGCCTTGGGCAGCCGCTGCGACCAGCAGCCCGCGTTGCCACTGCACGCCTGCGCCGCTTCGAGCACGGCGCCATATCCCTGGACCTGATCCGCGCGCTTCTTGCCCAGCGCCGCGGCGTCCTGGCACCCGTCCTCGCCCGTCTCCTGGCAGTCCGCCGCCGTGCGCGCGGGCTCCGCCGCCGCCAGCTTCGCGAGCACCGGCTGCTCCCGCGCATCCCCCAGCAGCGCGATGCCCTTCATGGCGATCTCCCGCGAATACCAGTCCCCGGTGCCCGCTGCCTTCTCCAGCGCGGGGAGCGCGTCCCGGCTGCCCAGCAGCGCCAGCGCCCGCACGTACGCGTCACGCACCGTCGGATCCGGCTCGCCTACCAGCCCCGCCAGCGGCTTCACCGCTTCCTGCGCACGCATCCGCCCGAGCGCGTCCGCCGCCTGCATCCGCACCAGCGCTTGAATCTGCGGATCCGAATGCGTGAACGTCAGCTGCTTCAACAGCGTGGGCACCGCGCGCTTCTCCCGCAGGTCACCCAACACCTGCGCGGCCTTCATCGGGTAGCTGGCGGGGTTCACCCCCTGCGCCTTCGCCCACGTGAGCAGCTCCGCGTCCTTGCCCTCCAGCACCGGCAGGAGCGCGTCCGCCGCGGGCGCGCCCAGTTGGAACAGCGCGAAGCTGCTCTCCACGTAGAAGGACACGCCCCGGCGCTCCTTCGTCAGCGTGCGCATCAGCGCCGGCACCGCGCGCGGATCCCCAATCTGCCCCAGCGCCTCGATGGCCTTCTTGTTGAGGAACGGCTCCGCGGCCTCGTCCGTCGCCAGCTGGATGAGCGGCTCCACCGCCGGCTTCGCCTTCAGCGCGCCCAGCACCTGGATGGCCTCGATGCGCGTGTAGTTGTCCTTGCTGCGGAGCAGGGGCACCAGCGACGGCACCGCTCGCTCATCCCCAATCCGCCCCAGCGCGCCCACCACCGCCTTGTTCACCTGCTGCGCCGGCACGTCCGACGCCCCGGGGTCCAGCGCCGCCGTCAACGGCTCCAGCGACGTCGGGTGGTGCAAGTCCCCCAGCGTCCGGGCCACCGCGGCCTTCACCTCCGGCCGGCGCTCCGAGGACAGCCGAGCGTGCAGGAAGGGCAGGAACTGTTCGTTCACGTTGCCCGACGTGCGCAGTGACTCAATCACTCGCACCTTGTCGTCGGGGCGCTTGGCCCCCTCCAGACTGGACTGCCAGTACTCCGGCGTCTTCGGGTCCTCCTTCTTGCAACCCCCCAGGGCAAGGCAGGAAACGGCCAGGGACAGGGCGACGAATGAGCGGGACATGGAGCTCCTTTGCGTCCGAACGTCTGGGCTTTCGTCGGGTGTAGACCTGTCCTGACGAAGGACGCAAACCTCCCCCACCTCCTGGGGTACGCTGGTCAACGACATGGCCCCTGCCGAAGACAGTCGTAACGCGTCGCGTCCGACCATCATGCGTCGGACGTACCTGCTCGACCGAGAATTCCAGCTCAAATACATCCTGCTGCTCACCGGCATGGGCGCCGGGAGCATGTTGCTCTTCGGCGTGCTCGCCCATCAGGTGCACCGCATGTCCGCCGAAGGGGGCCTGTCCGGCGAGGAGACGCTCTGGTGGCTCACCGGCGTCGCCACCGTGGGCCTGGGCGTCGCGCTCGGGTTGTTCGGGCTGCTCTTCACGCACCGTGTGGCGGGCCCCGTCCACGTGATGAGCCTCTACGTCGCGGCGCTCGCCGCGGGCCGCTATCCGCGCCTGCGCCCCCTGCGCCGCAAGGACGAGCTGCGCGCCTTCTTCGCGCGCTTCAGCGAGGCGGTGGACCGCATCCGTCAGCGCGAGGCGGACGAAGCGCTGGCGCTGGAGAAGGCGCTGGACGCGCTCAAGGACGTGGCCACCACGCCCGAAGCGCGCGAGGCCCTGTCCACGCTGGAGGCGCTGCGCGCGCGCAAGCGCCAGGCGGTGGACACCTCCGCGCCGCCCGCGACCTTCAAGTCCGTGGCCTGACTCCATCCCTTCTTCCACACGAGATTTCCCTCACATGAGCAGCCGACCCCGCATCGTCTTCATGGGTACGCCCGAGTTCGCCGTGGCCTCGCTGGAGGCCTGCTTCGACGTGGGCGACGTCGTGGCCGTCGTCACCCAGCCGGACAAGCCCAAGGGCCGGGGCAACGCCGTCACCGCGCCGCCCGTGAAGGAGCGCGCGCTGGAGAAGGGCATCCCCGTGCTCCAGCCGCAGAAGCTGCGCACGCCGCCGTTCTCCGAGGAGCTGCGCCAGTACGCCCCCGACGTCTGCGTGGTGACGGCCTACGGGAAGATCCTGCCCAAGGACCTGCTGGCCCTGCCCGCGAAGGGTTGCGTGAACGTGCACGCGTCACTGCTGCCGCGCTTCCGGGGCGCCGCGCCCATCCAGTGGGCGATCGAGCATGGCGACAGCGAGACGGGCGTGTCGCTGATGGTGATGGATGAAGGCCTGGACACCGGCCCCGTGCTGGCGATGAAGCGCCTGCCCATCGCGCCGGACGAGACGAGCGCCACGCTGCACGCGAAGCTGTCCGCGCTGGGCGGCGACATCCTGCGCGAGTCCCTGCCGCGCTACCTGAACGGTGAGCTGACGCCCCAGCCCCAGCCCTCCGAGGGCATGGTGCTGGCGCCCATCATCGACAAGGAGAACGGCAAGCTGGACTTCACGAAGCGCGCGGTGGAGCTGGACCGCCGCCTGCGCGCCTTCACGCCATGGCCCGGCGCGTACACGCTGCTGGGGGGCAAGGTCTTCAAGGTGCACCGGATGCGGGCCGCGGAAGGAAAGGGCGCGCCCGGCACGGTGTTGTCCGCGGGGCCAGACGGCATCGAGGTCGCTTGCGGCGAGGGCTCGGTCGTCCTCCTGGAGGTCCAGCCAGAGGGCAAGCGGGTGATGCGCGCGGCGGACTTCCTCTCCGGAAACAGATTGCAGCCGGGCAGTCAGCCGTTCACGTCTTAGCGCGCCATCGAGCGCCATGTGGAATCCTAGCGCGATGGAGTCTCACGGATGGGCATGAAGCTGTTGGTGTTGCACGGGCCGAACCTCAACCTCCTGGGCGAGCGCGAGGACGTCGCGGGGGGCCGTTTGACGGACCTCGACGCGGCCCTGCGCGCGAAGGCGAAGGAGCTGGGACTGACGCTGACCATCGTCCAGTCCAACCACGAGGGCGTCCTCATCGACACGATCCACGCCGAGCGCAAGAACGTGGAGGGCATCCTCATCAACCCCGCGGGGTACTTCACGTCCTACGCGCTGAAGGAGGCGCTGGAGGCGGTGGGGCTGCCCGCCATCGAGGTCCTGCTCAAGCCGCCCGCGCGCGAGTCCGTGGTGGCCGAGGCGTGCGCCATGCAGGTGCTGGGGCTGCACGGCTTCGACCCGTACATCCAGGCCCTGGAGACCTTCGCGAGCGGCATCTTCCACCCCACCATCCCCGGGCCGGTGAAGTCCCTGGGCCGCCGCAAGAAGGCCGCCGAGCCCGAGGACGACGGCTCCCGTCCGAAGCCCAAGCTGGTGGGCCGCGTGCACCCGCTCAAGAAGGACGACACGCCGGAGCCCACGCCGCTGGCCGCGCCCGCGCGCTCGCTGCGGCGCACGGCGGAGGCCGGAGGCCCGCTGAAGACGCTGGGCCGCAAGTCCGTGCCCACGGTCGTGAAGACGGACGGCAAGCCGGGCAAGACGCTGGGCCGCGCGGCGAAGGGCGGAGCCACGCCCGCGTCGGACCTGCTCACCCGGGCGCTCGTGCGCCAGAAGATCGCGGACCGGCTGGCCGGACGGCTCAGTGAAGCGGAGCTGGCCACCTGGGCCCGCGCGAAGTATCAGCAGGTCCAGCGTGGTGAACCGGCGGAGAGCGGCCACCGCGAGCTCTTGGAGGACAGCCTCCAGAGCCTCACTTTGTCCCATCTGCCCGCGACGCGGATGTCGGACGAGCAACTGGTGGACCTGATGACCCGGCTGGAAGAAGGATGAACGCCCGTATCCTCGCCATCAACATCCTCGCGCGCGTGCGCGCCACGGATGCCTACCTCAACGTGGTGCTGGACACGGTCCTGTCGGAGACGCCGCCGAAGGACCCTCGCGACGCGGCGCTCGTCACCGAGCTGACCTACGGCGCCACCCGCCGGCAGCTCGCGCTGGACTACGCCATCACCCGCTTCGCGGACCGCAAGCTGGACGCGCTGGAGGACAAGGTCCTGGCCGCCCTGCGCGTGGGCGCCTACCAGCTCTTCCACACCCGCGTGCCCGCGCGCGCCGCCGTGGCGGAGACGGTCCAGGCCCTCAAGGACGTGGGGCTCGCGCGCGCCGCGGGCTTCACCAACGCCATCCTGCGCAAGCTGTCCGAGCTGCCCTCGCCGCCCTTGCCCTCCCAGAAGGACCCGGTGGAGTACCTGTCCGTGCGCGAGAGCCACCCGCGCTGGCTGGTGGAGCGGTGGATCCGCCAGTTCGGCCGCGAGCGCGCGGAGGCGATGCTCGTCGCCAACAACACGCCGCCCCCCGTCGTCATCCGCGCCAACAGCGCCAAGGTGACGCGCGACGCGCTGCTCGCGCAGCTGAAGGAAGTGGGCGTGGAGGCGCGCGCCACGGAGGCCTCGCCCGTGGGCATCGTCCTGCCGCCCGTGGGCCGCGTGGAGGACGTGTACGGCTACTCGGAAGGGCTGTGGCAGGTGCAGGACGAGGCCGCGCAGTTGGTGGGCGTCTATGGCGCCATCCCGGAGACCGCGCGCGTGCTGGACGCGTGCGCGGCGCCGGGCGGCAAGGCCTGCCATCAGGCGGAGACGCACGACGTCGTCGCGGTGGACCTGCACGCGAACAAGCTGCGGAAGATCGAAGCCGAGGCCCACCGCCTGGGGCTGTCCGGCCGCCTGAAGGCCTACGCGCACGACGCGTCCGAGCCGTTCCCCGAGAGCTGGGGCGAGTTCCACGCGCTGGTGGTGGACGCGCCGTGCTCCGGGCTGGGCACGCTGCGCCGGCACCCGGAACTGCGCTACCGCCGCAAGGAGGAGGACGTGGCCCGGCTGGCGACGCTCCAGCGGCGCATCCTGGAGAACTGCCAGGAGGCGGTGCCCGCGGGTGGCCTGCTCGTCTACGCCGTCTGCACGCCGGAGCCGCAGGAGGGGCAGGACCAGGTGGACATGTTCCTGCGCAGCCACCCGGAGTGGACGGCCGAGCCGCCCGTGCTGCCCGGCCTCAAGCTGCCGCTCGCGCAGGCCTGGCTGCGCACGCTGCCCGGGCCGGAGGGCTACGACGGCTTCTTCGCGGCCCGGCTGCGAAAGCTCTACTGAAGCGCCGCCGGGGCCTTCAGTCGTCCTGCGGAATCAGGGCGGCCTGCTTGAAGGCCTCCAGCACCGCGGCGGACGCGCGGTCCAGGTACTTGCCCTTGCGGATGAGCAGGCCAATGGGGCGCGACACGGGCCCTTCGGCGAAGGGCTTCGCCACCAGCGAGCTGTTCTTGATCTCGGCGTGGGCCGTGGCCATCGGGAGGATGGCCACGCCCAGGCCCATCTCCACCGCGCGCTTGATGGTCTCCACGTTGTCCATCTCCATCACCGGATTGATGTCGATGTTCTTCTCGCGGAACAGGCGGTCCAACGCCTTGCGCGTGGGGGCTTCCCGGTCGAAGGCGATGAAGGGCACGCCGGACAGCGCGGTGAGGCTCACCTTCGCCTTGCTGGCGAACGAGTGGTTGGGCGCGCAGACCACCGCCAGCTTGTCGTCGCGGAACGGCAGGATGTCCACGCCCGCGCGCGGCTGCGGATAGGCCACGATGCCAATCTCCGCCGCGCCCAGAATCACGTCGTCGTAGACCTGATCATTGCGCCGGTAGTTCAGGCGCATGTTGACCTTGGGGTGCGTCTTCAGGAGCTGCTTCTGCACCACGTTCAGCTCGTGCAGACCCACCGAGTAGATGGTGGACACGGTGGTCGCGCCCTGGACCTCCGTGGCCTGCTCGCGGATCTCCTGCTCCACCTCCGCGAAGCGCGCCAGGATCTCCTTGCAGCCCCGGAACAGGCGCTCGCCCGCCGGCGTGGGCGTCACCTGCCGCGCGCTGCGCGAGAGCAGCTTCTGCTCGTAGCGGTTCTCCAGCGCGCGAATCTGCTGGCTCACCGCCGACTGGGTCACGTGATTGAGCTGCGCCGCGCGCGAGAACGAACCCGTCTCGACCACGTCACAGAACATCTTCAACGATTCGAGCTGCATGGGCCGTCTCCTACCCTCAAACCTAATGGCCGGGCCAGTGGTAATTAGTTGACCTACCCCGCCCGCGAAAATGACCTACAGGCACAATCTGCTCGGCTGCTTGCGCGGCGCGGCGAAATCCTTGGGCTCTCAAACGCTGGGGTCATGGCCGTCCTCGGGCGGGCGCGGGCGGGTGAGGGCGAAGAGGGCGGCGCTCAGGGCGATGAGCGCTCCGCCGGAGACGGTCTGGATGCGGCCCAGGTCGCGGTCCGTCTCCTGGAGGAGCTGGCACTCCTGGGGGGACAGCTTGGCGCAGTCCTCGGGGGCGAAGAGGGCCCGCACGCCCAGCCCGAGCAACCCCAGGCCGCCCAGCATGAGGCCGGCGATGCCCCCGAACGCCGCGGCGCGCAGGACGGAGGCACCCCGGGGCGAGGGCAGGGAGGTCATGGACCGGGAGGCGTAGCACCGTCCCGGGCCGGAAGGGACAGGGGAGGGTGTCCCGGGCGTATGCTTCCGGACCATGCGAATCCTGTATGGGGTCGTCGGCGAAGGGATGGGCCACGCCACGCGCTCGCGCGTGCTGCTGGAAGCGCTGACGAAGGAACACGAGGTCCACATCGTGGTGTCCGGGCGGGCGCAGCACTACCTGGCCCAGCGCTTCCAGAACGTGCACGGCATCTGGGGGCTCACCATCGCCTACGAAGGCAACTCGGTGAAGAAGTGGCAGACGGTGCTGCAGAACCTGCAGGGCGCCGTCGCGGGCTGGCCGCAGAACGTGCGCCAGTACTTCGACCTGGTGGAGGGCTTCAAGCCGGACGTGGTGGTGAGCGACTTCGAGACGTTCAGCTACCTGTTCGCGAAGCGCCACATGTTGCCCGTCATCAGCGTGGACAACATGCAGATCATCAACCGCTGCACGCACGACCCGGCGCTGCTCGCGGGCCATGAAGAGAGCTTCGAGGCCTCGCGCGCCATCGTGAAGGCGAAGCTGCCCGGGGCCTTCCACTACCTCACCACGACGTTCTTCTACCCGCCCGTGCGCAAGCGCCGCACCACGCTGGCGCCGTCCATCCTCCGGCCTGAAATCCTGGCGGCGAAGTCGGAGCCCGGTGAGCACCTGCTCGTGTACCAGACGGCGACGACGAACACGCAGTTGCCTGAAATCCTCAAGCAGTCCGGCGTGCCGTGCCGCGTGTATGGCCTGCGCCGCGACCTGAAGGAGGACGTGGTGGACGGCAACCTCACCTACCGTCCCTTCAGCGAGGCGGGCTTCATCGACGATTTGCGCACCGCGCGCGCGGTGGTGGCGGGCGGCGGCTACACGCTGATGAGCGAAGCCGTCTACCTGCACAAGCCGCTGCTCAGCATCCCCGTGGGAGGCCAGTTCGAGCAGGTGCTCAATGCCCTCTATCTGGAGAAGCTGGGGTACGGGATGTATGTGAAGGAATTGAGCCTGGACGCGCTGAGGACGTTCCTCTCACGCGTGCCCGCCTGCGCGGAGTCCCTCAAGGGCTACGAGCAGGACGGGAACGTGAAGATGCTCACCGCGCTGAACGACCAGTTGGCGCAGGCGTATGAGCACCGAGGCCACTGGCGCATGGAGATGGCGGAGATGGACGGCAAGGCCTGAGCAGCCTCGCGGTCAGTGCAGGGACACCTCGTTCTCGTTGTTGCGCTCCGCCGCGCGGCGGCTCATCTCCGTGAGCCAGGAGCGGGTCAGGGGTGTCTCGCTCTCGCTGCCCTTGTGGCGCTCCGGGGTGCCGTCCTGGGGCAGCAGCCGGTTGACGGCGTCCAGCACGCGCGCGGTGAGGTTGGGCGCCAGGGCCCGGCCCACCGCGCCCAGCTTCGCGGGCATGCCCACCAGCGCCTCCGCGTCACCCCGGCGGCACGCTTCGATGATCTTGCGCGCCACGCGCTCGGCGCTCATGGACACGCCCATCATCGAGTTGCTCACGTGGAACCACGCGTACTCCTTCTCATTGTCGCCCTTGAAGTTCGCGTTGCGCGGGCTGCCGGTGCGGATGAGGGACGGGCACGCCGTCGTCACGCGGATGCCGTCCTGGGCCAATTCCGTGCGCAGCCCGTCCGACAGGCCCACCAGCGCGAACTTGCTCGTGGAGTACGGCACCAGGTGCGGGATGCTCAGCTTGCCGCCCATGGAGGACACGTTGACGATGCGGCCCTCGCCCTTCGCCTTCATGTCCGGCGTCACCGCGAGCGTCGTGTACAGCGGCCCCCACAGGTGGACGTCCACCGCCTCCTCGAAGTCCTCCAGCGTCATGGACTCCAGCGGGCCCACCATGATGACGCCCGCGTTGTTGATGAGCACGTCCACCGCGCCCCACTGCTCGTGGACGGCGCCCACCATCGCGTCCACCTGCACCTGGTCGCGCACGTCGCAGCGCAGGGTGAGCACCTCGCCGCCCAGGCGCTCCAGGTCCGCGTGGGCGCGCTTGAGCGACTCGACGTCGCGTCCGCAGATGGCCACGCGCGCCCCCTCCTTCAGGAGCATGCGCGCCATCACCAGCCCCAGCCCCCGGGAGCCTCCGGTGATGACCACCGTCTTGCCCTGGAAGCTGTAGCGCGGCCTCAGCGCGCGCCTCAGCCCCACGACGGCCCCCACCCCGGCGGCCAGTGCGCCCAGGGAGAAGCCCTTTCGCTCGGTGTGTCGTCGGTCAGCCATGGTGCGACTCTCCAGGGGAGGGAAGGGTGGGGAGACGGAGGCGCTTCAGGGATTGGAGGCCGCGACCTGGTCTTCCTGTTCGCGGGACACCTCGCCGTGGAGCGCGGGGGGCTCCTGGCCGGGCAGGTCCTTGAGCAGCGCGCGCACGCGGCGCAGCGCGTCCTTGCCGCCGATGCGGTTCTTCAGCCGGCCATCCGTGCCGAAGAGGAGGAAGGCGGGGTGCTTGTCCACGCCATAGGCCTTGGCCATGGAGCCGTCATCCATGGCGATGGGGTAGCGCAGGCCGTGCTCGCGCGCGAAGCCCTCCACCTTGTTGGTGTCACGCAGCTCCGTCTCGTTGTGGGTGACATCCACGCCAATGACCTTCAGGCCCTTGGGCCCGTAGTCCACCACCCACTGGTTCACGGCTTCGAACTGCTTCGCGCAGTCCTCGCAGTCCATGGTCCAGAAGTGGAGGAGGACGGGCAGTCCATCGAGCTCCGAGACGTGGACGGGGGCATTCACCCACCCGCCATCCGGGTCCAGGAGCGTGAGGGGGATTTTCGTCGAGGCCATGCGGGCTCCCTATGGGAAGTGGAAAGCGCTTCAACGGGACGTGACTCAAGCTATGCATGCGCCACCGGTTGCTCCCGGCTGCGCGCCCGTCCGCTCGCCTGTCCGGCAAGGGTTGTTGGCCCGCTCCGCCCTCCGGTGGGCAGGCGGGCATGGAGACCGTGATGCGCATCCCCGACTTCGAACTGGAACGGTATTTCGCGCGCTGGGAGTTCGCCGCGCCCTACCTCCTGTGCTCCTCGGACATCGAGGGCTGGCGCATGGCGGACCTGCTGGCGCTCGCGTCGCCGGAGGACCGCGCCCGCTGGGACGGGCTGACGCTCGGCTACACGGAGACAGCCGGCCTGCCCGCGCTGCGCGAGGCCATCGCCGGCATGTACCCGGGCCTCATCTCCGAGGACGTCCTCACCTTCGCGGGCGCGCAGGAGGGGATGTTCGTCGCGATGAACGTCCTGCTGGGGCCCGGCACGCACGCCGTCGTCACCTGGCCGGGCTACCAGTCGCTCTACGAAGTGGCGCGCTCCGTGGGCGCGGACGTGACGCTCTTGCCGCTGCGCGAGGAGGATGGCTGGGCCCTGGACCTGGACGCCCTCACCGCGGCGCTGCGTCCGGATACGCGCGTGGTCGTGGTGAACTTCCCGCACAACCCCACGGGCTCGCTGCCGGACCGCGCGACGTTCCAGAAGCTGTGCGCGCTGTGCGAGGCGCGCGGCATCCACCTCTTCTCCGACGAGGTGTACCGCCTGCTGGAGTACGACCTGGACGACACGCTGCCGCCCGCCGCGTCGTGTTTCACGAAGGGCGTGAGCCTGGGCGTGATGTCCAAGGCCTTCGGGCTCGCGGGCCTGCGCGTGGGCTGGCTCGCCACCCGGGACGCGGAGTTGCTCGCGCGCTGCCGCGCCTTCAAGGACTACACCTCGCTCTGCAACAGCGCCCCCAGCGAGCAGCTGTCCCTCATCGCGCTGCGCGCCCGCGAACGCGTGCTGGAGCGCAGCCGCGGCCTGCTCACCGCGAACCTCGCGCGGCTGGATGACTTCTTCGCGCGCCACGCGGACACCTTCCACTGGGTGCGCCCGCGCGCCGGCAGCGTCGCCTTCCCCCGTCTGCTGCGAAACATCCCGGTGGCTCGTTTCACCGAGTCATTGATTACCCGTGAGGGCGTATTGCTGTTGCCGGGCAACGTGTATGGCTTTCCGGGCAATCACTTCCGGTTGGGGTTGGGGCGCGCCAACCTGCCGGAAGCACTGGAGCGGCTGGAACGCTTCGTACGAGAGGGCGGACTGGACGCGCTGGAGTGACACCGGGAGCCGGCGCGCTGCGTCAGGGTTTTCACTGACAGCTGGACTTTCGGCTTATCGCCTTCATCTGAAACAACCCCTAGAGTGGTTGTCCCCTCGCCCGGCCTGGGGCCGTGCGGAAGCCCTCTCATCCCCCCGAGAGGCCAGGAGACACACTCCGATGAAGATGCTGATTGGCGCGGCCGTGACCGCCGCGACGCTGTTGGTGAGCACCGAAGCCGCCGCGACGAACTACACGCTGTGGATCCACGGCCGCAACGGCGGCACGACGAAGCCGGGCAACTACGCCGACTTCAGCTACTGGGGGCCGTCCACCACCGCGGCGGGCGTGAACAAGAAGGCCGTCAACTGGAACGGCACGCAGCGCATCGGCTCGGAGAACTACCGCATCCGCAACGCGCTGGACTGCTTCTGCACGGGCAACAACTCCTGCTACATCGCCGTGCACAGCGCCGGTGACCTGCAGATCGGCTACGCGCTGTCGCTGTACGGCACCAGCACGCGGCCGGTGACGGACGCCTCGCCCAACGCCAACGGTGAATGCGCCAAGGTGGGCACCTCCACGCGGGCGGGCTGGAACATCAAGTGGGTGGCCGTGGCGTCCGGCGCGGGCGGCGGCAGCGAGCTGGCGGACCACGGCGACTGGGCGATGAGCGAGCCCCTGGTGAGCGACCTGGTCACCACCACGGCGCGCTCCATGTACAACCACAACGCCACGGCCAACGTGGAGTTCCTCATGTTCGCCGGCTCCAAGGGGACGCTGTACTCCGGCATCCTCCCGGGCCAGGACGACGAGGCCGTGTCCTACCACTCCACGGGCGGCGTCTCCGGCAGCAGCGGCGGCTCCTACTGCAACCCGGGCGACTGGTTCTGCGGCGGCACGCTCAACCTGCTCAAGAACGCGTGCAGCGACGGCCGGGCGAAGTGGAGCTTCCACTCCGTGTACCTCCGCGACGATGGTGAGTCCTACAACCACTACGCCAACGGCAACTGGGGCGGCATCGTCAGCAAGGTGCGCGAGTACATGGTCCAGTACGCGTACTAGATTGAAGGCTTCCCCCGCCCCCTCCGGCGAAGCCCGCTCATGAAACGCGACGACGGCTCCATCCCCTCCGCCTCCCGGCTGCGCCACGGCCGGTGGTTGCTTGCCCTCGTGCCCCTGGTGCTCGTGGGCGGCGCGTTCTTCTGGTGGCAGGGAAGTGATGGGGCCGAAGCGCCGGAGGGCGCACCGGAGCCCGCCTCCGCCCCGGTGCCCGACCCCCGTGAGGTGGCGCGGGCACCGGCGGAGCGCTCCGGCGCGGGCATGGCGGCCGAGCCCGCCGCGCCGTCGCTGCTCAGCCCGGAGGCCCGCGAGCGCGAGGCCCGCCGCGAGCTGTGGCAGAAGCGGCTGGAGCGCGCGAAGCGCTCGTTGGAATCCTACGTGGCGGCCACGCGCTATCCGCCCGAGTCGCGGCCCAGTCGCGAGCATCCGGACCAATTGGAGCTGGCGGAGCCGGAGCGCACCCGGCCGCTGAGCCCCAAGGCCGCGGAGGACGGCACCTCCGACGTGCAGCTGCGGCTCAAGCAAGACAAGGTGTTCGTCGTCGGTGACGAAGCGGTGCTCTTCACCGTGGCGTGCGAGGACTCACGCCGCGCGCCGCGCCCCTGCGAGGTGGTGTCCGCGATGGCGCACGAGGCGGACCACCTGGCGGACGCGGGCGGCGTGCCGGGCGTGCCGGTGACGTTCGTGGACTCGGGCCAGGGCGGCGACGCGGTGGCGGGCGACGGGATGCTCACCGGCCGCTTCCAGCCGTCGAAGCAGGGCTTCGCGATGTTCTCCGGCACGCTGCGCGTGGCCCTCCGCGTGCGCTCGGGGTCGTTGGAGGACTCGGCGTTCTTCGACGTGCTCTACACGCCCGCGCCGCCGGCCACGTTCACCGGCAGGGTGCGCGAGGTGATGGAGGGCGGGTCGCTGGACCTGTACCTGCCCGTCCAGGTCCGCAAGGCGGGGCGGTACGTGGTGTCCGGCCGGCTGGACGACGAGGGCGGCGTGCCGTTCGCGGTGCTGTCCTTCAACGAGGAGCTGCAGGAGGGCGCGCAGGAGGTGAAGCTCAACGTCTTCGGCAAGGTCGTCCGGGATGACAAGCCCACGTTCCCGCTCATCCTGCGCGACGTGGAGGGCTTCCTGCTCAAGGAGATGGGCGACCCGGACCGCGAGCTGATGGTGACGCTGCGCGGGCCCGTGCACACCACGCGCGTGTACTCGCTCGACCAGTTCTCGGATGCGGAGTGGAGGAGCCCGGAGCGGGACCTCTACACCCGCGAGCTGGAGAAGGACGTCGTGGAGGCGCAGAAGCAGCTCGACGCCGCGCTCAAGGACACGCCCGAGCCCTGAGGCTCAGGATTCGAGCGGAGGCGGCGGAGGGGGCTGGGCCGCGTCGACCTCCACGAGGTCGGCGTCCTGCACGTCCTCGATGATGTCCGGGGACGAGACATCGGCCTCGGAGGCCACCACCACGCTGGGCTCCGGCTCGGAGACAGCCGCCTCGCGCCGCGCGGGCGGGAGCGCCGTGCCCGTCGAGAGGGCCTCCGCGTAGGCCGCGGCGTAGGCGGCCTCTGCCTGGACGGCCTCCATCGTGAAGTCGTCCGCGTCCGCGAGGAAGTCATTCGACGACGGGGCGCTTCGCGGCGCCTCCAGCGACAGCGCCTCCGGCCCGCTGTCCTCCAGCGTGGCCAGGAACCCGTCCGGGTCCTCCGCCGCGCCGGCCGCGTCCAGGCCGTCCGCGACGCCAGACGCATCCGACACATCCGACGCATCCGGCGCCGCGTCTTCCATGTCCAGGTCGTTGCTCAGCGCGGCCAGCTCCTCGTCGCTCAGGCTGGACAGGTCGCCGGACTCCAGGAGGAAGAGCAGGTCCTCCGCCTCCTGCGCGGAGACGGTGCTCGGCATGGTGTCCAGGTTCTGCAGCTCCCACGCGGCCGCGTCGGGCGACAGGATGTCGGAGGGGTCCAGCGACGGATCCGCCGGCGGGGCCTCCGCGCGGCGCTCCGCCTGCTGGAAGTGGCGCGCCTGCATGAGCGGCGTGGACGACTGCGGCAGGCCCAGCCGCTGCGCGTACGCGGGGCCGGCGGCCTCGAAGGTGCTCTCCCCCGCGAAGGTGCGCAGGTGGGGGTTCTCCAGCAGCGCGGCGCGGGACTCCGGGGCGTCCTCCGAGGAGGCCCCGTCCGACGTCAGCCCCAGGTCCGCGAGCAGCGCTCCGGCCAGGTCGCCTTCGGCGTCCGCCTTGAAGTCGCTCTCGTCGGAGAAGCCCCGCCGCACCGGCTCCACCGGCGTCATGGGCTCCTGCTTCACCGGGGCGGTGACCTCCAGCTCGTTGGAGATGGACCAGGCCCGGGACGTCGAGATGCCAGAACCCACGCGGCGGATGGATGTCATGGTTCTCCTCGGGTGATGGCCCGCAGGTCGGGCGGCTCATGCATTGTCCGCTGGGGCCGGCAGGAGTTGCTAGGGGGCTGTGAGCGATCCCCATTGGCCCCGATGCCCGGTATCCTACCGGCGCCCATGAGTCCCACCCTGGCCGCATACGTGGACGCCGGTCCCGCGTCCTCCCACGAAGTCCGCCCTGGCCCCGGGGGTGTCATGCCCGTTGAAAAGTCGCGGCGGGACGGGGTGGAGAAGACCGCAACGTCGGTCCTCGGACAGGGGAGTGCGGGTGCGCGGAGGGAACGCGCACCCGGGCGTTCTCCAGAGGCGAGAACCCCATGGGGGATGCCCGGGCATGAAGCGACCGGGCCGTTGGCCTCTCGTTTGCTGTCCGGGAGCCCAGCCAGGAGGCAGTGGTGATGAGATTCGAGTGCGCGGGGCAGACCCACATCGGCCGGCGTCCGCACAATGAAGATGCGTACTGCGTGCTGCCCGAGCGCGGGCTGTTCGTGGTGGCGGACGGGCTGGGGGGGCAGGAGGGCGGGGAGGTCGCCAGCCAGTGCGTGGTGGACACCTTCGCGGGGTTCAGCGACCGGCTGGACCGCGATCGCGACGGCACCTGGCCGGACGCGGTGGACCCGGCGCGAAGCCGCGAGGAGAACTACCTGGCCGCGTGCACCGCGCTCGCCCAGCGCACGTTGCGCGTGCGCCGCGTGGGCAAGCTCAAGGAGATGGCCTCCACGGTGGTGGCGCTCGCGGTGGGAGAGCGCTTCGCGGCGGTGGCCCACGTGGGCGACAGCCGCCTGTACCGCCTGCGCGAGGGCCAGCTGGAGCCGCTCACGCGCGACCACTCGCTCATCGAGGAGCTGCGCGCCGCGGGGCGCGAGCCGCCCGGCAACCCGGCCAACCTGCGCCACCTCATCACCCGCGCCCTGGGCACGGAGAACGCGGAGCCCACCGTGCAGCGTCTGGAGACGCAGCCCGGGGACGTCTTCCTCCTGTGCTCGGACGGGTTGTATGAGCCCCTGGGCCCGGAAGTGATGAAGGAGCAGCTGCGCGCGCCCACCGCCCAGGCCGCGTGCGACGCGCTCGTCACCGCCGCGTACGAGGCCGGTGGCCGCGACAACATCACCGCCGTCGTCCTGCGCGTGGCGGCCTGAGCGTCTACCCACCGCGTCACTGCGAGTGCGTGGGGGATGAACCCCAGAGGTCGGCCCTGACCGCCGACCCTCCGCGATGGGTCCGCGTGGACGGTGGGGGAGTCACCCTGCACAGGGACTTCAATCCTTCGCATCTTCCAGGTTAATCTGGTGCCTCCCCCTCGCGTCTCCCTCCCCCCTCCGAGCACCCGTTGCGTATGACGCTCAGCCTTGCCGCGCGCCTGACCGCGGCCCTCACCGCCGTTGTCATCACCCTCACGCTGCTGACCGTGACGCTCATGGGGCTCTCGCTGCGCTCGCGCGTGGAGTCCGAGATGGCCTCCGCGCTGACGCGGGATGAGACCCGCTGGCAGGCGTTGAAGGACCAGGAGCTGCGGGTGCTGGCGGAGCTGGGGCGCGTGGCGGCGGCCAACCCCGCGTTCACGGCGGCCTTCGCGGAGGATCATTCAGAGACGGACGCCCTCTTGAACGAGCAGCGCACGGTGCTGGGCGTGGACCTGATGGCGCTGGTGGGCGTGGACGGGACGGTGCTCGCCTCCTCCGGTGAGCGGACGCTGCCGGGCATCGACAAGGTGGTGCGCCAGAAGGGGCAGGTGCTGCTGCCGGCCACGGGCGTGCCCCTGTTCGCGGTGGCGCAGCCGCTCCAGTCCAACGGCGTGCCGGTGGGCTACCTGGTGGTGGGCTCGGAGCTGGGCGCGGAGGAGCTGCGGCGGCTGGGCGAGGGGAGCGAGGACCTGGAGGCGCTGCTGCACGCGGGGCCCCGGCTGGTGGCCAGGTCGGTGCACGCGGTCCAGGCGAAGACGCTGCTGGCCGCGGCGAGCGCGGGCGGGGCGAACGGCGCCGAGGTGGACGTGGGCGGCGTGACGCTGCACGTGTCCCGGGTGGAGGTGGGCGAGGGCCTGGAGCTGGTGCTGGCGCGCGGCGCCCAGGCGGAGTGGGCGCGGATGCGCGCCACGCTGATGCAGGTGCTGGGGCTGGGGCTGCTCGTGGCGCTGGTGGCGGGCGGGGGCGTGTTCCTGCTGGTGCGCCGGATGATGGCGCCCCTGGGCGCGCTGACGGCGGCGGCGGCGCGGGTGGTGGCGGAAGGGGACTTCAGCGGCACGTTGGACATCCACACCCGGGATGAGATTGGCCAGCTGGCCACGTCCTTCGGGGACATGATGGCGCGGCTGCGCGCGGTGCTGATGGCGCTGAAGAACTCCGCGCAGGAGCTGGAGGCGACGGCGCTGGAGCTGGCGAACTCCGCGTCGGACCAGAACCTGGCGGTGACGCGGCAGGCGGCGGCGCTGCACCAGACGCAGATCGCCGCGCGGCAGCTCCAGGAGAGCTCGCGGGCGGCGGCGCAGCGGGCCACGGGCGTGCTGCGCGAGGCGGAGAAGGCGGGCGCGGTGGGGCAGGCGGGCGAGTCCGCGGTGGCGGGCAGCGTGGGTGGGCTCACGCACATCCGTTCGCAGGTGGAGCGCATCTCCAACACGGTGTCGGAGCTGCGGCAGAGCACGCGGCAGGTGGGCGACATCACCGGCACGGTGAAGGACCTGGCGGACCAGTCCAACGTGCTGGCGTTGAACGCGGCCATCGAGGCGGCGCGCAGCGGCGAGGCGGGCCGGGCGTTCGCGGTGGTGGCCCGGCAGATGCGCTCGCTGGCGGACCAGTCCGCGACGGCGACGGCGCGCGTGCAGACCATCCTGGCGGACATCGGCCGCGCCATCTCCGAGGCGGTGCAGACGAGCGAGGGCGGCACGCGCGAGGTGGAGGGCGGCCTGGAGCAGGCGCGCGCTGCGGGAGAGAGCCTGCGCGCGCTGGCCGAGGTCATCCAGAACAACAGCGTGTCCGTGAAGAGCATCGCGGACATGGTGAGCCAGCAGGACGCGGGCATCGCGGAGTTGTTCGCCGCGCTGAGCGACCTGACGCGGCTGGCGGACGAGACGGTGGAGCGCGTGGCCACCAGCGCCGTGGCCGCCGCGCGCCTCACCACCGCGTCCCACGAGGTCAGCAACATCGTGGGGCAGTACCGCCTGTGACGGCGTAGGGCCGTCCGCGCTACGCCGCCTCGCCGCCGTCGATGGCGTAGGCCGCGCCCGTGATGGGCGCCGCCGCCTCCGACGCGAGGAAGAGGCACATCGCGGCCACCTCCTCCGGCTGGATGATGCGGCCCATGGCGCTCATCGCGGCCAGGGCCTCGCGGGCCTGCTCCTCGCTGCGGCCCGTCGTCTTGGTGATGGAGGCCGTCGCGCCCGCGAACATGTCCGTCTCCACCCAGCCCGGGTTCACGATGTTCACGGTGACGTTCTTGCGCGCGTACTCCACCGACAGCGCGCGCGTCAGCCCCAGCAGCGCGTGCTTGGACGCGCAGTACGCGGACGTGTACTTCGCCCCGCGCGTCGCGGTGATGGAGCCGATGTTGATGACCCGGCCGCCGCCCGCGGACGCCATCGCCGGCATCAGCTCGCGGCACAGCAGGAAGGGCGCCGTCACGTTCACGGCCATCACCTTCGCCAGGTCCGCCGTGGACGTCTTCGTCAGCGGCGCGGACACGGTGATGCCCGCGTTGTTCACCAGCACACGAGGCGTCCCCGCCGCCAGCACGGTCTTGCACGCCGCGAGCAGCGCGGACTCGTCCGCCACGTCCACCGTGAGCGCGCGGATCCGCTCGCCACCCTCCTTGCGCAGCGCCTCCAGCGACTCCGCCGAGCGCGCCAGCGCCCAGACGTCATAGCCCTCGCGCGCGAACGCCAGGGACACCGCGCGGCCGATGCCCCGGCTGGCGCCCGTCACCACCACGGACTTCGTCGTCTCGTTTGCCATGGCCGGACAGCATAGGACCGCGCGCGCGAATTCGGACTGCGCGTGCATGGCGAAATGCATCATTCGCGATGCCGGGGGCTCTTCAAGACAACACCTCCCGAACCGGAGTCCCCTGAAAATGAAGTCGCTCAAGCACGGCCTGCTGGCCGCCTCCTGCCTGATGTTCGCGTCCACGTCCGCCCTCGCCGCGGCCCCCACGGGCAAGGCCAACCCGCGCCTCATGGGCACGCGCGCCATCGTCGCGTGCGACGCGGTGGAGAAGTCCTGCGGCGTGGCCAGCATCTCCTTCCCCGCGGGCATCAGCGGCCTGGTGCCCTACGGCCGCCCGGACGTGGCCATCGCCACCATGTTCTACCCCTCGGTGGATGACGCCGAGGCGGTGCTCGCGCGCGTCGACGCGGGCAACACGGCCCAGCAGGCGGTGGACTACGTCTTCTCCGTGGATCCGTACGCGGACTACCGCCAGCTCGCCGTGGTGAAGCTCAACCCCAACGGCACCATCACCGTGGGCCAGCAGACCGGCGCGCAGAACGCCCCGCAGCGCTGCGCCGTGAAGGGCGCCAACTTCGTGGTGCAGGCCAACAACCAGACGACCGCCACCATCTGCGACGCCATGGCGTCGGCCTTCCAGCGGACCACGGGCAGCCTGCCGCAGCGGCTGCTCACGTCGCTCAAGGCGGGGGCCCGGGTGGGCCACGACAACAACGGTGAGCGCTCCGGCGTCATCCGCGTCTGGACCTCGGAGAACGAGTCGACCTTCTACACGAAGGTGCTCGCGGACGCCGTCGTGCACAGCAGCCGGACCGCGCTGAAGGACCTGGAGGTGGAGATGAACCGCTACCAGGCGACCATCGCCGCGCCGTATGCGTCGGACCTCATCCTGCTCGACGCGGAGACGGCGAAGGTCGTGAAGGGCACGCTGTCCGTGGCCGGGTACTACACCGGTGTCATCGACGGGACCTGGAACGACGCCGCCGAAGCGGCGCTGGATGCCTTCAACTGGAACACGCTCTTCTTCCTCAAGCCGACCGTGGTGGTGAACGGCCAGCGGAAGATCGACGGCGCGCTGGTCAACTACCTGCGCAACGTGGATCCGAAGGCGCTCATCCCCGGCGGGGAGTGAAGCACCGCTGTCTCCGTCCTCTCGCTGAACATGGGCGCGGGCCGCAGTGCCCGCGCCTGTGTGAGGCCCAGTCTCCACTCACTGCATCGAGGTCCATTGCCCATGAAGACCTTCCCTCGTGGCCTGCTGGCCGCCTCCTGTTTGATGTTCGCGTCCACGTCCGCCCTGGCCGCGGCGCCCACCGGCATCAACCCGCGCGTCCTCGGCACTCGCGCCATCGTCGCGTGCGACGCGGTGGAGAAGTCCTGCGGCGTGGCCAGCATCTCCTTCCCCGCGGGCATCAGCGGCCTGGTGCCCTATGGCCGTCCGGACGTGGCGGTGGCCTCCATGTTCTACCCCTCGGTGGATGACGCCGAGGCGATCATCGCCCGCACCGACGCGGGCGACACGGCCCAGGCCGCCGTCGACTACGTGTTCACCGTGGACCCTTACGCGGACTACCGCCAGCTCGCCGCGGTGAAGCTCAATGCCGACGGCACCATCACCGTGGGCCAGCAGACCGGCGCGGAGAGCGCCTCGCAGCGCTGCGTCGTGAAGGGCGCGACCTTCGTGGTGCAGGCCAACAACCAGACGACCGCCACCATCTGCGACGCCATGGCGCTGGGCTTCCAGAAGGCCACGGGCAGCCTGCCGCAGCGGCTGCTCGCGTCGCTCAAGGCGGGGGCCCGGGTGGGCGGCGACAACAACGGCGAGCGCTCCGGCGTCATCCGCGTCTGGAGCTCGGAGAACGAGGCGGTCTTCTACACGAAGGTGCTCGCGGACGCCGTCGTGCACAGCAGCAAGAACGCGCTGCGGGAGCTGGACGTGGAGATGAACCGCTACCAGGCGGGCGTCGCGGCGCCGTACGCGTCGGACCTCATCCCGCTGGACAAGGAGACGACGAAGGTCGTGAAGCGCGTGCTGCACAAGCTCGGGTACTACCGCGGCCGCATGGACGCGACCTGGAACGACGCCGCGGAAGCAGCGCTGTATGACTTCAACTGGAACAACAGCTTCTTCCTCAAGCCGACCGTGGTGGTGGACGGCCAGCGGAAGATCGACGGTCCGCTGGTCAACTTCCTGCGCGACGCGGACCTGGAAGCGCTCGCGCCCGCGAAGCACTGAGGCACCGGTGGTTTGACGGCTCCCGCGTGGCGACGCCAAGCTCGCCGCCATGCCCCGCGCCGACATCACCGACCTGTTCCGCATCGACGACCTGCTGTCCGCCGAGGAGAAGGCCGCCCGCGACGCGGTGGCCCGCTTCGTGGACTCGGAGGTGCTGCCCATCATCGGCAAGCACTTCCGCGACGGCACCTTCCCCGCGCACCTCATCCCGGGCCTGGCGGAGCTGGGCGTGCTGGGCGCGAACCTCCAGGGCTACGGCTGCGCGGGGATGAACACCGTCAGCTACGGCCTGGTGTTGCAGGAGCTGGAGCGCGGTGACTCCGGCCTGCGCAGCTTCGCGTCCGTGCAGGGCTCGCTGTGCATGTTCCCCATCCACGCCTACGGCAGCGAGGAGCAGAAGACGCGCTTCCTGCCGGGCATGGCGAAGGGGCAGCTCATCGGCTGCTTCGGCCTCACCGAGCCCGACTTCGGCTCCAACCCCGGCGGCATGCGCGCCCGCGCCCGGAAGGACGGGGACACCTGGGTGCTCAACGGCACCAAGGCGTGGATTACGAACGGCAGCATCGCGGACGTCGCGGTGGTGTGGGCGAAGACGGACGACGGCGGCCCGGAGTCCGTGCGCGGCTTCCTGGTGGAGAAGGGGATGCCCGGCTTCAGCGCGCGGGAGATTCCCGGCAAGTTCTCCCTGCGCGCGTCACGCACCAGCGAGCTGTCCTTCCAGGACGTGCGCGTGCCGGACCGCAACGTGCTGCCCGGCGTCGTGGACCTGCGCGGTCCGCTGTCGTGCCTCAACAACGCGCGAGCCGGCATCGCGTTCGCGGTGACGGGCGCGGCCATCGCGTGCTTCGAGGGCGCGCGCGAATACGCGCTGTCCCGCACGCAGTTCGACGGCAAGTCCATCGCCGGCTACCAGCTCACGCAGGAGAAGCTGGCGGACATGCTCCAGGAGATCGTCAAGGCGCAGCTGTTGAGCCTGCGGCTCGCGCGCCTCAAGGACGAGGGCAAGAGCAACCCCGTGATGGTGAGCCTGGCCAAGCGCAACAACGTGAAGAGCGCGCTCGACATCGCCCGCGTGGCCCGCAGCATCTACGGCGCCAACGGCATCACGGACGACTATCCGCCCGTGCGCCACATGCTGAACCTGGAGTCTGTCTTCACCTACGAGGGCACCCACGAGGTGCACACGCTGGTGCTGGGCAAGGCCATCACCGGCATCGACGCGTTCGGCTGAGGCGAGCGCGGACGTCCGGTGGAAGCCGCGCCTCCCCTCGCTCCCGGATGGGAGGGAGGGGAGGGCACGGGAAGAGACATCAGGACTGGGTGCCGCCTTCGCTGTTCGGCTCGCCAGGGGACTCGGACGCGGTGGCCTCGGAGGACGCCTCGCCCTCCTCGGAGCCTTCCGCGGCGGCCTCGGGCTCGTCGGGCGTCTCCACCGCGGTGCCGGAGGCCTCCGCCGCCTGCTGCGCCTTGAGCTCCTCGTCGTTCATGAAGCCGACGGGGTTCTCCTTGCGGTTGAAGAAGCGCACGGCCTTCTGCGACAGCGCGAACATCTGCTCGGCCACGGCGGCGGGCACCAGCGAGTGCTCGATCTGCGCGGGCTCCGGACGCTCCACCACGCCCAGCTCGCCGTCCTCCAACTGCTTGGCCTGCGCGGGGCTCAGCTCCATGCGGCGCAGCTTTCCCTTGCGCGTCATGAAGTAGAACGCCGTCTCACCCGGCTCCTGGGGCACCTGGGCGCCGAGCACCAGCTCGCGCAGGGCGCGGTCCAGCTCCACCTGCTTCTTGGACTCGGCGCGCTGGTAGGCCTTGGAGCCCGGCATGGGCGGCAGCTTGGGGATGGGCTTCTCCGCGGGAGCGCCGCCCGGACGCGCGTTGGCGCCGAACCCGCCCTGGGGGCCGCCCCGGAAGCCTCCACCCTGGCGCGGCGGACCGCCCGCACCCTGGCGAGGGGGACCTCCGGCGCCACGCGGCGGACCGCCACCGCCCTCGCGGCGCGGCGGCCCTCCACGGTCATCGCGGCGCGGCGGGCCTCCGGCTGTCCGATTCTCATCACGTCCGCGAGGGGCCGGGGCGCGTGGAGCGCTCCCCCGGTGGTCCTCCTGGCGCCGTGGCGCCGAGGGCGTGGAGTCGGACTTCTTGGCCTGCTCCTCGGAGACGAGGCCCGCTTTCAACAACTTGTCTCGCAGGTTCTGCATGGGTTGGGCGTTCTATCCCTTGCACGGCCGCACGCAAGCCACCGCTTGCCGCTCATGTCCCCCCCACGTAACTTGCCGCCCCCGCCGTCATGGTCGTGGAGGTTCCGTGAGAAGTCTGACGAAGTCCGCCGCCCTCGCCCTGGTCCTGGCAGCCACCGGCTGCTCCGACCCCGTCGACAAGGCGGCCAAGGCCCGCATCTTCTCGCCGGAGGACCCGCCGAAGGTGGTGGCCTCGGCGAAGGAGAAGCTGCCGCCGGAGGACGTCGCGGACAACCCCCAGGTGTCCCGCCGCATCCTGGGCATGGACGCCGCGGAGGTGACCGAGCGGCTGGGCCCGCACTTCTTCCAGTCCACCCTCAGCTACGAGTGGGCCGGCCCCAACGGGAACAACCCCGTGAAGCTCACGGAGACGCGCTCCTTCCGCGCGGTCCCCGGGGGCGTCAACGGCGACTTCCACGGCATCCTGGAGAACTCCCGGGACCAGGGCCTGGAGGTGATGCGCGTGAAGGGGCAGGTGTTCGCGCGCAACCGCTACGGCCCGTACCGCCAGCGCCTGCGCGACCGCGGCATGGCCGAGCGCACCCGCACGGAGCTGACGGGCGCCATCCGCGACTTCGACAGCCTCTTCCAGGGCCGCATCAAGCTCACCCCCGCGGGCACCGTCACCCACGAGGGGCGCACCGCGTGGAAGTACAACGTGTCCCTGGGCGAACCCCAGCAGGCCGCCGCGACCAAGAACCTGCCCGCCGCCTTCACGCCCAAGAACGCGGACGAGACGACGAAGCGCCGCGCCAACTTCTTCGCGCACCGGCTGCCGCGCTCGCTGGAGGGCGAGGTGCTGGTGGACGCGGCCACGTCCGTCGTCCTCAAGGCCCGGCTGGACGGCCGCCTCGGCGTGCCCCAGGAGAAGACCCCGGAGGCCGCGGAGCTGCGCATGACGCTGGAGTCCAGCCTGACGGAGATTGGCAAGGACCCCGCGCTGCAGCCGCCCCAGGACTTCCTGCCAGACGCGGACAAGCCCCAGGGCATCGCGGACGCGCTGGACCACTTCGGCATCCCGCGCAAGAAGGCCGGGGACTCGACCGCCACCCCGGGCGCCACGCCCGGCGCCCCCGACCCGGAAGACGAGGGCGAGGGGAACTGACGCACCCCGCCGCGCGCCGCCGAGCCTCCCTGGCCGTTGGAAGCCCCACGGTTTCACGGCCAGAGGTTCCCTGAGGCTCGGAGGCGCGCGCGGCCTTCGGGGGCTGTGACGGCCGTGTCCTGCACGGGCCGCCGCCTCCGCCCGGGCCTCCCCGCAAGTGCCTGACGCGGCTGGGGAACCCCCCTGGCCCTGGCCTTGCTCTCACGGGAGGCCATGTTCCGCTCCGCCCTCCCCCTGGCGTGTGCCGGGCTCGCACTCCTGGCGACCCCGGCCCCCGCCGAACCCGTCCGCAACCTGGGCATCACCGTCGCGCCGCTGGGGGCCTACGTGCTCCAGGGCGAAGCGGAGGCGGCGCGCACGGTGGGCTACAGCGCGGGCCTGGGCTGGGCGTACCGCAAGCCGGGGGCGGTGTTGGAGGTGGGTGGCCACCTGGCGTCCAGCCGGCACCTGACGGAGGTGACGCCCATCTCCGTGCGCGTGGTGCCCCTGGGGGACACCCGGGTGCGGCCCTTCCTGGGCGTGGGGGCCAGCATGCTGGTGCCCCACTCCCGGCCCCAGTCGGTGGCCCCGGACACGCTGGGCAGCCGCGTGCTCCAGCTGGGCTTCGAGTTTTGCGGCGGCGTGGGGCTGGAGCTGGGGGAGGACCTCTTCCTCTCCGCCGAGGCGCGCTACCAGAATTTCTCCGCCAGGGGCTCCCCATTCTCCGGGGAGCGACAGAGCTTGCGCTCCACGTTCCTGGGCTTGGGGATGCACCTGTAGCTGTAGCGGGTGGGGCGGGTCGCTACAGACTGGCAGCGGCCTGTTGGAAGAAATTTTGACGGCCCTCTTGCGTCCTCTACAATCCTCGTCGGTTGCGGCCCAGACGCATCTGACATGCTCGGGTGTTCAGGCGTGCACAACGAAGGGAGCGGAGATGGAGCGCAAGGTCGGAAGTAGCACGTTGACCGCCAAAGAGGTCAAGGCGGCGTTGGAGAAGTCCACCACGCTGACGGCCACGGAGGAGAAGGCCCTGCGCATGCGTCATGGCGCGGGCGCTCCCAGCAAGAGCGCGCCGCTGCCCCGCGCCGCCGGTGCGAACGCGGAGCTGGCGGACGAGCTGCTCGTCATCGAGATGCAGCTGATGAAGGCCATGCGCGCGCGCACCGGCCAGACGCGCACCGCGGCCAACGCCTCCAAGGCGCCGGCCCGCGAGGTCGCTCCTGCCAACGCGGCGAAGGACAAGATCGTCCGCGCGCTGCGCGCCAAGAAGAAGTAGGGGCCGTACTCCCTACTGGTTGAGGATGGCCACGAGGCGCGCTCCCGCCTCGGGCAGCGCCAGCGGCGTGCCCGAGACCTCCGTGGCCAGTCCCTCCGCGTCGGCGGCGCCGCCCCGCGCGAAGAGCCCCTTGAGCCAGGTGAAGGCGGCGGGGTTGCGCCAGAAGTCCTCGTTGAACCGCTCCAGCAGGTGCGCGGTGAGCCGGGTCTCCAGGGCCCAGGCCCGCAGGTAGCGGGTGACGTAGAGCTGTGAATCCACGTCATGCAGGAAGAAGCCCGGGTGCGGCTGCGCGAAGAGGGCGCGGCGCTGGCCGTCGGCGTATTCGTCTGCGCGGTCGGCGGAGGCGCCCTTCGTGGTGAGGGACAGCTCGTAGGACAGCTTCGCGCAGTGGCGGCGCAGCACGGCCAGGGCCTGGAACGCGGCCAGGCGGATGGCGTCCTTCGTCGTGCCGGACGGCAGGCCCAGGTAGCGCTTGAGCCAGGGCGGAGACAGCAGGAGCCGCTCGAAGGTGGCGGCGAACGCTTCCGTGACGGAGGCGTCGCCCAGGCGGCGCAGCTCCATGGGGGCGTCCGCGTCCACGTGGGCCAGGTGCCACGCGTGGCCCATTTCGTGGAGCAGGTCGCCCAGCGCGTCCATGCCGCTTCGGGGCTGGATGACCAGACGGATTTCGTGGGGCACGCGCACGGCGGCGACGAAGGGGCGTGACGCCTTGCCGGGGCGGGCCTCGTCGTCCAACCGGATGCGGCCGCCGGCCTCCGGGTGGAGGCCCCAGTCGGACAGCCAGCGCATCACGGCGGGGACGGTGTCCTCGCGGCGGAAGTGCGCGTCCATCCACGGGGCGCGCAGGGCGTGCTGCACGTCATGGCGCCGCGCCTCGCCGCCGGGCAGCGGACGCAGGGTGGGCTCCAGCTTGCGCAGGACGTAGGCCAGCACGTCGCGGTAGGCGTCCTCGGTGCGCTTGAGGGTCTCCTCGGCGGCCTCGGCCAGCTTGCCCGCGTCGATGCCGGTCACGTCCTGGCGCAGCGAGGGGTAGTCCGGGAAGCCCAGCACCTCCGCGGCCTGGAGGGAGGCGTCGCGTCGGTCTCCGTACGGGCCCCGGTGGTCCCAGAGGAAGTTACCGGCGCCGCGCTCCAGCAGGGCGCGGCGGGAGCGGCTGGGCTCGCGGGGAATCTGGGACAGGGCCTGGGCCAGCGACAGCGTCGTGTCGTCCGCGGGGATGTGGGAGCGGGCCTCCAGCGCGACGACGGCGTCCGCCGCGGGCAGGGCCAGCGACTCCTCCACCTGGGTGGCGATGAGCTCGCGCACCAGGGTGATGCGGCGGAGGGTGACGGGGTCGGGGTCGTCCTTGCCCTTCGCGCGGGCGAGCGCCTCGTTGGCGGCGGCGAAGGTCTCCGGCGAGGACAGCTCCGGGAAGGACGCGTACAGGCGGGCGACGGGGAGGTCCGGGGAGAGTCCGGCGCCGTAGCGGTACTGGAGGGTGGCCAGCTCGGCGAGGAAGTCATCCAGCCGCGACCGGACGGAGAGCAGGGGGCGGTCCATGGCGGCGCGGAAGGTAACAGGAAGCCCGCGTCAGGGCAGGGAGCACGCGCATAGAGTGTCGCGCCATGTCCTTTGCTTCCGTTGCCTGTCCGCATGCCCCCCTGGAGTCCCTGCTGGAAAGGGGCGGCGCGCGATGAAGCGCCGGACGTTCCGGGCGGAGGGGGCGCACGTGGGGCGCGCCCTGGTGGACGCGGTGGCGGCGGAGCTGGCGCTGCCGGTGGCGGATGTGCGGCGGCTGGTGGACGTGGGCGCCGTGTACGTGGCGGGGCGTCGCGCGCGGGATGGGGCGGTGAAGCTCCTGGCCGCGCAGGTGGTGACGGTGGTGCTGGAGGAAGCGGGGCAGAGCCCGCTGGAGACGGCGAAGCCCGCGGCGCCCCTGCGCGTGCTGTTCGAGGACGCGGACGTCATCGCGGTGGACAAGCCCGCGGGCCTGAACGCGCAGCCCACGGAAGGCCGCGTGGGCGGGAGCCTGGTGGACCTGGTGAGCGAGCACCTGGGCCGGCAGGCGGGGCTGGTGCACCGGCTGGACCGGGAGACGTCCGGGGTGACGGTGTTCGGCAAGACGGCCGCCGCCACCTCCGCGCTGGCCGAGGCCTTCCGGGAGGGGACCGCGCGCAAGCGCTACCTCGCGGCGACGGGGCCGGGGCTTGAGGCGGGCGGCACGGTGGACCTGCCCCTGTCGAAGGACCCGTCTCGGCCAGGGCGCTGGCGGGCGACCCGCGCGGCCAATGGCGTGCCCGCGTGGACGGACTACCGGACGCTGTTCGCGGGAGAGGCGTTCAGTCTGGTGGAGCTGCTGCCCCGGACGGGACGCACGCACCAGCTCCGGGCGCACCTGACGGCGCTGGAGCACCCCATCCTGGGGGACGCTCGCTACGGCGGCGCGGGGAGCGCGGGGGGCCTGATGGCGCCGCGCTGCCTGCTGCATGCGCACGCGCTGGAGCTGGGGCATCCGCGCACGGGCCGGCCGCTGCGGCTGGAGGCGCCGGTGCCGGAGGACCTGCGGGCCTTCTTCGAGTCGGCGGGCCTGCGCGTTCCGGAGGGGCCCATCGTGGCCGTGGACGCGCCCTGAGAACCTGGAAAACCAGGGCCCTGGGCCGACGGACAGGATGCCCCCGTCGCGCGCATCGTGTGTAGACTGGGGGCTTCATGGGTGGCGGGAGACACGGCAAGGGCCCACGGACGCCGGAGCCCTCCCTGCGCGGACCGGAGCTGGGCTCGCGAGGAGAGGACGTGCGAGGCGCGGTGGCCCGGATCTGCCGCGACGCTGCTCGGCTGCTCCAGGAGGGGCAGGCGGCGCGGGCGTACTCCGGCCTGGTGTCCGCCAGCCGCTCCCTGCCGATGACGCCCCGGCTCGCGGCGGTGCTGGTCCGGTGCGCGCTGAAGGCGGGCACGGAGCGCGCGGTCATCACCCTGCTGGACGCGGCGATGGTGACGGAGCGGGGCGAGGTCCGCCGCGAGGTCCGCCGTCAGCTGGCGCGGGTGTTGCGGCGCACGGGGCAGGAAGCGCGCGCCGCGGCGGTGCTCAACGGGTTGTTGATGGACTCGCCGGACGACGCCCGGGCCCGCTTCGTGCTCGACGTGCTGCGCGAGCGGGTGGCGAAGGCGAAGCCGGCCCCGCAACTCCCGGCGGAGGACGAGGAGTCCCGGACGAAGACCGTGGAGGTGTCCGCGCTGGCGCTGTCGGATCCGGAGCTGGGCAACACGGTGGTGGAGATGCCGGTGGTGGCGGTGCCGGCTCCGCAGGCGTGGGCTCCCCGGGCGGCCACGGTGCAGGTCCCGCTGGGCGAGTGGGCGGAACCGGCACGGCTGGCGTCGCGAGGACCGGAGTTCCCCTGGGACGACGAGGGGCCGGGCAAGGCCCGGGTGGTGACGCCGCCGCAGGTCGCGAAGACCGTTGCACCGAGCGAGACGGACTCCGGCGTCGGGCCCGTCGAGTCACCCAAGCTCGATGAGGTTGTCGCGAAGGCACCGGACACGGTGCACCCTGAAGTCGCTGCGCAAGCGCCGGGAGATAGGGCCCCCGAGGGCTCCGGTGCATCGTCGTCCGTGGACGAGGCGCCTCGGGTTGAGAGCGCTGTTGGCGAGGCCAACGTTTCGTCATCCGGGAACACCACGGATGCGCCTGCGCCCGTTGTCGCGCCGTCGAGCACCTCGCCGTCCGCGACGGTGCCTGAACACGTCATCACGGCGTTGAGTGCGCTGATGTTGTCGGGCGCGGCAAAGGCGCCTGAGCACGCCGGTGGAACCTCGCCAGCGAGTGCGACGCGGACGCCTGCTGCCGCGCCACCTGCTCCGCCGTTGTTCGAGTCGACGCAGGTCTTTGGCAAGAAGCTCGAGGAAGCGCTGCCCGCCGATGACGCACAGGCCGTCGACGAGAAGCCCGCACCCTCGAAGGCCTCCGGTCCTGAAGAATCGCGTTCGCCTGTCGCGGTGCTGGTGCCGGGAGCTCCTTCCAAGGCCTTCGACGAAGACGAATCGACGTCGGAGATCCTCCCTCCGCCTCCATCCGAATCCGCTGCTGGAGCGCAAGCCAAGGCCTCCAGCGAGGACGCATCGGCCTCCAAGGCGTCCCCTCTTCAGTCGGATGCGGACGAAGCGACGTCGGAAGTGAACCCTCCGCGTCCGTCCAGCGCGGTGCTGGTGCCGGGAGCGCCAGCGATGGCGTTCGACGACGAGGAGTCGACCTCGGAGATCATCCCGCCTGAGCGTGTCGAAGCGGAGAAGGGCGCCTCTACGTCAACGCAGTCCCGTGACGGGAAGCCATCCGCTCCGCGACGGGCCTCCGTGCTGGTCCCCTCCACCGCGAAGCCCGCGTTCGACGAGGAGGAAGCGACTTCGGAAGTCGTCTTCCCGCAGGCGGACTCCGCCGCGAAGGCCGCCGCTCCCCCCGCTTCGGATGCACCGGCCTCGGCACGCACCGTGGACGAGGGCTCGGAGCGGGCACAGTCCCAGCGCCAGGAGGCCCAGCTCATCGCGCGCAGTGCGTGGCGCGAGCTGGCCCAGCTGTACCTCAAGCGCGCGGACCGCGCGAAGGACGCCCCCGAGCGCGCCGAAGCCCTCACGCGGCTCGCGGAGGTGATGGAGAACGAGCTCCAGGACTCCGCGGGCGCCGCGCGCATGTACCGGGAGATCGTCGAGCTGACCGGTGAGCGCACGGCGTTGCGTGAACAGGTCCGGCTGTTGTCGCAGCGGGAGGACGCCTCGCTCGTGCGCCGGGCGCTCGATGACGCGATCTCCCGGGCGAGGACCTCGCGGGCCCGCGCCGTGGCGCTGCTGACGCGAGGCGAGCGGCAGCTGAACATGGGCAACCCCGCGAAGGCGCGCGAGGACTTCGAGTCCGCGGATGCGCTGGTGCCCGGAATGCTGCCGGTGCTCGCGGGGCTGGTGCGCAGCGTCTCCGACGATGAGCGCTTCGCCCAGGTCGAGCGTCTGCGCGCCGCCTGTGCCGCCGCGCCGCGCCGCGCGCCGGATCGCCTGGAGGCGCTGCGGGTGCTCGCGCAGACCGCGGAGGAGTCCCTGGGCGACCTGCGCATCGCGCAGTGGGCCTGGGCGGAGGTGCTCGCGGAGAGCCCGGACAATGATCAACCCCGGGAGCATCTGCTGGCGCTCGCGCGCCGCCTGGGCGACCTGCCCGCGCTGAGTGCGTTGCTGCACGCGCAGCTCGCGCGGGAGCCTCGGGGGCCGGCCGCGCGCAAGGCGCACCTGGAGCGCGTCGCCACACTGGAGGCGATGGGCGACGCGGGTGCGGCCCTGGCGGAGCTGCGCCAGGCCGTGCGCTTCGAACCGGGGCACAAGGAAGCCTGGCTGCTGCTCGCGGACCGTTGCACCGAGCGCGAGCAGTTTGGCGAGGCCGCCTGGGCGCTGGAGAACGCGGCCACCGCGACGGAGGACGACGAGGAGCGCCAGCACACGTGGGAGCGGCTCGCGCTCTTCTGCCGCGAGGTGCTGCACAACACCGAGAAGGCCCGCCTCTACGCGCGCCGCGCCGAGAGCCTGCGCAAGTCCCGCGAGCAGCGCGCCCGTCCGCCGTCGCAGGAGCCCGCGCGTCCGGCGCCAGCGCAGGCCGTAGGCGTGCCGCCGCCGTCGGTGCTCGTCGCGCCGCCGGTCGCCACGGGCCGGGTGCCCGCGGCGAAGCGCAAGGACCTGTCCGACGAGGTGACGTCCAACACGGACGTCCCCTCGCTGCTCCAGGCGGAGGAGGCCTCGTCCGCCAACGCACAGGAGAAGCGCTCGCCAGGGGCCAGCGCGACTCCGCGCAAGGGACGCGGCAACGCGGCAGGCGAGGAACTCGACGCGGCTCCTGGCAACAAGAAGCGAGGACGCGCAGGGGCGCGGAGTGACACGGCTGAGCGCGCGTCGCGGAAGGACGCAGAGCGAGGCGCGGAAGCGTCGCAGCCTGGAAAGGCCCCCTCCGGACGGCACGCGTCGGTAGGAGACACCGCCCAAGGAACGGAGGCGCAGCGCCGCCCCGCATCCGGGAAGGCTCCGGTGGGGAGCCCTGCCTCCCTCGCGGATACTGTGCCGGGCGCGGAGGTCGACCTCCCGGCCAAGGCCCCTTCGGGGCGTCACGCACCGGTGGACACCGCATTGTCCGCCACGGAAGCACCTCGGCAACCCAAGGCTCCCTCGGGACGCCATGCGTCGGTAGGAACCGCACCGTTCCCCACGGAAGCCACGCGCCATCCGAAGTCACCCTCCGGAAGCCACGCGCCGGTTGGCACCGCATCGCCGGGTACGGACGCCGCACGCCAGCCGAAGACTCCGTCTGGTCGCGACGCTGCCGCAGGAACAGCTGCATCCGGCGCGGATGCCACCCGCCAGCCGAAGACCCCATCCGGCCGTTACGCCTCTGTCAGTGCTACGGCCGCGAGCACGGACGCCGCAAGCCAGCCGAAGGCCCCGTCCGGCCGCGACGGTGCCGCATTTGGCGCGGATGCCACCCGCCAGCCGAAGACCGCGTCCAGCCGTCACGCCCCTGTCGGCGCCACGGCATCCAGCACGGGCGACGCCAAGCAGCCGAAGACACCCTCCGGAAGCCACTCACCAGTCGGTGCCGCATTTGGCGCGGACGCCGCAAGCCAGCCGAAGGCTCCGTCCGGCCGTCACGCATCCGTCGGCGCCACCGCATCCAGCACGGACGCCGCAAGCCAGCAGAAGGCCGCGTCCAGCCGTAACGCCCCCGTCGGCGCGACGGCCGCGAGCACGGACGCTCTTCGCCAGCCGAAGGCTCCGTCCGGCCGTCACGGTGCGGTCTCGAGCACGTCGCCGGAAGCGGAGCCTCCCCGTCGCGCCGCGAAGGCGCCAGCGGAGAGCCCTGTCTCCCTCGCGGAGTCCGCCCCCGCGCCCAGCGGCATGGCCCGGGCCGCGAAGCCGTCTCGCGGCGGCTCGGGCCAGGAGCCCGGCCCCACGCCGGACGACGCAGCCTCCGCGCTCGACCGCAAGCAGCGCGCCGCCACGCCTCCGCGCGAAAGGACCACGGCCTTCGGAGCCGCGCTCCCTCCAGACGCGGAGCCCGAAGCCCCAGCGTCGCGCAAGGCCGCCACCGCCTCCGACGACAACGCCCGTTCCTCCAAGAACGCGGGCACGCAGATCCGCGAAGCCCCATCCCGCGTGGAACGCGCCCCACGCGCTGGACACGCGCCCCGGCTCCCACTGTCCGCCAGTGGCGTGGAACCTCCCGCCGCGCCCCGTGCCCCACTGTCCGCCAGCGGCGTGGAACCCCCAGCCCCCGCGCCTCGCGCCATGGCCGGAGCCTCGCGCCCCGTCGCGCCTCCCTCGAAGGGCCGCGGCGCTCCCGAAGCCCCGCCCGACATCCCGCTCCTCAGCCAGATTCCCTCCGAGGACGAAGACGAGGACGCGCAGGAGCTCGGCGCCGGGCCCGTGGAAGCCACGAGCGTCATCGCGTGGGAAGCACCTCCTGGCCGCATGGACCCCGTGCGCCGCATCCACCGCGCCGGCCGCCCCGAAGGCACCGTCTCCGGCCCGGCCCCCACGCGTCCTCCCCAGGCCAGTGGCCGCCCCACCGTGGGCTCCACCGAGACCCGTGAGACCCCCGCCGCCGTCCCGGACGCCGAGCCCCCCGCGGACTCCACCTCCGCGGAGCCGCTCGTCTTCAAGCTCGTGCGCGAGCGCCCGCTCGACCCGAAGCCCTACCGCGGCCTCGTGGACCACTTCGACCAGCGCGGTGACGCCACCCGCGCCGCGCTCATGCGCGAGCTCGCGGACGCCCTGGAGGGCCGCGACGTCTCCGCGCCCCGCGTGCAGCGCGCGCCCCTCACCAACCAGGAGCGCGCTGGTCTGCGCCACCCGGGCCTGCGCACCCCGTCCGGAGAGCTGCTCGCGTGCGTGGGCATCGCGCTGTGCCGGCTGTTCCCGTCGCCCGCGCGCATCGCCAGCACCACGGAGCCCCTGCGCGCCTCCTCCGGCCCGGGCGCCGCCGCCGTGCTCGACGCGCTCAACGCCGCCGCGCGCCTCCTGGGCGTGCCCCTGCCGGAACTCGTCGCGGGCGACGACGACAGCGCCAACATCACCCCGCTGCACACCACCGCCCCGCGCCTCGTCGTGGGCCGGCTCCTCGTGCAGCAGCCTCCCACCAACGCCGAGCTGCGCTTCCACGCCGGCCGCGCGCTGTTCTCGCTGTCACCGGACCTGCTCGCCCTGCGCGCCCTGCGCAAGGACCACCTGCTGCGCGCGCTCGCGCTGTTGTCCTCCGTCCTCAAGAACCCCAAGGACGCCGGTGACGACGCCCGCGTGGTGCGCGAGTCCCTGTCCCCCAGGGCCCTGGAGCGCGCCGCCCTCCTGATGGAGCCCGGCACCCGCGACTTCGACGCGAGCCTGCTCGTCGCCGCCGCGCGCGACTCCGCCAACCGCGCGGGGCTCGTCGCCTGCGGAGGCCCCGGGCCCGCGCTCACCGTGCTGCGCGCCCGCCGCCCGC
Source organism: Corallococcus sp. M7 (assembly GCF_054512695.1). Classification (NCBI taxonomy): domain Bacteria; kingdom Pseudomonadati; phylum Myxococcota; class Myxococcia; order Myxococcales; family Myxococcaceae; genus Corallococcus; species Corallococcus sp. M7. Next base: position 1,625,133 of record NZ_CM137252.1, read on the forward strand.
ACGATTCAGAGCTGGAGGAACTGGTCCGCTTCGCCGCCTCCGAGCGCTACCTCGCCCTGAGAGACGCCGCCGAAGCCAGCCGGGGCCGCTGACGCCTCAGTTCACCAAGAGCCGCAGCGTGAGCGACAACACGCGCCCGTTCAGCCCGCCCAGGTCGTGCTCGTACGCCAGGTCCACGCCGCCGCCCCCGGGCGACATGAAGCCCGCGCCCACCGTCACGCGCGAAATCTTCTGGAAGCCGTCGTACGTGTAGCCCGCGCGCAGCGGAATCGTCTGGTCGAGGATGTACTCCGCGCCCGTGTTGTACGTGAGCACCGTCGAGTCGCGCGTCTCGAAGTCCGCGCGCATGTCGAACGCCACCACCACCGCCTGCCCCACGTAGGCCGTGTGCGCGGAGAAGTAGCGCGTCAGCTCCACGTTCTCCGTGTCGATGAGGTTGTGCCCCGACACGCCCAGTGACAGCTGCTCGCTCAGCCGCACCAGGATGCCCGCGTCCATCGTGATGGAGTTGGCGAAGCGCGACTGGCCATTCAGCCGCAGGTAGTGCCCCGACAGGCCGATGAGCAGCGACTGCCCCAGGGGCAGCGCCGCGCCCAGCGTGCTCAGGTTCGCGGACGTGCGCCCCCCGCCGCGCCCCAGCGACAGCCAGTGGTAGTCCACGCCCAGCGCCAGCCGGCCGCTGCTGGAGTCCGCCAGGGTGATGCCCAGGAAGCCCTCCTTGTTGCGAGGGTCGTACGCGCCCGTGCCCTCGATGCGGTAGGCCGGGTACAGCGCCATCGCCGCCGGATTGCCCAGGAGTGCGTCCGCACCCAGGCCCGTGGCCCGGTAGGCGCTGCCCATGCCCAGGGACCGTGCATTCGCGACGTTGCGAAGCTCGTCGGCCCGTTCGGTCGTGGCGGCCCGGGCGGCGAAGGGAACCACGGACAGCGTCAAGCAGAGAGCGGCGGCGATGGCACGGAGCGGCATGGCTGGGGGGAATCTATCCGGCTTGCTGGGGTTCTGGGCCACCAATAGATTCCCCGCCCCATGTCCTCCACCGACACGAAGGCAGCGAAGCTCATCCGCAAGTGCGTCATTCCCGCCGCCGGCCTGGGCACCCGTTTCCTCCCGGCCACCAAGGCCGTGCCGAAGGAGATGCTGCCCATCGTCGACACGCCCACCCTCCAGTACATCGTCGAGGAGGCGGTGAAGGCCGGCATGGAGGACGTCGTCGTCATCAACGGCCGCGGCAAGGGCTCCATCGAGGACCACTTCGACATCGCGTTCGAGCTGGAGACCACGATGCGTGCGCGCGGCAAGACGGCGGACGCGGACCGGATGCGCGCCATCGCGAACCTGGTGCGCATCATCAGCGTGCGCCAGAAGGAGCCGCTGGGCCTGGGCCACGCGGTGCTGTGCGCCAAGAGCGTCATCGGCGACGAGCCCTTCGGCGTCCTCCTGGGCGACGACATGATCGACTCGGAGGATCCGGGCATCGGCCAGCTCGCGCGCATCTACCAGCAGCACCAGAAGGCCGTCATCGCGCTGATGGAGGTCCCCGAGAGCGAGACGCACATGTACGGCATCGCCGCCGGCAAGGACCTGGGCAACGGCGTCATCCAAATCGACCACGTGGTGGAGAAGCCCAAGAAGGGCACCGCCCCGTCGAACCTGGCGGTGATTGGCCGCTACGTGCTGCCCCCGTCCATCTTCCCCATCCTGGAGAAGCAGACCACGGGCGTGGGCGGCGAAATCCAGCTCACGGACGGCCTGGCCACGCTCCAGAAGACCGAAGGTCTGCTGGGCTACAAGTTCCAGGGCCAGCGCTACGACGCCGGTGACAAGGTGGGTTACCTCAAGGCGAACATCGCCTATGCGCTCAAGCGCCCCGACCTGCGCGGAGGACTCCTGGAGTACCTGCGCGAGGTCGTGAAGACGGAGAAGCCGTGAAGCGTCTCATCGCCGTATCCGCAGTCCTCGCCTCCCTCACCGCCGGCGCCTACGTGCTGCCCGGCGGCTCCATCCTGCGGCGCATGGCCACCACGCGGGAGGAGAAGCGCCTGTCGTCCTTCCGCGTGGAGGGCTCCGTCATCTTCTCCGCCACGGGAGTGGGGGAAGCCGGCGCCGCCCTCAACGTCCCCACGGACCGCCCGGAGCTCCAGGGGGACGGCGTGCTGTCCGTGAAGATTCCGGGCCGCTGCCGCTTCGACGCGAGCTCGCCGGACAGCAGCCTCAAGTCCTCCACCGTGCAGGTCTCCGGCAAGAAGCGCGTGGAGGGCAAGGAGCTGCCGTCCATCTCCGTGCTGGTGGCCCAGGTGTGCGCCATCCTCGCGCAGGACGCGGGCAGCGTGCAGGACACCAAGCTCGCCCAGGAGGCCTACCTCCAGGGGCTGGGCATCAACACGAAGGTGACGTCGCTCGCGCGCTTCGGCGGTGAGGTCGCCTACGTGCTGGGAGACCCCGCGGAGGGCAAGCCCCAGTTCTGGGTCTACAAGGACGCCTTCCGGCCCGCGCGCGTGCGCTACTCGGACGCGTCCGGGGCGACCTGGGACGTGCGCTTCCTGGACTACGCCTCGCCGGCCACCGGCGACTGGATGCCCCGCACCGTGGAGGTGTGGAAGGCGGGCCAGCGCGTGGTGCGCTTCACCGCCCTCAAGGCGGACAACCGCTCGGTCGTGCCGGACACGCTCTTCAAGTAGCGGCCCGCTTCGAATCGCTTGCGATGGGCGGGACTGACGGTGAAAGTCCCGCCCGTTCCAAGACCGGGATTTCCCCGGGTCCTGGCGCGGAGGCGATTCGCATGAAGCTCTATGGCAACCCGATGAGCACGTGTACCCGCAAGGTCCTCACCGTCCTGGCGGAGAAGGGCCGCGAGGTCGAGTTCGTCAACATCGACCTGATGAAGCACGAGCAGAAGACGCCCGCGCACATCGCCCGCCAGCCCTTTGGCGTGGTGCCCGCGCTGGAACTGGACGACGGCTTCATCATCTACGAGTCGCGCGCCATCGCCCGCTTCCTGGACCGCACCCTGCCGGGCCCGTCGCTGACGCCCGCGGACCCCAAGGCCTACGCGCTGATGGAGCAGTTCATCGGCGTGGAGCAGTCCTACTTCTCCGGCCAGGCGATGAAGATCGTCATGGAGCGCTTCCGGGGCACCAACAACGAGGAGAACATCGCCAAGGGCCGCGAGGGCATGAAGCGTCCGCTGGAGGTCCTCGACGCGGCGCTGGCGAACCGGCCGTTCCTGGCGGGCAATGACTTCACGCTCGCGGAGGTCTGTTTCGCGCCGTACATGGAGTACCTCTTCGCCATGGGGGAGAAGGACACCGTGGCCCCGTACAAGAACGTGATGGCGTGGTGGGACCGCGTGTCCAACCGCCCGTCCGTGAAGAAGGCCCACGGCCGCTAGCCCGCCCGCACGTCCCTCTTTCGCTCAAGGCCACCCGGGCCTCTTCCGCCCCCTGTCCTCCAGGGCCGGAAGGGGCCCTTCGTGTTTCCAGACGCAAGGGGAATGTCAGACGCCCGGGGCACAGTGGATCCCGGGTGCAGGACGGGCGGGCCGGGGACGTAGAGCGGCAAGAGGTCGGTCATGGAGCAGGAGCACTTCGCGCTGGGTGGTTTTCCTCAGGCACAGGGAGCGACCCCCGCTCGCGGTTCCATTCCGTTGCGGACACGGCGTACGGAAGTGGGAAGGGAAGTGTCGCAGCGGGATCCCGCCGGTACAGTGCGCCCCGTCGTGAGCGCCACCCCTGCCCAACTTGCCTCTGTCGCCGTGGGCCGTCCCGTGCGCGGGGAGTTCACCTACCTGGTGCCGGAGGCGCTCGCCGGCAACCTCGCCCCGGGCCAGCGCGTGCTCGTGCCCTTCGGCCGGGGCATGGCACTGGGCTTCTACCTGGGGCCCGCGAACGCGCCGGTGGAAGGCGGCGTGCGGCTCAAGCCCATCCAGCGCGTGCTGGAGGACTCGCCGTCCCTGCCCAAGGACCTCATCGCGCTCCTGCGCTTCACCGCGGAGCACTACCGCTATCCGCTGGGCGAGGTGATCCGCGGCGCGCTGCCGCCGGGCCTCTCCACCGCGGTGGATGAGAAGGAAGCGAAGCCGGACATCCAGTTCTTCGTGGAGGCGCTGGTCGCGGAGGTGCCTCCGGCGCTGGCCCGCGCACCGGCGCAGGCCGCGGTGCTCCAGTACCTCCTGGCGGTGGGCGGAAGAGCGCCGCTGGAGGAGGTGACGCACGCCATCCCCGGCGCGCGCGAGACGCTGAAGAAGCTGGCCACGCGCAAGTTCGTGAAATGGGTGGAGGTGACGCTCCAGCCTGGCGTGCGCGAGGGCCTGGTGCAGAACCGCCCGGACCGCCTCACCCCGGAGCAGGCCCTGGCGGTGAAGGAGCTCCAGGGCGCCGTCGACGCGGGCGGCTTCCAGCCGTACCTCCTGCACGGCGTCACCGGCAGCGGCAAGACGGAGGTGTACCTGCGCGCGGTGGAGCACACGCTCGCGCGCGGCCTGGGCAGCCTGGTGCTGGTGCCGGAAATCGCGCTCACGCCGCAGCTGGTGGGGCGCTTCCGCAGCCGCTTCGGCGGCGACGTGGCGGTGCTGCACTCGGGGCTCAAGGACCGCGAGCGGCTGTTCCACTGGCAGGCGCTGCGCAAGGGCACGGTGAAGATCGCCGTCGGCGTGCGCTCGGCGGTGTTCGCGCCGGTGGAGCACCTGGGGCTCATCGTCGTGGACGAGGAGCACGACCCGTCCTTCAAGCAGGACGAGAAGTTGCGCTACCAGGCGCGCGACCTGGCGGTGGTGCGCGGCAAGCAGGCCAGCGCGGTGGTGGTGCTGGGCTCCGCGACGCCTTCGCTGGAGACGCTCCAGAATACGCGCTCCGGCCGCTACAAGCTCATCGAGCTGAAGAACCGCGTGGATGACCGGCCCATGCCCACCATCAACCTGGTGGACCTGCGCGTGGAGCGTCCGCGAGAGGGCCAGGTGACGGAAGAGGCGCCCATCCTGAGCCCGCAGATGCTCCAGGCCATGGAGGAGACGGTCGCCAAGGGGCAGCAGGTCATCCTCTTCCTCAACCGCCGAGGCCACAGCACCATCCTCTTGTGCGAGGTGTGTGGCCTGTCGCTCAAGTGCCACGACTGCGACGTGTGCATGACGCACCACCGCTCGCAGAACCGGGTGGTCTGCCACTACTGCGGCGTGGCCTTCCCGGTGCCGAACGCCTGCCGCGAGTGCACCGGCCCCCTGCTCAAGCTCGGCATCGGCACGGAGCGTGTGGAGGCGGAGGTCCTGGAGCGGATGCCACACGCACGCGTGGCGCGACTGGACCGGGACTCCGCGACGAGCGCGGAGAAGCTCACGGAGCTGCTGGCGTCCTTCGCGCGGCGTGAAATCGACGTGCTGGTGGGCACCCAGATGGTGGCCAAGGGGCACGACTTCCCGGGCGTGACGCTGGTGTGCGTGGTGATGGCGGACACGTCCCTGGCGATTCCTGATTTCCGAGCCGCTGAGCGGACCTTCCACCTGCTGACCCAGGTGGCGGGGCGCGCGGGGCGCGGGAAGGACCCGGGCCGGGTGCTGGTGCAGACCTACAACCCGGACGCGGAGCCGGTGAAGCGGGTGCTGGCGCACGACTTCGACGGGTTCTCCAAGCAGGAGCTGGAGTGGCGCAAGGCGCTGGCCTATCCGCCCTTCGCGCGCATGGCGGCCGTCCGGCTGGAGGGCGAGCACCCGGAGCAGACGGCGGGGGTGGCGCGCTTCCTGGGGAACTTGGTGGGACGACACATGCCGCCAGCGTCGGCGGGGGTGCGCCTGCTGGGCCCGGCCCTGGCGCCGATTGCTCGAATCCGGGGCAAGACGCGCTGGCAGTTGCTCCTGAAGGCGCCGACACATGCGGCGCTCGCCCCACTGCTCGCCCGGTTGGAGGCGGCGTTGGCGGATGTGCCGAATGGAGTGAAGGTCGTCATCGACGTGGATCCCGGGGCCATGCTGTAGACTCCCGGGCTCCCCCATGGGCGCCTCGGTCCTCCTCGTACACGACGACATCGCCACCATCGCCGCCGTCCGGCGACTGCTGTCCCGCGAAGGGCACGAGGTCATCCTCGCGACCTCCGCCGCGGACGCGCTCATCGCTTTCGGGCATCACCTGCCGGAGCTCATCGTGCTCGCGCCGGGCGTGGAGAGCGGCCGCGGGCGCGTGGTGTTGGAGGAACTGGTGCAGCACCCGGAGGGCCACAAGGCCCGGGTGCTGCTGCTGAGTGAGGCCATCGAGGGCTTCAGCGCGCCGGTGGCGCCGCTGCCCCTGGACGGCCCGAGCTTCGTGACGCTGGTGGACACGTTGATCCGCGCGCCGGCGGAGGCGGATGGCTGGCGCGTGGTGGAGAACCGGACGCTGGGGGACCCGGCGAAGGGGAGCGCCCCGGCGGACGAGGACTGGCATGTGACGGCGCCGCGCTCGGTGGGCGGGGACCCCGCGCTGGCGAACGCGCTGTTCGGGGACCTGGCGCCGCTGAACCAGACGGACTGGGAAGTGGCGGCGATGACGCGCGAGGAGCGCAGCGCGCACGCCGTGCACCAGCAGCGCGAGCGCAGCTTGAACGCCGCGCTGGAGCAGTCGCACCTGGAAGTGGAGACGGAGGCGATCGCCTCCATCGACTCCGCGCTGTCGGTGGGCACGAAGTCGCAGTGGGCCGGAGCGGCGGAGGAGGGTGACTCCGGCGAGGCGTGGGGCGAGGAGGATCCGGACGCGAACGTCGGCAACGAGTGGGACGCGGAGCCGCCGAACGCGGAAGGTGCGGACGAGGGCCGTCCACCGGAAGCGCGCACCACGTTGCGCTTCCCGTTCCCGAACGCCGAGGGCGAGGAGGATGCGCCCGCCGAGGGGCGGCTCGCGTTCCGTGAGGAGCCGCTCACCCCTCCGGGGCTGAAGCCGGTGAAGGCCGCGCCGAAGCTGGGGGACGAGGGGTTCTTCGACGTCGATTCGGACGAGGACGGCGGCGCGGCGAAGGCGGCGGAACCGGAGGGTTCGGAGCCGCTGGCGTGGAAGGAACTGGAGCCGGATCCGGAGCTGCGTGCGTCTCCGGGCGGCGTGGATGATTCCGACGAGACGGACTTCGGTTCGGTCGCGGACGACGTGGCGGCGGAGGAGCGGGCCGCGGCTGCGGCGGCGAGTGCACCTGAGGAGGACGCGCCCTCGGAGCCGACCGCGGAGGAGCTGGCGGCGGCGGGCCTGTCGAACTGGGACGTGCTGGAGGCGGACCTCAAGGCCTCCGCCGAGGCGCGCGAGCGGGACGAGGACTCCTCCTCGGACGACGCGAAGCCGGTGGGTTCGGACTGGTTCGACTCAGAGACCGTCGAGGAGGCGAAGGAGGAGGGTTCCAAGCCCCTCCAGTGGTCGGAGCCCGCGAGCCCGGCCAAGGCCGCGTCGCGTCCGGACGAGGCCACGGAGTCGCGCGAGGGTGGAACGGCGGACAGCGCCGCGCCGCGAGTGAATCCCGAGAGGCCGCTGCGTGTCGCGGCCCGTGTCCCGCTGCGCTCGTCGGGAAAGAGCAACGCGGGCGTCGTGGCGACCGTGGGCGTCGCGTCCGCGACCCCGGGCGATGCGACAGGCGCGGGTAGCAGCGCCGTGAATGCGTCCGGTGCTGGTGTCGCGGCAGGAGCAGGCGGCACGTCCACGCGACCGGCCAACGAGTCCGGAGTGGGTGACCCGGCGGGAGCCGGTAACACCGCCGCGCATCCGGGCGACAAGGCCGGAGCAGGAGATGCGGCGGGAGCCGGTGGCCGCGCTGAGGGCGTGAGCGGCTCGTCCGGAGCTGGGGCGGCGAGGGCCAGTGGCACCGCCGCGCATCCGGGTGACAAGGCCGAAGCAGGAGATGCTGCGTCGCCAGCCGGAACCTCCGCGAATCCGCGTGACGGTGCCTCGTCGCGCGCGGACGCCCGGCTGGAAGTCCAGGCCCAGTCGTCACCCCTGCAGGTGCCAGGTGGCCTGCAGCGGGCGAACAAGACGCGCGTCCAGGAGCAGGAAGCCCCCGCGCCAGCGCGCACGGACGCGGCCGAGCCGTCATCGGATCTCGCCGCGGAGCTGGAATCGTTGCGCGAGGAGCTTGCGCTGGCCCACGCCGCCATCGAGGAGGCCGAGGCCCGAGCCGCCGACGCGGAAGCCCTGGCCGAATCGGAGCAGTCGCTCCGCGTCGAGCTGGAAGAGCGCATCGCGAGCGAGGAGCGAGCACGCGAAGACGCGCGGCTCGAAGCGGACGCGGAGGTCGAGGCCCGGAGCGCAGTGGAGGTGCGGGCCGAAGCGGAGGTTCACGCCCGCGCCCGCGCCGAGTCCCTGTTGAAGCAGGCCTCGGCGGCCAAGGAGGCCTCGGAAGTCCGGGCCGTGTCCGCGACGGAGGCCCTCGCGGAGGTCGAGGCGCGGCTCGCCTCCGAGGCTGGAAGCCGTGTGGAGGCTGAAGCCCGCGCGGAGGCCGAGGCGCGCGACCGCCGTGAAGCCGAAGCCCTCGCGGAGATGGCCCGGCTCGAGATGGTCGAGCTCGAGAAGCGCCTCGCCACGGAGGTCCAGGCGCGCGAGGAGGCTGAGCTCCGGGCCCGCCAGGAAGCGCAGACGCGCGAGGAGGCAGAAGCCCGCGCCGAGCTGGAGCAGGCCGCGCGCACGGACGTGGAAGCGCGGCTCGAAGCCGAGATCGAGGCAAGACTCGCGGCCGAAGCCCGCGCGGAAGCGCGTCAGCGAGCACAAACCGAGTCCGACCAGGCAGAGAGCGCAGACGCCACGCTCCGTGCGGACCTGGAGTCTCGGCGCGCCGAGGCGGAAGCCAGGGCCGAAGCCGAGGCGAAGGCACGCACCGCCGCCGAAGCGAAGGTGAAGCACTCCGCGCAGGCGCTGTCCCTGGTGGAGGTGAGAGCCCACCAGCTGGCCCAGTCGCTGGCCGAGTCCGAAGCGAAGTCGAAGCAGTCCGCGCAGGCGCTGGCCCAGGCGGAGACACGGGTGCAGCAGGCCACGCAGGCGCTGGCGCAATCCGAAGCGAAGGCGAAGCAGTCCGCGCAGGCCCTGGCGCAGGTGGAAGCCAGGGCGCAGCAACTGGCGCAGGTGCTGCTCCAGGGCGAGGCCAAGGCAAAACAGTCCGCCCAGGCCGTGAGCCAGGCCGAGGAGGCCCGAGCCGCCGCGGAAGCCACCGCCGAACGAAACGCCGAAGCCCTGGCGCAGGCGGAGGCCCGGGCCACGAAGGCCGAGGAAGCCCTGGCCGAAGCCCAGGCCCGAGCGGAAGAAGCCGAAGCGGCGAGGCAGCAGAACGAGACGCACTTCGCGGAGACGCTGAGCCAGGCCAACGCCCGGATGGAGCAGCTCAAGCAGGCCCGCCAGCGAGCCGAAGCCAAGGCCGCGCAGCCCGCCGAAGCCCTGCTCCAGGCGGAAGCCCGGGTGGAGCAACTGACGCAGGCCCTGAATCAGGCTCAGGCCCGCGAAGAACAGCTCAGCGCCGAAGCGAAGAAGACCGCCGAACAGCTGAAGCAGGCCCTGGCCGAAGCCAAGGCCCGCGAAGAACAGCTCAAGCAGGCGCGGACCGAAGCCGAGGCTCGCGCGGAGCAACTCCAGCAGCTCCAGGCCAACTCGGGGACCCGCGAAGGCCAGTTCACGCAGGTCCAGGCCGAAGCCCAGGCCCGCATCGAACAGCTCACGCAGTCGCTCACCGAAGCGGAAGCGCGAGCAGAGCAGCTCACGCAGGAGCGCACGGAAGCCGAAGCCCGCATCGAAAAGCTCACGCAGGAGCGCACGGAAGCGGAAGCGCGCGCGGACCAGCTTGAGCAGGGACGCACCGAAGCCGAGTCTCGCATTGAGCAGCTCACGCAGGCGCGAGCCGAAGCAGAGGCGCGCGCGGATCAGCACGCGCATGCGCGCACCGAAGCCCAGGCGCGCATCGAGCAGCTCACGCAGGAGCGCACGGAAGCGGAAGCCCGCGCGGAACAGTTGGCGCAAGCACGCGCCGAAGCCCAGGCGCGCATCGAGCAGCTCACGCAAACACACGCCGAAGCCCTGGCGCGCATCGAGGAACTCACTCAGGCGCGCACGGAATCCGAATTGCGTGCGGAGCAGTCCACGCGCGCGGGCACCGAGGCCCAGGCGCGCATCGAGCAGCTCACGCAGGCGCTCACGGATGCTCAGGCGCGCATCGAGGAACTCACTCAGGCGCGCACGGAATCCGAATCGCGTGCGGAGCAGTCCACGCGCGCGAGCACCGAGGCCCAGGCCCGCATCGACCAGCTCACGCAAGCACACGCCGAAGCCGAGTCGCGCGCGGAGCAGTCCATCCGCGCGAGCGCCGAGGCCCAGGCCCGCATCGAGCAGCTCACGCAGGAACTGACCCAGGCCCAGGCCCGGACGGATCAACTCGCGCAGGCCCAGTCCCGCGCCGAGCAGTCCACGCACGACGCGGACGAACTCGCCCGGACCCGCCTGGCCCAGGCCGAACAGGCCCGCGCCGAAGCGGAAGCCACCGCCGAACAGCAGCTCCAGGCCCGCACCGCCGCGGAAACCCGCGCCCTCCAGGCCGAGCAGAAGGCCGCCGAAGCCACCGCCAAGGCCACGTCCGAAGGACGCCTGCGCACCGTGCTGGAAGTCCGCCTCGACTCCGAGGCCCGCGCCCGCCAGGACCTCGAAGCCCGCCTCGAAACCGAGTCCCAGGCCCGCACCGCCGCGGAGTCGCGCCTCGCCGCCGAGACCCAGGCGCGCACCGAAGCCGAAGCCCGCGCCCGCTCCGAATCCACGGACCTCACGCAGGCCCGAGACACCCTGCAAGCCCAGCTCGATCAGCTCCGCGAGGAGCTCACCCGCGAGCGCGAGACCCGCACCCGGCTCGAAGCCGAAGCCGTCGAACAGCGCCTCCAGGCCGAACGCGAGCGTGCGGAGCTCGAAGCCCGCGCGCAGCGGGACGCGGAGGAAGCCGCGGCCCAGGCCCGCGCCACCATCATCCCGCTCGAATCGCCCGGCCGTCCGGAGATGGCGGTGTCCCGCAGCGGCAGCCTCACGCAGGAGGGCCTCGCGCGCCTCATCCTGCGGCTCTGCGACGCGCGCATGGAGGTGCGCCTGGAGCTCAAGGTGATGAACGCCTTGCGCGTCCTCTGGCTGCGCGATGGAACCCTCGTCGGCGCCGCGTCCTCCGCGCAGGGCGAGTCACTCGTCGACCGGGCCCGCGCGGACGGCCTCATCGACGCGCGCCAGGAAGCCGAGCTGCGGCTCGTGCGCAGCGCCACCACCGGTACATTGCTGGAAGCCCTGCGCGGACGCGGCTACGTGCGCGAAGCCGAATCCGTCCCGCTGGTCCAGCGCTACACCGAACAGGTCTTCCTGGACGCGCTCGCGGAGCCCTCCACGCTCTACCGCCTGGTGCCGGAGCCAGCGCCCCACGAGGTCGCGCTCGCCGCCGCCACGCGCCCGCCGCTGCACCTGCTCGCGGAAGGACTTCGCAACACGCTCACCGCCGAATCGCTCCTGGACGCGGCGGGCTCCCTGCGCGCCCAGGTCTCCCGAGGCGACGCGCACATGCCCCCCGCGGACTTCGGCCTCTCCGCCCGCGAGCTCCAGCTCCTCCAGGCCGTGGACGGCGAACGCACGCTGGAGTCACTGCTCCTGGGCGCGGGCCTGCCGCAGGACGGCGCGCTCAAGACGCTCGCGGTGGCGCGGACGCTGGGCCTCATCGCGCTGCATCCGCCTTCGGAAGACGCCCAGGGCGACCTGCCGCCGGAGCTGGACGTGCACCGCCTGGAGGCCAAGTTCGAGGAGATCCAGGACGCGGACTACTTCACCGTCCTGGGGCTCGCACGCTCGGCCGGCAGTGAGGAGGTCAAGCGGGCCTACGCACTGCTCGCCGCCGAGTTCCACCCGCTGCGCTTCGCCGGCCATCCGGACCCCGCGCTCCAGCACCGGGCGCAGCAGATCCGCGCGGTGTTGACGGAGGCCGCCCGGGCGTTGGGAGACGACCGCCTGCGGGGCGAGTACGCCCGTAATCTGCTCGACTGATGCCCGGTGGAACGGTTGCCCGTCGCGGTCCGGAGGGGTTAAGAGTCCCCTCCATGGTTCGCGAGATTCTCATCTGGCCCGACCCCATCCTGAAGCAGAAGGCCAAGCCGGTGGCGAAGGTGGACGACAAGGTCCGCGCGCTCATCAAGGACATGTTCGAGACCATGTACGCCGCCGAGGGCGTCGGTCTCGCCGCGCCGCAGGTGGGCATCCTCCAGCGCATCATCGTCCTGGACACCCGGCCGCAGCAGCCGGACTCCAAGCCCCTGGCGATGATCAACCCGGAGTTCGTCGCGCTCGAAGGGGAGACGACCTACACGGAGGGCTGCCTCTCCATCCCCGGTGAAGCCGAGGACGTGGACCGCGCCGCCGTCGCCACCGTGCGCTACCTGGATGAAGAGGGCCAGGAGCAGACGCTGCGCTGTGACGGCCTGCTGGCCATCGCCGTGCAGCACGAGACGGACCACCTGGACGGCACCGTCTTCGTGGACCACGTCTCCACGCTCAAGCGCGAGTTCATCCGCAAGCGCATGAAGAAGCTCAAGGCCTCGCGCGAGCAGGGCGCTCCGGCGTCCGCTTAAACCTTCGCGGTGGCGCGCACGCCCTTCTTCGGGCACTTCGCTGCCACCACGCAGGCGCCGCAATCGGGCGAGCGCGCGAAGCATGTTCGCCGCCCGTGCCACACCAGCAGCTGATGCCCCAGCGTCCACCGCTCGCGAGGCAGCAGCGCCTGCAGGTCCTTCTCCACCTTGTCCGGGTCTTCGTGGGGGGTGAAGCCCAGCCGGTACGCCAGCCGCTTCACGTGCGTGTCCACGGGGAAGGCCGCGTCGCCGCCCAGGTGGATGCACACCACGCCCGCCGTCTTCAGCCCCACGCCTGGCAGCTCCGCCAGGGTGTCGCGCACCAGCGGCACCTGCCCGCCATGCTCCGCCACGAGCGCGCGCGCCGTGGCGACGATGTTCTTCGCCTTCGCGCGGTACAGCCCGCAGGTGCGGATGAAGGGCTCCACGTCCGTGGGCTCGACGCTCGCGTAGGCCCGGGCATCCGGGAAGCGGGCGAACAGGGCAGGGGTCACCAGGTTGACGCGCTTGTCGGTGCACTGCGCGGACAGGATGACGGCGACCAGCAGCTCCAGCGGCGTGCGGTAGTCCAGCTCGATGCGGGCGTCCGGCATGGCTGCTTCCAGACCGTCCAGGACCGCCACCGCGCGCTGCCGCTTCTCACCCACTGTCTCTCGCCGGGCCACGCGGGCGTTGTATGTCACGGGGCGGCCCCGCCCAAGCGCCATGGCGGGGCATCCCTTTTCACGCAGCGAGGAGAACCATGAAGCCCATCGACTTCCGCTCCGACACCGTGACGAAGCCCACGCCCGCCATGCGCAGGCTCATGGCCGACGCGGAGGTCGGCGACGACGTCTACGGCGAGGACCCCACGGTGCGCCGCCTGGAGGAGCGCGTGGCCGAGCGGCTCGGGCTGGAGGCCGCCGTCTTCGTTCCCTCCGGCACGCAGGCGAACCAGATCGCCATCGGCGCGTACTGCCGTCCCGGCGACGAGGTCCTCACGGAGGAGGGCAGCCACATCCTCCAGTACGAAGGCGGCGCGGTGCCGGCGCTGTGGGGCGTGCAGCCGGGGACCCTGCCGGGCGAGCGCGGCCTCTTGAAGCCGGAGACCGTCGCGGCGGCGGTGCGCGAGGACAACATCCACAACCCGCGCACGCGCCTCCTGTCGCTGGAGAACACGCACAACCGCGGCGGCGGCACGGTGTGGCCGGTGGAGCGCTTCAAGGCGGTGGTGGAGGCGGGGCGCAAGGCCGCGCTCGCGGTGCACCTGGACGGCGCGCGGCTGTTCAACGCGGAGGTGGCGGCGGGCAAGCCCGCGTCCGCGTGGGCGTCGCTGACGGACTCGACGTCGGTGTGCTTCTCGAAGGGGCTGGGCGCGCCGGTGGGCTCGGCGCTCGCGGGCAAGAAGGACGTCATCCGCGAGGCGCGACGGCTGCGCAAGCGGCTGGGCGGCGGCATGCGGCAGGCGGGCATCCTCGCGGCGGCGGCGCTGCACGCGCTGGAGCACCACGTGGAGCGCCTGGCCGAGGACCACGCCAACGCGCGCCGACTGGCCGAAGGCCTGGCCCAGGTGCCGGGCGTGAAGGTGGACCTGTCCCGGGTGGAGACGAACATGGTGTTCGCGGACCTGGTGCGTCCGGCGGCGGAGGCCTCCGCGCTGCTCTTGAAGCAGGGCGTGCTCGCCAACCCCACCGGCCCGCACTCCATCCGCCTCGTGTGCCACCTGGACGTGTCCACCGCGGACATCGACGACGCCCTGGCCCGCATCCGTCAGGCCTTCGCCGGCTGACCCGGGCCACCCCCGGCGCGGTCCCCCAAAAACCTGTCCGACAGTCGGACAGGTTCGCGCGGATCGCCGCCAGGGCGAGCCGCTGTCATCGGAACGACGGTCCTCCGGGACCCGGGGACGAGCCCCCGTCACGCGCCCGGGTGCGGACCGCTCGCACCTGTGCGCCAGGGGATGATCCACGGCCCGGAACAGGTGGACGGCCCGGCGCGTGGTAATCTCGCCCCGCCGTGCGCCGACCCGCCGTCCTTGCCCTGCTGGCCCTCTCCGCCTGCGCGACGCCGCGGCCGGGGAAGATGAGCTTTGAGGAGCTATACGCGACCTCGGGCGACAGCGGCTTCGCCAACAGCAGCACGCCCTTTCTCCCCCGCGAACCGGAGCGTGCCCGCGGGCCCCTGGCTCCGGAGCGCTCCCCGGAGCTGGAGTCCGCGCTCACCGCGTTCACGCAGCAGGCCCAGGCCTACCGCCAGAAGGTCCAGCGCGGCAGCGCCATGCCCGCCGAGCAGGTGCGCAACTGGGAGGCGATGAACGCGGCCCTGGACGCCTTCCTGGCCCGGCCCGTGGAGCACACCGACACCCGCGACCTGACGCGCGCCCGGGGCGTGATGGAGGCGGAGCTGGAGCAGGACGCGCGCCTGTACGGTGACATGCCGGGCTCGCTCGCGGAGGCCGTGGTGGTGCGCGTGGGCCGCCTCATCGTGCGCGCGTCCACGCTGCGCCGCTGGGAGCAGCCACCGGAGCCCTCCGGTCCGCCGCGCCTCGCGTGGCCCGTGGAGCCGGTCACCATCACCAGCCTCTACGGCGACCGCTGGCACCCCATCACCGGACAACTGCGCCGCCACTCGGGCGTGGACCTGGCGGCGCGCCGGGGACAGCCCGTGGGCGTCGCGGACCGGGGCGTCGTCCTGCGCGCCGGCTGGAACGGCGACCACGGCAAGATGGTGGAGGTCCAGCACGACGGCCAGTGGGTGACGCGCTACAGCCACCTGTCCGAGGTCCTGGTGACGACCGGCGAGGTGCTGGCGAGAGGCGACGTGGTGGGGCTCGCGGGGGACACGGGCCTCGCGACCGGCGTCCACGTCCACTTCGAGCTCTGGCACGACGGCAGTTCACTGGATCCGCTGGAGGCGCTCGTCGCCCCCGAGGCGGCCCCGGACGCCTCCGACGAGGAGCGTCCCGTGGCCCGCATGCCGGCGGAGTCCCCCGTCCTCACGTCCCAGGGGCGCCACCCGGCCGCGGGTTCGCGCCCCTGAGGGGAACGGGCCTTCAGAAACGGCCCTGCGACTACAGCGAGTTCTTCAGCTCCTTGGCCGGACGGAAACCGACCGTCTTCGACGCCTTGAGCTTCATCATCTCGTTGGTCTGCGGGTTGCGGATCTTCCGCGCCTTGCGCGAGCGCAGCGACCACGTGCCGAACCCGGGGTAGCTGAAGCGCGTGTCCTTCTTCACCGCCTTGCCGATGTTGGTGAAGACGCTGTCGAGGATCTGGGCAGCCTGCTTCTTCGTGAGCCTCGACTGCGCAGCCACCACCTCCACGAGCTCTGCCTTGGTCATGACACCCCTCCTCTGTGCGTTGTCTGGCGTTGAACGAGCGGATGGCGGAGGTAACAAATCGAGGTTTCGACTGTCAATGCGCCACCTGCTCCCAGGCCGGAAATTCGGCCTCCGGATGAAAACTGGCCTCTGAAAATACACCCTGTAGAGAGACGGGAGGATCGCATCTTTTGATACATCCTCACACTCCTGCTTTCCACATCAGGGGAAGTGATCGTCTGATGATCGATTCCGCATGAAAGGCATTGGAAAATCGATCACTTAGCAGTCGCCGCTGATCCAGCTCCAGCAGGGTGCCATCAGGGGGCTAGAGTGCCTGCCCGCGTGTCCACCCGACTGCTCCCATGGCTCCTCGTCCTGTTGTGCGCCTGCTCGCGGCCCGCCCCACGGCCCCAGACGACGGCCGAGCTCTGGGTGGATGGGGCGGCCCCGGGCGGTGACGGCACCCGGGAGCGGCCCCTGCGATCGCTGACCGAGGCCCTGGCCCGTCCCGGCCCGAAGCGCGTGCACCTGGCCGCCGGCCGCTACGAAGGCCCCTTCCGGCTGCCAGTGGGCATGCAGCTCATAGGGGAGGGCCACTCCACGATCCTGATCGCGGTGGACCCCGGAACCACCGTGGTGGAGGCCCCAGGAGACACCGCCCTGGAGTCCCTGGTGATCGAGGGAGGGGGCTGGGGCCTGGACGCCCGGGGCCCCATGCGGGTCCACACCGTAACCTTCCGGAACCAGGCCCGGGGCGCCATCCGGCTGGGCGCGGGTCCGCTGGAGGGCAGGGGGCTGCGCTTCGAGGCAGGAGCGGCCAGCCGGGCTCCGCCTGCGGTGGGCGTGCTCGTGGAGGCCGGAACCGCGGAGGCCTCCGCGCCCTCCCTGATCCTCCGGGACAGTGCGTTCGTGGGGGCTTACGACCGCGCGGTCCGGGCCCGGAGTGGGGCCACGGTGCGCCTGGAGGGGGTGGACTTCCAGGGCCCCCGGATGGCGCTGAGCCAGGAGGGTGGCGTGGCGAACGTCGAACGGGCACGGGCCACCGGTGGTACGGGTACGGCGTTCTCCATGGTGGAGGGCGCGCTGACGCTGGTGGACGTCCGGGTCCAGGGGCACGAGTACGGCGTGACGGCCAACCAGGTCCGGCTGTCGGTGCGGGGCTTCACCTCCGAGCAAGCCACGCGCGCCGGGATGGGGCTCACCGCGACGACCGGCCTGCTGGAGGACGTGACCGTGAAGGACGCGGGCACCTACGGGGCGCTTCAGCTCACCGCCTCGGACCTGGAGGTGCGGCGCTTCCGCCTGGAGGGCTCACGGGAATACGGCGTGGTGGCGCTGCAGGGCCGCGTGCGCCTGCGGGATGGCGTCATCCAGGGCGTGAGCACGGCGGATGGCATCACGGGAGACGGACTCCACCTGCGCCAGGTGGAAGCGGACGTCGACACCGTGACCGTCGAAGGAGCGAAGGGGACCTGCGTGCTGGCGACGCAGCGGGCCCGTGCGACGCTTCGCAACGCGCGGCTCTCGGGCTGCGGGCTCGCCGCGTTGGCCGTGGATTCGAAGGCCACCCTGGAGTCCCGGAACGTCGACGTGCGCGACACGCCGGGCTCCATCCTGGTGGCCATCGAAGAGGGCCAGTTGCAGGTGGAGGACCTCACCGCGAAGGACGCGCGCGGCGAGCTGGTCTCCACCGACTGCGAGGGCCAGACGCGCGTCCGCCTCCGCCACGTCGACGCGAGCACCACACGAGGCCTGCGCTCCCCCTGCGTCCAGCTCGACGCCCGCTCGCCTCAGCCCTGAGCGGGAGCGGACGTGGGCGGCAGCGGCGTGGCGCGCTGTTCGAGCCACTCGCGAATGACGGGGTAGACCTCCATGGGCGCGCCGGTGCCGAAGATGAGGTCGCCGTGGCCGTAGTCCATCTTGTCCCCACGGTCCCGGCCAAAGACATGCAGTGTGCGATCCGGTGATGTGAGCAGCGCGTACTGCGCCTCCACGTTGGCGGCGGTGGCCAGACGGTCCGCGCTGCCGCCCATCACGAGCACGGGCAACTGGAGCTTCGCGATGCCCGCGCGCCAGTCCGTCTTGCGGTCGTAGGACCGGAACGCGTCGTGGGAGATCCAATCCTGGAACTGGAGCAGCACCTTGCGGCTCATCGCCGCCATCATGTTGACGGACAACTGCCGCAGGACACGCGGCGGAACATGGCGGGGGTTCACGACGATGTCCGACAAGGGCAGCGCGAGGTAGCCCAGGAAGGGCGCCATGCTGGCGCTCACCCACGCCTGCCGGATGCTCCCGGGCCACGCCGCGCGCACGCCCAGCGAGATGAGCGTCCGCAGGAACGGCTCCGACTTGAGATACACCGGCGCGCCCAGCTCGAGCAGGCCCGCCAGCTTCCCGCCATCGGGCCCCTGCGCCACGCCGTACCCCACCAGGCCCCCCAGCGAGTGGCCCAGCCAGAAGGCCTGCTTCGCGCCGGTCTCCTTCAGCGCCAGCTCCAGCAGGGCCGGGCCGTCGTGGTTGATGTGGTCGTCCACGGTGAAGTCCGTGGGCCGCCGGCCCCTGGGCGGACGTTGCGAGTGCCCGGTGCCGCGCCACTCCACGCTGAAGCAATCGAAGCCGGCTTCGGTGAGGTAGTGGGCCACGGAGTAGGGCGGCTCGAAGTCGAAGGTGAAGCGGTTGGCCGCCAGCCCGTGGCACAGCAGGACGGGCTCCGCGAAGCGGCGCACCGGGGCCCGCCGGGCGTGCACGGTCAGTTCCCACCCATCCGCGCACTTCACGCGCAGCATCTCGGGGAGAGGGCCCCTGAGGCGGTACCAGCGCCTCACGAGCAGGACCCACCCCACGTTCACCAGCAGCAGGACGGCCGCCAAGGCCAATCCCCACAGGGCCCACTGCCCGTACGGCATTTCTCCTCCCATAGGACCGGGGACTGACTCCGGCGCGAATAAAACCCTGCTAAGGTCCGTTCCCTCGCCGTTTCTGCCACATGGGCAGCCGACCACCTGGGGAAGTCGAGGGAACGATGAAGCTGCGGAAACTGATGTTCGTGCTCCCGAACCTCTTCACCGTCACTTCCATCTTCTGTGGCTTCTACGCCATCACCCTGTGTTCGGGTGAGGCTGAACCGGTGCAGCTGTACCAGGCGGCCCTGGCCATCCTCTTCGCCATGTTCTTCGACGGGTTCGACGGACGGGTGGCCCGCCTGACGAAGACGCAGAGCGACTTCGGCATGCAACTCGACAGCCTCGCGGACGTCATGTCCTTTGGCGCGGCGCCGGCGCTGCTCGTCTACAAGTGGGCGTTGGCCCCCATGGGCTTCTGGGGCCTGTTCATCTCCTTCGCGTTCATGGCCTGCGGCGCCATGCGGCTGGCGCGCTTCAACGTGCTCGCCATGCGCAACCCGCACGGCGGTGGCGGCGGCTTCTTCGTGGGGCTCCCCATCCCGCTGGCGGCCGGCGTGCTCGTCTCCCTCATCATCTCCCACCACGTGGCCTCGCAGGGCGAGGCGCTCGGTGACGGCGCGCGCGTGCCGGTGGCGGTGGCGGTGGGCGCCCTGTCGCTGCTGATGGTGTCCACGGTGCGCTACCGCACCTTCAAGGACGCGCGTCCCAGCCGCAAGACGGCGCTCGTCTTCATGGCCATGGCGCTCACGGGCGCGTTCATCGCCCAGCAGTTCCACCCGGCCTGGGTGCTGGTGACGTACTTCGCCGCGTACCTGGTCATGGGGCTGGTGGAGTCCGCGGTCTCCGTGCGCAGCCGGCTGGCGTCGCGCAAGGTCGGTGCCGTCGCGGCGGTGGCCGTGGCCGCCGGTCTCGACGAGGACGACGACGAGGACTCCGAGCCCAACGCCACGGACGACGGTCCCGCGTTCCTCTGAGCAGCCGAGCGCGGGAGCCGGGACGCGGACCGTGCCGGCCGCTAGGATGCCCGGCCCATGCGCGTCGAGCTGCTGTGCACCGGTGACGAGCTCGTCACCGGCCTCATCACGGACACCAACAGCACCTATCTGGAAGCCCGCCTCTTCGACCTGGGGGTGAAGGTCGCACGAGTGACGCTGGTGGGCGACGTGCGTCCGGACATCACGGGCGCGCTGCTGGAGGCCTCGGCGCGCGCGGACGTGGTCATCGTCTCGGGAGGCCTGGGCCCCACGTCGGACGACTTCACGCTGGAGTGCGCCGCCGCCGCAGCGGGCGTGTCCATGGAAGAGGACGCGCGGGTGCTCGGCTGGCTGAAGGAGCGCTACGCCGCGCGGGGCATGGCCCTGAATCCAGGCGCCCTGCGCATGGCGCGCATCCCCGCGGGCACCGAGCCGGTGCGCAACCCCCAGGGCTCGGCGCCGCTGGTCATCCAGCGGTTGGGCCGGGCCCACCTGTTCTTCCTCCCCGGTGTCCCGCGCGAATACCGCGCCCTGGTGGACGGAGAGGTGCTGCCGCGCGTGAGGATCTGGCTCGCCGCCGAGTCCGGTCGCACGTTCCGGGCCTTCCGCCTGCTGCGAACCGTGCGCCTGCCCGAGTCCGTGCTGAACGAGCGGGTGATGCCCCTGGCCCCCAGCCACCCCAGGGTGGTGTTCGGCTTCCGGACGCACGCGCCGGAGAACCACCTGAAGCTGATGGCGGAGGCGCCCACGCAGGCGGAGGCCGACGCCGCGCTCGCGGCCGCGGAGACCGCATGCCGGCTGGCGCTGGGCACGCACGTCTACGGCGCGGATGGCAGCGAGTACGCCCCCGTCCTCCTCGAGCTGCTGGCGCGCGGCGGTCACACGCTGGCGGTGGCGGAGAGCTGCACGGGCGGCCTCGTCGCGCAGGAGCTCACGGCCGTCCCGGGCTCCAGCCGGGTCTTCATCGGAGGGGCGGTCGCCTACTCGGAGAAGATGAAGTCCGCCTGGGTGGGCGTGCCCCCGGACATCCTCGAGAAGCACAGCGCCGTGTCGTCCCAGACGGCGCTCGCCATGGCGGAGGGAGTCCGCGCCGCCTGCGGTGCCACGTTCGGCCTGTCCGTCACGGGCTACGCGGGCCCCGGTGGCGGAACGCCCGAGGACCCCGTGGGCACCGTGTACTGCGGTCTGTCCGGTCCCGGAATGGAGCCCCGCTGCGAGCGGATCTCGCTCGCGGGTGACCGGGACCGGGTCCGTCTGTTCGCCGCGTCCCACGTGCTGGAAATGTTGAGGTTGCACCTGCTCGCCGCCGCCCCCGTGTCGCCATGAGCCGCTCCAAATCAAAGCGTCCCCGTCCTTCCGCCCTGGAAGCGCCGTCCACGGTGCCCCCGGCCCCCGCCACCGCGGGCGAACCCGTCCCGGCCACGCCCGAATCTTCCGCGCTGCTCGCCAGCCCCACGGCGGCCACGGAGCCCACCAGCCCTCCCGCATCGCCGTCCGGAGCAGGAGCGCATCCGGTGCGAAGCGCGGTGCGACTGTGGCTGTCCGCCTACCGGGTGGAGGTGGTGCTGTTCCTCGTCGCGTTCGCGGTGCTGTCCAGCTTCAGCTCGCAGCGCTTCCTGCGGCAGAGCGCCGCGCCGCACTTCATCTACCAGGCGCAGTCCTGGCTGGAGGGACGGCTCGACGTGGATCCGCAGGTCCTGCCCAACCTGGAGGACTGGGCCTGCGTGCGGCTGGTGGACGGCCAGAAGGTGAGGTGTGAGGGACGCCCGCTGCGCGATGACCGCTGGTTCGTCAGCTTCCCGTCCTTCCCCGCGGTCGCGATGCTCCCCTTCGTCGCGCTGCACGGCTACCAGTTCAACGACACGTCCTTCGGTGTCTTCGTGGGCGCGCTCGCGGTGGCGCTGTTCTATTCGCTGCTGCGCTTCCTCGCGCAGGAAGGGGAGACGGAGCGCAACCGCGACGACAATGTGGTGATGTCGCTGGTGCTCGCCTTCGGCACGCTGTTCTTCTACTGCGCCATCCGGGGCGAGGTCTGGTTTGGCGCGCAGGTGATGGGCGTGGCGCTCACGTGTCTGTACGTGCGCAACGCCGTCAAGGCGCGGCGTCCCGTGCTCGCGGGGCTCTTCTTCTCCATGGCCGTGCTCACCCGCACGCCGCTGGTGTTCGCGGGCCTCTTCTTCGTCCTGGAGGCGCTCTGCCCCGGTCCGGACCGGCTGGCCCAACTGAAGGCCCTGCCCACCACGTGGAAGCCCGCCCTCCGCAAGCTCGTCCTCTTCGGCGCGGGGGCCGCGCCCCTCGCGGTGCTCGCGGCTGCGTACAACGTCTACCGCTTCGGAAAGCCCGGCGAGTTCGGCCACTCGTACCTCTTCAACAACCGGGTGAACGTCGACATCGACCGCTTCGGGCTCTTCAACCTCGAGTACCTGTCGCGCAACCTCCAGGCCGCGTTCCTCAAGCTGCCCCAGGTGTCGCTGTCGCCGCTGAAGCTGTCGTACGACCCGCATGGGCTGACGCTGCTGCTCACGCTGCCCCTGCTGGTGTTCCTGCTGGTCCCCCGCACGCGTCCCCGTCTGCACTGGCCCCTGTGGCTGACCGTGGCGGTGTGCGCGTTGCCGGGGCTCTTCTACCAGAACACCGGTTACATGCAGTTCGGCTTCCGGTTCAGCCTGGACTACACGCCCTACTTGTTGCTGCTCTTCGCCATTGGCGGATGGTCGCTGCGCAACCGTGCGGTGATTGCCGTGCTGGCGCTTGGCGTGCTGGTGAACTTCTGGGGCGCCGTGGCCTTCCGTGGCTACACGGAGTACGTGCGGAACTGGTAGGCCTCCAGAGTCCGGCGGCTTGAATCCGCCGGGCTTCCTCCGCACATGAAGGGCGACATGCAACCTCCCACTGGTCAGCCCCCTCCAGGCAAGCGTTGGCACACCCGTGAGGACAGCGGCATCCGTCTGGATGCGGCGTTGCGCTGGTGGCACGACGACGAGCCCATCGAGCACCCGAAGATCATCGAGCTCTTCAATGCCTCGCTGGTCCTGGATGACGACGGGCGCTACCAGCTCCGCATCGCCCCGGACTGGTGCTACGTCCAGGTGGAGGACGCGGCCTACGAGGTCCGCACCGTGGACATCACCCCGGACGAGCGGGTGTCCCTGCGGCTGAGCGACCGGACGGCCGAAGCCCTGGACCTGGGGTCGCTCCAGCTCACGCCGGACGGAGTCCTCACCTGCCACGTGAAGCAGGGCAGGGCGAAGGCCCGCTTCTCTCGTGATGCGCAGTACCAGTTCGGCGAGCTGCTGGAAGAGAGCCCCGAAGGGCACCTGGTGCTGCGCGCGGGCCAGCGCCACTGGGAGGTCCCCCTCTCGCTGGATGCACTCCAGGCCGCGACCTAGGCCGCCGCGGCATCCGCGGACGGCACGGATGGCGCGGCGGCGCCCACCAGGTCGCGAGCGAGGGCCTCCAGGACGTCCGGGTGCTCGCGCAGCCATTCGCACGCACGCTCGCGGCCCTGGCCGATGCGCTCACCCCGCAGGCTGAAGTGGCTGCCCGACTTCTCCACCACGCCCGCGGTCACGGCCAGGTCCAGCACCTCGGCGGCGCGGTGGATGCCCGTGCCGTAGAGCACGTCGAACTCCGCCTCCTGGAACGGGGGCGCCAGCTTGTTCTTCACCACCTTCACGCGGGCCCGTGAGCCCACCACCGCGTCGCCCTCCTTGAGGTTGCCCGTGCGGCGGATCTCCATCCGCACCGACGCGTAGAACTTCAGCGCGTTGCCACCTGTCGTCGTCTCCGGGTTGCCGAACATCACGCCAATCTTCATGCGGACCTGGTTGATGAAGATGATGCACGTGCCGGAGCGGCTCACCGCGCCCGTGAGCTTCCGCAGCGCCTGGCTCATCAGCCGCGCCTGGACGCCCATGTGCGCGTCACCCATCTCTCCTTCGATTTCCGCGCGGGGAACCAGCGCCGCCACCGAATCCACCACGATGAGGTCCACGGCGCCCGAGCGCACGAGCTGCTCGGTGATTTCGAGCGCCTGCTCTCCGGTGTCCGGCTGCGCCACGAGCAGTTCCTCCGTCCGCACCCCCAGCTTGCGCGCATAGGACAGGTCCAGCGCATGCTCCGCGTCGATGAAGGCCGCGACGCCTCCCACAGCCTGCACCTGCGCGATGGCATGCAGGGTGAGCGTCGTCTTGCCAGAGGACTCGTTGCCGAACAGCTCCACCACGCGGCCGCGCGGATAGCCCCCCACGCCCAGCGCCCGGTCCAACCCCACCGAGCCCGTGGGAATGACCGCCACCTTCTGCTCCGGTGCGTCCGCGCCGAGCGTCATCACCGCGCCCCGGCCGAACTGCTTCTCGATGGACGCCACCGCCGCCGCCACTGCCTTCAACTTCTCCGTCAGCCTGCTCATCTCGTCTGCCTCCCTCGCCGCCCTGCGGGCTGGATGCCTCGGCGGTGGGCAGAGCAACGCTCATGCCGCGCAGGCTCCCAGGCGGTAGGGCCTGCAAGGGCGTCCAGGTTCGCTGAAGCCGTCCGGATTGGCGGAGCGGCGTGGCTGTCTCCCGAGCGCTGAGAAGGCGTAAAGGTAAGGGCGTCTCCGCATAAGCAGACACAAGGGGAGGTGACAGTCCGGCTTGATGGGATGGAAGGCTTTGCGTTGAAACCCTGGCGCGTCGCCGTGACATCTCTCCACGTGAATACGACCCGTGAGAACCTTCCCCATGTGGTCATCCTGGGAGGCGGCTTCGGCGGCCTCTACGCGGCCCGGTACCTGCGAAAGGCAGGGGTTCGCGTCACGATGGTGGACCGTCACAACCACCACCTCTTCCAGCCCCTGCTGTACCAGGTGGCCACGGCGACACTGAGTCCCAGCGACATCGCCGCGCCACTGCGGGCGATGCTCGGGCGCAATCACGTCCAGGTGCTGCTCGCGGAGGTCACGGGCGTGGACACCGCGCGCAAGCGAGTCCTCCTGGCGGACGGCGAGCTCGCGTACGACTTCCTCATCGTCGCCACCGGGGCGACGCACTCGTACTTCGGCAATGACGCCTGGTCGCGACACTCGATGGGATTGAAGACCGTCGAGGACGCGCTGGAGATCCGCCGCCGCGTGCTGCTTGCCTTCGAGCAGGCCGAGCGCGAGCCAGACCCCGAGCGCCGCCGCGCGCTGCTCACCTTCGCCATCATTGGCGCGGGGCCCACGGGCGTGGAGCTGGCAGGGGCGCTGGCGGAGATCAGCCGCAATTCATTGTCGGGTGATTTCCAGAACATCGACCCACGGGACGCGCGCGTCATCCTCATCGAGGGGATGGACCGCGTGCTCCCCACCTATCCCGAGAATCTCTCGGCGGAGGCCCGCCAGGTGCTGGTGGGGCTCGGCGTCGAGGTCCGTACGGGCACGCGGGTCACGAACATCGACGCCGCGGGCGTGGACATGGGCCCCGAACATCTGGCGGCCCGCACGGTGCTCTGGGCCGCGGGAGTGGAGGCCTCGCCCGTGGCCCGCTCGCTCGGCGTGACGTTGGACAGGGCAGGGCGCGTCCCGGTGACGCCCGAGCTCACCGTGCCCGGGCATCCCGACATCTTCGTCGTGGGGGACCTGGCGCTCGTGAAGCAGGAGGACGGAAGCGCGGTCCCGGGAGTCGCGCCCGCGGCGATGCAGGAGGGCAAGCACGCGGTGCTCAACCTCCGCCGCCAGCTCGCGGGTGAGCCCATGCAGCCCTTCCGCTACTGGGACCGGGGAACGTACGCGGTCATTGGCAGAGGCCATGCCGTGGGCGTCGCCTTCCGCCGCGTGAAGCAGTCCGGCTTCGTCGCGTGGTTGGCCTGGCTCTTCATCCACATCACCTTCCTCATCGGCTTCCGGAGCAAGCTGGCCGTGCTGCTCAACTGGGCATACGCGTACCTGACCTTCGGCAGGTCCGCGCGCATCATCACCGGCCCTGCTCCCCAACTGGAGGAGCGGGTCGTGCATCCCCTGCCCGAGAGTGGAAGGTCAGCCCTGGTCGAGGGGCGTCCCGAGCCTTCAACCCAGCTCGGAAGCCTGGTGCCTGACCAGCGTGGGGCGGGATGAGGCATTCACCGCGCCCCGGGTATTGGTGTGAAGCCAGCCCCGGCGGTCGAGCATCCGGCAGTCGACTGCGAGCCGCATGTCCACATCCTCGATACGTCCGTGTCCTTCCAGGTCCGCGCGTGTCAGCGCGAGCTTGAGGATGCGGTCATGCGCCCGAGCGGACAGGCCAAAATGAGTGACCGCGTCCTTCAACGCCTTCTCCGCGGGCGGTGACAGCACGCAGTAGCGGCGCAGCAGATGCGAAGGCATCTGGGCATTGCAGTGCACTCCTGGCGTGTCGTGGAAGCGGGCTCGCTGCCGTTCGCGCGCGGCCTCCACCCGCTGCCGGTAGTAGTGGCTGGGCAGCTCCTGGCTCTTCTCTGCGAGGTGGTGGTACTCCACCGGCCGTGTCTGCACGGTGATGTCGATGCGGTCCAGCAGCGGCCCGCTGATGCGCGAGTGGTAGCCGAAGATGCGGTGCTCGAGGCACGTGCACGTGTGTCCGGGGACGTTGAAGTAGCCGCAAGGGCAGGGATTCATCGCCGCCACCAGCATGACCCGGCAGGGATAGGTGATGTGCTGGGTCGCTCTCGCCAGGTGGATGGCGCCTTCCTCCAAAGGCTGACGCAGCACCTCCAGCACGTTCTTTCGGAACTCCGGCAGCTCATCGAGGAACAGCACGCCATGGTGGGCCAGGGACAGCTCCCCTGGCCGGGCCATGGGGCCACCGCCTACGAGCCCCGCATCGGACAGCGTGTGATGGGGCGCGCGAAACGGGCGCTCGCGGATCAGCGCCTGCTCGTCTCCCAAGAGCCCCTGGATGGAGTAGACCTTCGTGACCTCCAGCGCCTCCTCGAAGGACATCTCGGGAAGGATGCCAGGCAGCCGTCGCGCCAGCATCGTCTTGCCCGAGCCTGGAGGTCCGGCCATCAGGATGTTGTGGCCGCCGGCCGCCGCGAGCTCCAACGCCAGCTTCAATTCCGGCTGTCCCCGGACGTCGGCCATGTCCGCGGCCACCGTGCGAGGAGCGCTCAACGAGGTCCCCGTGCGCGTCAGCGGCGTCAGCGGGACCTTGCCGGTGAGGTGCCCCACGGCCTCTTTCAGGTGGGCCACGGACAGCACCTGGAGGCCCTCCACCAACGCCGCCTCCGCCGCGTTGGCCGCCGGCACCATGACCCCCTGGAAGCCGCCATTCCGGGCCGCCACGGCCAGCGGAAGCACCCCCTTGATGGCCTTGATGGAGCCATCCAGCGACAGCTCTCCGCCAAAGAGGTAGCGCTCCAGCGGCTCCTCCTCCATCAACCGCGCCGCCGCCAGGACCCCCAGCGCGATGGGCAGCTCGAAGGCCGCTCCCTCCTTGCGGATCTCCGCGGGCGCCAGGTTGACCGTGATCCGCTTCTGCGGAAGGTCGAAGCCCGCGTTCTTCAGCGCGGAGACCACCCGGACCTTCGACTCCCGGGCCGCTCCCTCCGGCAGCCCCACGACGTTGAAGTAGGGAAGCCCGAGCGCCATGTCGACCTCGCACTCCACCACCACCGCGTCGATGCCCATCAACGCCCCCGACCGCACCCTCGCCAGCATCGTCTCCCCCTTCCAACCCGTACGGGAGGAGGGCAGAGCAATGCCCGTACCGGCGCGCTGTCCTCCCAGGCGGTCCGCCGCGCCCATCCCACGCGGCAGACGACGGGTCCGGAAAAGAAGAAGCCCGCTGGCGTCGGAACGCCAGCGGGCTTCGGATTCAATCGATGACGGCGTGGATCAGGGCGTCGGCGGAGCAGGGGGCGCGGGCGGCGCGCCGTCCGGCGTGGCCTGCGTGCCCTGGATGACCGCGTTCTGGGGAAGCTCGGTGGCCATGCCCAGGATCTTCGCTCCCGCGGCACGGGCGCCATCCAGCGCCACCACGAGCTTGCCGTAGTTCGCCGCGTCATCCGCCATGAAGAAGACGACCTTCTCGTCCGGCTTCTTGGCGTTCAGCATCCGCTTGAGGCGGGCGATGTAGTCCGAAGCGGGGATCTGCTCCGTGTTGATGGAGTAGGCGCCGCTCTTGTCCACCTGCACGACGATCTGCTGATCATCGGGC
The DNA here is from genome assembly GCF_054512695.1 of Corallococcus sp. M7. Taxonomy (NCBI): domain Bacteria; kingdom Pseudomonadati; phylum Myxococcota; class Myxococcia; order Myxococcales; family Myxococcaceae; genus Corallococcus; species Corallococcus sp. M7. Next base: position 1,653,005 of record NZ_CM137252.1, read on the forward strand.
TCCGGCGGCGGCTGGTTCTCCTCCACCTCCGTCTCCGGGACGCGGACGAGGATGTCCTTCTCCAGGAGGGGCGTCACCACCATGAAGATGATGAGGAGCACCAGCACCACGTCCACCAGGGGCGTGACGTTGATCTCCGAGTTCGGCGCGGACGCGGGCTTGACCCACTGACGCTGCTTGTGTCCTCGGGACATTACTTCTTCTCCTCCACACCCAGGGCGATCTGCTTCGCCTTCGCCTTGCGGGCCGTGTCCAGCACCTTGCGCACGTCGCCCACGTTCAGGGCGTTGTCGCCCTTCAGGAGGATCTTCTTGCCTGGATCCTTCACCAGCTCCGCGGCGATCTTCTCCTGGAGCCCCTTCTCGTCGACCTCATCGTTCTCCACGAACATCTTCTTGTCCGGGGTGATGGAGAGGATCAACGGGTCGGCTTCCTTGCCTTCTTTTTCAATCTCCGTGGCCTTGGGCAGCTCCACGGACTTGCCGCGCTGGAGCATGGGCGTCACGACCATGAAGATGATGAGGAGCACCAGCACCACGTCCACCAGCGGCGTGACGTTGATCTCGCTCTTGATGCCCCCTTTGGGGCCTGCTGACATTCCCATGCGTGCACCTGTATCCGGGAAGGAACGCCCACCCCGGGGCAGCGCGGCTTCTCAGCCGGACCGCCCTCGTGGGTGGGGACGTCCCAGGGTGGGGCTACGACTAGGCCGCGTGCGACGAACCGCCGCCGACGTGCCGGGCCACCACGTCCAGGAACTCGTTGGAGGACTCGGAGATGTCCACGGAGCGGGCATCCACCCAGCCCTGCAGGAAGTTGTAGGCCATAACGGCGGGGATCGCCACGAGCAGACCGAACGCCGTGGTGATGAGCGCCTCGGAGATACCGGCGGAGATCGTCGCCAGACCGCCGGAGCCCGCCGCCGCCATGAGCTGGAAGGCGTTCACGATACCCATCGTGGTGCCCAGCAGACCGACGAACGGCGCCGTCGAACCGACCGTGGCCAGCAGGCCCAGGCCGCGCTTGAGGCTCTGCACCTCGCGCTGCGCCTGGCGCTCCAGCGCGCGGGCCACCGACTCCACCGCCAGGTCCTTGTTCCCGGGGGTGATGCGGTACGCCGTCAGACCGGAGTTGATCACGCGGCCCAGGTGGCCCACGTCCTTGCCCAGGTTGGTGTTCGCCGCGGTCGTCAGGTCGCCCTTCGCGAGGATCGCGCCCATCTTGGCGGCGAAGTTGCGGCTGTCCGAGCGGGTCTTGCGGAAGACGATAATCCGCTCCGCCATGACGACCAGCGACGCCACCGACATGATGGCGAGGGTGAAGATGATCATGCGGGCGAAGAGGCCCGTGTGGTGCCAGATATCAAGCAGGGTAAATTGCATGGCTGTGGAGCGCTCCTCCTCACGAGCGCGAGGTGATGTTCGGCGGACTGCTCAAGCGGGGCTGCCTGCCCTGGATCAGCGCGGCAGCTTCAGGTTGAAGTTGAACGTGTACTGCACTTCGACCGGCCTGCCCTGGAACGTGACCGGCTTGTAGCGTGAGGCGGTGAGCACGTCCATCACGGCCTGCTCCATGTGAGGGAGCGGCTTGATCGTGCGGCAGCGCTCGACCTTTCCCTCGGTTGTGATCACGCACTTCACGATCATCAGGCCCTGCACGCGCGCCTCGAGCGCCTCACGCGTATAGGACACTTCCGGACCCGCGATCTTCTCGGGGCGCGTCATGCCCTGGCCGAACGCGAGCACGTCCGTGCCCGTTCCGCCCAGCTGACCGCCCACCACGCCACCGATCACGCCGCCCACCACGCCACCCACCACACCGCCCGCGACGCCACCTTCCACGCCACCCTCGACCTCGGACTCGCTCGCCTCCTCTTCCTCGGGCTCGGGAGCGGTCTCCGTCTCTGGCGGCTTCTGCTGCGGGATCTCCTTCGGCTGCACGATCACGTCCTTGGGCTTCTTGGGCGTGACCTTCTTCTCCGTCTTCGGCTTCGACGCCGGAGGAGGCGGAGGCGGAGGCGGCGGCGGAGGCGCCATCGTGGCCTTCAGCGTAACCTCGACCTCCTTCTCCTCCACGGGAGGTGGGCGCGTGGAGAGATAGGCCACAAGACCCAGCAGGCCAACGTGGAGCAGCGTGGAAACGCCAGCACCCACGCCGAAGCGCGACCTGGGTCCTTGCCCGCGGTCAAGGACTGAATCGAACATGCACGTAACTCCTCTTCACCAGTGGACTACCCGTCCCCGCCATGCCCGGATTGAAGGGCGGCCACCATACAGAAAAGGGTTCCGGGTTCAAGCAACCGTGTATGAAGCCGCTGCGTGATCGCGCAATGCCGCACTGGTCACCAAAAAGCAACGGTCTATTGACAACTGCTTGACCTCGGATATTTTCCCGAGTCATTTTCGGTTGCAGCCCACCTTGGAGGGGTTTGGTATGCAAGTGAAACAAGTACTTCGGGAAACCGGAGTCGTCCTTGCTGCGGGTCTGTTGTACGGATCCGCGGCTTTCGCGCAGTCCAGCGTCATCATCGGCACTGTCATCAATACTGAGGACAAGAAGCCGGCAGCTGATGTCGTTGTGACCGCCACCTCGCCCAACCTGCAGGGCGAGCAGACCGTGGTTACCGACGCACAGGGTAACTACCGTATTCCCCAGCTCCCGCCGGGCACGTATACGTTGCGGTTCGAGAAGGAGTCGTTCAAGCCTTTCGCCCGCCCTGAAATCCAGCTGCTGCTCAACCGCACCATCCGCGTGAACGTGGAGCTGCTCCCTGAGAGCTTCTCGTCGACGGAGACCATCGTTGGCGCCCCGCCGACGATCGACGTCGGTTCCACGAACCAGGGCGTCAACGTCGATCAGGAGTTCATCAAGCGCATCGCGGTGGCCCGTCCGGTCGGCAAGGGCGGCGCGACGCGCTCGTTCGAGTCCCTGGCCGAGCTCGCCCCTGGCGCGCAGTCGGATCAGTACGGCGTGTCCATCAACGGCACGACCTCGCCTGAGAACGGCTACGTGGTGGACGGTCTGTCCACGAACGACCCGGCCTTCGGCGTGAACGCCAGCCCGCTGAGCATCGAGTTCGTGCAGGACGTGAACATCATCACCGGCGGTTACATGCCGGAGTTCGGTCGCTCCACGGGCGGTGTGATCAACGCGGTGACCCGGTCCGGTTCCAACGAGTTCCACGGCTCCGTGTTCGCCAACTGGACGCCGGGCGCCCTGGAAGGCAACCGCAAGCTGGTCATCGAGGACGGCACCACGATCACCGGCCTGAACGCCCTGAGCAACCTGGGCGACTTCGGCGCCACCCTCGGCGGTCCCATCCTCAAGGACAAGCTCTGGTTCTTCGCCGGCTTCGCGCCGTCGTTCCAGCGCTACGAGCACACCCGCGCCCTCAACGCCTTCACGCTGGATGACAACGGCGCGGTGGCGAAGGACGCGAACGGCTTCAGCGTGGTCCAGGAGATCCCGGGTTCCCAGCGGTCGTACTTCGCTGACTCCCGCACGATCCAGTTCATGGGCAAGCTGACGTACCTCATCAACCAGGACCACAACGTGTCGTTCGCCCTGAACGGCACCCCGACCGTGTCGGGTGGTCTGGGCAAGCTGCGGATCGACCCCCGTTCGGGCGGTCTGCCGGCGGCGCAGAACTCGCGTCCTGAGGACATCGGCCAGACCGAGACCCGCGCCAACACCACGGCGCTCGCCCTCAAGTACGCGGGCGCGTTCATGGACAAGAAGGTCCTGGTCGACGCCAACCTCGGTTGGTTCCACCAGACCGCCGGCACGCCTCCGGCGGACGGCAGCGCCATCGGCTCGACGGACGGCCTGGCCGGCTACTCGCTGGCCCAGTACACCCGTCGCCGCCCGATCACCACGTTCGAGAACGTCCCGAACGCCGCGGAGTACTGCGGCACGACCACGGCGGAGCAGGCCGTGCGTTGCCCGGTGACGAACTACTACGTGGGCGGCCCCGGCTTCATGTCCGAGGCGACGCTGGACCGCTACCAGATCAACGCCAAGGCCACCTACCTGCTGAACGCCCTGGGCACGCACGTGTTCAAGGCGGGCGTGGACACGGAGTTCCTGACCTTCGATCAGAAGAAGGCCTACTCCGGTAGCGTGTTCCTGCAGGAGGCCGGCGCGGCCAGCGACGTCCAGCTCAACGGCGTGACCCGCCGCATCTGGTCGGACAACCGCCGCTACGGCTACCAGACGGCCCCGGACACCCCGGTGTTCGAGACCCTGCAGGCGTCCTCCACGAGCGGCACCACCATCGGTGGCTTCCTCCAGGACAGCTGGTCCATCGCCAACCGCGTCACCCTGAACCTGGGCGTGCGCTACGACGTGCAGAACATGTACGGCGGCAATGACCAGCTGGCGCTGAAGCTGGCCAACCAGTGGTCGCCCCGCATCGGCGCCGTGGTGGATCCGTTCGCCAACGGCCGCGCGAAGCTGTTCGTGAACTTCGCTCGCTACTACGAGCAGGTTCCGCTCAACATGATGGACCGCGCCTTCCCGGGTGAGCGCCGCTTCAGCGCGCGTCGCTACCTGACGGAGCCGGGGTCGGATGTTCCGGGCTGCGATCCGTCCACGCTGGAAGGCCAGCGCGGCAACTGCTCGGATCGCCAGTACATCGTGCCTCGCGCCGAGGCCACGCTGAACTCCAACCAGTACTTCAGCGGCGGTCTGGTGCAGAGCGAGCCGGTCGATCCGGACATCGAGCCCCAGTCCTCCGACGAAATCGTGGTCGGCGGCGAGTACGAGCTCCTGGCGAACACCCGCATGGGCGCGACGTACACGCACCGCGACATGAACAAGGTCATCGAGGACATGAGCCGCGATGACGGCAACACGTACTTCCTCGGTAACCCTGGCAGCGGCTTCGCCAAGGAGTTCCCGACGCCGGTGCGTGACTACGACGCGGTCACCGTCTACCTGAACCGCACGTTCACGGACGGCTGGCTGGCGCAGGCGAGCTACACGTGGTCCCGCCTGTACGGCAACTACCCCGGTCTGTTCCGTCCGGAGAACAACCAGCTCGACCCGAACATCCTCGCGGACTTCGACCTGGTGGCCCTCCTGAACAACCGCTCGGGTCTGCTGCCCTTCGACCGCACGCACGCCATCAAGGTGTTCGGCGCCAAGGAGTTCAACATCTCCAACGCGCTGTCGGCGAGCATCGGTCTGTCCTACCGCGGCAACTCCGGTACGCCCATCAGCTACCTCGGCGCCTACCCGGGCTACGGCCAGGATGAGACGTTCATCCTGCCGCGCGGCAGCGGCGGTCGCACCCCCTGGATCAACAGCGTTGACTCCAACGTGGGCGTGAACTACCGCGTCAGCAAGGACAGCGTGGTGTCCTTCACCCTGGACGTGTTCAACCTCTTCAACTTCCAGGGCGTCGACAGCGTCGACGAGTCCTACACCTTCGAGCAGGTGCTCCCGGTGTACGACGCGAAGACCCAGACGCCGGGCTCCGTGGCCGACCTGCCCACGGCTGACAGCGCGGGCAACGTCCCGGCGGCGGCGGGTGGCAAGCTGGCCTACGAAGACGTGAACCAGAACTACAAGAACCCGGACCGTTACCAGGCCCCGCGGCAGATCCGCTTCGGTGTCCGGTACACGTTCTAATCACCCGACCACGTGAGGAAGATCAGCAACATGCGCAAGAGCATTCTTTCGACGCTGGTTATGCTGGGCGCCGCGGGCAGCCTGACCGCCTGCGACGTCGAGCAGCCGAACCCCGGGTGCATTGTCCAGGACGCGAGCTTCGCGAACTGGTGGGCGAAGTACGATGTGGTGTCCCCGCCGACCGGTACCAAGACGGGCGGCGGCACCTGCGGCGCCACGGAGGCGCTGGAGGTGGGTGACAACCTGGGCGTGTGGAAGTTCGCGGACCCGAAGACGGGGAGCAACATCCTCGTCGTGCGGCCCCAGTACGTGGCCCGTCTGGGTGCTGCGGACGCGAACAACACGTTCGACAGCCTTCAGGTCACCGGTGACCTGAGCTCTGACACCACGGACGACTTCTGCCTGGCGCCTTCGTTCAACACCGCCACCGTGAACCCCACGACGGCCGGTGTGACGTCGTCGGTGTCCTACTCGCTGGCGAACGTGAAGGTGTACTCGTCGCCCAGCTCTCCGGGCACCCAGATGACGGGTGAGGTCACGTTCACGCGCGATGGCTGCACCTCCACGTACATCATGCGTGCGGTGTGGCCGGCGACCCCCTGCGATCCCCGCGCTGACCAGACGGATCCGGACCAGGGCTTCGCCAACTGCGGCGCGGGCTCGGGCATCAACCCGGACTTCGCGGTGCAGTGCGAGGCGGTTCCGGAGCGCTTCTGGCTCGAGTACTTCGGCAGCCCCGATGACGACCCCGACTACATCGAGGGTCGTTGCATCCCGGCGAACGCCATCCCGTCGTTCAAGTAGTCGGCACTGACCGACCCTGAAGGCCAACGCGGCCCCGGCAGCCCCTCCCCCACGCGGGAGTGGCGGTCCGGGGCCGCGCTGTTGTTAGGTGTCTGGAATCCACGTCGGGAGGACCATGGAGGGCCGTTACGAACTCATCGAGCACGTCTGCTCACTGCTCGCGGACGAAGCCGGGACGCTCCGCAAGGAGGCGCCCTACCGGGTCGCGCTCTGCTACCCGAGCCCCTACCACGTGGGCATGAGCTCGCTGGGTTACCAGGCCATCTACCGGGAGGTGCATGCCCACGCCGGCGCGACCGCCGAGCGTGTCTTCCTTCCCGATGATGTCGAGACATACAAGAGAACACGGACGCCATTGTTTACCTGGGAATCCCAGGCACCCGTGTCTAGCTTTGAAATGCTTGCCTTTTCAGTTGCCTATGAATTGGAGCTTTCAGGCTTGTTCACGATGTTGGAGTTGTCTGGTTTACCGGTTCTTTCATCGGAACGGGATGCCAGACATCCGCTGGTGGTGGCGGGCGGTCCGCTGACGTTCTCCAACCCGGATCCGCTGGAGCCCTTCGTGGACGTGCTCGTCCAGGGGGAGGCGGAGGATCTGATCCACGTGCTGCTGGAGGCCGCCGCTTCCATGGAGCGCGAGGCGCTGCTGGATCACCTGGCGAAGGTCCCCGGCTTCCGGGTGCCCGGACGGGGTGGGGCGCGCTACCACGTGGCGAAGGCGACGGACGCCCGCCTGCCGGCGCGCACGCAGATCATCACGCCGCACACGGAGCTCCGGTCGATGTTCCTCATCGAGCCGGAGCGGGGCTGCTCCCGGGGTTGCCACTACTGCGTCATGCGCCGCACCACGAATGGCGGCATGCGCACGGTGCCCCCGGAGCGCATCCTGTCCCTCATCCCGGAGCACGCGAAGCGCGTGGGGCTGGTGGGCGCGGCGGTGACGGACCACCCGCGCATCGTGGAGCTGTTGCGCACCATCGTGGACTCGGGGCGAGAGGTGGGCGTGTCCTCGCTGCGGGCGGACCGGCTCACGCAGGAACTGGTCAATCAGCTGCGGCGGGGCGGGGCGACGAACCTCACGGTGGCCGCGGACGGGGCGTCCCAGAAGATGCGGGACCTGGTGGACCGCAAGCACTCCGAGGAGCAGATCGTCCGCGCGGCCCAGTTCGCGCGCACGGCGGGCATGAAGCAGCTCAAGGTCTACAACGTGGTGGGCCTGCCCCATGAGGAGGACGCGGACATCGACGAGCTGATCCGCTTCACCACGGAGCTGTCGCGCATCCTGCCGGTGGCGCTGGGGGTCGCGCCCTTCGTGGCCAAGCGGAACACACCGCTGGACGGGGCGCCCTTCGCGGGCCTGCGCGAGGTGGAGAACAAGCTGGAGCGCCTGCGCAAGGGGCTGCGGGGGCGGGCGGAGGTGCGGCCCACGTCCGCGCGCTGGGCCTGGGTGGAATACATGCTGGCCCAGTGCGGGCCGGAGGCGGGGCTCGCGGCCATGGACGCCTGGCGCGCGGGGGGCAGCTTCGCCGCGTGGAAGCGGGCCTTCCAGGAGCGCGGGTGCGAGCCGTACATGGCCCGCCGGGTGGAGGATGGGCGGCGCCAGCCCACGGTGTGGCCCATCGTGCCGGGCCGCCCGCCGCCCCAGCCGTCCGCCGCCTGACGGGGCCCGCAAAGGCCGTATTCGCCGGGCTCCGCTTTCGCTAGAAGACGGCCAGCGGGGCCGATGGCCGGCACTCGCATGGCCTCGGAGAGCATCTGGTGAGCACGCAGCGCGTGGAAAAGTCGTGGCAGAAGACGGGCCTCAAGGACTACTCGACTGAGGCCCTGCTGGGCACGCTGGGGCACTACGGCATCCCGGTGGGTGAAGAGGACTACCGCAAGCTGGCGGAGTCCGCCTATCCGCTCGGCATCGCCCAGCAGTGGGCGGCGAAGTGGAAGGGCACCGGCCCCTTCAAGGACTACGTCGTGGCCGCGGCCGTGGAGCTGTGGCGCCGGTGGCTGCCGGACCGCGTGTCCCCGCAGGAGTTCACCACGGCCCTGGCGACGCTGATGCAGGTGCTCGTGCACAAGCTCAACGGCGCGAAGGAGGCCCCGGTGGCCTCCGGTTTCGAGCACGTGAAGTCGCTGCGCTCGAAGCTGGCGGTGGATGACAAGGGCGCGCTGCCCCAGCCGTTCCTCCAGGAGGCGCTGGCGCCCTTCTCGGAGAAGGACGCGGAGCTGTTCGACAGCCTGGCGGAGTCGCTGGCCGCGCAGGGCCACCTGGACGACGCCACGGCGTTCGCCGAGGTGGAGGAGTTCCTGCTGCCCGACCGGCGCGGCATTTCCCAGGCGGTGGTGCGCGCCGCGAAGGGCGAGCGCGAGCCCGCCATCCAGGACCTCAAGAACCTCATCCACGACACGGCGCGCGCGCCCATCTCCCGCCTGCTGGCGGTGGACGGCCTCATCCACCTGCAGGCGTGGATCGACGCGAACGTCGAGGGCCGCGGCCTGCTGGCGGAGGCGGAGAAGGCCAACGACATCCACCTGGCGCTGGACCTGGTGCCCCGCCTGGAGCACGTCTTCAAGCAGCAGAACGACCGGGCCGCGCTCCTGGAGCTGATGGGCACGCAGGAGCGGCTGGAGGCCCTGCACGACAAGATGCACCCGGGCCACCGCGCGCACCGTCACCAGCACGCGCAGCCGCAGCGCCGCCGCTAGTTCAGGTCCCCGTGCGCCGGGGGCTCCGGGCTTCCGGGGCCTCGGGCGCTTGGGGTTCGCTGGCCGCGGTGGGCGTCGTGCCTTCCGCGTCCGGCGTGCCGGGCTTCGCGCCAGGCTGCTCTGGCGCCGCGCGCTTGAGCTTCACGACGGTGACGCCGGGCACGCCTTCCGACACGTCCCGCACGGGGACGACGGCGCCCACGGTGGTGTAGCGGATGGCGCCCGTCTGGGTGAAGGCGTGCTTGAGGGCGTACTCCTTCGCGCGCGGGAGAAACCACTCGCGCACCCGGGGCAGGGGCAGGGCGTGCAGCTCCCCCTGCGTGAGGAACACGTACAGCATCAGGTCCGCGCCGCTGTAGAGGAAGCAGCCCGGCGTGTCCTTCTCCAGGTTGGAGATGAGCTCGAAGAAGTAGCGGCGGCGGGTGGCCTGCCGGTCGCCCTTCACTTCAATGCCGCGCACCTCTCCGGAGGGCAGCTCCCAGAGCAGGTCCACGCCCCGGTGCTGGAAGCGCGGATCCAGCTGCACGTCGTGCACGCGGGAGCCGGGCTCCGTCTCCAGGAGCCACGTGCGGGCGTGCTGCACGGCCCGGTCGGCCGCGCCCTGCACGCCCCTCATGCTGAAACTGCGGCCTCCCATCGCGGCTAGCGGCGCAGCTCGACGCCGGAGGCCACGAGCTGCACCTCGCGGGGCTTGCCGTCGGTGCCGCGCGGGACGATGGCGCCCTCGGCCTCGTAGTGCTTCGCGTGGGCGTCGCTCAGCTCCGCGACCTTCACCACGCCCTCCACGCGCGCCTGCGAGCCCGCGGAGTCCAGCGGGACGAAGAAGCCGTAGTCCTTGAACGTCACGCGCACGCCGGGGCTCTTGGCGTCCTGGGCCAGTTCCATCCAGCAGCCCTTCTTCTCACACGCCTTGCGCACCTGGCCCTCCACGCGCACGACCTTGCCGTCGTGGGCCTGGGGCTTCGCGAGCAGCTCCGACAGCTTCACCGTCTTCTCGCCCTTGAGGGGCTCGCCGCGGGTGAGCGTCCAGCCGGTGTCGGCGGCCTTGGCGGCCTCGGGCGTCTTCGCGTCGGCGGGGTGGTGGCAGTCGCTCGACGCGGCCTCGGCCTTGGCGGCCGGCTTGGGCGTCTTGTCCGCCGCGAGGGCCACGAGGGGAGCGGCGACCAGCATCACGAGGGCGGTGCGGAGCATGTGCATGCCCGTTCGCTTAGCCCAGGTTTCCGGGGCCCGGCAAGGCACCCCTTCCATCCACGCGACCTATCCCGCACACTCGGCGCGAGGTGCGCATGAAGGTCACCATCCCCGCTCCCAACCGCCGGTTGGGCAATTTCGAATGGTTCGGGCTCGTCGGACTCGGGGGGCTGCTCGTGGGGCGCTACGTCCCCGTGGCCCGCATCATCCCGTTCTGGGGCTGTGTGCTGCGCGAGCACACGGGCTGGCCCTGCCTGGGCTGTGGGCTCACCCGCGTGGCGGACCGCGTCGCGCACTTCAACATCCCGGGGGCGTGGGAGGCCAATCCCCTGGGCACCGTGTGCGCGCTCCTGTTCGCGCTGGCCGCGGTGGCGACGGTGCTGCACTTCCTCTTCGCGCTGCCCATCCCGGAGGTGGAGCTGGAGGAGCGCGAGTGGCGGTGGGTTCGCATCGCGATCCCGCTGGTGTTGCTGGTCAATTACGCCTACGTCGTGGTGCACACCCGTTTCCCGCACCTGCTGTCCTGAAGGGCGGGACCCTGTCCTCCTCCGTGCTCTCCGCCTTCCTCCTGCTGGGCTACCTCTGCGGCTCCGTCCCCTTCGGCGTGCTGCTGACGCGGTGGTTTCGCGGGGTGGACGTGCGCGCCAGCGGCAGCGGCAACATCGGCGCCACCAACGTCACGCGCGTCGCCGGCAAGAAGCTCGGCGCGGTGGTGCTGCTCTTGGACGCGCTCAAGGCCGTGCTGCCCGTGGGGCTGGCCGTGCACTATCTGCCCGGGGATGCGAAGGCGCACGCGCTGGTGGGCCTGGCCGCGGTGCTGGGGCACGTGTACCCGGTGTGGCTCAAGCTCCAGGGCGGCAAGGGCGTGGCCACCGCGCTGGGCGTGCTGGTGGTGCTGGTGCCCAAGGCGGCGCTCGCGGGGGCCATCATCTACGGGCTGGTGGTGGCCCGCTGGCGCGTGAGCTCCGTGGGCTCGCTGTCCGCGGCGGTGGTCGCCATCGCCACTGCGTTCCTCACCGCGCCCGCCCGCGAGTACGTGCTGCTCACCGCGGGGTTATTCGTCCTGATGCTCTGGACGCACCGGAGCAACCTCCAGCGACTCGCCCGGCGCTCCGAGAACCGGCTTTGAGCCGGGGGGCAGCGGCGGGGCGCGGTAGCCCAGCAGGGTGCAGGGGATGGGGCCGTTCCACACGTCGCGCCGGGCCATGGGGCGCGCGTGGAAGGCGCTCTCGAAGGCGGGGTTGCCGGACAGCACCCAGACGCGCCAGCCCGGCAGCGCGCGCAGGCTGTCGCCCAGCTTGAAGTAGAAGGTCTTCATGCCCTTCTGGCCGCCGGAGCCGAGCCGGTCGCCGTAGGGCGGGTTGGTGAGGACGAGCCCGCCGCCTTCCGGCAGGGGCGGGAGCTTCGTCGCGTCGCCCTCCGCGAGCGTGATCTCCTCGCCCAGCCGCGCCGCCTTCACGTTGCGGTCCGCGGCCTCCAGGGCCTCGTCGCTCTTGTCGAAGCCGAGGATGGGGACCTCCACCTTGCGCTCGTTGCGCCGTGCGTCCGCGCGCAGGTCCGCGAGCAGCTCCTTCGCGCGCGCGCCCAGGTGCGGCCAGCGCTCCACCGCGAAGCTGCGGTTGATGCCCGGGGCCCGCTTGCGCGCGATGAGGCCGCCCTCGATGACGATGGTGCCCGAGCCGCACATGGGGTCCACCAGCGCCTCCGTGCCGGTGTAGCCCGCCGCGCGCAGGAGGGCCGCGGCCAGGTTCTCCTTCAGGGGCGCGGGGGTGGGGCGCACGCGGTAGCCGCGCCGGTGCAGCGGTTCGCCGCACAGGTCCAGGGAGAGGGACAGCTTCTCCTTCACCAGGTGCGCCACCACGGACACGTCCGGGTTGCGCGTGTCCACGTCCGGCCGCGAGCCCAGCTTGTCGCGCAGGCGGTCCACGATGGCGTCCTTCACCTTCAGCGCCACGAAGCCGGAGTGCGCGTGCTCGGTGTCCTTGAGGTTCGCGTCCACCGCGAACGTCACGTTCGTGGTGAGGTGCTCCTCCCACGGCACGCTGGCCACCGCGTCGTAGAGCCCCTGGGCACCCTTCGCGTCGAACTCGCCCAGCGGGTAGAGCACGCGCATGCCGATGCGGGACCAGAGGCAGACGTTGAGGGCCTCGTCGAGCGCGGCCATGAAGCGCACGCCGCCTCGGTCCTGGCGGATGCGCCTGGCGCCGAGCTCCTTCAGCTCCTCGGCGAGCAGGTCCTCGGTGCCGCGCGCGGCGGTGGCGAATAGGGCAAGACGTTCAGCCATGGTGCACCGCCCTTAGACGACCCGGGGGCGATTGGGAACTGCTCAGGTGGCCACGACCTCGTACATCGTGAAGGTGGCGTCCTCCTGGGAGGCGCTGGCCCCCTTCGCCTTCTGGAAGTCCTCCGACTGGAAGTAGGCCTTCAGGGCGTCCCGGTCCTTCCAGCGCGTGACGAGCAGGATTTCAGGCGAGCGCTCGAACGAGCGCAGCACCTCCAGGCCCAGGAAGCCCGGGTAGCCGTCCACGCGCCGCGAGCGCTCCTGGAGCCGGTGGACCCAGCCGTCGGCCTCTTCGGGGGATGCGCGGAAGCGGGAGATGGCGACAATCATGACCGAGGGGAAAACCCCCGGGGGACGGGCATCCGTTCCCCGGGGCCTTGAAACGATGCCCGCGGGCTACATCGCCCCGGCGCCGGGCATCTCGCCCAGGCCGCGCAGCAGCACCTCGCGGGGCTTGGCGCCGTCCGCGGGGCCCACCACGCCGTCGCGCTCCATGCGTTCAATCATGCGCGCCGCGCGGTTGTAGCCGATGCGCATCTTGCGCTGGAGCATGGAGATGGAGACGGAGCGCATCTCGCTGACCGCCGCGAGCGCCTGGTCGTAGAGCTCGTCGGACAGCTCGTCCTCCTCGCCACCGCCGCCTTCGCCCTCCTCGTCGCGCGGCTTGAGGATGGACTCGTCGAAGACGGGCTTGCCCTGGGCCTTGAGGTGGTCCACCGCCTTCTTGATTTCGTGCTCGGAGACGTAGGCGCCGTGCACGCGCTGCAGGTGCGCGCTCGTGGGCGGCATGATGAGCATGTCGCCCATGCCCAAGAGGGCCTCCGCGCCCACCGTGCCCAGGATCGTCATCGAGTCCGGCTTGGAGCGCAGCATGAAGCTGATGCGCGTGGGGAAGTTGGCCTTGATGATGCCCGTGACGACGTCCGTGGACGGACGCTGGGTCGCGACCATCAGGTGGATGCCGGCCGCGCGCGCCATCTGCGCCAGGCGCGCCACGTAGGTCTCCACCTCGCGGCTGGCGACCATCATCAGGTCCGCGAGTTCGTCGATGATGACCACGATGTAGGGCAGCTTCTTGAGCTCCTTCTTCTCCGTGGAGGCGGCCTCGGCCGGCGTGGACTCCTCGCCGTCCTCCTCGAACTCCGCGTCCTCCTCGCCGTCGGCCTCCAGGGTGGGGGCAGGCTCGGAGACGATGGACTCACGCAGGTCCTCGTCGTCCTCGCGCGGCATGGCCACGCCCAGCCCGTCGCTGGCGGAAGTGGAGGCCACGGCCTCGGCGCTGCCCTCCACGACGAGCACCTTCTTGGGCTTCTTCTTCTTCGCGACGGGCGCGGCGGCGGCGGGCTTCTCCTCGGAGGCCTGCGTCTCCACCAGCTTGTTGAAGCCGGCGATGTTGCGCACGCCCGCCTCGGACAGCATCTGGTAGCGGCGCTCCATCTCCTCCACCGCCCAGCGCAGCGCGAGCGCGGCCTTCTTCGGGTCGGTGACGACGGGGAGCAGCAGGTGCGGGATGCCCTCGTAGACGGAGAGCTCCAGCATCTTCGGGTCCACCATGATGAAGCGGACCTCCTCGGGCGTGGCCTTGAGGAGGATGCTCATGATCATCGAGTTCACCGCCACGGACTTGCCGGAGCCGGTGGTACCCGCGATGAGCAGGTGGGGGGCCTTCACCAGGTCGAAGACGTACGGCATGCCTTCGATGTCCTTGCCCACGCACATGGTGAGCTTGCTGCCGCTCTTCTGGAACGTGTCCTGCTCCGCGATCTCCTTGAGGAACACCGTCTCGCGGTCGCGGTTGGGGACCTCGATGCCGACCACGCCCTTGCCGGGGATGGGGGCCACGATGCGCACGCGCATGGCCTCCATCGCCATGGCCAGGTCGTCCTGGAGCGCGGCGATCTTGCTGACCTTGATGCCGGGCCCGGGCAGGAACTCGTACATGGTGACGACGGGGCCGGGGCGGATCTCCACGACCTCGCCCACGATGCCGAAGTCCGCCAGCTTCGCGCGCAGCTTCTCCGCCGTGACGAGGAACGCGTCCTTGTCCAGCGCGGAGCGCTCCTTCTTGTCCGCCTCCAGCACGTCCAGCGGCGGCAGGGAGAAGCTCTTGCGGTCACCCACGAACTCGAACTGGTCCTGCGGCCGCTTCACGGCGGTGGGCTTGGGCGGCGCCTTGGGCTCCACGATGAGCGGCATGCGCGCCAGCGCGGAGGGCGGCGCGGGGATGAGGGCATTGGCCGGCGCGGCGGCGGCCGGCTTCTCCGCGACCACGGGCTTCGCGGCGGGCTCGGCGGCCGGGGGCGTGAGCGACGCGGCGGGCACGGGCGGCGTGGACGGAGCGGAGGGCGGGGTGACGATCTGCGGCGTCTTGCGCGCGCGGCGGGGCGGCTCGCCCGCGTCCGCGTTGGCGGGCAGCTGCGGCTGGGGCGCGAGGAAGGACGCGGCCCAGGCGGGGTCCGCGCCCGGGGAACGGCGCTCGGCGCGCTCGGGCGGCAGCGAGGGCTGCTCGTCGGAGGCGTCGTCGTTCTCGTCCTCGGCCGGCTCCTCGCGGGCGAGCTTCTTCTCCAGCTTCTCGCGCTCCTTCTGCTCCTTGAGCGCCTTCTTCGCGTTGGCGGCCAGCTCCTTCTCGTTCTGCTTGGCCAGGCGCACGGCTTCTTCCGCCAGGGCCTCCGCCTCGGCGGCCTCGGCCTCCTCGGCCAGGCGCTCGGCCTCGGACAGCTCCTCCTCCTCGGCCTCCAGCTCCGCGAGGAACGCGGCCTCCTCTTCCTTCTCCTGCGCGAGCCGCTCCTGGCGGGCCGCGTAGTTGACCTTCTGCTGCTCCCAGAAGACGTGCGCGTTCTCGGAGATGCGGCGGCCCAGGACGGTGAGGCCGGCCCACACCAGCGAGCACAGCTTGAAGAACGTGTACTGGGTGCCCACGATGAGCGCCGCCGCGCTGATGGCGGTGACGAGGATGATGGTGCCGACGGTGGAGAACATCCCCTCCATCAGGCCGCCCAGGCTCGCGCCCAGCGCGCCGCCGGGCGGGTGGGCCCAGCCCTTGTCCTTGGCGAACATGAGCTGCGCGAGCACGGACACGCTGCAGGTGAGCAGCGCCAGGGAGATGATCTGCGGCATGCGGCGCCGGTCGCGGTTGCCCACGAAGAGCACCACCGCGGTGTAGATGCCACCCGCGGGGATGAGGTAGGCGCACACGCCCAGCGCGCCGCGCAGGGTCTCCGCGATGAGGTGGCCCATGGGGCCCACCGCGTTGTGGAAGCCGGGCCCCACCCGGTCATGCGCGTCGAACGTGGCGACCGCCAGCAAGGCCAGCAACGAGGCAGCCAGGATGAAGACGCCCACGAGCGCCCGCTTGGCGGGACTGGCCGCGCCCGGCGCCTTCATCTTCTTGTTGTTGAGCGCCTTGCGGCGCGTCGCGATCTCCTGCCGGGAGAGCACCGCCTTCTCGCCCCGGCCACCCTTCTTTGCCGCTGTCATGGACCCCTGTTCCCTCTGCCCGATTCCAGCCGCGTAGCGAGCTGTAGCAATCCGCCCGGCGAGAATAGGGAGGGAGGGGGCGGGGTCAATTTTCCGGCAGGCGTCCAAGGGGACCCGAGGAGGCGGAAGCAG
The DNA here is from genome assembly GCF_054512695.1 of Corallococcus sp. M7. NCBI lineage: Bacteria > Pseudomonadati > Myxococcota > Myxococcia > Myxococcales > Myxococcaceae > Corallococcus > Corallococcus sp. M7. Next base: position 1,669,218 of record NZ_CM137252.1, read on the forward strand.
GGCCTACATTTCGGGCGCGTCCCCGTGGCGAGAGGGTATGGTGCCTGCCGCCAAGGAGAACCCAAGAACATGTCCGACCTGAGCCCCGACAAGCCCTCCCACAACGAAGACGACTACTTCGCGCGCGAGGAGATTGAAGCCAAGCGCAAGCTCGCCCTCCAGCAGGCCCAGGAGATGGCCGTCCAGCAGCGCGAGTCGCTCAAGCAGCTGCACCACATGAAGTGCCCCAAGTGCGGCATGGACCTGCAGACGCTGAAGCAGGGCAACGTGGAGCTGGACAGCTGCTTCAACTGCCACGGCGTCTGGCTGGACGCGGGTGAGCTGGAGCAACTCGTCAAGCAGCACGGCCACGAGGGGAGCCACCGGGTGATGGGCTCCATCCTCAACCTGTTCAAGCGCACGCCGCCGACCCCGTAGCACCGCGACACTGGAGGAGGCTTCCCCATGGCCCTCACGCTCGAGCAGGTCCGGCACGTGGCCACCCTGGCGCGGCTGTCGCTGACGCCGCAGGAGGAGGAGCGCTACGCCACCCAGCTGTCCGCGGTCCTGGACGCGGTGGCGGAGCTGGAAGCGCTCGACGTGAGCCAGGTGGAGCCCACCTCCCACGCGACGCTCGCGTCCTCGCTGTTGCGCGAGGACGTGCTGCGTCCGTCACTGCCCCCGGAAGCAGGGCTCGCCAACGCGCCGGCGAAGGTGGGCAGTGCCTTCGCGGTCCCGAAGATCCTGGAGTAGCCCGCCATGTCGTCGCTGACCGACCTGTCGATGCTGGAGCTGGCGGCGAAGCTGGCTTCGCGCGAGGTGTCCTCCGTGGAGGCCACGCGCGCGAGCCTCCAGCGCATCGCCCAGGTGGACCCGAAGGTGCGCGCCTTCCTGCGCGTGGACGAGGCCGGGGCGCTGAAGGCCGCCGAGGCCAGTGACGCGCGCCGCAAGGCGGGCAGCCCGTTGAGCGCGCTCGACGGCGTGCCCGTGGGCCTCAAGGACATCTTCCTCACGCAAGGGGTGGAGACCACCTGCGCCTCGCGCGTCCTGGAGGGCTTCGTCCCGCCCTACGACGCCACCGTGGTGCGCCTGCTGAAGGAGGCGGGCCTGCCGCTGTTGGGCAAGCTGAACATGGACGAGTTCGCCATGGGCTCGTCCAACGAATCGAGCGCGTACTTTCCCACCCACAACCCGTGGGACCTGACGCGCACGCCGGGCGGCTCGTCCGGTGGCTCCGCGGCGGCGGTGGCGGCGCGCGAGGTGTTCGGCGCGCTGGGCACCGACACGGGCGGCTCCATCCGCCAGCCCGCGGCGCTCACCAACACCGTGGGGCTCAAGCCCACGTATGGGCGGGTGTCGCGCTACGGCGTCATCGCCTTCGCCTCGTCGTTGGATCAGCCGGGCCCCATGGCTCGCACGGTGGGGGACACCGCGGCGCTCTTCCAGCTCATCGCGCGGCATGATCCGCTCGACTCCACCTCCGCGGACGTGGAGACGCCGGACTGCCTCACGGGGCTGGAGGACGGCGTGCGCGGCCTCAAGCTGGGCGTGCCTCGCGAGTACTTCGCGGAAGGGATGGACCCGGAGGTGGCGGGCACGCTGCGCGCGTCGCTGGAGGAGCTGGAGAAGCTGGGCGCGACGCTGGTGGACGTGTCGCTGCCGCACACGAAGTACGCGCTGGCGACGTACTACCTGCTGGCCTCTTCGGAGGCGTCCAGCAACCTGGCCCGCTACGACGGCATCCGCTACGGGCAGCGGGCGAAGGACGCGCGCGGGCTCAAGGAGCTGTACACGCAGACGCGGGGGCAGGGCTTCGGCGCGGAGGTGAAGCGCCGCATCATGCTGGGCACCTACGCGCTGTCCGCCGGCTACTACGACGCGTACTACCTGCGCGCGCAGAAGGTCCGCACGCTCATCCGCGAGGACTTCACGAAGGTGTTCCAGCAGGTGGACGCCATCGTGTCGCCCACGTCGCCGGTGCCGGCGTTCAAGCTGGGCGCGAAGGTGGACGACCCGCTGTCCATGTACCTGATGGACGTCTACACGCTGCCGTGCAACCTGGCGGGCCTGCCCGGCCTGTCCGTGCCGTGCGGCTTCACTCAAGGCGGGCTGCCCATCGGCATGCAGCTCTTGGGGCGCCCCTTCGACGAGGCCCGCCTGCTCCGCATCGCCCGCGCGTTCGAGCGCGAGCACGACTTCTTCCGCCGCGCCGCCCCCGTCTAGCGGGCGCGACACAAGGGTGACACCGCCATGCCCCTGAGCGACTTCCAGACGGTCATCGGCCTCGAGGTCCACGCGCAGCTGCTCACGCAGTCGAAAATCTTCTGCGGCTGCTCCACCGCGTTCGGCGCCGAGCCCAACCACCACACCTGCCCGGTGTGCCTGGGCATGCCCGGCGTGCTGCCGGTGCTCAACCAGCGCGTGGTGGAGTACGCGGTGCGCACGGGCCTGGCGCTCGGGTGTACGGTGAAGCCCACGAGCGTGTGGAGCCGGAAGAACTACTTCTATCCGGACCTGCCCAAGGGCTATCAAATCACCCAGTATGATCAGCCCATCTGCGAGTGGGGCGAGCTGGTCATCGACACGCCCTCCGGTGAGAAGACGGTGCGCGTGCGGCGCATCCACCTGGAGGAGGACGCGGGCAAGAGCGTGCACGACGCGTCCGCGTCCGCGGGACAGAGCCTGGTGGACCTGAACCGCGCGGGCGTGCCGCTGATGGAGATCGTCAGCGAGCCGGACCTTCGCGACGCCGACGAGGCGGTGGAGTACCTCAAGGCGCTGCGCGACGTGCTGGTGTACCTGGGCGTCAACGACGGCAACCTGGAGGAGGGCAGCTTCCGCTGCGACGCCAACGTGTCGGTGATGCCCAAGGGCTCCACCACGTACGGGCAGCGGTGTGAGTTGAAGAACCTCAACTCGTTCCGCTTCCTCAAGCAGGCCATCGAGTACGAGGCCGCGCGGCAGGTGGACGTCATCGAGTCCGGCGGCAAGGTGGACCAGGAGACGCGCCTCTGGGACGTGAACAAGGGCATTACCCGGTCCATGCGCTCCAAGGAGGACGCGCACGACTACCGGTACTTCCCGGAGCCGGACCTGCCGCCGCTGCTCGTGTCGGACGCGCTGCGCGACTCGCAGCGGCAGTCGCTGCCAGAGCTGCCGCGCGCCAAGCGCACGCGCTTCATGGGCGAGTACGGCCTGCCGGCCTACGACGCGCGCATCCTCACCGCCGAGCGCCCGCTGGCGGACTTCTTCGAGGCCTGCGCGAAGCACGTCTCCGACGCGAAGAAGCTCTCCAACTGGTTCCTGGGTGAGCTGAGCCGCCTGCTGAAGGAGGAGGGCACGCCCATCTCCGCGCTGCGCTTCACGCCGGCGCAGCTGGGCGAGCTGCTCGCCACGGTGGAGAAGGGCACGGTGTCCGCGAACGCGGCGAAGGACGTGCTCGGGGAGATGTTCCGCACGGGCCGCGCGCCCGCGGACATCATCGCGGAGAAGGGGCTCGCGCAGGTCAGCGACGTGGGCGCCGTGGAGGCGGTGGTGGACGACATCCTCGCGAAGAACGCGGGCGAGGTGGAGAAGTACAAAGCCGGCAAGAAGAGCGTGTACGGCTTCTTCGTGGGTCAGGTGATGAAGGCCATGAAGGGCAAGGGCAACCCCGGCCTCGTCAACGAGCTGCTCAAGAAGAAGCTGGGCGAGTAGGGCGCTCGTGGCCCGGCTCCTGACGGTGGAGGGCGTCTCGTACCGCTGGAGCCTTCGGGGGCGGCGGGACGCACCGGAGGGAACGGGCTGGAGGCTGCTCACGGTCGTGTGGGCCGAGGCCACCCGGCAGGCGCTGCACGTCCATGTCCGCCACGATGATCCGTGGCTCCACGTCGACGACGGTGACATGACCGGACTCGTGACTCGCGACGTGGGCCCCGGCCTGGTGGGGCGGGTCATCGAGATGGCGCGGGACCTGGGATGGAATCCGGAAGAGCGCGGCCCCACGCTCAAGTTCGTCCTGGAGGATGACGCGCGGCTCGTGCCGCTGGCTAGCGAGACACCGTGACGTGGAGCACGTCCTCGCCGCGCGGATCCGCGGACTGGGCGAGCACGTGTACGTCGTCCGGCCCCCGGCGCTCCAGGATGAGCGAGGGCGCCTCGAAGGTGTTGTCGAAGAAGCCACCGGTGAGCTGCGGGTTCACCGCGTAGCGCACGCGCTTGAGGGTGCGCAGCTGCGTGAAGAGGCCTTCGTTGAACCACTGCTCGCGGCGCAGCTGTGTCTCGCCGGGCGCGTTGAAGGCCCAGGGTGCGTCCCAGCTCCAGGCGTTGGCGGAGGGCTGCGCGAGCACCTCCACGCCCAGCGCGTCCAGGTACTGCGCGCAGGGCACGAAGTAGGGTTCGCCGGACGTGTGCGGTTCGCGGAAGCCGTCGTAGCAGACGAGCGTCCCCAGCTTCCCGAACGGCGTGTCCAGCACGGGCAGGTCCTCCGGCCGGCCCGGGCTCAGGTGCAGCACGTCCTCCTGCGTGGGCACCAGGTTCACCTTGCGCGTGACGGCCACGCAGCGTCCATCCGGTGATAACGTGTAGCTGGTGTTGAAGGTGCGCGCGCCCGCGGGCTCGTACTCGGGGGTGTCCGGGCCCAGGCGGTTCGTGGGCAGGAGCGCGCTGCCGGCCACCACCCACAGGCCGAAGTCGCGCGCGATGCCGGAGAAGGTCTCGTACATGGCGCGGTGCACGCGAGGCGCCACCGTGGCGTAGAGGCATTCCTCCAGCGTCGGTGGATGGAAGGCGCTCCACGTGCGGAACATGCCCAGCCACTCCGCGAGCGCCACGCGCGTCATCGCACCGTTCGTCGTCTTGCGGCGGCGCACGCGCGGCAGGTGCCCCATCAGCCCCAGCGCCGCGCCCACCATCTCCGGCCAGACAGCGAGCGCGGGGTTCAACGGCCGGCCCGAAGCGTCCCGGGGGCGCAGCGCGTCCACGCGGGCCGCGAGCGCCCGGTGGTGCGCGGCGAACGTCTCCTGCGAGGCATAGTCGTCGAGCGTGACGCGCGGCTGGATGGCGAACAGGTCGAGGGAGGTGGCCACGGTGTCGCGAGGATGGCACCGGCCTCCGGGCCACGCGAGCCTCCCGGCGACGGACCGTCAGCTTCCGATAGTGCCGCCGTCGAGGCCGTGATGCGCATGAAGGGGACACTCCAGGCCGAGGTGCACGCGTTCATCGACGCGGCGGAGACGCTCGCGGGACGGGAGGTCAAGGCCCGGGGCGTGGCGCCCGACAACACCGTATGGTGGCTCGCGTCCGAGGCGGGCGAGGGCGACGAGGTCCTCCACTTCGCGGACGCCTGGGACTTCTGGGAGCGGTTCACGCTGCCTCGCGGTGCACTGGACTTCCACTACGTCCAGCCGCTCCCCGACGGGGAGGTGCTGCTCGCGAACGCGCGTTGCCGCTTCCTTTCCGAGAGGCAGCATGAGCGCAACGCCCACGTCTACTCGCCGGACGGCACGTTGCTGCGGGAGCTCACCCTGGGAGACGGCATCGCGGACGTGCAGACGACATCCGACGGACAGGTCTGGGTCAGCTACTTCGACGAGGGCGTCTTCGGCAACCGGTGCTGGGGCGGTGGGGGGGCCTATCGTCCCATTGGCGAGGATGGCCTGGTGCGCTTCGATGCGCTGGGGCAGCGGCAGGAGAGTGGTGTGCGGATGGCGCTCGGCCTGGGGCAGCGCATCGTGGACTGCTACGCGCTCAACGTCGCGTCGGAGCAGGAGACCTGGTTCTACAGCTACTCGGACTTCCCGCTCGTGCGCATGCGGCCCGGGCAGCCCTCCACGGTGTGGCAGTCACCGGTGCGGGGCGCGCACGCCATCACCGTCAGCGACACGCACGTCCTGTTCGGGGGCGGCTACGACGACGCCTGCGAGCTCCAGCTCTTCACGCTGTACGACCGGGGCCAGCAGCGCCTGGGGCCCGGGGCCCGCGTCGTCCTCACGGACGAGACGGGCCGTGCGTGGCGGCCCTCGTGGCTCAAGGGCCGGGGGCCCTGGCTCCACGGCGCGGAAGGGACTCGCCATTTCCGCGTGCACATGGAGTAGCTGCTCGCCCTCGAGGGGGCTACTTGAGGAAGCCCAGCTCGCGCAGGCGCTGCTTGAGGAACGCGTCCGCGGTGATGGGCGGGTGGCGCGCGGGGTTGTCCGGCGTCTCCGTCTGCGGCAGCGGCTTCAGGATGCAGTCGGAGAACGGGTGCACGAAGAAGGGCATCGAGTAGCGCACGGTGTCCTGCTCCGTGCTGGGCGGGTTCACCACCCGGTGCGTCGTGGACGGGATGACGCCGTTCATCACCCGGCTGAGCATGTCGCCGGAGTCCACGACAATCTGGCCACGCAGCGTGTCCACCGGGATCCACTCGCCGTCGCGCGTGAGCAGCTCCAGGCCGCCGGCCGTGCCCTCGCACAGGAGCGTGATGAAGTTGATGTCCTCGTGCTCCGCGGCGCGCACCGCGCCCGGGATGAAGCGGTCCTTCAGCGGCGGGTAGTGGATGAGCCGCAGCACGGAGTTGCCGTCCACCGTCATGTCGCTGAACGTGTTGCGCGCGATGCCCAGGTAGTCCGCCAGCGCCTGGAGCATCACCGTCGCCGCGTCGTCCAGCTCGCGGTAGAGCGTCAGCGTGTTGTCGCGGAAGGTGGGCACCTCCTCCGGCCAGACGTTGGCGCCGTAGTCGTCGCGGTACGGGTGGCCCACGGGCAGCTCGCGGCCCACGTGCCAGAACTCCTTCAGGTCCCCCACCTTGCGGTTCTTCGCGTGCTCCTGGCCAAACGCCATGAAGCCCCGCTGCCCCGGACGCTCCGGCACCGCGTAGCGCGTCTTGGTGGACTCCGGCAGCTGGAAGAAGCGCTCCACGTCCGCGTAGGTGCGGCGGATGAGCGCGTCCTCGACGCCGTGGCCCTCCACGGTCACGAAGCCGAACTCCTTGAGCGCGTCGCCAAACACCTGGACGAAGCGGGCCCGCTCCTCGGGAGTGCCGGAGCGGTAGTGGGACAGGTTCACGGTGGGGATGCGTCGGGCCGAGCGGGACATGCGCGCATCCTACCCGCGTGACACCTTCCTGACACGCCGCAGTCCGCCGCCCAACCGTCACCCCGGCCCAGGGGCGGGGTGCCCTCCTCACTTTGCGACACCCACCCTTGGCGGCAGTGGATGCCGGGCTTCCGGGATGTGCAGATTGGGCAGGGAATTGGCCAGGGGGGCGCGGTATGGCCGAAGTCGCGAGGAACGAGCGCACGTGCACTGCGTGCGGGCGGGGACATGGCGAGGGGACGTCGTGCGACACGCTCGTCCGGGAGGCCGGGGACGGCGCGGGCAAGGCCGTGGAGCCGCCGGCCGCCGTGGACGAGGTGGACCCGCTGGTGGGGACCCAGATGGGCAGCTTCCGGCTGGTGCGCCGGGTGGGCCGGGGTGGCATGGGGTCCGTCTACCTGGCCGAGCACGTGTCCATTGGCAGCCGCGTGGCGGTGAAGGTGCTCCACGAACACCTGACGCGCTACCCGGAGCTGGTGCAGCGCTTCCACGCCGAGGCCCGGGCGGTGAACCTCATCGGGCACGAGAACATCGTCAGCATCTTCGACCTCAACGCCACCGCGCCCCGGCCGTACCTCATCATGGAGTTCCTGGAGGGGGCGCCCCTGTCGGCGTGGGTGGGGACGCCCATGTCCGCCGGGGCGGTGGTGCCCATGCTGATGCAGGTGTGTGACGCGCTGCACGCGGCGCACGCGCGGGGCATCGTCCACCGCGACCTGAAGCCGGACAACATCTTCCTGGTGAAGCGCGGGCGGGGGATGCCGTTCGTGAAGGTGCTCGACTTCGGCATCGCGAAGCTGGTGGACGCGAGCATGCCGGAGACGGTGGCGGGCATCATCGTGGGCACGCCGGAGTACATGGCCCCGGAGCAGTCCCTGAGCCGGCGCCTGGATGGCCGCGCGGACCTCTACGCGGTGGGCGTCATCGCCTACCAGCTGCTCACCGGGCGGCTGCCCTTCCCCGACGAGGGGCTCACCGCCCAGCTCGTGGCGCACCAGACGCGCACGCCTCCGGCCCCGCGCTCCATCTGCCCTTCGGTGCCGCCCGCGCTGGAGGCGGTGGTACTGCGCGCGCTGGCGAAGACGCCGGAGGAGCGCTTTCCCCACGCGCTCGCCCTGCGGGCCGCGTTGGAGCAGGCCCTCGCCACGCGGCCTCCGTCGCCGCGCGCGGCCGTGGGCGGTCCCCGTCCCGTGCAGGGTGGGGCCTCTCTGGGGACTCCCGTCACGGGGCCCCGGCGCACCCCTCCGATGGCCCCGCCGGGCGCGTCCGGGGGAAAGACGCTCCCGTTGCCCGTGCAGGTGGTGCTCCAGCCGGGCGCGCAGCCTCGTGCCTTCACGGGGTCGGACCTGTCGCGCGGCGGGGTGTTCCTGCACGCGACGGGGGAGCTGCCCCCGCTGTTCGCCCAGGTCCAGGTGGTGCTGCCGCTGTCCACCGGGCCGCTGTCCGTCACGTGCGAGGTGGTGCGCCACGTCTCCCCCGAGCAGGCCCAGGCCTGGAGCATGCGCCCGGGCTTCGGCGTGCAGTTCGTCGCGCCGTCCGCCGCGCTGAAGGCCCGCGTGGAGCAACACCTGGCGGGCGCCACCGCCTCTCCGCCCCCCGCGCCCCGGGAACTCCCGGACGACGCCGAGGCCGAGCGCGTCCTGGCGATGTGGCGCGGACAGTTGTCGGGGGAGGGCACGCACTACGCGGTGCTGGGGCTTTCACCGGACGTGGAGCTGGAGTCCGCCAGGGAGCGGGCGCGCGAGCTGTGGGGCGCCCTGTCCGCGCTGCGGCAGCGGCCCCTGTCGCGCGGGCAGCGCTCGCGCCTGGAGTCCATGCTGATCCGCGTGAGGGACGCGGGCGACACCCTGGGCATGCCGCTGCGCCGGGCCCGCTACGACGCCCGGCTGGGCAATGCCCGGGGCGTGGCGCGCTGCCTGGAGGCGGGCCTCACCGCGATCCAGGCGGAGGCCCTCCGCCGCGAGTACCTGGCCGAGCAGCCCCGGGCGGTGGGCACCGCGCGGGTGCACTTCCTCACCGGCAACGCGCTGGAGCGCGACGGCCAGCTCCAGCGGGCGCTGGAGTCCTACGAGCGGGGCCTGGAGCTGGACCCCCTGGAGTGGGAGTACCACCAGCGCCGCCGGGTGGTGGACCGGGCGCTGGGCGCGCGCCTGTCGGGGGCCCGAAATGAAAGAGCCCGATTCCCTGGAGAGGGAACCGGGCCCTGAGTCCACGGCGAAGGGCCGCGGAAGGTGCGACTACTCGCCGCCGCCGATGGAGGCCGCGCAGGCCGCGCTCACGGAGCCGCCCTTGGCGGAGCAGGACAGGATGTCCGACAGGATGCGCTGCTGCTCGGTGGTGGACTTGTCGGAGCAGCTCTTCACGTCCTCGATGCAGTCGAGGGTCGCGTCCAGCTTGTCCTTGTCGTCGTCGGAGCAGTCCTCGAGGGCCTCCTTACAGGCGTCGCGCTCGGCGTCCGTGATCTCGTCATCGGTGCCGCTGGTGTCGAAGCCACACTCCTCGAACTTGTCGGACAGGTCCTTGGCCAGGTCCTCGTTGCGATCGCAGTAGTCGCCGCCGCCGCAAGCGGTGAGCGTGAGCGAAGCCATGGCCGCCAGACCGAACAGGATCTTCTTCATGATGGTTCTCCCCCTCAGGGATGAGGTACAGGTGGAAAGCAAGCGGCGCGCATCCTAGCGAGCGCTCCGTTGCGGTCCAGTCGACTTTATTCCGGGAATTCTATTCAAAAGCAAATAGGGAGCTGGGGGGCGGGTTGATCCGCCAACTGCCTTGACTCCCCCCCGGGATTCTCGTAAGTCCCGCCGTCTTTTAGCGCGCCGGCCGGTCTTCCGTCCGAAATGCGCGTTGGATTCCATGGGTTGAACCAACCCGAAGCTGACAGGGGTTCGACGATGTACGCAGTCATTCGCACGGGCGGAAAGCAGTACCGCGTCGCCGAGGGCGACGTTGTCCGGATCGAGAAGATCGCCGGTGATATCGGTGCCGAGGTCTCGTTCACCGAGGTCCTCCTGCTGGGCGGCTCCGAGAGCCCGAAGGTGGGCCAGCCGACGGTGGCGGGCGCGAAGGTCGTGGGCAAGGTGCTGGCGCAGGACAAGCACCGCCGCGTCCTGCACTTCCGGAAGGAGAAGGAAGGCTGGACCCGTCGCCGTGGCCACCGCCAGCCGTACACCGAGGTGAAGGTCACCTCGATCTCCGGCTAGTCGTCTTTCCGGGCATTCCCCACACGAACTTCAAGGAGCAGGTGTCATGGCCCATAAAAAAGGTCAGGGTTCTTCGCGCAACGGGCGTGATTCCAACCCGCAGTACCGTGGCGTGAAGGTGTACGGCGGTGAGACCATCACGGCGGGCAGCATCCTCGTCCGTCAGGTCGGCACGGTCATCCACCCGGGCACGAACGTGAAGCTCGGTCGCGACTTCACCCTCTTCTCGACGGTGGACGGCGTGGTGAAGTACGAGCGCCTCGGCCGCGACAAGAAGAAGGTGTCCGTGTACCCGGCCGCCGCCGAGCAGGCGAGCGCCTAGTCAGTGGCTCCGGGGCAACCCGGGGCTTCGGCTTACCGAGCGGGTCGTTCCCGGTCCTTTCCGTTCCCGTTGGGAACGGGCGGATGCGTGGACGGCCCGCTTTGTGTTTTTCCAGGAGGGCAGTCGCCCCATGAAGTTCGTCGACGAAGTACGCATCTACGTGAAGGCGGGAGACGGCGGGAACGGCGCCGTGGCCTTCCGGCGTGAGAAGTTCATCGAGCGCGGCGGCCCCAACGGCGGGGACGGCGGCAATGGCGGCTCCGTGGTGTTCGTGGCGAACCCGCAGCTGACCACGCTCCTGGACTACCGCTACCAGCAGCACCACCGGGCCAAGAGCGGCGAGCACGGCATGGGCAGCGACTGCAACGGCCATGGCGCCGAGGACCTGGTCCTCCAGGTGCCGGTGGGCACGCTGATCCGCAACGAGCAGACGGGTGAGCTGCTGGTGGACCTGAGCGACCCGGGCCAGCGGTTCGTGGCGGCCAAGGGCGGCCGGGGTGGCCTTGGCAACATGAACTTCGCCACCTCCACGCGCCAGACGCCGCGCTTCGCGCAGGACGGCGGAAAGGGTGAGGAGATCACCCTGCGGCTGGAGCTGAAGCTGCTGGCGGACGTGGGCCTGCTGGGCTTCCCCAACGCGGGCAAGAGCACGTTCATCTCGCGGGTGAGCCGGGCGCGGCCGAAGGTGGCGGACTACCCGTTCACCACGCTGGTGCCGAACCTGGGCATGGTCCAGTACAAGGACAACCTGTCCTTCGTCATGGCGGACATCCCCGGCATCATCGAGGGCGCCAGCGAGGGCGTGGGCCTGGGCCACCAGTTCCTGCGCCACGTGGAGCGCTGCAAGGTGCTGGTGCACCTCATCGACATGGGCGCCGAGGGCGAGGGCCGCAAGCCGCTGGACGACTTCAACATCCTCAACACAGAGTTGAAGAAGTACAGCGCGGAGCTGGCCAGCAAGCCGCAGGTGGTGGCCGCCAACAAGCAGGACCTGACCGAGGGCCGCGACCGCCTGGGGCCGTTCACGGAGGCGCTGCGCCGCCGGGGCATCCGCGTGTACCCGGTGTCCTGCGCCACGGGCGAGGGCATGCAGCCCCTGATGGACGCGGTGGCGGAGGTGCTCTTCACCGGCCGCACCGACAAGATCCACGTCGAGATGCCGACGAAGAGGGTCGCCTCCAAGGCTCCGGCGAAGAAGGCCCCGGCGAAGAAGGCGGGTGCCAGGGCCGCCGTGAAGAAGGCTCCGGCGAAGAAGGCCGCGAAGCAGGCGGCGCGCAAGGGGCCGGCCAAGAAGGCTCCGGCCAAGAAGGCTCCCGCGAGGAAGGCCGCCGCGAAGAAGACCTCGCGCAAGCCGGTGGCGAAGAAGGCCGCCCGCAAGGCGCCGGTGAAGAAGGCCCCGGCGAAGAAGGCCGCCCGCAAGGCTCCGGCGAAGAAGTCCGGCGGGAGGCGCTGAGCCGATGGCTGGTGGAGGCCCCCGCTACGAGAAGTTCGAGCGCGACGTCGTCGAGCCGGAGCAGTTCCTGCTCGACGTGCGGAAGGAGAAGATCGACCGCGTCGTCAGCCAGCGCACGCGCAACTTCGTGGTGGTGCTCGACCGGCTGGAGGACAACTTCAACATGGCCGCGGTGCTGCGCACCTGCGAGTCCATGGGCGTGCAGGAGGTGCACGTCGTCATCAACCCGGAAGCGCCCTTCATCCCCAACTCGCGGGTGGCCCAGGGCTGCGACAAGTGGTTGGACGTGCACCTCTACAAGACGTTCGCGGAGTGCCGCGAGCACCTGAAGGGGCGGGGCTTCAGCCTCTACGCGTCGGCGCTGCGCGAGGGGGCCACCAACCTCTACAGCCTGCGCTTCGACACGAAGTTCGCCATGGTGTTCGGCAACGAGCGCTACGGCGTGAGCGACGACGTGCTCACCGGCGTGGACGGCACCTTCTGGGTGCCCATGAAGGGCTTCAGCCAGAGCCTGAACATCTCCGCCGCCGCGTCCGCCAGCATCACCCGGGCGGTCGCCTGGCGGGATGAGCACCTGGCGGGGGGCTCCGGGGACCTGACCCCCACGGAGGCCCAGGAGCTGCGGGAGCGCTTCTACCTGCTGGGTGTGAAGCAGCGGAAGCGTCTGGTCAAAGCCACACAGCGGTGAATGCCGGCCCCCCGGGGGCCGTCCGGATGCGGTAGATGGACCCTGCGGGCGCCTCGGGTGCCCGCTCCGGAGGCGCACGCCATGTTGCTGGAATCCCTGCTCTTCACGCTCCTCACGCAGGCCCCCACCACCGCGCCCGCGCCGAAGCCCGCGGCCGCCGCCAGGTCCCCCGCCGCCGCGCCGCAGCCCGCGGCTCCCAAGGATGCCGGCACGGCCGCCATGCCCCCTTCCGCGAAGCAGGGTGACGCGAGCGTGGCCGCCGGCGCCCCGAAGCCCGCTGCGAAGCCGATGGCGCCCGAGGTGAAGACGCTCGTGGACCGGATGCAGGCCTTCTACGAGAAGACGGGCGACTTCAAGGCGGGCTTCAAGCAGGACTACAAGTACAAGGCCTTCCGCCGCACGCAGACGTCCACGGGCACGGTGACCTACAAGAAGCCGGGCCTGATGCGCTGGGAGTACGAGAACCCGTCCAAGCGGACGTTCGTGCTCGCGGGCAACAAGGTCTACATGCACGACCCGGAGGCGCAGACGCTGTCGGTGGCGGCCATGGACACCAGCCAGCTGTCCGCGTCGGTGACGTTCCTCTTCGGCCAGGGGAAGCTGGCGGACGAGTTCGCCATCACCAAGGGCGACTGCAAGGACTGCAAGGGCACGCTGCTGGTGCTGGATCCGCTGAAGAACGAGCCGCGCTTCCGTCAGGTGCGCCTGGAGGTGGACCCCTCGACGGCGCAGGTGCTCAAGAGCACGGTGGTGGATCCGGACGGCAGTGAGAACACCATCGCCTTCCTGGACCTGAAGACGAACGTGGGCATCTCCGCGGACAGCTTCAAGCTGAACCCGCCCGAGGGCACCCGCGTGGACGACTTCACCAAGAAGGCGCAGTAGGACGGCCCGCCCTCCATGCGCGGCGTGCTGCTGGCGGGGTGCGTGCTGCTGGGCGCGGGGTGTCACTCCGCCGCGCCCGCGGGCCCTTCACGTCCCACGAGCCTGGCGGGGCAGACGCTGCCCCTCCTGTCGTCGCCCTCGCTGCGGCTGACGGTGGCGGGGCGGCTGGGGAACCGGGCCGTGCCGGTGGTGCTGGACGTCACGCGGCCGCTGTCGCTCGTGTCCTCCAACTGCTTCGACGGCGCGCCGCCCGTGGCCGCGGGGACCGCGCGCGTGCCGGAGTCCTCCGGAGGCCATCGCTCCTGGCCGGAGGTGCCGGCCCCGCCGGTGACGGTGGGCCCGGTATCGCCGCCCCTGCGCACGCTGCTGCTCTCCGGTGAGACGGGCTGCTCGGTGACGCTGGGGCAGGACGTGCTGTTCCCCTATGCCCTCACGGTGGATCCGCTGCGCCGCGAGGTGACCTTCACCGCGTCACGCCCCCGGGAGGCCTACGACGCGGAGCTGCGCGGGACGGACGCCGTGCGCGAGTCGCACGTGGTGGAGCTGAGCCGCGAGCCGCTGGGCGACTGGCCGCTCCTGGCCGTGCAGGTGACGCAGGGCGGGGCGAGCATCACCGGCCCCTTCGTGCTGGGCACGCGTGAGCCGTTCTCCCGCCTGGCGGTGGACCCCGCTCTGGGGCTGGGGCTTCAGCCGCTGGAGACGGCCGCGGGCCTGCCGCCGCGCACCTTCGTGGTGGACGCGGTGGAGGTGGCCGACGGCCTGGGCGTGAAGCCGCTGGTGATGGAGGCCGCGGGGCGCTGGCCGTCGCAGAGCAGCCTGGGCCGGCTGGGGCCGGACGTGTGGGGCCGCTTCACCGCCACCGTGGACGCGCAGGGCGGGGCGCTGGTGCTGCGCAGGCCCCACGTGCGCACGCCCGAAGGCGGAGGCCGGCAGCAGTGCGCGGGCGAAGGTGGCGCGTTCAGCGAGGAGGCCTGCTACGGCATCTTCGTGCGCGCGGAGCCCGACGGCGCGGTGGCCCTCTCCGGAGAGGTGTTCCGGGACGTGCCTGAGGGCGTGCGCCTCTACGTGGAGCCCAAGGGCGTGGACGGTCAACGCCTGGAGACCGGTTGCCAGGTGGGCCTGAGCTTCCCGACCACCACGCGCGGAGCCAACACGCAGCACCGGCTGCCGTGGGCCTCGCTGGCGAAGACCCTGCCCGCGTGTCACGCGGCGCTCCAGGGCGCGAAGAGCTACGCCGTGTCACTGGTGGAGGAGGGGCGTCAGCCGGAGTGCCCCACCACGTGCGCCTTCGTCACGGAGTCCGCGTCGCGGCGCACCGTCTGCGAGTGCCAGCCCACGCCGCTGGGCGAGGGCGTGGCGGTGCCGACGAAGGGCTCGGGCCCGCAGCCGCCGCCCGTCGAGGAGCGCGAGCTGGAGCCCGAGGATCCGAGGTAGGGCCCCACGAACGGCTCGGGCCCGCGAGCGCGAACCGTCGAGGCACACGCGCCAGGCCCGATGCGTCGACCTGTCGCGCTGGCCGGTCTCCGGCGCATCGGCCTCCACGAACGGCTCGGGCCCGCGACCGCCTCCGGGTGGGGAGGACGGGGCGGCCCGGGGCACGGACTTCGCGGTGACGGACTACTCCGGCCGCGGCTCCGGCGGACGCACCAGCGCCTTCAGCGGCACGGGCGCGGGATGGGCCTCGCGCGGGGTGTGCTCGCGCTGCTTCGGATCCGGGCGCTCCACCACGCGGGCGATGAGGTCGTAGTCGTGCGCCTCCGTCACCTCCACGGTGACGAACTCGCCCGGGTACGCCAGGCCGTCGTTGATGTAGACCTGCCCGTCGATCTCCGGCGCCTGGCCCTCGTGGCGGCCCACCAGCAGGTGCTCGGACTCCTCGCTGGGGCCCTCCACCAGCACGGTGAGCTTCTGGCCCACGAGCTTCTTGTTCTGCTCGCGGTTGATGCGCTTCTGGATGGCCATCACCTCGCGCCAGCGGCGCTCGATGGTCTTCGCCGGGACCTTGTCCGGCAGGTCGAACGCGGCGGTGTTCTCCTCGTCCGAGTACTGGAACACGCCCAGGCGCTGGAAGCGCTGCTCCTTCACGAACTCCTTCAGGAGCTCGAAGTCCTCCTCCGTCTCACCCGGCAGGCCGACGATGAGCGAGGTGCGCATCACCAGGTTCGGCACGCGCTCGCGCAGCTTGCCCAGCAGCTTCTTGAGGAACTCCGAGTTGCGGCCGCGCTTCATGGACAGGAGCAGCTTGTCGCTGGCGTGCTGCACCGGCATGTCCAGGTACTTGGCGATCTTCGGCTCGGTCGCGATGACGTCGATGAGCTCGTCCGGGAACACGCGCGGGTAGGCGTAGTGCAGGCGGATCCACTTCACGTCCACCTTCACCAGCTCCTTGAGCAGCTCGTGGAGCTTCGGCTTGCCGGGCAGGTCATGCCCGTACGCCGTCAGGTCCTGCGCGACGAGGTTCAGCTCCTGCACGCCGCTGTCCGCCAGGTTCCGCGCCTCCGCCACGATGTCCTGCACCGTGCGCGAGCGCTGGCCACCGCGCAGCGTGGGGATGATGCAGAACGCGCAGGCGTTGTCACAGCCCTCGGAAATCTTGAGGTACGCCGTGTACTTCGGCATCGAGTTGATGCGCGGCGTCTCCGCGTTGTGGATGTAGTCCGGATCCGGAATCACCTGGCGCGGCGTGGCCTCGGCCGCCAGCAGGTCACCAATCTGGGCGTACGCGCTGGTGCCCAGGAAGTGGTCCACCTCCGGCATCTCCTGCGACAGCTCCTGGCCGTAGCGCTGGGACAGGCAGCCGGTGACGACGAGCGTCTTGCACGAGCCCGACTTCTTCAGCTCCGCCATCTCCAGGATGGAGTCCACCGACTCCTGCTTCGCAGGGCCGATGAAGGCGCACGTGTTGACCACGATGACCTCGGCCTCCGAGGCCTCCTGCACGAGCGAATAGCCACGCGTGCGCAGCGTGCCCAGCATCACCTCGGAGTCCACCCGGTTCTTCGGGCAGCCGAGGGTCATCATGTACAGGCTCTTGGTCTCTTCCACGCGCGTCTACCGCTTTCCCAGTTGCGTCCGCTCGAAGTGGTCCGCACTCCAAACGAAGTTGATGATGGCGCCGTTCGAGTAACCGATGTTCAGCGCCCCGTCTTCTTCCAGCTCCACCGAGGTGGCGCGACCCAGCGCACAGGTGGCGGCCGGCCAGTCGAGCACCCGCTGGGCTGTCTTCCCCGACACCACATAGAGCCCCATGCGGAGCTCGTCGTCAGAGTCGCATTGACCCTCGACGGCATAGGGATTCTTCCCAGTGAGGACACTAACGACCGGCCGTCCGTCCGGCAGGCTCAACGTCTCCGGCAGGTTCACGCCCATCTGCTTCGCGTCCACCGCGTTGGGGGCCACCAGCTCACGCAGCGAGCCGGGCGTGAGGGGGGCGTCGCCCTGGGCCCAGTCCGGGTAGCTGAACAGGCTCCAGCCCAGCCAGCCGGTGGGGGCCGCCTCCAGGGCGGTGACACTGGCGGGGGGCTTCAGCTTGAGGTTCTTGCGCGCCTCGTCCGGCAGGCGCAGCGCCTCTCCCTCCGGCATCGTGCCGCCCTTGCAGTTGGACACCGGCACCACCTTGGCGCCCACCTGGTCCTGGTCCTCGTAGGTGACGCAGAGGTCCATGACGAGCGGATCCACCGCGGGGAAGCGGGGCAGGGCGCGCACGGGAATCATCGCCACCACGGACAGGGTGTCGCCCTGGCGGTGCACGGCGGCGTTCACCAGGCCCTGCGCGAACTTGGGCGTGCCGCTGTCCGACCCGGAGGTGCGCTGGCCGTCGAAGGCGAAGCGATAGGTGTAGCCCGTGGCGGTGGGCCCCGAGTCCGGGAAATAGAGCGTGAGGGTGATGACGTCACCCGCGAGCAGCTGGTTGTCCGTGGCCTCCACGCCCACGAAGAGCGTGTCCTTGCGCCAGCCTACCCGGGCGGAGAAGTTCGCGGTGGCCCCCTCGGTGGACAGCGGCTTGAGGACCAGCGGCGAGCCGAAGTCCTTGAGCCCCTTCTCCGGCCGGGGCGCCTTCTTGAGCACGGGCACCGGCTTGCTGGGCCGGGGCGCCGCGTCCTGCGCGAAGGCGCCGGTGGCGAGGAGCAGACAGAGGGGCAGGGGGGCCAGACGGGCGGCGTGCATGGCGAAGGGGCGCCTCTAGTCGCGGAAGTTGGTGAACTGCATGTCCAGCTTGAGCTTGTCCTGCTCCTTGCGGAACAGCGCGATGGCCTCCTGCAGGTCGTCGCGATTCTTGCCCGTGACGCGGAGCTGATCAGCCTGGATGGAGCCCTGCACCTTCAGCTTGGACTCCTTGAGCAGCTTGATCAGCTCCTTGGACTTCTCCACCGGGATGCCCTGCTGGAGCTTGATGGGCTGCTTCACGTTGCTCATGCCCGTCTTCTCGATGTCGCCGAACTCCAGCACCCGCAGGCTGATGCCGCGCTTGGCCAGCTTGTTGAGCAGGACCTCCTTGGCGGCCTGGAGCTTCTCCTCGCTGTTGGTCTTCACCGTGAGCGCGGAGGAGTCCGGGGCGACTTCGATTTCGGCCTTCACGCCCTGGAAGTCATAGCGGGTGCTGAGCTCCTTGCGGGTCTGATTGACCGCGTTGTCGAGCTCTGCCAGATCGATTTTGGAGACGACGTCGAAGGAGGGCATGGGGGGGACCTTTTCGCGCCCTTACCATACCTACACCCGGACGACCAAGGGCACCACCAGGGTGCGCCGGGAAGTGTGCTGCTTGAAGGCCCGCTTCACCGCCTTCGTGAGCTCCTCCCGCACCAGGGCGTCGTCCCCTCGGAGCAGGGGGTTGAGCTCCTCGAAGAAGGCCCGCGCGTCCTGGGCCACCCGGGAGAGCACGCCCTGCTCGTCCGGGCCGAGGCCCTGGCCGGACAGCTGGGGCCCCGCCACCAGCGCCTGGGTGTCGCGCCGGAGCACCACCGCCGCGGCCACCACCCCCGTCTCCGCCAGCCGGTTGCGCTCCACCAGCGTCTCCGGCGTCACCACCCCGTCCCCGGAGCGCTCCATCATGAGGCGCCCTGAAGGCACGCTGCCAGTGAAGCGGCCCCGCCCCTCCTCGAACGTCACCACGTCCCCGTCGTGGGCCAGCAGCAGGCCCTCCGCCGCCATGCCGGCCTCGCGCGCGGTGGTCAGGTGTCGGTGCAGGTGCCGGACTTCCCCATGCACGGGGATGAAGTTCCGGGGGCGGATCAACTCCAGGACGCGGCGCTGCTGGGGGCGGCTGGCGTGTCCGGAGACGTGCACGCCGGGCTCCACCTGCGCGTAGACGATGCGGGCGCCGCGCCAGTGGAGCTGGTCGAGCAGCGCGCCCACGGAGCGTTCGTTGCCGGGGATGGGCCGGGCGCTGACGATGACGGTGTCGCCGGGCTCCAGGCGCACGGGCCCGTCGCCATTCGCCAGCTGGGTGAGGCCCGCGCGCGGTTCGCCCTGCGCGCCGGTGGTGATCACGGCCACGCGGTGGGGCGCGAGCTTGGGCACGTTGTCCAGGTGCACGAAGAGCGAGTCGGGCACGTCCAGGTAGCCCATCTCCCGCGCCAGCTCCACGTTGCGCACCATGCTGCGGCCCTGGAGCGCGACGAGCCGGCCGGTGCGCTCGCACAGGTCCAGCAGGTGCCGGATGCGGTGGAGGTTGGAGGAGAACTGGGCCACGACGATGCGGCCCTTCGTCTCGTGGAAGAGGCGCTCGAAGGTGGTCTGCACCACGCGCTCGCTGCCGGTCTCATCCACGTGCTCGGAGTTGGTGGAGTCCGACAGCAGGCACAGCACGCCTTCGTCGCCCGCCTCGCCCCAGCGCTCCAGGTCCGTCTTGAGGCCGTCGATGGGGTCGGGGTCCAGCTTGAAGTCGCCGGTGTGGATGACGGTGCCTTCGGGCGAGCGCACGATGTAGCCCACCGCGTCCGGCACGGTGTGCGTCACGCGCGTGGCCTCCACGCTGAAGACGCTGCCCACAGGGAAGGGCGTGCGCGGCTCGATTTCGCGCAGGTCCGCCTTCACGCCCAGCTCCTCCAGGCGCTGACGCGCGAGCGCGAGCGTGAAGCGCGTGCCGTAGATGGGGACGGGCACGTCGCCCAGCAGGTAGGGGAGCGCGCCGATGTGGTCCTCGTGCCCGTGCGTGAGGAGCACGCCCTTCAACTGGGCCGCGTTGCGCTGCAGGTGCGTGAAGTCCGGGACGATGATGTCCACGCCGGGCATTCCCGACGAGGGGAACATCAGGCCGGCGTCGATGAGCAGCATCTCCCCACGACAGGCGAGCACCATGGCGTTGAGGCCGATTTCGCCAAGGCCGCCCAGAGGGATGACGTGGAGCATGTGCCCGGAAGTGTAAGGGCCCGGCCCCTCCCGTGCGTGGGAATCCGCACACCCTGCCACCGCGAGCCATCGCCCGCCTGCTTGACGGATTCGAACTAAAGGCTTAGTTGTATTGGAACTAAGGATTTAGTTCGAATCCGGGAGGCCCTGCCCGTGACGAAGCCGCCGTCATCCGCCGAGGAGTCCAAGCCGCTCACGCCCGTGGAGCTGGAGCTGATGCAGCTCGTGTGGAAGCTGGGGGAGGTGAGCGTGGCGGACGTGCTCGCGGCGCTGCCGCCGGAGCGCAAGCTGGCCTACACGTCGGTGTCCACGGTGCTGCGCATCCTGGAGCAGAAGGGCGTGGTGCAGAGCCGCAAGGAGGGGCGGGGGCACCTGTACTCGGCGCGGCTGTCTCGCGAGGCCTACGAGGCCCAGAGCGTGCGCCACCTGGTGGCGACGGTGTTCGACGGGACGCCTTCGTCGCTGGTGGCGCGGCTGGTGGAGGCGGTGCCGCTGTCTCCGGAGGAGGTGGAGCAGATCCGCAAGCTGCTGGGCCGCAAGGGAGGCCGGGGATGAGCGCCTGGGTCCGGGACGTGCTGGCCGCGTACCTCACGGCGGCGGTGCTGGTGGCGGTGGGCTTCGGGCTCTTGCGCGCGGCGCTGGCGTTGGGGATGGAGCGGCGGCTGGATGCGCGGCAGGCGCTGCGCGTGGGGCGGGTGACGCTGGGGCTGGCGGTGCTCCTGCCATTCGTGGCGCTCGCGGCGCGGGAGTGGATGCCGTCGGCGCCGCTCTTCAAGTTCGAGCGCTCCCTGGCGGGCCTGGCCGCGCCGTTGGCGTCCGTCGAAGCGCGGCCCGTGCTCGGGGCCATGCCGGAGACGCGGTCCTCGGGCGTGGACCTGCCGTGGGCGATGGTCGGCGTGGGGGTGGTGGTAGTGGGGGCGTTGGCGTTCCTGGCTTGGGAGCTGCGGCGGTATGCGCGCTTGCGGAGGAGGCTGGAGACGCTGCCCGTGCTTCGCCGCGTGGGCCGGGTTCGCGTGGTGCTGGGGGGCGCGGCGGACGGCGCGTTCTCCGTGTGGTTTCCCGGTGGCGGCGCGTGGGCGGTGGTCCCCTCGGAAGTGTTGGAGGACTCGGAGGCGCTCCGGCTCACGGTGCGGCACGAGCTGCAACACCACCGGCAGCGGGACACGGTGTTCGCCTATGCGCGGCTGGGGTTCGACAGCGCCTTCTTCTGGAATCCGTTCGCGCGGGCGTTCTCGCGGTGGTTGGCGGAGCGTCAGGAGTTCGCCTGTGACGAGGCGCTCGTCACCGTGAAGCACGTGTCCGCGGATGCATATGCGCGGTGCCTGATGCAGGCGTCGCTGCGTGTCCCGGTCGCCCTCTCTCTTCCCGCCGGTGTCACCGGCATGTCCCACCCCACTGTCAGGAGGATCCACATGCTGTTCCAGCCTCGTCCCCGTAGCTCCGTGCGTACCCTGGGTCTGTCGTTGTCGCTGGCGTTGGTGCTCGCGCCGCTGGCGTTGTGGGCGCAGGGCACGGTGCGGGGGCGCGCGGTGTCCCTGACAGAGGCCCGTGCGCTGGCGGAGGCGGGGCAGAAGGCGGGGGACCTGCCGGTGGTGGTGGATGCCGCCGTGGTCGAACAGCTCAACAAGTTCGTCACCACGCAGAAGGGCCGCGACTTCATGCGCAAGGCGCTGGCGAACCTCAAGGAGCACCGCGAGGCGATGACGGGCACGCTGCGTTCGCGCTCCCTGCCGGAGGGGCTGCTCGCGGTGGCGATGGTGGAGTCGGCGGTGAGCAACCTGCCGGAGACGTCCAGCGAGCCGTCGATGGCGCCGGGGCAGAGGGGCGCGGGCGTGTGGATGTTCATCCCGGAGACGGCGCGTCGCTACGGCCTGAAGGTGGAGGCGGGGCGCGACGAGCGGCTGGACGTGGCACGGGAGACGGAGGCCGCCGCGGCCCTCTTCCAGGCGCTGCATGCGCGCTACGGTGACTGGCGGCTCGCGCTCGCGGCCTACAACCAGGGTGAGGGGACGGTGGACCGCGTCCTCGCGGAGAGTGGCGTGCGCGACGTGAGCGAGTTGGTGCGCACCGGCAAGCTCAATGGCTACACCGCCACCGTGCAGGCCGGAGTGCTGCTGCTTCGCAACCCGCACCTGCTCGACTGAGCATTGGATCGCGGTGCCTGTGCGCATCGCGCGGGCGCCGCGCCGTGCTGCTGGAGCCGTTTCTCCGCGCGGTGACGACCCGTGGGCATCGTCCGGGGCTGGACGCCGCGTCTGTCTGGCCTGCGGGGAATGTCCCTGCCACACCGGGGTTCGGATGCGCGCCATCCTGCTTTCGCGCGAGGATGGCGGCGCTCTGTGCCAGGGGTGGAAACGCCATGAAGATCGTCGCGCTCGTTCGTCCCGCGGGTGAGGTTCCGGAAGCCGCCCAGGTGCTCGCCGCCGCGGCGGGCATGGCTCCGGCGGAGGCCCGCATGCGGCTGGCTCCCGAGCCTCCCGCACTGATTGCACGCCTGGCTCCCGATGCGGCGGATGCCCTGGTGAAGACCCTCCGGGACGCGGGGCTCGCGGCGCTCGCCATCGACGAGTCGGAGGTCGCGGAGCGCGTCACGGCACGCACCGTCACGTTCGGCGCGGCACAGGCGACGTTCACGCCTCGCGCGGGCGCGCCGCTCACCATGGCCTGGGAGGACGTGACGGTCATCCTCCGGGGCGCTTCGTCCCTGCGCACGCAGAGCGAGCACACGGAGAAGACGACGAAGGTGGCGCTGGGCACGGCCCTTGTCACGGGCGGCCTGAAGCTGACGAAGACGGCGGAGAAGAGCGTGCGCGGCTCGCAGGAGGAGACGTCGCAGGCCGTCTTCGTCTTCGACCGGGACGGCCGGGGCGCCGTACTTCCGGAGGTGGGCTTCGACTTCTCGTGCCTGGGCCCCGCCATGCAGCCATCGCGCACCGCGAACATGGTGACCCTGGCGCGCCTGGTGCGTGAGCGCGCCCCGTCCGCGTTCTACGACGAGCGGCTCTTGCGGCTGGGGCGCCGGCCCCTGCCGTTCGTGCTGGGCGGAGCCGTGCAGGTGGTCAGCGGCGCCACGTCCCACTCCCGCATCAACACCGCGCAGGGCCTGGACGTGCTCGCGGAGGCCATGCGCCTGGGCGTGGCCCGGGGCGACCTGCCCTGACCGCTCAGGACATCGGCGTGGAGCCCTCCGGGGGCGGACGGGAGATCCACGCGGCGATGAACACGTCCAATTCGCCGCGCATCACGTCCTTCACCCGAGGCGTCCCCGCGCCCGTGCGCGGATCCTCCACGCGCGCTCCACGGCCCAGGAAGTAGCGGCGGGCCTCGTCGGTGCTGGCGCCCTGTCCGGCGACGACTCGCGCGGCGATGCCCTTGAGCTCGTCCATCTCTCCAGCGCCAATGAGCGTGAGCACGCGGCCCGTGGCCTCGTCCTTCGCGGTGACTTCGTTGCGCACGCGCTGGAGGTACTCGCCCTCGCGGCTCTTCACCGGCCGGCCCTCCAGCACCAGCAGCTCCCGCTCCACCTCCTCCAGCGGTCCACCCCGGTGCACGCGCACGTACGCGCGCTGGCGCTTCTCGTCCTCCAGGCGGCGGTGCAGCCCCGCTTCGCCCGCGAGGAAGCCATACGCGCCCGGCCCGGCGATGCGCACCACCACGCGCGCGGGTGCGTCCGCCTCCGCGACGGCGGTGGCCTCGTAGCCCCGGCGCTGCGCCCAGCCCAGGTACATGGTGGCCAGCTCCTGCACCCACACGTCTTGCTGCTCCGACGCGTCGCTGGCGCAGATGTCCACCAGCGCCTCGTTGTCCAGAGTCGTGGCCCCAGCGGCCCGCAGCGCCTCCGCCATCTGGACCTCGCGCGCGACCTCCTCCACCTGCTTCGCGGCGGAGCCCAGCTGCACCTCGTTCTTCGCCTCGCGCACCAGCCGGCGCCCGAACTGGCACGCGGCCTCCAGGCGGTCCAGCTCTCCCAGCTGCGCCTCCACCGTGCGGAAGGCCCGGAGGACGTCCGCCGCGCGCAGCGAGTCGTCCCAGAGGTTGGGCGCCTGCGTCTCCGCGAGCAGCGCGGCCCGGCGCGCCTCCAGCTCCGAGCGCCCCGTGGACTCCGCGAGCGCGCGCGCACGGCCCACCAGCCGGTCCATTTCAATCAGCAGCGACTTGCGGTCCAGCCGGCGCTTCACCGCCGCGGCCTTGGGCGTGGGCAACAGCAGCTGCGCCGTCACCTCGCGGGGCGGTGGCACGGGCTCCGCGACCGCGACCACGCGGCCTCCGGGACGGGCCTCCACGCGCACGGGCGTGCCCGGCGGCAGCGGCCTGCGCGCGATCTCCACCGCGAGCGCCGCGGTGAGCGTCTTCTCGATTTCACGCTGCAGGTAGCGCGCGCCGAACTGCGGCGAATAGCCGCGCTCCACCAGCCGGTCCACGACCTCGGGTGTCACCTCCACGTCCAGGGCGCGGGCGCGGATGCCCTCGCGCTCCAGCACGCGGCCCACCTCGCGCTGGGCAATCTTGCGGATGTCCACGCGCGACAGCGGACGGAAGTGGCAGATGGCGTCGAAGCGGTTGAGGAACTCCGGACGGAAGGCCTCCGCGATGCGGCGGTCCACCTCCGACACCTGCTCCTCGGCGCGCTTGTGCGCGGCGAAGCCCAGGCCCGCCTCGCGGTACACCTCCGAGCCCACGTTGGACGTGGCCACGATGAGCGTGTTGTTGCACGACACCGCCTCGCCCGCGCCGTTGACGAAGGTGCCCTCGTCGAAGAGCTGGAGGAAGCGGTCGTGCACGCTGCGCGCGGCCTTCTCGAACTCGTCCAGCAGCAGCACGGTGAACACCTTGCCGTCGAGCAGCGCGGACAGCTCTCCGCGCCGCGTCTCCAGCGCGGGCGCCCACGACGCGCCGAAGGGGACGCTCTCGTCGCCGTCGTTGGGGTAGTCCGCCATGTTCAGGCGCACCAGCCTGTCAGCGGAGCCGAAGAGGTACTCCGCCAGGAGCTTCGCCAGCTGCGTCTTGCCAACGCCCGTGGGCCCGGCGAAGAGGAACACGCCCAGCGGGCGGCGCGGGTCGTTGAGCCCCGCCTTGAGCAGCGCCACCGAGCGCAGCACCGCGGCCACCGCGTCCGTCTGTCCGAGCAGCCGCTCCCCGAAGAAGCGCTCCGTCTCCTCCAGGTCCAGCGGCATCGCGTCGTCCACGACGAAGCGGGGCAGGCGCGTGGCGGCGCAGAAGCGGGTGAGCACGTCCTCCGGCCCCACGTGGTCGCGCGCCACGCCCGCGGCCTCCGCCGCCGTCTCCTTGAGCAGCTCGATGGCCTTGCGCGGCATGTGCTGCGCCAGCAGGAACTTCGCGGACAGCCGCAGCGCCAGGTCGCACGCGGCCGGGTCGATGGGCAGCCGCAGCTCGCGCTCCAGCTCCTCCGCCACGCGGCCGACGATCCAGCGCGCCTTCTCCAGCGGCGGCTCGTTCAGGGGCAGCAGGTGGAGCCGCTCGGCCAGGGCCTCGTCGGCGCGCAGCAGTTCCTGCACGCGCTTGGGCTCGGTCTCGAAGATGAAGCGCAGGCCGCCGGTGCGCAGCGCGCGCACGGCCACCGGCGCCAGGGGGCCGCCCAGGGCCACCGGCAGGTCGCGGATGTAGACGATGGGGCAGGGGTGGCGGCCCAGGTGGGTGAGCAGCTCCTCGAAGGACTCCGCGGCCTGGCGCTGGGTGCTGCGCGCCAGGATGTTCGCGACGGACACCTCCACCAGCCGCGCCTGGGCCAGGTCGCCGTCCACGCGTCCTTCCGCGATGCGGCGGGCCACCTCCTGCACGAGCGCGCTCTTGCCCACGCCGGGCTCGCCCGCCAGCAGCGGGTGCTTGCCTCCGCGCGCCAGCAGCCCCAGCACCTCCGTCACGGAGGAGTCCACGCCGTGGGCGGCCGGCAGCTTTCCCTCGCGCGCCATCGCGGTGAGGTCGCGGTCGATGAGCCGCTCCTGGTCTTCGTTCTTCCTCGTCGCCATGGTGTGGTCCGGAACGCCCCCTCGACGTGCGGCACTCTAACCGTTGCGGCGCGGAAGCGAAGTCCCGGCCCACTCCGTGGGTTGGGACCTTACGCTTCCAGCTCCGTGTGCCAGTAGGCCACGTCCCTCAGGAACTTGCGCCAGGACAGGGGCAGGCCCTTCTCCACGAGGAACGAGACCACCAGTGCGTCCGGCAGCCGCTTCGGCTTCGCGGGCACGGTGCGCAGCGTCATCCGCGCCTGGGCCGGGGTGCGGTTGCCCTTCTTCTGGTTGCAGGGCACGCAGGCGATGACGATGTTCTCCCAGCTCGTGCGGCCGCCCTGCGCGCGCGGCAGCACGTGGTCGTACGTGGCCTCCGGACGGGTCACCTTGCGGCCGCAGTACTGGCAGCGGCACTGGTCGCGCTGGTAGACGTTCTCGCGGCTGAAGCGCACGCCGCGCGGGCCCTTCCACAGGGCGCGCACGAAGCGGATGACGGACGGCATGCGCAGCTCCACCGTCACCGAGCGGATGACGCGGTCCTCGTACTCCTCGACGACCTCCACCTTGCCCTGGACGAGCAGCATGACGGCGCGTTGCCACGGGATGCGTGCGACAGGTTCATAGGACTGGCTCAGCACCAGCGTTTCCATGACGGCGGGCCTTTCGGGCGGGACAGGCCGCCAGGGAGTCGAACCCTGCTCGTCCGGATTTGGAGTTCGGACTGCACCCGGTGCGCGGCCTTCGTGGGTGGGGGAGTGGGGACGCTGGGAGTCGAACCCAGCGGGCTTCTGAGGGCTCCGGCTCTACAGGCCAGCGCGTCTCCGTAACGCTCTACGTCCCCGGAAGGTGAGCGGGAGCCCGGACGTGAAGAAGGCCGGGTCCCCTTGTCGGGAGCCCGGCCTCCAGGGCCATGCCGCGTCAGGGACGGAGCAGGGCGCCTTCAGGAGCCGGGCGAGGCGAGGCGATAGGACGCGAAGTCCCGCCAGCGGCACGTGGAAGGAGCGGTCGCCGGGCTGGGACGCGAGGCCGCGTCGATGCCGTGACCGGAAGGATTCAGGTGCTTGAGGTTCATCGGGGCCTGCTTCGTCGCCTGGCGCATCGGGACCGCTCCTTTCGCTCCCAGCGACGGACGCGGAAATTCAGTCCTGACAGGCGGGCAGGCTGGACGTTAGGACTCCGCGCATGAAAGCCATCCGCTACCACCAGGTGGGAGGGCCGGAGGTCCTCCGTTGGGAGGACGCGCCGGAGCCCGTGCCCGGGCCGGGCCAGGTCCTCGTGCGAGTCCATGCCGCGGGCGTGAACTTCGCGGACACCGAGCGCCGCCGCGGGCTGTACGACGCCCAGGCGCCCCTGCCGCGCATCCTGGGCAGCGAGGCCGCGGGCGTGGTGCGAGCGGTGGGGCCCGGTGTGGACCCCTCCTGGATGGGCCGCCGCGTGGTCGCCCTGACGAAGCAGGCCTACGCGGAGGCGGCGCTCGCGCCGGTGGGTGAGCTGCTGGTGCTACCGCCGGAGGTGTCCTTCGAAGAGGCCGCGGCGCTGCTCGTGCAGGGGCTGACGGCGTACCACGTGGTGCACACCGTGGGGCGCGTGGAGGCGGGGCAGACGGTGCTCATCCACGCGGCGGCCGGAGGCGTGGGGCTGCTCGCGGTGCAGCTGGCGAAGGCGGCGGGCGCGCGGGTCATCGGCACGGTGTCGGGCGAGGCGAAGGCGAAGCTCGCGCGGGACGTGGGCGCGGACGCCATCATCCGCTACGACCAGGAGGACGTCGCCGCGAGCGTGCGCGAGCTGACGCAGGGGCGCGGCGTGGAGCGCGTGCTGGACTCCGTGGGCGCGAGCACCTGGCAGGCCAGCCTGGACGCGCTGGCGCCCTTCGGCCACCTGGTGAGCTACGGCAACGCCAGCGGCCATCCGCCGCACGTGGAGGTGGAGTCGCTCTACGCGAAATCCCTCACCGTGAGCGCCTACTGGCTGCACACGCCCACGCCCCCGGAGGTGCAGCGCAAGGCGCGCGAGGCGCTGCTGGCGGAGGTCGTGGCGAAGCGCCTGCGCATCGTGGTGGGCCTGACGCTGCCGCTGTCCCGCGCGGAAGAGGCCCACCGCCAGTTGGAGGGACGGAACACGGTGGGCAAGGTCGTGCTGCTGGGCGCGGACTGAAGTCCTTCATTGCGCCGCGGGCGCGCCCACCACCGGCGGTGACGAGGCGGTGCCGCGCCCGATGCGCAGCACCACCAGTGCGGCGGCCAGGCAGATGACGCCCGCGACGACCCAGGCGGGCGTGTATGTCTCCAGCGACGTGCGGATGACGCCCGCGCCCAGTGCTCCCAGGCCCGCGCCCACCTGGTGCGCGGCCACCACCCAGCCGAAGGCGATGGGCCCGTCCTCCGCGCCCACCGTCTGCGTCGTCAGGCGCACCGTCGGTGGCACCGTGGCGATCCAATCCAGGCCATAGAACACCGCGAACAGCGGCAGGCCGAAGAGGGACATCTCGAAGGCGCTCGGCAGGTAGAGCAGCGCCAGCCCCCGCAGGCCGTAGTACCAGAACAACAGCCAGCGGTTGTCGAAGCGGTCCGACATCCAGCCGCTCGCCGTCGTGCCCACCAAGTCGAAGATGCCCATCAGCGCGAGCAGTCCTGCCGCCCGCACCTCCGGGATGCCGTGGTCCATGCACGCCGGAATCAGGTGCGTGCCCACCAGCCCGTTCGTCGTCGCGCCGCAGATGAAGAAGCTTCCCGCGAGCAGCCAGAAGTCCCGCTTGCGCGAGGCCGCCCCAGCGCCCCCAGCGCGTTGGCCAGGGGATTCACGCTGGAGGGCTTCACCTCCTCGTCCTCCGGCGCGGCACCGTAGGGCTTCAGCCCCACGTCCGACGGCCGGTCGCGCACGAGCCAGGCGACGAGCGGAATCACGCACGCCACCACGCCCGCCACGGTGAAGGACACGACGCGCCAGCCGTGGTGCTCCACCAGCATCGCGAGCAGCGGCAGGAACACGAGTTGCCCCGTGGCCGTGCTCGCGGTCAGCACGCCCATCACCAGGCCGCGCCGCGCGACGAACCAGCGCTGCACCACCGTGGCGCCCAGCACCATCGCCGTCGTCCCCGTGCCCAGCCCCACCAGCACGCCCCAGAAGAGGAGCAGTTGCCACGGCGCGCGGATGAAGTTCGTCAGCGCGACTCCCATCGCGATGATGCAGAGGGACACGAGCGTCGTGCGCCGGATGCCGAACTTCTGCATCAGCGCCGCGGCGAACGGCCCCACCAGCCCGTAGAGCACCAGGTTCACCGATACGGCCGAGGAGACGAGGGCCCGGCTCCAGCCGAACTCCCGCTCCAGGGGGACGATGAAGACGCTGGGTGTCGCCCGCACGCCCGCGGCGCACAGGAGCACCACGAAGATGGCCGCGGCCATCACCCACGCATAATGAAACCGGTGTGCCCTCATGACGGTGTCTCCTTCAAGCGGGCACGCCCGGGCCCACGTATACTTCCCGGCAGCGATGTCCCAAGACGATCTCCAGCGCACCCTCTGCAACTGCCTGGCGCTGCGGCAGGCCAGCCGCCATGTCACGCAGTTCTATGATCAGGTGCTCGCGCCCAGCGGCATCCGGACGACGCAGTACTCCATCCTCCACCGCGTCCAGACCCAGGGCCCGCTGACCGTGAACGCGCTGGCGGATCAGCTCGTCATGGACCCGTCCACGCTCACCCACAACCTGAAGCCTCTCTTGAAGGACGGCTTCGTGGTGCTGGAGGTGGGCCGCACCGACCGGCGCCAGCGCGCCATCGCCATCACCCCGGAAGGGCAGGGCGTCTACCGCAAGGCCCGGCCCCTCTGGCTGCGCGCCCAGGCGGACTTCGAGCGCGCCGTGGGCGACACCCAGGCCTCCGCGCTGCGCGACCTGCTGGCCGCTGTCTCCCGGACGGGACTGGGTGAACCCGAAGCAGAGGCCGAAGTCTCTCGGGCTCCCAAGGGCAAGGCTCGCCGCAGCGGACGCTGAGCGCATCCCCACGGCTCACCCCTCCTCGAGGAACTTCAGGAACGCGGCGACCTGATCCGCCCACAGCTCCGGGTGTGCCTGGGTGAAGTGGCCGAAGGAGGTCTCGCTGCCTTCCTGCACCACGAAGCGGCCTCGCTTCACCCTCGGCATCAGCGTCTCCAGCGTGCGCAGGGAGACGGGGTTGAACTCGTCGTCGGAGAAGTTGAGCGCGAACACGCGGACCTGGATGTCCCCGAGCGCGCCCTCCGGGTCGTAGTCCCGCGACGACTCCAGCGAGTACAGGATGTCATTGGCATCCATGCCCGCCGCCTGCGCCCGCGCCGTCGCGATGAAGGCATCCGCCGCCTGCGCATCCGGGAGCGCGGCCTGGAGGTGCGGTACCCCGTCCAGCATCATCCGGAAGACCGGGAACGCCTCCAGCCAGCCCCGGGGCGGCGCGGTGTAGAGGCCGTCCTTCCATTCCGGGTCGTCGCGGATCTGCCCCGACACGAAGCGCCGCCACAGCAGGTTGCGTCCCGCGATGCGCGTGGGCAGCGACACGATGGGCATCACGCCCTCCACCGCGTCCGGGTACAGCTCGCTCCACTGCCACGCGTTCATGCCGCCCATGGACAGGCCCACGATGGCGTGCAGGCGCGGGATGCCCAGCGTCTGGGTGACGAGCTGGTGCTGGAGCTCCACCATGTCCCGGTAGCCGTAGGCCGGGAACTTCGTGCGCAGGCCGTCGCTCGGCTTGCTGGAGCGGCCGTGGCCCACGCTGTCCGGGAAGATGAGGAAGTACCTCGTCGCGTCCAGCGGACGGCCCGGCGCGAACAGCGCGTCCTGGAAGGGCTTGCTTCGCAGCACCTCGCCGCTCGCGCTCGTCCAGTGCAGCAGCAGCACCGCGTTCGTCACCGCGCCGGAGGCGTCCCGGCGCGGCGTGCCCAGCGTCGCGTAGTGGATGCGCACCTCCGGCAGCACCGTCCCATCCTGGAAGCGGTGGCCGGTGAAGACCGCGTCCGCTTCCTGGGCCACCAGCGCGACAGGTGCCTTCACTGGGACCGGGGCGGCCTGGGGACGCGCGGTGGCGCACCCCAGGGACAGCCCCCACAGCACGGACAGCAGGACGCAACGCCGGCGGACGGAAATCGTCATGCCGGGAGAAATACCTGCATGTGCAGGTACTGTAAAGCGCCCCTCAGGGCTTGGGGGCCGTGGCGGTAGCGGACCTCAGGTAGCGGTCGAGGAACGCCAGGACGCGCCGGTCCACCTCCGCCTCGTTCTTCTTCTTCTTGAAGCCGTGGCCCTCGTCGGGGAGCAGCAGGTACTCCACGGGCACGCCGTGCTTCTTCACCGCCGCCACGATGTCGTCCGACTCCGCCTGGATGACGCGAGGGTCGTTGGCGCCCTGCACGACGAGCAGCGGCTTCTTGATGCGCTCCGTGTGGAAGAGGGGGGAGATCTCCTTGAGCATCGCCTCCTGCTTCTCTGGGTCGCCAATCTCCTGGATCATGGCCTGACGGAAGGCGCCCCACTCGGGCGGCATGCTCTTGAGCGTGCGCAGCCAGTTGGACACGCCGAAGACGTCCACGCCCACGTCGAAGGCGTCCGGGTGGAAGGCGAGCGCCGCCAGCACCATGTAGCCACCGTAGCTGGCGCCGAGGATGCCCACGCGCGAGCCATCCACGTACGGCAGGCTCGCCAGGTACTTGCGCGCCTCCACGCAGTCGCGCAGCGGATCCTTGCCGTGCTTCTGGTCGTCCGCCATCCGGAACGACTTGCCGTAGCCGCCGCTGCCCCGGTTGTTGATGCCCAGCACCACGTAGCCGTGGTTCACCAGGTACTGGATGAAGTTGTTGTAGCCCCGGGTCGTCTCTCCGCCCGGGCCGCCGTGCACGTAGACGATGGCGGGCGCCTTGTGCTCCGCCGTGGCCTGGTGCGGCTTGAAGAGCAGGTTGGGGATCTCCATCCCGTCGAAGGACTTGAAGCGCACCACCTGCGCGTCCACCAGGTCCTCCGGGTCCAGCTCGCGGCTCATCGTGTCCGTCACGCGCGTGGTCTTCTTCGTGGCCAGGTCCTGGACGTAGAGGTTGATGGAGGTGCGGTCCGTCTCCAGGAGAACGGCCAGCTGCTTCTCGTCACGGGAGAAGACGGCATCGGAGATCATCCCGGCGGGGAACTCCGTCAGCGGAACCTGGGTCTGGGCCTTCACGTCGTGCAGCCGCACCTCGATGCCGGCGTCCACGTTGATGACGGAGACGCGGAACGCCCCCGTGCGCGAGAAGGAGGTGCCGATGATGTCCCAGTCCGCCTTCTCCACGTCCTCCCACTTGCCGGCCTCCTTCGCCGGGCGCACCACGCGTTCGAACTCCGAGCCGTCGTCCGTGATGAGGTACAGCTCCCCGGTGACGGGGTGGATGTCCCCCACCCGGTAGCTGGCCGTGCCCGTGTGGGGCGTGAGGTTCTTCAGCGTCTTCGTCGCGATGTCGTAGCGCCACACGTTGCCGTCCGACGTGGTGACCGCCTCCTCCAGGGCCACCCAGGTCTCGTCCGGGGCCACGGCGGCGACGCCGAACCCCTTGTCGTTCTGGGCCAGCAGCGTGCGCGCGTACGTCTTCGCGTCATGGCGGTACACGTCCATGGCGCCCGGGTCGCGCTCGTTGGTGGTGATGTAGAACGCGCTGTCGTCGTGGCTGAAGCCCAGGAAGTGGGCCACGCCCTTCTTCATGGGCGTGAGGTCCTTCTCCTTGCCGTCCGGGGTGCGCACGTAGATGTGCGTCTGCTCATCGCCGCCCTTGTCGCGCTCGAAGAGGAAGCGGCTGTCACGCGGGAAGGCCCCCACCACGCGGATGCTGTCCGTCTTCGAGCGCGTCAGCGCGGTGGGCTTGCCCCCGCCCACCGGCACGCTGTGGACGTTGAAGATGCCGGATGCGTTCGACGAGAAGAGCAACTGCTTTCCGTCGGAGCTGAAGACCGGGGTCATCACGTCCGTGGACCCCATGAACTGCTCCACCGAGTACTGCTTCGACGGCCGGGCCGCCGGCGCGCCCACGGCCGCCTTCGCCGCCGGAGCGGGCTTCGTAGCGGCAGGGGGGGCGGGTGGTGCGGCTCCCAGGAGCGGCAGGAGCAACGTCGGGGCAAGGATGCGGGACAGGGACTTCCACACGGGCATGGGGGCTCCGGGAACGGTGGACGGGGGCACTCTGGGCCAGGCCCCGCCGGGTTCAACAGGAGCTGGCGACAAACCTGACATAAGGCTGTCACGGACCGGGGCGACATTGATTGCGTTCCCACAACGCGGCACCGGAGATTCCGCCATGACCCAGAACGACCTGTCGAAGACCCTTCCCCTGCGCGGCCTGCACACCTACGCGGGCGGCTGCCTGTGTGGCGCCGTGCGTTACGAGGCCACCGTGGACCTGGCGGGAGTGAGCCGCTGCAACTGCACCATCTGCATGAAGTACGGCTACGGCGGCGGCGCGGGGATGAAGCCGGACGCCTTCCGGCTCCTGAAGGGCCAGGACGCCATCAAGAAGTACGGGCGCGACGGCAGCCCCAACACCCGCAGCTTCTGCTCGAACTGCGGCGTCGTGTGCTTCGGCGACGGAGACGTCCCGGAGCTGGGCGGGAAGTTCGTCTCCATCTACGTCAACACGCTGGATGACGTGGACCCGTCGCTGCTCACCTTCGGGTACTGGGACGGCCGGCACGACAACTGGGCGGCCGGGATGCGGGCCACGCCGTGGCCCTTCCAGGCCGCCGCCTGATGCCTACACACTCCCCGCCGCGGCCCGGCCCGCGGCGCGGCCGGAGAAGATGCAGCCGCCCAGGAACGTGCCTTCCAGGGCGCGGTAGCCGTGGACGCCACCGCCTCCGAAGCCGGCCACCTCGCCTGCCGCATAGAGTCCTGGGATGGTCTGCCCCTTGGAGTTGAAGACGCGGCCCTGGAGGTCGGTCTCGAAGCCGCCCAGCGTCTTGCGCGTGAGGATGTTCAGCTTCACGCCGATGAGCGGCCCCGCCTTGGGGTCCAGGATGCGGTGCGGCTTCGCGGTGCGCACCAGCCTGTCACCCCGGTAGTTGCGCGCCTGGCGGATGGCCGCGAGCTGCAGGTCCTTGCTGAAGGGGTTGTCCATCTGCAGGTCGCGGGCCTTCACCTCGCGCTCCACCGTGGCGAAGTCCAGGAGCGGTTCTTCCGTCTTCGCGTTCATCCCGGCGACCAGGTCGCGCAGGTTGTTGGAGATGACGAAGTCCTCGCCCTTCTCCTTGAAGGCCTCCACCGGGCCCATGGCCTTCTTGCCCACGGCGCGGTTGAGCACGCCCAGCCAGTCCTTGCCGGTGAGGTCCGGGTTCTGCTCCGAGCCGGAGAGCGCGAACTCCTTCTTGATGATCCACTGGTTGAGGATGAACCAGGTGTGCTCGTGGCCCGTCTTCGCGATGTGCTCCAGCGTGCCCAGCGTGTCGAAGCCGGGGAACAGCGGCGGCGGCAGGCGCTTGCCGGTGGCGTCCAGCCACAGCGAGCTGGGGCCCGGCAGGATGCGGATGCCGTGACGGGGCCAGATGGGGTTCCAGTTCCGCAGGCCCTCCGTGTAGTGCCACATGCGGTCGCGGTTGATGAGCCGTCCGCCCGCGGCCTCCGTGATGGCGATCATCCGGCCGTCCACGTGGTCGGGCACGCCTTGAATCATGAACTTCGGCGCGGGGCCCATGCGCTGGGGCCACGCCTTGCGCACCAGCTCGTGGTTGCCGCCGATGCCGCCGGACGTGACGATGACCGCGCTCGCGCGCAGCTCGAAGTCACCCACCGTCACGCGCGAGCTGCTGGCGCCGCGCGGGACGTCCGTGGGCTCCAGCAACATGCCGCGCACGCCCACCACGGCGCCGTTCTGCGTGAGCAGCTCGTCCACGCGGTGGCGGAAGTGGAAGGTGAGGGTGCCCTTGGCTTCGGCCGCCTTGGCGCGGCGCACGAAGGGCTCCAGCACGCCGGGGCCGGTGCCCCAGGTGACGTGGAAGCGGGGGACGGAGTTGCCGTGGCCCACGGCGCCGTAGCCGCCTCGCTCCGCCCAGCCCACCACGGGGAACCAGCTCATGCCCTGCTGGACCAGCCAGGGGCGCATCTCGCCCGCGGCGAAGTCGACGAAGGCCTCCGCCCACTTGCGCGGCCAGTGGTCCTCCTCGCGGTCGAAGGCCGCGGTGCCCATCCAGTCCTCCAGCGCGAGCGCGTGGGAGTCCTTGATGCCCATGCGCCGCTGCTCGGGCGAGTCCACGAGGAACAGGCCGCCGAACGACCAGAACGCCTGGCCGCCCAGGTTCTGCGGTCCCTCCTGGTCCACCACGGCGACGCGCTTGCCCGCATCCGCGAGCTCGGTCGCGGCGACGAGTCCCGCGAGCCCTCCGCCCACGACAATGACATCCACTTCCTGTCCCATGCGTGCCTCCCGGTAGCACCTGGCGCGCGGATGATAGCGGTTCGCCCGGATTGCGCGTGGCCCTTCACATGCGCGACTCACAAGGGGAGGTGAATCAGCCATGTCACGCAAGACAATGGATTGCCGGGAGGCCCCCGGCGAGTCCAACTGCTCGCTGACCATCACCGGCGCAGTGAAGCGTCCTCCGAAGCGCCCGGGGGCGGGCCCGGAGGCGGACCGGGCGCCACGGCGCTCCGGAGGGTAGAGTTCCGCGCATGGACTCAGGAGTGAAGGGCAACACGGGACCGCTGGGCCACGACGCCGCCGCCTACGCGCAGCGTCAGGACGGCCTGTCCCCGGAGCCGCTGCGGGACGCGGCCTGGAGCGTGGCGGGGCAGCGGGCCTTCGGCGTGGTGCTCGACGTGGGCTCGGGCAGTGGCGGGTGGATCCGCCGGCTGCAGCGGAACCCGGCCGTCGAGCGCATTCTCAGCACGGACATCCACGACGCGGGCGCCAGCCGCCTGCCGGGCGTGGAGTTCCAGCTGCGGGACGTGTCCCGGGACGCGCTGCCGTGGGGCGACGCCTCGGTGGACTGGGTGTTCGCCATTGAAGTGCTGGAGCACCTGGCCAACCCGCGCCACTTCGTGAAGGAGGCCTTCCGCGTGCTCAAGCCCGGAGGCCACCTCTTCTTCACCACGCCCAACAACGACAGCCTGACGGCGCGGCTGTCCTTCCTCGTCCGGGGCTACTTCCCCGCGTTCTGCGAGCAGGACTACCGCGACTCCGGACACATCACGCCCATCACGGAGCTGGACGCGCGCCGCATGGCCGTGGAGGCGGGCTTCCAGTCCATCGACTTCGACTACCCGCTGCCCGGGCGCATTCCGCGCAGCAGCGTGTACTGGCAGCGGTTCCTGCCGGGGCTGCGCGGCCGGTGGTGGAGCGACGGGCTGTTCGCGCTGCTCACCCGGCCGCGCTGAAAAAGGCCCACGCGGGGACTGGCCGCCTGTTCAGGCTCCGTGCTAGCCCTGCGGCGGGCCATGAGCCGGAGGGCGCGGATGCAACAGCGTTGCGTGTGGGTGGGGGCGGATCCGCTGTACCAGACCTACCACGACGAGGAGTGGGGCGTGCCGGTGCGCGACAGCCGCGCGCTCTGGGAGATGTTGATGCTGGAGGGCTTCCAGGCAGGGCTCGCGTGGATCGTCATCCTGCGCAAGCGCGAGGCCTTCCGGAAGGCGTTCAAGGGCTTCGACCCGAAGGTGGTGGCGCGCTTCACGCAGAAGGACGTCACGCGCCTGATGGCGGACGAGGGCATCGTCCGGGCGCGCGCGAAGATTGAAGCGACCATCGGCAACGCGCGCGCCTACTTGAAGATGCAGGAGGCGGGCGAGGACTTCTCCTCGTTCGTCTGGGGAATGGCGGGAGGCAAGCCCCTCCGCAATGTGTGGAAGGGCCGGGGCGACGTGCCGGCGAAGACGGAGCTGTCGGAGGCGTACTCCAAGGCCTTCAAGCAGCGCGGCTTCAAGTTCGTGGGGCCGGTCATCGTCTACGCGTGGATGCAGGCCACGGGCATCGTGGATGACCACACGGTGGACTGCTTCCGGCACGGCGTGCGGCACCGCTGAGCGCGGGCGGTGGGGCGGTGGACCCGGGCCGCCGGGTGCTGGTTTAACGGAGCGCATGCGCTTGCCCCTCTTCGTCGCGGTGCTGTTGCTCGCATGGAGGGCCGGAGCTGAACCGGCTCCCGTGGTCCCCCGCTTCGAACCAGGCGCCTGCGCCGTGGAGGTCGCCGCCACGGAGCGCATCGACTGCGGCCTGCTGGTGGTGCCGGAGAACCGGCACAAGGCGGACAGCCGCCCCATCCGCCTTCCCGTGACCATCTTCCGCAGCCGTGCCGCGAAGCCCCTGGCGGATCCGGTGCTGTTCATGCCCGGGGGGCCGGGCCTCAGCGCCGTCGAGCGCATCACCTCCGGCAAGAACAACACGCTGCTGGACGAGCGCGACTACATCGTCCTGGAGCAGCGCGGCGCGAAGTTCGCGCAGCCCTCGCTCCAGTGCCCGGAGATCACGAAGCTCAAGGGCGAGGAGTCCGCGGGCCGGCTGCGCGGTCCGGCGGCGGCCACCGCGCTGGCGCAGGCGGCGGGGCGCTGCCGGGCAACGCTGACCGCGTCGGGCGTGGACCTGGATGGCTACACCAGCGAGGCCACGGCGGATGACATCGAGGACCTGCGCAAGGTGCTCGGCGTGGCGCGGTGGAACCTCTACGGCGTGTCGTACAGCACGCGGCTGATGTTGACCGTGCTGCGGCGGCACCCCGCGGGCGTCCGGAGCGTCGTGCTGGATTCGGTGCTGCCGCCGGAGGTGAACTTCGACGAGGTCTCCGCGACGAACGTGCTGCGCGTTCTGAACCAGGTGTTCGACGGGTGCGCGGTGGACCGCGCGTGCGGCGCCCGGTATCCCGACCTGCGCGCCCGCTTCGCGAAGCTGGTGGCCGACGCGGATCGCCACCC
Source organism: Corallococcus sp. M7 (assembly GCF_054512695.1). Classification (NCBI taxonomy): domain Bacteria; kingdom Pseudomonadati; phylum Myxococcota; class Myxococcia; order Myxococcales; family Myxococcaceae; genus Corallococcus; species Corallococcus sp. M7. The sequence continues at coordinate 1,707,008 of NZ_CM137252.1, forward strand.
CCTGAAGCTGGCCATGCGGGCGGCCGGCGGGCCGGCGGAGATCCGGGGTGCGCAGGTGGTGGAGGCCATCTACTCCGCGATGCACGAACCCATGCGGATTCCCCTCATCCCGAAGCTCATCATGGACGCCTCCGAGGGGCGCTTCGAGACCCTCCGAGGGCTGATCAGCGACAACCAGGGGCCTTCGGCCATGGCCTGGGGCCTGCGCTACTCCGTGTGGTGCGCGGAGGAGCTGCCGTTCGAGGACGCGGGTCGAATCGCCGCGCAGCTCGCGCCCGCCATGGGGCTGGGCGGACTCAATGAGGGAACGGCTTCGCCGCAGGAGTGCCGCGCATGGAACGTCAGCGCCGCGCCCGCCGTGGAGAACACGCCGGTGAAGAGCGACGTGCCGGCGCTCGTCTTCGCGGGAGAGTTCGACCCGGACACGCCTCCGGAGTGGGGCCACCGGCTGCTCGATTCGATGCCCAACGCGTACCCCGTCGACATGCGGGGCCGCAGCCACGCGGCCTCCTTCAACACGTGTGGCGCGAGCATCGTGAAGGCCTTCCTCCAGGACCCCTCGCATCCGCCCCCCGTCGACTGCGCGCTCAAGCGGCGCGGCGCGGACTTTTCCCTGAGCGTGCGGCCCTAGCCCCGGCATGCTTCACGCAGTGGACGGAACCGACGAAACACCCAGGAGGTACGGAATGAAGATCAGCGTGACGAGCGTGATGGTGGATGATCAGTCCAAGGCCCTGAAGTTCTACACGGAGGTCCTGGGCTTCGTGCTGAAGGTGGACGTCCCCATGGGCCCCAAGGACCGGTGGCTGACCGTCGTCGCGCCGGACTCGCCGGAGGGCACGCAGCTGCTGCTGGAGCCCATGGGCTTCGCGCCCGCGCGCGTGTTCCAGAAGGCGCTGTACGACGCGGGCATCCCGCTGACGTCGTTCGGCGTCGACGACTGTGCGGCGGAATATGAACGCATGGTGAAACTCGGCGTGGTGTTCCGAAGCAAGCCCACGGTCATGGGCCCCGTCACCGTCGCTGTCTTCGAGGACACCTGCGGCAACCTCATCCAGATGGCACAGGTCTGAGCCCCGGGCTGCGCTAGCGTGGCGCCATGTCTTCGGAGCGCAGCAAGGGCCGTGTCCGCACGGTGGAGGAATGGTTGGGGCGACTCTCCTCGCGCGATGTGGGGACCCGCGAGGAGGCGCAGTCCGCGTTGGAGGAGCTGCTGGTGTCCGGGGAGCCGGAGTCGCGCGAGCGGACCGCGCGGGCGCTCCTGGAGGAACTGGGGCGGCCCGGGACGGCGGTCGCGGAGCCCCTGCTGTTCCTGCTGCAGCGCGGCTGGTGGCCTCCGCAGGCGGGCCTCACCGGGCTCGCCGTCCAGAGCGTGCTGGCGGTGCTGACGCGGATGGAGGCGGACGCTCCGGCACTGGAGAACGCCGCGAGCGTGCTCGCCGGGGTGTGCCGGGTGGATCCCTTCCAGCTCGCCGCGCTGGACGGGCTGTTCCAGCATCCGAGGGCCTCCGTGCGCGGTGCCATGGCGCGCGTCGTGGGCCGGCTGGGGACCGCCGCGGCGTCGGAGCTGCGCCAGTTGCTGGCGCTCCTGGAGGACGAGGAGCCCGTGGCCCTCTCCGCGCTGGAGTCCCTGGCCGCGCTCGCCCCGCTGGCGCCGGACCTCACCGCGCCCCGGCTGCTGGAGCAGGTGGCCAGGTCGGACGGCGCGCGCCTCTACCTGGCCCTGGTGTCTCTGCGGGGCCTGTTGGAGGAGCTGAACGGAGAGGCGCGGCCCGCGCCCGCGCTGCCGGACCTGGAGTCCGCGGTGCTGAGCGCACTGCGCGCGCCAGAAGCGCCCATCCGCCAGGAGGCCGCGGCGCTGCTGGGGTTGAGGGGCCCGCTGTCGCCCGAAGCCATCGCGGCCCTGCGCGAGCACCTCCGCGACGAGAGCCCGCACGTCGCGGCCCGCTCCGCCGTGGCGCTGGTGCGCTCCGGCGCTCCGGCGGCGGAGGCCCTCTTCCTGCTGAAGGGTCAGCTGGGCCCGGCCGCGTCTCGCGAGCTCCAGGAGGCCGCGGTGGCCGCGCTGGAGGAGGCGGACCCCGCCCGGTTGGGCCGGGCCCGGGGGATGCTGGAGACGGTGGCTCGCGACGCGGCGGGGCTGACGCGCGAGGCCCTCTTCGAGCTGCTGGGACAGCTTCCCTGACGGAGGACCCGCCGCGTCCCCCTTCCACCCCCTGTCTTGACGGGGCCGCACTGCGCGGCCCAGGATTGGGAGTGCAGCACCGTGGGAATTTTCCCATGAGGGGGAAACATGGCTGGATTCTTCGACGAAGAGGACGAGTCTCCGAAGTCCAACACCGCGCGGGTGGAAGAGGTGGCGCGGCTCCGTCCGCGCGTGCCCATCCCGCCCCAGGAGGAGTTTCCGCATCCGGACCGGAAGCCTGGCGGCGGGTTCTTCTCCGACGCCCCCGAGCCGCTCCGGCGTCCCGGAAGCCAGCCGGAGCCGCAGGTGCCAGCCGTCATGCCGGATGACGAGGGGGGATTCTTCGGGGGAGGCCGCTCCCAGACGGAGGACCCCTTCAGCATGCCCTCCTCGGGGGATGCGCCGGAGGAGGACCCGGTCATGGCCGGCATCGAGGCCGTGGGGGACGGCCGCTCCGCGAGCCAGCAGCAGCGGGACAAGACCTACGATGTCATTGGCAAGGTCGCGGGGGCCGCGGGCCTGGTCTCTGGCGTGGCGGACGTCCTGTATCCGGGCAGTGGTCAGGCCATTCGGGGCGTGGGGAAGGCCCTGGGGGGGGCCGCCGCGGTGGGCCGGGGACTGGGGAACGTCATCGATGACGCCTATGACCGGATCGATTCGAACCGCCATGAGCAGACGCAGGGGGACATCGCGCGGATGAAGAACCAGGCGGCGCGGGACAAGATCAACAAGAACACCCCTCGTGGCCACAGCAAGATCACCGAGGACTGACTCCATGCCCCTGCGCGCACACCCCGAGCAGAAGGAGTCGAAGACCCTCCTCTGCATCAACTGCCCGAACACCCTGCTCACCGTTCCCGTCAGCCGCTACACGCTGCAGCCGGACGACAGCTTCGCGAACCCGCAGAGCCTGTCGCTGTTCGCCGCCGTCTGTGACACGTGTGGATACACGGAGCTCTACAAGGAAGGCCCGCTTTTCCAGGGCGGCAGATCCGATGAGGGGGAGTCATGAAGACGAAGGTCCTGCTGGCCCCGAAGGAAGACATCCAGCTGCAATCCCTGGTGTCCACGCGCAGGGCGGATGACACGTTCTTCGGCACCTACCTGGCGACGATGACCAACAAGCGCGTCTTCGCCGAGGACGCCGACGGCACGCTGCTCTTCACCTTCAACCTGAAGGACATCGCCCGCGCGGAGGTGCGCGAGAGCTTCTGGAAGGGAGACGGAGTGCGGCTCCTCCTCCAGGATGGCAACGACTTCGTCTTCAAGCTGATGAAGGACGCCATCTACGAGGACGCGGGCGCCGCGCGGCGGTGGGTCAACACCATCAACCAGGTGTTGCTCGTCTGGCGCAACACCCCGGCGCCCGCCCGCTAGGGGCGTGTCTGACGGATGCAGGTGGCGCTCGTTGGAAGAGCGCCACCCGCGTTGGGGCCTAGCACCCCAGGTTGGTGCCGGGGCTCACGCCGAGCAGGGAGCAGAACTGCAGGTACTTGTCGATGCGGCTCTGCACCTGGCCGGGGTTGCGGCCGTAGCACTCCACCGACCCGTTGATGGTGCGGATGGTCTCACCGAAGCCGGCGCCATTGACGATGGCGTTGTGCGCCGTCATGGAGCCCGCGCCATTCTGCGTGGTCCAGAACCAGAAGCCGGTGCGCCACGCGGCGTTCGCGTCCTGGGCCAGCAGGTCCGGGTTCGCCTGGAGCGGCAGGCCCAGTGCGTTGCCCGCGGCGCAGTAGTTGCCGTTCCACGACAGCTGCATGGGGCCGCGTCCGAAGTACCGCTTGCCCGGAGCGCAGCTGCACCCCGGGGGACCCCACGACGTGTCGCAGTAGTCGCCCTTGTTGATCTCCTCGATGTAAACGAGCCCGCCCGTCTCGTGCGACACGTTGGCCAGGAAGGCGGCCACCTCGCGCTTGCGCGTGTCGGTGTCACCCGTGGTCGCCACGCTCGGGAAGCTGTTCGCCGCGGCGATGAGCGCGTCGTACGTGTAGAAGCCGTTGCGGCTGGGGAACATGGTGTTGAACATGTCGCGGGTGAGGATGCCCCCGAAGCCCGAGCCGCCGCTCCCACCGCCGGAGACCTTGTCGAACGTCCAGCGCTGGTTGTCCCGGTCCGCGTAGAACGGGTACTGGACGATGAGCGTGCCGTTGTCGAAGGAGCCCCACGACAGGTCCATGGCCATGCCGGTGTGGCGCACGTGGAAGCTGAACTGCGTGCCGCCCCGGTTGATGAACTGGAACTGCTGGTTCGCTCCATCGACGTAGGTCCACTGGTGGAGGACGGCGTTCTCCGCGGTGCTGACCCCCTGGATGTCCAGGGCCTTGCCGCTGTTGACGTTGATGATCTTCCAGAAGCCGCCGGACGTGGGCGAGATGTGGAACTTCTGCGCGTTGGTGCCGTTGCAGTCCCACTGCTGCACCTTCGCGCCGTCCGCCGTGCTGGAAGACGCCACGTCGATGCACTTGTTCGTCCGCACCGAGCGGATGACGTAGTCGCCCTCCGTGATGGTCGACACCACGGCGGCGCTCTCCACCTGGCCCACGGCTTCTGGCGCGGTGTCTCCGGTCTCCGGCCCCGAACAGCCCGCCAGCGCGCCCACGACTCCCAGCAACGACAGACCGCGGATCATTCCCTTGTGGCTCATGATGTCTCCCATGGGTACCGCCAGCAGGTGGAGGAACTCCTGGGAGGTGGATTCGTACATCCCAGGCGGACTTTGTTGCTTTGGACAACAAAGTCTCCCGGCTTCATGCCATTGGGCTTGGTATCCCGTCAATCCGGGGAATCCGAAAGGGCGTCAGGTGAACAGGGATTGAGCGCTCTGCGGGCGCGCGGGGACGGTCCTGGTTAGACTGCCGCGCCAGTTCGTCCCCTCATCCCCCGGAGGCCCCTCATGCCCAAGTCGATTGGTGGCTCCAGCTTCAAGGCGCCGTCGCTCCCGAAGTCGCCGCCCGCCACGTCCACGCCCAAGACGCCGAACACCGTCTCCACGCCTTCCACGAGCACCGCGAGCACGAGCAAGAAGCGCCCGCTGGACGCTTCGGACGCGGCGTCCTCGTCGGAGCCGAACAAGCTGGCGAAGACGGACATCAAGGACAACACGACGGAGGCCCGGTTGAAGCGGGCGAAGATTCGCGAGGAGCGCCGTCAGTCGTCCGCGGACGCGGTGGGCTCGTCGGATGGCCGCAGCGGCTTCGTGGGCACCGCGCAGGGCTTCCAGAAGATGAACCCGAAGGTCGACGGCAAGCAGCGCGTGGAGACGCCCTTCGGCCCGGTGAACGCGAGCAAGTTCCCCACGTCCGACCCGGCCTTCAAGATCACCAGTCAGGCGAAGAAGGACTACGGCAACGAGAAGGTGGGCGACCGGTACTCGCACCTGGTGGATGCGCTGAAGGCCGGAGGCAAGAGCGACAAGGAGATCGCCACCGACCTGCTCAACGCCCTGGATGGCAAGGCGCCCCAGCACCTCACGGACAACAAGTCGAAGAACGCCGCCGCCAAGCTCACGGCCATCATGAACGTGTCCGAGCCCATGCGCGTGGGCGGTTCGGGCAAGGCGGGCCGCGCGACGCTGCGCGCGGTGCAGGACGGGACGCTCACCCTGGATCAGGCCTTCAAGGGGGACAGCCCCGCCTTCCCCATGGCGAAGAACCCGGACTACATGCGCCGCGCGGTGAACTACAACGACCAGAACTTCCGCAAGGAGATCACCAAGCCGGAGCAGTTCGACAAGCTGGGCGGCTACATGTCCGACAGCAGCGGCGACGAGTCCTGAGCCGCCTTACAGCCTCTTCAGGAAGCGCTCCGTGAAGAGGTACGCGTCCCCCGGCCACCGCGCGGACACGTAGCGCCCGTCTTCCACGACGAAGGCGGGCGCGTGGTCCGTCGCGGTGCCGCGCCTGGACAGGACGCGGGGGCCGCGCTCGAAGTGGCTCGGGTCCGCGAGCGCGGCGACGACCTCCTCCTCCACGTAGGCGGGGTAGGTCCGGTAGTAGCGCCCCAGCTTCCACGCCGTCAGCAGGTACGCGGAGCGCTCCATGTACTTGGGCAGGCACGTGGTGCGCGTGCCATGGAGCACGCTCTTGCCCGTAGCGGGGTCCTTGGTGCGCGCCAGCACCAGCACGCCGTGGCAGATGGCCGCCACGGGCCGCTGGAGCGCCCAGAACGCCGCCACCTTCGCCTGGAGTGCTCCGCTGCCCAGGTACTGCCGCATGCCCGGCGCGTGGCCTCCGGGCAAGAGGAGCGCGTCGAAGTCCGACGGCGTCACCGCGTCCCAGGTCAGCGGCTTCTGGAAGGCCTGCGTGAGGGTGAGGTCGCCATAGAAGCGCCGGGGTTCTGGTTCCGCGCCCAGCTTCCCGAAGAGCACGCCGGTGAGCAGCAGCGGATCCGCCGCGGGCATGTGGCCCTTCTCCGTGGCGAAGACGACTTCATGGCCCGCGTCGGTGAGCATGCGCCAGGGCACGGCCACCTCGGTGACGTCGAAGTCATGGTCGGGCAGCGGGACGAGGACGCGGCGGGCGGAGGCCATGCGAGGAGTGTTTCCCGGTGTCTGGAGACTGACAAGCGGGCTTCAGCGGCCGATGAACTCAACGGTGGCCTGGTCCGGATCCGGAACCAGTTCGACATGCGCCCTGAGAGAGCGTCCCTCCCGGAGCTGGAGGTCCTCGCGCTGGTACATGCGATAAGCCATGAACTCGACGCGCAGCGTGTATCGCCCTGGCGGCAGGTGCCGGACGCGGAAGTTCCCCTGGGCGTCCGTGACCGTGACCTCCTCGCTCTTCTGGAGGGAGGGCGAGGTCAAGCTGATGACCACGTCCCCCATGGGCTTCCGGGTGACGGCGTCGATGACGGTTCCGAAGATGGCGCTGTCGGACTGTGCGCTCGTGGGGGCGGAGGCCAGCAACAACACGAGCCATGGCAGGACGTGGACCAGGAACCTCACCGGTGACCCCTCTCAAGTCAGGAACCGCGCTCGACCTCCATACGGTAGCCCACTCCGCGCACGGTCTGGATGGAGAAGCGGGAGGCGCTGGTCCACTTGAGCTTGCGCTTCAGGCTGGAGACGAAGTTGTCCACGGTGTGCGGATCCACCACCACGTCCGTGCCCCAGACCGCGTCCAGGATTTCGTCGCGCTTGAGCGCCCGCTCCCGCTCCTTCAGGAAGAAGGCCAGCAGGTCGAACTCCTTGCGCGTCAGCTCCACCTCCGCGCCCTCGGGCGAATCCACGCGCCGCCGGTCCAGGTCCACGCTGTAGCCCGCGAAGCGCAGGACCTTCGCGGGGGCCACGCCGCCGCGCCGCAAATGAGCCCCCACTCGCGCGAGCAGCTCGCGCAGCCGGTAGGGCTTGCCCAGGTAGTCCTGCGCGCCGGACTCGAAGCCGCGCACCACGTCCTCCTCCAGCGTGCGCGCGGTGAGCATCAGCACCGGCACGCCCACGCCCTCCTCGCGCAGCGAGCGGCAGAGCGCGTAGCCGTCTCCGTCCGGCAGCATCACGTCCAGCAGGATGAGCTGGAAGTCGCGGCGGGAGAGCTGCTCGCGCGCCTCCTTCACCGTGGCGGCCTCCTCCACGGCGTAGCCACCCTGGTGCTCCAGGTTGTCGCGCAGCGCGAGCCGCAGGTTCGGGTCGTCCTCCACGACGAGGACGGTGGGGGCGGCGGTGGTCATGCGATGCTCCGGGCGTCGGGGCGGTACTCGGGAAGGGTCAATTCGAAGGTCGTGCCTTCAGGGCTGGAGGCCGCCACGCGCAGCGTGCCTCCGTGCAGGCGGGCAATCTTCCGGCACAGCGCGAGCCCCAGCCCGCTGCCGGGCACCTCGCGGCCGTCGCGTCCGGACAGCCGGTAGAACTCGCCGAAGACGCGCTCCCACTCGGCCTGCGGGATGCCGGTGCCGTTGTCCGTGAAGTGCACGCGCCCTCCGGACAGCGTCTGGACGTGCAGCCGCACGGGGCTGCGGGTGTTGTACGCGCACGCGTTGCGCGCCAGGTTCGCCAGCAAGAGCCGCAACAACTGCGCGTCCGCGTTCAGTTCGCGCGCGTCCACGTCCGCGGTCAACTCCACCGGCACCGGCGCGCCGGACTCCAGGTCGCGGCGCAGGTTGGAGACCAGCTCGTCCAGCCGCACCGGCGCGAGCTTCGGCACCCAGCGCCCCTTGTCGATGCGGTTGAAGGACAGCAGGTTCTCCACCAGGAACCCCAGCCCGTCCGCCTCGCGGATGATGCGCGCGGGGTAGTCCTTCGCGTCCGCGCCCTCCGCCACCCGCCACTCGAGCGTCTCCGCGAGCAGCCGGATGGACGCCAGCGGCGTGCGCAGCTCGTGCGACACCGTGGCCACGAAGTCGCTCTTCAGCTCCAGGAAGCGGTACTTGCGCTGCTGCGCCACGAAGGCCAGCGCCGCGATGACGAGCGCCAGCGCCGCGCACAGGGCCAGCATCAGCGTCTTGAGCCGGTAGCGGCGCTCCAGCGCCTCTTCGCCCAGCGCCCACTCGGACGACTCCACCGCCACCGGCAGCGACGAAAGCGTCAGCACCGGCGCATCCCCCGGCAGGGTCACGTGTCCATCCGCCTTCAGCAGGCCGCGCTCCCGCATCTCGCGGGTGAGCCCCGCCAGGAGCCCCGGCAGGTCCAGCGCCAGCCCGCGCACGTCGCTCCCTTGGAGTGGCTCCAGGTACCAGCCGGACCGCGCCAGCACCGGCTCCCGCACGTCCTCCGGAAGGGGCAGCGGCGTCAAGGCCAACTCGCGCGCCCGCGCCTCGAAGTCCGCCACCGGCACGCCCACGCGCGTGGAGAGCGCCACCACCTTCCCGCGCAGGAAGTCGAAGTCCTCTGGCGTGAAGCGCGAGCGCTTGAGCAACAGCAGCCGCTGCAATCCCTCCAGCCGCCCACCGCCCTGGCCGTCCAGGAGCCCGTCGCGCACCAGGGCCCGCATCAGGTCCGGCACCACGTCGCCCCTCGCCGCCACGTCCTCCAGCACCACCAGCATCGAGGGCAGGTCCCGCGTGGACGCGAGCACGAAGCGGGCCCGGTGCTGGAGCAGCGCCATCAGCGACAGCTGCGTGGCGCGCCGGTCCTTTGCCTTCAGCGACTGCTCCACCAGCGCCATCCGCTCCAGCCGCTCCTTCCACGGGCCCTCGTCCTCGTCCGCGACCTCCGTGCCCGCGCGCAGCCGCGCGTAGCGGTCCTTCGCGGGCGAGTCCCCGGCCGTGTCGAACTGCGCCAGCCGGGGCAGTACCTGCTCCCCCTGTTCCCGCAGGTACAGCCCCGGCGTGGCCACGAGCGGATCCTCCTTCGCCGCCGCCAGCGTGCCGCGCGCGGCCTCCAGGCCCTCGCGCAGCGCCTGCCCCAACGATGCGCGGGCGTACTGCTCCAGGGCCTCACGCCGGGAACGGAGCGAGGTCCGTGCATCCTCGCGTTCGGCGGCGAAGATGCGGTGGAGGTAGCCCAGGCCCACCCCGAGCCCGGCGAGGCCGAGCACGAGGGCGACGAGGGTGGGCAGCAGCCTGCGCGGCATCCGGACCGTCCCTACTTGATGGTGGGGACGCGGTCGGCGTCCATGGTGCGCACCGGCGCGAAGGACTCGAAGCGGTCCTCTCGGCGGTCCAGCTTCTTCGCCAGCCGGATGAGCTCACCCAGCTCCACCACGTCCGCGCGGGCCTTCAGCGGCGTGCCCAGCTCCTCCCACAGCGACACCAGCGCGTCGTAGGTGAGCGGGCGCGCCCAGTAGGAGCCGCGCAGCTTCTCCGCGAACGCGGCGGCGACGTAGGACAGGCGGGTGGGGGAGGCGGCCTTCTCATAGGCGGGACGCAGGAGCGTCACGGGCATGGCCTTCTCGATGAGCTTCGAGCTGCCGCCCTCCGGGGCCTTGTAGCGGATGCGCAGCGTGCCGAAGTTCGTCTGCGCCGGGTCGCGCAGCTTCACCTCGTAGAGGGCGGTGACGGCGTGGCCCGCGCCCACTTCACCCGCGTCCACGCGGTCGTCGTTGAACTGCTGCTGGGTGAGCAGCCGGTTCTCGTAGCCGATGAGGCGGTAGCGGGACACCGTCTTGCGGTCGAACTCCACCTGGAGCTTCACGTCCTTGGCCACCACCTGGAGCGTTCCGGTGAGGTTCTGCACGAAGATGCGGCGGGCCTCCTCCAGCTTGTCCACGTAGGAGTAGTTGCCTTCACCCACCTGGGCCAGCCGCTCCATGAGCACGTCGTTGTAGTTGCCCATGCCGAAGCCCACGGTGGACAGGGTGATGCCCGCCGCCGCCTTCTCCTTCACGAGCGCCCAGATGCCGTCCGCCTCGGTGATGCCGTTGTTCGCCACGCCGTCCGAGCAGAGGATGACGCGGTTGATGCCGCCCTTCACCAGGTGGCTCGCGGCCAGCGCGTAGCCCAGTTCCATGCCCGCCTGCGCGTTGGTGGACCCCTCCGACTGGACGCTGTCGATGGCGCTCAGGATGGTGGCCTTCTGCGTGGCGTTGGTGGGCGCGAGCACCTGATGGGCGGTGGTGCCGTAGACGACGATGGAGACCCAGTCGCGCTCATCCAGCGCGTCCACCAGCAGGCGCAGCGAGCGCTTCACCAGGCCCAGCCGGCTCTCCATGGCCATGGAGCCGGACACGTCGATGACGAAGACCAGGTGCCCCGGCTTGCGCTCGGCGCGGCTCACGTCGCGCGCCTTCACGCCGATGTGCACCACCTGGTAGCCCTTGCGCGCGGGCGAGGGGAAGCCCTCCACGTTCACGCTGAAGGGCGCGTCCGGGGCGTTGGCGTAGCCGTAGTCGAAGGTGTTGACGAACTCCTCCACGCGCACGGCCTGCTCGTCAGGAAGTGCGCCGCGCTCCAGGTAGGCGCGCGTCAGCGTGTACGACGCGGTGTCCGTGTCCACGGAGAAGGTGGAGAAGCGCTCCTCCTCCGTGTCCACGGTGGGGTTCACGCCGTAGCCCTTGAAGTACATGTCGAAGAAGCGCTGGTTCTTCGGGGCGACGGTGCGCTCCGGCGCGGGCTGCGGCGTGGGAACCGCCGAGGCCTGGGGGGCGCGGTACACCGTCTGCGGCGTGCCGTCCGGGACGACGATGTGCATGTACGGCAGGGCCCAGGACGGCGCGCGGTCGCGGTCGTTCATGGGCATGGTGACCGTTCCGTTGATGCCGAAGACCGGATCGTTCGTGCTCAGTCCGTCGACGACGTAGCCATTCTCAGGCGAGGTCTGGCCGTTGATGGACACACCGTACTGGTCGGACTGGGCACTCGGGGCGAGTTGCTCCATGGAACGCGACGCACCGCCCTTGCCCACCGGGCGTGCCACCGCGATGCGCTTGATGAACTCCTGGTCGACGTTGACGCCCTGGTTCGTCGCGCCCACGTCGATGGTCGGCGGCGAGCCCATGATGGGCACCGTCGTCGAGAAGCGCTCCGGGAGCATCTCCACGTTCACTCGGATGGTGCGGTTGCGGAGCAGTTGGATGTCCGTGCGGACGTAAGGCTTGAAATCCTCCTTCTCGAACCGCAGGGTGTACGTGCCCGAGGGAAGCTGGGGGATGCGGTAGTTCCCCTGGGAGTCCGTGACCACCGTCTGGTCGCCCACCAGGCTCGGTGAGGTGGCGGTGATGACCACGTCCGGCAGGGGCTTCTTGGTCTCGGTGTCGATCACCGTGCCGATGATGATGCTCGTGGCGGCGGCGCCCGCGTCCGGCTGGTCCCCACGGGCGCGGCGGACGTCATCAGGAGCAGGGGCAGGGTGCTTCTCAGGAGGGACTTCAGCATGGACCACCTCTCGCGCATCAGGGTGGAGCCATCATCCAGATGCGCCCCGCATCGAACCGCATGGGGGGCTCGTCTCCTCATCATGGTTTCATCATGACGGGAAATCGTGCCGGGGGCGGGGTGTCTGATTAGAAAGGCCGTCCATGACGGCACTCGACACCCTCTTTCCCACCGAAGAGCAGATTCCCCCCGGCGTGCGGCTGCCCGCGTACCTGGAGCAACGCGAGTACCTCGTAGGAGGCGAGCTGCGCACCTGGGCCGGTGAGCTCAACCCGGTGGCGAGCCCCGTGTTCGTCCGGACCCCGGAAGGGCTGAAGCAGAAGGTCATTGGCGCGACCCCGCTGCTCACCTCGCGCGAGTCCCTGGACGCGCTCGCGGCGGCGGTGAAGGCCTACGACTCCGGCCGGGGCGTCTGGCCCTCCCTCAAGGTCGCGGAGCGCATCGAGCACGTGGAGCGCTTCCTCACCGCCATGCGCGCCCAGCGCACCGCGGTGGTGAACCTGCTCATGTGGGAGATTGGCAAGACGCAGCCGGACTCGGAGAAGGAGTTCGACCGCACGGTGGACCTCATCGTGGAGACCATCCGCGCGCTGAAGGAGCTGGACCGCACCTCGTCCCGCTTCGTCCAGGACCAGGGCATCATGGCGCAGATCCGCCGCGCGCCCATGGGCGTGGCCCTGTGCATGGGGCCGTACAACTACCCGCTCAATGAGACGTTCAGCACGCTCTTCCCCGCGCTCCTGATGGGCAACACCGTGGTGTTCAAGCCGGCGAAGTTCGGCGTGCTGCTGGTGCGGCCGCTCCTGGAGGCGTTCCGGGACTGCTTCCCGCCCGGCGTCATCAACATCATCTACGGCCGCGGCCGGGAGACCGTGGGCGCGCTGATGGAGAGCGGGCAGGTGGACCTGTTCGCCTTCATCGGCACCAACAAGGGCGCCAGCGAGTTGAAGCGCATGCACCCCCGGCCGCACCGCCTCAAGTCCGTGCTGGGCCTGGACGCGAAGAACCCGGCCATCATCCTGGAGGACGCGGACCTGGATAACGCGGTGAAGGAGTGCATCACCGGCACGCTGTCCTTCAACGGCCAGCGGTGCACGGCGCTCAAGCTGTTGGTGGTGCACCGGAACATCGTGGACGCGTTCCTCGCGAAGTTCACCGCCGCCGTGGACAAGCTCAAGCCCGGCATGCCCTGGGACCCGGGCGTCGCCGTCACGCCGCTGCCGGAGCCGGGCAAGGGGACGTACCTCCAGGGGCTGGTGGACGACGCGGTCTCCAAGGGCGCGCGCGTGGTGAACGCGACGGGCGGGCAGGCGTCCCGGTCGTTCTACTCACCCACGGTGGTGTACCCGGTGACGCGCGACATGCGGCTGGCCACGGAGGAGCAGTTCGGCCCGGTGGTGCCGGTGATGGTCTTCGACGACGACGCGGAGGCCGTGCGGCTGGTGGTGGAGTCGTCGTTCGGTCAGCAGCTCAGCCTGTTCGGGAAGGACTCTGCGCGCATCGGGCGGTTCATCGACGCGTTCTCCAACCAGGTGGGCCGCATCAACCTCAACTGCCAGTGCCAGCGCGGGCCGGACACGTTCCCGTTCAATGGCCGCAAGGACTCCGCGGAAGGGACGCTGTCCGTGGCGGACGCGCTGCGGGTGTTCTCCATCCGCACGCTGGTGGCGACGAAGACGACGCCGGACAACACCGCGCTCGTCCAATCCATCCTGACCCGCAGAGAGTCGGATTTCCTCACCACGGACTTCCTCTTCTAGTCCCGCATTGGCTCCGGGTGGTATGCCCTGGGGCAACCCATGGCGCCGCGCACCACGACCCTCGAACTGCACAAGGAAGAGATGAAGTTCTCCGCGGGGCACTTCACCATCTTCTCCGCCACGCACCGCGAGAACCTGCATGGGCACAACTTCTCCGTCTACGTCGCGCTGACGGGGGAGGTGTCCGACGATGGCCTGCTTTCGGACTACGGTCCGCTCAAGCAGGCCATCATCCAGCGCTGCAAGGCCTGGAACGAGACGTTCTTCCTGCCCGCCCACTCCAAGCACCTGCGGCTGGAGCGGGACGAGAAGGGCAACCACGTGGCGCACTTCAACGGCGAGGAGCTGCGCTTCCTCGCTCGCGACGTCACGGTGCTCCCGGTGGCCAACGTGTCGCTGGAGGAGCTGGCGCGCGTCTTCGGCGAGGAGCTGGTGGGCGACGGCAGCGCCATGGCGCGCGACCACATCACGGGGCTGGTGGTGAAGTGCGCCTCCGGCCCTGGCCAGTGGGCCTCCTGGGAGTGGAAACGCGATGTCTGATCAGGTCCTCATCACCGGCGCCAGCCGGGGCATTGGCCGCGCGGCGGCGGAGCGGTTCCGCAAGGAGGGCTGGCGCGTCATCAACGTGTCGCGAAGCCCCTGCACCGTGCCGGGCGTCGTCAACGTGCCGGTGGACCTGGCCGTGCCGGGCTGGGAGCCCGCGGTCGAGTCAGCGCTGCGCGAAGGCGCGGGACAGGGGCGCCTGTCCGTCATCCACAACGCCGCGCTCTACGAGCACGACGACGCGCTGACCATGGACGCGGACCACCTGCGCCGGGTGCTGGAGGTCAACGTCGTGGCCCCGCTGGTGCTCAACCGCCTGGCGAGGCCGCTGCTCACGGACGGCTCGTCCCTGCTCTACGTGTCCTCCACGCTGGGGGAGAAGGCCGTGAAGGGCGTGGCGTCCTACGTGACGACCAAGCACGCGCTCATCGGGATGATGCGGGCCACCTGCCAGGACCTGGCGGGGACCCAGGTCCACACCGCCTGCGTCTGCCCCGGCTTCACGGACACGGAGATGCTCCGCGAGCACATGGGCACGGACCCCGCCGTCCGGGCGAGCGTGGCGGGGATGACGACCTTCGGGCGGCTCATCACGCCGGAGGAGATCGCCGGCGTGCTCTACCTCTGCGCCACCACCCCGGTCCTGAATGGCGCGGTCATCCACGCCAACCTGGGCCAGGTCGAGCGCTGAAGCTTCAGCCTTCCTGCGCGTAGACGGTGCACGAGGACGTGCACGTCTCCGCCACGCGGATGCGCGCGACGGTGGTGCCGGGCACGTTCACGCGCTCGAAGAGCCACGCGGCCAAGAGCTCGCTCGTGGGGTTCTCCAGCCCGGGGACGTCGTTGAGCAGGCGGTGGTCCAGCTGGGCGTGGAGCGGCTGCCAGGCGGCGTTCAGCTCCGCGAAGTCCACGATCCACCCGAACTGCGGATGCACGGGGCCGCGGAGGGTGATTTCGATGCGGTAGCTGTGGCCGTGCACCCGCGAGCACTTGTGCCCTTCCGGAACGTTGGGCAGGCGGTGCGCGGCCTCGAAGGTGAACTCTTTCGAGATTTCGGTGACGAGGGGGGTCTTCTTCACGGGACTGTCTCCTGACGGCGGCCTTCTACCTGTCATGTCCCCCGGCGTCCACGTGCCTGGAGGCGCGGGCCCGGACGCCAGGCGATTCCACGGAATCAGATGATCCCGCCTCCCGCATCCTTTCCTTGTTGGACCTGAGCGCACAGGCTGCCCGCCCCCTTTTCCCGGAGGCCTTCGTGATGCGCCGTTCCTTCCTCGCACCGCTCCTGGTGCTCGCCAGCCTGCTGGCCTGTGGTCCTGTTCCGGAACAGGAGTCCCCGCCCACCGCGACC
The DNA here is from genome assembly GCF_054512695.1 of Corallococcus sp. M7. Classification (NCBI taxonomy): domain Bacteria; kingdom Pseudomonadati; phylum Myxococcota; class Myxococcia; order Myxococcales; family Myxococcaceae; genus Corallococcus; species Corallococcus sp. M7. The sequence goes on from NZ_CM137252.1 coordinate 1,722,591, forward strand.
GGCGCCCAGGGGCTGACCTCGGCCAATGGGCTCGTCACCCTGGAGGCCGTGGGCACGGGCCGGCCCTACACCTTCGCCACCGCGCAGACGGGCACGAAGCTCTACATCGACCGGGCGTACACGCTCACGGGCCTGTCCCCCCGGCTCCAGGGCGGCGTACTGCTCCAGGCGGCCAACGACGACAAGCTCTACACCGGCGCGTCACAGGTGCGGCTGGGCCTGAACTCCGCCGCCAGGGTCTACGTGGCCATGGACCGCCGCAACACGGTGCTGCCCGCGTGGCTGGCGGACGGCACCTGGGCGCTCACCGACGAGGTGCTCGCCACCAACGACCCCTCCGCGACCACGTCCAGCTCCTCCACGCCCATGAAGGTGTACGTGAAGTCCGTGCCCGCGGGGACGCTGGTGCTGGGCGGCGGCATGGCGGCTCCTGCGCAGGGCACCAACGCGCAGTACGTGGTCGTCATCCAGTACGCCAGCAGCGAGCCGGGCGTGGTGGCGCGCTTCTTCCCCAACCTCCGGATGCAGGGCGTGCCGGTGCTGCGTCACCTGTCCACCGTGGACGTGTCCTATGGCACGGGCGCGCCGGTGGCCGGCATCCCGGCGGACTTCTTCGGCATGCGCATCGAGGGCTACGTCACGCCCGCCTTCACGCAGACGTACACGTTCCGCACCTCCGCCAGCGGTGGCGTGCGGCTGTGGGTGAATGGCCAGCTGCTGGTGGATGACTGGTTCGAGCACGCCGTGGAGCAGCGCTCCGGGAGCATCGCCCTGTCGCTGGACGTCCCCGCCAGCGTGGTGCTGGAGTTCTTCGACGCGGAGGCCGCGGCCTCGCTGCTGCTCCAGTGGCAGAGCCCGAGCCAGCCCTGGCAGACGGTGCCCGTGGCCCGCTTGGAGACGCCCGCGCTGCCCCTGCCGCGTCCCCTGGGCGCCCACTGCACCGCGGACGCGCAGTGCCGCTCCGCCATGTGCAGCGTGTTCCCCGTGGGCAACGTCACCATCTGGAACGAGGGCGACGCCGTCTGCACGCCCGAGGTCGTGGAAGGGGAGCCCGGCCTGAAGGCCGAGTACTTCACCTCCGAGTTCCTCTACAACCGCGCCACCGTGCGGCGCGAGGCGTTCCTGGGGACGTACTGGGGCGCGTCCTCTCCCGCGTCCGGCGTGCCCGCGGACAGGTGGTCCGCGCGCTGGTCCGCCACGCTGACGGCGCCCACCACTGGCACGTACACGCTGCGCACCTCCACCGAGGACGGCGTGCGCCTATGGCTGGATGGCGTGCTGCTCGTCGATAACTGGATGGAGGCGGAGGGCGGGCAGACGCACGACGTCGCCGTGTCCCTCACCGCCAACAGCCCGCATGATCTGGTGATGGAGTTCTTCGAGGGCTACGGCAACGCGCACGCGCAGTTGTCGTGGACCGGCCCGGGCATCCCCTGGCAGACAATCACCACCGCGCTGAGCACGCCGCCGCACTTCACCTGCCGGCCGCATGGCTCCCAGTGCCGCTCCAACGAGGACTGCTGCGGCGGCTTCTGCTCCGTGTCCCCGGTGGGCAACGTCACCATCTGGAACGAAGGGGCCACGGTGTGCGGCCCCCGGTGAGCTGAGCCAACAGCAAGGGCCCGCGCTCAGCCTTCGAGCGCGGCGCCCAGCCGGGCGAGCACCCCCGGCCAACCCGGCTTCATCCCCTCGAAGGCGCGGCGGCCCATGGGCGAGTCCAGGTTGAAGCCTTCGTGGACGAGCGTGAGCCGCGTCCCCGTCCCCTCCGGCACCAGCCGCCAGGTGAGGGTGGTGTCGAGCGTGCCGGTGGCGAAGCGGTACTGGAGAAGCCGCTCCGGCTCCACCGCGACCACCTCGCACGGCTGCTGGCCCCAGGGGCCCATGTCGAGCGTGAAGCGGTGGCCCACGACGGGGCGCACGTCGCCCGCGGCCCACCACTTCGCGTGGAGCTCCGGGGTCGTCAATGCCTTCCACACGGCGGAGGGCGGATGGGCATACACGTGGTCCAGTTGGATGACGGCGGGGGGATTCATTTGCGTGACTCCTCGTCGAGCACGTCCTCGAGCGCGGCGAGCCGCTGCTTCCAGTAGTGCGTGAAGGCCTTGAGCCAGTCGTCCACCTCCGACAGGGGACGCGGATCCAGGTGGTAGTAGCGCTCCCGGCCACGCGGCTCCTCGCGGACGAGCCGCGCCTTGCGCAGGACCTGGAGATGTTCGGAGACGGCGGGCCGCCCCAGGTTGAAGCCGCTCGCCAGGTCATTCACCGCGCGCGGCCCCTTGCGCAGCTGCAGCAGGATTTCCCGGCGCACCGGATTGGAGAGCGCCGAAAAGACATCCGATTCGGACATGGCCCGGATTGATACGTCGGAAATCTCCGACGCGTCAAGAGGCGTCGGAGAATCCCGACGCGTCGTCGAGCGTGCGTGAAGCGGCTACCTGCGGGCGGCGCGCGGCTGCGCGAGGGGGGCGCGCTGTTCGCGGCGGATGGGGAGCCGCAGGAGCTGGGCGTAGCGCGCGAGCCGGTCCTCGAAGCGCCGGGAGTCGCGGCCCCAGTGCACGACGACGTTGCGCTCGGGGTCCTTGCGGTGCGTCAGCGCGATGCCGTATTCGTCCTGCGCGCCAATCCAGTCCGGGTGGTGGCGCCGCTCGCAGTCCAGGCCGACGTAGTGGTCCAGGGGCTCGTTCCAGGTGAAGGCGCTCAGGGCCCCGCCGCCGCGCAGCGACACCTCCGAGGCCGTCACCACCACCTCCAGCCGGGTACGGACACACCGCAGGATGAACGTCACGGACACGAAGCCGCCGAGCACCACCACCACCGGCAGCATCCACTGCTCGCGCAGCAGGGCCAGGGACAGGCCCTGGTCCAGCGCGTAGGCGAGGGGAATCACCACCAACAGCACCAGCGTGAGCAGGGGCCACACGACCTGGCCCATCAGCGGACGCGTGTGGAAGCGCAGCGGGAGGTCACCCCCCATGTCCATCTTCTGGGGAACCGGTGAGAGCACTTCGAAGAAGGACATGGGGCCGGTGGCTCGGGTGTGCGGGCGATGGCTGCCTTTGACCCAAGCTCAACATGGCCGTGGAGGAACTGTCCACGTCTTCCCGGGTAGTCCGGGAGCTGCCGGACGGACCGCGCCCTTTCAGCGCGAGTGCTGTTTGAAGAAGTCCCACATGATGGTGGTTCCGTCGGGACCCGCCGGGTCCGCGAACGGGAAGGCGCCGTCACCGCCGGGCCATGCGTGACCCATGCCCTGGATTTCAATGTGCTGCACCAGGAGCACGCCGTTGGAGACGTAATCCCTCACGGTGTACTTGCGGCCTCCGGCTGAGACACCGGACGTCGTGCGGGCCGGGGTGTTGGACACGCTGTTGTTGTTGGAGCCGTCATCGCCGTAGTCATTCGTCTGAAGGAACTGGCGCGCGGCCTGCTGTCCATTGATGGGATTGACGACGTCATCCGACGTGCCGTGGACCACGAGCACCGGCACCTTCCGGCGCGGCTTGCCCGAGCACGCCCACGCGTCATAGCCCCGGTCATCCGGCGAATAGATGCTGCCGAACGTCATCGCATAGAGGCTGCCGGACGCCGTGGTGGCCGCCTTGTACATGGCGCCCGCGCCCACCATGCCCGCGGTGAACACATCCGAGTAGCAGGCCATCAGGACGCTGGTCATCACCGCGCCCGCGGAGACGCCGCCCAGGTAGACGCGGCGCGAGTCCACCGCGTAGTGGCCCTTCACCCAATCCACCATGCCGACGATGAGCGACGGCTCGCCAATGCCTCGCTCCTGGTTGGAGGAGAACATGAAGTTCCAGCACTGGGTGCCATTCGCATACAGGGCCTGGTTGGGATAGAGCACCAGGAACTTCTCCGCGTCCGCCTTCGCGTTCAGCCGCGTCAGGCCCGCGAACTGGTCCGGGTTCTGAAGACAGCCATGCAGCCCCACCACGAGCGGGAGCGGCTCACCGGGCTGGTAGCCGGTGGGGACCCAGAGCTGGTAGCCCCGGGTGCCCCAGTTGTTGGAATAGACGCCGTGGACCCACTCGCCCGCGCGGGCCTGCGTGGCGCCCACGGCTGTGAACAGCGCGCACACCGCCACCGCCATGCGAGCCATGGCCTGGACCTTCCGAGTCACCGACATGTGTCTGCCTCCTGCTTCAGCCAGGACGCGCAATGCGTCCGGGTGACTCGACTTCCCGGAGGAACCTCTCCACCGCGGCGGCGACCTGTCCGGGTTGATCCACGGGCGCGGCATGCCCGGAATCCGTCAGCACTTGGAGCCATGCGTCCTGGAGCTGGCCCGCGTAGGCCTGCTTCGTGGACAGCGGCGTGTAGTCCCGTTCGGAGTGCAGCACGAGCACGGGACAGGTGATGGCCTTCAGCCGGTCCTGGACGCTCCAGCCGATGAGCCCTCGCGTCGCGCGCAGGTACACGTCACGCGCGTTGGCGCCCAGGGATTCAATGGCCCGTTGGCGCAGGGCCTCCTGCTCCGGCTTGGGGAACAGCTTCGGGGCCACGCGCTTCGCCAGCCCTCTGGGACCCAGCAGGCGCAGCACCAGCAGCCGCGCCGCGAACTCCAGCTTCCGGCGGAACGTGCGCGCCACCATGTCCGGCCCGCTGTTGACCACGGTCAGGCTGCGCACCAGGTCCGGCCGGTCCACCGCCAGCTGGAAGCCCATCATCCCGCCCATGGACAGGCCCATGACGTGCACCTGCGTCAGCCCCAGCCCGTCACACAGCGCGGCGATGTCCCTGGCGAAGAGGGCCACGCCATACGCGCCCGCCGGCTTGTCGCTCTGGCCGTGGCCCCGCGCGTCCGGCACCAGCACCCGGTGATGCGCGGACAGCCGGGGCACCACCGCTTCCCAGTCGCTGCCGGACGAACCCAGCCCGTGGAGCAGCACGATGGGCGCTCCCTCGCCGGACTCCTGGAAGTGCAGGGTGACGCCGTCGGGAAGGGTGAACGTGGGCATCGGCGGTGAACGACCGTTCAGAGAGGGGATGGATTACGCTTCCAGGGTCGGTGGAACCGTAGCTGAACGACCGTTCGTTTTTCAAGGTGGCCCCATGGCGTCTTCCTCTCCGTCCCGTCTTCGTGCGCGCAAGGCGGTGCTTCCGGACTCGGCGTCGGCTGACGGCACGCGTCGCCGCATCCTGGAGACGGCGCTCCAGCTCTTCGCGAGCCGGGGCTTCCATGACGCGTCCATCCGGGATCTGGCCAAGGAGCTGGAGCTGCGGCCCAGCGCGCTCTACGCGCACTTCCCCTCCAAGGAGCACGTGCTGGCGGAGCTGGTGCGGCTGGGGCACGAGGCGCACCACGAGGGCCTGCGCACGGCGCTGCTCGGCGCGGGGGCGAAGCCGGTGGAGCAGCTCCGGGCCCTGGTCCGGGCGCACACGCGGCTGCACGCGACCCATCCGCAGCTGGCCGTGGTGGTGAACGACGAAATCCACGCGCTGCCGCCGGAGCTGGCGGCGCCGTCGCTGGCGCTGCGGGAGCAGTCGGCGGCGTTGCTGATGGCGGTCATCGAACGGGGACGCGCGCAGGGCGTGTTCTCCGTGCCGCACGCGGGGGTCGTCGCCGCGGCCATCTCCGCCATGGGGCTGCGGCTGCCCTACTGGTTTGAGCCCACGCCCGCGCTCGACGTGGACGCGCTGGCGGACCTGCACGCGGAGCTGGCGCTGCGGATGCTGGGCGTCAAGGCTGGGAGGTAGGTGCGCGCGCCGGGCGGAGCTGACGGCGGTACGCGGCCGGCGTGCTGCCCACGTGCCGCTTGAAGGCCTTGCCGAAGGCGCTGTCCGTTTCGTAGCCCACGGCCTCCGCGATGGCGGTCAGGGACGCATCGCTCTCCGTCATCAGCCGCGTGGCCGTGTGCATGCGCCACTGCGTCAGGTACGTCAGGGGGCTCTCGCCGATGACGTGCTGGAAGCGCGCCGCGAAGGTCGACCGGGACATGCCAGCGAGCTTCGCCATGGCCTCCACCGTCCACGGGTGCTGGGGGCGTTCGTGCAATTGCTGAAGGACGCGGCCCAGTTGCGGATCCTCCAGCGCCCGGAGCCAGCCGCCCTTGCCGGCGGGGAAGGCTTCCACGTGCATGCGCAGCGCGTGGATGAACAGGACGTCGGCGAGCCGGGTGGCGACGAGCTCGTGCCCGGGCCGCCCTGCTTCCATCTCCGCGGCGACAAGCTGGATGACGGACTCCACCTGCCTCGTGGAGCCGCTCCCGTCGCCCCGGACATGCAGCACCCTGGGCAGGCCCGCGAGGAGCCGGTCGAGCCACGCCCCCGAGAACCCGAAGCTGAAGGAGACGAGCGTCGTCTGGGGCCCGTCCCCGCCGTGGCGCAGGACGCCGCCGCATTGGGCGCCGGTCTCCTCGTAGAGCTCCGGCAGGGGACGCGTGCGGGTCCGGGGGGAGTCCCGGAGGAGATGGGGCGCGCTGCCTAGGATGAAGACCCAGTCGCCCGCCGCGAGCGCGATGCGCTGGCCTTCCACCTCCAGCCAGCAGCCGCCGCGAGACACCGCGTGGAAGAAGCCCGGGTGCCCCAGGTCGAGCTTGATGCCCCACGGCGCGCCCAGCTCCAGCCGGCCGTACACCTCCGTCTTCAGCCGCAGGCTGCGAAGCGAATCCGCCAGGACGTCCATCTTGAGCGCTCCCTTCGGACGATTGGACGAGAAACACGGAGCTTCGCACATGGAACGTCCAGCGTCGCGGGACTACCCATCGTCCTGGAGAAAGGACGCTTCCATGACGCAGGCATCGACACAGACACGCATCCGGATGTTCCACCTGCTTCGGGCCGGAGGGGCCACCGCGGCCCTCGCCGCGGGCCTCGCGACCCTCGCCGTGCTCGCCACGCCGCATGTCCGGGGCATCGGGTTCTTTCCGGCGCTGCGCTTCGCGGTCGTCGCGCCCGTGTGCCTGCTCGCCTCCGTCACGGCGGCCTTCCTGTATGCCGTGCTCGCGGCGCGCTCGTCGCGTCCCCGGCTCACGCTGGCCGCCGCGCTCGTGGGGCTCGCGCTGGGGGGCGTTGGCGGCATGTCCGCGTGGGGACCCCAGGGGCTCGCCGTCGGGGCGGCGCCCGCGCTGCTCGGTGGCGCCATCGTGATGTCCTGGCTCATCCCTCGCTTCGTGGAGCGTTCCCGGTGGTCACGTGGGGGCGCCGCGGCGCTCTGGGTGCTGGGCGCGCTGGAAGTCGTGGGCGTCGTCCGGGCGGTGTCGAGCGAGCGCGCATCCCCGGTGCGCGAACAGGCCGACGCCGGCTCCAGGTTCGTCACGCTGCCGAGCGGCGCGCGCGTCCACTACGTGGAGGAGGGGCAAGGGGAGACGCTCCTCTTCCTGCACGGCAACCCGGCCTGGTCCTACCAGTGGCGGGAGCTGATCCGCGGGCTACGCGGCTCGTATCGCTGCATCGCGCTCGACTACCCGGGCTTCGGCCTGTCCGAGGCACCGGCGGGCTTCGGCTTCACGCCCCGGGAGGAGAGCCTTGTCGTGGAGGAGTTCGTCGAGCAGCTCCAACTGCGTGACGTGACGCTGGTCATGCAGGACTGGGGTGGCCCGATTGGGCTGGGCTTCGCGGGGCGCCGGCCGGAGCTCGTGAAGCGCGTGGTGCTGGGCAGTACCTGGGCATGGCCTACGAGCTCGCGCGAGCCGCGCGGCATCTTCTCCGTCATCGCGGGGGGGCCCGTGGGCGAGTTCCTCCAGATGAACTTCAACGGCTTCGCGTCCTTCGGCCTCCGGAACGGCGTGGTCCGCGAGCTGCCCTCCGACGTGCTGGAGGCCTATCTCCGCCCCTTCGTCGCCCTGGAGCGCCGGGGGATCGCGGCCTTCTATCCGGGGCAGATCACCGCCGCGACGGCGTACTTCCAGGAGGTCGAAGCGGGCCTGCCGCGTCTGGCCGGCAAGGAGGCCCTCCTCTTCTGGGCGCATTTGGACCAGGGCTTCCCCCGGAGCGACACCGAGCGCTTCGAGAAGGCCTTCCCGAAGCACCGGACGGTCGGGCTTCCCAACGCCAACCACTTCTTCTTCGAGGACACGGCGGAGCAGGTGGTCGCGGAGGTTCGCGCCTTCATGCGGCCCTGAGCACCCGGGAGCACCCGAGAGGTCATGGGCGTCTGGCGCGGGGGTTGCTAAATGTCGCCATGCCGGCCGGGCAGGGTGCCCGGCCGTGGCTTCCTGGCCGCGATGCTCCCCGAACAGTCCCCATCGCACGCGGCACCCGGCCCACGGCGCGGCCCGTGGGCCACTGCCGTCCTCACGCTGCTGTGCCTGCCGCTGTCCGTGGCCCCGACGCCGCCGGTGGCTCCGCCGCCTCGCCTTGTCCTCTGGGCCTGGGAGCGGCCGGAGGACCTGGGCTTCCTGGAAGGCCGCGCGGTGGATGTCGCCTTCCTGCTCGCGACGATGGACCTCTCCGACGAGGACGTCCATGTGGTGCCTCGCAGGCAGCCGCTGCGGGTTCCGCCGGGCACCGCGCTGAAGGCCACCGTGCGGTTGCAGATGCTTCCGGGAAGCTCGTTGGCGCGCTTCGCGCCGGAGCGCCTGGAGTCGCTGGCTGGGATCCTGGATGCGCTCGTGCGCCGCCGCCCTGACGTGACGGCGCTGCAACTGGACTTCGATGCCCGTGCATCGGAATACGACGCCTACGTCGGCCTGCTCCAGCGGCTGCGCGCGCGCCTGCCTCCGGGGATGCCGCTGTCCATCACGGGGCTCGCGTCGTGGTGCGTGTCTGGCAGCTGGATTGCCCGCGCGCCCGTGGATGAAGTGGTGCCGCAGCTCTTCCGCATGGGCCCGGACGCGCCGGTGTGGCGTGCCCGGTTCGCGCGCGGCCTTCCCCCTCCGTGCGCGGGCAGCATGGGCCTGGCCATGGACGAGTGGCAGCCCGTGCCTCCCGGCGTTTCGACCCTCTATCTCTTCAACCCCCGGCCGTGGACGCCCGATGCGTTCGCCCGCGCCGTGGCGGAGACCCGACCATGAAGAACGCAAGAACAGTCCTGGGGCTCGTGGGCCTCGTGGTCCTGCTGCCTCCTGTCATCGCCGACGCGTGCGGACCCGACTTCGGGCCCGAGCCCCGCTTCTACGTCGTGGACAATCCCGACCGGCCCTTCGACCACTTCGCCGCCGGCCGTCTGGGCATCCTCCGCCGCACCTTTGATCCGCCGTACCTCGCCTTCGCCTTTCGCTCGATGATGGGCATCCCCACCACGGCGGAGGAGCAGAAGCACCTGGTGGCGGGGTGGACGGACGCGGAGTCCCGCTATGGGCCCGACGCGAGCTGGGCCCGCGACCAATGGACCGCCGTCCGGCAGGAGGTCGCGCCCTTCAAGGACCTGCCGCCGGTGGACGCCAACCAGATGGTGTACGCCTCCAACGACGCCTACATCCATGGGGATGCCTTCCTGCATGCCGCGGTCACGGCCCGCGCGCTCGCGAGGGAGTGGAAGCCGCGCCCGGCCTTGCTGAAGGAGTGGGTGGGCAACCAGGACACGGTCTTCAGCAAGGGCTGCACCCTGGCCGACCCGGTGCCGGGCATCGAGGAGTCGCTGACGCCGCGCGAGAAGGCGCGCAGGCAGGCCGAGCGCGACTACCAGGCCGCGTCCATGCACCTGTACTGCGGGAAGTTCGACGAGGCGGCGCAGGCCTTCCAGAACATCGCCAGCAGCGCGGACTCGCCCTACCGGGTTCTCGGCGCGTACCTCGTGGCGCGCACCCGCGTTCGCGAGGCGCTGTTCGGGGTCCCCCCGTACGATGGGAACCCGCGAGAGGTGGATCCCGCCGTGCTGGGGCGCTTCAGCCGGGCGGAGGAGGCCATCCAGAAGGTGCTCGCGGATCCGAAGCTGCGCGACGTGCACGGGCCCGCGCGACGCCTGCTGGACCTCGTGCGTTGGCGACTGTCGCCAGCGACCTGGAAGTGCGAGCTGTACTCGCGGGTGCTGGAGAAGGGGACGGGCTCCGGGTTGGAGGCGGAGCTGGCCGGCCTCGCGAGGGAGACCGACCTGGGCGACAATCCCATCACCTGTGCGGCGCTGAAGCCTCGCGCGGCGGAGCTCTCCGAGTGGCTTCGGCTCATGTTCCTTCATGCGCCCGAGGAGACCGGCATTCCGGAGGAGCCCGCGCGCACGAAGACTCACGGGACCGCCGTGGCCCGCTGGAAGAAGTCCAGGCATCAGCCATGGCTCGTGCTCGCGCTGCTGACGGCCCGCGCGGATTCGCCGGAGGTACCCCAACTGCTCGCGGACTCGGAGAAGGTGCCGGCGGAGTCTCCCGCGGGCATGACGCTCGCGTGGCGCTCCGTGCAGTTGCTACGGGAGCGGGGACAGCTGGAGGAGGCCCGGGCGCGGCTGGACGCCATTCCCCCGGAGCTGGTGCGCGACCAGCTCTCCGTGGACAACGCCCTGCGCGAGGAGCGGCTGCACCTGGCGAACAGCTGGGACGAGGCCCTGCGCAACGCGGCCCAGTTCCTGGTGGAGGAACTCGTCCTGGCTCCCCTGGACGCGAATGACCCGGCGCCCTCTCCCAAGCCCATGGGACTCAGCGCCGCGCGGGCGTCCTTCCTGGAGTCCCATGTCCCCACGCGCCGGCTGCGCGAGTGGGCCGCGCTTCCGTCGTTGACCCCCGAACTGCGCCGGCAGCTGTCGTGGGCCGTGTTCGCCCGCGCCGCGGTGGTGGGGGACGACGCGATGATCAAGGCCCAGGCGGCCACGCTGGCGGAGACGGAGCCCAAGGCTCGCGCGGAGCTGCTGGCCATCGTGGGGCGGCCCACGGCGGAGGAGCGTCTGTTCGACGCGCGGCTGCTGGTCATGGGGCTGCCGGTCGTCTCCGCGAGATTGGAGCCCGCCAGGGACCGGCTGGCCAACATCTCCCCGAAGCTGGACCTCACCGAGGACATGAGCTGGTACCGCAACGGCTGGTGCGTGCCGGGACCGAAGAACCTGGAGGATCCGCTGAAGACGCCGCTCCCGTTCGCGAGCCCGGAGGAGCGGGCGGACGCCGCGGCGGAGTGGAAGGCCCTCAACGAGGCGGGCTCCTCCGTGGCCTTCTTCTCCCGCGTGGCGCTGGACTGGGCGAAGGCGCACCCGCAGGACCCGCGCTCACCCATCGCGCTGTTCCGCGCGGTCCGCTCCAGCAAGCGCGGCTGCGGCCAGAACACCCCGGAGGCGAAGAAGGCCTTCGCCTACCTCCACAAGCAGTACGGCAAGACGGAGTGGGCGCGCAAAACGCCCTACGTGTACTGACGCGCGCAGGCCCTACTGCTTGGGCTTCACGATGCGGAAGATCTTCCGCCGGAAGATCTTGTCGCGCGCCTCATCGGTCAGGCGCGTGGACTTCACCTGCAGGTAGATGGACGGGTGGTCCGAGTAGTACTTGCCCTCGGACTTGAGGTGCCGGGAGCCGCTGGCGCCCAGCAGGCCGTACATGCCGGGGCCCACCAGCTCCAGGTGCTCCGTGTCCGCCTGGTAGTAGCCCATGTAGTGGGCGTTGCCCGCGGAGTTCGAATACTGCTGCTGGAAGAGCGGGATGGCCTCCGTGCTCTTGTGGGCCAGCATGTACGTGGGCTGGGTCTCCGGCCGGCCGTCGAAGAAGACGCCCCGGCTTCCCTGGGCCGTCTCCTGGAGGTCCATGTTGAAGTCGCCCACCATCACCTGGATGCCCTCGGACTTGCAGAAGGTCTGCAAGGCATTGCGCTCCACCTGCCGCTCGTGCGGATTGGAGCCGGTCAGCGACGCGCGCAGGTGCACCCCGGCCACCGTCACTGAATGGCCATACCGGTTCCCGAGCGTCACCTTGAGGATGTACTCGTCCTTGGCCTTCAGCTTCGTCTGGATGGATGCGGTCTTGCGCGTGAGCGTGGTGGCCTCCAGGTAGAAGCCGTCCTCCTTCACGTTGTCCAACTGCCCGTCGATGTCCTCGCGCAGGTAGAGGGCGATCTCGTTGACGTGCTTGATGCCCTTCACCGTCGCGTCGTCAATCAGGTGCTTGCGCACGTAGGACATGCCCAGGCCGGGGACGTCGATGCGGTCCGGGAAGGGCGAGCCCGTGGGGTTCTCCGATAGGAAGATGAAGACGGGGTAGTGCTTGTAGCCGCGCAGGTTGCGCTCGATGCGCTTCTTGCGCCGGTCGCTCCACTGGGACGTATCCGCCGCCTGGGGGCCGTTGCTCTCCAGCCATGACTGGAGGTTGTCGCCGTAGTCCTCATCGCGGACGTGCATGTTGCGGATGAGGTCGCACTCCTGCTCCACGATGTCCGCGAGCTTCGCCGCGATGTCCGGCCCCTGCAGGAACGCGCTGGAGGCCATGCTGGGAACGAGCGCGTTCGCGAGGTTCGCCCCGTCCACCCGCGACCCCGTGTCATCGAACGTCGCGCTCAGCCCCTTCACGCCCTTGGTCGTGTTGGCCTTGTAGAACTTCTTCGCCGCGTCGAAGGGGATGAACAGGATGGAGACGCGGGGGAGCGTCGCGGTGTCGATGCCCTCGTCGAATTCGCGCTTCGGCATGGCGTCCCCCGGTGGTGCGAGCGGGCTACTTCCAGGAGCAGCCCTTGATCTTCTTGCAGAACGCTTCGTTGGTGGCCTTCTCGCACGCGATGGCCACGCCGCCGCACATATTGGACCCGAACATGTAGGCACATCCAGGCTGGCTGCTGCAGTACATCTGGGAGAAGACGCCGCAGAAGTTCGCCTTGCCCGTGCAGCGGCCGGCGCCCTGGGACGCGCTGCTGTCCTTGTCCTTCTCCGGCGTGGCGGCCGTGCCCGCGTCCTTGCCTTCGACCCCACCATCCGCCTTCGCGGAAGCGGAGGGCTTGGGCTTCTTCGCCGCGTCCTCCGCGTGCGCGGGCGCGCCCAGCAGGGCCGCCGCCATCGTGAGCGCCATGAAGAGACCGACACGCTGTCCGTGCTGCGCCATGTTCCTGTCCTTTCGGTGTGGGACCGGCCCGACTTCCGCCATAACAGTCCACGAGAAGGGGACTCAGCGACGCGCAGCATGCCCGTCTGCCCGACTGGGAGTCGAGCGGCCAGGCCCGCCTCAGCGGCGGGGGAGCTGCTCCCGCGCCAGCTCGATGAAGGCCCTGAGCGGACGCGAGGCCCGCGCCCGGTGGGGGTAGTAGAGGAAGAGGCCGGGGACGCTCGGGGCCCAGTCCTCCAGCACCGGCCGCAGCGTGCCGGCGCGCAGCCCGGGTGCCGCTTGAATCTCCGCGATGTAGGTGAGCCCCAGTCCCTGGCTGGCCATGCCCAGGAGCAGCGAGGAGCTGTCCGACGTGAGCGGCCCCTTTACCGGCACGGTGAGCTCCTTCGTCCCCTGTTCGAACTCCCAGTGGTAGGGCAGCCCCGTCGAGGGCGCGCGGTAGCCCAGGCAGTTGTGGTGTCCCAGGTCCCGGGGATGCCGGGGCGTCCCGTGCCGCTCGAAGTACGCGGGCGAGCCCACGACGAGGAAGCGGAAGGCGGGCGTCAGGCGCACCTGGACCATGTCGCGCTGCACGGCCTCCGTGAGCCGGATGCCCGCGTCGTAGCCCTCCTTCACGATGTCCACGAACCCGTCCTGCACGGACACATGCACCTGCACCTGCGGGTAGGCCGCGATGAAGCGCGGCAGCACCGGCTCCATCACCGGGGACAGGGAGAACGCGGGCACCGACAGGCGCAGTGAACCGGTCACCTCCGGGGTGACGCCCGCGGCCAGGTGTTCGAGCGCCGCCAGCGCGGACTGGAGGCCCGGGCCGGCTTCGTCCAGCAGCCGCTGTCCTGCCTCGGTGAGGGACACGCTGCGCGTGGTGCGGGCGAGCAGCGCCTGCCCCAGCTTCTCCTCCAGCTGGCGCACCGCCTGGCTCACCGCGGACGAGGACACGCCCAATTCCTTCGCGGCCTGGCTGAAGCTGCGCCGGCGGGCGACGGTGACGAACACGGTCAGGGCATTGAGGGGCGTCAGGGCCATTTCGAAGAAAGTCTAAACAGTCCCTGCAACTTCCGCGTCTTCATCCGGAGGCTTCCGGACGGCACCTTGTGCGCATCCAACACAGGGAGCCTTCCCATGACGACGACCGCTCGCATCGATTCGCTGGCGCAGTACCACCTGCTGGGCCGCAGTGGCCTGCGGGTGAGCCCGCTGTGCCTGGGCGCCATGACCTTCGGCACCGAGTGGGGCTGGGGCAGCCCCAGGGACACCGCGCACCGCATCCTCGCCCGCTACCTGGAGGCCGGCGGCAACTTCGTGGACACCGCGGACGGCTACACGGGCGGCTCCAGTGAAGCCATCATCGGGGATTACTTCGCCCAGACAGGCGGCCGCGACCGCGCGGTCATCGCGACGAAGTTCACCATCAACACCTCCCCCGGGGATCCGAACGCGGGCGGCAACGGCCGCAAGAACATCCGCCGTGCCCTGGAGGGCTCGCTGCGGCGGCTGAAGACGGACTACGTGGACCTGTACTGGCTGCACGCGTGGGATGGCCTGACGCCGGTGGACGAGGTGATGCGCACGCTCGATGCGCTCGTGCGCGAGGGCAAGGTCCGCTACATCGGCCTGTCGGACGTGCCGGCCTGGTACTTCGCCCGCGCGCAGTCGCTGGCGGAGCAGGAGGGCTGGGAGCGCGTCGCCGCGTTGCAGCTGGAGTACTCGCTGGTGGAGCGCAACATCGAGCGCGAGCACATCCCCGCGGCGCTGGCCTTGGGCGCGTCCATCACGCCCTGGAGCCCGCTGGCGTCGGGGCTCCTGTCCGGCAAGTACACCCGCGAGGGCTCGCAGGCGAAGGGAGAGGGCCGGCTGCCGTCCATCCAGGGCGGAGGCAACCCGGGCTTCGAGAAGCTCTTCACCGAGCGCAACTGGGCCATCGTGGACGTGCTGCGCGAGGTGGCGAAGGAGCTGGACCGGTCGCCCGCGCAGGTGGCGCTCGCGTGGGTGACGCGCCGGCCCGGCGTGGCGTCCACCATCATCGGCGCGACGAAGATGGAGCAGCTGGAGGCGAACCTGCATGCGCTCGACGTGCGGATCCCCGAAGCGCTCGCCGCGAAGCTGGAGGCCGTCAGCCGCCCGGAGCTCGTCCACCCGTACCACTTCTTCGAGGATGCCTTCTTCACCGGAGGCATGTTCACGGGCGGCACGACGGTCCGCGCCGAGCCCACGTGGTTCCGGCCCGCACCCCGGTAGCCGGTCGTCCGTGGGGCACCGGGGACGGAATCGCGTGTTCATGAGCACGCATCGGTCCTCGTGTTTGTCCTGTGGCGGACCTGGCTCGGGTGACCCGGAATTCCGGGCCATGGTAGAAAGACGGGGCATCCTTCCGGGGGCGCCATGACGGCCATTGGTGGCACGAAACCGCTCAAGCAGAAGCTTCAGACCGTGATGAAGGACGGTCGCGTCACGAACGCGGAAGCCAAGGGCCTGGTCAAGACGGCGAAGAAGGACGGCGTCACCGCGGACGAGCGACAGCTGTTGCACCGCAAGCTGGCGCACCAGAATGACTTCTTCGAGCCCGCGGCGCAGAAGACGCTGTCGAAGGTGGCCCACTTCAAGCCGCGGAACACCGAGCCCAACTCACCGGCGCAGGTCCGCGCGGAGCTCCACCGGGCGCGCTTCGATGGAAAGGTCACCCTGACGGAAGCCGAGCGGCTCGCCAGCCGTGTCCAGAAGAACGGCACCACGCAGGCCGAGCGCCAGGTGTTGCAGCGGCAGCTCGGCCGCTACGAGTCGGACTTCACGAAGGCCGCGAAGGAGCGCGTCTCGCTCCTGCTTCGGGACACGGAGCCGCTCGCGCCCAACCAGACCGTCCAGTCCGGAGGGTTCGAGATCCGCGCGAATGGCGTGCGTCAGAGCGCCATCAACGAGGCCTCGCGCGTGGCGCGCGAGCTCACCGCGGCCCGGCCTGACATCGCGGAGCGGATGCGCGCAGCAGGGCACGTGGTGGTCATCATTCCCCAGGGCTCGAAGCTGACGGACCTGCCGGAGTTCCAGTCGCTGCGCGGGCAAAAGACTTTCGATGGCCGCCCCTGGGAGGACGTGCGAGGCGTCTCGGGGGTGTCGCTGCCGGATGGCCGGGTCGCGACGGCCATCTCCGAGGAGAACCTGTCCGAGCTGAGCTCGGACCCCTATGCCGGCAATCACAGCGTGGGCATCCACGAGCTGGCCCATGCCATCCATTCCCAGGGCGTGACCCCCGAGGAGCGCCAGGCCATCGAGGATGCCTACGAAGCCCAGAGGGCTCGCGGTGGCGCGTTCACGGATGACTACGCCAGCTCCAACTCGCATGAGTACTTCGCCCAGCTCACGGCCGCCTACTTCGGACGGAACAAGGGGGCGGGCGCGAATGGTGCGAAATGGGTCCAGGCGAATGACCCCCAGGCCTACGCGCTCCTGCAGCAGATCTACGGTTCACCCCGCCAGCTCTAGCCCGACTCCGCCATGACCCCGCGCTATGACGTCACCCGTGACGGCGTCACCGTCCTCACGTTCACGCCGGAGCCTGGAATCATCCAGAGCACGGCCCGCCCGGCTCCGGGAATGAAGCCGCTGACTCATCCCTTCCTCAACGCTCGCGCACTGGATGCGAGGCATGAGCATTCACTCGGAGCCCTGTTGCGCGCCTCCACCAATGCGGATGACTTCATCCGGCGGCTGCGGGAGGCTGGCTACGAGGTCCGCCGCGAAGCTGGCGGGAGCTGACCCACCTCCTGCCGCAGGTTGTGCCTGCTCGCGGGAGGCTGGCTCCCAACGTGAGGCTTCACCGCTCCGGGACGCGAGCACCGTTTCGCAGCAGCAGCGCCGCGCGGTGGATGGCGGCGCGGATGCGGACGTAGGTTCCGCAGCGGCAGACGTTGTCGCTCATGGCCGCGTCGATGTCCGCGTCGGTCGGCTGGGGATTCCTGCGCAGCAGCGCTACCGCGGCCATGATCTGCCCCGGCTGGCAGAAGCCGCACTGGGCCACGTCCTCGGCGATCCACGCCTCCTGCACGGGATGCAGGCCGGACGCGTCCGCCAGGCCTTCGATGGTCTTCACCTCGCGGCCCGCGATGTCGCCCACGGGGTGGAGGCAGGGACGGAAGGCTTCACCGTCCAGGTGGCTGGTGCACGCGCCACAGACGCCCACGCCGCAGCCGTACTTGGGGCCCGTGACGCCCAGCATGTCGCGGAGCACCCACAACAGGGGCAGGTCCGCGGGCGAGTCCACCGACACCGGCTGACCGTTGAGGAGGAAGGAATGGGCCGGCATGGTCAGACTCCCTCGTCGAGGATGGGAAAGCGCGTGGGCATGGTGCCCGTCGCCCGGGCAATGGCGTTGGCCAGGGCCGCCGCCGCGCTGGGGTAGCCCAGCTCTCCCACGCCGCCCACGCGGTCGTCGGAGCGCACCAGGTGCACCTGGATGGAGGCGGGGGCGTGCTTCATCCGCAGCCACCGGTAGTCCGCGAAGCTGCCCTCGCGCACGGCGCCCGCGTCGATGTGGAGCCCGGCGCTCAGCGTGGTGGACATCGCGTCCATCGCGGCGCCCTGGAGCTGGGCCTCGATGCCCTTCGGGTTGATGGGCAGTCCCACGTCCGCCGCGATGACCACGCGCAACACGCGCGGCGTCCCGGACGTGACGTCCACCTCGATGAGATGGGCGATGGCGCTGTCCCACTCCTCCAGCACGGCGACACCTTGCGCGACACCGGGAGGCAGCGCTCGACCCCAGGCGCCTTCTTGCACCACGCGCTCCAGCACGGCCTTGAGCCTGCGGGAGGTGAGGCGCGAGCGCCGCAGCTCCACCGGGTCTCGCTGGAGCTCGCGGGCGAGCTGGTCGACGAAGATCTCGTTGGCCACGCCCACCTGGCTGGTGAAGACCGAGCGGAAGGACGCGGTGGGAATGGGGAGCGGCACCTCGGCCAGCTCCTGCGCCACCCAGCCGAACTGATAGGGGACGTGCTGCGTCAGCGCGAAGAACACCGCGCTGGTGACGTCCGGCAGGACCTGACCGACCAGGGAGGTGAGCAGGTCTCCGAAGCCGTGGGGGAACTCCACGGTGGGGATGGCGGCGCGGTGTTGCCAGCCAAGGATGGAGCCCCCCGGGCCCAGCGAGGCGAGGATGCGGTGATGGCTCGCGGGCCGGTAGTGCCCGTGGCGCATCTCATCGTTGCGGCTCCACATCAGCTTCACCGGCTGCCCGAGCGCGCGCGAGATGAGTGCGGCCTCCACGGCGGCCTCGGTGAAGAAGCGCCGGCCAAAGCCTCCTCCGGCGCGGATGGGATGCACGGTGACCCGCTGCGGAGTGAGCGCCCAGCCGAGCGCCGCGGCGACCTGGCTCCGCGCGAACTTCGGATCCTGGACGCCGGACCAGATCTCCGCCGTGTCCGCCGTCACCCGCGCCACGCAGCTCTGCGTCTCCATGGGCGCGTGCGCGAGGTACGGGAAGTCGAAGCGTCCCTCCACGACCCGGGTCGTGAAGAGCGGAGGCAGCGGCCGGGGCCCGATGGCGTCACGCAGGCGGGTCCGGATGTCGGCGTCGGAGAGGTGGCTGGCCGGGCCAGGGCTCCAGGTGACCTGCAAGGCGTCGCGAGCGGAGAAGGCCTGCGAGTACGTCCGCGCCGCCACCGCGATGCCTGAAGGAATCTGCACCACGCCGACCACGCCAGGCAGGGCCCGGGCCGTGGAGGCATTGAAGGACTGGACCTTGCCGAGCAGCGTGGGAGGCCGCGCCACCACCGTGGGCACCGCGTCCGGGATGTCCAGGTCCAGGGTGAAGCGCGCCGCGCCGGTGACGATGTCCCGTGCGTCGACGCGGCCCGTGGGCTGACCGACCACGGTGTACTTGCTCGGAGCCTTCGGCAGCGGAGAGACCTCCGGCAGCAGCACGCGCGTGGCGTCCTCCGCCAGCTCGCCGTAGCCGAGCCTGCGGCCGTCGGGATGGCGCACCTCGCCCTGCGCCGTGGTGAGCGTGAGGGCCAGCACCCGCCAGCGGTGCGCTGCTGCGGTGACCAGCCGTGCCCGGGCCTCCGCGGCGGCGGCGCGGAGCGGGCCGGCCAGATAGCGCATCGTCGAGGACAGGCCGGTGAGCTGGATGAGCCAGCGCGGATCCGCGTCGGCGGTGTGCACGTCCACGGCATCGAGGCCCGTGTCGAGCTCCTCCGCGACGAGCATGGCCACGGCGGTGGTGATGCCCTGGCCCATCTCCGTGCGAGGCAGGGTGGCGACGACGCGCCCGTCGGTCCTGATGGCGACGTAGAGGTTGAGCGGCGTCTCTTCCGGGGCCGCCGAAACCTCCGAAGCCTGGGCGGAGGGAACGTCGAGCGCGAGCCGGGCCGCGATCATCAACGTGGGCGAGGCCACCAGCCACGTGAGGAACTTGCGGCGGTCGAGCCCTTCAGGAGGAGCCGGGGGAGCTGTGTCCGTGGGCGGCAGGTCAGCCATGGGCAAAGTCTCTCACGCGGCCAAGGGCGGTCCCAACGACCTGGGAGGCCCTGTGCGGCACCTGTCACCTGGCGCGCGGAAACATCCGGGACAGGAACCTGAACGGTCCTGAAGCGCCGTGCTGTCGCCAGGCTGCACACCTTCAGCGTGTGACCTGGGCCGCTTCCATGTGCGCCGGGAGGCGGATGTCGGGGCGGACCGGCACGCCGCCGCCATGGTGGATCTGACTGGGACGCGGCTCGCCGTTGAAGGCGCGGAACCACTCAGGCCGTTGCTCGAGGAGGTACTTGTGGAGCAGGCCGAAGAACTTCGTGATGGCGCGGAGCTCGTCCCCGCCCTCGTCCTCGTAATACTTCCGGTGCCACCCCTGACCCGGAAATTCGCCCACCTGTATCAACCAGGTGAAGAAGGCCTCGGCCTCCGGATCCCTGCCGGAACTCTCGCGCTGCGCGTTCCTGAATCCGTGGATGTACGCGTCCAGCCGCTCGATGCGAAGCCCGTCGAGCGTGTTGTCCGTCTCCCGGCCGACGCCAATGAAGAAGCACCAGTGATTCGGCGCTTCCAGGCTGATTCTGTAGAGATGCTTCAGGAGCATGGCGTCATCGTGTGTCAGCGCGCGGTTGCATCTCCAGGCGGGACGCGCGCGCTGCTTCGGGGGATACTGGTGGCCATGTGCCCCAGGGAGGCGGGGGCGAGGACGGCGGTCATGCGCAGGTGGCTCATCGGTGGAATGGCGGCCCTGGTCGCGTGTGGCCTCGTGCTGTTCCTCGCGCTGCGTTCCGAAGGACCCGCCGCGCCAGAGGGCCACGCGGAGGCCTGGCGGACGCGCCCCGCGAGCCCTGTGCCCACGCCGGAGCGCTCCGACCCGGTGGAGGCACTCTCAACGCAGCAGTCCCCCAATGAAGCGGATGGCGTCCTGGACGTGGAGGTGCTCGCGGACGGAAAGCCTTCACCCGGCATCACCGTGCGGCTCTACGCCAGGGGCGCGCGGGCGTCCACCTGGGCGCTGATGGGCTCCGGGGTCACGAATCCTCAAGGACACGTCCGGCTCGCCTCCGGGCCCGGGCGCTACCTGGTGGCGGTGCGCGCTCCGGGCCGGGCCCCGCTGCTGCACGGCGTGTCCCGCCCGCTCGGCGAGTCGCGCACCGTGCTGCGCATCGCCCTGGAGCCCGCGCAATCACTCACGGGCCGCACGGTGGTGCGCGGAACGAATGAGCCGCTGCCGCTCGTGGAGATCGTCCTCACGGCGCACGCCCGTGACATGGAGACCTGGCAGCGCCCGGATGCACCCGACGACGAGCGCGTCTATGCGACGAGCGATGAGCGAGGGAACTTCCGCATCGACGGACTGTCCCCGGGCACCTACGTGCTGGAGGCCCGCGCGCCCGGCTACGCGCGCGTGGTGCTGAACCGCGTGAGCATCCCCACGGAGGGCCCGCTGACGCTGGCGCTCCGGCTGGCGAGCGTCATCGAGGGCTTCGTCGTGGACTCGAAGGGCCTGCCGGCCGCGGACGCCGAGGTGCAGGTCGGCGGCAGCCCCTCCCAGGTGGTGACGACGGGCGCGCAGGGCGGCTTCTCCGTGGAGGTGGAGCCCGGCTCCCATCTCCTGTCCGCCCGGCGCGGCGAGGAGTCCGGCGCGCTCGACCTGCCAGTGCTCTGCGTCGCGGGCAGCACCGTGCGCGACGTGCGCATCCAACTGGGACCGGGCGCGGTGCTGGAGGGCCGCGTCGTGGAGGCGCCTTCGGGCAAGCCGGTGGAGGGCGCGCGCGTCGAGGTCGGCCTCTCCGGCGGGGGCGGAGACCCCGCCGTCGTCATGTCGGACGCGGAGGGGCGCTTCGTCGTGCGGGGGCTCGCCCCCGGCGGCTACGACGCGAAGGTCACGGCGTCGGGCTACTCGCCCGCCATGCGCCGGGGCCTGACGGTCACCCAGGGCGAACACTTTCCCGTGGAGATCCAGCTCTCCGGCACCGGCGCGGTGGAGGGCCAGGTGCGCGACCGCAATGGAGCGCCGGTGGCCGCGGCCCGGATCTCCGGCATCAACGGCTGGAGCCGCGGAGGGGAGTTGAGCTCCGTCGATGCCCGCACGGACGCGGACGGCCGCTACCGGCTCGAGGGACTCGCCACGGGCATCCTGTCCCTCTCCGCGAGCCATGATGGGTCGACGGCGGGCATCCGCCAGACCGTCTCCGTGGAGGAGAACCGCACGGCCCGGGCGGACTTCACCCTGGATGGCACGGGGACTCTCGAGGGCAGGGTGCGCGCGGCCCGGGGAGTCCTCACGGACGGTCCGCTGGAGGTGACGGCCATGGCGGACATGCCGCCTGGGGCCACGGGGATGACCCTCAGCACCGCCGCCGTGGGTGCGGATGGAGTCTTCCGGATGTCCCTTCCCGCTGGCGCCTACTCGGTCACGCTCGCGGCGCGCGGTCGTTTCGTTCAGAGCAAGCAGGAGCAGGTGCGCGTGGAGGCGGGACGGACGGCCCAGGTCGAGTTCATCTGGGAGCAACTGCCCGAGGCGCGCGCGTACCGGGGTGTCGTCCTGGAGCCGGATGGCTCGCCGTCGCCCCACGCCGTCGTCACCCTCACGGCCGCGGAGGGAAAGGGCGCCCCCCTGTCGATGACACCCACGGATGAGGAGGGGCGCTTCACCGTCTCCTTCCGGGAGGGGACCGCTCTCCCGGCCCGCGTGCTGCTGGTCGCGCGCAATGGAGGACGTTCGAGCGAGCCCGTGGCCGTCACGCTCGAAAAGGAGGTGGTGGCGCGGCTGAGGCCTTCGGCCTTCCTCCGTGGCCGCGTGGTGCGCAAGGGCGAGCCCGTTCGCGGCTTCACCCTCTCGCTCCAGCTCCAGAAGGGCTACCTCCCCAAGGGCGAAGGCCCCTTCGAGTTCTCCGGCGACCGCTTCGAGTTGCGCGACGTCCCGCCCGACCCCGTGAAGCTGACGGCGCGCACGGTGGACGGCTCCATCGGAGAGACCACGGCCTCTCCCACCACGGGCGCGGTGCTCGAAGTGGAAATTCCCCTGGAGGCCTCCGGCACCGTGCGGGGCCGGGTGGTGGACGCGGCCACGAAGGCGCCCGTCTCCGGCGCGTTCGTCTTCATCGAGGGGGAGCAGCCCTTGCTGGAGCACGTCTCCAACACGGAGGGCCGCTTCTCCCTCGGCGGGGTGCGCGCGGGCGAGCGCGTCCTCCTCATCCTGGGCGGCCCTTCGCAGGGACGTGTGCGAAGGCCGTTGAAGATGAAGGACGGTGACGTGCTGGACCTGGGCGACGTGGCCATGGAGGCGACACCGCCCCCGCCGTGAGGCGCTTCAGCCCTGCTTGCGCCGCCAGCCCGGAGGCACACCGTCGCGCAGCACGCCGGCCACCGCCACCGCGCAGGCGAAGCTGGTCGTCATGGGCACCTGCATCCAGTGGCCTCCCATGTAGAGCTTCACCTCCCGCTCCTTCACGACGTGGTCCACCTTCACGTCCGCGCCCACGTGCTCCAGGAGGGCGGAGTCGCCCACGGACACCACCGACTCCAGCTGCGCGGGCAGGGTGTGCATCGCGCCCGCGGAGGAGGCGATGACGGCGCCCCGTGCCGCCGCGCGGTCGGTGAGCTCCCGCATGGAGGCCTCCATCGTGCGGTGGGGCGTGCCCAGGCTCAGGTTGAGCACGTCCACGCCCACCTCCTCCAGCATCCACCCCATCGCCTCCACGAGGCACAGCGAGTGCCCGCGGCTGTTCCGGTCGAGGACGCGGGCGACGTAGACCTCCACGTCCGGCCACGGGCGGACCTGGTCGTGGAGGATGCTCAGGACGGCCGTGCCGTGCCCGTGCGTGTCCTCCAAGTCCAGCGTGCCCGTGCCGTCCCGCCACGCCTCCAACTCCGCCCGCTCGTAGGCACGCGCCTCCAGCACCTGCGCGTCCAGGTCGAGCGAGAAGGACGCCGCCCCGGCCAGGTGCACCCCATGTTCGCGCAGGAAGGCCACCTCCACGCCGCTGTCGATGATGCCCACCTTCTTCACGGCGAGGCGCCTCCCGGCCGCGAAGGGCTCCAGAGCTTCAACTGCCGGAACACATAGGTGCCCAGCGACACGGACTCCGTGCGGGGCGGGACGGCGTCCGGAACGGACACGGTCAGGTGCACGAGCGAGCCCGCGAGCACCATCCCCGCGCCCAACGTCAGCACGAGCAGCAACGTGAGGGTGCCAATGCGCCGCACGACGAAGAGGCCGGCGTGCTCCGGGTCCTCCAGGATCGGCAGCGGCGCGGTGGGGAGCGGGAGCTCGTTCGCCATGGCCGGGGCCCTTCCTTTCTGCCGTGTCATGCGGCGTCCGCCTCGCCCATGCCCGCGCGGAACAGCCGCTGGTACGGCGCGCAGCGCGCGAGCAGCTCCGCGTGCGGCCCCTGGCCCACGAGCTGGCCTCCCGCGAGCATCCACACCTCGTCGGCCAGGAGCGCGTTGGCCAGCCGGTGCGTGATGAACAGCACCGTCTGTCCACGCTCCCGGGCCCGCGCGAGCAGCGCCCGCACGATGGCGGACTCCGTCTCCACGTCGA
This sequence comes from Corallococcus sp. M7, assembly GCF_054512695.1. Lineage (NCBI taxonomy): Bacteria > Pseudomonadati > Myxococcota > Myxococcia > Myxococcales > Myxococcaceae > Corallococcus > Corallococcus sp. M7. Next base: position 1,746,495 of record NZ_CM137252.1, read on the forward strand.
GCTGCGAGGTGGCCTCGTCCAACAACAGCACGGGCGCGTCGCGCAGCACCGCCCGGGCCAGCGCCAGCCGCTGCCGCTGCCCGCCGGAGAGGCTCGCGCCCGCCTCCGCCACCGGCGTATCGAAGCCCTGCGGCAGCGCGTCCAGGACGGGCTCCAGCGCGCACAGCCGCACGGCCTGCCGCAGGTCCTCGTCGCTCACGGCGGAGAGCCCCAGGGTGAGGTTGTCGCGCACGGTGCCGTGGTACAGCTCCACGTCCTGCCACACCACCGCGAGCTGCCGGCGCAGGTCGGACAACTCCAGCGTCCGCGCGTCCTGACCGTCGAACAGCACGCGCCCTTTGCCCGGCTCCTCCAACCGCGTCAGCATCCGCGCGAGCGTCGTCTTCCCGGAGCCGCTGGAGCCGACGATGGTCACCACCGAGCCGGGCCGGATGCGCGCGCGCACCTCGCGCAGCACGTCCTGGCCGGGCAGGTAGCCGAAGGACACGTCCTCCAGCTCCACCCCGCCGGAGAGCCGCCGGGTCACCGGAGCCGGCGGCGTCAGCGAGCGGGCCGGGTCCTGCTCCGGCGTCTCATGCAGGTACTCGAAGAAGCGGCGCAGGTGGACCCCGCGCTGCTGAAGGCCGGTGACGAAGCCGATGACCTCGATGACCGGCCCGCGCAGGTACGCGGCATAAGCCACGAAGGCCACGAAGCCGCCCAGCGTCAGCTTCCCCTGGAGGATGAGCCGCCAGCCCAGCCAGGTGAACAGCGCCGTCTGCGCGGCCTCCACCGTGCGCTCGAACAGCCGCAGCAGCCCCTCCACCCCGTGGGCCTTGAGGTGCGCCCGCAGCACGGACTGCATGAGCCCCGCGGCGCGCTGGTAGATGAACGGCTCCAGCGCCAGCACCTTCGTCGTGCGGCTCTGCCGCAGCGTCTCCACCTGGAGCGCCTGGAGGGCGCCGTGCACGCCCATCACCTCCTGCCACGCGAGCCCCATGGCGCGGCCGATGAGCAGCGGCACCGCCACCACGAAGGGCAGCGTGGCCACGGCCGCGAGCGCCAATTCCCAGTGCAGCGACGCCAGGGTGAAGGGGATGACGACCAGGAAGGTGAGCTGCGAGAAGACCAGCCGGATCAACCCCAGCACCAGCGCCATGCCCGCCTTCGCGTCGTCGAAGCGGCTGGTGAGCTCCCCCACCTGGCGCCGGGAGAAGAAGCGGTCCGGCAGGTGCTGCAGGTGGTTGAAGAGATAGAGCGCGGCGGAGCTCTCCAGCTTCACCGTGAGGTACGAGGAGTAATAGCCGAACAGCGACTCCGCGAGCGCCGCCGCCACCGACGCGGCGAGGATGCTCAGCACCAGCACGTGCAACAGCCCCAGGTCCTGCGGGGATGACACGTGGTCGAACAACAGCCGCGTGAGGAAGGGCGGGATGAGCAGGAGCCCGGCGATGATCGGGCCCAGCAGCGCGCTCCTCACGAGCGAGCCCCACGCGGGACGCAGGAGCCGCAGCAGCGCGGCGAGATAGCGCGCCGACTGCCGCAGCCCGGGGGCCCCTTCTGTCCGCATCGCGCCGCCCGCTTCCATCACAGGTGCGTGAGCACGCTCCGCGCCAGCGCGTCCACTTCCTCCGGAATGGCGTGGACGCGCAGGCCGGTGTGCTGCTCCATCTTCCGCCGCGCCTCCTCCAGGACCTCATCCCGGACGCCCAGGAACCACGTCTCCGTCCAGCGGCTGCCCAGCAGCTTGCGCCCGCCCATCATCGCCAAGCCCACCACCGTGCAGGGCACGCCGTGCTCACGGGCCAGCGACTCCACGTACTCGCGCGTCGCGATGACGTCCTCGGGCTTCGTGTCCACCGCCACGGTCAGCACCACCAGGCGCGGCAGGAACGTCTCGTAGATGTGCGTGGACGCGTTGGCCCGGCGGTCCTGGCCCTGCGGCACGTAGAGCAGGCCGTTCTGCCCGCCGGTGATGACCAGGTCGCAGTCCTTCGCCAGCTCCGTCATGAGCCGCCGCTCGAACGCCAGCCGCTGCGGGCCCTCCACGCGCAGCACGCGCGAGTAGCCCGTGTCCGAGCCCAGCAGGATGCCCGTGGGCTCCGTGGCGTGGTGGCGCACGCGCACGTGCTTCGCCAGCGCCTCGCGCAGGTAGACCTGCGTGGTGAACTTGCCCTGCACCGTGTCCGTGCCGAAGACGCCCAGCAGGTTGCGCGGGCCGTAGTCCGCCAGGGCCGGCTTCGCGAGCGCCTCCTGCTCCGGCACCGCCACGCGGAAGAACAGGTCGGGGTCCGGCTCCAGCCCGTCGAAGAGGTCGTAATAGAGGATGTCGTCGTACAGCGACACCACCGGCAGCCGCCTGCGCGTGGCCACCTCCAGGAGCGCGCGGACGTGCGGGACCTCGGACTCGAAGTTGAGCGAGCAGGTAAAGACCACCGCATCGAAGTCATGGCTCGCGATGGCCGCCGGGTCGTTCACCACGGGCACGGACAGCTCACCCGCCTGGATGTACGTGCCCGCGTCGCTGAGCGTCACCGCGTCGTCGAAGACGACGCACGCGGGGGCCGGGCTCCGGTCGCGGAAGCGCAAGAGCGCGTAGCCTTCCTTGTTGTACTTGAAGACGGCGGTCCGCTTGCCCGCGAGCACCTCCATCACGTGCGCGCGCGTGTACATGTGCCGGCTGCGCAGCGTGGGGTTCATCTTCAGGGGCAGCCGCTGGTCGCCCTCCCAGATTTCACCCAGCTTCTGGTACAGCACCTCCGGGTCGTACTTGGGATAGGTGCGCGTGTCCGGCGCGATGAGCAGCGGCACGCCGTAGTCCGGCATCTGGAAGACGTGCTCGCGCTCGGAGCCCTCCACGCGCAGCGCGTAGCGGCCCTGCGGGTGCAGCAGGAAGTACTGGAAGGCGACGCGCAGGCCCGCGACCTCCAGCACCTCCGCGTCCAGCGTCAGCTCCCGGCGCGCCCCGGTGTTCACGCCCTCCAGCGACAGCCGGCGCAGGAGGAACGGCGGCTGCTCCTGCCCGCTGGCCTTGCTCACCTGGATGAGCACGCACTTGAAGGGGTCCACCGGGAAGGACGTGAGCAGCTCGGAGGAGAAGTCCTTCAGCCGCGACACGACATCCGCGTAGCGCGCGAGGAACAGCGCGCGCGCCCGGTCCCGCTGCGTAGGGTCCGGAATCATGAACAGCAGGTCGCTGCCGCTGAAGACCTCGAAGCGGCGCCACGTCTCGCGCGTCTCCGCGTCCACCGGCTCCGGCAGCTGCGCCTCCACCAGCTTGATGAGCGCGTACATCCACGCGTTGCCCGGCGTCAGCCAGTGCTCGCTGTAGAAGTCGCGTCCCCACGTCGAATAGTAGAGCCGGGGCAGCGACGGCGGCTCGGGCGGCGGCGGGGCGGCCTGGATCTCAACGGGCGCGGCGGGCTGCATGACGCCCTCCAGCCACTCGATGCCCTCGTGCCACCAGTGGCCGAACAGCTCCGTGTCGAACGCGAGCACGAACGTCTGCCCGTCCTGGACGAGCGAGCGGCGCGAGTCCAACAGCTCCCAGAACTCGCGCACGTGGTGCTTCACCTGGGCGCGGGCCGCCTCCACGTCGTAGAGCGCCTTCTGGCCCAGGTCGACCTTCTGGCCCGTCACCGCCTGGTACTTGAGACCCGTCCACACGTGTCCCCGCTTGTTCGCGGGCACGGGCACGCCCAGCTCCTCGAAGTACTCGGGCCGCAGGTCGAAGCCCACGTCCCGGAAGAACTCGCGGTACACCGGATGCGCGGGGAACGTGGACTCGGGTGACTTCCACAGGTACAGCCCGATGCGGTAGTCGTGGACGAGCACCTCCAGGTCCTCGTGGCGGAACACGCCGCTGGGGTCCTGGGCCTGGGACGCGCCAATGCCCGTCAGGCTGAGCGCGGTGCGGCGGATGCCATGGCGCGTGAGCACGCGCTCCAGCCCCGGCTGGAAGGCGCACTCGGGCAGCCAGAGGCCGTCCGGTTCGCCGCCGAAGGTGTCCTGGAAGGCCTCCACGCCCCGCGCCACCAGCCGGTCCGCGACGGCGGGCTGGAAGAAGGGCAGGAAGTTGTGCTGCGGCGTGGAGGTCCACAGCTGCACGTTGGACGGCCGGTCGCGCCCCAGCGTGGCGAACACGTCCCGCAGGCTGTGCTGCTGGAGGAACGCGAGGCTGTCCTCCACGCGCCGCAGGTACATGCCCGCGGTGCGGTGCACCCGCGCGAGCGACTCATCCGACAGGGCCTGGGGATACTTCTCATAGCGGTTGTAGAGGTCCAACCGCGACGTGCGCTCCAATTCGCGCGTGGCGATGCGCTTGAGCAACTGGAGGTAGCCCGTGTAGCGCTCCTCGCAGGCGACGAGCTGCTCGAAGAGGCACGGGGTGAAGGACATCACCAGCGTGCCGGCGAAGCGCTGGGAGTCCCAGCGCTCCAGCATCCGGAACAGCGGGATGTACGTCTCCGTCAGCGCTTCGAAGAGCCAGTTCTCCGGCTCATCGAAGAGGGACCCCTCGCCCAACACCTGCGGCATGTGGGTGTTGAGGATCAGGGTGAGGCGCGTGTTCATGAGGGGACCGCGAGACGGGGGGAAGCGGGGGAGGCACAGCGGACCGCGGGGCTGAGGCTAGGCGCCGCCGCCGCAGTCCTCGGAGGGAGACGTCGCGCCGTCCTCGGAACACAGCCGGTGGGCCGAGTTGTAGAGGTCCTGCCAGACCGTTCCCGGTCCCGATGCGACGAGCGTGTACGTGGTGCTGGAGAAGTTCGACGTGGCGAAGCCCAGGACGTCCGGGCCTCCGTTGACCTGCTCCAGCAGCTCCGAGACATCCTTGCGCGTGAATCGCATCGGGGACCTCCGTGTGGCGGGTGGAACGGCGGAAAAGAGAAGGCGCGGGCCGCGGGGCTAGTAGCAGCCGAACGTGGAGCGGTCCTCGGCGGTGACGGAGCCGCCGTCCTCGCAGGTCCACTGGTAGGTCCAGTAGTTCTGCCAGACAGCGCCGCCGCCGAAGGAGGGCACCAGGTTCCAGGTGGAGCCGGCGAAGGTGGAGGTGCCGAAGCCCTGGACATCCGGGCTGCCCTGCACCGCGTTCAACAGCTCACTGACGTTCTTGCGCGTGTAACGCATGGGAGTGCTCCGGGTGTGACGTGGGGAGACGGCGAACCGAAGGCGCTAGTAGCAGCCGATCTGCGCCGCGTCCTCGAACACGGTCTGGCCGCCGTCCTCACACATCCGGTGATTCGGGTTGTAGATGTCCTGGAGGATGTTGCCGCCCGCGGACGGGGTGATGTTGTACGTGTAGCCGCCGATGGTGGACGTCCAGAAGCCCACGACGTCGGGGTTGCCCTGCACGGTGCCAAGCAGCTCGGAGATGTTCTTGCGGGTGTACCGCATGGTGAGGACTCCAGGTGTTGAGGGGGATCAGCGGAGCCCTGAATCCTAGGAAGGGACCGGGGAGCGGGCAAGGCAGGGGAGGGTAGGGTGCCCGGAAGTGTCAGGAAAGACGCGTGGATTGGTGTTTCACGGTCTCACCGGACCCACCGCCCGGGATGCGCGGGCGCATGCCGACATCGAGCCAGGGTTCGAGCGCGAGCTGGACCCCGCATGCCGCGACGGTGACGAGCGCGGCGGTGAAGCCCGGTGCCTTCCACGCGCCGACGACGGCCGCCGCGGCGATGACCCACGGACGGATCAGCGTGAACGGCCCCAGGACCACCACGCTCGCCAGCGTCCGCACGTCGGCCTCCGCGGCGGCCCAGACGCCCATGCCCACCAGCGTCAGGGTCGCGTAGGGCAGGAGCACCCAGAGCATCGCCTGCGCGCAGACGAGCAACTGGGGGAACAGGCCCGGTGAGAACAGGCAGGCCCCGGCGATGCCGGCACCCACCAGCGCGGTCGTGAAGAGCCCCCGGCCCATCCCCCGGCGGATGGCGGCCCGGTAGAAGTCGGCCTTGAAGATGCGGGCGTCCCGGCCCGCGGCCACCCGGAAGCCGCAGAACGCGGCGTCGGTGACGGCCAGCAGCGCGAGCAGCACCGGAAGGACGGCGTTCATGTCGTGGGGCCCAGCCGTTCGCGCAGCGGGCCCAGGTGGCGCTGGAGCGGCTCCCACAGCTCCGCGCGCGTCCCCAGCGTGGCGGTCATGGGCCGGAGCATGGCGCCCAGGAGGTTGCGGGCTCCGTCCAGGGACGCGCAGGTGAAACCCGTGGCGGACCGGGCCGCCGACAGCAGCGTCCGTGTGGGATGGGCGCGCCGCGCGGAGACCACGCCATCATGGCGCGCGAGCGGCTCCCGCATGCGGGCCTGGTGGAACATCCACGAACCCCAGGGCGAGAGCACCGAGTGTTGGATGTCGTAGTGCACGAAGGCGTGTCCCTGCCGCTGGCCGGCGAAGAACGCGTTCAGGTCGTTGCCGCGAAAGTGATGCAGCACGCCCGTGGAGATGAAGATGTGTCCGGGCTGCTCCAGCTGGAACGCGTTCGCGACCCGGAGCTCGCATGAGAGGGATTCCTCCTCCGCGAGCCGCCGGGCGTTTTCAATCAGCGTCACGTTCATGTCACAACCGATGATCTCGACGTCACGGCCCAGCCGCCCATGCGCCGCGAGCGAGCGGACGGCGTAGCCGAGCCCACAGCCGACGTCGACGATGCGCAGCGGAGGCTTCACCCCGGACTCACGCAGCGCCTGGAGCAGCGGAAGCAACACGCAGCGGATGCGGTCCGCTTGCAGGAACTCCTCGCTCAGCCGCTGCAGCTCGATGTGGGAGCGCAGCAGGGCCAGGTCGCAGGCCTCGAAGTCGAGCGTGTCATTGGACGCGGGAAACCGCTGCACGAGCCGCGCGGCGGCCCGCTGCCCGTTCGCCATCAGCCGCGCCACGACGGAGTCGCGCGACACCGGCCGGGGCTGGAGCGTCGCGACGTCGTAGTCGACGATGAGGTCTGAGATTTCCAGCAGGTCGGAGGACATTCCAGCGAGTGCTCCGGAGTGTACCTCAACGCCGCGGCGCCCCTACTCGCCTGGCTGCCCGATGAGGTACGTGATGGCCATTCCCCGCGCGCGGTGGACGCCGGTGTGCCAGGTGTACCCGTTCGCGTCGAGCCCCGCCGTCAGCTTCTCCAGGTCCTCCGGCGCGTAGGTCCGCAGCGACGACACCACGCCATCCCAGAGGACGAGCAGCGGGATGATGGGCACCAGGTAGGTGAACAGCCATCGCCACCAGCGCCTGGGGCGGATGAACGGGGTGAAGCCCCACACCAGGGGGATGACGAGCAGCAACTGGAAGAAGATGTAGACCGGCGAGCGCTGCGTGAGCTCGAAGGCGGCGAAGGGGGCACGGCGCGCGACGGCGTCCTCGAGGAGGGCGCGGACCTGCGGCGGGCGCAGGTGGTGCAACGCCTCGAAGAGGGTCCGCACGCCCGTCAGCTCCTCGGGGACGCGCGTGGCATCCACTGGTGTGTCGCGGTAGTGCGCGCCCGGAGGCAGCTCCAGTCCAGGCGTGGGATGCAGGTCGGTGAGCAGCACCTCGGCCTCGGCGTTCTGCTTCTGGAGGACCGGGAGCAACGTGCGCCAGGGGCCACCGGTGCCGGAGCAGAGGTCGACAATCCGGTTCGTCCCCGACATGCGCAAGAGCGCCGCCAGCTGCGTCGCCATGCCGTCATAGGGACGCGTCTTGTCGAGCACGACGTGCAGGTAGTCGACCTCGCCCCGGCGCAGCGGCGCGGGCAGCCACGACTGGTCGAGGAACTCGAAGAGGTGGAGGCGGGGGAGCGATGGCATCGCGAGGAGGATAGGCGCGGGCCTATTGTTTCTCCAGGAACCGCTTGGCCTCCGTCAGGATGTCGTTGAGCTCCAGTCGCACCTCCTCCAGGTCCGGCCGCTTCTTCTCGGTGTATTTTTCGCCCAGCACCTTCGCCTTGAAGGCGTTCCCGCCGCGTGAGCGCTTCAGGCTGCGAAGCGCATTGGAGATGAGCTGCTGATGCGTCGCGCGGCCCGCCCAGAGCAGCAGGAACATGGCGTTGTCCCACAGGCGCATCAGGAGCCGCCGCTCGGATTCCTCGAGCTTCTTGTCCACCAGGATGAGGCGGGCCATGAGCACGAGTTGCAGGCGGGCCTTCACGAGCCGGCGGCTGTAGAACTCGAGGCCCAGGGCCTCCATGATGGACTTGGCGTACTTGTTCTTGTTGGCCGGGGCGAGCTTGTCGAAGTTCGTTTCGGCAACCTTCTTCTCGCGTTCCCGGGTCTTGGTGCTCAGCGTCTTCTCTTCCGAGCTATGGCGTTCGCCCAGCTCCTTCAAGGGCCCCAGGAGCTGGTTCAGCTCGCCCTCCAATTCCAGCAGGAGCGCCGTGGTGTCGGAGTCCTGACTGCCCTCCTCTGAATCACCAGACTGCTTGGACTTGAGCTCCTGGATCCGGGTCCGCAGCGACTGGTCCTTCTCCTCCAGCGGCTGCTTCTCCAAGAGCTGTCTTTGCTGGAGCTCGGCCTGTTTCTTCTTGGTCTTCGCGAGCTTGGATTGATGGTCCTTGTGGTGCAGACGCATCGACTTCTCATAGAGGCTCTGAGCCTCGATCTGCTTCTCTCCGAGCTTGCTGGCGAAGGTCCCTTTCTCAACCTTGCCGTCGAGCTTCAGGTAGGGGGAGTCCTTCGGAAAGACCTCTTGCACGTGCTCCGGCTTGAAGGGTGAGCCTTCCTTCAGGAAGGTGAGATCGCCCTTCACCTCCTGCTTGCCGGCCTGGACGGTCCGAAGCCCCAGATCCTCCTGGCCACAGACCACGGTCAGCCCACGGGGATGCGCGCAGGTGGAGATGAGGCCGGCGCACTGGAAGCAGGGCTCGAGCGACGTATAGAGGCGGGCGTTGGGGGGGAGCGTGCTGCCGGGGTTTTGCTGCGAGTAGAGCTTGAGCGTGCTCACCTCCGCGTGAAGCATGGAGGAGAAGTCCGCTCCCCAGCTCAGCAGCTCACCCGAGGGGCTCACGAGCAGTGCCCCCACCTTCAAACCCTTGCTGGGCTCCTCATCGTCCCGGCCCAGGTGGGTCTCGACCTGGTCATCGGTGGGCGCGGCCAGCGAGTACGCAACGAGCAGGAAGAGATGGTCGAAGAGCTGCTGGCTCCGGAGGCCCAGCCTGTCGTACGTGGCGCCACCCTTCAGCGGAGAGATCCACGGCGCCACGTGCGTGACGGGCCAGGGCGCATCGAAGACGATCCACTCCTCGTCATTCCCGGAGAGCACCTTCTCGAGCGTCTCCTCATTGGACTCGCTCCAGTCCGTATCCTTGTACGGCTTCTCCAGGGTCTGCTTGCCCTTGAGGTTGCGAAGGTTCGCCTTCGATGGACGCTCGATGTGAAGCGCATTGTCCTGGAGGTAGATGAGCCGGGGCTTCGGCCCGGTGATCTGCTGGGCGAAGATGCCGCGGTCCGCGTTCGAAGGAGGCCGCGTCAGATAGATGAGGGCATCCGCACGGGCGTCGGCGCCATAGCGCTCGCAGGCGTGCTGTACGACGTTCACGACCGCAGTATGCCCAGCATAGTCATTGGAGACATCGAGCCCGAAACAGAAGGACGGGCAGGTCGGCTTGCTCTTCGACGAGGTCGAGGGAGTCGGGGTCGTCGTCGTCGTGGTCGCTGACGCCTTGTTGTTGGAGGCGGCCTTGAGCGCCACGCTCGAGGGGATCAGCAGCGCGACGTCGCGGTTGCGCTCCTGCTTGAGCTGGAGCGCCATCTTCATTGCGGTGTCATGCAGAGACATCCAACGAGTATAGCGACCGGGTCCCCCCGCACCAGGGGCAGCGACCGCCCTACTTGCTCACCGCGATGGACTTGCGGAACAGCGCCAGGCTGTAGACGAAGAACCCCACGCCCACCGCGCTCACCATCAGGAATTGGCGCCAGACGGCCCACATCCCGCCGCCGCGGTAGATGATGACCTGCGAGAAGCTGACGAAGTGCCGGGCCGGCAGCAGGTACGTGAGGTATTGCAGCCACTTCGGCTGGCTCTCCACGGGCGTGCTGCCGCCCGAAAGCAGCATCAGCACCAGCACCACCAGGATGATGAGCAGCGCGAACTGCGCCATCGAGCGGGAGATGGTCCCCAGGAAGATGCCGAGCGCCGTGGCGAAGAACAGGTAGAGCACGACGCCCACGAACCACAGCACCACCGAGCCGGCGAAGGGCACCTTCAGCACCAGGTGCACCACCAGGAACAGCGACGCCCCGGTCGCGACGAGGATGACCAGGCTGTTGGCCCAGACCTTCGCCATGGCGATCTCGAATGACGTCAGCGGCATCACGAGCAGGTGCTCCAGCGTCCCGTGCTCGCGCTCGCGGATGACCGCGGCGCCCGTGAGGACGACCGTCAGCAGCGTGATTTGATTGATGATGGCCACCACGCTCTTGAACCAGGACGACACCCCGTTGGGGTTGAAGAGCTTGCGGATGACCAGGTTGACGGGCTTCGGCCCCGTCTCCTCCGTGCGCTTGAGGAAGGAGGAGATGCGGTCGTTGAGGATGTTCTTGATGTAGCCGGAGCCGATGCCCGCCTGCTGCATGGCGGTCGCGTCGATGTTCAGCTGGACGTCCGGGTTGCGCCCCGCGCGCAGGTCGTGCTCGAAGCGGGGCGGAATCACCACGACGAACATGAACCGGCCCCGGTCCATGTCCGGCTGGATGTCATCCGCGGTGATGACCTCCGGCAACATGAAGCGGGGCGGATAGAACGCGTTGAGCAGCTCCTTGGACAACGCGGACCCGTCCTCGTCGACGAACGCAATGGAGGCGTTGTTCACCTCGCTGGAGGTGCCCGTGGCCTGGACGTAGATGGCCAGGGTGAACGCATACACGACGAACACGACCAGCACCGCGTCGCTGAGCAGGCTGCGGATCTCCTTGAGCCCGAGCCACAGGATGTTCAGCAGTGAGTTCACCGCTACTTCTCCTGCTTTCTCAGGCCGAGGACGCTGATGGCCAGAAGGAGGGGGACGCACACGGCCAGGAAGGCGACGTCCCGCAGGATGAGGCCCGCGCTCAGTCCCTTGGTGAAGGCGCCCAGGCTGGCGTGCATGTAATAGGTGGCCGGCCAGATGGAGCCGACGAGCTTGGCGCCACCCTGGAGCGTGGAGACCGGCTGCAGCAGGCCGGAGAACTGGATGGTCGGCACGATGGTCAGGATGGCCGTGACGAAGACGGCCGCCACCTGGCTGCCGGTGAAGGTGGACGTCACCATCCCAATGCCTGTCGTCGCCATGACGTAGAACAGCGCGCAGACCACCAGCGTCAGGAAGCTGCCCTTGATGGGGACGCCGAAGACGACCAGCGACAGCGCGGTCAGGATGAAGAAGTTGGCCATGCCGATGGCCACGTAGGGCAGCTGCTTTCCAAGCAGGTACTCCAGCCGCCCCGTGGGCGTGACGTAGAAGTTGATGATGGACCCCAGCTCCTTCTCCCGCACGATGCTGACCGTCATGAGGATGGCCGGGATGAGCAGGAGCAGCAGCGCCGGGACGCTCGGCACGATGGAGTAGATGCTCTTGAAGGTGGGGTTGTAGAGGTAGCGCTCCTCGATGTTGGCCGTGGACTCCTGCGCGCTGGCGGAGTGGAAGCCGCTCGCGGGATCCCGGAGCATCCGGTTGTGGACCCCCTGCACGTACTGCTCGACGGTGTCGCCGCGGAAGGTCATGGCGCCGTCCACCTGCGCCAGCACCTCGGGACCGGAGCCCCGGCGGAGGTCCAGACCGAAGCGGGGCGGAATCTCCATCACCACCGAGACATCGTCGGACTGGAGCCGGCGGAGCGCTTCATCCGAGGACTGCGCGGGCTGCGTCGGGGCGAAGTAGGGCTTCGCCGCGCTGAACTGCTCCAGGTATGCGCGGCTCTCGGGTGACTGGTCGAGGTCCAGCGCGGCATAGCGGATGTTCTCGACGTCGGTCGTGATGCCGAAGCCGAAGACGAGCATCAACACCGCCGAGCCGATGAAGGCGAATGCCAGCCGGACCTTGTCGCGGAGGATCTGACTGGTCTCGTTGGCGGCATACGCGAGCAGCCGGCCCAGCCGCAGCCGGAGGCCGGCCCGGTCCGTCCGGGGCGCGGCCGGGGGCTGGGGCGGAGGGGCGGCTTCGGGCGCGGGAGCCGGGGGCGTGTCCTTGCCCTCGGCGCGGGCCTTCTCGGCGATGGCGTCTTCCATGTAGCCGATGAAGGCGGTCTCCAGGCTGTCCGCGTTCCGGGACTCGATGAGCTTCTGGGGGCTGTCCGCCGCCAGCACCCTGCCCGCGTTCATCAGGGAGATGCGGTCGCAGCGCATCCCCTCGTTCATGAAGTGCGTGGTCACGAAGATGGTGACGCCCTGCTTGCGCGACAGGTCGATGAGCAGCTCCCAGAAGCTGTCCCGGGCGACCGGGTCCACGCCCGACGTGGGCTCGTCCAGGATGAGGATTTGAGGCCCGTGCAGCACGGCGACGGCCAGGGAGAGCCGCTGGCGCAGGCCCATGGGCAGGTCCCCGGCCAACGCGTCCATGTGCGCGCCCAGCCCGAACCGCTCGACCAGCTCATCGATGCGCGCCTTCGCCTTGTCCGGAGGCAGGTGGTAGAGCCGGGCGTGCAGGACCAGGTTCTGCTGGACGCTCAGCTCGCCGTAGAGCGAGAACGCCTGCGTCATGTAGCCCAGGTTCTTGCGCACCTCCATGCTGCCTGCGTCCACGGAGCTGCCGAAGAGCTTCGCCGTGCCCTCCGTGGGAGGCAGCAGGCCGGTCAGCATCTTCATGGTCGTGGACTTGCCGCAGCCGTTGGAGCCCAGGAAGCCGAAGATCTCACCGCGCTCGATGGACAGGGTGACGTGGTCCACGGCGGTGAAGGTCCCGAAGCGGCGGGTCAGCCCGTGGGCCTCGATGGCCAGCTCCGCGTTGCCTGGCGGTCGGGGCGGGATGGTGATCTCCTTGTGGCCCCGGCGCTTCTCCTCGGGCAGGAGCGCGATGAAGCACTTCTCCAGGTCCTGGGTCCCCGTGCGCGCCATCAGCTCCGCGGGGGACCCTGTCGCCAGCACGCGCCCCGCGTCCATGGCGACGATCCAGTCCCACTGCTGCGCCTCGTCCATGTACGCCGTGGAGATGATGACGCTCATGCCGGGGCGCCCGGCGCGAATCTCGTCGATGAGGGTCCAGAACTGCCGCCGGGAGAGCGGATCCACGCCGGTGGTGGGCTCGTCGAGGATGAGCAGGTCCGGGTCGTGCACCAGCGCGCCGCACAGCCCCACCTTCTGCTTCATGCCGCCGGAGAGCTTGCCCGCGGGGCGCTCCGCGAACTTCCCCAGGCCGGTGGCCGCGAGCAGCTCCGGGACGCGCACTTTGCGCTCCTCGGGGGACAGCCCGAAGAGCCGGGCCATGAAGTCCACGTTGTCGTAGACGCTGAGCTCCAGATAGAGGTTCTTGCCCAGGCCCTGGGGCATGTACGCGATGCGCGGCCCCACGTCGCGCCGGTGCCGCGCGTCCCCGATGTCCCCGTCCAGGACCCTCACGCGCCCCTGCTGCATCTTCTTGGCGCCCGCGACCAGGGCCATCAGCGTGGACTTGCCCACGCCGTCAGGCCCCACGATGCCCACCCGGATGCCGCTGGGGACGTCGAGCGAGAGGCCGTCCAGCGCCACGGCCTTGCCGTAGCGGTGGGTCACGTCCTGGATGGAGACCACGAGCCGGCTGCTGGAGCCGGCTGGCGCCCCTGGAGACACGGATGAGACCATGGCTGGGCCTTCCCTTGTCGCCGGGCTACTGGGGGTCGGATTCCGCGGTGACGACGTTCTGCAGCCGGGAGGGCCACGCCGCGTCAGGGTCCACCTTGACGTAGCCGACCCCGCGGATGCCGGTCTTGATGCGCTCGACGTAGCGGCTGGCCAGCTCCCGGGGGACCTGGAGCTTCAGGCGGAACACCAGCTTCTCCCGCTCGCTCTTCGTCTCCACCTGCTTGGGCGTGAACTGCGCTTCCGGTGACACGAAGGACACGTAGCCGGGGATGGAGCGGTCGGGCTCGAAGTCGACGGTGAGGCGCGCCTCGGAGCCGATCTTCACGCGGGCGGCCTCGCTCGCGGGGAGGAAGATCTCCATGAAGACGTCCTCCAGATTCACCAGCGTGAGCGCGGGGCCGCCTGGCGACAGCACCTCGCCGGGCTCCGCGAGCCGGTAGAGGACCCGGCCCGTCACCGGGGACTTGAGGGTCGCGTCGTTGATGCGCGTCTGGATCGTCGCCGCGTTGGCTCGCGCGACTTCAATCTCCTCCCGTGAGGTCTTCAGCGTGGCCTCGGCCTCCGCCAGGCCGGCCCGGCTGGTCTTCAGCTCGCTCTCCCGGACGTCCAGGTCCCGCTGCGAGCCGGCCCCTCTGGCCACCAGCCTCCGCGAGCGCTCGACCTCGATGGTGGCCAGCTGGATTTCACTCTTCTGTTTGACGATGCCCGCCTCGGCCACCGCCAGCTTCTCCTGCGTGGCCGCGAGGTTCGCGTTGGCCTCCGCCAGGTTGGACTCCAGCGTGGTGGTGTCCAGGCGCACCAGCACCTGTCCTGGCTTGACGAGGTCGCCTTCGTTGACGAGGACCTCCCGCACCCGCAGGGGCTCCTTCGCGGAGACATCCGCCAGCTTCGACTCGATGCGCCCGTTGCCCGAGACGATGCCTTCCGGCAGCGCGGACTTCTTCCCCTTCCAATATTTGAAGCCGATGAACGCGGCGATCGCGATGGCGACCAGCCCAATCACCCACTTGTATTTCCCTTTCGCGCTCTTGGGCATGGCGGAGTCTCTATGGCTTGACGGGCTGCGAGACCGTCTTGGTTTCTTGCTTTCGCGGCTTGGACAGCATGTCGCCCCAGTGGGTCCGCTGTTCCATCTCCGCCTGCATCGGCTCCGGCACGATGGGCTGATCGCGGCGGACCTCCCAGCCTCCGCCCAACGCCTTGTAGAGGGCGACCAGGTTCGTGGCGATGGAGGAGCTCGTCTGGGCCAGGTTGTTCTGCTGCTCCAGGAGCGACCGTTGCGCGTCCAGCACGCGTTGATAGTCCACGGCGCCTTCGCGGTACTGCACCACCGCGAGCTCCACGGAACGCTGCGCGGCCTTCACCGAGGCCTGCTGGAAGGCCATGGCCTGCTGGGCGTGGATGAAGCCCGTCAGGGCGTCCGCCACCTCCTGGGCCGCCTTGAGCACGGTGTTGCGGTAGTTGACGAGCAGTTGCTGGAACCGCGCGTCCTCCACCCGCACCCCGTTCTTCAGGCGGCCGTAGTTCAGGAAGGGAAAGACGACCCGGGGGCCCACGGAATAGAAGAGGCTGCCCAGGGAGAAGAGGTTGCCGGAGGCCGCGGCGCTGGTGCTCGCCTGGAGCCCGATGGTCCCGAAGAGGGAGAAGCTCGGGTAGAGCTCCGCCTCCGCGATGCCAATCCGGGCGCACTGCGCGGCGGCATACAGCTCCGCGGCGCGGACATCCGGGCGCCGCCGTAGGATCTCCGCCGGCATGCCGACAGCCACCGTCGCGGGCGCCACGGGAATCTGCTTCGGGCCCGCGAGCAGCGCCTCCACCTCGCCCGTGGGCTGGCCCAGCAGCGTGCTCATGGCGTTGCGAGCCTGCTCCAGCCCGCCTTCCAACTGGGGGATGGTGGCGCGGGTGCTCTCCAGAAGAGTCGCGGCCTGCGTCATATCCAGCTCGGAGGTGACGCCGTTCTTGAAGCGCGCCTCGGCGATGCGGTAGCCCTCCTCCTGGATGCGCACGTTCTCCCGCGCCTGCTCGATGAGCACCTCGTACGTGCGGACCAGCACATAGGTTCGCGCGACCTCCGCGGTGAGCGAGACGATCGAGGACTGGTAGTCCGCCACCGACGCCAGCAGGCCTGCGGTCCCCGACTCCACGCCCCGCCGGTACTTGCCCCAGAAGTCCACCTCCCACAGCGCGTCGAAGCCCAGCTGGTACTCCAGGAAGTGGCGGTCGATGGAGCCCAGGTTGAAATCGATGGGGTTGGCCGCGGCGGAGTTCTCACTGCGCCCCACCGCGGCGGCGCTGCCGACGAGGGCCTGGGCCTGCGGGTACTGCCGGCCGGTGAGGATGGCCAACTGGGCGCGCGCCTCGACGATCCTCAGTCCTGAAATCTGCAACGGCAGGTTCTGCCGGGCGGCGAGCTCGACGAGCCGGTCCAGCGAGGGATCACCAAATGACTTCCACCATTGGGTGTCGACCGCGGCCTGCGTCGACAGGCGCGGGTCGCCCTGGGTGCGCCACTCCTTCGCGACCGCGGCCTCGGGCCTCTTGAAGTCGGGGCCGACCGCGCACCCGGAGAGCGCGGCGAGGACGCCGAGCAGCGGCACGGTGCCCACGAAGGATGTGAATCCCGGCTTCATCCCCTGCATGGCGTTGGCCGTCCCCCTCATCCGCGACACCTCGATGGGAGCGGAGATTCAACATGGGGGGCGCCGCGCGGAAGTGCGGCGCGTTCAAATGCCCTGGAGGGCAGTGCCCGGTGTCCGTTGGACCAAGGCAGGCCCGGACCCGGGGGCATGAGGGCTGTCACCTGCCGCGGCCGGTAGCAACCCTATGTCCATGGCACAGGACACGCACTCGGAGCCCCTGAAGCGCAAGACCTATGAAAAGGAGCTGCGCAAGCTCCAATCCCAGCTCTGCCAGCTCCAGGATTGGGTCAAGCAGGAGCAGATGCGCGTCATCGTCGTCTTCGAAGGCCGGGACGCGGCGGGCAAGGGCGGAACGATTCGCGCCATCACCGAGCGGGTCAGTCCCCGGGTGTTCCGCGTGGTGGCCCTCCCGGCGCCGTCGAGCCGGGAGAAGTCACAGATGTACCTGCAGCGGTACGTGCCGCATTTCCCCGCGGCGGGTGAGATCGTGATCTTCGACCGCAGCTGGTACAACCGGGCTGGGGTGGAGCCCGTGATGGGCTTCTGCACGCCCGAGGAACACGAGCGCTTCCTCATCGGCTGTCCCGTCTTCGAGAAGTACATGGTCGAAAGCGGAATCCTCCTGCTGAAGATCTGGCTGGAGGTCGGCAAGGCGGAGCAGGCGCGGCGGTTCGCGGCGCGCATCGACGACCCCTTGCGGCAGTGGAAGCTCAGCCCCATGGACATCAAGTCCTGGACGCGCTGGTACGACTACTCCCAGGCGAGGGATCAGATGCTGGCCGCGACGGACACGCCGTATGCGCCCTGGTTCATCCTGCGGTCCGACAACAAGAAGAAGGCGCGGCTCAACTGCATCCGCTTCCTGCTGGAGAAGATTCCCCATCAGCGCGTGAAGCGCCCCAAGGTGAAGCTGCCCCGCCGCTCCACGAAGGGCGAGTACGACGACGAGGCTTCCCTTCAGGGGAAGCACTTCATTCCCGAGAAGTACTGAGTGCCTGCCCGAGGAGGGCGGCGGGGTCCGTCACCTCCAGGTCCGCGCCGTGGCGGCGCAGTCCGGAGGGCTGGCCCAGCCGGTCGACGCCAATGACATACGCGAAGTGGGCCTCCCGCGCGGCCGCGACGCCCGCGGGGGTGTCCTCGAAGAGGACCGCCTCGTCGCAGGTGACGCCGAGCTCCCGGGCCGCCGCGAGGTAGAGCTCGGGGAGCGGCGTGGCCTCGAGCCGTGCGTCGAAGAGGTCCGCGATGCCGGCCGACCGGAGCATCTCCGCGCCGTGCCTGCTCGCGCAGACGGCCGCGGTCCGGAGTCCCTCGGCGCGCGCCGCCTGGACGTAGCGGACCGCTCCCTCATAGGTCTCCACGCGCTCCTGCCGGAGCAGCTCCACCAGCAGCTCCGCCTTGCGGTCGTTCAGGGCGTGGACCGTGCTCTCCGGCAGCTCGATGCCGCGGGCATCGAGGAACGCGTGGATGCCCTCCAGGGAGGGCCTGCCATCGAAGCAGCGGCTGTAGTCGCGCACCAGGTCGAAGGGGATGAAGGGCTGCCCCGAGGACCGCGCGCGCTGCCGCAGGTAGTAGTCGCACAACTGTTTCCAGGCCCTGGCATGGAGGCTGGCGGTCTGCGTGAGGACGCCATCCACGCCGAAGAGGCAGGCGCGCGCGCGTGGCGGGAGCCCCAGCTTCGTGCGTGCGAGGGGCGGCTGGCCCAGGATGAAGGCGTCCACCGCGTGGGCGAAGCCGTCCTCCTCGTTGGTGCGGGTGATGTGGCGCGCGGAGCGTTGAACCTCGGCGCTGGCGTTGCCCATGGCGATGCCCAGGCCGGCGGTGTTGAGCATGGGCAGGTCGTTGGCCATGTCTCCGATGACGGCGATCTGCTCGAGGGGAAGCGAGAGGAGGCGCGCGGCCTCACGTACGACCATCCCCTTGTTCGCCTCGGGGTGCGTGACGTCGAGGTAGTAGGCCGTCGAGCGCGCCGCGGATGCCTCGGCGCCCAGCCGCACGGCGAGCTCCGCCTCGCAGCGCGCGACCCGCGCCGTGTCCTCGCTCACCCCGACGATCTTGATGGCGGCGTCGAGCACGCCGTGCAGGTCCGTGACGACGGTCGGGTCGAACCCGACGTTGTTCCGCTCGCGCGCCACGCGGAAGGCGTCGCGGTCGCGGAGGAACCAGCCCGCCCCCTGATAGACCCAGACATCCAGGCCCGCCTGGAGCATGAAGTCGACGGCGTCCCCGGCGATGGCGGGAGGCAGGGTCCGCTGCGCCAGCACCGTCGTCAGGTCGGGCTTGACGTACATGCCGCCGTTGAAAGCGGCCAGGGGTGCGGTGAGGCCCAGCGGGCCCACCAGCCCGGCCATCCCACGCGGCGGACGCCCGCTCGTGAGGGTGAACATGACGCCGCTGTCACGCAGCCGCGCCACGGCCTCACGGGTTCGCGAGGTGAGGACCTTGTCCTTCGTCACCAGCGTCCCGTCGACGTCCGCGATGAGCAACTTGATGGTCATGGCTGTCTCCGCCCGCCCGCTGCCGTGACCGCACGACGGGCGTTGGTTGCCATTGACAGTGCGGCCCAAGGCTCAAGATGGCATCGCGACGCGGGCCGCACGTGCCTGCCCGGCGTCCGGAGGCAGCCCCGTTGCCGAGCGCCCCATCGCTGGTTGTCGGCGCACCCGGACGCGCTCAGGTTTGGCTCCAGGGACGGGAGGAAGACATGCCGACGATGCCAGGGCTTGGCGAAACCGCGCGAGCCATCGTTGCCGACGCGAAGGGCATCCTGGCGGCGGACGAGACGGTCTCCACGATCACGAAGCGCCTGACCGCGCGCGGAATCGAGTCGACCGCGGACAGCCGCCGCGCCTACCGGGAGCTGCTCTTCAGTACGCCCGGCATCGCCGAGTTCATCGGCGGTGTCATCCTGCAGGACGAGACGATCCACCAGGACAGCGCCACCGGCATCCCGCTGGCCGACCTGCTCGCGGGCCGCGGCATCATCCCCGGCATCAAGGTCGACGCCGGCGTCCGTCCCCTGGCCGGCGCGCCGGGAGAGTCCGTCACGGAAGGGCTCGACGGCTTGCGCGAGCGGCTGGAGGAATACCGCGAGCTGGGCGCGCGCTTCGCCAAGTGGCGCGCGGTCTTCGTCATCCGCGAGGGACGTCCCTCGGCGACGTGCATCCACGCGAACGCGCACGCGCTCGCGCGTTACGCCGCCCTCTGCCAGGAGCAGGGCCTGGTGCCCATCGTGGAGCCCGAGGTCCTGATGGAGGGCGCGCACGCGCTCGAGCGGTGTGAGGACGTGACGGGGCGCGTGCTGCAGGCGGTCTTCACCGAGCTCTTCGTCGCGCGGGTGGCCCTGGAAGGGATGTTGCTCAAGCCGAACATGGTCACCGCGGGCCACGGCTTCGCGAGGCAGGCCTCGGTGGAGCAGGTGGCGGAGGCGACGTTGCGCGTCCTGACGCGCCATGTGCCGCCCGCGGTCCCCGGCATCGTCTTCCTGTCCGGCGGACAGGACGCGGTCCTGGCCACCGCGCACCTCAACGCCCTCAATGCGCTGGAAGGCCCGAAGCCCTGGACGCTGAGCTTCTCCTTCGGACGCGCGCTGCAGGACGAGGCGCTCGCTGCCTGGCGGGGCCAGCGTGAGCAGGTGCCCGCCGCCCAGCGGGCGTTCCTCCACCGCGCCTGGTGCGACAGCGCGGCGGTCCTGGGCGGCTACAGCGCGGCCATGGAGGGCGAAGCGGCCATCGCCCCGGACGACTCAACACTCCACACCCACCACTGATGGGAGGCATGTCATGGCACACCCCGAAGGGACGGAAGCGTCGGAATATGGGCCACCGTTGTCCGCCAGGGAGCACGGCCCGGGGCCCTCCGCTCCAGGCCGGGAGCGGACCCGGGGCGGAGGACCGCTCACCGCCAGGGAAGTGGAGTTGATGAACGCGTACTGGCGGGCGTGCAACTACCTGGCGGTGGGGATGATCTACCTCCAGGACAACCCGCTCTTGAGCAGGCCCCTGGTGCCGAAGGACGTGAAACACCGGCTGCTCGGCCACTGGGGCGCGAGCCCGGCGCTCTCGTTCACCTGGGTCCACCTGAACCGGCTCATCGTCGAGCAGAACCTCGACGTCATCTTCGTGGCCGGGCCGGGCCACGGCGCCCCGGGCGTGCTCGGGCCGGCGTACCTGGAGGGCACCTACTCGGAGGTCTATCCGGACAAGAGCCAGGACGCGGAAGGGATGCGGAAGTTCTTCAAGCAGTTCTCCTTCCCCGGGCACATCGGCAGCCACGTCACCCCGGAGACGCCGGGCTCCATCCACGAAGGCGGTGAGCTGGGCTACAGCCTCTCCCACGCCTACGGCATGGCCTTCGACAACCCGGACCTCATCGTCGCCTGTGTCGTGGGGGACGGCGAAGCGGAGACCGGACCGCTCGCGACGGCCTGGCACTCGAACAAGTTCCTCAACCCCGTGCGGGACGGCGCCGTGCTGCCCATCCTGAACCTCAACGGGTACAAGATCGCCAACCCCACCATCCTCTCCCGCATCAGCCCGGAGGAGCTGGAGGCCCTGTTCGTCGGCTACGGCTACAAGCCCTACGTCGTCGAGGGCAGCGACCCGGTCCAGATGCACCAGAAGATGGCGGAGACGCTGGAGCGCGCCGTCGAGGAGATCCGCGCCGTGCAGAAGAAGGCCCGGCTGACGGACACGCCGACGCGCCCGCGCTGGCCCATGATCATCCTGCGCTCACCCAAGGGCTGGACCGGCCCGAAGGAGCTGGACGGGCACCGGCTGGAGGGCTCCTGGCGCTCCCACCAGGTCCCCTTCGGCGACGTGCGCGACAACCCGGCGCACCTCAAGGCGCTGGAAGACTGGATGCGCAGCTACCGCCCCGAGGAGCTGTTCGACGCGGAGGGACGGCTGATGCCGGAGCTCCGGTCGCTCGCGCCCAAGGGGAACCGGCGGATGAGCGCGAACCCCCACGCCAACGGCGGCCTGCTCCGCAAGGCGCTCAGGATGCCTGACTTCCGCGACTACGCGGTCAAGGTCGGCTCGCGCGGCACCACGCTGCATGAGAACACGAAGCCGCTCGGCGAGTTCCTGCGGGACGTCATGCGGGACAATCCGACGACCTTCCGCGTCTTCGGCCCGGACGAGACCGCCTCCAACCGGCTCCAGGCCCTCTACGAGGTGACCGGCAAGACGTGGATGTCCGCGCTGCTGCCGGAGGACGCGGACGGGGGGCATCTCGCGCGGGACGGCCGCGTCATGGAGATGCTGTCGGAGCACACGCTGCTGGGCTGGCTGGAAGGGTATCTGCTCACGGGGCGCCACGGCCTCTTCCACACCTACGAGGCGTTCGCCCACGTCGTGGACTCCATGTTCAACCAGCACGCCAAGTGGTTGGACATCAGCAAGAACCACGTGAAATGGCGGGCCCCGGTCGCCTCGGAGAACATCCTCCTCTCCTCGACGGTGTGGCGTCAGGACCACAACGGGTTCTCACATCAGGACCCGGGCTTCATCGACCTGGTGACGAACAAGTCCGGCTCGGTCACGCGCATCTACCTGCCGCCGGACGCCAACACGCTGCTGGTGGTGGCGGACCAGTGCCTGCGCAGCACCGACTGCGTCAACGTCATCGTCGCGGACAAGCAGAAGCACCTGCAGTTCACCAGCATCGAGGAGGCCGTCGCCCACTGCGCCAAGGGGCTCGGCATCTGGAAGCGGGCCAGCACGGACGAGGACGCGGAGCCGGACGTCATCATGGCCTGCTGCGGCGACGTCGCGACGCAGGAGGCCCTGGCCGCGGCCTCCATCCTGCGTGCGCGCGCACCCCAGTTGAAGCTGCGCTTCATCAACGTCGTGGACCTGTTCAAGCTCCAGTCGTTGGCGGAGCACCCGCACGGGTCCACCCAGCGCGAGCTGGAGAGCCTGTTCCCGCCGGGCAAGCCGATCATCTTCAGCTTCCACGGCTACGCCTCGCTCATCCACAAGCTGGCCTATCGCTACATCAACCACGAGGACCTGCACGTGCACGGCTACCGGGAGAAGGGCAACATCAACACGCCCTTCGAGCTGGCCATCCTCAACGACACGTCCCGCTTCCACCTGGTCATCGACGTCATCGACCGTGTGCCAGGGCTGCACGCGAAGGCGGGGCACCTGAAGGAGGAGATGAAGAACGCCATCCTCGAAAACCTGGCCTACGCGCACGAGCACGGCCGGGACCGCCCTGAGATCGCGGACTGGACCTGGCCGGACTGAGGGACCGCTCACGCATGGCGCGACCGGGCGCCATGCGTGAGCCTCGCGGCGGCTACTGCCCCAGCACGACGCGGAAGATGCGCTCGTTGCTGTTGTTGGGGATGCTGTCCTTGTCACCCTGGTTGGTGGTGGTCAGCCACAGGTTGCCGTCCGGGGTGGGCTCCACGGTGCGCAGCCGGCCGTAGGTGCCGACGAAGAACTGCTGCACGTTGGTCAGGCTGGTGCCGCTGATGACCTCGCGGTAGAGGCGCGTGCCGCGGCCGCAGGCCACGTAGAGGACGTCGCGCACCACCGTGATGCCGGAGCACGAACCGTCCGCCGTGGAGTACGTCATCTTCGGCGCGATGTAGCCGGCCGTCGCGCAGCCCGAGCCGCCCTGGGACACCGTGCCCTCGCAGTTGGGCCAGCCGTAGTTGCCGCCCTTCTGGATGAGGTTGGTCTCGTCCATCACGGAGTTGCCGAACTCCTGCTCCCACAGGCGGCCCTGCGAGTCGAAGGCCAGGCCCTGCGGGTTGCGGTGGCCGTAGCTCCACACGTAGTTGCCGAAGGGGTTGTCGGACGGGACGGTGCCGTCCGCGTTGAGCCGCAGCACCTTGCCGGCCAGGTTGTTGATGTCCTGCGCGTAGGCGCCGTTCTGGGCATCCCCCGTGGACGCGTAGAGCTTCCCGTCCGGGCCAAAGCGCAGGCGCCCGCCGTTGTGGAACTTGTTGCGGCCGATGCCCTGGAGCAGCACCTGGAGCGACGCGGTGTCGAGGGCGCCGTTCTCATACCGCAGCCGCACGATGCGGTTGTCGGTGGGGGAGGTGTGCATCACGTACAGCCAGCGGTCGGTGGCGAAGGTGGGGGAGAGCGCCAGCCCCATCAGGCCGCCCTCGCCGTCGGTGCTCTGCACGTTGGGGACGGTGCCCACGGACGTCTTCTGGCCCGTCGCCGGGTCCAGGCGGATGATGTTCTGCGCGTCGCGGCGGCTGTAGAGCACCGTTCCGTCCGGCAGGTTCACCAGACCCCACGGGATGTCCGTGTCGGTGGCGACCTGGATGACGGAGCAGACGGCGTTCGCGCAGGCCTGTCCCGTGGTGACCGTCACGGACGCGCTCTGGGCGGACGCGTTGGACTGGGCGTCACGGGCGAGCACGGCGTAGGTGTAGGCCGTGTTCGCGGACAGGCCGCTGTCGACGAAGGAGGTCCCCGGCGGCGCGCCGGCCACCGTGCCAATCTTCACGCCGCCCCGGAACACGTCGTACGCGGTCACGCCCACGTTGTCGGTGGACGCGGTCCAGTTCACCGTCACGCTGGTGCCGGACGCGGCGGCGGTGACGCCGGTCGGGATGCTGGGAGCCTGGGTGTCCGCCTGGCACTGCGGCACGGTGATGGAGAGCGTGGCGCTGCCCTGGGAGACATTGCCCACCGCGTCCCGTGCATTCACATACAGGCCCCAGGTCACGCCGGGGACCAGGGTCAGCCCGGTGGACACCGTGGCGCCGGAGACGGACTTCATCAGCTGGCCGTCATGGTAGACGTCATAGAAGGCGACGCCCTGGTTGTCCGTGGAAGGCGACCAGGACAGCGTGGCCGAGTTGCACGTCACGTTGGACAGCGCGAGCCCGGTGGGCACGGTGGGCGCCTGGGTGTCCGCCGGGAACGACCACTGCTGGTTCGTCTGCGCGTTGCAGGACCAGACGATGACCTTCGAGCTGTTGGCGGTGGCCTGACCGGACACGTCCAGGCACAGCGAGGTCGCCGTGTGGATCACCGCGCCAGCGGTGTTGCGCACCCACCGTTGGTTCGCCGTCCCATTGCAGGCGGCGATGACGGCCCGGGCCCCGGAGCTGGCGGTCTCCGGCTGGACGCACCAGGAGCCACCGAACGCGCGCAGCTCGCCCTCCGGCGTGAAGAGGAACCGCTGGTTGTCCTGGCTGTGGCAGTCATAGATGTGGAGCTCCTGCCCCGCGGTCTGGCTGTTCTGCGCCACGTCGAGGCAGCGGCCGGACTGCACGCTGACGAGCCGCGAGCCGGCGACCACCGCGGCGCTCTGGGTCTGGAGTTCGGGGTCGGTCTCCGGCTTCTCTCCACAACCAACAGCGGCGACCAGGAATGCTCCTGCCACCAGGGGACGCACGTGCATTGAGACGCTCCTTTGCATTCCTCCTCTTTCAGGAAATCCATGGAAGACCTCAAGTGAACTCTCGGGAACGCACGTGCGGGTGTTGAACGGCTATCAACAGGGACGGGCGTTCAATTGCCTGCCGTCGAAGTCGCTCTCACCGCCGCTGCTCCCGGGAGCCGCTCCGCGCGGAACCGGCGCAGGCGGCGGCTGCTGATGGTCAGACCGTCGATTCCGCCAGAGGCCGCGCGCGTGAACGTGACCGCGCCGAGCGAGCCGGCGAAGTGGTCTCCGCCCACCGCATCCAGCACGACCTCCTCCCGGCGTGGCCAGTGGATGGCCAGCTTCCCGTCCGCGACGCGCACCGTGTAGGTCGTGTCGACCTCGTCGCTGCGGTACTGCCCCGCGAAGGCCGCCAATGCCGGACCCGTGGGCTTCGGCTCGGTGACGCGGATGAAGGGCCTTTCCATCGGCCAGAAGTCCCGGATGCCCAGCTCGCGCGGGCTCGAGAAACGCCAGACGTGCGTCGACTCACCGGGACGGAACGCGCCATCGCCCATGGGCACGAGGGCGGTGGGCGTGCCCACCTGTCGCAGCGCTCCGTCCTTGAGCTCCACCCGCACCACCTCACCCGTCAGGGGGCTCCAGTAGTCGCCGGCCAGCGCCGCCAGCTCCGTCTCCGCCACCTTCACGGCAGGCGGTATCTCGTCCTTCATGTGCGCGCCCAGGTACACGTCAGCCACCTTGCGGGCGAGCGCGCTGGCATCGATGAGGCCGCTGTTGCAGAGCGTGACGATGGCGACCCGGTGAGCCGGAAAGAGGAGGGACTCCGTGCGGTAGCCGCCGTCCATGCCGTCGTGGCTCACCATGTCCAGGCCGCGATACCCCGCCAGCCGGAGGCCGCCGCCGTAGCCCGTCTCGGTGCCGTCGTTCAGCCTGCCGGAGGTCCGCACCATCGAGACCAGCGCCTGCCCACCGACGCGTGCGTCGAGCAGGTTCTGCTGCCACTTCAGCAGGTCGCCTATCGTGGAGTACAGGTTGCCCGCGCCGTAGTGGTCGGAATGGGCGTCACTGAGGCGCCAGCCACCGCCGTCGCGGGAGGTGTAGCCCCAGGCTCGCCGGGGGAAGAGCTCGGTGTGGTCCTCGCGGAAGCGGGTGTCTGTCATCCCGAGCGGCTTGAAGATGCGCTCGTCGGTGAACGCTCGCAGCGACTGACCGGAGACGCGGCGCACCACGAGCCCCAGCAACGTGTACGCGGCATTGCCATACAGGACCTCCGCGCCCGGCTCGAAGTTCACGCCGCGCTGCCGGCTCAGCGCCCAGAGGACGTCCGCCTCGGTGGACACGTCATCCCCGCGCCAGCCCGCCAGGTTCAGCAACTGTCCCTGCTCCCGCAGCCCGTTGGTGTGATGCATCAGGTGCGCGAGCGTGATGACCTTGGGAAACGCGGGCAGCTCCGGCACGTGCTCGCGGATGTCGTCGTCCAGCGAGAGCTTGCCCTCCTGCGCCAGCAGCCCAATCGAGAAGGCCGTGAACTGCTTGGAGATGGAGGCGATGGAGAAGACGGAGCGCGGCGTGACCGGCACGTCGTGCTCCAGGTCCGCCATGCCGTAGCCGCGCGCGTAGTCCAGCGCGCCGTCGCGTGAGATGCCCACCGCGCAGCCGGGCACCGTCTTGCTGCTCCACTGCGAGAAGAGGGCATCCACCTGCTTGTGGCGCCCCCTGGGCAGCGTGTCCGCGGCCAGGGCGGGGGCGCACGTGAGGGCGACGAGCAGAAGCGAAGACACGGGCAGCTTGCGCGGCATGGGGTGCTTTCCAGGCAATGGGTGTGCGGGAAGCACGATGCCCACGCGGGTGCCGCGCCGGGAAAGTGTTCAGCCGGTGGGGACGGGCCCGCGGCGAACGGGCCCCCCGGTGCGGCGAACGGGCCGCGTCAGCTCATGGGTGGCAGGTCCTGTATTGCGCCACGGTGGAGGTGGTGCTCACCGAGCAGTACAAGGACTTGAAGGACGTGTTCCCCCATTTGTCCTTGGCGGTGACGGAGAACAGCAGGTCCGACTGGATGGAGCCGGTGCCAGGGATGTTCCACCACGTGGACCAGGGCGCCTGGGTGAGCGTGGCGGAGTAGGTGGGGATCAGGACCTGCGCGAGGGTGATGGACTGAATGCCGCGAGGGTCGCTCGCGGGCTCCGCGGAGATGAGGTAGGAGCGGCCCGAGCCGTAGAGCGTGAGGTTGATGGTGGGCCCGGTGTTGTCCGCCGTCACCGTCCGGGTCTCCGGCGAGCTGGAGACCCCGTTGATGTCCGTGCATTGGAACAGCAGCGAGGAGTCGCCGTCCGCGCGGCCCGTGGTGTCGACCACGAACTCATAGGGCGCGGTGGTGTCCGTCTGGGTGACGGCGCCGCCCTCGCGCAGCTCCACGTGGTGCACGCCCTCCGTGTCCGTGCACTGCACGGTGAACTTCGGCTTCTTCGGCTGGGTGTCGTCCCGGAGGATGCCCGTGATGACCGGCGGGGTGAGGTCCTTGATGAATGGCGTCACGAAGTTCGCCGTGTTGCCGCACAGGTCGCGCACGACGGCCTGGAACGTGTGCGCCCCCGCGGACATCGCATCCCCGAACTCCAGCACATAAGCCGGGGTCGTGGGCTGCGCCACCAGCGCCCCGTCCACATACAGCGCATACGGATATGCGAGGCCACAGCCATCCGTCACGCTGACGCTCAGCCGCACCAGCGAGCCCGGCTGCGTCTTGGCGAAGCTCACCGCCGGGGCCGTGCGGTCGAGCGGGGCCGCCATGGCGGTGGTCCCCTTGTTGCCAAAGGCATCCGTCACCTCCGCGGTGAGGTTGTGGGCCAGCTCATCCGGGGGCGTGTAGCTGGCCTGGTACATCGTGGCGTTGTTCGTCCGCGTGGCGAAGACAAAGCCATCCACCTTGAAGTCCACCCGCGCCACCTCGGAGCTGTCCGTCACCGAGAGGTTCACCTGGAACGGCGCCTCGGTTCCCTCCGCCGCCGTCATCGTCAGGAGGGGCGGCGTGTTGTCCGCCTTCAGGGCGAAGTGCTGGACGGAGGCGTTCAGGTGCCTGTCGTAGACCTTGATGGCCACGTCATGGGTGCCGTCGGTCCAGGTGGACGTGTCCAGCACCAGCTCGTAGGGGGGCTCGAAGATGCCGGTCTGGAACTGGCCATCCGTAACGAAGTCCACGGAGAGGATTCCGGAGGCGTCGCTCGCGGTGACGGAGTAGCGGGGCTGCTTCGGCGTCCCCGAGCGCAGGACGGAGAAGGTGGGGGCCACCTTGTCCATCGCGACCGTCACCGTCCTCGTGGCCAGGTTCCCCCAGTAATCCCAGGCCTGCAATTGGACGGTGTGATTGCCATGGGCCAGCGCGGCGCCCGGCAGCACCTGCACGAACTGCCAGCCGGACAGCGTCTGGGTTTGCGCGCCTCCGTCCACCACCAGTCGCGGCGCGGTGGTGTACTCGTCCGGCACCTCGGCGTCGGTGATGGTGCCGGTGCATTCGATGTCCTGGTTCAGCTGCCGGCAGCTCAGCGTGGTCTGCGGCGGCACCGAGTCCGGCGCGTAGCCGACGTTGACGGCCGCGAACGCCCGGGCCACGGCCTTCATCCGGGGACCGTTCAGCACGCCGTCCCGCGCGGTCGCCGCCGCGAGCGCCGCCTGGCGCGCTTGCAGGTAGTCCGCTTTCAGCGGCAGTAACTGCACCGCCTGCGCCCAGATGCGCAGCGCCTCCGTGGGGCCCAGGCCACTGAACCCCTCCGGCACCCGCTCGCAGAACCACGGGCTCGCCACCTGCGTCCTGCAACCATAGGCCAGCAGCATGAACATCCGGTCCAGGGGGCCCGAGGAGACGTGCTCGTCCGCGGTGCCGAGGGTGTCGAACCACTCCGGAAACTGGGGCTCCAGGAGGCTGCGGGACGTGACGCCCGTCTCCTCGCCCAGGGTGAGGTTCGAGGGCTTGAGCACTACCCCATCGATGTTCGTCGACGAAGACGACGCCCGCTTCGCGTCGCGCAGCAGCTCGGTGACGAAACCGAAGATGTCTCCCGTGCCCTCGTCCAGCCCGGCCTGCTCCGAACGCTCTTTCTCGATGAGCGCGGGGTCTCCTGCTACCTCCCGGCCGAAGAAGTCATGGCCCAACTCGTGCGCGACGATGTCGGTGGTCGTGAGCGGAATCCTGGGATGGCCGGTCGGGTTGCGGTAGCCGATCCGGAGCTTCGGACTGCGCAGGCTGGGGAAGTAGTAGGCGTTGTCGTCATTGCTGTGCACCCGGATGTCGAACTTCGTGCCGTCTCCCGTCGGGCCCGCGCGCCCCAGGAAGGTCGTGTAGACGGTCCACGCCAGGCCCACGGCGTGGTAGGCGTCCACCGCCGCGGTCTCTCCGTTGGTTCCGAGCGTGCTTCCTCCGCTGAAGAGGAGCCCGTCACCCAGGACCAGGTCGGAGGTGTAATACAGCTCCCAGGTGCCGCCCCTCGGCTGTTGCGGCACATAGGCGTAGTAGTCATTGCCGTACATGTCCCGCAGCCAGGTGTCCCCCCACATGGCGTCGGAGAACACGGTCAGGTTGACCGCGCCCGCGTAGACGCCCGTGCCCCGCGCCTTCTTGAACGTCCCCTGCATGCCCGTGTGTTCGAGTGGCTCCAGGTGCAGCACCTCGCCGGTGCGTGCATCCACCCGCGCGCTCCATTGCCGGGGCAGGTCCCCGCCCGTGGCCAGCTGGAGCCGGTAGATGAGCCGCAGGCCCGTCACCACCCGCTCGAAGTCCGCTGCGTTCCGGGGGCCGGTGAAGCGCGGGGGGCCCGCGTCCTTCCTCAGCTGGCGCACCTCCGTGGGCAGGAGCACCAGCCGCGCGGACTCCACCTTCGCGGTGGGGTCCTTCAGGGCCGCGAGCGCGGCGTCCCGGGCCTGCGCCTCGGTGAGCCGGGCCTCCGTCTCCACCGCGCCCGTGGGCTGGAACCGGACGTTGGAGAAGAAGGTCTGGCCCAGAGCGGACTTCGCCTCCAGGCCCCAGACCGGCACGCCCCGGAAGTGGAGCGCCTGCCGCACCCCCTTCGCGTCCGGCACCAGGGACACATCCCGGAGGTCGAAGCCGCGCTCCACCACGAGCTGCTCGGCCCGTGTCCGGACCGGAGCGTCTTCCTGTGACGTGGGACCACAGCTCAGACACAACAAGACAAGGCTGCCCCGCAGCCAGGTACGCCATTGCATGGGACTCCCCCTCTGCTGGACTCGTGAAGACATCCAGCAGCGGTGATTGCACGATTTACTGTTTTCGCGCAATCCCACCCATGCGAGGCCCTGGCGCTACGTCTTGGCGTCGCGCTTCTTGAACAGCTTCTGGCCCAGCGTGAAGAGCACCACCAGCAGGGCGCCGGCGCCCAGGCCCACCGCAGCGTTGAGCAGCATGGGGGCGAGCCCGCCCAGGACGCTGCCCACGCCCGGGACTCCGGACGCCCACTTGGTGAAGGACTCCTCGGCGTGGTGCAGGCTGGAGACGCCGTGCACGAGGATGCCGCCGCCCACCAGGAACATGGCCGCCGTGCCCGCCACGGAGAGGAACTTCATCAGCCACGGCGCCGCGCGGAGGATGCCCCGGCCCAGGCCCTGCGCGAAGCCACCGCCCTTGCGGCTGAGGTACAGGCCCGCGTCGTCCAGCTTCACGATGCCCGCCACCAGCCCGTACACGCCCACCGTCATGATGAGGGCAATGCCCACCATCACCGTGACGCGGGTGGCGAAGTCCGCCGTCGCCACGGTGCCCAGCGTGATGGCGATGATCTCCGCGGAGAGGATGAAGTCCGTGCGCACCGCGCCCTTGATCTTGCCCTTCTCCAGGGCCACCCGGTCGATGTTCGGGTCCTCCAGCGACTTGCGCAGCTCGGCGTGGTGCGCCTCGTCCTCTTCCTTGCCGTGCAGGAGCTTGTGCGCCAGCTTCTCCGCGCCCTCGAAGCAGAGGAAGGCGCCGCCAATCATCAACAGCGGGGTCACCAGCCAGGGCGCCAGCGCGCTGATGGCCAGCGCCGCCGGCACCAGGATGGCCTTGTTGACGAGCGAGCCCTTCGCCACCGCCCACACCACGGGCAGCTCGCGGTCCGCGTTCACGCCCGTCACCTGCTGCGCGTTGAGTGCCAGGTCGTCTCCCAGCACTCCCGCGGTCTTCTTCGCCGCCACCTTCGTCAGGATGGAGACGTCATCCAGGATGGTGGCGATGTCGTCGATGAGCGCAATCAGGCTGCTGCCTGCCATGGATGTCTTCCGGGCTGGGGGGTGGGGACGTCACCCTGCTGGAGCGCGAATTAGCACAGCTGGAGCAGCCATGCTCCAGCGACGGCGGGTCACCCTCCAGGGGACAACTCCCATGGCAGCACCGCGGTGAAGGTGGCCCCTCCGCCCTGGGTGGGCTCCAGGTGGATGCTCCCCCCGTGGGCCTCCGCGATGTGGCGGGCCATCCACAGCCCCAGCCCGAAGCCGCCGTGATGATTGGCGGAGCTGGCACGCTCGAAGCGCCCGAAGACGCGCTCCCGGTCCTCCGGCCCGACGCCGGCGCCATGGTCCCGCACCGCCAGGCTCACGCGGCCCTCCGCGCGCGCCACGGTGACCTCCACGGGCATGCCCGTCCCGAACTTGAGGGCGTTGTCCATGAGGCTGTCGAGCAGCTGCTCCAGCCTCGCGCGGTCGTAGCTGCCCACCACCGGCAGGGGCGCCTCCAGGGTGAGGACGCAGTTCGCGTGCTCGGCCTTCTGCCGCCACCGCGCCACGACCGTGGCCGTCAGCTCCGCCAGGTCGACCTCCCGTCGTGAGAGGTCCAGCGGCCCGGTGACGAACTCCGCCAGGTCGACCAGTTGCTCCACCAAGCGGGTCAGCCGCTGGAGGCTCTTCTCCGTCGTCAGCGCCTTCTGCCGCGTGGGCTCCAGGCGGGTGTCCGGAGGCAGCCCCTCCAGGCCGCGCACCAGGGACTGGAGGCCGAGCGACAGGGCGCTCACGGGCGTGCGCAGCTCGTGGCTGACGAGCCGCAAGAAGTCGTCCCGCGTCCGCACGGACTCGCGCAAGGAATCCTTCTCCACCTCGTTGCGGACCACCTCCCGGCGCACGCGGGCCATGTCCAGCTGGGTGCGCACCCGCACCAGCAGCTCGCGCGCGGAGAAGGGCTTCACCAGGTAGTCATCCGCGCCACTGCGCAGGCCCTCCACCGTGGCCTCGTCGCCCGCCCGCGCGGACAGCAGGATGATGGGAATGGCGCGCGTGCGTTCGTCGGCGCGCAGCTCCCGCACCAGGCCAAAGCCATCCAGCACCGGCATCATCACGTCGGAGAGGATGAGGTCCGGCGGCCGGACGCGCGCCTGCTCCAGCGCATCCTGCCCGTTCCTGGCGGCCTCCACGTGCGGGAAGACGTGCTTGAGCAGCCCCGTGACGTAGGCGCGCAGGTCGGCGTTGTCATCCACCAGGAGGATGCGGGACCGCGCGAGCTCCGCGGAGACCCCTGGCGTGAGCGACGCGGGGGCGGGCGGCGCATCGGTTTCCGCGGCGCTGACGTCCGTGGACCAGCGGCGCGCCTCCTCCACGAAGGGGGCGGCGCCCGTGGGGACCGGACCTGACCGGAAGGTGTGCTCGACGCGCTCCGGGGGCAGGTGCTCCGTCCCCCGTGGCAGCCGCAGGGTGAAGGTGGTGCCCCTGCCCAACTGGCTCGTCACCTCCACGCTGCCTCCATGCAGCTTCACCAGCTCCTGCACCAGCGCGAGCCCGATGCCCGTCCCCTCGTGGCTGCGGCCCTGGGTGACGCGGACGCGGTAGAAGCGCTCGAAGACGCGCGGGAGCTCTTCCTCGGGGATGCCCACCCCCGTGTCCTCCACGCGAAGGACGGCCTGCGCGTCCTCCCACTGGAGGCTCACGCGGATCTCCCCGTGGGAGGTGTACTTCACCGCGTTGGAGATGAGGTTGAGGACAACCTTCTCCCACATCTCCGGGTCCACGTAGAGGGGCTCGGGCAGGGGCGGACAGTCCACCACCAGCCGCAGGCCCGCGCTCTCCACCGCGGACTGGAAGGCGCTCGCCAGGTTCGTGGTGAAGACAGACAGGTCCACGGGCACGTAGCGGGCCTGGGCCCGTCCCGCCTCCATCCGGGAGAAGTCGAGCAGGGTGTTGACCATCTTGTAGAGCCGCAGGGCATTGCGGCGCACCAGCTCCAGCGGCTCTCCCTCCAGCGACCTCTGCGTCCTCGCCAGCGCGTCCTCGATGGGGCCGAGGATGAGCGTGAGCGGCGTGCGGAACTCGTGGCTGACATTGCTGAAGAACGCCGTCTTGGCCGCGTCCAGCCGGGCCAGCTCCTCCGCCCGCTGCTTCTCCTGCTCATAGGCGCGGGCGCTGGCGATGCTGGCGCTGAGCTGCCGCGCCAGCAACTGGAGGAAGCTGCGGTACTCGCCATCCAGCGCGCGCAGGGGGCTCAGGCCCGCCACGAGCACCGCCGTGGTCTCCGTCTCCACGCCCATGGACACCGGAAGGACGAGCGCCCGTGTCGTGGCCTCGGGCCAGGGCCCGCCAGGGAGGGGGCCGAAGCGCTGGTGGAGGTCCTCGAGCAGGACCTCCTGTCCGGGTCCCGTGACGCTCGCGAGCGGCCAGGAGGCCGTGTCGTCCAGCGCCAACGCGACGGGCGCGGAGGTCCCCCCACGCTCCAGGTCCGCGCAGCTGACCAGGCGTGCCTGCTCCGCCTTGACGACGTAGAGCAGCGCGAAGGGGAGGTCGTGCGCCGCCTGCGACAGCACCTCCTCCAGCGAGCGGAAGATGTCCTCGACCTTCTTGTCCAGGGCCATCCGGATGGACAGCTCCCGGAGGATTCCCAGCCGGCGGTCTCCCACCACCTGTCGCGTCGTCTCGCTCGCGATGGCGAAGAGGCCGGCGATTTCTCCCGACTCGCCGATGGTCGGGTTGTAGGACCAGGTGAAGAAGGACTCCTCGCGCAGGCCACCGGGGCGGCGCGCGAAGTTGACGTTCCCGTCTTCGATGTAGATGGGCTCGCCCGTGTCCTGGGCGCGCTGGATCAACGGCCCCAGCTGCGCCCACTCCTCGACGAGCGCCTCGTTGCCGCGCGCGCCCAGCGTATCGGGATGTTTCGCTCCCAGGATGGGTCGGAACGGGTCGTTGTAGAGCATGCGCAGCTCGGGACCCCAGAAGAGGATGATGGGGTAGGGCGAGCGCAGCATCGTGCTGACGGAGGTCCGCAGGGACTGGGGCCACTGCTCGAGCGGGCCGAGCGAGTTGCTGGACCAGTCATGGGCCCGCATCAGGGCGCCCATTTCACCGCCCTGCTGGATGAAGGGCTCCTCCCGGCCCTCGCGGCGAGGCGTGTCGCGCGCCTCGGTTTCGCTGGGAGCCGGCGCGCGCGAGTAGGTCGAGGAGCTCATCGCCCAAGGTCGTTAGCACACGGCTCCAGGGCCGGGCGGAGCGTCTGGGGGGAAGGTTGACCCCTCGACGCAGTCCCTGGAGGGCGAGCGGTCAGCCACTCCGTGTGCGGCCTACGTGCGGGAATGGCCTCGGCGCGCGGCGTCCACGCTCCAGATGCCGGAGCCGTGCGCGGCGATGTAGAAGAAGACGAAGCAGTAGAGCGCCGCGAGCTCGCCCTTGTTCAGCATGGGGTTGAGGTTGCCGCCGTTGGGGATGACGTGCCCCATGAAGAAGGCGACCGCCATCGTGCCGCTGGAGATGAACGCCGCCGGGCCGGCGAACAGCCCGAGCGCCACGAGCAGACCGCCCAAGAACTCGATGCCTCCGGCGCCGTAGACGATGAACGGCGGCGCTCCGGCGGGCATCCCGCCGAACATGCCGAAGACCTTCTGCATGCCGTGCAGCATGAACATCAGCCCCGCGGCGATGCGGAGCAGGGCGTAGATGCGTTCAGCGTGGGGCCGCAGGAATCCCATGGTGTTCTCCAAGGCGTGCGCCGGGGGATGGAGGGGCCCGGCAAGCGCCCGTGAACCATAACGGCGGCCCCGTGTCCACGCCGCTCACGGCAAGACTGGCGCTCGGGCGTCAATGATTGCCGCGCAGCTGGCTTCGCGCCGTGTCGATGGTCTCGAGCAAGGCGATGCTGCGCTCGAGCGGATGCAGGGGAGAATCCGTGTGTCCCTCGGCGATGTGCCGCGCGACCGCGGCCGCCTGCCAGGCGAGGCCCTCGCTGCCGTGGATGCCGGACGGGTCGGTCCAGCGCAGCCGCTGGTCCGACCTGGCGGCCTTCAGCGTGAAGCCGCTGGGGGTGAAGAAGCGCGAGTCGATCTGGAGGCGCGCGTGCGTCCCCGCGATGACGGCCTCCTGGGGCGTCTCCGCGAAGAGGGTGGTGTGCAGCAGCGCCTGCGCGCCCGTGGGCCAGGTGAGGACCAGGGCCGCCTGCCCGTCCACGCCTGTCTCGGTGAGCGAGCCCGTGGCGTGCACGTGCGGCGGCGGGCCGAGCACGAGGTGCGCGAGCCAGATGGGATAGATGCCGATGTCGAGCAGCGCGCCGCCGCCGAGCGCGGGGTTGAAGACGCGGCCTTCGGGGTCGAAGTCGAAGCAGCCACCAAAGTCAGCCATGACGAGCCGGACGTCACCGAGCACGCCGTCTTGCAGCAGCCGCTCGATGAGCAGGGTCTGCGGGAGGAAGCGAGACCACAGGGCCTCCATGGCGAAGACCCTCGCGGCGCGAGCGGCCCGGGCGATGTCGCGGGCCTCGGCGGCGTCGAGCGCGAGCGGCTTCTCCACGAGGACGTGCTTGCCGGCGGCGATGGCGAGCAGGGCCTGTCGCTTGTGTTCGCTGTGGGGAGACGCGACGTAGACGATGTCGACGTCGGGGTCGGCGACGAGCTGCTCGTAGGACTCGTGGACGCGCGGGACGCCATACTGCGCGGCGAAGCGCCGGGCGCGCTCCGGGTCACGCGAGGCCACGGCGTGGACGCGCTGGTCGGTGTGCCGGTGCAGGGCCCAGACGAAGCCCCCGGCGATCCGCCCCGGAGCGAGCACGCCCCAGCGCAGCACGGGCCCTCCGCGCAGGGGGATGACGTCGACGTGGGGGAGGGCGGTGGGGAAGGCGCTCACGGACCCGACTCTATGCGGATGTCCTCCACGCGTCGTTCCCCCCGCCTGGAGACGCGATGGCGCGCGTGGCGCACCTCCCTACGATGGCTCGCTTCAGAGAGGGGGCTTCATGCTCCGCACGTGGCGTTTCGCGTTCCTGGCCGCCTGGACCTTCACGGCCGTGGCCAGGGCCCAGGCCCCGGACCCCGCCGTCGTCGGGAAGTGGTCGGCCGTGCAGACCTGGCCCTACTCCGCGGTGCACACCCACCTGCTGCCCACGGGCAAGGTGATGTGGTTCTCCGAGTTCGAGGACGGTGACAACCCACATCTGTGGGACCCGCAGACGAACGTCCTCACGCGGCTGCCCAAGGCGGGCTTCAACATCTTCTGCGCGGGGCATGCCTTCCTGCCGGATGGCCGGTTGCTCGTGGCGGGAGGGCACATCGACATCGACGCGGGGCTTCGGTACGCCACGCTCTACAATCCCTTCACCAACACATGGACGCGGCTGCCGAGCATGAACGCCGGCCGCTGGTACCCCACGGTCACCACGCTCCCCAACGGAGAGATGCTCGTCACCGGGGGCGCGAAGGAGGACAAGACCAAGAACCTGGTGCCGCAGGTGTGGCAGCCGTCGAAGAACGCGTGGCGCTCGCTGAGCAACGCCAGCCTGGAGCTCATGTACTACCCGTGGAACTTCGTGGCGCCCGACGGCAGGACGTTCATGGCGGGGTACTGGAAGCCCTCGCGGTTCCTCGCCACCGGGGGCACGGGCGCGTGGACCACCGGACCGCGCACGCGATACCCGAACAGCCGCAACGCGGGCAGCGCGGCCCTGTACGAGCCGGGGAAGGTCCTCATCACCGGCGGCGACAATCCCCCCACGAACAACGTGGAGGTCATCGACCTCAACGCCGCGACGCCCGCCTGGCGCTCGGTGGCGCCCATGCGCTACGTGCGCCGTCAGCACAACAGCACGCTGCTGCCGGACGGCACGGTGCTCGTCACGGGCGGCCACAGCGGTCCCGGCACCGACAATCCCAATTACCCCCGCTACGAGACCGAGCTGTGGAACCCCGCCACGGAGACCTGGTCGCTGCTGGCCCCCATCTCCGCCTATCGCGGCTATCACTCCACGACCCTGCTCCTTCCGGATGGGCGGGTGCTCTCCGCGGGCGGCCGGGGCGTGCGCACGCAGCAGGTGTTCTCTCCGCCCTATCTCTTCAAGGGCACCCGGCCCTCCGTCTCCTCCGCGCCCGCGTCCGTGGCCTACGGACAGACGTTCCGGGTCGCCACGCCGGACGCGGCGCGCATCTCCAAGGTGTCGTGGATCAAGCTGGGGTCGGTCACGCACGCGTTCGACGAGAACCAGCGCTTCCAGTGGCTGAAGTTCACGCGAGGCACTGACGCGCTCACCCTCACCGCGCCCTCGAACGCGAACATGGCGCCCCCGGGGCACTACCTCCTGTTCCTGCTCGACACGAAGGGCGTCCCCTCGGTGGGGAAGATCGTCCGCATTGGCGGGACGTCCGCGATGCAGGAGCCGGCGAGCCCTCCGCCCGAGGCCCCTTCCGCCGGGATGTCCTCCGGCGCGCATGCGGGCCTGATGCTCGAGAGCCCCAACGGCGGAGAGACGCTGAGGCCGGGCTACGCGCAGCCGGTGCAGTGGATGATCCATGACGCGGGCATCGAAACCGTGCGGCTCCAGTTCTCACCTGACAACGGGGCGCACTGGACGACGGTGAAGACGGGCCTTCCCAACACGGGTTTCTATTCATGGACGGTGCCGTCCACGCAGACGTCGAAGGGGCTGCTGCGCATCGCGGATGCGAAGCGACCGCACGTCTCCGACCAGACCGATGCCCCGTTCACCATCTCCGCGAGCCCGAGGTTCCAGGCCGTGGCGTTCGGCGAGTACTGGAAGTTCGATGACCGGGGCGTGGATCCAGGCCGGGGCTGGATGTCGCCCGGCTTCGATGACAGCGCGTGGCGTTCAGGCCCCGGCAAGCTGGGGTATGGCATTGGGGACGAGCACACGGTGCTCACCCAGACGAACCCCCGCCAGCGGAGCCTCTACTTCCGAAAGAAGCTCACCCTCTGGGAGACCGTCCGCGCGGCCCACCTCCGGGTGCTGCACGATGATGGCGTGGCCCTGTGGGTGAATGGAAAGCTCGTCTACTCCCGCTCCATGGGCAACGGCTTCGAGCACGACGCCTGCGCGAGCGGCGCGGTGAAGCAGCCTGTCATCAGCACGGCCACCGTCGATGGCGCCCCGTTCGTGGTGGGGGAGAACATCCTCACGGTGATGCTGAAGCAGGCGAACGGGGAGTCCGATGACGCGGCGTTCGACCTGGAGCTGAACCTGGAGGCGCGGTAGCCGTCACACCCGCCGGCGGAGGGGCTCCCGCGCGGAGAGCCACGGCGCCGGAATGGAGGCGCGCCCCGCGCTCAGGGCGACGATGCCCCCCACCATGGCGCAGGTGGTGTCCCGGTCTCCGAAGCCGGCCACCGTGCACCAGAGGGCCTCCTCGAAGGAGTCGAGGTGCCTTGCCGCGCACCACACGGCGAAGGGCACGGTGTCCTCGGCGAGGACCTTCTGCCCGCTGCCCAGCGTGCGCGCCGCCGCGGAGGGGCTGGTGTCCCGCGGCCACGCCCGCGCCTTCTCCAGCCCCTGGCGCGTGGCTCCGGCGGGCGTGCAGTCCAGCACCGTGTCGAAGAGCTCCATCGCGGGGCCGTGCGTCTGTTGCCACTGGCAGGCCCACGCGGCGGCGACCGCGATGGCGATGGCGCCCGCCTGTCCCTCCGGGTGCATGTGCGTCACCTCCGCCGACGCGCGCGCTTCCGCCACCACGCGGGTCAGGTCCCCCGCGAAGTACGCCCCCAGGGGCGCCACGCGCATGGCCGCGCCATTGCCCATGGAGCCCTGGCCCTCGAAGACCTCCGAGGACACCTCACGCCAGGGCAGCCCGAGCCCCAGCTTCCACAGGATGTCGTGCGCGGTCCCGCCATAGCCGCGGTTCTTGTCGCGGCGATAGCGCTTCGCGAACAGGTGCGCGAGCGCGTCCGGATCGACGTGGCCGTGGTCCTCCAGCACCTGGACCACGGACAGCGTCATCTCCGTGTCGTCGGTGTAGCCCCAGGGCGCGCGCGGAAGGAGGCGCTCCTCCACCCAGGGCTGCACGAGCTCGTGCGGACCGAAGAACCGCTCGCCAAAGGCATCTCCCACGGACACGCCGTCCAGCGAAACGAGCGCACGCGCCATCCGTGCGGTGTTTTGTTCATTCCGGGCGTCGTGCATCGAGGTGCAGCAATGATAGTGCATTCGGCAGGGCCGCGCCTTCCGCCGTGTTGTCGAAGATGCACCACACCCGGCGGCCGGCCTGCTCGTGGCCGGCGATCTCCGTGGCCAGCGCGTCCAGGAACGTCTGGGAATATTCGGAGTAATACATCTTCGGCGAGCCGTGCAGCCGGTAGTAGACGACCTCCGCGTCCGGAGGCTGGGGCGCGCTCACCGCGGGCGGATCCGCTCTCACGTAACGGATGCGTGCGTCGTCCAGTACCTGGCGGGCCTCGTCCGTGAACCAGGTCCGGTGCCTGGGCTCGCACACGACGTCCACCGGGGTCCGCTCCCGCAGGGACTGGAAGAACGCGCGGGCCGTTTCAGGCGCGTGCTGGAGGCTGGGCGGCAGCTGCACCAACAGGCAACCCAGTTTGCCTTCCAGGTGGCCCGCCTCGCCCAGGAAGCGCTCGAGCGGCTCGCGTGCGTCGCGCAAGCGCAGCTCGTGGGTGATGACCTTGGGGACCTTCACCGCGAAGCGGAACGTCTCCGGAACGCTGTCCCGCCAGCGGGCGTAGGTGCCGGGCCGGTGCGGCCGGTAGAAGGAGGAGTTGATCTCCACCGCGGGAAGGACGCGCGCGTAGCGCTCCAGGTGGGTTCCCGTCGTGGGGAAGTGTTCACCCACCGCGCTCGACAGGCTCCAGCCGGCACAGCCGACCCGGCAGCGCTCGTGAGAGGGGTTCGAAGGTCCGTGTCGCACCCGGAGAAGCTAGGCACGGACCGGCGCGCTGCTCAGCCTCAGGCGCGCCAGAAGTGGCGCACCCGGGCATCCGTGCGTTCCTGCTCCGCGAAGCGGACGAGGAGCGGCTCGGACATGGTTTCCGGCACGCGCAGCCGGGCGAGCATCGCGCGGACCTCGAACTTGCGCGTGAGGCCGAGCAGGGCCTCGCGCTCGGGCAGGGTGAGGCCGGGGTGCCAGCAGTCGGCGATGAGCACCACGCGGCGCTCGGTGCCCCGGTTCCAGGTCTCGTGCTCGAAGGAGTCGTGGAAGGTGAGCACGCGGCCCGGCTGCCAGTGCCGCGCTTCCGGGACCACGCGGATGCCGCAGCCCTCCGGCACCTTGAGCCCCAGGTGCAGCCGCATCCGGAAGCCGTCCCACGAACAGTGCGGCGTCAGCGTGGTGCCGGGCGCGTGCGAGGAGAACAGCACGTCCGCCAGCGGGAAGTCGGTGCACTCACCGTCCAGCGACCGCACCGCGGCGGCCGTCTCCTCCATGGCGAGCTGGGGCCAGAAGAGGCGGTCGGTGCGCTCGCCGCCGAAGTAGATGGGGTGCACGGACCAGTGGCCCGTGCCGACGATGCCGGAGTCGTAGTGCAGCAGGTCCGCGTTCTCCAGCCGCTCCAGGTCGCGCGTCACCGCGGCCAGACAGCCCTCCAGCGCCTTCGCGGCCGGGGGCGGCGGGTCGCGCCACGGGTGCTCATCCAGGCCGGGGAAGGGCGGGAAGATGGTGGGGGACTGCTCGGGCCTGGCGGGAGGCGCGGGCACCTGCCCCATGAGCATGCGCAGGTAGTGCTTCAGCCGGTCCAGCTCCGGCCCCGCGCCCAGGACCGCGTCGAGGTAGCCGCCCTGCCGGGCCAGGTCGATGATGCGCTGGCGCACCTGCGCGGTGATTTCCTGGGGCGATGTCTGCGCGACCATGGTGCGGTGCCTCCGGGTGGGGAGTCGCAAGCCATAGCCCGGCGGCGAAGGCAGCGTCCAGGGCGGGCCCGGTGCCTTCAGGGATGGAGTAGGGTGCGCGCTCGATGTCGCTCCCCCTGGTCCACATCTACTGTGACGGCGCCTGTTCACCGAACCCCGGCCTGGGAGGCTGGGGGGCCATCCTCATCGCCCCCGAGCGCAAGGATTACCGCAAGGAACTCCAGGGCGCGGAGGCGGACTCCACCAACAACCGGATGGAGTTGACCGCGGCGCTCGTCGCGCTGAAGGCCCTGAAGATGCCGTGCCGCGTCCAGGTGTTCACCGATTCGAAGTACGTGTGCAACGCCTTCGCGGAGAAGTGGCTGGACACGTGGCAGGGCAATGGCTGGCGCACGTCGGGCAAGAAGCCCGTGTCCAACGCGGACCTGTGGCGTGAGCTGCTGGAGGCGGTCCGCGTCCATCAGGTGACCTGGCACTGGGTGCGGGGGCACGCGGATGACGTGGAGAACAACCGCGCGGATGCACTGGCCGTGGCGGCCCGGCTCGAACTGGCGGCCCGGCTCGGACGGTAGTCCGGCGGCGGTCAGTCCGGTGCGGGCAGGGCGCAGCCCGTGTCGTCACAGGTGGCAGCGGCCCCCTGGATCGCGGGCCGCTGCACGCCGGACACAGGAGCCGCCTGGGCCTCGAGCAGGAGGGTCTGGAGCTCGGCGCCCAGCAGCAGGTCGTCGTGCATGCCGAAGACCTGCCGGCGAAGACGCCCCTCTGCGTCGATGAGGACCGTCGTCGGCGTTCCCCGCATGGCGTACGCGCTCATGGTCCGTGGAATGGGGTCGCCGCGCTCGCCCGGTGCGTCCACGCCCACCGGGAACTTCACCCGGTACTCGTGGAGGAACGCCCGGAGGGACTCGAGCTTCATGGCCTCGTGGTGCTCGAAGACCGTGTGCAGCCCGACCACGACGAGCGGCGCGCCCGCGAAGACCTCCGCGACGCGCTGTGCCTGCGGAATGCCCCGGGCGACGCAGCCCGGGCAGAGCATCTGGAAGGCGTGGAGGAGGATGACCTTGCCGCGGAGCTTCTCGAGCGTGAGCGGCTCTGGCGTATTGAGCCAGTCGGTGGTCCGCCAGGCCGGTGCGGGGCGCGGTGTCATCAAAAGTCCCCGTCCTTGACGTAGGGGTGGGCCCAGAGCGTCACCTGCAAGAGGCAGGACTTCACCCACGCCGCGTGCATCTTCTCGACGTCCTCCGCGGAGTGGCCCTGCTCGGCCAGGAAGGGGCGCAGGGTGAAGGTCACCGGGAAGATGAGCGCGAACAGGTTCCGGAAGGGCACGATGTCCGTCGAAGGGGCTCCGTCGGTCTTGTTCTTCCCGACCCGGTGGTGACGCAGGCCAATCTCGTGCTGGTAGTCGAGCCAGGCCTGGTCGTACCTGGCGCTCGACGTATCGAGGATCCACTGGCCGAAGCGCTTGCGGACGGAGGTGAGGTAGTCCCCCAGGGGCTTGCCGTCCGTCTTCCCGCTGAACGAGGCGAGCAGGTGCGGCTGGCTCCCGACAAACCCATACCAGACGTCGAGGATGGCCTCGACCCGTCCCTTCACGATGTCATGAGACATGCGGAGGGCCTTCACGTCCTCTTCGCCGAACAGGACGCTGGCCTTCATCTGTTCGAAGTCGTTGAGGGAGACCGGCGAGCGCGAAACGGACGCGGTGCCGTGGGTGTAGCCGGGGATGTTGTTCATGGTGTCTTCTCCTTCGGGGAGCAGAGCTCCGCCGTTGCCGTCGGCCGGAAGGGCCGCGGATGCCGTGTTCAGTTGTGTCCGAAGCGCTGGGACGTCAGCCGCGACGCATGAACTGCTCCCAGACCTCGCGTCGCGCGGACTCCGCCGCGAGCTCGTGTTCCGGGCAGTCGATGCGCAGTTGTTCGCTCGACAGGGGCGCGTCCACGAAGGCGCAGTGATGCGGAGACGCGCCCGGGCGCACGTTCGGACGGAAGTGCGTGCAGGTCACGCACATGCCGGTGACCGGGACGAGCCCCTGCTCCTGAAGCATCCGGATCATCTTGACGATGCCGGCGAAGAACGCGCGCTGCTCATCCGGAGAGAGGTCCGCGACCGCGTCCGCCATGAACTCCGGCCACGAACGCGCGCGGGCTCCGAGTGACGCGCCCGTGGCCGTGGGGGTCAGGAGGCTGGCGCGTGGGTGCCTCGGGTCCGCGGAGCGGGTGACGAGCGCCTTCTCGACGAGGACGCGGACGGAATCGCTGATGGTGGGAAGCGTCACGCCGAGGCGCTCACTCAACTCCTTGCCGGTGAGCGGGCCGCTCGCGACCAGCGTGGCGAGGATCTGCCCCTGCGTCGCGGAAAGGCCCGCGCCATTGGCCTGCTGCCATGACTGCTGCTTCATCGCGAGCCCGATCTTGTGGAGCCCGGTCGCGATGCGCGCGGAGATGGGTTCGCTGTTCTCGTCGAAGTATCCCGGTCGCTTCCCAGTCATGCACTTGATCTAAGTTAGGACTCCTAAGTTGTCAAGGCGACCGGGCGGAGCGTTCGTGTGGCAGAGTCCCCCCGCTTTGCATCCCATCGCGTTCGCCCGCCGGTTCCGGGCCTGGCACTTCGTGCTCGGAGCCTTGTTCATCTACACCGTGGTCTGCGTCTGGAGCGCCTTCCGGGGAGGGGTGTTCGCGTTCCACGACCTCGCGCTCCTGAACGACCTGTTCTCGAACGCGGTGCACCGGGGCCGGCCCTTCTGGGTGACGGACATGGACCTCAACCACCTCACGGTCCACTTCACCCCGACGCTGCTGTTGCTCACGCCGCTGTTCCTGCTGAGCGATTCGCAGTTCCTCTTCATCCTGCTGGGGCTGGTGGCGCTGTACGCGGCGGTCGCGCTCCAGGTCTGGTTCTTCGAGCGCATGGTCGAGGAGCGGGAACTCATCCCCGCCGCCTGGAGGCCGTGGGTCTCCGTCGCCTTCACGCTGTACCTGGCGCTCAACCCGTTCGTGAAGACGGTCGCGCTCTCCGCGCACTTCGAGGTGTTCTTCCAGCTGGGCTCCACGGCGGTGCTCGTGATGCTCCTGCGGGGGGCGCGGATGCGGTGGGTCCTGCCCACGGCGCTGCTCGCGTTGGGCGTGCGGCCGGATGGAGGCCTGTTCCTCGCCTTCCAGTCGGCGGCGTTGCTGCTGCTGCCGGCGGTGGCGCGTCCGCCGCGTGCGGTGCTCACGCGCAGGGCGCTCGGGGTGTCCGCGCTGGCGTTGGGCTATCTCGCGCTCTGTGTCGCGGTGGTGCTGCCGGCGCTCGGGACACCTTCGGGCACGCGGTTCTGGTCGCACTACGGCAACACGTGGGGGCAGGTCGCCTTCACCGCGCTGGGCGACCCCGGACGGGTGGTGCACGACGTGGCCACCAGTGGGCTGGTGGTCTTCCAGCGCAGCTTCTGGTGGATCCAGTTGCTCTCGCCCGCAGCCACGCTGGTCAGCACGATTCCGGGCACCTTCTTCTTCATGGCGGATGCTCCGGACAAGCGCCTCCTCTGGTTCTACAACTCCGCCTTCCTGCTGCCCGGGCTGGGCGTGTGCGCGGCGGCGGGGTTCGGACGGCTCGCGGAGGCGTGGAAGGGCGTGCTCGCGCGCGGGAAGGTCCCCGGCCGGGCCGCGATGGTGCCGGCGCTGCTGCTCGCCGTGCTCGCGATTCTCCAGGTCGCGCGCTTCGACCGGACCATCGGGTCGCCGCCGCTGCGCCCCATGCCCCCGGTGGATGGAGACTTCCGCCAGGCCTTCGAGCGCCAGGTCCAGGCCTGTGCCTCATGGCGCGCGGTGGCCACGGACTTCCGCTCCATCGTCTTCGTGCCCAACGGCTACGACCGCTTCCTCCTGCACCACTATGAGCGGGCGCA
Source organism: Corallococcus sp. M7 (assembly GCF_054512695.1). NCBI lineage: Bacteria > Pseudomonadati > Myxococcota > Myxococcia > Myxococcales > Myxococcaceae > Corallococcus > Corallococcus sp. M7. The sequence continues at coordinate 1,791,098 of NZ_CM137252.1, forward strand.
GGTCGTGCTCGTTCCCCCGCGGGTGGACACGCTCCTCCTGGGAGCGGACTCACGCGAGGCGTTGCTCGACAGGCTCCAGGGGGATGCCCGGTTCGAGGAGGTGGCGGACCCGGGGCCGGTCCGCGTCTTCGTGCGGAAGGATGCGCGCGGCTGCGGTTCGTGACGCGGTGGACGGAGGGGGCACATTCGAGGTCCAATCCCGGCCCTCATGACCCCAGACGAAGTGCAGAGAACCCTGGCCGACGCGGAGCTGGTGCCGTGCGCGGAGTTGTCACTCGCGGATGCCCGGAGGATGGTGGAGGGCTTCCTGGACGCGGACGTCCCGGCCCTCGTCCACCGTGAGGCGTGCGGCAAGGTCGGCTGCTCTCCGAAGTTCCAGGTGCTGGTGCGGCCCGAGGATGGGCCCCGGGTGGCCGCCCTGCTTCAGCAGGGATGGCTGGAGTCAGTGCGCCGCGAGGGGTTGGTGCCAGAGGGGGCCACTCCCCGCCTGGTGTCCGCCGTCCCGTCAGAAGCCATCGAGGAAGAGGGAGAGCCTCCCTGCCCGGCCTGCGGAACGGCCGCCCCGCTGGTGGCGGGCGCCTGTAGCGACTGCGGCCTTCAACTTGAGTAATCCGCCGCGTTGGTCTGACGGCTCAGCCCGTTAGCTTGCACAGGGATTTCAGATCGGCATCGTAGAAGCCCTCGCCCGCGACGTAGATGAGGCCCTTCCACTCGCGCGCGATCCAGCCCTCCAGATTGTCGATCATCTCCCAGCAGTCTTCAGTCGCGCCTTTGGAGTCTATCTCCAACATGATGAGTTGCCGGGTGTCTTCGAGGCGTGAAATCAATGCCGCGTGCTTCTTGGCCAGCGCCGCGTGCTGGAGCGCCTCGATGGCTTCCTGCTTGTCTTCCGCGAACTCCTTCGCGTCGTCCTCGCGATGGATGAGGACAGGGCGCTTGCGCGCCTGGTATTCGATCTTCAACTCCGTCCATGGCGTGTCGCCCGCTTGCGAGGATGGAGGAGACACGGTGAGTTTCGGCGGATTGTCAAAGTAGGCCCCCTCCTCGATGAAGTGGGCGATTTCTCGAGACCGGATGGGTTTGTCCGCCTGGCAGAAGATGTGGATGAACAAGCGTGTCCTCGTGTTGTCTCAGTCTTTCCAGGTCCTGGCGTCAACGACGCTGGGGCTTTCACCGTATTCGTAGAGGATACGCTTCCCGGGGAGTAGGTGCTCGGGGGAGGACCAGATGCGCTCGGCGGCGACATAGCCCTTGCGGCCGTCGCGGGTAGACACATACAGCCATCCGCCAGGGATGCGGCTCACCACCTGGACTGGTGGGATTCGAATCCGCGGCCTGCGTGTTTTTGAGCGGGGCGCATCTGCCAGGTTGGGTCATTCCGGCGCGCGCTGTCTTGGATGTGAAGTCGGGATGACTGGATTCGAACCAGTGACCTCGCGCGTATGAGGCGCATGCTCTTGGCCAGACTGAGCCACATCCCGCTGGGTTGGATTCCTCGAGGGAGGACCCGGACATGACCGAGGCCGGGTCCCCCCTCGGGAGCCCGGCCTCTGGCCATGCCCGCCCCGGTGTTACCGGGTGGCGGCGTGGGTCAGGTGCCGGGCGGACAGCTGTGGAACGAGGCGATGGCCAGGTCCATGCTGTCGGGAGTGGGCTCCATGTCGGTGGGGCTCGGCTTGTCGCTCTTCGTCATGGGCATCACACTCCTTTCGCGGGGAGCAGGGACGCAGCGGAGAATCCGTCCTGACAGAGCTGCTTCCGCCAGCTCCGCTTCTCGATGCACCGGACGTTGTCCACGTCCGCGAGCGTCTTCAGATACCGGCCCAGGTCGAGCAGCTCCGTGTCGTGCGCCTCGCCCTCGTATTCGCGGACGTAGATGGCGTTGCCGTGGTTGTGGATGCACTTGGCGGGCGTGTCATCGACAATCAGGACGCGCTCCAGCCGGTAGCCCCGCCGCTTCAGCTTGCGCAGCTTCTTGACCCAGCCGTAGTGCACATCCGGATCGAGAAACCCGTCCCGCTGGACGCCGGCCCGGTCGAGCCCATACGTGCACCGGCTCCGCCCCCAGACGAAGTCCAGCTCCAGCTCCGGCGGGATGATCCGCTTCACGAGCTCCGCCACGTACTTGTCGGCCCCCGCCGACCAGATGGCCAGCCGGAAACGGGTGGCGCACTCCCGCAGGAAGGGCTCCAGGTGCGGGCGCACGTAGACGAAGAAGCCCAGGGCCTGGAAGTCCGCCTCCCGGGCCAGGGGCTTCTCGCTTGCGTGGACCAGGGTCTCATCCAGGTCCAGGATCAACAGGATGCTGTCCGTGGGCGCCGTCACCGGTGGGCCTCCCTCCTGGTGACGACGCCAGACGGCTCCCGGAAATGACGACGGGGCGTCACTGCACGCCGGGCGCTCGGAACACCTGGCCGTTGCGGCCTTCCAGCACGAGGCTGGCCTCGTCCGAGCTGCCCACGCGCAGCTCCACGCGGGGCTGGCCTCGGCGGTCCACCAGGAGCAGGCCGGGCGAGCCCTCTTCATCCGCGCCCAGGATGGCGCGGGGCCTTCCCGTCACGTCCGCCAGCTCCAGCCTCGACGAGCCGTCCACCTGGAGCCCCACGGAGAACAGCTCCGCGCCTCCGGACTTGGACAGCGTCAGGCGCGGCGCCTCGTCCGAGAACACCATCAGCTCCGCCAGCGACTCGCCTTCCGCGGTGGAGAAGCGCAGGCGGGGCGAGTCGTCCTCGCCTACGCCCAGCAGTGCCCGGGGGCGGCCTTCGCTGTCGTTCAACACCAGCGCCGCGCCGCCATGGCGGTTGGCATCAAGGCTGGCCCGTGTGCGGCCCCTGGCGTCCTTGAGCACCAGCCGCGACGCGACCAGCTCTCCCGACTGCGGCCGCGGCGCTTCATCCCGCAGGGCCGCGCTCCCCAGTCCCACGCCGGCCAGCACGAAGGCCGCGAGGGTGAGGCCCTGCCACCGTCGGAGCCGGCCTTCCAGCCGCTCCATGCGCGCGTCCAGTGAGTCCATCCCGGCGTCGCCTCCTGTCCCACCCTGGTGGGACGGCAGGAGGCTAGCAGAGGCCGACGGGTCTCCGCTCAGCGGGGCAGGAAGAGGAGCAGGAACGTGGGCAGCGCGGCGACAAGGACGCCCACGCCGAGCGTGAGCACCATCTGGAGGAAGAACAGGTCCTCCAGCGTCTCCTCCAACACGCCCTCCAGCCGGTCGATGGCCAACATCTCCAGCTCCCGCACCGCGGAAGGCACGTCCGGCGACGTCAGCACCGCGCGCAGGGCGATGAGCCCCAGCACCCGGCGGGACTGGTCCATGAGGAAGCCCTCCAGCCATCCGGCGCGGGAGGCCGTGGACTCACGCTCCTCCTCGGGCTCCCGCATGCGCTCCGCCACCGACTCCTCGATGGCCCGGGTGAGCTCCGCGCGGCTGGGCGTCCCGGCCCCGCGCAACCGCCGGGCGACCTGCAACGTCGCGGGCTTGAGGATGGCGTACGCATAGCCCATCAACCCTCGCGCGCGGACCTCGCTCGCGAGCCGTGAGCTGACCCCGTGGAGCATCCAGACGTAGCCTCCGGCCAGGGCCAGGGGCAGGGGCGTGAGCACGAAGCTCATGTAGTTCAGCCAGGAGGGCGTCGGGGCCGCGCCCGTCCAGCGCGGCGCGAGCACGAAGACGCCCGCCAGCGCCAGGCCGAAGCACCCGAAGAGGAAGAAGCCCTTCAACGCACCCGCCACGCCGGAGCCCAGCAGGGCGGGCACCATGGCGAGGAGGCTCCGCAAGCCCGAGCGGGCCATGCCTCCCATCGACTCACGCGGAGGCGCTTCGAGCGGCGCCGGATCCCGCTGCTTCAATGCCGCGTGGCTCATGACGCGCGCTCCAACTCGGCCGTGGCCCACGCATCCACCTGCTCCGCGGAGGGCGGCGATACAGGCGTGCTGTCCTTCAGTTCGCGCCGGCGCCGCGACCACATCAGGAGCGCGGCGGCACCGAAGAGCACGGCCCCCACGGCCAGCCGGGGCAGCAGCCACGGGATGGGGCCGGACCGGGAGCCCTGGCGTTCCTTCCACCACGCGGTGCCCGTCCCAATCAGCGCGAGCACACCCGGAATGGCGGCGATGCGCCACAGCGTCCCGCTATCAGGGCCCGGTACGAGCGCCAGCAGCCCCAGGAACACCGTCGTGGTCCACAGCAGGATGCGGCCCAGCCGGAAGTTCGTCAGCCCCACCAGCACCGCCGCGACGGGCTTCGAGCCCTCACCACTCATGATGCGTCCCCCATGGGGACGTCATCCTAAAGGGGGACGGGCCCGCGCCCCAAGTCGGCCCCGAGGACGGCTACGCGGCGGACGCCTGCTGGATGCGGGCCTCGGTCTCGGTGGGGCTGACAATCCAGGGCCAGAAGCGCTGCGGCTCTCCGAAGTTGTCGAAGAACGTGTCGGCCAGGGGTGACACCGCCGAGGCGGCTCCCAGGTAGCGCAGCACGTGCGGCGGTGGGGGCTGGAGCAGCATGTTGGTGAACGCGGTGATGAACTGGCCCTCCGTCCGCCAGAAGTGCTCGAAGGTCTGCTCCATCCAGTCCGGCGTGAAGGGCTGGTCGCCGTGCGCGAGGATGGCCTGCGTCATCGCGTGCGCCTGCTTCGACGCGCTGTTGAGCCCCTGGCCCGCGATGGGGTCGTTGAGCATGACGACATCCCCCATGCCCATCACCGTGCGTCCCGAGGGCAGCCGCCCCACCGGCTTGCGCACCGTGGGCGTGAACGCGCCGGTGAGCCAGGAGGACTCGTCCACGACGCTGGCGCCCTCCAGCCGCTCCGCCACCCACGGCGAGAAGTCCCGCAGCACCTGCTTCATCCGCTCCATCGCCTCCCGCGCGGTGCTCACTCCGCCGAAGCGGTCCAGCCCCTGGCCGGGGATGGCCTCCAGCAGGAGGCAGTTCAGCGGGCCCCGGATGCGGTCGAAGTACGGCATGGCGAAGTACTCGCCGTGGCCCGCCGTCAGGATGAACTTGAGCGCGGGGTAGGGCGTCTCGTTCAACGGCTTCATGCCGGTGACAATCATTGCCGTGAGGTTGCGCTGCGGCTGCGTGTGGACGCTGCGCTCGGCGTCCCGCTCGAACAGCCGGGTGAAGCTGTTGCGGCCCGTCGTCACGACCACCAGGTCATGCCCGGTCGCGAGCACCTCCAGCGCGTCCACGTCCACGTCCCGCACCACCACGATGCCGCCGCGCCGCTCGAACTCCGCGAGCCAGCGGGAGTACTTCGCCCGCAGGTCCAGGGCCTTGCCCGGATTCTGGATGCGCCCCTGGACGCGGAGCGCCCGCTGACCCGGCGCCGGGCAGACGTCCAGGTCCCCACCCCGGGCGTACTCCCCAGGGCCCTTCCAGAAGTCGAGCCCCAGCTCCTGCTCGTACTGGTAGGCGCGGCCGAAGAGGTAGGTGGTCGCGGCGAGCCGGGCGTTGAAGAGCTGCTCGGGCGTGCGGTCCGAATAGACGGTGACCGTGTAGCCCTTCTCCAACAGGCCGAAGCCGAGCTGCAGACCCGCCTGGCCCGCTCCGATGATGCCGATGTTCCTCATGGTCCCCCCTGGGTGGTGTCCGGGCGTCACGCCCTCCCAGGACACTACGAAACGAGGGGGCCTTCCTGGCAACGCACGTCGGTACGAGGACGCCCGGAAACCGACGCCCGAAGCCCCCTTCCATGTCAGACCCCGCGAGTACTGTTCTTCCTGTCGCAGCGAGAAACGCACGAGGGGGAAACACGTCATGGCGAAGTCTGTGATTGATAACCGCGTCGAGGTCGTCTTCAGCTTTGACACCACGGGCAGCATGTATCCGTGTCTCGCGCAGGTGCGGAAGAAGCTGGGGGCCGCCGTGGCCCGGCTGACGAAGGAGATTCCTGGCATCCGCATCGGCATCATCGCGCACGGTGATTACTGTGACGCGAAGTCCACCTACGTCACCAAGGCGTTGGACCTCACGGACGACGCGAAGGCCATCACCCGCTTCGTGGAGAAGGTGGAACAGACGGGCGGCGGAGACGCGCCGGAGTGCTACGAGCTGGTGCTGCACGAGGCCCGGAGCCTGTCCTGGACGGAGGGCTACACGAAGGCGTTCGTGCTCATTGGCGACGACGTGCCGCACCCGCCCCAGCACAACCCCAAGAAGCTGGACTGGCGCAAGGAGGTGGCCGCGCTGGGGGAGAAGGGCGTGCCTGTGTATGGCGTCCAGGCGCTGAACCGCCGTCACGCGACGTCGTTCTACAAGGAGCTGGCGGAGAAGTCGGGCGGCTTCCACCTGAGCCTGGATCAGTTCTCTCACGTCACCGACATGCTGCTGGCCGTCTGCTACAAGCAGTCCTCGGACGCGCAACTCCAGGCATACGAAGCGGAGGTGTCCCGCGAGGGCCGCATGAACCGTGGCCTGAACGCGATGTTCAACACGATGCTCAAGCGGGCCGCGTCCACGCTCTTCGGTGAGACGGACCTGCGCGCGGTGCCGCCGGGCCGCTTCCAGGTGCTGGAGGTGGAGGCGGACAGCGCCATCAAGGAGTTCGTGACGGAGAACGGCCTGGGCTTCAAGACGGGCCGGGGCTTCTACGAGTTCACCAAGACGGAGACCATCCAGGGCCGCAAGGAGGTGGTGCTGATGGACCGCAAGTCCGGCGACCTCTACAGCGGCGAGCGCGCGCGGGAGATGCTCGGCCTGCCGCCGGGGGAGACGGTGCGCATCCGTCCCGCGAGCCTGGAGAAGTACGTCGTCTTCGTCCAGAGCACGTCCGCCAATCGCAAGCTCAAGGGCGGCACGAAGTTCCTCTACGAGGTGGAGGACTGGGACGGCGCTCGCGCCGCGGCCTGAGCCGGGGTGGCGCTAACCCCCTTGCGGCCGTGCGTGCGACACCACTACAAGCACGCCGTTGCCTACCCGAGGGGGTTTTCGCGTGTATCGAAAGAATGTCCTCAGCGCCGTGCTCGCGCTGGGGTTGCTGACGGCGATGGGGGCCCAGGCCGAGGTGCTGTACGCCCAGGCCAACTTCCTTCTGAACAAGAACCAGCTCTCCGCGGTGAACTACCGCGGCAAGGGCGTGACCATCCCCGTGGGGGCGAAGGTCGCGGTCCTCGAGCGGGACAACGACGAGGTCCGCTGCAAGGTCATCGACTCCGGCGCCGAGTTCCGGTTCGTGACGCACCGGAGCCTGGGCAAGCCCATCAACGTGCTGTTCGCCGGCTTCTTCGCCGAGCAGGACCCGGCCCCGCGCATCGCCGCGCTGACGCCCGAGGAGCAGAAGCAGGTCCGCGCCGGAGAGCTGGCCCGGGGCATGTCGCGCGAGGCCGTGCTGCTGACGGCCGGTCCGCCGCCGCCGCACCGCACGCCGTCGCTCCAGGGCACCCGCTGGACGTACTGGGCTTCGAAGTTCTCCACGTTCGAGGTCGAGTTCGGCCCGGATGGCAAGGTCGTGCGCGTGGGTGACGAGCCCGTGGCCGCGCCCACGCCTCCGCCCGCGCCGCCGCCGGTGGAGAAGACCTACTACCACGCGACCGCGAACTTCCATTTCGAGGACGGCACCGTGTCCTGGGTGAACTACCTCAAGGGCCCCATCATCCCGTTCAACGCGAAGGTGGAGGTGCTGGACAAGGGCTCGTCCTCCGTGAAGTTCAAGGTCGTGGACACCGGCGCGGAGCTCGAGTTCGAGAACGACTCGCGCTCGGGTTCGGAGACCTGGAAGCTGTTCCAGGCCTCGTTCGCGCCGGAGGACCAGGCCGCGAAGCTGGAGGCGCTGTCGGCGGATGACCGCAAGAAGGTCTCCGCGTCGGAAGTGGAGCCGGGCATGAGCCGCGAGGCCGTGCGCATGGCGTGGGGCCCGCCGCCCGCGCATGAGACGCCGTCGTTCCACTCCAGCACCTGGACCTACTGGAAGTCGAAGACGTCCAAGGTGCGCGTGAAGTTCGGCAAGGACGACAAGGTCGCCGCCATCGAGTAGCGCGGCGGCTGCACGTCCGTGAGGAGATGAGAAAGGCGTGACGGCTCATCGCCGTCACGCCTTTTTTCATCACCGCGGTCATCAGGGGCGGGTTCGCGTCGGGCGTCGTGTCGACCGACGCGTCGAAGGCACGTGTGAAACCCCTCGCCGCGAGGGCCTCCGAGGAGCGGCGCGTGCGGCATGGGCGCTGCAATCGGTGCCTGGCAACGGATGGCGGCCTGCGCGTCGCCCCGTTCCACCCGCCACACCTTCCTGGAGCCGCCCATGACGACCTCGACCGTTGCCGCCCTCCGTCCGCAGCCGAGCCTGCGTGCCACGCCACCCGAGCCCGTGCTGGACGCGACCCAGGTGCTGAGCATGGGGCAGGGCGTGGTCGCGGCCTACGCCGCCTTCAATGGCAAGGAGTACGCCGTGCCCTCGGGCTGGACGCAGGCGGGCAGCCTGACGGCGTGGGTGCCGCAGAAGGGCGGCGTCGCGGAGGCGTTCGGCCTGTGGTTCACCTCCGACGCGGATTCGACCACGGCGATGCTGGCGCTGCGCGGGACCGTGACGTCCGCGGACACGAGCGCGGACGAGCAGTACGCCACCACGTCCTTCGCGCCGTACTCGGGGACGTCCCTGTCGCCGGTGCCGCAGGTGCACGGCGGGTTCTGGGGCATCTACACCGGCACGAGCAGCTCCGTGCCGCGGTCGATGCAGGCGCAGGTGTTCGCGTGGGTGAAGGCGAACAACATCCAGACGCTCTACGTGACGGGCCACAGCCTGGGCGGAGGCCTGGCGGAGCTTCTGGCCTTGGACCTGGCGGTGAGCCAGCCGTCGCTGAGCGTGACGACCGTCACGTTCGCGGCGCCGAAGGCGGGGCTCGCGGATTCGTGGGGGACGGCCTACGCCCAATACGTCACGAGTCCGGCGACGGTGCGCGTGGTCAACCAGTACGACGTGGTGCCCACCCTGCCGCCGTCGTGGCTGGCGCCCAACTACACGCAGGTCGGTGTGGAGTTCGACGTGCTCTTCTACAACAAGCTGGGGGACACCAGCACGCAGGAGGCGACCATCCGGCACGAGATGGACAACTACCTCGCCGTGCTCACCCAGGCGCTGCCCGCCACGCCTCAAATCTACGTGGGGTCCTTCCCGGACGGCGTCTACACGGACAGCCACGGCGACCCGCTCCAGGACACCAGCGTGGCGCCCACCGCGGACGCCGTGGCGAGTGCACAGGCGTCCGCGAAGGCCCTGCCGCCGCACCCGGTGGCCCAGCCGCAGGGCCACCGGGTGGCGACGAAATAGCGCCGAGGGTCCTTGCCTACTTCGTCGCGCGGATGACCGACAGCTCGACGTCGCCGAGCACCTGCTGGTCGCGGCCCAGGCCGAGCAGCAGGTCCTCGAGCGCCGCGGCGTCGCGGGACACCGTGGCCTGCGCGGGAGCGAGGGCCTCCTGCTCCGGGGCCGCCTTCTCACGCAGGACCGCGCCCCGCAGCACCATCGGGGCGCTGCCGCGGCTCGCGTCGCCCAGCCGCTCGATCTGGATGCCCGTGTAGCCCAGCACGGCCGGGGACCCGGCCACCGAGGTGCGCTGACCGTTCGCGAGCGAGCGGGCGAGTTGCTCCTCGATGGCGCGCACCTGCGCGGGGTCGGTCACGAGCACGCTCGGGTTGGGCCGGCCCGAGTACAGCAGGTACGTCACGCGCAGCCCCTGCTGGGGCTGCTCGGCCTGGAGGTCCGACGCGGAGGCCGTCAGGGACCCCGCCACACCCAACCCCAGCACTCCGCAGAGGACGAACGCACGAAACGAAGGACGAGACATGGTGGATTCTCCGTGAAAGGGGTGGGGGCCTAGTTGATGGACTCGTGGCCGTAGCCTTCGGCGATGTCCGACCAGAGCCTGAAGAAGCCGCAGAACTGGGTGTACACGCCGCGGTTGGCGGTGCGCGGATCCGTGATGACCTGACCGGCGTTGTCCAGGTTCGTCGCGCGCGTGCTGCCCGGCTTGTGGCTCCAGGTGCCGTTCTCGTCGAGCCGGTACCAGTGGTAGTCGTAGCCCGGAGCCACCACCAGCGCGACGCCGGTCTTGAAGTTCAGGATCGTGCTCGGATAGTCGGAGAGGGGCTCCAGGCCGTCATTGATGGCGGCCTGACGCACCACCGAGCAGTCCATGTACGTGGCCTGCGAACCGGAGGCCCGGCCCGGCTGGGCGAACGTGTTGGTGGCCTTGTTGTTGGCGTAGTTGTAGCAGTTGTTCTGCCCCTGCCGACTGTTGTCGTTCCAGTACGACGGCGTGTAGCTGGGCCGCCCCGGGTTGAGCACGTTCCAGATCTCGTAGTTGGGCAGGGCGCGGTTGAAGACGAACACCTCGTCGATCCGGTCTGAGAACCGGTACGAGGCAGTGTCCTTGTGTCCGCCGATGTAGAACGGGTTGTTGGTGTTGTTGATGTTGCCCATCTTGGGCGTGGCCAGGCCGGCGTCGTACCCGTCGATGTAGAAGGCGATGTGCACCGGCCAGGAGGTGCGGCTGACACTCACCGCGACGTGATGCCAGCGATTGGGCGTCAGGTAGGGTTCCGAGATGAAGTTGAGCCAACCCGTCTCGTCCGCCATCTGGAGCAGCAGCTTGTTGCCTTCAGTGACCACGAACGAATAGCCGCGTCCGTCGGTGCCGCGGTTGTCGATGATGGTCTTGTTGTAGCGGCTGGTATCCGACATGCGGATCCACGCCGTGAGCGTGAAGCTGCCGGTGCCGAAGTTCAGGTTCGGCGAGTTGGGCACCTGGATGTACTTGTCCCCCACCAGGTTCATGCCGTTGTCCCACCAGCCCCAGGACTGCGTCGACGTGCCCACGACCGTGCCGGTCTGGTTCAGGCCGCTCGTATCGGGAGCCCGGTCGGGGAGCCCGAACGGCATCTTGGTGATGGTCTTCCATTCTCCCACCAGGCCATTGGTGACCCGGTTGGGCACGGCCTCGCTCGTCATGACAGGCGCGATGACCGCGAGCGCCGCGGTCATCATCCACTTGAATCCTTTCACACTGCCTCCTTTGCCGGGGAAAAGGGCGGCTGCGGATATACCGGAAGCCTCTGACATGCCGGCGAAACCTCCGTTTGTATCGACAATCCATTGACACCTGCTTTGGGGGCTCACAGCATGCGCGCCCCGTATGACAAACAAGACCCGGACCCGCTCCCGTCAATCCCTGTTGTTGCGGATGTTTTGCGCCACCCTCCTGCTCTCACTCGCGGCCTGTGGAGATGACACCCCCACGGATTCCGACGCGGGGACCCGGCCCGATGCCTCGACCGGGACCCAGGACGCCGGTTCCGATGTGGACGCCGGCACGGATGCCGGGACGCAGCCTGAAGGCGACGCCGGCACGGATGCCGGGACGCAGCCTGATGCGGATGCAGGCACGGACGCGGGCCTCGATGACGCCGGGACGATGGACGCGGGGACTGAAGACGCGGGGACCGAGGACGCGGGCACCGAGCCTGCCGACGCCGGTTCCCCGACCGTCTGTGGCGATGGAAAGAAGGAGGGCGGCGAGGGATGTGACGACGGCAACACCACGAGCGGCGATGGCTGCAACGCCAGCTGCCAGGTCGAGCCGGGGTGGAACTGTGGCGCCAGCGGCCTGAGGTGCCACGCCGCGCGCTGTGGCGACGGCATCGTCGCGGCCCCGGAGGAGTGCGAGGACGGCAACGCCGCCAGCGGCGATGGCTGCAATGCTTCATGCCGGCTGGAGCCGGGCTTCAAGTGCCACGCCGTGGGCCAGGCGTGCGCGAAGACGACCTGCGGCGACGGCAGGGTGGAAGGCACCGAGCAGTGCGACGACGGCAACCACAACCTGGGCGATGGCTGTTCGCCGCTGTGCCAGCGGGAGCCCCGCTGCGTGAACGGGGTCTGTGAATCCCGCTGTGGCGACGGCGTCCTCGCTTCCAGCGAGCAGTGCGACGATGGCAACTCGCGCGACGACGACGGCTGCTCCGCGACCTGTCAGCTCGAGGACGGCTTCGCCTGCTACCCCGCCGCACCCCCTCCGTCCCCGCTGACGCTTCCCATCGTCTATCGCGACTTCCGGGGGAAGGACCTGCCCGGTGGCCACATCGACTTCGAGAACGCGAACGGGGCGGAGTCCGGCATCGTCCAGATCCCCCTGGGCGCGGACGGCAAACCCGTCTATGCCAAGACAGGCGTGTCCTCCGCCACGACGCATGGACAGGCGAACTTCGACCAGTGGTTTCGCGACGTGAGCAACGTCAATACGCCCGTCGTCTCCACGCTGCCCCTGACGCGGACGTCTCCTGACCTGGCCCACTACGCGTTCGAGGACCTGGACTTCTTCCCGCTCGATGGCGCGGGCTGGGTGGCCTACGGACAGGAAACGACGCGTCCGGACAGCCAGGGCGTGCCGCACAACTTCAGCTTCACCAGCGAGACGCGGCTCTGGTTCAAGTTCTCGGGCCGGGGGCGGATCGACTTCTCGGGGGACGATGATGTCTGGATCTTCGTCAACGGGCGGCTCGTCCTCGACATGGGAGGGGTTCACGCCCCGATGTCCGGAGGCGTGGAGCTCGAGGTCCTCGCCTCCTCACTCGGCCTCGAGCCGGGCGGCATCTATGAGGTCGCCGTGTTCCAGGCGGAACGCCATACGACGGGCTCGAGCTACGGGCTGAGGCTGTCCTCGCTGCTGCCGGCCAATCAGGGACTGCCCTGCACCGCGCTCTGCGGCAATGGCAGGCTGGACTCGGAAGAGGAATGCGACGACGACCTGAACCAGGGAAGCTATGGGCAATGCGCCCCGGGCTGCCTGCTCGGTGCCCGCTGCGGCGACGGGGTCGTGCAATCCGACCAGGGCGAGCAATGCGACGACGGAAACACCGTCAGCCGCGACGGCTGCGCCGCCACCTGCAAGCTGGAGTTGTAGCCAGCCCCTGAAGCACCGGGGGCCCGCGAAGGGCCCTCGGTCACGCGGGCGGAAGCCCCGTAACCCCCCTGCATTCCACTTGACCTGGCTCCCCTGATCGTTATTTTGAAGTTATTCAAAATATCAAAAGGTCATGATGCGAACGCAGGAGGTCTTCAAGGCAATTTCCGACCCGACCCGGCGCAGGGTGCTCAAGCTCCTGCAGGGCGGCTCGAAGTCCGCGGGGGAGCTCGCTGAGGCGTTCGACATCACCAAGGGGTCGCTGTCGCATCACTTCAACGTGCTCAAGGCCGCGGACCTGGTGCGCTGTGAGCGCCGCGGGCAGCAAATCGTCTACTCCCTCAACACGACCGTGTTCGAGGACGTAGCGGCAGTCCTTCTTGACCTCTTCAAGGTCGAAAAGGGGAATGGGGAGCAGTCATGAGAATCCGCCGAGCCAATGGGTTGAGTCTGGGATTCGTCGCCATGGCGTTCGCGATGGCCTTCCTGCTCTACGGCCAGTTGCCGGAGTCGATTCCCACACATTGGAATGCCGAGGGAGTGGTGGACGGGTACACGCCCAAGCCCTGGGGGCCCTTCGTCCTGCCGCTGGTGATGGCTGCCGTGTATCTGGTCCTGGTGGCCGTGCCGCGGATTTCGCCCAGGGGCTACCGCATGGAGCGATTCCAGAACGTCTTCGAGGGCATCCAGACGGTGCTGGTCGCGTTCCTCTTCCTGCTCAACGCCCTGGTCCTGCTCTCGGGCATTGGCGTGTCCGTGCCGATGGCGCGCGTGGTTCCCGCGGGCACGGGCGTGGTCCTGATGGTCCTGGGCAACTACATGGGGAAGTTCACGAAGAACTTCTTCTGTGGAATCCGGACGCCCTGGACGCTCGCGAGCGACGAGGTCTGGCTGCGCACGCATCGCCTGGGAGGAAGGCTCTTCGTCCTCGCGGGACTCATCGTCCTCGTCGCGGGGCTTCTGGGCGGTGGTCCGGTCCCCGTGCTCGCGGCTGTCGCCGTGGCGGCGGTGACTCCCATGCTCTACTCGTACGTCCTCTATCGCCGCATCGAAGGGGACAAGCACGGGCCGATGGGCGATGCGGGGTCGAAGCGCTCCGCGTGAGCTTGCCTCCGTGGAAACCCCCATCCCGTCGCAACGCCAGACATGGCATGGTACGGCCATGGGGCAGCCCATGGCCGGGTGGGCTGTGATGGGGAAGCGCGGACCATGCATTCAAGTCTGGAAGTGAAGTCCCGAGGGGGCTGGACGTCTGGCGTCCTGCTGGGCGTGCTGCTGGTCCTGGGAGCCTGCGGCAAGGATTCGGATGACATCCCGGAGTTGCGGCCCGGCGCCCAGGGGGAGTCCGCGGTCACGGCGCCCGAGGGAGCCCGTTTCGAGCTGGTCGTGCGGGAGGGTCAACGTTACCGGTTCGACTGCACGCCCATCACCCTGACAGGGTGCCGGGTCCAGTTGCGCGACGCGAAGTCGATGGCGCCCGTGGGCGACGCGCGGGCCTCCAGCCTGAGGAATGTGCTGTCCTTCTTCTGGACGGCGGACGCGGAGGAGCGCGTCGTGGTGGAGGTGCAGTCCGCCCCGGAGGGCAAGACGGGGCAGTTCCTGTATGCGTTCACGGAAGCCGTCGATGACGCGGGCGACTCCCCGGACACGGCCGTCTCGCGGCCGGTGGACACGGTGCAGACCGTATTCACTGGCTTCCTGGAGTCCCGGGACGACGTGGATGCCTGGCGTCTCTCCCTCCCCGCGAACCACGTCCTGCGCGCGGTCTGCAGGGATGAAGACAACACCCAGCCCGCCCCCGACATGGAGGTCGTCCTCCCGGACGGCACGTCCCTGGGCCAGTTCAACGCCACCGACTCCGCCCGGCTCGCCTTTTGGATGGGCGCCAAGAGCCCCAACGGGGGCGACCTGATCCTGCTCGTCCGAGCCAGCCCCGCCATGCGTGCCGACTCGGCCCGCTACACGTGCCAGGTCCAGGACACCGGACCGGACGACCATCCGGATGCGCCGCCCGCCACCACCCTGTTGAGGATGCCCGGGGCCGTGACCGTCTCTCTCTACTCCGAGAAGGACATCGACGTGGTGGCGGCGGACCTCCTGGAGGGCCACCAGTATCTCCTGCGGGAGATCAGTCCGCGGTCGGACCCCTACTACTGTGCCACCACGGTGACGAATGCACAGGGGGTGGTGCTGGCCACGAACCTGCGCAGCGACCGCACCGGCGTCGTCTTCACCGCGCCCGCCACCGGCCGGTATCAGCTCTCGCTCCAACGTGCTCGCGGCGAAGCGCCGGAGACGTGGTTCATTCCCGGCGGCTTCACCTATGCCATCTCGGACATCACGCCTCCAGAGGCGCCCTGACGGCGCCGGATGTGGCATTCTTTGACGGTGCCAGCCCATGGCCGGGTGGGTTGGTTTTGGGGAAAGACATCCATGCATTCAAGTCTGGAAATGAAGTCCCAGGGGGGCTGGACGCTCTGCGTCCTGTTGGGGCTGGCGCTGGCGCTGGGAGCGTGTGGCAAGGACGACGCACCCGGGTTGAAACCGGGGGCGCATGGAGAGGCGCAGGTCACCGGGGCCGAGGGCGTCCGCTTGGAGCTCGCCGTACGGGCCGGCCAGCTCTACCGGTTCGTCTGCACGGCCACCACGCTGTCGGGGTGCCGGGTCCAGCGGCTCGACGCGACGTCGCTGGAGCCCATGGGGGAGGCCCTGGCCTCCGATGCGACGAAGCAGGCCGACCTCTTCTGGACGGCGGACGCGGACGGCCTCGTCGTGATGGAGGTGCGCCCCGTCGCGGACGGCGAGACAGGTGGCTTCCTCTACATCTTCACGGAGGCCAGCGATGACGCGGGCGACTCCCCGGACACGGCCGTCTCGCAGCCGGTGACGGAGACGGAGTACACCTTCGAGGGCTTCCTGGAGACCCCCGACGACGTGGACGCCTGGCGGATCTCCATTCCCACGAACCACGTCCTGCGCGCGTACTGCAGCGGGACCCGTGACGACCCCAACATGGAAGCGATCCGCCCGGATGGCACGGTGTTGGGCAGGTTCAGGACGTCCTACTTCAGTGGCGGCATCGCGGAGCTGGGGGTCAAGAATGCCGTGGGCGGTGACCTCATCCTGCTCATCCGGACCGGCCTCCCCCGCGCTCCGGTGGCGACCCGCTACCTCTGCCGGGTCCGTGACATCGGGCCGGATGACCATCCGGATGCGCCGCCTGACGCCACGGCGGTGACGGTGCCCGCGCGAGTGAACGTCGGCTTCAGGTCCGTCGACGACGTCGACGTGCTGGCGGTGGACCTCGTCGGGGGCCGTGATTACCTGCTGAAGGATGAGAGCGGCTCCAGCAGCCCCTACTACTGCGCGACCACGGTGATGGATGCCCAGGGCCAGGTGCTGAAGACAGACCTGCCCAGCGACAGGGATGGCGTCACCTACACGGCGCCCGCCACCGGCCGGTATTTCCTCTCGCTCAAGCGGGCCCGCGGCGATGGCCTCTGGAAATGGTTGATTCCGGAGGGGTTCCTCTTCGGCATCACCGAGGTCACTCCGTAGCGACCCGGGGTGGGGGCGTGTGACACGTCCTGCTATTGCCGCGAGCCTTTGTGACCTGGAGTGCTACAGCGGCCAGACACGGCGGTGACCTGTTGCCCGGACTTGCTGGGTGGGCCTGGATTTCATGTCCTGGCGCGCGTGATGCAGGGTGGGCTCCCTGTCGCTGGGGCCTGCGTCCCACGACAAGGCTTCCCGCTGGCGGGAAGCGCCCCCACTCCCGAGGTCGAACACATGCGGATGATGAAGACAGGTTACGTGGTCGCGGCGGCGTTCCTTTCCCTGGTGGGTTGCCAGGGCCAGGACGAAGGCACGAAGGCCGTGGGCACCGAGCAGGCCCAGGCCCAGGCGGCGTGCGTCGAGCGGTTCAATGGCATCCAGAGCTGTGCGACCGGTGGGGCGTCACTTGAGTTCACCGACGAAGGGCTCCGGGTCACCGGGCTCTCCGACCCCAAGACGGATGGCCTCTCCAGCCACTTCGGCGGCGCGGTCGCCTGGCGGCAGAATGCCACGGCGAACATCGGCGGCGGGCAGGGCCGCTTCGCGTTCGCGGCGCGGGATGGCGACCAGGTGGTGAGCACGCTGGGCATCGCGCCGGACGAGGAGGGGACGGGGGTGACCTTCACGCCCGCCTTCACCGGCACGGCGGGCGGCTCCGAGTTCCAGGTGCGCGTCTTCCAGGGCGGCGTCTTGCAGGGCGAAGGTACGGGCGGCCCGGGGCCCGCGGCCCGCTGGCACGTGTACACCAACTGGATGGGAGACGTGGTGATGGTCTCCGACTTCTACCTGCGGGAGCACGGCCCCTTCCTGCCGTTCCCGTTCCGCAACGCGCCCGATGCGGCGCAGGAGCAGGGCGCCTGCGTCTGGCGCTTCCAGTTCCCCGGGAGGACCTTCACGGTGGAGGTGGACGGCGCCGAGCTCACGGGCGACGCCATCGAGTTCACGGAGACGATTGGCCAGGGTGCCTATCCCTACCGCCACTTCTCCGGCATCGACGTGAAGGGCTCCGCGGACGCCTACACGGTCCACGGTGAGCTCGCGTTGAACGCGGACGGACAGGCGCGGTAGGCCTCCCCGGACCGGATGCTGTTCGCAGCGTCAGCGGGCCGGTCCGCCGGGCGGCGGAGGCAATGCCGCCCGGCCTTCGCTGTCTGCCGCACGGAGAGTACGATAAGGCATGCGCTCTCCCAGATGGCTCTTCCTGGCCGCCCTGGCATTCGCTTGCGTCGCCTCCGCGGCCAGCCCCGTTCCCACCTATCAAACCCAGACGGTCGAGGGCTGGACGGTTCGCATCGATGACCGCCTGCTGACGGCGGCGAACAAGCCCCTGACGGACAAGGCCCTGGTGCTCCTGGCGGCGCAGCTCAAGGAGGTTGTCCGTATCGTCCCCGCGGGCCCCGTGGCTCAGCTCCGCAAGGTGACGCTGTGGCTGTCGCCGCCCTATCCCAACGAGCCGCAGGCAGCCCGGTACCATGCTGGCGATGTCTTACTGCGCCAGAGTGGTCGCAGCCTGGCGATGTTGAAGAGCATCGAGTTCTCGAACGTCCTCATCTTCGAGAAGGAAACCAGGCGGATGCCCGTGTTCGTGCTCCACGAGCTCAGTCACGCCTATCATGACCAGGTGCTCGGCTGGGAGCATGCCGGCCTCGCGGCTGTCTATGCGCGCGCAATGGCAAGCAAGAGCTACGAATGCGTGGAGCGCTCGCGTGGGCCCAATGGGCCCCAGACGTTCGAGCCTTCCTATGCCATGGTCGACGTGGGGGAGTACTTCGCGGAGAACTCGGAGGCGCTCTTCGGCCGCAACGACTTCTATCCCTTCACCCGCGAAGAGTTGGGCAAGCATGACCCGGACATGCTCGCGCTGCTCCAGCAGGTGTGGAAGGTGCCCGCGCCCACGACACCCACCCCGCCCACGGCGCCCAACCCGCCGCCGGTATCCGCCGCCCTCGATGCCCGCTGCTATTACCAGTTGACGACCCTGTGGCAGGGCGAAGGCATGTCGCTGGACATCCTCTATGACGGCAAAGCCAACAACGCGCCCATCCTCGCCAGGACGGGCAAATACTCGGGGCAGCGGTGGAAGCTGACTCCGGAGGCCAACGGCTTCTACCGACTGACGACCCAGTGGCGTGGGACCAGCCTGTCCCTGGCCAGCGCCGGCGGCAATCGCCCCCTCCTCGTCAAATCGGCGGCTGTTCCGGAGCAGCGATGGAAGCTGAATCCGGAGCCCAACGGCATCTACCGGCTGACAACCCAGGCGCAGGGCGACGCGCTGTCATTGGACATCGTCAATGACAGCAAGGCCAACAACATCCCCATCCTCGACAAGACAGGCTGCAATGACTCGGGGCAACTGTGGAAGCTGACCTCCGTCCCCCCGGCTCTTGATTCGGAGGATTCGCCGTGAGCCAGGAGCGGTAGGCCGAGGCGGGCGAGCTGGGGCGCGGATTCGCGCGGGTGCGCCGCGCACGAAGCACGCGGCGCACCGCCCCATCGCGGTCTCGCGGACAGCCATCAGAGTCCGTTGGGGACCACGGTCACGGTGCCGGAGCCCCTGTTGGTCAGGATGAGATCAGCGTACCCATCCGCATCCATGTCCGCGGTGGCGATGGCGTTGAGGCCAGGCGAGGCGCCGGTCGTGACGACGGTGCCCGAGGTGAAGCCGCCATTGCCGTTGCCGGTCATCGGGCGGACGCCGCCCGAGGCCGTTGTCACGAGGATGTAGGCGTCGAGCTTGCCATCGCCGTTGAAGTCATTGGCTACGACGCCCAGCGCCGAGTTGGCGACCGCAGTGGCCGCGGCGGTGGACGGAACGCCGCTCGCGAAGGTGCCGTTGCCGTTCCCCTGGAAGAAGAAGAGGTACCGGCCCGCCGCGCCGTTCGAGAGGATGTCGAGCGTGCCGTCGCCGTTGGCGTCGCCGAAGGCGATGCCCGCCGTCTGGCCGCTGACGGCGTTGCTGTAGGAGACGGGGGCGGCGAACGAGCCGTCGCCCTGGTTGATGAGGACCGACAGGCGTGCGCTGGCGGGGCTCGTCACCACGAGATCGGAGAAGCCATCGCTGTTCAGGTCACGGCAGGCGATCGTCGACTGCACGCCGCCGGTGTTGGGGATGCCGATGAACGTGGGCGCGCCGAAGCTGCCCGCGCCGGTGCCGAAGAGCACACTCACCTGGCTCAGGGTCACGCTTGTCGTGGCGATGTCAGCCACCCCGTCGTCATTGAAGTCACCGGTGCAGAGGTGGACGGAGCCCGGGCTGCCAGTGGTGAAGCTCGTCGGCGCGCCGAAGGTCCCGGCCGCGCTCGGGCCCAGGTTCTTGTAGACGCTGATGCTTCCGTTGATGAGGAGCAGGTTGGTCTGGCCGTTGACGGTGACGGCGTCGAGCCACCCGTCGCCGTCCACGTCCACGGCCACGACCGCGTTGCTGGAGAGCGAGGCGCTCCCGTAGTTGACCTCCGACTGGACGCTGGCGTCGCCGTTCCCCAGGAAAACGGAGAGAGAGCCAGAGGGGAGCAGGATCGACCCGGATTCGGCGTTGGCCACCAGGATGTCGAGCTTGCCGTCGCCATTCACATCGGCGACCGCCGGGGCCAGCGGGTTGTGGTTCGCGGGGGAGCTGACCGGCGTGCCGGGGACCTGGCCGGTGGGGGCGGGCTGGCAGGTGCCGTTCGAGCAGATCTGGCCCGTCGAGCACACGATGCCGCAGGCGCCGCAGTGATGGGCGTTGCTCTGGAGGTTCACCTCACAGCCGTCGGACGAGCTCCCGTTGCAGTCCCCGAGGGGGCCGGAGCAAGCCTGGCAGTGGGTCCCCTCGTAGGTGGGCGCGCACTGGCAGGTGTAGCTCCCCACGCCGTCGATGCAGGTGCCACCGTTCAGGCAGGGGCTTGCGGCGCACTCGTCGATGTTGGTGCAGGTCACGCCATCGCCCTCGTACCCCGCGTTGCAGGCGCAGGTGAAGGAGCCCACGGTGTTGGTGCAGGTGGCGTTTTCGCTGCAATTGTCGGTACCGGCGGCGCACTCGTTGACGTCAATGCAGGTGCCGCTCTGGCACGTGAGGCCGTCACAACAGGGGACCGAGGCGTCGCACGGCGCGTTCACGGACAGGCAGCCCTGTCCGCTGCACGTCGGGTCGTAGAGCGGCGAGGTCGGGTCGATGCTGGTGACGTAGTCGCCGTTGTGAGCACTGTGCGCGTTGATACACGCCTGCTCGCTGACACGGACGATCGTGTAGGGATGAATCGTCGAGCTGGTCTTGTGGCAGATCTGGACCTTCCCGTTGACCTCGAAGTAATCGCACTGCTCGGCGGTGAGGGCGGAGTCGGCCGAACCGGCGTACGCGTCATTGTCTCCAACGGAGATCGGGCTGCAACCGCAGATGAGGCCGAGCAAACCGGCCCCCATGAACATGACGAGGAATGAGATTGATTTGTGTTTCATTGGGATTCCCCCCTGAATGGACGCATCCTGGCCCCACGACGGCTTGCGCGGAGTGTCTTGTTCACCCGCAGTGAATGCATAGGGCGCCCGCAGGCGACCCATCAATTGCCAACGCATGGCCGCGGTCGGATTCCCGACGATTCGGAACAATGCCATTTGTGAGTGAAGTCAATGGAGCGGCGGGGCTCAGCGCGCTCTGGGGGGAGCGCTTCGAAGGGCGTCTTGTATTCGACGCTGAATCGCCCGCCAGACGCGGTTCACAGCAATCCGTTGAGATTGCTGGGCTTGAAGATGTGCCGAAGGCGGGATTCGAACCCGCAACCTCCGCGTTCTGAGCGCGGCGCCTCTACCAGGTTGGGCTACCCCGGCGGGTGTGTCTTTGATTGTGTTTGAGCGGGTCGGGCACCATCACTGAGGGGGCCGCTCCCGGCGGCCAGGGGACGGCCCGCGAACCGCTCACCCGCCTGTAGGATCGCGCGGAAAACGGCCATCCGCAGCGGACCTCGCGAAGATCAGCGGGCTTCTCTTCAACAACGCCCAGGTCACGGGCAACGCGAGCACCAACCTCGACTCTTCACGGGGGGGCCCGGCGGTCGCGTCTCCGGGCTCCTGACGCAGCGCGCGGCCCCGCAACGCCGCCGTACGCGAGGGCGTGCACCGCGATACGAGCGCAATGCGCAGGACCAACGCCGAGGGAATCAGGGGCCTGCGGAGTGGCTTCCATTCCACACCCCTGTCCGGGGCGTGGATGGCGGTCTTCCAATGAAACAGGCCCGGTTGCGATCACGGAGGTGATGGGATTCCTGAACAGGATTTCCCGGGGGGCTTCTGATGCATTGGATGAGGACTCAGGTGTGGGCCGTGCTGGCCGTGGCGCTGCTGGATGTGCCCGGCTACAGCGGGCCCCTGGATGGCGAAGCGCACGAGGAATGGGGCGCGGCGCAGGCGGGGGGCGCTGCGCTGTCGGCGAAGAAGGTGATGCCGCTGGGCGACTCCATCACCCAGGGGGCGGCAGGGCACGGCAGCTACCGGTGCCAGCTCTGGCGGAAGCTGACGTCGAGGGGCTACAGGGCGGACTTCGTGGGCACCCTGTCGACGGGCTACCTGGGGGCGAACACCTGCTCCTCCATCTGGTTCGACCGCGACCATGAGGGCCACTGGAGTTGGCGGGCGGATCAGGTGCTCGCGAACATCTCCAACTGGGCTGCGAGCACGCATCCCGACTTGGTGCTCATCCACCTGGGCACCAACGACACGTACTATAACCAGACAGAGGACAGCACTGTGTCGGAGTTGGAGCAGATCATCGACCGGCTGCGCGTGGTGAACCCTCGGGTGAAGGTGTTCCTGGCCCAGATCATCCCCACCTCGGGCGCCATGCTGTCGCTGAAGCTCCAGTCCCTCAACCAGCGCATGCCCTCACTGGCCGCGGCCAAGAGCACGGAGGAGTCGCCTGTCTACGTGGTGGACCAGTGGACCGACTTCAACCCCGCCACGGACACGTATGACGGGATCCATCCGAATCTCCTCGGTGAGGAGAAGATGGCGGAGCGCTGGTACCAGGCCATCCGCGAGCACCTCTGACGTTGCCTGCCATCCAGGTTGGGATTGCCAGGCCTGAAGGTGTGCCGAAGGCGGGATTCGAACCCGCAACCTCCGCGTTCTGAGCGCGGCGCCTCTACCAAGTTGGGCTACCCCGGCGGGTGTGTCTTTGATTGTGTTTGAAGTCGGGATGACTGGATTCGAACCAGCGACCTTGCGCGCCCGAGGCGCACGCTCTCAACCAGGCTGAGCTACATCCCGATGCTTGGGGAAACCTTCGAGGGAGGATCCGGACGCGACAAGGGCCGGGTCCCCCTTCGGGAACCCGGCCCTCGTCACCGCCGTCCCGGGTTACCGGGGGCGGGTGCGAGCGTCAGGTCCCGGGCGCACTGCCACGGAAGGATGCGGTGGCCAGCTCCAGCTTCTCCAGAGAGGTCACCTTCGTGGCGGGGCGCTGCGGGTTCAGCTCATTGGGGTTCTGCATGGGGCATCCCTCCTTTCTGGAGGAAAATGACGGAGCGATAATCCCGTTCCTGACGCGCACCTCGCGGAGACACCCATGACGGAACTCGAGACCCTGGCCGCATTCGAGCAGCACCTTCGCGAGGGCCGCGGCCTCGCCAACGTCATCCTCCAGGGGCTGGACCTGCGCGCGTGGAGCGACGCGCTGCTGAAGGCGGACCTCACCGGCACCATCTTCCTGGGCTGTCTGCTGGAGCCCTCGACCCTGCAGCAGGTCATCACGCGGGGCGCCATGGTGTTCCCGCCGTTCTCCGGGCTGCCCTACTGCCCGTACCGCGGCAGCCTCTACACGCCGGAGGAGCTGTACGCGGGCTTCGACCCGACCCAGCCGGACACCTACGCGGACACGCTGGATGCGCGCATCTACGCGCACTGGAACTCGCGCGGTGGGGCGCACCCTCCCTCCATCCTGGAGACCCTGGCGCAGCGGCTTCACGACCACGCCATCAGTGACGCGCTGGAGGAGGCGCTGCTCGACCAGGGCAAGCCCCGCCGGGTGGTGGCCATCATGGGAGGCCATTCCATGCTGCGAGGCCAGGAGGCCTACCGCTCCGTGGCGGAGCTGGCCCGCTCGCTGGCGCGCCTGGGCTTCTTCCTGGTGAGCGGTGGCGGCCCGGGCGCCATGGAGGCCACGCACCTGGGCGCGTGGTTCGCGGCGCGGCCGGATGAAGACCTGGACGCGGCGCTCGCGGTGCTGGCGCGGGCTCCGTCCTACAAGGACCGGGACTGGCTCGCGCGCGCCTTCGAGGTGCGCGCCATGTGGCCCCTGCTCGACGCGTCGGCGATGGGCGACAGCCTGGGCATCCCCACCTGGCTCTATGGCCACGAGCCGCCCAACCCCTTCGCCACGCGCATCGCGAAGTACTTCGCCAACAGCGTGCGCGAGGAGGGCCTGCTCACCATCGCCCGGGGTGGCGTCGTCTATTCACCCGGCAGCGCGGGCACCGTGCAGGAGATCTTCCAGGACGCCTGCCAGAACCACTACAACACCGTGGGCGTCATCAGCCCCATGCTCTTCCTGGGGCGTGAGTTCTGGACCCAGACGCGGCCCGTGTACCCGCTGCTGGAGCACCTTGCCCGGGGGCAGGAGTACGCGCGGCACCTGCTCCTCACGGACTCGAAGGAGGACATCATCCAGGCGCTCGTGCGCTTCGACCAGGAGCGCGAGGCCCTGGCGCGGGCGGGCTGACCGTGACGGCTCAGCCCTGACCCGCGACCGGAGTGACGGAGTTCAGGTTCACGAACGCGTCCCGCTTCACGCCGTGCTTGAGGAAGTCCTGCACCGCCCGCGCGAGCGTCGCGGCCAGCAGGCCCAGGAGGGGCAGGTGCTCGCCGCCCTCGCAGGTGGCCTGGCCCTGCGTGTCCTCGGCGTCGGGCGTGAAGCGTTCATCCCAGCGCACCAGGCCGAACATGCCGTCCGCGGACACCGCGCCGTGTACCAGCGGCGTGCCCGTCTTCCGGGCGTGGTCGCTGAGCAACTGGCGGCTGTCCTGGTTGTCGAAGGCGTCCACCAGCAGGTCCGCGCCCTTGCACAGCGCCTCCACGTTGTCGCGCGTGAGGCGCACGCCGAAGGCTTCCGCCTTCACGCCGTGCAGGTTGTGCAGCTGGAGCTTCAGCGCCTCCGCCTTGTTCTTTCCGACGGACGGCTTCACGTAGGCCTGCGACAGCAGGTTCTTCGACTCCACGCGGTCGAAGTCGATGAACACCCGCGTCGCGTCCAGGTTGCGGCACAGCAGCACAGTCGCGGACCCGATGGCCCCCACGCCACAGAAGACGATGCGCATGGTGGCCGTCCTCAGCACGCCCCGAAGGGCACCTTCGGACGCAGGTAGATGCGCTCCTCGCCGTGCGCGCCCCGGAAGCGGTCCACGACGTAGTGCTGGAAGGCCTCGTCCCCCAGCCGGAAGCGGTGCAGGCCCGGCACTCCGCCCGAGCGCACCAGCTCCACCGCGATGCGGCGCACGTCCGCGTCGCTGATGTGCCGCTCCAGCTCCACCGGCACATCCGCCGAGTGTCCGTCATAGGTGATGTTGAGCGTCGCCATGGTCGCGTGCCTCCAGGGAAGAGAACCCTGGCCCGGGACGAGGCCCCAAGGTGTTTCCTGACAACCCCGCCCGTCAGCCTGGCCGCAGCGTGCCCGCGGCCTCCGGGCCGGTGTGGTCCGTGCTCTTCGTGACGGCCTCCCACCGGTCCAGCTCGCCGTTCAGGATGCCCATCCGCTCGCGTGTGCGGCGCAGCGCGTCCGTGCCCAGCACCAGGTGCAGCGGCGGCGCTTCCGTCAGCACCGCGTCCACGATGGCCTTCGCGCCCAGGGCTGGGTCGCCCAGCTGCTTGCCGGAGATGTTCCCCAGGTACCGCACCACCGCGCCGGCCGTCTTCGCGTAGTCCTCGATGTGGCCCCGCGTCTCCCGCCGCGAGTGCTGGGACAGGAAGTCCGTGCGGAACGCGCCCGGCTCCACCAGCGTCACCTTCAGGCCCAGCGGCGCCACCTCCTGCGCCAGGCTCAGCGACAGGCCCTCCAGCGCGCACTTCGCCGCCGCGTACAGCCCCGAGCCCGCCATGGGCGCCAGGCCCGCGATGGAGGTGATGTTCACGATGTGTCCCCGGCGCTGTGCGCGCAGGAACGGCAGCGCGGCCTGCACCACGTGCAGCGGCCCGAAGAAGTTCACGTCGAAGACGTGGCGCGACTCCTCGGGCGTCGCCTCCTCGATGGCGCCCAGCAGGCCGTAGCCCGCGTTGTTCACCACCACGTCCAGCCGCCCGTGCAGCGCGTGTGCCTTTGCCACCACCTGGGGAATCCGCGCCGCGTCGGTCAGCTCCAGCGGCAGCACGTGCAGCGCGCCCCCGGGGGCCTCCAGGTCCGACTTCCCGTCGCGCGTCGTCCCGATGACCCTGTCACCCCGGGCCAGCGCGGCCTTCGCGAGCTCCCTGCCCAGTCCCCGCGAGATGCCCGTGATGAACCACACCTTCGAATCGTTCGTTGCCATGGCGCCGCGTCCTCTCTTGCAGCCGTGTGTCCGTGGATGGCTTCAAGATAGCGGCGCGGATTCTGTTGAGAATGCGCGGCAGTCCTCATGGCTTGTGAAGAAAGCCGTACAGAATCAGGAGGACCACGCCTGACGCAGGAACTGGACGAAGGCGCGCACCGGCGGCGCCGTGTGCTTCTGCTTCGGGTAGTAGAGGAAGAAGCCGGGGAAGGGCGCGCACCAGTCCTCCATCAGCGCCACCAGCTTTCCGGACTGCACGAAGGGGCGCACCCGCTCCTCCGCCCAGAACGCGATGCCCACATCCTGGAGCGCGGCGGACAGCGCGAGCGCGCGGTCGGTGACGACGAGCGGCCCCTTCACCGCGATGGAGAACCAGTCGCCGCCGCCCTTCTTGAACTCCCACGCGTAGATGCCGCTGGAGCCCGGCTGGCGCCAGTTGATGCACCGGTGCTTGAGCAGGTCGCGCGGATGCCTGGGCGTGCCGTGCTTCGCGAGGTAGCGCGGCGAGGCGACGGGCACCTGGCGCAGGTGGCCGCCCAGTTTCACCGCCACCATGTCGTGGTCCAGCCACTCGCCCAGCCGGATGCCCACGTCGAAGCCTCCGGCCACCAGGTCGGTGAGGGCATCGTCCACCGAGACGTCCAGCACGATGTCCGGATGGGCCGCGTGGAACCTCCCGAACAGCGGCTCCAGGAAGGAGATGGCCCCGAAGCGGGCCGCCTGGATCCGCACCGTGCCGGCGGGCGTGTCCCGGAGGTCCTTCACGTCCGCCACCGCGGCCTCCAGCTCCTCCATGGCCGGCTTCAGCCGCGTGAGCAGCCTCGCCCCAGCCTCCGTCACCGCGACGCTCCGGGTGGTGCGGTTGAGCAGGCGGACTCCCAGGCGCTCCTCCAGCGCCCGCAGCGTCTGGCTGAGCGCGGAAGGGGAGACGCGCAGGTGCGCCGCGGCGCGCGTGAAGTTGCCGTGCTCCACGATGGCCGCGAAGGCCTTCAGGTCCGCGAAGTCATTCCCACGCATTCTGTACGCACTCCTTCACAATCCGCCCAGTCTATGTCCGTCGCCTCCTGGACGTGGGGAAGGGGAGCGGCCGTCACCTTCCGGCCAGAGGATGCACAGTGTAGGGCTCACGGGAGGAGACGCATGGAGTCACCACGAGCACCGCACCCCTGGAACGTCACGCCCTCGGAGGCCGTGGCGGTGCAGAAGCGGCTGCGGGAGCAGCTCATCCTCGAACCGCCTCCGGGCCTGCGCATCACCCGCGTGGCGGGCGCGGACATCTCCACGGAGAAGGGCAACGACACGGGCTATGGCGGCATGGTGGTGCTCGACGCCCAGACGCTTCAGCCCGTGGCCCGCGCCGTGGCCACGGCGACGCTGACGTTCCCGTACGTCCCCGGCCTGCTCTCCTTCCGCGAGCTGCCGGTGCTGGCCGCCGTCTGGGAGCGGCTCACGGTCCGCCCGGACGTGCTCATCTTCGATGGCCAGGGCACCGCGCACCCGCGACGCCTGGGCATCGCCTGTCATGGAGGGCTGCTGTTCGACATCCCCTCCATCGGCTGCGCCAAGTCGCTGCTGGTGGGCACGCCCGGGAAGCTCGCGGAGCGGCGGGGCGCCACGTCCCCCATCACCCACAAGGGCGAGGTGGTGGGCATGGCGGTCCGCACCCGCGCGGGCGTCAGCCCCGTGTTCGTCTCTCCCGGCCATCGCATGGACCTGGACACCGCCGTGGAGTGGGTGTTGAAGGCCAGCCCCCGCTACCGCGAGCCGGAGACGACGCGCCACGCGCACCGGCTGGTGAACGCCTTCCGCCGCGCGGGGGGCGAGGCCGCGGAGATGGAGGAGGGGAGTCCCGGATGAAACCCGTGGGGTTGATGCTGGTGGTGGCGGGCCTGGGGCTCGCCGTCGTGGGCCTGCTGGTGTGGGCCGGTGCCTTCTCCTGGTTCGGCCGGCTGCCCGGGGACATCCGCGTGGAGAGCGGGAACACGCGCGTCTACGCGCCGCTGGCGTCCATGTTCCTCCTCTCCGTGCTGCTGAGCCTGGGCGCCTGGGTGGTGCGCCGCTTCTTCTAGGCCCCTGAAGCGCTCCGGCGAAGCGCTCCGGCGGATTTCCTCTCAAGAATGCGCGCCCCGCGCGTCTGACCGGCAGGAACGACCCGCCCGGTTGTCCGGCTGCTGTCCGGGCGGTCAGGAGGGGGCCTGTCCAGGGGGACAGGCAGGGGAACGGGACGGACGGGGAGTGGATCCGCGCCGTTGAACCGCGCAGCATGCGGCCCGCCGTCCCTGGCGTCAGCGGTGGGGAATAAAAGGCGGCATCAGGAAGAAGGCGGCGAGCGGTCCGCCAGAGGTGAGCATGCGCAGGCTGTCATCCCCGTGGAGTGAGCTGGCATCCCACTACCCCGTGGTCGTCGTGGGGTCGGGCTACGGCGGAGGCATCACCGCCAGCCGGCTGTCGCGCGCGGGGCAGCAGGTGTGCGTGCTGGAGCGCGGCCGGGAGATGCACCCGGGGGAGATGCCTCGCACGCCCGCGCAGGCGGTGGCCGAGTTCCAGCTCCACTGCGCCCCGGGCCAGGGCGACCTGGACGTGGGCAGCCCCACCGGCCTCATCGAGGTCCACCGCAACGGTGACGTGTCCGTCATCGACGGCTGCGGCCTGGGCGGCACGTCGCTCATCAACGCCGGCGTGACGATGCGGCCCGACCCTCGCGTGTTCGAGGATCCGCGCTGGCCCCAGGCCCTGCGCGCCGACGTGCACGGCCTGCTGGAGGATGGCTTCACGCAAGCGGAGCTGATGCTGCGGCCCCTGCCGTACCCGGAGGACCACCCGCCGCTGCAGAAGCTCAAGACGTTCGGCATCTCCGCGGAGAAGCTGGGCGGACGGCTGACGCGGCCTCCGGTGGCGGTGACGTTCGAGGCGGGCGTCAACGCCGCGGGCGTGCGGCAGCCGGGGTGCTCGCTGTGCGGTGACTGCGCCACGGGCTGCAACACCGGCGCGAAGAACACCGTGCTGATGAACTACCTGCCGGACGCGCACGCGCACGGGGCCCGCATCTTCACCGAGGTGGCGGTGCGCGCGGTGGTGCCGGACGGCGCGAAGTGGCGCGTCTACTACCGCCCCCTCAACACCGGCCGCGAGCGCTTCGACGCGCCCGATGCCTGGCTCACCGCGGACCGCGTCGTCCTGGCGGCCGGCACCATGGGCACCGCGGAGATCTTGCTGCGCTCGCGCGAGCTCGGCCTGTCCGTGTCCTCGAAGCTGGGCCACCGCTTCAGCAGCAACGGCGACGTGCTGGCCTTCGGCTACAACCTGGACATGCCCGTCCACGGCGTGGGCCACGGCGACCAGGACCATGAGACGCGCGACCCGGTGGGCCCCTGCATCGCGGGCGTCATCGACCAGCGTGACACGGCCAGGCTGGACGAGGGGATGATCATCGAGGAGGGCGCCATCCCCGGCGCGCTCGCGTCGCTGATGCCCGCGGCGCTCGCGGGGGCCGCGGCGCTGGTGGGCGAGGACACCGACGAGGGCATCCTGGACTGGGTCCAGGAGCGGCTGCGCCAGGCGGACAGCTTCGTGCGCGGACCGGACCACGGCGCGGTGGAGCACACGCAGACGCTGATGGTGATGTCGCACGACGAGGGCAAGGGCGAGCTGCGGCTGGAGCACGACCGCGTGCGCCTGCACTGGCCGGACGCCGGCCGCGACCCGCAGCTCACCCGCATCGAGGAGCGCCTGCGCCGCGCCACCGCCGCGCTGGGCGGCACCTTCGTGCGCTACCCGCTCTGGTCCGAGGCCTTTGGCAAGGAGCTCCTGTGCACGCACCCGCTGGGCGGCTGTGTCATGGCCGAACGGGCGGAGGACGGCGTGGTGGACCACGAGGGGCGCGTCTTCTCCGGGAGGTCCGGCCACGCGGTGCACGAAGGGCTGTACGTGTCCGACGGCTCCGTGGTGCCGCGCTCGCTGGGCATCAACCCGCTGCTCACCATCTCCGCCGTCGCCGAGCGCGCCTGCGCCCTGATGGCCCGGCGATACGGGTGGACCATCGACTACGCGCCGCTGCCGGAGGCCTCGGCGCCCCAGGCCCCCGGGCCCGTGGGCGTGCGCTTCACGGAGACGATGCACGGCTTCCTGTCCGGTGACGTGAAGGCCCCGCACCTGGAGGCCGGAGACCCGGAGCGCGACGACGCCACGCCCCTGCGCTTCGTGCTCACCGTGACGGCCGAGGACCTGGACGCGACGCTGCGCGACGAGCGCCACCCCCTGAAGCTGATGGGCACGGTGACGGCGCCGGTGCTGTCGTCCCGTCCGCTGGTGGTGACGCGCGGCGAGCTGCGCCTGATGACCCGCGAGCATGCCCGGCCGGGCGGCCAGCGGATGGAGTACCTGCTGCACCTGCTCAGCGAGGCCGGCGAGGCGTACTACCTGGAGGGCTACAAGGACCTCTACGACGACCCGGGCCTGGACCTGTGGAAGGACACCACGACGCTGTTCGTGTCCCTGCACCGGGGCGACGGCCCGGAGGCGCCGTGCATGGGCCGGGGCTTCCTGCGGCTGACCGCGGAGGAGTTCGCGCGCCAGCTCACCACCCTGCGCGTGCTCAACGCCCGGGACGGCAAGCAGCGCGCGGAGGCCCTGGCCCGCTTCGGCGGCTTCTTCTTCGGCGCCCTCTGGGATACGTACATCCGGCGCGTGGCCGCCTAGCAGTCAGGCAGCCGGCGGACAGTGCAACAGTCCGCGATGACGTGCCCTCCGGGGCGGGCATGGGCACCCTGTTACCCACCGGGACCGACAGGGAGGACCCCCATGGCTGAAGACCGTGATCCGCAGCGCCGCTCGGGCGCACCCCAGGACGAGGAGCATGCGGAGGAGCGGCGCGAGCTGTCCATCGAGGAGCGGCGTGCGCGGCGCAGTGCGATGCGGGCCAGTCAGACGTATGCCCGCTTCATCGACCACCTCTGCGACCGGGGCGGCATGTCCCCGAGTGTCGCCCAGCAGGCGGCCGTCTCCGTGCTCTGCGGCCTGGAGCAACGCATCCAGGCGGAGGAGTCCTCCGACCTGGAGGCGCAGCTGCCGCGCAAGCTCACGGAGCTGCTGCACCGCTGCGAGCGCCACGACGCCGACCCCCGTCCGTCGAAGTTCGGCCGCGACGAGCTGCTGAAGCTGGTGGGCGAGGACCTGGCCCTGAATCCGGACGCCGTGGAGCCCGTGGTGCGCGCGGTGATGGATGCCGTCCGTCACCAAATCAGCGAAGGCGAGGCGGAGGACGTGAGCGCCCAACTGCCCGAGGACATCCGCCACCTTTGGCTGCCGACGATGTGAGGCCGGCTGTTAAGGTCTCCGGCACACGCTTGCCGGAGACCGCGCATGGCCCTCGATGATGACTTCAGCGCCGCACAGAGCCGGGTGAAGACGCTGTCCAAGGCTCCCTCGAACGACACGCTGCTGGAGCTGTACTCCCTCTACAAGCAGGGCACGGAAGGGGACGTGCAGGGCAAGCGCCCCGGCATGCTCGATATCAAGGGGCGCGCGAAGTACGACGCGTGGGCCGGCCGCAAGGGGCTCGCGAAGGACGCCGCGAAGCAGCAGTACGTGGCGCTCGTGGACAAGCTCCTGCGCGGGTAGACACGGCCCCTCATGTCGCCCCAGCTCCGGATGGTGTTGTTCCTCGTGCCGGTCACCACGCTGCTCGCGTTGGCGCACGTCTATCTGTACCGCCGCCTGGTGCGAGACGTGACCGCGAGCAAGGCTCGGCGCCGCGCGGGGATGGTGCTCTTCGCCGGGGGGCTGGTGGGTTCGCTGGGCGCCCGGATGGTGGGGGGGATGTTCTCCTCCGAGGTGGCGTGGTGGACGAGCATCGCGCTGCTGGTGTGGATGGGGCTGGTGCTCTACCTGCTCATGTTCACCCTGGGGCTGGACGTGGTCCGGGGCGTGCTCACCCTGCTCATGTTCACCCTGGGGCTGGACGTGGTCCGGGGCGTGCTCACCCGGGCGCGCAAGCTTCCGGAGCCGCCGTCGCCCGAGCGCCGGGCCTTCCTGGCCAAGGGGCTCGCGGCGGGGGCCACCGTGGCGGGCGCGGCGGTGAGCACCTACGGCACCTGGCGCGCGTTCCATCCTCCGGACGTGCGCGACATCCCGGTGCGGCTGCCCGGACTGCCCAAGGCGCTGGAGGGCTTCACGCTGGTGCAGCTCACCGACATCCACATTGGCGGCGTGTTGCAGCGCCGCTTCGTGGACGAGCTGGTGGCGCGCACCAACGCGCTCAAGCCAGACCTCATCGCGGTGACGGGCGACCTGGTGGACGGCACGGTGCCGGAGCTGGGGCGCTACGTGGGCGGCTTCGGCGCGCTCAAGGCCCGGCACGGCGCGTACTTCGTCACCGGCAACCACGACTACTACTCTGGCGTGGAGGCGTGGACGGAGTTCGTCCGCGGGCTGGGCATCACCGTGCTGCGCAACCGCGCCGTGTCCATCGGGGACGCGGGCGCGTCCTTCGACCTCATCGGCGTGGACGACTGGAGCGCGAGCCGCTTCGGTGAGGCCGGGTATGACCTGGACGCGGCGATGAAGGGCTTGAGGCCGGACCGCGCGTCGGTGCTGCTGGCGCACCAGCCCTCCAACTTCGAGGCGGTGGCCCAGCGCGGCGTGGGGCTCCAGGTCTCAGGCCACACGCACGGCGGACAGATGTTCCCGGGCAACGTGCTGGGCCATCTCATCTGGGGCGAGCAGAACGCCGGCCTGAGCCAGTTGGGCGGCTCGCATCTCTACGTCAGCCGTGGGTGCGGCTTCGTGGGTCCGCCCATGCGCGTCGCCGCGCCGCCGGAGATTGCCCGCATCATCCTGCTGCCGGGCTGAAGCAGAGGCCTACGGTTTGCGGTGGGCCCGCTCCAGGAGCAGGCCGTCCTCCTGGAGGATGGTGGGACCGGGACGGGGCCGCCCGTACAGGAGCCCCGAGGCGATGCGCAGCGGCGCGGCCCACGCGGGCTCGTCGCGCACCAGCACGTCCTCGCCGCCGATGCGGACCACCATGCCGTCGGGGGCCACCACGGAGAACCTCAGCGGCCGGCCCAGCGCGGCTTCGAGCGCGGCCATGGTCGTCTCGTCCTCCTGGGAGAAGCCCAGCGGGCCCTCCGGGTGGCTGTGGGTGATCTCCACCAGCGTGTCCCGCAGGCTCCAGATGGCTTCCCACCGAGGGCGGGAGTCCGGCAGCGACAGGGGGTCGTCGAAGGAATCGCCCCACAACACCTGATCCTCCGGCCCGATGAGCAGGCACACCTCGCGCGTCGTCGACATTGAAGTTCGTCCTCCCGAATGGCCCGTACCGACGTGGGGGACGGGCCCGGTCGGACACGCGGGTTTCATGCGTGCCGGGTGATGACCAGCGCGTCCGTGTCGATGGCTTCCTTGAGCACCGACGGCAGGCTCTCCAGGGTGACGCGGTTGTCCGCGCCCGCCAGGCACACGCCCGCGTCGCGCACGCGCAGCGTCGCGGCTTCCACCACCGTGACGAAGCGCTCGCCCATGAACGCGTAGACGACCTCGAGCAGGCCGTCCCCCAGCCGGCGGTGGTCCAGCAGCCGCGCGCCGGCCTTGTCCAGCGCGCGCTCCACCCGCGTGCCGACCTCCGGCTCCGCGTGCCAGCGTTCCGGGCGCGCGTGGCCCCGTCCGTCCCGCACGCCCGGCGTCCGGCCTGAAGCGCGCGCGGAGGCATCCCGCCGTGCTTCCCACGCCTCACGGCCGTTCGCGACCTGCCCCGAGCCGGTCCACGTGGACCCCGCGGTGCCGGGCTCCGGGCGCATCCGCGTACGGGCTCCCTCTGCGTGAAGGGCCTCCCAGCGTTCGCGCTCACGCCCCGACAACACCCGTCCGAGCTCACGCCCCTCCGCGTCCCGCCAGACCTCCGACGTGCCGGTCTCATGCATCCGCGCACGGGCCGCCGCTTCGTGACGGGCCTCCTGCTCGGCCTGCATCCGGATGAAGCGCGCACGCTCCTCCGCCAGCCGCCGCAGGCAGCGCTCCGCCTCCACGCGTCCCTCGCGCGCCACGTCGAGCACCCGCGCGCGGACCTCCACGGGCGCGAACGGGATGCCCGTGCCTCGCGAGACCGCCTCCAGCACCGCGAAGCCGAACGCCGCGCGCAGCGATGCGCTCACGCCACGCGCGTCCCCCAGAGGACGGCCGTCCTCCAGCGCGCGGCGCGCCGTCTCCTCTGCTTCGCTTTCGAATTCCACGCCATCGAAGAGCAGCGTGCCGTCATGCCAGCGGCGCGCCGTCACCGGCGACAGGCGCGGCGGCTCCTCCTCCGGCATCAACGCCAGCGGCTCCGCCACCGCGCCCTCGCGCACCAGCCGCGTCCCCCAGACATGGCCCCGCACGCGCGGCAGCGCCTCCATCCCCTCGGGAGACGCCGGCTCTCGCGCGGTGGCCTCGCGGCCCTTCACCTCGAAACGCCACCAGCCCGGGGCGACGGGCTGGGTGACGCGCAGGCGGCGTGAAGGCGCGTCCACGGTCCCGCCGCCGAAATACGGCAGCACCGCCGACTCCTCCTTTCCGAGCAGCTTCCGGTAGTCCACGCCCCTGCCTCCTTCTTCACGCCACCTTCAACAGCGGCGTGCTCATCACCCGGTCCACCCAGCCGGACTGGCTGGCGCCCACCGTGCGCGGGGCGTCCATCAGCGCCTGGAGCACGCGCGGCACCTGGTAGGGGTCCGCGAACTGCCCCACGCTCACTTCGCTGAAGGGCACGCCCAGCTGCTTCGCCCCCGAGCGCACCGTGTTGCCGCGCGCCCCCATCCCCGACACGCTCACCAGCAGCGCCACGGCCGCCACGCTGTAGCCACACGCGTGGAAGGCCTTGGCGAACTGGTCGCCTGCCTCGCCCGCCTCGTCACCCACCACCATCACCACCAGCTTCGCCTCCGCCGGGATGCGCACCCCGGAGCGGTGCAGCGCGTGGACACCGGCCGCGTGCACCGTGCCGCCGGACGCCTTCAGCCCGGACAGCATGTGCTGCACCGCCGTGCGGTTCGCCGCCTTGGGCTGGAGCACCGTGCCCATGGTGTCGAACGCCGCCACGTGCAGCTTGTCCATCGGGAAGCCCGCGAGGATGCGCGACAGCGCCTCCTTGGACTGCTCGATGGCGCCCTCCATGGACCCCGACTTGTCGATGAGGAACATCACCCGCACGTCCGTCTCCGCCGTCGCCTCCGCCACCGCCTTCTTCACCGCGTTGTCGCTCGCCTCCTCCAGCTTGCGACGCACGTGCTCGCCGCGGACGTTCTTCGCGATGTTCAGCGAGCGCTGATCCGTGGCGCTCGCCACCGCCCGCTCCCAGCGCGCCTTCACGGACGGCTCCTGCAACAGGCCCAGCTCCTCCAGCGTGGGCGTCATCAGCCGCAGGTCGCGGTCCGACAACGACGGCAGCAGCGTGGCCAGGATGGCGGGCGTGAGGCCCACGTCCTTCGGCAGCCGGCCCACGA
Source organism: Corallococcus sp. M7 (assembly GCF_054512695.1). Taxonomy (NCBI): domain Bacteria; kingdom Pseudomonadati; phylum Myxococcota; class Myxococcia; order Myxococcales; family Myxococcaceae; genus Corallococcus; species Corallococcus sp. M7. The sequence continues at coordinate 1,826,499 of NZ_CM137252.1, forward strand.
CCTCCTTGTAGGAGAGCCGCTCCAGTTCAATCCACTCGCAGATTTCCGCCTCGGAGAGGCCGTCGAAGCGCTCGCGCTTCACCAGCGTGAGCCCCTGCAACCCCACCTGCCGGTGGCCGCCGTCCGCCTGCTTCTGCTTCCAGCCGAGCACCTCGAAGAAGCCCTGCGACTGGGGCTTGTAGCCGGCCTTGCGCGCCAGCTTCTTCAGCGTCTCCTTGTAGCCCGCCTTCACCAGGCCCTGGAGCATGGGCAGGTTCGCCTCACGCGCGGCCAGCCACTTCTGGGCCACGCGCTTCCAGCGGCCCAGCGGCGGCTTGCGCGACGCCGGGTCACCGAAGCCCGCGGCGCGGTTGAGGCGCGCGATCTCCGGCGTCTCCAGCAGCTCCGCCACGCGCAGCACGGCCTTGGGCGTGAGCATCCGCGTGGAGCGGCGCACGTAGTGCAGCACCATGGCCTCGCCAATGGCGCGGTAGTCGTCGTCGTGGAAGGCGATGGTGCCCTGGCCGTCACGCACGGGCTGGCCCGCGTGCTCCTGCACCAGCATCAGCGCGCAGGTGGCCACCTTCAGGTCGCGCCAGTCCGTCTGCGTCAGCGCGTACGACGCGAAGTGCGCCATCAGCGTCGGGTTGAGGCGGTAGAGCTCCAACAGCTGGCCGTACAGCTTCACCGCGGCGGGCACGAACAGGCCGGGCGCCACCCTGCGGCCGCGCGTCAGGGCCTTCGCCTCCGCGTTGGCGAGGGCCACCCAGGTGCCGTTCACGTCCAGGCCGGGCCGGTGGTGCCACAGGTGGGCGGAGCCACCGAGCACCACGTCGAGCAGGCGCTCGGCCGGTCCTCGCTGCGTCTCCGGAAGGGTCGTCTGGGTGCGAGCGGTCATGGCGGTCGTCCCCCTTTCGGGACAGAGGCATGCCCGGAAGGGCTGCCTGGAGTTGGGAGGGAAAAAGTGAGCGCCCGAGTGAGGAAGCCGGAAGGCTGAATTAACGATTCAGTACCGGACCGCCGGCGGGCCCCCCGCCTTGCGAGCGGAGGGGTGGAGTTGAACCACTGCGTGTAGGGCCTCTTCGGCCGGGCGCTCGAAAGCGATGCGCCCCTGGACGCCCCCCTGGCCGGAATCCTGACGGCGCCATTTCCGGGCCTTTTTCCGGGACCTTACGGGCAGGCTCGTCCCTCTTTGGAGAAGACCCACCGCGTCATGGGCGGCCCTTGAAAAAAGCGCGTCAGGAAATGCCGGGCGCGGGTGTCGAGAGCCCTGTAACCAGTCGGAGGCTGTTCGCGGATGCAACGTGTTAATTTGCCGCGCCACATCCCCGTAACCCAACCTCCCGGGACGAGGACCTCCCGGGACAGCCTCCAGGGTCTTCCGGTGTACGAGCAGCTCACGGATGAGGAATTGTTCGCGGAGGTGACCCGGCGACGCGCCTCGGGCGAGGCCGTCGGGACTCCGCTGGGGGCCTTGTGCGCGCGATGGGCGCGCCCGGCCCGTTACGTCATCGGCAGGATTCAGGGCAGCTACGGACGCGGCTCGCCGGCGGACGCCGACGAGCTCTTCCAGGACGCGGTGGGGAAGTTCCTCGACCGGGACCTGGATCAGTTCCGGGGCGTGTCCGAGCAAATGCCGGGCAGGAGCGCGTCTCCCAAGACGTTCTTCCTGCGCATCGTCAAGCACGTCGCCATCGACTTCTACCGGCGGCACCGGGAGGAGCTCGCGCCCGCGCCGGCGTCGCCCGATGACGTCATGGAAGAGACCCCGTCCGAGGTGGCCCGGGCGGTGGAGGGCGCACGGCGTCGCGAGGAGCGCGCCGAGGCGCAGGAGTTGTACTGGGCCGCCTACGCCAGGCTCCAGCAGGAGCATCCAAAGGAGGCTTCCGCATGGGAGCTCTATCACCACGAGGACGTGGAGGATCACGAGGAATGCGCACGCCGTTTGAACATCAGCGTGGTGAACTCGTACAAGCGCGTCAGCCGCGCCCAGGCATACCTGCGTCTGTACCTGCTGGAGTTGCAGCGGGACGGACTGCCGGAGGAGCCGTCGTGACGTCTCGCGGGAGTCTGATGGCTTCCGCCTCGCCCGGGATGTCGCGATGAAGGGCGACGCGCTGTCCCGCTACCAGGCCCGGTACGCGCGCCTGGGCGCGGGCCCCCTCGCGGTGGGTGAGCTGTTGGAGGTGGTGGGGGATGTGCTGCGGCGCTCGGACCGGCTCGGCACCGACGGGGTGGAAGAGGCCTTGAAGGGCCTGGACCGCCCCGGAGTGGAAGCCTGGCTGGCCCAGCAGAAACCGCAGGCGCTCCAGCCGGTGCTCCTGCGTGCCGCCGAGGAGTCGATGGAGGTGGCGCTGGGCGAGGAGGGTGAGGAAGCGGAGCTGTGGCGCGCGTCCGCGCTGGAAGGACTGGCCGCCCGGGATCGGGCCGCCTCCGCCGCCCGCGCGCTCGTCACCTGGGAGATGTTGAAGGGCCCGTTGGACGGTGACGCGGCCGCTGCTCGCGAGCGCTTTCTCGGGGCGCTGGGCCACCTGGACTCCGCGCTGCGCTCCCGGGCGCGCTGGTTCATCCCGCTCAACACCGAGCGCCGCGCCGAGCGCGACCTGCTGGACCCCGTGGAGCGCCCCGGCGCCTGGTGGTTCTCCGCGAGGGCCGGCTGTGATGACCTGGTGGCGTCCTGGACGGGCCGCCCCATGAAGGATCCGGAGCACCTGAAGGACTGTGCCAGCTGCCGCGCGGACCGCGCGGACACGGCGGTGGTGGACGCCCCCCCGCGCCGCCACCTCACGGACGACGAGCTGTGGCGGCTGGATTCCGGCGAGATGGGCCGCGAGGAGCGCGAGCGCGTGGAGGCCCACACGGCCAGCTGCGGCGAGTGCGCCCAGGCCGTGCTGGCGCTGGAAGAGGGCGACGACGCCATCGACGAGGCGCTGGAGTTGGAAGAGGAAGGCGTGCAGGTCCCGCGCTCGGCGCGTGACTCCCGCGCGGACGTGGCGCGGCGCCCCAGCGCGGCCCGCCTGCCGGAGCACCGCGAGGTGCTGGAGGAGCGGCGCGACTTCCGCGTGGTGCTGGTGCGCGAGCGTCAGCGGGTGCGGCTGCTGGTGCAGCCCCTGGGCACGCGCGCCGTGACGGCCGCCGTGTTCCTGTCGCCCGGGCGTCCGTCGCTCAAGCCGACGCAGGGACCGGAGGGGCTGTCCTTCGACCTGTCCACGGCGGCGGCCACCGGCGCGCACGCGGCCCACCTGACGGTGCAGGCCGGGCAGGAGACGCTGGAGCGCGACTTCGCGTTCTAGGCGTCCCCCAGGGGAAGGAGGGGCTGGGCCCGTCCTTCCCTCGCCCGCCCTGCCTTTTAGCGGGCCTTCGTGGCGGGGCGGTTGCTTCCGGCGGAGTTGTCCGGCTGCCAGGAGCGCACCGGAGGGGCCGGCACCGGCGGCGTGAAGGGCGATGGGTCGCGGCGAAAGGTGTTGGCGAGGAAGGACACCACCAGCTGTGTGAGCGGCGGCCGGGTGGCGAGCGCGACGCCGCACACGTCGATGCGGTCCATCTCGTGCACGCCCTCCATCTGGCGGTAGACGTTGCAGCCCTGCTCCGCGTCGGCCTCCCGGTCGCGCAGCAGCTTCCGCTCGAAGACGCCCCAGCGCATGTACAGGATGTCCGGGCTGAGGCGGATGTCCACGGGGCCGGTGCCCCAGGTGCCCTGGATGCGGGTGGTGGGTCCGCCCGCGTGCACCCGCACCCGCAGCGGGTAGTTGCGGTAGGTGCCGTTCACCTCGATGCCGTGCTCGAAGAGTTCGTCGCCCACGGTGCCCTGCCACTGCTGGCCCTTGCCCTTCTTGAGCGGGTTCTCCGTCTGCACGGTCAGGGCGTCGAACCAGTAGTAGCCCACGCGGCCCAGCCGCTCGCCGCCGCTCCAGACGGGGGATGAGGCGGGAATCTCCTCCAGGCCCTGGGGGCCGGAGGGCAGGGGCTGCGGGCTGGTGAGCAGGTCCGTGGTCTTCACGGACGCGTCCACCGTCTCGAAGCGTACGCCGCCGAGCCACGCCTTGCCGGTGCCGCTCATGATGAGGCCCGCCATGATGGTGGTGGCCTCCTTCGGCACGTCCAGCACCACGTCGTGGCGCTGGCACCCGTGGGTGCCCACCAGGGCACGCGACTGCATGTTGTCGAAGGCGAGCGGATGCTTGGGGTCCGGGCCCTCCACGCGCATCCACAGGCCCGCCCAGCCCTTCACGTCCTGGTGGCGCACGGCCGCGGAGAAGCGCAGGCGCTTGCCCCGGAAGTCCTGCGCGCTGAAGGCCTGCATGAAGGTGCCGAAGCTGTCCGTGGACTGCGTGCGCGAGCGCAGGAAGGCGCTGCGCGTGCCCTCGCATGGAGCGGACTCGTCCACGCCGGCCTCGTAGTGCTGGGGCGCGCTCTCCGTGACGTACCAGCCCTGCGGCAGCTTCGTCCGCGTGGCGTCCGGCGCCGCGGGCATGCCGCCGGATGAGGCAGGCGCCGCCGCGCTTGATTGCTGCGTGGACGCGGCGGTCGTGACGGAAGCCACCTCCGCGCCGGACCCTGGCGAGGGAGCGCCGGTGGCGGGCGCCGGGCCCACCTTTGGCGCCGAGCCATCGAGCATGGCGGTCGCGGCGGTCTTCGCACCTGAGGGGGTCGGGCCCGTCTTCGGCGCAGCGCCATCGGGCATGGTTGTCGCGGCGGTCTTCGCGCCCGGGGGCGTCGGGTTTGCCTTCGGCGCCGTCGCCTCGGACGCGGCTGTCGCGGTGGACGTGAGCGCCGTCGCGACGGGCGGCGTCTGGGCCGCCGCGAGGGGCGCCCAGAGCGCGAGCAGCAGGCCAGGGATGCGGGTTCGGAACGCCATCACGGAAGTCCTCACAGGGCGGCCGGCCGCGAGCTCAGCGCCACCGCGTTCAGCCCGCTGGACGCGTCGTAGCGGGGGACCTCGCCCTGTCCACCGGGGTGATACACGAGCAGCCCGCGCGCGCTCGCGGACTTGAGGCAGTGCTCCTGTGTGGCCAGGTCCGGGCACGCGACCACGATGTCCCGGGGCGCCTCTTCCTCCTCCTGCGTGTCCTTCGCCGCGACGACCGGCGCCTCCACGGGCGTCACGGGCGGGGAGACGGGTTCCTCTCCGGGCCGCAGCAGCAGGAACACGGAGGCCGCCACCGCGACCAGCGCCGCGGCGACGGCGGCCGGGCGGTGCCAGCGCGCGGGGCGCACCACGACGCTTTCGCGCGGCGTGGCGGCGGCGACTTCGTACAACTGCTCCTCCAGCAGGGCCTCCTCCTGGAGCAGCCGCGCGCACGGCTCGCACGTGAGCGTGTGGGCCTCCAGCTCCGCGCAGGCTTCGGGCGGCAGCGCGCCCAGCAGGTATTGCTCCGTGCGGTCGCGGGTGAGGTGGGGCGTGGGCAGGCTCATGGTTGTTCCTCTTCGAGCGCGGTGCGCAGCTTCTTGCGGACCTCGCACAAAATCTGTCGCACGCGCTGGACGGACAGCCCGACGCGGGAGGCGACCTCTGCATGGGGAAGCCCCTGGCCGTCACAGGCCAGGAGGAAGACGTTGCGCGCGCCCGGTGACACCTGCTCCAGCGCGTCCCGGGCGCGGGCGAGCTGCTCCTCCGACACCAGGCGCTTCTCCGCGGACTGCGCGGGGTCCACCGGCTGCTGCCGCTCCGGCAGGTCCTCCACCGTGCCGTCCACGGACTCGCGCCGCGCGCGCCGGGCGTCATCCGCCGCGAGGAAGGCCGCCTGCGCGAGCGCGAGCGCCGGCAGCCGCAGCTCCGTGAGCAGGCCCCGCTGCTGCTGCTGGATGAGGCGCGCCCACGTCTCCTGCGTCAGTTCCTGGGCCCGGTCCACCCGGATGCCCCGCGCGAGCAGCGACACCACCACCCGGCGCTGGTGCCGGGCGATGAGCGCGTCCCACGCGGCCCGCTCCCCGGAGAGCGCGCGCCGGGACAGGGCCTCCTCGTCCGGCGCCGCCGGCCGCGCGGCCCTCTCTGTGTCCTGCCGCGACTGGAGGGTCGTCATCCCCAAGCCCTGTACGGCTGCATCCATGCCGTCTTCCCGTTGCGAGCCGCGCTCGTCCCCCGGAGGCCGTTCCTGCCCCGGGCTTCCAGGGAAACGCACCTCCAGGCGGGACATATCGACGGGAATGGGCAAGAGGGGAGGCGGGGTGGGGGAATGTCAGTTGGTGGCGGGGCTCTCGCCGGAGGCCCACGGCTGGTTGGAGACGCGCACGACGCCCTGGCAGCGGGCGCACACGCGGCCCTCGGCATCGATGATTTTCGCGGAGGCGAAGACGGTGGACGCCCCGCCGTTGTCGATGACGGCCTCCACGTGGAAGCGGTCTCCGGTGACCGGGCGCTCGAAGCTCATGGACAGCTGGACGGTGGCGCAGCGGCGGGTGGTGTCCCGGAGCGCCGGTGTGCAGCCGATGGCGATGTCGAAGAGGGCGGAGAGCACGCCGCCGTTGACGGCGGAGCCGCCCAGGTCGCCCCGGTGGTGCGGCTGCACCTCCGGGAGCTCCACCACCACCTTGCGTCCCTCGGGGAAGGACATCCGGGCGCCGAAGTGGCGCAGGGTGAGGCTCTGGGTAAACAGCTCCGCGTAGCGGTCGAGCTGGGCCTGGGTGGGGCGGGGCGGGGTGTCGGACATGGGCGGTGGGCCTTTTATATCGCACGCTCCTGCCCGTCCCGAGGGCGGACGGCCCGGCGGGCGACAGGGCTGGCGGAAGACCCGGCACCGGCGCGCGAAAGACGTTAGAAGACGGGGTTCTTCCCCCTGGTGGAACCCTCCGTGAACGCCCACGAAACCGCCCTCCTCGAAGACCTCAATCCGCCCCAGGCGGAAGCCGTGCTCCACGGCGACGGCCCCCTGCTCGTGCTGTCGGGCGCCGGCAGTGGCAAGACGCGCGTCATCACCCGCCGTGTGGCCCACCTGGTGAAGGTGCGCCGCGTCTTCCCGTGGCGCATCCTGGCCGTCACCTTCACCAACAAGGCCGCGCGCGAGATGCGCGAGCGCCTCACCCAGTTGCTGGGCGCGCAGGCCAACGACCTGGTGGTGAGCACGTTCCACTCGGCCGCGGCCATGATTCTGCGCCGCGAGGCGGAGGCCGTGGGCCTGACGCGGTCCTTCGTCATCTACGACGACGGCGACCAGCTCAACCTGGTGAAGCGCGCCATGCGCGACACGGGCGTGGAGCCGGTGATGCAGCCGCGCGAAATCCTGCACCGCATCGACCAGGAGAAGAACGCCGCGCGGCTGCCGGAGGACATGCGCGTGGAGCAGGAGGACGTGCGCGGGCAGATCGTCAAGCGCGTCTACGCGGGCTACCAGAAGCTGCTGCGCGCGGCGAACGCGGTGGACTTCGGGGACCTGCTGCTGCTGCTCGTGAAGCTCTTCCGCGACCGGCCGGACGTGCTGGAGCGCTACCGCACGCGCTTCACGCACGTGCTGGTGGACGAGTTCCAGGACACCAACCCCGTGCAGTACGCGTTCCTGCGGCAGATTGCCCCGCCGCCGTCCGCGAACCTGGTGGTGGTGGGCGATGACGACCAGTCCATCTACCGCTGGCGCGGAGCGGACGTGGACAACATCCTCCAGTTCCCCAAGCAGTACCCGGGCGCGAAGGTGGTGAAGCTGGAGCAGAACTACCGCTCCGACCAGAACATCCTCACCGCCGCGCACGAGGTCATCTCCAAGAACCCGCGCCGCATGGCGAAGAAGCTCTGGAGCGAGCGGCCCAAGGGGGAGAACCTGGAGCTGCTCCTGCACCGCGACGAGCGCGCGGAGGCGCAGGAGGTGGCCCGGCGCATCCTGGCCGTCCAGCGCGAGGGCTTCATCAAGTTCTCCAGCATGGCGGTGTTCTACCGGACCAACGCGCAGAGCCGCGTGCTGGAAGAGGCGCTGCGCCTGGCGCGCGTGCCGTACACGCTGGTGAGCGGACGCAGCTTCTACGACCGCGCGGAAGTGCGCGACGCGTCCGCGTACCTGCGGCTGATGGTGAACCCGCGCTCGGACGCGGACCTGTTGCGCGTGCTCAACGTGCCGGCGCGCGGCATCGGTGACACCACCGAGGAGCGGCTGACGGACTTCGCGAACGAGCAGGGCCTGAGCCTCTACGAGGCCCTGGGCGAGCGCCACCGCATCCCCAGCCTCAACGCCACCGCGCAGAAGCGGCTGGGCGGCTTCCACCAGCTGCTCCAGTCGCTGCACGCCTTCTCCCTCACGGCGAAGGACGCGGCGGGCGCGGTGGACCAGATGCTGAAGGAGACGAAGCTCGTGGAGACGCTCGTCGCGGAAGGCAGCGACGAGTCGCTCACCCGGGCGGAGAACCTGAAGGAGCTCCTGGGCGCGGCGCAGGAGTTCGACCTGAAGCGCGCGTCCGACATGGTGGCCTCCGCCCAGGCGGCCGAGGAGCGCGAGGAGGAGGCTCCCGAGGGCGTGGACTCCGCGCCGCTCACCGCGGACATCCCGGCGCTGCAGGCCTTCCTGGAGCAGATCAGCCTGGTGGGCGAAGCGGACGCGGAGGTCAGCGAGGGACGCGTGGCGCTGATGACGCTGCACGCGGCCAAGGGCCTGGAGTTCGACGCCGTGTTCCTCACCGGCCTGGAGGAGGGCGTCTTCCCGCACTCGCGCGCGCTCAAGAGCGACGACCCGGACGGCGGCGAGGAGATGGCCGAGGAACGCCGGCTCTGCTACGTGGGCTTCACCCGCGCGCGCAAGCGGCTCTTCGTGAGCCTGGCGCAGTGCCGCTCCCTCTTCGGCGAGCTCAAGTACAACCCGCCCAGCCGCTTCCTCGCGGACGTGCCGCAGGCGTTGTTCGGCTTCAAGGAGAACGACCTGCCGCCCCCGCCGCGCGCCGCCGCCATGCCGCAGCGCCGCCGCAACTGGGACGACGATGAGACGGGCCCGCGCGTGGACCGCAGCTATTCGCAGGCGTCGTCCGACATGGACGGCGTGGGCGGGGACGTGCGCGGCATGCGCGTGCGCCACGAACAGTTCGGCTCCGGCCGAATCGTCGCCGCGGAAGGGTCCGGCCCCAACGCCAAGGTCACCGTGGAGTTCGGCGGCAACGTGGGCCTCAAGCGCGTCATCGCGCGCTTCCTTATTCCCGGCTGATCCGGTGCCGGCGGCGGTTTCCAGTATTCGTGTGAAACGCCGCCTGGCCGGCCGGTGTACGGATTGACTTCCTGACGTATCCCCAGTGGGATGACCTCCAACGAACGGAGGCGCTTCCCCCCATGGCGCTACGTCAACGACGTTGGACTTCCGCGCTGCTCGCGGGAACCCTGAGTTTCCTGACTGCCTGCGAAGGCCAGATTTCTGACGCGGCGAATCCGCGCAATCCTGGCCCTGGCGGGACGAACAATCCCGGCGTGGAGCAGCCGGCGCGCTCGGTGCGCGTCGCCCGGCTGACGCACGCGCAGTGGCTGAGCACCGTGAAGGACCTGCTCAAGCTGGACGCGGCGCCCACGGCGCTGGCGCAGTCGTTCCGCGCGGATCCGTCCCAGAGCGGCTTCCTCTTCGACAACGACGCCCGCGCGCTGTCGGTGGACGAGGCGCTGTGGGGCGCGTACCAGCGCGCGGCGGCGGACCTGGCCGGGCAGGTGGCCACGGACGCGACGAAGCTGGGCAAGCTGCTGCCTGCGGGGAGCACCACGGATGAGGCTCGCGCGAAGGCGTTCGTGGAGTCCTTCGGCCTGCGCGCCCTGCGCCGCCCGCTGACCGTGGACGAGGTGGAGTCGTACCTCAAGCTGTACCGCGAGGGCCCCAAGGCCTACCCGACGATGGCCGCGTTCCAGGGCGGCCTGCGGCTGGTGCTGGAGGGCTTCCTCCAGTCGCCCCTGTTCCTCTACCGCGTGGAGCGCAGCACGCAGGCGGCGGACGGCAAGGTGCCGCTGGACGCGTTCGAGGTGGCGTCCCGCTTGAGCTACGCGCTCTGGAACTCCATGCCGGACGACGCGCTGTTCGCCGCCGCCCGTGAGGGCCTGCTGGCCAAGCGCGAGGGCGTGGCCACCGAGGCGCGCCGGATGATGGCGGACCCCCGGGCTCGCGGCGTGGTGGACGCCTACCACCAGGCCGTCTTCGACGTGCCCCGCTACGCGAGCATCCGGCCCAACACCACGCGCTTCCCCAACGTCACGACGAAGCTGGCGGAGTCCGCGGCGAAGGAGAACACGCTCTTCGTCCAGGACGTCGTCTTCGGGCGCAAGGGGCGCTTCGCGGACCTGCTCACGTCGCGCGACACCTTCGTCAACGACGAGCTGGCGCGCATCTACGGCCTCACCGGGACGTTCACCTCGGACTTCGTGCCGGTGACGCTGGACGGGGCGCAGCGCCGGGGCGTGCTCACGCAGGTGGGCTTCCTCGCGTCGCACGCGACGTCCATCGACCCGGACCCCATCCACCGTGGCGTGTTCCTGTCGGAGCACCTGCTGTGCCAGAAGATTGGCGCGCCGCCGGCCAACATCCCCGCGCTGCCCGCGCCCAACGGCCGCACCAACCGCGAGGTGGTGACGTCGCACACGGAGGCGCCCGGCACGGTGTGCGCGTCCTGCCACGCGACGCTCATCAACCCGCTGGGCTTCCCCTTCGAGAACTTCGACGCCGTGGGCGGCTACCGCACGACGGACAACGGGCACCCGGTGGATGCCTCGTCGACGCCGGGCATCGGCGGACAGAAGGTGTCGGTGAAGGACGCGCTGGACCTGGCGGACGCGCTCGCGACCACGCAGGCGGTGCATGAGTGCTACGCGCGCCACTGGATTGAGTTCCTGAGCGGACGCCCCGCGGTGGCGGAGGACGACGCGCTGGTGGCGCGGCTGGGCAAGCTGTCGCAGTCCGGTCAGCTGCCCATCGTGGACCTGGTCGTCGAGGTCGTGACGGGCGTGGGCTTCGTGACTCGCCACCCGGAGGAGCTGCCGTGAAACTGAGCCGTCGACGCGTGTTGCAGGGCCTGGGTGGCGTCATGCTGGGGCTGCCGGTGCTGGAGGGGCTGATGCCCCGCAAGGCCCAGGCGGCGGATGCGAACGCGCTGCCCTTCGCCATCTTCCTGCGCCAGGCGGATGGTGTCGCCGCCGCGCAGAGCACCTCTGAATTGGGCAACGAGCCGGAGCGCTTCTGGCCGGAGCCCTTGGGCAACCTCTCCACCACGACGCTCGCGGGCAAGTCGCTGGTGGAATTGGCGGACCACCGCGCGCGCCTGCTGGTGGTGCGCAACGTCAACATGAAGGACTACAACTACGGGGACGGCCACGCCCGTGGGGCGCTGCAGTGCCTCACCGCGCGCGGCCCCGCCGTGGAGGGCGCGGGCGGCGACTCCGAGGCATCCGGCGAGTCGCTGGACCACCGCATCGGCCGTGAGCTGAACCCGCAGAAGCGCGACTCGCTCTACCTCTACGCGGGGCAGGCCGGCGGGTGGCTGGGCGGCCCCTGCATCTCCCACCGGGGCAGCGCTTCACGGCGGCCGCGCTGCACGACCCGTGGGTGGCCTACCAGACCATGGTGGGCGGCCCCGGAGGCCTCTCGCCGGAGGCGCGCGAGCAGTTGCTGGTGCGCCAGAAGAGCCTCAACGACCTGGTGTCGGGCCAGCTGAAGGCGCTCCAGTCGCGGCCGGAGCTGAGCAGTACGGACCGGCAGCGCCTGGACCTGCACCTGTCCAACGTGCGCGACCTGGAGGTGGCGCTGAGCTGCCGCGCCCGCGCGGACGAGGAGCTGCGGCTCCAGCAGCAGGCGCCCGGCTACAACAGCACGGACGGCGACGAGGTGCTGGCCACGGTGCGGCTGCACATGGACATCGCGGTGCTGGCGGTGGCGTGCGGCACCACGCGCTCGGTGGCCATCCAGGTGGGCAACGGCAACGACAGCGCCACGCGCTACCGCGACCCCACGACCGGGCAGTTGATGGAGAACTTCCACTACATCTCCCACCGCCGCGCGTCGCACGACGCGTCGGGCGGCATCATCGCCGGGTCGGACGTGCTGCACTCGCGCGTGGACGCGCAGTTCGCGCAGACCTTCAACTACCTGTTGGACCAGCTGGCGGCGTACACCCTGCCGGACGGCAAGAAGCTGGTCGACCAGGGCGTGTCCGTCTGGTTCAACGACCTGGGCAACGGGCCGGCGCACTCGGCGCGCCACATCCCGTTCATCCTGGCGGGCAGCTGCAACGGCTACCTCAAGCAGGGCGTCGCGGTGACGGCGGCGGGCGGCAACAGCAGCCCCAACCTCAACAAGATGCTCAACACGATTGGTGCCGCGGTGGGCCTGAAGAACGCGGCCGGCGGGCCGCTGGATGACTTCGGCGACCCCACGCTGCCCAAGGGTCTGCTGACGGAGCTGCTGGCCTGAGCGGCCGTTGACCCGATTTGCCCGCGCCTTTCCTCCTTTGTTTTCGAACAGAGGAGGAAGGGATGTTCCCAGCAATCCGCAAGGCCTTCACCGCGTCGCTCGCTTTCGTCTCCCTGCTGTCCGCCGGTCCGGCGGCGGCGCACGGCTCCATGGAAGTGCCGTTGAGCCGCGTCTATGGATGTTTCAAGGAAGGGCCGGAGAGCCCCAAGTCCGCCGCGTGCAAGGCCGCGGTGCAGACCGGTGGGACGCAGGCGCTGTACGACTGGAACGGCGTCCGGCAGGGCGCCGCCAACGGGCGCCACCGCGAAATCATCCCGGACGGCAAGCTGTGCAGCGCCGCCAATGAGAGTCACAAGGGCCTGGACCTGGCGCGCACGGACTGGCCGTCCACGCTGATCACCCCGGACAGCAGCGGCCGCTTCGAGTTCGTCTTCCACGCCACCGCGGTGCACGCCACGGGCTACTTCCAGCTCTTCGTGACGAAGGAGGGCTACAACCCCTCGCTGCCGCTGAAGTGGTCGGACCTGGAGTCGACGCCGTTCTGCAACGTCACCAACGTGTCCGCGGTGAACAACCGCTACCGGCTCAACTGCCCATTCCCGGCGAGCCGCACGGGCTCGCACGTCATCTACGCCATCTGGCAGCGCGCGGACAGCCCGGAGGCCTTCTACGCCTGCACGGACGTGAAGTTCAGCAACACGCCGCCCCCGCCGGTGTCGTGGAAGGAGCTGGGCCAGGTGCAGGCGCGCGAGGACCTGCCCAAGTCGAGCAAGGTGACGTTCCGCCTCTTCGACAGCGCGGGCCGTGACGCCGAGTCGTATCCGCTCACGCTCGACGCGGCCACGCCCGCGGCCACGTGGATGTACCGGCTGGCGCAGCAGGTGAACGCGGGCTCCAGCCGCGTGCAGGTGGGCGTGCTCCAGACGACGGGCAGCGTGACTCCGGTGCAGGACGCGCTGGGCAACCGCGTGTACGCGAAGGAGACGGGCTACTCGTTCCAGGTGGACATCGAGAAGCCCTCCACCGGCGGCGGCAGTGACGGCGGCACCGGCGGGACGGCGCAGTACAAGTACCCGGCGGGCATCGACAGCTACACGGCGGGCACGCTGGTGGAGGGCACGGACGGGCTCGTCTACCGCTGCAAGCCCTTCCCGTACTCCGGCTGGTGCAAGGGCGTGGCGTCCTACTACGCGCCGGGCACGGGCATCGCGTGGCAGGACGCGTGGGAGCGCGCCAACTAGGCCTCGCGCCGCTTCACGGTGGGCTTGCCTCCACCGTGAAGGTCACCTCGCCCCGGGGGGGGATCAGCACCTTCCGGGGCGTGAAGCGGGGCCCTTCGTATGGATCGGCCGCGCGTGCATCCAGCAGGTACTCGCCGGGTTCGACGCCTCGGAGGACGAGGGTGCCCCCGGAGGCAGCGCCCTGATAGCGGGTCATGTGAACAGCGACGCCCACATCCTTCAGCGAGATGAGCGCGGGCAGGGGCGTACCGTTCGTGTCCCGGGCCAGGAGCCGCACCGTCGCGGCGCGGTCCAGGGCCACGGTGAGCGTGTCCATGCGGGCCGTCACCTCCTGCTCGAAGGGACGTGTGTTCCGGCTCCGGAGCGACAGGGTGAAGGGCGGAGGCGGCAGTTGCGACAGGGTGTAGACGCCGTCGCGAAAGGAGACGTCGCGGGGACGCGCCATCGCGCGGGCGATGTCGGAGTCTCCTGGCCGGGTGATGCCCACCCGGAAATACTCCAACTGGGAGAGGGCCTCACCCGTCTCCGCGTCGTGGACCGCGAGCCGCAGCGTCCAGCCGGGGTCGAGCGTCAGCACGCCCAGGTCCAGGTCCACGCCCTCCTTCAGCGTCACGGGGCGCTCCAGCGGCGTGAAGCCGGGGGCCTCCACGGTCAGGACCTCCGGGCCCGTATCGGAGAACGGAAACTCGAAGGCGCCGTCTGGCGACGCGTCGAACTTTTCGAGGGACGCAAGGCCCTTCACCGTGAACGAGGTGACGGCCTTGCCTCCCGGTTCCACGACGCGGCCCCGGATGCGTCCGTCGCGCTCCAGCACGAGTTGGAGGGGCGCTTCGCTGGAGTCCACCCACAGGTTGCCGTGCTCCGTATCGGGCTCGCCGCCCTGGGAGCGCGCGGGGCGGAAGGTGTAGCCCGGCAGCTGGGCCCACAGCGCGTAGCGAGGCGCCACGAGCCCGCGCAGGGTGAAGCGTCCGTCCGGGCCCGTGAGGAGGCCGGAAGGCCCATTGTCGTAGATGTATTGCCAATCGGCTGAAGCGCTCTCGGAGACGTCCGCGGTGATGACGACCTTCGCGAGCGGCTGGCCCTTCCCATCCACCGCGATGCCGGAGCGCTCGCGGCCTGCTTCCATGCGCAGGGACACGTCCTTGTGTTCGCGCGCCTGGAAGGTGATGGGCTGGGACACCGATGCGTTCATCAGGTCTCCCCGGACGACGGCGTCCAGGAGGTATGAGCCCGGGGCAATGCCTTGCAGGTGGAAGCGGCCCTGGTCGTCCGTCAGGGCCTGACGCGGCTCTTCGTAGGGCGCGTCCTCCTGCGCCTCCGTTCCCAACGTCACGGTGGCTCCCCGCAGCGGCAGCCCTTGGGGATCGGTGACGGTGCCAGACACGGAGGCACCCCGGTCCAGCACCACGACGACGTCCCGCGAGGGGATGCGCACCGCGATGGATTGACGCTGGAAGGACGGCTCCTCCACCGACAGCTTTCCTGTCCCCGCGCGCTTCACGTCCAGGATGAAGTGCCCGGTGGCGTCCGAGCGCCGGGCGCCGTCAGCGTCGATGTCGTCTCCGCCGAAGAAGTTGCCCGACAGCGACAGGAGGATGCCCTCGACTGGAGCGCCCGACGTGTCGACGACGCGGCCCTCCACGCTCTGCGCGCGCTTGAGGGTGAAGTCCAGGGGCGCCATGCCCTGCTGGAGCTTCTGGGCATGCTGCTCCACGTCCAGGTGATGGGGCGCGAGGATCCGGAAGGTATGCGGCCCGGGACGCGTGGGTCCCAACTGATAGCGGCCCCCTGCGTCCGTCACGGTGGTCGCCTCGGCGGCGAGGGGGCCGCCGTCCTCGCGGTAGGTCTCCACGCGCGCGTTCGGGATGGGGTGGCCCGCGTCGTCTCGCACCGTGCCCGTGACGAACACGCCGGGTTGGAGCCGCACCTCCAGGTCCTTCTGGGGCGGTGTCACGTTCAGCGTGGCGAACGCGCCTCCGGACTCCGCGGTGAGCTGGTGGAGGACCGCGGGCGCGGTGAAGCGGAAGCGTCCTTCGCCATCGGTCGTGGTGCGTTGGGTGGACGCCGTAGCGGTGTCGCCTTCCAGGTGCACCAGGATGCCCGGCACCGGCGCGCCCTCCGCGGAGAGGACCTGGCCCGTCAGGGCGAGCGCGGGCGCGAGCACCACGGGGTCCATGGCGGTGAGGGATTCGAGCTTCGGCTGGAACCACGGGGAGCGGCCCTCCGCGGTGACGAAGGCGGCGTAGTCACCCTGGGGCAGGGGGCCCGCGATGAAGCGGCCCTCTGCGTCGCTGACCGCGTCGAAGAAGCGCGTGTGCCAGCGGGAGACGAGCGTCACCCGCGCGTCGGGGATGGGCGTCTTCCGGTCCGTGTCCGTGACGGTTCCCTCGAAGAGGTTGCCCTGCTCCAGCGTCAGCGTCACGTCGTTCGAGCCCACCGCCACGCCTCCCTGTGACACCGCGCCCGTGTCGCCCAGGGCCCAGAGCGTGACGAGGCCCTCGGGCAGTCCCTCCAGCACGAAGTGGCCCTCCGCGTCCGTGGCCGCCTCCGCGAACACGAGGGCTTCGCCGTCACGGGTCTCCACGGACTCCCACTGCATGCGCTCGGCGTCGAAGCTGCACGCGTCGCTCTTGAAGGCTGGCGCCCGCGCGTCGTCCTGGCCCGTGGGGGAGGGACAGGGCCGCTCCGACAGCGTGACCCCGGACTCCACGCGGGAGGCGGACACGCGCACGCCCGCGGCCGGGCCGGAGGTTCCCAGCACGCGGCCCGTGATGCGCGCGGTGCCCGCGGGTCGCGGTGCCGTGGTCACCCGTGTCGCCCGGGCCGCTGGCTTCAATGCGGACGACGCCGTGTGCGCGGGCGTGTCCTTCACGGACGACGGCGATTCGGTGTCCCACAGGAGGAAGGCGAGGAGCGCGATGACCGCCAGCGCGCCTCCACCCAGCCAAGGCTTCCATCCCCCAGGTCTGCCATTCCCCATGTGCCGCAGGATAGCGGGACCCTGCGTCGTGCGTCAGCGCGCGAGAGGCATCCACACCGGCTTCACGTCGCGGGACAGCGTGCCTTCGGCGGGCACATCCAGCTCTTCGCGATGGATGCGGTCCTTGTCCCGGTTGCCCGCGATGACGGTGTAGTGGCCCGCGGGAACGCGGCGGAACGTGACGGACGTGCCGGTCCATTCCTCGCCGGGGTGCTGCTGGAGGCTCAGGTGTTCGAAGGCCCTGGCGCTGTCGGGCGCGGGCGCCTGGCCGGACAGCAGGAACGCGGTGTCGACGTCCTCCGGCAGCCGCAGCGTGACGGTGGCGCCGGTGCCCAGGGCGTCGAAGGTGAGGGTGACGTCGCCGCTGGGAGGAATCCGCACGGTGCGGGGCGGGAAGACGGTGTCGCGCGCCCCGTTCTCCATCCAGGCATTCACCGTGTAGAGCCCGGGAGGAATGGCCCGGAGGGTGAATGCTCCGGTGCTGGGATGGCGCTGAAGCGTCAGGCCATCCGAGCGCGTGAAGGTGAGTTGGGCGTCAACGGGTTGGCCCCGAGCGTCGCGGACGTGGCCCTTCACGCGGGCACCGGAATCGAGTGAGAGCGTGATGCTGTCCTCCGCTTCGCCCACCGTCACCCGCGTCGGCAGATGGAGCTGGGTGTCCACCTCGAGCGTGAACGCGGTGGTGGGCAGGTGCTCCAGCAGCAGCGAGCCATCCTTTCGTGGCACCGCTCCGGTGGCGGGCAGGTAGGGCGGTCCGTCCGCGACGCCTTCTCCATGGATCCGATAGCCGGTGGCGATGGTCGCCCACTGCCCGGAGTCACCGCGCACGCGTCCGTTGAAGGGCTCGCCCGTCGCGGCGTCGCGCAGGAGCACCCGCACCGTCCTGCCCTGCGTCAGCGTGAGCGTGCCCAGGTCCAGGTCGTTCTCTCCGTCCGGCGTGACGGTGCGATCCACCGTCGCGAAGCCCCTGGCGCGCACCACGAACCGCTGCGGGCCGGTGGCTTCGTACAGGGGCTGGTCGAAGCGGCCGTCCGGCTTCGTGTACCGGGTGCCGTTCACCTCGAACCCCTCCAGCGTCGCGCCGGCTTCCGCCACGACCTGGCCCCGCACGTGTGGAATGCGCCGCAGCACCAGCCGGACCTGCTCCGTGTCGCCTCGCACCACCACGGTCTTGTCCTCGCCCGGCGTGGTGCCCTGGGACAGGGAGGCGTCGATGACATGCCCCGGATGTCGCGTGCTGAGCACGTAGCGGACCGCGCTCAGCGAGCGCAGGGTGAAGCGGCCTTCGGCATCCGTGCGGACGCCATCGGGGGGCACGCCCATGTTGGAGGGCCCGCCACGGTAGCGGGGCCGATCCGCGTCCAGGAGCTCCGCGCGGACGGCGACACCGGACAGGGGAAGTCCCTGGGGGCTCACGACGACGCCTCGCAAGGTCCGGCCTTCTTCCAACCGCAGCGTGGCGGACGCCGCCGCTCCCGCCTGGACCTCCAGCGGTTGGGAGGCCTGCACGTCCACGGCCCGTTCCTTGACCGTCGCCTCCGCCACGTAGGCTCCGGGGGCCACGCCCTGGAGCGTGACGTGTCCGTGCGCGTTGGTGACCCCGCCATGGTCGGACTCGCCACGCGCGTCTCGCTTCCACAGCTTCACCTGGGCGTTGCGGACCGGCGCGCCCAATGCGCTCACGACGGTGACGGAGACGCTGACGCCCCGGCGCAGCACCAGCCGCGTGTCCCGTGACGGAAGCTCCACGGCGAAGCGCTGAGGAACGAAGGCCGCGTCGTCGACGTCCAGCCACACGGTGCCCGCCTCCGCCGCGTCCAGGACGAATCGTCCGGCTTCGTCCGTTCGAGCGTGGTCCAGGACGACGTCCTGGTCGGGATCCGACTCCGGCTCGGGATGGAGCCGGACCTCGCGGCCCGCGAGCGGTTGGCCTGCCTCATCCTCTACGACGCCCTCCACGGAGACGGCGCGCGGCAGCGTGAAGTCGAGCGTCTCCTGGACGTCGCCAAGCTCCTGGTGCTCGGGCTCCACGTCGACGTGGTGCGCGGCGCGGACCGCCACGAAATGAGGCAGCCGGAAGAGCGGGCCCAGCCGGTAGTGGCCGCGTGCATCCGTGACGGTCTGCCCACGCGGGGATGGTGCGTTCGCATCGTTGAGATCCGCCATGACCCGA
The DNA here is from genome assembly GCF_054512695.1 of Corallococcus sp. M7. Lineage (NCBI taxonomy): Bacteria > Pseudomonadati > Myxococcota > Myxococcia > Myxococcales > Myxococcaceae > Corallococcus > Corallococcus sp. M7. The sequence continues at coordinate 1,845,219 of NZ_CM137252.1, forward strand.
GCGCCGGGAATCGGGCGTCCGCTCTCATCGCTGACGGTGCCCTGGAGGACCATGCCGGGCCCGAGCGTGAGGACGATGTCCTCGCGGGGCGCTGTCCTGAGATGGGCCAGCCCGTCATGCGCCGCCGTCTCCGCGAAGAGCTGGCCGGGAACGTCCTCGAAGGAGGGAAAGGAGAAGCGTCCCTGCGCATCCGTGAGGGCGGTGCGCGACTCGGGCGCGGCGCCAGGTGTGTACAGCCGGATGGTGACGCCGGGCGCGGGGGCTCCCTTCTCCGTCACCACCGTGCCCGCGTACCTCGCGGGGCGGTCGAGGATGAAGGTGTCCTCCTCCAGCGGATCCGCGTTCATGCGCAGGTTGGGGCCGCGGCCAGTGGCCGTGACGAGGATGCCGTAGTCGGCCGGAGGCACGGGCCCGATGCGGTAGTGCCCGTTCGCGCCGCTGGTCGCGGGGAAGAAGCGCGTGTGCTCGTGGGAGAAGACGGTGACGCGGGCACCCGCGATGGGCTCGGTTCCTGTCGGCCCGTCCAGGACGACGCCTTCGAAGAAGGAACCCTCTTCGAGCACGAGCACCACGCCCTGCTGGCCTGTCGTCACGTCCGGGCGCATCGCCACGTTCTGGCCGCTGAAGGCCTGGAGCGTGACCGTTCCGTTGGGGAGTCCATCCAGGACGAAGGTGCCGTCCTGCGCGCTGGTGGTCTCCGCGACGGTGGGGGCTTCTCCTTCGCGCTGGTCGACCTGATCCACCAGCTCATCGAAGGCTTCGTTCCAGCACTGCATCAGCCGGAGTGGAGGTGTGTTGTCGGAAGGAGGGCACGAGCGCTCCGACAGCGTGACCTCTGGCTCCACGCGGGACGCGGACACGCGCACGCCCGCGACGGGACCTTGCGCATCGCGCACCACGCCCGTGATGCGCGCGCTTCCATGAGATGGGGTGGAGGAGGGGCTTGCGCTGAAGCCGGTGGGGAACCCGGAGCCGGTGGCCGACTCGCGGGCCTCGGGCCCCGGAGCACGTCCGCGTTCATGCAGGATGAAGAAGCCCAGGAGCAGCAGGCCGGCAAGCACCACGACCGTGAATCCGGCGACCCGATTCCCCCTGCGCATGCGCTGCATCTCCTGAAGTGCGTGGGCGCAGGATATCCGCTTGCCTGATTCAGCGGTTCGGCGCGGGCATCCGCACGGTTACGGTTTCCTGCCGCGCATCCAGGACCACGTCGCTGTCGATCTCGCCCGGCTTCAAGCTGACGGTCATGACGATGGGCTCGAAGGGAAGTCCCTCCACATCCGCGCCCCCCTCCGTGTCGAGGTTTCCATAGAACGAACTGCGCTTTCTCAAGGTGCGCGGACGGGAGTCATTGTCACTCACGCCAATGTAGACACGTGCACCCACCAGGGGAGCATGCGTCGCCGCGTCCAGGATGATGAAGCGAGTCTTCCGGCTGCGATGCATCACCAGTGTTCCCAGGTCGATGTCCCTGCCGAGACTCACGACGAAGTCCCGCTTGAGCTCGATGAAGCCCTTGGCCCTGACTGTGATCTCTCCAGGGCCATAATTCGGGATGGAGACCTCGAAGGCGCCGTCAGGCGCAGTCGCCCCCACCCGGTGGGGCCATTCCCAGACCTCGCTGGGCAGGGGAATTCCCTCTTCGTTCACGACCTGGCCGCGCACGCGGGGGCGTTCCTGCAAGACCAGTTGAACGTCTTCCGCTCCCGCCATGACCACCAGCGCGGCCGGCTCGGATGTCCCGCCCCGGGAGCGAGAGGGCACGAAGGCATGGCTCTCCTTCCATGCGACGAGTTGGTAGGCCGGGCCCACCAGGTGATTGAGGACGAAGTGACCCCCGTGTCCGGAGAGAACACCTTGCTCGCGATCGGCATCACAGCTCAGGGAAGGGGTCGGCCATGCTGGATCCTCCTCCTGAACGAGGCAGGCCTGGATCCGGACACCGGCCAACGGCTGTCCGTCGGTGTCGACCGTCAGCCCCTTCACCGTGCGACCTTCCTCAAAGCGAAGCACCACGGTGGCCTGCGAGTGCGCTTCGAGATCGAGGGGCTGTGACACGGATTGCTCGATGCCAGGGGTTCGGAGCCGGGCCTCCACGACGTGGTGACCTGCCTTCAGCCCCGTCACGGAGAAGCGGCCTTCACCGTCCACTCTGAGGCGGCGGGGGTCTCCGCGCACAGGTGGGGTGTCCCAGAGCAGGACCTCCACGTGGGACAGGGGCGCCCCCTTCGCATCCACGACCTTGCCGGACAGGGATGCTCCTCGGCTGAGGACCACGCGAACTCCCGTCGACGGGAACTCCACAGGCTGCTCCACGGAGGCGAAGTCCTCGGATTCGGCGAGAAGGTAACCCGAGCCCCTGGCCGTGGTGTCCAGGATGAAGTGTCCGGCGTCGTCCGACCGGGCCTCCGTGTCTTCGAAGTCACGGGCCACGATGTCGTCAGGGAGGTTGGCGAGGATCAACCGGATGCCCGGAAGAGGCGTGCCTTGGGTGTCGACAACCCAGCCTTCGACCGAGCCCGTTCGCTGGAGGGCGAAGTTCCACGGTCCCCGATGCGGCGCGCGAAGGTCGACTTCTTCGGACCTGTCGCTGTATCGAGCGAGCCGCAATCTCAAGGACATGTGCGCATGGCGCAGCGGCCCCAGACGGTAGTGCCCTGCTGCATCAGAGCGGGTCTCCAGGGAGGATTGGACCTCCTCCGGCAGGTTTCCTCCCTGGAGGATCACACCCTCCAGGGGATGACCCCGCTCATCGCTCACCGTGCCCTCCATGAACGTCATGGGCTCCATCCGGATCACGGTCTTTGCCGGAGGTCTCACCGGGGCATCGCCGAAGGCGGTCTCATCCCGGGTCCAGGCCCAGACGGTGGACGGATTTCCGGTGACGTCCTCGAAAAGGAACCGGCCCTGCGCATCGCTTTGTGTGGATTGGGAGTCGTCCGTAAGGCCCGCGGAAAAGATGTGGACGGTGACACCGTTCGCGGGCCGTCCCTCCGGGGTGAGCACCAGGCCCTCAAGCTGGACCTGCTTCTGCACCACCAGGGTCACGTCCTCGTTGGTGTCGAGCCAGACCGGGGCGTGGAAGGCCGTCGTCCGCCACCCCTTCGCGCTCACGACCCTCAGGTACTGGCCTGTGGGCAGGGGGCCGATACGGAATCGACCCTGGGGATTCGTGAGCGCGTCGAAGAAGCGGGACTGTGACACAAGGACCGCTGTCACCCGCGCCCCGGCAATGGGAACCCGCGTGTCTTCGTCCACCACCGTACCGGAGAGGAAGATGCCCTCCTCCAGCGTCAGTGCCACGTCTGTGCTGCCCGCTGGCACCTCCGGCTGCATCGCCGTGCCCAGGTCGCCCAGGGCCCAGAGGGTGAAGACGCCGGCGGGCAGTCCCTCCAGGATGAAGGTGCCATCGTCCGCCGTCACCGTCTGCGCGAACACGGGAGCTTCGCCCTCGCGAGCCTCCACGAGCCGCGCGAGTTCGAAACCCCGTTCATGAAAGCAGCACTTCGTCAGCCACGTCTTCCCGGCACAGGAATGCTCACGGGACGGAGGCTCCGAAGGGCAGGCGCGTTGCGACAGGGACTCCGCGTCCACGCGCGAAGCTGACACGCGCACGCCCGCGACGGGACCTTGCGCATCGCGCACCACGCCCGTGATGCGCGCGCTTCCATGAGATGGGATGGAGGAGGGGCCCGCGCTGAAGCCAGTGGGGAACCCGGAGACGGTGGCCGACTCGCGGGCCTCGGGCCCCGGAGCACGTCCGCGTTCGCGCAGGATGAAGAAGCCCAAGAGCAGCAGGCCGGCAATCACCACGACCGTGAATCCGGCGACCCGGTTCCCCCTGCGCATGCGCTGCATCTCCTGAAGTGCGTGGGCGCAGGATAGCGGTTCGGCTGCGTCAGCGTTTCGGTTCGGGGAGCAGCACCGTGACGGCCTCCTGGACCGCATCCAGGGACACCGTTCGTTCTTCCTGCTCCGGCGCCCCCTCCACCCTGACGAAGAAGGTGGTGGCCTGGAAGAGCAGCCCCTCCAGCTCCACGCTCCCCTCCGCGTCGAGGGGAGCGAGATGGAAGAGAAGATCCGAGATGCTGACGAACGACTCATTCCACTCCGGAGTGATCCTGACGCGGATGCCAGCCAGCGGCGCGCGTGTCGCTTCATTCAAGACAATGAAGCGCACCGTGCGGCTCCGGGTCATCCGCAGCGTGCCCAGGTCGATATCCCCTTCAGGCTTCACGACGAACTTCCGCTTGAGATTGAAGAAGCCCTTCGCCCTCACCGTGAGCGTCCTGGAGCCATCTTCTGGCAGCGGGAGATTGAACGTCCCGTCCGGCACCGGCACCCAGTCACCCTGTTCCCGGACCTCGCAGGACAGCGGAGCCCCGTCATCGCTCACGACCTGCCCTCGCAGGCGGGGCCTTTGCTCCAGAACCAACCGGACGTCTCCCTGTCCCGGCGTGACCCGCAGGGCGGCGGTGTCAGGCGTTCCTCCCCGCGAACGCGACGGCGCGAAGGCATGACCCTCCTTCCAGGCGATGAGCTGGTAGGCCGGGGCTGTCAGGTGCTTGAAGACGAAGCGGCCATCCGGTCCGGAGAGGACGCCGCTCTCTCCCGTGACGGTGCAGTCGGGGGCCTGGGCCTGCCACGCGGGGATGTCTTCCAGTGGGAGGCAGGCCTGGACGCGCACGCCGGGCATCGGCCGTCCATCGCCGCCAACCGTCATCCCCTGCAGCGTGCGTCCCTCCTCGAAGCGCACGGCCACGGTGGCCTTCATCCGCTCCTCCAGGTCCACGGGCTGCGACACGGTGTGCTCGATGCCGGGTGTGCGCAGCCGGGCCTCCAGGACGTAGTGCCCTGCCTCCAGCCCTTCCAGGACGAAGGCGCCCTGTGCGTCCACGGGGGTGTCGTAGGGGTCTCCACTCAGTGGCTCGGTGCTCCAGAGCCGCACGTCCACGTTGGACAGGGGACGCCCGGCCGCATCCATGACCGTTCCGGAGATGGATGCGCCGCGGCTCATCACCACCCGGACCCCGGTCGATGGGACCTCCACGGGAAGCCGCTCGACGCGGAACCCCCGGGCCACGACGATGAGCTCGCTGGGACCTGGGTTCGAGCTGTCCACGGTGAAGTGGCCTGTCGCGTCCGACTCGGCGGCCGGCTCCATGAGGTCGCCCAGGTCCCGGACGCGTCCCGGGGTGTCGCGGGGCATGTCGAGCTTCAGCTGAGCCCCCGCCAGCGGCAGGCCTTGCGGGTCGACCACCTGGCCTTCGAGCAGCATGGCCCGCATGAGCGTGAAGTCCCACGGGCCCGGGTGGTCCGCGCCCAGGCGGATCCTCTCTCTCCAGTCGAGGTAGTGCTCCCGCTGCAACCGGAGGTCGACCAGGCGATCCATCAGGGGCCCCAGCCGATAGCGGCCTGCCTCATCCGTCAGCGCCTCTGGCTCCGGCTGATCACCCAACTGGTGGCCCTTCGCGCGCAGGCGCACGCCCGCGAGCGGCCTGTGCTGCCCGTCCCTCACGGTCCCTTCCATGAACCCGAAGCGCATCATCCGGAGGACCACCTTCCCGGGAGGTACTCCCGAGGCCTGTGCATAGGCGGTGTCCTCCGGGGTCCGGGTCCAGAGACTGTGCGGGATGGCGGGGACCTCCTCGAAGACGAACCGGCCCTGGTCATCGCTCCGGGTGGTGGTGGCGGTGGTGGCTCCCTCCTCGTCGGAGGGCTCCAGGTGGACATCCAGGCCGCTCGCGGGAAGGCCCTCGGGCGTCAGCACCACGCCTTCGAGGCGGTGCTGCCGTTGAAGCACCAGCGTCACGTCCACGTCCGCATCGAGCCAGATGTCCTCGCGGAAGGCCTTCGCCCCGCACCCCTGCGCGCTCGCGACCCGCAGGTAGCGGCCCGGGGGCAGGGGGCCGACGCGGAAGCGTCCCCGGGCGTCCGCGAGCGCATCGAAGAAGCGGAACCCGGCGTCGTGGATCAGGGTCACCCGCGCGCCGGGAAGGGGGGCCCGCGTGAGCGCCTCGACCACGGTGCCGGAGAAGAAGACGCCGTCCTCCAGCGTCAGCATCACGTCGTCCGTGCCGGCCGGGATGTCCGGCTGCACGGCCGCGCCCGTGTCACCCAGCGCCCAGAGGGTGACCGCGCCGGTGGGCAGGCCCTCGAGCACGAACGTCCCGTCGTCCGCCGTCACCGTCTGGGCGAGCACGGGCGCTTCACCCTCGCGTGCATCCACCAGGCGCGCGTATTCGGACGCCATCTCCTGGAAGCAGCAGTCCCCCTGTCGCATCCGCTGTGGGGAGTGGTCATGGCCTGGGGCCGCCCGCGGACACGGGCGCTCCGACAGCGTGTCCGCATCCACGCGAGACGCGGACACCTGCACGCCCGCGACGGGACCGCGCGCATCGCGCACGACGCCGGTGATGCGCAGCGAGCCTTGCGCGGGCATGGCCAGCGGTTGAGTGAAGCGCGTTCCCGAGTGGCCAGGACGTGCGTCGCGGATGCGTCCGTTCGAGGCAGGGGCGGGACCTGCTGGCTCCCGGAGGGACACCACGGCCACGCCCAACCCGAGGATGAGCACGGCGGCCCACCACCACGTCTTCCCAGCGCGCATGCGCCGCCAGGATACCAGCGGGCGTCAGGGCGTGGCGAAGCCCACCGCGTGCGCCTCCACGCCTTCCGGGGCCGGCTCCTGCCGGAACGCCACCCAGGCCTCGCGCTGGGAGTGGCGCGGCACGTACGCCAGCACGAACTCCACTTCTTCCTTGGGCTCGCGGCCGCCTCGCAGCGCCACGCGCACGTGGACCTCCTCCGCCGCCGTGTCGCCATGGTTCGTCACCATGACGGGCACCCGCCACTCCTTCGCGTTCGCGGCGGCCACCGGCGTGCCCACCTTCACCGTCAGGTCCGGCGGGCCGCTGCCCGTCGTCCAGGCGTCCACCGCCAGGTAGCCCATGACCAGCGCCACGAGCACGCAGCTCGACACGAAGACGACGCCCTCCAGCCAGTTCCATTTCGTCTTCATGATTGGATGAGCAATCTCCCCGCGGAAGCGCCGAGCGTCGACGCCAGTCCCAGCACCACCACCTGTGCCACGCTGACGCTCAGGCCATTGCCGGTGAACCGGCCGAAGAACCACAGCACCAGCGCGCTCGACAGCAGCGCGATGGCGTACGTGACGAACGTGCCCGCGAGCACGTCCCGGCGCATCCGGCGGCGCGTGAAGCGGTGCGCGCGGGTGAAGTCGCTCTGGAAGAGGACGAGCCCGCCGAGCAGCAGCGACAGCACCGAGATCCCCAGCAGGCACCAGGGCTGCGTCTCCACGGCGATCATCACGATCTCCTCCGTGGGCGCCACGTTGGCCGCGAACAGCACCGCGCCGCAGAACGAGATGACCAGTTGGCCGGGGACGTGGTCCGCGGACTCCAGCCGCTTCTTGTCCTCTTCTTCGTTCTCCTCGCGGTGCTGGCCGCCCAGCTGCGCGGTGCCCACGGACACGCCGATGGCCACCGTGCCGGCCTCCACCACCACCATGCCCACCGCCTCCTGCAGCGACGTGCCCCGGCCGATGCGGCCGATGAGCACGAGCACGGCCGTGGAGACGAGCAGCCCCAGCCCCAGCTCCTCCAGCGAGTCCGTGAAGACTTCGAACCAGTCCACGTCCCGGCGGAAGCCGCCGTAGCGGTTGTACCCGAGCAGCAGCACGTAGGTGGCCACCAGGTAGCCCAGCACGCTGCCCGGATGGGACGTGAAGCCCGCCCACCACACCTCCATCGTGTAGAGCAGCGGCAGGCTGAAGAGCAGGCCCCCCGCGATGCCCCGGCCGTATTCGCGCAGGGAGTCCGGCACCGGTCGGCGTTTGGGGGACGCGTTGGCTGAAGGACTGTCGGCCATCTCAGGCCAGAGTCTAGGTTCGCTTCCTGGAGAGGGAAGTGTCCCGCGCATGGCACCGGACACTCCGCCGCGTCCGGGGACGAGCCTTCAACCCGCGGGGCTATAATCGCCGCCGTCCATGACCGAGCGTCCCGCCCAATACATCCTCACGCTGTCGTGCCCGGATCAGCGCGGCATCGTCCACGCCGTCTCCGGCTGGCTCGCGGAGCACGGCTGCAACATCCTCGACAGCGCCCAGTACGGCGACCCGCAGACGCGGCTGTTCTTCATGCGCGTGCACTTCGCGGATGAAGAGGGGAAGGCGCAGCCCCCGGCGCTGCGCGAGGCCTTCGGGGCGCTCGCGGGGCGCTTCTCCATGGAGTGGCATCTGCACGACGCGTCGGAGAAGCCTCGCGTGTTGCTGATGGTCTCGAAGATTGGCCACTGCCTGAACGACCTGCTGTATCGCTACCGCAGCGGCATCCTGCCGGTGGAAATCCCCGCCATCGTGTCCAACCACCGGGACTTCTACCAACTGGCCGCGTCCCACGACATTCCGTTCCACCACCTGCCGGTGACGCCGGAGAACAAGGACCGGCAGGAGGCGCGCCTGCTGGAGCTGGTGCGCGAGCAGCGCGTGGACCTGGTGGTGCTCGCCCGGTACATGCAGATCCTCTCCGCGGGGACGTGCGATTCGCTGCGCGGGCGGCTCATCAACATCCACCACTCGTTCCTGCCCAGCTTCAAGGGCGCACGGCCGTACCAGCAGGCCTACGACCGGGGCGTGAAGCTGATTGGCGCGACGGCCCACTTCGTCACGGGCGACCTGGACGAGGGACCCATCATCGAGCAGGACGTGGAGCGCGTGGACCACACGCTGTCGCCGGAGGCGCTGACGGCCATCGGGCGCGACGTGGAGAGCGTGGTGCTGGGCCGCGCGGTGACGTGGTTCGTGCAGCACCGCATCCTGCTCAACGGCCACAAGACCGTCGTGTTCCGCTGAGCTATCCGGCGGGGCACGCGGCGCCCGCGCCGAGCACGTCCGCGTCGTGATGCACCTGCACCGCGCCGGACGCCTCCAGGTGGCGTACGAAGAGCGAGCCAAAAACTTCCGCGTTGCCGCTCAGGTTGAGCTGGGCCTGGGGCGCGTAGAGGTTGCCGGCGAGCGTGCTGCCCGCGGAGATGTCCAAAGCCTGCGAGCCCGCCACGTAGACGCGCACCCGCGAGGGCAGGGCGGCGGAGCCCAGCGTGAGGTTGCCGGACACGATGAAGCCCCCCGAGAGGAAGAGGTCCAGCTCACCGGGAGGCTGCACGTCCACGGTGAGCGCCTCCACCAGGTCCACGCCGCCGGGGATGAACAGCGCGGTGCGGCCCCGGATGCGCAGCGTGGCGTGGCCCGGCCCCGCGATGCGCGTGAGCAGGAAGCGGCCACAAGGCAGCTCCAGCACGCGCTCACCGGTGACATCCGTCAGCGTCGCCGGATCCAGGCCGATGGCCGCGTTGTCGTTGTCCACGGTGTGATGCGCGATGAGCGCGGCCGGGTCGAAGCGGGAACCCTCGTCGCAGTCGCAGGGGATGACCGGGGGCACGGGCTCACGGCGCAGCTCCGACGCCTGGGCCGGGCCCGGGGAGAACTCCGGAGGCACGGTGAGCACGCCGCCCACGGTGAGCGCGGCGAGCCCCACGTCCCCGTTCACCCGAGCGTCACCGGCCACGGTGGCGGAGGTGCCAGGGCCGGAGAGGGGGCCGTTGCTGTCCAGGCCGCCGCCCACCGTGAGAGGGCTGCTGAGCTGGACGCCGCCAACCTGGAGCAGGCCGCCCACCGAGACGCGGTCGTTCGCGGACAGGACTCCATTCACGCCCACGTCGCCGCCCGTGCCGCCGGGAGCGTAGGGCCCCGCGGAGCTTCGGAACGCATCCACGGTGAAGGGGGCGCTGAGGGACAGTCCCTCGCAGGAACACGCCGCGCGGCGGAACAGCGTCTGCGCCAACTGGCCACTGCACACCTGTGGTCCCGAGGCTGGGTTCCCCAGCAGGAGTGGAGGTCCACTGTCCGCGCAGTGCGCCGCCCATTCATCCGGAACGCCGGTCCCCGCGTCGGGCGATCGCAGCGTGGCCACCGGATCATCCACCGTGCACGCGGCACCCAGCAGCGCGCTCCAGGCCACGAACCCTGCGATGCGGAGCCTCATGGGCCTGTGCCCTTTGCGTGCCCGCCACGTAGGGCCGTGGCTCATGGCGGTGACAGTTCCCGGAGCCGCGCGCGCGACGCCGCGCTCAGTGGCGAGTCCGGATGCAGCGTGAGGAACTCACCCAGCGCCCGGGCCTCCGCCGCCGTGTCGCCCAGGGCGCGGTGGGCTTCCGCCACGCCGTGGCGCGCCTCCGGATCCAGCACGCCACCGGGTTGCAGCCGCACCGCGTCCTGGTACTGGCGCAGGGCGCCTCGCGCGTCACCCAGGTGCTCCAGCCGCAGCGACCCCGACGCCACGCGCGCGACGTACGCCGCCAGCGACGACGGCTCCGCGCGGATGACGCGCAGGTAGAGCCCTTCCGCGTCCTTCCACTTCCCCTCGGACCGGAGCGCGTTGGCCTGCCGCAGCAGGTCCTCCGGCTTCGACGATTCCTTCACCGTGATGCTCGGACGCAGCGGCCTTGGATGCTCGATGACGAAGGGCTCGGGCGGCGCGGGCGGGGGCAGGGGCACCGGCTCCAGCGTGGCCACCTGCGTCGGCTCCGGCACGGCCGGCGTCAGCACCTGCGGGGGCGGCTGCGCGGGTTTCGCGTAGCGCCACACGGCGGCGGCCGCGGCCCCGGTGAAGACGAGCGCCGCGCCCGCCATCAACCACACGGGAGGCCGCCTGCGTCTTCGCGGCGGCTCCGGCGCTTGCTGGAGCGCCGCGTCCAATGCCGCCTGGACGAGCGCGCCCGAACGCTGCCGGGACAGCCGCCGCGCGGGCCCACTGCCGTTGTCCAGGGGCCGCAGCAGGTCGTCCAGCGGCTCACCGTCACCGTCGTTGGGGGGGCGGGGGCTCATGACGACTCCCCCTCGGGTGCCTCGCCATCCGAGGCCAGCGCGCGCAGGGCGGTGCGTCCCAGGCGCAGCCGGCTGCGCACGGTCTCGAAGGGGACGCCCAGCTCTGTCGAAATCTCCTGCACGCTCAATTCCAGGACGTGGTGCAGCACCAGCGCGTGCCGCTGCTCCGTCGACAACCGGTCCAGTAACGTCACCAGGTGACGGCGGTACAGATATTCGTCCGCCGGCGCTTCGTCGGACGGCACCGCCAACAACTCCACCGGGTCCTCACTGTAGCGGGCCTCGCGCCCACGTGAACGCTTGAGCCACGCGAACGTGGTGCGCACCACCACCCGGTCCACCCAGCCGTGGAAACGCCCGTCGCCGCGATAGGTGGGCAGGCCCCGCACCAGCGCGATGAGCGACTCCTGGGCGATGTCCTCCACGTCCGAGTCCCCCCGCACCAGGTAGCGCACCAGGTTGCGCACGCGCGGCAGCAACTCCAGGAGCAGGGATTCGGTCGCGTCGCGCTGTCCCCGCATGGCCGCCATCAGCCGGGCGTCCTCGCCACGGGGCGCGACGGTCGCATGTGAGCCCGAGCTCCTCATGCCCACCAAGGAGAGGGGACGCCGCCAGATCGGGTCATCGGTGCTCACGGAAAAATCACCATCCCCACTCCCAGTCGGGGACGCACGGACGCACCGTCCTCCCGGAGCACGAAGGCGCCATCCACCGCGTACCCCAGCCGGGGCCGTCCCAGGAGCACCTCTCCCGACAGCGCCGCCTCCAGCGCCAACGCCGGCCCCAACCGCCACGCCACGCGCACCGCCGGCCCCACGACGAAGGCCGCGAGCATCCGGGACGGCGTGGGCTCCACCTCCGAGGCCCGGGCCTCCGTGCGCCGCCAGAAGCCCGCGACCCCGGCCCCCAGGCCCACTGTGCCCTCCCACGCGCCCGCCTTCACGAAGGGCACGTCCGCCCACACCAGCGCGGAGCCCTGCGTGAGGCGGATGTCCGCGTACGCGTCCTGAAGGTGCACCGGCAGCGCCGCCAGCACCTGCGCGCGAAGGCGCAGCACCCGGCCCGCCCATCCCGCCCCCACGGACAGCCCCTGCTGTCCCCCGGAGTGATACCCGTCCAGCGCCGCGTGCACGCCCACCTGGACGAAGGCCCCGTCCGCCGGAGCCACCGGAGCCTCAATCACCGGATCCGGCGCGGCGGGGGGAGGCGGCGCCACCACCACCGGAGGCGGGGGCGGGGGCGCGACCACTTCACCCAGCGGTTCACCCGCGTCCACCGCGCGCAGCGCCGAGCGCACCGCCAACGCCAGCGCCTCCGCGCCCACGGACCACGTCAGCGTCTCCGGCGCCCCTTCCACCCGCGCGCTCCGCACGAACAGGTGGCCCGTGCGCGGAGCCGCCACGGACACCCGCAGCTCCGCGCCAGCGCGCGTGAACCACAACACCGCGCGAGCGTCCTTCCGTGACGCCAGCCGCTCCGCCTCGCGCCACGCGCCATCGGAACTCGAGCCCATGGACGGACCTGACTCCGCCTCCAGCACCACCGGCAGGTCGCTGCTCTGCCCACGCACCCGCTCCAGCAGTGCGCGGTCTTCCGGCGTGGCCACGCGCACCACCGCCCGCCACGGCTCGGCCGCCCACGCGGGGCTCCACAGGCCCAGCACCAGGGCCAGCACCACCACGCGCTGCCTCGCCACGGCCTCCAACACGGACATGCAGTAAAACCTACCTTCCCGGAAATTCTTCGGGAAGCACCTCGCCGTGTGGATTGCCTGTCACGCAGGGGAGGGGACGGCGGGAGGGCGGAGGCACAGCGCGCCCGTCCTCCCGGACGCAGCGGATGGGCAGACTCGGAGGATGTCTGTGTTTGGCGGGGCGGCAGGTGCTGGAGGCACGGAGTCCTCCTTCCCGCCCGGGCCAGAAGCGGTAGTGTCGCGCGTCATGAACCGCCTCCGGGAACTGCGCTCGGTCCTGAACCTCACCGTCCTCGTGGCGGGCCTGGGCTACTTCGTGGACCTCTTCGACATCACGCTCTTCGGCGTGGTGCGCGTCGCGTCGCTGAAGGACCTGGGCCTCACGGACCCTTCGGACATCTTCCAGAAGGGCCTGGTCATCTACAACGCGCAGATGGCGGGGATGATGGTGGGCGGCCTCTTCTGGGGCCTGCTCGGGGACAAGCGGGGCCGGTTGTCCGTGATGTTCGGCTCCATCCTCCTGTACTCGGCGGCGAACCTGCTCAACCCCTTCGTCTGGGACGTGAACAGCTACGCCGCGTGCCGCTTCCTCGGAGGCCTGGGCCTGGCGGGCGAACTGGGCGCGGCCATCACGCTGGTCGCCGAGTCCCTGCCCAAGGAGAAGCGCGGCCTGGGCACCACCGTCGTCGCCACGCTGGGCATGCTGGGCATCGTCGTCGCGGCGCTCGTCGGGCAGCACCTGCACTGGAAGGCGGCCTACGTCACGGGCGGCGTGCTGGGCCTCCTGCTCCTCTTCGCGCGCTTCAAGGTGTCCGAGTCCGCCCTCTTCACCGAGAAGGCCGGCCCCTCGAAGGGGAACCCGCTCCTGCTCCTCACGGGCGGACGCTTCTCCAAGTACCTGGGCTGCATCCTCGTGGGCGTGCCCATCTACTTCACCACCGGCATCCTCTTCGTCTTCGCCCCGGAGCTGACGGCGGGCCTCCACGTGCAGGGCACGGTGACCGCCGGCGACGCCATCCTCTTTGGCAGCGTGGGCCTGACGCTGGGAGACCTGTCGTCCGGCTTGCTGAGCCAGTGGCTCCAGAGCCGCAAGCGCGCCGTGGGCTTCAGCCTGTGCGCCTGGTTCGCGCTGGTGCTCGTGTACGGGCTCATGCCGGGCCTCACCCCGACGCTCATCTACGCGCTGACCTTCCTCATTGGCCTGACCGTGGGCTACTGGGCGGTGCTCATCACCATGGCGGCCGAGCAGTTCGGCACCAACATCCGCGCCACCGTGGCCACGTCCGTGCCCAACTTCGTGCGCGGCTCCGCGGTGATCGCCGCCACCGCCTTCGGCCAGCTCAAGGGCTCCCTGGGCGTGGCGCACGCGGCGCTGGCCGTGGGCGCGGTGTGCTTCGTCCTGGCCCTCGTCGCCCTGTCTCGGCTGGCGGAGACCTTCCACCGCGACCTGGACTACGTGGAGTCCGCGAACCCCGCGAACGCGGACGCGCCCACCAGCTCCGGAGCCTGAAGCTCAGTGGGGCGGCGGCACCCGCAGGCGCCACGCCAGCACGCGGCCGTCCAACCCCAGCACGAACACCAGCGGCCCGCGCACCACCGGCCGCGTGCGCAGCGGCGTGTCCGCCCGCACCGTGAACGCGGGCGTCCAGCCCGGCGCCTTGAGCGCGACCAGCCGCCCCTCGTGGCCGGACGTGGGCACCAGCAGCAGGTCCTCCAGCCCCACCTGCACCCGGCCCACCAGCGGCGAGGGCAGCGCCACCCGCGCCACCTCCCGGCCCTCCGCGGTGGACAGCCCCACCAGCGAGGACGGGCCCGCGCCCACCCACAGCGCGCCCAGCGCCCGCGCGGGCGGCCCCGTCACCCCGTCCGCGAAGCGCTGCTCCCAGCGCGTGCCGCCATCCTTCACCGACAGCGCCAGCACCTGGCCCGGCCGCGTGGCCACGAACACCGTGTCGCGCTCCGAATCCAGCCCCACCACGTCCGTCACCGGCCGCGACCAGCGGGCCTCACCGCTCCGGGCGTCCAGCGCCCAGAGGCCGGAGCCCAGCGGCACCACCAGCACGTCCCCCACCAGCACCGGCGCCGCCCGGAGCCCCGGAGCCACGGATAGCTGTGGCTCCAAGGACTCCACCGGCGCGGACGCCTTGGGCGCCGGCCGCTTCCAGCGCTCCTGCCCGGAGTCCACCGCCAGGGCGCGCACCGCGCCGTCCGGCGCCACCAGGAAGACGGTGTGTCCCGCGTCGTCCGCCACGGGCGGGGTCAGCACGGGCGGCTCGCCTCCCAGGCGCCAGCGCTCCTTGCCGTCCGTCAGCGACAGACAGGCCACCTCGCCCACCACCGTCCCCACGACGACGCTCTCTCCGGCCAGGGCGGGGGCCACCGCCACCTCCCGGCCCAGTCGGGCGGTCCACACCGGCCGGCCCTCCCGGTCCAGGCGCACCACCTTGCCCGCCTCGTTGCCCAGGAGCACCCCGTCCTGGAGGGCCGTGAGCCCCGTTCGCGAGGACGCATCACTGGAGTACCGGAAGGCCGGTTCCACCGGCGAGCGCTGGCACGCCATGACAGCCAGCGTCAACGTCAGGCAGGTCACCAGGGGCAGGCGTGGACAGGCGGCGGACGGCATGGTTTGGGGGAGGATGACGCAAGCGAGGAACTTCGACCATGCCCACGATTCGTGACGACGAAACCCCCAACGCCACCGGCATCCCTTCATCCGCCCGGCGTACGGACATCACCCCGCCCCCCACGCTGGCGGTGACGGAGGAGCTGCTCCACGCGCTCCCCAAGACGGACCTGCACTGCCACCTGGACGGGTCCATGCGCCTGAAGACCATCCTGGAGCTGGCCGAGCAGCAGAAGATCAAGCTCATGGCCGACACCGAGGACGGCCTGGCCAAGGCCATCCACATGGGCCAGGTGTGCAAGAGCCTGGAGGAGTACCTCGTCGCGTTCGACGTGACGCTCTCCGTCCTCCAGACCGCGGAGTCCCTCTACCGCGCCGCCTACGAGCTGGCGGTGGACGCCGCCGCGGAGAACGTGCGCTGGCTGGAGGTGCGCTACTCGCCCGCGCTGCACCTGCAGAAGGGCCTGAAGATGACCACCGTCATCGACTCCGTGCTGGAGGGCCTGCGCGCCGCCAAGAAGGAGACGGGCATCAAGTGCGCCGTCATCGTCTGCGGCATCCGCCACATCAACCCGCAGACGTCCATGCGCCTGGCGGAGCTGTCCGTGGCGTACAAGAACCGCGGCGTCGTGGGCTTCGACCTGGCGGGCGCGGAGGCCAGCTTCCCCGCCAAGGACCACCTGGACGCCTTCCGCCTCATCCTCAAGAACAACGTCAACTGCACCGCGCACGCCGGTGAGGCCTACGGCCCGGAGTCCATCTCCCAGGCCATCCACTCGCTGGGCGCGCACCGCATCGGCCACGGCACCCGGCTGCGCGAGGACGGGGACCTGCTCAACTACGTCAACGACCACCGCATCCCCATGGAGGTCTGCCCGTCCTCCAACGTCCAGACGGGCGCGGTGTCCTCGCTGGAGTCCCACCCGCTCAAGTTCTACTTCGACTACGGCCTGCGGGTGACCATCAACACGGACAACCGCCTCATCACCGACACCACCGTGACGAAGGAGCTGTGGCTGGCCCACCGCAACCTGGGCCTGTCGCTGGAGGACCTCACCACCGTCATCGTGTCCGGCTTCAAGAGCGCCTTCCTCCCGTTCCGGGAGAAGCAGGACATGCTGCGGCAGGTGAACCAGGAGATCGCCACCACGCTCGCCGCCTTCGAGAAGCGCCCCGTCGCGGCCATGCGTCAGCCGGCCTCGAGCCTCCCGCCATGGACGAGACCCACGACATTCCCCCAGCGCCGGACTTCAACCCCTCGCGCGCGAAGGCCGCCCAGGACCTGTCCGTCCCCGCCATCCTGATGCTGGTGCTGGCGGGCCTCAGCTTCCTGTACTCGCTGGTGAGCATGTTGACGCCCGTGGACACGGAGAGGCTGGCCAGCTTCTTCGACAACCCGGACATGCCCCAGCAGTGGAAGGACGCCGTCATGTGGATGCTGACGCCGCTGGGCCGTGTCGTGACCACCGTGCCCGGGCTGGTGTTCAACGCGCTGGTGGCCTTCGGCGCCTGGAAGATGAAGAACCTCCAGAGCTACGGCTGGTCCATGGCGGCCGCCATCCTCTGCTGCATCCCGTGCTGCGGCCCGTGCTCCTGCCTGTCGCTCGTGCCGGGCATCTGGTCGCTCATCGTGCTCAACCGGCCGGACGTGAAGGCCGCGTTCCGCTGAAGCGAAAAAGAAAGCGGGCGCCCCGGAGCATTCCGGGAGCGCCCGCGGCTTGAAGGCACCTGGCGAAACGGTCAGGTGACCTTCATCCCCTTGGGGATGACGACGACGCCGCCGGACGTGACGTGGAAGCGGCGCTTGTCCTCCACCGGGTCGTAGCCAATGGTCATCCCGGGCGGGATCTCCACGTTCTTGTCGATGATGGCCCGCTTGATGCGGCAGCGCCGGCCGATGGTGACGTTCTCGAAGAGGATGGAGTCCTCCACCTCCGAATAGGAGTTCACCCGCACCTTCGGCGACAGCACGGAGCGGTGCACGTGGCCGCCGGAGATGATGCAGCCCTCCGCGATCAACGAATCCGTGGCGGTGCCCACGCGCTTGCTCTCCCGGTCCGCGAAGACGAACTTCGCCGGCGGGAAGTTGTTGGGCTGCGTGTGGATGGGCCAGCGGTCGTTGTAGAGGTTGAACGTCGGGTCCACCTCCACCAGGTCCATGTTGGACTGGTAGTACACGTCGATGTTCCCCACGTCCCGCCAGTAGCCGCGCTCCTTCTCCTCCTGGCCGGCCACCGTGTTCTGGGCGAAGTCGTACACGTACACGGGCTCGTGCTTGTAGAGCTCGCTGATGATGGACTTGCCGAAGTCGTGCGCGCTCTTCTCGTCCGCCGCGTCGCGCACCACCTCCTTCACCAGCGTGTCCGTGGTGAAGAGGTAGTTGCCCATGGAGGCCAGGCACATCTTCGGGTTGCCCGGCATGGGCGGCGGGTCCTTGGGCTTCTCCAGGAACTGGAGCATCCGCCCGTCCGGCCCCACGTCGATGATGCCGAACTCGCGCCCCTGCTCGATGGGGACGGGAATGGCCGCCACCGTGCACGCGGCCTTCCGCTCGATGTGGAAGTCCAGCATCTTGCGCGTGTCCATCCGGTACACGTGGTCCGCGCCGAAGACGAAGATGTGGTCCGGCTCCTCGTCCGTGATGATGTTGAGGTTCTGGTAGATGGCGTCCGCGCTGCCCTTGTACCAGTCCACGCCGGTGCGCATCTGCGCGGGCACCGCCTCCACGTAGTGACCCAGGAACGCCGTCATGCGCCACGCGCGAGACAGGTGGTTGTTGAGCGAGTCGCTCTTGTACTGGGTCAGCACCTTCATCCGGTACACGCCGGAGTTGGCGAAGTTGGAGAGGACGAAGTCGATGATGCGGTAGCGCCCACCGAACGGAACCGCGGGCTTCGCGCGCTCACGGGTCAGGGGCTCCAGGCGCGTGCCCGCGCCCCCCGCCAGAATCATGGCCAGCAGCTTTGACATAGGTGCCGGCCACGTTAGCCCCCGGCTGGTGGCCCACAATGGCCGTGCGGCCCCCGCGAGCCCTTCCGTTGAGTGCCCAACCGGGCGGGGCGGATGGGCGGAATGCGACCCTTCGGTTTCGCGCCATGTAGGAGGAGGGGCGCAACCCCGTGCGTCCTCTTGGCTTGCGTGGCTTCCCCGGACCTTGCGTGCTAGCGTGGCCAGGCGATGTCTGGCGACCAAACGCGAGTCACCAAGATCTCCAGCCTCACCCCGGGACCCGAGCGCGGCACTGAGTGCTGCCTCGTGCAGATCCACGGCCCTGAGCTGGGCAAGAAGTACGTCCTGGAAGAGACCGAGTTCACCATCGGTCGCGACCAGCACAACCACATCGTGGTGGACCTGGACAACGTGTCCCGCCGCCACGCGCGCATCTGGACCCGTCAGGGCAAGACGTTCGTGGAGGACCTCCAGTCCACGAACGGCACCTACCTGAACGACCGGGAAGTGCTCCAGGCGCAGCCCTTGCGCAGCGGAGACCTGGTGAAGGTGGGCGGCTCCATCTTCAAGTTCCTCGATGGCGACAACATCGAGACCCAGTACCACGAGACCATCTACACGCTGACCATCGCGGACGGTCTCACCGGCATCAACAACAAGCGCTACTTCCTGGAGTACCTGGAGCGGGAGATGGGCCGCTCGCACCGGTACCAGCGCACGCTGTCGTTGATGATGTTCGACATCGACCACTTCAAGCAGATCAACGACGTGCACGGCCACCTGGCCGGCGACTACGTGCTGCGTGAGATGGCCCAGTCCATCAAACGGCTGGTGCGCCGCGAGCAGTGCTTCGCGCGCTACGGCGGCGAGGAGTTCGCCATCGTCATGCCGGAGGACGGACCGGACAAGGCGCGCCTGTTCGCGGAGAAGATCCGCAAGCTGGTGGAGGACAAGCGCTTCATGTTCGAGGACAAGGACATCCCCGTCACCATCTCCATTGGCGTGGCGGAGGTGGCCTCGGAGATGTCGGAGCCGTCCCAGTTCATCAAGGTGGCGGACGCGAACCTCTACAAGGCCAAGAAGTCCGGCCGTAACCGCGTGGTGGGCTGAGGGCCATGGCGGGCGAAAGCGGCGGCCCGTCCTTCCTGGTCCGGCTCGTCCTCGTCCTGCTGGGCGTGGCCTTCCTGGGCGCCGCCTGGGTGTGGCACCAGAAGGACAAGGACCCGAACGCCGCCCGGCTCGTGGAGCGCGTGAGCGGCGGCCGGGTGCACGGCGGCGCGGCGAATCCTTGAGGACCCGCCGCGCGGCCTCACTTCCACGTCAGGTGCCTTCGCGCGACTCGGCCAGCCGGCCGCGGGTGCCGGGCAGGTTCCCGGGCGGCATCTTCCCGTAGATGTACTGCACGGTGTCGAGCAGCGTCTCGTGGACGTCGCGCGCCTTGAAGCCCAGCTCGCGCTCGGCCTTGGCGGGCTCCAGATAGAAGAAGTGCTCGCCAATCTCGACCTCCTGCGGGTCGAGCTTGGACACGGTGCCGCGCAGCTTCGCGAACTGCTCCAGCAGCTTGCCGCCCCAGATGTTCACCTCGCGCGGCAGCTTCATGCGCGGGGCGGGCACGCCGGTGAGGCGCTGGAGCCGGTCGAAGAAGTCCGGCATGGCCATGTTCACGCCCATCAGGTGGCGGCCGTAGACCTCGCCCCGGGTGAGCGCCTGCGCGAAGGCCTCCGCCGCGTCGCGCGCGTCCACGAAGGAGATGCCGCCGCCGGGCATGGACGGAATCTCCCGGTTGAGGAACTTCACCACCGTCCAGGTGGAGGACAGGCGGTCATCCCCGGGCCCCATCAGCAGGCTGGGGTTGAGCACCACCAGCGGGATGGAGTGCTTGCGGCAGTACTCCAGCGCCAGCTTCTCTTCGTAGATTTTGGACAGGTAGTAGGGCCAGTTGGCCACGGTGGTGATGGGGTAGTCATCCTCCTCCGTGCCCACGCGGTCCTCCTTCGACACCGCGATGGTGCCGGAGGTGGAGCCCAGGATGACGCGCTTGATGCCCGCTTCGCGCACGTCGCGCAAAAGCTCGCGCGTGCAGTCCACGTGCAGCTCGTACATCCGCCGCGCGTCCTTGCTCTGGAAGGAGACGAGCCCCGCCAGGTGGTAGACGGCGTCCACGCCCTCCAGCGCGCGGCGCACGGCGTCCCGGTCCTTCAGGTCGCCCTGTTGCACTTCCGTCTTCGCGAACGCGGGGCCTGACGGCTTTGAGCGCGCGATGAGGCGCACGTCGTGGCCCGCGGCCACCAGCTTGGGCACCAGGTGCGTGCCCAAAAATCCCGTGCCTCCGGTGACGAGCAGCTTCACGCGTCCTTCCCTTCCGGCAGGGCCCGGGCGGGCGGGGTGAAGTCCCGGTCCGCGCCCACCTGCTCCAGGTCCAGCACCTTGCCCGCCCTCAGCGCGCGCACCGCCTCCTCCGCGATGTGCGTCACGTAGCGGTAGCCCTCCGAGCGCGCCATGCCCTGCGCCCGGGCCTTCAGCGACGCGTACTCCAGCGCCGGACCCACGTGGACCTCCAGCTCCTTCGTCTTCGGGAACATGGAGCCCTTGGGCAGCGCTTCGTACGCGCCGTGGATGTACAGCGGCAGCACGTCCACCCCGTAGGTGAGCGACAGGTAGCCCAGCGTCGGCTTGAACTCCATCAGCTCGCCCGTCTTGGAGCGCGTGCCCTCCGGGAAGATGAGGACGTTGAAGCCCTGCCGGAGCGCCTCGCCCGCCACCCGCAGCGACTCACGCAGGCTGCCCTGCCGGTCGATGGGGATGAGGTTGGTGAAGTTCTCGAACCACGCGCGTTTGAGCGGCGTGTCGAAGAAGTAGTCGCGCGCGGCCAGCGACACCAGCCGCTCGCCCTGGTCACCCAGCACCACGCGCACCAGGCCCGCGTCCAGGTGGCTGGCGTGGTTGGCGATGACGAGGAAGTTGCGGTTCTGCGGGATGAACGTCTTGCCCGTCACCTTCACGTCGAAGACGCCGCCGTAGAGCACCTTCTGCCCGAAGGACAGGAGCTGCCGGCCCAGCGCGGACACCGACTCCGGCACCGGAATCTCGGCTTCTTCCGCGCGCTCGGCTTCCTTCTTGATGTCGCGCGCCCGCGTCTCCGCCGAAGGCCGGCGTCCGGAGGCCACCACCAGCTTGCGCAGGTCCTCCACCGTCTGCACCTGCGTCAGGTCTTCAATGGCGGGCAGCGGCACGCCCGCGCCCTCCAGCGCCACGGACATCTCCGTGAGCATCAGCGAGTCGAAGCCCAGGTCGCCAATGAGCTGCGCGTCCGGCCGCACGTCCGACGCCGGGCGGTGGCAGACCTCCGCGATGAGCGGGTAGAGCCAGTCCGACACGCCGCCCGTGGTGGGCGCCGCCTGCGCCTTCTCCTTCACGCGGCCCGCGCTGGCCGCCACGCGGTCCAGCCGCTGGAGCTCCTCCACCACGCGCTTGCGCTTCACCTTGCGGGTGGACGTGCGCGGCAGTTCGCCGTCCCAGAAGCGCAGCACCTTCACGCGCCGGTAGAAGGGCATGCCCGCGCTCACCTTGCGGAAGTGCTCCTCCAACTCGTGGCGGACCTCTTCACGCGGGCGGTCCTTGAAGTCCGGCACGCACAGGCACGCCACCTTCTCGCCGCCGGCTTCGTCCGGCAGGCCGACGATGGACAGCTCCTTGATGTGCGCGTGCTCCTGGTACAGCTCCTCCAGCTCGTCCGGGTAGACGTTCTTGCCGTTGGCGTCGACGATGACGTCCTTGGCGCGGCCCATGAGGTACAGGCGGCCCTCGTCGTCCATGCGGCCCAGGTCGCCGGTGTGCAGCCAGCCGTCCTTCACCACGGCCTCGGTGGCCTCGCGGTCCCCGAAGTAGCCCGCCATCACGTTCGGGCCCTTGGCCAGCACCTCGCCAATGCCGTCGTTGTCCGGGTTCAGGACCTTGAACTCGATGCCCGGCAGCGCCTTGCCCACCGTGCCCTTGATGCGCTTGTTGGTGGCCTCGGACACCGCCAGCACCGGCGCGGCCTCCGTGAGGCCGTAGCCCTCGCGCATGGTGAAGCCCAGCTCGTGGAAGGCCTGGTGCACCTCCTCCGACAGCGCGGAGCCGCCGGACACCAGCACCTTCACCCGGCCGCCGAACTTGCGGTGCACCGGCCAGAACAGCAGCTTGCCCAGGTTGAGCGAGCTGCGGTTGCGCAGCTCCCCGTTGGCCGCCATCAGCGCCTTGAGCGCCTGCTCCACCAGCGGCGGCTGCGCGGCCATCTCCTGCGTGATTTTCCGGTGCAAGAGCTGCCAGAGCGCGGGCACGCCAATCATCGCCGTCACGCGGCCCGTCTCGAAGACGTCGCCCAGCCGGTCCGACGTGAGCTCGTCGATGTACGTGATCTCCGCGCCGCGCATGAACGGCGTGAGGAAGCCGGCGGAGAACTCGAAGGTGTGGTGCAGGGGCAGCACGGACAGCACGCCGTCGCCCACGCCCACGTCGAACGCGCCCGCCAGCTTCGCCACCAGCGCCGCGAAGTTGCGGTGGGTGAGCATCACGCCCTTGGGCGTGCCGGTGGTGCCGGAGGTGAAGATGACGCTCGCCACGTCGTCCGCGGCGGCGGACTTCTTCACCGGGCCAATGCGGTCCGGGTACGCCGGGTCACCCGTCATGGCCTCCGCGAGGCTCGCCACGCCCACGCCCTCACCCAGCGCCGCGAAGAGGCCGGGGAAGTCCTCCGCGGCCTGCTCGGACACGAGGCACTGCTTCGCGGCCGCGCGCTTCGCGATGTTGACCACCTCCGCTTCGGTGAGCGAGGGGTCCACCGGCACGGCGGTGCCGCCGGCGCGCAGGATGCCGAAGTAGCTGATGGCCCACTCCGGCCGGTTCTCCGACACCAGCAGGACGCGGTCGCCGCGCTTGATGCCCTGGGCCATGAGGTAGCTGCCCACTCGGGCCGCGTAGCGGTGCACCTCCCCGAAGGTGAAGCGCTCCTCCTTCTCCCCCGCAGCCATGCGGAACGCCACCCGGTGGCGGTACGCGTGCACGGTGGCCTCGAACAGCTCCAGCAGGTCGCGGTGCGCGGGGATGGCGGTGCGCTTCTCGCGCTCCTCGTCCAGGCCTGGGAACACCCACTTCTCCAGGCCGGGCAGGTGCGTGCCCAGGAAGTACTCGCGCCAGTCGATGCGGTCCGGCGCCCAGTCGATCTTCGCGCGGTCCGCCGGCACCATGCGCTCGTAGACGGAGCGCGTGTTGTCGCAGCGGAAGACGTAGCGGTTCTCCCAGAGGAAGGGGAGGAACAGGTCGATGAGGCCGCCCAGGCTGCCCGCCTGGGACTCCACCTCGTCCAGCGCGATGCGGGCCTTGTCCATCATCGCCTGCACGCGGGGCGCGCCCCACGCGGGCCGGACCTCTTCCATGGCCTTCTTCAGGAACTTCGCGCCCTTCGCCAGCATGGGCGCGCTGAGCAGCTGGAACTCCTGCTTGCTCACCGGCTGCGGCTCGATGCGCGAGCGCAGCGAGTTGACCAGGGAGTTGCCCGTCTCGCGGTTGCGGTAGTAGCGGCGGCGGTACAGGCCCACCAGCTCCACGGAGCGGCTGGCGAGGAACGGGTTCACGTCACCGGACGCCAGGTTGTAGACGCGGCGCTCCTCCACCTGCATCGCGTGCGCGGTGATGCCCAGCGTGGCGCCGGCCACCTGGTCCACCGGGATGATGTCCAGGATGGCGTGGTCACCCGCGGGGATGCCGCGCTGGCCCTTGATGCCCGCGTACGCCAGCGGCGCGGAGGTGGTGAAGCCCTCGTTCCAGCCGGGGAAGGGGAAGTGCGCCGCGCTCTCCACGATGGAGGGCCGCACGATGGAGTAGCGAAGCCCCGGCGTACTGGCCATCACCTGTTCGCCCAGGTGCTTGGCGTACGTGTACGTGTTGGGCCAGCCCCAGTGCTGCGCGCGCTCCATGCCCGCGCGGACCAGCTCGCCGGACAGCCACAGCTTGCGCTCGCGGCCCACGGCCAGGCGCAGCGTCTTCTCGTCGGTGGCGTCGCGGCCTTCCTCCTCCAGGCGGTCCAGCGCCTTCTGCCGGAAGAGGGAGGTGAGCGCCTTGTCATCCGCCTGTTCGCGCAGGCGGGCGACGATCTTCTCCGCGTCCTGAAGCTCCTGCTCCAGGCTGAAGTCGCGCCCGTCCATCTCCTCGTGCTTGGGGAAGTAGCCCAGCACCGGCTCGTCCTCGAAGACGAGCCCGCTGCGGTTGCCCACCACGAACGCGGTGGACATGTGGATGAGCGGCACGGACCAGCGCAGCGCCAGCGCCACCGCGTTCTTCACGCCGTGGGTGTTGACGTTGAGGCCCACCTCCAGCGACGGGTTGAAGGAGACCAGGCCCGCGCAGTTGACGATGGCGTGCACCTGCCCGGTGAGCGCCGCGACCTGCGCCTCCTCCAGGCCCACCAGGGGGTCGGTGATGTCGCCATCCAGGATGGTGCACTTCTGCTGGATGAACGCCATGGCGCCTTCGTCGCCCAGGCGGTCGCGCAGCGGCTGGAAGGGCTCGCTGGGCGCCACCTTGTCGAAGAAGCGGCGCTCCGCGGACGCGGCGCTGCCCTTGCGCACGATGACGTAGACCCGGTCCAGCACGTCGCCGTAGTGGGCCAGCAACATCGACAGCGTCACCTTGCCCACGAAGCCGGTGGTGCCGACGAAGACGATGCGCTTGCCGGTGAAGACCTGGGTGACGTCCAGCGGGGGAAGCGTGGCCATGTCCGTGTGCGACCCTTTCACTTCACGTCCACCATCACCGTGGGCGCGATGCGCAGCAGGCTGATGGACGCCGAGCGCCCCATGAAGCCGCGCGCTTCTTCAATCGCCTCGGAGAGGGTGTCGGTGCGGTCCCAGCCGAGCAGGGCCGGGACGTGGTTGTTCTCCGCGCCCGCGACGATGACCTTGCCTACGTGCTGGCGGCCATTCTCGCCCCAGTACCACATGTAGAAGGGGTGCACGCCGTGGTAGGCGTTGCCCTTGCGGTACAGGTGCACGTAGCTGGGGTTCTCCGCGAACTCCTTCTCGTACTTGTGCTCCAGCTTCATGGAGTCCCGCGTCTCCGGCAGCAGCCGGTGGAAGAACTCGATGTAGCTGGGGTGCTGCACGGGGTCGAACTCGTCGTAGGCCGGGTGCAGGAGGATGAGCACGCCCCCCTTCTTCACCAGCGGCACGCCCCGGTTGAGGTTGTAGAAGTAGCCCAGCCCCATCACCTGCACGAGCAGCGGGTTGAGGATGGAGTTGACGCTGTAGGGGCTGACGAACGGGATGGGGAAGATGACGATGTCGCTCTGCCCCTCCACCGGCACCACGTACTGCTTCCAGCTCTGCTCCAGCGTCTTGGCGTGCGTGGGCTCCGTGGTCCCCGCGAACACGCCCGTCACGTCATAGGGCGCGGGGATGGCGTTGAGCACCTTGCGCGCCGCCGCGCGGGGCAGCTTGGACAGCGTGAAGCGCAGGGCCTGGAACTTCAGCCGGTCCGCCTCCGTGTAGTCCTCTTCCTTCTTCGCCAGGAAGTCCGTGGGCGCGCCGAACATGCGGTTGTTCAGCGTGGTCTCGATGTGGAAGACCTTCAGCGTCTTGTCGATGACCGTGCCGATGCGCGAGTTCTTCGTGTAGAGCGCGCTCGCCTTCGGCTCCATGTAGGAGTCCGACTCGCGGATGGTCTTCGGGTTGTGGTGGTGCCGCAGCGACGCGTAGTTCGTCACCCCCGTGCCCATGGACTTGTGCCCGCCGTTCATGGGCACGAAGTTGATGTTCACGTAGACGATGAGGTCGCTCTCCGCGACGCGGCGGTTCACCGCCACCACTTCATTGTGGCTGGTGCGCTCCAGCTCCGTGATGCCGTCCGGGTCTTCCGCGTCGTGGTTGTAGTAGCGGTCCGGGTAGTAGGCGTCGAAGATCTTCTCGCCCACCATGCGCTTCATCTCGCCTTCGGTCATCCGGCGGTGCAGCGCGTTGGCGATGACCAGGTGCACGTCATCCACGCCACTGTCCGCGCACAGCTCCAGCACCACCTCCAGGATGGACTGGCGCACGTCCGGGGTGACCATGGGCGGCAGCGGGACGCTGATGTCGTCGATGACGCACGTCAGCCGCATGCCGGGCTTGAGCAGCGCGTGCAGCGGGTCCATGCCCTCCGGGTGGTTGATGGCCCAGCGGATGGCGGCCTTCACGTTGGGCACGCCCTCCAGCGGGGGGCGGGGGAAGATGACCCGGGTGCCCACGGGCAGGTCTTCCTGGAGGAAGCCCTCACCGTAGAAGAGCGCCCGCGGGGGGCTGCCCTTCTCCGTGATGACCACCTGGCTTTCCTCGTCGTACAGCTTCTGGAGCGTCTTGAGCGGGCGCATGGATGAAGGGGGGCGGCGAAAGGGGTGGGGGACTACTTCAGGTCCAGGATGGGCCAGTTGTACGCGCGCGCGAGCGAGCGCAGCCGCAGGTCCGGGTTCACCGCGGTGGGCCGTCCCACCACGGCGAGCATGGCGTAGTCGGAGGCGCTGTCCGAGTAGCCATGGCACTGGTTGAGGGCCAGGCCCTCGCGCTCGCAGTAGGCGCGGATGGCGTTGGCCTTGTTGGCGCCTTCGATGATGGGCGGAATCACCTTGCCGGTGGCCTTGCCGCCCACGAACTGCATCTTGTTGGCGATGACGTCATCGCAGCCCAGGTGCCGGGCCAGCGGGCGCATGGTGAAGTCCAGCGCTCCGGTGACGAGCACGATGCGGCAGCCGGCACGACGCGCCTCGTCGATGAGGTCCTGTGTCTGCTCGTACAAGGCGGGCTTGAGGACGTCCTCGAACATGTCCTCCGCGATGGTGACGAGCCGGTCCTCGCTGAGGCCCGAGTAGTACCGGTAGAAGAACTCGTTGAAGGCCTTGCGGTTGACGGCATCCAGGATGCCGAACACCGGCAACCCCAGGGCGGTGCTCAGGGTGCGGCCCGCGATGCCCCGGAGCGAGCCCCGGTTCATCGCGTAATAGGCATAGACGTGGACGATGTTCGTCCGGACCAGCGTCCCGTCGACGTCGAAGAAGGCTGCTTTGGCGGGCACTTTGGGGGGCATGGGCGGTCGGGCTTCCTCCCATCCTGGAGGGGGTGTGGTCAACGAAAGCGGAAGGGCCGGGGTGGGGGGCCGGCCCTTTGGGCGCATGGGTCTATAACCAGCCCTGCGCGCGATACCATTCACCACTGCGAGTGATGGACTCCGCCAGCCCACGGCGCGGCCGGAAGCCCAGCAGGCGCTCGGCCTTGGCCCCGGAGCAGGTCCAGGCCGGGGCCAGCAGCTGCCGCGCCAGCTTCCGGTTCAGGGGGAGCTTGCGGCCGGTCAGCCGGGTCACCCCGTCCGCCGCGGTGGCCAGGGCGGTCAGCACCGCCGGGGACAGCCGCCAGGTGCGCGTCTGGAAGCCCAGGGCCTTCGCCCCCAGGTCCTGCATCTCCTCCAGGGTGAGCCGCTCCGGGCCCGCGCAGAAGAACGCCTCCCCCAGGGCCTCCGGCTTCTCCGCCAGGACGAGCAGCAGGTCCACCACGTCCTCCACGTCCACCAGGGACAGGGGGCGGGGGCCTCCGGACAGCTCCAGCCGGATGCCCTTCTTCCCCAGCTTGAAGAAGGTCAGGTTTTCCCGGTCTCCGGGCCCCAGGATGCGGGGCGGGCGGATCACCGTCACCGGCAGCCGGTCCTGGAAGGAGAACGCGATGCGCTCACCCTCCGCCTTGCTCTCGCCGTACCACTCATGCGGATGGAAGGCGTCCTCCTCCACATGGGGGCGCTCCGGGGTGGAGGGGCCGTGGGAGGCCAGGGAGCCGCACATCACCAGGCGGGGCCGGGGCTGGGGCAGGGCGGCCATGGCCTCGCAGATGAGGCGGGTGCCCTCCGCGTTGACGCGCATGAACTCGTCGCGCAGCGCGGCGCGGCGGATGCCGGCCAGGTGGAAGACGACGTCCACGCCCTTCACCGCGTTGGCCAGCGAGGCGGGGTCCGTCACGTCGCCCACCACCCGTGTCCAGGGGTGGCCTTCCAGGGCCTTTTCCAGCTCGCGGGTGTCCGTGGTGGGGCGCAACAGGCATGAAACCCGGTCGCCGCGCGCGGCCAGCGCGCGAGCGAGCCAGGTCCCCAAAAAGCCACCGGCACCAGTGATGAGGGCATTCATGGGCGCTGTTTCATCCGAAAAGCCACATCCCGTCCACCGTCGAAACGGGCAGGGTCCTCCCCGAGGGGCAGGAGGCTCCGGATGCCGAATTTCCGCCTCCGGACGCGTCGTGAGGCACAATCCCCGAGGGAAAACGGCCTCCGGAGCCGGTTTCTGGCGCTCCGGACGCGTCGCGAGGTTTCCATTCCCGAGGGAAGAATGCGCTGCGGGGCCGAGTTCTAGCCTCCGAATCCATTGCTCCGAGGGGGCCCAGAGGGAAAAAGCGCGCGATGGACGCTGTTTTTCGCTCTAGGCCGTGCTACTACGCGCCATCGGCTCTAGCTTGAAGATGCAAGCACGCCGTGCAACGTCCCCTTCGGAGGGGAGGAGACACAAGACGAATGGCCGCCAAGAAAGCCGCTGCGAAGAAGTCTGCCCCTGCTGCCGCGAAGAAGGCCCCTGCCGCCAAGAAGGCCGCGGGCCGTAAGCCCAACGCTGCGTTCATGAAGGAGATGACGCCCTCCGCTGAGCTGGCGGCGATCGTCGGTTCCAAGGCGCTGCCCCGCACCGCGGTGGTCAGCAAGATCTGGGACTACATCAAGAAGAACAACCTCCAGGACGCGAAGAACAAGCGCCAGATCAACGCCGACGACAAGCTCAAGCCCATCTTCGGCGGCAAGAAGAACGTCACCATGTTCGAGATGACCGCGCTGGTGAACAAGCACCTGAGCTGAACGGTGCAGGGCCCGTCGGGGCCGTCGCCGGTCGCCCGAAGGACCCTGGGGGCTCGTCACGCATCGCGCGGGACGGGCCCTCCGCTTTTTCCCCCTCTGCCAGCCGCTCGCCCGGAGCGTTGAAAAGGGGGCTAAGGCGCATCTGCCCGCTGGCGGACGCGCCGCGTCGGGCCTACCTCTGGGGCCCATGTTCCACGACGGTCTTGAGGCAGGGGAGCGCTCCGCGCGGCAGGCGGACGCGGATGGCACGCACACGACGGTGGAGGCCCAGGCGGACGACCTGTTCAGCCAGGTCCAACGCGAGCTGCAATCGCGCCGCGTCACGCCGCTGTCCACCTACCGGATGCAGCTGCACCAGGGCTTCACCTTCCAGCAGGCGAAGGCGCTGGTGCCGTACCTGGCGAAGCTGGGCGTGAGCGACTTCTACGCGTCGCCCTACCTCAAGGCCACGCCCGGCAGCACCCACGGCTACGACTGCGTGGACCACCAACGGCTCAACCCGGAGGTGGGCACGGCCGAGGACCACGCGGCCCTCTGTGACGCCCTGCGCGAGCACGGCCTGGGGCAGGTGCTGGACGTGGTGCCCAACCACATGGGCATCGAGCGGGACAACCGCCTGTGGCTGGACGTGCTGGAGAACGGCCCGTCGTCCGTCTACGCCAAGTTCTTCGACGTGGACTGGCAGCCGGTGAAGGACGAGCTGGCGGACAAGGTGCTGCTGCCCATCCTGGGGGACCAGTACGGCATCGTGCTGGAGCGCGGCGAGCTGAAGCTGTCCTACGACTCCGGCGCCTTCTATCTGCACTACTACGACCACCGGCTGCCGGTGGCGCCGCGCCAGTACGCCACCATTCTCAAGCACGGCCTGGAGCGGCTGGAGAAGCAGTTGGGCGCGGAGTCGCCGCACCTGGTGGAGCTGCTCTCCATCCTGACGGCCCTGGACCACCTGCCGCCGCGCACGGAGGTGAGCACGGCGAAGGTGATTGAGCGGCACCGGGAGAAGGAGGTCATCAAGCGGCGGCTGGGCGCGGTGGTGGCGGACAGCGCGGAGCTGGCGGCGTACGTGGAGGAGAACCTCCGGGTGTTCAACGGCACGCCCGGCAACGTGCGCTCCTTCGACCTGCTGGACACGCTCCTGCAGAACTGCAGCTACCGGCTGGCGCACTGGCGCGTGGCGGGCGAGGAGATCAACTACCGCCGCTTCTTCGACATCAACGGCCTGGCCGCCATCCGCGTGGAGGACCCGGACGTCTTCCTGGAAGCCCACCAGCGCATCTTCGAGTGGCTGCGCGAGGGGCGCGTCACGGGCCTGCGAATCGACCACCCGGACGGCCTCTTCGACCCCACCGCCTACTTCCTGGACCTCCAGGAGCGCTTCTTCGTGGAGCGGGCGCGGGCGCGCTTCGACGCCGGGAAGAAGGAGGGGGATGACGCGCGGTGGCCGGAGGTGGAGGCGCTCTTGCGCGCGAAGTGGCGGCGCGAGGTGATGGACACGCCGGACAGCCCGCTGCGCAAGGCGCTCTTCGTGGCGGTGGAGAAGATTCAGGGGGGCCGCGAGCGCATCCCGGAGTCGTGGGCGGTGCACGGCACCACCGGCTACCGCTTCGCCAACGCGGTGAGCGGCCTGTTCGTGCACCCGGCCGCGGAGGCGCACCTGACGGAGACGTACGAGCGCTTCGCGGGCGGCACGCAGGACTTCGCGGAGCTCGTGTACCAGAAGAAGCTGCTCATCATGCGCGTGAGCATGGCCAGCGAAATCAACGTGTTGGCGCACGAGCTCAACCGCATCTCGGAGATGAACCGCCGCACGCGCGACTTCACGCTCAACAGCCTGCGGCGCGCGCTGGTGGAGTTCATCGCGCTGTTCCCCGTCTACCGCACCTACGTGGACGGCTGGCGCGCGGAGCTGGACGTGCGCGACGTGCAGTACATCGAGTGGACCATCCAGCGCGCCAAGGAGCGCAACACCACCACCAACGCCTCCATCTTCGACTTCCTGCGCGACATCCTCCTGGGCCGCTACCCGGAGCACGTGGGGGACGACGAGAAGGCCGTCATGCTGCGCTTCGCCATGAAGCTCCAGCAGGTGACGGGGCCCGTCATGGCCAAGGGCCTGGAGGACACCGTCTTCTACATCTACAACCGGCTGGTGAGCCTCAACGAGGTGGGCGGCGAGCCGGAGCACTTCGGCATGCGCGCCACCACCTTCCACCTGCGCAACCAGGAGCGCGCGGAGCGCTGGCCGGCGAGCATGCTCACCTCCAGCACCCACGACACCAAGCGCAGCGAGGACGTGCGCGCGCGCATCAACGTGCTCACGGAGCTGCCGGAGGCGTGGCGGGAGAAGGTGCGCGCCTGGGCGGACCTCACCCGGCCCTTCGTCAGCCACCTGCCCACGGGGCCCGCGCCGTCTTCCAACGACGTCTACCTCTTCTTCCAGACGGTGGTGGGCGCGTGGCCCATGGGCGAGAGCGTGCCCCAGGCCGAGCTCCAGGAGTTCCACCGCCGCGTGCGCGAGTACATGGGCAAGGCCATCAAGGAGGCCAAGGTCCGCACGTCGTGGACCAACCCGGACGGCGCCTACGACGACGCGGTGGCTCGGTTCGTGGACGCGTGCTTCGACCCCGCGAAGGGCCAGGCCTTCCTGGACGACGTGAAGGCCTTCAAGCGCCGCATCGAGCGCGCGGGCCAGCACAACGCGCTGGGGCAATTGCTCCTGAAGCTGGCCTCGCCCGGCGTGGCGGACACGTACCAGGGCTGCGAGCTGTGGGACCTGTCGCTGGTGGATCCGGACAACCGCCGGCCGGTGGACTACGCCCTGCGCGAGCGGCTGCTCACGGCGCTGGACGACGCGGCGGCGAAGGACCGGCCCGCCCTGTGCGCCCGGCTGACCCGGGACATGGACGACGGGCAGGCGAAGCTCTTCGTCCTGGCGGAGTCGCTGCGGCTGCGCCAGAAGTACGCGGACCTCTTCCGCACGGGCGGCTACGAGGCGCTGGAGCTGTCCGGGCCGCGCTCGCCCGCGGCGGTCGGCTTCGCGCGCACGCACGGTGACAGCGTGCTGATTGCCTGCGCGCCGCGTTACACCCTGGAGGCGCTGGAGTCCGGGGGGCTGGCGCAGGCGTATGACGGTACGTTCCTGAACCTTCCGGAGGCATATGCGGGCATGATGTTCCGCAATGTCTTCACCGGGAACACCGTCCGTCCCCAGCAGGGGCCGGGAGGCGTGGGGCTGGCCCTGGGGCCGCTCCTCGCGGAGTTCCCGGTGGTGCTGCTGGAGAGGAGCACTGGATGAGAAGGGCCGAGGTGCTTCCAGGGAAGCCGTTTCCCCTGGGCGCCACGTACGACGGGAACGGCGTGAACTTCGCCGTGTTCAGCGAGCACGCGAAGAAGGTGGAGGTCTGTCTCTTCGACCCCACCGACCCCAAGAAGGAGACGCGCCGCTTCCCGTTGCTGGAGACCACGAACCACGTCTGGCACGGCTACATGCCGGGCGTGCACGCCGGCTGTCTGTACGGCCTGCGGGTTCACGGTCCGTATGAGCCGAAGAAGGGCCTGCGCTTCAACCCGCACAAGCTCCTGGTGGACCCCTACGCCCGCGCGCTGCACGGGCAGGTGGACCACAAGGCGCCCATCCACGGGTACGTGCACGGGGGCAAGGAGGAGGACCTCGTCATGGACACGCAGGACGACGCCTGGGGCGTGCCCAAGGCGGTCATCCTGTCGGACGGGTTCGACTGGGAGGGCGACAAGCGGCCGGAGATCCCCTGGCACAAGACGGTCCTCTACGAGCTGCACGTCAAGGGCTTCACGAAGCTGCACCCGCGCATTCCAGAGCACCTGCGCGGCACGTACGCGGGCCTGGCGCACCCGGCCAGCATCGAACACCTGAAGAAGGTGGGCGTGACGAGCGTGGAGTTGCTCCCCATCCACGCCTTCGTGGACGAGCCGTTCCTCACCCAGAAGGGGCGCTCCAACTACTGGGGCTACAACACGCTGGGCTTCTTCGCTCCGGACGCGCGCTACTGCGCGTCGGGCTCGCTGGGCGAGCAGGTGGCGGAGTTCAAGGGGATGGTGAAGCTGCTGCACCGCGCGGGCATCGAGGTCATCCTCGACGTGGTCTACAACCACACCTGCGAGGGCAACCACCTGGGGCCCACGCTGTCCTTCAAGGGGCTGGATGCCGGCGCGTACTACCGGCTCAGTGAGAAGGACCCGCGCTACTTCATGGACTTCACCGGGTGCGGCAACTCGTGGAACGCCACGCACCCGTACGCGCTGAAGCTCATCGCGGACAGCCTGCGCTACTGGGTCGAAGTCATGCACGTGGACGGCTTCCGCTTCGACCTGGCGACGACGCTGGGAAGAGACAGGCACGGCTACGACACCCGCGCGGCCTTCTTCCAGATCCTCCACCAGGACCCCGTGCTGAGCCGCGTGAAGCTCATCGCGGAGCCGTGGGACGTGGGGGACTACGGCTACCAGGTGGGCAACTTCCCGGTGCTGTGGAGCGAGTGGAACGGCAAGTACCGCGACACCATGCGCCGCTACTGGAAGGGCGACGACCGGCAGGCGGCGGAGATCGGCTCGCGCCTCACCGGCAGCTCGGACCTGTATGCGCTGTCCGGCCGCAAGCCCACGGCGAGCGTGAACTTCGTCACCGCGCATGACGGCTTCACGCTGCACGACCTGGTCACGTACAGCCAGAAGCACAACGAGGCCAACGGCGAGGAGAACCGCGACGGCGCCAATGACAACCACGCCTGGAACTGCGGCGTGGAGGGGGAGACGAACGACCCCAAGGTGAACGCGCTGCGCGAGCAGCAGAAGCGCAACTTCCTGGCGTCCCTGTTCCTGTCGCAGGGCGTGCCCATGCTGGTGGCGGGCGACGAGATGGGCCGCACGCAGAAGGGCAACAACAACGCCTACTGCCAGGACAACGAGCTGTCGTGGGTGAACTGGGAGCTCAACGAGAAGCAGCGCCAGCTCCTGGACTTCACCTCCCGCATCATCAAGCTGCGCCGCGAGCAGCCGGTGCTCTCCAAGCGCCGCTTCTTCCGCGGGGCCCACATCTGGGACAGCGAGCTGAAGGACCTGGCGTGGTTCCGCCCGGACGGCAAGGAGATGAAGCGCGACGACTGGGAGAAGCCCTACGTGCGCTCCCTGGCCTTCCTGCTGGGCGGGGACGCCATCGCCACGCCGGACGACGAGGGCCACCGCATCGTGGGGGACACGTTGCTGGTGCTGCTCAACGCGCACCACGAGCCCATCACCTTCATGCTGCCCGCCCTGGAGTGGGGCGCGGACTGGGAGCTGGTGGTGGACACCGCCGCCTCCGGGGAATCCCTGCGCACGCACACCCCGGCGGGCGGCAAGGTGCAGGCGGTGGGACGTTCCCTGGTCGTCTTGAGGCGCCCGGCGACGGAATGGGAGTAGCCGCCGGGGCCGTCCCGGAGTAGGCAGCGGGGCGTGATGACCCACACGCTCTGGCCCTGGGTGGCCTTCAACGTCTTCGTCCTGGCGATGCTCGCCATGGACCTGGGGCTGTTCCACCGCAAGGAGCACGCGGTGTCGCCGAAGGAGGCGACGCTGTGGACGCTGGTGTGGGTGAGCATCAGCCTCGCGTTCTGCGGAGGCGTCTGGCACTACGGCGGCAAGGGGCCCGCGCTGGAGTGGCTGACGGCGTACGTCGTGGAGTACGCGCTGTCGGTCGACAACCTCTTCGTCTTCCTGATGGTGTTCGGCTACTTCCGGGTGCCGCCGCAGCACCAGCACCGGGTGCTCTTCTGGGGCATCCTGGGCGCGTTCGTGATGCGCGCGCTGCTCATCGTCGCGGGCACGGCGCTGGTGGCCCGCTTCGAGTGGCTCATCTTCCTGTTCGGCGCGTTCCTCGTCTACACGGCCTCCAAGATGCTCTGGGCCAAGGAGGACGAGGACGTGGACCCGGAGGCGGGCTTCATCGTCAAGATGTCCCGGCGCCTCTTGCCGGTGGCGCGTCAGGGCGAGGGCAGCCGCTTCTTCGTCCACGAGGATGGCCGGCGCAAGGTGACGCCGCTGTTCATCGTGCTGATGGTGGTGGAGGCCACGGACCTGCTCTTCGCCATGGACTCCATCCCGGCGGTGCTGGGCATCAGCAAGGACCCGTTCATCATCTATACGTCCAACGTCTGCGCCATCCTGGGCCTGCGCTCGCTCTTCTTCGTCGTCTCCAGCCTGATGGAGAAGTTCCACCTGCTGAAGGTCGCGCTGGGCGTCATCCTGGCCTTCGTGGGCGTGAAGATGCTCATCGAGCACTGGTTCAAGATTCCCATCGGCATCTCGCTGGCGGTGATTGCCGGCTGCCTGCTGGTGGCCATCGTGGCGTCGCTGGTGTTCCCCAAGCCCCCGGAGGCGGCGGGCTCCACCCCGGTGGCGGAAGGGGACAAGGCCCGGGAGCAGGAGCACGGCTGAGGTAGGGCCCCTGCGTTTCCCTTGCATCGGGCGGGAGTCGCTGCCAAGTCTCCCGCCATGTCCACCGCCACCACCGACGGCATCCGCGTCACCGTGGAGCCGACCTTCTGGCCGGAGCGCAGCACCCCTGAGTCCGGGCAGTTCGCCTTCATGTACAAGGTGGTGCTCTTCAACGAAGGCACCGTCCCCGCGCAGCTGCGGTCGCGGCATTGGATCATCACCGACGCCCAGGGCCACATCGACGAGGTGAAGGGCGAGGGCGTGGTCGGCCGCCAGCCGCACCTCAAGCCCGGCGAGCGGTTCGAGTACACGAGCTGGGCGATGCTGAAGACGCCCTTCGGCACCATGCGCGGCAGCTACGAGATGGAGCGTCCGGACGGCACGCGCTTCGAGGCGCGCATCGCCGAGTTCGCGCTCACGTTGCCGCACGCGCTGCACTGAGACCTCGCGCATGCCTGTGCCGACCACGAAGCGGGGGCTGCTGCTCGTCAACCTGGGGACGCCGGACGCGCCCGAGTCCGGGCCGGTGCGCCAGTACCTGCGCGAGTTCCTCAACGACCCGCGCGTCATCGACATCCACCCGGTGGGGCGCTGGTTCCTCCTGAACCTCTTCATCCTCCCGTTCCGCCCCGCGAAGAGCGCGGAGGCATACCGCAAGGTGTGGATGAAGGAGGGCTCGCCGCTGCTCGTGTACAGCCGCGCGCTGGAGGCGCGGGTGCGGGAGCAGCTGGGGGACGACTACGAGGTCGAGCTGGCCATGCGCTACGGCAACCCGTCGCTGCCGGACGCCATCGCGCGGCTGAAGGCGAAGGGCGTGTCGGAGTTCACGGTGCTGCCGCTGTATCCGCACGAAGCCGCGTCGTCGTCCGCGTCGTCGCTGGCGCGCACCTATGAGGTGCTGGCGGAGGGCTGGGACGTCCCCAACGTGCGCGCGGTGCCGGCGTTCTGGGATGACGCGGGCTTCCTGGACGCGTTCGCGGCGGTGGCGCGGCCGGTGATCGCCGACACGCGCGCGGACCACGTGCTGTTCAGCTTCCACGGGCTGCCGGAGCGCCACATGCGCAAGAGCGACCCGACAGGGCAGCACTGCCTGTCGTCTGCGGGGTGCTGTGACGCCATCACGCCAGCGAACCGGCACTGCTACCGGGCGCAGTGCTTCGCGACGGCGCGGATGCTGGCGCAGCGGCTGGCGCTTCCGGAGGGCGGGTACACGGTGTCCTTCCAGTCGCGGCTGGGGCGCACGCCGTGGGTGAAGCCCTACACGGACCTGGTGCTGCCGGAGCTGGCGGCGAAGGGCGTGAAGCGGCTGGCGGTGATGTGCCCGGCCTTCGTGGCGGACTGCCTGGAGACGCTGGAGGAGATTGGCCTCCGCGCGAAGGAGCAGTTCGTGGAGGCGGGCGGCGAGTCGCTGACGCTGGTGCCGTCCCTCAACGCCCACCCGGAGTGGGTGGACGCCGTGGTGCGGATGGTGCGCGCTTCGGACGGCCCGGCCGCTACGGCGCGGGCGGAGTCGCGGTAGGCGCGGTCGGCGTCTCCTGCGCTGCCGGAGCCTGGGGCGCCTGCGGGGCCGCGCCGACGGGCGTGATGCGGGCCTGGTAGGTGCCCACGGGCAGGTTCACGGCGGGCTGCGCGGGGCCGTTGAGGGCGGTGGACAGGGTGCCCTCCCAGGAGCGCCACTGGCCGGCCTTCACCAGGAACTCGCCCTTGCCGGTGACCTTCACGGTGGCGCCCAGCTCGGTGCCTTCCGGCTGCGCGGCGGGGGCGGGGGGCGCGTCGTCCAGCTCGTTGGGGACCTCGATGGCGGCGTTCTCGGGGCCCGCCTGCTTCGCGCCCTTCTCCTTCTTGGGGAGGGCGGGGCGCGGGGGGCTGAGGGTGCCGCCGAACTGCTCCACGATGTCGTACTCGAGCGTGGCCACCTGCTCGCCGTTGTCGCCCGGGGTGACGGAGACGAGCTTCACGCGGTTGTGGCGCTCGCCGCCGGGGGCGCGGCGGAAGAGGGTGCCCAGGGCGTCCGGCGTGGTGAGCTCGGTGCCCAGGGACCACGTCTCACCGGGGCGCACGGGGTCGCGCGGCAGCTCCAGCACCAGCGTGGCCAGGTTGCGCGCGGGGCCCTGGAGCCCGTCGATGATGAAGCCGCGGTCGCTGAAGGTGGCGTCCTCGCCCACGCCGGCGTTGGGCGTCACGCGCAGCTGGCGCTCACCGGATTTGTCCAGCACGAGCACGTACATGTACTCGGTGGGGATGGGGGCCTTGGTGGCGGCCTTGGGCGCCTCGTCGGCGGGAGCGGCCTTGGCGCCCTTCTTCTTGTCGGCCTTGGCGGCCTTGGGCGCGGGGGCGGACTCGGGGACGGCCGCGTTGCGGTCCAGCGCCAGGTTGAGCCGGAAGGAGATGGGCGCGTCCTGGACGAGCTTCCAGCGCAGGACGACGGCGTCCTTGGGGACGGCGGGCGCGGCGGGAGCGGGAGCGGCCTCCTCGGGCTCGGGCGCGGTGGCCCCCGGCGGGCGCGGGATGGGCTCCAGCTTGCCCGGAGCCTCCTGCTTGCAGGCGGTGAACGCGAGGGCGACGAGCAGACCGGACAGACTTCGCTTCACGGGGACACTCCTGGTGACCGTCGCGGGATAGCGGAGCGGACGGCGGTTGTAAAAGGGAGAACGGGCTTTGACGCGGCCCGCCGAAGTTGGGGGCTCATGGTTGGGCCAGCGTGCAGGCGCGCAGGCCGTCCGGCGGGGTGGGCGGCGGCTCACCGGCGATGGACGCGAGGCGTGCGAGCACGCTCGGACCGGGCAGTGCGCCTCCGCAGGCAGTGGGACAGGTCGCCACGTGTTCGTCGAAGCGCGTGCACCAGGCCTCGATGGGGGTGGGTAGGACCGTGGAGGGCGCCCCAGGGGTGAGCGGCCGGGGGCCTGGAGGGGGCGGGCCTAGGCCCTTGGATTGGGTTTCCAGGCAGGCCAGGGTGTCGCGGGCTTCCGCCAGGCAAGCCTGTGCAGCGGGGGCGGGGATGCTGGTGGCGTCGTTCCACGCGGCGAAGCCCGCGGCGGCCGCGGCCTGGATGCGGGAGTCCCGGGCGCGCAGGGCGTCGGATAGCAGCAGCTGCTTCTGGACGGGGTTCAGGCTCTTCTCCGAGACGTTCCTGACGCGGGCCGCGGAGGGCGCGCCCTTCAGGGCCTCGGTCATCACGAGCAGCAGGGCCGCATCGGTCAGCGTGATGCGCGGACTGCGCCGCGAACCCAACAGCAGGTCGAGGACGGCCTCGCGTCCGCCCAGCCTGTTCACGTGGGACGGGGAGAGCAGCTTCGTCACGATGGCGGGCGTGGCGGTCATTCCGTCGAGCAGGCCGATGTCGCGCTCCATCACCCAGTCGAACAACGCCTCGGCGCGTGCGGGGAGATACAGGCTCAATTCATCGCGCAGCATGTGGAGGTGCGCCGGGGGCAGCGGATCGAGCACGCGCATGAGCTCCGTGGAGGGCAGCCTCCGGAGGTGGCGGGACAGGATGGGGATGGCTTCGCCCGGGCAGCGCGCCTCCGCGTTGGCGAGGGCGTGCAGCCGCTCCGCGGTCATGGCCAGGTCGGTGACGTGGACCAGCTCGAAGCAGGGAGTGCCTTCGCTCCAGCGTTTGAACGCCGCCGGGCTGGCGCTGCCTTCCTCCCGAATCTCGAGGACGATGTCCCGCAGCGGGAAGAGGGCGGGATGCTCCCGGCGGACCTGGTCGAACCACGCGTTCTCCAATGGGGTGAAGGAGCCCTCCTGCAATGTCTGGAGACTCGGCCATTCGCCCTTGCGCAGGCGTAAGAGCGCGTCGACCCGTTGGGCGGGAAGGTCCGCTGCCTGCGATAGGAAGTCGCGCTGCACGGCGGTGGGTTGGTCCCACAGCCATCGGGCCAGTGGCTCCGCGCGACCTTCCAGGATGCCGAGCCGCTCTGGCAGGCGGATGTTCTGGGCCCGGGACATCAAAGCCAGACACTGTGGACCCGGACAGGCGCCCCCCTGGAGCAGACGGGGGAGGGCCACGCGAAGGCCTTCCGGATGGCAGTAGGGCACGAGGACCGCGTCCCGCAGTTGCTGCTGACGTGAGAGGCGGTCTACGAGCTGGGCGCGTTGCTGGGGCGTGGCGGTGACGCCGCAGAGGAGCATGGCGGGCGTGGGCGGGCTCAAGGGATACAGCTCGCGCGCGGTGGGATGCGCGGCGTACTCCATTCGCGCGACGCCCACGCCTTCACGCGTGAGGTCCACCAGTTGGGTGAGGGCCTCCGTGCACGGATGCTCCGGAGCGTAGGGCCCGCCCAGGCAATCGAACTCCCTGCCGATGGCGTGATAGCGGAAGAGCGGGTCGGCTGTCTTTGCCCAAGCCTCACAGTCCACGGGCGCCGCGCGGGTGTTGGAGCCCGCGTGGGTGATGACACCATCGCGGCCGTCCAGCAGGAAGCGCAGATCCCGTGTGTTGGGAGTGACGCCCCGGGCTTCGAGCGTGAACGCCGCGTCCGTACCGCTACCGGCCTCCCGGACGGTGAAGATGAACTGGCAGCCGCCGACGGAGTGGGACTCCGGCGCGGGAGGCCGGGTGCCGTCGGAGCAGGGCAGGGGAAGGAAGCCGACGACCGCGGGGCGGTCGTAGCGGTCCTTCTCCCCGAAGAAGGCCTGTTCGGCGGTGTGGAGCGCGGAGAGTCCGCACACGGCTTCGGCGGAGGGGGCCGGAGGCGTGGCGGATGCCATGGCCAGGACGACCCATAACCACCCCGTGGCGATGCCCATGCGGCTGGTCCCCTCTCCGGACATAGAGCCTGGGCGACCCGGGCTGCTGGCCGCAAGCCCCGTCCCCCAATAGGGATGCCGCTCACCCGGCATTTTGCGGCGTCGTATAGTCCTTTTATTCAGGGCGACTGGATGCCAGCGGGCCCCAAGTGGAGCAGCGGAACGCTGGCGTACGCCCATGGAGTGAGCTCGTATTGGGGGTCGCCGTGAAATTCGGTGCTGTGGTTTTGGGAGTGGCAGTGATTGGCTTGACGGGGTGTGCTTCACGTAGCAAGGGGCCCACGCCACAAGCGCGTCGCGAAGCCATGCAGGAGTGGGCCAAGCAAGGCTCGGAGTACCGAAGCACAGAGGGATTTCAGGATGCGCGATGGGGAATGACGTCCAAAGAGGTGGCCGCCCTCTTTCCTGAGGCGATGCCCATTGGCGACGGTGCCCTCTTCGTGAGAACGACCATCGCCAACCTGCCTGCAACTGTGGTGCTTGGCTTTTTGGACGATCGGTTTGTTGCTGTTGATGTCGCTTTTGGCGGTGTGGGTGATTTGCGTGAAAGCCATGCTCTGATGCGCGATCTGCTCACGCGAAAGTATGGGCAGCCAGTTCGTGTTCGAGATACTGCCGAGGAAGCTCTTCTTCGTGCGGGTAGGTATCGAACCGTGACTGAAGTTGCCGTTGCTCTTGGGCAACCTGGTATCTCCAAGAGTGGATGGCCTGAAGAGTCGCCAGGTAAGGTGCAAGTTGAAGTGCGTGTCGAAGGGCCGAACGAGGCGTTACTTGGCGCGGCGCGAGCGGCTCAAACGGACTTCAAACTGTTGAATCAATGGAGGACGGTCGAGAGTCGCGTGAAGCTCTTGAGCTCCAAGTCACCAGAAGGTAACTCAATTTTCATTGAGTATCAGAGCGTCCGGTATTCGGCTGAAATAGCGAAGGCACGTGAGCTGGAACGTCAGAAGATGATGAAAGACCTCTGACCGATATCTCGAACGATTGACGCTTAGCCTTCCCGGGGAGCCGCCGCGCGGGACAGGCGGTCTCGCACGGCGATGCCCAGGCCGCTCGCGGCGGGCAGACAGGCCACGAGTACGTCGTGGCCCTGTTCGTCGGCTTCCCTGAGCCGCGCGTAGAGGACGCGCGCTGCCTGCGCCGGTTCTACGGGCACGTCGAAGCGCTGCACATCTCCAGGCAATGACAGTGACGCGGGGCCCAGCACTCCGACGCGCAATCCCTGTGCTCGCAGTGCTTCCACCCGCTGCACTGCTTCATGCGGCTCCGCGAGCACCACGCCCGCCCGGGGCGCGTAGTGCGACTCCAGTGAACCGGACACGCGCACCGTGGTCGACGTGCGCACCGGCACCGCACGCCCCAGGACTCTCTCGATGTCCTCTGTCGCCAGACCTCCGGGCCTGAGGATCGCGGGGGCTCCGGAGGACAGGTCCACGATGGTTGATTCCACGCCCACCGTGGACGGGCCTCCGTCCAGCACCAGGTCCACGTCGCTGCCCAGGTCCCGCTGCACGTGCTCCGCGGTCGTCGGGCTTACTCGTCCGAAGCGGTTGGCGCTCGGTGCGGCCACGCCTCCTCCCAGCCGTTCGAGCACCTCCATCGCCACGGAGTGGCCGGGAACTCGCAACGCCACCGTGTCCTGGCCTCCTGTCACCGCGTCCGTGGCCTTCGACGTGCGCCTCAGCACCAGCGTCAGCGGACCCGGCCAGAACGCCCTGGCCAGTGCCTTCGCTTCGTCCGGTACCTCACGGACCCACTCCGGCAGGTACTCCTCATCCGGGATGTGGACGATGAGCGGGTGGTTCGCCGGGCGGCCCTTGATGGCGAAGACGCGGCGCACGGCCAGCTCGTCCTCGGCGTTGGCCGCGAGGCCGTAGACCGTCTCTGTTGGCAGGGCGATGACACCGCCGCGTCGCAGCAATTCGACTGCACGGTCGAGGAGGTCGGGAGTAAGCATGCTCGGGTCGCACTGTCTCCCCTGGAGAAACCATGGGCAAGCCACACGTTTTCGAAGCGCACAGCCAGATGCCGGTCCCCGCCGCCGACCTCTTCTCCTGGCACACCCGCGAGGGGGCTTTCGAACGCCTGTCGCCTCCCTGGGAGACCGCGGAGGTCGTGGACCGCTCCGGTGACGGCATCCGCCCCGGCGCCCGCGTCGTCGTGAAGCTCCACCTGGGCCCCATCCCCCAGACCATGGTCGCCGAGCACACCGCCTACGTGGAGGGCTCCTCCTTCCAGGACACCCAGCGTGAAGGCCCGTTCGCGAAGTGGATCCATGACCACCGCATGAACCCCTCGGGCCCCCAGGCCTCCATCCTGGATGACCACATCCAGTACGAGCTGCCCGTGGGCGCGCTCGGGGACACCTTCGGCGGGGGCTACGCGCGCAAGCGCCTGGAGCGCATGTTCGCGTACCGCCACTCGCTCACCCGCGCGGACCTGCGCCGCCATGCGCAGTTCGCATCCCAGGGCCCGCTCACCGTGGCCATCGGCGGCGCGTCCGGCATGCTGGGCTCCGCGCTGGCGTCGTTCCTCACCACCGGCGGCCACCGCGTGAAGCGGCTGGTGCGCGGCCGGGCGAACGCGGCGCGCGGAGACATCTCCTGGGCGCCCGACAAGGGCACCGTCGACGCCGCGGACCTGGAGGACGTGGACGCCGTGGTGCACCTGTCCGGCGCCAACGTGGGCGAGGGCCGGTGGACCGACGAGCGCAAGCAGGAGATCCTCAAGAGCCGCACCGAGAGCACCCGCCTGCTGTGTGAAACGCTGGCCCGTGCCACCCGCAAGCCGCGCGTGCTCATCTGCGCCTCCGCCGTCGGCTACTACGGCAGCCGTGGCGAGGAGGAGGTGACCGAAACGTCCTCCTCCGGTGACGGCTTCCTCGCGGACGTCACGCGCCAGTGGGAGGCCTCCACCAAACCCGCCGAGGACGCGGGCATCCGCGTGGTGCACCTGCGCATCGGCGTGGTGCTGGACGCTCGCGGTGGGGCGCTCGCGAAGCTGGCGCTCGCGACCCAGGCGGGGGGCGGCGGGCCCGTGGGCACTGGACGCCAGTGGCTGAGCTGGGTGTCCCTGGAGGACGTGCTGGGCCTCATCCAGTTCGCCATCTTCACGCCTTCCATCCAGGGGGCCCTCAACGCCGTGTCTCCGAACGCGGTGCGACAGGGCGAGCTGGCGAAGGTGCTGGGCAAGGTGCTCCATCGTCCGGCGGTGTTCCCGCTGCCCGCCGCCGTGGTGAAGACCGTGTTCGGGCAGATGGGCGAGGAGACCCTCCTGTCCAGCACCCACGCCCTGCCCACGGTGGCGCAGGCGAAAGGCTTCTCCTTCCTCCTGCCCGGCCTGGAGGAGGCGCTGCGCTTCACGCTGGGCCGGACCACCGACGGCGCGGAATACCGCCACGGGTGAGCCCCACGCTTGACACTCCTCGGGAGGGGCGACAGAAGTGCGCCGCTTCCCCTCGCGTCGAGGAGTCCTGATGATCCAGGTCGAAGGGCTGACGAAGTTCTACGGCGAGCACGCGGCCATCCGGGACCTGGCCTTCACCATCGGCCAGGGCGAGGTCATCGGCTTCCTGGGCCTCAATGGCGCCGGCAAGTCGACCACGCTCAAGATTCTCGGGTGCGTGCTGCTGCCCACCTCGGGCCGCGTCGTCATCGACGGGCACGACGTGGTGAGCCAGTCCCATGAGGTGCGCCAGCGCATCGGCTACCTGCCGGACGTGCCCCCCGTCTACGAGGAGATGACGGTGGGCGAATACCTCGCCTACGTCGCCCGGCTGCGCGACGTGCCCGCGAAGGCCACCGCGTCCCACGTCGGTGAGGCCGAGGAGAAGACCGGCCTGCGCGACGTGCACGGCGAGGTCATCTCCACGTTGAGCCACGGTTACCGTCAGCGCGTGGGCCTGGCGCAGGCGC
This sequence comes from Corallococcus sp. M7, assembly GCF_054512695.1. Taxonomy (NCBI): domain Bacteria; kingdom Pseudomonadati; phylum Myxococcota; class Myxococcia; order Myxococcales; family Myxococcaceae; genus Corallococcus; species Corallococcus sp. M7. The sequence goes on from NZ_CM137252.1 coordinate 1,889,390, forward strand.
TGGTGCACAAGCCCGCGCTGCTCATCCTCGATGAGCCGACCAGCGGCCTGGATCCACTTCAAATCGTGGAGATGCGCGACGTCATCCGGGGCCTCAAGGGCGCGCACACGGTGCTCGTGTCCAGCCACATCCTCCCGGAGATTTCCCAGACGTGTGACCGGCTGCTCATCATCCACAAGGGCACGCTGCTGGCGCAGGGCAGTGAAGAGGAGCTGTCGCGGAGCCTGGGAGGTCCGTCCATCGTGCTGGAGGTGCGGGGCGACCGGGCACGCGCGCTCGAAGCGCTCCAGGGTTTCGGCGCGGTAGAGGTGCAGGAAGGGGCGGGCGGCGTGCTGGCCCTGAAGGTCGCGGCGGCGCCGGATTTGCGGCCCCAGGTGGCGCGGGCGGTGGTGGGCGCGGGCCTGGAGTTGCTGCGCCTGGACGCGAACGAGGGACAGCTGGAGGCGCTGTTCCTGCGCCTGACGCACCGGCAGGAGGTGAAGGCGTGAAGGCGCTCCTGATTGCGCGCCGCGAGCTGGCCGGCTACCTGCGCACGCTCAGCGGCTACGTCATCCTGGCCATCATCCTCGCGGTGAACGGGCTGTTCTTCAACGCGTACGCCCTGGGCGGCGCGAGCAAGCGCTCCGCGGAGGTGTTGTCCGGCTTCTTCTACTACTCCAGCGGCTTCACCATCGTGGCGGCCATCCTGGTGTCCATGCGGCTGCTCGCGGAGGAGCGCCAGACGGGCACGCTGCCGTTGTTGTACGCGTCGCCGGTGCGGGACCGGGACATCGTGCTGGGCAAGTTCCTGGCGGGGCTCGCGTTCCTGGCGCTGTACCTGCTGCTCACGCTCTACATGCCGCTGCTGGTGCTGGTGAATGGCAAGGTGTCCTTCGGGCACGTGGCGGCGGGCTACCTGGGATTGCTGCTCTTGGGCAGCGCGTCGCTGGCGGTGGGCACGTTCGGGTCGGCGCTCGCGAAGAACCAGCTGCTCGCGGCCATCTTCTCCGCGGTGATGCTGGTGGCGCTCATCCTGTGCTGGCTCTTGGCGCGCATCACCGAGCAGCCGCTGTCCGACGTCTTCAGCGCCATGTCGCTGTGGAACCAGCACTTCCCCCCGTTCCAGACGGGGCTCATCCACGTGCGGGACGTCGTCTACTACCTGGTGGTCACCTACGTGGCGCTGTTCGCGGCCACGCGGGTGCTGGAAGCGCGGAGGTGGCGATGAGCTCGCCAGCTTCTTTCGGGACGGGGCTCGCCGCGACGGGGGCGTTCGTCGCGGGGCTCGTGGCCGTGTTCCTCGCGGAGCGCGTGCTGGGCGTGGGCTCTGGCCGTGTGGCGCTGGCGGCGCTGGGCACCGCGGTGGTCGTGGCCGCGACGGCGTGGCGCGCGGTGCGGATGATCTCCGCGCCCGCGGACCGGCGCGCGCTGGAGCGGTGGGTGCTCACGCTGTACGTCGTGGGGCTGGCCGCGCTGGTGCTCTACTTCGTGAAGGGGGACGTGGGGACGGCGCTCCTCGGTGAGCCGCTGTCGCGTTCGTCGCCCCGGTTGGCGGTGGTGCTGGCGGTGCTGTTCCCGGCGCTGCTGTTGTGCGCGCTCGTGCCGCTGGCGATGGTGGAGGCCGCGCTCATGGCGATGGCCCGGGCGCCGGTGCCGGAGACGGGCCGGGTGAAGAGCGCGCTGTTCTCCGGTCTGGGCATGGCGTTCGTCATCGTCTTCGCGTTCGCGGCGACCTACGTGGCGACGCAAGCGGACCCGACCTGGGACCTGTCGTACTTCCGGACCGCGAAGCCGGGCGAAGCGACGCGCAAGCTGGTGCGCGGCCTCAACGAGCCTCTCCAGGTGACGCTCTTCTTCCCGCCCGCCAACGAGGTGGGTGAGGCGGTGCGGCAGTACTTCCGCGACCTGGAGCCGGAGAGTCCGCAGCTGGGCGTGGAGTCGCTGGACCAGGCGGTGGAGCCCGCGCGCGGCAAGGCCCTGGGCGTCAGCAACAACGGCTCCGTGGTGCTGGCGCGGGGGGACCGCAAGGAGATCCTCACGCTGGGATTGGATCCGGAGCGGGCGCGCGGACAGCTCCAGCGGCTGGACGCGGAGGTGCAGCGGCGGCTGCTGGCGGTGGCGAAGCCCCGTCGCGTCGTCTACCTCACGGGAGGCCATGGGGAGCGCGCCGACACGCGGCCGGTGCAGGGTGAGGCGGCGCGGCCGTCGATTGCGCAGTTCAAGGAGCTGTTGCGCGCGCAGAACGTGGACGTGCGCACGCTCACGGTGGCGGAGGGGCTGGGTTCGGCGGTGCCGGGCGACGCGGCGATGGTGGCGGTGATTGGGCCCACGCGTGAGCTGCTTCCGGAGGAGGCCACCGCGCTGCGCGAGTACTGGGAGCGGGGAGGGCGGTTGTGGATCGCGCTGGAGCCGGATGGCGCGGCGCTGGAGCCGTTGCTTCAGCCAATGGGGCTCAAGTCGCTGCGCGTGCCACTGGCGAATGACCGGGTCTACTTCCGCACCACGCGTCAGCAGAGCGACCGGGGCAACCTGGGCACGGCGAGCTTCTCCTCGCACCCGTCGGTGACGTCGCTGTCCGCGCTGGGCTCGCAGGGCGCGGTGGCGTTCCTGGGCGCGACGGCGTTGGAGACGCTGACGCCGCCCGTGCCCGGCGTGCTGCTGGACACGAGCGTGCGCGCGCACGGAGAGACGTTCGCGGACCGCAATGGCGACTTCGAGCCGGAGCCGGGCGAGGTCACGAAGGCGTGGCCGCTGGTGGTGGCGGTGGAGCGGCCCGCCCCGGAGGGCAAGCCCGCCCCGCGCGCGGTGGTGATGGCGGACGCGGACGCGCTGGGAGACGGCATCCTGGGCAACGTCGGCAATGCGTATCTCGCGGTGGACACGCTGCGCTGGCTCTCCGGCGAGGAGGCGCTCTCCGGCGTGACGACGAGCGAGGAGGACGTGCCGTTGCAGCACACGCGCTCGCAGGATGTCGTGTGGTTCTACGCGACCGTCTTCGGGATGCCGGTGGCGGTGCTGGCGGTGGGCTTCTTCGTGACGCGGCGGCGCGGACGGCGTGCGCCCCGGAGCACCGCGGTGGCGGGAGGTGCGCGATGAAGGCGCGCGACGTGGCGGTGCAGGGCGTGCTGGCGGGCGTGGCGCTCGTGGCCGCGTTCCTCGTGTGGCAGCGCGAGCCTTCGCGTGCGCCGGGGGAGGTGACGGTGGAGGACGCGCAGGCGAGCGCGCTCGACCGCATCCGGTACGACGAGGAGACGCGCTTCGTGGAGCTGTTCCGCGACCCGCGGGACCGCGACACCATCTGGGTCCGCCTGGGCAACAAGCCCGCGAAGCCGGGGGCCCAATCTGGAGCGATGGATGGGGGAGTGTCTGGAACGGATGCGGGTTCCATCGTCACAGCGGGCATCGACGCGGGAACACCTTCGAGCCCCGCGCCCGTGCCTCCGCCCCGCGAGCTCCGCGGCAACGACGTGGCGCTGAAGCTGTTCTCCCGCTTCGCTCCGCTGCGCGCGCAGCGGGACCTGGGCGTCCTGGACGACAAGAAGCTGGCCGAAATCGGCCTCGCGAAGACGGAGCGTGGCCTGACGCTCACGCTGGACGGGACGCCCAGGACGTTCCGTCTCGCCACGCCTGCTTCGGGCTGGGGCTCCCCCTACCTCCAGCGCACATCCGACGGGCACGTCTTCCTCCTCGGCCCCGGCCTTCTGCCGGACCTGGAGGCCGCGGCCAGCCGGCTCGTGGACCGGCGCCTGCACACCTTCGACGCGGACGGCTTCGACCACCTCGTCATCTCCACCGGCACCGCGTCCCGCACCTTCGTCGCCAGCGGCAAACCGCCGGGCGCCGTGCAGCTGTCGCCCGTGGATGCCCCCGGCACTCCGGACGACTTCGCCCGCAACTGGCATGACCGCCTGTGGCGCCTCACGCCCGTGGAGCTGCTGGGCCGGGGCGAAGCCCCTCCGGGCCCGGCCCCCACGCCCGCCTTCCGCGTGGAGTACCAGCGCGGCGGCAAGGCCGTGGGCGAGCTCTCCATGGCGAAGACGCCGGACGGCTCGTGGTACGCGCGCACGGAGTTCACCCCCGGCTGGGTGCGCATGGGCGGCGGCCTGGAGCTCCTGGCCGAGGACGCCGCGAAGCTCACCGCTCCGCGCTAGAGGCTCACGGCGCGGTGGGCGCCGGCTCTACGTCCAGCCTCACGTCCACGAAGCTGTAGGCCGGCCACGGCCCCGTGAACCGGAACGTGTACGCGTCCAGCCGCGCCACCAGCGACTGCACCCGCGCCTCGAACGCGGCCACCCGCGTGCGGTCCACCAGCCAGGCCGCGTTGAGCATCATCCGCTCACCCAGTGGCGGCGCTTCGTGCGTCGCTTCCGCCAGCGGCCGCAGGCCCGCCCTCAGCCCGTCCAGGTCCTTCCGGGTGCACTCGTGCAGCGCCGCCTCCAGCCGCGCCTCGTGGTCCTCCTCGAACTCGGAGGGGCCGCGCGCCAGCTCCGGCCGCGCCTCCTGCAACCTGCGCGTCAGCGCGTCGCCGTGGCAGTACACTTTCAGCCCCAACTCCACCCGGCCCTCCAGCTCGGACAGCGCCCGGCTCAGCGGCGCGCGCGCCACGCGCAACAACTCCCGCAAGCGCTCCTCCGAGGGCAGCACCGTCCCGAAGGCCACCGGCACCAGCGTGTGCTCGCGCACCACGGCCTCCGTGACCCGCTGGTGCATCAGGAGGTTCGCCCGCGTGGGCACCACCCTCGGGCCCGCCACCTCGGACACCAGCGCCGCGAGGCCTCCCTCGCGCACCAGGTGCACCGGGGCATCACCCAACCCCACGAGCTCCGGCACCCCTCCGCCGTCCTCGCGCACGATGCCGTAGAGGTAATGCGCTCGTCCCTCTCGCGAGGACTCCGCCTGGGTCTTCGTCGTCATGACGTGCCCCCCTCCATCCGGGTGCGGCTCTCAGCGCGTGGATGCCGCCTCGCGGCGGGCAATCATCTTCTTCACCTGGTCCACCAGCGCGTCCGGCAGGCACGGTTTGGTGACGTACGCGTCACATCCGGCCTCGTTCGCGTCTTCCGAGTGGCCCTTCAGCGCATGCCCCGTGAGCGCCACCACCGGGATGCTCTTCGTGCGCGCGTCACCCTTCAGCCTCCGCGTCGCCTCCCAGCCGTCCATCACCGGCAGCGACAGGTCCATCAGGATGACGTCCGGCGACAGCTCGAAGGCCTTGTCCAACGCCTCCTGGCCGTTCTTCGCCTCCGCCACGCGGAAGCCGGAGAACTCCAGGTACTCCGCGTACATCTCCCGGGCATCCTGGTAGTCGTCCACCACCAGCACGAGCGGCTTTGTCTTTTCCGGGGTGTTCGTCATGTCCGTCTCGCACGTCTTGGAAAGTGCAGGGTGAAGGTCGAACCCTGGCCCGGCGCACTCTGGAGGGAGACGCGTCCCCCCAGCATCGCCGCCAGGCGACGGCAGATGGACAGGCCCAGGCCCGTTCCCCCATAGGCACGCGTGGGCGAGCTGTCCACCTGCTGGAAGTCCTCGAAGATCTTCTCCTGGTTCGACACGTCGATTCCGATGCCTGTGTCCTTGACCGAGATGGCCACGGTGCCCGTCGCGTTCTGATACTCCGCCGCCACGTGCACGCCGCCCTCGTGCGTGAACTTCAGCGCGTTGGACAACAGGTTGAGGACGATCTGCTTCACCTTCTGTCGGTCGCTCCACACCCCGGGGAGCCCCTCGTCCAGGCGCGTGTCCACCGTCAGCTTGCTGCGCGCGATGATGGGGTCCATCTCCGCCATCACCTCCTGGAGCAGCTCCGGGATGCCGAAGTCCGACAGGTGCAGCGGCATCCGCCCGGCCTCGATGCGGGTGATGTCCAATATCTCGTTGATGACCTCCAACAGGTGCCGCCCGTTGGAGTCGATGCGCGTGAGGTTCCTGCGCTGCGGCGGCGTCATCTCCCCGGACACGCCCTGCAGGAGCATGTTCGTGTAGCCGAGGATGGCGTTCAGCGGCGTGCGGAACTCATGTGACATGTTGGCCAGGAACTGCGACTTGGCCGCGCTCGCCTGCTCCAACTGGATGGCCTGCCGGCGCAGCTTCTCGTTCTGCTCCGCCAGCTCCGCGGTGGCGGACTGCACGCGGGCCTCCAACTCACTGGAGACCTCCTTCACGCGCTCCAACAGCCGCGCCCGCTCCAGCACCTCCGTGCGGTCGTGGAACACGGTGACGATGCCCGTCAGTTCGCCCCCGTCGCCCAGCACCTTGTTGGCCATGGCCTCCATGGGCACGGGCGCGCCGGTGGCCGGGTCGTCCAGCGTCAGCTGGCTCTTCCAGCGCGACACGCCCGCGTTCACCGGCCCCAGCAGGTTCGCAAGGAAGGACGCGAAGAGGGCGTCGTTGGCGCGCACCCGGCGCAGGGTGGCCTCGCCCGCCGCGCCCTGCTCCTGGGGCCACGCGAAGAGGCGCTCGGCCGGGTCGTTCATCATCACCATGCCGCCCGTGGGGTCGGTCAGGATGATGGGGTCCGCCACCGAGTCCAGCACCCGGTCCAGGCGGTGGCGCTCGCTCCGGGCCTCGCGCTCGGTGGCGCGCAGCTGCCGGTAGCTCTCTCCCAGCGCCTGCGTGGCGCGGCCCAGGTCCGTCAGGTTGCGCAGCACGCTCACCACCACGGACGGCCCGTCCGGCGCCAGCACCGGCGTGGTGGCCAGCTCGAAGAGCAGGTCCATGCCCTCCAGCGGGTCCACCAGCGACACCTCGCGCCGGTGCACGGACGTGCCGCCCTGCGCGAGCGTCTCCCGGAACAGGCGCTGGTTGAGCTCCACGGCGCGCGTGCGGCCGGGGCTCGCGTCCGGGCCCGCCGCCAGCAGGCCCTCCGCGCGGGCGTTGGCGAAGAGCAGCGTGCCCTCCGTGTCCGTGAGCAGCACCGGGTCCGACACCGCGTTGATGACCCGGCGCAAGAGCCGGTCCGGCTCCGGACGGCGCGGCGCCCGCGCATCCGAGGCCAGCTGCCGGGCCATGGCCGGCCCCGCGCACGACGCCACCCACGCCACGTCCTCCGGCACGGCCGGGCCGGGCAGCCCCACCACCAGCAGCGCGGCGGCAGGCGCTCCGGAGCGGCCCACCGGCACCGCGAGGAACCCGCCCGGCATCGCCGCGCCCTCCACCGCGTCCGCCGCCAGCCACCGCGCCCCGGGCCGGTTCCGGAAGCCGGCGAGCGGCGAGCCCGGCGCGTCCCACGCCCGGGCCAGCGCGGCCTGCTGCGCTCCCGTCAGCCCCTCGCTGGCCAGGCACACGGACGCACCCGCGCCATCCCCCGGACCGATGCAGGCGGTGGGCGCGCCATGTCTGCGCGCGAGCCACTCCACGACCGCTCGCGCACAGGCAACGGCGGACTCGCAGGCGAGCAGGTGCTCGGCGAGCACGAGGCGCGCCCCGGGATCGGCTTCGGCGGGGGGCAGCGGGGCTGGGGACGCCACGACCTTACGCTCCGGGTGAAGAGGGACGCGGGGAACCGCCGCGTTCCGGCGAGTCTGCGGTGCGGACCTCCGAGAATGCCACCACGATGCGCGTTTGGCCCTCCAAAGAAGAGGTGCGGCCCAGGACCTCCAGGGCCGACGCCTCGAAGCGCAACCCCCTGTCCAACAGGCGGTCCAGCACGTCCACCAGGCTGGCCCCACCCGCCACGCGTTCCACCGGCATGTTGGCGCATGCTCCTTCAAGTCCGCCCGGCGCGGACCTTCGGGTCCAAGGGCCGTTCTAACGCGCTGGCGCCGTCGCACCCCAGCCCCGTTCACGCCCGGCCCCTGACTGACCAACACCCGGGGCGAAGCTCTGTTGGGTCGCGTACACCCGACGCTGGGCAGCCGGGCGGGCGGGGCTCGGCAGGCGTGGCTTATGCCCTGGGAAGCGCATTCCTAGCCTTCCGTCATGAACGACGAGCGCCAGCACAAATCCCTCTGGACGGTGACGACGCCCCCCCGCGACTTCCCCTCCCTGCGGGGCGACCTGGAAGTGGATGTGGCCATCATCGGCGGGGGCATCGCGGGGCTGACGGCCGCCTGGCTGCTCAAGCGTGCCGGCAAGAAGGTGGCCGTGCTGGAGATGCACCGCGTCCTCTCCGGCCAGACGGGACAGACGACCGCGCACCTCACGGAGCTCCTGGACACGCCCTACACCACGCTCCTGAAGGACTTCGGTGAGAAGGGCGCGCACCTGGCCGCGTCGTCCAGCCGGGCCGCCATTGAACAGATCGCGTCCCTGGTGGAGACGCTCGCCATCGACTGTGGCTTCACCCGCGTGCCGGGCTACCGCTACGCGGAGTCGGAAAGCGAGCTGCGCGAGCTGCTCCATGAAGTCTCCGCCGCGAAACAGGTGGGGCTGCTCGCGACCTTCACCAAGGAGGTGCCGCTGCCCTTCCCGGTGAAGGGCGCGCTGCGCGTGGAGGATCAAGCGCTGTTCCACCCGCGCCAGTACCTGCTCGCGCTGGCGGACCGCATCCCCGGCGACGGCTGCCACCTCTTCGAGAACACCCAGGCCGTGGACATCTATGACGGCACGCCCTGCCGCGTCGTCACGGCGAATGGCACCGTGACGGCACGGGCGGTGGTGGAGGCCACCACCACGCCGCTCAACCGCGTGGCCATGCACACCAAGCTCTACCCGTACCGCACCTACGCGGTGGCGGCGCCGCTGGACGGGCCGCTGGAGGCCGGCCAGTACTACGACAGCCGCGACCCCTATCACTACATCCGCACGCAGAAGGTGGACGGGGTGCCCTACGTCATCGTGGGCGGCGAGGACCACAAGGTCGGCAGCGAGGAGGACACCGAGTCGTGCTTCGCCGCGCTGGAGTCGTACACGCGCGACCGCTTCCCCGTGAAGCGCATCACCCACCGCTGGTCCGGCCAGGTCATCGAGCCCGCGGATGGCCTGCCCTATATCGGCCGCAACGTGGGCAGCCGCCACGTGTACGTGGCCACGGGCTTCTCCGGCACGGGCATGACGTTCGGCACGCTCGCGGGCATGGTGGTGTCGGACCTCATCCTCGGCAACGAGAACCCCTACGCCGCGCTGTACGACGCGGGCCGCGTGAAGCCCAAGGCGGGTGCCAAGGACTTCATCCAGGAGAACGCGGAGGTGGCCTTCCGCTTCGTCGCGGACCGGCTGGCCAAGCCGGACGGACACCACCTGGCGGACGTGGCGCCGGGCGAGGGAAAGATCCTGGAGGTAGAGGGCCGCAAGGTGGCCGTGTACCGCGAGGAGGACGGCACGCCGCACGCCGTGTCCCCGGTGTGCACGCACCTGGGCTGCCATGTGCACTGGAACAACGCGGAGCGCTCCTGGGACTGCCCCTGCCACGGCGGCCGCTTCAGCCCCACCGGCCGCGTGCTCAACGGCCCCGCCGTGAAGGATCTGCCGTCCCGCAAGCTACCGGTGAAGTGAGAAGTGTGTGTGGGTGGGCTTCCCTTCGGGCGAGCCCACCCCCATCTATCTGCACATCCACTTCATTCATGGGGGCACGGGAATGAACGCGCTGGAATTGCTCAAGCAGCAGCACGAAGAGGTCTCCAAGCTGTTCAAGAAGTACGAGAAGCTGGCGGACCACGCGGACGAGGAGCGGCAGGAGCTGTTCGAGCAGATCGCCGACCGGCTGGGCGCGCACGCGAAGATTGAAGAGCTGTACTTCTACCCGGCGATGAAGAAGGACGAGACGGAGGACGACCTGCGCGAGGCCGTGGAGGAGCACCTCTCCGTCAAGCGCCTCATCGCGGACCTGCTGGACATGGATTCGTCCGACGAGGAGTTCGACGCGAAGATGAAGGTCCTCCAGGAGCAGGTGGAGCACCACGTCGAGGAGGAGGAGAAGGACCTCTTCAAGGAGGCGCGCAAGGTCCTCAGCAAGGATCAGCTCGACGACCTGGGCATCCAGTTGGAGGAGGAATACGACTCCCTGATGGAGGGCGAGCCGCGCAACGACGTGCCTGAAGAGACGGGGCACGCCGCGCCCATCTAGCGCGCCGCGTCCGAAGGCAAGACAGGGGTTGCGCGTGGCATGGGGCCGGGCAGCATGCGGTCCATGCCGCGCGCTCCTGTTTCCGCCCCTGTGTTGCTGCCGGATGCCTTCACACCCGCCGCGCGCCGCGCCCTCGTGCGCGCGGACCCCGTGCTGGGCACGCTCTTCAAGAAGATTGGCGCGTTCCGCTTCACGCGGACGCCGCTGCACAGCCCCTTCGAGGCGCTGGCGCACTCCATCGTCTACCAGCAGCTGCACGGCCGCGCGGCGGCGACCATCTTCGGCCGCGTCTGCGAGCGGGTGGGGCAGGGCAAGGGCTTCACGCCGGAGAAGCTGCTCGCGCTGCCGGACGCCACGCTCCGCGAGGCCGGGCTGTCCGCGAACAAGCTGCTGGCCATCCAGGACCTGGCGCGCAAGACGGTGGACGGCACGGTGCCGCCGCTCGCGCGCGTACGCCGCATGTCCGACGCGGACCTCATCGAGCACCTCACGCAGGTGCGCGGCATTGGCCAGTGGACCGTGGAGATGCTGCTCATCTTCCGCCTGGGCCGGCCGGACATCCTCCCCGTGGATGACTACGGCGTGCGCAAGGGCTTCATGGTGCTCCACAACCTGAAGGAGCAGCCCAAGCCCAAGGCGCTGCTCGCGTACGGCGAGCGCTGGCGTCCCTTCCGCAGCGTGGTGAGCTGGTACCTGTGGCGCGCGGCGGAGGCGCCCGTGGGCACCTTCGCACCGCCGGAGGGCGGCTAGCCGAACAGGGGCCGGGAGCGCACCGTCCCTTGCCTTGGCGCGCGGGCGTCCTCACCCGTAAGGGAACGGAGGAATCACCGCCCATGCGTGCACTCACGTACCAAGGCCCCTACCGGGTCCAGGTGGAGCAGAAGCCCGACCCCCGCATCGAGCATCCGCAGGACGTGGTCCTCAAGGTCACCCGCGCCGCCATCTGCGGTTCGGACCTGCACCTGTTGCACGGCTTGGTGCCGGACACGCGCGTGGGCTGCACCTTCGGCCACGAGTTCACCGGCGTGGTGGAGGAGGTGGGCCAGGAGGTGTCGCAACTGAAGAAGGGCGACCGCGTGGTGGTGCCCTTCAACATCTCCTGCGGCACCTGCTTCTACTGCCAGCGCGGCCTCACCGGGAACTGCGAGAACAGCAACCCCGGCAGCGACGTGGCCTCCGGCGTCTACGGCTACTCGCACACCACGGGCGGCTTCGACGGCGGGCAGGCGGAGTACGTGCGCGTGCCCTTCGCGGACGTGGGGCCCATGAAGATTCCGGACGACATGGATGACGAGTCCGTCCTCTTCCTCTCCGACATCCTGCCCACCGGCTACCAGGCCGCGGAGATGGGTGAGATCAAGGGCGGGGAGACGGTGGTCGTCTTCGGCGCGGGCCCGGTGGGCCTCTTCGCGATGAAGTCCGCGTGGCTGATGGGCGCGGGCCGCGTGGTGGCGGTGGACCACGTGCCGTACCGCCTGGAGTTCGCGCGCAGGTTCGCCAACGTGGAGACGGTGAACTTCAAGGAGGTGGGCGACATCGTCCTGCACCTGAAGGAGATGTTCGAGGGCCGCGGCCCGGACGTCTGCATCGACGCGGTGGGCATGGAGGCCGAAGGCTCCCGCGCGCACCGCGTGCTGGGCCTGGGGCTGAAGCTGGAGGCCGGCGCGCCCACCGTCATCGAGTGGTGCATCAACACCGTGCGCAAGGGCGGCAACGTCTCCATCATCGGCGTGTACGGACCGCCGTGGAACTTCGTGCCCATCGGCACCGCGATGAACAAGGGCCTGACCCTGCGCATGAACCAGGCGAACACGCGCCGGTACATGCCGCACCTGCTGGAGCACATCCAGCAGGGCCGCATCGACGCGAAGGGCATCATCACCCACCGCTTCCCGCTGGAGCAGGCGCCGGACGCCTATCACCTGTTCGCGCAGAAGCGGGACGGCTGCGTGAAGTGCGTCCTGATGCCGCACGGCCACGCGTGACCCACACCACTCGCCACCACAGGAGGCACGTCATGCCCCAGAAGACGACGCGGAAACCGAGCCGCGCGAAGAACGGCCACGCGAAGGCAAAGGCGAAGGCGCCGCTGGCCGTGGACCAGGACCCCGCCAACCGCCCGGGCGTCCCCATGGAGACGGCGCCGAAGCCGCTGGCGGGGGCGCGCGTGCCCATCGCGCACCAGCACGCGGAGGTGCCGGTGTTCAAGCACGCCGGCCGCAAGGAGATGCCGCCGGTGTTCGGCACCGCCCAGCCTCCGAAGGGGCTGAGCGGCCTCTTGCGAAAGGCGGCCTACGCGAAGCCGGACCACAAGCCCGGCCACTGGATGCTGCTGCTGTTGGCGGACCGGGTGGACGTCTGGGAGCACCGGCTCAGGAGGTCCCTTCCGTGGGCCGGCCCTTCCGCGGCGGCCCTCCTCGCAGGGGGCTTGATCTGGCGCGTCCGCCGGGCTTGATGCGCGGGCTCTACGCGTCCCGGCCGTTGTACTGGAAGGGCGTGAGCGTGGAGAGGTCCACGCCGTCCACGCAGCGCAGGTTGATGGCGAACATGGCCTTGCCGTCCGGGACCTTGCCGGTGGAGTAGGACTGCACGCCGCAGGTGGGGCAGTGCAGGTGGTTGATGACCTTCTTGTTGAACTGGTAGGTCGTCACCTTGTCCGCGCCGGAGAGGGACTTGAACTGCTCCGGCGGGACGAACGTGAGCACCGCGCCAAGCTTGTGGCAGATGGAACAGTTGCAGCTCACCACCTGCGTCAGGTCCGTGGTCGCCTCGTAGCGAACCTGGCCACAGTGGCAACCGCCGGTATACGTCTTCATCTCCGCCATGGTGCTTCCTCCGGTTGCAACGTGATGCCCGGGCCGGAAGCGCGCTTCCGCCCACCCGGTGCGTGTGACGCGCATCAATGAACGGAGGCGGTGGGGACCGCAAGCGCCCTGGTGTATGGCCGGGCGCTTGCGGCGATGCGTCACATCAGTCCGCGTACGTCGTCACGGACATCATCCGCACGAAGCGGCGGTCCGAGCTCACCGCGGCGATGGCGAAGCCCTGCGTGTAGCCCGGCGCGCCGCACCCGCGGCAGCTCCAGCCCGTCCGGTAGAGCCGGTTGCTGTTGCGGGAAATCTGCGTGATGTAGGCCACCGCGCCCTCCACCTCGTCCACGTTGTAGCTGTAGGCGCTGAGCTGCCCGATGAGCTCCCGCACGGTGATGGGCTCGAAGATGCTGGCCTGCGGACCGAAGGCGTTGCTGAACGCCTCGCCCAGCGTCTGCTGGTTGGCGATGCCCTGGCCGTTGGGGATGTAGCCCTCGTAGATGCGCGCGGAGGCGAACGAGCCGGTGGCGCCGAACAGCACCGCGGGCGTCTGGGCCACGGGGTACAGGTTCAGCGGGTAGCCCGTGAGGAGCGTGTCGTTCACCTCGTAGAAGTCCGCGAAGTACTTCGCCGCGGTGCCCGTCATGGACTGCTGGAAGGTCGTGTCGCCAAGGCGGGTGGTGAGATAGGCGCGCTCGGCGGTGTCCACGCCATAGCCGATGTCGTTGAGGAACGCGTCCAGCGCGTTGCGGATCTCCGAGCGCTGGATGGTCGTGCCGCCGGGGCTGGTGGTGCTCTTCGCGGCGGTGATGGCCGCCTCGAAGGCGGGGATGCTGGTGGTGGAGTCAGCGAACGCCGGAGCGGAGAACAGCATCAGGGCGCCCACCAGCGACTTCATCGACAGGGTCTTCATGGAGAACCTCTTCATTCAAGGGGGAGTACCGCGAGCAGCGCGCTGGCGAGTACCACGCTCCCCTGACACGGCCCGAGTGAGGTTCCCAGGACATGCGAGGCCCGTGACACGCCCATGATGGAGCGTGTCACGGGCCTGAAAACTTTCACGACGGCGGTGTTTCAGGCTCAGTCAGAGGCGGTCATCACGTTGACCATCCGCACGAAGCGGCGGTCCGTGCTCACCGCCGCGACGACGTAGCCGGCCGTGTAGCCCGGCGCGCCGCAGCCCCGGCAGCTCCAGCCGGTGTAGTAGAGGCGGTTGCTGTTGCGGGAGATCGCCGTGATGTACGCCACGGCGCCTTCCACCTCATCCACCGTCGGCGTGCCGGACACGGTGTGCCCGCTCAGGAGCGTGATGAGCTCCTTCACGGTGATGGGCTGGAAGGGGCCGGCCTGCGGACCGAAGCTGCTGAACGCGTCCATCAGGACGGCCTGGTTGGCCACCACGCCCTGGCTGTTGGGGATGAAGCCCTCGCGGATGGTGGAGGAATAGGCCAGCGGACCGGTGGCGCCGTACAGCGACGCGGGCGTCTGGGCCACGGGGTTCAGGGCCCACTGGGCATACGGGGTGGTGGCGTCGTTCAGCTCATAGAAGTCCGCGAAGTACTTCGCCGCGGTGCCCGTCAGCGACTGCTGGAACGGCGTGTCGTTGAGGCGGGTGGTGAGGTAGGTGCGCTCGGCGCTGTCCACGCCCCAGGTGGCGCCGGTGTCATTGAGGAACGAGTCCAGCGCGGTCCGGATCTCCGAGCGCAGGATGGTCGCGCCGCCAGGGCTGGTGGTGCTCTTCGCGGCGGTGATGCTCGCCTCGAAGGCGGGGATGCTGGTGGTGGAGTCAGCGAACGCCGGAGCGGAGAACAGCATCAGGCCACCCAGCAGCGACATCGACAGGGTCTTCATGCGGAACCTCTTCATCGTCATCAAGGGGGGAGAACCGCGAACGACGCGTTGGCCAGTACCACGCCCCCCTGACGCGTTCCGCGTGAGGTTCCTGTGACACGCGCGCCCGTGACACGCCCGTGAAAGAGCGTGTCGCGAGGCTGGAATCTTTCACGACTCAGTCGTTCCCGAAGTCCGCCGTCCACACGGAGACCATGCGCACGAAGCGGCGGTCCGTGCTCACCGCGGCGATGACGTAGCCCCGCGTGTTCCACGGCGAGAAGCTGCACCGGCGGCAGGTCCAGTCCGCGGCGTACAGCCGGTTGCTGTTGCGCGAGATCTGCGTGATGTACGCGACAGCGCCCTCCACCTCATCCACGGTGGCGGTGCTGCCCTTGATGGAGAGGGTGCTCAGCCGCTCGATGAGCTCCTTCACGGTGATGGGCTGGAAGGGGCCGACGGGCGGCTCGAAGTAGGTGCTGAACGCGGTGGCCAGCGTGGACTGGTTGGCGATGCCCTGGCCGTTGGGGATGTAGCCCTCCCGGATGTCCGCGTTGGACGCCAACGGGCCGGTGGCGCCGAACAGCGACGCGGCGGTGCCGGACACCGAGCCCTGGTACAGCGGGTAGCTCGTGAAGGTCGCGTCGTTCAGCTCGTAGAAGTCCGCGAAGTACTTCGCCGCGGTGCCCGTCAGCGACTGCTGGAAGGGCGTGTCGTTGAGGCGCGTGGTGAGGTAGGCGCGCTCGGTGCTGTCCACGCCCTGAGGCCCGGTGTCGTAGATGAACGCCTCCAGCGCGGTCCGGAGCTCCGAGCGGACGATGGTCGTGCCGCCAGGGCTCGAGGGGCCCTGCGCCGTGGAGATGCTCGCCTCGAAGGCGGGGATGCTGGTGGTGGAGTCAGCGAACGCCGCCGGAGCGGAGAACAGGGCCAGACCGCTCAGGAGCGACGTCATCGACAGGGTCTTCATGGGGACCTCTCCCTTCGTGGAGTGTGTCCCGCGCTTTTACTCCTTCACGATGCGGGCTGCGGTGCCGCGGACGTGGACGCGTTGCGGCGCAGGGGCGCGAGCAGCGCGAGGAACGCGGCGGACAGCGCGGCGCCCAGCAGGAACATGTTCCCGTAGCCCAGGTTGCCGTACTTGGGATCCGCGAGCAGTCCCGCCAGCGGCCCCGCCGGGGCCTTGCCCGCGACCTCCACGCTGGCCAGCAGCGTGTAGTGCGTGGCGCCGATTCTCCGGTCCGTGCGCGACATCATGAACGCGAACATCACGGTGGTGAGCGCGCCGCCGAAGAACTCCTCGGTGAGCGTGACGCCCAGCACGCCCGCGTCGCTGACGCCCGCTTGCGTGAGCAGCCACCGCCCCAGGAGCGGCAACAGGCGCAAGCTGCCGGTGAGGGCCACCGCGCGCAAGAGCGGCAGGCGCGCGGCGAGGAATCCTCCGCACGTGGAGCCCAGCAGCGACGCGGCGGTGCCCCATGTGCCCACCCACAGTCCGATGCGCGCCGGCGTGTAGCCCGCGTCCACGAGGAACGGCTTGTAGAGGACGTCGGACATCGTCTCGCCCAGCTTGTACGTACCGATGAAGAGCAGCAGCCACCCGGTGCCCGGCACGGTGAGCGCGGACCTGATGCGGGCCCAGAGCGCGGGCCAGTCCAGCTTCGGGGACTCGTGGCCTTCGGGCTCGCGCGGGGGCGGCTCGCGCACGAAGAGGATGATGGTGAAGACGGTCAGGCACAGCGCCGACATGACGAGGAACAGCCCGGACCAGCCGATGCTCGCGCTGGCCCACACCAGCAGCCCGCCGCCGGTGAGCATGCCCAGCTTGTAGCCCACCACCTGCGCGGTGTTGCCCAGGCCCAGCTCCTCCGGACGCAAGAGGTCCACCGCGAAGCCGTCCACCGCGATGTCCTGCGTCGCGGCGAAGAGGTTCATCACGAAGATGAGGCCCAAGAGCAGCGGCAGCGAGTCCCGCCCCGCCGCGAAGGCCGCCCCCGCGCACGCGAGCGCCAGGCCCGCCTGCATGGGCAAGATCCACGAACGCCTGCGTCCCACGCGCGCGGAGCCGTAGCGGTCCACCAGCGGCGCCCACAGCGCCTTGAGCATCCACGGCAAGGACAGCGCGCCCGCGAACCCCAGCGCGGCCAGCGACACGCCGCGCGTGCGCAGGTAGACGGGCAGCGCCGTCACCTGGAAGCCGAAGGGCAGCCCCTGCACGAAGTACAGCGCGCACAACAGCCACAGCCGGGACGGGATGCGTCGCATGGTCGTGGCCGGAGCATAGGCATGCCCTCAGTCCTGAGTCGTGGGCCTATACTCGCCGTTCCAGTCCCACCCAGGGAGATGCATGCCGGAGCGAGCCGCAACCGAGTCGGGGATCATCGTCGTGGAGCTGTCCGCCGAGCACGAGCTGGAGGCGGACCACGTGGACGCGGTGGTGGAGGTGAAGGCGTCCTCGTTCTTCACCGGCAACGCGGCCTTCGCCAACGCGAAGGAGGTGGCCGCGCTGGTGCGCCTCATGGAGGACCTGGGCGTGCCGTCCACGGGCTTCACCCTCCAGTCGGTGCAGGCGGAGACCCAGGAGGGGCTGCTCACGCGCTCCTCGTCCGCGCTCTACACGGTGCGCATCCGCCTGGTGGACATGGCCCGGGTGGGGGACGTGCTCGCCGCGCTGTCCGGCCTGAAGCAGGCGACGCTGCGCGAGCTGCGCTGGGGCTACACGCACGAACCGGAGGCCCGGCAGGACTGGCTGGAGGCGCTGGCCCGCGAGTCGGTGAAGAAGGCGCGCCGCGTGGCGGCCGGGCTGGGCGTGACGGTGGCCGGGCTGCACCGCTTCTCCGAGCGCACC
The DNA here is from genome assembly GCF_054512695.1 of Corallococcus sp. M7. NCBI lineage: Bacteria > Pseudomonadati > Myxococcota > Myxococcia > Myxococcales > Myxococcaceae > Corallococcus > Corallococcus sp. M7. The sequence continues at coordinate 1,906,857 of NZ_CM137252.1, forward strand.
TGGGAGTCGCAGGCCTTCGGCGCGAGGGGCGGCGGCTACGGCGGCGGGAGCGAGGACGTGATGCCCATGGCCCCGTCCGGCAGCTACAGCTTGAAGCAGCCGCGCACGGCCTCGCTGGGCTTCCCCGTGTCCCACCGCAAGAGGGTGCACGTGATGGCCACCGCGGAGTTCCACACGTCGCCCACCCCGTGATTCCTCAGGAGGCGGGCGTGTGCTGGAGCACGAGCGCCTCCAGCCGCTGGAGCGCCTTGTCCAGCGTCTCCCACGACGGGCCGAAGGACAGGCGCACGTAGTTGCGGAAGCGCGACGCCCGCGCGCGGCGCTTGCCGGGGTTCACGTCGAAGAACTCACCGGGCACGGTGATGACCTGGTGCTCCAGCGCGGCGCGGAAGAAGGCCATGCCGTCGTTGAGCGGCGCGGGCAGCCCGGACAGGTTGCCCCAGACGTAGAACGTCCCGTCCGGCGCGCGGTCCGTGCGGATGCCCAGCCGCTCCAGCCGCGAGTGGAACCTGTCCCGCTTCTCCCGGAAGGTGTTGTGGATGGCGCGCGTCTCCGCCACCACCGTGTCCTCCTGGAGCAGCGGAATCGCCGCGCGCTGCAGGGGCCGGCTGCCGCCGCCGTCCAGGAAGCTGCCCGCGCTGGAGACTGTGTCGATGACCTGCTTGGGCCCCACCGTCCACGTCATGCGCCAGCCCGGGTAGCGCCAGTTCTTGGTGAGCCCGTCGAAGAGGATGACCGGGTCGCGGTTCACGTCCTCCACGTACCGCGCGGCGCTCTCCACCGGCAGCACGCCCGGGCGGCCCGTCCAGATGTAGTGCGAATAGAACTCGTCGATGAGCAGCGAGCACTCCAGCTCGCGCGCCACGCCCACCCACCGCGCCAGCTCCTCGCCCTGCACCAGCTTGCCGGTGGGGTTGCACGGGTTGGAGAAGAGCAGCGCGGACAGCCCGCGGCCCTGAATCTCCCGGCGCAGGTCGTCGTGCGTGAAGGCGTAGCCGCGCTCGCCCTCCAGCAGGATGGGGATGGCGGTGAACGCCTTGAAGACGTCCAGCAGCTCTTCGTACGCGGTGTAGTCCGGCAGGAAGTGGCCCAGGTTCACCTGGCCCAGGCTCGCCGCGGCGCGGGTGAGGGCCGCGCGGCCGCCGCCGGACAGGCAGACGTTCTCCGCCTTGTACTGGGAGGGCATCCCCTTGCGGTAGAGCCGGTTGTAGAGCCCCGCGATGGCCTCCCGCACCTCCCAGAGGCCCGCGACGGGTGCGTACTCCTGGTCCGCCATGTCCACCGTCACCGAGTGCACGCGCGACGGGGCACCGGGCAGGTCGCCCGTCTCCGGCTGACCCTGGCCCAGGTTGCACCAGTCCGGGTCGCCGGGACGGTAGCCGCGGCGCGTGGCCTCGGCGGTGACGAAGATGACGCCCGTGCGGGGCACGGTGCGAAACGCATGCAGGGGGACGCTGTCGCTCACGCTTCCTACGCTAGCGCGCCCCCTGCCGCGGTGCAGCTTTCAGCCAACCCCTAGCCTTCGAGGGAGGCCCGGAGGAACCAGGCGTGCTTCTCGAACTCGGTGATGATGCCGGTGAAGAGGTCCACCGTGTCCGTGTCCTTGTGGCCCTCCACCGCCGCGCGGCTCTCCCGCAGGCCGTTGAGGTACACCTCGATGCGCTCGGCCAGCAGCTTCACGTGCTCCAGGTCGCGCGAGGTCTCCTGCGGGTACTCCGGCAGGCGGCTGTTCTTGCCCACGTGGCGGCTGGTGCCGTACGCGCGCCCGCCCAGTGTCACCGCGCGCTCCGCGATGGAGTCGTTGTGGTTGGCCAGGCTCACCGCGAAGGTCTCGAACAGCGGGTGCAGCGCGGCGAACTGCGGGCCCTTGATGTTCCAGTGGGCGACCTTGATCTGCGAGTGCAGGTCCAACCCGTCCGCGAGCCGCTCGTTGAGGGTGGCGGAGATGGCGGTGCGGGCCTGCTCGGAGAGGGGGCTCGGGCTCTTGTAGAGGGCCATGACGAACACGTTCCTTTCGGGTGAAGGGTGGGACGTCGGAATGGAAAAGACAGCGCCCCCCGGTGTCTTCCACCGGAGGGCGCCCGTCACAGCTTGGAGATAACGACGAGGGGACTAGGACTCCAGTCCAACCGCCGCCGCGTGGATGACGCTCGCGATGCGGACCGCATCGTGCACGTGGTCCTCGCTCAGGCCGCCTTCCAGCACGACCTTCTCATGCGACTGGATGCACATCTCGCAGCCGTTGATGGCGCTGACCGCGAGGCAGACCAGCTCGAAGTCCACCTTGTTGGTCAGCACCTGGGCCAGCCGGTTCATCCGCAGCCCGGCCCGCTTGGTCGCGTACGACTCCTTCCCGACCATGTGACGGAATCGGTAGAAGACGTTGTTCATCGCCATCAGCGAGGCCGCCGCGCGGGCATCCTCGATGACCGGCGTGGCCTTGTCGCCCAGTGCCTGCTTCGCCTCGTTGAGCATGGCCTCCTTCAGCCGCTCGTTCCGGGCGGCGAAGGCGCATGCCACGGCCGTTCCCCAGCGCTGCTCGGGGGTGAGGGACGTGCTCTCCAGGACCGCGGAGAGGTTGAGGCGGGTGTCCTTGTGGGCGTCCGCGAGCTCACTGCGGACGACTTCGAGCGAAGCCATGAGTGCTTACCCCGCCTTCTGCAGCTTGGAGGTGAGGGTCTCCTCACCCTTCTGCCAGTTGCACGGGCACAGCTCGTCGGTCTGGAGCGCGTCCAGCGTGCGGACGGTCTCCTTGACGTTGCGGCCCACGGACAGGTCGTTCACGGACACGTGGCGGATGATGCCCTCGGGGTCCGCGATGAACGTGGCGCGCAGGGCCACGCCCTCCTCCTTGTGCAGGATGCCCAGCGCGCTGGACAGCTCGCGCTTGATGTCCGCCAGCATGGGGAAGGGCAGGTTCTTCAGGTCCGGGTGGTGCGTGCGCCACGCGTGGTGCACGAACTCGCTGTCGGTGGACAGACCCAGCACCTGCGCGTCACGGTCCTGGAAGTCCTTGTTGTGCTTGCCGAACTCCGCGATCTCCGTCGGGCAGATGAACGTGAAGTCCTTCGGCCACGCGAACAGGACCGTCCACTTGCCCTTGTACGTGTCGTTGGAGATGTCCTGGAACTCCTTGTTCTTCTCCAGGCTCACGGTGCCCTTCAGCTTGAAGTTCGGAAGCTTGTCGCCAACGGTCAGCATGGGATTCGACTCCTTGGGGATGGGGGGCGGACCACCGTGGTCCACCCCAGAGGTTATGAGTTGCTACGGGGTAAAGCAGCCACCGTGCCAATGCTTCAACTGCTGTGATTCCAGAGGGTTACAGCTCCCCCTGCTGCTTGCACCGGCGGGGCGGTGACGCCGGGTCGGTGCATAACGAAATCCCGGTGCCTTTCGCCACTGCAATTTCGGTGGGCCGCTATTATCGGTAACACATGCCGGATGAACTGATGGGGCGCCACCCGGAAGTGACGCAGGATGCTCGGGAGCTGGTCGAGCTGGCAACCACCGAAGAGGGGGTGGGGGAGCTGCTCCGTCGGGGATTGGACTGGGTGTCCCGCGTGGTGCCCTTCGACCTGGCCACGCTGTTCCTCCTCAAGGAGGGGCGGCTGGAGGCGGTGGCGGCGCGTGGCCCGCTCGCGAACCAGGCCGTGCGCAAGCACTCCCTGCAACTGGCGGACTTCCCGTCCCTGAAGCAGGCGCTGGAGACGCGGCGCGCGCGGGCCTTCACGGAGGAGGACCACTCGCACGGGGACGGCGACCCGTTCGACGGGGTGTTGGACCTGCCCGCGGGCCACTCGTGCATGGTGGTGCCGCTGTGCGCGGGGGAGCGCTGCTACGGCGTGCTGACGCTGGACCGCGCGCAGTGTGAGACGTACGCGCAGCCGGTGGTGGACCTGGTGGAGGTCTACGGCCAGATGCTGGCGACCGCGCTCCAGGGCGCCGAGCAGCGCGCGACGGCGGAGCGGCTGCACCGCCAGGACCATGAGCACGCGAAGCTCCTGGAGTCGCAGCTGGGCGGGGACTCCGAAGGCATCCTGGAGACTTCGTTGAGCCCGGTGATGCGCGACCTGTCCCGCCGCGCGCGGCAGGTGGCGGAGACGGACACTCCAGTGCTCATTACGGGAGAGACGGGGACGGGCAAGGAGCGGCTGGCGCGGGCCATCCACCGCTGGAGCGCGCGGGCGGATCAGCCCTTCGTGTCGCTCAACTGCGCGGCCATTCCGGCGGGCCTGTTGGAGAGCGAGCTGTTCGGCCACGTGAAGGGGGCCTTCACCGGCGCGAACCGCGACCGGGCGGGCCGCTTCCAGATGGCGCACGGGGGCACGCTGCTGCTGGATGAGATTGGCGAGCTGCCGGTGGAGCTGCAGGCGAAGCTGTTGCGCGCGCTCCAGGAGAAGGCCTTCGAGCCGGTAGGCAGCGACAAGACGGTGCGGGCGGACGTGCGCATCCTCGCGGCGACGCACGTGGACCTGCACCAGGCCATCGCGCAGAAGCGCTTCCGCGAGGACCTCTTCTATCGCTTGAGTGTCTTCCCCTTGAGGCTGCCGCCCCTGCGCGAGCGGCGCGAGGACCTGCCGCAGCTCACCGTGTTCCTCCTGGAGGAGCAGGCGAAGCGCACGGGCCGGCGGGGGATGCGGGTGTCGGCGTCAGGGCTCGCGCGGCTGGCGTCCTACGACTGGCCGGGCAACCTGCGCGAGCTGGCGAACGCGCTGGAGCGCGCCACCATCCTCACGCGGGGCCAGGAGCTGACGGCGCAGTCCTTTGATCTGCCGACCGGCGAGCGCGCGCGGGAGGTGTCGGCGGAGGAGACCCCGGCGCCGCTGCCCGCGGGGGCGAAGGTGCCCACGCTGGCGGCGGTGCAGCGTGAGCACATCCTTCGGGTGCTCACGCTCACCCGGGGCCGCGTCTACGGTGAAGGCGGCGCGGCGGCGCTCTTGGGGCTCAAGCCGTCCACGCTGCAGAGCCGGATGAAGAAGCTGGGCATCGAGCGGCTGGAGGGCTTCACCGCCGCCGAGGACGCGTGACGCTGGCTCAGTGCCAGCCGCTGTCCTCGCGGGCCTCGCGGCGGTCCTCGCGGGTCTCCTGACGGTTCTGCGCCGTCTCCGTGCGGGCCAGCTGGACCAGGTCGGCGATGAGCATGCGCTTGCGCGAGAGGCTTCCGCTGTCCATCCGGCCGTAGAGGTTGTTGAGCTCCTGGGAGATGGAGCGCGTCTTCTGCAGGGTGCGGGACTCCTGGCGGGCGTCGCGCACGTCGTCGCGGTGGTCCTTGCGGTCGTCGTAGCGGTTGCCGTCGTGGCGCACCTCGCGGGCGCTGGAGCGCGCCTCCTGCTTGTCCTGGGACAGCTCGCGGCGGGTCTCGTTCAGCTCGGAGGCCACGTAGCGGCGCACGTCCTCTTCCACCTGGAGCAGGTCGCGGCGCGCCGAGCGGCCACGGGCGGAGTCGTACCGGGAGAGCAGCGACTCCACCGCACGCAGGTCGTAATGATCATCCCGGGTCTCGCGCGCGTCCTGCCGCAGCTCCTGGCGGTCACGGGCCTGCTCGTGGTTGTTGCCGCGGGGACCGCCTGCGTGAGCCAGGACCGGGAGGGACAGCGCCATCGTTGCCAGCAGCCACTTCGACATGGGGGGCTCCATCAAGTGCGTCGGATGTCCTGATGGACGCAGCCTGCCGCTGCGAATTCAACGGCGGCGAACATTCCCCCCACGGGTGGGAGCGGGGCCTACGACACCGCGGGTGCGGCCGGGCGCGGCTTGGAGGGCGCCACGGGATAGTGGGCCTCCTTGCCGAAGGGCTGGTCGAAGAGGTGCGGATCCGCCTGGCGCGAGCGGAAGAGGTCCACGATGTAGTTCATCCGCTGGTCCAGCTTGCTCCAGTCCTTCGCGGCGGTGCCGGTGAGGCTGTCGGGCGTCTTGTCCAGCCGGCCCAGCAGCTCCTTCAGCTTCGGATCCTCGAGGGTGCGCAGGTGCGGCGGGAAGAGCGTGGACTCCATGCCGGCGGGGGGCGGCAGATCATTGCCCAGCTTCAGCGCGCCGCCGGGCACCGCGAGCTTCATCATGTGCTCGGTGGCGATGCCCCGGAACACGCCGGCCAGCTTGTCCACCAGCGGGTTCACGACGAGGTCCACCGCGCCCGTCTTGATGGCGGCCTTGGCGGCGAGGTTGGCGGGGAAGGGCAGGGCGTTGGCGCCCGCCTCGATGCTCTGCTTGAGGATGTTGGCGAAGACCTCCTTCACCGGGGCGTTGAGCGCCTTCTCCACGAAGCCCTGGAGCTGGGTCTGCTCGTGCAGGCCCACGGTGTCGTTGGCCCGGAGCATCATCTCGGCCTTCTTGTTCGGGTCCTTCTCGAACATGGCCTGCGCGTAGGTGCCGAAGGCCTCCTTGAGCAGCGGCTTGTCCGAGGGGAAGCCGTCCAGGTACTGCTGGAGCTTCGCGGGGTCCAGCTGGGTGTCACCCTGGAAGGTCTCCACGAAGCGGGCGAACTCGTGGCCCACCTCGCGGAAGACGAACTGGTTGCCGTCGCCAATGGCCTTGCTGACGTTGTTGAGCGCGTCCGCGCCGGCCTTGGCGATGTCGCCGGTGGGCAGGGCGGGCAGGCCCAGCTTGCGCATGAGGTCGTCCACCTTGGACATGGCCTCGCCCACGGCGCCGCCGCCCTTGAGGACGTCCACGAAGGCCTTGGGCATGTCCTCCTGGCGGATGCTCACGCCGGCCTGCTTCGAGGCCCAGGTGGCGAAGGTGGACCAGTTGGCGTTCTCCTTGCCCAGGAGCGTGCCCATGGCGTCGGACAGGTCGTGGTAGCCCTGGGTGATGGCCAGGTTGCGCGCGACAGGGTCCTCCATGGCGGCGATGTTCGCCACGTCCGCGGCGGTGGGGTAGCTGCCCGGCGTGGGGCGCGGACCGCCCTGCTGCGGGGCCGCGGCGGGGGTGGACAGGGCCACCGGGACCTTCCTGGCCTTGGACGACTCGAAGAGGGAGGCGCCCTGGTTTGCTCCAGGCTTCACCTCGTTGCGGGGGCGCGGCGGGAGGGCCGGCTCCGGCGGGCGGGGCGTGGTCGTGGGGCGCGGGCCAATCTTCGGAGGAGTCATGCCCCCAGTATCGGCCGGACCGGGTCCGAAGTTGCCCCGGTGGTCCGGGCGGGGTGGATCCTCCAGGCGTCACGAGCGACCTCCAGGGTCACGGCTTCGAAGCGCACCGGAGCGCCCGGACGGCGTGCCCCCAGCCGGCCCCAGTCCGCGCGGATGACGGCGGCGATGAGGGGGTAGCCCCCGGTGGTGGGGTGGTCCGGGCCCATCACGATGGGCGTGCCGGAGAGGGTGACCTGGATGGCGCCGCGCACCATGGGGCGGCAGGTGCCCCCGCCCTCGTCGCCGTGGGGCACGGGTGGTCCGTCCAGCCGCTGGCCCACGCGGTCGCTGGAGGGCGACACGGTGAAGGTGCTGCCCAGCAGCAGCTCCACGGCCGCGTCGCTGAAGGAGGACGCGTCCGGGCCCAGGAGCACGCGCAGCGGGGCGTCGGGGTCCAGGGCCTCCGTGAGACGTGACAGGTCGGCTGGGGAAAGGTCGGCGCTGGCAGGGCCCAGGGGGAGCCTGTCGCCGGTGCGAAGGGGACGGCCTTCCCAGCCACCCAGGCGGGCCACCCACAGCGTGCCCTGGCCTCCCAGGACTTCAGGCACTGCGAGCGCGCCATCCACGGCCACGTAGCGCACGGCGTACCGGGTGGGCGCGGGCACGGTGAGCGTGGCGCCGTCCGCGAGGAGGCTGGGGGCTTCGCCATCCACGGACACGCGCACGTCGCGGCCCCGGGCGCGCAGCTCCATCCGGCCGAAGGCTTCCAGCGCGGCAGCGCCGGGAGCATTGCCCACCGCGCGGTTCGCCGCGACGAGCAGCTCTGGCACCCACGCGCCGCCGGGCGGCACGCCGTGATGCATGACGCCGGGTCGGCCACCGTCCTGCACGGTGACAGGGGCGCCCAGGCCGACGATTTCGATGCAGGCGCTCATGCCTCTTCACCTCGCGCGGTCATGCCCGGGCCCTCGGACATGGATGCTGTCCCCGTGGATGAGAAGGCGAGAGGCGTTGAATGCTCCCCGGCCGCGGCACACCGCACGAACCTGTCCGACAGTCGGACAAGTTTCGAAGCCCGCGGACTCGGCTGGGTATCCGCCGTGGTTGAGGGGGCTCCCTGCTGCCGTACCGTGGAAAGCTGTCCGACAGTCGGACAGGTTTGGGGGCGCGTCGGGCGGAGCGCTGTCATGTCTCCACCCGCTCGAAGCGCACGCGGGCTCCCAACTGGAGTTCCGTGCCGCGCTGGGGGTCGAAGGCGGTGAAGTCCAGCGCGGTGCCCACGAGGTTCCATCCTCCTGGCGATGCGAACGGATACACGCCCGTGCGTTTGCCGGCGATGCCCACCGCGAGCGCTGGCACCCGCGTGCGCGGCACCGGCAGCCGGGGACACGCGATGCTCGGATCCACGTCCCCCAGGTACGCGAAGCCCGGCAGGAAGCCCACGCAGCGCACCCGGTACTCGCGCGCCGTATGGCGCCGCACCACTTCTTCCACTGACAGCCCCGCGTGCTCGGCCACCTTCGCCAGGTCTTCGCCGTCGTAGCGCACGCGGATGCGGATGAGCGGCTGCTCCACGGGGGTGACCGGTGCCACGCGCAGCCGCGTCAGCACGAGCGCCGGGGACTCAGGCGGTGTCTCCGGATCGAAGTACACGCAGGCGTGGGACTCGGTGATGACCGCGTCCCGCACGCCCGGCAGCGCGGACAGGGCTTCGCGCGCCAGGCCCCGGTCCACCGACTCCGGCAGCACCAGCCGCAGGGCGCTGTCTCCCAGCGGCTCCGGAGGCTGCTCCAGCGCGTCCAGCATCGCGCGCACCTCGCGGGCCAGCACCACCGCGCCCGGCGTGTCGCCGTGCACGCACAGCGTGTCCACCGTGCCGCCCGTGGCCAAACGCACCGTGTTCTCTCGCGCCTGCCCCACGTCCGTCAGCACCGCGCCCGGCTGGCCGCGCGGAATCAACGACCCGTCCGGCAACGTGCCCCGGTCCGCGAAGCCCTCGCGCGCATACCCCAGCCCCGCCGCCCGCGCCGCATCCCTCAAGGCGCCAGCGCCAGGGCCCACGATCGTGACGTCCGTCCCCAGGGCCTGCACCACGCCATCCACCACCGCGCGCGCAAGCTCCGGGGATTTGTTGGCCGCGTGGTACAGCGCCCCATGCGGCTTCGCATGCCGCACCGGCACGCCGCGCTCGTGGGCCAGCGCGGCCAACTGTCCGCACTGCTCCGCCACCTGCGCGCGCAGCACCTCTGGCGCCACGTCCAGCGCCTTGCGCCCGAAGTTGTCGCGGTCCGCGTAGGACGGGTGCGCGCCCGCCAGCGTGCCGTGGCGCTCGCACAGCTCCAGCGCCCGCCGCATGGACTCCGCATCCCCCGCGTGCCCCCCGCAGGCGATGTTCGCCAGGTGGGCGAGCGCGTAGAGCTGTTCGTCCTCCCCGGGCAGCTCCCCCAGGTCGATATTGAGCAGGCACCGCGTCATGGGCTCACGCTACGCGAGCCCCCACTTCAGCGGTAGGTGATGAGCGCGCGGTGTTCGCCCTCGAAGTGCCCGTGCTCGTTGAGGGTGGACAGATACCTGCCCCGCTCGCTGTAGATGACCTTCGTGATTCCACAGTTCGCCAGCGTCCAGTTCGTCCGGAACGCGTGCTCGTCCGGGATGCCCAGCAGGTCCTGGCTGATGGCCGTGATGGGGCCGCCGGAAGTGAACACCAGCGCCGTCCTGGAGGGCCCCAGCGAGGCCACGAGCGTCGCCAGCGCCTCCAGGCAACGCGCCTTGAACGCGCTCCAGGATTCTTTGTACTCGCCGTCGTGTCCGCCCGCGACCCAGCGCCCCACGGCCTGGGTGAACAGGTCCTGGTACGCGCGGCGCGGGTCCTTCGTCGCGGCCAGCTCCTCGCGCAGCACGGCGAAGTCCGCGTAGCGCGGCGTGTGCCGGTGCACGACCTCCTCGTGGTCGAACTCGTTGAACCCTGGCGTCCGCACGGGCTCCACCTGCTGGCCCAGCGCCTGGAGGCACGCGTCCGCCGTCTCACGGTGGCGCAGCATGGTGCCCGTCACCACGGCGTCCACCTTGGGCAGCCGCGTGCGCAGCGCTTCACCCAGGACGCGCGCCTGCTGCACGCCCACGTCCGACAGCTTGTCGTAGTCCTTCGCGCCGAAGGACGCCTGGCCGTGGCGGATGAGGTAGAGCGCGCCCATCAGCCGCCCGCCTTCTTGATGAGCTGCCGGCAGCGGTAGGCCAGGTAGTTGACGATGAGCCAGTAGTTCTTGAACGCCGGGTTGCGCGTCTGCTTGTGGTGGTAGCGGTAGTAGATCTGCTGCGCGATGACCGCGAGCCGGAACACGCCGTAGACCTCGTAGAAGGTCCAGTTGTCGGGCTTCAGGCCGGTGCGCTCCAGGTAGTACGCCACCACCTCCTCGCGCGTGAGCATGCCGGGCAGGTCCGTGGGCTGACGGCGCGTCATGCGCAGGAAGGCGTCGTCATCCGCCTGGACCCAGTAGGCCAGCGTGTTGCCCAGGTCCATCAGCGGGTCGCCCAGCGTGGCCATCTCCCAGTCCAGCACCCCGATGACCTGCGTGGGGTCCTCCGGCTTGAGCACCACGTTGTCGAAGCGCCAGTCGTTGTGGATGACGCACGTCTTGATGTCCGGCGGGACGTGCGCGGCCAGCCACTCGCGCGTGCGCTTCATGCGGGGCACGTTCCAGGTGCGTGCCTTCTCGTAGCGGTCGGACCAGCCGGAAATCTGCCGCTGCGGATAGCCCGGCCCCTTGCCCAGCGACTGGAGCCCCACCGCCTGCGCGTCCACGCCGTGCAGCGCGATGAGCTGATCCACCACGTTGAGGCACAACTGGCGCGTGCGGGCCTTGTCCAGGTCCAGCCCCTTGGGCAGGTGCTTGCGCGGGATGAGGCCGGGGATGCGCTCCATCACGTAGAACTCCGCGCCCAGCACGGCCGGGTCCTGGCACAGCCCCACCATGGTGGGCACCACCGGGTACACGGGCTTGAGCGCCTGCTGCACCGTGTATTCGCGCGACATGTCGTGCGCGGACTTCGCCTTGGTGCCCGCGGGCGGCCTGCGCAGGATGAGGTCGCGGTTCTCGTACTTGAGCCGGTAGGTCCAGTTGGAGGCGCCGCCCGTGTACTGCGTCACCTCCGGCGTGCCCTGGAGCAAGGGCACCTGGGCCTTCAGCCACGCGTCCACCGCGGGCACGTCCAGCGCCTCGCCGGAGCGCACCGCCTTGCCCTCGTCCAGGGGGATGGAGACCGGAGCCGTCATGTTCAACCTCCCTTGCTGAAGCCGCGCTTCGCGAGCTCGATGCGGGTGATGACGCCCTTGTGCACTTCGTCCGGGCCGTCCGCGATGCGCAGGCTGCGCGCCTGGGCGAAGAAGCCCGCGAGCGGCGTGTCGCGCGACACGCCCGCGCCGCCGTGCAACTGGATGGCGTCGTCCACCACCTTCTGGAGCACGTTGGGCGCCACGACCTTGATGGCCGAGATCTCCGTCATCGCGCCCAGCGCGCCCACGTCGTCCAGCTTCCACGCCGCGTACAGCGTGAGCAGGCGCGCCTGGTCGATGGCGATGCGCGCCTCCGCCACGCGCTCGCGGTTGCCGCCCAGGTTGATGAGCGGCTTGCCGAACGCTGTGCGGCCCATGCCCCGGTCGATCATCAGCTCCAGCGCCCGCTCCGCCGCGCCAATGCATCGCATGCAGTGGTGGATGCGGCCCGGGCCCAGGCGGCCCTGCGCGATCTCGAAGCCCATGCCCGGCCCGGAGATGAGCGCGGACACCGGCAGCCGCACGTTGTTGAAGTGCACCTCGCCGTGGCCGTGCGGGGCGTCATGGTCGCCGTACACGGGCAGCATGCGGATGATTTCGACGCCCGGCGCGTCCATGGGCACCAGCACCATGGAGTGCTGGTGGTGGCGGTCCGCGCCCGCCTGCGACGTGCGGCCCATGAAGATGGCCACCTTCGCGTTGGGGTGGCCCAGCCCGCTGGACCACCACTTCTTGCCGTTGAGGACCACGTGCTCGCCGTCCACCTCGGCGGTGGCCTGCATGTTGGTGGCGTCCGACGACGCGGCGTCCGGCTCCGTCATGCAGAACACCGAGCGGATGTCGCCCGCGAGCAGCGGCTTCAGCCACTGCTCCTGCTGCTCCGGGGAGCCGTAGCGCCAGAGCACCTCCATGTTGCCGGTGTCCGGGGCGCTGCAATTGAAGACTTCCGGCGCCATGAAGCTGCGGCCCATCTGCTCCGCGAGCGGCGCGTACTCCAGCGTGCTCAGCCCCGCGCCCAGCTTCGCGTCCGGGAGGAACAGGTTCCACAGCCCCTCGGCCTTCGCGCGGGCCTTGAGCTCCACCATCACCGGCGGCACCTTCCACTGGCGCCAATCCCCGCCGGCCTCCATCGCGTGCAGGGCCTGGAGGTATTCGGCCTCCACCGGCTCGATGTGGTCAGCCATGAAGCGCTTCACGCGCTCCAGGTATTCGGTCGTCCTGGCGGAAGGCTGGAAGTCCATGCGAGGCATCCTGCGCCCCGCCGGGTTGGCGATGCCACTGAATGTTGAATGTCTGTTCTGGGGCTGGCGCTGGCCAGGCCGCTGGCTTCAGCGGCGACGGGGGACCGGCGTCTTGCGCGCGCGTGACGAACGCGTTCCGCGACGGCCCTGGGCCTTCGGCTTGCGAGCGGGCGAGCAGGGCGGGGCGGGCTGCTCGATGCTCGCGAGCATGATCCGCCGCAACAGCGCGTACACGGGCAGCGGGTCGAAGCTCTTGTCCAACTGGTGGTGCAGCGCGAGCCCGTCCACGCACGCCTTGATGATGACCGCGTAGTGCAGGTCCTCGGCGGTGGGGGCCGAGTCATGGCCCGTGCGCACGTGCGCCACGGTGCGGGCGATCTCCTCGTCGCCCTGGCCCAGAAGCTGCGCCACGGCGGGCGTCAGCTCCCGGTTGCGCAGGCCCAGCGCGAACAGCTCGTAACGCAACCGGCACGTCCCCGGCGCGTCCGTGGCCAGCTTCTCGCCCCAGGCGAAGGCCGTCTCGGCCAGCTCCTCCGCGGGCGTCTGCGCGCGCAGCCGCTCCAGCTCCGACAGGTACTGCCGGCTCGCCTCCTGGGTGACGGCCAGCAGCAGCGCGTCCTTGCTGCCGAAGTAGTAGTGCACCAGGCCCTGGTTCACCCCGGCCTCGCGCGCCACCTCCTTCACCGTGGCGGCGTCGTAGCCGCGCTCCCCCAACACGCGCTGGCCGGCGGCGATGAGGCGCGCCCGGGCGTCAGGCTCCGGAGCAGCGGGGGGAGGCGGCGTCTTGCCACGGCGGGGGGATGGCATCCCAGACCCATAGGGCACCGCCTCCCACCCCCGCAAGGCCGGCGTCCGCTCGTCGCCTTGACATCCCGCGTTGTCGGTCTTAGTTAGTCGTGTGACTAAGTTAGTCGTCCGGCTAAACCGAGGGAGACGGGCCATGCGAGTCGAGTCCAAGCGGTCGATGCAGTGGGTGAAGGCGGTGGCGGTGGGTGCGGCGTTGGTGTCGGTGCCGGCGATGGCCCAGGACATGACGTCCTCGTCCACGGGGCAGGAGCAGCAGCGGCGCGGGGCGTTCCTGCTGGAGCTGCAGCCGCCGGCGCTGGACGGCTCGCTGTACGGCATCCGGGCGGAGGTCGCGCCGTCGAGGGACTCGCGGCTGGCGTTCGGCATCCTGGGGCGCGCGGGCGGGTGGAACCGGTCGCTGGGGGCGAAGGCGCGCTTCAGCGGCGTGGGCGGCAGCGACGTGAAGCTCAACTTCGGCGTGGGCGTGGACAGCCGCTACACGCTGGCCTTCCTGGCGGACGGCACGGTGCGTCCGTTCGTGGGGATGACGCTGGGCCTGGAGGAGTTCGTCGCGCGCCCGGACGGCGCGGCGATGCCGGACCGCAAGGACTACACGACGACGGCCTTCCTGGAGCCGACGCTGGGCGTGATGTGGCGGCCGGGCTCCGGGCGCGTGGGCCTGTCGGCGCGGGCCGGCCCGGGCTTCACCTTCACGGACGTGCGCGAGCTCCAGGTGGGCAACAACAACCTGGGCCTGCGCACGGTGTACCCCACGGCGTCGCTGGGCCTGCTGGTCGTCCTGTAGTCGACGGGGGCCGCGGAGCGTGCCGTGAGCGGTGGAGAGGTGGCTACACTCGCCACCCATGAGCCGCTCGTTCGATTCCTACCGCGCCGAGTTCCCCGTCCTGAAGGAACAGCTCTACCTCAACCACGCCGGGGTCGCGCCCACCAGCACGCGCGCCGCCGCCGCGGTGAAGGCCTGGGTGGACGACGTGGTGAATCACGGCGTCCTCCACGAGCGCGGCTGGGAGGCCCAGAGCGAGAAGGTGCGAGGGCTCGCCGCGCGCATCATCGGAGCCTCTCCGGAAGAAGTGGCCTTCGTGCGCAACACCAGCCACGGCCTGGGGCTGGTGGCTGAAGGGCTGGACTGGCGACCCGGAGACGAGGTCGCCGTCGCCACGAGCCTGGAGTACCCGTCCAACGTCTACCCGTGGCTGCACTTGAAGAGCCGGGGCGTGGAGGTCCGCGAGATTCCCACGCCGGAGGGTGGTGTGACGCCGGAGGCCGTGGCGTCCGTGCTCACCCCGCGCACGCGGCTGGTGGCGGTGTCGTCGGTGCAGTTCGCCACCGGCCACCGCACGGACCTGGATGCGCTCGGCGCACTGTGTGAGCGCTCCGGCGTGCTCCTGTGCGTGGACGGCATCCAGAGCGTGGGCTGCATCCCGGTGGACGTGAAGAAGAGCCGCGTGCACTTCCTCAGCGCGGACAGCCACAAGTGGATGCTGGGCATCTCCGGCATCGGCTTCCTGTACGTGGCGAAGGACGTGCTGCCGCGCGTGCGGCCCGCGCTGGTGGGCTGGCGCAGCACCACCGACGCGTGGAACTTCAACCGCTCGCACTTCGAGCTGCGCCCGGACGCGGCGAAGTTCGAGGAGGGCAGCGCCGCGTACCCCGGCATCTACGCGATGGGCGCCGCGCTGGAGCTGCTCCTGGAGGTGGGGACGGACGCCATCGGCGCGCGCATTGGCGAGCTGCTGGCCCGGCTGGACTCAGGCTTGCGCGACCTGGGCTGCGACGTGGGCCCCGAGCCGAAGGACCGCGCGGGCATCCTCACCTTCCTGCCGCCGGGCGCGAACGTCCATGCGCTCAGCGCGTACCTGTCGGGGCAGAAGGTGTCCCACTCCGTCCGGCGCGGGCGCATCCGCCTGTCGCCGCACTTCTACAACACGCACGAGGAGATGGACCGGCTGGTGGAGCTGGTCCGCGCGTACCGGCCCGGGTGAGCTCCCCCCGGACCGGCGTGCACGACGACTGCTACTGCGCGGGGAAGAGGTTCTCCACGGAGAGGTAGCGCTCGCCGGTGTCGTAGCAGAAGGCGAGCACGCGGCTGCCGTCCGGGATCTCCGCCAGCTTCTGGTTCACCGCGGACAGCGAGGCGCCGGAGGACACGCCCACGAAGATGCCCTCCTCGCGCGCGGCGCGGCGGGCGAACTCGAAAGCGTCCTTCTCATCCACCTGGATGGTGCCGTCGATGCTCTGCACGTGCAGGTTCTTCGGGATGAAGCCCGCGCCGATGCCCTGGATGGGATGCGGGCCCGGCTGGCCGCCGCTGATGACGGGGGACTTCACCGGCTCCACCGCGAACACCTTCAGCTTGGGCCACTTCGCCTTGAGGACCTCCGCGCACGCGGTGATGTGGCCGCCGGTGCCCACGCCCGTGATGAGGTAGTCCAGCCCCTCCGGGAAGTCGTTGAGGATCTCCTGCGCGGTGGTGCGCTTGTGGATCTCGATGTTGGACTCGTTCTCGAACTGCTGCGGCATCCACGCGTTGGGCGTCTGCGCGACCAGCTCCTGGGCGCGGGCGATGGCGCCCTTCATGCCCTTGGCGCGCTCCGTCAGGTCGAACTGGGCGCCGTAGGCGGCGAGCACGCGGCGGCGCTCGATGCTCATGGACTCCGGCATCACCAGGATGAGCTTGTAGCCCTTCACCGCGGCCACCATGGCCAGGCCGATGCCGGTGTTGCCGCTCGTCGGCTCGATGATGACGCTGCCCTCCTTGAGGAGGCCCTTCTTCTCCGCGTCTTCAATCATCGCCAGGCCGATGCGGTCCTTGATGCTGCCGCCCGGGTTGGCGCGCTCCAGCTTCAGGTGCACCGTCACGCGCGACGGGTACAGCCGGTTGATGCGCACGTGCGGCGTATTGCCAATGGTCTGCAGGATGTTGTCGACCTTCATGGCGTCTCCTGTGAATGGGGAACGGGCACTGCGTGAGGGAAAAGACTCAAATCTGGTAGTCGAGGACGTCCAGGCCCTCGTCGCCGTGGCGCGCGCGCACCTCGCTGCGGCGGGTGACGACGGACTGGGCGGGCACGCTCTGCGTGAGCCACGCGTTGCCGGCGATGATGCTGCCCTTGCCCACCACCGTGCCGCCCCCGAGGATGGTGGCGTTCGCGTACACCACGACGTCGTCCTCGATGGTGGGGTGGCGCTTGCGGTCCGCCAGCGCCTTCTCCACCATCAGCGCGCCCAGCGTGACGCCCTGGTAGAGCTTCACGTTGTCGCCAATCACCGTCGTCTCGCCGATGACCAGGCCCGTGCCGTGGTCGATGACGAACTTGCGGCCGATGGTGGCGCCCGGGTGGATGTCCACGCCGGTGCGCTGGTGGGCGTACTCGGTGAGCAGGCGCGGCAGCAGGGGGAAGTTCAGCCGGTGCAGCGCGTTCGCCACGCGGTAGATGGCGATGGCGTAGAAGCCCGGGTAGGTGAGGACGACCTCGTCCACGCTGCGCGCGGCGGGGTCCGCTTCGAAGATGGCGCGCGCGTCCTGCTGGAGCCACTCATAGAGGTCCGGCAGCTTCGCCATGAAGCGCGAGGACATGCCCGCGTCGGTGACGGGGTAGTGCGGCGCGAGCAGCGACTGGATGCGCTGGAGGCTCGCCTCCACCGCGGTGACGTCCCGGCGCACGGCGGCGGCGTTGCACTCCAGCCGCTCCGCGAAGTGGGGGAAGAGTAACCCCAGCACCTGCGAGACGAACTCCGGCGCGGCCTTGCGCACGTCCGGGGGGAAGCAATGGCGCTGGCGCGCCTCCAGCAGGGTGGCAACCAATCGGGCGTTCGGATCGTCCATGGGGCGTTGCGTCAGGATAGCGTGCCGTGCCGGCGTTTTCCTTGTTTCCGGCGTCCCGGAGCGTAACGGCCGGGGTCCGGACGTGGATGCCCTCGGAGGGAAAACGTCGCGGATGCCCGGTCGTCCAGGGGCCGGGACGTGGTGCTCCCCGGCATGGGTGGGGCGCGGGGATTACCCAGGGGGATGCCAGAAGGTCACAGCATCCACCGGGTCGCCCGGGTCCACCGCCGCTGGTTGATGGGGCGGCGTTTCACGGCCGATTCACCGCAGGGCCGGAGCGAGGTGGCGCACGGGCTGTCCGGGCGGGCGTTGCTGAACGTGGATGCGCACGGCAAGCACCTGTTCCACACGTTCGAGGGGGACGTGCGGCTGCACATCCACCTGGGGCTCTTCGGGCGCATCCGTCACTTCCGGGCGGAGGCGCCTGAGCCCTCCACGGCATGCCGGCTGCGGCTGGCCTCGGACGGGGCGACGCTGCACCTGTCGGGGCCGTCCGCGTGCGAGCTGCTGTCACTGGAGGAGGAGGCCGCGTTGCGCGCGAGGCTGGGCGAGGATCCGCTGCGCGTGGATGCGTCAGCGGACCGGGCGTATGCGCTGCTGACGCGGGGACGCATGCCGCTGGCGCAGGCGCTGCTGGACCAGGGGCGCATCGCGGGCGTGGGGAACATCGTGCGGGCGGAGGCGCTGTTCGTCGCGCGATTGCCGCCGCTGATGCCCGCGTGCGAGCTGGAGCGGGACGCGTTCGACCGGTTGTGGGGCGTGATGCGGGCGCTGCTCCAGGACGGTGCTCGCGACGGGCTCATCGTGACGCCGGGGGCGCCGCCGCTTCCCTCTCCAGGCCGCAAGCGGGCGGAGCGCTTCTGCGTGTACAGCCGCGCGGGCCTGCCGTGTCCGCGCTGCGGCGGGAAGGTGACGGGGCAGGTGCTTGCGGCACGCACCCTCTACTTCTGCGCCGCGTGCCAGGGTGTGGACCGCGCGCGGCGTTCACGCCGTGGATACGAGCGGACAGCCGGAGGCCCTGCTCCCCGCTGACGCTTGCCGACCCGGTGGCACCTGGGGACGATGAGGGCATGACGACCGCCCTGTCCTATGCCCATGGCACCAGCACCACCCCGCTGCTGGGGGAGACCATCGGTCAGAACCTGCGCCGCACCGTCGAGAAGTACGGCGACCGCGAGGCGCTGGTGGTGGCCTCGCAGAGCTACCGGGTCACCTGGCGGCAGTTCTGGGACGCGACCACGGCGGTGGCCAAGGGCCTGCTGGCGCTGGGCATCCAGAAGGGGGACCGGGTGGGGCTCTGGTCCCCCAACCGCTTCGAGTGGACCGTGTCGCAGTACGCGCTCGCGCGCACGGGCGCCATCCTGGTCAACCTGAACCCCGCCTACCGCACGTCGGAGCTGGAGTACGCGCTCAACCAGGCGGGGGTGAGCGTGCTGCTCCTGGCGAAGGGCTTCCGGCAGACGGACTACACGCGGATGCTGGCGGAGGTGCGGCCCCGGTGCGCGGGCCTGCGCGAGGCGCTGGTGCTGGACTCGGACTGGGACCGGCTGGTGAAGGGCGGCGCGGGCATTGGCGACGACGTGCTGGAGGCGCGGGAGCTGTCGCTCCAGTTCGATGACCCCATCAACATCCAGTACACGTCCGGCACCACGGGCTTCCCGAAGGGCGCGACGCTGTCGCACCACAACGTGCTCAACAACGGCTTCTTCGTGGGCGAGGTGCTGCGCTACGGGCCGGAGGACCGCGTGTGCATCCCGGTGCCGTTCTACCACTGCTTCGGCATGGTGATGGGCAACCTGGCCTGCACGTCGCATGGCTCGGCCATGGTGATTCCGGGCGAGGCGTTCGACCCGCTGGCGGTGCTCCAGACGGTGCAGGCCGAGCGCTGCACGTCGCTCTATGGCGTGCCCACGATGTTCATCGCGGAGCTGGACCACCCGCGCTTTGGCGAGTTCGACCTGCGCAGCTTGCGCACCGGCATCATGGCGGGCTCGCCGTGTCCGGTGGAGGTGATGAAGCAGGTGCAGTCGCGGATGCACATGGAGGAGGTCACCATCTGCTACGGCATGACGGAGACGTCGCCCGTGTCCACGCAGAACCCGCTGGACGACACGCTGGAGAAGCGCGTGGCGACGGTGGGGCGCGTGCATCCGCACCTGGAGGTGAAGGTGGTGGATCCGGACTCGGGCGCGGTGGTGCCGCTGGGGCAGCCGGGGGAGCTGTGCACGCGCGGCTACAGCGTGATGCTCGGGTACTGGGACAACGCGGAGGCCACGGCGGCGGCCATCGACCGGGCGGGGTGGATGCACACCGGTGACCTGGCGACCATGGACGGGGAGGGCTACGTCAAGATTGTCGGCCGCATCAAGGACATGATCATCCGGGGCGGTGAGAACGTGTACCCGCGCGAGGTGGAGGAGTTCCTCCACACGCACCCGGAGATCTCCGAGGCGCAGGTCATCGGCGTGCCCAGCGTGAAGTACGGCGAGGAGGTGATGGCGTGGGTGCGCTTGAAGTCCGGCGCATTGCTGACGCCGGAGACGCTGACGGCCTTCTGCACCGGCCGCATCTCCACGTTCAAGATTCCCCGCCACTGGAAGTTCGTGGACAGCTTCCCGATGACCGTCACCGGCAAGGTGCAGAAGTTCCGCATGCGCGAGGTCTCCATCGCCGAGCTGGGGCTCGGCGACGTGGCCAGCATCAAGACCGCCTGACGGGCTTCTTCTTCGCGGCGGCCTTCTTCACGGCAGGGACCTTCTTGGCCGCGGGCTTCTTCTTCGCGGCCTTCTTCATCGCGGCGCGGTTGGCGGCGTCCACGGCGCGGCGGGCCCAGGGCAGCATCCGGCGGCCGTCGTCCTCGGCGTCCGCGGGCGGCGTCCAGTAGCTCATGGGCAGTTCCTTGCCCCGGCTCTGGTAGATGAAGGGCCGGCAGCCCTCGGCCTCGAAGTCGGGGCGGGTGACCTCGTCCGTCTTCAGGTAGAGCTGGCCCTGGATGATGAGGCCGAACATCCGGCCACCGAAGTACAGGCCCCAGCCCCCGAACATCGAGCGGGCCTGCACCGGACCGAGCGGCTTCAGCAGTTCGACCGTGTACTCCATGAAGCTGTCCGAGCGGGGCATGGGCGAAGTCCTCCGGACGGAGGACTCTAGCGAGCCGGAGGCAAGACGGGCATCGTCATCAAACCTCCGTGAAGTACATGCCGGTGGCGCCGGTGCGCTCCAGTGCCGTCTTCAGGTCTTCGGAGACGATGAGCGAGGCGTTCCAGCCCCAGGGCCGGAAGATCTTCGCGTCACCCACCTTCGACTTGTCGATGCGCAGGATGTCCACGGAGCGGTACTCACCGATTCGCCAGGGCTGACCGTGCCGAGGCTCCCAGAACCGGACTCCTTCCGATGCCTGCTCGTCGATGCAGCGAATGACCCGGGGGGTGACGAGGATGACGTATTGGTCCGGGTGTTTGGGAATAGTGACGGGGACAAGCTGCACGTCGTCGTTAGCGCTTTCGGCCAGGAGCGTGGCGAGCTTGACGTGAATGACCGGGACCAAGCTCAAGCCCGCCATGGAGAAGTCACGAGGCTTTCCAGGCTCCATGATGGGAATTCGAAGTGGCCCTGTTACTTTGACAGGCTTGTCTGTCCTGAGTCGCCAAGCGTCCTCAATCTCCACTCCGTTCTTGTCGGCCGGATCATCCAGATACCAGTACCCCTCTTCGGGGTCGCCATGCAGCTCGAAGAAACGATTGGACATGGTAGGGGCTCAACGTCCAGGGCGAGTGGTGAGCAGCTTGTTCAGTACGGTGCCTGGAGACCTGGCTTCTTCAGCAAGCTCTTTGAGCGTGCTGGTCAGTGCATCGCGACACTGGGCGACAGTTCTGCATTGCTCGGTGGCATCCCGGAGACGCCTCATCACACGTCGATGATACTCGGCGGGATGTGGACCCCGGTGGCCTGGGACTTCGACGATGTTCTCCGGGTCCTTCAGCTCCATCCCAGCCTTCTTGAAAAGCTTCCGGAAGACTGGGGTCCATGGTCCTCCATTTCTTGAGGATTTCTCATTACGGATGGTGGCCAGGTGGTGGCGCTGGGGCTTGCCGGGCCGCGAGGACATGGCCACCGCGTTGGGCGCCAGCGCGATGGTGAAACCGTCGGCCGCCATGGCCACGGAGCGCACGCCTCCGAGCGACACGAACTGGAGGCCCGCCTGCGTCTCCACCGCGACCGCCGCTTGCGCGGAGCCGGGGAGCGTAGGGGCTTTCATCGCAAGCCCTGCGGTGTTTCCAATCGCCGCCGTGGCCAGCATCACGAAGACGCGCGCGGCGTTCCTCCCCATCACCGCTCCGTAGGCTTCGCCCGCGTCGCGCACCTGGACGAAGGTGGTGGCCCCGTCCACGTGGCGCACCAGCGTCACCCAGCCGTCCAGGAGGGTCCACACGGTGTCCACGCCCAGGTAGGCAATCGCCGTGGCGGTGATGAGTGCGGCGAGGCCCTTGGACACGGGCTCCGGCATGGCCCACAGCAGCAGGTACATCGTCACGGCGGAGGTCATCGTGGCCATGACGGCCTGGGGGCTCGCCATGCCCGCCAGGGCTTCAGCCGTCTCGTTCCAGACGGAGTCCATCGCGATGGCCATCGCCAGGGCATAGCGGCCGTCGCTGCCCAACAGGGGGCCTTCCTCCAGCAAGCGCAGGCAGTCTCCGGACTGCTTTCGCTTCTTCGCGCACCACTGCCGGTAGCCGCGCGTCAGGTCGTCCGATGCGTCGAGAAGCCGCAGCTCTCGCGCCTCCTCCTCGCCCAGTGGGATGATCTGCCGGGTCCGCTCACGGAAGCCGAAGAGACCGCTGCGCTCCGGTAGGCCGAACAGCTCGCGGGCTTGCCGCAGGGGATGGGCGAAGGGCCGCACGTCCCTGGCGAGCGTCTTCACCGCTGCCTTGAACTCGTCCTCCTCCAGACGGGCCTCGGAGGGGGACGCATCTTCCTCCTCCCGGGGCGTGACGACAACGCTGTCGCCGCCATCGACCTCCAGGCGCACGACCCGCGTCGTCGCGCAGCCCGACAGGAGCAATCCCAGCAGCAGCACCCAGCCCAGCCGCTTCATCACCGGGGCTCTCCCAGTTCCCGCAGGAAGAACCGGCGCACGTCGTCCCGGTAGTACCTGCCTTCGGGGCCGTGGCCTTCTCCGGGCATGATCAGCAGGTCGAAGTGCTTGTTCGCGCGCACCAGCGCCTGGACCATCCGCATCGTCGTGGACAGCGATGCGTTCACGTCGCTGGTCCCGTGCATCAGCTTGAGCGCTCCCTGGAGCTTGTCCGCCAGGGCTTCGTTGGAGCCCGCCGCGTAGCCCTCTGGGTTGTCTGACAGCAGGCCCATGTTCGGCTCGTTGATGATGGCCTCTTCCGTCAGGGCTCCCGGTGCTCCCGCATAGCCTGCCTTGAAGAAGGCCGGCGCCGTCAGCATGCCTCGCAGCGCGAAGTAGCCACCCCAGGAGTGGCCGTGGATGCCCACCCGCTCCAGGTCCATGTAGGGCCGGCTGGCTGCCGCCTGCTTCAGCGCCTCGACGTGGTCTGGAATCTCCGTCTGGCCCACGCGGCCGTAGTTCACGTCCTGGAAGGCCTTGCCCCGCCCTGGCGTGCCTCGCGCGTCCAGCACCATCACGATGAACCCGAGCTGCGCCAGCGAGTGCGCGATGATCGATTCATACGGGCCCACGTAGCTCCAGGGCACCACCGTCGTGAACGGCCCCGCGTAGATGACGTCGATGACCGCGTAGCGCTTCTTCGGATCGAAGTCCCACGGCTTGTACAGCGCGCCGTACAGGGGCGTGACGCCGTCCGTGGCCTTGACCGTGATGCCTTCCGGCGGCGTGTAGTGCAGCTCCGCCAGGGCGCTCGTGTCTGACTTCGCGTAGCGGAAGGAGGGGCGGCCCTCCGTGGACACCACGTCCCAGACTCGCGGCTGCTCCCGCGTGGAGTGTCCATCCACGAGGTAGCCCGTGGAGGGGGACAGCAAGGGCCGGTGGAGCCCGGGCTCGGGCGTCAGCCGCTTCAGCGCCCCGCCCGCGATGCGTGCCCGGTATACCGACCGGTCATAGGGGGCCCCGGGCTCGGCGGAGGCGGTGACGAAGAAGGCGTCCGACTTCGGCGTGACGCCCACCACCGCGTGGACCGGGAACGCGCCCCGGGTGAGCTGGCGCACGAGCTTGCCGGAATAGTCATACAGGTAGACGTGACGCCAGCCATCGCGCTCGGACATCCAGAGGAAGTGCTGGTTGTCCGGCAGCGGCTTCACCTGCTGGGACCAGCCGCCCACCGAGAACTCCAGTGCCGCGACGAAGGTCTCCTTGCGCTCCTCCCGCAGCACGCGGCGGCGCTTGCCCGTCGATGGCTCCACCGCCACCAGGTCCAGTCGCTTGCCGTCCCGAGACAACTGGAGCACCAGCGCCTCGCTGCCGTCGGGGCGCCAGCCCGCGAACCAGTCATAGCTCTCCACCGCGTCACCGGGCGCGGGCGCTACCTGCCCCGTCTCCACCGAGACGAAGTGCAGCTCCGAGCGCATCAGCGGCGTGCCCGTCTTGGAGTAGGGCACCCACGTCACCTTCTCCAGCGGGGTGCTGTAGTCGACCAGCGGGAGCCGGTGCATGCCCCGCATGTCGTCGTGCCAGACCGCGAGGAACCGGCCCTGGGGAGACCATGCCTCTTCGGGCAGCCGCCAGGGCGAGTCCTCCGTGCCGGTGCGCTCCATCCGGGTCGCGCCCTTGGCGTCCATCACGGCGAAGCCCGTGTCCCGCTGCACCGCGACCGTCTTTCCGTCCGGCGACAGGCTGTTGCCGGGCACGAGCGACAGCGCGGCTGGATGCGTGGGTTCGAGCGCCACGAGCCGCTTGTCGGTGAGACCCAGGGAGAAGGCCTGGCCCTGGACGGTGAAGACGATTCCCTTCGCATCGGCGGTGAACGTGAAGGGCATGACGGCGGGCAACGTCATCGGCTTGCCGAACCGCTCCGTGAGCTGGGACCGCAGCGACTCCGAGTCCAGCAGGGGCTGCTGGGTGCGCTTCCGTGCATCCACCAGGACCCACGTGTCCCGGTAGGGCTCCACCCTGGACCAGTACACGAACCGGTCGCCTTCCGGCAGCCACCGGGGTGGCGTCAGGGTGTCGCGGATGCGGTCCGGCCAGCGGAGCGAGACTTCCGAGAAATCGAGCCGCGCCTGGAGGGCGTCCCCGGCCTCCGCTCCCAGTGCCCGCCAGGGGATGGCGAGTCCCGCGAGAAGGAGCGCAAGGCGCGCACGCGACAGGAGTCCACCACGGAGGGGCAGGGAAGGCGTCATGGGCACTCTCTTGGGAAGGAGGTGAAGGGAAACGTCAGGCCAGGCGTCGCGGTGCCGGGGACGTGGCGCCGAGCAGCTCGGCCAGCGTCTTCAATCCCCGCTCCAACTCGTCCCGGGAGCCGGCCGCGGCCAGCGACACCCGCAGCGCGTTGGGGGCCTGGCCCGGCCGGGCCGCGAACAGGTGCGCGGGGCCGAGCAGCACGTCGCGTGCGGCGGCGGCTTCCACCAGCTCCGTGGCGCGGCGCTGCTCGGGGATGGGCATCCACAGGAAATACGCGCTGGGGTGCGCGACATAGGGGTGGCCCTTCAGCACCTTCGCCGCCAGGGTCTGCCGGGCCGTGGCTTCGGCGCGCCGCGCGTCGCGCAGGGACTCGGCGGTTCCATCCGTTAGCCACTGCGTGGCCAGCTCATTCAGCAGGGGAGACCCCGACCAGACCGTCGCCGAGGCCGCGTGCTCAAGCGTCAGCAAGGACGGAGCTGGCGTCCGGATGTAGCCGACGCGCAGCGCGGGGAGCACCGCTTTGGACAGGCTGCCCAGGTAATAGGTCCGCTCGGGCGCCAGCGCGGCCAGGGGGGCGGGCGCCTTCGTCACGAGCGGGGCCAGCGCGCCGTTCTCGATGACGGTGATGTCGAACTTCCGGCAGACCTCCACGAGTGCCTGCCGCCGCTTCAAGGGCATGACGACCGTGGTCGGGTTGTGGTTCGTGGGTGTGCAGTAGAGCACCCGCGCCTTGCTCCTCCGGCAGGCCTCCGCGAGCGCTTCGGGCACGAGCCCCTCCGCGTCGAACGCCACCGGATGCGTGGGCAGCCGGAGCCACTCCGCGGCGGCGAGGACTCCGGGGTAGGTGACATCCTCCACCAGCAGGCCGTCCGGGTTCGCGAGCAGGGACAACACCATCAACGTCGCATGCTGGGCCCCACTGCTCACGACGACGTTCTCGTGTGTGGCTGGAACGCCCGCGAGTTCCAGCCAGCGGGCCCCCGCCGCCCGCTGGGCCTCCGTGCCCGCATGGGCCTGATAGCCACTGAGCGAGCCCAGGTCCGCGCGTTCACTCAGCCGCTGGAGCGCGGCGGCGAACGCAAGGTGTCCCATATCGCCAGGGACGATGGGCACCGCCGTGGGCCCCAGGTCGATGCGCGTCCGGTCGAGCTGGGGCGTGTAGCGGTCACCGTCCCGCAGGTTCCGCACGAACGTCCCATTGCCCACCTGGCTCCAGATGAGTCCCCGCCGCTCCGCCTCTGCATAGGCTCGGGTCACCGTCCCCAGCGACGTCCCCAATGTGCTCGCGAGCTCCCGGTGAGTGGGAAGCCGGTCCCCCGCGCGAAGCCGACCCGCGCTGATGTCCGCCGCGAGCGCATCAACGAGCGCCCCGTACAGGGGGCCCTCGGAACGTTTCAGGCGCGGCTTCCAGTTGGAGCGGGACATGAATCGGATTGTACCATGACAATCCGAGGCCTGTACCAGGACCCTGGCGGGCTCCCACTGGAAGAAGCTCTACACTTCCGTGAACCGCATGCCGGTGGCGCCGGTGCGTTCAAGGGCCGTCTTGAGGTTCTCGGAGACAATCAGGGCGATGGACCAACCCCAGGTGCGGAAGACCTTGGCTTGGCCCACCTTCGATGCGTCGATGCGCATTCCCGCGACGGAGTAGTACTGGCCTGCCTTCTCGGGCTGCTTGTGCTTGATGGGGTCCCAGTACTCCACTTCCCGGGACGCCTTGTCGTCGATGCAGCGGAGCAAGTGGGTGGCCACGAGGATGTTGAACTGATCGGGATGGCCAGGGATGTCCACCGCGAAGAGCTGGACGTCATCAGGCGCAAGCTCCGCGAACACGGTGGCCAGCTTCACGTGGAGGATGGGCGTACTGCCGATGCCTGCTTCGGAGTAGTCCAACGGCCTTCCAGGCTCGTCGATGGGAAACCGGAGGAGGCCAGGAGCCTGAATGGGCTTCCCCGCGCTGAACATCCACGGGTTCTCGACCTCCACGGACTTTTCATCGACGGGATCACCCAGATACCAGCGTCCCGGCGCATAGACGTCTTCTGACAATCTGAAGTAGCGGGCGGTCATTGGTCGTGTGGGTCAGCGGTCCCGAGTCAGCAGTCGATTGAGTTCCGTGCCATGAGTTCTAGCCTGCTCGCCAAGAATCTTGAGGGCATCGGTCAGGGCTTCGCGGCACGCCTCTACGCTCCGACAGTTGGAGGTCACCTGCCTTAACCTGTCATAGACGAGTTGATGGTACTCGGCGGGATGGGGGCCCCGGTGGCCTGGGACTTCGACGATGTTCTCCGGGTCCTTCAGCTCCATTCCGGCCTTCTTGAAGATGCGCCGGAAGAGCGGAGTCCAGGGGCCGCCATACTTCGCGGACTTCTCATTGCGGATGGTGGCCAGGTGGTGGCGCTGGGGCTTGCCGGGCCGCGAGGACATGGCCACCGCGTTGGGCGCCAGCGCGATGGTGAAACCGTCGGCCGCCATGGCCACCGAGCGCACACCTCCGAGCGACACGAACTGGAGGCCCGCCTGCGTCTCCACCGCGACCGCCGCTTGCGCGGAGCCGGGCAGGGTGGGTGCCTTCATCGCGAGTCCCGCCGTGTTGCCAATCGCCGCCGTGGCCAGCATCACGAAGACGCGCGCGGCGTTCCTCCCCATCACCGCTCCGTAGGCTTCGCCCGCGTCGCGCACCTGGACGAAGGTGGTGGCCCCGTCCACGTGGCGCACCAGCGTCACCCAGCCATCCAGGAGGGTCCACACGGTGTCCACGCCCAGGTAGGCAATCGCCGTGGCGGTGATGAGCGCGGCGAGGCCCTTGGACACGGGCTCCGGCATGGCCCACAGCAGCAGGTACATCGTCACGGCGGACGTCATCGTGGCCATGACGGCCTGGGGACTTGTCATGCCCTCCAGGGCTTCGGCCGTCTCGTTCCAGACGGAGTCCATCGCGATGGCCATCGCCAGCGCATAGCGGCCGTCGCTGCCCAGCAGGGGGCCTTCCTCCAGCAAGTGCAGGCAGTCTCCGGACTGCTTTCGCTTCTTTGCGCACCACTGCTGGTAGCCGCGCGTCAGGTCGTCCGATGCGTCGAGAAGCCGCAGCTCTCGCGCCTCCTCCTCGCCCAGCGGGATGATCTGCCGGGTCCGCTCCCGGAAGCCGAAGAGGCCACTGCGCTCCGGCAGGCCGAACAGCTCGCGGGCTTGCCGCAGCGGATGGGCGAAGGGCCGCACGTCTCTGGCGAGCGTCTTCACCGCTGCCTTGAACTCGTCCTCTTCCAGCCGAGCCTCGGAGGGAGACGCGTCTTCCTCCTCACGGGGCGTGACGACAACGCTGTCGCCACCATCGACCTCCAGGCGCACGACCCGCGTCGTCGTGCAGCCTGACAGGAACAATCCCAGCAGCAGCACCCAGCCCAGCCGCTTCATTCCGGCCTCAGTCCTCCGTCAGCAGGAGGCTCCAGAGCAGCACCTTCTTCTTGCCGGGCGGCCGGTGCAGGCAGCGGAGCGGGCCGTCCTGGGAGGCCACGAACACGATGGCTCCGGAGTGCTGGTTGGCGAAGACGGCCGCGGCGCGGTGGCGCGAGCCGTGCTGATGGATGGGGTAGTGCGGGCCGGGACGTCCCTGGAGCGTTCGCGCTTCGAAGACCTGCGGCGGGCCGCTGCGCGGGAGCGCGATCTGATACCCCGCGCAGAGCACCTCCAGCTCCGGCCCCAGCACCAGCGCGTTGTCCACCGCCGTGAACTGCCCGATGCTCTCCACCAGCGCCTGGAAGTCGCTCTCCGTCGCCTTGTCGTCGTGCTCGGCGGCGGCCTTCTTCAACTCCGGATCCTCTTCCTCCTCCGCCGCCTTGCCGGCCTCCGCCTGCCAGGCGCCGTTGATGAGGTCCGCGCGTGCCTGCACGAAGCGCTGCAACCGCTGACGCAACAGCGAGCCCTGCTCCGGCGGCAGGACGTACTTGCCTCGCGCCCGGAAGCGCTCCACGTCGTGCTGCTTGGGCAGGAACGCGATCAGCCCTCCGTGGTGCAGGCCCGCCATCCTCCGGATGAGCCCCTGCACCGCGTTGGACACGTACCACTCGCGGTTGCCGCCCATCAGCGGCTGCACCTTGGGCAGCGACTCCACCAGCGTGGAGCACATCTCCATCAGCGCCGCGCGCACCGCGCTGTCCTCGTGGAAGAGCAGGTCGTGCAACGCCACCCGCCGGCCCGGTGGCACCGGCGCGCCCTGCTCGTAGCGGAAGACCTCGCGCCCCTGCGTGCTCACCACCAGGTGGCCCGGCTCCGGCGCGTGGAGGATGAAGACGTCCTCCTCGCCCTCGGCGTGGAACTCCGTGTACTCCACCCGGCGTGCCAGCCCCTGGATGCGCAGCTTGCCCTCGCGCGGCCCCACCACCACCGCCGTGCGCGGCAGGTTCGCCGCGGGCGCCAGCTTCACCAGCGCCTCCACGCTGAAGTCGGTGATGCTCGACTTGGCCTCCAGGGGCAGCGTCTCCCACGCCTGCCGCTTGCCCTTCTGTCCGCCGATGTAGACCGTCTCGCGCACCGCCTGCAGGCCCTGCAACCCCTGCGCGTGATAGGCGATGCGCACGCGCGTGGCCTCGCCCTCCTCGCGGCCCAGGCTCGCGAAGAACACCGTGTCCGCCAGCACGACCAGCAGCTTCAGCGTCGGCTCGGCGAGCGGCGTCTTGGCGAACTGCCGGAGCCACCCGCGCAGGGCTTCTCCGGGATATTGCAGGCCGGGTTCATCCATCGGGCGGGCAGCATAATCACGGCGCCGTGTTTCCCGGTGGAAGTCGCACGCGCGCCGCGATGCGGCGTTGGGTTCCCACCGTGCGCCCGGCCTGTAGCACCGACGCCACGACAGTCACGGCCACGAAGGGTTGTCGTCACCCGGACGCGCTCCTAGGGTTTCCCTCTTCCCCCTGGAGACCGCCCTGATGCGCTCGCGTTCCCTGACCGCCGCCCTGCTCGCCCTCGCGCTGCCGCTGTCCGCCAGCGCGGCGCCCGCCGCCTCGCGCACCGTCGTCTTCCAGGGCGGCACCGTGCTGGATGGCTCCGGGGGCCGGCCGCTGGAGGCGGCCGCAGTGATGGTGCGCGACGGGAAGATTGTTTCCGTGGGGCCCGCCAGCAACGTCAAGGTGCCCAAGGGCGCGGAGGTCATCGACTTCAAGGGCCAGACGCTCCTGCCCGGCCTCATCTCCGACCACAGCCACGTGGGCCAGACGTCCGGCACCACCACGGGCTCCCAGAACTACACGCGGGAGAACGTGGAGAAGCAGCTGCGCCAGTTCGCCGCCTACGGCGTCACCACCGTGACGGCGCTCGGGATGAACCGGCCACTGTTCAACGAGCTGCGCAAGGAGGCCCACGCGGACGGCTTCACCGGCGCGGACCTCTTCGGCGCGGGGCAGGGCATCGGCGTGCCGGAGGGCGGGCCTCCCCAGTCGATGACGAACAGCGCGCCCGACCAGCTCTTCCGCCCCACCACGGCGGAGGAGGCCCGCGCCGCCGTGCGCACGCTGGCGAAGAACCGCGTGGACCTGGTGAAGGTCTGGGTGGACACGTTCCTGGGCAAGCTCCCGAAGATGAAGCCGGACATCTACAAGGCCGTCATCGACGAGTCCCACAAGCAGGGCCTGCGCGTCGCCGCCCACATCCATGACCTGGAGGACGCGAAGGCCGTGGTGGACGCGGGCGTGGACATCATCGCCCACGGCGTCCGCGACCAGCCCGTGGACGCGGCCTTCATCCAGGCCATGAAGAAGCGCGGCGTCTGGTACGTGCCCACCTTGGAACTGGACGAGGCCACCGTCGTCTACGCGGACCAGCCCCTGCTCGTGGACGACCCCGTCCTCCAGCCCGCGCTGTCCCCGGAGCTGCGCGCGCAGTTCAACGACGCCGCGTGGCGCAAGAAGACCCTGGAGGACCCCAAGGCCCAGGAGGCGCGCCACGCGCTCTCCACCAACCAGGCCAACCTGAAGGCGCTGTACGACGCGGGCGTGAAGGTGGGCTTCGGCACGGACTCCGGCGCCACCCCGCTGCGCATCCCCGGCTACGCGGAGCACCGCGAGCTGAAGCTGATGGTCGGCGCGGGCCTCACGCCGGGACAGGCCCTGGCCGCCGCCACCGGGAACGCGGCGGACCTGCTCAAGCTCAAGGACCGGGGCCGCATCCAGCCCGGCCTGCGCGCCGACTTCTTCCTCGTGGAGGGCGACCCGTCCACCGACATCTCCACCGTGGACCGCGTCACCGGCGTGTGGCGCCAGGGCCGCAAGGTGGCGGGGAAGCTCACCGCGCCACCCGCACCCTGAGCCTCACTCCTCGATGGGCGGCTGGAGCGTGCCGAAGTGCTCCAGCCCCTGGTCCAGCGCCGAGCGCACCGCGTGCAGCAGTGCACCGTCCGACAGCCGCCGCACCAGGACGATGCCGGTCGCCACGTAGGACGGCGCGCCGCCCAACCGTGCCTCCAGCGCCTCCAGGGTGAGCACGGTGAGCACGAAGGTGCGCCCGTCGCGCAGCCGCACCACCAGGTTCCGGGAGCCCTCGAAGTGCAGCGCCGGGGGCTCCGCCACCAGCAGGGAGGCGATGCGCTCGTCCTCCGTGTCGATGGACCGCATGCCTGAGCGTTCGCGCGTCGAGCGTCGCATGGCGGGGACGATGGTGACCCCCACCCGCGCCTACAACCCCTGCCCCGGGGCAGGCCGCGTCGCCGGACAGCCTCCGGCCCCGGGGGCCAGGATGGCGGGCAAGGGAGCGCTGACGCCGCACAAGACGAACGCCCCGTGCGGGTGTATGGCCCCAGGCCTCCCATGCCCGCCGAGCCTTCCACCCTGTCCACCTGGGGCCTTCCCGGGATGTTCTTCGTCGCCATGCTGGCGGGCTCCGTGGTGCCGGTGCCCTCCGAGGCGATGCTCGCCGCCCTCATCTACAACGGCACACCGCCGCTGATGGCCACCGTCGTCGCCACCGTGGGCAACGTGCTGGGCGCGCTGACGCTCTACATCCTGGGCCAGTGGGTGTCGCGCGGCGGAGGCGGGGCCGTGGGCCGCTGGGTGGCGCGCCGCCGGGAGAAGGAAGGCCCGCGCATGCAGCGCGTGGAGGCGAACCTGCGCACCTGGGGTGCGCCCGCTTTGCTGATGTCGTGGCTGCCCATCCTGGGGGACGCGTTCGTGCTCGCGGGCGGCTTCGTGGGCGTGCGCCCCTTGCCCTTCGTCGTCTTCGTCACCCTGGGTAAAGGTCTGCGCTACGCCTTCGTCGCGCTGTCCACCACGGCCGCGATGTAACAATGTGTAACATTGCGCGTCCCTGACGGGGGGGATGCGCCGCTCGCGCAACGTTTCAAGGAATGTGACGGATAAACGGCGGTGGCGTCGTGTACGCGGAATACTGCGTCCGCGGCGCTGCCGTGACGTCCATGAACCTCTACGGCTCCTGGGTTTGCCGGGAGCAGGATGAAACATCGTGAGCCTGAAACAAGACCTCTTCCGGCGGCCCGCCGCCTCCTGGCGTACGTGGTCCTTCACGCTGGTGTGCGCGGCGCTCAGCGCGTGCGGTGGTTCGGTGGACGCGGATGCGGAGGAGACGGCGCCGGAGCTCGTCGCGCGTGAGGACTCGCTGGCGAACGTGCGGCTGCGCCTGATGGCGGCCAACCTGAGCAGCGGCACGGGGCAGGACTACAACCCGGGCCACGGCATCCGCATCTTCCAGGGCACGGACGCGGACGTCGTGATGATTCAAGAGTTCAGCTACCTGTCGGACTCCGCGGCGGACATCCGCACCTTCGTGGACACGGCGTTCGGCACGGGCTTCTCCTACTACCGCGAGTCCGGCGCGCAGATTCCGAACGGCATCATCAGCCGCTACCCCATCATCGCCTCCGGCGAGTGGGACGACACGCAGGTGTCCAACCGCGACTTCGCGTGGGCGCGCATCGACATCCCGGGCCCCAAGGACCTGTGGGCCATCAGCGTGCACCTGCTGACGACCAGCTCGAGCGTCCGCAACACGGAGGCGTCCAACCTGGTGAAGTTCATCAACGCCAACGTGCCCGCCAGCGACTATCTGGTGATTGGCGGTGACTTCAACACCGGCAGCCGCAGCGAGTCGACCTTCAGCACCTTCTCCAGCGTGGTGTCCACGGCGTCGCCGTACCCGGCGGACAAGAACGGCAACACCAACACCAACGCGGGCCGCAACTCGCCGTACGACCACGTGCTGGTGGACAACGACCTGCGCGCCTACCAGACGTCGGTCGTGATGGGCTCCAGCACCTTCGCCAACGGCCTGGTGGTGGACACGCGCGTGTACTCGCCCCTGTCCGACATCTCCCCGGCGCTGTCGGGTGACAGCGGCGCGTCCGGCATGCAGCACATGGGCGTCATCAAGGACTTCCTCATCCCGGGGGACGGCACGACGGCCTCCACCGTGACGGTGCTGTCGCCCAATGGCGGTGAGAGCTGGACGGCCGGCTCGGCGCGCACCATCACCTGGAGCTCCTCCGGGGTCTCCAACGTGAAGGTGGAGTACTCGCTGAACGGCTCCACCTGGACCACCCTCACGTCCAGCACGGGCGCGTCCGGAGGCAGCGTGGCGTGGACGGTGCCCTCCAGCGCCACCACCAACGCGTGGGTGCGGGTGAGCGACGCGAGCAACGCCACCGTCACCGACCTGTCCAACGCGGCCTTCACCATCACCACGGGCGGCACCAACGGCACGGGCAACGTGTTCATCAACGAGGTGCTCATCAACGAGCCGGGCTCGGACGTGAACGGCGAGTTCGTGGAGCTGGTCAACAGCGGCACGGCGGCGGTGGACCTGAGCGGCTGGACGGTGTCGGACGGCACGGCCGTGCGTCACACCTTCGCCAGCGGCACCACGGTGGCGGCGGGCAAGGCGGTGGTGGTATTCGGCGGCGCGTCCGGCATCCCCTCCGGTACGCCAGGCGCGGTGGCCGCGTCCACGGGCCAGCTGGTCCTGGGCAACAGCGGTGACACCGTCACGGTGAAGAACAGCTCCGGCACGGTGGTGGACACGGCCACGTTCGCCTCGTCGCTCGCGGGCACGGACGGCGTGTCCGCCAACCGCAGCCCGGATGCGTCCTCCACGGGCGGCTTCGTGCTGCACACGGGCGTGTCCAGCCTGAGCAGCTCTCCGGGCAAGCGCGCCAGCGGCACCGCGTTCTAGTCCTGAACACCGCTCCTCCGGACGACGCTGTTCCGGAGGAGCGACCTGGGAGAGTGTGCCCCGGAACGTCCTGCTTCCGGACGCGAGGAGCCCTCCCATCATGCTGAAGGTCCATCACCTCTCTGAGTCCCGCTCGCAGCGCATCCTCTGGCTCCTGGAGGAGCTGGGGCTGGACTACGAGGTCGTCCGCTACGAGCGAGACCCGAAGACGGGCTTCGCCCCGCCGGAGCTCAAGGCCGTCCACCCGCTGGGCAAGTCGCCGCTGGTGGAGGACGGGGGCCGGGTGCTGGCGGAGTCCGGCGCCATCATCGAGTCGCTGATCCGCAAGTACGGCCAGGGCCGGCTGTCGCCCGCGCCGGAGGACCTGGACCGGTACACGCACTTCCTGCACTACGCGGAAGGCTCCGCGATGCTGCCCATCGTGCAGCTGCTCTACGTGAAGCGGCTGGGTGACGCCGCTGCGCCCATCAAGCCGCGCATCGACTCCGAGCTGAAGAACCACCTGAGCTACCTGGAAGGGGAGCTCCAGGGCCGCGAGTACCTGGTGGGCAGCGCGCTGACGGGCGCGGACATCCAGCTCTCCTTCGTGCTGGAGGCCGCGAAGTCCTTCCGGCTCTTGGCGGAGCTGCCGAACCTCACGGCCTACCTCGACCGGCTTCACGCGCGCCCCGCGTACCAGCGGGCGCTGGAGCGGGGCGGGCCGTACAAGATGGGCCGCTGAAAAGACGACGGGCCGCCCCGGTGCATCCGGGACGGCCCGTGCCCTGTCCGACGGTCGGACTAGTTTCGCGCCGCCTCACGCAGGTGGGGCGGCACGTGGGGCCCGAAAGCGGGCGGCTCCTCCGACTGCACGAACTTCGGGGCGCGCTTCAGCGGCGAGATGCCCATCCAGCGGTTGAGGGTGGCCTTCGCCTCCGCCTGCTGGGGCGCCGGGAGCTGGCTGATGCGCGCGTTGTGGTTCCCGCCTTCCACCGTGTACAGGTAGGAGTCCTGCGAGTTGCCCAGCACGTAGGCCGCCGCCGTCCACGGATCGTAGCTGCCGTAGATGAACATCAGGCGCTGCCCCTGCGAGGACACCCAGTCCTGGATGTCCGGCATGGCCTCGGGACGGAACACGAACGGGATGCCGGGGGGCGAGTACACCTCGCCGGTGTCGGTGTCCGGGAAGTGGATGAGCGCGCCCAGGTGCTTGTCATAGGGCTGGGGCCAGCCCAGCTCCGCCGCGGCCTGGTAGTAGTAGGCGGCGTACGGGGCGAGACCGGAGTCCGCGAACGAGCCCATTCCCACCTCGTAGTCCATCGCGTCGAACAGCTGCTGATCCGTGGCGGTGGTGGGGGGGATGTTCCGATTGCAGTTCGCCGCGGAGTCGTACTGCCAGAAGGCGAAATAGGTCTCGATGGCGGCGTGCTCCAGCGCCAGCTCGAAGCCGAGCTGCGAGTACGTCAGCGCAGGTTGCTGCTCCTGCGCGTAGGACTTCAGGAGCGTGAGCATGTTGTCCCGGCGCGAGAGCACTTCACGCTGGAAGGCCCACAGCCGCTCGCGGCACGCGAGCTGCGCGTCGCCGCCCACGGTGTCCTGGAACGTCACGAAGCGCTCGTCGTTGCGCTTCGCGATGGGCGCCACGTACGCCACGGTGGCGTCCACGTCGTTCGGATGGAAGCGGCGGAAGAACACGACCGTCTCGCCGCCCTTGCTGCCGCCGGTGGACACCCACTTGCCGGTGTAGATGGGCTTGAGCGCCTGGGTGATGCGGTGGAAGTCATCCGCGGACTGGCGGATGGTGAGCTGGCTCCAGTCCGCGGGCGACGGGATGCTCGGAGGGAAGAAGCGGTGCTCCACGGCGACCTGGTTGGCGGCCAGGAGCTGCGCGGGCTCCGAGCGGCCGGTGCCGGTGGAGACGTTGTAGCCGCTGGTGGAGAGCACCATGGGGCTGGTGTCCGCCTTGTGCATCAGCGTCAGGCGCTGCTCGAAGCGCTGGCACTCCGGGTGGGCGTGGTCCGCCGGCTGGTTGTAGCGCAGGACGAAGTGCCGGTAGCCCGCGGGGACACTGCCGCCGGTCCGGTCCTGGTCCACGGTGATGCCCGGGATGGCCTCCAGCCGGGTCCGGATGTCCAGCGACGTGTTCTGGATGATGCTCAGGTCCGGGGGCGTGTCGACCCAGCCGCTCGGAGTGCACGCCGCCGTGCCACCGTCGGTGCCCGCATCGGCCTCGGTGCCCGCGTCCGCGCCGGTGCCCGCGTCCGTGCCAGCATCCACATCGGAGCCCGCATCGGCCTCGATGCCCGCATCGGCCTCGGTGCCTGCGTCCGCGTCCGTGCCCGCATCGGAGCCTGCATCGGCCTCCGTGCCCGCATCGGTGTTGGCGCCCGCGTCCGAGCCGCCATCCACGGTCTGGGTGCCGCTGTCGGGGCGTGGGTCGTCCGGCCCGTCATCGCCACAGGCGACCGGTCCTCCAAGCAGGGCGAGCAGGGGAAGAGCCAACAACAGACGGGGGAATCGAGCAGCGCGGGCCATCGGGGTCTCCAGCAAGAGGCGCCATCCTAGGGCAGGAGCCCCACACGGCGCCTCCCGCCCCATGCTCTGTCCAGCCCCGGAGGCCCGGTCGGCTGACCGCTTGAGTCCACCCCGCGCGCGGGGTAGCCACGTCCCGTCACGTCTCCTTGGAGCCCTCCATGAAGCCCCTGCTGCTGGCCGCCGTCCTCGCCGCCGCGCCCGCCACCCCGCAGAAGTCCCCGGCGCCTGACGCCGGCCTCGCGCAGGCCGCGCAGCCCTCCCTCACCGTGCCCGGAGGCAAGTTCCTCCGCGCCCGCTCCGGCAACACCGCCGTCGCCCAGATGTTCGCGCCGGGCATCGCGGAGCTGTCCCTGGCGGAGAAGCGCGTGGCGTGGCCCCTGACGCTCGCGGCGCACGCGGGCGAGGACATCGCGTTGGATCAGCTCGGCTGGAAGCTGGTGCCCGCGAAGCAGCTCCTGGAAGGCGTCTGGCTCTTCGGCCGCGACGCGCAGAGCGCCGCGTCCGGCTTCGACGGGAAGCTGGCGGACTACCTGCTGCGCTTCTACGGGCACGGCGGCAACCACGACAGCACCACCGGCCAGAAGTTCGTCCCGGCCTTCACCGCGGAGCAGCTCGCGGCCGGTGCCTCCCGCGCCCTCAAGGCCGGCGCACCCTGGACGGTGAAGGACGAGGCCGCGCTCCAGGCCTGGCTCCAGGACCTGACGCCCACGCTCTTCGACGCGAGCTTCGAGCCGCAGCTCACGTCCAAGGCTCCACCGCCGGGCCAGGACATCCTCACCGCGTCCTCCAACACCGCCTATGGCCCCGGCGTGACGGAGAAGGACCTGGTGGGCTTCAAGGAGAAGTACCCGCTCAACTCGCGCGTGGTGAAGCAGGACGGAAAGCTCGTGGAGCAGGTGTTCCGCGCGGGCACGCCGGACGGCAAGGTGAAGCCGGGGCTGTACGCGAAGGAGCTCTCGCGCGTCATCGCGCACCTCCAGGAGGCGATGAAGTCCGCCGAGCCCGCGCAGAAGGCCGCGCTGGGCAAGCTGGTGCGCTACTTCCAGACGGGCAGCCCCAAGGACTGGGACGCGTACAACATCGCGTGGCTCAAGGTGGACCCGAAGGTGGACGCCAACCTGGGCTTCATCGAGACCTACGTCGACCCTCGCGGTCACAAGGGCCAGTGGGAGGGGCTGGTCAACTACCGCGACACGGCGGAGAACCAGATCATGGTGCTCATGGGCCAGAAGGCCCAGTACTTCGAGGACCGGCTGCCCTGGCCGGAGAAGTACCGCCGCAAGAAGGTGTCGCTGCCGGTGGCCAAGGCCATCAACCTCATCACGTCCAACCCGGAGCCGCCCGCGGGCATCAACCTGCCCAACGAGCAGCACATCCGGGAGAAGTACGGCAGCAAGAGCGTGATGATCACCAACGTCATGGACGCCGCCTCCGCCGTGACGCGGCTGCCCCTGGCGCTGGAGTTCTCCCGCACGGCGGAGGACCGCGAGCAGGCCCAGAAGTACTCCGTCACCGCGCGCAAGTGGCTGGTGGCCTTCCATGAGGTGCTGGGCCACGCCTCCGGCCAGGTGGATCCGAAGCTCAAGGGCCAGTCCCCGTCCGTCTTCCT
This sequence comes from Corallococcus sp. M7, assembly GCF_054512695.1. Taxonomy (NCBI): domain Bacteria; kingdom Pseudomonadati; phylum Myxococcota; class Myxococcia; order Myxococcales; family Myxococcaceae; genus Corallococcus; species Corallococcus sp. M7. Next base: position 1,944,689 of record NZ_CM137252.1, read on the forward strand.
CAAGGAGTACGACAACACGCTGGAGGAGGCGAGAGCGGACCTGGTCGCGCTGTGGCACGCGTTCGACCCGGCGCTCGCGGAGCTGTCGCCGGACCACGAGGCCATCGCGAAGCAGATGTACCGGGACTTCCTGGTGGAGGGGCTCACCAACCTGCGCCGCGTGGAAGAAGGCAACGCCTTCGAGGAGGACCACCAGCGCGGCCACCACATGACGGTGACGTTCCTGGAGGAGAAGGGCGCGGTGAAACAGGTAACGGAGAACGGCCGCACGTACCTGGTGGTTCCGGACTACGCGAAGATGCGCGAGGCCGTGGGCGAGCTGCTCTCCAAGCTGATGGTCATCAAGGCCACTGGCGACTACGAGGGCATCCGCGCGCTGGTGCAGGAGAAGGGCATCCACTTCGACCCGAAGCTGCGCGACGAGGTCGCCCGCCGGGTGAAGGCCGTGGACGTGCCCACGGTGCTGCTGCTCAATTCGCCGCGCGTGGTGCCGGTGCTCGACGCGAAGGGGGCGCTGGTGGACCTGAAGGAGGACACCACCCAGGCCTTCGTGGATCAGCACCTGGAGCGCAGCCTGCTGGGCCGGCTGTCTCCCGCGGAGGCCAGCCGCGTCGCCGCGAAGGTGGCGGGCTCGCCGGACGCGGTGCGCGAGGCCTTCAAGGAGCTGGGACCGGATACGGCTCCGGCGCCGACCCCCGCGAAGAAGGGTGCGGCGCCGGTGAAGTCCACGCCCTGAGCTGTCAGTGGTTGGACGGCGTGTCGGAGTCCGCGATGGGCGTGCCGGACTCCGTGGTGAGCACGACGCGCTGGGAGCCCGGCGGCAGGGGGCCTCCCGGCGTGGCCGGGTCGCCCATCCGTCCGTTGGGCCGGCCGTAGTCGCGCTCGTAGATGCGCACCACGGAGAGGAAGAAGGCGACGATGAGGGGCCCCAGCAAGAGGCCCACCGCGCCGAACGCCGCCAGGCCGCCCAGGAGGGCGAAGAAGACGATGGCGCCGTGCTGGTTCATGCCCTTCCGGGCCAGGAGCGGCTTGACGACGTTGTCCACGAGCCCCACCACGACGACGCCCCAGATGGTCAGGAAGAGGGCCGACCAGGGGTGGCCGCTGAGGAACATCAGGCCCGCGGTGAAGAGCACCACCACCGCGGCGCCCACCGCGGGGATGAGGGCGAGGAAGAAGGTGAGGCCCGCGAAGAACAGCGGCGCGGGCACCCCCACGATGAGGAAGCCGATGAGCGCGGCCGCCGCCTGGACGCCCGCGGTGGCGATGGTGGAGACGAGCACCGACACGGAGGTGCTCTTGAACTCGCGCAACAGCTCCCGCGTCTGGCCGCGCCTCAGCGGTGACACGCTCTCGAACCACTGCACCAGGCGCGCGCCGTCGGTGAGGAAGAAGAAGAGCGCGATGAGCATCATCGTCAGCTGGAGGATGAGGGTGCCCGTGGCAGCCACCGCTCCCGTCACGGCCTTGGCGGCGGTGCCACCCTGGGTCGTCACCTGCTCCTGGAGCTTCTGGTCCAGTTGCTCCTGCTCCAGCGGGAGCCGCTCGATGAGCTTGCTCACCGGCCCCTGGATGCCGCTGGGGAGCTTCTCCATCAGGCCCGTCATCCCGTCCTTCTGCACGGCCTCCGTCACGAAGCGCGCTCCCTCGGACACCTCCGCGACGACGAAGGCGGTGAGGCCGCCCAGGGGCAGGAGCAGCGCCAGCAGGATGCCGCCGACGATGAGACCCGCCGACACGTTGCCGTGGCCTCGCAGCCGCTTCCGGAGCCGGGTTTGCAGGCCGTGGAACGCGCCCGCCAGCACCGCCGCCAGGAAGAACGCCTCCGCGAAGGGCCGGATGACCAGGCACAACAGGACGATGGACAGCAGGATGAGACCCACGAAGACGCGGCGCGCTACCTGATCGGAGGCCATGGCCTTGCGAAGTTAGGGAGCCGGACCTGTCGGCGGGAGCCTGCCCGGCCGGATTGTCTTTGGAACATTCCCCCTGGCCCGGCCGCCTGCCTGCTCACGGAGCTTGGGAGCGGCGGAGGGGGCGCTAGAGTGCGCGCATGCCGCCTTTTGACTCCGCCCGCTTCACGCTCTGGCTCCCGCAACTGCTGTGCGCCGCCTTCCTGGCCATCCTCTTCCTCCAATCCGGCCTGGACAAGGTCGTGGACTGGAAGGGGAACCTGGGGTGGCTGACCGGCCACTTCTCCAAGTCGCCCCTGAAGGGCGTGGTGACCCCGATGCTGGCGGTCATCACCCTGATGGAGCTGGCGGCCGGAGCGCTGAGCGGGGCGGGCGCGGTGGCGCTGCTGGTGAACGGCAACCCGTTCCTCGCGTACCTGGGCGCGGTGCTCTCCGCGCTGTCGCTGCTGGCGCTCTTCTTCGGTCAGCGCATGGCGAAGGAGTACGCGGGCGCGGCGGTGCTGGTGCCGTACTTCATCGTCGCGCTCGCGGGCGTGTACCTGATGCGGCTGGCCTGAGGCCGGCCCGTCAGAGCACCTTGCGCGAAGGCATGATGGCGTTGGCGGACAGCAGTCCCGCCGCCAGCGCCACCGCGACCATCAGCATGGAGAAGGCCGTGTCCACGCCGGCCACCACGTCGCGCTCCAGCAGCGACGCCAGGCTGCGGAAGCCCACGCTGCCGGGGACGAGCAGCATCAGCCCCGGCACCACGGTGGTGACGGCGGGCCGGTTGCGCAGCCGCGCCAGCGCGTTGCTCCCCATGCCCAACAGCAGCGCGCCCGCGAAGGCGCCCAGCTGAGGCCCCAGGAGCAGCGCTCCCAGCCGCGCGCCCATGAACGCGGCGGCGCCGGCCAGGGCAATCCATCCCCAGTCCCGAGGCCGGGCGCGGAAGAGCACCGCGATGGCGAAGCCCGCCACCACGAGCGCGACGATGGCGACCCCCGGGGGAAGCACGGTGGGCAGGGACGGCGTGGGCATGGGCACGGGAGGCAGCACCGTGGCCACGCGGCTGCCCAGGGCCGCGCCGAAGCCCAGCTGGAGGAACACCAGCGCGGCGTGGGTGAGGCGCGACGTGCCGGAGATGAGGTTGCGCGTGGCGACCTCGTTGACCGCGATGGTGAGCGTGAGGCCGGGCAACAGGACGATGAGGCCCGCGAGCGTGGCCACCTCGCCGTGCAGCGGGCCGAAGAAGTGGGCCGCGATGCCCGCGAACGCGGCGGACAGCACGGCCGCCACGGGCTCCAGCACGCGGGCGGTGGTGGGCTGCTTGCGCGTCAGCAGGTCCAGCGCGCCAATGGCCAGGCTGCTGAAGCCGGCGACGCCCATCTCCTTCCAGCCGCCGCCGAACAGCAGCGCCGCGGAGGCGCCCGCCAGCATCCAGCAGAGCAGTTGCAGGGCGGGACCGTAGCGCGGCGGCCGGGCGAGGATGGACTCCACGCGGGTGGCGCCCTCCGTCGGCGTGAGGCGTCCCTGGATGACATCGTCCGCGAGCAGGTCCAGGAGGATGAGGCGCTCCAGGTCGAAGTCGCCGGGCTCCACGCGGATGAGGCTGGTGCGCAGGTCCTCGGGGGGGCCGAAGGACGCGAAGATGGAGGTGGGCGTGGAGAAGAAGCGGGCCTCCAGGCCCAGCCGCTCGCTCACCCGCATCATCAGGCCCTCCAGGCGATGGGCGGGCGTGCCGTGGCGGTGCAGCGCCTGGCCCAGGCGCAGCACGAAGGCCACCGCGGGGCCGGGCGGCGGGGGCGCGAGGGAGGCGACGAGCTCGGGCGGGGCTTCAGCGATTTCGGAGGGACGCGTGGACACGGCGGGCGCGCACATGCGCAGACCCGACCGGGGGAGTCAAACGACGTGGAGTCTCCCTGCAAGCCCCCCTGCTCGTACCTATGTCCAGGGTGTTCGGGGAAATCCCCGGGTGTGACGCATCTGATACAGCGGGCGGCACACGGGAGGACGCATGGCGCGCAAGCAACGGACGCCCAGATGGCTGGAGGCCGCGAGGCGCAGGGGACCGGAGACCCCGGCGGGGCCGAACGCGGACTGGCTGGCGCGAGCGTTGGGCCGGGCCGGCGTCCTGCCCCGGACCGGGGCCGAGCAGGCGATCCGCGACGGCCGCGTGGAGGTGGACGGCCGGGTGGAGCGCGAGCCGTTCGCGCCGGTGGGGGAGGGGACGCGGGTGCGCGTGGACGGCGTGGAGCGCGCGCTCACGCGCCAGGTGCGCGTGCTGATGTTCCACAAGCCCGCGGGGCCGGTGGTGCACGGGTCGGATCCCGAAGGCGTGGGCACGGTCTTCGAAAGACTGCGCGCGGTGCTGCCGCCGGAGCTTCAAGGCTTCGAGTGGTACGCGGTGGGCCGGTTGGACCGGGACACCACGGGGCTCCTGCTCTTCACCAACGACGAGCGGCTGGTGCGGCACGCGACGGCGCCGGAGACGCACCTGCCCAAGCGGTACGTGGCGCGCGTGGAGGGGCAGCCCCCGGAAGCGGCGCTGACGAGGCTGCGAGAGGGATTGACGCTGGAGGACGGCCCCACGCGCCCGGCGGAGGCCGTGCTCCGCGCGCCCGACGTGGTGGCGCTCACGCTCACGGAAGGACGGCACCACCAGGTGAAGCGGATGCTCGCGGCGGTGGGGCACCCGGTGCTCGCGCTGCACCGTGAGGCGGTGGGCCGGGTGGCGCTGGACGTGGCGGAAGGGGCGTGGCGCGAGCTGACGGAGGTGGAGGTGGCGGAGGGGTTGGGGTTCCAGCCCGGTGCGGCCTAGAAGCCGAGGTTCTTGATCCGCTCCCTCGCCTTCGCCGGGTTCGCCATGTTCCTGGGGGACATCAGCATGTACCGGTCGTGGGCCCTCTTGGCCTTGGCCTTGTTGCCGATCAGGGTATAGGCGGTCTCCAGACCCAGCCAGGCTCGCCGGATGCCGGGGTCCTTCCAGGTGACGGCCTCCAGGAGCTTCACGGCCTCCCGGTGGTCCTTGGACGTGCCCGGCTTGAGCTTGATGAGCGTCAGGCCCAGCTCGAGCTTCGCTTCCAGCGAGTCCGGCTTCATGGCCACCGCGTTCCGGTAGGTGGTGACGGCCTCCGGGTACTTCTCGTCGCGGAAGGCCGTGCGGCCGGTCTCCATCATGTCGGCGAAGGTCTCCGGCTTCACGATGCGACCCGAAGACGACGAGAGGGCCTTCGCGTCGTCCAGGACCTGCACCACCTTCGCGCGGCTGGGATGCGTATCGGGGGCGTACTCCAGGAAGCGCTGGTAGTGCGTCACACTGGTGCGGCTGTCATGGAGTCGCGCGTACAGCATCCCAAGCAGCAGCTGGCATTCCGCTTCCTGGGGGAATTGCTTCGCGCACTGGTGCGCCAGGTCCACGGCGTCCTGGAGCGCACCCTGCTGCACGCGCGCCTGGACGCGGTCCTGGTAGCTGGCCAGCGACAGGGGCGCTTCCGGAAGCGGTGCCACCGTGAGGGGCGCGCTGCCTATCGTCTGGGGGACCGCGAGCGGCCGTGCATCATTGGGAAGGGGTTGAACCGCGCTGGAGGGACGCTCGATGGGGCGCGGGGCTCCAGGGTGCTCCGGCGGCACGGAGGAGGAGAAGAACCACAGGAGGCTGGCCCCGAGCGCCACGCCCGTGGTGCTCAATCCCACCATCCACTTGCGCGATGTCGCGGGAGCGAGCGCGGCCGGGGCCTCATTCTCTTCCACGATTTCGACGCTGGAGGATTCGGGCAGGGGAATCCGGCCGGTGTGGAGCAGCGGCCTGGGGCGCGGGGGCTTCTTCGCGAGCGCCGGTTCCTGCTCGCGCCAGGACTCCAGCTCCTCCTGGAAGGAGTCCGGGACGGACAGCTCGCGGCCGTGCGATTGCAAGTCCTGACGAAACAGCATCCGCAGCAGGTGCGCGAGGCTCAGCGAGGAGACACGCGGGTGGTTCGCGTACAGGAAGCCCGCGAGGGCCTCCGCGAAGGCGTGGCTGGATTCGAAGCGCTCGGACCGGTCCGGGTGCAGGGCCTTGAGGACGATGCGCTGGAGCGCCGCTGGAAGGTCCGGCCGTGACTCACTCAGCTGCGGAAGCTCGCCGTTCGCGATGCGCATCATCACGACCTGGGGTGGTCCCTCCAGGGGAAGCTTTCCGCAGAGCAGTTCGTACAACACGACGCCGGTGGCCCAGATGTCCGTGCGCGCATCCACGTCCTCGCCACGCGCCTGCTCCGGGGAGAAGAAGAGGTACTTGCCCTTCACCACGCCGGGCTCGGTCTTGAGGTCCCGGATGAGCTGGGCCTTGGCGATGCCGAAGTCGACGATCTTGACCTGGCCCTCGTAGCTGATGAGGACGTTGTCCGGGGAGATGTCGCGGTGGACGATGCCCAGCGGCTGGCCACTGCTGTCCGTGCGCGTATGGGCGTAGTGCAGGCCCCGGCACATCTCCATGGCGATGAAGACGGCGATGGGGACGGGCAGGGCGCCCATGCCGCTCTTCATCGCGCGCTTGAGGAAGCGGTGGAGCGGCTGGCCGTCCACGAACTCCATGGCGAGGAAGTACCCACCGTCCACCCGGCCGAAGTCGAAGACCTGGGCGACGTTGCCGTGGGACAGCGTGGCGGAGATGCGCGCCTCGCTGATGAACATGGAGATGAAGGCCTCGTCGTTGGCGTACTCCGGGAGGACCTTCTTGATGAGCACGGGCTTGGTGACGCCCGCATCGCCTACCAATTGGGCGCGCCACGTCTCCGCCATGCCGCCCTGGCCCAGCCAGGACACCAGCTCATACCGCCCGAAGGTGTCGCCTGCCTGGAGTGCCATGGGTCGGGCATCCTAGTCGCAGAACCTTTATTGGGTCATTTCGCTGACGTGCGCCCTGGCGGGATGGTCCTCGGATGCAAGCGTCAGGAACCGCAGATAGTGTTCGCGGCTCTGCTTGCGTTTGTACATCCGGTCGTAGGTGTCGCCCAGGATGAGATGGCATTCCGCATTCTGGGGGTCGAGCAGGACGCACATCCGCGCTGGGCCCAGCGCTTCCTCCCTGCGCTTTCGCTTGGAGAGTTCGGCGGCCTTCTTGTGGAAGAGCTTGCTCCACGCAAGGTCACTGCGCCCGGGTGCCGCGGGAGCGGGAGGGGCCGTCCCGGGCGGCTCCTCGAGCACCTGCAACAGCAGGAGCGCCACGTCGACTGGATTGGGTTCGAAGTCCGATGAATACAGCAGATCGATGATGCGACTGCGATGGGGGTCGCCTTCGGGAGACAGCCGCACGAAGGCTTCGTAGTGGTCGGCGCTGGCTTGCAGATTCCGGAACCTGGCCTCGACCACGCTCAGGAACAGATGGCATTGCGGCGCCTGCGGGTACCGGGCCACGCAGTCATTGGCGACGAGCCGCGCGCTATTGAAGTCCTCCTGCCTGATGAAGCCGTGGAGCTTCACCAGGAAGTCATTGATGGTGGGGGAGGCGGTGCTCGCGGCGGTCGCCGTGGGGCTGGCCGTGGCGGGAGGAGGGGGGACCGCGCGCGTGGGTGCTGGCACTTCCCGGACAGGCTGCGGAATGTTCCTGGCAGCAGGGGGAAGGGGCTGGACCTCCGGGGCATTCGCGTTCGACAGGAGCCAGAAGGACGCGCCGAGCCCCAGGAGTGTTGCCAGGGCCAGCGGGTAGAGAAGCGGACGTGGCACCTGCTGGAGGGGAGCGGGGGTCTCCGAGCCAGACGGATGGGGTTCAAGGCGTGAAGCGCGCGGCTCGCCTGGCGCGGTGGTGCCCCGCGTGCGAGGCGCCCTGGTTGGCGGAGGCGCGCGCCAGGCGCTCATCTCCTCCAGGAAGGAGTGCGGTACCGCCAGCTCCCGGCCCTCCTGGGACAACTCCGCCTTGAAGAGGGAGCGCAGCAGGTGCGCGATGGTCATCGCGGAGAAGCGCGGGAAGTTCGAGTAGAGGAACCCCGCCAGCGCATCCCCGAACTCATGACTGGACTCGAAGCGCATCTCCCGGGTCGGCGCGAGCGCCCGGAGGAGGAGTTCATTCAAGGCGTCCGGCAGGTCGGGCCTCAAGACGTTGGGCGCCGGGAACTCGCCGCGTCCGATCCGCATCATCACCGCGGGGGGCGGGCCTTCCACCGGCAGCTTCCCGCAGAGCAACTCATACAGCACGACCCCCGTGGCCCAGACGTCCGTGCGTGCGTCCACGTCCTCTCCGCGCGCCTGCTCCGGAGAGAAGAAGAGGTATTTGCCCTTCACCACGCCCGGCGCCGTCTTGAAGCCCCGGATGAGCTGCGCCTTGGCGATGCCGAAGTCGACGATCTTGACCTGGCCCTCGTAGCCCAGCAGCACGTTGTCCGGAGAGATGTCGCGGTGGACGATGCCCAGCGGCTTGCCGCTGCTGTCCGTGCGCGTGTGCGCGTAGTGCAGGCCCCGGCACATCTCCATCGCGATGAAGACCGCGATGGGAATCGGCAGGGCGCTCATGCCCTGTTTCGTGGCCCGCTTGAGGACGCGGTGCAGCGGCTGGCCATCCACGAACTCCATGGCCAGGAAGTACTCCCCGTCCACGCGGCCGAAGTCGAAGACCTGGGCGATGTTGCCGTGCGACAGCGTGGCGGAGATGCGCGCCTCGTTGATGAACATGGAGATGAAGGCCTCGTCGTCCGCGTACTCGGGGAGGACCTTCTTGATGAGCACGGGCTTCGTCACGCCCGCGTCGCCTACCAACTGGGCGCGCCACGTCTCCGCCATGCCGCCCCGGCCCAGCCAGGACACCAGCTCATACCTTCCGAAGACGTCGCCCGCTTGGAGTGCCATGGCCTGGTGCTCTTGTGTCCAGCTTCGACTGAAGGTTGAGTCGTTGGGGTGAGGGCCTATTGGGTGCTGTTCTTCAGGATCTCGATGACGCGGTCTCTCTTGGGATAGCCATCAGGAGTCAGCGCCACGAATGTTTCATAATGTTGTTCACTCCTCTTGAACTCCTTGAGCTTCGCGTAGAGCACGCCGAGCATGAGGTGGCATTCAGGAATCTTGGGGTCGCCGTCCACGCAGGCTTGTGCCACCTCCAAGGCGTCGTGAGTGCGGCCTTGCTTGTTGAGGTTGTTGACGGTGATCTGTATCTCGTTGATGTTCTTCGAGAGGGTGGAGGGGCTTGTCGGGCGGTCCGCTGGGAGCGGGGACGGCTGCTTTGGGCGTATGTCAGAAGGCGTGTTGGCGTTGGCGAGTTTTGCTTGAATGAGCTGGAGCGCGTTCTGGCAGCTTTGATTCTTGGGGTATGTTTCAAGGCAGCGCGTGGCTGCCGCTTGCGCGTCGGCGAGCCTGTTGTCCGCCAGGGAGTGGTGGATGAAGAGCAGCATGGCTCTGACCGCGGAGGCTTCTTTTTCCAAGGCGGCGGTCGGCACATCTGCATTGGCGGCCTGCACCGTCGGTTCAGGGCCTTCCTGCGTGTTGGTGGACGGGCCGGGATTGGCTCCGGTGACTGCAAAAGGTTGCTGGATGGGCGTGGGAGGTGGTGCCCCCGCGGTGGTCCCGGTCGAATGTGTATCCAACAAGAGCCACATGCACGCGCCCACGGTCAGCAGTCCTCCCGCGCTCAACCCATAGAGCAGAGGGCGCGAAGGGCCAGGAGCCGGCACGATGGACCGGGGTTGGGTCGTCGCCGTGACGGGTGATGGGGAGGTCGCCCGGATGCGCCGGGTCTGGCGCTGGGTCGATGGCGGCGGCGTCACCTCTTCATCCGGCGAGGTCCTGTACGCGCCAGGCCTTCAACTCCTCCAGGAACGAACCCGGCACGGACATCTCCCGGCCTTCCTGCGCCAGGTCCCCCCGGAAGAGCACCCGCAGCAGGTGCGCGATGGTCAAGGAGGAGAAGCGCGGGAAGTTCGAATAGAGGAAGCCCGCCAGTGCATCTCCGAAGGCGTGGCTGGATTCGAAGCGCAGCTCCCGGTCCGGAGTCAGCGCCTTCATCAGGATGTTGTTCAACTCCTGCGGCAGGTCCGGCCGGAGCACGCTCGGCGAGGGAATCTCCCCTCGCGCCACGCGCATCATCACCACGTGTGGAGGACCCTCCACCGGCAGCTTCCCGCAGAGCAGTTCATACAGCACGACGCCCGTGGCCCAGACATCCGTGCGCGCGTCCACGTCCTCTCCGCGCGCCTGCTCCGGAGAGAAGAAGAGGTACTTGCCCTTCACCACCCCCGGCGCCGTCTTGAAGCCCCGGATGAGCTGCGCCTTGGCGATGCCGAAGTCGACGATCTTGACCTGGCCTTCGTAGCCCAGCAGCACGTTGTCCGGAGAGATGTCCCGGTGGACGATGCCCAGCGGCCGGCCGCTGTTGTCCAGGCGGGTGTGCGCGTAGTGCAGCCCCCGGCACATCTCCATCGCGATGAAGACGGCGATGGGAATCGGCAGGGCGCCCAGGTCGCTCTTCATCGCGCGCTTGAGCACGCGGTGCAGCGGCTGGCCATCCACGAACTCCATGGCCAGGAAGTACTCCCCGTCCACGCGGCCGAAGTCGAAGACCTGCGCGACGTTGCCATGGGACAGCGTGGCGGAGATGCGCGCCTCGCTGATGAACATGGAGATGAAGGCTTCGTCGTTGGCGTACTCCGGGAGGACCTTCTTGATGAGCACGGGCTTGGTGACGCCCGCGTCGCCCACCAGCTGCGCGCGCCACGTCTCCGCCATGCCGCCCCGGCCCAGCCAGGACACCAGCTCGTACCGCCCGAAGACGTCGCCCGCTTGGAGTGCCATGGGGCAGACATTCTAAACCCAGATTCCAGGGATGGCAGAATCGAGCCTGTCTTTCTCCTGCCTGGCCGCTTGGGATGTCAGCGAGTGGAAAGGCTGACCACTCAATTCGCGCTGCTGGTCTGCCCGAGCAGCTCGACGACCTTCGCCCGGCGCGGGTGGTCCGCGGGCGCGAGCTTCAGGAAGGTCTCGTAGTGCTGCGTGCTCTCCCGTGGATGGTTGAGCTTCGCGTGCACGGCCCCGAGCATGAGATGGCACTCCGGCATGTCGGGGTTGTTCGCCGCGCAGTCGTTGGCTGCTTCCAGCGCCGCGTCGTAGTCCTTGCTCTGGAGCAGGCCGGAGACCTTCTGCTGGACCTCCTGCTGCTTCGTCTTCACGAGCGAGGACACCTTCTGCTGCACCTCCTGCCGCTTGGAGTCGATCAGCCCGAAGACGCCCTTCTTGGGCGCGGGCGCGCTCTCCGGAGCGGCGGGAGGCGGTTCCTGGATGGCGCTGGCCGCGACGACCGTGGGCTGCTCCTGCTCCACGACCGGAACGGGCGTTGGCTCCTGGGCCTGGACGTGTTGGGTCGCGCGGACGAGCCTGGACGACTTCCGGGTGGCGGGCACGGGGCGCGCGGGTTCTGGCTCGGCGGGACTCACGGCCGCAACCTCCGCCACGGCCTCCGGTTCCTGCACCGGACTCGGGGCGGGGGGTTCGGGCTCGACCTTCGGGGCGGGGGCTTCGACCGCGACCGTCTGGGGCACGGGAACGGGAACGAGCTGCGTGACGGGCTCTTGCGAACGGGAGCCCATGAAGAACCAGAGGCAGGCCCCGGCCACGGCCAGGCCTCCTGCCGCGCTCGCGGCGTAGAGCCCCTTGCGCGAGGGCCCCGACGGAACCGTGGGCGCATCTGGCTGCGTCGTCTCCGTGGGGGGCGGAGGCTTCGCGACGGCGCGCGCCATCCGCCGGGTCTGGACCTGCGCCGGCGGTGGGGCATCCAGGAGCTTCGCCAGCGCGGGCTCGCCCCACCTCCTCGCCTCGTCGTGAAAGGCCGCGGGCACGGGCAACTCGCGGCCCTCGTGCGTCAGGTCCGCACGGAACAGCACCCGCAGCAGGTTCGCGAGACTCAGCGAGGAGAAGCGCGGGGAGTGGTCATGGAGGAAATCCGCCAGCGCATCCCCGAAGGCATGGCTGGATTCGAAGCGCTGCTCCCGGTCCGGAGCCAGCGCCTTCATCACCAGCGCATTCAGCGCGTCGGGCAGGTCCTGCCGGAACGTCGTTGGGGCGGGGATCTGTCCATGGGCGATCTTCATCATCACCGTCTGCGGTGGCCCCTCCACCGGCAGCTTCGCGCACAGCAACTCGTACAGCACGACACCGGTGGCCCAGACGTCCGTGCGCGCATCCACTTCCTCTCCGCGCGCCTGCTCCGGGGAGAAGAAGAGGTACTTGCCCTTCACCACGCCGGGCTCCGTCTTGAAGCCGCGCAGCAACTGCGCCTTGGCGATGCCGAAGTCGACGATCTTGACCTGGCCCTCGTAGCTGACGAGCACGTTGTCCGGGGAGATGTCGCGGTGGACGATGCCCAGCGGCTTGCCGCTGCCGTCCGTGCGCGAATGCGCGTAGTGCAGGCCCCGGCACATCTCCATCGCGATGAAGACCGCGACCGGGATGGGCAGGGTCCCCAGGCCTGCCTTCTTCGCGCGCTTGAGCACCTTGTCGAGCGGCTTGCCGTCGACGAACTCCATGGCGAGGAAGTACTCGTCCTCCACCTGCCCGAAGTCGAAGACCTGGGCGACGTTGCCATGGGACAGCGTGGCGGAGATGCGCGCCTCGCTGATGAACATGGAGATGAAGGCCTCGTCGTCCGCGTACTCCGGGAGGACCTTCTTGATCAGCACGGACTTGGTGACACCGGCGGCGCCGACGAGCTGGGCGCGCCACGTCTCCGCCATGCCGCCCCGACCCAACCAGGACACCAACTCATACCGTCCGAAGGTATCTCCGGCTTGCAGTTCCATATGGGGCGCGCATCCTATACGGGAACCGGGAAACCCCGAATGCGGCCTCCCTGCCTGCCCCTCTCACGAGCGTCCCGTGTGGTTTCTCAAGGGGCGGTCGCCCGCAGCTCCACGAGCTTCCGCAAGACGGAGGGGCGCCGGGGATGATCCGCGGGCGCGAACGTCAGGAAACGCTCGTAGCTGCGCGTGCTCTCCGGGACCTGGTTCATCTTCGCCAGGACGTCCCCCTGTAGCAGGTGACACTCGGGCTCGCGAGGCAGCCGTGCCACGCATTGGCTCGCGGCGTCGAGCGCTTCCTTCAGCTGTCCTCGCGTCAGGTGCATCAGGACGGCGCTTCGGGCGGACTCCAGGTCCGCTTCGTTGGCGGGCGTGGACTCCAGCGGCTTGCGCAAGGGCAGGGCCGCCAGGCGCTCCGAGACCGCGCCTCGCCGGAGGTCCGTGGTGGGCGTGTTCTGCAAGAAGGCCCGGTAGTGGAGCGCGCTCTTGTCGAAGGCACGGAGCCGCTCGTAGGTGAGCCCCGCCGCCAGCCGGCAGTCCGCGTTGTCCGGCACGGCGTCCACGCAGGTCTGGACCAGCTTCGCCGCCCGGGTCAGCTCCTTGTTGCTCTTGTTCAGGCGATACACATCATCGAGCAGGGAGCGCACCTGGGACTCACTCCACGCAATGGCTGCCGGAGGCGAGGGTGGAGGCTCCGGCGTCACTCCCGCATCCACCTCCGCGGGCTCCTCCGGTGCGGGGGCTGGATCCGATGGAGTCACCACCACGGGAGTCACGGGGGCGCTTTCCGCTCGCGGGACTTCCGGTGCGTGCCGGAGCCGGGTCCACCAGATGCCTCCTCCCAGCGCAAGCAGCGCCGCGCTCCCCACCGCGAGCCCCACCCAGGGCACGCGGGAGCGGCGGACCGGCGCGATCTCGGCCGTGGGCACATCCGGCGCCTCCTCCTCCTGGGACTCGCGCGTGACGACGACCGGCGCGGGGGCCGGGCGGGGCGTCTGGATGGCCCGGAGGTGGGGGACCGTGGGGAGCTGATCCTGCGTCACGGGGTTCCGCCAGGCCTTGAGCTCCGCAAGGAAGTCGTCGGGAACCGCCAGCTCCCGGCCTTCGTTCAGCAGGTCTCCCCGGAACAGCACCCGCAGCAGGTGCGCCAGGCTCAACGACGAGAAGCGCGGATGATTCGCATACAGGAACCCCGCCAGCGCATCCCCGAACGCGTGGCTGGTGGCGAAGCGCTGCGCGGGGTCCGGGTTCAGCGCCTGGAGGACGATGCGGTTGAGCGCCTCCGGCAGGTCCGGCCGCAGCTGGCTCAACGGTGGAATCTCGCCGTGAGCAATCTTCATCATCACGACATGCGGCGGACCCTCCACGGGCAGCTGGCCGCACAGCAACTCATACAGCACGACGCCGGTGGCCCAGACGTCCGTGCGCGCATCCACCTCCTCGCCGCGTGCCTGCTCCGGGGAGAAGAAGAGGTACTTGCCCTTCACGACTCCCGGCGCGGTCTTGAAGCCCCGCTGTAGCTGCGCCTTGGCGATGCCGAAGTCGACGATCTTGACCTGGCCCTCGTAGCTGACGAGCACGTTGTCTGGAGAGATATCCCGGTGGACGATGCCCAGCGGCTTGCCGCTGCTGTCCGTGCGCGTGTGCGCGTAGTGCAGGCCCCGGCACATCTCCATCGCGATGAAGACCGCCACCGGGATGGGGAGCGCGGGCAGCCCACTCTTCATCGCGCGCTTGAGCACCTTGTCGAGCGGCTTGCCGTCGACGAACTCCATGGCGAGGAAGTACTCGCCCTCCACCTGCCCGAAGTCGAAGACCTGCGCGACGTTGCCGTGGGACAGCGTGGCGGAGATGCGCGCCTCGCTGATGAACATGGAGATGAAGGCCTCATCATCCGCGTACTCGGGGAGGACCTTCTTGATCAGCACCGGCTTCGTCACGCCCGCCGCGCCCACCAACTGGGCATGCCACGTCTCCGCCATGCCGCCCCGGCCCAGCCAGGACACCAGCTCATACCTTCCGAAGGTGTCCCCCGCGTCGAGCGCCATGAGACGTCTACCTTAGCCCCAGAATCCTGGGACCACCGAATAGACGTCTTCGCGTCTGTCCAACCCTGTGTGTAGGTTGGAACCTCACCCCGGTCAGGGTGATGTCTTGGCGGTCCCGGCGGCGAGCGTGACGTACAGGCGGCCCAGCTCGGTCAGCTCTCCCGAGGCGCCCAGCAGGTTGATGGAGGGGATTTCGTTGTTGCGCCCGGAGAACCACGCGTAGCGCTCGATGGCGGGCTCCGACTCCAGGTAGCCAATGGCATCCACCATGTACTGCTTCTGCACGTCCACGGTGATTTCGTTGTGCGGCCGGTCGCCGCAGGCGAACTCCGTCAGCCAGAGGGGCTTGTTGTACTTCTTGAACTGCCCCACGTACCACTTGAGCGCGCTCAGGTCGCACGCGTACCAGTGGATGGCAATGGCATCCACCTGACAGTTCGCGCAGGCCTTGAAGAAGGCATCCAGGTACACCACCGGGTCGTTGAAGGTGACGCCGTCCTCCGACACGCAGTCGCCGCAGTAGTTCACCGCCGGGGACACCAGCTCGAGCCCCTTGCGGCGGGCCACCTCCTCCAGCACGGGCCAGAGCGCCGCGGCCTGGCGGGGTGTCTTGTTCGCCTGTGATTTGAAGTTGGGCTCGTTGAACCCCAGCAGGTACTGCGCGCCCGCGGGAATCTCCGACTCGAGCTGGGCCACCGTGGGCGTTCCGCCCCAGGCCATGGGCACGAAGGAGACCTTCTCCGAAACGTAGACACTGGCCGCGCCGCTCTCCGGCTTGGGCGACCAGTTGTACCACCAGCTCATCCCCGGGGAGAGCGCCTTCAGGTCCTCCGCCGAGTGATAGCCATACCCGAGGCCCCGCTTCGCGCTCTTCGTCACGCCAGGGGCCGGATCATCCGTCTTGGAGGGCTCTCCGGCCGCGGGGTCGCAAGCCACGATTGGCGACAGCAGGACGGCCAGGGACAGCGCGACGGGGAGCCGGAGGAGGTGGCGCATGGCCAGGGACTCTACGCCCGGGTGTCGGGTGAGCGTCGAGTCCTGGCGTCACGGTGCGAGCCGGGGCACGAGGCGCGGCTCGCCCACCTCGCGCCACCACGGCGTCACGCCCTCCACGCGCGAGGGCTCCAGGCTCCGGCCCAGGCCCGGCGTGAAGAGACGCACCTGCTGCTCCGTGGCCAGCTTCACCAACGTCTCCACGGGCTCGTCCCATGCGTGCAGCGCCAGGTTGAAGGTGCCCCAGTGCACCGGCATCAGCGTGCCGCCGCCCAGCATCGCGTGCGCCTTGAGCGCGTTCTCCGGGCCCAGGTGGATGGCGCCCCAGCTCGGGTGGAACGCGCCCACCTCCAGCATCACCAGGTCGAAGGGGCCGCAGCGTCGGCCAATCTCCTCGAACTCCGTCGTGAGGCCGGTGTCACCGCTGAAGAACAGCCGGTGCTTGTCCGTGGTGAGCACCCACGACGCCCACAGCGTCTTGTTGCGGTCGCCCAGGCCGCGGCCGGAGAAGTGCTGCGAGGGCGTGGCGCGAAACGCCACCGGGCCCACGCGGTGCTCCTCCCACCAGTCCAGCTCGGTGATCAGCTCCGGCGCCACGCCGAAGGACTCCAGGTGGCGGCCCACGCCCAGCGCGGTGACGAAGGGCACGCGCCGCTTCGCCAGGGACTGGATGGTGCCGCGGCACAGGTGGTCGAAGTGGTCGTGCGACACCAGCACCGCGTCCAGGTCCGGCAGCGCCTCCAGCGGCACGGGCGTGGCGTGGAAGCGCTTGGGGCCCGCGAAGGAGACGGGCGAGGCCCGGTCGCCGAAGACGGGGTCGGTCAGCACGCGCGCCCCGTCCACCTCCAGCAGCATCGTGCTGTGGCCCAGCCAGGTGACGCGCAGGCCGGTGTCCGGCGCGCGGGCCCAGGTGCCGCGCGGATCCTCCACCGGCAGCGGCGCGGGCGGCGTGCGCTGCGTGCCGCCGAAGAAGTACTCGCCCAGCAGGGGCAGCGCGTTCCCCTGGAGGCCGGCCCCCACGGGGGCGGTGTTTCGGAAGCCGTGACCCTCGAACTGACGGGAGGCCCGGCTGCGTTCGAGGCGGAGTCCCGCGCTGCGCGCGCTGTCGCTGACGGTGGGCATGAGGCGGTTACTAACACCCACGCCTCCGCCCGGCACGGCCACCCGCCTGGAGCCCAGGCGGGGAGGCCCACCCGCGCCTACTGTGCGTCTTCCGGCGCCACGCAGGTGTTGCTGAGGGTGCTGGACCAGAGCTGCGCGTTCAGCGTTTCGTCATAGGCGCTGAAGTAGACGCGGCTGCCCAGGCGGAAGAACTCGCGCGGGTAGGAGGAGCCTCCCTGCGCCGGCGCGGCGATGTCCTTGAGGCGGCGCGTCCCGGCCCCCGTGCCGTTGGTCACCCAGGGCTCGATGCCCGCCGTGGTCTCATAGGCGCTGAAGAAGACCAGGTTGTCCGCCACCGCTTGCACCGGCGAGCTGTACTCGTCCGACAGGCTGAGCGGCCGGCGCAGCAGCGTGGTGCCTCCGGCGGTGCCGTTCGTCACCCACAGCTGCGTGTCGCGCGGCGCGGGGCCGTTACTGCCAATGGCCACGGAGAAGTACAGCCTGCTGCCCCCCGGCACCTGGCTCACGGCGTCGATGGATGGGAACGCCGAGCCCTGCGAAGCGTAGTCATTGGGCAGGGTGACCACCGGCTCCGGGTTTCCACCCGTGAGCGGCACGCGGTAGACGACCATGTACTGGGTGCTGAAGGACGTGGTCGTGACGTACGCGTACGGGCCCAGCGCGCCCAGCACGCGCATGGAGCGCGTGGAGCCGAAGGACGCCAGCCGCAGCGTGCCGCCCGCCGTGCCGTCCGTCTTCCACAGCTCCTGCAGGCCGCTGGACTCATCCAGCTTGAAGAGGGTGAGCGCGCCGATGGTGCGCACGTCGTTCGGGTACGTGTCGGGGCCCGCGTCCAGCCGCTTCAGCTGGTAGGTGCCCGCGGCGGTGCCATCCGTGCGCCACAGGGAGGTGGCGCCCTGGAGCTCGCGCACGAAGAACAGCAGCGCGTTGCCCTGCTTCGCGTCCAGGTAGCTCACGTCCACGGTGGTGCCGAAGTCGCGCACGCGCACCGTGCCCACGGCGGTGCCGTCCGACCGCCACAGCTCATAGCGCGTGGCGGACGAAGTGGCGTCGTACGTCTCCTTGAAGAAGACCAGCGTGGAGCCGGCCGCCGTCAGGTGCGTCAGGTACGAGTCCTCCACGCCCGGCGTCAGGTCCTTCACCAGCCGGGTGTTGGCCGTCGTCCCGTCGCTCACCCACAGCTCCGCGCCGTGCGTGGCGTCCGGCGCCTGGAAGAAGAGCTGCGCCGGGGTGGCGGTGAGCTGCGACAACAGCGGCGTCCCCGTGCCCGCCGTCGCCGGGAAGGCCTTCACCTCCGTGGTGCCCGCGTCCGTGCCGGTGCTGCGCCACAGGCCCCGGCGGCCATCCTCGAAGTTCACCGCGAAGTGCAGCGCCCCCTTGAAGTCCACGAAGCTGCCCGGCCCCAACGCGAAGCGCGGGATGCCCAGCTCCGAGGGCGGCAGGAGGGTCTTCACCCGCTGGGTGCCCGCGGCGGTGGGCAGGCAGAGGGCCTCCGCTGTCACCTCGGGGGCCGAGGTGGGTTCTTGTGCGAGTTCCGCCTCCGTCTGCTCCTCGGGAAGCGCCCCGCCGCAGCCCACCCCCACCACCAGCAAGGACAACACCCACCCGCCGCGCCAACCCATGCCACACCCCTTCAAAAAGGCCTGGGAGGGAGGGTGTGTCGCGCAAGGGGTTGCGCCAAGTGCCCCCGGGTCGTGACGTGCTCGCTTGCCTGGACCGACGCGGTGTACGGCGGGGCCGCGCACGGCGTGGTCGCTATACTGCGCGGCCTCATGAAGACGGACACGTTGAAGGCGCAGCTCAAGCGCACGTTGCGGCGGGACCTATGGATCGCCGTCGCTCCCGCGACGCTGCTCATCGCGGTGGCGTTCGCGGTGACGTTCTATTTCGTCAAACCCGCGCCGCCGAAGACCCTGGTGATGGCGCTGGCGCCGGAAGAGGGCGGCTTCAACTACATGGCGAAGCGCTACCAGAAGTTCCTCGCGCAGCACGGGGTGACGCTGGAGTTGCGCAACACGAAGGGCTCCGTGGGCAGCGTGGCGCTGCTCGGCGCGGAGGACAGCGGGGTGGACATCGCCTTCGCGCAGAGCGGCACCACCGGCGGCAAGGGACAGGAGGCGCCGGAGCACGTGGCGTCGCTGGGGAGCCTCTCCTACGTGCCGCTGTGGGTCTTCTACCGGGGCGAGCCCGTGGACGACGTGCGCGGCCTCCAGGGCAAGCGCATCGCGGTGGGGCCCGAGGAGAGCGGCACGCGCGCGCTGGCGATGACGCTGCTCCAGGCGAACAAGGTGGACGCGGCGCCCACGGAGCTGCTGCCGCTGGACCGGGACGCGGCCATCGACGCGCTGACGCAGGGCAAGGTGGACGCGGTGTTCCTGGTGTCGCCGGCGGAGTCGCCGCGCATCCAGAAGCTGGCCGCGGTGAAGGACGTGCGGCTCCTGAGCTTCAATCGCGCGGAGGCGTACACGCGCCGCTACCCGTACCTGTCGCGTCACGTGCTGCCGCAGGGCGTGTTCGACTTCGCGAAGAACGTGCCGGACCAGGACGTGGTGCTGCTCGCGCCCAACGCGCTCCTGCTGGCGAAGGACTCACTGCACCCGGCGCTCGCCTATCTCCTGATGCGCGCGGCCAGTGAAATCAGTGGCACGGCGGGCCTCCTGGACAAGACGGGCGAGTTCCCCGCGCCGCTCGCGGCGGGCTTCCCGCTGAGCAGCGAGGCGAAGCGCTACTACGCGACGGGCGTTCCGCTCTTGCAGCGCTACCTGCCGTTCTGGGCGGCGAACCTGGTGGACCGGCTGTGGGTGATGCTGGTGCCCATCATCGCGGTGGTGGTGCCGCTGGGGCGCGCGGTGCCCGCGGTGTTCCTGTGGCGGGTGCGCTCGCGCATCCACCGGTGGTACGCGCGGCTGAAGGAGATTGAGATCCAGCTGGAGGAGGACCCGGACCAGGAGATGCTCCAGGACATGCTCAAGCGGCTGGAGGAGGCCGAGCGCGAGGTGAACCGCATCGCCGTGCCGCTCGCCTACGCGGAGAACCTGTACTTCTTCCGCGAGCACGTGGACGTCGTGCGCCGCCGGCTCACCCGCAGGCTGACGGGCGCGCCCGAGCACAAGGACGGGCACCCGCTGCACGTGACGGCGTGACGTGAAGCGCGGTGGCCCGGGCCGCCGGGCCGCCAGCGGAGGGACTTCAGGGGGCGATGCCGAGCAGCTCGCGGATCTGCCGGATCATGGCGATCTCCGATTCGTCCAGGTGGCCGTCGCCGACGACGAGGGCATGGACCGCGTCGAGCACGGCCTTGGGGTCCTGGCGCAGGACGCTCAGGTTCGGTGGCGGGAGCGGCTGGCCTTCGTGGAGGCAGCGGGTGATGGCGCTGAGCTCCGTCAGGGGCACGCTGAAGCCGCGGGCGGTCTCGATGATGGCGTCGATCTCCTCGCGGGTGACGCGGTCGTCGCTGGTGGCCACCTGGAGCAGGAGCTTGATGACCTCGATGTGGAACAGGGCTTCAGGGGGCAGCGGGGCGGCCATGTGGGGTGCGTCCTCCAAGGATGTCCAGGCTGACCTGCCAGGGGGGGAGCCGTCCAGCCCGACGTCACCGCCTCGTCGGGGAGCGGAAAGGCGGGCGGGTGGGGGAGGGGCTTCCAAAGCCAGGGCCCGTCCGTGCCATGCTCGGGATGGATGGCATTGCCGGGGGAGGCATTCCGCATGGGCAGGGCCTTGCGATTCACGTCACGTGAGGAGTCGATTCAGCGCGAGCTGCTGACGGACCTGATCGACGTGGGCAGTTACAAGGACATCCACGACGTCCTGGAGACGCGCGTCCTCCAGTTGTGCAAGGCGGACCACTTCGCGCTGGGTTGCGCCAACCTGGATGGCTCCGTGGGGCTCCAGTGGACGAGCCGCACGACGATGCCGCTGCTCAAGCATTACTCCGAATGGGTGACGCAGGACTTCGTCTTCCAGGCCACCATCGCGCAGCCCAACCGCGTGCTGAACACGGCGCAGATGCTCCGGGGGCAGAAGCTGGACGCCATGGAGACCCGTCAGCGCAGCGTGGAGGCGGGGCTGGACCTGCGGCACGTGATGGCGACGCTGCTCATTGAAGAGCAGCAGGGGCTCAAGGGCGGGCTCGCGGTGTACAGCGAGGCCGCGCGGCCCTTCCCGGCGCGCAGCCAGCAGCTGTTGCAGCAATTGGTGCCCGCCATCCACCGCGCGGTCGGCCGGGTGCAGAAGCTCCATGCACAGGGATTGGAGCTGGACCTGCTCAAGGCCGGCGCCGTGGAGTCCGGGGCGCTGCTGGTATTGACGCCCTGGGGCCGGGAGATGGTCCGCACGAACGCGGCCACGCGGCTGTTGGAGAAGTGGTTCACGCGCTCGGAGTTGACGCCGCAGGGGATTCCCCAGGCGTGGGTGAAGCGCGTGGAAGCGTTGTCGCGCGTGAAGGGGATGTTCCCTCCGGAGCTGCTCAGGGATGAGATGGAGGAGGACGGCGAGCAATTGCAGGTGACGTTCTCCCTGTCCACCATCCTCTGGGCGGGCAATCCCCTGTGGCAGGTGCGCATCGTCGAGCGTCCACACTGGCTGCGCGAGGACTGGCTGCGATTGCTGTCGCCCCAGGAGCGGAAGGTGGCGGATGGCCTCTACCTGGGCCTGTCGAACGAGGACATCGCGCGCCAGATGCAGAAGTCGGTGCAGACGGTGAAGGATCAAGTGAAGGCCATCTACCGGAAGACCGGGACGCAGAGCCGGGGCCGGGACCGGGCCCGCATGAAGTTCCTCACCGAGGGCCGTCGCGCGTAGCCGTCGGCCACGCCCGACATCCCTCTTTAGGGGGATGGGCCCTGTTTCCCCCCTCGTAATACTTGATGGGTATTGCAAACGGGGGTCGTACCCATGGGCAAGGCACGGAAGTTCCTGTCGCGTGAGCAGGCGTTGGTCGCTGAGTTGAAGGAAGCACTGGGCAACGCCCGGACGCTGGAGGACGTCTACGAGGCCCTCTCCCGGGCGCTCCTCTCGCTCTGCGAGGCGGACCACCTCGCGGTGGGCTGCGCGAATCCGGATGGGACGGCGGGGTTGCAGTGGAGGACGGACACCGTCCACCCCCTCCTCAAGGATTACGCGGAGTGGGTGCAGGAGGATTTCGTCTTCCGCGCCACGGTGGTGCAGCCCAACCTGGTGCTCAGCGACGTCCAGATGCTGCGGGGGCAGCCGCTGGTGGAGACGGAGACCTTCCGGCGCAGCGAGGGCGCGGGGCTGAAGCTCAAGCGCGTGCTGGCGTCGCTCCTCTTCACGGAGCAGGACCTGAAGGGCGGCATCGCGATGTACCGCGAGTCCTCCCGGCCCTTCACGCTCCGGGCGCAGTGGTTCCTCCAGCAGATCATCCCGTACATCTCCCGCGCGGTGGCCCGGCTCCAGGAGCTCTACGCCATCCGCTTCGAGCGGGATTTGCTCAAGGCCATCGCGATGGGGGCGAGTCCGGTGCTGGTGCTCAACAGCCTGGGGCGGAAGGTGGTGGACACGGGGCCGGCCATTCCGCTGCTGGAGCGGTGGTTTCCGTCGCATGAATTGAGTGACGGGGTGCCCCGCGCCTGGGCGGAGCGGGTGAGGGCGCTGGCGCGCTTCGACGTCGCGGCGGATCCGCGGCTGGAGTCCCTCACGCTGGAGCGCGGCGCGGACCGGCTGGACGTGACGTTCAGTCCCTCCGCCGTCAACTGGGGAGGCCGCACCCTGTGGCAGGTGCGGATGCACGAGCGGGTTCACTGGCTGCGCCCGGACTGGAAGGAGAAGCTCACCGCGCAGGAGTCACGCGTGGCGGACTGTCTTCACGAGGGACTGGCGAACAAGGAGATCTCCTCCCGGCTCGGGTGCTCCGTGGAGACGGTGAAGGTCCACATCAAGTCGTTGTTCGAGAAGACCGGCATCCACAGCCGCGGGGAGTTCGTCGCCAAGGGCCGCCGTGAGTAGCGACCATTCTCAGGCGGAGCGCCGTCCGGGCTGCTTCCGGGGGAACGCCATCATCATCCGGCGCGGGGGGGACCGCCGGATGCGCAGCGGCGTCGCTGGAGCCGGACGTGGCCGCGGGTTGGCCAGAGGCATCGTCCTGGTGGACGGGACCGCCCCGAGCAACTCGCGGAGCTGACGCTGCATGGCCAGACCCGACGCGTTCTTCCGGCCGCCACGGAAGAGCAACATCTGGATGGCCTGGAGGACGACGGCGGGCGCCGTGCGCAGCATGCCCAGGTTCGGTGGGGGCAGGGGCCAGCGCTCGCGGACGCACCGGCAGAGGATGGTGATGTCCAGCTCGGCCACGCCCAGCGTCCGCGCCGTGGCGACCCCGTGGGCGAGTTCCACCGGGTCCACGTCATTGTCGCGGGTGATGAACTGGAACAGCGTCTTGACGACCTCGACGTTCAGCTTCGCTTCCGAAGGCGCGGTGGGGGGCGTCCGGGGCTCCGCGCTGATGGTCAGAGGCAACGCCTCGTCGTGTGGCGCCTGCTGCTCCAGGACCTCCTCCACCATGCTCATCAAGTCCACCATCTGGACAACCCCCGTTTCCTTTCGCTCCGCACACGGCAATACGTCGCGGGTCTCAAGGGGGGCTTGTTGAGAGGAATTGATCGTGGATCGCCTTGAGGGCGCTTTCCAGGAATTGGAGCATGTCTGTCCAATCCCTGGATGGATTGGGGCTCCACGCGCGACCGGCATGCCCCATGGCTTCTGGCAACCCCTCGTTGGAGGGGGTGGGGCCGGGTCCCGGTCATGTCATTCTTGAGGAGTAGAGAAACGCGGGGATGGAGGTACCCACCATGGGCATGGCCTTGACGTTCACGTCACGCGAGCTGCGGCTCATCCGGGAAATGGAGAAACGCCTTCGTAATGTCAGGACCTTCGAGGACATCTATGCCGCCATCCAGGAAGTCATGGTGCGCGTCTGCCGGGCGGATCACCTCGCGGTGGGGTTCACCCGCGCGGATGGCTCGCCGGGGTTGGAGTGGATCGCGCCGACCGTTCAGCCCCTGCTCGCGGGGTACTCGGCGTGGGCGTTCCGGTGCTTCGTGTTCCAGTACACGCTGGCCCGGCCCAATAAAGCCGCGAGGGAGCCGCGGATGCTGGCGGGACGCTCCCTGGACAGCACGGAGACCTACGAGCGCAGCCGGGCGGCTGGCTTGAAGCTGAGGCACGTTCTGGCCAGCCTGCTCTTCGAGACCCGGCAGAAGTTCCAGGGCGGCATCGCGATGTACAAGGACTCCGCCCGGTCCTTTTCAGAGCGCGATGAGGCGCTCCTCGAAGCGTTCATTCCGCTCATCAACGACGCGGTGTCCACCGTCCAATTCATCGAGGCCTACCGTTTCAAGGGGGACCTCCTGACGGCGCTGTCGATGGAGTCGTGGCCTGGAATGGTCCTGAACGCCATGGGACGCCGCATCGAGGAGACGGGCACCGCCCGGGCCATGGTGGACCAGTGGTTCACCCCCAACGAGCTCTGCCATGACGTGCCCAAGGAGTGGGTGGATTACGTGAAGTGGCTCTCGAGTCTGGACGGGCTCCTGCTCCCCCTCGAGAGACCCCTCGACAAGAAGCGCGGCCTCGACACCTTAAAGGTGAGCTTCAAGGCTTCCACGGTCCTGCGCCAGGGATGCACGCTGTGGGAGGTCCGTCTCCGCGAGGAGCTGCACTGGATGAATCCGGAGTGGGTCCCGCGGTTGTCTGACCGGCAGCTGGAGGTGGCGGACCTGCTGAACGACGGGGCGAGCGATGCGGACATCGCACGTGAGCTCAAGCTCTCCCTTCACACGGTGAAGGAGCACACAAAAGAGATCTACAAGAGGACCGGCGCCGACGGTCGTCTGGACCTCGTCACCCGGGGACAGCGCTCAGAGTGAGCGGCCGAAGAAGTCGCGCAGGTGGCGGGCGTAGCCTTCGGGGTCCTTCTGGGGGTACTCGCCGTGCCCCGCTTGGGGCACCAGCCACAGCTCGCGGGGCTCGCAGGCGGCGCGGTAGAGGCGGCCGTCCAGCTTCTGGGGGCCGTCCGGGTCTCTGCCGCCGTTGATGAGCAGCAGTGGCCGGCCTTCCAGGCGGCACATGCCGTCCACGGGCCGCACCGCGTCCACGTCGATGCCGGACCGGCGCAGCCCCCACAACACCGCCCAGGTGCTCAGGCCGTAGTGGGAGCCCATGTCCTTCGCCAGGTCCGGGAATGCTCCCGCCGCCCCCACCGCCTTCACCCGCGCGTCCTCCTGCGCCACCAGCAGGGCCGTCGTCCCGCCCATGGAGAACCCGAACAGGCCCACGCGTCCCGGGGTGACGCCCGGTCTTGCCCGCACGAAGGCCAGGGCCGCGCGCACGTCCTCGCGCTCGCTGTCGCCCCAGCCAATCGCGTCGCCTTCGCTCTCACCCTGGCCGTGCAAGTCGAAGAGCAGCACGCCGTGCCCCGCCTCCGACAGCACCTTCGCTTCGAAGAGCATGCGCGTGCGGTTGTCCGCGAAGCCGTGCACCAGCACCACCGCCGTCCCGTCGCGCGACGGGACGTACCACCCCTGGAGCTTCCGCCCCGCGGCCTCGAAGGACACATCCTCCATGCCCGGCAGCGCGTCCGGGCCGGAGGGCCGCGTCACCGGGATGCGCGCCGGGTGCACCAGCCCCTGGGCCGTGCGCAGGCCTCGCGCCGCCGTGAACCCGCCCGTGCCCAGCGCGCCCAGGGCGAGCCCCAGCGCGGCGATGCGACCCCAGCGGACGCGGTACTTCTTCGTGGACACGGTCAGCTCCGGACGGGGCCGCTCCCCGCGCGCCAGCGCTCGACGAGGTTCGTCACGGCGGTCCCCCAGTCGGGGTACTCGAAGGTGAAGCCCGCGTCCAGCAGCCGCCCGGGCACCACGCGGCGGCTCTTGAGCAGCAGCTCCGTGTCCGTGCGCATGAAGAACGCGCCCACTTCCAGCATCCACTTCGCCGCCGGCAGCCCCACGCTCACGTGCGCCGCCTCGCGCAGCTTCGCCATCAGCTCCCGCTGGGGCAGCGGGTTCGGCGCGGCCAGGTTCACCGGCCCGTCCAGGTCGTCGCGCTCCAGCAGCAGCAGCACCGCGCGCACGAAGTCCTGGTGGTGGATCCATGACACGTACTGCCGCCCGCTGCCCGCGGGGCCGCCCAGCCCCCGGCGCGTCAGGCCCAGGAGCACGTCGAAGATGCCCTCCCTGTCCGGGCTCATCACCATCGCGGTGCGCAGCGCCACCTTGCGCGTGTGGGGCGTGTCGGCTTCCGTCAGCGTGCGCTCCCAGGCCTGCGCGATGTCGATGCTGCGCTTCCAGTACGCGGGCACCCCTGGCTCGTTCCCGCCAATGATGCCGGTGGCCTCGTCGTTGGGCGCGTCCAGCCGGTGCGCGTACAGCGTCGCGGTGCTCATCTGCAGCCACACGCGCGGCGGCTTCGCGGCCTGCTGGATGGCCTGGCCCACCACCCGCGTGGAGTCCACCCGCGAGTCCATCATCTGGCGCAGGTTCTCCTCCGTGTAGCGGCAGTTCACGCTGCGCCCCGCCAGGTTGATGACCGCGTCGGCGCCATCCACCTCCTTCGCCCAGTCACCCAGGGTGCGCCCATCCCAGGACACCGTGCGCGCCTCCCCTCGGCCTCCCCGGCTGATGAGGACCACGTCATCCCCCCGCGCGGTGAACGCCCGCGCCAGCAGGGCACCCACCTGTCCCGTGCCACCCGGAATCACGACCTTCATGGACGAAACCCCCTCATGTGGTGCGACACCCGGAGGCATAGCGCGCGCCCCGTCCCGGCCGCCCGGCTCCCGCGAAAGGGCCCCCGGGCCGTCCTGGTGCCGCCGATGAGCCCCGCTTTTCCCCGGCTCCGGAGCCCGGCGCTGGGGCATTTCCCGGGATGTCCCGGGTCAGGCGGAAGAAACCAACCGGCTCGGAGGGAAAATGCGCTGCGTCACGCAACCGGGCCCGGGTCCGGACGACAATGCGTCATCCCCCCACCTCGAAGCCCGAGGGTCCGTCATGATCATCCCGTCCCGCCCGCTCTCCGCGACCCGCCCCTCGACGAACTCCGCGTCGGCCCCGGCCAACACGGCGCGTATCACCCCGAAGGCGTTCTCGTCGGTCTCCACGTTCGAGGCCGGCCCGACGGCGAAGAAGACCCAGACGACGCCGACGCCGGTTCCCGCGCCGCAGGTGCCGGTGGAGGACGTGCCGCCCAAGTCGGATCCTCGCTACGACGGCCTGAAGGACCAGGCGCTGATCAACGCGCTGCATGACGCGGTCAGCAAGCACAAGGACCTGGGCTACAACCAGGCGCGGAAGATCATCTTCACCACGCTCGACAACCACGACGGCAAGGTGAAGTGCGTCTACACGGGCAAGGAAGTGCAGACGAACAAGATTCCCAACAGCAACGTGATGAACACCGAGCACACCTGGCCCCAGTCCAAGGGCGCCACGGGCGCGGCGAAGGCGGACCTGCACCACCTGTTCCCCACGGACAGCAAGGCCAACTCCATCCGTGGCAACTGGCCCTTCGGCACGGTGAAGAACGTGAAGTGGGAGGAGAACGGCTCCAAGTTCGGCACCGACGAGAAGGGCCGCACCGTCTTCGAGCCGCCCGACGAGCACAAGGGCAACGTGGCGCGCGCGCTGTTCTACTTCTCCACCGTCTACAACAAGCACATCCCCGCGGACGACGAGTCCGTGCTCAAGCAGTGGAACCAGCTGGACAAGGTGGACGCGGCGGAAGTCGCGCGCAACGACGCCATCGAGACCTACCAGCAGAACCGCAACCCCTTCGTGGACGACGCGTCGCTGGCCGACCGCATCGCGGACTTCTAGAGTCCGGGCATGTCCCGTCCGCTCGCGCCCTTGTGGGCGCTCGTCCCTGGCCGCACCGGTGTCCCCCTGATGAAGGTGGGGGGCACGCCCGAGGCGCCGGGGCCCCTGGAGTGGCCCGCCTGCGCGATGTGCGGCGGGCCCCAGCGCTTCCTCTTCCAGTTGCCGCACGTCGAAGGACGACTGGACCTGGCGCCGCACGCGTCGGTCCACGTCTTCCAGTGCGAGAACCCCGACACGGTCTGCTTCCGGTGGGATCCGGAGGAGGGCGCCAACGCGGCGGTGCCGGTGAAGGCCGGCGCGCCGTCGGTGAGCGCGCCGCCGTCGCCGGTGAAGCCGTACGCGGAATGGACGCTCGGCTTCGAGCCCGCCACCGAGGACACCGAGGCCCTGTCGGTGGACGTCAACGAGGCCACCGAGGAGCAGCTCCAGGCGCTGGACCGCGCGCAGGCGGAGGCGCCAGAGAGCAAGGTGGGCGGCGTGCCCGGGTGGCTCAACGGCGAGGCCACGCCGGAGTGCTGTGACGCGCCCATGCGCTTCGTCGCGCAGCTGGCCGCGATGCCGTTCGGCCTGGACTTCGGAGACAACGGCCGGGGCTACCTCTTCCGCTGCACCCGGGAGGACTGCGTGCGCCCCTTCCGCTTCCTCACGCAGGGCGCCTGAAGCTTCAGGGCGAGGTCAGGTCCTTCAGGCGCTTCGCCATCAGCGTCGTGGAGTCCTCCAGCCACTGGATGCAGAGCTCCGGGTTCACGAAGATGCCCTGGGCCACTGCGTCGAGGAACACCGGCGGCACCCAGGCGATGAGGTAGTCCGCCGACTGGGTGGGGGATTCCGGATCCTCGCGGAACATGCCGACCCAGGTGTCCCACGGGGGAAGGTTGTCCACGTCGAAGTAGCCCCGGGTCGCCAGCTCCGCCGCACCGTCGCAGGTGTTGTCCTCAGGGAAGTAGACGATCAGCCGGCCCCCTTGAAGACGTCCGCCCTCGCGCGGTGGCAGGGCCCGCGGCGGCCTGCCCCGCAGGGCGTGGCGCCGCTCGCTGATGACCCGCTCCATCATCTGGAAGCGGTCGCCATCCACCATCAACCGGGGCTGGAAGCCGGGCGTGCGCAGGCAGAGGGCCGGCGTGTCCGGATCCGCTCGGGGGGCGCACCAATGGAGGGTCTCCTCAAGCACATCGAGGAGGGCCTCCCGCCCCCAGGAGCCATCCGGCACGTCGTACAGCAGGCGCGAGGGCCCGGGCTCACGTCCCGGGGGGCGGGGGATGATCCTCACCGCTGCATCGCCTTGAGCAGCTTGTGGGCGTCCTCCGCGCTGAGCTTGCCGGCTTCCACCAGGTCCAGCACGCGGCGCATCTCCTCGTCGGGGATGCCACGGGCCTGCTGCGGCGGCGGAGGCGGCTGGGGCGGCTGCGGCCGGTGGTGGTGCCGGGTGCCCGGGCCCGCCCAGGGCGGCGCGCCCCAGGAGTTCGCCCAGGCGTGGGCCCACTGGTTCGCGTGACGCTCGGCGCGGCGCTGCCAGCGCTCCGCCTGACGCTGCCAGCGCAGCGCGTCCTCCTCCCAGGCTTCCGCGTCCTCGCCGCGTGAACGGCCCGACTCGCGGATGCGCACCGAGCCCAGCTCCGTCTCCAACAGGATGGTCGTGGCCGCCTGGGGGTTGGTCGGGTAGCGCGTCTGCGTGGAGCCCAGCGACGTATGGGCGGAGATGTTCACGTCCAGCCCGGGCACCAGGCGCAGCTCCACCGCGCCCACCTGCGTCCCGATGCGGTGCTCGCCCACGTCCAGCGCGTCCACGTCCAGCTTCACCGCGCCCGCGGCGGCGTGGACGTGGAGGGTGCCACCCACGCGCTCGCCGATGATGCGGCCCGCGCCCGTGCGCAGCGTCAGCTTGCCGTGCACGTCGCGCAGGCTCGCCGTGCCCGCGTCGGTGTTCAGCTCCAGCTCGCAGTCCTTCAGCCCGGCGATGCGCACCGCGCCCGCGTCCAGCAGGAGCTTCGCGCGCACGTCGGGCGGCACGAACAGCTCCGCCTGTCCGCCGTGGCGCCAGAAGAGAGAGAGGAAGCCGGCCTCGCGCGGCACCAGCTCCACCTTCGTCACCCGGCCGTGCTCCTGGATGCGCGCCTCCACCCGGCCGTGCGTCACCAGGTAGGGCTTCTCTCCCTCCGGCAGCGGCGACACCACGAGCGTGGCGGCGGGAGCATGCAGCACCAGCTCCGCGTGCTGTCCCCACGGAATCGCGTGGCGCTGGGTGCCGTCGCGAGAAGAAGACGAGGCGTCAGAGGACGGCGTGGCTTCAGGATCCATCATGGGTGGTTACTCCCGTGCCTTCTTGAGACGTTGAGCGGCCTCGTCCGCGTCGATGAGCCCGGCCGCGAGGTCATCGAGAATCTGCGCCCGGCGCGGAGCGCCACGCTCCCGGGGCGGGGGCGGCGGCGCGGGAGGCGTGGGCGGAGTCGGGACTCCGGGCGCCTGGCCCAGGGCCTCCACCACGTCGTCCAGCCGCGCCACCACCGTCGGATAGGAGAGGCCCAGCACCTGCTCCACGTCCTTGATCTTCCCCCGGCACGCCATGAACACGCGCACGAACGCGAGCTGCTCCGGCGACAGCTGCTGCACCCAGCCCGTCGTGAAGCGCCCCTCCACCGCGGACGCGCACCCGTCGCAGCGCACCCGTTCGATGACGGTGCCGCCTCCACAGACGGGGCAGCGGGTGGGTACAGGCCAGGTGGACTTGGAGGTCGTCATGGTGGGTTCTTCAGAAAATCAATTTCGGGTTTGAGAATATTGATTTCTACGGGCTTGGCAAGGGCAGGAGTTCATTTCCAGGAAAGACGGACACTTCCGAGCCGGTGGCCACGAAGGCGGAGTGGGGCGTGCCCCGGAGGCACTCGGAGAAGGCGGGGCCATAGAAGCGGGCCACGTCGCAGTCGAAGGCGGTCTCCCGGGCTCGCCAGACGGTCCAGCGCGGGTGCTCCACGCGGTACTCGGCGCAGCCGCCGTCGCGCTGGGCGGTGTAGCCCCAGTAGTGCTCGGTGATGAACTCCTCCTGGGAGCCGGGGGCGCTCTCGGCCGGCGTGCCGAGCGTCCGGGCCGACAACTGGTGCCAGCGGCCGTGGGACTTCCAGGCGTACTCGACGTGGCCGGGCGCGCCGGTGTCCGCGCCGTCCATGTTCACGGCGTGGCGCATGGGGTGCGCGACGTAGGGCTCGTTGTAGAGGACGCGCGCCACGGTGGCGATGGCGAGCCGGGGCACGATTTCGCGCACGAACACCACGCCGCGCCGCCAGCCCTCGGGGCCCAGGCGGCGCACGTAGAAGCGCAGGTTCACCTCATCGAAGTCCCGGTGGAACGGCACCGCGAGCCCCCGCACGCGCGTGTCGAGGAAGCGGAAGCCGACCATGCTCGCGAACGTGCGGCCCTGCCACGCGTCGAGCTCCGTGCCACGGGGGACGAGGGGCCGCAGCACCGCCGGATCCACCTCGTAGTTGAGCATCAGCAGGTACTTCCACGTCGCCGTCAGGAAGGGGCGCATGCGCGAGGTCTAGCGCGCACGCGACGCCCGGGCCCAGGCCCGTCCCCTTGCGCGGCTTCTGTCGCGCAGAAGCGCGAGCCGCCGTTCAGGGGACGGAGGGCTGCGCCTGGGGCTTCCTGGCAGCGAGCCCCCGCTCCAGCCGCTCCCGCCACTTCAGCGCGGGCCGCTCCACGCCATGGTGCAGCGCGAGCGAGGCGAGCAGCACCGCCACGGCGCCGCCCAGCAACGTGACGACGTGGAACGCGTCCATGCCATGGGGTGCCAGCGCGTCCCGCACGCAGTGCTGCACGGCCTTGTGCGTGAGGTAGACGGTGAAGCTCAGCACTGCGAAGGCCTTCACGCCCGGGATGCGAGCACAGACGCGCGAGGCCGAGGGGCCCGCCAGGGCCATCAACAGCGCCGCGAAGCCCAGCGCGGCCAAGGGGAACGCCAGCAGGACATAGGGGAGGTAACGGTAGTGCTCCTCGTTGATGTAGAGCACGCCGCCCAGGCACGCGAGCCCCATGACGGCCATCCCCCATGCGCGGGCACCGCGAGTCCAGCGCTCCCAGGCCCGTGGCCGGAAGACGCGCAGGGCCGCGAGCAGCACGCCGCACGTCAGCCCGTCGAGCCGCGCGTACGTCGGGTAGTAGAGCAGCGTGTCGTATCCGCGCCAGCCCGGGTCGCCCGCTCCGAGCGTGGAGAAGTGCTGCTGCCACAGCGCACCGCGCAGGAGCATGCCTCCGCCCATCACGGCCACGGCGAGCGCGATGAGGGACGGCGCGCGAAGGCGTCCACGCAGCGCGAGCACGGTGAGCGGCAGCACCAGGTAGAAGTGCTCCTCCACGCACAGCGACCACGCGTGGGAGAAGCCATTTAGGCGCAGGCCGAAGTTCTGCGTGAAGGTGAGGAAGCGCCACGCGGGCGTCTCCAGGGGCCGCTCGGTCCAGGCCGGCACGAAGAGGTAGAGGCCCAGCACGACGAGGAAGGACGGGAGGATGCGCAGCGAGCGCCGCAGGTAGAAGCGCCGCAGCGACGGCGTCTCACCGCGCGACACCGGCTCCAGGAGCTGCGAGCCGATGAGGAAGCCGCTGAGCACGAAGAACAGCTCCACGCCCGTCCAGCCGAAGTTGGCGAACGTCTGGTAGGCCTCGTGCCCCTGGGGGCGGGGGTAGTGGAAGACGACGACGACGAGGATGGCCAGGCACCGGAGCAGGTCCAGGCCGGCCAGATGGCGCGGTTCGGTGGCGTTCAGCGAAGTCGGCTTTCAGCGGGGGGGATGCCCCCGATGCTAGCCGGGTTCAGGGCGTATGGGCATCCAGGTCCTCCACCCTCGCTCCCAGGCGCGCCGGCACTCTTGCCAGGACCCGGAACTCCCGTGCTGAACGCTCGGGGTGCGCGTCCGCGCCGTTCAGCGCGGTCGTGCACCAGGCGTGCAGCTCGCGCAGCGCTCCGGCGAGGAAGGCCTCCCGCGTGGCCCTGCGCTGCACCTTGCCGCTGGACGTCTTGGGCAGGCTCCCGGGCTCGATGAGCACCACCGCTCGGGGCCTCACCTCGTGCACCGTCGCCAGACGTCCTCGGATGGCGCCCAGCACCGGCGTCACCTCGCCGTCCCACCTGCGTGCATCCACCTCCTGCACCACGACGAGGTGCTCCTCGCCCTCCACCTCCACGCCGAAGGCCACCCCACAGCCGGGTCTGAGCGCGGGGTGGCTCTCCTCCACCACCGTCTCCAGGTCCTGCGGGTACAGGTTGCGGCCTCGCACGATGATCAGGTCCTTCTCCCGCCCCGTGACGTACAGCTCGCCGTCGTCCAGGAAGCCCAGGTCCCCGGTCCGCAGGTAGGACCCGTCTCCCTGCGCGGTCCTGGCCTGGAACACCCTCGCGGACTCCTCCTCGCGCCTCCAGTAGCCCTTCGCCACGCTGGGCCCCTTCACCCAGACCTCGCCCACTTCTCCCTCTGGGAGTACGCGGCCGGTGTCCGGCGCCACGATGCGCAGGGATTGATCCGGCAGCGTCGCTCCGCTGCCCACCAGCGTCCGGGCCGCTCCAATGGGAGCCCGCGCGCTGCCCGCCTCCAGCGCGGCGGCGTCCACGTCTCGCAGGAGGGGCACTGCCTCCTTCGCTCCACCGGAGACGATGAGCGTCCCTTCCGCCAGGCCGTAGCACGGGTAGAAGGCCTCGCGCCGGAAGCCATGCGGTCCGAAGGCCTCCGTGAAGCGGGTCAGCGTGTCCGGGCGGATGGGCTCCGCGCCGCAGAACGCCACCTCCCAACGGCTCAGGTCCAGGCCCTCCCGTTCCGCGGGCGGGATGCGCCGCACGCACAGGTCGAACGCGAAGTTGGGCCCGCCGCTGATGGTGCCTCCGAAGCGGGTGAGCGCCTCCAGCCATGCACGAGGCCGCTTGAGGAATGTCAGCGGCGACATCAGCGCGGTGTGGAAGCCCTGCGCCAGCGGCACCAGCACGCCGCCAATGAGCCCCATGTCGTGGTACGGCGGCAGCCAGATGACCCCCACGCTGTCGTCGTGCGTCTGGAACGCACGGCGGATGGCCCCCAGGTTGTGCATCAGGTTGCCGTGGCTGAGCAT
Organism: Corallococcus sp. M7; assembly: GCF_054512695.1. Taxonomy (NCBI): domain Bacteria; kingdom Pseudomonadati; phylum Myxococcota; class Myxococcia; order Myxococcales; family Myxococcaceae; genus Corallococcus; species Corallococcus sp. M7. The sequence goes on from NZ_CM137252.1 coordinate 1,978,414, forward strand.
CACGCCCCGCGGCGTCGCCGTGCTGCCGGACGTGTACTGGAGGAAGGCCAGCGTGTCGGCCGTCACGTCCGGCCGCTTCCAGGCCGCCGCGCCGCCTTCCTCCAGCGCGTCCGTCGCCACCCACTTCAGCGCTCGCAATTCTGGCGCGTCCGTGAAGAGCAGCTCCGCCATGGACAGGATGAAGGACGTGGTCAGCACCACCGCGGCTCCGGAGTCCGCGATGAGCGCGCGCAGGCGGGGCAGGGTGCGCTCCAGCCGCGAGGGGTCTGGCGGATACGCCGGCACCGCCACCAGCCCCGAACACACGCAGCCGAAGAAGCCGCGGAGGTAGTCCGCGCCGGGGGGATAGAGCAGGACCGCCCGCTCCCCTCCGGCCGCGAGCGACTGGAGCGCGGCGGCGATGCGGTGCGCGCTCGATGCCAGCGCGCCCCGGGTGAGCGTCACCTCCGCGTCGTCCTCCAGGAAGGTGTAGAGGCGTGGATCCGCGGGACGGCGGCTTCGCTCGTCGAGGAGGTCGATCAGCGTGACGGACATGCGCACCTCAATAGCTGCCGCCAATCATCAGCATGCCCGCGTAGCGGCCATCCCCCCCGCCAATGTCCTGCGTGGGCGAGAAGTCCTGTCCGAAGAGGAAGCTGTAGGTGCCGCGCACCTCGGCCGTGAGCTGGGGATTGAACTTGTAGCGCACCCCCGCTCCCACGGGCGCGTAGCCTCCGGTGTCGTCGAAGAACCGGAAGAAGTTGCCCTCGCGCACCGAGTAGCGCTCGACGCCGATGCCGCCGAGCACATAGGGCTGCGCCCGGGTGTGGGTGAAGCCGACCGTGAGCGCCGCCTGCGCTCCGTTCCGCACGATGTCCGGGGTGCCGAAGAACGAGCCGTTCGCGACGGACAGGTTGCTCACGCCGCCGCTGTAGCCCAGCTCCACGCCCAGGTAGTCATTGGCGCGGTAGCCCACGAGGACGCCATACGACGGCCCTGGATCCAGGTTGGGCGCGAGCTTGCCCGTGTAGCCCTCCACGCCCACTCCGAGGAGGAAGTAGGGGCCCTGCCAATCCACCCGGTCCACCCGCATGGGCGCGTCCGACGGTGGATCCTGGGCCCTGGCGGCGCCACCCGTCAGTCCCGCCAGGCAGAGCCCCAACGCGATGCTTCGCCTCATGACCGCTCCCTCCATGTGTCTCCTGCGCAGCCAGAAGGTGACCTCCGGGGGAGGGGCGGACAACGAACGGACAGGCGGTACCCCGGAGGCCCACGGCGCCCCGGAGGGTGGGGGAGGCGGCGCACAAGGCCGGGCCCCTGGCCGCTTCCCTGCCTGGCCCCTGTGAACCGCCGCGCGCGGCTTCCACCTTGAGCCGTACCCGGGCGCCCGTGGCACCTCCTCCTTGCGTCCGGGCCGGGAGCACTCCGCCATGCACGACGCCGCCCCCTCCCCGTCCGTCGCGGGTCTGTCCTCTCCTTCAGACATCCGTGCCCGCGCCCGGCGCGTCCTCGCGCACCTGGACGCGGTGCTGCCGGACGTGGACGCGCTCTACCGGGACCTGCACGAACATCCGGAGCTGTCCGGCGAGGAAGCGCGCACGGCCGCCGAGGTGGCGCGCCGGTTGGAGGCGGAAGGTTACGAGGTGAGCCGGGACGTAGGCGGCCACGGCGTGGTGGGCCTGCTGCGCAATGGCGACGGGCCCACGGTGCTCCTTCGCGGGGACATGGACGCGCTGCCCGTGGAGGAGAAGACGGGGCTGCCCTACGCGAGCCGCGTGCGGACAGAAGACGGCGAGCCGGTGATGCACGCGTGCGGGCATGACGTCCACACCGCGTGCCTGGTGGGCACGGCGGCGATGCTGGCGCGCTCGCGCGACGCGTGGCGCGGCACGGTGATGGTGGTGGGGCAGCCGGCGGAGGAGACCCTCCAGGGCGCGAAGGCGATGCTGGACGCCGGGCTCTACTCGCGCTTCGGCACGCCGGACGCGGTGCTGGGGCAGCACACGGCGCCGCTGCCGGTGGGCACCTTCATGCACCGCGAGGGCGTGACGATGATGGGCTCCGCGCACGTGCGCCTGCGCCTCTTCGGCCGGGGCGCGCATGGAGCGCAGCCGGAGCTGTCCGTGGACCCCGTGGTGCTGGGGGCCAGCGTGGTGATGCGCCTGCAGACCATCGTGTCGCGCGCGCTGTCGCCGCTGGAGCCCGCGGTGGTGACGGTGGGGTCCTTCCAGTCGGGGACTCGCGCCAACGTGATTCCAGACGAGGCCGTGCTGGAGCTGACGGTGCGCACGGAGGACGACGCGGTGCAGGCGCGGGTGCTCGCCGCCATCGAGCGCATCGCGAAGGGCGAGGCCGCGGCGGCGGGCGCGCCGAGGCCTCCCCTGGTGGAGGTGCTCAACCGCGGGCCGGTGAACCGCAACGACCCGGAGCTCATCCGCCGCGTCCGGGACGCGCACGCGGAGTGGTTCGGCCACGCCGCGCTGGTGCCCGGGGTGCTCGCCAGCGCGAGCGAGGACTTCCCCTTCTTCGCCCAGGGGCCGGAGCATCCGGTGCCCATCGCGTACTGGTTCATGGGCATCACGCCGCCCAAGGCCTGGGAGGATGCGCCGGGCACAACGCCGCTGCAGAAGGCGGCGCACCTGCCGGGGCCGCACTCCAGCCACTACGCGCCGGAGCGCGAGGGCTCGCTGCGCACGGGCTGCGAGTCACTCACCGTGGCGGCCCTGGCCTGCCTGCCTGGGGGCGCCGCGTCCGTGGACCACTGAGAGGGCCCCCGGCCTGGAACGGGGCCGCTGGCCCGGCTGGCTCCCCGTCGCTTGCCCCCGACGCGAGTGCCTCCAAGTTGAAAGGCGGACGACACTTCTGGAGGACACCCCGATGAAGCTTCCGCTCATGGCCTCGATGACCGCGCTCCTCTTGGGCGGCTGTGCCACGCAGACCGCGTCCGTTCCACAGGAGTCCCCGTCCGAGGCGTTCGCCAGCGACGAGATGTCCTGGGACGCGGAGGAGTCTCCTCGCACGCAGGAGATGCTGCGCGAGCACGGCATGAACTTCTATGGAGACGTGGGCGCCGAGGCCCAGGCCAACGCCGAGGCCACCGGCGGCACGGGCATCCAGAAGTCCTCGGACCCGGCGGACTACCAGTGCGTGGACATCAACGAGGTGGGCACCGGCGGCTCGGGCAGCATCGACCTGCGCGACGTGGACACCCTGGCCCCGGCGGCCGCGCCGTCGCAGAACCCCGGCGCGCGCCTGGACATCACCCCGGAGGCCTGGAACCGCAACAAGGGGATCGGCACCAGCCCCGTGGCGCCGTCCACCGGCACGCCTCCCGCGGAGGGCAGCGGCGGCGCCGGCCATTAGGCGCTCACGCCTCAGCCCTGCTGCTTCACCAGCCGGGTCAACTCGCGGTCCAGCGTGGCCGCGAACTGCTGGCGGTCCTGCGGTGAGAAGCCGCCGGGGCCGCCCGTGTTCACGCCGCTGTCGCGCAGCTCCTGCATGAAGTTCCGCATCGACAGGCGCTCGTCGATGGTCTCCGGCGTGAAGAGCTCTCCGCGCGGGTCCATCACCACCACGCCCTTGGGCACGAGCAGCGCGGCCAGCGGGATGTCCTGCGTGACGGCCAGGTCCCCGGCCTCCGCGGACGTGGCGATGTGCCGGTCCGCCACGTCCAGCCCCGCGCCCACCTGCACGGTGGATACGTACGCCAGGCGCGGCAGCGCCAGCGGCTTGTTCGCCACGAAGACGATGGGCACCTTCGTGCGCTGCACGGCGCGCAGCAGGATGTCCCGCACCGGCCCCGGACATGCATCGGCATCGACCCAGATTTTCATGCGCGCCATCCTCGCTGATTGACCCGCCCGGGTCAGGCGCGTTGACGCGTCATCCCCCGCGCTGACACGTCATGGCCAGGCCCCTGACGCGTCCGGCGGCCAGGGCGCCCGCGACCACTCCCCGCAACCCCCAGGAATCATTTACGGCTTGTCCAGGTATTTCATGGTGTGCGGCTTGCAGTGGGGTGGGGCATGCCCATGAGCCCGACCTACCGAATCCACCCTGCCATTGGCATCGCACGCGTTGGCAACAGCGAGGACTACTACCTGGGGCCGGTGACGGCCGGAGGACTGCCGCTGGAGCAGGATGGCCAGACGGAGGTGAAGGCCTTCCGCGACGCCCAGGGCGGCATCCGCCGGCAGGCGGCGCGCTTCCAGGTGTTCGTCTATGACGACAAGAGCCCTCAGGGCCGCCCGGTGGCGCTGGGGCAGGACGTGCAGGACGTCGTGTGGACCGTGCACGTGGCCAACAAGAAGGCGGCCTGGTACGAGTTCCAGCAGCTCTCCGGCGTGGATGGCAAGCACGCGGGCCAGCCGCTGCGCAACCCCAGGGTGGCGAGAGGGTTTCGCAATGCGCTGATCATCGACCCGGGGCCGCGCACCGTGGCGGCCCGGGGCTACACGGGGCTGCCGTCCCAGTCCGCCTTCGACGCGGCGCACGCGACCCAGGGCTATCCGGTGAACTTCCCGCCCGGGGGCCTGGTGCCGGAGCAGAGCGACATCACCACGCTGGGGCAGCTCTCCGTGGATGCCCAGGGCCGCATGGACTTCCGGGGCGGCTACGGGCGCTCGGGGTGCTCCACGCGGTGGATGATCACCACGGCGCTGCTCAACACCGTCAACACCACCCACAGCGACAAGCCCGACTACCTGTCACCCGACACCGTCAGGCGGCTGCGCGAGATCGCCGACATCGGGTACCCCACGGAGGCGGCGTTCCGGGCGGGCATCATCGGCGTCCTCGGCCAGACCATCGGCACGGCCCTGGTCCCGACCGTGGAAGCGATTGCGTACGAGCAGCCGCGCATCGACAACTACGCCAACAACAACAACTGGTGGGACGACACGTCGGACGGTCCCGTCAGCGCCCGCGTCGTCCTCCCGAACGGCACGCCCGTGGAGGCCACGCCCGCATGGGTGATGGTGGCGCCGCCGGCCTACGCGCCGCAGATCCTCAACATGGTGACGCTCTACGACACCATCTACGACGCGCTCGTGCGCGCGCGGAACCTGGCGCCGGACCTCTACGGCCCCAACGGCTTCAATCCCAACTACGTGCCCAACTTCCAGGCGGAGATCCGCCCCATCCTGGCGCGGCCCTCCATCTACCAGTGGGTCGCCAACATCAACTCACAGGGCACGGCGGGACATGACGGGGTGGTGCGGCAGGACGGGTCGCCGTCCAACTTCTTCGGCTACCTGCGCCAGCCGGGCCACGAGAACGACCCGACGCCGGGCCTGATGCCCAAGCTGGCCGGGGATGATCCGCTGCAGGGCGAGGCCAACGTCATCCCCAGTCCGGAGAGCAAGTACCTCACGCTGACGCGCACGCAGTACTTCCTGCTCCAGCAGTTCAGCCAGCAGGTGTACTCCAAGGCCGCGCCGCCCGCGTCCACGCTGGGGCCCGGCGAGCAGTGGGACCGCGGGGTGCTGGAGAACTGCGTGGGCGGGCCGTTCTGCCCGGGCATCGAGATGACCTGGCTGTGCCGCGACCCGGCCATCTACGAGGAGCCCTTCCGCATCAAGCCCATGCCGTCCACCGGCAACGCGGGCCTCCAGTGGGACACCGAGCCCACCGCGGGCCACGGCCTCCAGCCTGGAGACGCCACGAAGTACATGGCGCTGCCGTGGCAGGCGGACTTCAACGAGTGCTCCAACCAGACCACGGACTACACCAACCTCTGGTGGTGGCCCGCGCAGCGCCCGTACTTCGTCTCGTACATGGAGGGCGGCCAGGTGAAGCAGGACTACTGGACGCGTCCGGCCGGCGCCAACTTCGTCTTCGACGAGACCATGGTCTTCAACTGGAAGGACCTGGGCTTCATCCTCAAGCAGTCCGGCACGGGCCCGCTGTTCCTGGAGGTCGAGCGCCGGCCGCTGGAGCACAAGGACGGGACGGCCTGAGCCGTGGGCGACCTCCGGTTTGACGTCGCCGTGCTGGGCGGCGGTCCCGCGGGCGCGGCGCTGGCGCTGGCGTTGCGCAGGCACTCGGGCCTGCGCGTCGTCCTGTTCGAGCGCTCCACCTATGCCCAGCCCCACCTGGGCGAGACGCTGCCTCCGGACAGCCGGCGCTTGCTGGCGCGGCTGGGCGTCTGGGAGGCCTTCGCGCGCCAGGGCCACCTGCGCTCCATGGGCTCGTGCTCGCGCTGGGGGGACTCCGCGCTGGGCTACAACGACCACCTGCGCTCGCCGTGGGGCACGGGCTGGCACCTGGACCGGGCCCGCTTCGACCGGATGCTCGCGGACGAGGCCTCGCGCCACGGCGTGGACGTGCGCACCGGCGCGGCGGTGACGGACTGGATGCCCCTCGCGCACGGCGGCCACCGCCTCTTTCTTCCCATCGAAGGGGATGCGCCCCGGGCCTTCGTGGACGCGCGCTTCGTGGTGGATGCCACGGGCCGCGGCGCGGTCTTCGCCACGTCGCGGGGGGCCCGGCGCCATACGGTGGACCGCACCTTCGGCCTGTGCGGCACGTTCGCGCTCCATCCCGGCCGCACCGTGGACGCGCTCACGCTGGTGGAGGCGTGCGAGGACGGCTGGTGGTACTCCGCGCGGATGCCCGGCGACCAGGTCGTCTTCGGGCTGATGGGCGACCGGGATTCGCTCCAGGGTGTGTCACCGAAGGACGCCGGGGCCTGGCGTGCGCGGATGGAGCGCGCCCCCGAGACACTCCGCCGTCTGGAGGCCTGTGACTCCACCGGCGGGCCCCTGCGCGCGGTGTCCGCGAACATCGCCTGCCTGGACCGGCTGCACGGTGAGGACTGGCTCGCGGTGGGGGACGCCGCGTGCACGTTGGATCCGCTGTCCTCGCAGGGCACGTCCCAGGCCCTGCGCTCCGCGCATCATGCCGCCGAAGCGGTGGGCCGGCATCTGCGCGGCGACGTCACCGCGCTGCGCCTCCACGAGGTGCGGACGCGGCACGAGTTCCAGGAGCACCTGCGCATCCGCGAGGGCTACTACCGCCTGGAGCGCCGCTGGCCCCAGGCGCCGTACTGGCGCAACCGCCAGCAATCCCACGCACCCCTTCCTTTCATGGCTGCCTTGAACCCCCTCTCCGTTGGGAAGAACGCATGACAACCGGACGTCTTCGACCGTCGCGTCACCTGCTCGCCGCCGCGGGAGTCCTCGCGCTGGGCGCGTGCACCTCATGGGAGCGCGCCTCCGACGTGCCTCCGACCCAGGCCGTGGCCGCGGTGGACGGCTACCTGTCGCCGCCATTCCCGGTGTTCCCGCACGGCAACACGCTCACGTCATCGCTGGCGGACAACCACCCGTCGGTGCAGCAGTTCCTGACGTACTACAGCCAGCGGGCGGGCGTGCAGCTGCCCAACCTGACGCGCGCCTCGCTGTTCGCGCTGCCCAAGCGGTCGCTGGACATCGCGCACAACGGATTGGACCTGGCGTCGGGCAACTTCAACTCGTCGCTGGTGTGCCAGTCCTGCCATGACAGCGATTGGAAGGCGTCCCGCACGGACCTGCCGCAGATGTCCTTCTGGGCGCAGCCCGGCGTGGCGCAGGTGGACCCCTCCGGCAAGATGGATCTCGCGTCCAACTGGTCCCTCTTCGGGGACTGGAGCGGCTCCATCAAGGCGCTGGCGGCGCGCGACCCCGTCTTCCTGGCGCAGGTGGAGAACACGCGCGCCCTGTCGCCGAACCAGCCGGAGCAGGTGGACAACCTCTGTCTGCGCTGCCACTCGCCGCTGGGCCAGCGGCAGGCGAACCAGCAGGGGAAGCTCTTCAGCCACTTCATGCTGTATTCGACGCCCGAGGGCTCCGGCTACACGAGCCCCGTCCACGACCCGAACGCGAGCCCCGCCAACGCCACGCTGGGCGCGCTGGGCCGCGACGGCGTGTCGTGCGCCGCGTGCCACGACGTGGCGCCCCAGCAGGGCCTGCCCTGGGACGGCAAGGACTTCACGACGTTCTACGGCAGCGAAGCGAACAGCGTGTTCGGCGGGAACCTCTCCAACCGCCTCAAGGACGCGGGGGACCCCCACCAGCCTCCGGCGTTCCCGTTCACCTCGCACATGAACACCCGGCCGGGCTCCGTGGTGGGGCCGGACACGGGGCTCAACATCGCGCCCATGGCCGCGGCGGGCCTGGGGCTGGAGACGGCCACCAACGCGGCGGGAGGCCAGCCGTACCTGCGCGACGCGACCGTATGCGGCTCCTGCCACGTCGTGGTGCTGCCCAAGGTTCCGGACCGGTACAGCAATGCGCTGACCATCCAAGAAGCGCAGTCGCGCGGCGGCTACGTGAAGCCGGCGAGCTGCCCGACGGGCCAGAAGAACTTCACCGGCGACTTCCTCACGGACCCCTGCGTGGGCCTGGCCTACGAGCAGACGACGTACTTCGAGTGGCTCAACAGCGGCTACGCCACCCAGACGGCGTCCTGCCTCACGTGCCACATGCAGTTGGCCAGCGTGTCCACCAACGACGGCTTCGAGCCGGTGGCGCAGGTGAACGCGGACCTGGCGAAGTTCTACCAGGGCAACACGGGCACGACGCCGCGCCAGTACAACCGGCACTCGCTGCTGGGCGTGAACCTCTTCGTCCACGAGATGTTCCAGCAGTTCCCGGACGTGCTGGGCATCGAGTACTACCCGTCGGAGAACTCGGTGGTGCCGCCGTTCCTCCAGTCGGCTCCCATCCGCAGGCGCACGGGCAATCTCATCCTCAACCCGGGCGCGGAGAACGGCGACACGCAGGGCTGGAAGGTGAGCGCGGGCCCCAAGATGCAGGCCGTCAAGAGCGAGGGGAACGTCAAGCCCGCGCACGGCCAGTACTTCTTCACCGTGCGCAGCGACGCCTTCGGGGATGAGGGGGCGACGCTGACGCTCGACGTGTCGCAGTACGCCCAGTACATCGACCGGAACGGCGGCGAGGTGGAGCTGAACTGGGGCGCGAGCGTGTTCTACCGGAACGCCTTCGAGGCCCATGGTCCCATCCAGCTCACGTTCGGGGGCTCGAGCCACATCCCGGACATGCCCGAGTTCAGGAACCCGGCCTACAGCACGTGGCTCCCCTTCAACCGGAACGTCCATCTGAGCCCGGGGACCCGCTCCATCACCGTGGTGCTGCCGGCCAACATCGGGGTGGATGACCTGTTCCTCTCCCTGACGCTGCCGGAGTCCGCCGCGCCCCTGCTGACGGACGCGAGCCGGAATTACGCGGTGGCGAAGAACCTGCTCAACGCGGAGCAGTCCATCCTGGACCTGGCGGTGAACACGTCGCAGGGCGTCTTCAACCCGCTGAAGCCCGCGGTGCAGGTGTCCGTCGCGCCGCCCACCAACGCAGGCGCCACGCAGGACTTCGCCGTCACCGTCACCAACAACGTGGGGCACAAGTTCCCCAGCGGCGCGGGCTTCCGCAGGGCCTTCGTGCAGTTCGAACTGCTGGGTGACGGAGGCCGGGTCCTCTGGGCCTCCGGTCAGCCGAACGCCTGGGGCGCCATCTGCCAGGGCGCGTGCAACATCGCGGGGAGCAACACGCTGCCCTCCGAGTTCGCCAGCACCGCCGGCCAGCTCCAGCCCCACCGCCAGGCCATCACCGACGAATCGCAGGCGCAGATCTACGAGCTGCGCGTGGTGGACGACTACAACCAGCTCACCTCCACGGAGCTCCAGCAGTTCCAGGCGGTGAAGGACAACCGCATCCTGCCGCTGGGCTGGGTGCCGCCTTCGGCGCGCAATCCCTCGGAGGCGTTGCTGGGGCTCAAGCTCCAGGAGCTCGCCACGCTGACGGAGCCGCTGAGCACGGTGCTGGGGACTGGCGACACGAGCGTCACCAGCGATCCGGACTACAGCGCGAAGTCCGCGCCGGGCGTGGACCACATCACGTACCGCATCCCCACGAACCGGACGGCGGGCTGGAAGTCCGCGCGGGTGCGGGTGAACTACCAGACCATCCCGCCCTTCTACCTGGCGGCGCGGTTCAAGGAGGGGCTGACGAACGTGCAGGGCCAGCCGAAGACGCCGGGCCCCGCCATGTCGCGGCTCATCTACATGACCAGCCGGCTCAACAACCAGTCCGGCCTGTCGTACGCGCCGGACCCCAGCAAGCCGTCCCAGAAGGTCGACTTCCTCAGCAACTGGACGATGGTCATGGGTGAGTGGACGCAGGTGTCCACGCCGTAGGTGACATCAGGGCGCGCAGGGTGGACGGGGATTCGCTAGAAGCGGCGTCATGCTTCCGGCGTCCTCCCCGTCCCCTCGCGGCTTCGCGGCCTCGGCCCTCGCGGCCTGGCTGCTGTGTCTGGGCTTGTTCGCGGTCTACACCACGAGCCAGGTGCAGATGCAGACGGACTCGCTGTGGTCCATCCCCTCGGCGGCCAGCATCCTCCACGAGGGCAACGCCGACCTGGATGAGTACGCGCCGTCGTTCACCCCGGCGACCGCGTACGCCCGAGGCGTCTACGGCGGCCACACCTATTACGAGTACCCGCCCGGGGTGATGGTCTCCGCGCTGCCGTTCCTCGCGGCCGCGGAGGGGCTGTTCTCGCTGGGCCGGCCGCTGCTTGGGCACCTGGGGGCTCCCGGCGCGGATGCGCTGGCGTGGCTGGAGTTGTTCCGGAGCACCGGCAAGGTGGACCTGGGCTCCTTCCACCGCACCGAGAACCTCATCGCGTCGTTCTACGTGTGCGCCGCCGCGGGCGTGCTGCTCGTCGCGCTGCGAAGGCGCGTGTCCGCCCGCGCCGCGCTCGTCACCGTCCTGCTCTTCGGGCTGGGGACGACGGCGTACTCCACCGCCAGCCGCGTCCTCTGGCAGCACGGCCCCGGGCTGCTCGCCATCGCCTGTGTCGTGCTGCTGCTGTCGAGGCCCGCGCAGACACAGCGCACCGCGTTCCTCGCCGGGCTCGCGGTGGCGCTCGCGTATGTGTGCCGGCCCACGCACTCCCTCACCGTGGTCGTCGTCACGGCGTACTTCGTCCTGCGCTTCCACCGGCTGCTGCCCGCGTACTTCGCGGGCGCGGCGCTCGTGGCGCTGCCGTTCTGCGGGTACAACCTCCGCCTCTACGGATCGATTCTGTCGCCGTATTACACGCACCCGCTGGATGTCATGGGCTCGCGCTTCTTCATGGCGCTGGCCACGAACCTGGTGAGCCCGTCGCGCGGGCTGTTGCTGTATTCGCCGTTCCTGGTGCTCGCCGGGGTGGGGTTCGTCCAGCGCTGGAGGAGCCGGGAGCTGGAAGCCTCCGAGAAGGCCTTCGCCGTCATCGTGCTCCTGCATTGGGTGGCCATCTCCGCGTTCCCCGTCTGGTGGGCGGGGCACTCCGTGGGGCCGCGCTTCTTCACGGACGTGCTGCCCTATCTCATCGTCTTTCTCGCGTACCCCGTGCAGCTCGCGGTGGATGCGCCCCGGCGGCATCGCGCCCTGGTGGGCGTGCTCGCCGCGACGGCCGCGTTCAGCTTCGTCTTCCACTGGCGCGCTTCCACCTCCTACGACGTGCACGCGTGGAACTCCGTGCCGGTGGACGTGGACAGCGCGCCGGAGCGCGTCTGGGACTGGAAGGATCCGCAGCTCCTGCGCGCCATTCCGGCCCGCTTCCGCGGCAACGCCCCGTAGGGCAGGGGCTCCGTCGCCTGCCTGCCTTCCTGCATGCATCCGCGCCTGGGCGGCCAGGGGTCTTGGCGTGCGCCGGGGACGCCTCCAGCTTTCCACCGGACCTTTCTGTTCGAGGAGGCGGTGTCATGGCGAAGGCGATGAGCAAGCTGCCGCGCGCGCTGGGCTGGTTCAGCGTGGGCCTGGGCGTCACGGAGCTGTTGGGTGCGTGGAACCTGCTCCGATTCTTCGGCATCTCGCGCGGGGACAAGTGGGTGCGGGCCTACGGCGCCCGGGAGCTCGCGGCCGGTGTGGCCCTGCTGAGCCCCGCGAAGAAGCGCCCGTGGCTGTGGGCTCGAGTGGCCGGTGACGCGCTCGACCTGGCCACCATGGGCAAGGGCCTGCGTGAGCCGGGCGTGCGCAAGGGCCGCCTGCTCGCCGCCACCGGCGCTGTCGCGGGCATCACGCTGCTGGACATCTACGCCGCCGCGAACGCGTAGGCCCACGCGGGACGTGCGCTAGGCTTCCTCCTTCTTCGAAGGAAGGAAGCCCGTGCGTCCCGTTCTCCTGTCCCTGCTGCTCCTGCCCGCGCTCGCGGGTGCCGCCGCCCCGAAGCCCCAGGACCCGTTCGTCTTCACGGGCGTCGAGCGCATCGTCGCCGTGGCGGACGTGCATGGCGACGTGGAAGCGCTGAAGGAAGTGCTTCGGCTCGCGGGCCTCATCGACGCGAAGGACCGCTGGATTGGCGGCAAGGCGCACCTGGTGCAGACCGGGGACATCCCAGACCGCGGCGACCACACCCGCGACGCCTTGGAGTTGCTCATGCGCCTGGAGACCGAGGCGCGCAAGGCCGGCGGCCGCGTGCACCCGTTGCTGGGCAACCACGAGCTGATGAACATGCGCGGCGACCTGCGCTACGTCACGCCCGGCGAGTTCGCCTCCTTCGCGGATCAGTCCTCTGTCGCTGACGGCCCGGGCGAGCCCAAGGGACTCCACGGCCACGCCGCCGCCTACGCCGCGGACGGACGCTACGGGAAGTGGCTGCGCTCGCACCCCGCGGTCATCCGCATCAACGACACGCTCTTCCTCCACGGCGGCCTGGCGCCCACCGTCCCCGGCACCACGTTGGAGGAGGTGAACCGTTGGGTTTGGCAGGACCTGACGCCAGGACAGGCGCCGGGTGGCGGCGTGGATCCGCAGGGCCCGGTGTGGTTCCGCGGCTACGCCATCGATGATGAAGCGAAGTGGGACGCGGGCCTCACCCAGGTGCTGGAGCGCTTCGGCGCCCGCCGCATGGTGATGGGCCACACGCCGTCCAAGGATGGCCGGCTCTCCATCCGCTTCGCTGGCCGCGTCATCGTCATCGACACGGGCCTCAGCACCCACTACGGCCGCCACCTGGCCGCGCTGGAGCTTCGCGGCGACCGCCTCACCGCGCTCTACCCGGATGGCCGGGTGCCCCTGCTCACCGCCCCCAAGGCCGCCACGCCCGCCCCGCGCCCCGAGGCGAAGACGGGCACGAAGTAGCCGGTCCTCCTCCGGACGCCCACTTGGAGGGTTCACTGGAAGTCTTTTGACTTTGATAGTCAGTATCAATATCGTCCGGCCCCATCGAACGCAGGGAGCCGCGATGCACGAGGGATGCGGGCCACAGGGAAGTGCCGGAGAGCTGCGCTGCATGTGCGGCAGCCTGCTGGCGCGACTGGTGCCGGGCGGCGTGGAGCTGAAGTGCCGCCGGTGCCACCGGACGCAGGTGGTGCCCCTGGAGGCCGGGCCTTCGGCGGAGCCACGGGGTGGCGGTGCTTCCCGGGGTGAACGCGGCTGAGACGCTTCGCGGGAACGGGCCTTCGGTAAGGGGCTCGCGGCAGTGTGTTTCCTGAGGCCCGAGGCCCCTGAGCCCAGCGCCCGACAGGCTTCCGGTGAGCGGAGGCCGCCCGGCTTTCGTGCCGGGAGGACGCGGGATGTCCGGGCGTTGGTGGCTGTGCGCGCTGCTGTGGAGTGCCCTGTCCGGCCTGGCCCGGGCGGAGGATGTGCCGTCCGCGGATGGAGGCGTGGCGCAGGCCGCGTCGCCGTCTGACGCGGAGGCCGTGCCCGCGAAGCCCGCGCCTCCGGTGGAGGAGCCTCCCGCGCTCCAGACGGTGGTGACGGGGTCCCGCACGCAGGAGCGCCTGCGCGAGACGCCGGTGGCCACCGAGGTCATCACCCGTTCGGAGATTGTCGCCAGCGGCGCGCGAGACGCGTCGGAGCTGTTGAACGCGCGCCCGGGCTTCGTGGTGCAGCAGGGCTTCTCCGGCTCCGGGCTGTCCATGCAGGGCCTGGCACCGGAGTACGTGCTGGTGCTGGTGGACGGCGAGCGCGTCACCGGCAAGGTGGACGGCGACGTCGACCTGTCGCGCCTGTCACTGGAAGACATCGAGCAGGTCGAGATCGTGAAGGGCCCCGGCTCCGTGCTCTACGGCAGCGACGCGGTGGCGGGCGTGGTGAACTTCATCACGCGCCGCGCGCAGCGCACCCTGGGCGCGAACCTGCGCGCCGCGTACGGCACGCTGGGCCGGCTGGACCTGGACGCCACCGGTGAGACGCGCGGCGACGCGTGGGGCCTGCGCATGAGCGCCGGGCTCCAGCGGCGCGACGCCTACGACCTGGACACCTCGGACATCGGCACCACGGGCAGCACGCTGAGCGGCTACGACCTGTCCGCGCGCGGTGACTGGCGTGGCTCGGAGACGATGACGCTGGAGGGCACCGCGTCCTACTCACACCGCATCCAGCGCGGCGTGGATTTGGGCGCCGCGGGCGCGGTGTTCGACCGGGCCACCCGCGACAACACCTTCACCTCGCGCCTGTCACCGACCTGGCGGCTGGGAGAGAAGGTGTCGCTGCGCACGGACGTGTCCTACGGGCACTACGAGCGGCGCTATCTGCGCGACCAGCGCAACGCCTCCGCGCTGGACAGCGTGGAGGACACGCGCGACCAGCAGGCCCGCGTGGGCGCGCAGATGGACGCGCGTCCTGGCGGCGGCCACGCGCTGGTGGTGGGCACCGAGTACCTGGGCGAATGGCTCCAGTCGGACCGGCTGGACGGCGGACGCGGGCGGCGCGGGCGCGGCTCCCTGTACGCGCAGGACAGCTGGACGCTGTGGGAGCGCCTGGGGCTGGTGGCGGTGCGCGGCGGACGCGTGGACGTGGATTCGCAGTTCGGGCTCGCGCTCACGCCCCGCTTCGCGCTGAAGGTGGACCCGCTGTCGTGGCTCACCGTGCGCGGCAGCTACGGCTGGGGCTACCGCGCGCCCAGCTTCCAGGACCTGCTCATCGACTTCGAGAACCCGTCCGTGGGCTACACCGTGCGCGGCAACCCGGACCTGAAGCCGGAGCGCTCGCGCAGCTTCAGCTTCAACGTGGAGACGCGCCCCACGCGTGACTCCGTGGTGTGGGTGGGCGTGTTCCAGCACTCGCTGCGCGACATGATCACCGCGTCGCTCCAGTCCGAGGGCGACTTCCTGCGCTACTCGTACATCAACATCGCCCGGGCCCGCGTACGCGGCGGCGAGCTGGGTTTGCGACAGACGCTGCCCGGCCGCATCCAGGTGGAGCTGGGCTACACGCTCACCGACGGCACCGACCAGGAACTGGACCGCGCGCTGGAGGGTCAGGCGCGGCACCGGCTCACCGCGCAGGCCACGTGGCGCCACCGCCAGTGGGGCCTGGAGGCCAACGTGCGCGGCGCGCTCACCGGCGAGCGCCCCTTTTATCCCGATACCAACGGAGACGGTGTGGCGGATTCCTACCGTGCCAGCCCCACCGTCTCCCTGGATGCCCGAGTCGCCTGGCTCATGCCAGCGGGCGGGCTCCAGCTTTTCGTAGTGGGCAGCAACCTCACCGGTGCGGGCAATCCGACGGACCTGCCCATCCCGCCCCGCACCCTCCAGGCCGGTGTCTCCACCCGGTTCTGATTCTTCACCCCAGCACACTGAAGGAGTCCGCATGTTCCCCATTCCCTTCCGTCCCGGCTTCCTGGGCCGCGCCTGCACGGCGCTGCTCATCGCGGGCCTGGGCACCGCGTGTGGTGACGACCTCCAGCCCACGCCAGGGCCCGAGGAGGACGAGGACCCCGTCGTCACGCCGCAGGACGGCGCGAACCTGAAGCACCACGACAACGGCGATGGCTCGTTCACCTCCGTCGTCGACGCGACCGACGGGGCGGTGTGGATTGGCCTGGACCTGGACACGGGCAAGCAGGTGAGCGCGACGGAGGACGCGGTCTGGGACCTGGCCTTCCAGCGCTACACGGTGAAGGCGCGCGGCGGTGTCAGCGGCACGGGCAATGTGCAGGTGGCCATCGTGCCGGGCACGACGTTCGCGGCGCTCACCCAGGCGCCCGCTTCCGGCTACCTGACGGACGCGGCGGACGGTCCGGACACCGGTGACAGTCCGGACACCGTCTTCAACCTGGGGGACGGCTGGTACGTCTACGACCTGCCGACCCACACGCTCACGCCGCGCGACCAGCTCTACGTCGTGCGCTCGGACTCCGGCGCGTACTTCAAGGTGCAGGTGCAGGCCTATTACGACGCCGCCGGCACGCCCGCGATGATGAAGCTGCTCTGGGCGCCGGTGGCCGCGCCGGCCGGGGGGCAGCCGTGATGGGCCGCACGGAGGAGGTGGCAAGCCCGCTCGCCGCGCTGCGGGAGCGCTGGCAGGCCCTGCGTGAAGCCGAGCCGCGCCTGCGCATCCGCGACGCGGCGGACAAGCTGGGCGTGAGCGAGGCGGAGTTGCTCGCCACCGGCCTGAGCGGTGAGCTGGTGCGGCTGGAGCCGCGCCTGGACGTGCTGCTGCCCCGGCTGGAGTCGCTGGGCCGGGTGATGGCGCTCACGCGCAACGCGTCCGCGGTGCATGAGAAGAAGGGCATCTACCGCAAGGTGGAGCTGCACGGCGCCCGGGCGCTGGTGCTGGACGAGGACATCGACCTGCGGCTGTTCCTGTCGCGCTGGTGCTTCGTCTTCGCGCTGCGCGAGGACCTCTCCGGCCAGGTGCGCCGCAGCTTCCAGGTGTTCGACGCCGCCGGCACGGCGGTGCACAAGATATACCTCCAGGACGACGCGAACGTCGCCGCCTTCGAGGGGCTGGTGCGCGAGCTCCAGCACGAGGACCAGGGCCACGTGCTGGACGTGATACCGGCGTCTCCTCCCGCCGAGCCCCGGCCGGACTCGGAGATCGACACGCCGGGCCTCAAGGCCGGTTGGCGCGCGCTCCAGGACACGCACGAGTTCTTCGCGCTGCTCGGTAGGTTCAAGGTGGCGCGCACGCAGGCGCTGCGGCTGGCGGGGACGGAGTTCGCGAAGCCGGTGGCGCCGGACTCGCTGGGCTGGACGCTGGAGCGCGCCGCGGCGAGCGAGCTGCCCATCATGGTGTTCGTGGGCAACCCGGGCGCCATTCAAATCCACACCGGCCCGGTGCGCACGGTGCGCCCCATGGGCCCGTGGATGAACGTGATGGATCCGGGCTTCAACCTGCACGTGCGCGCGGACCACGTCCACACCGCCTGGGTGGTGCGCAAGCCCACGCGCGATGGCGACGTCACCTCGCTGGAGCTGTTCGACAAGGCGGGAGAGAACATCGCGCTGCTGTTCGGCAAGCGGAAGCCGGGCGAGCTGGAGTCCCCTGCGTGGCGGACGCTGATGGAGGAGTTGGTCCGGACGCTGCCCGCGGTGGAGGTGGCGTCATGAGGCGGACGGCCTCGAAGTGGGGGCTCGTCACGGCCCTGTTCGCGCTGGCGGCGCACGCGGCGCCTCCGGTGGCGAAGCCCGCGCCGAAGCTCATCACCATTGGACCGGCTGTCACCCAGACGGTGTTCGCGCTGGGCGCGGGCGACCGGGTGGTGGGCGTGGACGACTCCAGCGCGGCGTTGCCGGAGGCGTCGAAGGTGCGCACGGTGGGCTACCAGCGCGCGCTGTCCGCGGAAGGAGTGCTGTCGCTGGGCGCGGGCCTGCTCCTGGGCTCCGCGGAGGCCGGACCTCCGCCGGTGCTGGAGCAGCTCAAGCAGGCGGGCATGGCGGTGGAGACGTTCGCCAACGAGCCCACGGTGGAGGGGGCGCGCGCTCGCATCCAGGGCATCGCGGAGCGGCTGGGCACGCCGGAGCAGGGCAAGGCGCTGGTGGCGAAGCTGGACGCGGACCTGAAGAAGGCGGCGGACCGCGCGGCGCGGGTGAAGGGCGTAAAGCCGCCGCGCATCCTCGCCATCTACGCGCGCGGCGCGGGGACGATGATGGTGGCGGGCTCGGGCACCGTGGCGGACACGCTCATCCGTCTGACGGGCGCGGTGAACGCGGCGGACTCGCTGCCGGGCTACAAGCCGCTGGGCGCGGAGGCCGTGGTGGCGGCGGCGCCGGAGTTCGTGCTGTTGCCCGCGAGCTCGGTGTCGGCGGTGGGCGGCGCGGAGGGGTTGGCGAAGCTGCCCGGGCTGTCGCAGGTGAAGGGCTGGAAGCTCGTCACCGTGGAGGACGTGGACTTCATGGGGCTGGGGCCCAACCTGGGCCAGGCGGTGGCCCGCGTGCAGGACGCGGTGGCCCCGGTTCCGGCTTCGGCGAAGGGCGGCGCCAAATGAGCGCGTCGGAGGCCATGCCCGTGCCCGCGTCGCGTCCGGTGCCTTCCCGGGTGCCGGGCGTGGGGCCCTGGGTGACGCTGGGACTGCTGCTGGCGTTGATGGTCCTGGCGTCGCTGGCGGTGGGCTCCATGACGGTGCCGCCGTCCGCCATCCTCGGAAGTCTCTGGGAGGCGCTGGGCCTGGGCGAGGCCTCCCACCAGATGGACGCCAGGCAGCGCGCGGTGCTGTTCACCTTGCGCCTGCCGCGCGTGCTGATGGCCGTGATGGTGGGCGGGGTGCTGGCGACGACGGGCGCCGCGCTCCAGGCCCTCTTCCGCAATCCGTTGGTGGAGCCCGGCCTGCTGGGCACGTCCAGTGGGGCGGCGTTGGGCGCGGTGCTGGCCATCGTGCTGGACGTGACGCTGGCCGCGCACGTGGGGCCCCTCCGGATGCTGGTGGTGCCGGGGGCGGCCTTCCTGGGCGCGTTGGCGGCGACGGTGCTCGCGCTGCGGCTGGGCACGGGAGGAGGGCGCACGGACACGCCGCGCGTGCTGCTGGCGGGCGTGGCGGTGAGCGCGGGCGCGTTCGCGGGCATGGGCCTGCTCACGCACAGCGCGTCGGACGCGCAGTTGCGCACCATCACCTTCTGGAGCCTGGGCAGCCTGGGAGGCGCGTCCTGGGAGACCGTGGGCGCCGCGGCGCTCCCGCTGGCCGTGACGCTGGGGGTGCTCCTGAGCGAGGCGCGCGCGCTCAACCTGATGCTCCTGGGCGAGCGTGAGGCGTGGCACCTGGGCGTGGACGTGGAGCGGCTCAAGCGCAAGCTCATCCTCGCCGCCGCGCTGGGCGTGGGAGCCGCGGTGTCGTTCTGCGGAATGATTGGCTTCGTGGGCCTGCTGGTCCCGGCGCTGCTGCGCATCGCGCTTGGCCCGGACCACCGCAGGTTGCTGGCCGCGTCCGCGCTGTCGGGAGCGTCGCTGCTGCTCGCGTCGGACCTGCTCGCGCGCACGCTGGCGTCTCCTTCCGAGCTGCCGGTGGGCGCGCTCACGTCCGTGCTGGGCGTGCCCGCCTTCATCGCGCTGCTCGCGCGCAAGGGGGCGGCATGAGCCGCGAGGCACATGAAGCGGGGCGCTCCGCGCCGGGTGATGGCGCCGTCGTGTGGCCTGCTCGCGCGCAAGGGGGCGGCATGAGCCGCGAGGCACATGAAGCGGGGCGCGCCGCGCCGGGTGATGGCGCCATCGTGTGGCCTGCTCGCGAGGAGGCGGCATGAGCCTGGAGGCGCGCGGCATCGAGGTGTGGCGCGGGCGGGGCAGGGTGGCCGGTCCGCTGTCGCTGGAGGTCCAGCCCGGAGAGGTGCTCGCCGTGGTGGGGCCCAACGGCGCGGGCAAGTCGTCCCTCATCGCGGCGCTGTCGGGCGAGCTGCGCTGCAAGACGGGCGACGTGTACCTGGAGGGCCGCGCGCTGCACCAGTGGCCCTACGTGGAACGCGCGCAGCGGCTGGGCGTGCTGCCTCAGGAGTCCTCGCTGGGCTTCGGCTTCACCGCGCTGGAAGTGGCGGTCCTGGGCCGCAGCCCGCATGTCCGCCGGGGCGGTGACGCGTCCGACCTGGACATCGCCCGCGCGGCGCTGGATGCCACCGACACGCAGCACCTGGCCTCGCGCGCGTACACCACGCTCTCCGGTGGCGAGCGGCAACGCGTACAACTGGCCCGCGTGCTGGCCCAGTTGTGGACGCCGCCCGTGCATGGCCACCGCTACCTGCTTCTGGACGAGCCGACGGCGAGCCTGGACCTGTCCCATCAGCACCTGGTGCTGGAGCGTGCACGCGCCTTCGCGCAGGAGGGCGGCGCGGTGCTCGCGGTGCTGCATGACCTGAACCTGGCCGCGCGGTACGCGGACCGCATCGCGGTGTTGGACCAGGGCCGGTGCGTGGAGACGGGCACGCCTTCGGGCGTGCTGACGCCCGGCCTCATCGCGGGCACCTTCGGGTTGCAGGTGGAGGTGGTGTCGCGGCCGGACCTGCCCGGGCCGCTGGTAATTCCCCTGGGCCGCGCACCCGCGCCGTCCTGACGCACCGCTTTCCTCCCGCGAGGAGGGTGTCCACGCGCGCGAATGCCCCTCCAAGGCCACGCGTCGGACCCTCCTCGCGGAAGGACGTTGTGCCCGTCACATGCGGGCCACGCGCTCCCGCGTCGCGCGCCGGGGACGCGCCAGGGCCGGCTCCGGCCGCAGGTACCCGACCGCGAGCGCCGCGATTTCATCCACGAACGCGTCGTCCTCCACGTAGTCCGGCCGGTCCGTCAGCGCCGTGTGGCACAGCGCCTCCACGGTGTTCACCAGGATGAAGACCGCCATGTCCAGGTTCCGGGGGCGCAGGTCCTCGATGCGCGGCGCGAGGAACGCCCGCACCAGCCGGTGCAGCCGCTGCGAGTACGCATCCGACAGGCCCCACTGCTTCATCCGCGGCATCAGCTCGTGCAGCGCCTGCTGGAGGCGGGGGTTCTCCCGCTTCACCGCGAGCACCTGCCGGATGATGGCGCGCATCGCCACCGGGAGCGGCTGCCCGGCGAGCGGCACCAGCCCGGCCTCGAAGTCCGCCAGCGACCGCGCGCGGTGCTGCTCCATCAGCGCCGTCACCAGCCCCTCCTTGCTGGGAAAGTACTGGTAGAGCGAGCCCACGCTCACCCCTGCCTCCTGGGCGATGCGGTTGGTGCTCGCGGCCTCATAGCCATCCCTGAGCAGAACGCGAGCAGTCGCGGTGAGGATGGCATCCACCGTGGCCTGCGCACGCTCCTGGCGGGGCGCCCTGCGACGGGAGGGAAGGGGACGGCGGGGCATGAGGCCTCCTCAAGGAAATGTGAGCACCACGCGAGTTGAGAACGTGAGCGACCGCTCACATTCTAACCCCATGCAAACGACCTCGTCCCAGTCCCCTGTTCGTTCGTCCGTCGCTCCGGCCGCCCCTCGGGGCAAGGCCTTCCCCTACGCGGGCCACCGCGCGCTCGTGACGGGCGCGTCCTCCGGCCTGGGAGAGGTGTTCGCCCGAGAGCTGGCGGCGCGAGGCATGGACCTCATCCTGGTGGCCCGCTCCGAGGACCGGATGCGCGCGCTGGCGGCGGAGCTGAAGGAGGCCCACCACATCCAGGCGGAGGTCATCGCGTTGGACCTGGGCCGCGAGGGCGCGGGCCGCGAGCTGTACGCGCGCTGCCAGGAGAAGGGCCTGCGGGTGGACCTGCTGGTGAACAACGCGGGCTTCGGCACGCACGGGGCCTTCGACGCGGCGCCGTTCGCGCGGCAGCACGAGCAGGTGATGCTCAACGTCACGTCGCTGGTGGACACCAGCCACCTGTTCCTGCCGGACATGCTCGCGCGCGGCGTGGGCGGCATCCTCAACGTGGCCTCCACCGCGGGCTTCCAGCCGGTCCCGTACATGGCCATCTACGGAGCCACCAAGGCGTTCGTGCTGTCCTTCACGGAGGCGCTGTCGGAGGAGACGCGCGAGCGCGGCGTGCGGGTGACCGCCCTGTGCCCGGGGCCCGTGAAGACGGCGTTCTTCGACGTGGTGGGCACCCAGCAGGCGGCCGTCGGCCCCATGGCGACGGCGGAGGAGGTGGTGCTGCGGGGCCTCAAGGCGCTGGACCAGGGCCGGGCTTCGGTGGTGCCGGGGTGGCGCAACTGGCTGCAGTCCAACGTGACGCGCTTCACGCCGCGCTGGCTGGGCCTGCGCGTGACGGCCGGGATGATGCGGCCTCCGGAGGTGGTGGGGACCGGCACCGCGCGGCTCGCGCCGTAGCGGCGGGCTCTACCTGCTCAGGGGACGGCCTTCGTGGTGGAGGTGGGCGCGAAGGCCTCTCGCAGCACCTTGGCCTCCATCGAACGGTAGATGTTGGCGTGGCGCAGGTCGGGCCGGGGCTCGTACCTCCACTTCAGGCCCGTGGGCGCGTTCGCGCGGAATGTCTCGGCCAGGCGTCCGGCCTCGGACGCGACGTCGTCACCGGCGGAGGCCATGTAGAGCGTGGCCTTCAGGTCCGGCTTCGCCTTGAGTGTGTCGCCGGCCTTGCGCACCCACTCCTCGTTGTTCCACCAGAGGCTGGGGCTCAGCGCGATGGAGGTGCCGAACATCCCGGGCTGGAGGAAGAGCGTCTCCATGATGAACAGCCCCGCGAGCGACTCGCCGATGATGGCCGTCTCGTCGGTGACGCGGTACTTGCGGCGGACGTGGGGCATCAACTCGTCGCGCAGGAAGGCGCGGAACGCCGCGGAGCCTCCGACGCGCGGGGCGATCTTCTTGTCCTCCTCGACCTGCGTGGGCCCGGTCATGTCCCGGCGCCGTTCGGTGTTCTCGATGCCGACCAGGATGACGGGCCGCATCTCCCCGGCGCGGATGGCGGTGTCCACCGTGGTGGCGACGTGCGGGAAGTCCTCCTGCTCGCCGCCGTCGGGCATGTAGAGGACGGGGTAGCGCACGCCCTTCGCCGCGTCGTAGCCGGGCGGCGTGTAGACGTTGATGCGCCGCGTTTCCTTCAGCTTCTTCGACGGCAGCGTGAACGTCGTGTGCGGAGGCATCGGCTCCGTTTCAGCGGCATGACCCACGCCGCTGACGAGGATGACGGCAAGCAGGAACAGTTGGACGCACCGCATGGGCTGCCACCTCCGGAGGGGAAGAATGCTCGTGTGCCTCAGCGCTTTCGAGACGGCGGCCGGGACGACGATGATGGCGACTTCGCCTTGGGCACGCGCCGGGCGACGAAGAGGGTGTGCTTCGGTCCCTTGGTGCCGTGCGCCGAGGGGTGGAGGAGGTTGACGGAGAAGCCCACCTCTTCCAGCAGCTTCACGTACGCGACGGAGGGCCCCGCGCTCCACACCACCAGCGTTCCGTTGGAGCGCAGGGAGTTGTAGGCATGCGACACGCCGGTGAGGTCGTAGAGGCTGTCGTTGTCCGGGTGGGTCATGGCCTTCGGGCCGTTGTCCACGTCGAGCAGGATGGCGTCGAAGGCGCCCTGCTGCCTGCGCATCACCTTGCCCACGTCACCCTCCACCACGGTGACGCGCGGGTCCTCCAGCGGCGCCTTCGCCAGCGGCGCGAGCACGCCCCGGTTCCACTCCACGACCGGGGACATCAGCTCCGCGACGACGACGCGGGCGCCCGGCCCCAGGCGGTCGAGCACCGCGCGGACGGTGAAGCCGAAGCCCAGCCCGCCCACGAGCACCCGGGCGGGCGCGTCCGCCGTGAGGTTCGCGCAGCCGGCCTCGGCCATGGCCATCTCCGAGCCATGCTGGCGGCTGGACATCAACGTCTGGCCTCGCACGCGCAGCACGTACTCTTCGTCCCGCCTGGCGAGCACGACCTCGCCCACGTCCGCTACCTGCGCTCGCTCCACTGTTTCCCAGGGCTTCATGCCAGCGCTCTTCGCGCGACCGGGCTTCCGGGTCAAGTCGCTGCCTTGACACCCCGGGATGTGCCTGCGAAATCCCGGACGACCGCCCCCCATGGAACGCAACGGACGACAGGCGTGGCCCCCGGAGCTCTCCGAGCCCCTACGCGAGGTAGACCGCCTGCGCCGGGGAGGCCGCTACACGTCGGCGCTCGCGCTGGCCCGGACGCTGGCGGAGGCGCATCCGACGCAGGTGCGGGTGCTGGTGGAGGTGGGGCTGACGCTGGGCGTATGGGGCGGCCAGCCAGCGGAGGCGCTCCCCTGGTACGACCGCGTGCTGGAGCTTGCGCCGGGCCACGTGGCCACGCGCTACCACCGGGCGCTCACGCTCGCCCGGCTGGGCAGGCACGCGGAGGCGGTGGAGGAGTTCGCGCAGGTGGAGGCGGCGGGGTTCCGCAAGGCGCTGGTGCTGCACATGAAGCGCGCGGAGTCGCTGGAAGCGCTGGGCCGGCTGACGGAGGCGGAGGCGGACTGGACGGCGGCCCTGGCGGAGGACCGGGGCAATCCGTGGCTGCTCCAGCAGCGGGCCCGGTGCAGAGCCCGCGCGGGCCGGAAGGACGCCGCGGAGCAGGACCTCACGGAAGCACTCACGTCCCAGCAGGGCGACGCGGTGGACCCCGAGCTGCTTCACGAGCGGGGTGTGCTCCGGCTCCAGCGCGGTGATGTCGCGGGTGCTCGCGCGGACTTCGACGCGGGGCTCCAGGCCTTCCGCGTGGGAGACCCTCCGTCACTGCTGGACGCGCTCCGGAGCGGGCTACAAGACGTGGTGGCCCGTGAGGACAGGGCGCGCTGAGCGCTGCTGTCCTCGCGACTGCCGCGCCGTCTTGCATGGCTACGCGTGCTCGGCTCGTGCCGGGGCGGGACTGGGAGCGCTTCGGTTCGCGACCGCGAAGAGCGCGGCACCGACCAGCGTGAGCGCGACGGCGGCCCAGGCCGGCGCGAGGTAGCCATACCCGGCCGCGATGACCAGGCCGCCCAGCCACGCTCCCGCCGCGTTGGCGATGTTCAGGGCGGAGTGCGACATCGACGCGGCCAGGGAGGGCGCGCCGGGCGAGGCCTCCATCAGCCGCACCTGCACCGCGGGCGCGAGGAACTGCGCCGCGATGCCGATGAGGAACACCAGCGGGACCGCCGCCCAGGGCGATTGGGCCGTGAGCGCGAACAGGCCCATCACGACCGTCGTCGCGCCGAACCCCACCCACATCGCGAGCGACACCGAGTGGTCCGTGAGGCGGCCTCCCAGGAATGCCCCCACCGTCATGCCCACGCCGAAGAGGGCGAGCACCCACGGCAGCCCCGACTCGGGCAGGCCCGACACCATCGTCAGCGTCGGCGCGATGTAGCTGTAGACCGCGAACAACCCCCCGAAGCCCACCGCGCCCACCAGCGACGTCCACCACACCTGCGGCTGCTTCAGCGCGGACAGCTCCTGACGGATGCTGCTTCCTCCCAGTGACGCCACGTGCGGCACCCACAGCCAGAGGGCCGCGAGCGTCACCAGCCCGATGGCACCGACCAGCAGGAACGTGCTCCTCCAGCCCAACTGCTGCCCCAGGAACGTCGCCAACGGCACGCCGACGATGTTGGCGACCGTGAGCCCGGCCATGATCAGCGCCACCGCCCGGCCCTTGCGCCCGGCTCCCAGCAGCTCCGCTCCCACGACGGAGGCCACCCCGAAGTAGGCCCCGTGTGGCAGGCCCGCCATGAACCGGGCCACGATGAGCGTGTCGAGCGTGGGCGCCAGCGCCGACGCCGTGTTGCCCAGGGTGAACGCCACCATCAACAAGAGCAGCAGCGCCCGGCGCGACATCCGCGCGGTCACGATGGCGACCAGCGGCGCTCCCACGACCACGCCCAGCGCATAGGCGGCGATGACATGCCCGCTCAGCGGAATCGTCGTCTCCAGCCCGCTCGCGATCTGCGGGAGGATGCCCATGGTGGCGAACTCGGTCGTCCCGATGCCAAAGCCACCCAGGGACAACGCCAGCAGCGCCCTGCCTACGTCATGTGTCTTCACGCGCGTCCCCGTATCAGGTCGGCGGACGCCTGTCGCTTCGGGCCTCAGCCCTCGCGGGGGATGGGCTCGAACTCGATCGTCTTGCCGTGGGGGCGCACGTAATAGAGGTGGATGCGCAGGTGTGGGTACGCCGTCTGCAGCTCCTTCGCGCCGAAGTGCAGGTCCTTCAGTTGCTGCTCCACGGCGATGTCCGGCCCCAGCGCGCCGTGCTTCGCGTGGTAGTAGCCGCACCCCGCGTGCGCCAGCATCAGCACGTCCTCGATGTGGTGGCCTTCGATGAGGAAGCGGGCGGCCTTCGTGAAGCCCTCGCTCTCCAGGTAGTCGGACGCCCAGCGGTTGAGGAGCGCGGGGCCGCCAGGGATGGTGAGCGTGTCGATGCGTGGGTGGCCCAGGTGGCGGGCCAGGTCCTCCACGGCCTCGGTGAAGCGCCCGTCCGAGCAGTACACGGCCAGGGTCTTCGGGTGGACGGACTCGAAGGGGACGCGGGAGACGTAGGGAGCGCTCATGCGCCCCAGGTTAACGGCTTCCGGCTCCCACGAAAGCGGCTTCGGGCCGTTCCGTGGGAACCGGTGAGGTCCCCGCGCGTCAGTTGTGCTCCGGGAACGCCGCGGGCTGCCCCGTGCCGCCGTTGCCCTCGGGCTTCGGGCCCGCGTGCCGGTCCGCCTCGGACTCGCGCCCACCGCCCTTGTGCCGCAGGTTCTCGTCCTCGCTCATGCCCTGGCGCTGGACCTGCTTCTCGTCTGGCTTCTTCGTCTCCATGTCGAGCCCCCTGTCGTTGAAGGAAGTCCTTCCAAGTGGCTCAAAGATGGGGGTGCTCGCGAAAATTGCCATGTCCGGTGCCTGCCCGGCCGGCTGCTCAGCGTGAGGCGCCGAAGCACTCCTGGAGCGTGGCCAGCACGGCGGGCTCCTGGGGATTGTTGAAGTGGCGTCCGCCGGGGACGAGCCGCACCTCGGCGCCCAGGCGCTCCTCGAAGAGGCGCGTGTTGCGGCGGAAGTCGGACGTGAAGGGGTCCGAGTCCGACAGCACCACCACGCAGCGGCGGAGCGCGGCGCGGATCCGCTCGAAGTCCATGGGCGTGTCCAGCCAGGGCCGCAGCGTGTCCCAGGGAGTGTCGACCTCGAACCAGCCCGCGACGAACACGGCGCCCTCCACGGTGTGTCCCGGAGGCAGCGCGGACAGGTAGCGCATCACGGCCTGACAGCCGACGCTGTGGCCCAGGAGCACGGTGGAGGGCGCGGGCACCGGGCCCACCTCCGCGCCAAGCGTGGACACCCAGCCGTCGATGGTGGGCGCTCCCGGCGTGGGCATGGCCAGCGTGCGGACGTCGTCGAAGAGGGGCGGCGGCGTGCGCAGCTTCGCGGTGAGCCAGGGATAGAAGTCCGTGTCGGGGCTTCCGGCCCAGCGGGGGACCATGACGAGCGAGCGGTTCATGGCCGCCGAGTGTGCCACGGGCTCAGCCCTCGCGAATGGCCCGGGCCTCCAGCGCGGCGCGGGCCCGCTCCGCGAGCCGCAGGCTGTCGGGAAGCTCCCGGCCCAGCAGCCTGGGGACGCCCACGGCCAGCGCCACCGCGTTGCTGTAGAAGCACGCCTGCGCGCGGGCCAGGTCCGCGAGCGGCAGCACGCGCTCCACCACCGGCAGGCCATCCACGGACGCCATGGCCAGCAGCACCGCTCGCGCGATGCCCGGCAGGCACGGCGCGGACAGCGGCGGGGTGACGAGCGCGCCGTCCAGTTGCACGAAGAGGTTGGCGGTGGGCAGCTCGCAGACCTCCTCCGCCTCGTTGGTGAGCAAGGGCATCCACGGCATCAGCGCGTGCTGGCGGAAGTACGCCAGGCCCTTGTGGTTCACCGTGCGCTCCGCGCGCCGGTACGCCCCGGCCTCCACGCCCTCCAGTTCGCGGCCCTGCCGGTGAAGGGCTTCGAGCTCCGTGAGGAGGGGACGGAAGGTGCACAGCACGTGTCCGTCACTGACCGCGAGCTTGCCCACGCCGGTGAAGCGGGGACCCATCGCCGCATCCGCGGTGAGACAGCGGCGCAGGGCTTCCCTCACGGCGTCCTCGCGAAGCAGCGAGGGAACCGGAGCGCGCACGGCGGTGGGGAACGCGTCCAGGCTTCCGCGCAGGCGGGACAGGTGCCGCGCGAGGAACCGGGGCTGCCCGGCGTCGATGCGGAACGTGGTGAAGAAGCCCGCGCCGAAGAAGAAGCCCTGGGAGAAGTCGTGCAGGCGCAGGTCCTCCCAGCGCTGGACGACGCCATCGACGGAGACGGTGGAGAACATGATCAGGCCTGGCGGGAAGCGGACGGCACGGGCCCATTCTAGACCCGCGCCAGCGCTCCGCGAGTGACGTCACGGGCTGGCTGCGTCGCCCTGGGTCTGGCCCGCGGAGGCCGCCGGGATGCCGGGCAGCGTGAAGAAGAACGCGGCGCCGTGGCCTGGCTTGCTCTCCACCCAGACGCGGCCACCGTGGGCCTCCACCAGCCCCTTGACGATGGCGAGCCCCAGGCCGGCGCCCGCCTTGCGCGTGTGGATGGCCTGCCAGAAGCGGTCGAATACGTGGGGCAGCGACTGCGCGTCGATGCCCGGCCCCGAGTCCACCACGCGGAAGCACACCTGGTCCCCCCAGCGCTCGGCCTTGAGCAGGATGTGGCCTCCGGCCGGGGTGAAGCGGATGGCGTTGCCCACCAGGTTCTGGAAGACGCGCATCAGGCGCGCCCGGTCCGCGCGCACCCGCGGGAGGTCCGGCTCGGCCTCCACTTCGAGCCGCAGCGCCTTGTCCGCCGCCAACAGCTCGTTCAAGGCCTGCACCTGGTGCAGCAGCCGGGGCACGTCCAGCGGCTCCACGTCCAGCATCGTGCGCCCCGACTCCACGCGCGCCACCTCCAGCAGGTCGTCGATGAGCCCCTCCATGTTGCCCACCACCAGGCGCACCTTGCGCAGGGCCTCCGCGGCGTTCGCCTCCTCGTGCGTCCGGACCAGGCTGCGCTCCGCGGCGCGGGACAAAAGGGAGATGGTGTTCAGCGGCGCGCGCAGGTCATGGGAGACGATGCCCAGCGTCTCGTCGCGCGCGGCGACGGCCTGCTTCGCGGTGCGGTACAGCCGCGCGTTCTCCAACGCCAGCGCGGTCCGCCGCGCCAATTCCTCCACGAGGGGGAGGCTCTCCTTGCCGTAGCGCAGGCCCGGGTGCGCGGACACCAGCAGCAGCACTCCCAGGGAGTGGTCCTGGAGGATGAGCGGCACGGCCACCGCGGACTCCACTCCGGGACTGTCCGCGGCGGGCCCCGGCTGGAGCACCCCCGCCTGCGCGCGCAGCGTCCGCGCCACGGTCCGCCCCAACGGGGTCTCGGACCCTGGGGCGCATGCCGCTCGCAGCGCGTCCGCCAGCCCGGGCGTCACGGCGGCGACCTCGGTGGAGGACCCCTCATCAAGACAGCCGCCCCGCGTGGCGATGGCGCAGCCGTCCGCGAGCGTGGGCACCGCGAGCGTCACCACGGTGCGGACCACCTCACCGCAGTCCAGCGTGCGCGTGCTGGCGGCGCCCATGTCGGAGAGGAAGCGGCCCCACAATTCAACGCGCCGCTTCTCGGTGATGTCGCGGAAGTAGACGGAGAGCCCCTCCGGGGACGGGTACGCCACGACGCGCAGCCAGCGGTTGTCCATGATGGAGGGTTGCTCCTCCTCCACGGGGAGCTGCGCCTCCGCCGCCCGGCGCACCAGGGTCGCCATGGCCGAACCGTGGTCGCCGGAGAAGACCTCCTCCAGCCGCCGGCCCAGCAGCACCTCGCGCTTGAGGCCGAAGTGCGTCTCCGCGGTCCGGTTCACATAGGTGAAGCGGCCGTCCCGGTCGAACGCGGCGAAGCCGTCGGTGATGCGCTCGAGCACCGCGTTCAGCCGCTCGCGCGCGGCCTCCGCCTCCTCGCGGGCAGCCTCTTCCCGGATCAGTCGGGTGTGCGCCTCGTCGGCTTCGTGGCGGGCGGTGATGTCCTCGTGGGCCATCACCACGCGCAGCGGGCCCGACCCGATGAAGCGCGTGGCGCGCAGCAGGAACCAGCGCTGCCTGCCTCCCGAGGGCTCGTGGCACGGGTACTCCAGGAGGAACGACTCGCTGCGGTCGGAGAGGATGTCGCGGATGCCTTTCGCCACGGCTGCGGCCTCTTCGGCGTTCTCTCCCTGCGAGGCTTCCGTCACCTCCAGGTAGTTCGCGCCCACGCCACAGCGCGCGTCGTCGTCCGCGCAGCCGTTGTCGCTCGCGAAGCGCTTCCATGCGGCGTTGACGGCGAGGATGGTGCCCTGGCCATCCAGGATGGCGATGTGCGTGGACAGCGAGTCGAGCGTGGAGCGCAGGAACTTCTCCGACTCATGCAGCGCGTATTCAGCGCGCTTGCGGGGGCTCACATCCCGGAAGCAGACGGTGAGGCCTTCCGAGGAGGGGTACGCCCGCACGTCCAGCCAGGCATCGAGGGGCTCGTAGTAGGCCTCGAACGCGACATGGACCTGCTCCCGGAGCGCCCGCTGGTACTCCTGCTCGAACATGGAGCCGCGCGCTTCGGGGAACTCGTTCCACACATTGCGCCCGAGGAGCTCCTGGCGCGGGCGGCGCAGCAGCCACTCGCTGCTCGTGTTGAGGTAGGTGAAGCGCCAGGAGCGGTCGAGCGCGAAGACCGCGTCCGAGATGCGCTCCAGGGCATCGAGGGCCTGGATGGACGAGCAAGGCTCGGGCGCGGGACGCCCGGGCGATGTCCGTTCCTGGCCCTGTCGCACGGCCATTCCTTCGCTCTCCTCATGAAAGACACCAGGAGGAAGTATGGGAGTCGCGGCCGCGCGAAGCCGCGCGAGGCTGGCTCCCCGCTCGTGGGCCGGTTCCACCCGCGGGAGGGGAGCGCCCCCCTGCCCGCGGGCTCCGGTGTCGGAGGGCTACCGGGCCGCCGGCGCGAGCCCGGGGCATTCCTCACTGAATCCCGTGAGCGCGTACGGGGAAAACTGGCCCGTTCGCAAGGGAGTCCTGCCGCAGAAGCACCGATCCGAGCCGACCTCCGTCGTGTACGTGGCGTCGCTGTAATAGATCGTCAAGGAGTCGGTCGTGCAGCGGTAGAGCGCGTCCACGCGCCGCTCCGGCTCGGAGGCCGCGCGCTGCTCGGCTTCGTCCATTCCACAGCCAAACTGAAGTCCGACGACGGCAAGGCCCAGCATCAATGAACGGCGCATGGTGACTCCAAGGAGAGAGGGGCGCTGCCCGGGCATGATGTCATGGAGGCGCGAGCGAAGGTCCGTGGCAGGGCGCAAAGGCTCTCAAATGCCCGGGGTGTGTTGGATGTGTGACCCGATTGGACTCACACCGTGTCGTCGCTGTCTGGCGGGCGCGTGCGGTGCGCGAGCTGGAGGATTTCGTCTTCGGAGAGCTGGTCTGCCTTGACGATGTTCCGGTCCGCCTTGAGCTGTTCCACCTGTCCATCCCGCAGGACGTGGAACTGGCCTGTCTTCTGCGCGGGGAGACGTGTGGCGGGATCCACGCGCGCATCCGAGAACATGGGCCGGAGCTTGCCGAGCGCGCGGTCCTCCCTCACGCGGCCAATGAACCAGCTGCGCACGTTCTCCCGGCACTTGTAGTCCAGGTCGCCCGGGCTCTGGGTCGCGAGCATCACCCCGATGCCCGCCGAACGTGCGCGCTTGAGCAGGTTCTCCATGGGCTGCTTGGTCGCGGGGATGCCCACGGCCGGCAGGTACATGTCCGCCTCGTCGAACATGAGGATGGCCTGGAGCTTGGAGGACGGATGCTGGCTGGCCCAGCGATTGGCCTCCACGAGCAGCTGGGACACCCAGAAGAGCGCGCCCTGCGTTCCCCCGAGGAACTTGGTGCTGATGATGGAGAGCCGCGTCTTGCCCGGCACCTTCGCGCTCCCCAGCCCGAGCAGCTCCTCCATGTTCAGCTTCTCGCCCTGGGAGGCCAGGAGGCTTCGCGCGTTGAGCCGCAGCGTCGCCAGGTCCTGGGCGAGCTTCGGGAACACCTTGAGGTCGATGCCGCTGGTCTCCTGGACCAGGGTGACGTCCTCGGACGCGATGAACTTCTGGACCAGATCCAGGGTCAGCTCCTGTCCGATGGGGCGCTCCACCAGCAGCCGCAAGGCCTGGGCGAGCAGCGCCTTCGCGGCCTTGTCCTTCGCGCTGTTGCGGTACTCGAGCATGCTCGAGATGGCGTCCGCGGCCTGCTGCACGCTCTGCTCGCGCTCCTCCGGCGGCAGTGACTCCAGCCCACGGGGGACCACGGGAATCGCGAGCGCGCGCCCGTCCGTGCGGCCCGGGGTGTAGAGGGCTACGTCCACGCGCTCCTTCAGCAGGCGCCGGCGCTCCTCCATCGCGGGGTCGTTCAGCTCCTCCTCCCACGCCTCGTCGCGCGCGAACGCGGCGAGGTCGCCCTTGCGGTCCACCAGCAACGCGGGAATGCCTTGCAGGAGCAACTGCTCGATGAGGTTCAAGGCGAGCGTCGTCTTGCCGCTGCCGGAGCCGCCGAGGAACGCGCTGTGCTTCGTCAGTTCCTCCGTCTGCACGAAGACGGGACGGGTGAAGACCCCCTCGGAATCACCGAGCCGCAGCGCGCCCGGCTTCGTGTCACTCGCGGCCTTCGCGGCCGTTTTGATCTGCGGCACTTCCTTGGGCGTCTGGGTTCTGCCCGAGGTCTTGCTCACCAGCGGCTCGCTGATGGACTGGATGCGCCGTCCTTCAAGCTCGACTTCTTCCTGGGACTCGCGTGTGCCGGACGAACCCCGCTCGGCGGGAGCGTCCGAGCGTCGTGCACTCGCTGGCTGCGCGGTGCGGCGCTCCCCCTGGGCTGGTTGCTGGAGCGCCGGTGGGGTTTCACGCGCAGGCGGGGGAGGGGGCGGGAGCTTCTCGAGCGCGAGCACGTCCGAAATCACCTTCAACCGGGTAAGGGGCCTCGCCGACCGGCTCCACTCGCGGAACGCGGACTCCGGATGTTCCTTCCGGAAGGACTGAAGGGCCACCACTTCGCGCAGGTCGCTGTTGCTCACCACCGCGCGCCTGCCGCCCCTCTTCAGGAGCGCGCCGACCTGCTCCGCGACGAGCCCATTGGGATTGCCGGGGAACTCCGCGGTGCGGAGGATGACCGGCAGCTTGCGAGCGGCGGACCGGAGCGCTTCGGCCATCTGCCGGCCGAGACCTCCACCCCGGGGAGAGCGATTGCAGAGGGCCACGAACAGCCCCTGGGCACTGGTGGGGAGGCTGACGTCGAGGGACGCCTCCGTGCGCGACCTGACCTTGTATTGCTCCGCCGCCCCCAGCTCGTCTCCCCCCGCTTCA
Source organism: Corallococcus sp. M7 (assembly GCF_054512695.1). Taxonomy (NCBI): domain Bacteria; kingdom Pseudomonadati; phylum Myxococcota; class Myxococcia; order Myxococcales; family Myxococcaceae; genus Corallococcus; species Corallococcus sp. M7. The sequence goes on from NZ_CM137252.1 coordinate 2,011,332, forward strand.
ATGGCCCAGGCCAGCAGGGAGACGATCTCGGCATCCTCCTCCGGGACGATGCCATTGAACTTCGCCCGGAAGTCGGTCCACTTCTGGTCCATGGTGGTGTGCTGGACCTGCTTGATCTCCTCGCCGGCCTTCTTCTTCTCCTCTCCGGGAAGAGGGAGCTGCCGAGGCAGCTTTCCGTCCTGGCAGGCCTGCTCCTGGAAGCGGCGGCAGGCATTGAGCGCGTCGCGGACGCGCAGGCCGCTGAACCGCTCGAGCTCGGCGCGGGGAATCGGGTACGTCGGATCCTCGGGGTCCACTTCGAGCCCGTGATGGCTGAAGAGCACGCGCATCCGCTGGGCGACCATGTCCTGCGCGGTCTGCTCCGTGAGCAGATGGTCCAGGGTGACCGGCGGGGGGTCTTGCTCGATGCGGTCCAGCATTGCCTGCGTGAGCTGCTTGCGCATCTCCGTCCAGAAGTCGGACAGGCAGCAGACGACGATGACCGCCGTGGGAACGTTGCCCGCGAACGCGACCAAGCTGTTGATGGCGCGCCGGAACGACGGCTCCATGCCGGGGTTCTTCTCGAAGTCGCTGATGTCCTCGACCTGATCCACGCAGAGGACCAGCGCCTGCTCCATCGCGCCCATGAGCCTGCCCAGATGGGTGAGCATGCGCATGGGGTCGCTGTCCGCCGTGCGGGGCACGATGTCGCCGAGCACCTGCCGGTCCGCGGGCACCATGTCCTCGCAGCGCAGCCACTGCAGGACGCGGTGGTGGTACTTGGCCTCCCGGCGTTGCAGGTAGATGAGGGCGCGCAGGAGTTGGACGTCGACGTGGCGGAAGAGCGGGTTCCCGTGAAGCTCGTCCGCCAGCGTGCGGATCATGTCGTGAAGCTCGTACTCCTCCAGGATGCCCTCGTCGTGGATGAGCGGCTCGAAGGCGCTCTTGCAGTACTTCATGAGTGCGCTGGACAGCCGGGTCAGCCCCGTGTCGTCCTCGTCCACGGTCACGTCGTAGGTGCGGTCCAGCGTGTCGATGAGGTTCGACAGGATGTAGCGGTCGTAGCTGGAGGCATCCACCGTCATCGGCAGGTAGCCGACGTAGCCCAGCTTCCGGGAGTGCACGCTGTGACGGAAGGCGCGGACCAGGTGCGTCTTTCCGCTGCCGGACTCACCCTTGAGCAGGAACAGCTTGCCGGAGTCGGGGCTGCGCGTGGCGCGCTTCACCAGCAGTTCGAAGGTCCGGCGGGCGGGAACGTTGATGGTCGCGACGTCGAAGGGGTCTGGCTTCCAGAATGACTGGGCCTGCTGGACGCTGGCGAAGACCTCGGGGCCATCCGCCAGGAATGCTTCGAGACGTTCGTCGGTGGGCATGGAGGCTCTCTCGGAAGCGGACTAGACGACGACGAAGTGGAAGGTGGCGCCGTAGAAGCGGACCTCGGACTCCGCCACGTCGGCGGGGTTCATCACCGACACGAGGTCCGCGCGGGTCAGTGTCAGGTGGCGCTTGCGGTTGGCTTCGAGCAGCGCGGAGTCGAAGGACTCCCGGTTGGCCCATCCGGGCTGCATCGCCTTCCACACGTGCGAGATGAAGACCTTGTCGTCACCGAAGCGTCCGGTGGGAAGGGCCCTCGCGACGCGCAGCACGTTCTTCGCGAAGGAAGCGGGGTCCGACGGCTCCGCGGGCTTCTTCGCGGACTCCGGCGCCTGCTCCGTCAGCACCCATTGGCGCAGGGTGGCCAGCCGCAGGGCCTCCGCGTCCACACGGGAAGCTCCCACCGCGCGCGCCGTCAGTTGCTCCAGGCCGCGCTTCGGGTCGCTGACCTCCTGCTCCAGCAGCTTGCCCAGCAGGTGGACCTGGACGGCGCGCAGGGTGAACCTCTCGTGCGTCTCCACGCCCAGCTTCCGCCACAGCAGCCGGTCCCGCACCTGGGCCAGCGTCGGGAGGTCGGGCCCATCGACCTGATGCGCACGCTTGAGCAGCAGGGCGCGCATGCCATCCGCGTTCGAGACCCGGCCCAGGGCCGCCTTGGAGGTTGGCAGGCCCAGGTCCTTCGCGAGCAGGTACTGCTGCCGCACCCGCTTCCAGGTGAGCCCCTTGGGAGACTCCACCCGCAGGAACTTCAAGGCCTGCTGGCGGCCACTCGCGGTCAGCGCCAGCGAGGCGCTGGAGCGCTTCTGCACGAGCCCCGCGTCCAGGAGCCGCTCCACCAGCGAATCGAGCCGCCCGGTCCACTCGCCCCGGCTCCAGCGGTGCTCCACGAAGGCATGCAGCGTCGTCGCCAGCGCGTTGCGTGTGCCCGGCTTCTTGTCCGCGCGGGTCGCCAGCCATGCGAGGGCCAGGCCCTGGAGCCGTGTGTCGGGGGTATCGGTGGTCATGTCAGCGCTCCCGCCCTGCAAGCTCGCGCCTGCGGGCATCAATCAGGGTGTCGAGGGTCTGGAGGATTTCTTCGAGTCGGGGCAGCAGGTCTTCCCAGTGGATGCGGTAGACCCAGTAGCCAGCGCGCTGCAGGTCCAGGTCCTTGCGCCGGTCGCGCCGGAACCGTTCCCGGTCGCCAAAGTGGTGGTACCCGTCGAGCTCCACCGCGAGCTTCAATTCGCGGCTGAGGAAGTCCACCACCCACGGACGCGGACCTCCGGTGTCGACCGGTGCATTGAGCTTGAAGACGCCTGCCGTGGCGGGGTGGTCCGCGAGCCTGTCGCGGAGATAGGTCTCGTAGGTGCTTCGGGCCTTCTCCTCGGACAGGCTCCTCGCGCTGGTATGCGCCGCCAGCGCCACCTCGGCGGCCTGGGCCCGCCGCGCCTCGGAGGCCCCCTCCCGCTCCAACTCCGCGAGCGTCGCCACCGCCCCCGCCGCCCCGGACGCCGGCTCCGGCACCTCCACCACGCCCTCGCGCACCAGCGCCTTCAGCCGCGTCTCCCCGCCCGCCAGGAACGCTCCCAACGCCTCGCTGGACACCACGCACGCCACCGCGAGCGCTGGCACCGCGTTGCTCAACGCCGCCGCCACCTGGAGCCCCCGGTACGATGGCGCCTCCCCCACCGCCATTCGCACCACCGGGGCCTGTCCGGGCGGCACCAGCGCGTGCAACGCACGCAGCCCCGCGCCCGGGCTCTTCGCGAACGCCGTGCGCACGGCCTCCGGGAGCGTTCCTGGCACCACCGCCTCACGGCCCATCACCAGCTCACGGCACAGCGCCCACGTGGCGTCCGCCAGCATCGCGGGCGGCGGCAGCGCATCCAGCAACACGCGCCGCTCATGGGCTGTCTTTCCCCGGAACACCGGCGTGTGTCTGGGATTCGCCGCCGTCAGGCTGAACGTCGCCAGCGCCTCCGCGTCCGCCCCCAGGTCCCGGGTCGCCGCCAGCGCCCGGGCCCAGCCCAGCGCCGCCTCGTGCGCGTCCTCCCCGGACACCTCCACCACCGTCAGCCCGTGCCTCGCGGCCCACTGGCTCCAGAGGGCCTCTCCCAGGGCCTCCGGTCCCTCCAACACGCTCAGCGTCGCGATGCCTTCCGCCCGGCGCCGGCCGTGACGGTCCAACGCATCCAGCAGCGCGACTTCCCCCGCCAATGGCAAGCACTACCCCCCGGGAGTGATGGCTTCACCGCCCCCTCGTGAGCAAAAGCCTGCTCCCACGGGTCGGGTGAAGACAAGCCCCCCAAAGGAGGTATGGGGTTGCCGGGAAGGAAGCGACCCGGGTGGGTCTTAAAGGCTTGAGCGCCCCGCGTCGTCGCTGGTTTCCCGATGGAGCAGCAGCCCCAATCCGGCCGCCGCGAGCGCTGACACCATGCCTGTCAGGAAGGGGGCCTGGGTGCTCCACGACGCATACATCCAGCCGCTCGCCACCGGACCCACCGTGCGGGCCAGCCCACCGCACGACTGCGCCAGACCCAGCACGGCGCCCTGCTGCGACGGCGGGGCCACCTGGGAGGCCTGGCTGGAAATCAACGGCTGCAGGAAGCCCGTCCCCACGCCCACCAGCACCACGGAGACCATCATCGGAATCGCCTGCCACGACACCGCGAGCCCCGCCATGCCGCACGCGAGCAGGAGCGCGCCGCAGATGAGCAGCTTGAACTCACCCGCCGCGCGGGACAGCGGGCCAATCAGCCCACCCTGGATGACCATGCCCAGGCCGCCCACCACCGCGAAGGTGTAGCCCACCTCCTTGGAGCCCCAGCCCAGCCGCGCCTGCACCAGCAGCGCGAACGCCACCTGGAGCGTGGTCATGGACAGGAACACGGCGAAGAACAACCCCAGCACCATGCCCAATGCCTTGCGCCGGGACGGGTCCTGCAACGCGGCCCAGCGCGTCTGGGATTTCGCCGCCACGCGCTTCTCCACCGGGTGCGTCTCCGGCATCGCGAAGAGCGCGCCCAAGAAGCCCACCAGCGCCAGGCCACCGGCGAGCAGCGGCGGAACCCACGGCCCCAGGCCGGAGAACAGGCCGCCCAGCGTGGGCCCCAGCACCATGCCCAGGCCGATGCCCGCGCCAATGCGCCCCATGGCCTTCGCGCGCGTCTCCTTCGTCGTCACGTCCGCGAGCGCCGCCTGGCATGCGGCGATGTTGCCGGACGTCGCCCCCGCCAGGATGCGCGACGCGAAGAGCAGCGGCAGCATCCGCTGGTGGCTGGCCAGCGCGAACAGCGCCATGGCCGCCGCGTTCGCCAGCAGGCTCAGCAGGATGACCGCCCGCCGCCCGTGCCGGTCCGAATAGCGCCCGAGCAGCGGCGTGGCGAGCAGCTGCGTGAAGCTGAAGCACCCCAGCAGGATGCCCACCGTGCGCGCCGAGCCGCCCATGGACTGGACGTAGAAGGGCAGCATCGGGATGACGATGCCGAAGCCCACCAGGTCCAGGAACACGGTGAGGAACACCACCGCCTCCACCCGGCGCAGGAGGCCCGGCGAGGCCGCGGGCGCCGCGCCCACGCTCTCAGCCACCATGGCCCGCCCGGTCCACCGGCAGCGCGTCCGCGTAGGCGCGCAGGATGCGGCCCTCGTCGTAGGTGTACTGGAAGCCCGTGGCCTCCAGGAAGCGCTTGTTGTCCACCACGATGGGGTAGCGCAGGTGGTCCGTGGCCCCCACGGACAGCCGGGGGAAGCCCGCCCGGCCGAGCAAGAGCGACAGCACCGGCGACGGCAGCGGCACCGGCGTGCGGCCCGTGCCCTTGATGATGACGGACAGCGGGATGGGCGCGGGCCCCGCGACGTTGAAGAGGCCGCGCACCTTCTTCTCCAGCGCCAGTTGCAGCGCCGTCACCACGTCCTCCTCCTGGAGCACGTGGAAGAGCGGGTCGTAGCCCAGCACCATGGGCACGCGCTTGCCGCGCAGCAGGTTCGCGAGCGTGCCCGTGCCCGGCGTGCCCAGCGTGTACACGAGCCGCAGCACCGCGGTGGTGACGTCCGGCAGGCGCCACAGCGCCGTGGCCGCGTACAGGTCCGCGGCCACCAGGTCCGCCAGCTCCGGGATGGCCTCCAGCGCGCGCGGGGGCTCGTCCTCGCTGTGGTACAGCGGCGAGTCCGGCGCCGCGCCGTAGAACGTGTGCCGGCCCACGAAGAGCACCTGCTTCACGCCGTGCGCCGCGCAGTGGTCGAACAGCGCCTTGGTGCCGTCCAGGTTGATGCGGCCTCGCTCGTGGCCCTGCACGGTGAACGCCGTCACCGTGGCCATGTGGATGACGGCCTCCGGCTTCCAGCGCCGGAAGACGTCCTCGGCCGCGCGCTTGCGGATGTCCACCGGGTGGACCTCGATGCCCTTGGGCGCGTCCCGCCACGGGCGGACGTCGATGCCCGCGACCTCATGGCCGCTGTCGCGCAGCTTGAGCGCCAGCCTGCGCGCGATGCCGCCGGAGATGCCCGCGATCAACACCCTCATGGCAACAGCCTCCGGGCCCGGCGCAGGTTGCGCTCGGCGCGGTTGTCTTCGATGAGCCGCTGGATGCTCGCCTTCACCTGGTCCACGTAGCCCTGGATGATGTGGTCCTCCTCGTCACCCGTGCCCTCGAAGACGAGCGGCTCGCCGTAATGGATTTCCAGGCCGACGGGCAGGGGCAGGGGCAGGAGGTACGGCGTCAGCGGGACGTACGGAACGCCCAAGAGCTTGCCCAGCGCGTACGCGTTGGTGACCGTGGGGATGGCCGCGCCGCCGCCCAGGAAGGCGAAGGGGATGATGGGCGAGCGCGTCTGGAGCGCCAGCCGGATGAACCCCGTGCCGAAGTCCACCAGCGAGTAGCGGTCCGGATAGAGCTTCGCGGTTCCCCGCGCTCCTTCCGGGAAGATCATCAGGAGCCGGTCGTCCTCCAAGAGGCGCACGGCGTGCTCGGGCAGGCCGGTGAACTGGCCGGTGCGGCTGGCCCACAGCGAGGCCACGGGGAACTTGTGGATGAAGCGCTCCACCATGCCCTGCGCGAGCCGGGGCGGGTCCATCTCCAGCAGGGTGGAGGTGAGCACCATCATCCCGTCCACCGCGACGCCGCCGGAGTGGTTGCCCACCAGCATGCCGCGGCCCTTCTTCGGGATGTGCTGCACGCCGGTGCAACGCACCCGGAAGTAGTTCCGGTAGAGGAAGGCGAAGAACTCCAACGCCAGCTTCAGATGCTTCTTGGAGATGCCGTACGGGTCGACACCGTACTCGTTGAAGGGCAGCTCCAACCGCTCCACCCGCTCTGACAGGGACTCGCTCTGGGGCACGGGGCGCACCGTAGCACCGCGCGTGCGCTTTGCACGGGGGGCCCGCGTCCCCCATTGTGCACCCGACGGGTGCCCCGGCCGGGGCCCCAGGGAGTGACGCGTGATGGCGGGGCAGCCGTGGACGGGAATGCTGGACGGGGTGCTCGCGTGGGCCAGGGCCCTGCCGGCGGGGCTGTCCAACCAGGTGGCGGTGGACGTGGCGGGCCGGCGGGTGCGCCTGTCGCACGCGCGGGTGGAGGCGCTGTCCCGCGGCGTCCTGGGCCGCGTGAAGGGGCTCACCCTGCGCTCCTGGGACTGCACCCCGGCCGTGTACGACCTGCGGCTGGACGTGCGCGGCTGGAAGCTGCGGGTGGAGACCACCCCCCAGCGCGTGGAGCTGGCCCAGGGGCGCTACACGCTGTGGCTGTCCACGCCGGGCCGGGTGGAGCTGGAGGAGTCCCCCGGCGCGTCCTCGTTTCTGATGGGCGCGCTGCGCACGGGGGCGGGGAAGGCCGCGCTCCAGGCCCTGGCGCGCAAGCTGCTGCCGCCGGGGCTGGCCTGGGATGGACAGGTGCTCCGGGTGGAGGGGGCGCTGCCGAAGGAGGGCGCGCTGGCGGCCCGCCTCTTCGAGTCCTCCTCCCTGCGGATGACCGCGGAGCACGCGCCGGAAGGGCTCTGGCTGTCCGCGGAGGAGTGGCCGGGGCTGTTGGATCTGCTCCAGGCCGCGCTGGGCCCGGGGTAGGGCGGGCGCTGCTAGCGGCCCTCGCCGTCCCACACGTTGGCGCGGCCCTCCAGGGGACCGCGCTGCGGGCGGACGATGCAGAAGCGGTGGCCCGTGGGGGCCTCCATCACCCACCAGCGCTTCACGTACGCGACGCGCTTCGCTCCCAGGGCCTCCAGCCGCTCCAGCTCCGCGTCCAGGTCATCCGATTCGATGTCCAGGTGGATGCGGCTCTCGTGCTCCACCTGCTGGAGGAGCAGCGAGGGCTCGGCGTCCGTCGCCTCCAGCTCGCGGTAGTTGGGCGAGTCTGGATCCACCGGCTTCGCCTTCCGTCCCAGCGCCGCGCTCCAGAACCGGGTGGCGGCTTCGATGTCCTCGACCTTGCAGTCGATGACGAACGTGCTGAGTCGGCTGTGATGCATGGCTGCGCTCCTGATGGGCCGGGCAGGGGGGAAGCCCGTTGAGGGGGAGCCAGGGATACACCGAAAAGCGGGTGGAAGGTACGACGGATTGAAGGGTGGGCGGGATGTGTGGCGCGCACCACTTCGCGCCGCCGGAGCATCCAGCAGCGGACCTTCCAGCCGCGGAAAGTCGAGGGGCTCCTGCCGGATGAAGGAAGGGCGCCTACCTCCAGCCGCTCATCATCCAGGACGGTTCTTCCGCATGAGCGAGTCCGCGTCGAAGCAGGCGTCGCGCACCTATGTCCGCTACAGCGACGACGTGGAGGTGGTGGAGCCCGGCGAGGGCGAGCTCATCCAGAAGGTCATCGCCGCGATGATGAAGGGCATGGCCCTGACGCGTCCGAAGCACGGCCGCTCCGTGCGTCCCGCGCACGCCAAGTCCCACGGGCTGCTGAAGGGCGAGTTGCGCGTGCTGGAGGACCTGCCTCCGCACCTGCGCCAGGGGCTGTTCTCCCAGGCCGGCACGTATGCCGTGGTGGCGCGGCTGTCGCACGTGCCCGGGGACCTGGACGATGACCGGAAGGTGTCCGGCCCGCGCGGGATGGCCCTCAAGGTCCTGGGCGTGGACGGGCTGGGCCCCATGCTGCCCGGCCACGCCGGACAGACGACGCAGGACTTCACGCTGGACACCGGCAAGGTGTTCAACGCGTCAAACGTGAAGTCGTTCCTCGCGCAGATTACGCCCGTGGAGATCATCGCGCCCCGGACGCCGCAGGCCGTGAAGGGCGCGGTGTCCGCGGTGTCGCTCGCCGCGAACAAGGGGCTGCACGCGGTGGGCTCGGACAGCTCCATCCTGGACTTCTTCGGCCACCCGTTCCTGCACCCGCTGGGCGAGCCGTACTACAGCCAGGTTCCCTTCCGGTACGGCGACCACATCGCGAAGCTGAGCGTGACGCCGGACTCGCCGGGCCTGCGGGCGCTGAAGGACGTGAAGCTGGACGTGAGGGACTTCGACGGCCTGCGCAAGGAGGTGGTGGCGTTCTTCCGCGCCCACCCGGCGGAGTTCGTGGTGGGCGTCCAATTGTGCACGGACCTGGAGCGGATGCCGGTGGAGGACGCGAACGTGGAGTGGTCCGAAGAGGAGAGCCCCTATCAGCCGGTCGCGCGGCTCGTGTTTCCCGCGCAGGACGCGTACGACCCGGCCCTCCAGGACGCGGTGGACGAGGCGATGTCGTTCAGCCCCGCGCACAGCCTGGCCGCGCACCGGCCCCTGGGCGGCATCATGCGCGCGCGCATGGCGGTGTACGAGGCCGTGGGCCGCGCCCGGAGGGAGCAGAATGGCCAGCCCGTGAAGGAGCCGCGCGGCGCTGGCGACCTTCCCTGAAATCCCGGCGGGGGCGGGAGACGTGGCGCCTCCCGTCCCGGGCCCGGCTCAATGAGGCAGCACGAGCAGCTTGTCCAGGGCCGCGTAGCTCTGGTTGATGCCCTGCTCCATGCCGGCCTGGACCATGCCCTTCAGGTCCTCCACCGTGTGGAACAGGGAGACGCTGACGAGCTTCGTGCGGCCGTCGCCCAGGTCCTCCAGCGTCGTCCTGTCCACCGAGACATGGCCGGGCTCGCCGTCCCACTCGAAGGTCTGCTCGATGAGCTCCGGGGGCTTCAGTTCGCGGAAGCGGCCCTCGAAGCCATACGTGCCGTCCTCCGCGTGCTCGATGAAGCGCCAGTGGCCGCCGCGCCGGACGTCCATGCGTTCAATGACAAGCTTGTTGCCCCGGCCCCACCATCGGGCAACGAGCGTGGGGTCCGTCAGGGCCTTCCACACCCGCTCGCGGGACGCGTTGAAGATGCGCTCGATGCGAACCTCCCGCTCGGAGGTCTGCGTGATGAGGGCCTTGGGTGAGCTCGTGACCTGGGTTGTCATGGCATTCCTTTCGTGACGGGCTCCGTCTCCTCCAGGATGCGCACCCAACGTCCAGGTCCCGCCCGGCCGTGCTTTCGGCCGGGCGGGGTCCTGGCTGTGGGTCAGTTGAGCTCGCAGACCTGACAGACCGGTCCGATGAGCTTCCAGGTCGTACAGCTGCCGCCCGGGGGGCAGCAGCGCTTGTACTTGGTGCCGGGCAGGCCATAGCCGCTGTAGGTGGTGTTCGGCTCGTCGTACCCGGCGGTGTTCGAGCAGGGCGTGCGGCACTCGGCCTGCCAGGTGATCATCGACTGCATCTGGGAGATGGGGCAGTTGGGGTCCGTGCCGATCTCCTGCTCCACCTGGGCCTCGCCGCCAGGCATCTCGGCTTCGTCAGCCCCGGTGGCGGGGCCACAGGCGGTGAGGACGCCCAGGGAGAGGCTCATCAGGAACCACGCTTTCACCATGCTTCGCATGCGCAACGCTCCGGTCGGTGCAAGGCGGCAATGCCTTGCATCGTGGGATTGCGGCATGGCCGCGTTCGCATGACAAGCGGGGGAGGCCGGATGACGTAGGGGAAACCCACGACACCGTGCCTGGCTACTTGCGCTTCTTCGACATGGAGCGGACGAAGATGGAGTCGATGCCGTGGATGCGCAGGGAGATGAAGTCCTCCGCGGTGGCGTTCTCGTAGCCCGCGTCGCGCATCTCCTTCACGAACGCCGGCGTGACGCCGTGGATGCGCATGGACACCAGGTCATCCGCGCCCAGGTCCTTGAAGCCCAGGCCGCGCATCTCGCGGATGAAGTCCGGCGTCACGCCGTGGATGCTCATGGCCAGCAGCGAGTCCAGGGGCAGGCCCTTGAAGCCCAGCGCCGCGAAGCCCTGGATGCGCTCCGGCGTGACGTTGTGGATGCGGCAGCTCACCAGCTGCTCGAGCGTCAGCTTCGGGTAGCCCTCGGCCGCCATGGCCCGGACGTATTCCGGGGTGACACGGAAGAGGCCCACCTGGACCAGCTCATCCACGGTGGTCACCTTCTGGCCCACGGCCGCGAGCGCCTGGACGCGCTGCGGGCCGACGTTCACGCTGGCCATCAGGAACTGTTCGTCCGCGTCTGGCTTGGGGATGCCCAGCTCCGCCAGCTTCTTCGTGAAGCTGGCGTCCGGGCTGAAGCGCCAGGTGCCCACGCCCTGGCCGTCGTTGAAGCGGCCCTCGAAGTCGAACGTCCCCGCCTCGCGCACCAGCTTGAAGGGGGCGCTGCTGCCGTCCGCGGTCGACAGCCCCTGGAAGTCGGCGAGCGGCGCGGAGAAGCCGTGGTGCGAATCAGGGCGGTCCTTGGGCTGCAATGACAACTGCAACTGCTGCTCCTTCACATACGCGCCCCACGTGCCGGTGCGCTGCGCATCGGCGGCGAGGACGGGGAGGGTGAAGAGCATCACGGCCAGGGTGAGCCACGGAGACAGGCGCGACGTCATGACGGCGACTCCTTTTCGGACAAGGCGCGGCCTGTCCGCGCGCCCGGGAAGGCGCGCGCGGTGGGGCCGCTTGGGAGAGGAAGGGAGGGGTTACTTCCGGGGCTTCTGCATGCGGCGGATGAAGTCCGCGTCCACGCCGCCAGCGCGCAGGCGCACCAGCTCATCCACGGTGGCGGGCTTCACGCCCGCGGCGTCCAGCTCGCGCAGGAAGTTGGCGTCGACGGACATCGCGCGCAGCTGCAGGGCCTCATCCAGCGTCAGGTTCCCGAAGCCCGCGGCCTTCAGCTCGTTGAGCCACGCGGCGTTGATGTCCAGGGCCTTCGCGGCCAGCAGGTCGTCGGAGTCCTCCTTGCCGAAGCCCAGGGCCGTCATCTGCCCCAGCCACTCCGGCGTGACGCCCATGTGCTTCATGGCGATCAGCTGCTCGGCGGGGATGGAGCGGCCGAAGCGGTCCGTCATGGACTTCGCGTAGTCCGGCGTGACGCCCGCGTGCTGGAAGCCCACCAGCGTGTTCACCGTGGGCTCGTAGCCCATGGCGGAGATGCGCTCGACGACCTCTGGCGTGACGCCCGCGATCTTCAGCGCGACCAGCTGGTCCACGCTCAGCGGGTCCACGCCCACGCGGGTCTTCTCGTCGGCGTCGTCCGACTCCTTCCTCGCCGCGCGGGCCTTCTCCTTCGAGGAGGGCGCGGGGTTCGGAGCCGGCGCGACGACCGGCGCGGGCGCCGGGGGCGGAGGCGGGGGCGCCGCGAGGACCGCGAGCGGCATCGGCTGGGGGACCGCGAGCGCGGCGGGTGCCACGGCAGTGCGCGCGGCGGCGGGCGCGGGCATCGCCGCGGTGTGCGTCCGGTCCCCGGACACGGCGGCATCGGTACGGGGGCTGGCGTTCACGGCGGGCGGCGCCAGGGCCTTCTCCTCCTGCGCCTTCGCGGGCTGCACCGCGAGCGCCGTCAGCGGCACCGCCAGCGCCAGGCTGCTGGCCAGCGTGACGATGGACACCCCCGCCGCCCAGCGCGACGAGCACCGCGAGTTGGGCGCCACCACCAACCGCCGCACGCGGTCCTTCAGCGAACCGCCCAGCGCGGACATCGCGGGGCCTTGGGCGTCCATGCCCTGCAACCGCAGCGCTTCGAGGGCGGTGAGCGCTCGGGCGTAGGGGAGGGCGCCGGGGCCCTGCCGCACCGCGAGGTCGTCACAGCAGTTCTCGCGCTCCACGCGGATGACCTGGGACATCCACCACACGGCCGGGTGGTAGAAGAGCAGCGTCTCCACCAGCGTCTGCACCACGTTCACCGCGAAGTCGTGACGGCGGATGTGGGCCAGCTCGTGGGCCAGCACCAGCTCCAGCTCCCGCACGGCCAGCCCGGTGAGCGTGGCGGTGGGGACCAGCACCACCGGCTTCAGCCAGCCCAGCGTGGACGGCACGTCCAGCTTCGACGACACCAGCAGGCGCACCGGACGCGTGAGGTTCAGCCGCCGCGCCAGCACCTCCAGCCGCTGCTGCCATTCCCACGACGCGTGCACCGCCTCGTCCACCTGCCGGCGCAGCCCCATCCAGCCCTTGAGCAGCCGCAGCGATGACGCCGCCACGCCCAGGCCCCACGCCAGCACCAGCCAGGGCAGGTGTTCGCCCACCTGCTGGAAGACCCCGTCCAGCCGGGGCAGCGTCGCGGTCTCCTTCACGGACAGGGGGCGCGAGGCGGGCTGCCGCGTCAGGGCGGGAGCCACCGGGGCCGCCATGGGCGCCACGGTCCGGGTGATGGCCGCCGTGCGCGCCACCGGACGGGACTCCGCCGCGCGCGAGGCATGCCGCCACGCGGTGGCCACCGGCAGCGCCAGCATGATGCCCAGCGCGCCGCACGCCAGCGCGTAGCGCAGGTTCGCCGAACGCCGCCCCACCCACCGGAGCGCCAGCGCCAGGGCCACCGCCACGAGCGCGCCCTGCCACACCAGGTGCACGAGCGCCCAACCCACCGCTTCCAGGACGAGACCGTTCATGACTCCGACTCCTTCTCGAGCGAATCCAGCAACTGGCGCAGCTCCGCCAGCTCCTCGGGGGACGTCTTCTTCGTGGACAGGGCCTGCAGGGCGAGCCGCGCCGGAGAGCCGCCGAACACGCGGTCCACCAGGTCGGTGACCAGCTGCTGCTGGGTGCTCTCCCGGGGGAGCCGGGCGCTGTAGACGTGCGCGCGCTGGGACTCGTCGCGCGTCACCAGCCCCTTCTCCGTCATGATCTGCATCGTCTTCAGGACGGTGGTGTAGCCGCTCCCGTCCTGGAGCGTCTCGTGGACCTCGCGCACCGTGCGCGCGCCCCCGTCCCACAGCACCCGCAGGATGGCCAGCTCGGCATCCGTGGGTCGCGGCAGCTTTCCTCGGCTCATGGCTTCCTCTCTCCTCACCGCTTCCTACGCATAGTTATACGAACGATTTCGTAGGTGTCAACGAAGCCTTTCGTACTTCACGGGCAAGGCGCCCCGTGGGGAGGGGAAAGGGCGTCCCCGAGGGCTGGCGCCCAGACAAGCCATCAGGGAGGGGTGAACCGGACGGCGGGGTGTTTACCGTTTTCCCGACCGGGCCCATGACCACGCGGCGGGGGAGCCCGAGGAGCCTGTCCATCCATGCGTGTCATCCTCTTCTGTCATTCCCTGCTGTCGGACTGGAACCACGGCAATGCCCACTTCCTGCGCGGGGTGGTGACGGAGCTGGCCGCGCGAGGCCACTCCGTGCGCGTGTTCGAACCCGAGGACTCGTGGAGCTTCCAGTGCCTGCTGGAGGAGCCCTACGGCGTGGCCGCGCTCAACGAGGCCCGTGCGCTCTATCCGCACGTGCGTCCGGAGCGCTACACGCCCGGCACGCTGGACCTGGAGGCCGTGCTCGAAGGCGCGGACCTGGTGCTGGTGCACGCCTGGACGCCGCCGGACCTGGTGCGCCGCATCGGAGCGCATCGCGGTGACGGCGGCCGCTTCCGCCTCCTCTTCCACGACACCGGGCACCGGAGCGTGAGCGCGCCGGAGGAGATGGCCGGCTATGACCTGTCCCGCTACGACGGGGTGCTCGCCTCCGGAAACGTGCTCCGGGAGCTCTATGTGGAGCGAGGCTGGGCCCCGCGAGCGTGGACCTGGCACGAGGCCGCCGACGTGCGCGTGTTCCACCCGCACCCGCGCAACCGCGAGGTGCGGGACCTGGTCTGGATTGGCAACTGGGGAGACGACCAGCGCACGAAGGAGCTGCAGGAGTTCCTCGTGGAGCCGGTGCACGAGCTGGGGCTCACCGCGCGGGTGCATGGCGTGCGCTACCCGGCCCCCGCCCTGCGAGCCCTCTTCGACGCCGGCATCGAGTACGCCGGCTGGCTGCCCAACCACCGCGTGCCCCTGGCCTTCTCCCAGGCGCGCGTCACCGTGCACATCCCCCGGCGGCCCTATGCCACGCTGCTGCCCGGCATCCCCACCATCCGCCCCTTCGAAGCGCTGGCGTGCGGCATCCCGCTGGTGTCTTCCCCCTGGGAGGACTCGGACGGGCTCTTCACCCCGGGCCAGGACTTCCTCGTCGCCCGGGACGGGGCGCGGATGCGGCGCCACCTGTCCGCGCTGGTCGCGGACGCGGAGATGCGGCACGCCTTCGCGGAGGCTGGCCTGCGCACGGTACTGTCGCGCCACACCTGCGCGCACCGGGTGGAGGCGCTGCTGGTCATCTGTCAGGAGTTGGGGATGTCCGGCGACGTCCTCCATCCGCTGTCCTCGGAAAGAGTCCTCGCATGAGCCCCGGCCTGCGCATCGCCTTCTTCGGTTCCAGCCTCGTGTCCACCTGGTGGAATGGCGCGGCCACCTACTACCGGGGGCTGCTCCGCGCCCTGCACGCGCGTGGGCACCAGGTCACCTTCTATGAACCGGACGCCTCCGGCCGGCAGGAGCACCGCGACCTCCAGACGCCGGACTGGGCCCGTGTCGTCGTCTATTCCAACAACCTGGGCTCGGTGGACGAGTGTCTGGATGACGCCTTCGGCGTGGACGTGGTGGTGAAGGCCAGCGACGCGGGGTCACTCGACGCGTATCTGGATTCCCGCGTGCTGGAGCTGCGCCGCTCCGGCACGCAGGTGGTGTTCTGGGACATGAGCGCGCCCGCCACGCTGGAGCACGTGGCGAAGGACGCCCACCACCTCTTCCGTCAGCTCATCCCGCGCTTCGACCGCATCCTCACGTCCGGCGGCGGCGCGCCGGTGGTGAACGCGTACCGCGAGCTGGGCGCGAAGCAGTGCGTGCCCATCCTCGCCGCGGTGGATGCGGACACGCACCACCCCGTGGCGCCCGAGCCGCGCTTCGCCTGCGACCTGGCCTTCCTGGGCAACCGGTTGCCGGATCGCGAGGCGCGCGTGAATGACTGCTTCTTCAAGGTCGCGCAGGCGCTGCCCCGCGCACGCATGCTCCTGGGAGGCAATGGTTGGGAGGAGCGCGTCGTGCCCGCCAACGTCGGCCGCCTGGGCCACGTCTACACGCAGGACCACAACGCGCTGAACTGTTCCGCGCGCGCGGTGCTCAACCTTCACCGCGACAGCATGGCGCGCTTCGGCTTCTCACCCTCCACCCGCGTCTTCGAGGCCGCGGGCGCGGGCGCCTGCCTCATCACCGACGCCTTCGAGGGCGTCGAACAGCTCCTGGAGCCCGGCCGCGAGGTACTGGTGGCCCGCTCCGGTGAAGAGGTCGCCGAGCACATGAAGCGCCTCACCCCGGAAGACGCGCGGCGCATGGGACAGGCCGCGCTCCGGCGCGTGCTGGCCGAGCACACGTACGCGCACCGCGCCCTGGAGGTGGAGGCGGCGCTGGGCTGAAGCATCGACATGGCCGGGGTTGAAACCCGGCGCGGCGGGACGCATGGATGGGAGGGCATGACCTCCCCGCCGCCTCCCAAGCCCTGCGCCGTCTGCGGCCGCGCCATCACCTGGCGCCGCAAGTGGGCGCGCGACTGGGAACAGGTGCGGTACTGCTCGGATGCATGCCGGGGGAAGCGGACCGGGGCACGGGATTCCCCCTGGGAGGCGCGCATCCTGGAGCTGCTCTCCCAGCGGGCAGGCGGCGCCACCGTGTGCCCCTCCGAAGTCGCCCGCGCGTCCGGCGGCGAGGACTGGCGCGCGTGCATGGAGCCGGTGCGCGAAGCGGCGCGCAGGCTCGTCGCTCGCGGGGTGTTGGACATCGTGCAGGGGGGAAGGGTGGTGGACCCGTCCACCGCGCGCGGCCCCATCCGGTTGCGCCTGCGCGCCTGACGCCCCGAGGTGTAGCGCCCCGCACA
This sequence comes from Corallococcus sp. M7, assembly GCF_054512695.1. Classification (NCBI taxonomy): domain Bacteria; kingdom Pseudomonadati; phylum Myxococcota; class Myxococcia; order Myxococcales; family Myxococcaceae; genus Corallococcus; species Corallococcus sp. M7. Next base: position 2,027,761 of record NZ_CM137252.1, read on the forward strand.
GGGCATTCACGGGCGGTGGAATCGCGCTTGCGCTCACATGGAGGGTCCGGCTACGCGCCGCCCCATGGCCCACGACAAGAAGCCCGCGTTCGACATCATCCTGTGGGGCGCCACGGGATTCACCGGCCGCCTGGTGGCGGAGTACCTGGCTCGCAACCAGGACGCGCACCGCGCGAAGTGGGCCATCGCCGGGCGCGATGAAGGCAAGTTGGATCAGGTCCGCTCGGAGCTGGTGAAGGTGCGGCCGGAGTTCGCGGACCTGCCGGTGGTGATTGCCGACGCGAAGGACGCGGCCTCGCTGGACGCGATGGTGGCGCGCACGCGCGTCATCATCTCCACCGTGGGCCCCTACAACCGCTACGGCAACGAGCTGGTCGCCGCCTGCGTCCGCGCCGGCACGGACTACTGCGACCTGACGGGCGAGGTGCAGTGGATGCGCAAGACCATCGACGCCCACGACGCGCGGGCGCGCGAGACGGGCGCCCGCATCGTGCACACCTGCGGCTTCGACTCCATCCCCTCCGACCTGGGCACGCTGATGGTCCAGGACTACATGCGGGAGAAGCACGGCGGCCACTGCGACCAGGTGCGCTTCCACCTGACGCGCATGCGCGGCGGCTTCAGCGGCGGCACCATCGCCAGCATGATGGACACCCTGGCGGCGGTGAAGGCGGACCCGTCCCTCAAGAAGGTGCTGACCAGCGCCCACGCGCTGGACCCGGAGCCCTCCCGGGGCACGAAGGAGGAGCGCGACCTGGCCACGGTGAAGAAGAGCCCGGACACGGGCACGTGGACCGCGCCCTTCGTGATGGCCTCCGTCAACACGCGCGTCGTGCGGCGCTCCAACGCGCTCTTGGGCTACCCGTGGGGCCGCGACTTCTTCTACTCGGAGGTCTCCGACTTCGGCCCCGGGCCCAAGGGCCTGGCGCTCGCCACGGCGACCACCGCGGGGCTGGGCGGCTTCATGGTCCTGTCCAACGTGGACCCCGTGCGGGAGCTCCTGGAGAAGCACGTGCTGCCCGCGCCGGGTGAAGGCCCGTCCGCCACCGTGCGCGAGCGCGGCCTCTTCGAGGTGCGGCTCTACGGCGAGGGCCACTCGCCCAAGAGCGGCCAGCGCGTGAAGGTGGAGGGCAAGGTCGCGTCGAAGGGAGACCCGGGCTACGCGGCCACGGCGCGCATGCTCGCGGAGTCCGCGCTGTGCCTCGCCTTCGACACCATTCCCAAGCGGGGTGGTGTGCTCACCCCCGCGTCCGCCATGGGCATGGTGCTGGTGGAGCGCCTGCGCAAGGCGGGCATGACGTTCGAGGTGCACGACCGCGCCGCGTGAGGGCGCGGCGGGCGCTTCAGTCGCGCAGGTAGTGGCAGGTGTAGCCGCCGGGGTTCTTCACCAGGTAGTCCTGGTGGTAGCCCTCGGCGGGCACCCACTCGCCGGCGGCGGTGATTTGCGTGACGACGGGCCGGGACCACTTGCCGGACCTGCCCACGCGGGCCTTCACCGCCTCCGCCGTCCGGCGCTGTTCGTCCGACAGATAGAAGATGGCGGAGCGGTACTGCGAGCCCACGTCATTGCCCTGGCGGTTGAGCGTCGTCGGGTCGTGCATGCGGAAGAACCACTTCTCCAGCAGCGCCTCGTACGTCAGCAGCTTCGGGTTGAAGACGACGCGCACGGCCTCCGCGTGCCCCGTCTCCCCGGTGTGCACGTCCTCGTAGGTGGCGCCCTTCAAGGCGCCGCCCGTGTAGCCCACCTCCGTGTCGATGACGCCCGGGATCTTCCGGAGGATGTCCTCCATGCCCCAGAAGCACCCGCCCGCCAGGTACGCCGTCTCGCGAGTGGCCTCCGTGGGAGCCGCCGCCTTCGCCAGCACGACGGCGCCCGCGGCGGGGGCGAGAGAGCCCTGGGGCTCGGGCTCGCTCGGGGCCGCGCGGCCGAAGGTGGGCAGCCACGCGCCATAGCCCTTCGCGGCCAGCTCGTTCACGGGGATGAAGCGCAGCGACGCGGAGTTGATGCAGTAGCGCAGGCCCGTGGGCTTGGGGCCGTCCTCGAAGACGTGGCCCAGGTGCGAGTCACCGTCCTTCGAGCGCACCTCCACTCGCTCCATGCCCAGGGTGCTGTCGCGCTTCTCCACCACGTGGGCCTTGTCCAGGGGGCGGGTGAAGCTGGGCCAGCCGGTGCCGGACTCGAACTTGTCGCGCGAGGAGAACAGCGGCTCGCCGCTGACCACGTCGACGTAGAGCCCCTCGTCGTGGTTGTTCCAGTACGCGTTGCGGAAGGGAGGCTCGGTGGCTTCGTGCTGCGTCACCTGGTAGGCCAGGGGGGACAGGGTGCGCTTCAGCTCCGTGTCGGACGGCTTCGCGTACTTGCGGCCGTCCTGCACGGGGGCGGACGCGGTGGCCGAAGGCTTCGCGTCGGGTGGAGCGCCACGCGCTTCGGTGCACGCGCTCAGCACGGTGGCCAGCACCAGCACGGCGGGCCACAGCCTGCGCGTCAGCGACAGCCGGGTGGGAGAAGACACTGCTCGGGCGGACGACATGGGTCGCGAAGCCTCCGGCGCCGCCGGAAGAAGGGCGCCTCCTCTCCTTACGCGCGACGCCGGGGGGCGGTTACAGCGGGGCCGCGAGGACCTGCCAGCCGGGCGGGCCTCCCCGTGGCTCGCCGGAGGGCCGGGCAGTGGCCGGCGGAGGGCGGAGGGGCTACCGTTCCTCGCGAGGACCGGGAGGAAGCCGATGAGCCGGGCACGCGGGCCGCGAGGTCCAATCGGGCGGGTGACGGGCATCTCGCGCGCGGAAGGCGCCAACGTCATCCTTCGCATCCGGGCCCTCCAGAGCGTGGAGGGCGCCGCGCCGGTGGCGGAGCGCAACGCGCCCCGGCGCTCCTTCGCGGAGGTGATGGAGCGCCACGCGCAGGGGCTGAACAGCGCGGAGCCCCTGCCGTTTCCCGTGGCGCCCAGGCCCCTACCGCCGCCCGTGCGCGGTCACGAGGACGAAGAGTTGATGTCCGCGGAGCCCGCCCCCGACACCTTCGTCGGGCTCATGTGGTCCAAGCTGAAGCGCTCCCGCTGAAGCGCTCCAGGCAGGCCGCTACCACGACGTCACGGTGGGCCCACCCAGGGACACGTAGTCCTGGCTCGCGGCGTCGTTGGCTGAAGCGCTCCAGGGAAGCCGCTACCACGACGTCACGGTGGGCCCACCCAGGGACACTCAGTCCAGTCGCGCCACGTCGTTGGCTGGAGCGCTCCAGGCAGGCCGCTACCACCAGGTCGCGGCGAGCCCTCCCAGGGACACGTAGTCCTGGCTCGCGGCGTCGTTGGCGGAGTGGGGATCCGCGGGGACGCTGTGCGTCCGCGTGGCGGTGATGCGGTAGGACAGGCCCACGCTGGAGCGCGGCAGCGGCGCGGAGAAGCGCAGGACGGTGGTGTCGCCCACGGCCAGCGGTCCCACGTCGCACTGGAGCATGCCGGCGGCCATGAGGCAGTCCCGGGTGCTCGCCTGGAGGCCCGGGGGCAGGGCCACGGTGATGACGGCCCGGGCCAGCGGATCCGGCCCGTGCTGCGTGACGTTGAGCGTGTAGTCTATGCGCGGCATGGACACGCCCGGCCTGGGGACGGCGGTGAGCGTCACCTCCACGTCCGCGGACGCCGCGGCCCGGAGCACGGACACGTCATGTCCCCGGGTGTTGGCGGTGACGACGTCCGGCTTCAGGTCGCCATCGAGCAGGCCCACCGCGACCGCCGCGGGGCCTTCTCCCGTGGGCAGGCGCGTGGGTGCGCCGAAGGAGCCGTGGCCCTGGCCGGGCAGCAGGGACACGGTGTCCTCGTTGAAGTTCGCGGTGACCAGGTCCAGCATCCCGTCGCCGTTGAAGTCGCCGGGCGCCACGAAGTACGGCCCGCCCTTCACGGCGAAATCCACGCGCACGGGGAACGTCCCGGTGCCGGTGCCGCGCAGCACGGACACGCTCTGGCCCCGGAAGTTCGCGGTGACCACGTCCAGCTTCCCGTCTTCATCCACGTCCACCACCGCGACGGAGTAGGGCGCGTTGCCCGTGGCGAAGTCCATGCGCGGCCGGAACGTCCCGTCCCCGTTGCCGAGCAGCACCGACACCGTGTCCACGAAGTTCGCGGTGACCAGGTCCGCCATCCCGTCGTGGTTGACGTCGGCCACCTTCACCGCGAACGGGTTGGTGCCGGTCGTCACGTCCTTCTGGGGCATGAACCGTCCGGAGCCCCGGTTCAGCAGCACCGACACGGAGTCATCCAGCGAGTTGGCCGTCACCACGTCCAGGCGGCCGTCGCCATCCAGGTCGCCCACGTCCACGGCCGAGGGCTCCGCGCCCACGGAGTGGTCGGTCCGCGCGCCGAACGTCCCATCTCCGCGCCCCAGCAGCACGGACACCGTGCCCCCGAAGTGGCTGGTGACCGCGTCCAGGTGGCCATCTCCGTCGAAGTCCCCCACCGCGACCGCGCCGGGCAGCGGGCCGGTGGGCCGCTCCATGCCGGGCGCGAACGTCCCGTCCCCCTGGCTCCGCAGCACGGACACGGTGCCCGCGGTGTGGTTGGCCGTGATGACGTCCACGCGCCCGTCCTCGTTGAAGTCACCCAGCGCCACGGAGCGAGGCCCCATCCCCGTGGGTGAGGCGCGAGGCCCATCCAGCAGCGGCCGGGCCGGGGTGGTCGCCATCCGCGGCAGCGCCATGGCGATCAACACCGCGACGCTGAACAGCATCACGCCCGCATGGGTCATTCGTGGGTGTCTCATGTTCGTCCCCCTCTTCATTCACGATTCACGGCCCTGAACCGGCAAGGCCGTATGAACGCGGTTTCCATGACATCCCCGCGTGGTGTCGAAGAAGTAAGAAGGGGGGCCTGGCGGGGCCATGCGTCCCGGGGGAAGGTGCGGTGACGGGCGGTGGACAGGCGCACGTCCCCGGAGGGACGGGTTGCGCGCGGAGTAGGCTGCGACGTCCCATGTCCCTTCCGTCAGAACCCCCGCCTTCCTCCCGCCAGCCGTTGGTGGTCACCACGTCGGACCGGGTGGACGTACAGCTCGCACAGCGTGCGCGGAGTGCGGCGGAGGCGGTGGGCGTGCCGTATGTGGAGCGCCACCACAAGCTGCCCCTGAAGAAGCTGCTCACCGACATGGCGGACGCGCTCATCGTCTTTGAATCCACGGCGGTGTCGCTGGTGGACGCGCAAGGGACGCTGCGCTTCTCACCGGGGCTGGCGCACCTGCGGGTGAAGCAGCTGGACGCGGGCGTGATGGAGGACCAGCTCGTGCGCGTCGCGGGCCTGCGCGAAGGGGAGCGCGTGTTGGACTGCACGCTGGGCCTGGGCGCGGATGCGCAGGTGGCGGCGCGGCTGGTGGGGCCGGGCGGAAGCGTCGTCGCGCTGGAGAAGAGTCCGGCGCTGTATCTCCTGGCGCGGCACGGGCTCGAGGGGCTGCCGCGCCACCCGGCCGCCTGCGCGGTGAGCGCGGTGTACGCGGACGCGGCGGAGTTCCTGCGCACGTTGCCGGACGGTGCGTTCGACGTGGTGCTCTTCGACCCGATGTTCGAGCGCGAGCGCAAGTCCTCCGCCGCGTTCGAGGCGCTGCGCCGCCACGCGGACTACTCACCGCTGACGCGAGAGACGGTGGATGAGGCCCGGCGCGTGGCCCGCCGGGTGGTGGTGCTGAAGGGCTCGCGCTACTCGAAGGACTTCAAGAAGCTGGGCATCACCCCGGAGCCCGCCCGGCCCAACGCCACGGTGTTGTGGGCCCGACTGCCGGGTATGGGCAACCCTGGAAATCCTGGTGGGTCCAGGAACACTTGATACCGTCCCGGATGGCTGTGACTCACCACCGGGAGCGACACATGAAGACGCTGAAGCGGGGACTGTTGCTGATGGGCTGCCTGCTGGGGACCGTGGGCTGTGGCGTGGAGGCGCCGGAGGAGGGCGCGCCGGTGCAGGAGGACACGCAGGAGGTGTCCGCGCAGGCCAGCTGCATCCCCGGCCAGACGCGCACCATCAAGGTGGGCTGCTGCACGCCCACGCTGGAGCGCCGGCAGAACCAGATCTGCACCAACTCCGCGGGCTCCTGGAGCAACTCCGGCTCCAGCTACTGTGGCGGCTCGACCCTGAACTGCTACGGCGGCTGATCAGGAGGCCCGAGGTGCGTTGATCCATCCTGCGCGCAAGCAATCCTCGCGCAGGGTGGTCTCCAGGAACCGGTGGCTGGAGCGTCGATGTGCGGGAGGCCGCTCTCCGGAGATGAACCGTCCCCATCAGCCCGACAGTCGGCGCGCGCTCCATCCATCTCAGGGGGCGTAGGCCCCGGAGCTGTTGGAGGCAGCGGTGCCTCGCTGGCCGGAGCCACGGAGGAGGTCGCTGCCTGAGGGCACGGCGCAACCCCGGGCGCCTCGGTGTCCACCATCCCAGTGGCTGCCACGGGTGCACCGACGAGGTCCTCCTGGGTGCATGGGGCCTCGGGGGACGCAGGCTTGACGGGGATGGGAGCGAAGGCATTCAGCACCAGCTCATCGCGAGCCTTCAGCAGTGCCGGCAGCTCGTGCTGAAGTGCCTGCACGTCGCGCTCGTGCAGAATCGCCATCGCGCGGAAGGCCCACTCGCGCAGCGCGTCTCCGCCCATGAGCGGCAGCAACTGGGCGGCTCCTCCCAGGAAGGCCCGCTGCAGGGACTGAACAAGGAGCACGTGCCCGGGACGCGCCGCCACCCGCGCCGCATGCCGCAGCAACTCGAACTCCGCCTGTGCGCAGGTTGCCCCCGGCTCCCAGCGCGCCGCGTCCTGGAGCTGGAAGCACGTGCTCCCCAGCCGGTCCAGGTCGAGGTCCGAAGCCTTCGCACAGCAGTCGGCCAGCAACTCCAGCAGCACCTGCCGCTTGAGGTTGAAGTAGCCCTCCAGAAGCCACCGGGCATCCGGGTTGCTCGCGTCATGCAGCGCCAGGCCCAGGTTCTCCAGCGTCAGCGACTCATCCAGCGGAACCGCGCGCGTCTTGCGTCCGGGGCGTTGCACCACCAGCCCCCGCGCCGCCAGCCGTCGCAGCGCCTCGCGGATGGTGCCCCGACTCACCTCATAGCGGCGCGCCAGCTTCGCTTCGGAGCCGAATTGCCCGCTCGGGTGCAGCCGGCCCAGCGCGATATCGCGCTCGATCTGCGCCTCCACGTAGGCCACGAGTCCTCGCCGTTCCATCCCCATTCCCCTTCCTCGTCCCAGCATCGCCATCCAACCACAGGGGTCTGACATGGACGTGCGGCCCCATCCTCCGCGTCGCTTGCCGGGCCAGCGAGCCCCCGGGCCGCATGGGCTGAAAACCTGTCCGACAGTCGGACAGGTTTTCAGGCAACCGGGCCCGGGCGGGTGCCTCTGCCCGTTGCCCGATTCGGGAGGCTCCGGACCGGGGGCTTCAGGTCCGCTTGAAAGCGCTGGCGTCCGGTAGGCCGCTGCCGCTCAGGTCCGCGCCCATGGCGGTGAGGACTCCGGAGAAGATGTCCGGTTCGTTGGAGGTCACCTTGCCCGGCTGGGGGGCTCCGGTGCGCGCGTCGAAGCCGTAGGTGAGGGTGGTGTTTGGATCCACGCCTCCCAGCACGGTGTTTCCCTTCACCATGGGCGACAGCAGCAGGAAGCCGTTGTTGAGGTCGTGGCCCGAACCGAACTCCGTGGCGCCGGAGGGGCGCGGGCGCGTGCGGCCGAACTCCGTGGCCACGTAGATGAGCGTGCGGTCCCACATGGACTCGCCCAAGTCCGCGTCGAAGGGCTCCGCCTTGAGCAGCGTGATCAGCGCGTCCACCGTGGACAGGATGCGCGCCCACATGAAGGCCTGTCCGCCCCGGTGGTCGTTGTGGCTGATGTCGAACGCGAGCGGCGGATTGGCGATGCCGTTGGGCCCGCCCACCGCGACGTTGAAGTCCGGCCCCAGCGTCACCGACACGGACACCCGGTACTTGAGCAGCAGGAACGCGAGCGCCGCCTGGCCCTGCACGGGGTCCGTGAAGAAGCCGGGGAACACCTCGCGCAGCCGCGCTCCGTCCGGTGAGCTCTCCAGCCCATACTTCGACAGGGGAATGGCTGGCAGGTCCGGCAGGACGTTGAGCTTCGTGATGAGGTCCAGGGCCTCCAGCTTCGGCTGCTGCACGCCGCGCTGTTCGCTCCAGCGCTTCAGCGCGCCGCTGTCCTGGAAGGTGCGGCCGAAGATGGACTTCTGGTCCAGGGCGTCCCGCGTGCTCCGCGCCAGCGCGATGACGTCCTTCGACGGCGCTCCGGCGATGCCTCGCGAGCCATCCAGGCCCAGGGGCCACAGGGACGGATTGACCACGGGCTCCCCGAAGCAGGACAGGGGCAGGCTGTCGTCGGTGCCTCGCTCGGCGTAGCCGCCCGTGCCCATGTTGACGTTGGGCAGCGGCATGCCGCCTCCCCACTGGAGCGCGACGGCCTCCTGGAGCGTGCGGCCCCGCCATGCGCCGTTGCCGGTGAGCGAGCGCTTCTGCGCGATGCCGTGGTTCACGGACGTGCCCACGGAGGTGGCCACGAGCATCTCGCTCGCGTGCTTCTTCACGAACGCCAGTTGGTCGGTGTTGACCGGGATGTTGATGCTGCCCAGGCGCGAGTTGCTGTACTTCACCGCGCGGAAGGGGCTGTCCGCCACGCCCTGCACCTGCGTGTCCGGGAAGGTGTTGAGCGCGGCGGCGTTGGCGGACTCGGATTGGCGCACCGCGAGGAAGCTGTCCACGATGGACGCGCCCCCCGCCGCCCCGATGACGATGAGGAACTTCGGCTTGCCGTCGAGCGCGGCGCGCTTCCGGCCCAGCTTCTCCAGGGACTCGGGTGTCTGGAGGGAGTCCCGGCAGCCGGAGAGGAAGGGCGCGAGCGTGGTGCCCGCCGCGCAGAGTGACAGTGCCCGCAGCATCTCCCGGCGTGACAGCCGGCCCGTGGTCTTGAGGGTCATGGGAGGGGTTCCTCAGTAGAAGACGGCTTCGGCGGAAGAGAAGACGGCGAGACACGCGGCCTGCATCCACGCGACACCTGGCGTGGCCACGCCGGTGGCTTGTACGTCGGCGGACAGCCGCACCAGCGTGTCGCGCTCGTCCCGGGTCGGGTCCCGCAGCCACGCGCGGCGCACCAGTGAGGTCACCGCCGTGGCGACCGCGGGGCTCGCGGCATCCGCCAGCCTGCCGTCCGCGGTGAGGACCACGTCCTTGAACACCACCGCGGCGGCGGGCGTGTTCACGTCCAGCGCGATGCGCGCGTTGCACGCGGAGAGCACGGTGCGCTCCACGGCGATGGGCGTGGTGGCGCCCGTGACGGGGGCGGTCTCGTAGACGCTGTGCTGGTAGGGATCCACGCCGCCCAGCGCCACGCCATGCACGTTCTGGCAGGGGTACTGGCCCAGTTCGTTGCACACGGACGACGCGGGCAACTCCAGCGCCTGGGACAGGTCGAGCGACAGGCGCTCGGGGCCCTTGAAGCGCAGGTTTCCCTTCTGGGACTTCGCGACGCCGCCGTCCCATTCGGGTGTCACGCCGGGGTTCGCGTCCGGTCCCAGGTCGACGGCGGTGGGGAGCTTGTCGGAGCAGCCCGTGAGCAAGAGACAGGTCAACAGCAGGCGTTCAGGGCGCACCGTAGGCCTCCGTGCGGATGAGGTCGTGAAGCATCTTCTGCACGCGGTACGCGTGCGTCGTGCGGAAGGCCTGCCAGGTGCGGACGAACTCCTCGTTCTCCTCCGGCAGCGGCGGGTGGCCGACGAGCAGCTTCCAGTAATCCGTGACGGTGGAGATGGCGAAGGCGTCGCTGTTGGCGGCGACCCGGGCCCACTCCATCAGGTTGTTCACGGGCTGGCCCAGGATGACGCCCTGCTCGGGCGTGTTCTTCAGCGTGGCCGCTTCGTTGGGGAACAGCAGTTCCAGCCGGTTGGGGATGTAGCGGTTGGGCAGCCCGCCCAGGCCGTTGTAGTTGCGGTACGGATACGACAGCGGATCCAACGTCGCGTGGCACGCGGCGCACTGGGGCGCCTGGACGCCCTTGGCGTCGTAATCGCGCGGCTCGTTGGGGACGCTGTGCAGGCCCTCCTGCTTCGCGATGTCCAGGCCCAGGTACGCGCGGTACATCTGCGACGCGGCGTTGCGCGGCAGCGCGGTGAACATGACGAACGAGGTCAGCGTCCACGCGCTCGTCATATTGCCGGCGCGCCGCGAGGCCTCCACGAACTGGGAGGAGAGGGTGTTGGTGGCGGTGTACGTGGTGGGGCCCGAGCCCGAGCGCTTCACGTAGAAGCTGGCGGTGAGGACGTCGCGCGCGTCGTGGTCGTCCGTCTGGGACCAGGTGAAGAGGGCGTAGTCATCGTAGTAGTCCGCCAGGGGGATGATGCCTGCGTCCTCGCCGGACTTGATGGAGCCGACGGGGCGGATTTTCGGGTGGGCCACCTTCCAGAGCTGTCCGTGCTTGCCGCGCCAGAAGTCGGACTGGAGGCAGCGGTCCAGCTCCTGGTCGATGAAGGCGCGTTGCTTCTCCTCGCTGCCCAGTTCCAGGAAGGTGACCACCTGGGCGTAGGTGGGGGACGTGCCGCAGAAGTCGCTGAGCATGCGGCGGTACGCGAAGCGCGGGTCGTACTGGCAGACCTTGAACCGGGGATTCTCTCCGCCGCCGCAGACGCCGCTGGGCGGGACGCTGGAGGCATCGCCGGGCAGGGAGCCCTGCTCGACCTCGAACTGATTGGGGGCACCGTCGCCGTCGGTGTCCTCGGTGGCGACGGCGCGTAGCGCGGCGGGGAGGGCGGCAGCGAAGTCCGCGTCGGAGAGGGGGCGCGGCTTGCCGGGGGCGAGGTGCGGCTCCAGCGCGGCGCCGTAGCCGTTCCGCTGGGGCGGGGCCACGTGACAGTACGTGCAGGCGGGCTGGGTGCCCTGGCACGCGGGCGCGGTGGGGTACTCGGCGCAGAAGGTGCCGGGGCCGGTGGGCATGGCCACGGCCGGGGGCGCGAACCCGAGCAGCAGCAGCCCGGGCAGCAGCCATCGGCGTGGGGGTGGAGAAGGGTAGGGCACGCGGGCTCCGGGAACGGGTGCTGCTGTACGGACACCCCAACCCGGAAAATCAGAAAAGGTTTCGGAGATTCGTGTGCGCCCTGCTCATCACGGCCGCCGTTCGATGAGGTGGCGGGCCTCTAGTGCTTCACCAGCGTGGCGCAATGCATTCCCTTCGCCTTGAGTGTCTCGATCATCTTTCCAATCGTCTTGTCGTCCAGGTTCGGCAGTTCCTTGTGCGAACAGTCTTTGATGTCAGTGATGATCTTCGCCTGCTCTTCCGTCGTCTTCTTGGCGAGAGATTCCTTCATGAGCTCTCTATCGATGATGTCCGTGAACTTCTTCAGGTCCGCGTCTTTGAGCTTCCATTCCGAGTTCGCCGCGGTGATGTCCTTGTTGATGCAAGCGACGAGTTTCTTCCTCGTCTCCGTGTCATCCTTCGCTGAGGCGGGGGTGGCGAGGATGAGCAGAAGCGAAGTCATCGTCAGCAGTGTCGGGAACAGCGGGCGGGATGCCATGTGAGTCCTCCGGTTCCGAGGAAGCTTAGCTTTCAATGCCCTGGCTCCCTGGCGCTTCGTGTGCCCCGTTTCACCACGGCCGCCGCTCGATGAAGTGGCGCGCCTCCAGCGAGGGGGCGAGGAAGGACACGGGCGCACCCGCGACGCGCTCGAACTCTTCCAGATGGTGACGGGCCGAGTCGGTGAGCTGGTCGAAGCGCCGGACGGACCAGTTGGTCGCGGCCAGGTCCCCCGCGAGCGTGAGCGCCAGATCCGTGGGGGCATTGAGGGACGCGGCCTCGCGCAGCCCCACCCAGTCGAACGCGCGGCCTTCCGAGCGGCACGCCAGGACCACCCGCCGCACCCGCCCCGGTGCGATGCCCGCTGCCTGGATGCAGCCGCTCGCGGAAGGTTCGGCGCTCACGACGAGCACGCGGTGACCCCGGGCGAACGCGTCCTCCAGTTCCTCGCGTGAGGGGCCCGCGCTCGGCTGGAGCAGGATGGCGTAGTGAGGGGCGAGCTGCGCCGTGAGAGGGCGCATGTCCACCCCGCCATGCGGCCCCGGGACGATGAGGTCCACCAGCCGTTCGCCAGAGCGCCCATACAGCCCGAGCCGGCTGGCCACCCGCACGAGCACCGCGTCGGGCGATGTCTTCGCTGTGTCCACCACGAGGTCTGACAACGAGGCCAACGCGTGCACCGCGCGCTCGGCGGGATGCGCCCAGGCCGCCTCGAAGCCGTCCTGCTCCGCATCCGTGCAGGGCGTGCACGAAGGCTCCTCGGACGGTCTGGCCGCCTTGCCGTTATCCGGCCTCGCGTCCTCACGCGGTGCGTGTGGCAGCGGCTCAATGGGGTGGGCGCTGGCCACCCCGGTAGGGGCAAACCCTGCGTCTTTTCGCGGTGCGTGTGGCGGCGGCTCAATGGGGTGGGCGCTGGCCACTGCGACCGTGGCAGGCTCTTCGTGCTCATGCGTGGCGTGCGAACGACGCTCCTCATCGCGCAGTGCCTGCTCCGGCTCGGGAGCCTCCAGGTGGACATGCACGACGCGAAGCCCCGGGCTTCCGCGCAGGCCGACCAGCTGCGCCTCGCTGCTCACGGCATCCACGATGATCAGGCCATGCGTGTCCAGCCCATGCAGGACCGTGAGCACTCCGTCCGCCAGCCAGCGACCCGCCGTTTCGCGGTCCAGCGTGAGGAGCCGGTCCTGGCGCGAGCGCCGCGAGCCTTCACCCCCTTGCTCCTTCAGCAGGTCTCGCGAGCGGAGATGCAGCGCGCCGAACCGCCGCGCGAGCCCCTGCGCGAGGGTCGTCTTCCCCGCGCCAATGGGCCCCGACACCACCACCACCGTGACCGCCATGGCTTGTTCCTCCCGAGGAGGAACACCCTAGGAACCCTGTCGCAGTGGGAACCATCCCCCGTTGGAGGGAGGGCCTCAGCGCTTCTCGGAGACGCGCACCCAGTCCACTTCCATCGTCTGCGGCGCGTCGCGCACCAGGTCGACCGTGGCCTGCGGCACGCCGAAGTACGGCTCCTTCGTCTTGTTGACGCCCTCCGGGTAGCCGCCGCCCACCGCGAAGTTGAAGATGATGAAGAGGGGTTTGTCGTAGGCCCATGCGCCGTGGCGCTCCACCTCCTCACGGGTGGACGTCTTCACTCGCTCCCCATCGATGTACCAGTGGATGGCCTCCGGCGACGTCTCCACGCCGTACTCGTGCCAGTCGCTCACCGGCGTGCGCGGAAAGAAGCGGCCGTTGATGGGCGTGTTGCCGCTGTAGCCCGGCCCATGCAACGCGACGGACACCCAGTCGCCGTAGCCGACGTTCTCCATGATGTCGAGCTCGCCGCATGCCGGCCACCCCGTCGTGTGGATGTCGCTGCCCAGCATCCAGAACGCCGGCCAGAGCCCCACGCCCACCGGCAGCTTGATACGCGCCTCGACGCGGCCGTGCTTGAACTCCCGCTTGCCCGCGCTCTCCACCCGGCCCGACGTGAACGGATACCCGTTGGCCGTCTGCATCCGCGCCGTGAGCTTCAACGTGCCGCCGCTCACCGACACGTTGTCCGGTGACGTCGTGTACTGCTGCTGCTCGTTGTTCACGTGCACGTCGGTCTGGATGCGCCAGTTGCCCGGGTCCACCTCCATGCCGTTGAACTCGTCGCTCCACACCTGGACCCAGCCGGCCTCCCTGCCCGTCACCGCCTCCGCGCGCTTCGGTGCCCCCGCGCACGCCGTCAGCCCCGCCACCAGCGCCCACGCCGTCGCAGCCCTGCCCGTGCTCATCGCCATCGTCGTTCCTCGAAAGGGAGCCATCTACTGGAGCGTCCGCCGGTCCACCGGCGCTTCGGGGGATTCACCCCGGTACGGCGTGGCCGGAGGCATGAGCAGCGATTCGTGCAGCCGCCCCTCCACGTCCACCGTCACGTCCACCACGGTCTGCCGCACGGGCTCCACGCTGCCGTCCGCGTGCAGCAGCACGCCGCCCCCCTGCGGGATGCCCAGCCCCCGCGTGGGCAACCCCATGCGCTGGAGGGCGAGCTTGAGGCCGGGCCACTCGGGCGGTTCGTGCACGCCGATGAGATAGGGCGCCAGGCCCAGCACCGGGAAGGGCTCGCCTTCTCCGGGCAGATCCTCGCACCACGCGCCCAGGCCCAGGTGCATGGCCCCCGCGGACACGCCGATCAGCACTGCGCCGGCCTGATGCCGTTCACGCAGGATCGCGTCCACGCCGTGGGCCTGGAACGCGTCCCAGCCCACGCGCGGGTCTCCGCCCGCCAGGAGGATGACGTCGGCGGCCTTCAGCCACGCCAGGTCCTCGCCGGACGGTCTGGCCGGGATGCTCCGGCTGCGCTGGATCCCGATGCCCTCCATGGCCGCGACGAAGATGTCGTAGAACTCCGGCACGTCTCCGTTGGATGCGCCCAGGTACGCGGCCTTCACCGGCGGCACGCGCAGCTCCGCGCCGGTAAGCACGCGCACGTAGTCCAGGAAGGGGCGCCCCTCCACGCGCCAGAACAGCGGCGCGCTGTCAGCCAGCAGGAGGAGGGGCGGGAGCGTCATGCCCTTCAGCCTATCGCCACTGGTAGGCGCGCACCCAGTCCACTTCCATCGTCTGCGGCGCGTTGCGCACCAGGTCCACCGTGGACTGCGGCACGCCGTAGTACGGCGTGGAGGCGCCATTCACGCCGAAGGGATAGCCGCCGCCCACCGCGAGGTTGAGGATGATGAACAGGGGCTTGTCGTACACCCACGCGCCATAACGCAGCACCTCCGTGCGCGTCGTGGTCTTCACCAGCGCCCCGTCGATGTACCACTTGATGTCCGAGGACGAGTACTCCGTGCGGTACACGTGCCAGTCGCTCACGCTGGACGACGGGTAGAAGCGGCCGTTGATGGGCGTGTTGCCGGAATAGCCAGGGCCGTGCAGCGCCCCGGACGTCCAGTCGCCGTAGCCGACGTTCTCCATGATGTCGAGCTCACCGCACGCGGGCCAGCCGATGGTGTTGATGTCATTGCCCAGCATCCAGAACGCCGGCCACAGGCCCGCGCCCACGGGCATCTTGATGCGCGCCTCGATGCGGCCGTGGCTGAACTCGCGCTTGCCCGCGCTCTCCAGACGGCCGGAGGTGAACGGGTAGCCGTTGTTCCACTGCAGGCGAGCGGTGAGCTTCAGCGTGCCGTTGCTCACGGAGATGTTGTCGCCGGAGTTCGTGTACTGCTGCTGCTCGCTGTTCACGTGCACCGTCGTGTTGGGCGTCCAGTTGGCCGTGTTGACGCTGTTGCCGTCGAACTCGTCGCTCCAGATCTGCACCCAGCGGTCCTCGCCGCCACCCACGATGCCGAAGGAGAACGCCTCCCAGCAGCCCGCCGCGGCGCGGTTGGCGTAGAGCGGCGCGCTGGCGCCCTGGTTCGCGTCCGCGGACACGTACTGGCCGGTGCTCTTGGCGCGCAGGCCCACGGAGCCGTCCGCGAAGGGCACCCAGGTGAAGCGCTCCCAGTCGCCCACCGCCGTGCGGAAGCCCGTCACCTGGCCGTTCGCATTCGGATCCGCGGACACGTACAGGCCCGTCTCCACCACGCGCAGCGAGATGAAGTCGTTGCCCGCGTCACCCACCTGGAACTGCTCCCACCCCTGCGCGCTGTCTCGGTTGGCGACGAGCGGCGCCGTGGCCCCCAGGTTCTTGTCCGCCGACACGAACTTCTGCGTCGCGCACGCCTTCAGCCACACCGTCCGGCCCAGCGGCGCCGCCGTGGCGGACTGCTCCCGCTCCGCCACCACCGGCGTCGTCAGCATGGCGTCCTGCGCGGGCGCGGCACCCCCACCACAGGCCGTCAGTCCCAGCACCGCCGCCAGCGCCCACAGCGTCTTCCCGGCTCTCGTCGCCATCGTCTTCCTCGAAGGTGCGTCCAGCTCCGACAGGGAGCGGAGACCGCCCCACTTAGACCAGAGAAGTCAAAATGGCTTAACCTTATTTCCATGAAAAAGTTACTTAGTGGGACCCTGGGTGTGATGCTCGGGACGGTGCTCGCGGGCATGCCCGGGGCGGCGTTCGCGGAAGGCCGGCCGTCGCTGGTGAACACGCGCATCGGGACGCCCTTCGGAGCGAACGGGCACTCGTCCACGGTGGACGGGCGCATCTTCGTGGGCAACATCCGCGAGGACCAGGCGACCACGACGACGACGTGGATTGCCCGGGTGTTCCGTCCGGAGGCGGTGACGTACGACGCGGCGGGCAAGCCGTCGTTCGCGCAGGCCTTCTCCGCGGGCAAGACGGTGGCCGTGCGCAACGGAGAGAACGCGCTGGCGTTCTGCTTCACCAACCCCGCCCAGCCCTACGCGCTGTCGAGCGGCGTGGCGGTGTACCAGCCGTACATCTTCGACTCGATGATGTTCAACGGGGACAACGTCTTCCGGCGGCGCACCACGGACATCCGCGTGTCCCAGCCCTTCACCACGTCAGCGGACATCGCGTCGTTCAGCACCGGTCCGCTGGAGACGCTGCGTACTGTCACTGGCGCCACGATTCGCGGCATCGAGCCCACGATGACGTCCGACGGCCGGTTGCTCATCTGGCAGGGCGGGCCCGCGAACAACGGCGTCATCGACCACATGATGTACGCGTACAACCCCACGCCGTGCGCGGCCACGGGCTGGAGCAACCCGCGTCCGCTGTCCATGATGTTCAACGACACGAACGCGGGCGTGAAGCGCTACCCGCTGTCGTGGAAGCGGCTGAAGGCGGCCACGGGCGAGGACTTCGGTGACACGACGTCCGGCGCGCTCGTGCGCGGCGCCTACGCGTGGGTGGACCACGAGGGCCGCAACCTCCTCTACATCGCCGTCACGTACACGGACGGCGCGCGGCGCGAGGCGGTGAGCCTGGTGGGCGCGGACACGAACTGGACCGCGTACCACATCGACGGGGCCATCAACACGGACCGCATGGACATCGCGCACCTCTTCTATTCAGGGCCCATGTGGAACTTCGAGCAGGAGCGCCTGCCCTCGCAGAGCTTTCCGCCCGGCCAGAGCAACGCTGCGCACTACCTGCCGGTGACGAAGACGCACGACGTGCTGGCCCTCTTCGGCAGCAACACCGCCGACTACAACGAGGTGGATCTGGGCGAGCTGATGGACCCCTTCCACCTGCTCTTCCTGCCCATGAACGAGCTCGTCACGCGCGCGGGTGCGTATGACCTGACGCGCACGCCGGACCTGTCCGGCCGCTTCTTCACGGGCACGCTGGTGGGGACCGCCTCCATCTCACCGGGCAACGCGCTAACGCGCTCGTCGCCGGACTCGCTGTGGCAGCCGCACGGCAAGGGCAAGGCGCTGGTGGTGCCCGGTGGCGGCGCGCTCGCGGTGAACCTGACGGACCCTTCCGGCACGGTGCCCGGCGTGGGCGCGTTCGTGCGCGGCCTGTCGGTGGAGTTCGCGGTGCGGCCGGACGCGGACATCCAGCAGGGGTGCACCACCGGCAATCCCTACCGCTACCTGATGCACAAGTCCGGCGGGCTGGACATCATCTACGAGGCCAGCAACCAGGTGCAGTTCTCCCTGGTCGTCAACGGCCAGCGCGTGCGCCTGGGCGGCGGCCCGGTGCTGCCCGTGGGGCAGTGGAGTCACCTGGCCTATACGTGGGACGGGACCAGCGGCGTCTTCAATGAATACCTCAACGGCGTGCCCACGAACCGCGCGCTGCCCGTCGCGCCGGGGACGGCCCGGCTGGGCACGGGGACGCTCTACATCGGCGCGGGCGCGAATCTGGACACGCAGCGCTGCCCGGCGAACGGCGAGGGCTCGTTCCGGGGCGCCATCGACGAGGTGCGCGTCTTCACGCACGCGCGCTCCAACCGCAGCATCTGCATGACCGCGCATGGCGCCAACTGCCGTGAAGAGGCCATCCAGCACACGCCCTCCGCGGGCCAGTTCGTGCTGAGTGCCCAGGCGCCCGCGTGCAACGGCACCAGCGCGCTGAACTCGGCGGCGTGCCTGTCCGCGATGCACCGGGCCTGCGCGCAGCGGGGCGCGGGCGACGCGCTGGCGAACAGCTCCAACACCTGGGACACCATCCTCCAGCTCGTCAGCAACCGTCCGCCCATCTCGCTGGCGGGCGTGCCGGTGGCGTCCACGGCCACGGACCTGACGGTGGCGTGCGCGCCCATCCAGCATGAGAGCGTGGCCGTGACGTTCGAGGAGCTGACGCGCATCCACGCGGGCTGCACCGACGAGCGCGGCGTGACGAGCACCCACTGCACCGCCGCGGCGCACCGCTTCTGCAACAGCCAGGGCTGGACGACGGGGCAGGTGTTCGAGGTGACGTCCCGGCCGTGGGTGGGCTGCTTCAACTCCGGGCTCCAGACGAACGTGGAGAGGTCCGCGCTGGGGCCGGTGTCCAACCTGGGCGACTACACCGCCCCGGGTTCGCGCCTGGAGGTGAGCCAGTGGTGCCGCGCGCGGGGCTACGGGGCGGGCGTCGTGCAGGAGATTCCCAGCGCCACCCAGGCCCACGTGCACTGCTTCCAGCCGTCCGTGACGGCGCCGTGGCGGTACCTGCCGTAAGGCATTGCCGGCCTGACGGCCCCCGGAGTTTGGAATCAGACAGGCTTTGCTGTCATGGTGCGCCTGTTTGATTCCAATCCCTTGCAGGGGGGATGTCATGTCAGCGGTGCGCAGCGGTGGCCGGAACCGTTTCGTTCTGGGGCTGGTGTTGTGTCTGGGTTGGCTTTCGGGCTGTGCCGGCCCGGTGGCTCCGCAAGAGGAGGCCGCGGACCCGGGAGTGGCGCGGGCCGCCGTGACGGCGCCCACATGGACGGTGGTGCGGGCCGGACGGCTGCACTCGCTGGGGCTCCAGGCGGATGGCACCGTGTGGGCCTGGGGTTACAACCGGTACGGCCAACTGGGGAACAACACCACCACGGACCGCCTGGCGCCCGTGAAGGTGACGGGGCTCACCGGCGTGGTGGTGGACATCGCCGCGGGCAATGAGCACTCGCTCGCCTTGAAGGCGGACGGCACGGTGTGGGCCTGGGGGCTCAACGACCTGGGACAGCTGGGGGACAACTCCACCACCCAGCGCCTCAAGCCGGTGAAGGTGTCCGGACTGACGGGCGTGAAGGCGGTGGCCGCGGGCTACCGGTATTCGCTGGCGCTGAAGACAGACGGCACGGTGTGGGCCTGGGGCGACAACGATTCCGGCAAGCTGGGAGATGGCACGCGCGTCCGCAAGCTCAAGCCGGTGCAGGTGGTGGGGCTGACGGATGTCGCGGGTGTGTCCGCGGGGTATGGACACTCCCTGGCCTTCAAGACGGACGGCACCGTCTGGGGTTGGGGCAGCAACAGCGTGGGCGCGTTGGGGGATGGCACGAATTACTTCGAGCGGCTGACGCCCGTGCAGACATCCGGCCTCACCGGCGTGGTGGCGCTGGCGGCGCGCAGCAGCCGGTCGTTCGCGCTCAAGTCGGACGGGACGGTGTGGGCGTGGGGAGCGAACTTCGGCGGGGAGCTGGGGGATGGCACCACCGTCAACCGGCTGACCGCCGTGCAGGTGCCGGGCCTCACGAATGCCGTCGCGCTGGGCACGGGC
This sequence comes from Corallococcus sp. M7, assembly GCF_054512695.1. NCBI lineage: Bacteria > Pseudomonadati > Myxococcota > Myxococcia > Myxococcales > Myxococcaceae > Corallococcus > Corallococcus sp. M7. The sequence goes on from NZ_CM137252.1 coordinate 2,047,346, forward strand.
GACGGCGTGACCCTGGTGGCCACGGCGGATGGCACGGTCTGGAGCTGGGGCTACAACAGCCAGGGCGCGCTGGGCGACGGCACCACCACGTCCCACATGACGCCGGCGCCGGTGCTGGCGCTGACCGGTGCCGTGTCCCTATCCAGCGGCCAGGAGCATGCGCTCGCGGCGAAGGGGAACGGCTCGCTGTGGGCGTGGGGCGGCAACTTCACGGGCCAGCTGGGCGATGGTTTCCCTGAGAAGTACGTGAGCCGGACCGCGTCGCTCTTCACCGGCGCGCAGGCCGTGGCGGGCGGGGACTTCTTCTCCGTGGGCCTGAAGACGGACGGCACCGTGTGGACCTGGGGCCGCAATGAGAAGGGCCAGCTGGGCGACGGCACGACGCAGGACCATTGGGCTCCCGCGCAGGTGCCGGGGCTCGCGTCCGTGGCGGCCGTCTTCGCGCGGGGCTCGTCCGCGCTGGCGCTGAAGACGGACGGCACCGTGTGGACCTGGGGCGACAACGCGGACGGACAGCTGGGCGACGGCACGACGGTGTCCCGCGCCTCGCCCGCGCAGGTGCCCGGGCTGACGGACGTGACCGAGCTGGCCGCGGGGGAAGGCTTCGTGCTGGCCCGCCGGACGGACGGCACGGTGTGGGCGTGGGGGAGCAATGACTCGGGGACGCTGGGGGATGGCACCACCACGAGCCGCGCGACGCCCCAGGCCGTCCCTGGCCTCACGGACGTTCGGGCCGTCGCGGCGGGCGGCGGCTTCTCGGTGGCGCTCAAGACGGACGGCGCCGTGTGGACCTGGGGCAGCAATGGCGCGGGCCAACTGGGCGACGGCACGAACTCGTATTGGCCGCCCCGGACCTCGCCGGGCCTGGTGCCCGGGTTCGGGGACGTTGCTTCCGTGGCCGCGGGCACCAGCCACGTCGTGGCGCTCAAGACGGACGGCACGGTGTGGGCGTGGGGCGACAACTACCGGGGGCAGCTGGGAGATGGCAGTGGCGCCATGGGGCGCTCGCCGGTGCAGGCCCTGGGCTTCACGGGCGGCACGGCCATCGCGGCGGGGAGCGCGCACACGCTTGCGCTCCAGTCGGACGGCACCGTGTGGGCGTGGGGCTACAACGGCAACGGGCAGCTGGGGGACGGCTTCACCGGCGACCAGGGTGCGCCCGCGCAGGTGCCGGGCATCATCGACGCGACGGCCATCGCGGGGGGCATCTATCACTCGTTCGCGCGCCGCGCGTCCGGGGCTGTGTGGGCGTGGGGCCTCAACAGTGAAGGACAGCTGGGCACCGGCAACGCCGGCTACCGCGTGGTGCCGTACCAGGTGTCGCCCACGCCCTGAGCGGCATGGCCGTGGAGGCTCCCGCTGAAGTGGATGCAGCGGGGGCCTTCACGCGACGCGCGGCTTCAGGCCGCGTGGAGGAGGGCGTCGAAGACCATCAGGTTGAGCCCCACGCCCACCAGCCCCATCACCGCCACGGCCAGCAGCGCGGTGGACACGCGGCGCCGGAAGGACGCCTCCTGCGCCATGCTCCGGATGAGCGGGATGTTCACCACGATGCTGGTGAGGCTGGAGAGGATGACGCCGTTGACGCCCGTGACCGCGGAGATCTCATTGTGGCTGATGAGCGTGGCGGCGGAGGCGATGGAGGACGCGCTCGACAGGAAGCCGCCCAGGATGCTGACGAAGTAGAAGCTCGCGGACCCGAAGTTGCGCTGCGCCAGCGCGCCCGCGACGTTGAGCGCCAGGAACACACCGCCGAACTTGAGGGCCGCCATCAGGCGGAAGGGCGACTCCAGCGCCAACTGGGGCGAGCCCTCCGTGGACGCCTGCGCGGGAGAGCGGCGCCACAGCACCGCGCTCACCAGCAGCATCAGCGTGAACGGGATGGCGCAGTGCACGGCCGCCTGCGACGCGAAGATGATGACGATGAGGCCGTTGCGCAGGAGCATCGCGCCGGTGGCCAGGAGGATGCCCCGGTAGGCGGAGGGAAGCAGCGGCGCGCCCACCTCCTTCAGGCGCGTGGCCAGCTCCACGATGACCTTGCGGCTGTTCACCAGCCCGCCGAAGAACGCGGTGACCTCCATGCCCCTGGGCCCCAGCGTCTTCAGGAGCATGTAGTTCACGAAGCCCACCGCCGCGATGATGATGACGCTGGCCCAGTTGGACTGGGGCTCGATGAGGCCCCACGGGTCCACCGGTTGCGCGGGCAACACGGGGAACACGACGAACGTCAGCACCGCGAGCAGGATGGCGGATCTCAGCTCCTTGTCGGACAGGCCGCCCACGAAGCCCGCGATGGACTGCTTCCAGGCGAGCAGCGCCGCCGTCAGCACGCCCACGACGATGGGCGTGAACGTGTGGCCCATGCCGCACAGGATGCCGCAGAAGGCCACCACCATCAGGGCGGTGGAGGTGGTGAGCGCCAGGCGCCGCTGGAGCAGCAGCTCCCGGCCGTTCATCAACAGCACCAGCAGCATGACGAAGCCCGCCGCCACCAGCGCGAAGGCCTGGCCGGTGAGCCCGCCCAGGCAGCCCATCAGCGCGGTGAGCGCGAACGTGCGCACGCCCGTCTTGCGGCTGTGCTCGCGCTCCAGGCCGATGAAGAGGCCAATGGCGATGGCCAGCCCCACCCGCGTCAGCACGGGCACCACGGGCCAGTGCGACGCCTGGGCGAGGAAGGTGGGCAGGTCGGCGGGTGCATCCATGGGGCGCTCCAGTCACTGGCTTCACGGCCAGCGAAGACGACTGGACCGCGCGCCCCGGTGCCTCCAGGAGCGACATTCTTCCATGTCGGAGTCGGTGACTCCTGTCAACGCGTCCGCCCGGACGCGGGGCGCTAGACGCGCTCGATGATGGTGGCGATGCCCTGGCCACCGCCGATGCACATGGTGATGAGCGCCGTCTGCTTGCCCGTGCGCTCCAGCTCATCCAGGGCGGTGCCCAGGAGCATCGCGCCGGTGGCGCCCAGCGGGTGGCCCAGCGCGATGGAGCCGCCGTTGACGTTCACCCGGTCCGGGTCGATGCCCAGCGCGCGCGTCGTCTGGAGGACGACGGCGGCGAAGGCCTCGTTGATCTCCCACAGGTCGATGTCACCGGCCTTCATCCCGGCCATGCGCAGGGCCTTCTCGCTCACGGGCGCGGGGGCGGTGAGCATGATGAGCGGCTCGGTGCCCAGCGTCGCCATGGCGCGGATGCGGGCGCGGGGCTTGAGCCCCTTCTCCTTCACGTAGCGCTCCGACGCCAGCGCCACCACGGCGGCCCCGTCCACGATGCCGCTGGAGTTGCCCGCGGTGTGCACGTGCTGGATGCGCTTCGCCTGGGGGTAGGCGGACAGCGCGATGCCGTCCAGCGTCTCGCCGTTCGGGCCCACGGCCGTCTCACCCATGGCGACGAACGCGGGCTTGAGCGCGGCCAGACCCTGCGCGGTGGTGTCCGGGCGAGGGTACTCGTCACGCTCCAGCAGCACGGCGCCGGTGGCCGGGTCCTTCACCGCGAAGAGGGCCTTGGCGAAGCGGTTCTCCTCGATGGCGCGGGCCGCCTGGCGCTGCGAGCGCAGGGCCCACGCGTCCACGTCCTCGCGGGTGATGCCCTCCAGCGTCGCGATGAGGTCCGCGCTGATGCCCTGGGGCACCTGGTAGACGCGCTCGCGCAGCCGCACGTTGCCGCCATCCTGGCCGCCGCCGTCCGCGCCCAGCGACAGGTGCGACATGCTCTCCACGCCGCCCGTCACCACGAAGTCCATGGCGCCGGAGGCCACACCCATGGCGCCGAAGTTCACCGCCTGGAGCCCGGAGCCGCAGAAGCGGTTGAGCGACACCGCGGACACGTCCTGCGGCCACCCCGCCGCGAGTACCGCGTTGCGAGCGATGTTCGCGCCCTGCTCATTCACCTGCGACACGCACCCCGCGATGACGTCGCCTACCTCCCGGGCATCCCAACCGCCACGCCGCTGGAGCGCGTTGAGCGTCTGCGCGAGCAGCTCCTGCGGATGCAGCCCCGTCAGGGCCCCCTTGCCCATCTTCCCGCGCCCACGCGGGGTCCGGACGGCGTCGATGATGTAGCTGGCGGTCATGTGTGGCTCCTTTGATTTCGATGGTAATATTATCAGCGTAATTCGAAATCAAGGCGGCCTGGGGACCGTTGAGGAGCGGACCTAGGCTGCGGGCAGCATGGAGAGGTGGATGGGCGTGGCGTGGGCCAGGTTGTCGCTGACGGGGCAGCGCGTCTCCACCTCGCGGAGCAGCCGGGCCAACTGCTCCTGCGTGACGTCGCCCTTCACGTGGATGGTGGCGGTGAGGGACTGGTAGCCGGCGCGCACCTCCCGGTTGGTGCCGGCGAACCTTCCAGGGTCCAGCGAGCCCTGCACGGTGATTTCAGTGCCGGTGACGGGGATGCCCAGCTCGCGCGCGATGAAGAAGGTCATGTAGTTCAAGCAGCCCGCATGGGCCGCGAGGATGAAGTCGAGCGGGCTGGGCGCGCCATTGCGGCCTCCCAGCTCCACGGGCTCATCCATGAAGATCTTGAACGCCTGCGCCTCCGTGGTGCTGCGGGCCATGCTCTCGCCCACGGTGCGGACCTGTCCGGTGTACAGCGGCTGTGCCATGACGTTGGCCTCCTGCGCTTCATACGGAGGCAGGCCGCTGGATGGGTCGGCCGAGCAGTGTTGATGACCTGGAAGTCCTCGGCGTCCGGGGCAGACAGCGAGGCGGGAGGCTCGCTACAAGACGTTGAGCGTCCCGACCTCCCCGGGCGCGCGGGGGCACCCCTTGGGAGACGGCGGATACCGTGACGCCTCCACAGCGGCTGGTCCTGGGAATCGCCGTGCTCGCCTCGCTCGTCACGTTCCTGGACGGGGCGATCATCAACGTCGCGCTGCCCGCGATGGTGCGGGACCTGGGCGGTGGGCTCAAGCTTCAGCAGTGGGTGGTGGATGCCTACCTCATCACGCTGGGCTCGCTGATGCTGGCCGCGGGCTCGCTGTCGGATGTGTTCGGGCGCAAGCGCATCCTGCGGCTGGGGCTGTTGGGCTTCGGCGCCACGTCGCTCCTGTGCGCGGTGGCTCCGACGGGCGCGGTGCTCGTCCTCGCGCGGGCGCTGCAGGGGGCCACGGGCGCGCTCCTGGTGCCGGGCTCGCTGGCGCTCATCCTTTCGTTCTTCTCCGGCCCCGAGCAGGCGAAGGCCATTGGCGCGTGGACCGGGTGGACGGGTGGGGCGTTCATCGCGGGACCGCTCGTGGGCGGGCTGCTGGTGGACACGGTGGGCTGGCGTTGGATCTTCGCCATCAACGTGCTGCCCATCGGGCTGACGCTGGCGCTGCTCGCGCGCATGGAGGAGCCCTCCCGTCCGGAAGGCGCGCGTGTCGACGTGCTGGGCGCCGTGCTCGCGTGCGTGGGATTGGGCGGCCCGGTCTACGCGCTGATTGAGCAGGGGACGGTGGGCTGGACGCATCCCACGGTGCTGGCGTCGCTGGGCGTGGGCGTACCGGCGTTCATCGCGTTCCTCTGGCAGGAGCGGCGGTCGCCGTACCCGATGATGCCCCTGGGGCTCTTCCGGGTGCGGAACTTCTGGGCCGGCAACCTGGCCACGACGCTCATCTACGGAGCGCTGGCGCTGAGCGAGTTCCTCATCACGCTGTTCCTCCAGCAGGTGGGAGGCTTCCGCGCGACGCTGGCGGGGCTGTCGCTGTTGCCGACGACGATCATCATGTTGCTGCTGTCGTCGACGTTCGGCGGGCTCGCGGGCCGGTTCGGTCCGCGCCTGTTCATGGCGGTGGGCCCGTGCATCGCGGGCGCGGGGTTCCTGCTCATGCTTCGCGTCGGCACGCCGCTGGACTTCTGGAGGCAGATGCTGCCGGGCGTGCTGGTGTTCGGGCTGGGGCTGACGACGACGGTGGCGCCGTTGACGTCGGCGGTGCTCGGGTCCGTGCAGAAGGCGCAGGCGGGCATCGGCTCGGCCATCAACAACGCCATTGCCCGGGTCGCGGGGCTCATCGCCATCGCGTTCGCGGGGCTCATCGTGGGCCCGCGACTGGACGTCGCGGGCTTCCACCGGGCGATGCTCGTCTCCGCCGTGCTGCTGGTGCTGGGCGGAGTCACCTCCGCCCTGGGCATCCGGAATCCGCCGCGGAAGGCCTGAGCGCGTCAGTCCTCGGAGGGCTGGAGGGAGAAGTACACGGCTTCGGTCCCCAGGTTGAAGGTGTCCCCGTCCGCGATCTTCTGGCGCTTGATGCGCTGGTGGTTGATCCAGGTCCCGTTGGATGAGCCCAGGTCCTCGATGAAGTAGTCAGCGCCCTCGCGCGTGACGACGGCGTGCTCGCGGGAGACCCTGCCGGACTTCACGACGAGGCTGCACTGCGGGCCGCGTCCCAGCGTGAAGCGCTCCACGTCCACGCGCGTGGCGTCACCGTCCGGGCTCAGCCTCACGAACAGGTCCATGCGCGTGGGGGCCCGGGCAGCGGGGGCGGGCTTGCGGCTCCGGTTGGGTTCCGGGGGCGCTTCGTCCTCGGGTTCGGATTGCCGGAGCACACGGCCCTGCCTGCGGGCGGCGGGGGCCTTCGCGGCCGGAGGCGCCACGAAGGGCAGGTCCTGCTCCTCGGGTTCGCTGGAGCCCGAGTCCTGCGCTTCGTCGTCGGCGGCCTCCTCGTTGTCCTCGCTGGAGGAGGCGGCCTGCGCATCAGGCTCTTCGGCCGCGTCGTCTTCCTCGGAGCCCGTGGCCTCCTCGCCCGTCTTGGCCTCTTCGGGCCCGGAGTCATCGGGCCCGTTGGCGCCGGGGAGTTCCTCGGAGCCGATCGCCGCTGCGATGTCGGCCGCGGCGGCGTCGTCTTCCTCGGAGTCCTGCGCCGCGTCCTCGTCGTCCGAGCCCTGGTCCTCGGCGGCCGCGGCCTCGTCGTCCGAATCCTCAGCCGCCGCCTGGGCGGCGCCGGAATCGTCGTCGTCCGAGGCTTCTTCCTCGGACTCCTCGTCGTCCGAAGATTCGTCGTCCGAGGATTCGTCAGCCGCTTCTTCTTCGGACTTGTCGTCGTCAGAAGATTCATCAGCCGCCTCATCGGACTCCTCGTCATCAGAAGACTCGTCCGCCGCATCATCGGACTCCTCGTCCGAGGATTCGTCAGCCGCTTCGTCGTCAGACTCGTCGTCGTCCGAGTCCTCGGCGGCGTCGGATTCTTCCTCCTCGTCGTCGGACGCCACCGGCACGTCTCGGGGCTGCGCGACCGCATCCACCGCCGCGAGGACCTCCTGCATGCGCGCCCGCGCTTGAGCGGCCTCGTCCACGGAGGACCGGGTCTTCACCGGTTCGGGCACCGCTGCTGCCGGAGCGGCGGCCACGGCCTCGGTCGCGGGGGCAGCGGCTGCCGCGGGGACAGTTGCCGCCGCGGGGACAGCGGCTGCCGCGACAGCGACAGGGAGCTCCGCCGGGCGCGCCACGGGCTCCGGGGCCCGGGCCGCCGGCGCCCGCACGGGCTCACCGGCGCCCGTCACCCCGAGCGCCACGGGCGTGGGCGACACGTAGCCGTTCTGTCTCGCGAGCATGAACAGTGCCTGAGCGACCAGGGCATTCCGGTCCACGCCCAGGTCGTGGCTCATCTGCTCCAGCGCGCGCCACAGGGGCTCCGCGACCTCGATGGTTTCACGAATCCGATTCATGCCTAGCTGCCCCTCAGATTGCTCTGCCACGGAGAGACGTTGTCCGGGTCATTGAGCCAATAGAACATCGCTTGCGTCTCCGCGTACTGCCGCTCCGCGATGGACACCAGGTTCGGGTGCAGGTCGCCCAGCGCCACGCCCTCGAACAGGAACCCCTGGCCGGGTTTCGTCGTGCTGGCATTGCCCCGGAACTTGCGGTCCCGGCTCTGCCACAGCCGCTGCGAGGCCTGTCCCGCCGCCTGTCCGTAGTCCGCCGGCGGCGCGATGCGCGTGGGCATCTTGAACGTCGTCTCACCGCACGACCACAAGAGCCACGACAGCGCGCTCCAGTCCCCGCGCAGCATCAGCGTCAGGTCCGCGAACCCCATCTCCAGGTTGAGCGTCTCGTCGATCTCCACCTGCTCGTCCTCGTCCCACTCCACCTCTTCCTGCTTCAGCTCCACGGGCCCATCGCCCAGCAGGCCGGACAGGTCCGGCGGCATCCAGGACACCGTGGCGCCGGGCTTGTACCGCTGGAGCAGCGCGCCGCGCATCGCCTGGAGCCGCGTGGCGTACTTGCGCACCAGCTGCTGGATGGCCTCCAGGGACTGCTCGGGCTTCTCCGGCAGGCCGTCGTAGGTGCAGCGCGGAGGCTCCTGTCCCGCCCAGAAGTCGAACCGGGGGAACGACGTCCGCGCGTACGTGGCCAGGAACCGGGCGGTGTCCGGCTCCACTTCCGCGAGCTCCTCCGCGTCCTTGTGCACCTGATCCGCCACGCCCAGGTTCAGCAGGATGAGGCCGCGCGTGAACAGGTACGCCTTGCGCTCCGGTGCGAGCAGCATCGCCGCGTGCAGGAAGTCCAGCGCCGCGCGAGGCCGGTCCGTCTGGTCCAACAACACCGCGTACGCCCGCAGCAGTGTCGCCGCCTCACCGCCGCGCATGAGCGCGTCCGCCATGGGGGCCCACGCCTGGCCCGCGCCCTCCACCACGCTGTGCGCGACCTCGCTCGCGGAGTCCTTCGTGCGCGGCAGCGTCAGCTCCTCCAGGCCCTGCTTCAAGGGCTGGATGTCCAGCGACGTGGCGCACGCGCGCGCCGTGGCCAGCAGTGCCTCGCGGTAGCGCCGGTCCGCGCGGGCCTCCTTCGCCAGCTCGCGCCAGCCCTCCGCGCTCCGGGGGAGGTTGGAGAACACCGGCGAGCGCGCCAGCGTCTGTTCATCCATCGCCCGGCCCAGGTCGCGTTTGATGACCACCGCCCGCTGCGCGTCCATCAGGGACCACTCGCCACACGCGAAGTCGCTCTCCGCCTGGCCCTCCTCGAAGTGGACGCGGAAGTCCGCGTAGCTGTCCTCCGCGCGCGACCAGTAGCGCCCGTGCCGCCGTCCGTCTTCGAACTCGGCCTCCCAGAGCAGCTGGCCCTGCGCGTCCCAGAAGCGGGTGAGGCCGTGTCGCTCGCCGTCCGCGTTGAGCGTCACCTTGGCCCACTGGTTCAGGTCCTCGCGCAGCTCCGCGTCCTCGGGCAGGTGGGCCGGACGGGTGGGGTAGGGCTCGCCGGTGGAGGGCACCACGCGCTGGCCCTGGGCGTTGAAGTGCTCCACCTGCCGCACGGTGCCGTGGTCGTAGTGCATCACCGTCCTGCGCACGCGCTCGCTCACGCCGCCTTCGTGCATGCGCTCGGTGGTGAAGCGCTCGGAGGCAATCCAGGTGCGGGGGCCGTGGAGCTGGCCCTGCTCGAAGGCGCCCTCCTGGGACACCGAGCCGTCCTCGTGGAAGCGCTTGAAGGGGCCGTGCGGCCGGCCCTGCTCCATGATGCATTCGTTGCAGAGGGTGCCGTCGGCGCGCCAGTACCGCCACGTGCCGTGCGGCCGGCCCTTGGCGTCCTTCGGTCCGAAGGACCACTCCTCGTCGCCGTCGTCCCAGGTGGCGCCCTCGGGGACGCCGGAGGGGGGCTGGCCCGCCTCGGTCCGCTCGCGGTTCGCCTGGCGGGACTTCTCCTCGGTGACGTTCACGGCGCGCAGCGCGTTCAGCAGCCGGTCCAGCGCCTCGGTGGACAGCGCCTCGGAGACGCGGCGGATCTCCAGCCCGTCCTTGTACGCGACAAGGGTGGGGAAGGAGTCGACGCCCATCGGTTCGGCCACGGCCTCGTGGGTCTCCGCGTCGAGCCGGGCGAAGGTGATGTCCGGGAACCGCGTGGCGGCCTCGGCGAAGACCGGCGCGAACACATGGCAGGGCTCACACCACGACGCCCAGAAGTCCACGACGCACATGCCGGGCTTCTGGGTGACTGCCTCGAAATCCTCCGGGGTCAATTCGACCGGGACACCTGCCAACGGGAACTCCTGCTCAAGGGGAGAGGCAGATAAGAGGGGCGCCGGGGGCGCGCGTCAACCGGCGCGTCATGGGGCCGCCTGCTGGGGGCGCCAGGACGGTCCCTGGAAGAGGGCTCGCGCTCACGGTGAGTCGGCCCAGGGAAGGGGCTCCAGGCGGAAGTAGAACTGGAATCCCGCGTCCTTCAGCGCGGCGAACTTCTCCGGCAACCCGTCATCCTCCCAGACGATTCCCAGGGCCTTGGGGTCGACCCGCTCGGGGGCGATGACGTGCGTGTTGAAGTCCCAGGGGTCCACGCCCAGGGCCTGGCCTGCGTCCCGGAGCTGCTCCGGGTCGTGGAGGTCGAACATCAGCGTCACGATGAACCGTGTGCCCTCGCGCGTGTTCGCGTAGCGACTCGCGTCGTATTCGAGGAACGGCACCAGGCTGCGGCGGAAGAGCCCGATGGCGATGACCCCCGCGACCGCGACAGGGGGTGGGACTGGCTTGGGCTTGGGCATGGGCTATCCGTTTGGTTGGAAGAAGAACGCGAAGCCCGCGTCCCGCAGGCGCAGGAAGCACTCCAGCCGGTGCTCCTCGCCGGGGTACAAAAACCGCCGCACCGCCTCCACGTCCACACGCCAGGGGTCGAGCGCGTGCGTGTTGAAGTCCCACGCCTCCGCCCCCATGCACCCGGCCAGCTCCCGGCTGCGGGAGCTGCCCTCCGGCGCGGAGAACACCGGGACGACGATGATGGCTCCCTCGCGGGTGCCCTGATGCCACGCCTCCGGCTGCTGGAGGTACGGCACCAGCTCCCGGCGGAACGGGCCGATGCCCAGGACCTCTCCGTACATGCCCATGCGCCTGAACCTCCCCACGTGTCAGGCCCCGGCGGACGCCCGCGTCCCGCGAGCCTGACGGGGGCTTTTGCTACCGTCGCCCCGCATCCATCGAGGCCGCCATGACCTTCTCCGTCCGCACCGCCAACCTGCGCACACTCAACTCGCTGACGAAGTACCCGTCCATCCCGACGTACCACACGCTGGGCGACAAGGGCCGGCTGGGCGAGCCCGCCATCGTGTTCGACGGGCCCGTGGTCGGCACGGAGAAGGTGGACGGCACCAACGCGCGCATCGTGTTCCTGCCGGACGGCACGTACCTGCTCGGCAGCCGCGAGGAGTTCCTCTACGCGAGCGGAGATCTCATCGGGAACCCGGCCCTGGGCATCGTGGAGCACCTGCGCCCGGTGGCGGATGCCCTGCGCGAGAAGCGGCTCGACGCGGGCGGCATCACTGTCGTCTTCGGCGAGGTGTACGGCGGCAACGTCACCGCCCACAGCAAGCAGTACACGGGCGAGAAGCGCGTGGGCTACCGCGTCTTCGACGTGGTGCGCCTCACCGACTACGAGACGCCCCTCACCTGGTCCGCGGAGCAGCTCTCCGGCTGGCGCGAGTCCGGAGGCCAGCCCTTCGTGACCGAGGACGCGCTCCAGGCCTTCACCCGCGAGCACGGGCTGGAGACCACGCCGCGCATCCTGGAGCAGGACGGCGCCACGATGCCCAGGGACCTGGAGGGCGCGTTCGCCTGGCTGCGTGAGCACGCGCCGTCCACGCGGTGCGCGCTGGATGGCGGAGCGGGCAAGCACCCGGAGGGCATCGTGGTGCGCACCCGCGACCGGCGCACCATCGCGAAGCTGCGCTACGAGGACTACGAGCGCACGCAGCGCGTGAAGCGCTGAAGCCGAGGAGGTGGCGGTGGCTCCGATTCCACCGCCGCCCTGCTCCGTGCTTCGCGTCAGGCGATCTGCAGCTCGGCGATCTGGTGCGGCTTGTCGCTGATCAGGTCCATGAGCCTTCCGAAGCCGAAGGTCAGCAGGCCGATGCCCGCGCCAACGGCCATGCCTGGCGGGCCTCCCATCGCGCCCACCGCCACCGCGCCGCCCAGGGTGCCCGCGATGCCAACGGCGCCCTTGGCGATCTGCGGCCCGTCGTTCGTCTTCGCGCCGTTGACGATGTCCATCACGCAGCTGGTCGCGCCGCCCACCACGCCCAGCAGTGGGGCCGGGCCGCCCGCCGCCTTGAGCGCGAAGAGCCCCTTGCTCCCGAGGCGCGCCGCCGTGCCGGCCACCTTGCCAATGCCGCGCAGGCCCTTCACCGAATCCAGCACCGTGCTCGTGAGCGCGCGGCCCACCTTCGGATTCGCCAGGGTGCTCGCCCAGGGGATGCTCTTCGCCGCGTGGGCCGTGCTGGAGGGCGGGGTGAGCGCGTCCGCTTTCGTGAAGCCCTGGAGGGTTTCCGTGAAGGCCTTGCCGCCCGTGTAGAAGATCGCCGCGCCGCTGGCCGTGTCCGCCACGCCCTTCACGATGTCCGGCATGTGGTTCTCACGGATGCCCCGCGCCAGCCTCATGCCGCCTGACACCACGCCCGCCACGCCGCCCAGCGCGCTCGCGCCACACTGCGCCGCGCTCAGACCCTGGGAGACGGTGTCCCTGCCCAAAAGCTCCGTCGCCTTCGCCGGCAGCTGGCTTCCGTCCTGGCTCAGCCCCTGGAGGAGGGCCAGCGCCTTCGCGCCACCGCTGTGGGCGAACTGTTTCACCGTGGTCGCGGTGGAGATGGACGCCTGCTCCAGCAGCACCTTGCCGAACGCGTCGTCCTGGAAGGCCTCCGCGTTGGTGACGTCGCGCAGGTCGACGCCGCCCTTGCCGGACAGTTGCAGCCGCTCGCCGTCCTTGCCCACCTCGTGGATGCCCTTGCGGCCGTCCGCGTCCGTCACCGTGGTGCGCGAGCCCATCAGCCGCGCCCCCTGATCCGACAGCAGCGACGTGTCCTCCTTGAGCGCGCTCTGCGTCCTGCCGTCCTTCGTGCGCCTCGTCTCCAGCGACTCCTGGAGCTCCAGGCCCTGGTCCGTGGCCTTGCGGCGGCTCCAATAGTGCTGCTCCAGGTCGGAGCCGTCCGGCTCGTGGCACCGGCTGTCCAGCTTCTCGAGGGAGCCGTCCTGGCCGTACGTGGCGCGGGACGCTCCGCTCACCGGCACGCGCTTGGAGGAGTCCGCCGTCTCGAAGGTCCTGCCCTCGAACCTCTCCCTCACGGTGCGGCCCTCGCGCGTCTTCCGCGTCTTGAGGGTGGCGTCCGGATAGCCCTCGATGAAGGTCTGCGAGTCCAGCCGGTCCGCGCCCTTGCGCAATTCCACCGTCCAGCGCTTCGGCGGGCGGCCATCGCCCGTCTTGTCCGCGTCGTAGCCCTCGCCGCCGTGCTGGGCGTATGCGTCGCGGACGCGGGCCAGGTCCTCGTACGTGTGCGGGCCTTCGCCAGCGAACTGGGAGTAGCCATCCAGCGTGCGGTCCACGTAGGACGTGGCCTGCACGTTCTTCTGGGAGAAGTTCTGCACGCGGCTGTACTGCGGCGCGGCCTGCTTGCCGTCCGCGCCCGGTGCTGGGATGGAATACGAATACGTGTCCGAGCGGTCCACCGGCTTGTCGAAGTCGAACGGGCCCTGGAGCTTGTTGTCGATGCCACCGCCGCCCCTCTGCGGGTAGTACGAGGTGCGGCTGCCCTCGGCGTTGCCGTTCACCTGCGCGTACGCGTCGGTGTGCAGCCGGTCGCCGTCCTCGTGCTCTTCGAGGGAGACCTCGTTGCGCGTGTACGTCAGCCCCGCGTCGCGCGTCCGGGAGATGTCGCCGAAGGACTTGAGGTCCGCCGCCTCGTTCCTGTCGCCCGTCCACTCCGCGCGCTCCACCCGCGTGGCGCCGTCCGCCTTCATCTCCAGCCGGTCGCGTGTGTTGACGCCGTCCTCGTTGATGGCGCTGTCCATGACCACCGCGCCGTCCTTCTTCGTCGCGACGGAGCGCTCCACCACTTCCTGCTGGTCGTTGACGCGGGTGAGCTCCACCTCGCTGTCGGACATGCGCTTGACGCGGGCGTCTTCGGGGACGGGCGACTTGCCGTCCGCCATGGCGAAGAGCCGGTCGGCCTCCTGGGTCGTCCTCTCCCGCAGGGCCTTCTGGGCGTCCGCCGTCTCCTGGCGGCTCTTGCCCACCGTCTCCAGGTCCACCGCCTGCTTCGCCTTTTGCTCGCCGGACACCGCCTGGCGCTCGGGCGGAGGGGGGCGGGGAATGAGCATGGGGATTCCAGAAGGGGAGGACCGCGAGCACCGCGATACAACGGTGCTCACGGACGATGATGGAGAGAAGCGCGCGGGCTACCGCGTCTTCGACGTCATCCGCCTCACCGACCATGAGACGCCGCTTACCTGGTCCGCGGAGCAGCTCTCCGGCTGGCGCGAGTCTGGAGGCCAGCCCTTCGTGACCGAGGACGCGCTCATGGCCTTCACCCGCGAGCACGGGCTGGAGACCACGCCGCGCATCCTGGAGCAGGACGGCGCCGCGATGCCGAAGGCCCCAAGCGCTGAAAAGCAAGAAGGCGGCGGTGTCTCCGTTCACCGCCGCCTCCATCCGAGCCACGCATTCAGTTGCGATGCGGCCCGGCGATATTCATGTGGCCTGTCGCGGATGAGGTCTGGCTGCACCCCGAACTTGCCCGCGTGCTCCGTACCCATTGCGTCTGGCGTGCCAGCCTCCGGCCGGCCGGGCCCTCCCTGATTCCAGGGGTTTGTGGCCCACGCCGGGGGCGGCCCCTGGTGACCGCGGTCCTCTTCCTGATGACGACTGTCACCAGGCAGGCGGCCTGCGTTGACGCGTCGCGGAAGGATGTTCGGAGCGGGCGAGGGCCGGCGGTAGACTCGCGGGCAACGGCCCATGACGAAGAGAGACACCGGAAGGCGAAACACAGGCACCGGCTCCGTGGACTCCGGGCGCTCGGGCGCGGGGACGGGCCGGGGCTCGGGATACGGAACGGGCCCCCGTCCGCGCCGCGCGGAGGACGTCCCGCCCGTTCCCCAGGTGGGCCGCTACCTGCTCCTGCGCAAGCTGGGGCAGGGCGGCATGGGCGTGGTGTACGCCGCCTATGACCCGGACCTGGACCGCAAGATCGCCCTGAAGCTGCTGCACCCGAACGCCAACCGGGACAACGAAGAGGCGCGCTCGCGGCTGTTGCGTGAGGCGCAGGCCATGGCGCGCGTCTCCCATCCCAACGTCATCCCCGTCTTCGACGTGGGCATGTGGGGCGACCAGGTCTTCGTCGCCATGGAGTTGGTGGAAGGCGGCACGCTGGGCTCGTGGCTGAAGGAGGCGAAGCCGTCCTGGCGCGAGGTGCTGGAGCGCTACCTCCAGGCGGGCCGAGGCCTTCAGGCCGCGCACGCGGCGGGGCTGGTGCACCGCGACTTCAAGCCCGCCAACGTGCTGGTGAGCCACGCGGGCCGCGTCTACGTGACGGACTTCGGGCTCGCGCGGCAGGTGGGCGAAGGGCCGGAGGCTCCGGCCTCGCCGGAGGAGGCGCAGGTCCTGGAGTCCTCGGACCGGCGCATGCTGGACACCACGCTCACCGAGGCGGGCCTGCTGGTGGGCACGCCCAACTACATGTCCCCGGAGCAGTTCCGCGGCACGCAGCTGGACGCGCGCACGGACCAGTTCAGCTTCTGCGCGGCGCTCTACGGCGCGCTCTACGGCACGCGCCCCTTCGACCCGGGCAGCATCAAGGCCTACGCGTCCGCCAGCCGGAGCGCGGAGCTGGAGGCCACCGGCACGCAGTCGCTGGGCGGCACGCAGTCGCTGAACGCCGCGCCCGTGAAGGCGGCCCCCGTCATCGCGCCGCCGCCCGCGCTCATCCGCGAGCCCCCGCGCGAAGTGAAGGTTCCCGGCTGGGTGCGGCAGGCGGTTCTGCGCGGGCTGGCGCTGGACGCGGACGCGCGCTTCCCGTCCATGCAGGCCCTGCTGGACGCGCTCTCCCAGGAGCAGCGCCACGGGCAGCGCAAGCGCTGGCTGGGCGCGGCGGGCGCCATGACCACCGCGCTCGCGGTGGCGGGCGGCGTGGCGTGGCAGCAGTCCCAGGTGTGCGCGGACGCGGGCGCGCTGATGGACAGCGTGTGGACGCCGGACGCGAAGGCGAAGCTGGAGTCCGCCTTCCGCGCCACCGGGAAGCCCTTCGCGGAAGGCATGGCCGCGCGCGCCACGCAGGTGCTGGGGCATTACGCGGACGCGTGGAAGCACCAGCGCGTCCAGGCGTGCGAGGACGCGCGCGTGAGCGGCGTGAAGCCGGAGGAGCAGTTGGACCGGCAGGTGGTGTGCTTGGAGCGCCGCCGCAAGGACCTGCGCGCCACGGTGGACCTGCTCGCGAGCGCGGACGCCGCCATGGTGGTGAAGTCCGTGGACATGGTGCACGCGCTGCCCGCGCTGCACGAGTGCGAGGACGTGGAGGGCCTGGCCGAGCAGCAGCGCCGCCCCTCCGACCCCGCCCTGCGCGACGCCATCGAAGCGCTGGAGGACCAGTTGTCGGAGGTGCGCGCGCAGGTGGACGCGGGCCGCTACCCGGCGGCGCTCACGGCGGTGAAGGCGCTGGAGGCGCCGGTGGAGAAGACGGGCTACCTGCCGCTGAAGGCGGAGATGCGCTTCCACCTGGGCTGGCTCCAGGAGCAGACGGGCCAGTCTCCGGAGGCGTCCCGCCTGCTGTCGCGCGCGGTGTTCGACGCGGAAGCCGGCAGGGCGGACCGGCTGAAGGTCGCCATCCTCAACAAGCTCCTCTACGTGGAGGACGGCCAGAAGCACTACGACCCGGCGGCGAACTGGGGCGAATTGGCGGAGGCCACCCTCCAGCGCCTGGGCGGCGAGCCCGTGCTGGAGGCCGACGTGAAGGTGAACCAGGCCAACCTCGCCATGTCCCAGGGCCACATGGAGGAGGCGCGCGAGCGGCTGACGGAGGCGAGCGCCCTCTACGACAAGGCGCTGCCACCCGGGCACCCCAAGCGCGCGCGGACCCTCTTCCTGCTGGGCCGGCTGGCGCTGGGCACCGGCGACGCGAAGGGGGCGGTGCCGCTGCTGGAGGCGTCGCTCGCGAAGACCGAGGCGGCGGTGGGCCCGGTGCACCCGGACATGGCCAACCGGCACGGCCTCTTGTCCCTGGCCCTGCGCGACGCCGGCCAGCCCGAGCGCGCCCTGCCGCACGCCCAGGCGGTGGTGGACCTCTACAAGACCCTCCACGGCGAGAAGAGCGCCCAGGTGGCGGAGGCGCTGGATGAATTGGGCATGTGCCAGCTGGGGATGAAGCGCTACGACGACGCGCTGAAGACCTACGAGCAGGCCGTGGCCCTCAAGCGCGAGCTGCTGCCCGAAGGGGACGAAGGGCTCCAGCCGTCCTACGACGGCGTGGGCCAGGCGCTGCTGGACCTGGGCCGGGCGCGCGACTCCGTGGCGCCGCTCCAGTTGGCCGTGTCCTTCGCGTCCGCGCCCCCGGATGCGCTGGCGGAGTCCGGCTTCGCGCTGGCGCGGGCGCTGTACCAGACAGGGCAGTCGCCAGAAGCTCGGGGCGAGGCCACCCGCGCCCGGGCGCGCTTCAGCGAGTCCGGCATGGACGAGCGCGTGGGCGAGGTGGACTCGTGGCTGGAGACCCTGCCCAAGGAGCCCCCGCGCCCGCCTGCCCGCAAGCCGGGGCGGGGCCGTCGCAGGTAGGACGTCACGCGCGGCTGCTGGCGACCCTGGCGGGGCGTGCTACCGTCCCGCGCCGTGTCGCTGCCACCGGATGACGACGAGGCGCTCCTGGATGCCACGGCCACCCTGAACCGGGGCCGTGCGGGACAGGTGCGGATGGTGCTGCGGGTGCTCTCCGGCGCGGAGGCCGGCAAGACGCATCCGCTCAAGCAGGGGACGTACACGGTGGGAAAGAACCCCACGTGTGACATCGTCCTCACCGACAAGGCCGTCTCCCGCCAGCACCTGAAGCTGGAGGTGCACGACGAGCACGTCGTCGCCACGGACCTGGGCTCGCACAACGGCTCGTTCGTGGAGGGGCTGCGCTTCACCTCCATGGAGCTGCGCCCCGGCGCGGTGCTCACGCTGGGCACCACCGAGCTGAAGCTGGTGCCGGAGGACACGCGCGAGCGCTCGCTGCCGCTGTCCTCGCGGGACCGCTTCGGCGCGCTCGTGGGCCAGAGCCGCAAGATGCGCGAGGCCTTCACCGTGCTGGAGCGCCTGGCGCCCGGCGGCGCGGACGTGCTCATCCACGGCGAGACGGGCACGGGCAAGGACCTGTGCGCGGAGGCCATCCACCAGCAGAGCCCGCGCGCCAAGGGCCCCTTCGTCATCGTGGACCTGGCGGGCGTGCCCTCCACCCTCATCGAGTCCGAGCTCTTCGGCCACGTGAAGGGCTCCTTCACCGGCGCCCAAGCCGACCGCGCCGGCGCCTTCGAGCGCGCGCAGAACGGCACCGTCTTCCTGGACGAGATTGGCGAATTGCCCCTGGACCTGCAGCCGCGCCTCTTGCGCGTGCTGGAGCGCCGGCAGGTGAAGCGCGTGGGCGGCAACGACTACTTCACGGTGAACGTGCGCGTGGTGGCCGCCTCGCACGTGAACCTGGAGCAGGCCGTCAACCAGGGGAAGTTCCGCCGCGACCTCTTCCACCGGCTCGCCGTGCTGCGCGTGACGCTGCCCGCGCTGCGCGAGCGCCCGGAGGACATCCCGTTCCTCATCGACCACATGCTCAAGCAGATGGGCCGGCCGCAGAGCGCGCTGTCGGACCAGACGCGCGCGCTGCTCATGCAGTACCCCTGGCCCGGCAACGTGCGCGAGCTGCGCAACGTGGTGGAACAGGTCGTCAACCTGGGCGAGGAGGCCCTGCCGGACCTGGAGGCGCCCCCGGGCGCGGACGGCCGCAAGGGGCCGGACCTGGACCTGCCCTTCAAGGAAGCGAAAGAACACCTCATCGAAGTGTTCGAACGTGACTACCTGAAGAACCTCATCGAGCGCTGCGAAGGCAACATTTCGAGGGCTTCTCGCGAAGCTGATATCGACCGTGTCTACCTCCGGAAACTCCTGCGCAAGCACGGGCTGGATCCATCCGGGGAGCCTTAACACGGGGCGGCATCACAGGTAGGATGGCATCCCCCCTCCCCCCCTCCGGAGCCAAGACCGTGAGCGTGAATCTTTCCTCCAATCTCCTCCGTACCTTCCAGCAGCTGGCGGAAGTGAAGCCCGCCGCCGTCCCGCAGCAGACCGCGCAGCAGGTCGGGTTGCCGGAGGAGAAGGTCGTCTCGCAGGTGGAGGGTGCGCCCACCCCCGTGCAGACTGAGCAGGCCACGGACGCCTTCGCGGCGATCCAGGCCCTCAACCAGGCGTGGGCGAACCGCTTCCAGCCGGTGTCGGGCGCTTCCGCGCAGGACCTGGGCGTGAACGGGACGCTGGCGAACGCGCCCCAGGCCCCGGAGATTGGCGGCTGGGACGCCGCGGCGGCGACGGACCCCGGCGTGGTCAAGCAGGCCAACGCGAACGACTGCGGCGCCGCGGTGGCGGTGATGCTGGGCAAGGAGCTTGGCACCAGCAAGACGCAGCCCGCGTCGGACAAGGAGAAGATGGCCGCGCTGGAGTCGCGCTTCACGCAGGGCCAGGGCACGTCGCCGCATGAGCTGTCCAACATGCTGGCCAACCAGGGCACGAAGGTGACGCACACGTCGTCCAAGCTGGACACGAAGGCCCTGGATGACGCGCTCGCTCGCGGCGCCAAGGGCGCGGTGATGGTGGACTCCAGCCTGGTGGACCCCACCACGAAGCCGGGCGAGACGGGCCGCGCGCACTGGGTCTCCGTGGAGGGCAAGGACGACCAGGGCCGCTACCTGCTCAAGGATCCCAGCACCGGCTCCAAGATTCCGGTGGACGCCCAGCGGCTCGCGGACTCCGTGGAGATCTCCTGGAACCGGCACCAGGGCGGCGGGCAGATGATCGTCGAGAGCGCCCAGGGCATGTCCGAGGCCCAGGCCGCGCAGGAGGGCGGCCTGAAGGCCGTCACGCTGGGCAACACGGACGGTGGCGGCTCCCGCGCCATGTCCAACTTCGGCCGCGAGTCCTCATAGGCCTTGAAGCCGTAACGCCTGACGGCGGATGGATTGGAATCCATCCGCCGCGCGCAAGCTTCAGACGACGAGGTGCTGCACGGCCTGGAGCCGCAGCAGCTGCCGCGCGAGCTCCTGCACCTGCTCCACCTCCTGCAGGCCCATCACCTTGCGCAGCGCGAGCCGCTTGTCCGTGGAGGCGCGAAGCAGCAGCGCGCGCAGCTGCGGATTGCTGAGCAGCGGGTTGAGCTGGCGCAGGTGGCCCACCAGCGCGCCCAGCTGGGGCAGGGTGAGGCCCGCCACCATCACCTGCGTCGCGGAGCCCTCCTCCGGGCTCTGGCTGGTGGCCAGCATCCACGGCGAGAGCAGCAGCGAACGGGTGAAGTCCGCCTCGCAGGACAGGCCCAGCCGCGCGCACTCCTCCACCACGGGGCCTGAGTCGTGGCCCGCGATGATGGGCTGGATGCGCGCGGCCTCGTACTTCTGGAGGACGGCGTCGTAGAGCTTCCGGGCCTCCACGCCCTGCGGCGTGCGCGGGAACTCCGCGAAGGCCAGCGCGACCTCCGTGCGCAGCGTGTTCAGGAGCGTGGCGTCGTCCGCCGTGCCGGGCTCGCCCAGGACCTGGGCCAGGTAGGCCCGGTCCTCGGGGACCGCGTTCGCGGACTTCCACCACTCGAAGGTGACGCTGCTCACGCTCAGCACCACCGGCAGGGTGACGACGCCCTGGCGGCCGGGGTTGGCGAGGAAGGCGCTCATCTTCCCCTCCACCTCCGTGAGGCCGCGGTGGAGCCGGTTGAGGACGGCGATGCGCAGCTTCGCGCGGCCCTCCAGCGCCTGCTTCGCGGCATCCGACGACTGCCCGTCCGCCGCGGTGCGCTCCCGGGGGGATTCGGAAGCGCCGGGCCGGCGCTCGAACTGGGGCGCCACCGGCACCTGCGTGGGCGGGGGCTGGGGGAGCGCCGGGGCCTGCTGAGGCGTCTGGGCCGCGAGGGCAGGGGGCTGCTCCAGGCTGCTCAGGGGGGCGGCGCCCTGCGACGTGCCGGCGGCCATCCCCTCCTGCTGCTGGGCGCCCCGGGCACCACCGCCACCGCCGGCTTCGTTGCGCTCCGCCTCGCCGGAGCGGCCGAAGTCCATGCCGTCCTGGGGGCCGGCCTGCTCCAGGCCCCCCTTGGCGGAGGCGCCCTTCGCGGAGCCGCCCTTGACGGCGACGCCTCCCTTGCCGGTGCCGCCCTTCCCGGTGGCCTTGCCCGATGACTTTCCTTCACCGGACTGCTGCGCCTTCTCCTCCTTCTCCTGCGCGGGGCTCTGCAGGGGCAGGCCCGGGCGGGGAAGACCAGACGGAAGGCGGACACTCATGGATGGGGGCCTCGGTTGAGGGGAATCAGGCCAGGTCCTTCAGGTGGACGACCAGGTTGCTGTTCTTGCTGCCCAGCGTGCTCGCGTCATCCGTGGGGATGACGTAGCCCTGATCCGCTCCCACGTGCTTGCGGAAGAAGTCTACCACCTCCGGATCCTGCACGTTGGACGTGGTGCTCTTCTTGATGCCGTACGCGGTGCCGTCCGCTCCCTTGGCCTTCACGGAGTCAGGCGCGGAGGCCAGCAGGTCGTCCATCGTGCCCGACAGGCGGCCGCCGCCCTCCGGCTGGATGGTCATCGAGGTGTTGTGGCCCTCGATGTAGCTGACGTCGTAGTAGGTGTTCCCGAACCCGCCGTCGAACTTCACTTCACCAAGCGTCGCGTTCTTGCCATCGCCGTTGTCGCTGCGGAAGTTGCCGGACCAGTTGTCCGGGAACTGCACCGTGCGGCTCTCACCGGGCTTCAGCGTGACGGAGTCGATGGCCTTCTCGCCCGCGTTGGGGGTGAAGTTCACCGTCATCGGCTTGTCGCCGTCGTTGTTGAGGGTGATGGTGTTCTTGCCCTTCGCCGCGCTCGCGTCGCCCACGGACTGGGGACCGGCGACGGCCGCGTTCTGCTGGGGGGCCGCCGGGGCCGGGGCACCCTGCGCCGCCGGAGCGGTCTGCGCCGGAGCAGGCGCCGCGGTCTGGGCGGGAGCCTGCGGCGCGCCACCCGCGCCCGGAACCGCGCCCGTGCTGCCCGCCGCGCCCTCGATGCCCGGAGCGGCGGCGCCCTGCTGCGCACCGGCGCCGTTCATTCCACCGAGCATCTGCACCAACTGCGTCAGCATCTGGACCATCTCGGCCAGCTGCTCCATGGGATTGCCGCCCTGGAGCGCGCCCTTCTTGCCCACGCCCGCCGGAGCGTCGAAGCCATCCGCCTGGAACATCCCCTGGAGCGAACCCGGGCCGCTCTTCGCCTTCACCGCGTCCGCCGTCACCGCCGAGGGGCGCGCCACCGGGCTGGAGAGCTCCGTGGCGGACGTGCGGGGGGAGAAGGAGGAGCTGGCAACGGACGACTTCGACAGGGGGGAGAGCGCCATGGCGGTGTTCCTCGGAGATTGGATGGGGCGGCCGGGAGAGGCCGTCCGGTTCAGCGATGTGGGGGGCTAGAGCACGGCGCATGCCACGCGCCCCACACGCTGCTCGACGAGGTAACCGCTTGGAATTGCTCAGGGGGTGGACGGGTCGGAGGGCGCTGAAGGCCGCCTCCCTGATGACTGCCGTCAGGCCCTGGTGTCTGGCGTCATCAGGCCCGAAAGCACGACTCGCGCGGGACGCATGCGCCCCGCGCGAGAGGTCACCCGCGGCTTTCAGGCCGCGCGGATCAGACCCTTCGGACCGTGCTCGAATGGATGAGCCGCAGTATCAGTAGCAGCACCACCGCTCCGATGAACGCCACGAAGATGGTGCCCGCGATGCCGCCGAACGGTGCTCCCGTGCCGAGCGCCCGGAGGATGAAGCCTCCCAGGAACGCGCCCACCACGCCCACGACGATGTCGCCAATCAGGCCGTAGCCACCGCCGACCACCGCGGACGCGAGCCATCCGGCGATGAGGCCGATCACCGCCCACAACAGGATTGTCTCCAGCGCCATGTCTCCTCCTCCCATCGAGGTGCTGGAGGAAACATGGGCATGATTCCCGGCCGCGCTTGCCCCTCCCGCAAGGGTGACGGCAGGGCGGCCAGGCAGGCGGCACGCTTCAGAGGAGAGCGGGGCAATTTGCCCCACGGAAGCACGGGGCAAAACGCCCCAATTTGAACGTGCGTTCGCGCTCTGTTGCCATGGCGTGATCACCTGTCGCCACGCGCGACAAGGAGCTCACATCCGTGAAGCGCATCTTCGAGTCTGTCGGGTCGCCGTTGCAGTTCGACCGTGAGTCCTTCCGGTGCCGTCACACGCTCCTGGGACATCCCGCGCTGGAGTTGGAGAACCTGGCGGGCGTGGTGCAACGGCTGCCCTCCGCGAACGTGTTCTTCAGCTCCGGTCTGGTGCCCAAGGACGCGGACTTCGACCGCGCGCACGTGGACTACCGCACCGGCCTGTCACTGAAGGACACCGTGGAGAACATGATGACGAGCAACTCGTACATCATGCTGCGCGCGCCGGAGCAGGACCCCAGCTTCCATGACCTGTACCGCGCGCTGCTGTCGGAGGTGGAGGACCTGATGCGCGCGCAGGGCGTGGGCACCCACGCCGTGGATCCGATGCTCTACCTGTTCATCGCGTCCCCCGGCAGCGTCACGCCCTTCCACCTGGACCGCTACTCCACGCTGCTGATGCAGTTCCGGGGCAGCAAGGCGGTGCACATCTCGAAGGCGTGGGACGAACAGGTGGTCCCCGCGCCGGACCTGGAGGCCTTCGTCGCGCGCTCCGGCTCCAAGGTGAACTACCGCGAGACCTTCGATGCCACGGCGGCGCGCTACGCCTTCGGACCCGGGGACGCGCTGCACATCCCCTTCGTGGCGCCGCACTACGTGAAGAACGGCCCGGAGGATGTCTCCGTGTCGCTGTCCATCATCTTCAACACCCGCGAGACGGCCCGGCACCTGCGCGCGCTGCGCGCCAACCACGCGCTGCGCAAGCACCTGGGGCCCCTGGGCTACCGGCCCATGCCCGTGAACCGCTTCCTGCCGCTGGACCACGTGAAGAGCGGCATGGAGCGCGTGGTGCGCCGGGCGCGCGGCCTGCTGCACGCCTGAGGACGGCGCGCCTATTGGCAGATGGGCACGCGGGGCGGCTGGGCGGGGTCCCAGCTCGCCAGGTCCGGAGGTGGAGGGATGTCCAGGGACCCTCCGGCGTGCGGAGCGTCGAGCTTCGCCCCCACGTCGTACTGGACGAAGCCATCCCGGTAGCGGCGCAGCAGCGCGAAGCCGTGGTTGTAGACCTCCAGGCCCACGCGCCGCAGGGGAATGCCATCCACGTCGTAGAGCCGGGGGTCGCCCTCGCCGCAGCAGGCCCCGTGGCCCTGGCGCTGGCAGACGCGCGGCGGTGACGCGCTGGCGAGCACCGCGCTGCCCCGGACGTGGACGATGGTCCCTTCGGGCAGCCGCAGCGCCTGCTCCAGGGACAGCCTGGGCGCAATGTCCTCGCGCGGCTCCTGGGTCCAGGAGGGGAGCGGCTTCTGGGGGATCCGCCGCCACGCGCCCCGGATGGGAGCGCCCACGCGGATGCGCGCGGGCGCTCCCTCCAGCCGCTCCACCTGGAAGCCATCCAGGTCCCGGGCCGCGTCGGGCAGGTCGTCTTCGTCGGGGCATTCACCGGTGCAGCCATCCCAGCCCTGGATGCCCACGACCGTGCCCGTCTCATCCCAGACGAAGCCGCCCGAGAAGCGCCGCATCGTGGGGACCCAGTGGATGAGCCCCACGGAGGCCGAGTCGTCCGTGCGCGGGGTGATGGCCGAGAAGACAGACACGGTGCCGTCGTCCCGGTGCACCAGCCACAGCGGCATGCCGTCCCCCAGCGTGGCCGGCACGACGGCGCCGCGCGCGGGCAGCTCCAGCACCACGGAAGGCTCGATGCGAGGCAGGTGGATCTCCTCGCGAGGCACGGCCTTGACCCGCCAGGCAGGCGTTCCACAGCCCGCCAGGACCAACACAGCCACGACGGTGAGCATCAGGCGTTGGCACATGCGCGAGAAGTTAGCCCGATGCGCGAACCCCCGGGGTGTTGACGGCGGTACCCTTAAAGATGCATTCAGGATGCATCTTTTTGGGGCGTGGGCCCGGAAAGGCAGCGAAGCCATGACGAGCGTGTACGAGAAGATTGGCGGAGAGCCGGCGATGGCGGCGGCGGTGGACGTCTTCTACCGGAAGGTGCTGGCGGACGAGCGCATCAGCCACTTCTTCGAGGACGTGGACATGGAGCGCCAGGCCGCGAAGCAGAAGGCGTTCCTGACGATGGTGACCGGCGGGCCGGCGAGCTACTCGGGCAAGGACATGCGCGCGGGGCACAAGCACCTGGTGGAGCGCGGGCTGAACGAGATGCACTTCGACGCGGTGGCGGGGCACCTGAAGGAGACGCTGGAGGATCTGGGCGTGCCCGCGGACCTGGTGGGCCAGGTGATGGCCGTCGCCGAAGGGGCGCGCGCGGACGTCTTGAATCGCTGAAGCAGCCGTCAGGAGGCACGCCATGGCGAAGGTGCGGCATGAATCCGAGTGGTATCCGCTGGAGCCCGGAGAGACGGTGCTGGACGGACTCTTGCGCCAGGGCGTGCGCGTGCCGCATGCGTGCCGGGCGGGGGCCTGCCAGTCCTGCCTGATGCGGGCCACCTCGGGCGCGGTGCCCGAGGCGGCGCAGGTGGGGCTCAAGGACACGCTGCGCGCGCGGGGCTACTTCCTCGCGTGCACGTGCCGGCCCCAGGCGGGCACCGCGCTGGAGGTGGCGGGGGCGTCGGAGCTGCGCGTCCCCGCGCGCGTGGTGGACCTGGAGTCGCTCAGCGGGGACGTGTTCGCGGTGCGGCTGGAGGTGGAGTCCCCGCTCGATTATCGCGCGGGGCAGTACGTCACGGTGGTGCGCGCGGACGGGCTCGCGCGCAGCTATTCGCTGGCGAGCCTTCCTCGCGAGGGACGGCTGGAGCTGCACGTGCGGCTGGTGCCCGGGGGCGCCATGAGCGGTTGGTTCGCGCGCGAGGTCCGGCAGGGTGACCGGGTGGAGCTGCAAGGGCCGGCCGGGGATTGCTTCTACGTGCCCGGTCAGCCGGAGGCGCCGCTGCTCCTGGCGGGGACGGGCACGGGGCTCGCGCCGCTGTATGGAATCCTGAGGGACGCGCTGGAGGCGGGCCACACCGGCCCCATCCACCTGTTCCACGGGGCCAGGGAGCCGGGCGGGCTGTACCTGGTGGACGCGCTGAGGGCGCTGGCGGCGCGCCATCCGAACCTCACCTACCGGCCCGTCGTGCTGGCGGGAGGAGGTGGGGAGGTGGAGGAGGGGGCCCTGGAGGCGAAGGTCCTCACCTGCCTCCCGAAGCGGCCGGTGGGCTGGCGAGCGTTCCTCTGCGGCAACCCCGAAGCGGTGCTATCCCTGCGCAAGAAGCTCTTCCTCGCGGGGTTCTCGCTGAAGGACATCCACGCGGATGCCTTCCTGCCGAGCGTTCCGCGAGCGGGGCCTGTCGCAGGAGCCGCCTGACTTGCACCTGACCCTTCACGCCGACTACTCGCTGCGCGTCCTCATGTACCTGGCGGCACGTCCCGGGCGGCCGTCGTCCACGCAGGAGATGGCGGATGCCTACGGCATCTCCAAGCACCACCTGGTGCGCGTGGTGCAGACGCTGGCGCAGGAGGGACACGTGGAGGTGAAGCCGGGGCGGGCTGGCGGCGTGCTCTTGACGAAGGCCCCGGGAGACATCCGGCTGGGCAAGGTGGTGCGCGCGGCCGAGCCGGACTTCCACCTGGTGGAGTGCTTCGACAAGGAGCGCAACACGTGTCCCATCGCGCCGGCCTGCGGCCTCAAGGGCGTGCTGGCGGAGGCGCGTGACGCGTTCCTCGCCACGTTGGACAAGTACTCGCTGGAGGACCTGCTGCGGCGCTCCAAGCCCGGCCTGTCGGACCTGCTGCTGACGCCGGCCGCGCCCCAGGGATAGGCGCGGCCGGAAGGACGCAGCCTGCCCCTGGGGGTGGTATCGGGCATCGAGGGCTTCCCCGCGCCATGGCGGCTCAGACGGCGGCTTCGGCGAGCATCGTGCGCAGGCGGAACTTGGGGTGGTCCTTCTTGAAGAACGGCCTGGTCCACTCGGACGTCTCGTCGAGGTATCGCGGGCCCCTCACCTCGCCGGTTCTCTCGGCGATCCTGTTCACGATGGCTCGCGTGCGGTGGTGCCGCCACAACCGCATGAACTCGCCAGCGTAGATGTCGGCGACGCGGCGGTCGCCGCGGATGATCAGCATGTTCTCGTCGTTGCCGCTCGTCGATGCATCACTGAAATTGGCGGAGCCTGTGATCACCGTCGGGTCCGGGCCGAATGCGTCGAGCAGGATGAACTTCAAATGGACGTGTTTGACGTTGGTGCTGAGGGTGTTGTCCTGCTCGTGGAGCCAGCGGAGGAGCATGTCGTCCTTCATGCCGGTGCCGACAGCGACCATCACGTCAGGGTCGATGCCGAGTTTCTCGCGGGTCTCGGCGGCAACCTTGGCGTTCATGCCCCAGCGCTCAAGGAACAGGTAGCGCAGGTAGTCGCGATCCTCCTGATACTTGACGAGCAAGCACTTGTTCACGCCGAACGCGCCAGTGAAGCAGCTCAGGGTGCTGGCGCTGTCCATCTCGTCGGCGTACCACTGCAACTGCTTGATGCCCTTGCGCGGGCTGAAGAGCGGAGTGATGCCTGGGCTGCAAGGGTGCTCCGCTAGCGTGGGCGTCGCGTCCTGGTTCTGTTTGCGCAGGTCGTCGATGGCGGGGTCCTTGGCAAGCCGGTTCCAGTAATCGAGGTACGCCTGCGCGATGTCGCGATCGCGGACGAGGTGGCCGACGTTTGCGTGACCAAACACACCGGATTCGGTGAGGTTTGTCGAGCCGGTCCACACCGCGACCGGCTGGCCGCGCTGGAGCAATACGATGAACTTGTTGTGCGAGATGTTGTTGGGATCCGACCTGCGCGGCGTGGCGTCGAGCTCGTACTTCTCCAACAGCGCCGTCGCCTTCCTGACCCGGCTGACCGCGCTGGGGTCAGGACGGCCGTCTGCATCGGTCCTGATCCGGCCGTCGTAGACGATCTTGACGTCCTTGCACACCTTGGCGGTGGCGGCGAAGGCGGCAGCGAACGGTTCGTGGCTGAACTCATAGAGCGCGGCACGCAATCCGGCGCCCGGCTTCTTCGCCTCGCCAATGAACTCGATCAGCGCCTCTTCCAGCCTGCGGGAGAGCCACTTGTACGCGTCCGCCCGTTCCTGCCCCTCGAGCTTGTTCGGCGGCTGCGTCCACTTGCGCGAGTACGCCTGCGAGCCAATCACCGCGCGGTTGAACCAGATCGAGTGGCCGGGCTGGTTCGCCGGAAGGCGTTCAGGCTCGGTCATGACCTCGATCCTGGTACCCGGATCGTACCGCAGGTTCTTCGGCCGACCGCGGACCGGCATCACCTCGTAGGTATAGGACCGCCCTGGCTTGGCGGAGAAGTCGCTCCAGAAGAAGTCTTGCACCGGGTGCTCCAACGTAGTCGCAAGCACACCCGCCGGCGGATTGGAGTACGACGCTTCGAACGTGCGCATCCCTTGGAGGTAGTAATCCTCGTTCTCCTCCGGGTCCACGCGCCGGATGGCAAAGCCAAGCAAGCCCTTTGCCTTCGCTGGCGGCAAGTCGATGCCAAGCATGACAACGTGGGTGCCGGTGATTGCGGTGATGATCAGGCCGTCGCTGTTGCTTTCCCTGAAGCGCATCGGTTCACCTCCTGTTACGGCTGCGGTTGCGCCTGCCCCTCTTGCCGCGACCGCCGCTCGGCATGCACCTTCCGCCG
Organism: Corallococcus sp. M7; assembly: GCF_054512695.1. Classification (NCBI taxonomy): domain Bacteria; kingdom Pseudomonadati; phylum Myxococcota; class Myxococcia; order Myxococcales; family Myxococcaceae; genus Corallococcus; species Corallococcus sp. M7. The sequence continues at coordinate 2,076,038 of NZ_CM137252.1, forward strand.
CCGCGTTTGCCGCGAGTATAGCTTTGGGCGCCGGTCTCTGCGCGTCCTGGAGGATGCCGTTGTCGAGGTTGAACTTGACGTTTGGTAATGGCCGTCGTCCGGCCTGCTCCGGCATTGTTTCCCTGGCTCATTCAATCGCCGACGAATGCCGCCCAGTCGTATGGGTTCAGCTCCACGCCTGCCCACTTCCGAAAGGCGGTGACCTCCGCCTTCCACGCCGCGGCGCCTCCTCGCAGGGGGAAGGCGCGCGTGACCGCGAGCCGGTGAACCGTTTCGTGGTCGCGCAGGAGGCCGCGGTTGACCGCGTCGACTTCACTGGGCCTCGCGCGCAGGCGCAGCTCCGCCGCCTTCATGGCGCCGTCCTGACGGAACAGCGTGGACAGGTCCTCCACCATGGGGATCTCGGTGACGGGCCAGAGGCCGAGCAGTGGCGGCTCGCGGCCTTCCAGCAGCGCCGCGTGCAGCCGGTCGTGGCCGTCCACCACCAGCCAGCGCTCGACCAGGGCGAAGTAGGTCATCAGGACCGGCGGAAGCGTTCCGTCCCGGGCGTGCTTGCGCCAGGCCTTCACCCGGCCGTCGTCCTGGGGGGACGGTGCGCGCAGCGGCATCACCCCGCCACTGCGCTCCGGGAGCGCACCGGCTTCCGCCCAGGACCAGTCCTCCGCGCGGAAGGGCGGGAACCGCAAGGCCGCGTCGAGCCCGCATGGAGGTTCCGGGAGAACGCCCGTTCCGATGATGGGAACCGTGGAGTAGCCCTGGGCCTTCGTGACAGGCGCTGTCTGGAGCGGCCTCAGGCACCAGCGTCCCGCGTGGAGCAGGGAAGGCTCGGACGCCTCGAACTGGTGGACCCACCACCGGTTCCACGCGGCCCACCACCCGGGCGAACCTGGGTCCGCGGGGCGCCGGGCCTCCTCGGCCGTGATGTGTGGGAACGCGCCCGCGAGCTTCGCCGGGCCGCGCAGCCACGCGCACCCGTTCCACCAATCATCCACCCGCATCCAGAACAGCGGCTGCGCGCCCAGCATCGCGCGCAGCAGGTAGGGCCGGGTGGCCTCGACATGGAGCAGGGGGCGCCGCCGCCAGTGTCCCCAGGACGGAACGGTCAAGAGCATCCCGGGGCCGCCCACCGGCATCCGCCAATCCGTGTCATCCGCCGTCACGGCGATCCGCGTCTGCATCAGGCGTCCTCCTGGGCCTGACACTCCATCTCACGCCTCTGGCCCCGCGGCGTCCAGCGTTGAGGCCCGCTCACCGTGTCAGACCGCCATGAACCCGCCATCCACGAAGAGCTCGATGCCCGCGACGAAGCTGCTCTCGTTCGACGCCAGGAACAGCACCGCGTTCGCGACATCCTCCGACTGACCGAGCCGCCCGAGCGGTGTCATCTGTTTCATCACGTCCTCCATCCCCGCATTGCGCTGGAGGTACGTCTGCATCGCGGGCGTCTCAATCATCCCCGGTGAGACCACATTGACACGGATGCCTCGGCTCTTCAGATCGGTCGTCCAGGTTCGCGCGAGTGAGCGAATCGCGGCCTTGGTCGCGTTGTAGACCGACAGGGCTGGGAAGCCTCTGCTGCCACTGGCCGATCCGGCGAGGATGACCGTCCCTCCGTCGGTCATGAGCGGCAGCGCCTTCTGCACGCTGAAGATCATGCCCTTCACGTTCGCGCTGAACACGCGATCGAAGTGCTCCTCGTCGATCTCACCGAGCGTCTTGGTTTCGGAGATTCCCGCATTGGCGAAAACGACATCGATCCTGCCGTGGTCGCGCTTGACGCGCTCGTAGAGCCGGTCGAGGTCGGAGAGCTTTCCAACGTCCCCTTGGATGCCCACGGTGGCACCGCCGATTTCGGTGACTGCCTCGTCGAGCCTCTCTTGCCTTCGTCCGGTGACGTAGACCTTGGCCCCCTCCGCGGCGAAGGCCCTGGCGGTCGCGAGCCCGATGCCGTCACTTCCGCCGGTGACGACCACGACTTTGTCTTTGAAACGCGTCATCTCGATTCATCTCCTTCAAGAATGGCGCATTGAAGGTATCCGTTGAATACCAGGGATCAAGAGCGTACCTTCAGCATCCTAGGTATGCCGAGCGATACTGAAGACGAACTCATCTACCGAGCCGACTGCCCCACCCGCCCGATCCTCGATCAGATTGGCGACAAGTGGTCGATGATGGTCCTTGCCGTGCTCGTGCCCGCGCCGAGGCGGTTCAACGCCATCAAGCGACAGCTCGAGGGAATCACCCAGCGCGTGCTGACGCAGACGCTGCGAAAGCTCGAACGCAACGGGATGATCCGCCGACGCGTCCTCGGCGGTTCGCCGCCGGGCGTCGAATATGCGCTCACCCCGCTGGGCAGGTCGCTCCAGGAGCCGTTCGCGGCACTGTACGATTGGACCCTCGCGCACATCGACGCGATCCAGAAACACCAGGAAGCCTACGACCGCGAGGCGGTGGCCACCGCTCGCCGTTCAGACTGAGCCGGGGTCCTCCGCGGTACCTCGACGGCGGGCCCGGCCTCCAGGCCCGCCGCGAGGTGTCTTCAACGGCTCAGCGCCACGTGTCGTTCACGGTCGAGGTGCCCGTGGCCGGCGTCGTCAGGGTGCGGTTGGCGCCGCTCTCCCAGGTGACGTTGTTGGCGGCGTCCTTCTTGATGAACTTGTACTCAATCGCCGTGGAGCCCGGCAGCCCGACCGCCGCGGTCCACGTGGGGTAGTTGGCCGCGGACAGCAGGACGGCACTGGCCGGAGCCCAGCTCCCCAGCGCGGCGACGTTGCCCACCACGTACACGTTCTGTCCCATCACCGTGCTCGCGGTGACGTTGAACGTCACCGTGGCCCCGCTGGTGGACGTGGTGACGGAGAGCGCGGAGGACTGCGCGGACGCATTGCCCGCCGTGTCCCTCGCCCGCACGGTGTAGCTGTAAGCGGTGCCCACCGTCAGCCCCGTGTCCGTATAGCTGGCCGTCGTGGGCGAGCCCACCAGCGAACCATTGCGATACACGTCATAGCCCGCGATGCCGCTCGCGTCGGTGGACGCCGTCCACGTCAGCGACACGGTGGTCGCCGTCTTCGACGCAGCCATCAGCCCCGACGGGACCGAGGGCGCCGTGGTGTCCTGGGACGGCGCACCCGCGGAGATGGTCCCCGCGTTGAACGTGGAGGTGCCCGCGGGGAAGAAGTAGTTGAGCCCTCCGTTGTTGTCCCACGTGCCGCTGCCGTTGTTGAAGACGGCTTCCAACTGCGTGGCCGAGCCCAGGCTCACCGTGTACTTCGCGTAGCCCGAGACCTCCGCCGTCGCCATGGCCGCGCCCGGAGACGTCGTCCACGTGCCGCCCGCTGGACGGTAGTGGATGTACGGCGTGGCATAGCCCTTCTTGTAATAGACGGTCGCCGTGTTGCCCGTGCTGGTGGTGACGGAGAGCGCGCTGCTCGCCGCGGACGTGTTGCCCGCCGCGTCCCGAGCCTTCACCGTGTAGCTGTAGGCCGTATTGGAGGACAGCCCGCTGTCCGTGTAGCTCGTGGACGTGGGCGTGCCCACCTGCGTGCCATTACGGAACACCAGGTAGCCCGTCACGCCGACGTTGTCCGTGGACGCGGTCCAGCTCAGCGACACCGTCGTCGCGGACTTCGACGGTGACGTCAGCCCCGAGGGCACCGACGGCGCCGTGGTGTCGCTCACCGGCGCGCCCGCCGTGATGACGCCCGCGTTGAACGTGGAGGTGCCCGTGGGGAACAGGTAGTTGCCGCCGTTGTTGTTGTCCCACGTGCCGCTGCCGTTGTTGAACACGGCCTCCAACTGCTGCACGGAGCCCAGGTTCACCGTGTACTTCGCGTAGCCCGTCACCTCCGCGTCCGGCATCAGCACGCCCGGCGCCGTCGTCCACGTGCCACCCGCGGGGCGGTAGTGGATGTACGGCGTGGCGAAGCCCTTCTTGTAATAGACCGTCGTCGTGTACCCCAGGCCGGTGGTGACGGAGAGCGCGCTGCTTGCAACGGAGGTATTCCCCGCCGCGTCACGGGCCTTCACGGTGTAGCTGTACGTCGTGCTCGAGGACAGCCCCGTGTCCGTGTACGTCGTCGCCGTGGGCGCGGCCACCTGCGTGCCATTGCGGAACACGAGGTAGTCACTCACGCCGTAGTTGTCCGTGGCGGCCGTCCAGCTCAGCACCACCGACGAACTCGTGACGCCCGACGCGGAGAGCCCCGAGGGCGCCGACGGTGCCGTGGTGTCCGGGGGCAGGGTGGTGACGGAGAGCGCGCTGCTCGCCGCGGACGTGTTGCCCGCCGCGTCCCGCGCCCTCACCGTATAGCTGTACGCCGTGCCCGCCGTGAGTCCGCTGTCCGTGTAGCTCGTCGTGGAGGGCGAGCCCACCTGCGTGCCATTGCGGAACACCTGGTAGCCCGTCACGCCCACGTTGTCCGTGGAGGCCGTCCACGTCAGCGTCACGGAGCGGTCCGTGCGCGTCGCGGCGAGCCCCGTGGGCACGGACGGCGCCGTGGTGTCCACGCGGAGGAACGGATAGGTGCCCGTCACCGAACCGTTGAGGTCCTCGACGTACTTGCCGCCCTCCAGCCGGTACTTCCCGGCGCCTACATAGACGGATTGGATCTCGCTCCGGGTGACGTTGCCGCGCGAGTCGGTGGCCTCGATGTAGTAGTCGAGCAGCTGGTCGCGGTAGGCGCCCAGATAGACGTAGTAGAGGTCGCCAATCTCCTGCGCGGCCACCTTCTGCATCACCGGCAGGTGCGCCGGCTGCCACGCCACGCCGTTCATCACCGGCCGCAGCTCCCGGCGCTGAAGCGGGTAGTCCACCCAGGCGCCCACGCGCGACGGATCGATACCGGGCACGCCCGCGGCCTTCAGCGCCACCGGGTCATAGACGCGAGGCGTGTTGTCCAACGGGTCGATGCTCTTCGCCGTGTGCACGCGCACGCGCGCCTTGATGCTGGTGATGCCGCTCACGTCGAACGCGTAGGTGTACAGCGCGAAGTTGTTGTCGAAGTGGTGCAGCGTCCAGCCTTCGGACTTGTCCGTGTTGGCGCTGCCCGGGTTGTACGGCCAGCGCTGCGGCCACCAGACGGACGGGCCCGTGCGGTCCTGCGTCAGCCGGTCCTGCACGTATGGCTTGGAGAAGTAGAGCGACTGGTTGAAGGACAGCGTGGGCTTCACGTTGTCGTCCACGTTCTCGTCGTAGTAGCCGAAGCCGGAGTCCATGGCCGGCAGGAGGAAGTACCAGGCCAGCTCCGCGGGGTTCGCGCCGCCCGCCCAGTCGTTCGCCGCGTCGCCCTTCACCGGGTAGGACAGCATCCACGGGTTGAGCTGGTTGCCCGCGTGCGTGACTTGCGAATCCAGCGCAGTGGTGGGCTTCCAGTGGTTGGGGTGCGCGTCCAGCCAGACCTGCTCGGCCGTCTTCGCGTAGTTCATCGCGGCCTGGAGCAGCGCGAAGTTGCGCTCCAGGTAGTGCCAGCCGTGCTCCAGCGACACCGTCATCCCCTCCTGCACGCCGCTCAGGTTCGTCTTGGGCGCCAGGTTGAGGCCGGTGGCGGAGTTGAAGGCCGGGAACTGCCCCTTCCAGATGCCGAAGGGCAGCCGCCAGTGGTGCCACTGCGGGTCGGACGAGGAGTCGCGCGTGTCCACCCACGAGCCGTCCTGCACGTGCACCACGTCCGTGGAGACGGGCGTGTTGTTGACCAGGTACTCGTCGATGCCCAGGCACTGCACGCCGCCGGTGCAGGTGACCGCGCGGCCGTTGAGCCACGTGTCGAGCGAGCCCGCGCGCCCACCGGAGTTGTCGCCGTCATGCGCGAGCACGAAGAACTGCTTCTGGGACACCAGCCCCTCGAAGTTGCGCAGGCCCACCACGTCCACTGTGGCCTGTCCCTCCCAGCCCTCCAGCCAGGAGCCGTTCTGGTTGACGGGGATGCCCACGACGCGCGACTCGGCGCCCGTGGCCGGGTCCACGTAGCGCACCCAGTGAGGCGTGGAGGCGAAGGGGTACTTGTTGCGGATGACCTGCTGCTCGTGCGCCATGGACTCGCTCACCCAGGCGCCCACGGTGCTGGTGTTCTGGAGGTCCGCGCGGTTGGGAGGCGACACCAGCGTGTCGGAGCCCGGGTCGTTGAGGAACGGGTAGTCCTTCAGCGTGCGGGAGAAATGATTGTCACCGATGACGGACCACTTCACGCCCAGCTTCGCCAGCGTGGGGATGAGCCGCTCGCTGAAGCCCAGTTCCGTGGGGAAGAAGCCCTTGGAGGCCGTGAAGCCGCTGCCCAGGAAGTACGACTGGGACAGCGTGGCGCTCTGGTAGATGAGGTCCTTGAGGAAGTAGTCCGGCCCCACCAGCGGGCCCATGGAGTGGTGGCCCGTGAAGTGGATGAGGTCCAACGAGCGGTTGCCCGCGGGCGTGCGCAGGTTGGCGTAGCGATCCCGCCAGGTGGCGCCCCAGTTGGCGTTGTCGTAGCCGGACACGTTGCGGCGGGTGACCAGGTCGTTGACGTTGTTCACCACCGCGCCAGACATGGTGACGTGAATCTGCCCCGTGGAGGCATTGGCCTTCATGTCCGCGGCCACGTCCGGCGGCCAGTACTGATACGCGCCCACCTTCGCGTGGTGCGAGTAGTACGTCACCAGGTCGTCGTGCGGCATGGGCGCGCCCGACGGCAGGAAATAGGTGTAGTTGGCCGGAGGTGACTGCTTTATCTGGATGACCTGCCCGTCATACGCGTAGCGGATGGGGCCACCCACCGGCGTCGCGTTGTATTGGGTCAGGTCGTAGTACGCCCAGAAGTTGGGCATGTGATTGTGATACACGTGCGCGGCGGCGATTTGAGCCTTTGCCAGTGGCGCGTGTAACAGGATGACGGCGAACACCGCGAGCAAGGCCAGTTGCGGCTGTCTTTTCATGGGGCGTCCTCACCGGACGAGAGGGGCCGTCCGGTGGGCGCTGCTTACTGGCGTTTGACTCAAGATTTCCCATGTAAACTGGGAATGACAATCTGTAAATCGATACTGCGCCGCGTCAGTCATTCACGGACAGGCGGTCGTTGACAGGGGACATGCGGGCCCGGACAGTCGGGCGCGCCATGGCCACCTATCCCGCCTCAGCCCGTGAAGCCTTTGTCCAGTTGCGTACGCTTTCGGAGGCGCTGGCCCGGCCGGAGGAGCGTGCGCGGGCGCTGGCGGAGCTGCGTGAGCTGGCGGAGCTGTCGCGAGACCAGCCGGAGGGCGCGCCGCTGCGGCTGGCGTCGGTGGTGGTGGCGGTGGGCGCGTCCCAGGAGCGGCTGGAGTTGTTGATTCCACCGTCCATCTTCGCGCCCGAGGCGTGGGCGTTCACGTTCCTGGAGGGGCTCCTGAAGGTCCCGCTGGACGAGTACGCCGGCAAGAAGCTGGTGGAGGTGGGCTCCGGCTCCGGGTGGATCTGCATCGCGCTGGCGAAGTTCACGGGGCTGGCGCGCATCCGGGGGCTGGACCTGAACCCGCAGGCCCCGGCGGTGGGGCTGTGCAACGCGTGGCTCAACGGCGACGAGGCGCTGGTGTCCCGGCTGTCCTTCGGTGAGAGCGACCTGCTCTTGGGCCTGCCGCAGAAGCCGGAGTGGGACTTCATCGTCGGGTGCATCCCGCAGGTGCTGCGAAGCGACGAGCTGCCCGCGGAGCTGGCGCAGGCGGATGAGCAGGCGCTGTTGGACCTGTCCAACTACACCTCGTTGCAGAACGTCTACGAGGACCACTTCGGCCTGGGGCTCATCGCGCGCCTGCTCAACGAGGCGCCGGAGCGGCTGCTGCCGGGAGGACGGCTGCTGCTGAACCTGGCGGGCCGTCCGGGCCGCGCCATCATCGCGCGGATGTTCACCCGGCGGGGTTTCACCACCCGCGTGCGCGTGGCCCGGCGGGTGATGCAGGCGGCGGACACGGACATCCGCCCGCTGGTGTCACTGGAGCAGCGCACCGGGCGGGAGTTCGAGTTCTTCATGGAGGCCCACAGCCCGGAGCCCCTGCGCGCGGCGACGGCGCTGGGCTGGCTGCAGTCAGGCCAACCCATCTGGCACGAGGTGGCGGTGTGGGAGGCCCAGTTGTCGCAGCCCCGGGAGACGCTGGCCCTGCGCGCCGCGCTGCGCTCGCTGGGCATCGCGGCGCTCCAGGAGGAGCTGGACCTGGGGGCGGCGTCCGCGGAGCAGCTGGGCTTCGTCACGGCGCTCGCGGAGCGGCTGTCCCAGGCGCCCTTCCTGCCCTACGCGCACGAGGCTGGCGACGCGTCCTTCCGCAGGCTCGTGGCCCGCTACCTGGACCGCCACTTCGGTCTGAGGTTGTCGGAGGACTCGCTGTTCGTCGCTCCGGAGCGCGAGCAGGCCGTCTATTCCTTCCTGCTCGCCACGTGCGACCCCGGGGACACGGTACTGGTGTCGCGCAGCCTGCACCCGCTCTACGCGCGAGCGCTGGACAAGGCGGGCGTGCGCGCCACCGTGACGCACAACACGCTGGGGGAGATCCGCCGCCTGCTGAGCGCCTTCGACGTGAAGGCCGTGCTCCTGACGGTGGAGCCGGGCGAGCGCACCAACCTGGCGGTGCTGCGCGACATCGTGGCGGAGGCCGCGCGGCGGGGCATCTGGGTGGTGCTGGACGAGAGCGCCTTCTTCAACATCACCGGGGACGTGGAGCCGCGCACCCTCTTCGAGTTCCTCGCGCGGACGCAGCACGCGCCCAACCTGGTCATCCTGTACGGCCTCATCAAGAACGCGGTGTGGCCGGACCTGGAGCTGACGCTGCTGCTCCCCGTGCCGGAGCCGCTGCGTGCGGACCTGGAGGTGGCGGCGGAGGTGACGTACTCGCGCATCAGCGTGCTGGCGGAGTGGTTCTACGAGCGCACCTTCTCGGAGCTGCTCGCCTTCCGCATGGCCTTCGCGGAGCCGGTGCCGCCCTCGCCGCACCGGGCGCCGGAGGTACCGCTGCCGCGCTCGAACCGCATCGCGAGGCTGTCGGAGCTGCCAGCGTTCGCGCCGAAGTTCTTCCGCGAGGACGACCCGGAGCTCGTGCGCCTGGACTACGGCGAGAACGAGGGCCCCATGCCGCTGCCGCTGGTGGAGGGGCTCATCGCCGCGGGCGTCGCGCCGCGCGCGGACGGAGCGCAGACGGGGCTGGCGGAGGCCGTGGCGGCCTTCCTGCTGGAGACGCGAGGCGCCCGCTATGCCCCCGAGGACGTCGTGGTGGCGCCCGGCGTCTGGCCGCTCATGCACCACCTGGGCGTGGCGCTGCGCCAGCGGCTGGGCCGGATGCCGCGCGTGTTCCTGGTGACCCCCTGTTACGGCGTGCTCGAGCCTACGTTCCTCGCGGCGGGGTGCGAGGTGGAGTCCGGCCCGTTGGGCACGCTGCTGTCGCGCCGCGCGCGGGGGACGACGCCGGACGCGGTGGTGCTGTCGCAGCCGGCGAACCCCACGGGCCACTACCTGTCGCACGAGGAGTTGATGGCGCTGGCGACGTTCGTGGTGGAGCAGCGCTGTCTCTGGATCTCGGATGAAATCTTCGGCTTGGTGAACCTGACCAATCCCACGGCGGAGACGGTGCACAGCCCGGTGACGCTGGAGGGGGCGGTGCCCGGCATCGGCGCGCGGACGGTGCTGCTGGGCGGTCTGTCCAAGGAGTTCGCGGCCGGGGGCCTGCGCGTGGGCTGGGTGGCCACGAAGGACCGGGCGCTGGTGGCGGCGCTGCGCGACAGCGCCCCGGGAGTCCTGCACACGCCCACCGCGCGCGCGGCGGCATACCTATACGCGGCCCATGCACGCGGGCCGGATGGACAGTTGCTCTACGCCGCGCGGCACAAGGCACTGAGGAACTACCTGGCGAGGATGCGGCGCGACCTCGCGGAGAAGCGGGCATTGATCGCGGAGGCGCTGCCCGATGACGGCCGCGCGGAGGCCACGGAGGCGGGGGGCCTGTTCCTCGCGCCGCCGATGACGGCCTGGCTGGGGCGCTCGGTGGATGGGGTGAAGCTCACGCCGGAGAACCTGCCGCGCATCGTCTACGAGCACACGCACGTGGTGCTCAACGGCGGCGCATGGTGCGGCGACCCGGAGCGCGTGCGCGCGGTGTTCTCCATCCCCCGGGAGAAGTTGTTGAAGGCCCGCGACCGCCTGCGGACCTTCGGTCAGAGGCTGCGCTGACGAAACGGCGCGGCATCAAGTGATGACCCAGTCGGCCGGGGTGGAGCGGGCCAAAGCTGTCCGACAGTCGGACAGGTTCGCGCCGGCCGGGCACGGAGGGAGCCTCCGGGCCGCGCGGTTCCAAACCTGTCCAACAGTCGGACCGGATTCCGCCGTCCAGACGAAGCGGCCGCCGCCGGCCGCGCTGGGCCAAACTTGTCCGACAGTCGGACCGGTTTCGGAGACTCGGATGGAAGCGGCGCGTCCCTGCCGCGCGGTTCCGAACCTGTCCGACAGGTTTCTGCTGCCTGGACGAACCGGCCTGGCCCGACCGCGCCGCTCCGAACCTGTCCGACAGCCCGACAGGTCACCGCCTCTCGGAAGTGGACGCCTGAGCCGTCCGACCGCGCCGCTCTGAACCTGTCCGACAGTCCGACAGGTTTCCCCCCTCCGGGTGGTGGACGCCTTCCGACCACGCCGTTCCGAACTTGTCCGACAGTCGGACAGGTTTCGGCCACCCGAACGAGAAATGGGCAGACCCCGGCCGCGCCGTTCCGAACCTGTCCGACAGGGTTCGGTCGCCTGGACGCGGCGAGGGCCTCCCCAGCCGCGCCGTTTCAAACCTGTCCGGCTGTCCGACAGGTTTCGACCGGCTGGGCGAGGCGGGCACCTTCCGGCCTTGTTCTTCAAACTTGTCCGACAGTCGGACAGGTTTTGGCTGTGCGCCGCCGACGGGGGCGTCCCTGGAGCGTTCTCGTGTTCTCAGCCTTTTGGATGGCGGCTGCTGGATGCACGAGGGCTGCGGCGACGCGGATCCGGGACCGTTCCTCTACACTGCGTCGGCCCATGATCCGTTCCCTCGCCGTCCTCCTCTGCTGTCTGCCTGCTGGGGCGCTCGCGGCCTCCGAGTCCTGGCTCGTGACGACCAACCTTTGGGGCAACCCCGCCTACCAATTCCTCGCGTTGGAGCGCGATGGAAAGCGTCTCTCCGGAGTGCTGGACGGGGATCCGCTGACGGGGGAGCGCACGGGGAACGCCGTCCACTTCGTCGTCACGGACTCGCGCAAGCAGACCTATGTCTTCGACGGCAAGGTGAGCGGTGAGTCGCTGCGTGGCACCGCGGACTACCCGGACAGCAACAACCCGAAGGCCCGCGCTTCCCATGCCTTCACGGCCCGGTTGCTTCCCTCGCGCCCCTCGGGCGCTCCTCGCGTGCATGACTTCACGCCCACCTCGTGGTCCAACGAGTTCACCGCGCACCGCGCGCCGGTGCTGACCGTCTGGCCGGGTGACACGGTGCGGACCTCGACGCTCGACTCTGGCGGCATGGATTCGAAGGGCGTCACCCGTGCGCTCTTCGGCAATCCGCAGACCGGGCCCTTCTTTATCGCCACCGCGAACCCGGGCGACACGCTGGCCATCCGCATCCGCCGCCTCTCGTTGAACCGCTCGTTCGCGGACAGCCTTGATGTCATCGTGGGCCGGGCTCTCACGCCGGGGCTCGCCGCGAAGGCGACGGAGCTGGGCAAGCCCGTTCGCTGGAAGCTCGACCTCGCGCGCGGCGTCGCGACCCCGGAGAATCCGACAGAGCGCCTGAAGGCCTTCACCGTGCCGCTGCGGCCCATGCTGGGTGGCCTGGCCGTGGCGCCCGGCTTCGGCTCCGCGCCCCTGTCCACCGGCGACACGGGCCGCTACGGCGGCAACATGGACTTCAACGAGGTCGTGGCGGGCAACACCGTCTACCTGCCCGTGGCGCAGCCCGGTGCGCTCCTGTACCTGGGCGACGCTCACGCCGCCCAGGGCGACGGCGAGACGTCGCAGTACGCGCTGGAGACCTCCATGGACGTCGAGTTCACCGTGGACGTCCTGCACGGCAAGCCGCCGCCCTCCACGCCTCGCGTGGAGTCCCCCACGCACCTGATGACGCTGGGGCAGGGGGGCTCACTGGATGACGCCCTGCGCTCCGCGACGCAGGGCATGACGCAGTGGCTGGAGCAGGACTACGGGCTCACCCTGTCGGAGAGCGCGCAGGTGCTGGGCAGCTCCGTGCAGTACGTCGTCGCGAACCTCGCCGGGCGCAGCGTGGGCGTCGCCGCGAAGCTGGACAAGGCGCGGCTCCAGGCCCTCCGTCCCCCGGTGAAGTGAGCTGTACTCCCGGGTGCGTCCGCGGCCCTGGAAAATCAGGCGGAAAATAGCGTGTCGATTCCGCGGCCCCTCGTTCGACGTGGAGATGAACCCTCCCGGTCACCCGGGAGCACTTCTTCCATCGAACCGGGAGCCTCCCATGGCCAGCAAGATCGCAATCGCCGTCCTCGTCCTCGTCGTCGCGCTGGGCGCCTTCATCGCCACCCGCCCGGACCACTTCCGCATCGAGCGCAACGCGCACGTGGCCGCGCCCCCGGCCACCGTCTTCGCGCAGATCAACGACCTGCGCCGGTTCGACACGTGGAACCCGTTTCACGCGGAGCCCGCGCCCGGCGTGACCGCGGTCTTCGACGGGCCCAACGAAGGACCGGGTGCACGCTTCACCTACGGCGGCGGTGAGGCCGGGGATGGCCGCATGACCATCGTGGAGAGCCAGCCCGGCGCGCGCGTCGTCCTCAAGCTGGAGTTCTTCAAGCCGTTCGAAGCCACGAACCAGGCCACCTTCACGCTCACGCCGGAGAACGGCGGCACCCGCGTGAGCTGGGCGATGGAGGGCGAGAACACCCTGATGGGCAAGGCGATGTCGCTCGTCGTGAACATGGACACGATGCTCGGCAAGGAGTTCGAGCGCGGCCTCGCGAACCTGGACACCGTCGCGCGAGGCGCCACCCCGCCTTCCAGCGCGAGCGCCCAGGCCGACACCGTGACGCGCTGAAGCGCGTGCCTCAGTCCTCCAGCGCCCGGTAGGCGCCCTTGGAGAACTCCAGGGCCAGGGCCTCGTCATCGGGGCCCTGCATGAGTCTCTGGGTCAGGAGGATGGCCGTCAGGTCCTGCTGGGGGTCGATGAAGAACGTCGGGCCGTAGCCTCCGGCCCATCCGTAGCGTCCAGCGGAGGGGGAGACGCCATCCGGCCTCGTGCATACGGAGCCCCCGAAGCCCCAGCCGGATGCATCCCAGAAGCCGGGATAGAAGGGCGAGGCGGCCTTCTGCTCCTCCGGAATCTGATCCGTCATCATCTCCTGGATGCTCGTGGAGGACAGCAGGCGGGTGTTTCCTGCCTGACCTCCGCCCAGCAGCATCCGGCAGAAGGCGAGGAGATCATCGGCCGTGGACACCAGCCCTCCCTGGCCTCCTCCCGAAAGAAACGCGGGCGTCCGCGACCAGTCGCTGTCCGCCGGCGTGTCCCACGCTTCCAGCCTCCCCGTGGCGTCGTCGAGCGCGTAGGCCGTCGTGAGCCGGTCGAGCTTCCCCGCGGGCACGGTGAACATCGTGTCCTTCATGCCCAGCGGAATGAAGAGCCGCTCGCGCAGGAAGTCATCGAAGCGCATGCCTGAGGCCCTCGCGACCAGCACCCCCAGGACCTCGTAGCCGGTGTGATAGCTCCACCGCTCGCCCGGCTGATGCATGAGCGGCAGCGTGCCCAGCCGGCGCATGAATTCGTCGGGCGGATCCGTGAGCGCGTGGGGGCCGGGCGCCACCCGGGCCTCGTTCATGGCCCGCTGGATGGGATGCGTGCCGGGTGGCGCCATCACGGCCCCCAATCCCCAACGCAGCGTGAGCAGGTCCCGCACGGTAATGGCCCGCTTCGCGGGAACGGTGTCATCGAGCGGGCCGCCGGGAGTGCGCAGGACGCGGCGGTCCGCCAGCTCCGGCAGCCACGGGTCGACGGCGCCGTCGAGCGACAGCTTCCCGTCCTCCACGAGCATCAGCGTGGCCACCGCCGTGATGGGCTTGGCCATGGACGCGAGCCGGAAGAGGCTGTCCCGCCGCATGGGCGGATCGGAAGGCTTGAGGCCCTGCGTGCCCAGCACGTCGACGTGCACGGTCTCGCCGCGAGCGACGAGGGCGACGACGCCGGGGAGGTCGCCGCGCTCGACGTGGCCTCGCAGGGCGGACGTCATGGCGGCGAGCCGGGGCGGGGAGAGCGTGGCGGAGCGTGGGGGCATGGCCCCGAGTCTAGCCCCGCGCCGCCGCCCGCGAGTGCCTCAGCGCTTCGCGAGGATGAAGGCGGTGACGGAGTAGCGCTGGTGGCCCCGGGCCTCGGACGTCCATTCCGTCACGCGGTGGGGGGCGCCCTTCGCGCGGAAGATGAACACCGAGTTGAAGAGCGGCGGGACGCGCATCATGTCCGCGTCCACTTCGGGGTGCCGGAAGGTGAGGACGCCGCCGAAGCGGTCCTCCCACGGGCGCGTGAAGTTGTAGACGACGGCGAGCCCCTCCTCGTCCGTGTCCCGGTGCTCCGGGAAGAACTCGCCCACCTCCATGCGCGACACCTGCACCTGCCGCGTCTCCAGCGGCTCGGGCCAGCCCACCAGCGCCGCGTGGAAGGCCGCGCCGTCAGAGCTCTTGAGCCACGCGCAGAAGTCCGTCAGGGCGGAGGGCTCCTGCTGAGGCAGTGGCGCGATGTGCAGCGGATAGGGGCCGTGGTGGTGGCGCACGAAGCGCGCGTCGCGCAGGGCCTGGTGCAGCGCCTCGGCGCGCTCGGGGAAGAGGGCGTCCGTGAGGCAGAGGTGAGGCACCCGTCCGCCGTCGATGAACTCCTGGCGCAGCGTGGCGTGCAGGGCTTCGGAGACGGAGGCCAGGCGCGTCCACGCGGTCGCGGACGCCGGGAACACCTCCGGCTTCGGAGGCGGGACGGGGCCGAAGATGCTCTCGGCGTAGTCCGTGATGAAGAACCCGCTCGGGCGCTCAGGCCTTGGAGACGAGGTAGCTGGCGAGCCGGGAGATGACTTTGCCGTCGCGCGGGTCATCGAAGAAGGAGATGGCGGGAGTAGGGTTGAATTCAAGCGCCACGAAGGCGCCGTCAGGTCCGCGCCGCAGGTCCACCGCCGTGAAGACCATGCCCAGCGCTCGGGCGCCCTTGAGACACACCGCCCAGGCCTCCTTCGGCAGGCGGGCGGGCTTCACCCGGTGCAGGTTCTGCCTCGCGTCCACCACGCCGTCGGTGGGGATGTGGAAGGCGGACACGGGCTCACCGTCGAGCACGTAGGCGCGGAACTCGTCGCCCTGGATCTGCTCCTGGAACAGCACCGGACAGTTGGCGAGCAGCTGGAGCCGTTCCTCGGTGAGGTCCGCCTCCTCCACCTTGCGCACCAGCGCGCCGCCGCTCAGGGGCTTGTAGATGACGGCCCGGTGGCGCGCGACGAACGCGCGCACCGCGTCCGGCGAGGCGGTGGCCAGGGTGCTGGGGACGGGGACGCGGTGGCGGCGCAGCAGGGCCAGCTGTTGCAGCTTCAGGTAGTGCAGCTCCACCGCCTCCAGCGGGTTGACGAAGGAGCCGCCGCGCCGGTGGAGCGAGCGCAGCACGGAGTGGAGGAACGACTGGCGCTCACGCTCCGCCAGGTACTGCTCCTGCCAGCGCGGGAAGTTGCGCTCGGACAGGGCCTCGGCCTCGGGGACCGGGAGCGAGAGGCGCACGAGCTTGAGGTAGAACGAGCGCAGGTCGCTGAGACATTCACCGTCCCAGTGCACCTCGCCGTCCTCCCAGCTCAACGCGGCGGAGTCCGGGACCCGGTCCGTCTCCAGGACGATGGCTCGCGCGCGGCGCCGCTCCACCGCTTCGGCGACGAAGCGGGTGGCGTCATCCGAGCGCGAGCCGATGACCACGACCTTCTTGCGAGACGTCATGGGGTCCCTGACTTCACCCGCCCGGTGTTCAGACCGGGCTGTCCATCTTGACCTTCACGATGCCGCCATCCAGCGGCTTGAAGTCCGGGAGCTTCAAGCCACCGGTCGGGTCGTCCATCCGGATCTTCACCCGGCCACCGTCCGGCGGCGTGAAGTCCGGCAGCTTCGAGCCACGCGTGGGGTCATCCATCATGACCTTCACCACGCCGGTGTCCTCCGGCGGCTTGAAGTCCGGCAGCTTCGAGCCACGGGTCGGGTCATCCATCATGACCTTCACCATGCCGCCGTCCTGCGGCTTGAAGTCCGGCAGGTTCAAGCCACCACCCGTCGGATCATCCATGCGGATCTTCACCCGGCCACCGTCCGGCAGCGTGAAGTCCGGCAGCTTCGAGCCACGGGTCGGGTCATCCATCATGACCTTCACCATGCCGCCGTCCTGCGGCTTGAAGTCCGGCAGATTCAAGCCACCACCCGTCGGATCATCCATGCGGATCTTCACCCGGCCGCCGTCCGGCAGCTTGAAGTCCGGGAGCTTCGAGCCACGGGTGGGGTCGTCCATCATGACCTTCACCATGCCGCCGTCCTTCTGCGGCTTGAGGCCGATGCCGTCGCCCACGAACTTGTCCGCGAGCTCGCGCGCCTTCGGGGTCAGCTTCACCTGCTCGAAGGCATCGCGGACCTGGTTCTTCTGCTGGGGGCTCAGCTGGCTCGCGTCAGCGCCCTGGAGCGCCTTCTTGAGCACCGGGGCGCCCACCGCCTTGCCCGCCGTGCTGGCGGTCTTCAGGGCGGTCTGCAGCGACGAGACGAAGCCCATGGGGGATTTGATCTGGGTCATAAAGATTCCTTTGGGAAGGTTATCGGCAGGCCCAGGCAGGAGTTGCTTGTTTCTCTAAGGATGAGAGCGCCGGTAGGACGGGCCGTAGGCTGGCCGCCCGCTGCCTTCCATCAGGTGTGCGCGACCCAACCCTTGAAGAAAAGGGGAGGAGACACACCATGGCGCACCGAGACGACGGACTGCTGGTGCGAGCGCTCGCGGAATCCGTGCGGCCGCTCCAGGGGACTCGGGAGGACTTCGGCCCCCTGATGGACCTGGTGGGGGACGCGACGTGCGTGCTCATTGGCGAGGCGACCCACGGCTCGCACGAGTTCTACCGGCTGCGCGCGCTCCTGACGCGGAGGCTCATCGAGGAGAAGGGCTTCAACGCCGTCGCGGTGGAGGCGGACTGGCCGGACGCGTACCGCATCAACCGCTACGTGCGGGCCATGGGCACCGACGTGGACGCGGTGGAGTCGCTCTCCGACTTCCAACGCTTCCCCGCGTGGATGTGGCGCAACGCGGACGTGCTGGACTTCGCGGGCTGGCTGCGGACGCACAATGACCGTCACTCGGCGCGGGAGAAGGTCGGCTTCTACGGGATGGACCTCTACAGCCTCCATGCCTCCATGGGCGCGGTGCTGAAGTACCTGGACCGGGCGGATCCAGAGGCCGCGAAGCGCGCCCGGAACCGCTACGCATGCTTCGAACACTTCGGTGAGGACCCGCAGGACTACGGCCACGCGACGTCCCTGGGCCTGTCGCCGGATTGCGAGCGGCAGGTCGTCGACCAGCTCCGGGAGCTGCAACGGGAGCGCGAAGCGCTGCTGCGCCGGGACGGGTTCATCGCGGAGGACGCGCAGTTCGAGGCGGAGCAGAACGCGCGGGTCGTCCAGAACGCGGAGGAGTACTACCGGTCCATGTTCCATGGGCGCATCTCGTCCTGGAACCTGCGCGACACGCACATGGCGGACACGCTGGATTCGCTGATGGGCTTCCTGAAGCGGCGGATGGGGGCCGCCCGCATCGTGGTCTGGGCGCACAACTCGCACGTCGGGGACGCGCGCGCGACGGAAATGGGGGAGGCGGGCGAGGTGAACCTGGGACAGCTGACGCGCCAGCGGCACCCGCGAGCGACGCGGCTCATCGGCTTCAGCACGTACCGGGGCACCGTCACCGCGGCCTCCAACTGGGGCGGGGCCGCCGAGCGCAAGCAGGTCCGCCACGGGCTCGCGGGCAGTTGCGAGTCCCTCTTCCATCAGGTCGGCCTCCCGGGCTTCCTGCTGGACCTCCGCGACCTGGGCGAGGCCGCCGGAGCGCTCCGCGAGCGGCGCCTGCAGCGGGCCATCGGCGTCATCTACCGGCCCGAAACGGAGCGCAGGAGCCACTACTTCCACACGCGGCTGCCGGAGCAGTTCGACGCGCTGTTGCACATCGACGAGACGCGCGCGCTCGAACCGCTGGAGCGCACCGCCGGATGGGAACGCGGCGAAGCGCCGGAGACCTATCCGACGGGCCTGTAGCGGCACAGACCTGCCATTCACAAGCGCCGCGGCTATCTCCGTGGCCGGCTGGTCGCCTTGCGGGTGGCCGCCGCCTTGCGGGCGGACGTCTTGCGCGCGGTGGTCGTGCGCTTGCGCGCGGCGCCCTTCGCCTGGGCGGACAGGGCCTGCTTGGAAGCCGCCTGACGGCCCTCCCGCTTGAGGGCGCCTTGCGTGGCCTTGCTCCGCTTCTTCGACGGTGCCCGGGGCTTGCGCTCCTGCTGACCCACCTCCAGGTCCTGCTTCGCCGAGCGCCGTGTGCGCGCGGAGGCCTGCTTCTCCTTGGGAGGTTTCAGCGGGACTCCCGCGCGGCGCGCCTTCGACAGACCAATCGCGATGGCCTGCTTCGGAGAGCGTGCGCCGTGCTCGCCTTCGCGGATGTGCTCCAGTTCCTCGTGCACGAACTCACCCGCGGCGGTGCTAGGGCTCTTGCCCTCGCGCAGGTCCTTCTTCGCTCGTTCAACGGTGGCCTTGTCGGGCATGGCTTCCTCCCATTCAGGTTACGGTCCTGGCACAAAGGTGCGGACGCTCCGCGCCCAGGCAAGCCGTGCCCGTGTCCGGAGGAAGCCCCATGCGGTGGTGGTGCCTCACGCTGTTGCTTGCTTCCTGCTCGGCGCACCGGTCCTCCGGTGACGGCATGCCGGACGAAGCGAACGCGCGGGACCTGCGCGCCCGCATCCACGAGGCCCGGGGCGAAGCAGCCACCGAGTCCCGGCAGTGGAGCGTGGCGGCTGCGTCATTCGCGCTCGCCCGGGCCTCGCGGGATTCGCTCGCCGCGCGGTGGGGACAAGGGCAGGCGGTGGACCGCGCCTCCACGCTGCGCTGGTCGAAGCGCATCCAGGGGTCGGTGCTCGCCCTGGCGTTCACGCCGGAGGGCCGCGTGCTGGCGTCCGGGCATTACGACTCCGTCGTCAGGCTCTGGGACGTGGAGCGCGGTGAGCTGCTGGCGGAGCTCAAGGGCCACACGGCCGAGGTCCACGCCGTGGCCTTCTCGCCGGACGGCCGCTGGCTGGTCTCCGCGGGAAGACCCGGCGAGCTCCGGGTCTGGGACTGGCGCCAGGGCAGGCCGCACGCGGTGATTCCCGGCCACACCGATGTCGTGCTCGGACTGGCCTTCTCGCCCGATGGCAGGCGGCTGGCCTCCGGTGGCCTGGACAAGGCGGTCCGTGTCTGGGACTTCGACACAGGCGCTGAACAGCCGCGCTTCGAGCACGACGACAACGTCACCACCGTCGCCTTCTCTCCGGACGGCAGGCGGCTGCTCTCCACGAGCGCGGACCGGAGCGCGAGGGTCTGGGACCTGGAGTCGCGCAAGGAGGTCCTCCGCCTCGTGGGGCATGCGGAGAAGGTGGAGTCGGGCGCGTTCTCCTCGGACGGACAGCGCATCATGACGGCGGCGGCCGACCGGGCCGTGCGCTTCTGGGACGCCCGCTCGGGACTGCTCACTGACGTGTTTCGCGGCTCCGGCGACGTGACCGTGGCCGCCATCGACGGCGGGTTCCGGCTCCTGGTCCAGGGCGGATGGGACGGGCGCGTGCAGCTCGTGGATGGCCATGAGGGCGCGCTGCTGGATCGGATGGATGCGCATCACGCCGCCGTGATGAGCGTGGCCTTGTCGCCGGACGGGCGCACGTTCGCTTCGGGCGGGATGGATGGCGTCCTCGACGTGTGGCGCCGGCCGGAGGTCCCCGCACAGGTGCTGCTTCGCGCAGACGGCGCCTGGGTGGAGGCGCTCGCGTTCTCCCAGGACCGCGAGCTGCTGACGGGCGGTGAGGACGGCTGGCGGCGGTGGCGCATCGCGGAGGGAAGGGACCTCCGTCCGGAAGCGGGAGGAACGGAGTCCGCGGTGTCCCTGGCGGTGAGCCCGGACCGCGAGCGCATCGCGGTGGGCACGCTGAAGGGGAGGGTGCTCGTGCTGGAGGCGCGTTCTGGGCGGGTGCTGCTGGAGTTGCCAGGATCGAAGGGCTCCGTGCGCGCGGTGGCCTTCAGCCCGGATGGAGCGCTCCTCGCGGTGGCGGGCGATCCGGACATCCAGCTCTGGTCCGTGTCCGAAAGCAGGCCCGTGGGACTGCTCCAGGGACACACCGGCAAGGTCTGGGCCCTGGCCTTCGACAGCACGGGGCGCAGGCTCGCGTCAGGCAGTACGGACAAGACGGTGCGGACCTGGGACGTGGAGCGGCGTCAGCCCCTCTTGCGGCTCGACATGGGCGAGCCTGTGCACGCCGTGGTTTTCACTCCGTCCGAACCCCACCTGGTGACGGCGGGAATGCGGCAGCCCCTACGCATCTGGGATGTGACGGAGGGCCGGCTGTTGAAGACGCTGGATGCGCAGGCCGTGGGCGTGCTCGCCCTGGCCGTATCGCCGGATGGCCGCTTCCTGGCCTCGTCGGGCGTGGAGGCCGGGGTGAAGGTCTGGGGGCTGCCCTCCGGCGAACAGGTGGGGACGCTCGCGGGCCAGCAGGGTTTCGTGGCGGCCCTGGCCTTCTCACCGGACGGAGCGCTCCTTGTCTCCGCGGCCTCCGACCGGACGCTCCAACTGAACCGGTTCGACTCCATCGCCCATCCGTCCCCGGCGGGAGCGGGCATCGACGAGCTCCTGCGCCGCTACGGGCTCGTATGGGACGAGGCGCGGTTCCGCCTCACACCAGCCGCAGGAAGCGATTGAGATCGCGGAACAACCAGAGGGGATTGCCGTGCCACACGGCCATCTCCAGCACCCCCGCCCAGACGACAAGGCCCAGCCGCACCGCCGTGGGCCAGCGAGGAACACGCAGCACGCCCACGCACAGGGGCACCAGCAGCAGCGCGGACGCATGCCACCAGTGGCGCGTGTCGATGACCGCGAGCAGCACGCCCAGCCCCACCGACGCGGTCACCAGCCCGTCCGCGCCACGCCACGACAGCGCCAGCACCGCCGCGCTCAAGCCCATCACCAGGGCGACGGTGCCGGGCTCGCCCAGGATGGAAGGCGTCGCCGCATCGGTTCGCGCGGCCAGCGGCGCCATCCACAGGAACGTGCGCACGCAGAGGACCCCCGCCGCCGCCACCCCGAGCAGCGTGCCCCACGGCCACTGACGCACCGGCCGCCCCTGCACCCCGCGCCACAGCGCCACCACGCCCACGGCGACGAGGACGAGCGCCCGGTAGTGCAACAGCGCCGCGAGCGCCAGCCAGCGCAACGCAATCACCGGCCGGTCCTTCGCGAGCGCCGCCAACGCCAGCACCCCGCAGACGAGCCACGCGCCGTCGTACTGGCCATGGAGCGCCAGCCGCATCAGCACCAGCCAGCAGAGAAGCCCCACCGCCCAACGTCCACCCGCCGGAAGCCCATCCAAGAGCCGCAGCGCCGCGTAGAGCGCCACATGCGCGAAGGCCAGCAGGTAGAGCAGGCACACCTGCCCGAAGGCCTGGGGCGACAGGGGCACCCACTCGCCCACGAGCGCCAGGGGCAGGAAGAGCACCAGCGTGCCGGGCGGATAGACGTACGGCACCTCCAGCCACTGGTCGATGGCCTGGCGGTAGGGGACGCCCTCGCGAAGCTCGCCCAGCGACGCGGTGTAGAGGGGCTGGAGCCCGCGATGCAGCCCCACCCAGACCACGTACGGATGGCGCACGTGGTCCGTGTAGCCCTCCTTCAGCGTCCCCCGCGACGTCACCCCGGACAGGGGCACGGCGGAGAGCACGAGGAGCGACAGCAAGGTGAGCAGTCCCCACCGCGCGGCGGGATGCCGGACGAGGATGCCGGGGCCTTCCATGACGTCAGGCGCTGGGGGCCGCCACGCGCGCGCGCAGGTCCTGCTTGAGGCCCAGCGAGAAGAGCACCAGGGTGAGCAGGTACACGGGCTCGATGAAGAAGAGCTGCGGGCCGCCCAGGGACAGGCCGTGGGTCTTCTTCTCGAAGAGGACGTGCGCGCCCACCACCATCGCGAAGCGGAACACCATCACGCCCACCGCGATGCCCGCGGCCGTCCCCGTGGGGAGCTGGGCCACCGCCTCCGCGGCGAGCAGCGTGGGCACCAGCGGCAGGGCCATGAGCAGGCCGGCGGTCCACTCCAGCGTCAGGGCGTACACGGCCACCGCGGCCACCAGCAGGTGCGCGGCGGTGAGGGGCGTGCCGGGAATGCGCACCCAGCACAGCGGCACCAGCAGGGCGAACGTGAAGAGATAGGCCCCCACGAAGTGGGCAGCGCGGCTGACCCCGTTCTCGTGCAGGGGCATCCAGGCGCGCATCTTGTCGGCGAAGCTCATGGACCCCCACCGTAGGCCATCCGCGCGCCGGTTGCCTCCCCCCGTGCAAGGACGGGGGCCCCGCGCTCCAGCCCGTGTGAAACCCGGAAGGCCGCCGCGCATCAGGGGGGCGCAACCTGAACCGGAAGACGGGGTGGACCATGAGAATCCTTGTGACGGGCGCGACGGGCTACATCGGGGCGGCGGTCGTGGATGCGCTCAAGCGTGCGGGGCATCAGGTGGTGGGGCTGGCGCGGTCGGACGAGGCGCGGAGCAAGCTCACGGCCAAGGGCGTCCAGGCGGTGCAGGGCGACCTGAAGGACACGGCGAGCCTGACGGCCGCGGTGAAGGACGTGGACGCGGTCATCTGGACCGCGACGTCCAATGACAAGGACGTGGACACGCCGGCCGTGGCGGCGATGCTGGGCGCGCTCCAGGGAATGAACAAGACGTTCCTCTACACGAGCGGCGTCTGGGTGCACGGCCACACGCAGGGCGTGGCCACCGAGGACACCTCGCTGAACGCGACGCCCATCGTCGCGTGGCGCCCCGCGGTGGAGCAGCGCGCGCTGAACACGCCGGGCGTGCGCGGCATCGTCCTCCGCCCGGGCGTCGTCTACGGGCAGGGCACAGGCATCCCCGCCATGCTCACCCGCTCCGTGAAGGACCAGGGCTCCGTCACCTACGTGGGCACGGGGGAGAACCACTGGGCGGTGGTGTTCGTGGAGGACCTGGCGGACCTCTACGTGCGCGCCGTGGAGAAGGCGCCCGCGGGCAGCGTCTTCCTCGCCACGCAGGGCCCGGGCGTAAAGGTGAAGGACGCCGCGCAGGCCGCCAGCGAAGGCGCGGGCGTGGCCGGCAAGACGGTGGCGTGGCCGCTGGAGGAGGCCCGCAAGCAGTTCGGCCCGTTCGCGGACGCGCTGGTGTTGGATCAACGGTTCACGTCCGGGAAGGCGGAGAAGCTCCTGGGCTGGGCGCCCAAGGGTCCCAGTCTCCTCGAAGAGCTGCGCACCGGCTCCTACGCGCGCCGCTGAAGCGGCGGCTCAGGCGGAGGCGTTCAGGGCCGCGTTGCGCGCGTCACACGCGGCCTTCGCCAGTCGCTCACCCACCGCGAGGTAGCCGGGGTGGCGCACGTAGTCCGGAAGCGTCTCCTCCGACGTGCGCTCGTGGCGCATGTTGAGCGGGTAGAGCCCGGTCGACACCAGCGCCAGCCGCTGCGCCCGCCAGGACAGCCCCGCCTCCTCCATGACGCGCGCGAAGTCCATCATCCGCTGGACGCGGTCCGCCTGCTCCAGCACGCCCGGGCGCATCGCCTTCGTGTAGCCGGGCTGGGGCTTGTAGTCCTTGCGCAGCTGATGCAGCTGCGCCTTGCGCCGCTCGGCGAGCAGCTCCTGGAAGCGCGGCTCGGGGGCCGTGAGCTGCTCCAGCACGTCGCGCCCCATCTTCTCGTAGAAGACGGCGGTTGAATCGTCGCGCCGGACCTTGCCCTCCAGGAACCGCACGTAGCCGCGCGTCGCCTCCAGCAGCTCGCGCTCCGCCGCGTCCACGGCTGGAACGGCCACGTGCCGGGGGATCTCCACCGGCACGAAGACCTCCCGCGTGCCCGTGGGGCCGGTCTCGAAGTGGAACGCGTACCCGGTCTCCCGGTCCCCGAAGACGAGCACGAAGTCCGGCAGCCGGGGCAGGGGAGGCGGGGGCGTGGTGAGGATCCAGTCCGCCGGGTCGCTGTCCGTGAGCACCCGCAGCGCGACGAGCCCCCGCGCCTTCATCACGTCCAGCCAGGCGTAGAAGGACGGCTCGAAGCCCCCGTCCGGCAGGGCGAAGCCCCCGAAGTCGTCCGGCCCCCGCACGAGGGCCGCGCCTCCAGGGTCGTCAATCACCTGCGCCCGCAGGTCGCGCCCCCTCAGGCGCGCGTTGCCGACGATGGCGAGCTGCGGGACGTAGTCGTTGCGCGGCAGGGGCATGGTGTCGCGAAGGTCAGCTCCGGGACGTCTTGATCACCTTCGCGATGAGGCCCGCGTCCGTCACGCGGTCGTACTTGAAGGGCTGTCCCGGCGCCGACTGGTAGCGGTAGACCGTGAAGGGGCCCTTGTCCTCGCTGGCGTGCTCCGGCACGAGCACCGCGAAGCTCTCATTGCCCACGCCCACCATGTCGATGCAGCGCAGGCGCTCCAGCTTCCCGGCCGGGTCGCGCAGGTTGTAGACGTCGTCGATGCCGAAGCCGGCGACGCCTTCGACCTCGGGCTCCTTGGGGAGGTACTTGCGCAGCACGCCCAGCACCTGCTCCAGGTACTGGCGGGCCGCCGTGGGGGTCGCCGGCAGCTCCTGGCGCTTCGCGTCCTCACGGACCAGCGAGACCAGCGTCGCGGACGGCAGGCGCGTGTCGGCGAGGACGGCCTCCAGCCCGTCGATGCCCGTGTACAGGGGGATGCTGTTGAAGCCCAGCGCGTGCCGGACCTGGTCCTCCACGTCGGCCAGGGTCGAGTTGGGCGCGCAGTAGGTCTTCAGGAAGGTGCGCGCCTTCTCCAGCGGGGGCGCGCTCTTGAGGGCGTTCATGCGCGCCTGGAGCTCTTCGAGGCGCGCGCTTGTCTTGGGGTCGGCGGTCATCG
Source organism: Corallococcus sp. M7 (assembly GCF_054512695.1). Classification (NCBI taxonomy): domain Bacteria; kingdom Pseudomonadati; phylum Myxococcota; class Myxococcia; order Myxococcales; family Myxococcaceae; genus Corallococcus; species Corallococcus sp. M7. The sequence continues at coordinate 2,101,134 of NZ_CM137252.1, forward strand.
GAAGGGAGCCTCAGGGACCAGGGAAGGCGGTCAATACCATCACCTGCGGCGGCGTGCCGTCGATGAGGCGCAGCTTGACGTTGTAGCTGCCCGCGTTCGCGGGGACGGCCCTGCGGGTGCCCGCCGAGTCCACGGTGGCCGTGAAGCCGTTGCCCACCGTCGTGCCGGGAGGCACGGGGATGCTGAGGTGGTCGCTGTGGCCGTACAGCGCCAGGTTCGTCTTGATGGTGTCCCAGTTGTCCGCCACGTACTTGTTGATGGTGGCATCCATGGTCGCGTCGCTGGACCACTGGAAGGAGTTGTTCTCCACCTTGCCCCAGCCGGCGCCGTCAGTGACGCGGCTCTCGATGGTGCGCGCTCCCGGGGGCGCGTCCGCGATGTTCGTGGGCACCGACGCGCCGTGCCGGTCGATGGTGTGCGCGTTGTGGGCCGCGCCGTGCGCCGCGTCGTTGGCGGCCACGTTGAGCGTGGGGCCGTTCGGGAAGGCCGCGGCCAGCTGCTGCTCGCGGATGACGCCGCGGCGCAGGATCTCCGTCTGGGTCCGCTCCGCGCGCACCTTGGCCATCTGCTGCGATTCGATGGGGACCTTGTTCCCCGCCGAATCCAGCTGCGTGAAGACGGCCGGGTCCGCGTCGCGGTTGAGCTCCGCCTGGGTCCGGGTCTTCGGGTCGTAGGTGCGCTCCGAGTACACCCGGCGCCCCTCGGCCTGGCGGGCCTTGAACTGCTGCGGCGTCTCCGTCGCGGCATTGCGCGGGCCGTTGATGGCGGCGTCCTCCGCGGCCGTCATGGGCACCTGCGGGGGCGGCGTCACCTGACCCACGGTGTTCACCGTCGTGCCCACGCCCGCCCAGTCCGGCGTCGTGGCGCCCGGCGTGCCATGCATGGCCACGGAGCCCGTGCCCGGCGCCAGCGACTCCAGCCGCCTGGCGTGGAATTCAATCTGGAACTCCACGTTGGCGATGTCGCGCTGGAGCGCCGCGCGCTCGGCGACGGTGGCCGCGGTGGGCTTGCCGCTCATGCCCGCGATGCTGTCGTCGATGCGCTTCTGCGCCGCCTCCAGGCCGCCCAGGATGTTCTTGAGCTTCTGCACCTCCAGCTTGGACTCGAAGCCCTGCGTGCCGTAGCCCGGCGTGCGGGTGAGGGCCTGCTGGATGCGGTCCTTGAGCTGGCGGATCTGCCCGGTGGGCCCCTCGTACTTCTGGAGCAGGCGCGCCGTCTCCTGATGCGCGGCGATGTCCGCGGGCGTGGCGTGCGGCCCGGCCTCGATGCGCACCTGGCCGTTGTCGTAGCGGACCTTGGTGGTGTTGCCCGGCAGGTCCGGGTTGTGGATCACCGGGATCTCGCGCGGCTTGAGCATGTCCGCGCCCTTGGCCAGGCCGCCGCTCATCACGCCGCCCGTCACCGCGCCCACGGTGCCGTCCGTCACCGCGCGGGTGGCCACGCGGCCCACGCCCGTGAGCGCGCCGTCCTTCCACGTCTCGGACTGGGTGGCCGCGTCCATGGCGCCACCGGCCGCGCCGCCGTAGGCCCCTTCCTTGATGCCCTGCTTGATGGCGGTGCGCACGGTGCCCTCCGCGGTCTCCCGCACGGTCGTGCGGACCGCGGCCTCCGTGGCCTGGGTGGCCGCCACGCGCGTGCCGCCCGCGACGGCGGAGGCGCCCTTGCCAATGGGAATCACCGCCGTGCCGCCCTCCACGGCGCCGATGAGCGCCTGGCGGCTCAGGTCCTGCGCCCCGGCGGCGCCGCCCTGGATGGCGGCGTACGTCGCCGCGCGCGTGGTGGCGCCCACCGCCGCGTACCCGGCGATGGCCAGGGGCGTGGCCGCGCCGCCCGTCGCGACGACGGCCACGGTGGTCGCGGCGACGACGGCCACGGTGGCCGTGGTCTCCGCCAGCGAGTCCTTGGCGGATTGGAGCGCCTTCACGTCCTCGGTGGCGTAGCCCGTCAGCGTGTTCGCGCGCTGGGTGTCACCCGTCGCGATGGCCTGGTCGGCGCGGCCCAGGTTGCGGTTGAGGATGTCGTTGTCCGACTCGCCCTTCGTGAGGTGCTGGATGCCGTCCAGCAGGTTCACGCCGAAGCCGGACTCGTTCTGCTGGACCTCGCGCAGCCGCCGCACGCGCTCCTGCGCGGCGTTGGGGTCGTTGGGGTCGATGGCGCCCAGGTCGTAGTCCTGCTTGAGCAGCTCCAGCTCGTCGCGGCCGTCCAGCTCGCCGTCCAGCTCCGCGCGCAGGTCCTTGCCGTACTTCTGCTGGTAGGCGGCGGCGATGGTGTCCAGCTGCGCCTTGGACTTGCCGGCGAGCTCGGAGCGGATGGCGTCCTCGTCCGTGCCCATGCCGTCCATGGCCAGGAACAGCCGCTCCGCGGAGGCCTCCGCCTGCCCCTTCGCGTCGTCCGCGGCGGGCGGGTTGAGCATGCGCAGCGTGACGTCCCGGTCGCCGCCGTCCCAGCCGCGCACCTGGGTGTCGAGCGACTGGCCCGTCTGCTTCTGGTACTCGGCCTTGATGGCGTTGATCTGATCCGGCGTCTTGCCCTGGAGGATGTCGCGCACGCCGCTCTCGTCCGCGCCGAAGAAGCCGTTCATGGCCTCGCGCAGCCGGGCCGCGTCCGCCTGGGCCGGGTTGCCCTGCATCAGGCCGATGGCGCGGTCGTACTCCTCGGTGGACAGCTCGTCCTTGAGCTTCGCCTTGAGGCCCTCGTCCTGCGCGAGGATGGCGCGCTGCTCCGGCGTGGCGCGCTCCAGGCGCTCGAAGATGCGGCCCTCATCGGTGCCCCAGCCCGCCATGTCCTCTTCCAGGCCGGCCTTGAGCGCCCGGGTCTCCAGCGCGGTGGCCTCCGCGGGCGTGGACGCCTGACCCGCGTTGAGCATGCTCCGGGCGCGCTCCAACTGGGCGCCGTCCATCTCGCGGCCCATGCGGGCGAGCAGCACGTCCTCGGGCTTCTGGCCCGCGGGCACGCCGCCGTTCATGTCCGCGTACTGCTGCGCGATGGCGTGGCGCTCCGCGGGCGAGCGCTTCTCCAGGATCTTCAGCATGTCCTCGTTGGAGCCGAAGACGCTGTCCATCTCGGACTGGAGGTTGACCGCGTCGCTCTTCGCGCCGTTGCCCTGGAGCAGGCCCTCCGCGCGCTGCAGGTCGGAGCCACCCAGCTCGTCCCGGATCTTCGCATCCAGGTTCTTGCCGTAGTGGTCCTGGTAGCTCTGGCGGATCATCGCGATCTGCTCGGGCGTCTTGCCCTCGAGCGTCTGGAAGATCTTGTCCTCGTCGGTGCCCCACCCGGTCATGCCGCCGTCCATGGCCTCGCGCAGGGCGCTGGCGTCCTTGTCCGCCTGGGCCTGGGTGTACGTGGGCGCGGCCGGAGCGGGAGCAGGCGCCGGGGCCTGCGGGGCGGGAGCGGGCGGTGCCGGCGGGCCGGCCACGGTGTTGCGCGTCGTCGCGACGTTCGTGGGCGTCCCCAGCGACGGGCCGGTCCGGCCCTGCGTGCTGTCGAAGCTGGAGCGGTCGCGAGGCGCGGGCTTGGGCGCGGGAGGCGGCGGTGGCGGAGGAGGGGGCTTGGGGGCCGGCGGCTGCTGCGGGAGCGTGCGCGGGAGGCCGTTGTTACGAGGTCCGTCGATCGCCATCGTCTGTCTCCGAAGACTTCTCTGCCCTCGGTGGGTCCAATACTGGCGCCCTGGAACCGCAGCGTCCCCCGCCACCGGGTGCAATCCTTTTCCCCATTATCGCATCAACCCGTCCCGGGTTGCCTGTTGACCCAGGGGGACCGGAATTTCAGGTAGGCATTGGCCTACACTGTGCGGGCGGCGCGCAGGCGGGGCGGGGTGAAGGACAGCTCACGGACCTGGAGCCGGGAGGTGGTGAAGCCGTCGAAGCGCTTGGGGGCGTCCGGCTTGCCCGCTCGGACAGCGACGTGGGACTCCACGTCCATCTCCAGGCGGATGGGCCACAGTCGGTCCAGGGACAGCAGGCAGCCGCCGTGGCCCTTCGCCTCGGTGTGCATGGTGGTTTCGCCCTTTTCACCCGGAGGAGGGCGGAGCGAGGCGGGGACGGGCTGGGGCGTGCGCGGCGTCTCCATCTGGAGGCGCAGGCCCACGGACTGGCCCTCCAGGCTGCGCAGCTCCACGCGCGTGTTCGCGCCGGTGAGGGCGCCGCTGCCCGCGCCCTTCTCCTCCCAACGGGCTCCGATGCCCACGGGTTCTGCGGGCAGGAAGGTGCCCAGGTCCTTGAGCATCCCCGCAAGCTGCTGCATCTGGCCGCGCACGGGCGCGGACAGGTCCGCGGGCAGCTTCCACTCGAAGCCGGTGGAGCGGCCGTTGGGGGCCACCTGGCCTTCGCCCTTCAGGCCGGGCAGGGGTGTGAGCTGCGCGCGGGCCGCCTCCACGGTGCTCACGGGCGTGCGCGCGGCGACGAGCAGGTCCACCTCCTCCAGCGTGAAGCGGTAGCGCGCGCTGCCATCCGGGAGCACGCGCAACACCTCCACGGCCATCACCATCTGCACTCCCGGCATCGCGGGGCCGGGCTTGCCGCGGCCCGCGTCGCGAAGCGTGGTGGTGGTCTCCGACCGCATGCCGATGCGCTGCACCCCGCCGAACAGGGGGCGCAGCAGGAGGGGCTTCTGGGGGGCCTGACCGCGATGCAGGACGTGCATGGGCCGCGACTCTAGCCCCGCCGCGCCGCTTGTGAATCCGGGCGGTGGAACCTGGGTCCCGGCGGGGACCGTGGATGTCTGCGATTGCGCTCCGGGGCCACTGTGCTCGTCGCGATACACCAGGACTGTGTTGCTTTTGGAAACGGGAGATTCCAGGCAAGGCCAGACAACGCTGTCTCGGTGTGTGAGATGTGTTTTTCCCAGGCCGCGAGAACGTACTTCCGAGGGGCGAAACACGTCGCGGAGACAGGATTGATTGTTTATAGACGTGCCGCCCAGGCCCGTCTGGAGGCAGCACTGAAGCGCTCGCACCACAAGATCCTTCCAACCCACTCGGTGTATTGGTTCCTCGCGGGCCTGGCTTTGCTCTACGTGGAGCTGGCGGCGCTGCTGGACCCCCTGGGCGTGCCCCTGCTTCCGCACCCGGTGGTCCAGGACGTGCTCCGGAGCGGGTTCGGCTTCTACCTGCTGCTGGTGTGCATCCCCTGCTGCCTCTGGATCCTGATCTGGCGGGCCAACGACCTCTACGCCTGGCTCCTGGCGCCGCACACCCTCACGGTGGACGACGAGGGCCTGCGCGCGGACGGCACGCGGCTGCGGTGGCGGGACGTGCGGGAGGTCATCGAACGGTACGGGGACGACTGCCTCATCCTGCGCCACGCGGGGGGAACGCTGCGGCTGCGGCTGTACCTGTGGAGCGACCCGGACGTCCTGCACGCGGCGGTGCTGGAGCAGGTCGTGTCGCGCCTGCTGGAGCGCGTGAACCACCAGGTCTCCGCGGGGAAGCCGGTGCGCTTCGGGCCGCTCGTGCTGGGCGAGGCGGGGCTCATCCACCGGGGCAAGCTCTGGCGCTGGGACGACATCGAGAGCATCCGCCTCCAGGAGGAGGTGGAGCAGGGCGCCGCGTCCCGCGACCTGGTCATCGTCGCCCAGGGCCAGGCCCGGAAGTTCGACGAAGCGAAGGTCATCAACTCGCCAGTCCTGCTGGCCTATCTCTCAGACCGGCTGGCCGGCTGACGCACCCACGGGCATCCCGACATGGAAATCTACCGCTCCCCCCAGTCCAAGAAGCAGGCGGACAAGCCGCGCGCCATCTACTACTCGCGGGGCAAGCTCATCGCGGGCGTGGTCATCTGGGTGGTGGCCACGCTCGGCTTCGGCGCGCTCACCGTGCATGCGCTCCCGGTGAGCAACCTCTGGATCGCCATCGCGCTCATCACCCTGTCCTCGGCCTGGATGCTCTTCAACTGCATCCGCGCGCTGGGGAAGCTGGACAGCCCCGTGCTGCTCATCGGCCGGGACGGCATCCGCTTCCCGGATGGCGTGCTCATCGCCTGGGGGGACATGGAGGAGAACGTCTATTACGCCCAGTCGTACATGGGCCTGCCCATCCTCAAGATGGTGCAGATCAAGACCACGCTCGCGAAGCCCCGCGTGAAGAAGCTGCGGGTCGCCGCGCTCGCCATGGACAGCGACGAGTACCTGGCGATCTGTGACAGCTACAGCCAGCGCGGCGGGGTTCCCGCCGCGCGCTGACGCAAGGCCGCTTCAGCGCTTTCAGCGCAGCGGGGGGCGCAGCACCAGCACGGGCCGGCGGCTCAGGGCGAGCACCTTGCGCGCCACCGACCCGAGCAGGGCTTCCCTCACGCCCCCGTGGCCGCGCGAGCCCAGGCAGAGCAGCTCCGCGTCCATCCGCTCCGCGGCCTGCACGAGCGCGAGCGCCACGTCCTCGCCGTGGAGGACCTCCAGCCGCGTGGTGACCTCCCGGGCGTCCAGTCCCCTCGGCACGCGCTCCAGCAGGCGCTGCTTCAGGTCGCGGTGGAGCTCCGCTCCGGCGCGCTCGGGAATCACCGTCACCAGGTGCACCTCCGCGCCCGCGGGCGCCAGCGCGAAGGCGAAGGGGAGGGTCTCGTCCGCGAGCGGTGACAGGTCCGTGGCCACCAGCAGCCGCCGCACCTGGGGCAGCGGCACCTCGCCCCGGGAGGCCGCGGGGCTCACCGGCACCACGGCCGCCGACATGGGCGCGAGCCGCAGGGCGTGGTGCGCCACCGAGGCCAGGTTGCCCAGGGCGTTGTGCGGGTGCGTGCCCACCACGAGCAGGTCCACCTCCTGCTCCCGGGCCAGGTCCACGAGGTGGTCCGCGGCGCGGCCCACCGCCATGCGCAGGTGCACGCGCGGCGCGGTGCCCTGGCCCGCGTCCGCCAGCGCCGCCACCTCGCGGTGGAGCACGGCCTCGATGCGGGGCGCCACCTCATCCAGGTTCATGGGGGTGGGCAGTCCCAGTCGCCGGCACTGCTCGAAGGCGTAATAGACATGGCCCGCCAGCAGCTCGATGGGGCCATCCGCGCCCAGCTCCTCCAGCCAGCGCCGGGCGGCCTCGCTGCCCCGTGAGCGGTCCACCCCGAACATCACCCGCAGGGGCCGCGCGCCCGTGAGCCAGGCCTCGAAGGGGGCGGCGTCACGCACCCGCAGCAGCGGCACGGCGCAGTTGCGCGCGATGCGCTCCAGGCTGATGCCCGAGCCCAGGGCGGCGGGCTCCTCGCGGGGCGTCCCCACCACCAGCAGCCGCGCCTCGTGCGCGTCGCAGAAGACGGCCAGGGCTCGCGAGGAGCCGCTCTCCAGCAGGGAGGACTCCACCCGCGCCCCCAGCGGCTCCAGCCGCCGGACCTCCTCGCGCAGCAGCGCCTTGAGCCCTTCGCGCACGGGCTCGGCCGCGACCCGGAGCTGATCCGGGTGGACCTGGTGGACGAGCCAGAGCGGCAGGCCCCGGCGGGCGGCGATTCGCGCGGCCACCTCCGCGGCCTGACGGGAACCTTCGGAGAGGTCGGTTGCGCAGAGGATGGCCATGGCGGGGCTCCGGACGGGGGGGAAGGCGCCACACCGGGACGTTCCGGTGGTGGGCTCGCGCTGGGAGCGCGCCCCGCTGTTGCCGTCAGGCCTCTTCAGGATGCGTGCCGTCCCGTCCCCTCCGGCGTCCCCGGCCCGCCCCGCGCAAGGGTTGCGGCGCCCGGAGGCGCGGGCGCAAAAGCTGCGCCTCCCGGGGGACCCGGCCCCCGTCTCCCTTGACGGCATGGGCTTCGCAACCCGGCGCGGGCATCCCTGGCGCAGGAGCAACCGCAATGACTCTCCATGGTTGGCTGGACCCCGAGCGAGGCCACCGCGTGGCGCGCCGTGGCGAGTGTGGCGCGTGTGGCCACCGCGTAGGGGGCCGTGGTGGGCATGGCGCTCGTGGCCACCGCGTGGCGCGGCGTGGCGCGTGGGCGGTGTCTCGATGAGCGCGGTGGGGGGCGCGGCGGCGGCGGTGGTGGCGGCTCCGGAGCCACGCTGGGGCCTGGACCGGCGGGAGGCCGAGGCGCGCCTGCGCCGGTACGGGCCCAACACCCTGACGCGCGAGCAGCCCCGCTCCGCGTGGCTCTTCCTGGGGCGCCAGTTCCGCTCCGGCATGGTGTGGCTGCTGCTGGGCGCGTGCGGCGTGGCGGCGCTGCTGGGCGAGGGCGCGGACGCGGTGGCCATCGCCACCATCGTGGTGCTCAACGCGCTGGTGGGCTTCCTCCAGGAGTACCGCGCGGACCGCGCCGTGCTGGCGCTGCGCGCGCTCACCGCTCCCAACGCGCGGGTGCTGCGCGACGGCGTGAGCGCCGTGATTCCGGCGTCCCAGGTGGTGCCGGGGGACGCGCTGGTGCTGGAGGCGGGGGACGTGGTGGCGGCGGACGCGCGGCTGCTCTCCGCGCATGCGCTGCTCACGCTGGAGGCGGCGCTCACGGGGGAGAGCACCCCGGTGGACAAGCAGGTGGGCGCGCTGCCGGACTCCACCCCGCTGGCGGAGCGAAGGGACCGCGTCTTCATGGGGACCTCCGTGGCGGCGGGCACGGCGGTGGCGGAGGTGACGGCCACCGGCATGGACACGGAGCTGGGCCGCATCGCGCACCTGGTGCGCACGGCGCAGGAGCCCCAGACGCCGCTGCAACAGCGCTTGGAGGGCGTCACCCGCATGCTGCTGGTGCTGTGCGTGGCCGTGGGCGCGCTGGTGGCGGGCCTGGGGCTGGCGCGGGGACAGGCGGGGGTGGATCTGCTGCTCGCGGCGGTGGCGCTCGCGGTCGCGGCGGTGCCGGAAGGCCTGCCTACCGTGGTGACGCTCGCGCTCGCCGTGGGCGTTCAACGGATGGTGAAGGGGCACGTGCTCGTGCGGCGGATGCAGGCGGTGGAGGCGCTGGGGGCCGCCACCGTCATCTGCACGGACAAGACGGGCACGCTCACCCAGGGAATCATGGAGGTGCGCGAGGTGTGGCCCCCGGAGTCCACGCAGCGCGTGCTGGAGGTGGCGGCGGCGTGCTGCGACGCGGAGCTGGGGCAGGGGCAGGAGCCCGGCGCCGGCGACCCCACGGAGCTGGCGCTGCTCGCGGCGGCGCGAACCCGGGGCGTGGAGCGCTCGGACGTGGAGCGCGAGCGCCCCCGGGTGTCGGAGCAGCCCTTTGATTCGGACCGGCGGCGCATGAGCATCCTGCGCTCGGACGGCGTGCTCTACGTGAAGGGCGCGCTGGAGGTGCTGCTTCCGCTGTGCCGGCAGGTGCCTCCGGGCGTGGCGGAGGCCCTGGCCTCGCTGGCGGGGCGCGCCCTGCGCGTGCTGGCCGTGGCGGAGGGGAAGGGCCCTGACGAGCGGGACCTCACGCTGGTGGGGCTGGTGGGGCTCGCGGATCCGCCCCGGCCCGAAGCGGTGGAGGCCGTGCGCGCGGCGCGCGAGGCCGGGGTGCGCACGGTGATGATCACCGGCGACCACCCCGCCACGGCGCTGGCCATCGCGAGGGAGCTGGGCCTGCTGCGCGAGGGCGAGTCGCCGGAGGGCGTCGTGCACGCGCGGGCGACGGCGGAGCAGAAGCTCCACATCGTGCGCGGGTGGAAGGCGCGCGGGGAGGTGGTCGCCATGACGGGCGACGGCGTGAACGACGCGCCCGCCCTGCGCGAGGCCCATATCGGCATCGCCATGGGCCGCACCGGCGCGGAGGTCACCCGCGAGGCGTCCGACCTCATCCTCACAGACGACAACTTCGCCAGCATCGTGGCGGCCGTGCGCGAGGGGCGCGGCATCTACGAGAACATCCGCAAGACGCTCGTCTACCTGCTGGCCGGCAACGGCGGAGAGCTGGTGCTGATGCTCGGCGCGTCGCTGCTGGGGCTGCCCCTGCCGCTGTTGCCCCTGCACCTGCTCTGGGTGAACCTCGTCACCGACGGGCTGCCGGCCCTGGCGCTGGTCATGGACCCCGCTCCTCCGGACGTCATGCGGCGGCCGCCGCGCCGGCCGGAGGCGCCCATGCTGGGCCGGCGGGAGTGGGCGGCGGTGCTGGCCACCGGCCTGCTGGACGCGGGCGTCACCCTGGGCACCTTCCTCTGGGCGCTCCGGCACCTGTCGCTGGAGGAGGCACGCACCCTGACGTTCACCGTGCTGGTGTTCTGCCAGGTGCTGCGGGCCTTCGCCGCGCGCAGCGCCGGGATGCTCCACTGGCAGGTCGGGACGTTCACCAACCGGGCGCTGCTCGCGGTGGTCGCCGGCACGCTGGCGCTCCAGGTCGCCCTGCCGGAGGTGCCCCTGCTCGCCGCGTTCTTCTCGCTCGTCCCGCTCGCCCCCGCGCACCTCGTGCTCGCCCTGGGCCTGGGGCTCATCCCGGTGAGCGTGCTCGAGCTGCGCAAGCTGCTGCCGCGCGGCGAGGCGTCAGGCCGTGGCGCGCCCCATGCCCAGGTTTGACTTCACCCCATGGGATGGGGCGCCCCATCCAAGGAGCCAATCATGAAGGCCTATTCGCTCATGCAGTGGCGGCAGCCCGCCGCCTTCCGGGAGGTGGAGGTGCCGGAGCCGGGCCCCGGCGAGGTGTTGATCAAGGTGGGCGGCGCGGGCCTCTGCCACTCGGATCTGCACCTGATGGACTGGGAGGCGGGGACGCTGGACTACCGGCTGCCCTTCACGCTGGGCCATGAGAATGCGGGCTGGGTGGAGAAGACGGGCGCGGGGGTGGCCGGCCTGCGCCCGGGGGACGCGGTGCTGGTCGCGGGACACTGGGGCTGCGGCCGGTGCCACCGGTGCCGGCAGGGGATGGAGAACTACTGCGAGCGCCAGGGCCAGATGCCGTACGCCGGCGGAGGTCTGGGGCGTGACGGAGGGCTCGCGCCCTACCTGCTCGTGCCGTCCTCGCGCCTGGTCGTGCCGCTGGCGGGGTTGGATCCGCGTCAGGCCGCCCCGCTCGCGGACGCGGCCCTCACGTCGTACCACGCCATCAAGCGCTCGCTGCCGCTGCTGGGCGCGGGCTCCACGGCGGTCGTCATTGGCGTGGGCGGGCTGGGGCAGATGGGCGTGCAGGTGCTGCACGCGCTCACGGGCGCCCGTGTGGTGGCGGTGGACACGTCCCCCCGCAAGCTGGAGATCGCCCGGCGCGACGGCGCGGACGAGGCCGTGCTCGCGGACGCCGCCGTCGAGCGCGTGCGGGAGCTCACCCACGGCAAGGGGGCGGACCTGGTCGTGGACATGGTGGGCACCGACGGCACGCTCCAACTGGCGGCAGGGATGGCGCGCACGCTGGGGCACCTCACCGTCGTGGGGTTGGGTGGGGGCTCCCTGCCGGTGGGCTTCTTCCGCGTCCCCTACGAGTGCTCCGTGGCGACGACGTACTGGGGCTCCATCCCGGAGCTGATGGAGGTCGTGGCGCTCGCGGAGGCGGGGCGGATCCGCACGGAGGTGGAGCTGGTCCCCCTGGAGCAGGTGGAGGACGCCTACCGGCGCCTGCGCGCGGGCGTCATCGCGGGCCGCGCGGTGGCGACGCCGAACGGCTGAGGCGTGGCGGCGGATGGCGGAGTCCTCGTGACGCGAAGGAGAGGGGCATGCACATGACGGAAGAGGGAGAGGCCACGGCCTCGCTGCGGTTCCTGGGGGCGGCGGGCACGGTCACCGGCTCCCGGTTCCTGCTGGAGCGGGAGGGCCGTGGAAGGTGCCGCGTGCTGCTCGACTGCGGCCTGTTCCAGGGGCTCAAGGGCCTGCGCCTGCGCAACTGGGCGCCGCCGCCGTTCGACCCGGTGACGGTGGACGCCGTGGTCCTCAGCCACGCCCACCTGGACCACTCGGGCGCCCTGCCGCTGCTGGCCCGGGGGGGCTTCCGCGGCCCCGTCCACTGCACGCCGGGCACGGCGGACCTGCTGGAGCCGCTGCTGCTCGACGCCGCGTACCTCCAGGAGGAGGACGCGGAGCGGGCCAACCGCCACGGCTACTCGCGGCATCAGCCCGCGCTGCCGCTCTACACGGTGGAGGACGCGCGGCGCGCGCTCGCGCTCGTGCGCACGCACCCCTACGGCGCGCCCTTCGCCGTGGGCGAGGGGCTGGAGGTGACCTTCCGGCGCGCGGGCCACATCCTCGGCTCGGCCACGGTGGACGTCGCGTGGGGGCGAGGGGGCGCCGCCCGCCACCTGGTCTTCTCCGGCGACCTGGGGCGCCCGGGCCGCCCCATCCTGCGCGACCCGGAGCCGGTGCCCGGGGCGGACGTGCTGCTCCTGGAGTCCACCTATGGCGACCGCGTGCACGCGGCATTCCCGGAAGAGCACCTGGCGCGCGTCATCACGCGCACGGTCCACCAGGGCGGCGTGGTGGTCATCCCCGTCTTCGCGGTGGGGCGCGCGCAGGAGCTGCTCTGGACGCTGCACCGCCTGAGGGACGCGCAGCGCCTGCCGAGCGTCTCCGTGTTCCTGGACAGCCCCATGGCGCAGGACGTGACGGCGCTCTACTGCCTGCACCCGGAGGACCATGACGTGGACATGCAGCGGCTCGTCGAGCAGGCGCGCTGCCCGCTGTGCGCCTCGGAGCACCACTGGGTGCGCACCGCGGAGGCGTCCCGGGCGCTCCTGGCGAGGACGGACCCCCGGGTCATCCTCGCGGCCAGCGGCATGGCCACCGGCGGCCGGGTGCTGCACCACCTGAAGCACCTGCTGCCGGACCCGCGCAACACCGTGGTGCTCGCGGGCTACCAGGCCGCGGGCACCCGGGGGCGCGCGCTCCAGGACGGCGCGGCCACGGTGCGCATCCACGGGGAGGACGTCCCCGTGCGGGCAGGGGTGGAGACCGTGGACGGCCTGTCGGCGCACGCGGACCGGGAGGAGCTGCTCGACTGGCTGCGCACCTTCCCGCGCCCGCCGCGCGAGACCTGGCTCGTCCACGGGGAGCCTGCCGCCAGCGAAGCGCTGGCGACGAGCATCCGCGAGCGGCTGGGGTGGCGCGTGCGGGTGGCGCGCGACGGCGAGCGCGTGACGCTGGAGTAGGCAGGCCCGCCGCGCACGGCCGGACCTTCAGCGCGGGAGCACCTGCTCGGCCCGGACCTCCGTCGCCTCCAGGGGCTCGCCCCGCTCGAAGCGGCGGATGCTTTCGAGCGTGGTGCGGGCGATGGCGCCCAGGGCTTCACGGGTGAGGAAGGCCTGGTGCGCGGTGATGAGCACGTTGGGGAAGGTGAGCAGCCGCGCGAGCACGTCGTCCTGGAGCACCTGGTCGGAGAGGTCCTGGAAGAAGACGCCTTCCTCCTCCTCGTACACGTCCAGCCCCGCGGCCCCCAGGTGGCCCGACTTGAGCGCCGCCAGCAGGGCCTGGCTGTCGATGAGCGCCCCGCGGCCGGTGTTGATGAGCATCGCCCCAGGCTTCATCCGCGCGAGCGCCGCCGCGTCGATGAGGTGGCGCGTGCCGGGCGTGAGGGGCACGTGCAGCGAGAGGATGTCCGCCCGGGCCAGGGCCTCCGGGAGCGCCACGGGCTCCAGGTGCAGCCGCCGCGCGTCCTCGTCCTTCAGCTGGGGATCCACCGCGAGCAGCCGGCAGCCGAAGCCGTGGAAGATGCGGGCCGTGGCGCGACCGATGCGCCCCAGCCCCACCAGGGCCACCGTCTTGCCGTGCAGGTCGAACCCCACCAGCCCGTCCAGCGAGAAGTTCCACTCTCGCACCCGCGCGTAGGCGCGGTGCACCTTGCGGTTGAGCGCGAGCACGAGCGCCGCGGTGTGCTCGGCCACGGACTCGGGTGAGTACTCGGGCACGCGCACGACGGTCATCCCCAGCCGGGCGGCCTCCGCCAGGTCCACGTGGTTGAAGCCCGCCGAGCGCAGCGCCACCAGCCGCGTGCCCCCTTGCGCCAGCGCCTGGAGGCACGGGCCGTCCAGCCGGTCATTCACGAAGGAGCACACCCCGGGGAAGCCCGCCGCCAGCCCCACCGTCTGCGGCGTCAGGCGGGGCTCGAACCAGGTGAGCTCGTGGCCGAACGCGGCGTTGGCCTCCTCGAAGGCGGTGCGGTCGAAGCGGTGGGTATCGAAGAAGGCGATGCGCATGGCCGGCTCCCTTCGCGGCGCGCGAAGGCGGCCGCGGGCTTTTCGCCGGACGACTCTGCATCCGCCATGCGCGGCGGGGACACCGGTTCCCGGGGCGGGGTGGGCGCAAGCGTTGCGCGGTGCACGGGGGCCTGCCTGCAACTCCTGCGGGGCGCACCGCGCACGGCCCGGGACAAGACTGGCATGCATCCTGTAGAGGAACGGACGTGGGCCGCGCGAAGTGGGGGGCCCGGGACGCGATACGGGAGACGGAAGGACGCTTTGATGAATGCCACGCGTGAAGAGGCGGACCGGCGGTTGCGTCAGCGGTGGCGGGCCTTGCTGGAGCTGAGGCGCAAGAACCGGGAGCTGCTGCGCGAGGTCACCGGCGCCGGGGCCCCGGAGTGGGTGGACCGCGCGGTGGCCCTGGAGGAGACGCGGCTGCTCGACGCGCTCGACGCTCGCGAGGCGCGGGCCCTGGAGGTGCTGGAGCGCGCGCTGGAGCACCTGCCGCCGGACGGCCTGCCCCGGTGCGAGGACTGCGGCGCCCTCATCGAAGCCGAGCGGCTCCAGGTCGTGCCCGAGGCCCGGTGCTGCCCCGGGTGCATGGCGGACGGACGATGAGCGCGCCTCCCAAGGCCCCGGTCGCCATCGGGTGGTTCGCGCTGGGGTACTTCGCCTGCTACCTGCCCTACAGCGCGCTGACGAAGGCGCTGAGCCTGGGCGCCCTGCCAGGGATGGGTGAGGGGCTGCCGGGCTTCGTGCTGCTGCCCTCCACGGCGCTGGCCACGCTCGTGGGGATGTTCGCGTACCTGGCGTGGAGCGGCGCCTTCCAGCACGCGGGACGCCGGCGCTTCGGGCCGGTGAGCCTTCCCTGGCCGGGGCGCTGGACCTTCCTGTCGGGCCTGTGCACCACGGGCATCATCGCCACCACCACGCTGGCGTACACCTTCGACGGGACGTCCATCGTCTTCATGATGCTGCTGATGCGCGGCGGCGTGCTGGTGCTCGCGCCGCTGGTGGACGCGGTGAGCGGCCGTCACGTCGCGTGGCCCTCCCGCGTCGCGCTGGGGGTGAGCCTCCTGGCGCTGCTCGTCGCAACGGGGCCGGGCGCGGAGCCGCGCCTGTCGCTGGTGGCGGGGGTGGACTGGGCGGTGTACGTCGTCAGCTACTTCGTGCGGCTGCGCTTCATGAGCCGGCTGGCGAAGAACCACGTGCCCGGCGCGCGCGAGCGCTACTTCGTGGAGGAGCAGATGGTGGCCGCGCCCGCGCTCGTCGTCCTGCTCGCGCTGTGGGCCCTGGCGGGCGTGGGGGGCGCGGCGGCGCAGCTGCGCGAGGGCTTCACCGGGATGTTCACGCGGCCCACGCTGGCCGTGGAGCTGGCCGTGGGGCTGCTCTCCCAGGGCGGCGGCATCTTCGGGGGGCTGGTGCTGCTGGACGCGCGGGAGAACACCTTCACCGTGCCCATCAACCGCGCCTCCAGTGTGTTCGCGGGCGTGGGCGCGACGGCCGTGCTCGCGGCGTGGCTGGGGCTCCCCGGCGTGAGCGTCCGGGAGCTGGCGGGCGCCGCGCTGGTGACGGTGGCCGTCGCGGTGCTCGCGGTGCCGGGCGTGCTCGCGGCGCGGCGCAGGCGCTCCGCCTCCCTGTCACTTCCCCCTGCCTCCTGAAGCCCGCGCGGACGAGGACTTCATGCACGGTGACTCCATGACGACCCTGGCGCGGCGGATGCTCCTGTCCCGCCGGGACGCGCTGCGGACGGTGCGGGCGGACGTGGCGGTGGCGGCCCGCCCGCCCGCCCGGGGAGCGCGTCCGCCGCCGCGCGAATTGGAGGAGGTGGAGGCGGCGCTCGAGCGCATCGAGCAGGGCCGCTTCGGCTGTTGCGAGCGGTGTGGGGGCGCCATCGGCCGGCAGCGGCTGCTCGCCGTCCCGGAGGCGCGCTGCTGCCTGACGTGCGCGGACGCGCGGGCCCGGGACGCGGACGCGTGAATGCCCCCGGTTCAGGTCTGGTAAGGGGGGACATGGCCCCAGAACGCATCCTGGTCGTGGATGACGAGGTGAACGCGCGGCGCGCCCTGGCCACCCTCCTCTCGGAGGAGGGGTACGAGGTCCGGCAGGCCGCGGACGGCGCGGAGGCGCTCGCCGCGCTCCCGGACTTCTCACCCGCACTGGTGCTCACCGACGTGCGGATGCCGCGCATGGATGGCGTCACCCTGCTGCGCCGCGCGAAGGAGGACGGCAGCGACGCGGCCTTCGTGATGATGACGGCGTTCGCCACGGTGGAGGCGGCGGTGGAGGCCATGCGCCTGGGCGCGGAGAGCTACCTCACCAAGCCGCTGGACCTGAACGCCGTGCTCGTCGTGCTGGCCAAGGCGCTGGAGACGCGCCGGCTGAAGCAGGAGACGCGGCAGCTGCGGGAGCGGGTGGCGGAGCGCTTCCGCGTGGGCAACATCATCGGGGACGCGCCCGAGCTCCAGGGGGTCTACTCCCTCATCCACCAGGCGGCCCCCACGCGGGCCACGGTGCTCATCCTGGGGGAGAGCGGCACGGGCAAGGAGCTGGTGGCCCAGGCGCTGCACGAGCTCAGCCCGCGCAAGGCGCGCCCCTTCGTGAAGGTGCACTGCGCGGCGCTCAGCGAGGGCCTGCTGGAGAGCGAACTGTTCGGCCACGAGCGGGGGGCCTTCACCGGTGCCCTGGCGCGCAAGGAGGGCCGCTTCGAGCTGGCGGACGGGGGCACCCTGTTCCTGGACGAGATTGGCGAAATCTCCCCGGCCGTGCAGGTGAAGCTCCTGCGCGTGCTGCAAGGCCGTGAGTTCGAACGCGTGGGCGGCACGCAGACGCTGAAGGTGGACGTGCGAATCGTCGCGGCCACCCACCGCGACCTGGAGGCGGAGGTGAAGGCGGGCCGCTTCCGCGAGGACCTCTACTACCGCCTCAACGTGGTGGCGGTGACGCTGCCGCCCCTGCGCCGGCGCAAGGCGGACATCCCCGCGCTGGTGAGCCACTTCATCGAGCGCTGCAACGGGGTCCATGGCAAGGCCGTGAAGGGGCTGGCGCCCGGCACCCTGGAGGCGCTGATGAGCCACGACTGGCCGGGCAACATCCGCGAATTGGAGAACGCGGTGGAGCGCGCCGTGGTGCTCGCGCGAGGCGAGGAGCTCACGGCGGACGACCTGCCGCCCGTGCTGCGAGGCCCCCGCCCCAGCGCCGGGGGCGGCGACCGGCTCATCCCTGGCGCGACGCTCGCTGTCATCGAACGCGAGGCCATCCTCCGCACGCTGGAGATGGTGCAGGGCTCCACCACCCGCGCCGCGGAGGTGCTGGGCATCAGCGTGCGGAAGATTCAATACAAGCTCAAGGAATACGGCGGCGGTGGCGCTGGCCCGGACGAGGAGCCGGCCGCGTCTTGAGGCCCCGCGCGCAAGGAAGGGATTGAGGATTCGCCATGGAAGCCGGACCTGGAGGCGTGACGGACGACATCCTGGAGGAGCTCCAGCGCTACGTGGGGTTCTCCGCCATTGACGGGGAGGCCCTGCGAGAGCTGCACCCCATCGCCTGCGCGCACTTCGAGCGCATCGCGGACGTCTTCTACCGGCGCATCCTCGAACACCCGGGGGCGCGCGAGGCGCTGGAGGGGGGCGAGAGCCGGGTGGGGCACCTCAAGGTGACGCTCCAGGACTGGATGGGGTCGCTGCTGCTGGGGCCGTGGGACCAGGCCTACTTCGAGCGCCGCTGCCGCATCGGGCGGGTGCACGTGCGCATCCACCTGCCGCAGCACTACATGTTCGGCGCCATGAACCTGCTGCGCCAGGAGCTGACGGCGGTGCTGGAGGAGGCGCTGCGCGGCGACCCCGCCCGGGCCGCCCGCCTGGACCGGGCGCTGGGGAAGATCCTCGACCTGGAGCTCGCCATCATGCTGCACACGTACCGCGAGGACCTGCTGGCCCAGGCGGCCCGGGCCGAGCGGCTGGCGACGTTCGGCCAGCTCGTGGGCTCCATCGGCCATGAGCTGCGCAACCCCCTGGGCGTCATCGAGACCTCGCTCTTCATCCTCAAGGGCCGCCCCGCCGCGAAGGAGGACGCGCGCGTGACCAAGCACCTGGACCGCATCGGGGAACAGGTGGAGGTCGCCAACCACATCGTCACCAGCCTGCTGGACATGATCCGCTCCCGCCCGCTGGTCCGCGCGCCGCTGCGGCTCACGGAGGTCTGGGCCTCCGCGCGGGAGGCCGTCGCGCCGCCCCCTCATGTGCGCGTGCATGACGAGGGGCTGGAGGCCCTGCCCCCGCTGGAGGGGGACGCGGTGCAGCTGCGGCAGGTCTTCGTGAACCTGCTGCAGAACGCGGTGCAGGCGCTGGGCGAGCGCGAGGGCGAGGTGCGGCTGACGGCGGACGTCCCGGAGGACGGGGCGCGGCGGGTCCGCCTGGTGCTGGAGGACAGCGGCCCGGGCCTGGACCCGGCCATCCGCGCGCGCGTCTTCGAGCCGCTGATGACCACGAAGGCGCGCGGGCTGGGGCTGGGCCTGGCGCTCGTGCGGCGCATCCTCGAACGGCACGGCGGCGGCATCGCGTACGCTCCCTCCGAAGCCGGCGCCGGGCCGGGAGGGGCCCGCTTCGTGGTGGAGCTTCCCCTGACGCCGGAGCCTTCCTGATGGGCCGCTTCCTGTTGGTGGATGACAACCGCGCCTTCGCGGAGAACCTGGCGGAGATCCTCGAGGACCAGGGCCACTCGGCCACCGTGGTGGACCGGGGCGAGGCCGCGCTCCAGGCCGCGCGCGAGACGCGCTACGACGTGCTCATCACCGACATGCGCATGGCCGGGATGAGCGGCGCCGCGCTGGTGCACCACCTGCGTCAGCGGGACCCGGGGCTCGCGGCCATCGTCGTCACCGCGCACCCCGGCGAGGCCGAGCTCGCGCGGGCTCGCGCGGAGGGCGTGCTCGCGGTGCTGCCCAAGCCGGTGCCGGTGCCCGCGCTGGTGGAGCTGCTCGGGCGGGCCCGCCGCGACGGGCTCGTCGTGCTGGTGGAGGACGACGCCCAGCTCGCGGACAACCTCACGGAAGCGCTGCGCGAGCGCGGCTTCACGGCCGTGGTCGCGCGCTCGGTGCCGGACGTGGCGGGGCTGGAGTCCGTCCACCCCTTCGCGGCGCTCGTGGACCTGCGCGTGCCGGGCGGCCCCGACGGCGAGGCGCTGCGCCGCGTGCGGGAGCGCTTCCCCGGAACCACTCCCTTCGTCGTCACGGCCTACCCGGAGGCGCTGCCCGCGGACTTCGAGGGCCGGTGGATCCGCAAGCCCTTCGACACCGGGGCGCTGCTCGCCGCGCTGGAGCGCGTGCACGGAGACCGCGCGTGACGGGGACGGGGAGCACGAAGGAGGAGCGGCCCCGGGTGCTGGTGGTGGATGACAACGCGGCGTTCCTGGACAACATGAAGGAGCTGCTGGAGGACCAGGGCTACGTCGTCTCCAGCGCGACGAGCTGCGCGGGGGCGCTGGAGCGGGCGCCGGCGGGCTTCGACGTGGCGCTGGTGGACGTCCGGCTGCCGGACGGAGAGGGCTCGTGGCTGGCCCCTCGGCTCAAGGCGCTGGTGCCGGACGGAGAGGTGGTGCTGCTCACGGGCCTGGGCATGCTGGAGGCGGCGGTGGCCGCGGTGCACGCGGGCGCGTGCGCGTACCTCCTCAAGCCCTGCGCCACGCCGGAGCTGCTGGTGACCCTGGAGCAGGCGCTGCGCCAGGTGCGGCTGCACCGCGAGAAGCAGGCGCTGGCCCGGCGCGCGCAGATGTCGGAGAAGCTGGCCGCGGTGGGCACGCTGACCGCGGGCCTGACGCATGAAATCCGCAACCCCCTCAACGCCGCCGGCCTCCAGCTCACCGTCCTGGAGCGGCGGGTGCGCAGGCTGGAGGCGTCCGTCCAGGGGCCGCTCTTGGAGCCGCTCTTGCTGGTGCGGGATGAGATCCGCCGCCTGGACCACATCCTCGAGGACTTCCTCCAGTTCGCCCGTCCCCGTGAGTTCAGGTCGGGCGCCGTGGCGGTGGCCCCGCTGTTCGAGCGGGTGGGCAGCCTCCTGGCCTGGCAGGCCGAGCAGCGCGGCGTGACGCTGGAGGTGGAGCCGCCGGGCGCGTTGGAGGTGTGGGGGGAGGAGGAGCGGCTGCGGCAGGTGCTGCTGAACCTGGCGCTCAACGCGCTGGAGGCGACGCCCGCGGGAGGCCGGGTGCGCTTCAGCGCGAGCGCGCGCAGGGAAGAGGTGGTGCTCTTCGTGGACGACAGTGGGCCCGGCGTGCCGGTGGAGTCGCGGGCGAGGCTCTTCGAGCCCTTCTTCACGACGAAGGCGAGCGGCAGCGGCCTGGGGCTCTCCATCGTGCACGCCATCGTCACCCAGCACGGCGGCACCCTCCTGGTGGAGGAGGGGCCGCTGGGCGGCGCGCGCTTCAGCGTGCACCTGCCCGGAGCACCGGAGACGGAGTCGCGCTGACGTGGCTCAAGGCTCGGCTGGCGCGGGCGTCACGCCGACGGTCCGCGCCTTGCCGTCCTTGTCCACCTCCAGCTTGAGGCGCGGGGTGCCCTGGGCGTCGTGGATCACGATGCTCGCCACGCCATCCACCACGCCCATCGTGATGCGCTCCTTCCAGTCGTGCCGGAAGGTGACGGTGGGCTTTCCCTGCTCCAGGCCCATGCACATGGCCTCGTAGCCCTCCTCGCTGTCGAAGCAGAGCCCGCGGATGCCAATGGAGTCCAGCATCCCCAGCCCTCCAATCTCCTGCCCGGTGGGACTGAGGAACTGGATGCCGTGGGCGATGACGGCGCGCTTGAGGCCCTGGGGGTTGGGCATGGGCGACGCGATGCGGATGCGCGTCTGGCCATTCTCGTCGACGATGTTCAGCTCCCGGACGGAGAGGGACTCCGCGGGGCGGGTCGCGGCGGCGCCGCCAGCACACGCGCCCAGGACCAGCGTGGAAGAGGAAACGGCTGCCAGGACGAACGGACGGAGGAGGGCAGAGGTCATGAGGGGGGAACCTAGACGCCGGCTCCGCCTCTTTCCCCCGGGGGATGCCATCCTTCCGTCACGAGTGCGTCATGGGCACGGCGTCCTACGCGGGCAGCGTGCCCTGGCCGGTGGCCAGCGTGTTCATGAAGGACTTCACCTTCTGCACGTAGGTGGCGTCGCCGGTGCCGGCGGGGATGGCGTCCGGGTTGCTCTTGTCCACGCCATTGGGGCCGGAGTTGTAGGCGCGCAGGGCCAGCTCATCGCTGCCGAACTGCGCCTTCATGTCCTTCATGTAGAAGGCGCCCGCCAGGATGTTGGTCTCCGGGTCGGAGAGGTTCTTGCCCTGGAGCTCCGGGTGCTTCGCCTGTAGCTCCCCGTAGGTGTTGGGGTTGACCTGCATCAGGCCGGTGTCCGTCAGGCCGTTGCCGCCGTTGGTGGAGACGGCCTCCAGGTTGCCACGCGACTCCTGCCAGATTTGCGCGGCCAGCATCTCCGCCGGCATGCCCGTCTTGGCGGAGGCGGACTCGATGGCGCCCCGGAACTTCTCCAGCGCCGGGGGCAGGTTGCTGCCCAGCTTCGTGCCGCCGCCCGGGGACTGCGACGACGCCGGGCCCACCACGCCGGTGTTGCCGTTGAGCGCCACGGGAGGACGCGACGCGTCCTGCGGCGTGAAGCTGCTGTCGGAGAAGGGCTGCGAACCCGTGCCGCACCTGCCGCCCGCCGCGCCCTGGGCTCCCTGGGCTCCGGAAACCGCCTGCGCGCCGCCCGGCACGGCCTGCGCCACCAACTGCGCGATGGACGTCAGCGCGGACAGCGTGTCCTGCAGCAGCTTGCCCAGCTCCGCGCCCTTGCCGGAGCCGATGTCGAAGCCGTCCTGCTGGAACGCCGCGAGCCCCGGCTTCTGGCTGGAGGAGAACCCGTCCACGCCACCCGGACGACCCGCGAGGCGGGGAGAGGCGGCGTCCTGCACCGGCAGGCGGGACACGGAAGCGGAGGGGCTGCGGAGGGGCGAGATGGCCATGGCGGGGGACCTCGAAAGGGATTGGGTTCTTGTTGATGCGATGCAGGACCCCATAGCAGCCGGTGTGCCAGCCCCCTGGGACGCGGCGGCCGTGGGCAACCCATGGATTTCACGGGCAACGCGGAGGGCTGCCGGGACGCGAGCCTGGTGACTCGTGTCACCGGCCCGATGCCCTTCGTCATCAGCCGAACCCACCGTCACGCGTGGAATGACAGGAGCCGGTGCGTCGTGCAGAACGCTCCCATGGCCGACATCACCCACCGCACCGTCCGGACGAATGGCATCCACCTGCACCTCGCCGAGGCCGGCCAGGGCCCGCTCGTCCTGCTCCTCCATGGCTGGCCGGAGTCCGGGTACTCGTGGCGCCACCAGCTCCGGGCGCTCGCGGACGCCGGCTACCACGCGGTCGCGCCCGACGTTCGCGGCTACGGCCAGAGCGACCGGCCGGAGCCCATCGAGGCGTACAGCATGAAGAACCTGCTGGCGGACTTCGTGGGCCTGCTGGACGCGCTGGGAGAGAAGACCGCCGTGGTGGTGGGCCACGACTGGGGCTCCGCGATGGCGTGGACTCTCGCCGCGCTGCACCCGGACCGCTTCCGCGCCGTCGTGGGCATGAGCGTGCCGCACCTGGGCCGCACGCCCATGCCGCCCACCCAGCTCTTCCGGCACGTGTTCGGGGACAAGTGGTTCTACATCCTCTACTTCCAGGAGCCGGGCATCGCCGAGGCGGAGCTCGAAGCGGACATCCCGAGGACGCTCCGCATCACGCTGGGCGGCACCCCCGGCTTCGACACGCAGGCCGAGGCCGTGAAGTCACGCCGCAAGGGCGACGGCTTCCTCACCGGCCTCCAGGTGCCGGATCCGCTGCCCGCGTGGCTCACGGAGGCGAACCTCGCGCACTACGCGAAGGAGCTTCAGCACAGCGGTTTTCGCGGCGGGCTCAATCGCTACCGCAACATGGACCGCGACTGGGAGGAGCTGCCCGAGCTGGCGACGGCCATCATCCAACAGCCCGCCCTGTTCATCACCGGGGAGAAGGACCCGGGCCGCGCCTTCGCTCCGCTGGACGCCATGAAGGCCCTGGTGCCGCGGCTCCAGGACGTGCTCGTCATTCCGGGCGCGGGCCACTGGGTTCAGCAGGAGCGCCCCGCGGAGGTGAACGCCGCGCTGCTGGCGTTCCTGAAGTCACTGCCCGCCTGAGCCTCCGCGCATTGCCACTCAACCGGAATCCTGTGACGGTGCTGCGCATTCGCATTGAAATGTGATTATTCACGCAACCGAGGCTTTCCTATTTTTATCCGCAATCGCAGACTGTCCGTGCGTCAAACCCAGACCCGGAGAAAACACCATGCGGATGCAATGGATTGCGCTGGTTGTCGCGTTGGGAGCCGTCGCCTGCGGAGGGAGCTTCGAGCCGGGGGAGGCGGAGACATGGGGAACGCACGAAGCGGGGCTCACCATCACCACGGAGGACCAGGTCGTGGCCCGGCTGCCCGCGAGCACGGGCGCCGGCTATGGCTATGGTGAATACCTGCCTCCGGGCTACCTGACGTCCACCACGGTCTATCCGGTCATCATCCACCTGAACGGGAACGGCGAGTTCGGCACGTCACCGACGGAGGCGGACCTGCTGAACGTGGTGACCCGCCACGGGGCGCTGAAGAACATCCGCTACACGACCCAGGGCAAGGCGTACTTCGGGCAGCACCAGGTGATGGTCTTCACGCCGCGCGCGGCGACGAGCTGGCAGCCGGCGGAGATCGACGCGTTCGTCAGCTTCATCGTGGCGAACTACCGCGTGGACACGACGCGCATCTACCTGACGGGGATCAGCTTCGGTGGTTACGGCGCCTGGAAGTACGCGTACACGTACGGCAGCCGTCTGGCCGCGCTGGCGCCCATGGCCACCAACATCGGCGCGCCGGGCCCCACCATCACCCAGCTGAAAAACGTGCCGGTGTGGGCGGTGCATTCGTTCGTGGACGGCAGCTCGCTCTCGGCGGACACCTCCTGGCTGACGGGCGTGACGAAGAACTACGGCCTGTTCCAGTCGGTCCAGGTGACCGCACCCGCGCAGACGGTGACGTACCTGTTCCCGGGCTCCAGCAGCCCCGTGTGGACGTCACAGCCCGGCGTGGTGGCCACCGGGAGCTACATCGCGCGGCTCACCGTGCTGCCCGGCGGCGCGCATGACTGCTGGACGCAGCAGTACGACAACTACGCGTTCTGGGATTGGCTCCTCGCCCAGCACCGCTAGTTCTTCCGGCTCGCGGCCGCGAGGACGTATCGGGGCAGCAACTCCTCGCGGACGCGCTTCCACAGCGCGAACTGGCCATGGTTGGCGCCCGTGGATCCGCGAAGCCGAGTCGAAGGACATCGCCTACAACATCCAGGTGATTGGCGGGTAGCCGGGGCCCTCAGTCCTGCGCCGTGGGACGGACAATCACCTCGCCCACGTCCACGTCGGCGGGCTGCTCGATGGCGTAGGCCATGGCCCGGGCAATCGCATCCGGTGAAATGGCGAGCTTGTCCCGGACCTCCTCGAACCGGGCCCGGAGCTCCGGGTTCTTCACGTGCTCGAGGAAGTTCGTCCGGGTCATCCCGGGCGAGATGACCGTCACCCGCAGCTTGGGGCCCGCCTCCTGGCGCAGGCCTTCGGAGATGGCTCGCACGGCGAACTTCGTCCCGGCATAGACCGCCTGGCCGGGCACGAGCCGGTGCGCCGAGGTCGACGCGGTGTTGATGAAGTGCCCGAAGCCCTGCTGCCGGAAGACCGGCAGCGCCGCGGCGATGCCGTACAGCACTCCCTTGATGTTGGTGTCGATCAGCTCCTCCCAGTCATCGACGCGCAGGTCGTCCAGCGGAGAGGTCGCCAGGCTGCCCGCGTTATTGATGAGCACGTCCAGCCTGCCAAACCGCTCACAGGCCAGGCGGACGAGCCCGGTGACGTCCTCGCGCCGTCTCACGTCGGTCCGTGCGGAGAGGGCTTCTCCTCCCGCCTTCGTGATGCGCTCCACCACCGGCCCCAGCCGCTCCAAGCGGCGCGCGCCAAGGACGACCTTCGCTCCACGCCCGGCGAGCAGCAGCGCCGCCGCTTCGCCAATGCCGCTGCTGGCTCCGGTGATGGCAATGACCTTGTCCTGGATGCCTGACATGACGCCTTCCTGCCCGGCCAGGTGAGGGGAGGGCCGGGCGTGCAATGCAAGACTTGGCCATGCCGGGGTGCGCCGGGCTTGGGCGTTGTTGACACGCCGTGCAGGTCAACTTCGCCCAAGCCAGGGGGAAGGCCCGTCCCTAGACTCCAACCGTGACCGCTCCCTCTCACGCCGTCGTGGATGGTCCCCTGTCCATCCAGACCTTCCTGTTCCCGGAACTGCCGGGCCTGCGACTGGTGCGCTACCGGACCGACGGGCGGCTGCTGCGCTCCGTGAAGGAACGTTTCTCCGTGATGCTCACGCAGCGGGGGCACTCGGAGTGGTGGGGGCGGGGCAAGGTCCATGCCTCCTCGCCCCGAACGGTCGACCTCAAGCAGATGGGCGAGGTGCACCGGGACCTGCGCCGCGACGGGCCTGCCCGGTTCCAGGTCATCGCCTTCGACGAGTCCCTCGTCGCCGAGGCCCGCGAGGCGCTGGGCGCGCCGGCCTCCGCCCGGCTTCGCCAGCTCCAACTCGAAACGTCGCAGCCCTCGGCGGCCGACTTCGTGCGGCTCCATGCCGTGCTGGATGCGGGCCTGGAGGGACGCTCCAGCGCGCTCGCGCTCCAGACGGCCCTGGCCGAAGCCCTCTCCTCGCTGATGGGATGTCTGGAGCACTCAGGCGCGGTGGTGCGGCGCTACCGCTGGCCCATCCGGCGCGTGGTGGAGGCCCTGCATGAGGCCATTCCGGAGGGCATCACCCTGGAGGCGCTGGCCCATCAGGTGGGCTGGAACCGGTTCCACCTGTGCCGCGCCTTCCGCGAGGAACTGGGCATGCCTCCGCACGCGTACCTCACCCACCTGCGCGTCTCGCGAGCCCAGCGGCTGCTGTCACAGGGGCTGGCACCCGCGGAGGTCGCGCTCCAGGTCGGGCTCTGTGACCAGAGTCAGCTCAACCGGCACTTCAAGCGCATCGTCGGCATCACTCCGGGGCAGTACGCGCGCGCCGTGCAGTGAGGCCGCCGTCACGGGCCCTGGGGGCGGCTCTACCGGGAAGGCTCCCGGAAGACCGCTTCGATGTTGTTGCCGTCCGGGTCCAGCACGAAGGCGGCGTAGTAACCGGCGGGATAGCCCCTGTCGGCGCCGCGCAGTCCGGGCGGCCCGTTGTCGGTTCCGCCCGCCGCCACCGCGGCCGCGTGGAAGGCGTCGACCTGGGCGCGGCTGGTGGCGGCGAAGGCCGTGTGTTGCTTCACCCCGTGAGGATGGAAGCGGTCGATCCAGAAGATGGGGTAGTCCCGGCCATAGCCAATGCCATCCGCCCCGGTGTCCTGGGGAAGCTGCATGGCGCGGCGCAGGCCGAGCGCCCCCAACGCCGCGTCGTAGAAGGCCGCCGAGCGGGCGACGTCCGCGACGCCAATGCCGGTGTGATCGATCATGGCCCTCAGTGTATGGGCGCGAAGCCGCGCTCGCGCATCAGCGCGTCGAGGCTCGCGTCCTTTCCACGAAACTTCCGGTAGCCCTCGAACGGGTCGACGGTGTTGCCCACGGAGAGCACGTGCTCGTACAGCCGCGCGGCCACCTTCGCGTCATAGGGACCTCCGGCTTCCTGGAAGGCCTCGAAGGCATCCGAGGCCAGCATGTCCGCCCAGAGATAGCGGTAGTAGCCCGCCGCGTACGCGTTGCTGGCGAAGACGTGGCCGAAATGGGGCATGCGGAAGCGCATGCCGACCTCCACGGGCGCGCCCACCTGGCGGAGCACGTCGCGCTCGAAGGCGTCGGGGTCGATGCGCTTCGCACCCGCCAGGTGCATCTTCATCTCCACCAGCGCGGAGGTGAGGAAGTCGACGGTGTAGAAGCCCTGGTTGAACGTCGCCGCCTTCTGGATGCGGGCCACGAGCGCCTGGGGCATGGGCTGCCCCGTCGTGTGATGCACCGCGAATCGGCTCAGCACCTCCGGCGTGGCGAGCCAGTGCTCGAACAGCTTGGACGGGAACTCCGCGTAGTCGCTCACCACACGGCCACCGCCGAGCGACGGGTACGTCACATCCCCGCTCAGCGTATGCAGCGCGTGGCCGAACTCGTGGAACAGCGTCTGCGCGTCGCGCCAGCCGAGCAGCGCGGGGCTGCCCGCTCCCGGCTTCACGAACGGCATGCTGATGGCCACCAGGGCCGGCACCTCGCCACGGAAGCGCTCCTGGATGCGGTACGCCTCCGTCTGCCCTCCGTTGTATTTGCCCTCGCGCGCGTAGGGGTCGAAGTAGAGGAGCCCGCGCTCCCGGCCACTCTCCCGGTCCTTCACCGCGAAGACGCGCACGTCCGGGTGGTAGACGGGCACGTCCGGCGCGGGCGTGAAGGTGTAGCCGAAGAGCTGGCCCGCCACCCAGAACATGCCATCGCGCAGGGTCTCCAACTGGAGGTAGGGCTTCACCTCGCTGTCGTCGAAGTCATACGCCTGCTTGCGCACCTTCTCCGCGTAGTAGCGGTAGTCCCACGGCGCGATGGGCTCCTCCTGGCCCTGGCTCCGGGCAATGGCGGTCGTCGCGGCGACCTCTTCGCGCACGCGCGCGACCGCGGGCGTCCACATCGTCTCCAGCAGCTTCATCGCGCGCTCGGGTGTCTTCACCATCGCGCGCTGGAGCTGCCGGTGCGCGTGCGTGGGAAAGCCCATGAGCTTCGCCTGCTCCGCGCGCGCCGCGAGGATCCGCGTGATGACGGCGTTGTTGTCATGCGCGTCGCCGTGGTCGCCGCGGCTGTCATAGTTGCGCCAGACCTTCTCGCGAAGCGCCCGCCGCTCCGAATACGTGAGGAAGTCCGCCACCACCGAGCGGGTGTTGGCCACGGCCCACTTCCCCGGCTGTCCGCGCGCCGTGGCCTCCGCGGCCGCGGCCTTTCGCAGTGGCTCCGGCAGGCCCGCCAGGTCCGCCTCGTTCTCCAGGAGGGTGTAGCGCTTCTCGTCGGCGAGCACGTTCTGGTTGAACGTCGTGTAGAGCGTGGCGAGCTTTTGATTGAGCGCGGTCATGCGCTTCGCCCCCGCCGCGTCCAGCAGGGCGCCCGAGCGCACGAAGTCGTCGTAGTAGTACGCCACCAGGCGCTGCTGCTCTGGCGTCAGCTTCGCCTTCGCGGCCGAGTCCCGGACCGCCTTGATGCGGCGGAAGAGCTTCCGGTTCTGGGAGTCCTCATCCCAGAACGCGGACAGCCGGGGCGCCATCTCGCGCTCCACGGCCTGGTACTCCGGTGAGCTCACGAACGAGGACCACGCGTTGTAGACCTCGTAGACGCGATTGAAGGTCCGTCCCGAATCCTGGTACGCGGCGATGGTGTTCTCGAAGGTGGGAGGCTCCTTCGAGTCCACGATGGCGGCGACCTCGCTGCGTGCCTGCGCCATGGCGGCTTCGAGCGCTGGAGCGAAGTCCTCCACCCGCGCGCGGTCGAACGGCGGGACGCCACCATGCGGCCCGGACCAGGGCGCGAGCAGGACATCCGGCGGCGAAGCGGGGGCCGCGAAGGCCGAGCCCGCCAGGAGGACGAGGCATGCTGCGATTCTGTGTCGTGGCATGCGGACAGAATACGGGCCAGGATTGAGCGGCATCCATCGAATGGAATTCGCCCGGGAGCTTCGAATGGCCGCACTCGACCGAATTGATCGCACGATTCTGGAGGCCCTCCAGAACAATGCACGGCTGTCCAACAAGGAGCTGGCCGCGAAGGTGGGGTTGGCCCCGTCGTCATGCCTCGCGCGGGTGAAGCGGCTGGAGACGGACGGGGTCATCCGCTCCTATCGGGCGGAGCTGGATCCGCGCCCGCTGGGGCTGGGGCTCCAGGCGCTCATCGGCGTGCAGCTCCGGCTCCACGTGGGAGAGCACTTCGGCAGCATCGGAGACCACCTGCGTTCGCTGCCGGAGACGGTAGCGGTCTACTGCCTGGGGGGCACGACGGACTTCCTGGTGCACGTCGTGTGTCGGGACACGGAGCACCTGCGCGTGCTCACCATCCAGTCCTTCACCAGCCGTCCGGAGGTGAGCCGCATCGAGACGTCGCTGGTGTTCTCCTTCGCGCGCTCGGGGCTGCCGGTCGACCGGGGCGCCTGACGGAGCCGGCGCTGTAACCTTTTTTCATCCTCGTTCGTGGTGGCCGTTGGAGGCCCGGAATGCGCCGGGCGCCGGGATGGAGGACGGACATGCAGGCGACGAAGGTGGCCGTGGTGGGCGGGGGACTGGGCGGGCTCACGGCGGCGGCGCTGCTGGCGCGCGGCGGCTGTGAGGTGACGGTGTACGAGCGCTCCAAGCACCTGGGAGGCCGGGCGAGGACGACGGAGGTGGAGGGCTTCCGCTTCAACCTGGGCCCGCATGCGCTGTACCGGGCGGGCGCGGCGTTTCGGATTTTGGAGCGCCTGGGCGTGAAGCCCACGGGAGGCATTCCGAATCAGACGGGCTCCCATGCGCTGGTCGGAGGTCGGCTGCACACGCTGCCTCGGGGCGCCGTGACGCTGATGACGACGGACGTGTTGTCGCTCGCCTCGAAGCTGGAGGTGGCGAAGTTGCTGGCGGGGCTGGCCCGAATCGACACGCAGCCGTTGGGGGCCATGTCGATGCGGGAGTGGTTGGAAACACACCTGACGCGCAAGGACAGCCGGGCGCTCGTCGGGGCGCTGATCCGCGTGTCCTCGTACTGCGCGGACTTCGAGGCGCTCAGCGCGGAGGCGGGGCTGAAGCAGCTCCAGTGCGCGACCGCAGCGAACGTGCTGTACGTGGACGGAGGCTGGAGCACCCTGGTGGACTCGGTGGAGCGGCTGGGGCGCGAGGCGGGTGCCCGGCTGGAGCTGTCCGCGAAAGTGGAGGCCGTCGTTCTCCAGGAAGGGGGCAAGCGGGTCGAAGGCGTGCGGCTCGCGGATGGGACGGTGCACCGCGCGGACGCGGTGGTGATGGCGGGGAGCCCCGCGGACGTGGCGGCGCTCATGCCGGGAGACGCGGTGCTCGCCCGGGAGGCCCGGGAGGCAGTGCCCATCCACGCGGCGACACTGGAGCTGGGCCTGTCGGTCCTGCCGAGGCCGGACGCATTGTTCGCGCTGGGACTGGATGGGCCCTGGTACGCGTCGGTGCATTCGGCCTCCGCGAAGCTGGCCCCGGAAGGGGGAGCGATGGTGCACGTGGCGAAGTACCTGGGCGGCGCGGACACGGAGGCGAGCGAGGCGGCACTGGAAGCCGTGATGGACGCGCTCCAGCCGGGATGGCGCGAGAAGGTGGTGGCGCGGCGCTACCGGCCCTCGCTCACCGTCAGCGCAGGGCTGCCCCGGGCCGTGAACGGAGGGCTGGCCGGGCGTCCCTCCGTGGAGGTGCCGCACGTGGGCGGACTGTTCCGAGTAGGGGACTGGGTGGGCGCGGAGGGAATGCTCGCGGACGCATCCCTGGCGAGCGCCGAAGCCGTGGAGCAGGCCCTGGTGCCGCACACCGCGACGACTCAGCGCCGCGCGGCGGGAACTTGAGGCGGATGGGCATCCAGGCCAGGGGCCCCTCCCGGCGGAGCGGAGCCGGAACCTGTCGGACAGTCGGACAGGTTTCGCGCGGTCCGGTCCCGGAGGGGCTTGGGGGCCGGGCATTGTGGGTTCCGATGGTGCTCTTGGATTGTTGGAACGTGAGGGCTTGAACGGGATGGATGCACAGGCGCGAGGGGCACTGGGGCAGGCGGCGCGTGAGCATGAGCGCTTCCTCTGGGGGCTCTGCTACCGGATGACCGGCGTGGCCGCGGACGCGGACGACCTGGTGCAGGAGGTCTATGCGCGCGCGCTCGCGACGCCACCGGAGCGGTTGGACACGCTGCGCCCCTGGTTGACCCGCGTCGCGGTGAACCTGGCCCGGGACCACCTGCGTCGGCGGCGGCGTGAGGACTACGTCGGGCCCTGGCTGCCCTCACCCGTGGAGACCGGGGACGAGGAGGTCCTTCCCTCGGTGGAGGCGCGGCTCCCGGGCGGCGGTTCGACCGAGGGGCGCTATGAATTGCTGGAGAGCGTCTCCTTCGCCTTCCTCCTGGCGCTGGAGGCCCTGTCGCCCAAGCAGCGGGCAGTGCTGTTGCTTCGCGATGTCTTTGATTACTCGGTGCTGGAAGTGGCCGAGGCGCTGCGCATGAGCGAAGCGAACGTGAAGGTCGTGCACCACCGCGCGCGAGCCGCGATGGCCGCGTATGACCAGTCACGTTGTATTCCTACTCGCGACGTTCAGGCCCGCACGCGGGCCTCGCTGGAGGCCTTCCTGGGCGCGCTGGTGACGGGAAACGTGGCCGCCGCCGAGGCGCTGCTGGCTTCGGATGTGCGCGCACTGTCGGATGGGGGCGGTAAGGTGCGCGCAGCCCTGGTGCCCATCGTGGGCCCCCAGCGCGTCATCCTCTTCATTCGCCGGCTGATGGAGATGCGGGGCCCGCCCGTGGCGTGGGAAGCGCGGATGATCAACGGCCTGCCCGCCGTGGTGGCGGTGTACCCGCCGGGACGGGACCCACTTCTGGCCCTGCACATGGTGCTTCGCGTGGACGTCGACTCCAGCGGACGCATCCATGCGCTGCATTCCGTGTTGGTGGACCGCAAGCTCACGGGGGTGCGCATGCCCGTGCCGGAATGACACGGACTTCATGGAGAAATGGTTCTGATAAATCTTTGAAAAAGCGCATCCGTTCGAGTGGCCTCCCCCGGAAGAGAGGAATTCGAATGTCGATGCGAAAGATGTGGGTCCCCAGGCTCTTGATGTTGGGGGGGCTGACGTTGCTCGCCGGTTGCGGCCGTGAGCCCCGTCCCGTGGAGGTCATCCAATCCCGAGGCGCTGCGGACGTGGCGCTGCTGATTGAACGGGAGGACGGCGCGGGCCCCTACGTCGAGAGTACGGCGGAGCGCTTCCGGGTCGTTGCCTCGGGTGAAACCATCAAGTCCGTGCGCTGGAGCGCCGACGCGGGAGCGATCGAGCCCTCCCAGGAGCGGGTCACCTGGACGCTGCCCACGGCGGGGACGGCGTCCCTGTCCGTCACCGTCGAGACGGAGTCCGGCAAGACGGCGGAGGGTGCGTTCCAGTTCAATGTCGTGGCCGCGCCGCTCGCCTCCAGCTCCGTCATCGACACGGGGCCGGATGTCACCGGCAGCAGCTGCGACATCGTGTTCGACAGCACGGGCAAGGGCCACGTCATCTACACGAACGACACCCACAACAGCCTCTGGTACGGGAGCTGGGACGGCACGTCCTGGACGACGGAGCTGATTGACGGCCCCGGCTTCAACAACGGGGGCGTCTTCGTCGTGAAGAGCCAGTTGGTCATCGACCCGGTCACTGGCGCGCCGCACGTCGCCTATTCCAAGGGCACCGGCACCATCAACACCTCGCCGATGCGGGTGGGCTATGCCACGCGCGTCAATGGCGTCTGGGTTCGCGAGGACGTCGACGCCTCGGTCGTGACCCGCATCAGCATCGCGCTCAACCCGGCGCAGGCGCAGCGGCCGGTCATCGTCTTCAGCAGCGGCAACGGAGGGAGCGTCAAGATCGCGACCCGGACGGCGGCGAACACGTGGTCCTCCGTGCCGCTCTCCGTCGCCTCCCAGGCGCTCACGAGCGACGCCCTCTTCGACGCGGCCGGAGCGCTGCACTTCATCACGCACCAGCCCTTGAGTGGCTACGTCAGTCAGTCGCTCCAGGTCCTGCGGGGCTCGGCCGTGGAGTCCTTCCCGTTGAAGACCAGCTCCTCCGGGTCCTGGCTCTCGACGGTCTGGTCACCGGACTCGCATCTGCTGGCGCTCTCCAACAGCATCTCCGAAGGCGAATGGAACGCCATCGAGGACATCACGGTGGGGACGCCTGCCTCGGCCAGCACCCGGAGGGTCTCGACGGTGGATTACAAATACTCCGCGGCGGACCTGACCTACGGCGGAGGCAAGCCGGTCATCGCCCTGCGCAATGGGACGTCGCTGGCGCTCGGAACGACGGACGCGCAGGGCTTCTGGACCTATACCCAGCTCGGGTCGGTGCAGGACAACTCCCGTCCCAGCGTGGCGATCCGTCCCACCGATGGCGTGCCTCATGTCTGCTACCAACGGGACGGCAAGGTGACCTTCCAGTAGGCCGGTCCACCTCCGGATTGCCCCCAAGGGTGAAGCCCCTGTCCAAGCGCTCCCTCCGTCACCAGTTCCCTGGTGACGGACGGGGCGAGCGAACGGGGGAACGTGCATGGAGGGGCGGGGGGACGACTCACCGGTGGGGGGCGAGCCGTCCCTGTTCGCCCGGCTGGCGATGGGCGTGTTCCGGCACCGGGGCCGGGTGCTGGTGGGCGCGCTGCTGCTCCTCGCCGCGGCGGTGTGGGCACTGCTCCGGGGCGGAAACCTCACCACCGGCACCATCGAGGGCATCGAATCCGCCACGGCCGAAGCGCTCGCGCGCGGTGCCGCCGCGGGGTCGAACGACCAGACCCTGGCGGTCATCTTCCATCACGACACCTGGACCCCGGACGAGCCGCGCTTCGCCCAGGCGGTGACGTCCGTGCTGTCGCGCGTGGAGCGCCTGCCGGAGGTCGCCTCGGTGGTGTCGCCCATGGGTGCACCCGAGGCCTTCCGGGCCCGCTTCGTGGCGAGGACCGGCCACGACCTGCTGGCGCTGGTGAGGCTCAAGGGCGGCGAGCGCGAGGCCACCGCCGCGTTTCCCGCCGTGCGCGCGGCGCTGGAGAGCCCGGACCTCCGGACGACGCTCACCGGCAAGGTGGCCTTCCTGGCCGCGCTCAATGAACTGCTGGAGCACGACCTGCTGCGCGCGGAGTTGCTGTCATTCCCGCTGGCGCTGGTGGTCCTGCTGTGGGTGTTCCGCACGGTGGTGGCGGCGATGCTGCCCCTGGTGGTGGGCGGCCTGGCGGTGCTCTGCGGCGTGGCGGGCGTGATGCTGCTGTCGCACGCCACGAACATGGCCCAGTACACGCTCAACGTCGTGTCGCTCATCGGGCTGGGCGTGGCCATCGACTACTCGCTCTTCATCGTGAGCCGCTTCCGCTCCGAGCTCGCCCTGGGCCTCTCCACGGAGCACGCCCTGACGCGCACGCTGGACACCGCCGGGCGCGCGGTGGCGTTCTCGGGGCTGGCCGTCACGGTGGGGTTGGGAGGCCTGCTCTTCTTCCGCGGCTCGTACCTGAGCGCCATGGGATTGGGCGGGGCCCTGGTGGTCGCCTTCGCGGTCCTCTTCGCGCTCACCGTGCTGCCCGCGCTCCTCGCCTGGCTGGGACCCCGGGTGGACCGGGGACGGTTGCCCTTCGCCCGGAAGGAAGGGCGCGGCGGCGCCTGGCACGCGCTGGCCACCTGGGTGATGCGCCATCCCTGGTGGGTGCTGTTGCCCACGCTGACGCTGCTGCTGGCCATGGGGCTGCCATTCCGCCGGCTGCAACTGGCGGCCACGGACATCACCGCGCTGCCCGAGGGCACCGAGGCACGCCAGGGCGCGGAGACCCTGGCCCGCCTGTTCCCCCGCGAGGCCGCCACGCGCGTCCTGGTGGCGGTGGAGTTTCCAGGGGGCAATCCCCTCACGCCGGAGCGCGCGGGCGCCCTCTACGACGCCAGCCGCCGCGTGGCCTCGATGCCCGGCGTGGTCGGCGTGGAGAGCGCGGTGGACCTGGGCCCCGGCATGGACCGGGCGACCGTCCAGCGCATGGCCGCCGCGCCACCCCAATTCCTTCCACCGGAGCTCCAGGCCGCGCGGGCCGCGTACGTCACCGGCAACGTGGCGGTGATGCAGGTGCTGACGTCTTCGGCGCCCAGCAGCGTGGAGGCGCGCGACCTGGTCCGCGCGCTGCGCGAGGACCGCACGGTGGGCGACGGCCGGTGGTGGGTGGGTGGGCAGACCGCGACGGACGTGGACGCGGCGGCCTTCGTGAAGCACCACACGCCCGCGGCGGTGGGGTTCGTGATGGGGATGACGTGCATCGTCCTCTTCGTGCTCCTGCGCTCCGTGGTGCTGCCCTTGAAGGCGCTCCTGATGAACCTCTTGTCGCTGGCCGGTTCGTTCGGCGCCCTGGTGTGGATCTTCCAGGAGGGGCACCTGCACCGGCTGCTGCGCTTCGAGCCCGGGCCCATCGAACCGTCGCTGCCCATCCTGTTGTTCTGCGCGCTGTTCGGCCTGTCCATGGACTACGAAGTGCTGCTGCTCAGCCGCATCCGCGAGGAGTACCTGCGCACCGGCGACAACACCCACGCGGTGGCGGAAGGGCTGGAGCGGACCGGCGGCCTCATCACCAGCGCGGCGGCCATCATGGTGGCCGTGTTCGCGGCCTTCACGCTGGCGTCGGTGGTGGTGGTGAAGGCCATGGGCCTGGGCATGGCCATCGCGGTCGCGCTGGATGCGACGCTGGTCCGGGTGCTCATCGTCCCCGCGATGATGCGGCTGATGGGGGACTTCAACTGGTGGGGGCCTGGCCACTGGAGGCGCTCGCATCCCCGGGCGCAGGGGTCGGAGGTGCGGCCATGAACGCGCGGAACCTCGCATGGACAGCGGCGGCGCTGGGCGTGCTCGTGCACGGGCATCGGGAGCTGATGGCCGGCCTGCGGCGGCGCGCGGCACCCACCATGAGACGCTTCGAGCCACCCACGGTGACGGTCATCCGGCCCATCCGGGGCCTGGACGTGGACGCGCGCGAGAACGTGCGCGCGCTGCTGGACCTGGACTATCCCGGCGAGTGGGAGGTGCTCTTCGTCTTCGACAGCGAGGACGACCCGGCGTTCCTCCCCACCCGCGAGGAGGTGGCCACCCGGCCGACGCGCGCGAGGCGGGTGGAGCTGCTGGTCGCGGGTGAGCCCCCGGCGGGGATGACGGGCAAGCTCAACGCGATGCACGTGGGCGTGGCCCGCTCCCGGGGACAGTTGCTGGCCTTCAGTGATTCGGACACGCGGCCCTCGCCCGGGGTGCTCACGGCGCTGGTGGGCGCGCTGCTGGAGGATGGCGGAACAGGCGCCACGTTCGCGCCCATCTACGCGGCGGCGGACGCGCCCCTGGCGGGCGACGTGGGCTACGGGCTGCTGGTGAACGCGTGGTACGGCGCGTCGGTCGCTTGCACCGCGGAGCCGGATGGCTCGCTGCCCTTCATCATGGGGCAGTTGATGGTGTTCCGGCGCCAGGCGCTGGAGGCCATCGGGGGCGTGCGCTGCGCCGCCGGGCAGTTCGTGGATGACATGTACCTGGGGCGCCGGCTGTACCTGGCAGGGTGGAAGAACCGCGTCGTCCACGCGCCCCTGCGCGTCGTCACCGGGCACCTGGGGCTGGGCGCCTTCCTGCGCATCTTCCGGCGGTGGATCCTCTTCTCGGAGGCGGGCATCCCCGGCTCCTTCGCGCGGCCCCACTGGGTGCGTGGCGCGGTGAGCTGGCTGTCGTGGGGCGCGCTGGCGACGTCGGTGGCGCGAAGGGCCTGGGGGCCGGCGCTCCTGTCGGCGGTGCCCATCGGCTTCTCCGTGTGGAGCCAGCTGCGGCTCCAGCGGGCCTGTCACGGGCCCCAGGTCGCGCCCCGGCACTACTGGGTGCCGGCGGTGCTTCCGCTCTTGGGGGCCGGCGTCGCGCTGTCCGCGCGGGTGTCTCGCGAGGTGGACTGGCGCGGCCGAGGCTACCGGTTGGATGCGAAGGCGCGCCTGGGTGAAGCCCAGCCCGCCCGGGCCAGCGTGTAGACGGGACGGCGGACGCGACGATGCAGCCAGCTCCCCACCTGTTCCACCGCGCTCGCCACGGTGCCTCGCAAGGGCGGTCCGGCGGAGCGCAACAGCGGCGCGGCGGACCGCAGGCTGCCCCCCGTTCCGTTCGGAGAGAGCATCGCGGCGAAGGCGTGGGCGACGACGCGCAGGTACTCGCGGGCCATCACCCGCATGCGGGGCTCCTCGGAGGACAGCAGGGCCATGGAGGCGCGCGCGCCGCCGGGGCTGTGCTCCCAGTAGTGCAGCAGGCCCATGCGCAGCGCGTGCATGCCCTCGTCCTGTCTGGCGAAGGCGCTGTAGAGCGCGGACGCGAGCGCGACGCGGGTGCGCTGCGCGGGCCGCCGTGCGTGCGCGTAGTGCTCCAGCGCGCGGGCGACGTGGCCCGGATGGCGGTCCAGCGACTCCTGGAGGGCGCGGGCATCGTGGAAGCACGACGCCATGCCGCTGGCCGTGAGCGGATGGCAGCACGCGGCGGCGTCGCCCACGAGCACGGCGCTCCCCATCCAGATGGTCTCCGCCAGCCAGTCGTCATTGGAGGCCATGCGCACCGCGGGCCGCTCTTCCAGCGCCTGCCGGACGGCCTCCCTCAGCCGCGAGGGCAGGGCGAGCAGCAACTCCGGTTGCTCCTTCAGCGTCTGGGCCGTGCTGCCCAGCGGCAGGTCCACCATCACGCGCGCCACGCCGGGTTGGATGGTGTACGCCAGTGCGTGCACGGCGCCGCCCACGAACTGGTGGCCGTGCTCAGGGTGGGTGAGGCAGTCGCTGTCCACCGTCACGCCCAGCATGGTGGACAGGCGCTGGTGGTGCTCGGCGATGCCCAGCATCCGCCGCACGGGCGACGCGCGTCCGTCCGCGGCCACCAGCAGCCGGGCATGCACGGTGTGCTCGGTGCCCCCGTGCGAATAGCGCAGGCGCACGCCGCGCTCGCAGTTGTGCTCCACGGCCGTCACGCGCGCCCGGGTGCGCACGGTGACGCCGCGCCGCCGCGACACCGACTCCTGCAGCGGCAGGGTGAGGGCGGCGTGCTCCAGCGACACGCCCGTCACCCCGCGACCGTAGGGCAGGACGAGCGTGCGGGCGGGGGCATGGAAGCGCACCGCGAAGCCCCTCACGGGATGGGCCTTCCAGCCATTCACGACGTCCGCGAAGCCCAGCGCGCGCAGGTCCCGCACCCCGGGCGGGTGGAGCAGCTCGCCCGCGAGCTGCTTGTGCCGGTCCACGCCCGCGTCCAGCAGCAGGACGGACCATCCCAGGTCGGAGAGCGCCGCCGCCACCGCGCAGCCCGCGGGCCCGCCCCCGGCTATCACCACCTCGGTGTCCCCCACGTCGCCCTCGCTCGGTTCGCAGACACCATGTCTGGCATTGACGACTTATCCATTGAGGCGCGGCGCCGCACGCGAAGGAGGCAGGCATGAAAGTGCAGGGTGCATCATTCTGTCGCACGCAATTGCCCCAGGTCTCCCGGACCTTCGCGCTCAACATCCCGCTGTTGCCCGAGCCCCTGGACCTGGCGGTGACGGTGGCCTACCTGCTGTGCCGCATCGCGGACACGCTGGAGGACGAGGCCGGCGGGGCGCTCCACGGTGCGTTGCTCGACGAACTGGGATGTCTCGTATCGCTGGAGCCGGGCTGGGAGGCCCGTGCCCGCTCCTTCGCGCGAAGGGCGCGGCTGGCCCTGCGGGACGAGGCGCCGCGAGCAGAGGCCGAGCTCGTTTCCGAGACACCGACCGTGCTCGAAACCCTGGCCTCGCTTCCCTCCTGGGTCCACCCGCCCATCGCGCGATGCGTGCGAACGATGGCTGGCGGCATGAAGCAGATCCAGCGGATGCATGGAGGGGGCGGGCAGGTGATGGGGCTGCCCGACCTCCAGGCGACGTTCATGTATTGCTATTACGTGGCGGGCGTCGTCGGCGAGATGCTGACCGGCCTCTTTGTCGCCAGCTCACCCCGGGTCGCCTGGCGCGAGGAGCGGCTCCTGTCGCGGGCGCCTGCCTTTGGCCGGGCTTTGCAGCTCACCAACATCCTGAAGGACGTGCGCGAGGACCTGGACCGCAGAAGCTGCTGGCTGCCCAGGGACCGCATGGCCGCGCATGGCCTCACGCCCGCCACGCTGGCCCTGCCCTCGCTCCGCGCGAACGCCGTGGCGCTGATGGAGGAACTGGTGGCGGTGGCGCGCCGCGAGCTGGACGTCGCGCTCGAATACTCGCTGGCGCTGCCCGTGGAGGAGCCCGGCCTGCGGCTGTTCTGCCTCTACCCGCTCTTCTTCTCGGCCGCGACGCTCGACGCGGTGGAGGGCAACCCCGCGGTGTTCGAACCCGAGCCCGTGAAGATTCCCCGGGAGACGGTGGCGACGCTGATGCGGCTCACGCAGGAGCGGGTGGGCTCGGATGAAGCGCTGCGGGCGCTCTACGCCCATGGCTCACGGGCATCCCAGGGCGGCGCGGAGGCCTGGTCCTGATGCGGCGGGCCCGGGACATGCTGGCCGGGACGCAGGCGGCGGACGGCTCCTGGAAGGGGGACTACAGCGGTCCGCTGTTCCTGGGGCCGGTGTACGTGGCCGGGCTGTATGTGATGGGGCGCATTCCAGATGCGTCCGTCCGCGACGGCATGGTCGCCCACATGCGCGCGCACCAGAACCCGGATGGGGGGTGGGGGCTGGACGTGGAGTCGCCCAGCCTCGTCTTCACGTCGGTGCTCAACTACGTCGCGCAGCGGCTGCTGGGCATTGGCGCGGATGACCCGGAGCTCATCCGAGCGCGGGCGTGGTTCCTTCCCCGGGGCGGCCCCTTGGGCAGTGCGTCCTGGGGGAAGTTCGTCCTCGCCCTGCTGGGGCTCTACGAATACGAGGGCCTGGCGCCCGTGCCTCCCGAGCTCTGGCTGTTGCCGCGAGCGCTGCCGTTCCATCCCTCCCGGCTCTGGTGCCACTGCCGCATGGTGTACCTGCCCATGGGCTGGCTCCATGGCCGCCGGGTCCGCGCCACGGAGACGCCGCTGTTGGCCGAGCTGCGGCGCGAGCTGTACCCCCAGCCCTACGAGGACGTGGACTGGAAGGCGGCGCGCGGGCGCGTGGCGAGCACGGACGCCTACAGCCCCCACGGTCTGGGATTGCGCGCCGTGCACCGCGTGCTGGGCCTGTATGAGCGCTTCCATTCGAAGCGGCTGCGGAAACGCGCGCTGGAGGAGGCCCTGGCGTTGATCCGCGGCGAGGACGAAGCGACGCACTTCGTCTGCATCGGGCCCATCAACAAGGTGCTCGACATGGTGGTGTGGCACGTGGCGCGGCCGGACGGCCCGGAGGTGCAAGCCCACCTGGAGCGCCTGCCGGACTATCTCCAGCGGACGCCCGAAGGCATCACGGTCAACGGCTACAACTCCTCCCAGCTCTGGGACACCGCCTTCGCGGTGCAGGCGCTGGTGGCCTCCGGCGAGTCCGCCTGGGCGCGCGACACGCTGGAGCGCGCGGGCCGCTTCCTGGAGGCGCAGCAGGTGCTGGAGGATTCGCCAGACGCCGCGCGCCACCACCGGCATCCCAGCCGGGGAGGGTGGCCCTTCAGCACCCGCGCGCACGGCTGGCCCATCAGCGATTGCACGGCGGAGGCGCTGAAGGCGTGTCTGTTGTTGGAGCCGCTCGGGCTCAATCGCGTGTCACGCCAACGCCTGGAATACGCCGTGGCGTTCATCCTGTCGTTGCAGAACCGGGACGGCGGCTGGGCCACCTACGAGCGGCAGCGGGGGCCACACTGGCTGGAGCGGTTCAACCCCTCGGACGTCTTCGCCGGCATCATGGTGGACCCCAGCTACGTGGAGTGCACGTCGGCCTGCGTGCAGGCGCTGGCGGCGTGGCGCAAGGCATTCCCGGAGGCTCCGGTGGGCCCGGCCATCGCGCGGGGCGCGGACTTCCTTCGCCGCCAGCAGCGGCCGGACGGCGGCTGGGAGGGCTCCTGGGGCGTCTGCTTCAGCTACGGTACGTGGTTCGGCGTCACCGGCCTGGTGGCCTCGGGCGCGGGGACCGCAGACCCCGCCCTGCGCAAGGCCGTCACGTTCCTGAAGGCCCACCAGCGCGAGGATGGCTCCTGGAGCGAGACCCTCCAGTCCTGCCGCGAGCGCCGCTGGGTGGAGGGGCGCACGGGCCACGCGGTGACGACGTCCTGGGCCGTGCTGTCCCTGGTGGCCGCGGGCGAAGCGAACGCGGAGTCCACGCGCCGGGGCGCGGCATGGCTGCGCGCGATGCAGGACGCGGACGGCCAGTGGCCACGAGAGCCCCTGGCCGGTGTGTTCAGCCGCACCTGCGCCATCCACTACGACACCTATCTGCGCATCTTCCCGCTGTGGGCGTTGTCGCTCGCGGAGCGCCAGGCCGGAGCCAACGGCCCGGACGCTCCACGTTACGCCCACGTCACGGAGGGGCTCAGAAGGTGATGGTCAGGTCATGCAGGACGGCCGAGCAGCCCGTCTTCGTCCCCGCCTCGTCGCCGGACGTGTCGCCCACGCAGGTGATGTTCTGCACGATGCGCGTGTTCGAGCTGAGCTGCGGGAAGCCGTAGACGTCCTGCGCGTGCCCATAGTCCGTGTACCCGAAGTGGAACTCGGGCCCGATGTAGAAGTCCGCGACGGGCACCGGAGACGGCGAGAGGCTCACGATGGGCGTCGCGGTGGTGGCGATGTGGTACCACTGGTGACCCTCGACCCTGGTGGTTCCTCCCACCTCGTAGCCCCAGATGAACATCCCGATCCAGAGCTCGTTCCCGTTGCGCACCTCCAGCTCGAAGTCGATATCCATCTTCGGGCCGTTACCGGCGAAGTCCGCGTCCCCACCCACCCTGGGCGGAACGAAGAACCCCAGCGGGAAGTCGTTGATGGTGATGGTGGACAGGCCCTGCTTCGTCGTGGCCACGGACTGCTCCGCCGGGGCCTCCGTCGCATCGAGGGTTTCCGGACCACCGCAGGCCCCGAGCAACAGCGCGGCCACCGGCAGGGCGTAAGACACGAAACGACGCATCATGGGCTGACTCCTGTTCGTGGTGGAGAGACGGTGTGAGGAGTACGGGGCCCCGCGAAACGAAGGCATCCGCCTGACGCCAATGGCTCCCAACGCGGGACGAAGTGGCCTTTCCCGGGGGTGAGCTGGCCAGGACGGCAATGAATGGCATCCCGTGAGGGTGGCGGATTCCAGGCATGCGGAAGTCCTGTTCGCCTCGGAATTCTGAGAGTGCCCGGGATTGAGGTGGCCTTCGTATATCCAGGGTCAGAGGCGGGGTGTGCGTGGCGTCATGCGCTCGGGACGGTGGATGGGCCGTCTGGCATTGGGGAAAGGTGCAAGACGTGGCGATTGCCGACGCATTGTTCGGGTCCGCGCCCATTCGGGTGATGGTGGTGGAGGGCGAGGCCGGGAGCCGGAGGCTCCTGGGCTCCCTTCTGGACGCCGACGCCGAGGTGGCCATCGCGGGCGTCCACGAGGCGGGAGTCCGCGCCGTGGAGGCCCTGCGGCGCGAGCCCGTGGACATCCTCTTCCTAGACGTGGACCTGGAGGACGTGGACGGCTTCCAGGTGTTGCGCGAGGCGGGGACCGCCTGCGCGGGCGCCGTGGTCCTCACGACCGCGAGGGAAGGGCACGCGTTGCGCGCCTTCGAGGCGGGCGCGCTGGACTACCTCCTCAAGCCATG
The DNA here is from genome assembly GCF_054512695.1 of Corallococcus sp. M7. Classification (NCBI taxonomy): domain Bacteria; kingdom Pseudomonadati; phylum Myxococcota; class Myxococcia; order Myxococcales; family Myxococcaceae; genus Corallococcus; species Corallococcus sp. M7. The sequence goes on from NZ_CM137252.1 coordinate 2,143,567, forward strand.
GACGCCGGCGCGGTTCCGGCAGGCGTTGGCGCGGGCGAAGGAGCACGCGCGCCGGGAGCGCATCCAGTCCCTGGTGCGGCGGTTCCCGGGGCTCGTGGGTTCGCGGCGGGAGCCCTTCGGGGCGCCGCGCTACCTGGAGCGGCTGGTCATCCGCGAGGTGGGGCGGGTGACGTTGCTACCCGTGTGCGACGTGGACTGGATGGCGGCGGAGGACAACTACGTCCACGTGCACGTGGGCGCCAGGAGTCACCTCCTGCGCCAGCCGATGCGGGAGCTGGAGGCCCGGTTGGATCCGGAGCGCTTCGTACGAATCCACCGCTCCACGCTCGTCAACATCCAGCGGGTCCATGAGCTGCGCCCGCTGCTCCATGGTGAGTACCAGGTCATCCTGCGCGACCGCACCACCCTGAAGCTCAGCCGTGGCTATCGCGAACGGCTGAGCCTGCTGCTGGCATAGGGCTGCCTTGCTGCCCGGGGAGACGTCAGGGCGCGCGAAGGCTCTGCGACCCCAGGTAGTCCGCCTTGCCCAGGTTGACGCCGTTGTGACGCAGCAGCGCGTACGCGTGGGTGACGTGGAAGAAGAAGTTGGGGAGCGCGTTCTCCAGGAAGTAGTCCGCGCCGCTCATCACCTGGCCCTCCCAGCGGGGGTGGGTGACGACGCGTCCGGCGGCGCCCTCGAAGTCCTTCGCGGTGAACGTGTCCAGGTACGCGATGGTGGACCGGACGCGGGCGCTGAGCTCCTCCAGCGTCTGCTCCGTGTCCGGGTTCGACGGCGCGGCCTTGCCTGACAATCGCGAGGCCGCGAGCTTCGCGGCGTCACAGCCGATCTGCACCTGCCGCACGAACGGGAGTTGATCCGGCGCCAGCCGGAAGTTCAGGTAGAGGTTCGGGTCGAAGGGCTTCGCCTTGGCATGGGCCGCGGCCGTCTCCAACCACTTGCTCAACTGCCCCAGCTGCTTCTTCATCTGCGAAAAGAGCTCGAAGTACATGGGCGCGCAAGCTAACGGGACAGCAATTGGCGCGCGAGCCAATCCGCGAGGCGTCCGGCCCCCTCAAGCCGGACGCCCTGCGTCATGCCCGTGACGCCGGCTGCTCCGTGCATGGGATGAAGCGGCTTCTGGACGGGGTGAACGGCCGAGCCAACGACTGGCGTGGAATGAGCGCCCGGGGCATGAAGGCGTCGCGACACCAGGCCCGGTGGCGCCACGAACACGAAGGGGTCTCCGTGCGGTCAAAATCCTCTCTCTCCTGCCTGCTCGCGGCGCTGATCCTCTGGATGGCGTGGCCTTCCGTCGCCCACGCCCAGCCGGCGGCGCGCCACGCCCGGGTGGATGCGCTGTTCGCCCTGTGGACCGGCGATGCGACGCCCGGCTGCGCGGTGGCGGTCTCCCGCGACGGCGTCGTGGACTACGCGCGCGGCTACGGCATGGCGAGCCTGGAGTACGGCGTTCCCATCACGCCGGAGTCCATCTTCCACGTGGCCTCCATCTCCAAGCAGTTCACCGCCTTCGCGATGGGGCTGCTGGAGCAGGAGGGCAAGCTGTCGCGGGACGACGACATCCGGAAGTACCTGCCGGAGCTGCCTGACCCAGGGAAGAAGGTCACCCTCGCGGATCTGGTGCATCACACCAGCGGCCTGCGGGAGCAGTTCCACCTGCTGAACATGGCCGGCTGGCGCGGCGATGACCTGATGACCGTGGACGACGTGCTGTGGGTCATGGCCCGGCAGCGCGGGCTGAACTTCGAACCGGGCACGGAGTGGAGCTACAACAACACCGGCTACACGCTGCTGTCGGTCATCATCCAGCGCGTGGCGGGAAAGTCGCTGCGGGCGTTCGCGGAGGAGCGCATCTTCCGGCCCCTGGGGATGCGCGACACGCACTTCCACGACGACCACTCGGAGGTCGTGCCAAAGCGCGCGTCGGCCTATTCACCGCGCGAGGGCGGTGGCTGGAGCATCAGCGTCCCGGTGTTCGACTACTACGGCTCCACCAGCCTGTTCACCACGGTGGGGGACCTCCTGAAGTGGGAGGCGAACCTCCTCCAGCCCCGCGTGGGTGGACAGGCGCTGGTGGACTGGCTGCGGACCTCCGCCACGTTGAAGAGCGGCGAGGCGACCGGCTACGGCGCGGGGCTGACGCTGGGCACCTATCAAGGCCAGCGGACGTTCGGGCACAACGGCGCGGACGCGGGCTACCGCTCGAGCGTCGCCGTCTATCCGGACTCGCGCCTGGCCGTCGCCGCGTTCTGCAATGCCTCCACGGCCGTGCCCTCCGAGCTCGTGCGGAAGGTGGCGGACGTGTACCTGGGCACCAGCCCCCAGCCCGTGAAGGCGCCCACGCTGACGGTGCCGGAGGCGGCGCTGAAGGAGCTGGCGGGCGTCTACTGGAGCGCGGTGACGGATCAGGTCGTGAGGCTGGAGGTGAAGGACGGAGCGCTGCGCGGCGTCGGTTCGTCCACGCCGCTGGTGCCGGTCGAGCCAGGCCTGTTCCGCATGGGTGAGTCCACGGAGGTGTGGCGCTTCCCGGCGCAGGCCGCCAGGACGCCGCGAGAGGTCCACGTCCGGGACACGACGAGCGCGCTGCCCGCACGCGTCTACACGCGCGTGGACGCACGGCCGCCGTCCGCGCTGGAGACGCTCGCGGGCCAGTACCACAGCGACGAGGTGGACATGACCTTCACGGTGCGCGTGGAGGACGGCAAGCCGCGAGTGCGCTGGCAGCGCCAGAAGAGCACCGTGCTCGAAGCCGTCGGTGGGGACCGCTTCGTCAGCGACGCGCTGGGGACGGTCACCTTCACGCGCGCGAAGTCAGGCCAGGTGGATGGGCTGACCCTCAGCACGCTCCGCGCCCGCCGCGTGCTCGCGGAGCGGCTGCCCGCGCCGCGGAAGGCGCAGGGCCGTTGAGGGACGCCGTCAAGCCTTGAAGGTCATCAAGGGCCGCAGCCGGGCCACCTCCCGGATGATGTCGGCGTCCACCTGGGAGGCCACCACCGGGCCAATGGGCTTGTAGGCGGCGGGGGCCTCCTCGATGCGGCGCTCGGCCCGCATCGCGATGCAGTCCACCCCCGTCAGCCCCAGGTCCTCCTCCCGGTGCTTCGCGCCACCCCGTGACATGGAGAAGCGCGAGTGCGCCCGCCCCGCGCCATGCGAGGCCGACGCCAGGGCCTTCGCGTTGCCCAGGCCTCGCATCAGGTACGACGTGGCGCCCATGGAGCCGGGGATGATGACCGGCTGGTCTTCTTCCGCCGGGCAGGCCCCCTTGCGCGCCAGCCAGCCACCCTCCCAGGGCAGGGTGATGTTGTGGGGCACGTCGTAGACGAGCGGCGCCTCCACGTCCCCGAACAGCTCCCGCAGCGTCTGCCGCACCAGCTCCGCGAGCAGCAGCCGGTTGAGGAAGGCGTAGTTGGCCGCCGTGGCCTCCGCCCTCAGGTACTCGCGCACCTTCGCGGGATCCGCGAGCGGGAAGATGCCGCTCGCCGGGTGCGAGGCCCCCGTGGGCCACGCGGCGCGCGCCCGCTCCTGCCAGGTGCGCCCCACGTGCTTGCCCATGTCCCGCGAACCGGAGTGCACCATGAACGCGAGCTGCCCCTCCCGCACGCCCCAGGCCCACGCCCGCGCGCGGTCCACCACCGCCTCCACCCGCTGCACCTCCACGAAGTGGTTGCCTCCGCCAATGGTGGCGAGCCCCGGGTCGCGCACCACGCCCTCCCGCCGGAGCCCGGTGGGCGCCCAGGCCGGGTCGCCCTCCAACGCACCGCCAAGATGGACGCGGCCGGACTCGCGGTGAAGCTGGCCCAGGTCCATCCGGGCCGACATGCCCAGGGGCTGTCCTTCCGTCTCCAGGAGCCAGCCGGGCAGGCCGTCCCGCAGCAGCGCCTCCAGGGCGCGCGAGCCCTGGGCGACGTCCCGCGTGCCGAAGAAGTAGTGCCCCTTCATCCGCTCGACGAAGGCGTCGCGGCGGGCGAGGAAGGCGTCCACGGGGATGTCCGCGACGTGCAGGCGCATGCCGCAGTTGATGTCCGTGCCCACGGCGCCGGGGACCACCAGCCCCTCCGTGTGGACCACCGACCCGATGGCCACCCCGGAGTCGCCTGGATGGAAGTCCGGCGTCGCGCGCACCTGCTTCACGCGGCCGCCGTCGGGGTGATGGAGCGCGGCGAGCGCCGCGAGCTGCTGGAGCGCCTTGCCCTCCACCGGCAGGTCCGGCGGAAGGAGGACCTCGGCGGGGGGAGCATGGGGATCCGCCAGGAGGCGGACCGTGTAGACACGACCGTCGTAGGCAACGTCGAGCCCCTCGCGGGCAAGCGCCCGCAGGAGCCGGTTCAGTTTCGGCTGCATGACCTTCTCGGAATCTGACCCGGGCGGAAGTCCGGCCCGGGGGACGTGAGCGATGGATTCGAGACCTCGGGTCAGCAGCCGCGGTCGGGACGCCGGAGCGTCCGCGACCCCCTGGACGATCCAACACACCGCGCCTGACGGGCTCGCGTAAATGCCCGCTCCAGTCGAGGATGGGCCCATGGACGTGTCGAAGCAGGGGAATGGAGTGGTGTCATGACGGTGGCGGTCCTACGGGCCCAGGCCCCGGAGTTCGATGTGGCGTCCGTCCTGGACCGCTTCCCGGAGTGCCACCCGGATGCCGTCTGGCTCCAGGGGGAGCAGCACCAGCGCCAGGGGAGGCACTCGACCTCTGGCTTCAACCTCACCCTGGTGGAGGACGGCGAGGGCACGCTGCACGGCCCCGTCGCCGCCGCCCGCAGGCAGCTGGAGGTGCTGGCCCCGCTGCTCGCGGAGCTGCGCCAGCAGGCCGTCCCCTGCGTCGTGGACTTCGGGCTGTTCGTCGGCACCGCGCGGCACTTCACCAGCTCCATCCACTTCCCTCCCGACGACGTCCGGTGGTTCGCGGACCAGGGCATCGCGCTGGCCGTCTCCGCCTACCCGACGGCCGAGGAGGAGTCGGAGGACTCCTCGGGCAACCTCCAATGAGCGCGAAGTCCGCCCCCCGCTGGGACCCCGAAGCCGTCCCGACCTTCTGGATCAACCATGCGTCCCGGCTGCTGATGCGCCACTTCGAGCAGCGGCTGCGGCCGTTGGAGTTCGGGATGGCCTACCTGCCGGTGGTCATCGCGCTGGAGGAGCACGGGCCGCTCCTGCAGAAGCAACTGGCGGAGTACGCCCACGTCGAGCAGCCCACCATGGCCGCGCTCCTCACGCGCATGGAGCGCGACGGGCTCATCCAGCGTCAGCCGCACCCGGACGACAGGCGCGCGACCCGCATCCTGCTCTCGGCCAAGGCCCGGGAGCGCCTGCCCCTGGCGAAGCAGCAGCTGGGGGAGGTCGCGGAGCAGGCGACCGCGGGCCTCAGCGAACGCGAGCGCGCCACGTTCATGTCGCTCCTGCGCCGCGTGGTGGCCAACCTGGAGCCCGAGACGATGTCAGATTGACCATGTAGGGTGCGCGCCCCTCCGGAAGATTCCCTTCCGACCTGGCACAAGGTCGAGGCCCCTTGAACCGCTCCTCCTTCCTGATGCGCGCGCTGCGCACCGGCACTTTCTGTCTCGTGGGCGCAAGCTCGCTGATGACCGCCTGTGATTCCAACGATGATCCCCCCGTCGACCCGACCCCGGTGGACCGGTCGCCGCGCACGCTGACGCTGCTGCAGACCAGCGACCTGCACACCAACATCTTCCCGTGGGACTACTTCACCGGGAAGCCGGACGCGAAGCGCGGCCTCTCCAAGGTGGCCACGCTCATCAAGCAGGAGCGGGCGAAGAACCCGGACTGCACGCTGCTCGTCGACACGGGTGACACCATCCAGGGCTCGCCGCTCGGCACCTACTACGCCCAGGTGGACAACGCGTCCAAGCACCCCATGGCCGCCGCCATGAACGAGCTGGGCTACGCCGCCATGGCCATGGGCAACCACGAGTTCAACTACGGCCAGGACGTCCTCAACAAGTTCAAGGGCGAGGCGAACTTCCCCCTCCTCGGCGCCAACGTGCGCAAGAGCTCGGACGGCTCCGAGGCCTTCACCCCGTACATCATCACCACGGTGTGCGACGTGAAGGTCGGCATCCTCGGCCTGGTGACGCCGGGCGTGGCCACGTGGGAGCGCAAGGACAACATCACCGGCCTGCGCTTCGATGAGCCGCTGGAGATCGCGAAGACGTACGTGCCGAAGATGAAGGCGGCTGGCGCGGACGTGGTGGTGGTGGCCATCCACGGCGGCCCGGACAAGCAGCCGACGGGCAGCGCGAGCAGCCCCGAGTCGTGGCTCGCGGACTACGCGGACCCCACGAAGTGGACCGACCGCGGCAACCTCGCCGCCGAGAACCAGGCCGTGCAGATTGCCCAGCAGGTGGCGGACGTGGACGTGCTCCTCACCGGCCACACCCACCAGCCCATCCCGAAGATGCTGCTGAAGCAGCAGGATGGCCGCGAGGTCCTCCTCACCCAGCCCAACCGCTGGGGCAGCCACCTGGCCGACGTGCAGCTCAACGTCACCTGGAACGGCGAGCGCTGGGGCGTGGACGCGCACGACTCGAAGCTCCACGCGGTGGACGAGACGGTGGCGGAGGACCCCAACGTCAAGCAGCTCACCCAGGCCGCCCACGACACCACGGTGGCCTACGTGAACCAGAAGATTGGCAGCACCACCGCGGCCTTCACCGGCGGCTTCCCCGGCCGCTACGTGGACAGCGCCCTGGCGGACCTGCTCAACATCGTGCAGGAGGAGGCCGCGAAGGAGGCCGGCTTCCCCGTGGACCTGTCCGCGACCGCCCTGTTCTCCAATGACGTCGCGCTGCCGGCGGGGGACGTCACCCTGCGGGACGCCTACAGCGTCTACATCTACGACAACACGCTGTACGTGATGGAGATCAACGGCTCCATCCTCCGGCGCGCGCTGGAGATGAACACGCTGTACTTCAAGCAGCTGGACGCGGCCAACCTCCCCGCGAAGCCCGCGGACGCGAAGGCCACCACGCCCGTGGTCGCGGACTACAACTGGGACCTCTACTCGCACATCGAATACGGCTACGACCTGACGAAGCCCGCGGGCTCGCGGCTCACGCACCTGCGCTTCCAGGGCCAGGACGTGAAGGACGACCAGGTCTTCCGCATCGCCGTGAACAACTACCGCGGCGGTGGCGGAGGCGGGTACAGCATGTTCAAGGAGGGCACCCTGCTGTGGTCCTCCGCGGACGGGGTGCGTGACTACGTCGCCAGCTACATGCAGGCGCACCAGAACCTGTCGCCGGACGTGGTGAACACCTGCAACTTCACGCTCACGCCGGACCTCTACGCGCACTACTTCCAGGCCACGCTCGGCCCGGCGAAGTGCGCGCCCTCCGTGCCGTGACGTAGGCGTCTCAAGGACGCCCGGTGGACAGCCCTCTTCCCCGGAGGGCACGTCCCACCGGGCGTCCCGCGTCCCTACGTTGCCGGCGATGGCCGACCCACGCGCGGAAGAGACGTTCCAGAAGAGCATCCACACGCTGACGGCGGACGGCGCATCGCCCCGGACGGAGACGGACAGCCTGGGCTCCCGGCGGCTCCCGGCGGACGCCTACTGGGGCATCAACGTCAGCCGCGCGCTGGACAACTTCGCCATCAGCGGGCGCCCCATCTCCGTCTATCCCGACCTGCTCTTCGGCTACGCCTGCGTGAAGCAGGCCGCGGCCCGGGCGAACGCGGAGATTGGCGTGCTGGACGCGACGCGGGCCTCGCTCATCGACCAGGCCTGCGAGGACATCAAGGCCGGCCGGCTGCACGACCAGTTCGTCGTGGACGTCATGCAGGGCGGGGCCGGCACCTCCACCAACATGAACTTCAACGAGGTCATCGCCAACCGGGGCCTGGAGCTGGCCGGCCATCCCAAGGGCGACTACGCGCACCTGGACCCGAATGACCACGTGAACCGGAGCCAGAGCACGAACGACACCTACCCGACGGCGCTCAAGGTCGGGTTGATGCTGTCCGTCGAGCGCCTGCTGGGAGAACTCCACCTCCTGGAGCAGGCGTTCCGCGACAAGGGGCAGGAGTTCGCGGGCATCGTGAAGATTGGCCGGACGCAGCTCCAGGACGCCGTGCCCATGACGCTCCAGCAGGAGTTCGAAGGCTTCGCCGTCACGCTGGCCGAGGAGCACGTGAGCCTGACGGAGGTCTCCCGCCGCCTGGGGGAGATCAACCTGGGAGCGACGGCGATTGGAACGGGCATCGCCGCGGATCCGCGCTTCGCGGAGGCGGCGCGGGCGCACCTGGCGGACATCACCGGGCGCCCCATCGTCACCGCGCCGGACCTCATCGAGGCGACCACCGACGTGGGCGTCTTCATGGAGGTGTCCGGCACCCTCAAGCGCACCGCGATGAAGCTGTCGAAGATCTGCAACGACCTGCGGCTGCTCGGCTCCGGCCCGCAGGCGGGCTTCAACGAAATCAACCTCCCGCCCATGCAGGCGGGCTCCAGCATCATGCCGGGCAAGGTGAACCCGGTCATCCCGGAGGTCGTGAACGAGGTGGCGTTCGTGGTCGCCGGGGGAGACGTGACGCTGACCATGGCCGCCGAGGCGGGCCAGCTCCAGCTCAACGCCTTCGGGCCGGTCATGGCCCACGTGCTCTTCGAGAACCTCAAGTACATGACCGCCGCCATGGCGACGCTGCGCGTGAACTGCGTGCGGGGCATCACCGCCAACAAGGAGCGGCTCGCGCTCCAGGTCGAGTCCTTCGTGGGCGTCATCACCGCCCTCATGCCGCACATCGGCTACGCGCCCGCGGCACGGCTGGCGCGGGAGGCCCTGGCCACGAACGCCAGCATCGCGGACCTGGTGGTGTCCGCCGGGCTCCTGACCCGCGAGCAATTGGCCGAGCTGCTCTCACCGGAGCGGTTGACCCGGGGCCAGGCGGTGGAGGCCCGGGACGACGAGGGCTAGCCCCCGGCGGCCCCTTCCGCGCGAGCTCCGCATGTCCATCCGCCGCCTGCGCAGGTTCTTCCGCGAGCCCTACTGGCTGGTCCTGGGCGGTGTCATTGTCGTGGGCGTGGTGGCGGGCATCGGGCTTGCCCGCATGGAGACGGACACCGCCTGGGGCGTGTTCGGGCATGCGTGGCCCGGGGATGTCGACGACACCCGGGGCGCGCTGGGGACGCTGCTCGGGTTTCAAATCACCGTGCTCACCATCGTCCTGTCCCTGAACGCGCCGGTCATCCAATCCGCCGCGAACCAGTACTCACCCCGGCTGGTCCCCATCTACCTGAAGAGCGCGCCGCTGCGCCGGGCGCTGCCGTTCTTCGCCCTTTCCAGCAGCTTCATCCTCGCGGCCATCCGGGAGCTGGGCATCATCGAGGACCACGGCGTCAGGCCCCGGCCCGTGCTGTCCGTGGCCATCTTCCTGGTGGTGGTGGCGCTCTGCCTGCTCATCGTCTTCCTGGTCCGCACCTTCCGCTTCCTGCGGGTGGAGCGCGTGCTCGGGCTGGTGCAGGACCTGATTGTCTCCGCGACGGAGCGCCGCATCCAGGCACGCCTGAAGCGGCTTCCGTTGGACCCCGGGGTGGTGCTGCGGCTGCCCGCGGATGCCACCTCGCTCCTGGCCGCAGCGTCGGGCTACCTGGCGGACGTGGACCTCCAGGACCTCACGCGGCACGCCCGGAAGTGGGGCGTGCGGGTCCGCATCTGCATCACCGTGGGCGAGTACATCGACCAGGAGGACGTCATCGGCTGGGTGGTGGCGGATGGAGGCGGCGCCGTGGACGCCCACGTGCTCGACGACCTCGCCGCCACGCTGAGCATCCAGTCCGCGCGCGAGCCCGGCTGCGACCCCGCGCTGGGGCTGCGCATCCTCGTCGACGTCGCGAACCGGGCCCTCTCCTCGTCCGCGAACGACCCGTACACGGCGCGGCAGGCGCTCCATCAGATCCGCTCCGTGATGCGCCGGCTGGCGGGCCTGCCGCTGGGGGACTGGAACGTCGTCGACCCGGATGGCAGCGCGCGCGTGTCCCTGGTGGCCATGCGGCTGCGCGACTACCTCTTCCTCGCCGTGGATGGCCCCCTCCACTACGCGGGGGGCGACCCGGAGGTGCTGGAGGAGGTGCTCCAGATTGCCCTCACCGTGGGCCTGCTCGCGCGTGACGCCCAGGACCGCGCCGCGGCGCACGCGCTGTTCGCGCGCGTGCTCGCGGACGTCCAGGGCTCCACGGAGAAGGACCGCTTCCACCGCCTGCTCGCCCAGGCGGAGCGCGTGCGGGCCTCCTTCCAGGGCGAGCGCCGCACGCGCATCGAGCGGGGACGCGCGGACTGGCTTCCGGACTGAAGCGCCGGCCTTCAGTGGCGGGTTTCGCGGGTGGGCTTGAAGCCCATCACGAAGTCGATGAGCAGGCGCGTGCCGTAACCCGTCGCGCCCTTGCTGCGCCACGCGTTGTCGCGCTCGGCGCGCGCCGTCCCCGCCATGTCGATGTGCGCCCAGGGCAGCCCGTCCACGAACTCCTCCAGGAAGAGCCCCGCGGTGATGGCCCCGGCGTTCTCGCCGCCCACGTTCTTCAGGTCCGCCACCTCCGACTCCAGCTCCTGCCGCAGGCGCCGGTCCAGCGGCAGTTGCCACACGGTGTCGCCGGTGCGCTCCCCCGAGTCCTTCACCTGGTCCACCAGGGACTGGTCGTTGCCCATGACGCCCGCGCTCAGGACGCCCAGCGCGCGCTGACACGCGCCGGTGAGCGTGGCGATGTCCACGATGGCGTCAGGGCGGGGATCCTGCTCGGTGGCCAGGACGAGCGCGTCCGACATCACCAGGCGGCCCTCCGCGTCGGTGTTGATGACCTCCACCGTCTTGCCTCCGCGCACCGTCAACACGTCCCCCAGCTTCATGGCGGTCCCGGAGGGCATGTTGTCGGTGCACATCAGGTACGCCGTCACCGCCGTCCTGCAGCCCAGCGGCTTCAGCGCCGTCATCGCCGCGAGGATGGCGCCCGCGCCGGACATGTCGCCCTTCATGGTCGCGTGGACCAGGTCGTTGGGCTTCAGGCCCAGGCCGCCCGAGTCGAACATGATGCCCTTGCCGACCAGCGAGATGCGGCCCACGGGCTGGACGGCCTCGCCCCGGCTGCCTTTGGGCGTGTACGTCAGCTTGATCATCCGAGGCGGCTCCGCGCTGCCGGCGTTGACGCCCAGCAGGCCGCCGCAGCCGAGCCTGGCCAGGGCCTCACCGTCGAAGACTTCAATCTCCAGGCCGCAGCGCCTGGCCAGGGACTCGGCCACCTCCGCCAGCCGCGCGGCGGTCAGCAGGGTGGCGGGGGAGTTGGAGAGGTCGCGCGCGAACGCGGTGGCGCGGGCGTGGATGCCTCCGCGCATCATTCCCTGTTCCACCTCGTCGGTGTTTCCCGAGCCCGAGACGAGCGTGAGGTGTTCGAGCGGCGGCTCCTGCTCCGAGTGCCGCTTGTAGGGCCGGTAGCGGTAGCGGGCGAGCAGGACGCCTTCGGTCAACGCCTGCGCGGCGAGGTCCACCGGGACGCCCCCGGTCTCCGGGACCTGGAGCGCCACGCGCTTCTGCTGGCCCACGGCCCGCGCGAACGCGGCGGCGGCATCCCGGAGCTTGCCTGCATCCAATTGGGCCCGCGCCCCCAGGCCGACGGCGACCAGGGGCGGGCCGTCCTTGCGGGGAATGAGCAGCGTCTGGCCGGCCTTGCCCTCGAAGCCCGCCGCCTTCAGGAACGCGCGGTCGAGTCCGGGGGCCTTCACCTCTTCGTCCGCCCCCACGAACGTGCCAACACAGCCGGCGTCGCTGGGGACGGCGTCGGATGCGGCGAGCTTCGTCTCCTCCGGGGATTCGATGGAGGGAGCGGGGTGGAACTCGGCCTGAGCGCGCGAATGAAACGAGGTCAACATGGAAGCCTCCTGATGGAGGAACTGGGCACGGCCCGAGGAGGGTGCAACATCCAGAAGGCCACTCGCCCCTGCCTCCGGGAGCGGTTTGCCGGCGGATGGAAGGTGTGGATGTTCCGCAACGCAATCCATCCCATGAGGGGGAAGCCCATGCGCACACTGCCGTCGAAGCGGATGTCACTGCTCACCGAGCGCGAAGCCCAGCTCGTCCTGTCCAGCGCCCCACGCAACCTGGCCGAGCTTTCGCCACGGGAGCTGCGAGGCCGCATCCTGAGAGCGCGCCGCCTGATGGAGAAGTACCAGGACCAGGCGCAGCGGCAGCGCAGGGAGGCGCTGCGCAAGGAGGTGCCCGCCCGCTCCCGCCGCGCCGAGGGCAACCGCAACACCCTGCGCAAGGCCGAGTACTTCGCCCTCACGCTGGAGCGCTTCGAGAAGCGGCTCGCCCTGCTCGAGCGCAAGGCGCGCATCCGGACCCGCGCCGCGAGCCGCCCGAGCGCCACCCGGCGGACGACGCGCGTGGCCACGGGAGGACGCAAGCCCGCGCGCCGGACGCGCGCCGCCGGACGCACCGCGAAGGTCACCGCCACGAAGCAGGCGTCCCGCCAGAAGCGGGGAGGGGCCCTGAAGCAGGAGCGCTTTCCCGCCCTCAAGAGACAGTCCCACGCCTCGGCCCGGGGCCGCCGGACCCAGACCCGGCGCGACTCGCGGCGCTGAGCGCGCGGCACCCTAGTGACGGTAGAACGCCTCCTGTACCGCGAGGCGCTCCATGCCCTGTGCCAGACAGAGCTGCAGGAGCACGCGGCTCTTCTGCGGGTTGAGCTGGTCCGCGGCGACGAAGCCCAGGGCGTCGTCGTCCATTTCGATGTTCCGGCCCACGTCGCCGCTCACCACCCGCGTGCTGCGCACGACGACGACGCCCGCCTTCGCCGCCTCCGCGAGCGCCGCCGCGGCCTCCGTGGAGACGTTGCCGTTGCCCATCCCCGCCACGACGATGCCGCGCGCCCCGTTCACCACGCTGGCGCGCACCAGGTCCGGCGGCATGTGCGCATGGGCATAGAGGATGTCGACCCGGGGCAGGCTTTCGAGCCCGTCCACGGAGAACCCGGACGCGGCGGAGTGCCGGTGCGTGGGCTGGCGGAAGTAGCGGATGCGCCCGTACCGCGCGGTGCCCAGCAGGCCCGGCCCCGGTGAGATGAAGGTCTGCACGTCCGTGGTGCTCGACTTCGTCACGTCGCGCGCGCAGTGCAGGTCGTCGTTGAGCACGACGATGGCGCCCCGGCCGTGGGCCTCCGGGTCGGCGGCGACGGCGACCGCGTTGTAGAGGTTCAGCGGCCCGTCCGGGCTGAGCGACGTGGCGGGCCGCATGGCGCCGGTGAGCACCACCGGCCGCGCGCTCCGCACCACCAGGTGGAGGAAGTAGCCGGTCTCCTCCACCGTGTCCGTGCCGTGCGTGATGACCACGCCGTCGGCCTCGTCACCCTCGAAGAGCGCGTTCACCCGGGCCGCCAGCCGCAGCCAGAGGCCGTCGTCCATGTCCTGGCTGCCCACCTGGGCCACCTGCTCGCCCCGGAGCGTCGCCAGGGCGCGCAGGCCGGGGACGGCGTCGATGAGCGACTCGACGGTGACCTCGCCCGCGCGGTAGCCCGGCTCCACGCCGGAGCCGGCCCTCCCCGCGATGGTGCCGCCCGTGGCCAGAAGGTGGACCCTCGACATGGTGTGTCTCCCGCGCCTACCCGAGCCCCCAGGGCAGTCCCAGCACCTGCCAGGCGACCAGGAGGGCAATCCACACGGCGAAGACCACGATGACATACGGGAGCATCAAGGCCACCACCGTCCCCACGCCCGCGTCCTTCTGGTACTTCTGGGCGAAGGTGACGATGAGCGCGAAGTAGGCGTTCAGCGGTGAGATGGCATTGAACGGACCGTCGCCCACGCGGTACGCGGCGAGCACGGCCTCCGGGTCCACGTTCAGCCGCATCAGGAGCGGCACGAACACCGGCGCGAAGATGGCCCACTTCGGAATGGCGCCCGTCATGATGAGGTCCAGCACGGCCACCACCAGCACGAACCCGATGAGCAGCGGCAGCGCGCCCAGGTCCGCGTGCTCCAGGGCGTCCCCCACCTTCACGGCCGCGATGGTCGCCATGTTCGTGTAGGTGAACAGGGCGATGAACTGGCTGATGATGAACAAGAGGAAGATGAGGCCGCCCAGCCCGGCGACCGCCTTCTCCATGGCCTTGATGACGTCCACGCTGTTCTTGAGCGTCCCGGCGCCAACGCCATAGGCGGCCCCCGTCACCAGGAACAGCACGGTGATGGCGACGATGAGTCCGTTCATGAACGGCGAGTCCCCGATGAGCGCGCCCGTCTCCGGATTGCGCAGCGGAGCCCCGGGGGGCAGCGCCAGCAGGCCGAAGAACACCAGCACGCCCACGAGCCCCCAGAACGCGAACTTCAGCCCCCGCGACTCCTCCGGGGACAGCTTCGCGCCCACCGTGGCCGGCTTCTCTCCCTGGTACGCACCCAGCCGGGGTTCGATGAGCTTGTCGCTGATGAGCGACACGATGATGGTCAGCATCACCACCGACGCGACGGAGAACCAGAAGTTCGCCGTCAGGTCGATGGAGCGGTCCGGCGCCATGATGTGGATGGCGTCGTTGGTGATCTCCGTCAGGATGCCGTCCAGCGGTTTGATCAGGATGTTGACGGTGAAGACCGCGGCGACACCGGCGAACGAAGCCGCCAGGCCCGCGAGCGGATGCCTGCCCACGGTGAGGTAGGCGGCCGCCGCCAGGGGAATCAGCACCAGGTAGCCGGCATCCGCGGCGATGCTCGACAGGATGCCCACGAACACCAGGATGTACGTGAGCAGCCGCGCCGGAGCGACCGCCACCAGCTTGCGGATGAGCGCGCCCACCAGGCCCGCCGCGTCCGCGACGCCCACGCCCAGCATGGCGACGATGATGACGCCCACCGCGTTGAAGTCCATGAAATGCTGGACGACGCCCGCGAACATGAAGCGCAGGCCCTCGCCCGTCAGCAGGCTCTTCGCGGCGGTGGTCGTCTCCTCCAACTGGTGCGTGTCCGGGTTGATGGTCTCGTAGGTGACGCTGGCACCCATCCTGTAGAAGATGTGGGAGAGCACCATCACGATGGCGATCAGCGCGACGAAGATGACCGCGGGGTGGGGGACCTTGTTGCCCACCCGCTCGATGGCGTCGAGCACCCGCTCCATGCCCTTCTTCTTCGGCGGCGTGCGCTGTTTCTGCTTCGTCTCGCCCGGGACCTGGATGTCGTCGAAATGAGCCGCTTTGCCCATGGGAGTGCTGCTCCTTTCCAATCCCTCAGATCTCCAGCTCACCGCCCACCGAGAGCGAGGTATCCGTCTTGACCTTGCCTGCCGCGGGTGCGCTGTCGTGTTGCAACTCGAAGAAGGTGGTGAGCGCGAAGCGGTCCGTCAGGTGCACGGACAGCTTGGTGGTGGAGTCCAGCAGGACGCGCGTGTCGCCGAAGATGTCTGGAAGGAGGATGGCGTCCTCGCGCAGGTGCACCCGCTCGTTGATGTCGTAGCGGAACGCCAGGCCCACCGCGGGCGACCACAGGGTCACGTTCGGCAGGTCCTCGCGCGTGGGGATGTACTGGAACCGGCGGTCCTTCGCGTAGCTCGCGCCCAGGTACGTGCGCAGGAAGAGCTCCTTCGACTTCTTCTTGCGCTCCAGGAACGTGAAGCCGGCGCCCAGCTCCACCTCGGTGCGCAGCTCCAGGCTGGCGGGGTGGTCGGTCTCCAGGCCCAGGAAGGAGTAGGCGCTGAGCAGGCGCGTGAAGCGGTAGTCACCGCGCGCCCAGCCGCCGAGCGTCAGGGCCGTGACCTCCCGCTCCTCCTCGTCCTCCGCGGCCGCGTTGCCGTAGGCGCCATCCGCCTCCAGCGTGAGCGCCCACACCGGAGACTCGTACTCCGCCATGGCGTCGCCCGTGATGGTGAAGGCGCGGCTGTTGCCGCTGAAGAAGGAGGCGCCCAGCCCCGCCGTACCCGTCCAGGGCCCCTCGTCCTCCTCCTCGTCCCCGGCTGCCGCCGAGACGGCAGCCGGTGAGGGGGCATCCTCCGCTTCGGGAGAAGGCGTGGGCGTCTGGGCCATGGCCGCGAAGAGGATGAAGAGTGGACTCATACGTGCCCTGGGGAGGGAGAAGAGCCTGCCTGTCCCGGTGAAGAGGGAGGGGCGGCCTCGGTGGTGCTCGAAGGCCTTCTCGCGTTCCACGCAACCTTCGACACGCACCGCGCGTACGGCAATCACAGGCGGGCATGACAGGGGATGGCCCCCTCGTGCCTCTGCCTGTCGGAACATGATGAGGGATTGGTTTCGCGGGCCCGGCTCAGGGGCGCACGACGTCCTGGATGAACCGGCTCAGCGACTCCGCCATCTTCTGGTGCGTGGCGGCGGAGGGATGCCAGTCCTCGCCAACGCCGTCAGCGAAGGGGTTCTGCATGGCCATCACGTGGCGGTGGATGCGGGCGTCGCCCAGGCGCTGGCGCTCCGCCACGAGCTGGGAAATCCAATCCCCGACGTGCACGGACGTCACCACGCCCTGCTGCTCCTGCCGCTTGAAGCCATCCGTCATGCTGCCCAGCGTGCAGACGATGTGCGCGCGGGGATGCAGCGCGCGGAGCCGCTCCAGGAAGGTCCGGTAGGCCGCCTTGAAGGCCGCTTCATCCGGAAGGAACGCGGCGGTGCCCGAGCCCGCGAACGTGTCGTTGGTGCCGGCGTTGAGGACAATCACGTCCGGCGAGTCGTTGGAGAAGTCCCAGGCGGCGGGATGATCCGCGACGGCGCGCTCGTAGACGGCGGGGATCAACCCGGACGTGGACAGGTCCAGGTTGCGGTACACGCCGTGGCCCGAATAGCAGACGAACACGGCCTCCGCGCCCAGGCGCTGGGCCGTGAGCCAGCCATAGGCGCGTCTGGGATTCTGGTGCCTGGACGTGAACGAGGGCACCTTCGAGGAGGCCGTCTCCGGGACGAAGGTGGCGTCGGTGCCATAGCCGCAGGTGATGGAGTCACCGACGAACTCCAGCTTGAGCCCCGGGTGCCGCTGGGGCGGCTCCCGGAGCTCGCCGTGCACTTCGAGCGACAGGAGCGTGCTGGCGCCCACCAGGGACTCGGTGCGCTTGAAGAGCTCCACCGTGTGCAGGCCCACGGGCAGGTCGCTGGCGAGCAGGTAGCTGCCCGGACCGGGATTTACCGCGAGCAGCCTGGGCGCTGCCCCGTCCACCGCGACGTCGAAGTGGTTGGTCCCCACGTCGCCACCCAGGCCCGCGTCATCGAGCCGGATCCGCACGGCGTCTCCCCAGAAGCGCGCGCGCATCGTCACGCCCGGATGGGAGAAGACCCTGCCCGTCTCGGAGCGATACGTCCGGCCCACGTACCGCACCCGCGCGTCGGTGGCGGGAATGTTCACCCAGTTCATGGAAGGGCTTTCCGGTGTGGGGGAGGGCGCCTTGCACGCGGCCAGCGACAGGCCCATGCCAAGGCAGACGCCAGCGATGCGGGAATGGTCGGGCACGCAGCCCATGCTAAATGACTCCTCTTTCCTGTCATCTCAAGGGGGATTCCCATGAACCGATTGATTCAATTCCGCTTCCAGCTGGCATTGCTGGCGGTGCTGGCGCTTTGGGGCACCGGCTGTGGCTCCGACCCGGAGCCGCCACCGCCGCCCCAGCCGAAGTCCCCCACGCTCGTGGAGAGCACGCAGTCCGCCGTCAACCTGATGGCCAACGAGACGGTGGCGTTTCACGTCGCCGCGAAGGATGACGCCCAGCGGACCCTGAAGTTCAGCTGGGAGGCCAGCATGGGGGGCCTGGAGCAGCCGCAGAGCACCGCGACGACCAGCGACGTGCGCTGGAGGGGCCCCGAATGCCTGCCCGCGGGAACGCGCGTCACGGTGACGGTGACCATCACCAACGACGTGGCGCCCGCCATCACCCGGAGCTTCGGGCTCTCCGTCGTCGCGTGCCCGGACGCACCGCTCGTCGCCGGAGGCCGCTACCACTCGGTCATGCTCCTCCGTGACGGCACGGTGCTGGAGTGGGGCTCCTTCTCCCCCCGCGTCGACGGCTGGATCCAACCGGTGCGCGGACTGGGTGGCGTCCGCGCGGTGGCGGCGGGTTTCCGCCACTCCCTGGCCCTGCTCACGGATGGCTCCGTCTGGACCTGGGGGGACAACTCCGAGGGCCAGCTTGGAAACGGAAGGACCGACACCTCGTCCACTCCGGTGCGGGTGGTGGGGCTGACGGAGGTCATCGCCGTTGTCGCCGCGGGTGACTTCTCGCTGGCCCTGCGCAGGGACGGCACGGTCTGGGCCTGGGGGGAGAACGTCGACGGCCAGCTCGGTGACGGAACGAAGGAGCGGCGCCTCACTCCGGTGCAGGTGCCGGGATTGGCCAAGGTCACCGGTCTTGCCGCGGGCAGGGAGCACTCGCTGGCCGTGCTCGCGGATGGGACGGTCCGGGCCTGGGGAGACAACTCCTCCGGTCAGCTTGGCAATGGCGAGAACGGCGTGGATGCCAGCAGCCTCCGCCCGGTCGCGGTGTCCAGGCTGACGGACGTGGTCTCCGTCGCCGCGAGCTACGCGCTCTCGTTCGCCGTGCACTCGGACGGCACCGTGTCGTCGTGGGGCACCAACGTGGACGGGGCCCTGGGCAGTGAGCAGCGGAGGAACTGGTACCTTCCCGGCAAGGTGCCCGGAGTGACCGACGCGGCCGCCGTCTCCGCGGGCACCTTCTATGCGGTGGCCCTGATGGGGGATGGCACGGTCTGGAGCTGGGGAAGCAACCCCGAGGGCCAGCTCGGGGATGGGACGTACACCCAACATGAGCCCAAGCAGGTGCCGGGATTGGCGGAGGTCACGGCCGTGTCGGCGGGTGACGATCACGTCCTGGCCGCGCTCGTCGACGGGAGCGTGCGGGCCTGGGGCGACAACCAGTACATGCAGCTGGGCAGGCAGCCGGACACCGTGAATCGCAGCGCGCCCGTGCACGTGGAGGGGCTGACGGATGTGACGAGCGTGGCCGCGGGCGAAACCCACTCCCTGGTCCTGCGCGCGGATGGCACGGTCTGGGCCTGGGGCGACAACCGCAATGGCGACCTGGGGATTGGGGAGGGAGCCAACCGCAGCGCGACGCCCGTCCAGGTGCCGAAGCTCTCCGGGGTGAAGGGCATCGCCGCGGGCATGAACTTGTCACTGGCCGTGCTCACCAATGGCACCGTCATGTCGTGGGGCTACGATCTCTACGGGCAGTTGGGGAACGGCTCCGGGAACTCCGCCTACTCCCCCGAACCCATCCCCGGGCTGAGCGGCGTCACGGCCGTGGCCGCGGGCCGAGGGTATTCGCTGGCCCTGCGCGAGGACGGCACCGTCATGTCGTGGGGGAACAACTCCGAAGGCCAGCTCGGCGATGGGACGACCACCGAGCGCTCCACGCCAGGGCAGGTGGCGGGCCTGACGGGGGTCGTCGCCATCTCCGCGGGCGCACGTCACGTGCTGGCGGTGCGCTCGGATGGCACCGTCTGGGCGTGGGGGGACAACTACTTCGGGGCCCTGGGGGATGGAACGACGACGGCCCGCTCCACGCCAGGGCAGGTGGCGGGCCTGACGGGAGTCGTCGCCGTGGCCGCGGGGCGGTATCACTCCCTGGCCCTGCGCGAGGACGGCACCGTCTGGTCCTGGGGGCTCAACAGCGACGGTCAGCTCGGCGACGCGACGGCCTCCAGCCGCCTGTCCCCGGCGCAGGTGTCCGGCCTCGCGGGCGTCCAGCGCATCGCCGCGGGCGAATACCACTCGCTGGCGGCGATCGAAGGAGGCTCCCTCGTCACCTTTGGCGACAACACCTCCGGACAGCTGGGGCTGGGCGAGGGACAGGAGCAGCAGTCGCGCGGAGAGCTCCCCACGCTTCGCAATCTCCTCGCCATCGCGGCGGGCTCCACCCACACCCTGGCCGTGGCGAGCACGGGCATCGTCTACGCCTGGGGCGGCAACGCCGCGGGCCAGCTCGGCAATGGCGAGGCGGCGAACAGCCCCCGGCCCACCCAGGTGACGCTGCCGTAGCAGCAGGAGGGCACTCGAGGCGCATCCGGGGCCGCCAGGCCGCAGCGGCGTGCCCCGGGAGCGCTCATCCGCCCATGAGCGCCGGGGCGCGCCGCCGGGACATGCCCACCGCCACGGCCGCGAGGACGGCGAGCCCCATCGCCGCGACACCCTCGCGCCGTATGTGGGCCAGACGCTGCGGCTGCGTCCGCCCTGGCCCGTGGGTCGGGCCGTGACGCACGCATTCGGAGGGGCTGCCTCGGGCAGCGGGGCGGCGGTATCATCGGTCCAATGCCAGGATCCTTCGGCAACCCCTCGCAGTGGACGGACTGCTCCGACGCGGAGCTGGAAGCGCTGGTGGAACAGGCCGACTTCAGCGGCTTCGAGCCCGGCCGGGACCTCGCGCCGCTGCGAGAGCGGCTCCTCCGGTTGGAGCGCGAGCGCGGCATCACGGAGGTCCACCGGCGCCTCTCCGACAAGGTGCTGGCCGCGGGAGCACGGCTCGTGGAGACCCCGCGCTACATCGGCACGCAGAGCGCCTTCGCGCTCAGCCCGGATGGACGCCATCTGGCCATCGCGAGCAACCGGTTCGACGGATCGCACGGTGGAGACGTGCGCATCTGGGAGCTGGCGACTGGGCGCTTGGTTGACGCCGTCGGGTTCGAAACGACGAGGGTCGGGTCGGGGGGGGATCCCTCCTGTCTCCAATGGTCGCCGTCGGGGCAGTGGCTCGGCGTCATCCTGGACGGCGTCATCGTCGGCGTGCTGCGAGCCTTCGCCGGAGCCCCGCCTTGCTTCACCGCCGACGTCACCCGGCGCTGGGGCTCGCCGCCCGCGTGGGCTGTCATCAATCCCGAACACTCGAAGGACCGGGGGCACCTGCCCGCGTGGTGCTGGTCTCCGGATGAAACCCGGTTGTTCATCTCCACCCCCGGGCCGGACGGCGCGCTGGGCTGCATCGTCCCATTCCGGGAAGGGGCCCGGATCAACGAGGACAGTGAGGGCCTTCGCTGGTGCCCGGCCCGGTTGGACGGACGGCCTTCGAGATCGCAGCCGCATACCTGGGTGCGGTGGAGCCCGGATGGCTCCCGCATCCATGGCTATTGCAAACACGAGTACGTGCTCGAGCCGCACCCCGACTCGGGCCAGGACGCCCATCCGTCCGCCTCCGTCATCGACGTGCGAAGCGGCGACCTCCAGTACCGCTTCGATGAACTGAAGCTGCCGGTGGCGTTCTCGCCGGACGGTGCCCGCCTGGCCTACGGAGAGGACCCGCCCCGGCTCGCCAACGGCCACACGGGCCAGACGATGGCCAACCTGGCCAGGCGCGCCCGTGTGCACATCCACTCGGTCGCTGAATGCGTCTGGTCCCGTGATGGCCGGCGACTGGCCGTCCTCGTCAACGAGTACGACCACCCCAAGGCCCTCATCTTCGAGGAGGGCCAGCTTCTGTGCGTGGTGGACCTGAAGGGCCGTTATCTCGGGCGGTCCTCCTGGAGCCATGACCTGCTCCGCTGGGCCTGGTCTCCGGATGGTTCCATGGGCGCATGCCTGACGAGGGAGAACAACCCGTACAGGGAAGAGACCCAAGGGGGGATCGAAGTGTGGAAGGTGGGGCCCGCGCCCGGGTTCCTCCGGAGGCTCGAGTACGCCGGCCTCATCAACGGACTGGCCTGGGGCGCGGACGACACGCTCGTGGCGACGGGCCAGGATGACATTGCCTTCTGGGACGTGACGACCGGACAGCCTCGCTTCCGGGCTTCGTCCGAACTGGAGCCGGGACGCGTGCCGCCCCCGGACGCCTGGAACCCCTGGCCGGACGGAACCGCGCGGTTCATCCCGACCGAGCGCGGCTGGGACTTCACGCGGGTGGAGCCGGACGGCACCGTGGTGTGTCCCCCGGGCTCGCGGGCGGAGCTCGCGACGCGGCTGATGTTCTCCGTGGAGGGGCGCCATGCCTGGCCCTGGCGCTGGGCCGTCGGGACCCGGCATGCGCGGTGGGAGGACAACGCCCCCGCTCCCGTCGCGCCCCAGGTCCCCGACAAGCAGCCAGGCCTCTACCGGGCCGAGCCAGCCTTCATGTTTCTCTCCGCCATCCGCCGCGACAACCTCGCGCCGTATGTGGGCCAGACACTGCTGCTGCGCCTGCTCGGGTCGAGCAATGCCATCGGGGTCCTGCGTGAGGCCACGGAGAAGGGACTCCTGCTCGACCCTCCTTGCCCTTCGCCCAGGTCAAACCGCGATCCGGTGCTGCCCTACGACGAGATTGCGTGGGTGGGGCCGGCGGTGGCGCTCGAGGGCCCGGCGACCGGGCCGTGACGCATGCACTCGGAGGGGCTGCCGCGGGCAGGGTGGCGGCGGTATCGTCGGTCCAATGCCAGGACCCTTCGCGAACCCCTCCCAGCTGGTCCAATGCTCCGACGCGGAGCTCGAAGCGCTGCTGGAGCAGGCCGACTTCGGAAACTTCGAGCCTGGCCGGGACCTTGCGCCGCTGCGCGAACGGCTCCTCCGGCTGGAGCGCGAGCACGGACTCACGGAGGTCCACCGGCGCTTCTCGGAGAAGGTCCTGGCCGCCGGGGCACGGCTCGTGGAGACCCCGCGCTACATCGGCATGCAGCGCTGCTTCGCGCTCAGCCCGGATGGACGCCATCTGGCCATCGCGAGCAACCGGCTCGACGAATCGCACGGCGGAGACGTGCGCATCTGGGAGCTGGCGACGGGGCGCGTGGTCGACGCGGTCGGGTTCGAGACGACGCTGGTCGGCTCGACGCGGGAGCCCTCCTGCCTCCAGTGGTCGCCGTCGGGGGAGTGGCTTGGCGTCATCCTGGACCAGGTCGTCATCGGCGTGATGCGGGCCTTCGCCGGAGCGCTGCCTTCCTTCACCGCCGACGTCACCCGGCGCTGGGGCTCGCCGCCAGCGTGGTCCGTGATCAATCCCAAGCACGTGGAGAACACGGGGCACCTGCCCGCCTGGTGCTGGTCTCCGGATGAAACCCAGCTGTTCGTCTCCACCCCCGGGCCGGACGGCGCGCTGGGATGCATCGTCCCGTTCCGGGAGGGCGCCAGGGTCAACGAGGACAGTGAAGGGCTTCGCTGGTGCCCGGCCCGGTTGGACGGACAGCCCTCGAAGTCGCGTCCGCATACCTGGGTGCGGTGGAGCCCGGATGGCTCCCGCATCCATGGCTATTGCAAACATGAGTTCGTGCTCGAACCGAACACCAGCACGGAGCAGAAGCCCCATCCGTCCGCCTCCGCCATCGATGTGCGGAGCGGCGACCTCGAGTACCGCTTCGATGCGCTGACGCTGCCGGTGGCGTTCTCGCCGGACGGGGTCCGCCTGGCCTACGGGGAGGAGCAGCCCCGGCTCGCCAACGGACACACCGGCCGCCCGGTGTCCGACCTGAGCAGGGACGCCGAGCTGCGTGTTCACGCGGTCGAGGAATACGTCTGGTCCCGCGACGGCAAGCGTCTGGCCGTGCTCGTCAACAACTACGAGTTCCCCCAGGTCCTCATCTTCGAGGGCGGCAAGCGCCTGTGTCAGGTGAACCTGAAGCGCCGTTCGTTCGGGTCGGCTTCCAGGAGCGGCGACCTGGGCCGCTGGGCCTGGTCGCCGGATGGCTCCATGGGCGCATGTCTGCTGCGTGACGAGGGAGGAACGGTCGAGCTGTGGAAGGTGGGGTCTTCGGCCAAGATGGTCCGGCGGCTCGAGGGCGCCAGCGGCATCGACGGACTGGCCTGGGGCGCGGACGACACGCTCGTGGGGACGGGGCACCATGACATCGCCTTCTGGGACGTGAACACCGGTCAGCTGCGCTTCCGCTCCTCGTTGGAGTTGGAGCCGGGCCGCGTGCCACCCCCGAGCGACTGGAACCCCTGGCCGGACGAGGACGGACGGTTCATCCCGACCGAGCGCGGCTGGGACTTCACGCGAGCGCAGCCGGACGGCACCGTGGTGTGTCCCCCGGGCTCGCGGGAGAAGCTCGAGCCCCGGCTGATGTTCTCGGTGGGGGGGCGCCACGCCTGGCCCTGGCGCTGGGCCGAGGGGGCCCGGCATGCGCGTTGGGAGGACGCAGCCCCCTGGCCCGTCGAGCCTCAGGCGGAGGCCGCGTTCGAGGAGCGGCACGTCCCCGTGCCCGAAAACGAGACGCTGGCGGCCAGAGACGACCGGCACGGCAAGTGGGGATTCCTGAAGCAATACCAGGCCCCCACGCGGCCCCTGAATCATTACAAGGCCGAACCCGTGTTCACGCACGGCCCCGCCATCAACCGCGCCAACCTCACGCCGTATCTTGGCAAGGGGGTGATGCTGCGCCAGACGCAGTACGGGACGTGGTACGCGCTCGGGGCCCTGCTCGAGGTCTCCGACGAGGGAATCCTCATCCACCCGCGCGCGCCCATCGGCTCGTACCGCGAGCGGCTCCTGTCCTTCCGGGACATCCTCTGGATTGGACCGGCGGTGCCGCTCGAACCGCCGGAAGGCTAGTGCCAGGTCCCCACGCCGAAGCCCCAGCCGAAGTAGAGGCGGGACACATCGGCGAAGCCGCTGACGCGCCACGAGGTGTCGGGCGAGAACAGACCGAAGACGGACCACTGGAACAGCCGCAGCTCCGCGCTGGCGGTGCCATGCAGGCGGGCCCCGACGGTGTCGAAGCGGCTGGGCTCCAGGTAGCTGCCCGCGCGCAGCTGGAGCCGGTTCTCAAGCGGCTCCCACTCCGCGCCGACGCGGGGTGAAATCGAAAGGCTCTGCCCGGAGCGCTCCAACTGCTGCGACAGGAAGGAGTCGAAGCCGATGGCATTCGGCACGGAGCCGCTGATGAGCACGGAGCCGGTCAGCAGCAGCTTCGCGCGTGGCAGGGCCCTGTAGCGCTCCGCGCGGTCGGGCCCCCACGGTATCTGGAGCGGGCGGTCTCCGAACTGCCAGGCGACGCCTGCTTCAATCTCCCAGGGCAGCCGGACGGAGGTGGGCAGGTAGAGGCCGGCGACCTTCACGTTGCCCTCCTCGTCCGCGGTGGTCGGTCCGCCCGGGGTCAGTCCTCCCTGGACGGGAGCGCGGAGGGTCAGCGCGGCGCGCAGCGGCAGGCCCATGGGCGTCCAGAGGGCACCGGCCTCCACGTTGCCGCCGAACATGCTGGCGAACTTGTTGTTCGGATCCTCGGCGGTGTTGATCTCCAGGACGACCGCGCGCAGCCCCACGCCCACCGTCAGCTCGCCATCGAGGAAGCCGCGAGCGAGCTGGAACTGGAAGCGGGTCATGCTCAGGTTGAGCAGCTGCCCATTCGCGTCCTCTCCCAGGGCATAGTTCTGCATCGACGCGGCGCCGCCCAGCCCCCAGGGGCCCCACTGAATCAGCCCGCCAAGCTGCGTGAAGATGAAGTCGTCGTTGGCGAAGCCCACCGCGCCGTTGTTGTCGAAGTCGGTGTCGCGCAGCGAGCTGGGAAACGTGAAGGCCAGCGACAGGTCGTAGTCGACGTGCTTGGACGAATAGAGCGAGCGCACGGCCGGAGCGGCCGTGTTGACGCTGATGCCCTCGACGCCCTCCGCGATGGGCGCGTACGCGCCGGCCAGGTCCGACACGCGCACCGGCGCCAGCACCGGGCCCTGGTACACGTCGATGGCGTAGTTCGAGCTGGTAAGCGGCGGATTGTCCGCGAGCGCCACCCCGCTGGAGAACATGACGGCCAGGGCCGCGAGCCGGGCGAGCGAGGAGGGACGGGGAGAGGCCATGGCGGAAGCGAGGTCCCGCGAGGATACATGGCCCCTGCCAGGGCGCCGTCGTCCCGTTCGCTGCACCCCGGAGCCCTTTGGCTGCACCCGTCCGGAAGTGGACCCGGTTCGGACGTAGACTCCACGGGCCGTGGAATCCACCTCTCCCTCCGCGTCCGCGCCGTCCGTGCTGCTGTCACTGCTGCGCCGCGTGCCGCTGCTGATGCTCGTCTGCGCGGTGCCGGGCGTCGTCTCCGCGCTCCACTCCTGGGTCTATGCCCAGGCCCGGGAGCCGGGCTATCCGCTCAGCCGGGCGCTGCTGGTGCAGGTGCCGCAGTGGCAGTACTGGGCGTTCGCCACGCCCTTCATCCTCGCGCTCGGACAGCGCTTCCGCCTGGAGCGCGGCATCTGGCCCCGGAGCCTCGCGGTCCTCCTGGCCGCGCTCGTCGTGGTCATGGTCCCCTACGTGAGCATCATCTACTTCGCCGCCCGGGCCACGGGGGAGACGTGGCTCCTGGAGAGCTCCTGGGCGCGGATGCTGCCGTTGATGATGGCCAAGTACAGCGTCCTGTCCCTGCTCACCTATGGCGGCATCCTCGCCATCGGCTACGCCGTGGACTACCACCGCCGCTTCCGCGAGGGAGAGCTGGCCCAGGCGCACCTGGAGACGCGCCTGGCGCACGCGCAGCTGGACGCCCTGCGCGCCCAGCTCCACCCGCACTTCCTCTTCAACACGCTCAACGCCATCTCCGTGCTGGTGCGCAAGCAGGACACCGCCGGCTCCATCCGCATGCTCACCGGCGTCAGCGAGCTGCTGCGCATGGCCCTCCACACCTCGGGCCGCCAGCACGTCCCCTTCCACGAGGACGTGGACTTCCTGGAGCGCTACCTGGACATCGAACAGACCCGCTTCCAGGACCGGCTCCAGGTGGTGCGCGCCATCGACCCGGCCACGCTGGGCGCGCTCGTGCCCAGCCTCATCCTCCAGCCCCTGGTGGAGAATGCCATCAAGCACGGCATCGCCACCCGCTCCGGCGCGGGACGCGTGGAGCTGCGCGCCTCACGCGAGGGAGCGCGGCTGGTGCTGGAGGTGCTCGATGATGGCCCCGGGCTCGCACCCGGCTGGGACCACCAGGACGGCCGCATTGGCGTGGCCAACGTGCGGGACCGCCTGCGACAGCTCTACGGCGACCGTCATGTCTTCACGCTGGAGAACCGCGCCGGGGGCGGAGTGCGAGCCCGCCTGGAGCTGCCCTTCCAGGCCGCCGTGCCGGAGGCGCTGGGGGCATGAACACAGCCGCCGCCATCCGCACGCTCGTCGTGGATGACGAGCCCCTGGCCCGCGAGGGGCTGCGCCTGCTGCTGGGCGCGGATCCAGACGTTCGCGTGGTGGGGGAGGCCGGCAACGGACCGGAGGCGGTGCGCCTCATCCGCGAGCATCGGCCGGACCTGGTCCTGCTGGACGTGCAGATGCCGGAGCTCAACGGCTTCGAGGTGCTCGCGCGGCTGGACCCCGGCGAGGTGCCCGCCGTCATCTTCGTCACCGCGTATGACCAGTACGCGCTGCGCGCCTTCGACATCCACGCGCTCGACTATCTGCTCAAGCCCTTCCGCGACGACCGCTTCCACGACGCCATCGGCCGCGCCAAGGCGCAGATCCGCATGGCGCGGATGTCCGACCTCAGCCAGCGCTTGATGTCCGTGCTCTCCACCTACGGTGAGCGGGACAGCACGCCCGCCCCGGCGCCCACGCCCCCCGAACCGTGGATGCGCCGGCTGGCCATCCGCGACGCGGGCCGGGTGGTGTTCCTGGACGTGGACGAAATCGAATACATCGAGGCCGCTGATTACTACGTGCAGATCCACGCGGGCGGGAAGGCGTACCTCCACCGCGAGACGATGCAGAGCCTGGAGACCCGCCTGGAGCCGGAGCGCTTCATGCGCATCCACCGCTCGGCCATCGTGAACGCGCGCCGCATCCGCGAGCTGCGCAGCGAGGGCCGCAGGGACCTGGTCGTGGTGCTCTCGTCCGGCGCGGAGCTGCGCGTCGCCCGCAGCCACCGCGAGAAGTTCCAGCACCTGCGCTGAAGGCCTTCGTCACGAAGCCAGGGACGAGGAGGCGCGGCGCACCGGGAATCGCCGCCACACCTGGCGCTCCCAGAGCGTTCCCCCCAGCAGCACGGCGACGCCGCTCCAGAGCAGCAGCGCATTCTCATCCAGCGCATGGCTGAGGACGAGCAGCCCGCAGCCGGCTCCTGAAATGGCAAGCGGCGCCAGGCGGCGAAGGCGCCACGCCCTCCAGGCATTCACCGCGAGCGACAGGGAGACGGCGACCCCCAGGAAGAGCAGATGGGAAGACTCGGAGAACGAGACGCCGATCCCCACGAAGGACAGCACCTGCGCGGAGGCCGAAAGGTGCCCCGGGCACACGGCACAGGCCAGGAGCGGTATCCATGAAGCCCAGCGGCCCTCGGGGCGTGATGCCTCCACCCGATGGTGGAGGCAGTCACAGGACGCATCCGTCGTGACTGCGCTGGGGTTCGATTCAGACATGGCGTGCTCCAAGGCGAATGAGGGGTTCCAGGTAGTGCGTCACGGATTTAAATGCAACTGTGTTGCGTTTGTGGTCGCCCGTTCGCCGCACGGGCGGACCGGTTCGCCGCGAGGCCGTGCCCGCTGGCTGAACACTTTTCCCTCGGGCCATGCGCGCGGGCACGGTGCCGTCCGTCCACCCCACGGAGGCACTCCATGTCCGCGTCATCCATCCTGAGGTTGTCCGCCCTCGTCCTGGGCATGCTGTTCGCGGTGGCCCCCGCGAGCGCCGCGCCGAACGCGTCGTATCCGCTCCCGCCTGCCTCTTCACGCCACGACGCGCAGGTCCAGCAGGCGCGGGCCTTCGCCCAGAAGCTGCTCAAGGACTTCCAGTTGCCGGGCCTCTCCGTGGCCGTCGCGCATCGCGGGCAGGTCCTCTGGTCGGAAGGCTTTGGCTACGCGGACCTGGAGCAGGGCATCCCCGTCACGCCGCTGACCCGCTTCCGTGTGGGCAGCGTGTCCAAGGTCCTCACCGCCGCCGCCGTGGCCCGGCTGGTGGAGGAGGGGAGACTGAACCTGGATGCCCCCATCCAGAAGTACGTGCCGTCCTTCCCCGTGAAGCCCTGGCCCATCACCACGCGCCAGCTCACCGGGCACCTGGCGGGCATCCGTCACTACCTGGACCGGGATGAAGTCATCTTCCAGGAGGCGAGGCACTTCAGCAGCCTCACCCAGGCCCTGGGCCTCTTCCAGGACGACCCGCTGCTGTCCGAGCCCGGCACGGCCTACGCCTACTCCAGCTATGGCTTCAACCTGGTGGGCGCCGTGGTGGAGGGCGCCGCGCACGAGGAGTTCCTGCGCTACATGCAGCGCGCCGTCTTCGAACCGCTGGGCATGCGCCACACCGGGGCGGACCATCCCCACCAGCTGATTCCGAACCGCACGCGCTTCTATGCGAACGGCCCGGAGGGCGGCCACCGGCACGCCGCCCACGTGGACAACAGCTACAAGTGGCCCGGCGGCGGCTTCCTCTCCACCGCCGAGGACCTGGTCCTCTTCGGCTCCGCGCACCTCCAGCCCGGCTTCCTGCGCAAGGAGACGCTGGCCCTCCTCTTCACCTCGCAGAAGCTCAAGTCCGGCAAGGAGACGGGCGTGGGCCTCGGCTGGCGCATCGGCGTCTCCGCGCAGGGGCGGCGCATCCTCCACCACCGGGGCGCCATCGAGGGGGGACGCGCGATGCTGATGCTCTTCCCGGACTCCCAGCTCGTCGTGGCCCTGCTGGGCAACACGTACGCGGACTTCGCGGAGGAGCAGGCCGCGCAGTTGGGGGAGCTCTTCATGGCCGCGCCCCGGTGAGCCTCACTTCCGCTTTCGTCCGCGGGCCTTCGGTGTCGCCGGCTCCATCTGTGCGGCCAATACATCCACGAAGAGCCGGACCTTGGGCGGAAGGTTCAGCCGGCTGGGATAGACGGCGTGGATGGGCCGCAGCATCGCGGGCTTGGGGCCGAAGAGGATTCTCAGCCGGCCGTCACGCACGGCCTCCCGGCAGAGGATGTCCGGGACGAGCGCGATGCCCACCCCGGCGATGGCCGCCTCGCACGCGAGCTCCAGGTCATTCACCGTCAGGACCGGGTCGATCCGGGTCTTCACCCCCTCGGCCATCCAGGTGTCGAACGCGCTGTAGCCAATGCAGCGCGCGGTGCGGAGCTCCCTGGCGCTCGGGGTGCCGTGCTTCGCGAGGTAGCGGGGGCTCGCGACGAAGTGGTTCGCGCCCTCGCCCAGCTTCCGGGCCACGAGCGATGAGTCGTCGAGCGGACCGATGTGGATGGCGACATCCAGCCCCTCTTCGATGAGGTGGGGACGGCGGTCCGCCAGCACCAGCTCCACCTGCGCCTGGGGATAGCGGTCGAGGTACTTCGCGATGACGGGGGTGAGGTAGCGGCGGCCATAGAGCACCGGCGAGGAGACCCGCAGCAGCCCGGTGGGATCCGCCTGCCCCCGTTGCACCTCGCTGTTCGCTTCGTCGATGAGCGCGGCGATGGCGGCGCAGCGCTCGGAGTACACGACGCCGGCCCCTGTCACGCGCAGGCGCCGCGTGGTCCGTTCGAGGAGCCGCACGCCCAGCCGCTCCTCCAGATGGCGGATGCGCTCACTGACGGTCTGCTTGGTGATTCCGAGCTTGAGCGCCGCGCGGGTGAAGCTCTCCTCGCGGACGACCGTCGCGAAGAGGACCATGTCGGCCGGTGGAATCATGGGCGTCAAGCCTAGCCTGACAATGAGTTCGTCCGGGGCCGCATTGTCCGGGCACTCCGGCGGCCGCATGGTGAGGCCTCACGCAACGTTCAGGAGTGCCACCCATGAAGCTCTACTTCGCCCCCAGGACCCGAGCGGTCCGTCCCCGCTGGCTGCTGGAGGAACTCGGCGTGCCCTACGAGCTGGTCCAGCAGGACACCGTCACCCCCGAGTACCTGGCGGTGCATCCGCTGGGGGACCTCCCCGCCCTGGTGGATGGGGACGTCACGCTGCTCGAGTCCCTGGCCATCTGTCTGCACCTGGCCGACCGGTTCCCGGAGAAGCACCTGGCGCCGCCGGTGGGGAGCGCGGAGCGCGGGGCCTATTACGGCTGGATGGCCTTCGCCGAGTTGAGCCTCGACCCCGTGGTGATGGAGTTCTACCGGGACGCACAGCCGCCGGGAACGCGCGAAGTCCCGGAAGGGGACGTCGCGAAGCTCAGGGCCCGGCTCACGGCGGCGCTCGACCTCATCCAGGGGGGACTCGGCGGCCGTGAGTTCCTCGTGGGGGAGTCCTTCACCGCCGCCGATGTGGTAATGGCTTCCATCCTCCACCTCGCGAACACGCTGATGCTGCTCGGCGGGCATCCGGGACTGGTGGCGTACGTCAGGCGCCACTCGCAACGCCCCGCGGTGCGCAGGGCCGTGGCGGGGTGAGCCCATTGCGATAGCGTCCTACCCATGACGGCTCCCGAGCCTCACGCGTCCGCTCTCGTCTCCGTTGGGATCGCGGGGTTGTCCCTGCTCTTGCTGGCCACATGGGCCACGCTGGCTTCGCGCTACGGCCGAACTCCGCCGGACGGTCCACGTGGAGTCGTGGGCTTCACGGTGGCCCTGCTTGTCTGGGCGGGAGGCTGGTGGGCGCTCGCGTCCAGCGGAGTCCTGGCCCGCCTGGATCCGCGACCGCCGCCGTCCGCGCTCCTGCCGCCCGCGCTCGTCGTGGCGGTGGTGCTTCTGCTGCGAACGGGCACCGCGAAGCGCATGAGCCAACTGACCCCGCTCTGGCTCCTCGTCGGACTCCAGGCCTTCCGCCTCCCGCTGGAGTTGGTGATGCACCAGGCCGCGCTCGAAGGTGTCATGCCCGCGCAGATGACCTTCGGATCCGTGAATGGCGTCACCGGCTGGAACCACGACATCCTGACAGGGGCGACCGCGCTGCCGCTGGCGCTCTGGCTGCGCGCGGGCAACGTGCCCCGCCCGGTCGTGCTGGCCTGGAACGTCCTCGGCAGCGTGCTGCTGCTGGGCATCCTGGGCATCGCCATCGCCAGCACGCCGTTCCTCGCGCGGTTCGGCGGCGCTCCTTCCCAGCTCAATACGTGGATCCTCTTCGCGCCGTTCGTGTGGCTGCCCGCGGTCCTGGTGGGCTCGGCGCTGTTCGGCCACGCGCTCGTCTTCCGCCGGCTCTGGCGCGACGCCGTCTGACTACGCCAGCAGCTCCTTCACCCGCACGGCGTAGCGCCGGCTCATGGTGAGGGGGGCGTCGAGTCCTCGCAGGTGGAGGCGGAAGGTGTCGTTGTCCTCGCGCTCCATGCGCTCCACGTGCTCGAGGTTGACGACGGTGGAGCGGTGGACGCGGACGAAGTGGCGCGGGGGCAGTCTCGACTCCCAGCGCTTGAGCGACTCGTGCACCAGCAGCTCCCGCCCATCGGTGAGTACCAGGCGGGAGTAGTCGTCCTCCGCGCGGATGCAGCGGACGTCGCTCACCCGCACCAGCTCGGTGCGCGCGCCCTCCTGGACGAGCACCCGGTCTTCGAGGGTGAGCCTGCGCTCCCCGGAGGGGCGCTGCCCGGCCAGGGAGGAGCGCAGCCGCTCCAGGGTGCGCGCCAGCCGTGCCGGCGAGACGGGCTTGAGCAGATAGTCGAGCGCGTTCACCTCGAAGGCCCGCACCGCGTGCGCGTCCAGCGCGGTGACGAAGACCACCGCCGTCTCGCCCAGCTCCTCGTCGAGCAGCTCGAAGCCGGAGGCCTCCGCCAGGTGGATGTCCAGGAACACCACCTCCGGACGGCGGGCCCGCAGCACGCGGGTGGCGCCGGGGACGTCTTCCGCTTCGCCCACCACCTCCACGTCGGGGTGGGCCGCAAGCAGCCTGCGCAGCTCCACGCGCGCCAGCCGTTCGTCATCCACCAGCAGCGCCGAGAGTCGTCGTTCCATGGGACACCTTCAGCCGCAGTGTGGCACGCACCCAGCCGTCGTGTTCCTCCAGGTGGAAGGCATGGCGGCCGGGGAGGAGCACCGCCAGCCGCTCCCGCACGTTGCGCAGCCCGATGCCCAGGGAGTCGGGCCCCGCGTGCGCGTCCGCCGCGCGTCGCAGGGTGCCGGTGTTGGCCACTTCGAGGCACAGCTCGTCCGCCTCCAGCGTCGCCCGGAGGGCCACGTGCAGGACCGCGCCGCGCCGGGCCCCGTGCTTGAGCGCGTTCTCCACCAGGGGCTGCACCGTGAGGGCGGGCAGCAGGGCCTGCGCGGCGGCGGGCGACACCGCCCAGTCCACCTGGAGCCGCTCCTCGAAGCGCACCTTCTCCAGGGCCAGGTAGTTGTGGATGCCCTCCAGCTCCTGCTCCAGGGGAACCAGCGCCTGCTGGGGGCCGGTGAGCGTGCTCCGCAGCAGCTCCGCCAGCTGCGTCACCATCGTCTGGGCGCGGCCGGTGTCCTCGGCGATGGTGGCGCGCAGGGAGTTGAGCGCGTTGAAGAGGAAGTGCGGGTTGAGCTGGTAGCGCAGCGCCTGGAGCCGCGCCTCGTGGGCCAGCGCCCGGGTCTCCAGCCGGGCCCGTTCGCCGGCCTGCTTCTCCTGCCAGGACTTCACGCCGTAGTAGACGCTGCACCACCCGCCGAACACCCAGCCCAGGTCCAGCCCGCCGTGCGGCACCCACGTCCAGTCCAGCACGGTGCGCTCCGGGAAGAAGGGCGAGGAGGCCGCGCGCAGCAGCAGCCACCACACGGCGCCCAGTCCCCAGCAGACGGCGAACAACAGCAGCGCTTGTCCCCACGGGGGCAGGGGGCTTGCGCGGACGCGGCGGCAGGCGCGGTGCAGTCCCAGGCTCAGGGCGAAGCCCAGCCCCATGCGCAGCGCCTTGAAGACGAGCATGGCGTTGCGCCGCTCCACCGTCATCCCCGCGAGCACGGGCGCGTAGGTGGTGTAGGTGACCACGCCGTACCCCAGCCACCCGGCGAGGTTCAGCTTCCAGAAGAGGCGGCGGGTGTCCGTCATGGTCCAGGTCAGGGCGAAGGCGTCTGGGCGAAGCGCGCCACCACCCGCGAGTTGAAGGCGGGTAGATCCGCGGGCTGGCGGCTGGTGACGAGCAGGCCATCCTCCACCACCGCCTCGTCCACCCAGGTGGCCCCGGCATTCTGGAGGTCTCGCCGCAGGGAAGGGAAGGACGTCACGCGCCGGCCCTTCACCCCGCCCGCGTCCGCGAGCAGCCACAGCCCGTGACAGATGGCGGCCACCGGCTTCTTCGCGCGCAGGAAGTCCTGCACGAAGGTCACCGCGCCGGGGACGAGGCGCAGGGCGTCCGCGCTGTGCGTGCCGCCCGGCAGGTAGAGGGCGTGATACGCGTCCGGGCGCGCGTCGGACAGCGCCCGGTCCACCGGGAACTCGCTCACCTGTCCCGCGGACACCTCCGCGCGCACGCTGCCCGCGGTGGGGGCCACCAGCTCCACCCGGGCGCCGGCCTCCTCCAGCGCGCGCCGGGTCCCGGTCATCTCCGGCAGGTTGAAGCCATGGGTGAGCAGCAGCGCCACGGTGCGACCCGTGAGAGGGCCCGCGGGCCGGGTCTCCGCGCGGAGCGCGCGGTGGTACACCTTGCTCACGATGGCCCACCTCCCGCCCAGCTTGAGCAGGGAGATGTAGTCGACGAAGTCCGCCTTGGGCGTGCGCACGGCCACCTTGGCGACCGCGGCATCGCCGAAGACGTCCACCTGGAGCACCCGGTCCTCGCGCTCCTTGAGGGGACGCTTCACCGCGCCCTGGATGTAGTCCTGGCCGGGCCAGGTGGCCAGCGCCCCATCCGGCCCCACGGAGAGGAGCTTCGCCTCCGGATGGAAGGCGCGCTGGAGCCGGGCGCCGTCGCCGGACTTCACGCCCTCCGTATAGTCGGCCACCACCGAGCGGATGGCCGCCACGTCGTCACCGGGCGTGGCCAGCAGCCAGGTGGTGATCAGCATCGAGGTGAGGGGAGCCAGGGACATGGAGTCCTCCGTGAGGGGAGGTCGTGACCCTGGCCGTTTTTCCACCATGTCACCGGAAGCATTCCGCGAGCGGCGCCGGCGCTCGGTGAGCGGCGCCGAGGCGCGGTGAGCGGCGGGGCCACGACCGCACGCCTGCTCCCCAATAGGCGTCATATGAATTGACAGGCATATGACCCGATGGGTATATACGGCCCATGGAATCATCGTTCGCGATCATCGCGGAGCCGAACCGCCGGGCCATCCTGAGCCTGCTGGCGGCGTCGGAGCACTCCGTCGGCGAAATCGAGCATCAGCTGCGGATGCCCCAGACGTCGGTGTCCAAGCACCTGCGCGTTCTGCGCGACGCCGGCTTCGTGGAGTCGCGCATCGATGCCCAGCGGCGCGTCTACCGCATCCGGCCGGAGCCGCTCATGGAGGTCGATGAGTGGCTCGCGCCATTCCGGCGCTTCTGGACGGCCCACGTGGACGCGCTCGAACGCCATCTCGACCAGATGGACCTCGAACCCGAACCCGAACCCAAGAAGGGAAAGAAACGATGAGCCACCGTGCGAAGTACACGCCCGGCCCCGCGGCCGGAGCCCGGGTCCAGAAGGAAGGCGAGAAGTGGACGCTCGTCCTCGTCCGGGACCTGCGTCATCCCCCCGCGAAGGTGTGGCAGGCGTTGACCGACCCCACGCACCTGGCCCAGTGGGCGCCGTTCGACGCGGACCGGAACATGGCCAGCGTGGGACCGGTGAAGCTCTCCACGGTCGGAGCGCCGACGCCGATGGTCGCCGAGACCACCGTGAAGCGGGCGGAAGCGCCGAAGCTGCTCGAGTACAGCTGGGGGCAGCAGGACCTGCGCTGGGAGCTGGAACCGGCGGGCACCAACGGCACCCGGCTCACGCTCTGGCACAACATCGACCGTGGCTTCATCTCGTGGGGCGCCGCGGGCTGGCACATCTGCTTCGACGTGCTCGACCAGCTCCTCTCGGGCGACCCGCTGGGCCGCATCGTGGGGCCGGATGCGATGCAGTACGACTGGCAGCGCTTGAACTCCGAGTACGCGGAGCAGTTCGGGGTCCAGAGCCCCACCTGGAAGGCGAGCAAACCCCAGCAGTGAAGGAGCACACCATGGAATCGACCCTGCCTCAGCCGGCGCTCGTCGCCGCCAGGACGTCCCCCAAAGCCGTCACCATCACCTTCTGGATCGCCACCGCGCTCTTCTGCCTGGAGATGGGCTTCACCGCCTACGCGCAGTTGAACCTGCGGGATGCGGCGGACGGGTTCACCCGCCTGGGCTTCCCCGGCTACTTCCGCGTGGAGCTGGCGTGGGCCAAGGTCCTCGGATTGCTGGTGCTGGTCGCACCGGTGCCGTGGCGGCTCAAGGAGTGGGCCTACGCGGGCTTCGCCATCAATCTCGTCTCGGCGCTCATCGCCCACTTCGCGGTGGGAGACGGCCCGGAGGCGTGGGCCTTCGCGGCGTTCACCAGCGTGCTCTGGGTGCTCTCGTATGTCTCCTGGCGCCGGCTCCAGGCGGGACGGGCATGAAGAAGACCGTCGCGACGGAGTCCGCGTCCGCGTTGATCGACCAGCGGATCCAGGACCTGGGGGACTGGCGTGGGAAGACGCTCGCGAAGGTGCGCGCGCTCATCCACGCGGCGGACCCCGAGGTCGTCGAGGAGTGGAAGTGGATGGGGACCCCCGTCTGGTCCCATGACGGCATCATCTGCACGGGGGAGTCGTACAAGGCCGCCGTGAAGCTGACGTTCCTGAAGGGCGCGGCGTTGCCGGACCCGGCCGGGCTCTTCAACTCCAGCCTCGACGGGAACGCCCGGCGCGCCATCGACATCCACGAAGGCGACAAGATCAACGAGACAGCCTTCAAGGCGCTCATCCGCGCCGCGGTGGTGCTCAACCTGGAGAGCAAGAGCAACAAGCCGAAGGCCTCGCGCGCCAGGCGCAAGCCAACTCCGAAGTAACTGTGAGAGGCTTCCCGGACGGCCGCATCACCCTGCGTAGGAGCGCATCCGATGCTTCGTCCCGCTGTCCGGAAGCCTTTCATCCCGTTGACCCTGGCCACCGTGCTGATGGCGCTGGGTGTCCTGCTCATCGGGCCGCCCGCCTGGGCGGAGAAGCCCTCGAAGCCCACGTCCAAGCCCGCGGACCGGCACTACATCCGCAAGGTCGACCAGTCCTCCGTCGCCAAGGACAAGAACACCGTCATCGAGTCGCGGGTCGATGTCAGCCGGGACGTGAAGGACATCAACGACGGCAAGGCGAAGAAGGGCAGCGATTCAGGGGCTGTGACCTGGACGCTCAACGGGCGGACCTACGGAGCCCATGACAATGGTACGCTGTATCCCATCCGTGGCACCGGGTTCCATGAGCTGAACCGCTCGGCCTTCAAGGCATTGGGGGTCTACAACAAGTTCGACGACACCCCGCGCGCGAAGGAGATCCTGGACAAGATGGGCACGCCCCCGGGCGACAGGAAGGCCGCGCTCAAGGCGCACATCGCGGGTTGAGAGGGAGAGCCATGCAGCCGGAAAGACAGGTGGTCGGATTCATCGCGCGGGGAGCCGTGGAGGACGGGCGCCTCTTCGACAGCATCGGCCGCGCGCTCGGTCTGCCTCCCGAAGGTGTGGCGCGCTTCGACGTGGACGGCCCCTCGGATGCGGCGGTGCTCGTCGAGACTGCGCTCCGGTCCAAGGGGTTCCGCACGGATGTGACCCTCTACGTCGATGGCTCCCGCATCCAAGAGCCCTCGGGGCTCACGTCGGTGGACGTGGCCACCCGGGTCGCGGCCCTGCTCGGCGAGGAGCTCCTC
This sequence comes from Corallococcus sp. M7, assembly GCF_054512695.1. Taxonomy (NCBI): domain Bacteria; kingdom Pseudomonadati; phylum Myxococcota; class Myxococcia; order Myxococcales; family Myxococcaceae; genus Corallococcus; species Corallococcus sp. M7. The sequence continues at coordinate 2,181,034 of NZ_CM137252.1, forward strand.
GTCTCGCCTCCCGCGGACGACCCGGCGGTCGCCACCTCGTGGTTCCTGGTCACGCCCGACGGGAAGCGCTTCCGCGCCAACGAAGCCTCGCCCAGCCAGGACGAGGAGGACTCCGTCGAGATCGACCGGGCCTCCCTGCGCCCCCTGTAGCGGTCCGCGTCACCAGGGGATGACGCCCGCGTCGTCCGAGTAGGTGCCCGTGGGCCCGTCCGGACTGAGCAGCGCGAGGCGCACGGGGGCGCGCTCGGCCGACTGGGTCTAGGGCCGCGTGACGTGGACGAGGCTCGTCATCGCGTCCACGTACAGGGTCGTGTCGTCGGCGTACAGGGGCAGCAGCGGGGTGACCGACACCTGATTGAGCTTCGTCTTGCGGATCTGCTGCGTGGCCGGGTCCTTGAACACGGCGTAGGGGACATCCTGGATGACGTAGGGCTCGCCGTTCACGTGGCCGATGATCATCAGGACATGTCCCGGGACGACGACGAGGTCGCCCACCTCCGCCTGCTCCAGCGCGCGCACCCGCTCGGCGTGCGAGTCCTGCGCCGTGAAGAGGCGGTGGTTCAGCGCCGCGCTCTTGCCCTGCATCCCGGAGTTGGGCGGCAGCACCAGCCCCATGCTTCGGTACACCTCGCTGGTCAGCCCGCTGCAATCGCGCGCATTGAACTGGTGCCCCCAGCCGTAGCGCTCGCCGAGGAACTTGAAGGACTGGCGGAGGATGTTGGCGCGCGTCAGCGGCAGATAGCCCGGCGCGGTGTCGGCGGTCCGGCGGAGCAGGGTGCTCTTGAAGGCCAGGGAGCCATCCTCTTCGCGCACCGGCAACCGCACCGGCCACGAGGCATAGCTGCTGGCGCCGTTGACGGGCTCGCCGGGTGCCACGTCGGCCCGTGGCAGCGAGACCCCCATGTCGAGCTCGAGCTCGGACACCCCCGGCGCTTCCGGCGTGAAGACCGTGCGCACCTGGTCACCCGTGACGACGCGCCCGGGCGCCTTCGCCACGTAGGAGAACACCGCGTCCGCCGTGCCTTCCGCGATGTCTCCGCGCTGGACCCACGCGGGGCCCTGCGTCGTCTGGACGAACAGCCATTGCTGGTCCGCGCTCTGATGCACGATGACGACCGGCTCACCCGGGAACAGGACGCCGGCCTGGAGGCTTTCGTAGTCGCGCAGGTCCGCCGAAGCGAAGAATCGCCGGCTGGACGGCAGCGCCCGCAGGTGCGTGCGCCGCACGCTGAGGCCGTAGCGCGCGGCGGTGGTCTCCGGGATGTGCCCGGCCGCGGCGTTCTGGCGAAGCCCGTCGAGCATCGCCTCCGTCACCGGTTGGCCCTGCTCGTCGATGGCTGCCTGGATGGGCGTCTGCTGCGCGGTCCTGACCCACTCGGTGACCTGGGCCCGCGTCAGCGTGGCGGGGATGCCCTTCAGGTCAACCAAGCCGCCCTCCGGACCGAACGCGCGCAGGCGCTTCGCCGCCACCTGCCCGGCATCGAGCAGCACGGCATCGGGAGACGGCGCGCGGCGGATCCAGAACTCGGGCGTCAGCATGTCTTCGCTGAACGCCGGCACCCCGGACGGAGACACCGCGAGCGCGGACGGTGTGGCGCAGGCGGTGAGGCTGGCCGCGGCGCCCATCACCGCGAGCGAGAGTGCCCGCATCCGCCACAGGTGAAGAGAAGGGAAGGGCCGGTGGCTCATGGGGGGCTGCTCCCGCTCGAAGGTCGGTTGCTCTCCTTACGGAAGAACGAACTCCCGGTGGGGGCTATTTCGCGGAGGCGTGGCCGAGGTTGCGGTCCACCACGGTGAAGCCGGCGGACTGATAGAGGGCGACGGACGCCGGGTTGTCCTCGAAGGCGTACACGATGGCGCGCCTGGCGCCCATCCCGTGCATGCGTCCCAGCCCCTCGTGCAGGAGCGCGCGCACGAGCCCGCGTCGCCGGTGCTCCGGGGCACACGCGGCCGGTTCGAACTCGCCCACGGCGTTGAGCGCGTCGTACCAACCCAGCGCGCAGGCCGCGAGGCTGCCGTCGGGGGCCTCGGCGACGAGGTCCAACGCCGGCTGGTAGCGCGGCGCCTCCATGAGCCGCGCATACACCTCCGTCGTCATCCGCTCGGTGCCGAAGCCGCGCCGGTGGACGAGGGCGCGCGCTTCCACCTCCTCGGGGCCTCGCACCGCGCGCACCCGGTAGCCCGCGGGCAGCGGCGGCGGCGGGGGCGGCAAGCCGTGGAGCGGCTGCTCCAGATGCAGGTAGCACCCACCCGGGGTGCGCAGGCAGCCCGACCGCTGCAACGCCGCGAGCAGCGGGCCGTTGCTCTCCAGCGCCCACAGGGTGGCCGGCTTCGAGGTGCTCCCGTGGCGTGCGCGCACCCAGGGCAGCACGTCCTGCACGAAGGCGTCCGCGTGCGTGAGGGGATGCACGAGCAGGTCCACGTCGCCGTTGCCGTAGGCCCACGCGAAGCCGGCGAGCTGCCCGTGCCCGGGCTCCCACAGGGCGATGTCTTCCCGTGGCCGCACCTGGGCATTGCGCAGCAGCCGCCAGGTCAGGTCCCCCACCGCGCACTCCACGTGGGGCCCGCGCTCCGCCCAGGCCCGCGCCACGAGGCGCTCCATGGCTTCGAGGTCGGCCACGTCGCGATAGGGGCGGAGGCTGGACATCCCTCCGTTCTACTCCGTCCGGGAGCCTGGAGGGCGGGGGGATGGGGCGGCGCGCGCGGCGCGCTATGCTGTCTCACCAATCCCCATGGCCTCTTCTCGGAAATCCCCTGGTTTCGTCCGCAGCCTCGTGTTGCCCGCGCTGCTGCTCTTCCCCCTGCCGCTGTTCGGGCTCTGGTTCGCCGGTCATGCCTCCGACAGCTTCGACGCGCAGGTGCTCGAAGTCATCGAGAAGCAGATTGGACGGGACACGACGTTGAGCGACGCCGATCGTCAGGAGGCGCTCGCGTTCTATCGCGAGGTCCCCGCGTCGGCGGCCTGTCAGAGCGAAGGCGAGGAGCTGGCGAGCTACCGCAACGGGCTGGGCGAGGGCTGCTCGGACGTGAAGCAGTTCGGGTGGGCGTACCTGGTCTCCTGGGCCCTGCTGGCGCTCGGGCTGGGCTCCGCGGTGGTCGCGCTCCTGTGTGGCCTGGCCGCGTTCATCTCGCGTCCCTTCCAGTACGGCAGCTTCGTGGTGGGCTGGCACGTGCTGCGCATCACCAGCGCGCTCCAGGTGGTGGGGCAGGGCGTGCTCGTCGTGTGGCTCTCCTACTGGGTGACCGCCCTCTGGGCCAATCGTTACTACCCGAAGCTCATCGGCATCATGGGCCTGCTGGCGGCGGGGGCCATCTTCCTGGTGGTGGTGGCCATCTTCAGCCGCCCGCCCATGAACTTCGACGTGGAGGCGGAGGAGGTGCCCGAGGCGCGTGCCCCGGAGCTGTGGGCCTGCGTGCGCCGGCTGTGCGAGCGGCTCCAGACCCAGCCGCCCGACCACATCCTCGCGGGCATCGACACCAACTTCTTCGTCACCGAGAACGACGTGCGCGTGGACGGGAAGGTCCTCTCCGGCCGCACGCTCTTCGTGAGCCTGTCCCTGCTGCGCCTGCTGGAGCGCTCCGAGGCGGAGGCCGTCCTGGCGCACGAGATGGGGCACCTCCTGGGCGGCGACACGGGGCACGGCAAGCGGCTGTCGCCCATGCTCTCGCACTTCGGCCACTACCTGGAGACGCTGTACGAGGGCGGCATCACGCGCCCCATCTTCTATTTCATGGCGGCCTACCGCGCCCTGTTCGAGCTGTCCCTGGGCCGCAGCCGCCGCGCCAGTGAGCTCGCGGCGGACCGGCTGGCGGCGGGTGTCACGTCGGGGCAGGACATCGCCCGCTCGCTGGTGAAGGTGGGCGCGTACTCGAGCTTCCGGGACCGCGTGGAGGCGAAGCTCTTCGCCCAGGACCAGCAGCACCAGACGGTGGCCATCTCGCAGCGGGTCGCGCACGGCTTCTCCGAGTACGCCCAGTCCGAGGCGGTGCACGACGACCTGCAGGGCGCCGTGACGCCCCATCCGTTCGACTCACACCCGCCGCTGGGCGCGCGCATGGAGAACGTGGGCGTCCACCTGAAGCCCGCGGACATGGCGCAGGTGCTGCTGGAGCCCGTGCAGTCCTCGTGGGCGGAGGCCTTCGTGGACGCGGAGGCCATCGAGGCGCGGCTGTGGGGCGTCTACGAGGCGCGCTTCTCCCAGGCCCACGACTTCGCGCTCGCGTGCCGTTACGAGCCGTCCACGGACGAGGAGCGGCAGCACGTGGAGAAGTTCTTCCCGGCGCTCGTCTTCGAGGGCAAGGAGGCCGGATACGAAGTGCAGATGGACTACGCGCAGGTGCGCTGCTCGGAGTGGGAGCAGCCCATCGAGTTCGAGCGGATCGCCAACGCCACCACCTCCGAGCGCCTGTTCAAGAAGTACCTGGACCTGGAGGTCACCGGGGAGGGGCGCTTCCTGGGCCGGCACTCCATCTGCTTGAGCAAGGTGCAGGACCCGGACGCGGTGCTGGGGGCCTTCCAGCGCTACCTGGGCCGGAACAGGCTCATGAAGGACCACCGCTTGAGCTCGCAGGCCGCTTGAGTGGGGCCCGCCGCCCGCGGCTGTCACGCCGCGGGCGGGCGGGGATGGAAGAGCTGCCCGGCCACGAGCTCGAACCGGGTGCCCGCGGGAAGCACGGTCCCCGCGACGTTCGCATCCGCGCGCAGCGTGCCGCTGCTGAGCTTCCCCCGGAGCAGGACCACCCGTGTGCCGCCGGCCAGGGGGAACCCGTCCACGTCGTGGTCGCGGGCCAGCATGCCGCTCACTCCAGGGGAGTAGATGGGATCCTCGACCGTGACCTCGTGGAAGGGGGCCAGCGGGAGGCCGTCGACGACCAGGGGCTCCGCCGGTGTGAACCTCAGCGGGCGTCCCGTCCGCGGATGGAGAGAGAGAACCGTTCCCTCGGCGCACGCGATGCCATCCACGACCGCGCGTTCGGCCAGGGTGACGTAGTGGATGCGACCCTCGCCGGTGATGTGGACGGACGTGCCCGCCCGCGCCACGAAGCCTCCCTCGCAGCGCGCGTTGTCATGCACGGTCACGACGCCGAAGCCGCCGGTGCTCGCGTGGACATGCTCGACGTCCACCAGGCCTTCGATGCCCGGCACGCGCACGTTCTTGGGCGCCTGCCGCGACGCGAGCTGATCGAACGAGGGCATGTCACCCGGTCGCAGCCCCTCCGCGACGCGTTGCAGGAGCTCGTCGTAGGAGGCCGCGATGTAGCGGGTATCGCCATACGTCTCGCTCATGTGGAGGTAGAAGATGGCCCCCACGCCCTTCTTCAGGGCGTCCTCGACGTCGAGGTACCAGACCCCGCCGCCTCCATCCCTGGCGAAGGGAACCAGGGCGGCGGGCAGCTCTTCGCTCTCATCTCCGTGCGGGTCGATGTTGAGGCGCGTGCGCGGCCCCTCGGTGCTGCGCCGCTGGGCCAGGTCTTCCAGAAGCCTGGCGGGAAAGCGTGGGTCGATCATGGCCAGGCAGCTTCCGCCGCGCTCGCGCCGGGCGGCAAGCGCCCCGGCCCGGCCTCATGCAGGGCCGGGACGGGGCAGTGCTTCGCTGGAGGCGCTACGGCGTAAGGCGCAGGAAGAGCAGCTCGGACTCACCGCCGGGCGCGAGGTACTCCTGGGCGCCGAGCGTCACCGGGTCGCGGAAGGCGCCTTCCAGCAGCGTGCTCCCATCCGGCAGGACCTCCATCTCCGTCACGGTCAGGTCGGGGTCCATCACCCGCGACCAGAGGTGCGCGCCCGAGGCGCTGAAGCGGGCCACGAAGCGGCGGCCCTCGGCCGGGTGCCCCAGTTGTCCTCCGCCCAGGTCGAGCAGGCCATTGGACGTCGCGCGGACGGTGATGTTGCCGGCGCTGTCGACGCCGATGTCTCCGAAGGCCTCATCCTTCTCGGTGCCATACTTCCGGACCCAGAGTTCGCCGCCCGAGGCCGACACCGCCCCGAGGAGCGCATCCGACGACGGCCCGCTGTTGGCGGGCTCGCTGGTGAGCGTGTTCCCCGCGAAGCTGAAGACGCCGGAGAAGGCGCCGGCGAAGGCGAGGTTCCCGTCGGGCATGAGCGAGAGGGATTCCAGCCAGCCCGTCGCGCCATTGAAGGCCCGGGACCAGAGGAGCGCGCCCGCCGGGCTGTAGGCGGCGATGAAGGGCGTGGACGGAGCCGTGGCACCCATGCGGCCCGTGCCCGCGACGCCGGTGATGAAGACGCGGCCGTTCGCGTCCGTCACGACCGCGTCCGCGTGGACGCCGTCGTAATACGGGTCGCTGGTGCCCGCGGGGACCGCCAGGGACCACAGGGGATTGCCCTCCCACGAGAACTTCGCGAGGAACAGGCCCTCCTGGGCGTCGGTCGTCCCGGAGATGAACGTGTCACCGCCCAGGTTCAGCTCGCCCACGAAGCCGCCGGTGACGATGAGGCTGCCGTTGGCGTCGCTGGTCACCCGGCTGGCGTTGACGTAGCGCTGGGACAGCTGGGCGCTGCCCGTGGGGGCGAAGCCGCGGGCCCACACGAAGTCGCCATTGGGCGAGTACTTGGCGATGAAGAGGCCCACATCGTCCTCGTCCTCCACCGGCGGCAGGGGGCCCGCGCCCAGGTCCGGCGCACCGTTGTAATTGCCCACCACGAGGATGTTCCCCAGCGGGGTGAGGGTGATGCCCTGCGCGTGGAGGCGCACGTCAGGCTCGAAGGGGACATAGGCCCGCGACCACTGATGCGAGCCATCCGCGGCGTACTTCGCGATGACGAACCTGTTCGCGCCGGTGAAGGTCTGTCCGCCGAAGTTGCCCTGCCCACTATAGGACGCCAGCGTCACGAAGCTGCCGTCGGGGGCCGCGTCCATGCCTTCCGACGCGGCATCGAGCGACTGGGTGCCTTCGCCGCCGCGCGTCCACGTCCAAGCGACGTCTCCGCCCGTGCCCCTGCGCGTGCAGACGCTCTTCGCCACGGTGAGGTCCAGCCGCGGCACGAGGGTCGTCCCACTGGACTCCAAGGAGCGGAAGTCCGTGCCATCGCCGCTCGTGGGCACCAGCACGAAGCCGAACGTGCCCGGCTCCGTCACCACCGGCGTCACGTCGTACTCGACGAGCTGGTGGGTGATGATGCTGCCCTGGTCGCCCAGGAAGAGGCCTGACGCATGGCCCGGACGGTTGTTCCAGTTCAGCGACGCCTCACTCCACTCCGTCCCCGTCTGGTAGAGCGCCGGACCGTCGGAGCTGCCGTCCACGGCATTCAGCTGGAGCTTCGCCCGGACGATGACGCCGCCCTGAAGCAGCGCATGGGGGACGTTGAACTTCAGGAAGCCCTCTGTCTGGGGATTGGCGTCCACGACGAGCCTGTCGAACTCGCCATGGGTGGCCGTGGGGTCGGTCGCGGCGGCGTAGGTGTCCTCCGTCGCCACCACCCGGAGGTTCTCCAACTGCACCACCGCTTCGCACGCGTCCAGCTCCGCTGTCTGTTGTCCCGTGTCCCCGGACAGCGGCTGTCCGTCCTTCACCCGCTCTTCTGCTCCGCCGCAATGGGTCAAGAGCATCATTCCCGCCAGCCATCCCGCGCCCGTGCGCATCCGCCGCCACATCTTCTTCCCCGACATTTCCCTCTCCTCTACCTTTGGCTACCGCGTCTGGGTTCGCGTGCGCCCAAACCCTTGCGTCCGCGCCCCCCGATGTCTGGTCAATACAAGGGCTGTACCAACGGACGTGGTAGGGATTGAGCTGGCTTTGCCGCGCCTCTTCAAAAGTGGCGGGGCCCGGTACGCGAAGCGCGGGTGATGACCGCTGTTCGGGCCCTGGTGACGGCAGTCACCAGCTCCGGGGCTCCTCTTGGGACGTCGCGTCCGCCAACCCCTTGGAATCACGGGCCACGCCGTTCGGCCAGGGTCCGGCATGCCGGGTGCAGTAGGGGAGTGCATCGCTGTACTGCTCCCCCTTCGAAGCACTCCCGAGGTTCCCGCCATGGCCCGTCGCATCGGTTCGTCCCTGCCCCGCACCTCCACCCTCCCGACCTCCTCCACGGTGTCCCAGCCCAAGCCGCCGCCGCGCGCTTCGACGCTCCCCACCTCGACGACGGCCACGAAGCCCACGGCGACGACTCCCGCGGTGACGACTCCCGCGGTGACGACTCCCGCGAACACGGCGGCGGCCACGAAGCCCACGGCGACGACGCCCACCGCGAACACGGCGACGCCGCCGAAGCACGCGGGTGCTCCCGAGGGTCAGCCCTCCTACAGCCCCTGGGAGCTGACCTCGGGCGCCTCGGACGTGGCGGTGAGCGGTGGTGACAACAAGCTCACGGCGCCCGCGGGCGCGAAGCAGAACATGCTCCTCGACAAGCCGGGCAGGCCCTTCGAGAAGGACACCTTCGGCGGTGGCCGGCTGAGCGGCAACGTGGGCTCCATGCAGGCCTCCACCACCAGCCACAGCGGCGGTGGCGTGCACCACTACTCGGCGCAGGCCGAGGTGCAGGGCCCCAACGCCTCCTACGGGTGGCAGAAGTCGCACGCGGGCCGGATGGGCGTGTCGAGCGCGCAGGTCACCGGCGAGGCCAACAGCTTCAAGGCGCAGGCCCAGGCTGGTGTGTCGGCCGACACGAACTCGCACGCCTACACCGCCGCGCTGACGGCCAAGGCGGAGACGGGCGTGGGCGTCACGGCGAGCGCGAACCACGACTTCAACCGGCACGTGGGCGGCTACGTGAAGGGTGAGGCGAAGGCCGGCGCCTCCGCCTACGCCGAGGGCGTGGCCACCATCGACCCGAAGACGGCCACGGCGATGGTCTCCGGTCAGGTGGGCGCGGGCGCCACGGCGGGCGTGTACGGCACGGCGGGCGGGCACGTGGGCCGGGTGCACGGCTCGGTCACCGCCGGCGCGGTGGCGGGCGCGTCGGCCCAGGCGGGCGGCAAGTTCGGCATCGAGAATGGCTTCCTCAAGCACTCCGCGGACGTGAACACGGCCATGGGCGTGGGCACCCACGTGAAGTCGGACGTGGCGGTCGACCTGCGTCACCACATCAAGCCGGGCATCGCCTCGGGTCTGCGCCCGGCTCTCGGCAACGCCATGGCCGTGCCGGCGCCTGCCATCGCCATCGAGCCCGAGAAGTCGGGCATCGAGAGGCTCTTCGCCAGGGCCTTCGGCAAGGAGTAACGCGCGGGGGGCATCCCCCCGTCCGGGTGTTCCTCCCGGGTGTCGTCATGGGTCCCCTCGTGGGTTGCGCTCCCCCTGTTCGTTCGAGCGCGGTGCTGGGGACCTGGGGCGCGGAGGGCGGCGGTACGCCTGGGGCGTCCGCCGGAACGAATCCGCTACGCCGGGCGGACGGCACGCTCAACGTCCGGTTCGAGATCGCCCCACCTCACGGGGGGCGGATCACCAGCCCCAGGTTCATCCAGAAGATCCGGGCGTTCCCGGGGGCGTGGGGATCCACCACGACCCATTGTCTGGAGTCGACCTCGAAGTAGGGCCGTGCCTTCCCCCATTGAGCCGTTACGCGGCTGGAACCATCGCTCACGGAACTTGAGGATGGTTCCCACCGCGGGCGTTCCCCAACGCACGAGCCTGCGAGTCTGTAGCCAGAACCGAAGGGCGTTCAGCAGGAACGTGGCCAGGAGCAGGCCCGAGATGGCCTTGAAGGCAGTCAGTTCGAAGGGAAGCGTCAGAATGACCATCAGCAGCGCCGCGGCGGCAAGGCTCCAGTAGGGGCCGCCAAGCCTGGCGCACTCCTCGGGGAAGTCGTTGAGCGACAGCGGAAGCGAGTCCGCGAAGTCCTCCTGCCTGGGCTGCCGCGGGCCTTTCGGTGCCGGGAGGAACGGGGCTGTTTCCGGAACGCCCGGCTTCCTGGCGCGATGGATGATGCCCGCGCGGCACGACTTCAGGCGCTGGACGTACGCGCGTCCAGCGCCTGCTTCAGGTCCGGTGCGGCGACAGAAGGCTAGTTACAGGGCGCGCCGCAGGTGCCCGCCCCGCGGGCCTGACATGCCGCCGTGTTGATGCAGAACTGGCCATCCCCCGTGCAGCACCCGAGCAAGCGCGAGGGCTCGTCCGTGGTCTCGTCCGGAACCGCGCTGCTGGGGCCGCTCGAGACGAGCACGGCCTCGTCGTTCGCCACGACCTCGCTCGGGGCAAGCTGAGTGGAAACAGCCATTCCCACCACGAAGGCAAAACTCAGGGCAACTCCGGAAACAAGCGTCCGCAGCATCTGATGCTCCTTGGGTTGAGAGGCGTCTGGGATGGTACTCCCAGTGTGTCCCGCAATCCAAGACGCAAACGTCTGGTTTGAGTGGTTGAGTATGGATGTATTTTGATGGGTGCAATGAATGACGCGCTTCGGCGGTCTGCGAAGAATTGTCAGTCCGCTCGCGCCGCCTGCCGGACCGAGTACTCGGTGCCCGAGCGGAAGGGGACGGTCATCGACGCGAAGCCGTGGCGCGGGTTCCGCACCCAGTCGACGTAGTCGCGATAGTCCGCCTTGAAGACACCGACGTTGTCGGTCACCACCACGGCGCCCGGACGCATGGCCGGGGCGACGAGCTTGAGCACGTCGAGCGCCCGCAGGGGGAACCCGTCGTTGAGCATGAAGTCCACTTCACCCAGGCCCTCCCGCAGCGTCCGCGTCGCGTCACCCACGCGAATCTCCACGAAGGATGCGAGCCCTGCCTCCTCCAGGTGCGCCTGCGCGCGCCGCGCCTTCTCCGGCACGAGCTCGGTGCCAATGACGCGGCCGCCGCCGTTGTCGCGCACCGCCGCCGCCAGCCACAGCGTCGAGACGCCAAAGGACGTGCCGAACTCGACGACGGTCGTGGCTCGGAGCGCCCGCGCCGTCAGGTAGCAGAAGGCGCCCTGGGCGCGCTCGATCGAGAGGTACTTGTCAGCGAAGGTGTGCTCCGTGCCCGGCTTGTCGATGGGGCGGCCAAGGAGCATCCGCGGCAGCCGTGGCAGGAGGTGGAGGAGGACGCCCGGAACCTGGCGGTCCGCCTCGCCGTGGAGGCGGCGCAGCACGGCGCGCACCCGTTCGTCGGGCAGGATGGCCAGGGGATCCCAAGCATGGAAGACGGACTCGACGGCGCCTGACGGCGCGGTGGAAGGCGATGGCATGCGGGAGACCCTAGTGAGCCGCGCCCCTGGCCGCATTGCGCAACCTGGACAACTTGTTTATCAAAACGGTCATGGCTGCGAAGCGGCGGAAATCGAAGGCGCCAAGGCCCGTGGATCCGGCGAGCTGGACGTTTGGCGGAGACGTCCAGGTGGCGAACGGGCCTCCTGGCGCGGTGTCGCCGCACGAGTCGCTCGGCGGCCGGTTCGTGCTCGACTCGCGTGGACGCCTGAAGACCACGGTCGAGCGGCCCGTGAACGCGATCGGGATCCGCATGGCGAGCGGCGAGGCCGAGAGCCAACCCCACGCGCACCGCGAATCACAGCTCATGTACCTGGTGCGCGGAGAGATGCTTTGCGAAGCGTCGAACGCGCTCTGGATCGTCCCGCCGCAATCCGCGCTCTGGATTCCCGGGTCCGTGACGCATCGGATCCGGGCTCGCGCGCCGCTCGAAGGCTACAGCGTCTTCCTCAAGCCGCGCGCGGCGCCGAACCTCCCGAAGGATTGCTGCGCGGTGTCGGTGACGCCGCTCTTCCGTGAACTCCTGCTGCGCCTGGCGACGCGTCCCACGCTCTATGACCTCAAGGGGCCGGACGCGCGTCTGGTGACGGTGCTCCTCGACGAGCTCGCGACGGTCTCCATCGAGAAGCACCGCCTGCCGATGCCGGGCGATCCCCGGCTCCGGCGTCTGGTGGACGCGATGGCCGCCGAGCCTGCGATTGGCGTGACGACGAAGACGTGGGCGAAGCGGATCGGCGTCAGCGAGCGCACGTTGAACCGCGTGCTCGTCGAGGAGACGGGCTTGAGCTTCGGCCGCTGGCGCCAGCAGCTCCACATCATCCTCGCCATCCAGAAGCTCTCCCGGGGCGCGGCCGTGCAGAACGTGGCGCTGGACCTGGGCTACGAGAGCGCGAGCAGCTTCGTGACCATGTTCCGCAAGGCGCTCGGAACGTCGCCCGCGCGGTACATGGCGAGCCGCCTGGCCACGCCCGTGTCGAAGCCGTAGCCGCGCGCCCCCCGGCGTGGTACCCCTGGGCCAGCCACTTGACGCTCCGATGGCGGTGCGACGTTTCGTCGCGACCGTAGGGTGTCCTCGGGTGGCATTCGCCGGCTGGCGCCTCCCGGGTCATGACCCCGTTGTCTCTGGAGGCTCCGCATGTCCCCGTCCGAACTGCCCGTCCTCGAGTTCATCCTCACGAACTACAAGAACTTCAACGCCCGCGCGACGCGCGACGCGCTCCTGTCCTACTGGGAGCATGTGTCGAGCGGCGGCCGGATGTTCTGGAGCGTCGCGGGCGCGATGTCGTCCGCGCAGCTCGGCATCACGCTCGCGCCCGCCATCCGCTCGGGCCTGATTCACGGCCTGTCCGTGACGGGCGCCAACCTGGAGGAGTCGCTCTTCCGGCTCGTCGCGCACCACGCGTACAAGGACTTCCCCGAGTACCGCTACATGACCAAGCAGGATGACACGCGCATCCTGGATCAGCGGATGCGCCGGGTCACCGACACGAGCATCCCCGAGGACGAGGCGTTCCGCGCGGTGGAGAAGATCGTCGTCCCCATGTGGAAGCGTGCGACGGAGAAGGGCGAGCGGCGCTTCTGGCACGAGTACTTCTACGAGACCATCACGCTGCTGGAGCCCTCTGTGTACGAGGGTGACCCGGAGGCCTGCTGGCTGCTGGAGGCCGCGAAGCGCAAGCTGCCCATCGTCGTTCCAGGCTACGAGGACTCGACGTTCGGGAACATCTTCGCGTCCTACGTGAAGACGGGCGACTGCAAGGCGAGCATCGTCAAGTCCGGCATCGAGTACATGGCCGACTTCTACGACCGCTACGAGGAGCTGTCCGCGGGCCAGGGCGTGGGCTTCTTCCAGATTGGCGGCGGCATCGCCGGTGACTTCCCCATCTGCGTCGTGCCGTCGACGAAGTACGACCTGCAGAAGCCCGTGAAGCCGTGGGCCTACTTCTGCCAGATCAGCGACTCGACGACGTCCTACGGCTCGTACTCGGGCGCCACGCCCAACGAGAAGATCACCTGGGACAAGCTGACGGAGACGACGCCGATGTTCGTCATCGAGTCGGACGCCACCATCGTCGTCCCGCTGATGCTCCGCGCGCTGCTCGAGTGCCAGGCCAGGCCGGAGGCGGCGAACGCGCTCATCGCCCGCCACCGGCGTTAGTCACGCGCGGCTTGAGGCAGGGCCCGGAAACGCATGGGGCCCTGCCGGGGTTTCGTCAGGCGCCTTGTTCAGAAGCGGGCGAGGAAGGCGTCGTTGCCGCCAGCGTTGACATTGCCGCCCAGGCCTCCGCCGGTCTGTCCGGCGACATAGGCATTGCCGGCGGCGTCCACGGCCACGCCGCGGGCGATGTCCTGGCGCGAGGTGCCCAGGAGCCGGGAGCCCAGCTTCGTGCCGAGCGCGTCGTAGCGGGTGAGGAAGGCATCGGCGGCGCCCGCGGACGGGATGCCGTCGAGCCCGGCGGTGTAGCCGACCACCTGCACGACGTTGTCAGGGCTGACGGCGACACCGAACGCGTAGTCAGGCTGCCCGCCTCCGAGCATGCGGCTCCAGTCGCGGTTGCCGGCGCTGTCGTAGCGGGCGAGCAGCACGTCGATGGTGCCGTTGTTGGTGTTGCCGTCCAGGCCGCCGAACGTCTCGCCAGCGATGTAGACGCCGCCGTCAGGGCCCACGGCGACGCCCTTGGCGTCATCCAGGTCGCCCGCGTCCACCTGCCGGACCCACTGCTGGACGCCGAGGATGTTGAGCTTGAGCAGGAAGATGTCGCTGCTCACCGGCGTGGTGGTGCCGTCGAGGCTGCCGTAGGTGTTCCCGACGATGTAGACCTCATGGCCCGGTGTGACGGCGATGCCGCGTGCCATGTCGCTCATGGGGCTGACGTACTGCTGGAGCCAGTACGGGTTGCCCGCCGTGTCATAGAGCCCGGCGATGATGTCGTAGTTGCCGGGGTTGCCGCCGTTGGCGAAGCTGCCGCCGGTGTAACCCGTGAAGTAGAGGGTGTCGTCCGCGCCCACGGCGATGCCGGTGGCGAAGTCATCCATCTGCGTGCCGTTCTGACGCAACCACAGCCGGTTGCCGGCGGCGTCGTACTTGGCGATGAAGAAGTCGAAGCCGCCCGCATTGGAATAGAAATCGAAGCCGCCGAAGGTGACGCCAGCGACGTAGGCGTTGCCGTCCGCGTCGGTGGCCACGGCGGTGGCGCGGTCCGCCCCGGGGGTGCCCAGCTGGTGGACCCACTGGAGGTTGCCGGCGGTGTCGTACCGGGCAATGAACGCGTCCTGGCCCCCAACCTTCGGGTCGGCGCCGAGCTGGCTGGTCGTCTGACCCACCACGTAGACGCTCGCGCCCGACACGGCCACGGCGTTGGCCTGCTCATCCAGATTGGCGCCGAGCTGGGCCACCCAGGAGGGGGACGGAACCTGGGCCGCGGCGACGGAGGGGAGACCCGCGGCGCCGACAACTCCCGCGAACCCGAACATGCTCAAGAGAAGGTGTTTCATCACGCGCTCCAATTTCTCAGTGGGGGGAACAGCGCCGTGGCGTCAGGAAGGGAAGTCTGACGTCACGGCACTCTTGCAAGACCACGAGAAACGGGTACGCGGGAAGATGGGTACTGAAAGACACGCATGTGACTGTGTCTGACTCAAGTCTGGCGACGCTGCCGTGCCCAGGTCTCGAAGCTGATGGGGGAGAGGCCGTAGGAGCGCGCGATTTCAGGCCGTGCCAGCACCGGGGCGACGTTCATGTACGTCATGCCTTGCGCCACGCCCGGATGCAGGCCGGCCGCGACGGCCTCTTCAATCGACGAGGACTGTGCGACGTACTCCTTGCCGTCGACGCGCGAGAGGATCTCGGTGATTTGGGGAAGCGTGAGCACGTCACCCGCGAGCTCCAGCGTCACGCCATGGAACTTCTGGGGATGGTTGATCGCCGCCGCGGCCGCCTTGCCGACGTCGTCTGGCGCGATCAATCCGATGGGCTTGTCGGCCCTGACCACCGTGAGCAGCCGGCGCCCGTCGACGAAGCCGGCGGGATCCAACATCGCGTGGTCCATGAAGGTGGCGGGCAGGATGAGGGTCCAGTGCTTGAAGCCCGCGGTGCGCACGAGGTCGCACGTGGCCAGCTTGTTCTCCCAGTACTCCTCATGGAACTTCCAGCGCCCCTCCGCCCAGCCCTCGACGTCGCGGTGGGCGCCGACGCCGGTCGTCGCGGTGTGCACGAACGTCTCGACGCCCTCGGCGAGCGCGGCCTCGACGAGGTTCCTTCCTTGCTGACGCTCCTTGCTGAAGTCGACGCCGGTCGCGGAGACGATGGGTGACTGCATCGAGAAGACCGCCCGCGTCCCGGCGCAGGCGGCGCGCAACGACGCGGGATTGTCCAGGTCTCCGACGACCACCTCCGCGCCAGCCGCCGCGAGCGCCCTGGCGTTCGCCGCCTCCGGATTGCGCACCAGGACGCGCACCTTCGAGTGGCCCTCGGCCAGCAAGGCCCGGGCGGTGGCGCCCCCCTGGCGTCCTGTGGCGGCGGTGACGAGAACGACCTCGCTGCGGCTCATTGGCGGCTCCTTTTTAAGTGGGGGACCCCACCGTTTATTTTCGTGTTAAATACGGAGGGGCCCCCCGTTTGTCAAAGAGAAGGGTCTGGTGAGGAGGAGAGGGCCGTGGAGCAGGTGAAGCGGTTGCGCGCGGACGGGCGACGCAATCGAGAGCGGATCGTGGAGGTCGCGGCGGCGCTGGTCGCCCGGGAGGGCGCGCAGGTGTCGCTCGAGGAGATTGCCCGGCAGGCAGGGGTGGGCTCGGCGACGCTGCACCGGCATTTCCCGTCGCGGCAGGCGCTGCTGGAGGTGGTCTTCCGGGATGGCGTCGCGCAGCTCTGTGCGCGGGCCGCCGCGAAACCGGGCAAGGCTCCCGCCGCCGAGCTGGCGGACTGGCTGGAGGAGGTGACGGTCTACACCGCGACCCACCGCGGGCTCGCCGCCGCGCTGCTGGCCGGCCCGGAGGGCCTCTCCGCCGAAGACATCTGCTGCACCGACATGCTGCTCGACGTGGTGAGGGCGCTGGTGTCGCGGGCGTCATCCGCGGGAGCGCTTCAACCGGGCGCCACGGCGGAGGACCTGATGATGCTGTCGAACGCGATCGCCGTCGCGAACGAGAACGACCCGGACACCGCGCGGCGGGTGCTGCGGCTCGCGCTCACCGGCCTCCGGCCGTGAGCGCGGTGCGGCGATGACGAGCCGCACCGCGCCTGGCGAAGGTCGCTACCGGGGGCCGCCAGCGGCACGGGCCCAGGCGGCGTCCTTCGATGGCTCCTTCGTTACTTCGCGGCGCCCGACTTCCTGCGCCGGCGCAGGAAGCTGATGCCGAAGGCAATCGCCAACCAGCTCGCGCTGGAGGCGGGGGCCGCGGAGCATCCTCCCTCCTCCTGAGGCACCTGGGGCGCGGGGCGGGAGATCGTGAAGGTCGTCGACACGGAGGGGCTCTGGTTGCCCATGGCATCCACCGCGCTGACGACCAGTGTGTGGCCTCCCGAAGAGAGCGCCAGGGTGAGCTCGAAGCGCCAGGTGCCGTCGCTGTTCACGCTCGTGCTTCCGATGACGTTGCCATCGATGGAGGCAGTGACCGTGCTGCCGGGCTCGGCCGTGCCGGAGATGACGGACGGGGCGGTATTCAGCACGGCACCGTTGGCGGGCGTCACCACCACCGGCGCGGCCGGCGCCACCGAGTCCACGCTGAAGGTGTGGGAAGCGGAAGGCTGACTGGTATTGCCGGCCGCATTCCTCGCCTGTGCCGTGACGGAGTGCGCTCCCTGGGCCAGCGCGGTGCCCGGCGTGAAGCTCCAGTTCCCCGACCCATCGGCCACGACCTCGAATGAAGTCCCATCGATGGAGAGGATGACCGTGCTGCCGGCCTCGGCCGTGCCGGAGATGACCGGCGTCGCGGTGTTCACCACGGCTCCATCGGCCGGAGTCACCACCACCGGCGCGGCCGGCGCCACCGCGTCCACGCTGAAGGTGCGGGAAGCGGAAGGCTGACTGGTATTGCCAGCCGCATCCCTCGCCTGAGCCGTGACGGAGTGCGCTCCCTGGGCCAATGCGGTGCCCGGCGTGAAGCTCCAGTTCCCCGACCCATCGGCCACGACCTCGAATGAAGTCCCATCGATGGAGAGGATGACCGTGCTGCCGGCCTCGGCCGTGCCGGAGATGACCGGGGTGGTGGTGTTCACCACGGCTCCACTGGCAGGCGTCACCACCACCGGGACAGCCGGTGCCACGGAGTCCACGCTGAAGGCGCGGGCGGCGGAAGGCTGACTGGTATTGCCAGCCGTGTCCTTCGCCTGGGCCGTGACGGAGTGCGCTCCCTGGGCCAGTGCGGTGTTGGGCGTGAAGCTCCAGTTCCCCGTCCCATCGGCAACGACCTCGAATGAAGTCCCATCGATGGAGAGGATGACCGTACTGCCGGGCTCTGCCGTGCCGGAGATGACGGGGGTGGCGGTGTTGAGCAGGGCGCCATTGGCGGGCGTCACCACCACCGGGGTCGCCGGTGCCACCGAGTCCACGCTGAAGGCGCGGACGGCGGAGGTCTGACTGGTATTGCCGGCCGCATCCCTCGCCTGGGCCGTGACGGAATGCGCTCCCTGGGCCAACGCGGTGCCCGGCGTGAAGCTCCAGTTCCCCGACCCATTGGCCACGACCTCCCATGGCGTGCCATCGATGGAGAGGATGACCGTGCTGTTGGCCTCGGCCGTGCCGGAGAGGACCGGCGTGGCGGTGTTCACCACGGCTCCACTGGCAGGCGTCACCACCACCGGAGTCGGTGGCGCCACGGAGTCCACGCGGAAGGTGCGGGTGGCGGAGACCTGACTGGTATTGCCGGCCGCATCCGTCGCCCGGGCCGTGACGGAGTGGGCTCCCTGGGCCAGCGCGGTGCTCGGCGTGAAGCTCCAGTTCCCCGTCCCGTCGACCACCGCCGCCAAGGACGTGCCATCCATGGAGAGGGTGACCGTGCTGCCGGGCTCGGTCGTGCCGGAGATGACAGGGGTGGTGGTGGTCAGCAGGGCACCCTGGGCGGGCGTCACCACCACCGGGGTCGCCGGTGCCACCGAGTCCACGCTGAAGGCGCGGGCGGCGGAGGTCTGGCTGGTATTGCCGGCCGCATCCTTCGCCTGGGCCGTGAAGGAGTGGGCTCCCTGGGCCAGCGCGGTGCTCGGCCTGACGCTCCAGCTTCCCGTGCCATTGGCCGTGGTGGTGAGGGGCGTCACCCCATCCAGGAGGAGGGACACCGTGCTGTTGGCCTCGGCCGTGCCGGAGAGGACCGGCGTCGCGCTGTTCACCACGGCGCCATTGGCTGGTGTCACGATCACCGGTGCGTCCGGCGCCACGGAATCCACGCGGAAGGAGTGGGAAGGGGCGTCAGGGCTGGTATTGCCCTCCGCATCCGTCGTGCGGGCCGAGACGGTGTGCGTCCCCTGAGCCAGCGCGGTGTCTGGCGTGAAGCTCCAGTCGCCACTGTCATTGGCCTCGGTGGTTCCCGCCGCCACTCCATCCAGGAGGAGGGTCACCGTGCTGTTGGCCTCGGCCGTGCCGGAGAAGACGGGGGTCGTGGTGGTGAGCAGGGCGCCATTGGCGGGCGTCAACACCACCGGGGTCAGCAGGAGCGCCCCCTGCACGTGGACCACGCGCCCACCGGGACTGCCGTTCGTGATGACCGTGAGGAAGTAGTAGCCCGCGGGAACGGCGGGCACGGTGGCCGTCACCGAGGTGTCCGAGTAGTTCCCACGGGACATCCTCGTCAGGGCCCCGCCCTCCACGGCCATCAGGCCGAGCAGCGGGACGTTGGTGGGGGAGCTCTGGGTGTTCCCGCCGCTGGCTTCCGAAACGCCGCGGAAGCCCGTGCCTGTCAGCTGGATGCTGGCGCCCGGCCTCGAGTCCGGGGCCTGGAACGCGGGCCGCCACGCATAGGGGGCTCCCGTGTCGTCATACATCTCCGCGGTGTCGAGCGAACCGTCGGCATTCGCGCCTCCGGTGACAAGCACCTGGCCATCCGGCAGCAGCGTCGCCGCATGGCCGCTTCGGGGCAGGACCAAGGACGAGCCGCCGGAAATCCAGCCGGAGAGCTCGGTCGCGTACACCTCCGTGGCGGCGACAGGACCGCTGTCGTTCAAGCCGCCCGTGACCACCACGTTGCCCGAGGGCAGCAGGGTCGCCGTGGCGGAGGTGCGGCCCGTGGACATGGCGCCGGTCAAGGCCCAGGTGCCCCGGGCGGGATCGTACTCCTCCGCGCGCACCACGTAATCGCCGCCGCCGGAACCCCCGATGACGAGCACCTTGCCGTTGGGCAGCAGCGCCGCCGAGTGTCCGTCGCGATAGATGTTCAGGCCGCCGGTCGAGGCCCAGGTGCCTGTCGCGGGGTCGTACAGCTCCGCGGAGTACA
Organism: Corallococcus sp. M7; assembly: GCF_054512695.1. Lineage (NCBI taxonomy): Bacteria > Pseudomonadati > Myxococcota > Myxococcia > Myxococcales > Myxococcaceae > Corallococcus > Corallococcus sp. M7. The sequence continues at coordinate 2,200,598 of NZ_CM137252.1, forward strand.
AGAGGGCACCGGACTGGTTGCCGCCAGCCACGAGCACCTTGCCGTTGGGCAGCAGCGTCGCGGTGTGACGATCCCGGCTGTACTCCATGGGGCCCGTGGAGGTCCAGGTGCCCGTCGCGGGGTTGTACACCTCACCCCGGGGCAGAAGGCCGCTGCTGTTGGAGCCGCCGGCCACGAGCACCCGTCCATCCCGCAGCAGCGTCGCCGTGTGACCTTCCCGAGGCGAACCCAGGGCGCCCGTCGAAGCCCAGGCACCCGTCGCCGAGTCATACACTTCGGCGCTGGCCAGCGTGCCGTCGGCGTTGGCGCCACCACTGACGAGCACCTTGCCCGAGGGCAGCAGCGTCGCCGTGTGCCGGGTGCGAGCCGTGGCCATCGCGCCCGTGGAAGCCCAGGCGGCCGCCGCGGGGACAAACACCTCGGCGGTGGCCAGCGTGCCGTCGGCGTTGGCGCCACCGGTGACGAGCACCTTCCCCGAGGGCAGCAGCGTCGCCGTGTGGCCGGAGCGGGCCGTGGCCGCGACCGTGGAGACCCAGGTCCCCGTCCCGGGGTCATACAGGTCCACGCTGCGCTGGGATTGACGGCCCCCGTTCTCTCCGCCCGCGATGAGCACCTTGCCCGAGGGCAGCAGGGTCGCCGTGGCCTGGTAGCGCACCGTGCTCAGGGAGCCGGTGGCCGTCCAGGTGCCCGTCGTGGGGTCGTACTCCTCCAGGACGGCGCTACCGTATCCGCCCGCGAGCAGCACCCTGCCCGAAGGCAGCAGGGTCGCCGTAGGGCTGTCGTGTCCGGTGGAGAGGGAACCGGTCGAAGCCCAGGTGCCCGTCGCGGGGTCATACAGCTCGGCGCTGCCTCCACCGCTGCCAGCGACGAGCACCTTGCCGTTGGGCAGCAGCGTCGCCGTGTGGCCGCTCCGGGCGGAGACCATCGCGCCGGTGGAGCTCCAGGTGCCCGTGGCGGGGTCATACACGCTCGCGCTGGCCAGGATGGCATCGCCGTCATAGCCGCCGGCCACGAGCACCTTGCCGTTGGGCAGCAGGGTCGCCGTGTGGGCGCCCCGGGCCGCGGGCATCGCGCCGGTGGAGGTCCAGGTGCCCGTCGCGGGGTCGTACAGCTCCGCCTGGGTCAGGCGGTTGCTGCCTTGCTGGCCACCGGCGACGAGCACCTTGCCCGAGGGCAGCAGCGTCGCGGTGTGATCCCGGCGGGCGCTGAGCATGGAGCCCGCGTCCGTCCAGGTCCCCGTCGCGGGGTCATAGAGCTCCGCGCTGGCAATGCCGCTGCTGATGGAGGTGCTGGCGCCTCCCGCGACGAGCACCTTGCCGTTGGGCAGGAGCGTCGCCGTGTGGGCCTGCCGGACCCCGGCCATCGCGCCCGTGGAAGACCAGGTGCCCGTCGCGGGGTCGAAGACCTCCGCGCTGGCGGTCCCGTTGCCGAGGATGTCCCCACCTCCCGCGACGAGCAGCCTGCCCGACGGGAGCAGTGTCGCCGAGTGCCTGGAGCGCAGCGCCGCCATGGTGCGGAGGGCCCGCAGGCTCACCGCCTTCACCCCGCCATTCCCTCTCTCCCGCTCCAGTGCCTGTCCTTGCTGGGAGGGATGCGCCTGGGATTCCCCGGTGGGAGGCGCCGCGGGGCTGCAGTGGAGCCACATCAGGCCCAACAGCAGTGGCCAGAGCCTGGCCAGGAAAGAAGGCGGGGACGGGAAACGGCTGTCGCGAAACATGTGTGGGAGGCTCCTGAAACCGGCGGGGAGACGCCTTGACCCGTCCCCGGCCGCCGGCCCCAGCCTATGTCGATTGCTGGCCTCCAGGTAAGACACCGCTCAAGGGGAAAGGATCCGGGAGAGGGCCCGGATCCGCATTGACTTCCCACGCATCAAGCGACGCTCAATTACTGAGCGGATGAGGAGCAGGTCGCGGGCTCCAGGTAGAAGGCCTCCCACGAGGTGGCGTCGGTGGGATTGCAGATGCCCACGTTGCCGCCGTTGCCGCTCTGGATGGGAGCGCCGGCGGTGTTCTCCTTCCAGTTGCGCGCGGTGCCAGTCGTCGATTCGAAGCCATAGCGATTGCGGCCGCCGAAGACGCCGCATGCGTGGCGGGTGAATGCCTCCGCCGTGCCGAGCGAGGCGTTCGCGGTGAGCTGATCCGCGACCACCGCCAGGTACGCGCCGCTCGCTCCCTTGAGCTTGTATTTCGCGCCGCTGATGACGAGCTCGAAGACCTCGCCACCGGTCTGCGTCGTTCCCAGGGCGGCCACCTTGCCCGCGCCATCGATGGTGAGCCACTTGTCGGTGCGCTCGCTCTGGATGCGGAAGCAGCCCGCGCTGCCACTGGCCTCGGTGTGGCAGGTCGCATCGCAGCCATCACCCGGCTGGGTGTTGCCATCGTCGCACTGCTCGCCGCTCTCGACCGTGCCGTTGCCGCACACGGGGCCGGTGCTGTTGCCCGGGCAGGCCACCGGCTCCAGGTAGAAGCCCTCCCAGGCTCCGCCATCGGCCGGATTGCAGGCGCCGCCGTTGCCGCCGTCACCACTCTGGATGGGGGCGCCCGTCGTGGTCTCCTTCCAGTGGGGCGCGCTCCCCACCGAGGCCTGGAAGCCGACGCGCGTGCGCCCGCCATAGCCGCAGGCGATCCGGGTGAACGACTCCCCGCTGGTGAAGTTGGCGCTCATCGTGAGCTGGTTCGCCACCACCGTCAGGAACGCGTCGCCGGAGCCCTTGAGCTTGTATTGGGTGCCGTTCGGAACGAGCTGGAAGATCTGCCCGCCTGCCTGTGTCGTGCTGCTGGCGACGACCTTGCCCGCGGTGTCGACGGCGAGCCACTTGTCGGAGCGCTCGCTCTGGATCTGATAGCAGCTCCCGCCCGAGGTCTCGGAGAACAGGGCGGTGTAGGTGGCCGCGCTGCCAGGCGTGACGAAGGTATGGGATTGCGCGCCGCCGTCCGACCATGACGAGAACGCCCAGAACTTCCCGTTCGCATACTGCGGCGACTCCACGCCCACGGAGCGGATGACCCCGACCACGCCCGTCGTCGCGTGCGGCGCCGGGACCGGCCGCCCGTCCATCAACACCTGAAGCCCGCTCGGCACGCTGGTCACCGTGAGCGGGACCGTGACGGGGTGGACGTCGCGATACGTCGTGTGGGTGAGGCCAATCGAGTCGCGCACCGTGAGCCGCACGCGATACCAGACATTGGCCGAGCTCTCGCCAATGTTCGGGATGGGCCAGCTCCCGCTCGCGACGCCGGTGGTGTCGGCCATGGCCGGGTGCGTGTGGGTGTCGTGGTGGAAGGTGATGTTCCAGGTCATCGCGCTCGGCGGCAGCGCGCCATCCTCCTGGTCGCTGGCCGAGCCGGAGAACGTCAGGTTCGTGGACGCGGTGTAGGTCGCGCCCGTGGCCGGCGTGACAATCGTGGCCACCGGCGGCTTGTTGGACGTCACCGTCAGCACGGCCTCGGTGCTGGTGGCCGAGCCCAGCCCGTTGGTCACGACCACGCGGAAGCGCGCGCCGCTGTCGGAGAGCTGCGCGGCGGTCAGCTCATAGGCCGGCGAGGTCGCGCCGGGGATGTCCACGCCGTTCCGCTGCCACCGGTAGGTGAGCGGCGGCTCGCCGCTCGCGGACACCGTGAAGGCCGCCGGGTAGCCGACGGAGACCAACGTGCTCGCCGGCTGCTGCGCGATGCTTGGCGGTAGCGAGGCCGTGTACGCGATGCGGCCCACCTGGCCCGCGCCGCGCGCCAGGTAATAGAGCGCGCCATCAGGCCCGACATCGAGGTCCACGGGCCCCGGGGTGGCCGTCGCGAACAGGGAGTGCGCACCGGTGTTCGGGTCGATGCGGGAGATCCAGTTGTTGGTGTAGTCCGCGAAGAAGTACTGACCGACGTACGCGCTGGGGAACGCCGAGACGGGGGGATTGTAGAAGGCGCCGCCCGCGATGCAGTTGCCGGCGGCCGTGCCGGAGCCATGCGGGTACGCGAAGAACGGCTGCGTGAGCTCCGGGCGGTTGGTGAAATAGCCCTCCGTCATCGGCCAGCCGTAGTTGGCGCCGGCCTGGCCGCGGTTGATCTCCTCCCAGCCGCCTTCGCCCACGTCGTTGATGAACAGGATTCCCGTGCCGGGCTGCACGTCGAAGGTGAAGGGGTTGCGCAGCCCCATCGCCCAGGTCGCCTTCGCGAGCCCGGTGGCGGTCGCGTAGAAGGGGTTGTCCGTGGGGATGCTGCCGTCCGGGTTGAAGCGCAGCAGCTTGCCGAGCGGCGTGTTCAGGCTCTGCGAGTTGGACGAGACCGCGTTCTCTCCGACGGAGACATAGAGCTTGCCGTCGAGTCCGAAGCGAACCGCGCCGCCGTTGTGGTTGGCGGCATCCAGCGTCGGAAAGTCGGCCAGCACGAGCTCGCTTCCGGGAACCACGACGTTGCCGTTGGCGGTGAAGCGGCTGACTCGATTGTGGATGCTGCCCGCGACCGACGTGTAATAGACGTAGAGATAGTGGTTGCTGTCGAAGTTGGGGTCGAACGCCACGCCCATCAGTCCACGCTCATTGTCGGTATCCACGGCGAGCGTCATGAACGGAGTCGCCAGGAGCTGGCCGTTCACGACGACCCGCAGGGAGCCATTCTTCTCCGAGATGAACAGGCGCCCGTCGGGCGCGAAGGTCATCGTCGTGGGGCCCTGGAGGCCACTGACGAAGACCGAGTCGGCGAAGTTGGGCTCTTGAATGACCGCGGCCGCTCTCGCGACCGCCAGCTCCGGTGGCGGCTCCGTCGAGCAGCCCACGAGGAGCGAGAAGACCGCGCACACGAGAGCGCGCGGCAGGGGAAACTCCGCTCGGACATTCGTTCCTGGCATCGCTTCAGCCTGTTCGACTGGAGCGGATTCGGCAATGGATTCCCCCGATGATCGTCATAGGTGCATCGCATCTCGCGGCATGCCTCGGGGGGGAGGCTCACATGGATGGAATCTCTCGTTTCCAATCGGGTCTGAATGGTCTTCGGGTGTCCTCGGGCTCGGACACGGTCTCGCAGCCAGCGGCGTCCCAGGACTCCACCGCTGAGCGCACGCTCCGCGAGCTGTTCTTCCACACCAGCTTCGAGCCGCAGTCCCGTCCCCCGACGTCCTCGTCCTACAGGGCCCTGTCCGAGCCCACGCCTCCTCCGGACGTCTCCAACGCATCCGTTGAGGATTGGCAGGCCTGGTGCGAGCAATTCAGGGGCAACGCCGACGCTGAGCTCACCCGCAAGCGCGGCACCACCCTGCCGGACCTCACCGCCGACCAGGTCATGCATGGCTCCCGTTCGCCCGTGTATCCCGCGGGCCGCTCCACCGTGACCGGCAACGAGAACGTCCCCGCCTTCTTCCAGGACTTCCCCGCCACCGGCGAGCGGCAGATGCAGCTCTACACCTTCTGCCGTCCGCCTCCGGGCCAGACCTTGAACCCCTCGGACCGCAACCAGTGGGTGTCCTTCGAGGTGCATGGCGACATCTGCAAGGCCTACTCGGACAACACCTTCACGAACGGCCGCCAGGGCACCAACTCCCTCCTGGGCTACCCCAACTCCGGCCTCGAGGACGCCGTGCGCACCCGCCCGCCCTTCCTCGATGACCCGATGGTGAAGGCGTTCCGCGACGACCGGGTCGCCGCCGGCAAGCCCGACCGGGTGCCCTTCCAGGAGTTCCAGAACGGCTACCTCGCGGACCTTGGCGGCAAGGTGCAGGCCTTCTCCAAGGACGGACAGCGCCTGGGCACCGCGTGGCCCGGCGGGGACATGACCGCGCGCCCGACGCAGGACCCGGGGGGCGTCCAGCAGCCCACGGGCCCCTACGGCACCACGGGCCCGCTGCACGGGGACACCTCCTTCGGCAACGCGACGGTGCAGATGGGCACCTCCGCGAGCCATGGCGGCGCCGTCACCAGCCTCGTCTACGGCGGCAGGGAATACATCAACAACAAGGACCATGGCCGGCAGATGCAGGTGGCCTTCTCCCTGGACGGCTACGACGAGGCCCTGATGCCGACCGAGGCGGGGAGCAACCGGAACGGCTCGGACCCCGTCTCCACGACGCAGGTGCTGGGCTACGGCGCGCAGCCCGGCCACATGACCAGCACCGTGCATCCCGCCTACTGGCTGGAGCCGGGGGAGGAGGCGGCCCCGTACAACAGCGTTTCCCACGCCGTGAACGAGACCCTGGTTTCCGCGGACACCATCACCAAGGACATCACCGTCGGCGTGGGCGGTCACGACAACGTCATCCAGTACGACAGCCACATCCACCTCGCCGCCCCCCACGACAAGGCCTACGTCGAGGCCCCCACCACCTACCTCAACGGCGAGTTCGAGATGCATTACCGCTTCGACCCGGCGACGGGCGAGTCGCGCCAGTACCCCCGGATTCACTCGGAGCCCGCCGATCCCCCGGAGTCGAGAAAGGGCTTCCCGGACGAAGGGGGGAACGTGCCGCTCATCGTCGCCACGGCGGAGGGCGATCGAGCCATGGCCATCTGGTCGCCGGACGAGGAGGACCAGCCGGACCTCCAGTACCGCCTGCACCAGTTCGACCTTGGCAACCCCACGGACGACTGCACCAAGCTCAGTGTCACCTTCGGCATGACGGGCGGCGTGCCGGAGGACATCAAGACGCGGAGCTACGTCATCGTCGGCACCGTGGAGGAGGTGAAGGCCCGGCTCGCGGAGCTGTACAGTCAGAACCCCACCGGCGTGGAGCGCAAGTGGCCGGAGGACGTTCGCAGTCCTTGAGAGGAGGTCGTCCATGCATCGGGGGTCCTGCTTGTGCGGCGCGGTCCGCTTCACCGTGGAGGGCGAGCTGCCCGCCCCTGATGCCTGCCACTGCGGCAAGTGCCGCAAGCACTCGGGCCATTACTTCGTCTCGACCGACGTGCCGCGCTCCGCCGTCACCATCGAAGGCGCGGACAAGGTCGGCTGGTTCCAGTCGTCCGAGAAGGCGCGGCGCGGGTTCTGCTCCGTCTGCGGCTCGTCGCTGTTCTGGGACCCGCTCCACCGCGATTGGATTGGAATCGCGATGGGCGCCTTCGACACGCCCACCCACACCCGCGTCGCCGTCCACGTCTACATGGCCAACAAGGGCGACTACTACGACGTCGCGGACGGGGTGCCACGGTTCGACACGATCCCGCCGAGGCATTAGCGCTTCGCACCCGTGGACGCCATGGGAGCCCGCTTCAGCGGGAGGCCGCGATTCCCTTCAGGATGAGATCGATGCCGGCGAGGAACTCGGCGAGGTCGTCATGCCCGGGCAGTTGGGCGGCGATCCTGCGGGTGAACGGATACTCGTTCGCGTCGAGCTCCTTCCATCGGGCAGACACCGTGTTGAGGAAATCCACGCGGTTCACGGACGGATCGAGCAGGCGGCCGTTCGCGGCGTTCTGGATGCTCACGCCGACGATGTAGCTCATCAACGCCGACCCCGCCGTGAACCAGGCGCTGTCCGGAACCTTCATCGCCTGGAGCTGGCTCCCGATGCGTTCGAAGATGCGCAGCATCGGGGCCTCCCACGATGCGCGAGAGAGCTGCGTGCCCACCCACGGATGCGCATCGATGGTCTCGTACAGGCCGACAGCGAGCCCGCGAATCGACTCCCGCGGTGTGGCGGAAGCGGGGAGCGCGGCCATCGCGCGGATGACGACGGCGTCGGTCGCCGCGACGAGCAACTCGTCCTTGTTCGCGATGTGCCAGTAGATCGCGCCGGCCCCGGTGGCCAGCCGTGTGGCCAGTGCCCGGAAGGTCAACCCGTCCTCTCCCTGCTCGTCGAGCAGCGCGATCGCCGCGTCGACGATCCGCTCGCGTGAGAGCGCGTCCTCACGCCGTTCCGACCCGCGCCTGGCCTTTCCCATGCCCCCATCTTGACAGAACTGGAACGGCGTTCCACTGTGGTTCATGGAACGGCGTTCCAGTGGCCGGTCTGAAAGGGAAGCACGATGACTCCCATTGCAATCATTGGCGCGGGCCTGGGCGGGCTGACGCTCGCTCGCGTTCTGCATGTCCATGGCATCGCGGCGACGGTCTACGAGGCGGATGCCTCCGCGGAGGCGCGCACGCAGGGCGGGATGCTCGACATCCATGAGCACAACGGACAGCTCGCGCTGAAGACGGCAGGACTGTTCGACGCCTTCCGCCGAATCATCCATCCCGGTGGCGAGGCGACGCGGATTCTCGACCCGCACGGCGCGGTCCTGCTCGACCAGCCCGACGACGGCGGCGGCGGTCGTCCCGAGGTTCCGCGCGGCGAGCTGCGGCGCATCCTGCTCGACTCGCTGCCCGACGGCACCGTTCAATGGGGACGCAAGCTCCAGTCCATCCGTCCGCTCGGCGGCGGGCAGCATGAATTGACGTTCGCGGATGGGACGAGCGTGACGGCGAGCCTCGTGGTCGGTGCGGACGGCGCCTGGTCGAAGGTCCGGCCGCTGCTGTCCGACGCGAAGGCCACGTACGTTGGCACCTCGTACGTCGAGACCTACCTGCTTGACGCCGACGCACGCCACCCGGCCAGCGCGAAGATGGTCGGAGGCGGGGCCCTCTACGCGCTCGCGACCGGCAAGGCCATCCTCGCCCACCGCGAGCCCCACGGGGTCCTGCACACCTACGTCGCGCTCACCCGGCCGCAGGAGTGGTTCGCGGACATCGACTTCGCCGACCCGAAGGCGGTGAAGGCCCGGGTCGCGGCGGAGTTCGACGGCTGGGCGCCAGGGCTCACCGCGCTGATCACCGACGGTGAGACAGCCCCCGTCCTCCGGAAGATCCATGCGCTCCCGCCCGGACACCGGTGGAAGCGCGTGCCCGGGGTGACGTTGCTCGGAGACGCCGCGCACCTGAATCCGCCCGACGGTGAGGGCGCCAACCTGGCGATGTACGACGGGGCCGAGCTGGGCAAGGCCATCGCCGCGCACCGGGATGACCTCGAAGCCGCGCTCGCCGGATACGAGGACGCCATGTTCCTCCGGGGCGTGGACGCCTCCGCCGAGGCCGCGAGGATCCACGACCTCTGCTTCAACGACGCCAACGCGCCGCAGGGGCTGATCAACCTGCTGACCGGCGCGTCGCCCTGACCGGAATCATGACGCTACTCGGGGATGAAGGTGGAGATCTCCTGCCCCTTCAGCCACGCGTCCATCATCCCGTCCTCGAGCAGCTTCCCGACGACGTGGTAGCGCGACACCATCGCCGGGGAGGTGAGGGCGTCCTCGCAGACGACCCTGGCTTCGCCCAGGTAGGACGCGTGGCACATCCATACCTTCGCGCTGTCGTTCCAGAGGAACCCGACGTGGTAGTCGAGCCCGACGACGTAGAGCCCCGCGCCGGCGCTCATCAAGCGGTCGATGACCTCCGACACGGGGCGGTCGCGAAACCGCCAGGTCTTCCGCGGAGGGACCAGCGTCTTCACGATGTACTCGGCGGGCTGCTGGGCCATCCGCACGCGTTCGACGCGGAAGCCCGCGTCCCGCAACACGGTGGAGACGAAGTAGCCACAGGCGATGCTCCCGGTCCCGGGTGTCTGGCTATTGCCGTAGAACTCCCAGGGCGTGCCGTACCAGGCTGGCATCAGTTGCCGGGTGATGGCCTCGAAGACGGTGGAACGGGCCTCGTCCCGCAGGGTTGTGCGTTTGGCGCCGGGCTGCTGCCACCGTGTGCCGAAGTCCTGTCGCCGGGTCTCCAACTCGGAGCGCACGTCGGCATAGGGGCGCGCTGGACGTGAGGCCTCGGGCTCCGCGTCGAGAGGGGCGAGGGCGAGGAGGAGCAGGATGGGAACCATGCGCCTGTGGACGCCTGGCCCCGCGCGGCGGTTCCCTGGGCCTGCGTCACCCGGTGAAGACGCCCCAGCAGATGTCGTTCCGCGCACGCTGGTCTTCGAGGACGAGCTCGCGGAGGTGGGTGGGGATGCGCTTGCGCTGCCACCCGAGCTCCTTCAGGCGAGCCCCTTCCGCGTCATCCTCCGAGACCGACGCGGCGGCGGCACGGAGGGCGTACGCCGCCGCGCCCAGGTAGTGCGCGGCGACATGGGCGACGGCCACCGCCTGGCCTGCCGCGAGCGCCGCGAACTTCGCCGGGTCCGGCGCCCCACTCGCCGCGGCGTTGGCCACGAACGCGGTCTTGTGGGCGTCACGCATCGGCACCTCGCCCCGGATCCACGCCCGTCCCACTGCGATGGCGTCACGGGGGCGCGTGTCCCCGGGGCACGCCTTCTCGAAGAGGGGCAGGACGTGCTCCGCGCAGAGGGCGGCCCACTCCGCGAGCAGGTGGTGGTCCTCGTCGGTCAGGCTCCCGCCTCGACGAAGGGTGATCAACCGGGGGTCTCGCTCCTTCGGCAGGATCGGCATGGTATTCTCCAGCGGGCCCCATCGATATGTGACTTCCGGAGGGACTGCCATGCCCTCGACACGTCTCGAAGCCCTCCTCGACCTGGCACGCGGCCCTCTGGGCGAGTCGGTGCTCGTGGTCACCGGTGCCGGCATCAGCCTGGCCAGCGGCATCCCCACGTTTCGGGGGACGGATCCGGGCGCCGTCTGGGCGAACGAGGTGATGGAGAAGGGGACGTACGACTTCTTTCTGCGCAAGCCCCACGAGTCCTGGCGGATCTATCTCCGGCGCGCCGAGGTGGCCCTGGCGGCGAAGCCCAACCCTGCCCACTTCGCGCTCGCGCAGTGGGAGCGCTGGCAGGAGCAGCGGGGCCGCGCGTTCACGCTCGTCACCCAGAACGTGGACACGCTGCATGAGCAGGCGGGGAGCCGCGCGCTCATCAAGGTCCACGGGAGCCTGGACCGCGCCCGGTGCACCAAGCGGGGCTGTGGGAACGGCGCGCCGCGAGGCTCGGTGCCGCTGGAGTCTTTGGACTTCAGCCCCTTCCACGCGTTTGCGTCGCCACGCACCGTGCCTCGCTGCCCCCGCTGCAACAAGCGGATGCGGCCGCACATCCTCTGGTTCGACGAGTTCTACGCCGAGCACCAGGACTACGGCATCCAACAGGTGGAGGAGCGCGCGAAACGCAGCCGGCTGGTCCTCTTCATCGGGACGTCGTTCTCCGTGGGCGTGACGGACCGGGTGAGCAGCATCGCGCTCCTGCGCGAGGCGAAGGTCCTGAGCATCGACCCCTCGGGCACCTCGCGGGTGCCCGGCATCGAAGTCATCCCGGAGCGCGCGGAGGAGCTGCTGCCTCGGTGGATACAAGCCCTGACGGAATCCCCCTGATTGGCGATGGTCAGCACGACATCGTGCGTCAACCGGTCGGGGTCGATATGCCTTCGCGCCCCCATCGTTCCAGTGGGTCATGCGACGACTTGGATGGATGCTGGGGCTGCTGGGCTGCGTAGGCTGCGCGAGCGCCACGCGAGGCATCTCCACCCGGTACAACCCGGAGACGGGGCGGTATGAGGCGCCCACGCATGAGCTCGTCTATCAGGCGCCCGTCGAGGACGCGCTGCTGACGGCCCGGTACGTCTTCGAGAAGGACCACATCTCCGTGATGGAGAAGGAGGGGGGACTGGAGATGTTCACCTCCTTCATCCCGGACGTCGTCCCCCCCGAGCGCTACTACATCCAGGGGGAGCGCCTTGGGCCCCGGCAGTCACTCGTTCGCGTCTTTCGCCTCCGGTACACCCAGTCGGGGGGCTACGTCGCGGAGGACCCCGGCCGGTCCACCGTGATGGCCCAGGCCCAGGCCCAGGCTCCGGTGCTGGAGGCCTTCAGCAATGTTCCTGGACTGGAGGGCTACCAGCCCGCGCATGGCTTCCGCGACATGGGCATCGAGCAGAAGCTCCTGGCGCTGCTGGAGATGTCCCCCGCGCTGGAGCTGGTGGGCGGCAATCCCCCCGTTCCCCTGGACTCGGTGGTGACGGGGAGCATGGGCGAGCAGGGGGAGACCGCGCCCGGGTGTGGTGCTCCCATGGAGGGCGCCTCGTCCCTGTTCTCCGCGGGAAGCGTCCTGCTCGTGGCGGACCCCCTGGGCACGCGGGAGGTGCCGTCCGCGGCGCTGCGGATGGTGTGCGAGGCCACGGCCCGGGAGCTGCCGGTGACGCTGGCGCTGTCCATTCCTGTCTCGGAGCAGCCGCTCCTCGAGCGCTACCTTTCCAGCGACGGCGATTCCGCGGCCATTCAGGAGCTCCTCTCCGGGAGCGCCTTCTGGCGGCGGATCTACCAGGACGGACGCAGCAGCCGCGCCATGCTGTGGCTCGTCGAGCAGGCCCGCCGCCTGCGCGTCGCCGGACGGGATGTGACCGTGGCCGCCATCGACTCCGACAAGGCCCATGGCAATGAGCGCGAGGCCCAGATGGCCCAGCACCTGCTGAACGCCCAAGCGAAGCGTCCCCAGGCCTGGACGCTGGTGCTCACGGGCGGTGTCCACGCGCGCACCACGAAGGTGAGCTGGGATGGCGACTTCGAGCCCATGGGCGCGCGCGTGGCCCGGGTCCTGCCCTCGGTGCGTGTCCTGGACGTTGGCTTCCAGCGTGGCACGCAGTTCGCCTGCCGCTACAACGTCTGGAATGAGGGCGTGGAGTGCAACGTCTTCGGTATCAGCCCGGCGCTGGAGGCGTGGCAGTCCTCCAAGCAGGCCTCGGGCCTGGAGCTCTTCGCATCCCAGCAGCCTGACGGATTCCACGGCCGGCTCTACCTGGGCGCGCTCACCGCGTCGCCTCCCGCGCTCATGGCGCCGCGCGCAGGTACGCCGCGAGCCGGAGCCCTACCGAGATGATGCGGTGGGGCGAGCTGAGGATCGCTCAGGGGACGAGTGACGACCCTGCCGGCTCGGCGCTTTGCTCCTGAGCCAGGAGGATGAGCTTGGCCCGGCTGGGCACGGCCAGTTTGACGAAGACCCGCTTCAGGTGCGTCTTCAGCGTGTTCAGCGAGCTCCCCAGGTCCTCCGCGATGGTCTGGTTGTCCCAGCCATTCAAGACACGCTCCACCACCTCCAGCTCGCGAGGGGTGAGCCGCTTGCGCCACTCGGTGGGAACCTGGACGCTGTGAGACACCTCCTGGAACAACAGCGCCCAGGGCGTCCTCCCGGAATGGGCTGGCAACGGGAGGAAGGTCACCTTCAAGCTTCGTCCCGGCCGCCGGAACGTCAGGACGTCCTGGCCGGAGATCATCCGCTGGCCGGAGCGGCTCATCCGCTCCAGCGTCTCCAGGAGCACCTGGGGAATACCGAAGCGGCCACACGGCGCATCGGGGAACCAGCGGTGGAGCAGCGCCGTGGAGCGGGGCGTGCGCATCAGTTCGATGGCGGGAGGGCTCAGCACGATGCTCTCCAGCCCTGTGTGGCGGAAGAGCTGGTCCAGGAGGTCTCCCTGACGGGCCAGGTCTCCCAGCATCAGGCAGTTGCGGACCGTCCTGGCCAGGATGGGCGTCAGGCGTTGGAGAAAGGCCTGCTCCTGCTCCGAGAACGCCTTGCGGTGCTCCCGGTACAGGGTGAAGCCGCTGTGCCAGCCCAATCCCATGTCCAGCGACACGGACAGGATGCGCTCCACCGGCATGTGCATCTCCCGGCAGTGCGCATACATGGCGCTGTCGCGCATCGCCTGCCGCGACAGCATCTCGGACTCCCGCAGCACGGTGTTGGGCTGCTGGACCACCGCGGCGCTCACGAAGCACTCGTCCGCGATCTCCGGGTAACGGTCGAAGAAGACCTGGGGCATGTCCTGGATCATGGGCCAGTCGTATTGACCGGGCTCGCCGGGCCTGGACACGCAGAGCCCTCCAAAGTCCGAGTCCAGCACGCGTGACAGGACCTTGTGGGACTCAGAGAAGACCTCCCTCAGGTCGAGCGAACAGGTCAGCGCCGTCATCATCTCCAACAGCACCTGCTCTCGCTGCCTGGAAGCCGAAGGGCCTTTCACGCGCATGACCTTCCTCCACGTCTGGATTCGAGCGTAAGCACGACGGCTGAGATGCTTTTACCATGCGGGACAGCGTCACCCCTATGGGTGATGCCGGCTCTCGACGGGTTCCCGTACCTTCCTCGAGCTACACGCTGGCCCCCATGAACATGGAGAGAGTCGATGCGAAAGCAACTGGTTGCATGTGTCCTGGCTGTCAGTGTCTTTCTGGCCGGAGGCACGGCCGAGGCCTTTCCCCCCGGCTGGGAGATGAATGACCTGGGAGACAAGGTCCTCATCTACAATCACAAGCACGAGCTTGTCTGGTCTGCCGAAGTTGATGAGAAGGGGGACTGGCACGAGACGATCTACAAGCCCACGGGTGGCAGCGGTCGCGAACAGGGTGAAACGCTGGGCGGCATCAAGAGCGCGTCGGGCTACGTCCTGGTTGAGATCCCGAAAAGTGTGGGAGGGCTTGTCGTCATGGACGCGTCGAAGCGGGAAGTCGTCTTCGAGGTCAAGGGAGGCCTGGAGGCGGGGTCGATCGTCAAGATTCCCGCGAGCAAGCTCGGCGGCAACGTGCAGATGCTGGCCACGGTCGATGACGCCGGGGTGACGCTCGACGTCGCGTTCTTCGGATGGGGAGGCACCTGCGACAGCAGGTCCTTCTGGGTCAGTCGCTAACCCCCTGGCGGGCGTCTCGGGGTTCGAGAACGGAGCCCCGATGCACGCCGGCGCAGGACCGGACGCTCAGCACCACGAGGATGAAGGCGGTGACCTGCTGTCGTGATGGGAGTTGGAGCTGCGATGTGCAAGAAGAGCAGGCTACCCGGGAGGGCTCGGTGGATGATGCTGGGCCCTGGATGAGGTGGGAGCGTGCCATGTCGACTCCAGGAGCAATCGCTGTGTACACGTCGGGCTCGGGCGTCCCCGGGCATGTCTCCGAGCGGCCCTGGCGTGGGGTCGAGCATTTCCGGGACGGCTCCCCGTTGGGGCTCGGAAAACACCTCTTGGAGCGCGTGCAGCAGGAGAAGGGCGACATCCAGGCCGTGGTGCGCCAGCTCATCGATGAGGCCCCCTGGGGCTGGACAAACTGCATGCCTCGGCCTGATGCGCCGGAGGGCGAGCGCCACACGGAAGAGGACCCCGGCCCACGGGTCGCACCGGACGAGACCGGGCTCGTGGCCTACATCTACGTCTTCGACCTGGAGGCGCGCCGGCTGGATGCGTTCTCGACCTACGTCGGGGATGACGGCAAACGGATCAGCTCCGTGGTCTTTTCGCCCGATGGCGTGCCCGACCTGCCGGCGCTCGACCTCCTGCCTGAAGAGGCTGTCTCTGAACCGCCCCTGCCTGGAGAAGAACTCTCTCCCCAGGCGCTGAAAGACTTCCTCGATGGCCTGCCGGTGCTCGGAACAGACTCGAGGTATCTCCACTGGGTGAACATCGAAGAGGGGCCGGACCGCTCCCTCTCGATCATCTTCCGGGTGATCACCTTCGAAGAAGAGCAGCTCACCCAGTTGGAGGAACAGGACTGGAATGCTGTGCCTGCATCCGCCCGGCTGGAACCGGAGCGTGTCCGGAACTTCATCGAGGCGCTCGTCGAGGTGGTGGACGAGGATTTGAGCCGGCGGCTCGACTCGTTCTGGATCGCCGAGCAGGACTCCCTGCGCCGTTCCGGGGCAAGGCAGCGCGCGAGCTTCGCGAAGATCCTGAGGGCGCACGTGGCCCGCGACTTCGGCTCCAATGACGGAGACTGACGCGTGCACGAGTACGACTTGATCGCGGACTGGTATGCGTCCCAGCGCGCGGACCTCAGGGGCGTTCCCGAAGTGACAGCGCTCGCGGCCTCACTGCCCGCCGGTGCCTCGGTGTTGGACGCCGGCTGCGGTACGGGGCTGCCGCTGACGCAGGTGCTGCTGGAGCACGGCTGTCAGGTGATGGGCGTGGACAGCTCCCGGGAGATGCTGGCGCGATTTCAGGCGAAGTTTCCCCACGTGCCGGTGCGCTGTGCGTCCATCCAGTCGTGTGAGCTTCAGGAACGGGCGTTCGACGCCGCGATCGCGTGGGGCGTCCTGTTCCACCTGCGCCACGAAGAGCAGGCACTCGCCATCGCCAACATCGCGAGGGCCTTGAAACCTGGCGCGGCGTTCCTCTTCACCTCCGGCGACGCCCACGGCTCCATCGACGGCGCGCCGATGGATGGCGTGCCGTTCCGTTACCACTCGTACAGCGTCGACGGGTATCGCGACCTGCTGCGCGCGCATGGGCTCTCGCTGGAAGAGACACACACGGACCCGGGCGGGAACGTCTACTACCTGGCTCGCAAGACGGGCTGAGGTGGACGCCCGCCATTCGCTTCCATTGGAGCCCTCCATGACACGCGCCCCCGCATTCACCCTTCGCGAGTACCCCATCTGCGACGATGGCTGTGGTCCCTACGACATCACGACGGGGGCGGACGGAGCCCTCTGGTTCACGCTCGTCCACCATGGACAGATTGGCCGGATGACGACGGCAGGGGATGTCACGCGCTTCGCTGTCGAAGGCGCGGATGGACTGTCGCGAATCATTCCCGGTCCCGACGGCGCGCTGTGGTTCACCGAGTTCAAGAGCCACCGCGTTGGACGCATCACCCTGGATGGGAGCGTGAGCAGCTTCCCGATTCCCGGCGAGGGCGGCCCCTACGGAATCACCGTGGGCCCGGAGGGCGCACTCTGGTTCACGCTGATGCACAACGACCGCATTGGCAGACTCACGCCTGATGGAGCCCTCCGCGAGTACCGCCTCCCCACCACGGGGGGATATCCAGCGGCCATCGTCACGGGCGCCGACGGTGCCCTCTGGTTCACCCTCAACCAGACGAACGCCATCGGCAGGATGACCCTGGATGGAACCGTCACCCTCTTTCCGCTCCCGACTCCCGGCGCGGGACCCGTGGGCGCGACTGCGGGGCCGGATGCCATCTGGTTCGTCGAGATCATCGCGGGACAGCTTGGCCGCATGGCCCTGGACGGAACGGTGGCGGAGTTCCCCCTGCCTCATCGCGATGCGAAACCCCACGCCATCGTGGCCGGCAGGGACGGAATGTTCTGGTTCACCGAATGGGGCGGCAACCGCGTTGGCAGCATCAGCGGAGCCGGGGCGATTCAGCTGTATGACCTTCCGACCCCCGCCTCCGAGCCGCACGGCCTGACTGGCCCGGATGGCGCGGTGTGGATCGCCTTGGAGAAGGGCAGGGTGGTCCGCCTGGAGCCACGGCTTCCATTCGGGGGCGAGGACTAGCTTGCAGGCGTCGCCTTCTCGAAGCGGCGATCCGGCACCAGCCACATCAGCGCGGCCAGCACATAGAGCGCCTCGGAGAAGTACCCGTTGAGGAAGGCGCTGGCGATGCCGGCCACGTAGAAGAGCGGTGAAATCTTGCCCTTGAAATCGCGCCCGACCGCCAGGGCCAGGGTCGACTTCCGGCCTTGCATCACCACCAGGCGGCTTTGCAACAACCACCAGGCGAAGGCGCACATCAGCAGCACGAAGCCGTAGAGCGCCAGCGGCACGGACGAGAAATGGTTTTCGCCCATCCACCCCGTGGCGAAGGGGATCAGCGACAGCCAGAACAACAGGTGCAGGTTCGCCCACAGCACGCCGCCGGTGACATGGCTGATGGTGTGCAAGAGGTGATGGTGGTTGTTCCAGTAGATGCCGATGTAGACGAAGCTGAGCACGTAGCTGAGGAAGACCGGGATGAGGGGCCGCAGGTCGGCCAGCTCGCTGCCGTGCGGGACCTTGAGCTCCAGCACCATGATCGTGATGATGATGGCGATGACGCCGTCGCTGAATGCTTCCAGCCGGTGCTTGTCCATGCTTCCCCCCGCGCAAGACCCTGCTTCGGGGATGAGCCGAGGTCAGGTCCGTTCGGCAAGACGGTTCAAGGTTTCCATATCCTCGGCGCTCAAGGTGAGCGCGGCACTGGCGAGGTTCTCCCGGAGGTGTGTGATGGATGACGTGCCCGGAATGAGCAGCACGTTGGGGGACCGGCGCAGGAGCCAGGCCAGCGCCACCTGCATCGGTGTCGCGCCCAGTCGCGCGGCCACGTCGTTCAGCGTGCTCGACTGAAGCGGCGTGAAACCGCCCAGCGGGTAGAACGGCACGTAGGCCGTGCCGCTGGCGGCGAGCTGGTCGATGAGGGCGTCATCACTCCGGTGCGTCAGGTTGTAGTGGTTCTGCACGCAGACGATCTCGGCGATCTTGCGACCCTCGGCGACCTGCGCCGGCGTGACGTTGCTCAAGCCGATGTGGCGGATGAGGCCGCGCCGCTGGAGCTCCGCCAGTGCGGTGAGCGGTGCCTCGATGGAACCCTCCGCCGGGCCCGCGGCGCTGAACATCGCCCGGAAGTTCACGACATCGAGCACCTCGAGCCCGAGATTGCGCAGGTTGTCGTGGACCGAGCGCTCGAGGTCCGCGGGGGAGAACGCAGGCTCCCATGAGCCGTTGGGACCGCGCACCGCGCCGACCTTGGTGGCGATGACCAGACCGTCGCGATACGGGTGAAGCGCCTCACGGATGAGCTGGTTGGTCACGTGGGGGCCGTAGATGTCACTGGTGTCCAGATGGTCGACGCCCTGGGCGATGGCCTCCTTCAGCACCGCGATCGCCGCCTCGCGGTCCCTGGGCGGACCGAAGACGCCGGGGCCGGCGAGCTGCATCGCGCCGTAACCCACGCGGCGGACGGTGTGTGTGCCAATGCGATAGCTGCCTGGGATGCCATTGGGGGCCACGGTGAAGCTCCTTCGTTGAGCGAGATCGCCCATCTCTTTACGGAAGGAATCACTGCGCGACTACCGGTGGTAATCCGCACAGGTCGTGCGAAAATCCGTGCAGTGATGGATGACCTCTCTGATCTCACCGCGTTCTTGACGGTCGCTCGCGAAGGCGGATTCCGCAGCGCTGCTCGCGCATCGGGCACGAGCGCCTCCCGGTTGGGGGATGCGATCCGCCGTCTCGAGGCCCGCCTGGGCGTCCGCTTGCTTCACCGGAACACGCGCAGCGTGACGCCCACTGACGCGGGGGCGCGCCTGCTCGAAAGACTCACACCGGCACTGGGGGAGGTGCGGTCAGCACTGGACATGGTGAACACGTTCCGCGACCGGCCCGCGGGGCGCTTGAGGCTCAATGTGCCGATCGCCGCCGCGCGCCTCATCCTCCCTCGCATCGTGCAGCCGTTCCTCGCGAAGTACCCCGACATCACCCTGGAGGTGACCGCCGAAGAGCGCCTCATCGACGTGGTCGCGGAGGGCTATGACGCCGGAATCCGTTACGAGGAGCGCCTCGAACAGGACATGGTGGCGGTGCCCATCGGGCCACGGACGCAGCGTTATGCGGCGGCCGCATCGCCCGCATACCTCGAGCGTCGGGGTCGGCCGAAGCATCCGCGCGACCTGCTCGAACACGACTGCCTGCGCGGGCGCTTGCTGAGCGGACCGGTGCATGCGTGGGAGTTTGAACGCCGTGGAGAGACGATCCACGTTGAACCCAAGGGGCCGCTGCTCTTCAGCCTCAACACGAGCACCGACCTCGCCGTGGAGGCCGCGGTCGCGGGCGGTGGAATCGTCTATCTGTTGGAGGATTGGCTGCGCCCCTACCTCGACAGGGGAGCGCTGGAGCCCGTGCTCGAACGGTGGTGGCCGAGCTTCTCGGGACCCTTCCTCTACTACTCGGGCCGGAAGAACCTGCCGGTGCCGCTGCGCACGTTCGTCGACTTCATCAAGTCGCTAGGAGGTCAATGATGGATCCGTCCCCTGAAGAGTTCATGCGCGAGGCCATCGCCCTGGCCCGCGCCAACGTCCAGTCAGGTGGCCGTCCGTTCGGGGCCGTGCTCGTTCGCGATGGCCAGGTGCTCGCGCGCGCGGTCAACGAAGTCATTCAGACGAAGGACCCCACCGCCCACGCCGAGCTTCTGGCCATTCGCAATGCAAGCCAGAGCCTGGGGAGCGCCAGCCTGAACGGCTGCGTTATCTACGCCAGCGGTCATCCCTGTCCGATGTGCCTGGCCGCCATGCACCTGTGCGGTATTCAGGGTGCCTTCTTCGCCTACTCCAACGAGGAAGGCGAAGCCTTTGGTCTCTCCACGGCGCCCATCTACGCGCAACTGGCGCGTGGGCCCCAAGGACAGTCCCTGCCCTTGAGGCCCCTGCGCCCGGCGGGCGAGCAGGGACTGTACGGCGAATGGAAACGCCAACAGCGCGACCCGTGAGCCGGAATCCCCCGGCTCACGGGTGCGCCCACGTTACTTCGAGGCTCCCTGCTTCTTGCGGCGACGCAGGCAGCCGAGGCCGAGGGCGATGGCCATCCAAGCCGTGGCGGAGCCGGGGGCCGCCGCGCACCCTTCGCTTTCGGGAGGGAGCTCGGTGGAGGCGAGGTTGACCGTGAAGGACGCCGGGGCGGAGGCCGTGCTGGTGTTGCCCGGAGCGTCCACCGCGGTGACGGCCAGCGTGTGATGTCCCGCCGCAAGGGGCTCCTTGAGCTCGAGGCTCCAGTTGCCGCTGCCGTCCACCTGGGCGCTTCCAACGACGACCCCGTCAATGGACACGTGCACCGTGCTGAAGTGTTCGGCCGTGCCGGAGATGACAGGCGTCTTCGTCTTCACCACGGCGCCTGGGGCCGGGGCCACCACCACGGGGGCATCCGGCGCGATCGAGTCCACGCTGAAGAAGGTCGGAGGGGACACGGGACTGGCGTGGCCCGCCGCATCGCTCGCCTGGACCGTGACGGTGTGCCGCCCCTGGGCCAGCGCGGTGCCCGGCGTGAAGCTCCAGGCGCCCGTGTCGTGGGTCGTCGTGCTCCCCAAAGGCAATCCATCCAGCACGAGGGTCACCGTGCTGCCGGGCTCGGCCCTCCCGGAGAGGATGGGCGTCTGGGTCGTGACCACGGCGTCATGGGCCGGCGTCAGCACCACCGGGGCCTCCGGCGCCTCCAGGTCCACACGGAATGCGTGGGCAGAGGACTCCTGGCTGGGATTGCCGGCCGCATCCGTCGCGTGCGCCGTGAGGGTGTAACTCCCCGTGAGCAGCACGACGGACATCGTGGTGCTCCAGGTCCCCGTGTCGGAGGCCACGACGGTCGCCACGAGCCGTCCATCCAAGGTGAGGGTCACCGTGCTGCCCGGCTCGGCGGTGCCGGAGACCGTGGGGCCCGAGGTGTTCACCACGGCGCCAGGGGCGGGGGTCTTCACCACGGGGGCGTCAGGCGCGATCGAGTCCACGGTGAAGGTGTAGGTCGGGTACTCCGGGCTGCGATTGCCGGCCTCATCCGTCGCGTAGGCCGTGACGGAGTGGATCCCCTGGGCCAGCGGGGTTTCCAAGGGGAAGTCCCAGCGACCGCCGTTGTAGGTCGGCGTGGTCCCCACCAGCACTCCATCCACGAAGAGGGTCACCGTGCTGCCGGACTCGGCGTTGCCGGAAACAAGGGGCGTCGTGGTCCTCTGTGCGTAGCCAGGCGCGGGGAACTGCACCCACGGAGCGGCAGGCGCCACCGAATCGAAGGTGAACTCGCGGGAGGGGGCATCCTGGCTGGTGTGGCCCTCCGCATCCGTGGCCCGGGCCGTGAGCTCGTGGCCGCCCTGGTCCAGCGCGATGCCCGACGTGAAGCTCCAGCCTCCATTGGCATCGGTCCGCGTGCTCCCAGCGTCCCTGCCATCCACCACGAGGGTCACCGTGCTGCCCGGCTCGGCCGTGCCGGAAGCGAGCAGGGCGTTGATCTTGCCGGACGGGACCGGCGTCGCCACCGTGGGGGGCGGCAAGGGGGCGCCCTGGACGCGGACCACGCGCCCACCGGGAATGGCGTTCGTGATGACCGTGAGGAGGTAGTAGCCCGCCGGGACCTGGGGCAGGAGGGCCGTCAGCGAGGTGTCCGACGCGTTCGTCACGGGCACGCGCCACAGGCCATCTCCCTCCACCGCCATCAGGTTGAGCATCGGGAAGTTGGTGGCGGAGCCCTGGGTGTTCCCGCTGCTCGCCTCCGAGAGACCGAGGAAGCCGTTGCCGGTCAGGGGCACGGCCTCTCCAGGTCTCACGACCGGGGCGTCGAAGGTGGGGCGCCACGCGTCGAGCGCTCCCGTGTCCTCATAGACCTCCGCGCTGGCGGTGCCGTCCTCGCCGCTGAACCCACCGGTGCTGAGCACCTTGCCGGAAGGCAGCAGGGTCAAGACGTGAAACAGCCGGGAATGGTTCATGGACGGGGCGCTGGAAGCCCAGGTGCCTGTTTCCTGCTCGTAGAGCTCGACGTCGGCGATGTCGCCGGCGGCGATGGCGCCGCCAGCGATGAGCACCTGCCCCGTGGGCAGCAGGGTCGCCTCGGCGCTGTGGCGGCCCACGTTCAACATGCCGCTCAAGGTCCAGGTGCCCGTCGCGGGGTCATACACTTCCGTGCGCCGCTCATATCCGCTGGCGTTGGAGGAACCCGCGGCGATGAGCACCTTGCCCGAGGGCAGCAGGGTCGCCGTGTGGTTGGTCCTGGGGACATTCGGAGGGCGCGCCGAGGTCCAGGTGCCCGTCGCGGGGTCATACAGCTCCGCGGAGGACCTGGCGGCGGACCCGTTGCCGCCGACGACGAGCACCTTGCCGTCCAGCAGACGCGTCGTCGTGTGGCGGCGTCGTGCAACGCTCATGGCGTTGGTGGCGCTCCAGCTCCCTGTCGCGGGGTCATACACCTCCGCGCTGGCCAGGTCGCTTGTTCTGGTGCTGCCGCCCAGCACGAGCACCTTGCCATTGCCCAACAGCGTTGCCGTATGGCCGGACCGGGGTGAACTCAGGGAGCCGGTGGGGGCCCAGGTGCCCGTCCCGGGATCAAACACCTCGGCCCTGTCCTGGATGCCGCTGTTGTTGTTGTAGCCACCGGCGACGAGGACCTTGCCCGAGGGCAGCAGCGTCGCGGTGGCCCCTTCGCCCCCGGCGGTCATCGAGCCGGTGGCCGTCCAGGTCTCCGCCTGGGGGTCGTAGAGCTCGGCACTGACCGGATAGGCATCATTGGCGGCTCCTCCGGCGACGAGCACCTTGCCCGAGGGCAGCAGGGTCGCCGTGTGAACGATGCGGGGCTCGCTCATGGCGGCGGTGTCAGTCCATGTCCCTGCCCTGGGGGCATACAGCTCCGCGCTGCTCAGGCTGTCATTGCCATGGGAGCCCCCGAGGATGAGCACCTCACCCGAGGGGAGCAGGGTCGCCGTGGCCAGGTCCCGCGAAATGGTCAGGTCGCCGCCGCTCGCCCAGGTTCCCGCCGCCTCGTCATAGAGCTCCATGCGGGTGTCGGGGCTGCCCTGTCCTCCCGCGACGAGCACCTTGCCCGAAGGCAGCAGGGTCGCCGTTGGGTTGTCGTGCGCGATGGCCAGTGCGCCCGTGGCGGTCCAGGTGCCGGTCCCAGGGTCATACACCTCCGCGCTGGCCAGGCTGGCAGTGCCGTTGGAGCCTCCCGCGACGAGCACCTTGCCCGAAGGAAGCAGCGTCGCCGTGTGACGGGTTCGAGGCGAGGTCATGGCGCCCGAGGACGTCCAGGTGCCCGTCGCGGGGTCATAGACGTCCACGCGGGCCAGGGCGTGCTCGCCGTCCCAGCCACCGGCGACGAGGACCTTGCCGGAAGGCAGCAGGGTCGCGGTGTGGTGGCTTCGAGCCGAGGGCAGCGCGCCCGTCGGCGTCCAGGTGTACGTCTGGGGATCATAGAGCTCCGCGCTGGTCATGGCGCCCTGGCCGTCCCAGCCGCCCACGACGAGCACCTTGCCCGAGGGCAGCAGGGTCGCCGTGTGATTGGACCGGGCCTGGTCCATGTGACCGCGGATGAATGGCCTTTCACCCGTCGCGGAGTCGTAGTGCTCCACGCTGTCGGTGACGTGGCCGCCGGTGGTCCGGCCTCCGACGATGATCAGCTTCCCGGAGGGAAGCAGGGTCACGGTGTGATGGGAACGGGCCTCGTTCAGGGTGATCAGTGGCGCCCAAACGCCCGTCGCGACGTCATACACCTCCAGGTTGCGAAGCGCGTTGCCATTGACGTCAGCCCCACCCGTGACCAGCACCTTGCCCGTGGGGAGCAGGGTCGCCGTGTGCTGGGCGCGGGCCACCGCCATGGAGCGGATGGCCCTGGAGCTCCCCGTCAGGCGTTGCGCTGTCGTGACCGCCCGCGCCGGGGGGCGTTCTTTCGACACCGGCTCGGCGGGAGGGGCAGCGGGACTGCAATGGAGCCACAGGGCGGCGAGCACCATCGGCCAGACCCTGATTCCAATAAAGTGAGACAAACGAAAACTGCTGTCGCGCGACATGTTGAAATGCTCCAGGAGAGGCGGGGCGAAGGTGGAAGCTCGGGCTGCATCCAGACGCGTCAGTCTCAGCGTATGTTCACGCTAGGTAACGATGAGCGGTCAAGAGCTTGGGTTTGAGCGCCTTGAAAAGCGAAACGTCCATTCCGTCTGGGATGTATTGCCCATGGGCCCGGCGCCTTTCCATGGTCGGTCGAAGAGGAGGGGTTGCCGGTGCGCATCCTGAAATGGCTCGTGGGGGGTGTGCTGGTCGTGGCGGTGTTGCTGGGCGGGGCGCTCGTCTGGGGCATGCAGCGGGTGACACGGGCGCGCGAGGCTCGCATCGAGGCCCTGAGGCCGCTGCTCCCGCGGGCGAGGGCCATGAAGACCCTGGTCCCCCAGGATGCGTGTCTCATCGCGGAGGGCCATTACATGGAGCAGGCGACGGTGCTCACCACGGAGTGCCGGAACGTCACGCTCCACTTCACGCGCCCCGGGTCGGAAAAGGACGTCTGCGAGGGCCTCCCCACCTTGTCGAAGTCAGAGGTGCTGGTCCTGGACGCGGACTTGCTCGGTGACGACCTCTCCGCGCGGATGGAGCGCACCACGCGCATCGGAGACATGCTCGGCTACCAGGGCATCCCCGCGATGAATCCGCAGGGAATGAACCTGGGGCCGTGCGCGGCGAACCAGCTCATCAGCCATGTCGTGGCCATCGACGACATCGACGAGCTCCAGCTCCCGGAGGAGCTCCTCCTCGTGAAGCGGCAGGACCTGGGCTCCGAGTACCGCAAGCAGGTCAGCGCGGCGCTGCACCAGGGCGTGGAGAAGCTCACCGCGGGCAAGCTGATGGCGGAGTTCTAGGCCCACCGGCCCGGTGAGCTCCTCCGTACTGTAAGCTTATCAAGGCCCGACATCCCATGATGTCGGGCCTTCCCATAAAGGTGCCCCATGTCCTTCCTCCGTCAGTTGTTCGCCGCGACCCTCCTCGCGGCCTCCGTGGCCTCCGCGGAAGCCCCGAACGCGAGCTACGAGGCATCATCCAGCCAGGCCAGGCCTGGTCCCCTCTGTCATGCAAGCCTTTGCGAGACGGACCAGGACTGCTGGAACGCCTGCTCCAGCGCTCGCACCGCGACCTGCGTCCAGAACACCTGCGAGTTCACCTATACGGGCGGTGGTGGCGGTGGTGGCGGTCCGCTCTGCCTGGAGCAGGTCTGCACCGAGAACTGGGAGTGCAGCTGCAACGGCGTCCCGGGCTACTGCGGCTCGGACTGGACCTGCCACTTCTGACGCTTCAGGACGCGAAGCGCGTCACGGCGCACGCGGCGGACCGAACCAACGGGTCAGGGCCTCACGCAGGCCCTGGTCCGTGCCCTGTCCGACCCACGCGACGTGTCCGTCCGGCCGGATCAGCACCGCGACGGGCGCCGTGACCGCGCCGAGCACCGGGAGCTCCCACTCTCCCGTGTAGCGGGCCGTCACGCTCCGGACCCGGTCCGCCCAGGGCGTGATGCCGAGCGTGCCGGGCTCGCCCAGGTCGAGCAGCACGGGCCGCGCGTCATGCAGCAGGTGGAACACGCGCCGGGGGCCGTCGGCGGTGACCAGGTCGAGGTCCGGCATGCGGCGCCCGAGCAGCGGGTGTCCGGTGCCCAGGTCGTAGTGGACGTCCAGTCCCGACATCATCGCCGCGTACTGCTTGCGGGGCCCGTCCATCCGCAGCAGTTCCGCCAGCGTCTCGCGCACGGCGTCCATCCGCGCGTCACCCCGGCTCAGCGCGGTCTGCGCCATGGTCTTTTGCAGCGCCCGGGCCGCCACGGGGTGCCGCTCGGCCTGGTACGTGTCGAGCAGGCTCTCCGGCGAGACGCCGCGCACGACCTGGGCCAGCTTCCACCCCAGGTTCACGGCATCCTGCACGCCCAGGTTGAGCCCCTGTCCGCCCATGGGCGAGTGGATGTGGGCCGCGTCGCCGGCCAGGAGCACCCGCCGGTCCCGGTAGGACGCCGCCTGCCGCGTCATGTCGCTGAACCTGGAGAGGTACGTGGCGCCCCGCAGGCCATGGTCCGTCCCGTAGAGCGCGACGAGTGCCTTTCGCAGGTCCTCGAGGGTCGGCGCGGCGCCCGTGACGACCTGCTCCTCCCTCAGCACGACGCCCACGCGTCCGCCCTCCGCCGGTCCCATGGCGTAGGTGCCCTTCTCATCCCGGCGGATGCCGAACGCCGGCGCTCCGGTCATCTCCACCTCGGCGATGAGGTAGCTGATGGACGCGTCCCACCCCGGGAACCCGATGCCCGCCGCCTTGCGGATGAAGCTGCGGCCTCCGTCGCACCCGACGAGGTACTTCGCCCGCAGCACACGGCCGTCGGACAGCTCCACGTCGACGCCGGTGCCGTCCTGCGCGAAGCCCGTCACCTCGCACCCACGGTAGATGGGCACCGCGAGCTCGCCCACCCACTCCGCCAGGATTCGCTCGAAGCGCTCCTGCAGGAGCGCGAGCCCATGGTTGTGACGCGTCGGGAAGTCGCTGAGGTCCAGAAGCGTCTGGGCGAACGCGACATTCTGGACCGCCTGCCCTTGCGAGGTGAAGCGCTCGGCGACCCCTCGCTGATCAAGCACCTCCAGGCTGCGTGCGTGCAGGCCGCGCGAGCGCGAGCCGGCGACCTCCTGACTGGGGCGCCGCTCGACGATGGCCACGTCCACCCGCGCCAACGCCAGCTCCGCCGCCAGCATCAACCCGGTCGGACCCCCGCCAGCAATCACCACCGCGTGCTGTGTCACCACGTCCGTGTGCATTCCTGCCTCCCGTTCCTGGAGCGAAACGGGCGATGGTGGAGCACGGCCGGGGGGGCTTGCGGCAACACCCGGGTTCTGGCATTTGCTGGCAGTGGAAAGAGCGGAGAGGCCGCGCTCGATTCAGGGGTGCGCTGTCTTGCTTTCGACCCGTCCCTGTGGCGTTGGGCCTGCCATCAACTCCTCGCACGCCACGGCCCACGCACGTTTGCCGGGATAGAACGCCTCGTGGAGGTACGCCCAGGTGGCGCGCTGGACGGCGGCGACTCTCGCGGGGTTCTCGTCGGTCGTCTCCGTCACGCGATACCCGGAGATTCCACCGAGCATGTGCTCGGCGCCAAACAGCGTCAGGAGCGACTTGGGGCCCGGGCTCAAGGTGTACGCGTCCGTGAACCACTCCGGACCGCGCACGGTCAGCGGCGAATGGTCCTGGTCGCCCGCCACGATGAGGGCCGGCGTGGTCATCCCTGAATAGACCTGATTCAGATACGGAAAATGCTCACGCGCGAGAGGGCTCAGCGCATCGCCTCCCCGGCCGCCCGCGCAAAGCAACACACCGACCTTGATGCGGGGATCGGAGAGGTCCTCACCCATGCGGCCATCGGGCCCCTGGATCCTGGCGCCGAGCAGCATCGCCGTGGTCTGCGCGCCAAACGAGTGGCCAGCCAAGGCGAGCCGGCTGCGATCGACGCGGCCCGCGAGCCCCGGAACGGACGCTTCAATGACGTCCAGATGGTCAAGGACGCGCGTGACATCCTCGACGCGGAACTTCCAGATCACCGGCGTCCGCGGATCCTCCGGCCCGAGGCCGTACATCCTCGAATCGAGAAACGTGGGTTGGATCACGACGAAGCCACGCGCCGCCCAATGGTGCGCGAGGGGAAGGTAGCCATCCGACGACGAGCCATGGCCGTGCGCGAAGACGATGATGGGCAGACTGCTTCCCGTGACGGGCGCGGAGACCCGCACTTCCAGATCCACGCCACGCCCCGGCGCGGACAGGACGACGGGCCGCACCGACACCACAGGCGCGGTGTCTTCCATTCGAGGGTTCGATTTGCTCATGGGTCTTGGGATAGCGCCTGCGGTATGGACGAACCATGCGCAAGACTCCAAAGCAGTTAGCTGAAAAGCCAACGCCGCTGGAGCTCCGAGACCCACGTGGAGACGCGGTCGCGGACGTGCTCGGCGCCTCGCTGATCAGGCATGCGCTCTACAGCCCCATCGAGGCGCGCGGGCCGTGGGGGCTTCGCATGCCCCGCCGGAATCGCGCGAGCTTCTACCTGGTCGCGCATGGCAGCGCGCGACTCGAGGTCGAGGGGGCGCGCACGCAGGTCCTGTCGTCTGGAGATGTCGGCTTCGTCCCTCACGGCACGGCTCACGTGCTGCGCGATTCGGCTGACAGCAAGCCGCTCCCGGTCCGCGACGGTTCGTACTCTCTCAACGGGAGTCCCCGGCGCATCGGGGGGCGCGGCGCGGCGACCACCCTGGTCGCTGGCTTCTTCGAGCTGAGCGACGGACTGGGGCCGGTGCTCCTTCAAGGCGTCCCGCCGCTCGTCGTCTTGTCAGCGAGCGACCCTGCTTCGGTGCCCGGGGTCGCCGCCGCGGTTCAGTTCATCCTCGCCGAGAGCGCATCGCCCCGACCGGCGAGCAACATCGTGGTCCAGCGTCTCGCGGATGTGCTGTTCGTGCTCGCCCTCCGCTCGACGGTGGGGGAGGGGCAGTGTCAGCGCGGCGCCATCGCCGCCGTGGCCGACCCACGAATCTACGAATCGCTGAGCCTCATGCACGCCCGCGTCGCGGACCCATGGACCGTGGACCTGCTCGCGCGACGCGTGGGCATGTCGCGCTCGGGGTTCGCGGCGCGCTTCACGGACCTCGTGGGGGAGTCCCCGCTCCAGTACCTCGCGCGCTGGCGCATCGCGCGGGCCGCGGAGCTGCTTCGCGACACCACCGAGAAGGTGGAGACCCTCGCGAACCGCGTAGGCTACGAGAGCGTTCCCGCGTTCAGCCGCGCGTTCAAGCGCTGGCAGGGCATGGGCCCGGCGGCGTTCCGCAAGTCGATGCGGCCCTGAGGCATACTGCGAGGATGCGCATTGTCGCCGTCGCGGACACCCATCTCTTCCACGATGACCTCGTGATGCCTCCGGGCGACATCTTCGTCCACGCGGGCGACATGTGCCGCGCGGGGGATCTGGACGAGCTCGCCCGGGCGGCGGCGTGGATTCGCGGCCTGCCCTACCGTCACAAGGTCATCGTCGCGGGCAATCACGACTGCGCCTTCGCCGACTCGCCCGCGGAGGCCCGGGCGCTTCTGGGCGAGGACGTCATCTACCTGCAGGACGGCGAGGCCACCGTGGCGGGCCTGCGCTTCTGGGGAAGCCCCTGGCAGCCGGCGTACAACGACTGGGCCTTCAACCTGCCACGGGGCGCGGCCCTCGCCAGCAAGTGGGCGGCCATTCCCGAGGGCCTGGACGTCCTCATCACCCACGGGCCTCCGGCGGGCATCGGGGACGGCTCATCGGTGGGAGGACGCACCGGCTGCTCGGACCTGCGCGAGCGCGTGCTCGCCGTGCGCCCCCGGCTGCACCTGTTCGGCCACATCCACGAGGATGGTGGGCTGTGGCGCGAAGGGGACACGTGCTTCGCCAACGTCACGACATGGGAGTGCGAGCGAGCGCCCACCGTCCTCCAACTCGACGCGCGGGGCGTGACGGAGGTGAGCGTTCCTCCAGCGCGGCGTTGAGCCGCTCCCCGAGCGTTGATTCGCTCGGGGAGCGCGCCGTGGCCTACGGATGCTTCACTTCGGCGTGACCTTGAGCACCTTGCCGTTGGTGGCGTCGGTGAGCAGGTAGAGGGCGCCTTCGGGGCCCTGCACCACCTCGCGGATGCGCGCGTTCAGGTTCTTGAGGAGGTGCTCCTCGCCCACCACGCGGTCATTGCGCACCATGAGCCGCACCAGCGTCGTGGCGGCCAGGCCGCCGATGAACATGTTGTTCTTCCATTCGGGGAACAGGGTCCCCGAGTAGAAGGTCATCCCCGAGGGGGCAATCACCGGGTCCCAGTAGTACACAGGCTGCTCCATGCCCGGAGCCTGGGTGCTCTGGTGGATGGGCGCGCCGGAGTACTCCTCGCCATACCCGATGGTGGGCCAGCCGTAGTCCTTGCCTGCCTCGGGGCGGTTCACCTCGTCACCGCCCTGCGGCCCCATCTCCACCGTCCACAGCCGGTTCTGGCTGTCGAGCGCCGCGGACAGGACGTTGCGGTGACCGATGGACCAGATCTCCGGCTTCGCCTGCGGGTTGCTCAGGTACGGGTTGTCCTGGGGGACGGAGCCGTCGGGATTGATGCGGACGATCTTGCCGAAGTGGCTCTTCACGTCCTGGGCCTGGGCACGGCCCTCGAGGATGGAGCGCTCTCCGAGCGTGACGAACAGCTTGCCGTCCGGGGTGAACACCAGCCGTCCCCCGGAGTGCAGCGTCGACTCGAGCGTGGGCATCATGCGGAAGATGACCTGGACGTTCTCCACGCGAGGCTGCGCCGCGTCCACGAGCCGCGCGCGCGCCACCGCCAGGCCGTTGCCGCCCGTCCGGGGCTCGGAATAGGTCCAGTAGATGAGCCCGCTCTGGGCGTAGTCCGGGCCGACCTCCACGTCGAGCAGGCCGCCCTGACCGCGCGCGTCCACCGCGGGCAGGCCGCTGACGGCGGGGGACTTCGCGCCCTGCTGCGTGACGATGTAGAGCGAGCCGGTGGCCTTCTCCGTCACCAGCATGCGCTGATCAGGCAGGAAGGCGATGGCCCACGGGTTCCTGAAGCCCGAGGCAATCTCCGTGACCTGGAACGGCGTCTTCGTCTGGATGGCGGGGACGCGCGTCTGCCCGGGGAAGGCCGGCTGGAACTCGGGCACGTTGGGCGGGCCCTGCGGGACCGGGGGACCGCTGGGGAGCGGATCTTCCGGCACGCCCGCGTCATGAACGACGCCCGCGTCGTTCTCCGGTACGCCCGCGTCATCATCAACGACGCCCGAGTCGTTCTCCGGCACGCCCGAGTCCTGTGCGGGAACGCCCGAGTCCTGCAGCGAGGTGCCCGAATCCGGAGGCTGGGGCTCTGGATCATCCTGGCAACCGACCAGGAGGGTGGCGACGATGAGGGGCCATGACGGGATGCGCATGCGACTCACTCCAGGGGGAAGGGGGAAGAGGAACCATCGCGTGCTTTGAATGGGCTGGGAAGGACGCGTTGCCATGGGTGGCGGAGCCTCGAACGGCGAGCGTGGGAGCGTGGAAAACTTCATCCAGGTCGCTGAAGGCGTGTCGCCGTGGGTCGGGTCCTGCGTGGTAATAAATGGAGGCCTCAGGCGCAGGAGGGCGAAGCGATGGCGCAGTCGGAGCAGCGGAGCGCGAAACCGTACTGGGTGGTCCTGGTCGTGGGCGTGGTCCTGGCCGCCGTGCTGCCCGTCACCTACCTGGCCCTGACGCCCATCCTGGCGCCTCCCGCGGAGCCCGGTGACATCTCCAGCCCCACGCTCGCGAAGGTGCTCAACGAGAGCATCGACACGGCCGTGGCGGACCTGGATCCGAAGAAGTGGCCCGGCCTGATTCCAGAAGCGGCGGCCAACTCGCGCGTGTTCCTGCGCGAGGTGGCCGAGGTCGTCGCCCGCTGTAGCAAGGGGCCGCTGGAGCCCAACCCGAAGTACAACCGGATGCTGTTCCACCTGGTCGGCGTGGATGGCCTCCGCCACGAGCCCATCACCGCGCGGGGGTGCGGCGAGGACTCCATCATCTTCCGCGCCACGTTCAAGGACGGCCGCGTCGCCGAGGTCTTCACCGACGGCCGCGAGCGGCGGCACTCCGTCGAGGAGGTGAAGGGCATGGTCAACATCCGCGATTTCGGACGGCTGCTCATCTCCTCGGACAAGCGGAGTCATCCCGAGCGCTACTACCCGCCCGCCTCGCCCCAGCCGCCTCCTCGGGATGTCTCGAAGGACTGGGAGTGAGGCCCGCTCCTGAGAAGGCGTGAATGCGGTACGGAGGCGGAACCTCGTCTATACACTCCGCAGGCTCTGCGACCCTTCACGGGTCGGAAAGGACGAAGTGAAGACGATGAGGAACGCGCTTTTCGGCTGGACGGCCTCCGCGCTCATGACCCTGGCGGCGACGCCCGCGCTGGCCCAGCTCCAACTGCCGGCCCCGAGCCCCGCGGCGAAGGTGTCGCAGGCGGTGGGTGTCTCTGAAATCTCCGTCGAATATTCCAGCCCCGGAGTGAAGGGCCGGAAGGTCTGGGGCGAACTGGTCCCCAATGACAAGGTGTGGCGCAGCGGCGCCAACGCGGCGACGAAGATCACCTTCAGCCACCCTGTCACCTTCGGCGACAAGGCCGTCCCCGCCGGTTCCTACGCCATCGTCAGCCTGCCCTCGCAGAAGGGCTGGAAGGTGATGCTGAACACGGACCTGGGCCTGTGGCGGGGCGGCACGTCCTATGACGCCTCCAAGGACGTGGCCACGGTGAGCGCCACCACCGCGGCGATTCCGGCGCGTGAGCGCCTGACGTACCTCTTCACCGACACCACGGACACCGGCACGCGGCTGGACCTGGAGTGGGAGAAGCTGCGCGTCTCCGTGCCCATCACGGTGGACACCGCCGCCTTCGCGAAGGCCAACATCGAGAAGGCGGAGAAGGACGCGGCCAGCATGCACGCGAACGCGGCCTCCTACCTGGCGGGCACCGCCAAGGACCCCGCCGCCGCGCTGAAGCACGCCGACGCGGCCGTGGCCGCCAACCCCACGTGGTACGCCCACTGGACCCGCGCGAACGTCCTGTCGCAGATGGGCCGCTACGCCGACGCCCGCAAGGCCGCGCAGACCGCGTGGGACCTGGGGCAGAAGGACAAGAACTTCTACGCCCGTGACGAGGTGACCCAGGCGCTGGCGGACTGGAAGAACAAGAAGTAGTCCGCTTTCGCTCCCGGAGCCCCTCAGCGACGGAGGGGCTCCGCGAGGAGCCGGCGGTAGAGCGCTTCGTAGCGGTCGATGGCGGGTTCCATCTGGAAGTGCTCCAGGACCCGCGCCCGCGCGCGCTGTGAGAAGCCCCGCCAGCGCTCCCTGTCCTCGACCAGCGTGAGCACGTGCCGGACCATGGCGGGGACATCCCCCAGCGGCGCCAGGAAGCCCGTCTCTCCGTGCGTGACGAGCTCCGGGATTCCGCCCAGGTCGCTGGCCACCACCGGGATGCCGCAGCTCAGCGCCTCCAGCGCGGCGAGCCCGAAGCTCTCCTGCTCGCTGGGGAGCAGGAAGACGTCGGAGGCGGCGACGAGTTCCTCGAAGCGGTCCTGCTTGCCGAGGAACGCGACGTGGTCCTCCAGGCCCTTCTCCCGCAGCATCCGCTCCGCGGGCGAGCGCTCCGGACCGTCGCCCACCATCACCAGCCGGCAGGGACGGCGGCGGTGGACCTCGGTGAAGATGGCGACCACGTCGGTGATGCGCTTCACCGGCCGGAAGTTGGAGACGTGGATGAGCACCGGCTCGTCTTCACGCAGGGCCGGGAAGAGCGCGCGCAGGCAGGCGCGGTCGCGCACCGGGGCGTAGCGCGCGGTGTCCGCGAAGTTCGCGATGACGTCGATGGGGACGCTCTCGGGGATGCCGAAGCCCTGCCACGTCGCGCGGCGCAGGTAGGCCGACGGCACCGTCACCGCGTCGCTGCGCAGGATGGAGAAGCGCGTGATGGGCAGGTAGCTGGGGTCGATTCCCACCAGCGTGGTGTCCGTCCCGTGCAGCGTGGTGACGACGCGCGGCGCCCGGGTTCCCAGCACCTCGCGCGCCATCCACGCGGCGGTGGCATGCGGCACCGCGTAGTGGACGTGCAGGATGTCCAGGCGCTCGTAGCTGGCGACTTCAATCATCTTGGAGGCCAGCGCGATGGGATAGGTGCTGGACTGCTGGAGCGCCGGGTAGTCGCTCTCCGTCACCTCATGGAAGACGACCTTCCGGTTCGTGCCATGGAGCCGGACCGGCAGGTCCCGGGCGATGAAGTGGACGCGGTGGCCCCGGTCCGCCATCGCGAGGCCAATCTCCGTGGCGACCATGCCGCTGCCACCGAAGGTCGGAAAGCAGGTGATGGCCACGTTGAGCGGGGCGTTCATGGGCGTGGCGGGAAGAACAGGGGCCGGGCGAAGCTATTCCTGCGGAAGTGGTCGAGCGGGTCGGCCAGTCCCAGCGCCTCGCGGAGGATGTAGGGCTCGCCGTGGGTGACGCCAATCTGCGCGCCATGGAAGCGGTCCCGGGCCTCCAGCGAGGACAGCGACAGCGGTGAGCCCACCAGGGTGGGCGGGGCGTCCGGGCGGGGCATCACCTGGCTGGAGTAGCAGTGCACCGCCGCGAGCTTGCGCTCGTAGACGGCGGAGACGTCGACGATGACGCTGGGCCCGGCCAGGTGCCGCAGCGGATAGTAGAGGACCTGCCGCGGCGTGAAGGGCTCCGCGGCGGACCGCGCTTCAAACTTGCGCACGCCCGCGAAGAAGAGGGCGCGCGTCACCAGCGCGCTGGCCGCCTCGTGGTCCGGGTGCCGCTCCTGCTCCCAGGGCACGACGACCAGCTCCGGACGCAGGCGGCGCAGCGCCTCCACCACGCGGGCCACGGCGGCGGTGCCGGTGCGCTCGGGCTCGGGCATGTCGAAGCCCGCCCACGGATTGAGCCAGCCGTCTGGCAGCTCCAGGTTCTCCCGGTGGGCCAGCCCCAGCGCGCGGGTGGCGGCTTCGGTCTCCTCCGCGCGGGATTGCGGCGTGCCGCGCGAGCTCTTCTCGCCGCGCGTCAGGTCGACGATGCCGGTGCGGTAGCCGCGGGCGGCCATGCTCGCCATCAGCCCGCCGCAGAACAGCTCCACGTCATCCGGGTGGGGGCCAAAGGCGAGGACGTCGATGTCGTAGGCGGTGCCGGTCGCGCTCATGGCGTCAGGTCCTTGGAGTCACCGGAGAAGGGGACACACGCGTCCAGCACCAGCTTCGTGAAGGCACGCGCCCCGATGCGGCAGGCGAAGTAGGGCAGGCCCAGGACGCGCTCCTGGGGCGCGTCCTGGGGGAAGAGGAACGTGCGCAGGCGGTCCACCTGTCCGGCCACCGTGGCATCGCGCCGGGCAAGCGCGCGGCGGTAGCGGCCCGTTAGGCGGGACACCGCGACTTGCACCGTGCCCCGGGTGCGGCGCAGCGCGTCCTGGAGGCTTGGGTCCACCGCCGACACCTGTCCGACGACGCGCTCCAGCTCGGAGGAGAATGCGCCGAAGAGGCGGGCCTCCAGGGCCTCGGGCGTCTCCAGCGGCTCCGGGGCATCGCGTGTAGCCAGCCGCGTGAGCAGCGTGTCGCGCGGCACGTTCACCTCATCCGGCTGGAGCCCCACCTTGCCCAGCCACCGGCGCGCGCGGTCATCGAGCACGCGGAAGCGGGCCCGGGGAATGGCGAGCGGCATCGGCTGGCCCGCGTGGGCGTAGAGCGGCGCCAGTTGCGCGAAGTAGGCCAGCTCTCCCGGGCCGCCGACATACGCCGCCGTGGGCAGCCAGGTGTCCTGGAGGAGGGGGCGCAGCAGCGCGGACGTGGTGAAGCGCAGCGGCTCACGCTCCAGCGCGGCGTGCAGCGCGTCCTGGGAGAGGACGCTGCCTTCCGGGTGGCCCACCAGACGCCAGGCGCCGGCCCCCGCCGGATCCATCCGGTAGCGCGGGCCATCGAGCGCATCCGGTGAGAAGAAGCTGAGCGGCGAGCCAGGGCGGACATGGACCTGCACCGCGTAGCCCGCGCGGGTGAGTTCCTCCGCGCGGGCCGCGAGCGCCTCGGAGAGCGCTCCCGCTTCCTGGAGGGCGAAGCGATGCACGGGCGCGGCCAGTGGCGCGAGCCGCGCGTCCCTCGGGTCGAGGAAGACCAGGCCCTCGTCGGCGAAGAGGGACGACAGCACGGCGGTGAAGGCACCCGCGAGCGTGGCCTCGGGACGGTAGGCCTGCTCCAGCAGGGAGAGGAACGCTTCCGCGTGGGGTTCCGCTCCCAGCTCGGCGCGGAGGGTGGCCAGGGCGGGGAGGACGCTCGGGCCCAGGTGGCGGTGGGCGATGGGCGCTCGAGACGTCTCCGCATCCGGAAGCTCGAGCGCCAGGCGACAGGGTCCTCCGCCCGGGCGTGGGATGACACAGTGGTCGATCTCCGGAAGGTCGTGGTCCTCCGTCTGGAGCCAGAAGACGGGAACACAGGGCCGGCCGGTTTCTTCCTGGAGCGCGCGCGCCGTGACGATGGCGGACGCGGCCTTGTAGAGGGTGTACAGCGGGCCCAGGAAGAGGCCCATCTGCTGTCCCGTCACCACCGCCACGGTGCCGGGCCGCGCGAGCAGCGCGAGGTTCCGCTCCCGTGCGGGACTCGGCGCGAGGCGCGCGTTCTGCGCGGCGAGCACGTCCAGCAGCGCGGGCGACACCGTGCGCGACGCGGCGGCCGCCACGGCCCGGGCGCGCGCTTCACGGCGCCGATAGTCATCCGAAAGGAAGGAGAGCGCGGACGCATCTCCGCGCAGCCACGCGGTCGAGAACGAGGACGTCACGGCCTGCGGTGATAACAGGTCGTGGCGGGCCCGCCACCGGAAGTGCATGCGCGCCCGGACATGGCGGCGGGCGTCATTCCGGAATGAATGCGGACCGCGCGGGTTGGTATAGGGTCCGTGCGAATGCGGACCCTGCTCCTTGGAATGACGCTGGCCATGAGCCTCGGATTCGGATCGACGGCGGTGGCGCGGCCTGCCCGGCAGCTCCACGCGGGTGAGATCGCGGCGGGCCTGGAGCGGCTCGGGGTGACGGGCAGTGTGCTCTATGTCGCGGCCCACCCGGACGACGAGAACACGCGCCTGCTCGCGTGGCTGGTGGGAGAACGCGGCCTGCGCACGGGTTACCTGTCCGTGACGCGCGGCGATGGGGGGCAGAACCTCATCGGCACCGAGCAGGGCGCCCTGCTCGGACTCATCCGCACGCATGAGCTGCTCGCCGCGCGGAGCGTGGACGGCGCGGAGCAGTTCTTCACGCGGGCGCGGGACTTCGGCTATTCGAAGAGCGCGGAAGAGGCGCTGCGTATCTGGGGCCATGACGCGGTGCTGGCGGATGTGGTGCTCGCCATCCGGCGCTTCCAGCCGGACGTCATCATCACCCGCTTCACCACGCAGCCGCCCAACCACGGCCACCACACGGCCTCCGCGCTGCTGGCGGCGGAGGCCTTCATCGCCGCCGCGGACCCGAAGCGCTTCCCCGAGCAGTTGTCCGAGGTGAAGCCGTGGAAGGCGGACCGCCTGCTGCAGAACGCCTCCTCGTGGTCGTTCAAGCCCGATGAGGACCTGTCCCGCTACGTGAAGCTGGAGGTAGGCGGCTACGACCCGTTGCTCGGGCGTTCATGGGGCGAGGTGGCCGCGGAGAGCCGCAGCCAGCACAAGAGCCAGGGCTTCGGCCAGGCCTCGGACCGCGGCCCCGCCGCCGAGTACTTCACGCCGCTGGCGGGGACGCTCCCGAAGCGCGACGTGTTCGAGGGGCTCGACTTCACCTGGAAGCGTTGGCCGGGCTCGGAGGCGGTGTCCCGCGCGGTGGCCGCCGCGACGAAGGCGTTCGATGCGCGCGCTCCCCACCGCTCCCTGCCCGCGCTCGTCCGGGTCCACGAGGCGCTGACCGCGCTGCCGGACACCCACCCGTGGAAGGCGCTCAAGCTGCGCGAGGTGGAGGCGCTCATCGCCCACTGCGCGGGGCTGTTCCTGGAGGTGCGGGCCGCCGCGCCCACGGGCATCCCGGGGCTGCCCGTGGCGTTGGACGTGGTGGCCCTGAACCGCTCGCCCGCCGCCGTCGAGTGGGTGGGGCTGACGCTGCCTGGCGAGAAGCCCGAGGCCGTGGGGAAGGCGCTGGCCGCGAACGTGCCCCTGAAGCTGTCGCGCACGGTGACGCTGCCCACGACGGCGCCCATCTCCACGCCCTACTGGCTCCGGGAGCCGGTCACCGGAGGGCTCTACACGCTCAAGGACGAAGACCGCGCGCTCACCGGACAGCCGGAGGGCAATCCCGCGCTGTCGGTCACGTTCGAGTACCAGGTCGCGGGCCGGCGCTTCCGCGCGGTGCGTCCGGTGGTCCACGCCTGGACGGATCCAGTACGCGGCGAGCTCTATCGTGACTTCGAGGTCGTCCCGCCCGTCACCGCCACGCTGGCGCAGGACGTGCTCATGTTCCCCAACGGCGAGTCCCGCGCCGTGCCGGTGGTGCTGGCCGCGGGGATGGACCAGGTGCCGGGCACGGTGCGGATGCTGGCGCCGCCCGGCTGGCGCGTGGCGCCCGCGTCGGTCGAGTTCAAGCTCGCGGCACGCGGAGACGAGCGCACCGTCACCTTCCAGGTCACGCCGCCCCCGGGAGCGACGCAGCAGGGAGTCCTCTCCGTGGATGTCGACGTGGGGGACCGCGCCTGGTCGTGGAGCGCCAACTCCGTGTCCCATCCCCACATCCCGCCGTTGACGGTGCGCCAGCCCTCCACGGCCACGGTGGTGCCGTTCTCCCTGGCCATGAAGGGCAAGCGCATCGGCTACATCCCCGGCCCGGGCGACCGCGTCGCGGAGAGCCTGGCCGCGGTGGGCTACGAGGTGACGCTGCTCCCCGAGGAGCGGCTGGCCCGCGAGCCGCTGGAGCGCTTCGACGCCATCCTCGTGGGCGTGCGCGCCTTCAACGCCAACGCGCACCTGGCCGTCCACCGGGAGCGGCTGCTCCAGTACGTGGAGGGCGGCGGGCGGCTGGTGGTGCAGTACAACACCAACAGCCGCGTGGGGCCGCTCACGTCCTTCGTCGGGCCCTATCCGCTGGAGATTGGCCGCGACCGGGTGACGGACGAGACGGCGGAGATGACGCCCGTGCGCGCCAATGAACCGCTGCTGCGCGCGCCCAACGCGCTGACGGCCGCGGACTTCGAGGGCTGGGTGCAGGAGCGTGGCCTCTACTTCGCGTCGTCGTGGGACGCCCGCTACCAGCCCGTGTTCGCCATGCACGACGCCGGCGAGGCGCCGCTCCAGGGCGCGCTGCTGGTCGCGCGTCATGGCAAGGGCACCTTCATCTACACAGGCCTCGCCTTCTTCCGTCAGCTCCCCGCCGGGGTTCCCGGCGCCTACCGCCTGTTGGCCAACATCCTCTCGCCATGAGCACTGCTCCCCAACCGACCCCTCCCGAGCCCGCCGACGCCGCCCCCGCGCGCCGGCCCGAGCTCGATGACGCGCCGCCGCTGCTGGGCTCCTGGCGCAACATCTACATCCTGGTGCTGGGCACCTTCGTGCTGTTCGTCGCCGTGTTCTGGGGCCTCACCGAGGCGTACGCGTGACGGGGCTCGACTGGCTGGTCCTGGGCGGGACGATCGCGTTCATCGTGGTGTGGGGGCTCTGGAAGTCCCGGGGGAAGGCCACCAGCGACGAATACATGCGTGGAGCCCGTGAGCTGAAGTGGCCCACCATCGGCCTGGGCGTCATGGCCACGCAGGCGAGCGCCGTCACCTTCCTCTCGGTCCCCGGACAGGCCTACGAGGATGGGATGCGCTTCGTGCAGTTCTACTTCGGCCTGCCGATCGCGATGGTCATCATCAGCGCGGTCTTCGTGCCCATCTACTACCGGCTGAATGTCATCACCGCGTACGAATACCTGGAGTCGCGCTTCGACCTGAAGACGCGGCTCCTGGGAGCCTTCCTCTTCCTCGTCCAGCGTGGGCTGGCCGCGGGCATCACCATCTACGCGCCGTCCATCATCCTCTCCACCATCCTCGGCTGGCCGCTGGAGCCCACGGTCATCGTCATGGGCGCGCTCGTCATCCTCTACACGGTGACGGGAGGCTCCAAGGCGGTGAGCCAGACGCAGAAGCAGCAGATGGTGGTGATGATGGGCGGCATGGTGGTGGCCGCCGCGGTCATCCTCTGGCGCCTGCCGGAGCACGTGTCGTTCGGCAAGGCGGTGGACGTCGCGGGCGCGTTCGGCCGGATGAATCTGGTGAGCTTCGACCTGGACATGCAGGACCGCTACAACTTCTGGTCCGGCATCACGGGAGGGCTGTTCCTGTCGCTGTCGTACTTCGGCACGGACCAGTCCCAGGTGGGCCGCTACCTGACGGGCCGCTCCATCTCCGAGAGCCGGCTGGGGCTGCTCTTCAACGGCGTGCTGAAGATCCCGATGCAGTTCCTCATCCTCTTCGTCGGGGTGCTCGTCTTCGTCTTCTACCAGTTCAGCACGCCGCCGCTGCTCTTCAACGAAGCGCTGCGCACCCGCGTGCAGGGCACGGCGCAGGGCACCGAGTACGCCGAGCTGGAAGCGAAGTGGGAGCAGCTCCAGTCCGGCAAGCGCGCGGAGGTGGGGCGCTACCTGGCGGCCGTCGAGTCGGGCGACGTGGCGGCCGGCGAGGCGTCACGGGCGCTGCTCCAGGGCGCGCAGCGGCAGGCGGGCGAGGTCCGCAAGGAGGCCAAGGCCATGGTGGCGCGCGCGCTTCCGGGCGCGGAGACGAAGGACTCGGACTACATCTTCATCGCCTTCGTGAAGCGTTGGTTGCCCAGCGGGCTGTTCGGGCTGCTCATCGCCGTCATCCTGTCCGCGGCCATGAGCTCCATCGCCAGCGAGCTGGCGGCATTGGGGACCACCACGACGGTGGACTTCTACCGGCGGGTGTTCCGGCCCGACGCCTCGGACCGTCAGGTGCTGGTGGCGTCCAAGCTGTTCACCGTGTTCTGGGGGCTGGTCGCGATGGCCTTCGCGACCTTCGCTTCGCTGCTGGACAACCTCATCCAGGCCGTCAACATCCTGGGCTCCATCTTCTATGGCACGGTGCTGGGCATCTTCCTGGTGGCCTTCTTCGTGAAGCACGTGCGCGGCCATGCCGTGTTCGCGGCGGCGGTCATCTCCCAGGCGACGGTGATTGCCCTCTTCTTCCTCTCCGACGTGGGCTACCTCTGGTTCAACGTCATCGGCTGTGCGCTGGTGGTGGTGCTGGGCCTGGTGCTGCAGGGCGTCCTGCCGCGCGAAGAGGCGCCGGCCCCGGTGACGGGGGCATGAGGCCACGGGGACCTGGGCGCAGGAATCGGATGTGGGTGTTGGCGATGGGCGCTGCTGTCCTCCTTGCCGGAGCGGCAGTGGCCGTGGGGGTGCTTCGAGGCCGCTCGGTGGAAGAGCCATCCCTCGACGCAGCGCCAGGCGAGGACGACTTTGCCGCCGACCTGGAGGAGCGCCCGAAGTGCTGGGTGAAGGTGAAGTCCTCGGAGCCGGGAAAGTGCCCTGGCGGTGTGGGGCAGGTCCACAAGGGGGCGTGCTACCTGCCCAACTGGGCTGAGTGCGCGAAGTACCTCTGAAGGTCACGGGGCTGATTTCGACGCCGAAGTGTAACGCTTGGCCTCCTCGGACCTCTCACCCGCATGCTCCCCACCTGTCGCGAAGCCACGCTTCTGCTTGACGTGGTCCATGACGCTCGCGTGCCGCTCCTCACGCGCTGGCGCGCGCGCTTCCACCTTCGCTACTGTGACAAGTGCCATCGCTTCGCGGAGCAGTACCGGGCCACGGCCCAGGTGCTGCGGGTGCTCGCCACGCCTCCGGGTGAGACCGGCATCAATGCCTTCCGGGCGTGGCGCGCGCGTGGATGACGCCGATGCGCGGTTGATCGCGGCGCTGCGCACTGGCGACGAGGAGGCGTTCGTCGCGCTCTGTCGCGGCGTGGAGGGGCCGCTGCGTGGACTGATTCGTCGCTTCGTGCCCGATGCGTCGGTGGATGACGTCGTGCAGCAGACCTGGATGCGCGCGCTGGAGTCGCTCGGCCAGTTTGAGGGGCGCGCACGCCTCTCCACGTGGGTGCTCCAGATTGGCCTGAACTTCGCGCGCTCGGTGGTGCAACTCGAACACCGCGAGGTCCCGCTTCCGGAGGGGGCGGACCCGGACGACGGCTGCTTCACCGAGGACGGATGGTGGGTGACGCCTCCCTCCGGATGGCCCGCGATGGCACTCAATCCCGAGCAGGCGACCGCGAATCGTGAGTTGCTTCGGCATCTCGAAGCCGAGCTGCGCAAGCTGCCCGACGCATGGCGGGCGGCGGTCGTGCTCTGCGACGTGGAGGGACTGGCGCCGCGCGAGGCGGCGATCGTGCTGTCGGTCCAAGAGGGCAACCTCCGCGTGCTGCTCCACCGTGGGAGAGCTCGGCTGCGGCGCTGCCTGGAACCGCTCATGCGCACGCAGGTGTAACGTTTCGCGCCGTCGCCACTCCCATCCGCGAGACGCAGTCAGGAGACACGCGACATGGCGACAGTCCTGGTGACGGGCGGTTCGGGATTCATCGGCGTGCACTGCATCGTGCAGTTGCTGAACGCGGGGCACCGTGTGCGAACAACGCTCAGGAACCTGGCACGAACAGAGGAGGTCCGCGCGATGGTGCGAGAGGGCGGAGCCGATGCCGGTGATGGACTCGCATTCCTGGCGGCGGACCTGGGCTCCGACGCCGCGTGGACGGACGCGGTGGATGGCTGCGAGTTCGTCATTCATCCTGCCTCACCCACGCCCGCCATCCAGGCCCGGACCGACGATGACTTCATCCTGCCGGCGCGCGACGGCGTGCTCCGCGTGCTTCGAGCCGCGCGCGACGCGGGCGTGAAGCGGGTGGTGTTCACGTCCGCCTTCGGCGCCATCGTGTACAGCCCCACGCCGAAGCGCGGACCGTACCTGGAGACGGACTGGTCCGAGACCGACCCTTCCGTGCCGCTGTATCAGCGCTCGAAGACGCTGTCGGAGCGCGCGGCATGGGACTTCATCGCGCGTGAAGGCGGAGCGCTCGAGCTCAGCGTCGTGAACCCGACCGCCGTGCTCGGTCCGGTGCTGGGGCCCGACACCTCGCACTCCATCGGCATCATCAAGCAGATGCTGGGAGGAGGGAGCCAAGGCTTTCCCAAGATCTACTCGCCGTACGTCGATGTCCGCGACGTGGCCGCGCTCCACCTGCAGGCGATGATTCATCCCGCGGCGAAGGGCGAGCGCTTCATCGCCTCGGCACCCGGAACGTGGTCGATGGCCGACATCGCACGTGTGCTGAAGCGGAACCTGGGGACAGCAGGCGCGCGCGTACCTACGCGTGAGCTGCCGAACTGGCTCGTGCGTCTGGCCGCGCTGCGGAACCCGACCGCGAAGATGGTGCTGCCCCACCTCGGGGTCATGCGCGAGACGAGCAGCGAGAAGGCGCAACGGATGCTCGGGTGGGCGCCGCGACCGTTCGACGAGGCGGTCCTCGCGACCGCCGAGAGCCTCCAACGGCTTGGACTTGCGTGAGCGTTCGTACGGACCTGTCTGGAGCCAGGCGGCATGGACCGGCTTCCAGGGAGGCACCCCTCACGGTCAGAGCAATCCCTGGGCCTTCAAGGCGTCGATGGCGGCGGCCAACGCGGGATGGGGTGACACCCACGCCCCCGGGGAGCGCACCGCGCTGACAAAGACAAAGGCGCCCTCCTTCGTGGCCACGTGCCCCACCAGCCAGGTCACATTCTCTTCTGGAAGCGTGAGCGAGCCTGTCTTCGCGCTGAGCACCGAGCCCTCCTTCCAGGGGCCGCCCATGTCGATGCCGTCCCGGACGTGCGACACGGTCTGGGGGCCCTGCACCAGGGTGCGCTTCACGATCTCCTGGGTGGCCGCGCTCACGGGGAGCTGTCCCCGGTAGAGCCGTGCCAGGAATTGGAGCTGCTCCTCGGGGGAGATGCGGAGCGGGCCGCCAAGCCAGAACAGGGTGATGTCTCCCGAAGCCTCCGCGTTTCCGTACTGAAGGCGCTTCATCCATGCTTCCTCGCGTTCACGGCCGAGTCGGGTCGCGAGCTCCTGGAAGACCCACAAGGCCGAGCGGCGCATGGCCGTGTCCAGCGTCTGATCCTGGTTCCAGGCCTGGACGGAACGCGGGGTGCCGTCCCATCGGAACACCTCGTCTGGCTTCAGCACGCCCTCCTCCAGCGCGATGAGCGCATGCGGAATCTTGAAGGTGGAAGCGGGTGCCAGGCGCTGTTGGCAGAGGCTGCTGTCGTTGAAGGCCACCTGGCCCGTTTCCAGGTTCATCAGGCCGAAGCAGCCGGGATGGCGGGAGACGATGCGGAGCGGGGCGGGGCGATGACCCACGCACGCGAAGGACATGAGCAGCACCAGCCATCCGGCGAGGTGGAACCTGGGAGAGGGGAGTCGGGACATGGGCGCGGGGCACAGCAAACCTCGCGCCAGCATTCGTCTATGCGGGAGCGCGGTCGTAGGGCCGCAGTTGTGCTTGGAGAGACACGGTTCGAATTCCGCCGCACGGCCTGGCCGCGTCACCGTTGCGGTGGGACCGGTTGGCACTGGCGCCTGAGGCGGTGAATGATGTGCCATGTCATTGAATGCCTACGAGCCATCTGCTGGCCTGTTCGTCCGCGGACTGACCAACTTGAAGACGCAGTTGACGAAGGCCGAAGCCCATGCCGCTGCCAGTGGCATCGGTGAAGCGGCGTTGCTGGACGCGCGACTCGCAGCGGAAGGACTCATGCGCGGCGTTGCGAGTGACGTGCCCGCGGACCTGCACATGTACACGCTTG
Source organism: Corallococcus sp. M7 (assembly GCF_054512695.1). NCBI lineage: Bacteria > Pseudomonadati > Myxococcota > Myxococcia > Myxococcales > Myxococcaceae > Corallococcus > Corallococcus sp. M7. The sequence goes on from NZ_CM137252.1 coordinate 2,245,068, forward strand.
CCGCTCAAGTCCACTGGGCCGCGGAGGGAGCCCGGTTGGCGATGGCGCAGTTGCTGGGGGCGCCACGGGAGCCGGCAGCGAACGATGCAAAGAGCTTCGCGGATCTGTACCAGCGGCTCGATGCGACGATCGCGTATCTCCGAGAGATCTCGCCCAGTGACCTCGAAGCCGGCCTCGAGCGGGAGATCGTGATCGAGCACCGTCGTGGCTCGATGCACTCCAGTGGCCGCCAGTTCCTGATCGCCTTCGCGATCCCCCACTTCTTCTATCACGTGACCACCGCCTACGGCATCTTGCGCAACCAAGGCGTGCGGCTCACCATGGGCGACTTCTTGGGCAACTGGGGGCAGTGACGCCTATGCCTTCGAGGACTCCTCTTCACGCTTCAGCGTGGGCCGGCTCTCTGCTCAGGACAGCAATTCGTCAAGGGCCGGGCACAGGGACTGGCCCCAGTCGGTCAGGTGGTACTCGACCTTCGGTGGGACCTGGGCGTGCACGATGCGCGCGACGATGCCGTCCTGCTCCAGCTGCCGGAGTTGCTGGCTGAGCATCTTCTGCGAGACGGCGGGGATGGCGCGCTCGAGGTCGGAGAAGCGCAGCGTCTTCCCGCCGAAGAGGTGGAAGAGGATGACCAGCTTCCAGCGGCCTTCGAGCATCTGGATGGCGCCCTCGATGCCGCTGGCCGCCGTCATGGGCGTGTGAGGGTCATGCTTACCCAAAAGTATGTACCCCACTTTTTCGTGCGTTCTTGTGGAAGAGATACCGCGCGATTACCTGGATGGCCATGACAACGAATCACTCGCTTGGAGATCGCTTCATGGGCTTCGATCTCGAATTGAAGGGCAAACGGGCGCTCGTCACGGGTGGGACCAAGGGCGTCGGGGCGGCTGTCGTCGCGGCGCTGGTCAAGGCTGGCGTCCGCGTCATCGCCACGGCGCGAACGGTGCCGGGGGACACGAAGGACGTCCACCATGTCGCGGCCGACGTGACGACGGCGGAGGGCTGCGCGGAGGTCGTCCGGCAGGCCATGGCGCGCCTCGGTGGCATCGACATCCTCGTGAATGTGCTGGGAGGCTCCACCGCCCCGAGCGGCGGCTTCGCGGCACTCTCGGACGACGACTGGCAGAAGGAGCTGAACCTGAACCCCACCTCATCGCCTTCGTCGCTTCTCCACGCGCGGGCTCGGTGACGGAGTTCGTCGTCGATGGCGGGACGGTCCCCACGGCGTGAGTGGCGGCACGGTCTTCTGCTATGAAGCCCGAGCAGTCGATTGGAGGGGTTGTCTCTTGAGACGGGTTGCAAGCCATGCGTGGGTGTGTCTCGTTGCAGTGGGGTGCATGCATACGCCCCAGGGTTACCAGGCGAACGGAGTGACCCTGACAACGAGGGATGAGGCCTCGGCCTCTGGCTTCAAGCCGTGGAAGCTGTCGGTTGCCTTCGGTGCCCGGCAGGATGGTACCGAGCTGCTGCTCGACTTCATGAAGCGCGCGGAAGCCGCCGGGGGGCGCTACGTCAGCGACGTGCACATCGTGCTGGCGAGTGAGCAGGATGGGGAGCCGGTGGAGTGCCGGACGGAGATCGTGCCGGAGTCTTCAGCGGAGACTGGCCGGATGCTTCAAAGCACGCCGGGGCATACCGAGATGCGGCATCACCTGGTTCCTGTCACGAAGACTGTCTTCGAGAGCCAGTTTCAATGCCAGTCCGTCACGGAGCCACGCACTGTCTCGGAGACCTACTACGAGAGTCAGTATGACCCGTCCTCGAAGACGACCCGCTCCGTGCCGCGCACGCGAATGGTGACGCGCTTCGAGCCCCGTCAGAAATGCGGTCACGTGCCCATGACGCGTACCGTGACGCGCTTCGAGTACCAGTTCCGCAGCGAGTACATCCCGCCGCGCCTGGAATGGGTGCCACGGCAGTACACCCGGTGGAGCCTGAAGGAGACGCTGCCTGCGTGCGCGCCATCTTCGCCGCGGACGGGTGACTCGCCCTCCATGCCCCACCGGATCGAAGGGGAGGTGTACGGCTGCTCGCTCGGACCGGCGCTGAATGAGTCCAGGCAGGAGGGGGGAGACTCGGGGCGAGCACCGGGCTGCGGGGACTGACGCCTGTACCATGCCGGAGCACCGGGCCTCAGCCGCCGTGGTCGGGGCTGTACGGGTGGCTGCCGTCCTCCTGCTGTCCCGAGTCGTTCGATTCCGCGGCGGGCGATGCCTGGCGCGCCAGCGGGCTCATGCTCCAGCTGCCGAAGTCCAGCAACTGGAGGGTGCGATCTTCCGCCTGGACGCGGTACGCAATCCACTGGTCGCCCAGGAACACGCGGTGAATGCCTGGCGAGACGACCGCGAGTTCCTTCGCATGGGGGCGATTCACCCGGGATGGGGATTGAGCGGCGTCGTCGGCCGCCGCGGCGAGCATGTGCAGCCGCTCCTGGATGGGGTGCCGCTCGGAGGCAGGAAGCTGCTCGTACACCTCCGATAGTTCGGGGACGATGGTAACGCGATAAGACATGGTGAGACACCTCCGTGAAGGGGCTGAAGCTGAATGCAGCCTGTCTAGGGCGGCACTCCGTGTGAGCGCTGTGTCGAGTCCAAAGGGAGGACCTGACGAAGCTCGTCCACGGAGACCGAGAGCACGACGGTGTCGCTGACTGACTGGACGATACGGGTGGGCAGCTCGACCCGGCCGGCGTGGAAGAAATTCCAGAATGCCCCAATCTGGTCGGCGGTCTCGGAGCCCAGCTTCACTTGAAGCCCCTCGACCTTCCAGGTCTCGTCGTCAATGAACAGGGCCTCCACGACGCCTATCTGTTCGCCCCCCGCGGCGACGACGGTGCGGCCTGAGTGGATACGCTCGGAAAATCGCATGTGCCAACGCTCCTCTTCCTCAACAGGATGGACACGCGAGCATGGGCGTGCCGTGGGCATCGCGATGCATGAGCAGACGGCAGGCCGGGCGTTGGCTCTGCTCACCTGCCGCCGTGAGGATCTCCGTCGGCGGGCTGATCACTTCTCGCGGGGCCGCATCTGGAAGAAGTCCTTCAGCCCCTTGCGCGCCTGGTTCACAGGGCCCTTGAGCTCCTTCGGCACGGGCACCGCCGGCAGCAGGCCCTGCGCGATGTCCGTGGGGCTGCCGGCCTTCACCTGGGGATCCTTCAGCGTGCCGGTGATGGTGATGGGAACCGAGACCGGCGCCCTGAGGGGGACCGCGCCGTGGGTGAGCTCGGACACGAACTGCTGGGAGGCCTGGATCTCTCCCTTCAGCTCCAGGCGCTCATCCAATGACACCCGTCCGTCCAGTGCCCCCTTTCCCAGGTCCGAATCGAACGCCATGGGCTGGGTGAAGGACGCCCAGCCATCCTGGATGCGGAAGCGCGCGTCCAGGTCCTTGAAGCGCGTGCCTTGCCCCGCCTTCCGCACGGTCCCGGCGGCCCCCTTCTTTCCCAGGGCCTCCAGTCCCTGCGAGACGGTGGACGCCACCGTCTCGCCCAGGTCCGTCGACGTGTAGACGCCCTCCCGCAGCAGCAAGGTCCCCGTGCCCGTCATCTGGTGGCGGACCCGCTCCCAGTCCAGGCCCGCTCCGGAGAGCTGGAGGTCCCCGCTGGCCGCGCCCTGGAGCGAGGCGTGTCCCGTGAGCGCCTGGAAGGCCTTCGCCGTGTCCATTCCGTCCAGCGTCGCCTTGAGCGACCACACCGGCTGCGCCTTCGTGAAGTCCACGCGAGAGCCGGTGAGGTTCGCGCGTCCACCGTACACATTCGCGGTGCCTCGCTGGACCAGGAGGGCGCCATCGTCCAGCTTCGCCCGGACGTCGACGTCCGATGCTGTCAGCGCGCCGTGGCGCAGGGTCGCGATGCGGAGCGTTCCCCCCACGTCCACCTTCCCGATCCCCGCGCGCTTCGAGATGAGCGGCGTGTTGGAGGGGCGCGCCTCATCCGGGGCGGAGCGCGGTGGCATCGCTCCGAGCAGGTGCCCCAGGTCCAGTTCCCTGCCCGCCAGCGAGAACTGTACTCGCGCGGGTTCCAGTTGCGCGGACGCGGTTCCTCCCAGTTCGACTCCAGGGCCCGACAGGGCGATTCGCGTGAACGCCACCTTCGCCGCCTGGGGCTGGTCCGGGTCGATGCGCGAGTCGAAGGCAAACGAGCCGTTCGCCGGATCTCCTCGCAGCCTCAGCCCCTTCGCCGAGCCATGTCCCGAGAGCACGTACCGGCCCTGGTCGGTCTTCAGGTCCGCATCGACGTTCAACGTCCCTCCGGTGAAGTACTCCGTCGCGGAGTCCGGGAGGAAACGGCGGAACGCGCTCACGGCCACATCCTTGCCCTTCAGGTGCGCTGTCGCCCGGGGCCAGGGCTGCCCTGCTCGAGGCAGGCTTCGCGGAAGCGAGTCGACCTTCAGGTTCAATTCCACGTTCTGCTTGGGAGCGGCCACCGCCATCCGCACCTTGCCCTCGAGTGGCTGACCCTGCCCGACATGATTCAGGTCCGCGTCGATGTCCTGGAGGGCGACCACCGCGGGCCTCCCCTCCGCCTCCTGGTCCATCACGCGCACCACGCCATCCCGGATGCGCAGGTGCTCGATGGCCGTATCGCTTTCCGATGCTCCGGAGGGGCCCTCGGGCGGATGCCTGAGCGTCTCGTGGTTCCAGGAGCCATCCGGGTGGTGGACCAGGTTCAGCGTGGGTTCCACGAGCCGCACCGAGCCAACACGCACGTCCTTGCCCAGGCTCCGCACGAAAGGCCAGAGCTGGACGGTCGCCGTGACACGGGAGGCTTCGAGGAAGGGCGGCTCGGAGTCCGCCCCCTCGGCGCGGAAGTTCGTGATGGTGGCGCCGGGCGTGGGGAGCAGGTGAGCGTCGAGCTTCTCGATGGTCACCTCGCGGCCAAGTGAGCGCGTCGCCACTGCCTCGATCCGCGCGCGCAGTTGCTCACCGAGCCAGGAGGGCTTGATGGCCAGCGCCGCGAGGGTCAGCACGAACGCCACGCCCACGAGGGCAAGCGCCACCTTCAGGGCTCGACGAGGGGGATGAGACGTTCGGCTCATGTCGATAAGGATGGGGGGACGCCAGGGGGTTGGCGCCGCTCGGCGGGCCGGGCCCTTCCTCTGTCCGTGCCACCCGTGGCTGCCGGAAATCAGGGTCCAGTGCTCCGAGGTGCTTGCGACGCAGTGACCGGATTGGGGTAGACACCCCCGCCCATCGCGCGCCGGAAGGGGGCACGGCGAGTACGTCCGTTCAAAGTGGCGACCATGTCCTGGCACACCGTCCTGGCCTTCTGCCTCCTCTCGCTGCTGTGCCCCCAGGCGGTGGCCCAGGAAGCGCGTCCGGCTGCGAAGTCCGTGCTCCTGCTCATTCCCGAGGATACGGCGCTGCCCGCCATGGCGACGCTCGTCGCCAGTCTCCGCTCCTCCTTGTGGGAGGCCCAGGGCGGTCCAATCACCCTGGATGTCGAGAGCCTGGATCTGGGCTGGGCTCGCGGGGCTGCCTACTCACAGGCCCTGCACACCTGGTACCTGGCCAAATACCGGGAGCGTCGGCCGGATGCGCTCATTGCCTTCCGCTCCGACGCCATCCAGTTGGCCCTGCGGCTGCGCCAGGAGCTGTGGCCGGATATCCCGATGATCGTCCTCTCCGAGGACGAGCGGCTCTGGGAGCAGCAGCCTCGCCTGGAGCGGGTGGCCGGCCTCTGGCTGCGTTATGACATGCGGGCCACCGCGGAGCTGGCCCTGCGACTGCTGCCCGACACACGGAGGCTGGCGCTCGTCAACGGCTCCAGTCCCTGGGAGCGCGCTCAGCAGGAGCGGATGGTGCGAGAGCTGCAACCGCTGCTGGCGCGGCGGGGGCTGGAGTTCATCGACCTGAGCAACCTCCCGCTGGCCGAGCTGCTCGAGCGCGCGAGGACCCTCCCCGAGGACACCGCGGTCCTCACCTTCACCTTCATGACCGATCCCAGCGGGAGACCCTTCGTGGGCCGCGAGATCGCGCGCATGTTTCTCTCCGCCAGCAATCGGCCCTGCTTCGCCCTCCATGACACTGTCATGGGGCTGGGGTTCGTCGGCGGAGCGCTCGTCAGCTACGAGGCCGTGGGCCAACAGCTGGGCGTGCTCACCTCCCGCGTGTTGCGCGGAGCGCAGGAGGAATTCCTCGCGCCCCTGAAGCCGGCATCCGTGGACACGCTGACGGTCGATGCCCGTGCGCTGCGGCGCTGGGACATCCCCCGTGAGCGGGTGCCTCCCGGGGTGCGGCTCGCCTTCGACGAGCCCACGCTCTGGGAGCGCTACCGCTGGTGGGGCCTGGGGGCCCTGACGCTCAGCGGCCTGCAGGCGCTGGTGGCCGGGGGGCTCGTGGTGGAGCGCCGCCGCCGCATGCGTGCCCAGACCGAGCTCCTCGAGCGCCAGCGCATGGAGAAGCTCGCGGAGATGGAGGCACGACGAACCCTGGAGCAACTGGCCCACGTGAGCCGGGTGGCCGCCCTGGGCGAGCTGACCGCCTCCCTGGCGCATGAAATCAACCAGCCCCTGTCCGCGATTCTCAGCAACGCCCAGGCCGTACGCCGCCAGCTCAACGCCACTCCCACGGAGCTGGAGGAGATGCGCGAGGCCCTCGGGGACATCATCGCCGACGGCAAGCGCGCGGGCGAAGTCATTCACCGCATGCGCGTGCTGCTCAAGCGGGGGGAGCCAAGGCGGGAGCTCCACTCCCTCAATGACCTGGTGCGTGAGGTGGCGCGCCTGCTGGTCAACGACATGCACCTGCGCGGCGCGGAGCTGCACCTGTCGCTGGACCCGGCGCTGCCCGCCGTCGAGGGGGATGGAATCCAGCTCCAACAGGTGGTGCTCAACCTGCTCATCAACGCCATGGATGCCATGGCCGAGGTCCCCGCGGGCCAGCGCCAGGTGCGCGTCCTCACCGCCTCGCCAGTCGCGGGGCGGGTGGAGCTGCGCGTGCAGGACTCGGGAGGAGGGATTGAGCCCTCGCGGCTGGCCCGCATCTTCGAACCCTTCTACTCCACCAAGGAACACGGGCTGGGCATGGGGCTGTCCATCAGCCGCTCCATCGTCGAGGCGCACGGTGGCCGCTTGCAGGCCGAGAGCCCTCCCGGGCAGGGGGCTCTGTTACGGTGCGTGCTTCCCGCCGTCCACCCGGAGTCCTCGTCATGACACAGGCCCCCGCGACCATCTTCCTCGTGGACGACGATGCGTCCGTGCTGCGGGGGCTGGGGCGGCTGCTGCGCGCCGCCGGCCATGCCACGAAGTCCTTCGCCTCGCCCGCCGACTTCATCGCGCAGCTGCCCGGGGACATGCCGGGCTGCGCCGTCCTGGACCTGCGGATGCCGTGGCTGAACGGGCTGGAGCTGCAGCAGGCCATGGAGTCCATGGGCTGCCACCTTCCTGTCATCTTCATCTCCGGCCATGGGGATGTGCCGGCCAGCGTCAGGGCCATGAAGGCCGGCGCCGTGGACTTCCTCCTCAAGCCCTTTGATGAGCAGCAGCTGCTGGGCGCCATCTCCCAGGCCCTGCTCAAGGACGCGGCGGCCCGCGCGAGCCGCGCCGAGACATCCGCGCTGCATGCCCGTCACGCGGTCCTTACTTCTCGCGAGCGCGAGGTCTGCGCGCTGGTGGCCCAGGGGCTGACCAACAAGGAAGTCGCCCAGCGGCTGGGCATCGCGGAGAAGACCGTCAAGGTGCACCGCGCCCGTGTCATCGAGAAGCTGGAGGTGGGCTCGGTGGCGGAGTTGGTGCGGTTCGTGGACCGCCTGGGCCTGGGCTGAGCCCGCGCTGTGTAGGCACTAGGGCCTATATTCATGCGCTGACACCCGGAGTAGAGGTGCCGGCCTTCTGAAGGCCACGAGGAACGTTCATGTCATCTCTGTTTTCGTCGGTGCGCACCGCATTGGTGCTTGGACTGGCCGCCAGCACCCTGGCCGCGTGCCGCGACAAGGACCCGTCGCCCAACGTTCCGCCGGTGTCCCGCAACGTCACCCTCGAGACGGTGGAAGACACGCCCCTGGAGGTGAACCTGCCGGCCAGCGGCAACGGGGCGCTCACGTTCACCATCGTCGACGCACCGGACCACGGCACGTTGAGTGAGATTGGCGCCAATGGCGCCATCACCTACACCCCCGCCGCCGACTACCATGGCGAAGATGCGCTCGTCTTTCGTGCCACCGACCGCAAGGGCCAGAGCGCCCAGGGCACGGTGACCCTCACCATCACCCCGGTGAACGACCTTCCCACGCTCTCCCCGGTGGCCAACCAGACCCTCGACGAGGACAGTGCGACCGGTGACCTGACCTTCACCGTGGGCGACGTGGAGACCCTCGCCGACGGCCTCGTGGTCACCGCCACGTCCTCCAACACCGCCCTGGTGCCGAACGCCGCCGCGAACCTCATCTTCGGAGGCTCCAGCGGCAGCCGCACCCTCAAGGTGGTCCCCGCCGCGAACGCCAGCGGCTCCACCACCATCACCCTCTCGGTGAGTGATGGCTCCGCCACCACCTCCACCTCCACCTCCTTCCTGGTCGGCGTCACCGAGGTGAACGACCTTCCCACCCTCTCCCCGGTGGCCAACCAGAGCGTCAAGGCTGGCGGCTCGACCGGCGACCTGGCCTTCACCGTGAGCGACGTGGAGACCGCGGCCGACAGCCTCGTCGTCACCGCCACGTCCTCCAATGCCGACCTGGTGCCGAACGCCCCCGCGAACCTCATCTTCGGCGGCTCCGGCTCCAGCCGCACCCTCAACGTCGTCCCCGCCGCCAGCGCCACCGGATCCACCCTCATCACCCTCCTGGTGAGTGACGGCACCGCCACCACCTCCACCTCCTTCACGGTCGAGGTCACCGGTCTTGCGAAACTCTATTGGGTGACGGCCACCGGCTCGCTGTGGCGGGTGGACGTGGACGGCGCGAATGCCATTGAGCTCAAGACCGGCATCAGCGGGACAGGTGTCATCGCCACGGACCCGGTCACCCGTACCGTCTTCTACACGCGCGACAGCGCCATCGTTCGCGCGGACAGCGAAGGGGCGAATCCGGTCGATGTCGTGGCGAATGGAGGCTACCCCAGCGGGCTGGCGGTCGATTCAACGAACCGCAAGCTGTACTGGTCCGATTTCAACGGGAGGCGGATCATGCGCGCCGAGCTGGACGGCAGCAATGCCACTCAGATTGTCAGCGGCATCGATAGCCCGTCCGCCCTCGCCTTCGATATCCCGAATGGCAAGGCGTATGTGATTACCTACAACAACACCGTGCTCGTCCGCTTCAACCTGGATGGGACCAGCGTGGAGACGGTCGCTTCAAGCCTGGGGGGCCAGGGCGTGGGCCTGGCGATCGATTCGAGCAGCGGGAAGGTGTACTACTCGACCCGCGGCAACAGTCTCTATGTCATCAACCTGGACGGCTCCAACCCCACCGCCCTGGTGACCAATCAGAGCACGGTGCATGGGATTGCCATCGATGCCACGGCCGGGCGGCTGTATTGGGCGGATTGGCTGGGGACCGCGATCCGCAGCGCCAATCTGGCTGACGGCGGAGACATCCAGACCGTGAACTCGGGCAGCGCCCGGAACCTGGGGCTGGCCTGGATGCCCGCGCCGTAGCTCCTCGCAGGCGGCAGTTCGCGCCCGGGAGCCCCAATGGCCCCGGGACGCGCGCGTTGTTCATGAAGGCGTTCCTTGATGGTCGTCATCCGCCAGCGCGTCACGTTCAACAACACGAGGGAATAGAGATAGGCATATCCCTCGCAGCCCATCTCATATGCCGTATCGAAGCCCGAGTCAGCGCTCCTGCGCGGTGTAAGCATCAGGTCCCATATCCATGCCCTGGCGCCCAGAGTAAGGGGGGCCGCCGACGTGACTTGGGCCCCTGCTCGGGTTGCTGGCCGGCTGGGCCAAGAGCCTCTTCACATGAAAAACCTACCCACCTCACTTCTTGCCTTCTGCCTGGCGCTGGCAGTCATTGGCTGCCATGAGCAGCCGTCTCCGCTTCCTCCCGACCGCTCCTCACTCAAGGTCGTCCTCGCGGAGACCCGCATCTCCGCGGGGATGACGACCCTCGCGAAGGCCCAGCGGGTCCATGCGGATGGCCGCGCCGTCGACCTGGACGCCTCCACCTCACGGCAATGGACGTCGTCCGCTCCTCAAGTGGCCTCCGTCGAACCGCAACCGGATGGCACTGCCAAAGTGACGGCGCTCAAGGCCGGTAGCGCCATCATCACCGTCAACGCGGACAAGGCCTCGGGTGAGGCAGCCCTCGAAATCACCGCCGCCCAGCTCCTCTCGCTGGAGGTGTCACCCTCCCTTGCGTCTGTGTCCGTAGGAGTCACCCAGCAATTCACCGCCCGGGGCAGCTACAGCGACGGCACCACGGTCGATGTGACGAGCAGCGCGACGTGGACGACGAGCGACAGCGCCATTGCCACCGTGAGCAACACGGGCCTGGGCACCGGCGTGGCCGCAGGTGGGCCCGTCACCCTCACCGCCACCCTGGGTGGCGTGAGCGGCACGGCTCAGTTCACCATCAAGACTCCGCCGCCCGTGCTCACCTCCATCGAGCTCACTCCCGCGGCGGGTTCGGTGCTCTCGGGCTCGACACAGCAGTTCACCGCCCAGGGCAGCTACAGCGACGGCACCACGGCCGATGTGACGAGCAGCGCGACGTGGACGACGAGCGACAGCGCCGTGGCCACCGTGAGCAACACGGGCCTGGGCACCGGCGTGGCCGCGGGGGGGCCGGTCACCCTCACCGCCACCCTGGGTGGCGTGAGCGGCACGGCTCAACTCAGCGTCACCGGGTGGGCGTCCGCAGGGGCGCTGTCCACGGGCCGCTACAACCACACGGCCACGCGGCTCGCCTCGGGCCGGGTGCTCATCGCTGGGGGGCGCGATGGGACGAACCCCCTGGGCAGTGCGGAGTCGTACGACCCAGCGACTCACTCCTGGTCTCCTGTCAGTGCCATGTCAAATGGCCGCTTCGCTCACGCCGCCGTCCTGCTCTCCGATGGTTACGTGTTCGTCACCGGGGGCGTCGGCGCCCTGACCAGCGCGGAGATGTATGATCCGGAGGGCAACGCCTGGTATCCGGTCAGCCCCATGAGTGGGGGCCGCTCCGGTCACACCATGACGCTGCTCCCCTCGGACCGGGTTCTCGTCACCGGCGGCAACGATGGCAACAACGCCGTGGCCACCGCGGAGGTGTTCGAATCGCTCGCCAACCTCTGGATCAGGCCCAGCGTCATGAGCACCGCCCGCTTCAACCATACGGCCACATTGCTCTCCTCGGGCAAGGTCCTTGTCGCAGGGGGGACCAACGGCTCCGGGAGCTTGAGCAGCGCGGAGTTGTACGACCCGGCCACCAATACGTGGGCTCCCGCTGGCGCCATGGTGTCGCGACGCAGCCTTCACTCGGCCACGCTGCTCCCCTCCGGCAAGGTGCTCATCTCAGGGGGGCAATCGCCCGCCGAACCCGCGTCCGCCGAGCTGTATGATCCCGCCACGAACACCTGGTCCGCGGCAGGCTCCATGGTCGAAGGCCGCTCCCGCCACACCGCCACGCTGCTTCCTTCGGGCAAGGTGCTCGTCGCGGGAGGCGAGGGCAGCGGCTATTACAACTCCGCGGAGTTGTACGACCCGGCCACGTCTTCCTGGTCCGCCATCAGCTCCATGGCCGAGCCCCGCGGAGCTCACACCGCGACGCTGCTGACCTCAGGCAGGGTTCTCGTCGTGGGGGGCGAAGATGGAGCCCACCCACTTTCCACGGCGGAAGTGTACGTGCCCTGAGCGCACAGCCTCTCGGGAGGCATGCGGCCCCGGGCACGAGGAGACCCCCTTCGGGGGGCTGATCAGAAGATGCCTTGTCCCGGGGTGAGGATGCGGTCCGGGTCGTAGCGCCGCTTCGCGTGCTCGAACCGCTCCCAGGCAGGGTGGAAGTGGCGGCGCCAGTCCGCGGGACTCAGGGGCACCGCATCCACGGGATAGATCTTCCCGCCGATGGCCGTGAGCCGGTCGAAGATGGCGCGGTTCTTCTGCAAGAGGGAGGCGACGTTCTCCGGCGTCGGTGGAATGGCGGTGCGCAGCAGGGAGAAGAGGAAGACGTGTCTGTCGTTGGGGGTGCGCAGGAAGGGCGTGGTCAGCTCCGAGGCGCGGAAGGGGTAGAGGAGGATGGGCCCCTGACCCATGTCGGCCTCGGTGGTCTGCGAGAGGACCTCCTGGACGAAGGACTCGGCGGACCGGGCGGGGACGAACATGTCCAGCCACGGATGGGGGAAGCCCCAGACGCCGAGTTGCTTGAGCAGCTCGACCAGCGGCGCGAGCCGGTTGGCGAAGTCGAAGTAGCTGCCGTCGCTCACCTGGAGCGTTCCCGGCTGGAAGCCGAGGCCCGCGAGCAGTCTCGCATCGTTCGGCTCCGAGCCCGGCGTGAAGTACTTCACCACCTCGAGTTGATACGCCCGGCCCCCGTTGGAGGCGACGACGGAGCCCTCGACGTAGTCGAAGCGACCGTCCTCGATGAGCCGCCGCTGGTCCTCCATGAAGCGGTGGAGGTCGTTGTACAGCGCGATGTACGTCCGGGCGCGGGGCTGCACCTCGACGAGCCGCACCCTCGCTCGCACGATGATGCCGAACTGGCCCAGGCCCGAGCGCACGGCGTCGAACAGGGGCCGCTCACGCCAGCGCGAGCACCGCACGAGCTCCCCCCGGCCCGTGATGACGTCCATCTCCAGGACGTTGTCCACCTGGAGGCCCCAGCGAAACGCCTGCCCGCCGATGCCCCCCGCGGACAGCGTTCCCCCGACGCTCAGCTCGATGTAGTCGGTCAGCACCGGCGGGCTCTTGCCGTGGGGAAGCGAGGCCTGGAGCAGCTCGTGCCACCGGACGCCTGCATCCACCCAGGCGCTGTCCTCGCCAATCTCGTGGACGGTCGACAGCGTGGACATGTCGATGACGATGCCTGCCGCCACCTGGGACTGTCCGAAGGTGCTGTGGCTCTCACCGAGGCCCCGAGCGGCGGCGATCTTCAGGTCCTGGCGTCGCGCGAAGCGGACCATGGCCACGATGTCCTGCACCGAGCCGGGAACGAGCACCGCCCACGGCGTGCGGTGAAGGATGTGCCCGAAGTCCTCCGAGGCCGCGGTCCGCGACGCCGTGTCCATCAGCAACTCGCCATCGAGTGGCGGTAGGGGGACCGCGCCCGCCTCCAGCGTGGAGGCCCAGCTCCGGCTCATGGGGTTGAATGCCACTGCCACCAGCGCACCTTGGAGCAACGTCCTCCGGGAGACGGTTCGACCCGACATTCAATCCTCCTTCGATGTCGGAGATTTCTATCCCGAGGCCGCTCCCCTCAACAATCGGCGGCCTGGATGCGCGCCTCCCTCACGAACTGGAAGGCGCGCATCAGGGACTGCGTCAATTCAGTACACGACCACCGAGGCGTAGACGCTGGTGCCGTTCGTGTAGGCCACCAGGGCTCCGCCGTTCGACGGGAGCGCCGCGACCGCTGGCGCGGCGCCTGGTCCCACCGTCCTGGCATCCGTGGTCAGAATTGTGGCCGCCCCCACGAGCATCCGGTCCAACTGGATGTCGCCCGTTCCCCGCTGGGTGGCGATGTAGCCGTTGCCGAGCGCGTCCGCGTCAATCGTCCGGAAGGAACCGGGGCCAACGTCCGTGGGCAGGCCCGGCACCTGGGTGCTCGTCCCTGGCGCGGACACCGGGATGACGTCCACGTTGTCGTCCCCGACGGAGCCCGTGGTGTAGATGAAGCCGTTGGAGCCCGTCCAGTCCGAGAAATAGGCCTGCCCCGGCGGGGAGCTCAGCGCGCCGAAGGTGGTCCCCTGGTCGCTGCTGCGACGGATGCGGAAGGAGGGGTCGTCGCTCACCGAGAAGACATCTCCGCTGATCTTGTCCACGATGACGTCGAAGTAGGCATTGCGCTGCTCCACGTCCGTCACGCTGAAGTCGTTCGCGCCTCGCGCGAAGTTCCGGAGGACGCGCATCCCCGCGGAGCCTTGCGAGACGGAGATGTAGAGGGCGTCTCCCCTGGAATCCAGGCTGAGGGTCGGGTTGGCCGCCGTGCTGAGGACTCGCGGCGCCTCCCAGCTCGCTCCCGCGTCGACGGTCCGGGTGAAGACCAGCGTGCCCGCGCTGGTGGCCGCGACGTAGGCGATTCCCGTGGGTCCGCCTTCAATCGCGACCTCCGCCGTGTTGGTGATGCCCAGGGGCGTGGGCCCCACCCAGGTGTGGCCACGGTCCACGCTCACGCTGACGTGGACCTCGCCACCGCACCGCATGACGGCGTAGAAGCGCCCCAAGGCATCCACCGCGACCTTGCGCCCCGTGTTCGTGTTGGCCGTGGTGCAGTTCAGCGCTCCGCTGATGAGCGTGGGGGGCACATTCGTAAAGGCATCCAGCTGGCACGTGGCGTCGCAGCCATCCCCCGGGGTCGTGCCGCCATCGTCGCACTGCTCTCCCGTCACGCTGTCGACCAGGCCGTCGCCGCACACCTCCACGCCCTGGCAGTCCGCCCGGCAGCCGTCGCCCGCGACGCGGTTGCCGTCGTCACACACCTCACCCGAGTCCATGAAGCCGTCGCCGCAGACGGGCGGCCCCCTGACGGTGAGGGTGAGGGTGGCGGTATTGGAGACCAGCGCGCCGTCGCTGGCCGTGAAGGAGAACGCGTCCTGCCCCTGGAAGTCCGCGGCCGGCGTGTAGAGCAACGAGGCGCCCGTCCCGGACAGGGTTCCGTGTGCAGGAGGCGCCGTCACGGTGTACGTGAGCGCGTCCCCCTCCACGTCCGTGGCCACCAACGTGATGGGCGTCGACGTGTTGTAGTTCACCGTCACCGAGGCGGAGGCGGCCACGGGCGCGTCGTTGACCGGCGTCACGGTGACGGAGACGGTGGCCGTTGTCTGCTTGCTGCCGTCGGAGACCGTGACCTGGAAGGAGTCCTCTCCGGCGAAGTTCGCGCTCGGGGTGTACGTCACCGACGCCCCTGACAGCGAGAGCGTGCCGTGGCCAGGCGTGGAATAGGAGAACGAAAGTGCGTCGCCATCCGGGTCCGTCGCGGGGATGGTGATGTTCACCGAGGTGTCCTCGGGAGTGGTCGCGTGGACGTCTTCGACAATGGGCGCTGCGTTGTTATCGCAGACGCTCGGCTGCCCCGTGCAGGTGTAGCCCGGCTCCACCTCACAGACGCTGTTACAGCCGTCGCCGGAGAGCTGGTTGCCGTCGTCACAGATTTCGGCCCCACCGATCACGCCGTCGCCACAGATGACTCGCAGCGACGTCTCCACCGCGTCCACCAGGTAGAGCGCCACCGCGCCCTTCAGGCGCACGTAGCGATAGGGCACGTTCCCCGGGTACGTCGCCACCGCGACATGCGTCCCCAGGCCCAGCTCCACCAGGTGCAACGAGCTGGAGCCAATGAAGGTCCCATCCGCCATCAGGAAGTCCACCTGGGCCACCAGCGCCAACGACAGGCCCTGGTAATAGACGCGCAGGTCGCCGGTGCCTTCCTCACCCTGACCCAGGTCCAGCACCAGCGCCGCGTTGAGCAGGCCCAGCAGCGTCGCGGCCCGCCCGTCCGGAGCGCCCAGCGCCGCGCTCGCGTTGAGCACCGTCGCCGTGGTGCCCGACGCCACTGCGTCCGCATGCGGGTCCCACGTCAACGAGGCTCCCAGCGTCTCGCTCGTCAACGCCCCTTGGGCTTCTTGCGACACCCGATCCGCGGGAGGACGGGACTCCACACCACACGCCCCCAGCGACAAGGCCAATGTCACGCCCAACCACCACGACCACGGAACACCAGGACGGCTTCGCATCGAGTGTCTCCCCCAATGAGCGGGATGGAGCCCGGAACGGACCCTCCCCCCATGGAATGAAAGGCACTATCCCTTCCTTTCTCCTGCTCGGCGCGCAACATGCGAATGGCCAGCGTCCTCTGGCGCCCCGCCAGCAAGCACCCGGGGACCATCGACACGGAATCCATGGCATGCATTTGAGCGTCTTCGCGAGCCGACCCATGCTGCTGGATCCCTTGCACCTGGAGCCCGAGTTCAGCGCCATGGTGGATACGGGGAAGCCGCATGTGCCGGTTCGCCTTGGCGCTCATGAATCCAGGCGCAATGCATTTCTTCCATCCGGCGGAGGCTCCGGGGCATGTCACGAATGGATGATGGCCCTCAAGTCCGAACGACAAACGTCAGAGGGCTGTGATGGTCTCCCCGCTCCCCGGAATGCCTTCCGGAAAGGAGGCACCATGCTTCGAAGCACATTGAAGTCTGCTCTGGTGGCACTGTTCATCCCCAGCCTGCTGCTCACCGCCTGCGGTGAGGGCCCGGAGTCGCGTCCCGCCCTGGACCCGGAGATGGCCCGAGTGCCGGCGGGCGCCCCGGTCCGCGAGGGCTACGCCTGGAACGCCGCGAGAGGGAAGCTGGTGCCAGTGAGGTACGCCGAGGTGGATGGCCTGGCCATCCTCGAGGGAGACATGGTGCTCGGCACGGTGGAGGAGATGGAGGCGCGCGTGCGCGAGGTGAAGGCCCGGGGAGGTCTCGACGCCCCGGGGGTCCATGCCCAGGGCGTGGCCATCACCGGAGCAGTCTTCCGCTGGCCCAACTCCGAGGTGCCCTACGCCATCGACGCGGCTGTGCCAAACCAGGTGCGCATCACGGACGCCATCAATCACTGGCAGCAGCGTACGCACCTGCGCTTCGTGCAACGCACCGTGCTCAACGCGGCGCTGTACCCGAACTACATCCAGTTCCAGACGGGCACCGGGTGCAGTGCCAACGTGGGACGGATTGGTGGCAGGCAAGGGGTGTGGCTGGAGGGGGGCTGCAGCACGGGCAACGTCATCCATGAAATCGGACACGCCCTGGGCCTGTGGCACGAACAGTCGCGCGAGGACCGCAACAACTACGTGCTCATCCGGCCCGAGAACATCACTCCGGGCTATGAGCACAACTTCAGCCAGCAGATCGCCGACGGTGACGACATCCTCGCCTATGACTACGGCTCCATCATGCACTACCCGAGGACGGCGTTCTCGCGGAATGGGCTGCCCACCATCGAGCCACTGGGGGGGCAGGCCATCGGGCAGCGCGATTCGCTGAGCATCACGGACGCGGCAACCGTGGCGCGTCTCTACTCGAGAACCGTCTCCCTGCGTGCCTTGCGCGGCCACTACGTGGTGGCCGAGGGCGGCGGCGGCGGCGCGGTGAACGCGAATCGTGCCGCCGTGGGGCCCTGGGAGAAGTTCCAACTGGTGGACCGCAACGGCTTCGAGCTTCAGACCGGCGACCTCATCCACCTGCAGACGGCCTCAGGCAACTATGTCATGGCCGTGAACGGTGGCGGTTCGGGGGTGACCGCCACCTCCACGGCGCCTGGCAATTATGAAACCTTCCGCATCATGAAGATCTCCGGCACGGGCCTGCTCACCATCGGCAATGGAGACACCGTGGCCCTGGCGACGAACGATCTCCTCAACCCCCGCTATCTGTATGCCGATAACGGTGGCGACGGCGCTGTGTATGCCGCCGGCGCCGCCGTGGGGCAATGGGAGCAGTTCACCATCAACTTCTACTGAGGGATGGGGTAGGGCAGAGCAGCTCCGGGCGAAAGCAGGCACGCGTCTGGGAGGGCGTGGTCGCGGGAAGTACCGTGGCCACGCCCAGGTCCTTGTAGAGCACGTGATGCCATCCCAAATCGTGCCGGTGGCTCTGGGCAGGCCGTCTAGTGGACGGCTTTTCTGGATGCTTCAGTCGGTGCCCGCCTCCGTATAGGCTGGACAGATGTTTCACGCGCAGCGCTTCGGCGTTCAATTCCGAGTAACATCGCACGCGGCTTCGGGTGTTCCCCCTTACTCCATGTGCCTCTCCGCCCCGAACCACGAGTCTCCATGATGGCAAGCAAGGCGTGCTGGATCCTCTTCTCCGCTCTCTGTCTTGCTGTGGGCCTCTATCCCGGCAGCTACTTCCTCGCGGCCTCGAACTTCGGACTTCGTGCTTTGAAGAGCAGCGAGCTCCTGACCGACCCCGTCTGGAACGCGGCTTTCTATACGCACATCGCCCTGGGAGGACTCGCGCTGGCCATCGGCTGGACCCAGTTCGTCGCGAGACTGCGACTCCAACGCCCGGGGGCACACCGTCTGCTCGGAAAGGTCTACGTCGGGGCGGTCCTGCTGAGCGGGCTCGCCGGCGTCTACGTCGGCTTCTTCGCCACGGGGGGCGTCATCGCCGCGGCGGGCTTCGTCAGCCTGGGCATCGTCTGGCTCTACACCACGGTCTCCGCCTATCGGTTCATCAAGAGCCGGCGAATCGAAGAACACCGGCTCATGATGACCTACAGTTATGCCGCCTGCTTCGCGGCAGTCACGCTGAGACTCTGGATGCCCGTCCTGAGCTACGCTCTGGGTGACTTCATCACGGCCTACAGAATTGTCGCCTGGCTCTGCTGGCTCCCCAACCTTGGCGTGGCATACCTCCTCTTGCGCAGACGGCTCCAGGAGCGCGAACTCGCGCTTTCGTGACGAGCCCCCGTTGTCATGGATGGTATTGTCATGGAATGAGGGCCCTTCGGTTGACGCCGTATGGCGGCTCCGCTTGCGCATGTCTGGCATGGAGTCGCTGAAAGCTCAATGCCGCCTATGCGGACTACGGGCAGCCGCGGTTCTGGCAGGACCTGCACACCGTCAGCATCCAGGGCCCGCTCGGCAAGGACCATGCTTACTCGAGCGCCGGCACCGAGTTGGTCGCGCACACCCTGGAGAAGATCCACGGGGCTCCCTACGAGTCGTTGCTCGCGGAGTTCCTGGCGCGGGAAGCCGGTATGCACGACACGCGGCTGCGCCTGCGTGCCCAGGACGCCCACCGCCTGGCTCCTGGCTACCACAGCGACAACCCGGTCGGCACCACGCCGATGCCACTCCTGCCCTGGGGCGCGGCGGGAGCCTTGAAGGCGACGATGCCGGAGATGGTGAAGTACTTGCGCTTGCAGTTGAGCAACCATCCCGCGGTGACAGAGTCACACAAGCCGCTGGTGCGCTTCGCGGAGGACTTCAGCATTGGCTATTTCTGGAACATCGGCCAGAGCAGCCAGTTGGGCATCCACTGCGTGCATCACGGCGGCGTGCCTCGCGCGCAATGCTATCTCTACCTCGTGCCGAAGTATCAGTTGGGGGTGTTCATCATCACCCACCAGAGCGGCGATGCGACCGCCAACGCCATGGAACGCGCGCTGGCGCCCCTCTTCGACAGGGTCGAATCCATGCAGGGTCGCTAGCACGGCGAACAACAGGATGAAGCCGCGCCATCGTCCACGAACCAGAGTAGGTTCCCCCTCCCTGTTCGTTGGAGTTCCGTCGATGCCACAAGCCACACCGCGCTCGTCACTTCTGGGAGCGCGTCCCAGCGTCTTCCTGCTCGCCGGAGCGTTCGTCACCGGCATGTTCCTCTTCGCCCAGGGCGGCTGCGGAGGTGACGAGTGCCAGGACGCCGCCGACTGCCGTGAAGACAAGGGACCGCCGGCTTCGAACACGGAGTGGGTCTGCGAGGACAAGCGCTGTGGGCAGCATTCCGTCCAGGTGCCGCCCCCGGATTCCGGCACGGACGCGGGGACGCCCGACGCGGGGACGCCCGACGCGGGGAGATCCGACGCGGGGACTCCCGACTCGGGTCCCACCACGGTGAGCGTGCAGGTGCTCGCGTTCAATGACTTCCACGGGCAGCTCGAGGAGCCCGCGGGCCAGATTCTGACGGGCGTGGCGCCCGACGGTGGAGCGGTGCGGGTGAAGGCGGGCGGCGTGACGTACTTCGCCCGGCACATCGCGGCCCTGCGGGCCGCCAATCCGAACACGGTGGTGGTCGCGGCGGGAGACCTCATCGGCGCCTCCCCGCTGCTGTCGGGGCTCTTCCACGACGAGCCCACCGTCGAGGCGATGAACCTGATTGGCCTGGACCTGGTCGCGGTGGGCAACCACGAGTTCGACGAGGGCAGCACGGAGCTGTTGCGCATGCAGTCGGGCGGCTGCCACCCGGTGGATGGCTGCCTGGACGGGGATGGCTTCCCGGGCGCGACGTTCAAGTTCCTGGCGGCCAACGTGGCCACGGGCGTGGACCGCACGCTGTTCCCCCGCTACGACGTGCGCGAGTTCGAGGGCGTGAAGGTGGCCTTCATCGGCATGACGTTGGAGGCCACGCCGGAAAGCGTCATCCCCACGGGCGTGGCGGGGCTCACCTTCAAGGACGAAGTGCAGACGGTGAACGCGCTGGTGCCGGAGCTGCGGCGGCAGGGCATCGAAGCCATCATCGTGGTGGTGCACCAGGGTGGAATTCCGACCGCGGGCTCGCTGGTGAACGACTGCAAGGGCGCGGGCGCGGACGGCCTCATCTCAGGTGCCATCGTGGGCGTGGCCAAGGGCCTCAACGACGCGGTGGATGTCATCGTCAGCGGCCACACGCATCAGGCCTACAACTGCGTCATCGATGGCAAGGTCGTCACGAGCGCCTCGTCGATGGGGCAGCTCGTCACGGACATCGACCTGACGTTGAGCAAGGCGACGGGCGACGTCGTGGAGGCGCGAGCGAACAACGTCATCGTCACTCGCGACGTGCAGGAGGTCGGCGCGGTGAAGGAGCTGGTGACGAAGTACCAGGAACTCGTCACGCCGAGGGCCAACCGGGTCATCGGCTGGGTGTCGCAGACGCTCAGGACACAGTCGGACTCCGTGGGCCAGTCCACCCTGGGCTTCGTCATCGCGGACTCGCATCTGGAGGCGACGAAGCCCGCGAACCTGGGTGGGGCGCAGGTGGCCTTCATGAACCCGGGCGGCATGCGCGCGGACATCGCCCAGGGCGAGGTCACCTACGGCGAGGCCTTCACCACGCAGCCGTTCGGCAACAGCCTGGTCACCCTGACGCTGACGGGCGCGCAAATCGAGCAACTGCTGGAGTGGCAGTGGCGGCCGTCGGGAGCCACCCTCAAGCTGCTTCCGTCGGCGGGCTTCACCTATGCGTTCAGCGCGTCGGCGCCCGTCGGAAGCCGCGTCGACCCGGCGTCCATCCGGCTCAACGGCGTGACGGTGGATCCGGCGGCGAACTACCGCGTCACCGCGAACAACTACCTCGCGAGTGGGGGTGATGGCTTCCAGGTGTTCGCCGAGGGGACGAACCGGCTGGGTGGCGCCGTGGACAGCGACGCGCTGGAGGCATACCTGAAGGCACACAGCAGCCAGGCGAGCCCCTTGCCCACCCCCGCGCTCAATCGCATCACCCTGCTGCCCTGAGCGCCCGGATGGGGCAGGGCCTTCTTTTTTGCTCCCCGAATGAAGCCCTGCGCGAACCCGTTCTCGGCTTTTCTCTCAGAGTGCTCAAACTCTTTGAGCGGTGGAAAGGCGAATAACGTTCAGTGGTTTCAAGGAGGGGACGGCTGGCGCCCATCAATCGGGGGCCGATCTTGATGTCCGCATGACGCAGCGACCGGTTTTTGGGTGGGCACACCGGCCATGGGGACGTGCCCCACGACCGGCCTTGCTCCTCGGCGTGTCGACGCGGTCCTACCGCAGGGGCACGCGCTTGAGCCTGAAGGGCGAGGGGCTCTCGCTCATCGTGAAGTAGCTCGCGCCGTTGGCCTCGTACTCGATCGCCTCACCCTGGCCCTCGGTGGTGTCGGTCAGCGTGACGGGCGTCGCGAAGACGGCCGACTCGAAGCCGAGTCCCGGCGTCGCACGGAACTCGTAGACAGTGCGGTAGGTGCGAAGGAGGAAGCGATTTGCGCATGGGTGGATCGCCGCCGCGGTCGCGGCCGAGAAGTTGGCGTCTCCGTTCAGCGGCAGCTGGATCGTGTGGACGTGGATCAGCGTGGCCTGCACGCCCGGCGTCAGCGGCTGGGGGAACTTGTACACGCCGCTCTGCCCCGTGTCCCCGTTCTTGGTGACGACGTAGATGTCCCCGGTGATAGGGTGCACCATCAGCGACTCCGCGTCCTTCGCGCCGTCCGGATAGACGAACGGGAAGGCCTCGGCGACGAGCCCCCCCGAGGTCTGGCCGTTGGCGAGATCCGGCTCGGGCACGCGGTAGATCGTGAACGACGTGGGGCTGCCACCCGGAGGGAAGTTGGCGCTCCACTTCCCGATGTCACCGATGAAGATGCACGAGCCGCTCGGGCAGGGCCCGGTTGCGAGGTCCTCCCAGTCGGCCGGCGTCACGTTGGTCACGTTGAACGTGCCGATCGTGCTCGCGTTGAGGGTGTTGATCGCGACGATCGCGGTGGTGTCCTCGTTGTGCACGTAGAGCGCGTTGCCGACCACGCGGCTCGCGGCCAGGCCCGAGGGCTCCACGATTTGCGGCGCGGTCACGGTGCCCTGGAGCGTGAAGGTGCTCGCGTACGTGTCGCCGACCATGCAACTGGGGGCGTTGGCGGCGCGCAGGACGATCACGTGCGCGGTGTTGGTCTGCACGAACGCGGAGCTGCCGGAGAGGCCCGTCTGGAGGCCCGGCGCGGTGAGCGACCGGTAGGCCGCATTGAAGAGCAGTCCATTGGTGTGACCCAGGCACGCGTCGAAGGCCTCGGTGAAGCCGAGCGGCGGCTCGATGCCGGTGGCAGGGCAGGTGGCGTCCGGCCAGACCTGGGAGCCGTACCAGACGGCGAGGCCACCCGCGCTGCCGGTCACCACGTCGGGCACGGTGAACGACGCGGAGTCGCCGTTCTTCTGGCCTGCGTGCACGTCGATTGGCTGGATCGGATCGACGCCGCTGAAGGCCTCCACGCTCCCCGCCATGTGGGTGGTCGCGTCCAGTCCGAACGCGTAGCTCGCGGGCTCGGAGGCGCCCGCGACGCGGTAGAAGATCCAGGTGCGGATGGCCCAGGCGCTCTGCTCCGAGCGCAGGAACGTCCAGCCGGCGGGCGGCGTGACGGTCGCGGAGATGTTGTTGCGCACGATCACCCGCGCGATGAGCGCGTCGTTGGCCTGGGTCCCCGACGGCTTGGGGATCGACAGCGAAGCGACCGACAGGCCGCTGTGGCGCGAGCTCCCACGCAACGCGACCCCCGAGGACGGTGCGACCTCGGCGCGGCGAAGGGCGACGACCTGCGCGACGTTGGTCTCGGCGAACGTCGAGCTCCCGTTGAACGGTCCCTGGAGGCCGGCACCGGCGAGGGGCATGAAGGCGGCGTTGAAGACGAGGCCCTGGGACGAGGACACCAGGCAGGTGTCGTAGGTCTCGGCGAAGCCCACGGGGGGCTCGATCGCCGGCGTCGGACACGCGGCGCCGGTCCACGCCTGCGCGCCGAACCAGACGGCAGCCCCGCCCGCGGTCGAGGTGCTCAGCTGCGGCGTCGTGAAGGCCGTCGAGCCGCTGTTGCTCTTGCCAGCGTGCGTGTCGATCGGGTTGGCCGGATTGACGCCGGCATACGCCACGAGGTTGCCGACGAGGTAGCTCGCGATGGAGCTCTGGAACGTGTGGCTCGCGGGCTCGCTGGCGGTGGCGACGCGGACGAAGACCCAGCCGCGGATGCTCCAGGTGCTCATGTCGGTGCGCACCAGCGTCCAACCCGCGGGCGGGGTGAGCTCGGCGTCGATCTGGTTCCGGTTCGCAAGGTGCGCCAGCAGCACGTTACCGGCGGCGACGCCCGTAGGGGTCGAGAGGGTCAGGCTGGTGACCGTCTTGCCGCTCGCGTGCGTGGTGCCGACGAGGGTGATCTCCCCGGTGGCCGGCGGCTGGAGGGGACGCAGCACCACCGCGTGCGTGATGTTGGTGTTGGGGAGCGTGGAGCTGCCGGTGAAGGCGGGCTGGGCACCCGCGGCCCCGAGCTCCGAGGTGGCGGCGCTGTGCAGCACGCCGAGCGACGGCGAGACGAGGCAGGTGTCGAGCTGCTCGGTGAAGCCCGTCGGAGGGGTGTGGACCGCGGGGCACGCGGCGCCTCCCCAGACCTGGGCCGAGAACCACACTGCGAGGCCGTTCGCGGACGACGTGGTGGCGACGGGCAGCGCGAGGCTCGCGCTGTTGCCATTCTTCTGGCCCACGTGCACGTCGATCGGCTGGAGCGGATCCGCGCCCGACACCGCGACCAGGGTGGCCGCCATGGAGCTGGCGAGGTCGAGGGTGAAGGTGTGACTGCTCGGCTCGGCCGCGCTGGCCACGCGGAGGAAGAGCCAGGACTTGATGGCCGAGGCGCTCTGCTCGGAGCGCAGCAGCGTCCAGCCAGCGGGTGGGGTGGCGACGGCGGTGACAGCCTCGCGATTGCTCAGCTGCATCACCAGCACATCTCCGGCGGCCGTACCGACGGGGGTGGGGATGGAGAGGGTGGTGGTGGCCAGGCCGCTCGCGCTGGTGTTTCCTCGCACGGAGAGCGTGGAGAGGCCCTGGGCCGTCGTCGCATCCTGTACGTTGTCGGGCTGCGCGAGTTCAGTCGTTCCACAGGCGGCCATCAGCAGGGCGGCCGCGAGCCACAGACTTCGGAATGGGGTCATGGGGTTTCGATCGGGTGTCGACTCACCGGACTGGAGGTCCGGGATTCGGCCATGTGAAGGACCCCGAAGTGCGAAGCGCAATCGACTGTCATGACACGGGAAAGCTGCCGTGAAATGGTTGGGAACGTCGGGTGTCATCAAAAGAAGGTGGCAGTCCTGTCCATGCGGTCACGCGGAGTCCTTGGAGAGCGCGAAGCCCAAGGACATCTGCGCACGGTGCAAGGGCCGAAGGGCGGTCGGCACCCCGAGGGTGGGCCTCCAGGCAAGCCTCGTGACCGTGGCTGTGACCGGCTCGTGACGTCAGCAGAACGGTGCTGACATCCTGTGATCTGGAGCGTGCCTGGGACTGTGGGCTTCGTCGCGCTCGTGGGGCACGAAGCCATTGGAGGCCCTGCTCTTCGGGCGTCCGACCCAGAGGGAGTCGATTGGGGGGGCCTTGCGCTTGCGGTCCCTGCGGTGTGGGGCAATCCGCTTCACGCCATGCTCGTCCCAGACTCGCTCGTCGAGTTCGCTCACACCTGCCGCCAGGTATCGAGCCGCTGCGGAAACCCATCAGACTTCAGCGGGTTGTCTCGCTCAATTTCGAGATTGGCTCTGCGCTGCCCACGTTGGTAAGCGCGACGCTTCCCGGAGGAGGCTCTTCCTCCGGGGGCCTGGCGCGGGGGGCGCCAGCTCATCGATGAGGCCCCCTGGGGCTGGTCGCTCTGCATGCCGGACGCCGCGAAGCCGGAGGGCCAACGCTTCTCGGAGGAGGAGCCGGGACTGCGCGTCGGACCGGAGGAGACCGGTGCCGTGGCCTATGTCTATGTCTTCGATGTGGAGGCACGTCGGCTCGACATGTTCGCCACCCACGTCGGAGGCGAAGGCAGACGGCTCAGCTCGGTGAGCTTCTCCTCCACGGGCTCGCCCGACCTGCCGGCGCTCGACCTCCATCCCGAGGAGACTGTCACGGAGCCGTTCCTTCCCGGAGAGGCGCTCTCGGCTCGGGCGCTGAAGGACTGTCTCGAGGGCCTGCCGCCGCTCGAGGCGGTGCGCGAGACCGACTCCGTGCGCCTCGAATGGGTGACCACCCAGCAGGAGCCCGACGAATCGCTCTCCATCCTCTTCCGCGTGGTCACCTTCGAGGACGGATTCATCTCCAACGTGGTGGAGCAGGAATGGGATCTCGTGCCGCCCTCCGCGCGACGGGAGCCGGAGCGTGTCCGGCACTTCCTCGAGGCGTTCGCCGAGGTGCTGCTCGAGGACCCGAAGCGGTTCAACCCGTTCTGGATCTCCGCGCAAGACTCGCTGCGTCGTTCCGGCGCGAGGCAGCGTGAGAGCTTCGCGCGAATCCTGAGGGCGCACTGGGCCCGCGACTTCGGCTCGGAGGACGCGTCGTCGTAGGAGGACCTCCGGGTCTGGAGTTTGCGGCAGGGTCCCACGCTTCGACGGCCGCGCGCCCACGGTGCTCGTCAGTGCCATTGCTGGACCGAAAGGCTCGACTCAAACCTGGCGCGGCGCCCGAGCCCTGATGGGTCTACAGGTCAGCCACGAAATTGCTCAGCGACATGGGCGGCAACGCCCACCAGCAGGAAGATCAGGGCAGCGATGTCCGCCATGAAGACACGCGCGAGCTGGGTGTTGTAGCCACCCACGGACCAGGCCAGCCGGAGAAAGGAGATGACGCTGACAAAGCCGGCAATGAATGCCGTGGTCTATAGCGAAGGGTGAAACGCGGCGAATACGAGAAACAGTCCAAGAAGGCCAAAATGCACTGTCTGGATGGCTCGGGCTGCTGTGCGCTGAGAGCGCTCTTCGTAGAGCCCCACGCGATGGGCCTTCTCACCTTTTTATGCATCTTCGGTCTTCCCGCAGAATGCTCATGACTTTTCATTCTGCGAGCCTCATTCGCGAGCTGCCGCGACTTCGCGGGCCAGTGCGACGAACGCCGTGTGAGCGGCCGAGGAATTGCGCCGGCCAGGGTAGTAGAGGCAGAGCCGAGCGAGCTCCGGTGTCCAGTCCTCGAGCACGCGAACGAGACGTCCCGCTTCAATGTCGTCTCGCACGTCCGGCTCCATGAAGAAGCCGAGTCCGATGCCCTCCAGGACTGCGATCCGCGAGAGGCTGGCCTCGTCCAGTGTGATGGGACCCGTCACATCAATCAGGGCCGTCTGCCCCCGCTTACGGAACTCCCACCGGAAGAGGCTGCCATTCGGCAAGCGCACCCGGATACATCGATGACGGAAAAGGTCCGATGGGACGCGCGGCCGACCGTGCTTCTTCAGGTACGCCGGCGAAGCGACGATGGCATGGCGTTGGGGCTCTCCCAGCGGAATGGCAATCATGTCGCTGGGCACGAGGTTCGCCATCCGCACGCCGAAGTCGAACCCCTCGGCGACGACGTCGACCAGCCGGCCTTCGGTCACGACGTCGACATGCACGTCCGGATGGCGGCGGAGGTACTCCAGCACCAGTGGCGCGAGGATCTCGCGCGCCGCTGTCGCGAATGTGTTGATGCGCAGCATGCCGGACGGCTTTGCCTGCTGGGAGCGAGCCGCGTCCATCGCGCCGCGGATGTCCTCGAGTCCTGGAGCCACCTGTTCGACGAACGCTCTGCCGGCGTCGGTCAGCGAGACGCTGCGCGTCGTGCGGTTGAAGAGGCGTACGCCAAGATGTGCTTCGAGCTTCGCGACCGCGCTGCTCATCGCCGTGGTCGACATCCCGAGATCGAGGGCAGCGCCGCGAAACGAGCTCCTGCGAGCGACGGCGAGGACGGCATCGAGATCATTCAGTCCGGGTTGATACATCGATAGTCCTCTAAATCGGGATGCCACATCCTATTTTGTCCCTATTGAGCGGGCAATCGCGCGGGCTTACCTCTTGGGTCATGACAATGCACCCATCGATTCGAGCCTATTTCGACGCGGACAGTGCCACGCCGCTCCACGCCTTCGCGCCCGATGCCGTTGTCGAGGATGAGGGACATCGGCATGTCGGGCATGCGGCCATCGACGAATGGTGGCGCGACTCCCAGGAGAAGTATCAGGCCGTCGCGCAGCCAATCGAGGTGAACGCGAAGGGCGATGCCTGCGAGGTTCGCGCGAGAGTGACGGGCCAGTTTCCCGGCAGTCCCATCACGCTCACGTTTGCGTTCCGGATGAAGGGCGATCGGATCGCGGCTTTGAGCATCGGCGCGTGAGTCGCGATTCCCATTTCAACCCTGCAGAAGGAGATGACGTGATGAGAGAGCTAGAGGGGAAGCGCGCGCTCGTGACGGGTGGAACGAAGGGTATCGGCCGGGCGGTGGTCGCATGGCTGCGCGCGGCCGGCGCGACGGTGCTGACGACCGCGCGGGAGGGAACGGGCGAGGGCTTCATCGCCGCCGATGTCGCCACGGCCGAGGGCTGCGCGCGCGTCGTCAAGGCCGCCGGAGCAGTGGACATCCTGGTCCACGTCGTGGGTGGAACGTCGGCGCCGGCGGGCGGCTTCTCCGTCCTCGACGACGACGCATGGCAGAAGACGATCGACCTGAACCTGATGGCGGCGGTGCGTCTCGACCGGGCACTGGTCCCCGGAATGCGCGAGCGCCGGACCGGCGCGGTCGTGCACGTGACGTCGATCCAGCGGCAGATGCCGCTTCATGAAGCGACGACCGCGTACGCCTCGGCCAAGGCCGCACTCTCGAACTACAGCAAAGCCCTCTCGAAGGAGGTCGCACCGCAGGGCGTGCGCGTGAATCGCGTGTCACCGGGCTGGGTCGAGACCGAGGCCTCGGTCGGATTCATGAGCGAGATCGCGGCGAAGAACGGCACCGACGAGGCGGGAGCGAAGGAAATCGTGATGCGCTCGCTCGGCGGAATTCCTCTCGGGCGCCCCGCGCGTCCGGCCGAGGTCGCCGAGCTGATCGGGTTTCTCGTCTCGGACCGAGCGAGCGCGATCACCGGCGCGGAGTACGTGATCGACGGCGGGACGGTGCCCGTGAGCTAGCAGGCTGCTGGAAAACTCCGGTGCGGGGACGACCTCCCGCACCGGAGCTGGGTCTCCTCCTGACCTGGTGAGCCAGGAGCCTCCGGACGACAAGGGCAATCCCACCGTCGACTTCCACGGCGAGAAGAGAAGCAACGCCGCGCACGCGTCAACGACCGACCCGGAGTCGAGGCTGGCGCGCAGTGGATGCCGGGTATGACGTGCAGTGCTTCGTGGAAGCTGTACGGGAGCGACGGATGACTCCGCACGTGGCCCAAACGCGGGACGTGCGCCGGGCCAGCCGGATCGACGGCCGGGCCCCCCGCCATACGGGCTGCGCCCTGCCAGCGCGCGCTCTTCAATGCCCTGCGGTGTTCATCGCGAGGCCCGTGGAAAGCAAAAAGGCCCTGCCGGTTTAGGGCAGGGCCTTCTTTTTTGCTCCCCGACGTGGACTCGAACCACGGACATGGTGATTAACAGTCACCCGCTCTACCAGCTGAGCTATCGGGGAATATGTCCCGTCGCGGCGGTGCGTTGCCGTGACGGATGCGACTTCTAGAGAACCGAGCCTGCCCTGTCAACTGTCCTGTTCGATCCGATCTCCCGGCTTACTTCGCAGCCCTGGTCCGCACTGGAGGGACTGAGCCCTGTCGTGTCCGGGGCGCTTGCCCGCGTCCTCTCGGGCGACCCCGCCGAGCGCGTTCTCGACCGGACCCTGCGCTCCCATCGCGACCTGTCCCGCGAGGGGCGCCAGGCACTGAAGGAGGCCGTCTTCAACGTGGGCCTCTGGCGCCGCCGCCTGGCGTTCCTCCTGGACTCGCCGGATCCGTCGCCCTCCCAGCTTCTGTTCGCGCTCCTGCATGGGCTCGTGGGCGTTCCCGCCTCGGATGCCGCGGCCTGGGCGGGATTGGAGGCTCCGGTTCCTCTGCGGACCGGAACGCCCCCATCGCTGGCGCTCCGGGCCTCGTTGCCGGACTGGCTCGCGGACCACTTCGTCCGTGAGCTGGGGACGGAGGCGGAGGACTTCTGTGCCCACCTCAACGTCCCAGGCCCCATCTCGCTCCGAGTGAATCCGGCCCGCATCTCGCGTGAGGAGCTGGCCTCTCGCCTGGCCTCCGAGGGCGTCTCGACCCGCCCTGGCTCCTGGAGCCCCTTGGCCCTTCATGTCGATGGGCCCCGGCCGAACCTCTACGCCCTTCCTTCTCTTCGTGAGGGCCTGTTCGAGGTCCAGGACGAGGGCAGCCAGCTCCTGGGGCTCCTCGTGGAGGCCCAGCCCGGGGAGACGGTGCTGGACCTCTGCGCCGGGGCAGGGGGCAAGACGCTTCAGTTGGGCGCGGCCATGAAGGACTCCGGCCGGCTGCTTGCCTACGACCCGGATGCGGAGCGGCTGGACCGGCTCCAGCAACGCGCCTCCCGGGCCGGGCTCAACCGCGTCCAGGTGCTCCGGACGCCTCCGTCGCTGGGCCTCAACGCCGACCGTGTCCTCGCGGACGCGCCCTGTTCCGAGCTGGGCTCGCTCCGCCGGGGGCCGGACCTCCGCTTCCGGCTCACGCCGGACTCGCTCTCCCGGTACACCGCCGTCCAGCGCGACATCCTGGCCCGGGCTGGCGACGTGGTGCGCCCCGGGGGCCGGGTCGTCTACGCGACGTGCACCGTCAACCGCGCGGAGAACCAGGACGTGGTCGCGGACTTCCTCCGCTCCCGCCCTGACTTCCGGGCCGTCACTCCGGGCTCCGGGTGGCTTCCGGACGCGTGCGTCCAGGACGGGTTCCTCCTCGTCACCCCGCATCGGCACGGCACGGACGGCTTCTTCGCGGCGGTGCTCGAACGCGGCACGGCGGGGTAGGGCGCGTCGGCGCCAAACCTGTCCGACAGTCGGACAGGTTTCCGCAACTCGGCGGGGGAGGGCGGGCCGGCTCAAAGCCGGTCCGACAGTCGGATAGGTTTCCAGTGACGGCCAGGCGGACGAGCGCTCCATGGGGCCTCGTTCCTCCGTCCTGCGGTACTCAACGCTTCGGGCCCGGGCTCCCTGAAACACCGTTTCCCCCTCGCACCGGGTGCTATGAAGCGCTGCGTGCGTTGGCTCAAGCCCCTTCCGCTCCGTCCCCGCGACACGGTGCAGGTCGTTGCCCCCGCGGGCCCCTTCGAACAGGCCCCCTTCGAGGCCGGTCTGCGCATCCTCTCCGAGCGCTACTCCCCGGTGGTCCGGCCCGATATCGGCGCCTCGCACCGCTACCTCGCCGGGGATGACGCCCGCCGTCAGGCGGAGCTGTCGCACGCGTTCCTCGACCGCGCCTCCCGCGCCATCTTCTGCGCTCGGGGCGGCTATGGCAGCGCGCGCCTGTTGCCGGAGTTGCCCATCGACAAGGCCGGCCCCGTCGCCTTCACCGGCTTCTCCGACCTGACGTCCATCCACTGCGCGCTCCAGGCCCTGGGCCGCGTCTCCATCCACGCGCCCGTCCTCACGCAGCTGGGCCGCCAGTCCACCCAGGTCCACGACTACTTCTTCCGCCTGCTCGAATCCGCGGAGGCCCCGCCGCCCCTCACCGGCAACGCCACCTATGTTCCCGGTACCGCCGAGGGCGTGCTCGTGGGCGGCAACCTGTCCGTGTTCTCCCGGCTCCTGGGCACGCCGTACATGCCGCCGCTCGACGGCGCCGTGCTCCTCCTGGAGGACGTCACCGAGCGCCCCTACCGCATCGACCGCATGTGGACCCATCTGCGGCTCGCCGGTGTCTTCTCCCGCGTGCGCGGCATCGTCCTGGGTGACTTCACCGCCTGCGAGGAGAAGGACGCGAGCTACTCCAGCGCGGACGTGCTCCGCGAGCTGGCCCGGGACGCGAAGGTCCCCTGCGCCGCGGGCTTCCCCATCGGCCATGGCGCCATCAACTACCCCGTGGCCCTGGGCACCCACGTGCGCCTGGACGCGGACGCCGCGCGCCTCACGTTCCTTGAAGGCGCGGTGAGCCCGGGATGAGCCAGCACCCCATCGCCAACCTCCAGGCCGTGCTCGATGACGGCGTGGAGCTGGGCATCTTCCCCGCCGCCCAGGCCGTGGTGCTCCACAAGGGCATGCAGGTCTTCGGCGGCGTCGCCGGCAACGTGAAGGGCGATACGAGATTCGACCTCGCGTCCCTCACCAAGGCCATGTCCACCACCGCGCTCTTCCTGCGCCTGTGGACCGAGGGCAAGGTGGGCCCGGACACGCTCGTGTCCCGCTACTTCCCAGGTTCGCCCGCGGGCGACGCGGGCGTCACCGTCGCGGACCTGCTCTACCACCGCTCCGGACTGCCGGCCTTCGTCCCGTTCTTCGCGGAGGCGCTCAAGGCCCACCCGGAGCTGCTCGACGCCGGCTGCCCTGCCTCCGTCCGCGCGCAGGTCCACGCGGACGTCCTGCATGCCGCCGCGGCCACGCCGCTCGACGCGCCCGTGCGCACGAAGTCCGTGTACAGCGACGTGGGCTTCATCCTCCTGGGGGACATCCTCGCCCGCGCCGGTGGCGCTCCGCTGGACGTGCTCTTCCACCGCCACGTCGCGGAGCCGCTGGACCTGAAGGCCCGCTTCCATCGCCTCACCGACTTCCCGGCTGACGGCGCCACCGCGCCCACCGGCGCCATGCGCCCGCGCGAGCCCGCTCCCGGCCAGGAGTCGCTGTGGAAGGACGTGCCGTCCCAGCCGTCCCGCCCCGCGGAGGTGGATGACGACAACGCCTGGGTGCTGGACGGCGTCGCCGGACACGCGGGCCTCTTCGGCACCGCCGTGGACGTGGCCCGCTTCGGACAGGCCGTGCTGGAGGGCGCCGCGGGCACGCATGCCGCGATTGCTCCGGGGCCGTTGTGGCACCGCGCGCTCGCCACGGATCCGATCGTGGCCGGCAGCACCCGCTCCATGGGCTTCGACTCTCCGTCGAAGGGCCACTCCAGCGCGGGCCGCTTCATCGGCGACACGCCCCCGGGCGCGGTGGGCCACCTGGGCTTCACCGGCACCAGCCTCTGGGTGGACCTGAGGCGGTCGCTCGTCGTCGCGCTCATCACCAACCGCGTGGCCCAGGGCCGTCAGGACCTGCGCATCCGCGACTTCCGCCCCGCCTTCCACGAGCTCGTCGTGGAGGCGCTCGACCTTCACGTCCTCCCCTGAGGAAACCGCAGCATGGCTGACGACAACGGCAACGTCCTCGACTCACTCGACCCGAAGTCCGTGCGCCGCATCCACCTGGTGGGCGTGGCCGGCACAGGCATGGGCTCCTTCGCCGGCATGCTCAAGGCCGCCGGCTACGACGTCACCGGCAGCGACGAGAACGTCTATCCGCCCATGAGCGACATGCTCCGCACGTGGGGCATCCCCGTCAGCACGCCGTACGCGCCCGCCAACCTGGACTCTGCGAAGCCGGACCTGGTCATCATCGGCAACGTCATCCGCCGCGTGAACCCGGAGGCCACCGCCGTGCGTGAGCGCGGCCTCAAGCAGATGAGCTTCCCCGCCGCGCTGGGCACGCTCTTCCTGGACCGCTCGCACTCCGTCGTCGTGGCCGGCACGCACGGCAAGACCACGACGTCCTCGCTCATGGCCCACGTGCTGGTGGCCGCGGGCAAGGACCCGAGCTTCCTCGTGGGCGGCGTCACCCAGAACTACGCGGGCAACTACCGCGTGGGGAAGGGGCCGCACTTCGTCGTCGAAGGCGATGAGTACGACACGGCCTACTGGGACAAGGGCTCCAAGTTCCTCCACTACCGGCCGCGCACCGCCATCGTCACCAGCGTGGAGTTCGACCACGCGGACATCTTCCGCGACCTGCCCCACTACGAGGCCACCTTCGAGAAGTTCGTGCGACTGGTGCCCAAGGACGGCCAGTTGGTCGTCTGCGCCGCGTACCCCAACGCCGTGCGCATCGCGCGCGGAGGCACCGCGCCCGTCAGCACCTACGTGGCCAAGGAGGGCGCGGACGCGGACTACACGCCGAAGAACCTCTCCTTCGGTCCCGAGGGCGCCCGCTTCAACGTCATCGAGAAGGGCCAGGACCTGGGCACCGTGACGCTGCCCCTGTCCGGCGCGCACAACGTGGAGAACGCGCTCGCGGTCATCGCCGCCGCGCGCGGCCTGGGCCTCACCTTCGCTGAAATCCAGCAGGGCCTGTCCACCTTCCAGGGCGTGAAGCGCCGGCAGGAGGTGCGCGCGGAGATTGAGGGCGTGCTCGTGGTGGACGACTTCGCGCACCACCCCACCGCCGTGCGCGAGACCATCGCCGCCATCCGCCACCGCTACCCGGACCGGCGCCTGTGGGCCATCTTCGAGCCGCGCTCCAACACCAGCCGCCGCAACATCCACCAGGAGGACTACGCGCACGCCTTCCCCGGCGCCGCGCGGGCCAGCCTCAAGGTTCCCGAGCGCCACGACAAGGTGCCCGAGGGCGAGGAGCTCAACGTCCCCAAGCTCATCGAAGCGCTCAAGGGCCAGGGCATCGCCGCGGACGGCGCCACCGACGTGCAGACGCTGGTGGACCGCGTCGCTTCCGAGGCGAAGTCCGGCGACGTGCTGCTCGTCATGAGCAACGGCGCCTTCGGAGGCTTCATCGAGAAGCTGCTCACCGCCCTGAAGGCCCGGGCGGGGAAGGGGACCTGAGCCATGCGCCGTCCATTCCTCCTCTCGCTGGGGGCCCTGGCGTTCGCCATGGGCTGTGCCTCGTCGTCGGCATCGTCACTGCCGCCTCTCACGGACCGCACCGGTGACGGTCCGCGCTCCAGCAGCTCCGCCCTGGAGTCGTCGAACAAGGGCCCGGGCCAGCCGCTGGCCTTCCAGGTGAAGCGCTACCCGGACAACAGCCCGTATGACTTGAAGAGCGACCGCGGGCAGGTCGTCCTGCTGGACGTGTGGGCCACGTGGTGCGAGCCCTGCAAGGACGCGCTGCCCATGTACGCGCAGCTTCAGAAGGAGTACGGCTCGCGCGGCTTCAAGGCCTACGCCCTCAACGTGGACGAGGACGTGCGCGCCATTCCTCACTTCCTGGAGGAGGCGAAGGTGGAGGTGCCCATCCTCCTGGACGCCAACGCGCTGGTGTCCGAGCGCCTGCTGAAGGTGCGGCTGATGCCCACCACCTTCCTCATTGACCGCAAGGGCGTCATCCGGCACGTGCACGAGGGCTTCGCCGAGGAGTTCCTCCAGCAGTTCCAGACGGAAATCGAGCAGCTGCTCGCCGAGCCCGCCTCCTAGCGCGCACCCGAGGGAAAACGCATCCATGGCCCACGAACCGGAAACGCCCGCCGCGCTGCGCCGCACCGCGGAGGAGGGCGCCCGCATGGCCGGCCGCATCCTCCGGGAGCGCTTCCCGCAGCACCGCACCATCGAGTTCAAGGGCGGCATCGACCTGGTCACCGATGCCGACCGCGCGTCCGAGGCCGCGCTGCTGGACTTCCTTCGCCAGCGCCACCCGCACCACGCCATCCTCGCGGAGGAGAGCGGGGCCACGCAGGGCACGGACACGTTCCGGTGGATCGTGGATCCGCTGGACGGCACGACCAACTACTCGCACCAGGTGCCGCACTTCTGCGTCAGCGTGGCGGTGGAGGGCCCGGAGGGCACCGTAGCGGGCGCCGTCTACGACCCCATGCGCGACGAGCTCTTCTCCGCCGCGAAGGGGGAGGGCGCCACGCTCAACGGCGTGCACCTGAAGGCCAGCCCCACGGCCACGCTGGAGCGCGCGCTCCTGTGCACGGGCTTCCCCTACGACGTGCGCGAGCGCCCGGACCTGCCCGTGGGCCTCTTCTCCCAGCTCATCCTGCTGGCGCAGGGCATGCGCCGCACCGGCAGCGCCGCGCTGGACCTGGCGTACGTCGCGGCCGGCCGCTTCGACGGCTACTTCGAGTTCGGCCTCAAGCCCTGGGACATCGCCGCGGGCGGCCTGCTGGTGGCGGAGGCCGGCGGCGTCATCGTGCACATCGACGGGCGGCCCTTCGACGTGCTCAAGGGCGACGTGCTGGCGAGCGGCGCGAACCTGGCGCCCCAGCTCATGACCCAGGCGAAGCGCTTCCTGGATGAAATCGGCTGGACGTCGCGCGACTAGAAGAAGCTCTCCGGCACGAAGACGATGTCGCCGGCCTGGAGCAGGAAGTTGCGCTCGCGGCCCACGCCGATGTCCTCCACGGGCACGCGAATCTTGCGCTCCTGCCCGTCCACCACGCGCGTGACGAGCGTGTTGTTCTTCGCCGCCAGCTTGGTGAAGCCACCGGCCAGGGTAATCGCCTGGATGATGGAGACCTCGCCGGTGACGGGGAAGGTGCCCGGCTTCTGCACCTCACCGAAGACGAAGATCTTCTGCGAGTTGTACTCCCGCACCAGCACGGACACCTGCGGGCGGCGCAGGTAGCGCGCCAGGCAGTCGCGCAGCGCGTCCGCCGCGGCGCTGGCGGTGAGGCCGGACAGCGCCACCTTGCCGCACAGCGGATAGTCGATGGTGCCTTCCGGCGACACGCGCCAGGTGCCGGAGTGCTCGGGCTCCTGGAAGACGCGCACCTCCACCACGTCCCCGGCGCCCAGGCTGTCCCCGGACTTCGCGGCGGTCTGCATCGACGCGGCGGGCGTGGGCGGAGGGGGCGGCGGGCGCGTGTCCGCGTGACACGCTGCCAACACCGCGAGGAGGACCGGCAGGATGAAGCGGAGCCGCGAGGGACGCATGGGCGCGGAGGGCCTCAGTAGGAGACGGACACCCGCGCGTAGCCTTCGTGGCGGGTGTAGTTGAGGCCGGCGGCGCCGAGTGACGACGAGCGGGTGCCCAGCATGTAGCCCACCGCGCCCACCAGCCACGGGCGGATTTGATACTCGGGCCCCAGGTCCAGCGTCACCAGCGTGTCGCCGCGGCCGCCCGCGAAGGAGAGGAAGTCCAGCGCGCCCGTGGCGTGCAGCGCGAGCCGGCTGCCCATGACGGAGCGCCCTTCCGCGTAGACGCGGTCGTCCCGGAAGGTGCCGTAGGCGGCCACCGGCTGGAAGGCGCGCAGGTAGCCGCCCTTCACGGTGAGCGACGGGCCCAGGAGGTACGTGCCCTCCAACTGGCCCACCACGGTGCCGCCGCCGCTCGAGCCCAGGTTCTGGCTCCAGCCGGCCTTCGCCGTCAGGGTGATGCGCGGGGACACCAGGCCGGAGACGCCCGCCATGGCGTGCAGGATGGCCGCGCTCGGCGTGGTGGTGTCGTTGAAGTAGCCCCGGTACTGGAGGCCCGTGTCCACCACCACCGCCGTCTTGGGCAGGAAGCGCCAGCGGCCCTCGGCGCCCAGGCGCAGGTTGCCGTAGTTGAACTGGCTGGCGGCGAGCGGATCACACGCGGCGTCGGTACAGCCCACGGGCGTCATGCCGCCCAGGGGCTCGAAGAACTCCATCGCGTACGCCAGCGTCGGCGTCACTTCCAGCGCGCCGCCGCCGGGCTTCCACTGCGCCCTCACGCGCGCCTCGTTGAAGAGGCTGAGGATGCCCGCGCCCAGCGCCGCCGTGCGCGTGCGGTCCGAGCGCATCAGCTCGTCGCCCACCTCGATGGACAGCTCGCTCTCCTGGTTGAACCGCAGCGCCAGGTCCGCCGCGCCCTCCAGGTGCGATGCCGCGCCGGAGCCCGAGGTGATCAGGCCCGTGTAGGCCACGTAGTCCAGGTTGCCGCGCAGGGCGATGGCCAGCTTGGGGGACGGCACGTCCAGCATCAGCCCGGGGCGCACGTGCAGCGCCAGCTCTCCGGACAGGTCCGGGGACAGGGGACCGGTGCCCCCTTCGCGGAAGTAGCCCACGCCGCTGTCCAGCCGCGTCTCCAGCTCCAGCGTCGGGTGCAGCCGCCCGTTGCCCACCTTGAGGCCATTGCCCCCCGGAGGCCGGCCGCCCACGAACGCCTGCGCCGACGCCGTCAGCGGCAGCAGCGCCGCGAGCGCCAGGGCCCCGAGGGCCAGACGGAATGTCCCAGGCTGCTTCATGGTGTCAGAGCTGCTCCACGCGGTGAGACGGCGGGCATAGCACGCGGGTTCCCGCACCGGAACAAACGGTCCAGGGCCGGGACCGCGCGAGGTGGAAGGAAGCAGCCACTCAGTCCACGGGGCTCGCGGGAGGAGGCCGGACGACCAGGTCCGGCGGCGGCGGGGGGCGCGTGGGGTCACCCCCGGGCAGGTTGTCGGGCTCCTCCACTTCCACGAAGAGGTTCTCGTCGGTGCGGAAGGCGAGCTGGCCGATGCACTCCTCGGCCTCCGAGCGCAGCTGGCCCACCTTCTGCTGGGCGATCATCACCTTGGTGAACTCGTGCTCCCCGGGCGCCGCCTCGCTCTTGCTGACGGCCTCCTGGAGGGCCACGTCGGCCTGCTCGGAGATGCGCAGGAGGCCCTTGATCTGCGTCAGCTTCTCGTTGGCGCAGTTGAGCTTCACCACGTCCTTGGTGCGCCGCGCCTCCTCCACCTTCTCGAACACCTGGCGGAGCGATTCCCGCATGCCGCCCAGCGCCTGCGTGCTGCGCTCCAGCTTCTGGCTGTCCGGCACGTCACCGGCCTTGTCCAGCGCGGGCGGAGCGGGGCGGGGGGGCGACGCGGGTGACTGCGCGAGCGCCATTCCGGAGGTGACGAGTCCTCCCACGACGGCGAGCATTCCCAGGGTGCGCATGCGCCTCACGAGTCCTTCCGGCCCTTCCCAAGCTTCGAGAGTCGAGCCTAGGAGTGAGGGGGAGGGGTGTCAACGCAATGCCCCATCGGCCCGGAGTCCGGCATTCCGGCCCGGGCGTCAGTCCTGGGGGGCCAGGCGGGCGTTGGCCTCGCGCAGGCGGGCGGACAGGCTGCGCGCGATGTTCACGACGATGAAGGTGAAGCCGTCCGCGTGCGCCAGCCGGAAGGTCCGCAAATCCTGCGCGGTGAGCTGGAGCAGCTCCACCTCGCCCAGGGCGCGCACGGTGGCGGAGCGGTGGTCCTTGTCGATGAGGCCCATCTCCCCGAAGAACTCCGGCGGGCCCAGGACGGTGAGGGGCTTCACCCCGTTGCCAGCCCCCCGGCGCACCACCTCCACCTGGCCGCGCACGATGACGAAGAGGCTGTCACCCAGGTCGCCCTCCTCGAACACCACCTCGCCGTTCGCGTAGCGGTACAGCCGTGCCAGCTCCGCCAGGCGTGCGAGCTCGGCGGGGGCCAGCATCTCGAAGAGGGGGGATGTGGCGATGACGGCCAGCTTCTCCATGTGCTCCCCGCGGTCCCGGTGCCTCCGGAAGGTCCGGGAGGTCGAGCCTATTCCCCTGGCGAGAAGATGAACGGGTAGCTGACGGGGACGTCGTCACTCGGTTTGAAAGGGAACGTCCAGGCGCGCATCGTGGTCTTGATGCAGTTGATGACCTCGTCCGAGCGCAGGGTGGACTCGTCCACCTCCACGTCGCTGGCGCGGCCCTGCGGGGTGAGATTGAAGCGGACCATCACCCTGCCCTTGAGGGAGGGGTCGCGCTTGAGGCCGTTTTCGTAGCAGCGCTGGATGGAGGCCTTCCGGCTCTGGATGTAGCGGGCCAGGTCCTTGGGCTTGACCTCCGAGCTGTCCACTTCCGGCACCGAGTCCACGACCTGGGGCACCTTGACGACCTGCTTGCGGCCCGTGTCCACGTTGCCCGCGCCGGAGGTCTGCGTCGCGCCGATGCCCGCCATCTTGCCGCCGGTGTCCCCCTGCGGGTTGGCGATGCCATTGCCGCCGCCGGAGCCCGCCGTGAGCGCGCCGCCCGACGTCGCGCCCGCGAGCGCATCCGCCACGTTGGCGCCGCTGCCGGAGCTCCCGAGCACGTCCGCGATGGCGTCCCCGCCGCCGGGGCCCTTGCCGCCCAGCAGCTTGAGGATGCCGGTGTTGCCCACCTTCTCCGCGATGTACTGCCGGCGCTCCGCGCTGTTGGCGGGAGCGGGCGCCGCTTCCGTGGGCTCGGTCTTCTTCGGGGCGGTCTTCGGCTCGTCCGCCTTCTTCTGCGGCGTGGTGCCCGGGTCCTTGGGCTCCTCCTTCTTCGCGGGCTGGGGCGGGATGATGGCGCGCACGAAGCGGTCTTCCAGCTGGTCCAGCTCCACCTCCGCCTCCACCGGCGCGGGCTGGGCGACGATGAGCGCGACGCTCAGCACGTAGAGCACCAGCATCGACAGCAGGATGCCGAAGAAGACGCGATCCACCGTGCGCCACGGGCTGGCCTTCAGCTCCGGGGGCAGGGTGGGCTTGGAGCCCTCCGCGGGCGCGGGGATGAAGTGGAAGAAGAGCGTGGCGTCCGGCAGGTCCACCTTGCCGCGGGCGCTCTCCTGCAGCGGCAGGTCGAAGGTGTCGTCCGCGCGGCGCGTGGCGAGTCCCTGGGAGCGCAGCGCGTCGAAGTCCACGTCCGACGAGCCCAGGTTGACGCGGCCCTGCATGTGCTCGTCGATGATGAGGTGGAACTGCTGGCCGCGGTTCTCCAGCACCTTGAAGCGCGGCGGTCGCGCCTCGGACGGAGGCATGACGATGGTGTTGCGGGCGTCCTCGCCAATGGTGACGGAGTCGTGGAGCAGGTGGTGCTCTTCGACGATGCGCCCGTCCTGGATGACGCCGACGCGCAGCAACTTGGGGCGGGTTTGAAGGGCCATGTGACTAGAACGGGTCCTGCTGCACGCTCTGGACCACCTTGGGCACGAAGCTCTCCGTGCGGTTCAGGTCGTCGAAGCTCGGCTTGGAGCGGTCGAGGAAATAGAAGGCTTCCGGCTTCTGGATGCGCCCCTCGACCTGGATGGCCTCCAGGCGGATGGTCTTGGCCGGCTTCTTCGGCGCCGAAGCTTGGGAAGCCTGGGGCGCTGGCGTCGCGCCGTTCGCGGCCTTCTTCGTGGACGCGGGGTCCTCCGCCCAGGACGGATGGGCGACGGCGAGGAGCAACAGGAAGAGGGCGGGGCGCATGGGCGGAAGTCGTGACTACTGGACGTCTTTGGACACCTTACCCGAGGCGCCCGGCCGCGTGGCAGGGGGCCCGGGGGGTGAGGCCGGGGTCGGGTTTGCCTCGGGGGCCTTGGCCGCTTCGGCGGCCTTCTTCAGGCCTTCCTTGCGCTCGCGCTCGCGGCGGCGGGTCTCCCGGTCGATGCCCTTCTGCGCGTCCTTGAGGTACTGCGCGGTGCGCTCGTCGGTGCCGCCCTTGGACTTGTACTGCTCCAGGAAGGACGCGGCCTTCTGGAGGCGCTCCAGGGCGTCCATGCCGGCGGGCTCCAGGTCCAGGTGGAGCAGGCCCAGGTTGAAGTACACGTCCTTCGCGTCGGGCTGGAGCTGGAGCACGCGCTCGTACTCCGCCAGCGCGCGGGGGAAGTCCCCTTCGCCGCGGTACGCGTTGCCCAGGTTGAGGTGGGCGGCGGCGAAGTCCGGCGCGGCTCTTCACGGCGGCCTCCAGCTCCACGCGGGCGCCGGCGTAGTCCTCGCCCTCGTTGAGCAGGGTGCCCAGGTTGTTGCGCGCCTCGGCGAAGTCCGGCCGGAGCGCGATGGCCTGGCGGAAGCGCTCCAGCGCCAAGGGGCGCTCCTTGAGGCCCAGGTGCACCAGGCCCAGGGCGTTGAGCGTGGCCGCGTCCTGCGCGTCGATGGCGAGCGCGTTGCCCAGCACCATGGAGGCCAGCTCGTACTTGCCCTCGCGGGCGTACACCTGCGCGAGCACCTGCATGGCGGGCACGTGCTGCTCGCTGACCTGGAGCGCGCGGCGGGCCTCCGCGACGGCGGCCGTGTGCTTCTTCTGCAAGAGGAGGTTCAGCGCCAGCGCCGTACGGCGGGCCACGGAGTCCTGTTTCGTCAGCGCCTCGCGCAGCTCCGCCTCCAGCGATGCCGCGCGGCCCGTGCGCGCGGACAGCCGCACCAGGCAGTCCCACGCGGCCTCCTGGTCCGCATCCAGCGCCAGCGCCTGACGGTAGGAGCGCTCCGCGTCCGGGAAGCGGCCCTGGCGCTCCTGCACGATGCCCAGGTTCGTCCACGCGGGGCCCAGCTTCGGGGACTTCTCCAGCAGGGCCTTGAGCGCGGTCTCCGCGATGGTCAGCTCGCCGCGCCGGGCGATCTCCACCGCGCTGGTGAAGTCCTTCTCCGGTCCCGCGAGCGACTTCGCGACCGGGGCCGGTTCCTTCGCCTGGGGCTTCGCGTCGCCAGACTTCGCTTCGCCCGGTTGGGGCGACGTGCTGATGGCGGTGGCGGGGCCTGCCTCCGGCCCGGTGAGCTTCGAGTCCTTGCGCGTCTCCGGACCGGAGGCGCAGGCGGACAGCCAGAGCACGAGCCCGGTGAGCGCGAACTTGCGGCCCGCGTTCATGGCGTGCCCCCTTCCGTGAGACGGGTCGCCTTGTCCGGGTCGGCGCGCGCGGGCGCGGGCGGCGCGGCGAGGCTGCCCAGCAGGCCGTCCGGATACACGGTCTCCGATGCGAGGGCGCCCCGGGCCTCCTTGAGGACGGGGTACTCCTTGGGGCGGAAGCGGTTGAGGGACTCCAGCGTGCGGCGCGTCCACTCGTTGGAGACGCGGTTGTTGCGCGCCTCCTTGAGCGTGGCGGCGTAGCTCTCCACCGCGCGGTCCTCCAGGGCCACGGTGCGCTGCGTGAGCATGTCCTGGTACGTCAGCACCGCGTCGTCCCCCAGGCGCTTCACTTCCGGAGGCACCGGCGCCTCCAGCAGCGTGGCCGCGAAGCGCTCCAGGGCGTAGCCGCGCCGGTAGAACGACGCCAGCGACCACTCCAGTTGCTTGTACGGCAGCACCTTCGCGTACGCGGCATCCACCGCCTTCACGGCCTCGGTCTTCTTGCTGAAGCTCTTCTCCAGCGCCTTGCCGGCGCCGCTCAGCTTCAGCGCGTCGAAGCGCTGGAACTCCATCTCCGCCAACTGGAAGCGGCTGTACGCGGCGGCCTCCGCGGCGCGTGGCTGCGTGTCCGGCTTCAGCTTGCGGCGGTCGAACTCGTCCGCCGCGGCGGAGTACGCGCGCTGGGCCTCCTTCGCGTTGCCGCGCTTCTTCCACGCGTCACCCAGGCGGCGCTTCGCGTCCACCACCAGCTCCACCTGGTCCGCCTTGCTGGCGAACTTGCGGACGAAGGCCTCCAGCGCCTGGACCTCGCCCTTGGTGTCGCCCGACTTCTCCAGGATGCGGGCCGCGCGGTACTGGTTCTCCGGCGCGCTCTTGCCGTGGGGGTACAGCTCCACGGAGCGCTGGAAGGCCGCGGCGGCTTCCGCGTAGCGCTGCTGTCCTTCGAGCAGCGACGCCGCGTTGAAGAGCGCCGCCTCGCGCTCCTCGGCCTTCGGGTAGTCCTTCACCAGCTTCTGGTAGCTGGTGACGGCCTTGTCGAAGTCGTAGGACTTCTGCGCGTTGAGGGCCACGCGGAACAGCGCGGTGTGCGCCCACGGCGACTTCGGATAGTCGCGGTAGATGCGCTCGTAGAGCTTCATCGCGGAGTCGAAGCGGCGCAGTTCCTCGTAGGCCACCGCCGCGTTGTTGAGCGCCTTGTCCGCGAACTCGTGGCGGGGGGCCTCCTCCACCAGCTGGAGGTACTTCTTCGCCGCCTCGTCGTAGCGCTTCTGCGCGGCCAGCTGGTCCGCCAGGTTGAAGCGGCCGGCGAGCTTGAACTTCATCAGCTCGCGGTACTGCTCGCTGGACGGGTCCACCACCTGCGTGTTGCTGGCGAGCCGCGCGCTGACCTCCTCCACGCTCTTCCAGTCCTGGTCGATGAGGAAGGACTCGATGATGAGGTTGGTGGCGTAGCCGGCCACCGGGTTGCGCGGGTACGCCTGCACCACGCGCTCGAAGCGGGGGCGGGCCTGGGTGAAGTCGTCGTGCGTGTAGAACAGCTCCGCGGCCTGGTACGCGATGCCGGGCGCGGCCTCCTCCTTGGGTAGCAGCGCCACGTACGCGTCGGACGCCTTCACGAGCGCGGCCTCCGTCGGGGCCAGGGCCACGGGCGCGTGCGCGCTGTCCTTGGGGCGCTCGCTGGCGCGCAGCGGCTTGCGCTCCGGCACGCGGCCCGCCTTCACGTCCTCGTCCAGCTGCGCCTTCCAGGCGAGCACCGCATTGTGCGCGGACACGTCGCGGTAGGTGTTGTCCTGGTTGGAGTCGCGGACGGCCTCGTACTCCTTC
Source organism: Corallococcus sp. M7 (assembly GCF_054512695.1). NCBI lineage: Bacteria > Pseudomonadati > Myxococcota > Myxococcia > Myxococcales > Myxococcaceae > Corallococcus > Corallococcus sp. M7. The sequence continues at coordinate 2,288,522 of NZ_CM137252.1, forward strand.
GCCGCAGGGCCGTACGCGTCCGAGTTGAAGAGCGACTCGGCGTGGAAGAAGCGCATCGCGTACGCGGTCTTGCTGCGCGGGAAGCGCTCCAGGTAGGTGCCGTACGCGCGCGCGGCGGAGGCGTAGGTGCTCTTCGCCTCCGCGTCCTTGCCCTCCTTCTGGAAGGCCTGCGCCTGCTGGTGCTGGTACGCGGCGGCGGAGTAGAGGCTCTGCTCGGCGAGCGTCTGCGCGTGAGACAGCGCGTTCGGGTCGTCCTTGTTCTTCTCGTACCAGGCGCCGCCGGGCAGGTAGTCGTTGGCCAGCTTCTCCGACTCGCGCGCGTACAGGTCCATGCGCCGGTCGCGCTCATAGGCCTGGACGATGCGCTGCTGCAGGCGGGGCGCGTCCGTGGTGAGCGGGTCGGTGGCCAGCACCTGCTGATACGCGGCGATGGCCTCCGGGTTGCGGAGTTGGTCGAAGTAGACGTTGCCCAGCCGGCGGTACACCTCGGCCTCGTAGGGCCGGCCGCCGCGCTTCGCGAAGAGGTCGCGGGCCTTCGCCACGCCGCCCCAGGTCTCATCCGCGAGCGACAGCGCGATGTACTGGAGCGCCTCCGAGCGCAGGTCGCCTTCGTCCGCCTTGCTGCCGGACTGCTGGTGGGACTGGTAGTGGTCCAGGAGCAGCAGGAAGCTGTCCACGGACTCCTCGAACCAGTCCATCCGGTAGTACGTCCAGGCCAGCTTGTAGCGGGCCTTGTCGTAGAACCGGTGCTCCGTGTCGCGCGTGGCGGCGGTGTACGCCTCCGCGGCCTTGCGCAGCGCCTCCGGGTCGGACTCGTCCTCGAACCAGTACTCGCCGATGCGCGTCCACGCGTCGGTGGCGAAGCGGCTCTTCGGGTAGCGCGTGGTGAGCTGCTGGTAGGTGGCGAGGCTCTCCTCGTCCTTGTGCTGCTCGTTGAGGCAGTACGCCAGCAGGTACAGGGAGCCGTCGTTGAGCTTGTAGTCCGGGAAGCGCGCGAGGAGCGTGCGGTACACGCCGATGGACGGCGAGAAGTCCACGTCCGGCTCCGGTGGCAGGTCCGCCATCTGCTCGTCGGACAGGGTGCGCACGCGCTCCGCGTAGTCCTTGCGCGCCAACTGGTGCTCGTCCGCGGAGCGCTCGTAGTACAGCTCCGCCAGGCGGAACATCACGTCCGGCGTGGCGCGCGGCTCGTCCGGGTAGCGGCGCAGGAAGTCCTCGGCCCGGGCGATGGCGTCCAGCCGCTGCGTGCGCTCCTGCGACTCCAGCGCGGTGAGCGTCTTCTCGTAGGCGTTGTTGAGCGCGGAGCGCTTCTGCTGGTAGCGCCGCTCGATGAGCTGCTTCACCTCGCGGTGGAAGTCGCGCGACTCCGCCTCGTAAGCCTCCAGCGCGCGGCTCACGTCGCGCAGCAGCTTCTCCTGCTCGGCCGTGTGGCCCAGGCCGTCCAGGTAGCGCGAGGTGTTGGGCGCGGGCGCGGCGGGAGGCGCGGGCTGGGACTTCGCGGGGGCCGCGGGCGCGGAAGGCTTGGAGGCCTTCTTCGCGGCCTGGCTGGGGGCCTTGGCCTTCGCGGCGTGAGCGGCCAGCGGCGCCAGGGCGATGAGGAGGGCGAGGGCAGGGCGGCGCATGTTCAGTCCCCCCCTTCCGACGTCAGGACGTCCTTGAACTCCAGGTCGAGCGCACGCAGCGCGTCCGACTTCTCCTTGGCGACCTTCTGGATGTTCGCGGCGTTGTCCTGCGTGCGGCTGAAGGCCACGTCCACCGTGCCGGTGTCGGCCTTGAGCACCAGGTCGTAGAACTGCTGTCGCACGCGGCGGAAGCTCTCGTAGGCGATGCGTCCCACCAGGTTGCGCGCGTCACCGGAGGCGGCGGCCACCTCCTGCTCGTAGCCCTGGAGCAGGGCCTGCTCCACGCGCACCTTGTCGCGGATGGACTTCACGCGGTTCTCCAGCCGCGAGCGCAGCGCCACCCGCGCGATGGCGACCCGGCCACGCAGCGAGTCGATGCGCGAGCGCACCGCGTGCATGCGCAACAGCACGCGGGTGTCCTCGCCGGACAGCCGGCCTTCACCGGCGCGCAAGAGGCCGTGCTCCTGCTGGAGCGCGGCGGAGTAGCGGGCGCGGATGGCGGCCTCGCCCTCCAGCGACGTGTCCGTGGACTGGCGCTCACTGGCGAGCCGGGCGCGCGTGCGGTCCAGCTCCGCCTGCAGGTCCTTCAGCGTGGCGATCTCCGCCTGGAGCTGCACCAGGAACTCGCGCTCCTCGGCGGGGTCCGCCTGCCGCTCGTCGCGCGTGTCCTCCACCCACTTGCGGATGGCGGCGGCGTTGGCGTGCAGGCTCTGGAGCTCGTAGCCCACGCGGAAGGCCTCGCGGTCCACCGCGTCCACCTTGGCCTGCATGCGGTGGCGGCGCTCCTCCAGCTCCTTGTTGGTGGTGGGCAGGGCCGCGAAGCGCAGCCGCTGGGCCTCGCGCGCGCCCTGGGCGACGAGCAGCTTCTCGCGCTCGGCGGGCGTCAGCTTCTCCTCCACCAGCTCCGCCTCCGCCTGGACCAGGGACTGCTCCACGGCGGTGAGCGCGGTGTCCACGGCCTCCGTGCGGACGTAGCCCTCCTGCAACTCCGGGAAGGCCTCCAGCCCGCGCGCGTCCAGCGCCTCCAGGATGCGCTCCGCGATGGCCTTCGCCTCGCCCGCGCCCTGACGGCCGCTGTCCAGGTCGCCCACCATCCGCACCGCGTCCGCGACCTCCTTCTGCGTGGACGCGTACTTCAGCGCCAGCGGGGGCAGGAGCGTGCTCACGTCCAGCGAGCGCTCGTTGCGCGCCAGCAGGTTGTCGAAGTACGCGACCGGGTCCTGGTTCACGCGCAGCAGCGCGTCCACCTTGTCGCGCGCGGGACGGAACGTGTTCGCCACGCCGTCATACGTCTCCAGCGCCTCGTCGTACTGGCGCAGCTTCTGGAGCAGGTGCCCCTGGAGGATGCGCGCCTCGGGGGCGAGCTGCGAATCCGGCGCGACGAGCAGCAGGATGTCCGTGGCGTTCTTCGCCTGCGTGAAGTCCTGCTTGCGCACGTACGTCCACGCGACCTCCAGCAGTGACTCCGGGAAGCGCTCGCTCTCGCGTGGAATCTGGCCGTAGTGGTCCAGCGCCTCGTCGTAGCGGCCCGTCTCGTACATCAGCCGTCCCAACGACAGGAACGCGAGCTCGCGGAAGCGCTGGGCCTCCGCCTCCGGAATGCCGGTGGACACCACGGCCTCCGGCCCGGTGCCCACGATGCGCTGGAACTGCGCGATGGCGGCCGGGTAGTCCCCGCTCTGCACGCTCAGGACGCCCAGGTGATAGACGGCCTGCACGCGGAAGGCGCCGGGGCTCTGCGCCAGCGGGGCGAACAGCGCGCGCGAGCGCTGCTGGTGCTCCTCCGGCGTCAAATCCATGCGCTTGAAGGTGCCGCGCGCGTGCACGTAGGCGATGTCCGGCGCCAGCACGCCGCCCGACAGTTGCCGCGCCTTCTCCACGTAGGTGTCGATGCCTTCGAACTGCTGGAGCCGGCCCGCCACCGCGAGGTAGCGGCTCACGGCCTCCTTGTAGCGCTGCGGCGTCAGGGGCAGGTCCAGCACGTCGCGCAGGTACACCCGCGCGCCGATGTCGTTCTTCTGCTGGTAGAGCGCGTCCGCCAGGTAGAAGACCGCCTCGGGGTAGCGCGGGTGCGCCTTGAACGCCGGGTCGCTCACCAGGTCGTAGAAGAGGACGGACGCGGCGGCCCAGTCACCCAGGAGCGAGTACACCTCGCCCTCGGAGAAGCGCTTGAGCTGCGAGTCGGTGCTGCTGGGCTCCGGGCGCTCCGTGAACTGCGTCTCCACGAAGCGCAGCGACAGCTCCGCGGTGCGCAGCTGTGCCTCCACCGCTTCCACCGAAGCCGCGCGCGAGCTCAGCGACGCGGGCATGGGCGGCAGCGGGGCCCCCGGCTTGGGGGCCTGGGGCGCCGGAGCGGGCGCGGCCCCGAGGGACAGCGCGAGGGCCAGGGCGTGAAGCGTCGCGGTCACGGCCGTCCGCTCCTACTTCGGCTCGCTGGAGGTGGTGGCCGGCGCGGCGGGCGTCCCCGGTGCGCCTTCCGTCTCCGAGCCCGCGCTGGGGCCGGCGGGCCGGTTCGCGCGCGTGTCCTTGGCCACTTCGATGTCGTAGCGCACCGCGGGCCGGTCCTTCAGGTCCGTGGTGAGGCCGCCCTTCTCCACGCCCACCACGTTCACCGTGGTGACCTTTCCGGACTCCGCGTTGAAGGTGTAACTGGATTGCACCTTGAACTTGTAGCCTTCCAGGTAGCTGAACACGCCGTAGCCGCTGCCCCGGTACACCAGGCGCACCGCGAGCTGGTGCTGGCCCGGCACGATGCGGCCGTTGAAGACCTCCAGCGACTGGTGCCGGTTCAGGTCTCCCTGCGTGTCCACCTGGGTGAAGATGGGCGCGCCGTCCAGCGCGTACACCACCGACTCCAACTGGAACGCGTTGCCCATCTCGTTCTTGTGCACCAGCACCGCGCGCGCGCCGGTGGACAGCTCGCCGCCCATCACCGACTCCTGGAGCAGCAGCAGGCGCGCCTTGGAGCGGTAGATCTTCTCCTTCAGGTCGACGACCTGCTCCTCCAGCGTCTTCACGCGCGACGTGAAGGCCTCGTCCGCCGTCTGGTCGCCCGCGGGTGCTTGCGCGGCGGGGGCCTGTGGCGTGCTCGCGGCCGATGATGCGGCGGCGGCCGGAGGCGGGGAAGCAGGGGAGGGGGACGCACCTTGCGCGAACACCGGCCCGGACAGGCCAGCGCTCAGGAGCGCGAGGAGACGAAAGGTGGCGGATGCGACGCGCACGGTACGACCTCGGAAGGCGGCTCTGCCCGACGGCACGAGGTCATACCATCCTTTGCCGGGGGCTGCCCGGTGGGGGCCAGCCCGCCGGGCGGGGAAGCAGGCGGACTGTCAACCGCCCTTGCGCAGCTCGGTGAGGACCAGCTTGGCCACGGCCTTGAGCGTGTCGAACACGCCCACGCCCGTGGGCGCCACGGCCTGGTACTCCGGGATGTTCCGCGGGTTGAGCGCCTTGCGCATCTCCTCCACGGTCACCGCGTTGGGCAGGTCGCGCTTGTTGTACTGCACGACGTACGGAATCTTGTTCAGGTCGTAGCCCTGCTCCGCCAGGTTGATGCGCAGGTTCTCCAACGACTCCATGTTGGCTTCCATGCGCTCAATCTGGCTGTCGGCGACGAACACCACGCCGTCCACGCCCTTGAGGATGAGCTTGCGGCTGGCGTCATAGAACACCTGGCCGGGCACCGTGTAGAGGTGGAAGCGCGTCTTGAAGCCGCGGATCTCACCGAGCGACAGCGGGAGGAAGTCGAAGAAGAGCGTGCGGTCCGTCTCCGTGGAGAGGGAGATCAGCTTGCCCTTCGTGTCCGCCGCGGTCTTGTTGTAGATGTACTGAAGGTTGGTCGTCTTCCCGCAGAGTCCCGGCCCGTAATAGACAATCTTGCAGTTGATTTCGCGGGATGAGTAATTGATGAAGGACATGGCTTCCCGGGTTACTCGCTGAAGAGGTTGTCGATATCGTCGTCGGAGATCTCGGCGAACGGCGAACCGGCTCCGGGGCTGTCGGTCTTCTTCACGAGGCTTTCGAAGATCTTCGTCAGCTCGTCGCTGGCCTTCTTGATGCGCAGGCGCACCAGACCCAGGCTCGTGCGGTTGTCGAAGATGACGACCAGCACCACCCGGCTGCCGACGATGGTCATGTAGAGGCTGTCCTTCGCCCCTTCATGGAACTGATTGGGGAACTCGTTCTCCCCGATGAGCTTCGCGAGTCCGCCCATGGCGGCCACGTTGCCGGCCGTCAGCGACGCGAGCGAGGTGGTGTCGATGTTCTGCGTCTGGCCGGCCGAGGAGATGAGCTGGCCGTTCTTGTCGACGAGGAAGACCACCTTCGCGTTCGCGTCCTTGGTGAGCCGGTCGCAAACGGCGTTGATCTTGGTGAACTCCTCTTCGTACATCACCAGTTGCGTGCCCATGGGCGTATGCGCTCCTCAGCGTTCGCTCGCCCCGCGCACGGCGGCGCTCCGATGTTTCTGGAGTGAATCCCGGAGGTTAGACGAGGCGCTACCGACCGCCGTCATGCTTAGCAAAGCAGTTCCACTCCAGCAAGAAGCCAGCCGTGATCCGCGCCGCTTCTTGAAGGAATGACGGGTTCGCGGGTTGGGACACCTGCCCCGCTTCTCTATACTCTCCCGGGCCTTGCGCCGCTCGAGCCCCCTCACCGACATCCTCCCGCGCCTCGTCGTCCTCGTCCTGGCGCTCGCCTGTACCGGGGCCGCCCGTGCGCAGGCCCCCGAGTCCGAGCGCGCCTCGCTGCGCCTTCGCTACGGGCTGTCCTCACGGCAGGGTGAGCAGGTGGATGTAGGGCCCGGGCTCACCTACAGCGGTCTGACGCCGAACGACGTGGCGCTGACGTTGATGGGCTGGGCGGGGGAGTACCTGGGGGGCCAGGTGGATCTGCAGCGCGAGGCGTTCGAGCTGAGGGATGCCTCTTCGCGCGTGACGGGTGGCAGCCTGGTGCGCGGCTCGGTGGGGCCGCGCGGGCGCCTGTCGCTGGGGCCGGTGCGGCTGGAGCTGGGCGCGGGCTATGGCTTCGCGCAGCTGCCGCTGTTCGGTGGGTTCACCTACGCGCCGGTGTTGCAGCGGGGCGTGCGGCACGCGGCGCTGATGTCAGGCCGGGTGCTGGTGGCGCTGCCGGCGCGGCTCCAGTTGGAGGCGCGGGGCGAGGTGCCGCTGACGCTCTCCGCGCACGCGGCGGACGGGCTGAAGGCGTCGTCGTCCGGCTACGTGGTGGGCGCGGCGCTGTCGTATCCGGTGGTGCGCCGGGACGGCTGGACGGGGCGGCTGCTGCTGGACGTGCAGCAGGCGCACGACACGATGGAGCTGGAGGACAGCGGCCTGCGCTCCGAGCAGCGGATGCGCCGCATCGGCCTGGGCTTCGAGGTGGCGCTGGATGGCGTGGGCCGGGCGTCGCGACCCGCGGGCCCGCGCCAGGCCTTCGTCGCGCTGAGCGTGGTGGACGCGGAGACGGGCGCACCGCTTCCGGGCGCGCACGTGCGCGTGCCCTCCTTGAAGACGCCGGGCACGGACGAGGAGCGGGTCGCGGACGCGCAGGGGCAGTTGCGGGTGCTGCTCCCCGAGGGCGCGCAGTCCACGCAGGCCAGCGTGGACGGCTATGAGGACGCGACGGCGGTCGCCACCGTCAACGGCGATGCCCCGGAGAGCGCGCCGGTCCAGCTCCGGCTGCGCAAGAAGGCGCCGAAGACGGGCTCGCTCAAGCTGAAGGTGGTGCAGGGCAAGAACAGCGCGCCGGTCGCGGACGTGCAGGTGGTTTCGGGCACCGCGCGGCTGCGCACGGACAAGGCCGGCGAGCTGCTGCTGGAGGGGCTGGAGCCCGGGCCCGTGGCCATCGCGATGTCCGCGCCGGGCTTCCGCCCCACGGAAGAGGCCGCGGTGGTGGTGGCGGGGCAGACGTCGGAGCTGGTGGTGGTGCTGTCGCAGGACCGCAAGGGCGAGCAGGCCACGCTGGTGGGCCAGGTGCGAAGCGCGCGCAACGGCCAGCCGCTGGTGGCGACGGTGTCCATTCCCCAGGCGAAGGTGCGCACGCGCACGGACAAGAGCGGCACCTTCACCGCGCGCGTCCGCGGCGGCACGTACCGCATCACCCTGTCCGCGCCCGGGCACCGGACCCAGACGAAGATGGTCACCGTGCGCGAGGGCGAGCAGGCCATTCTCAACGTTGATCTGTTCCCGAGGGGCCGGTGAATCGCGCCCGTCCGTCGTCGTCGAGGTTTCAGTGAGTCCTGTCCGCATCCTGGCGCTGTCGCTGCTCGTCCTCCTCTCCGGCTGCTCGGGGTGTGAACGCGAGGAGGCGCCGAAACCTCCGCCAGTGGTGGAGGTGGACGCGGGGAGCGTCGTTCCCATTGGCCGCCTGGAAGGGCTGTCCGGCGACGTGCGCCTGGAGCGCGGCGGCAAGGTGGGCCCGGCGGTGGAGGGCCCCCTGCTCGCGGGCGACGCGGTCGAGACGGGCGAGAGCGGATCCGCGACGGTGCGCTTCCCGGGCGACCGGACGGTGGAGGTGGGCAGCGAGGGCCGGTTCGCGGTGGGCTCGGACGCGACGGGCATCGTGATGAAGGTGGAGCGCGGCATCGTGCTGTCGCGCGTGCCCGCGGGCGGGAAGGCCGACAGCGCGGGCTCCAAGGTGACGTTGAACATCCTCACCCCCTTCGGCCTCACGCGGGTGGGGCCGGAGCAGTCGGAGGTGAAGGTCGCGGTGGCGGAGGACTCGGCGCGGGTGGAGGTGAAGCTGGGCGCCATCGAGCTGGTCTCCAAGGACGGCAAGACGCTGCGCGCGGCGCAGGGCGACGCGGTGGACCTGACCCGCGAGCGCGCGCAGGTGACGTCCGCCCCGCGCGTCGTGGAGCTGGCGCCCATCCCGGTGACGGTGCGCGCGTCGTCTGGCGTCGCGGAGGTGAAGTCGAAGGACACGGGCCGCTGGCGCAAGGTGCGCCGCGAGGGCGAGGTGCTGGCCTTCGGCGACGGCGTGCGGACAAAGGGAGGCGAGGCGGTGCTGTCCCTCAAGGACAGCGGCACGGTGCTGACGCTCGCTCCAGGCGCGGAGGCGGTGCTGGAGAGCGCGGGCCAGCAGGGCACCATCGACGAGGCGCGCGTCAACCTGCTCCAGGGCCTGTTGGCGGTGCAGCTCGCCATGGGCCGTGAGAGCCGCGTGGTGCTGCCGGAGATGACGGTGGAGTCGGGCAGTGGCGCGAGGCTGGAGATCCGCCGCACCCACGCCGGCATGCAGGTGGCGGCGCACACGGGCGACGTGACGCTGCGGCGGGGCGAGGCGCGGCAGGAGCTGCGCGCGGGTGAGCGCGCCACCGTGGGCACGGACGGCAACGCGAAGGTGGAGCCGCTGGAGGAGGCGGTGGTCGCGGTGGGCCCGGGCGACGGCACGGAGGTCTTCCACCGGGGCCTTTCGGAGGTGGCGCTCACCTGGGAGGGCGAGGGCGACGCGGTGGTGGAGGCGGCGCAGGACGCGGCCTTCAAGCGCCCGGTGCTCTGGGGCCGCGTGCACCGCGCTTCCGTCAACGTCACCGCGCTGGCGAAGGGCACGCTGTACTGGCGGGCGCGCAAGGAGGACGGCACGCAGGTGGCGGCGGGCAGCGTCCACTTCGCTCCGGAGTCGCCCACCAATTCGCTGGCGCGCGCGCGCAACGTGGTGCCGGAGGGGCCGGAGAAGACGACCATCTTCTACCAGGACAAGCCCCCGGCGGTGACCTTCACCTACGGCGAGGAACCGCAGGCCCGTACCTATCGCGTGGCGGTGTACAAGGCGGGCTCGCTGGCGACGCCGGTGGTGCAGCGCACGGTATCGGAGACGCGCGCGGCGCTGGAGGCGGGACAGCTGGGCGAGGGCAGCTACCTGTGGTCCGTCACGCCGCTGTCGCAGGCGGGGGCGGCCCTCAAGGGCGGGCGGATGAACAAGCTGGAGCTCGTCTATGACAACTCGGTGGTGGGGCTGGTGGTGGACAGCCCGCGCCAGGGTGTGCCGGCGGCGGAGAAGGTGCGGGCTTCGGGCGTGGCACCCGTGAATGCCCGCCTGTCCATCAACGGACGGGCCGTGCCCCTGGACGCCAAGCACCGCTTCGATACATGGGTGGCCCCCATGGGAATGCCCCCCCTCCTGGTGTTTAAGATGACGCGCCCTGGTGCCCCGGACGTACTCACGGTGCGCACCCTGAAACCGCGAGGACCTTGAGGGATGGCACAGCCCAACGTTCCCATTCCGGATCCCGCCGGCGCATCCACCGCCACGCTCCTCCAGCCCTACGGGCAGTACGTGCTCGTGCGAAAGCTGGCCGAGGGCGGCATGGCGGAGATCTTCCTCGCCAAGCTGCTGGGCGCGGACGGCTTCGAGCGCAACGTGGTGCTCAAGCGGATGCTGCCGACGCTGTCGGCCATCCCGGACTTCGTGGAGATGTTCCGCGACGAGGCGCGGCTCGCGGCGAAGCTGTCGCATCCGCACATCGTGCAGATCCACGAGCTGGGCTTCACGGACGGCTGCTACTACATCTGCATGGAGTACCTCGCGGGCGAGGACTTCTCCACGACGCTGCGGCTCGCGGGCCGGCGCCGGCAGTACGTGCCGCTGCCCATGGTGCTGCGGGTGCTCATCGACGCGGCGCGGGGCCTGCACTTCGCGCACGCCTTCACGAACGAGCAGGGCCAGCCGCTGAACGTGGTGCACCGGGACGTGTCGCCGTCCAACCTGTACGTGACGTACCAGGGACAGGTGAAGGTGCTGGACTTCGGCATCGCCAAGGCCGAGTCGCGGCTCGTCCAGACGCGCACCGGCGTGGTGAAGGGCAAGTACATCTACATGGCGCCGGAGCAGGCGCAGGGGAAGGAGGTCGACCCGCGCGCGGACGTCTTCTCCCTGGGCGTCAGCCTCTACGAGGCCGTCACGCACGTGCGGCCCTTCTCCCGTGAGAATGACCTGGCGGTGCTCAACGCGCTGCTCCAGTGCGAGTTCGAGAAGCCGCGCGCGCTGAGAGCGGACCTGCCGCAGGGCCTGGAGGACATCATCCTCAAGGCCATGGCCTTCAAGCCGGAGGACCGGTACGCGACGGCGGAGGACTTCGCGGTCGCGCTGGAGACCTTCGCCTCGGACTTCCAGGGCGGCGCCGCGAGCGCCCCGGCGCTGGGCACGTTCCTGCGCAACCACTTTGGCGAGGAGCGCGTCACGGAGAAGACGCGCATCCCCACGATGGCCACGCTCACCGCGGCGCGTCCGACGGACCCCGAGTTCGCGGCCATCGCCAGCGCCGGGACGAACACGTACGGGCCGCCGGTGGTCCGCCCGAGCAGCACGGGCGTGAGGGCGCTGACCACGCAGAACAAGGCGGCCCCGGTGCAGGCGCAGGCTCCCGAGCCGGAGGTTGTGCCGAGCGCGCCTCCGGTGAAGCCCGCGTCCCGTCGCTGGCTCCTGGGCGTGGTGGGCGGTCTGGGGCTGGTGGCCGCGGGCGTGGCCTTCGTCGTCGCGCGGCCCGGTGGCATCGCGGCGACCGTCACGCCTCCGCCTCCGGTACAGCAGGCCGTCGCGCCCGTGGCCACTGGAACTCCGGCGGGCACGCAGGCTCCCGCGGTCGCGGCCCAGGGCACGCAGGGGACTCCGGCCCCGGGGCCTGAAGGGACCTCACCGGGAGACGTTCAGGGCACCGTGCGGGACGACACGCCCGGCGGTGACGCGGTGGCGACGTCCGTGACGGATTCGCCCCATGTGGACGACGGGGTGGAGGACACGTCCCACCGCAAGGTGACGAAGAGGCCGGCGGCGAAGGAGCCGGTGACGCTGGGCATCGACGACATCCAGCGCGTGGTGTCCGGCGGCCGCTCGAAAATCACGGGCTGCTTCGAGCGCTACAAGTCCGACCTGCCGGCGGCCTCGGGCGAGGTGCAGGTGGAGCTCACCATCGTGTCGTCGGGCAAGGTGCGCGCAGGCACGCGCGGGCCGCTGGCGTCCACGCCGGTGGGACGCTGCCTGGAGACGCAGGCGCAGAGCCTGCGCTTCCCGGTGCACCGCGACCAGGAGGTCACGGTGTTGATGCCGTTCTCGTGGAAGGTGACGCAGTAGCCCGCGTCGTCACAGGTCGCGGCGGGCGGACAGCGCCTTGGCGAGCGTGGCCTGGTCCGCGAACTCCAGGTCGCCGCCCATGGGCAGCCCCTGGGCGATGCGCGTCACCCGCAGGCCCATCGGCTTGAGCAGCCGCGTGAGGTAGAGCGCGGTGGCCTCGCCCTCGATGTCCGGGTTGGTGGCGAGGATGATCTCCTCCACCCGGCTGTCGTTGAGGCGGTGCAGCAGCTCCTTGATGCGCAGCTGCTCCGGGTCCACGCCTTCCAGCGGGGACAGCACGCCGTGCAGCACGTGGTAGCGGCCCTTGAACTCGCGGGTGCGCTCCAGCGCCATCAGGTCGGAGTAGGTCTCCACCACGCACAGGGCTCGCTCGTCGCGGCGGTTGTCGCGACAGAAGCCGCACAGCTCCGAGTCGGTGAGGGAGAAGCAGCGCACGCACAGGTGCACCTTCTCCTTCACCTCGCGGATGGCCTGCGAGAGGTCGACGGCGAACTCGCCCGGCGCCCGCAGGATGTGGAACGCGAGGCGCTGGGCGGTCTTCTCACCAATGCCCGGCAGCTTCGCGAGCTGGGCGACCAGGCGATTCAGCGGATCGGGGGTCATCCGTCTTTAATTAATGCCGGGGATCTTCACGCCGCCGGAGATCTTCGCCAGCTCGGCGTTCATATGCTGACGGCTGTTCGCCAGGGCAGCGTTCACGGCGGCGGTGATGAGGTCCTCGAGCATCCCCGGGTCGTTGGGGTCGATGGCGCTCTTGTCGATCTTGATGCTGCGGATCTCCTGCACGCAGTTGGCGACGACCGTCACGCGGCCCTCGCCGGACTTCGCCTCGACGGTCTCTTCCGCCAGCTGCTTCTTCCGCTCCTCGATCTTCTCGGTGAGCTTGTTCGCCTGCCGGATGAAGTAGTTCAGGTCGATGCCGGGCATGTGCTTCCTCGGTCCCCGGTCGTGGGAGCGCGGGGCCGCCATGGCGCCGCTCGGAGCAGGGACGTTGCCGCGCACCCTAGCGGGGTGCGGCGGCGTTGTCAGTCCTCAGGAGCAGCGGGGACGTCCGGGAGGTTGGCCGGTGGCCGCTCGGGCTCGTAGACCTGGATGTGTTCGATTTCGCCGCCCAGCATCTTGAGGATGGCCCGCACGGACGCGTGGGAGCGCACCTTGCCCTCGGTGGACTTCTCGTGGGTGTTTCGGGTCTGGGTGTCCACCTCGGAGAGGCTCAGCCCCATGCCGCCCGGGAGGACATCCTGGGTCTGGGGCACGTCCGTGATGGTGAGCTTCACGGCCCGGCCGAAGTGCGACGCGAGCGCCGCGTCCACGGTGGCCTTGCCCGCGGCGGCCGTGACGGCGGCCTTGTGGAAGGCGGCGGAGGGCGGGAAGCCCAGGATGATTTCGCCCGCCTTCATGGACTGGAGGCGGCCGTTGGCGAGCGCCGTGCCGTGGCGCACGGACGTGGCCTTCACGGTCTCCACGGCGGCGCGCCATCGCTCGGGCAGGGAGCGGTTGGGGTTGTCGCGGCTGGTGGCGACGGGCGCCATCGCGGGCGGCGGCTCGGGCTCCGGCGGCTCCGGTTCGGGAGCGGCGGGCTCCGCCACGGGGATGCACTCGCCGGAGGCACAGCCTTCCGCGGAGCCCTCTTCCGGGAACATGCGCTCGTCCGCGTCCTCGTCGCCGTGGGGCGGAGGTTCGGGAGGAGCCACGGGCTCCGGCTTGCGCATGTTGGTGATGCGCACGGTGGGCGCGGCGGGTTCGGGCGCGCGAGCCGCGGGCGTGGGGACATCAGCAGGAGCCGGGGGCTGGGCGCCGCCGTTGCGGAGGAAGGAGAGGGGACGGGCCGCGGACGGGGGCAGGTCGTCCATGACGACGCCCGGGGCCGGAGGGGGCTCCATCGCGGGGGCCGCACCGCCACCATTGCGCAGGAAGGACAGCGGGCGCGCTGCGGACGGAGACAGGTCGTCCATCACCACCGGCGCGGGAGGCACGGCGGCGGGCGTTGGAACGGGACCGGCCGCGCCACCGCCATTGCGAAGGAAGGAGAGGGGACGGGCTGCCGCGGGGGACAGGCCCTCCATCAGCGCGGCAGGAGGCGTCCGGGTAGCCACGGCGGATGCACCGGCCTGCTCACCGCGTGAGGGAGCTTCGTGTGAGGCGGTGGCCCCCACGTGCGGAGATGCGCCGCGAGCCTCGAATGGCTGCGGCGTCGGGCCCGTGCGCGTGGACGCATCCTGCGCCCCGAAGGGACGAGGGCTCGCGCCCGCGTAGGCCGCAGGGCCTTGAGCCTCACGTGAGTGCCCGTTGGACGCGGGGGGCGCCGACGCGCCAGCTGCGTCGAACGGCCGGACCGTCGCGCCCGCGTGCGCGGACGAAGCCGGAGCGTCGAACGAACGTGGCGGTGTCCCCGCATGCGCGGACGGGCTCTGGGTAACCGCCATGCGCAGCGAGGCCTCCGGCGACGCGAATGCGGACGGAGGCACCGGGCGTGACGAGGCCTCCGTGTATGCGGACGGACCTTGCGTGTCCGTCATGCGCGGCGGGGCCACCGTCGACGCGGAGGCGGACGGAGGCACTGGACGCGACGGGGTCTCCGCGTGCGCGGACAGGCCCTGTGCTTCGAACGGACGCGGCGTGGCGCCCGTTTGCGCGGGAGTGCTCGGACCTTCGACAGGACGCGGCGCTGCTACGGGCGCGGGCGCGCGGACTTCGGTCTGGACCTCAGACGCGAAAGTTCGCGGGACCGGAGCGACCTCCTGGCGCTCCGGCAGTGCTCTTCGCGGCGCCTTCCGCGCCAAGGCCCGCGGACAGCCGCTCCACGCGGGCCAGCAGGTCGGGAATCGAACCAGCCGGGGACAGCTGGATGGCCTTGAGCAGCGCCATCTCCAGCGCCAGCCGGGGCTGCGCCGCTCGCGACACGTCCCAGATGCAGCCGTGCACGATGTCGAACAGCCGCGACAACTGCGCCGTGTCCGCTTCCTTCGCCAGCGCCACGAGCGCCTTCTGCTCGGACTCCGCCAGCTCCGCGGGTGCCTCACCCAGCGACTTCGTCACGAAGAGGTGCCGCAGCTGCAGCGCCAGCTCCTCCGCCAGCCGCTTCAGGTCCAGGCCCCGGTTGAACACCTCATCCACGCGGCCCAGCACGCGCTTGGCGTCCTTGCGGACCAGCGCCTCCGCGAAGTCCTGCACCACCGTGCGGTCGATGGCGCCCATCGCCTCCGCGACGGCCTCGTCCGTGGGGTTGGGACCGCACGACGCGAGAATCTGATCCAACAGGCTCAGCGCGTCGCGCATGCCGCCTTCGGACTGGCGCACCACCAGCGACAGCGACTGCTCGGAGATGCCCGCGCCTTCCGCCTGGCAGATCTCCTTCAGGCGCTGGAGCATCCGCGCCGCGGAGATGCGCCGGAAGTTGTGCCGCTGGCAGCGCGACAGGATGGTGTCCGGGAGCTTGTGCGCCTCCGTCGTCGCGAAGATGAACTTCACGTGACCAGGCGGCTCCTCCAACGTCTTCAGGAGCGCGTTGAACGCCGCGCCGGAGAGCATGTGGACTTCGTCGATGATGTAGATCTTGTGGCGGTCGCGCTGCGGCAGGTACTTCGCGTTCTCGCGAATCTCGCGCACGTTCTCGACGCCGTTGTTGGACGCACCGTCGATCTCCGCGACGTCCACGCTGGTGCCGGCGGTGATTTCGGTGCACGCCCGGCAGGTGCCGCACGGGGTCGCCGTGGGGCCCTGCTCACAGTTGAGCGCCTTGGCGAGCAGGCGGGCGGCCGTCGTCTTGCCCACCCCTCGAGGACCGCAGAACAGGTACGCGTGCGCGACCCGGTCCATCTTGATGGCGTTCCCGATGGTCCGGACCACGTGCTCCTGGCCGGTCATGTCATCGAACTTCTGCGGGCGCCATTTGCGGGCGAGGACGAGGTAGCTCATGGGGACAACCATCTAAACACGGCGGGCAAAAGGATCCATGGAACGTCCATTCCGCCCGCCGTGAGACGCACTCCGTGTCAGCGTCCGAGCGCCTGTAGCACCACGTTGGCCGCGTTGTGGCCCGCCGCCCCGATGACACTCCCGGCCGGGTGGCAGCCCGCGCTGCAGAAGTAGAGCCCCTGCACCGGCGTCTCATAGGGCAGCCGGTCGGTGAACCCGCGCTTGTTGTCCACATGATGGATGTGGCCGCGGGTGATGCCGAAGTGGGATTCAATCTTCGGCGGCGTGAGCGCGAAGTACTCCTGCACCAGGTCGCTGGTGCCGGGCGCGAAGCGGTCGCAGATGGACAGGAGGTGCTTCACGTAGCGCGCCTCCTCCTTCTCCCAGGTGGTGCCCTCCAGCTTCTCCGGCACCCACTCCACGAAGAGGGCGGAGTTGTGGTGGCCTTCCGCGTCCTTCAGGGAAGGGTCCACCGTGGTGTGCACGTACCACTCGATGGAGGGGAACTCCGCCAGCCGTCCGGCCTTCGCCTCCTTGTAGCCGTGCGCGAGCGCCCCCAGCACGTCGTCCTCCTGGGGCAGCAGGTGGATGGTGGGCCCGAACTGGCCCCGGTCCTCCGGCAGGCAGGTGAAGGTGGGCAGGGACTTGAGGCACAGGTTCACCTTCAGCGTGGTGCCCGGCGCGGACAGCCCGTCCACCATGCTCCGGTAGTCCTGGTTCAGCGCCTCCGAGTCCACCAGCTTCAGCGTGCGGAAGGGGTCCGCGTTGGAGACCACGACCTTCGCGGACAGCTCCTCGCCATTCTCCAGCACCACGCCCTTCACCACGCCGCTGTCCACGCGCACCGACGCCACCTTCGCGTTCGTGCGCAGCTGGGCGCCGTGCTTGCGCGCGAGCGCCGCGATGCGCTGGGTGACGGTGCCCATGCCGCCTTCGACAATCATCCACGTCCCGCCGCTGCCCGGCAGCCGGCAGAGGTTGTGCACCAGCAGGTTCATGCCCGTGCCCGGCGTGTCGTAGCCGCCGTCCAGGCCGGAGAACGCGTCGGTGACGGCGTACATCGCCTTCACGAAGTCGGACTTGTAGCCGAAGCGCTCCAGGTACTCCCGCGCCGTGCCGCGACACAGATGGATGAAGTGCTGGCGCAGGGCAGGGCGCACGTACCGCTCCGCCGTCTCCTCCAGCGGCCGGGGCGGCAGGAGCCACGCGGGCGCCAGGTCCTCGCGCAGCGCCGCCAGCTCCGTGTTCATGGCGACGTGGGCGTTCCAGTCCGCCTCGGAGAAGAACTCGCGGAACTGCCGCTCCAGCTCCCGCTCATCCGAGCCGAAGAGCAGGTAGCGCTTGTCCATCGTGGGCAGGAAGTAGTGCGGGTCGCGCCGCTTGAGGGGCAGCTCCAACTGGAGCTCCTGGAGCAGCTCCGGCGGCATCAACCCCAGGAGGTACGCGCCGGTGGAGACGCCCAGCTTCGGGGCCGTGCGGAACGGGTACTCCGTCTTGCACGCGCCGCCCACCTGGTCCTTCTCTTCCAGCACGGTGACCGACAGGCCCCGGCGCGCGAGCATCGCCGCCGCGACAAGTCCGTTGTGGCCCGCGCCCACCACGATGACGTCTGGCATGTCTTCCTCCTTGGGGGAAAAGGCCGTTCCTACCCGAGCCGCTGCCTCCCCGACAAACACCGTGCGTCTTGCGCTGGACGTCAGGGCCGGAAAGAGTCGCGCCCGCCACGTGAACGCCCCCCACTCCGACGCGCCCCCGGCCTCCGTTCCTCCCCCGGCTCCGCTGGATGCCCCGGTCCTTGTCCGGCCGGGACTGCCCGCGGGCCTGCGCGTGCTGGGGCTCCTCGCGGTGGCGCTGGTGCCCTGCGCCCTCGCGGTGAGCGAGTTGGGGCGCATCCACCCGGACGAGGTGTTCCAGGCGCTGGAGCCCGCGTACTGGCGCGTGCACGGCTACGGCATCCTGGCCTGGGAGTGGCGCGAGGGCCTGCGCAACTGGGCCGTCCCCGGCGTACTGGCCGCCTTCCTCAAGGTGGCGCACGGGTTCGGCGTCACCGACCCGCGCGTCTACCGGGGCGTGGTGGCGCTGCCCCAGTTCGCCCTGCATGCCTGGAGCCTGTGGGCCGTGTACCGCTTCGCGGAGCGGCGGGCGGGCCCGTGGGGTGGGGCGCTCGCGGTGCTGCTCGTGGGGCTGAGCGCGCCGGTGCTCCTCTTCGCCGGCCGCACCCTGTCGGAGTCCTTCTCCGCGTCCTTCCTCCTGGTGGCCATGGAGGCCCTGGACCGGCCGGACATCGGGGCGGACGCGCGCGTGCGCCGGGCGGGGCTCGTGGGCGGCATGGCCCTGGGGTTCGCCGTGGTGACGCGCTACCCGTCCGCCCTCTTCGTGGTGGCCGCGCTCCTGTGGCTGGCCGCCGCCCGGAGGTGGCGCCTGCTCGGCTTCACCTGCGTGGGAGGCGCCGCGGTGGCGGTGGGGCTGGGCCTGCTCGACTGGGGCACCTGGGGCGCGCCCTTCCACTCGTTCCGGGCCTACGTGGACTACAACCTGCTCTCCGGGAAGGCCGCCGCCGCGTTCGGCGCCTCACCGCCGGACTTCTACTGGGAGCCGCTGCTCCAGGCCGTGCCCCTCTGGGCCTGGGCCGCCGTGCCCCTGTCGCTGGCCCCCCTGGTGCGCTTTCGCGCGCTGTCCCTGCCGCTCACCTGCGCGGCCGTCTACACCGCCGTCCTCCTGGCCACGCCCCACAAGGAGGAGCGCTTCCTCTACCCGGGGCTGGTGGTGGCGCTGCTCGCGGCGGCGTCCCAGTTGGCCGCGTCCTTCGCCACGCTCTCCCGGCAGGGGCCGAGGAACGGGGCGGCGGTGCTCGCGCTGGCCCTGGGGTTCGTGCATGGCCGGGGCTTTCCCTCCAGCGACCTGCGAGCGGACCAGTTCCGCGCCATCGTCCGGGCCACGCGGGGGGACGCGACGGGGCTGCTCATCGTCAACGAGGGGCTGTGGGGCTCCGGGGGCTTCTTCTACATCGGCAAGAACATCCCCTGGCGCACCTGCGACTGGCCCCGGGACGCGGCCTTCCAGGCCTCCATCCGCGACCGCGCCTTCAACCGCGCCGTCACCTTCGAGGGCCGGGTCCTGCCGGAGCTCCAGGCCGCCGGCTTCCGCGTCGTCCGCGAGGTGGGGCGCGAGACCCTCCTCGTCCGCGACTGAAACGAAGGCGGCGGCCGGGCAGGGGAGGGGAAGCCCGCAAAGCCGAAGCGCCGGCATCCCCGGAGGGATGTCGGCGCTTCAGGTGAGACAGAACGGCCGGGACACACGCGGAAGTACGCTACCGTTGCTTCCTTCCGGACCTGGCGGGGTTCGCGCCCCCACGTTGTCCCGACCACAAAATCCGTGCTGCTACTTCGAAAATAACAACGGAGAGGGTGGGATTCGAACCCACGATACCCTTTCAGATATACACGCGTTCCAGGCGTGCGCCTTCAACCGCTCGGCCACCTCTCCAGAGACTTTGGAGCGGAGAGCGTAGGATTCGAACCTACGGTACCGTTGCCGGTACGCCTGATTTCGAGTCAGGTGCCTTCGACCACTCGGCCAGCTCTCCAGAATATTCAGTTTTCGCGTCGCTTCGCGCGCAAGCGCTCGAAGAACGTCTTGAGAAGCTGGCGACTGTCGTCCGCCAGGATGCCACTTGTCACTTGGAGCCGGTGGTTGTGCCGGGGCTCTTCCACCAGGTTGTACAGCGAGCCGACCGCGCCCGCTTTCGGGTCCATTGTACCAAAGACGAGTCGGGTGACACGAGACTGAACCAGCGCACCGGCGCACATGGCACACGGTTCCAGCGTCACGTAGAGGGTCACCCCGGAGAGTCGCCACGCATCGCGTGCTTTCGCGGCGGCGGCGAGGGCAATCATTTCGGCGTGTGCGAAGGGGTTCCGGTCGCATTCGCGGCGGTTGTATCCCGTGCCCACGACGTTGCCGTCGAGCACCGCCACCGCACCAACCGGTACTTCCCCGAGTGAAGCCGCTTCCCGCGCGAGCTCTAGAGCCTGCTGCATGAAAGCGATGTCGTCACTCATGAGACGTGCGCGCCAAAGAAGAAGTGGCGCTCCCTGGAGGATTCGAACCTCCGGCCTTCGGATTCGTAGTCCGACGCTCTATCCAGCTGAGCTAAGGGAGCATTTCTTCCGGCTGCTGCTTTACATCAAGTGGCGGAGAGAGAGGGATTCGAACCCTCGATACCCTTTCGAGTATGCAGGTTTAGCAAACCTGTGCCTTCAGCCTCTCGGCCATCTCTCCAACTCTTCTCTGTCAAAGAACCACGAAACTCAAGCTCAAAATCGGAGGCGGTAGGATTCGAACCTACGGAAGGCTTTCACCTTCTGCGGTTTTCAAGACCGCTGCCTTCAACCGCTCGGCCACGCCTCCACAGCAGGTGCCGCTCGGTTCCCGGCGGGCCAACCGCGCCCGTGGGGCCGCCCTTCTACATCATTTCTTCCGCGTGGCAAGCGAGATGTTGGCCCCTTTTTTACGACCGGGGCCCCATCCGCCTGACTACAGGGGGCGCAGTTCCTTCAGCCCGCCCATGTACGGCACCAACGCCTCCGGGATGGCGACGCTTCCGTCCTCCCGCTGGTAGTTCTCCAGGATGGCGATGCTCGTGCGCCCCACGGCCAGCCCGCTGCCGTTGAGGGTGTGCACCATCTGGGGCTTGTCCCCCTTCTGGGGGCGGAAGCGGATCTTCGCGCGGCGGGCCTGGAAGTCGCCGCAGTCCGAGCAGGACGAAATCTCCCGGTAGGCGCCCTGGCCCGGCAGCCAGACCTCGATGTCGTAGGTCTTGCGCGCGCCGAAGCCCATGTCTCCGGTGCACAGGAGCATCACGCGGTGGTGCAGCCCCAGCCGGCGGAGGATGTCGCACGCGTCGTCCGTCATGGCCTCCAACTCGTCCAGGCTCTTGTCCGGCTGGGAGAACTTCACGAGCTCCACCTTGTGGAACTGGTGCTGGCGGATGAGGCCGCGCGTGTCGCGCCCCGCGGCGCCGGCCTCCGCGCGGAAGCACGGGCTGAAGGCGCAGTAGCGGATGGGGAGCTGCTCGCCCTCCAGGATTTCGTCCGCGTGATAGTTCGTCACGGGGACTTCCGCGGTGGGGATGAGGAAGCGCTCGGGGTCGCCGGACGTCTTGAAGGCGTCGTCCTCGAACTTGGGCAGCTGGCCGGTGCCCATCATCGTCTCGCGCAGCACGAGGTAGGGTGGGAGCAGCTCCGTGTAGCCCTTGGACGTGTGCACGTCGATCATGAACGTGACGAGCGCGCGCTCCAGCCTGGCCAGGGCGCCCTTGTAGAAGGTGAAGCGGCTGCCAGACACCTTCGCGGCGCGCTCGAAGTCGAGCATGCCCAGCGACTCGCCCAGCTCGAAGTGCTGCTTCGGCGTGAAGAGGAGGTTGGGCTTCTCACCCCAGCTCTTCACCTGGACGTTCTCGTCCGCGCTCGCGCCCACCGGGACGGACTCGTGGGGCACGTTGGGGATGACCAGCAGGATGCGGTTGAGCTCCTCCTCCACTTCCTTGAGGCGGGCCTCCTTCTCCTTGATCTCCTGGGAGACGCCGCGCAGGTCGCCGCGCAGCTTCTCCAGCGCGGCCGGGTCCTCCTTGGCCTTGCGCTTCATCTCCTCGTTGGCGGCGTTGCGGCGCGCGGCCAGCGCCTCCATGGAGACATAGAGGTCGCGACGCTCGGTGAAGAGCGTCTGGAAGGGGCCGAGGTCCAGGCTGCCGCCCCGCGTCTTCAGTCGGGCGACGACCGCATCGAAGTTCTGCGCAACGTTCCGGAGGTCCAGCATAGGGGCCCGCCTTGTAGTCATCCCGGGCGTGGGCCGGCAAGGCTCACCACGCGCCGGGTGCTCAAGGCCGGACGCCCGGAGGGGTGAGACTAGTGTTCGAGGTCGTAGATTTCGTCCTCGATGTCCTTCTTGTCCGCCGCGTCCGGCTTCTTCACCAGGTACTCCTTGAAGGCCGTGATGGCGTCCTTGCGCTTGTTGCGCTCCTTGTAGGCGAAGCCCAGGTAGTAGAAGGACTGGGCGTTGTCCGGCTCGGCGGTGGTGGCCTTCTTGTACCAGTCAATGGCCTTGGCGTACTGGGCCTGCTCGGTGAAGGCGCGCGCGACCTTGTAGTAGACGTACGTGAGCTTCGGATCCGCCTTGAGCGCCGCCTGGTAGCGGCGGACGGCGTCGTCCCAGCGGGCGGCGTTGAAGAGCACGTCACCCATGGCGCCCATCACCCGCGTGCGCTGCGGATCCGCCTTGAGCGCCGCCTCGAAGGAGGCGATGGCCTCGTCGAACTCGCCGCGCTCCAGGTGGGCGTGGCCCAGGGCCTCGTGCGCGTCCGCGTAGTTGGGCTCCAGCTCCACGGCGGCCTTCCACTGCTCGACGGCGTCCGGCAGCCGCTTCGCGTCGCGCAGGATGACGCCGTACGCGTACTTGTAGTCCGGGCGCTTGGGCGCGCGGTCCACGGCGGTCTTCATGCTGTCGAGCGCCTGGGTGTACTCGGAGCGCTTCGCGCGCACGAGGCCCAGGTAATAGAGCGCCTCGTGGTTGGACGGCTCGTTGCGCAGCGCGAGGCCCAGGTTGCTCTCCGCGCCGGCCAGGTCGCCCTTCTCCAGGAGCACCGCGCCCAGGGTGATGGGCGTGGTGATGGAGCGGGGGTCCTCCGCCTTGGCCTTCTCCAGCTCCGCGGCGGCCTCGTCCAGCCGGTGCAGCCGCCAGAGGACCAGGCCGCGCTGCAGCCGGCCGTCCTTCAGCAGGTGCGGATCCAGCTCCAGGGCGCGGTTGGCCTCCGCCTCCGCGCGGGTGGCGTCCCCATTGAGCAGGGACACGCGCGACAGGCCCAGGTGGGCGTCCGCCAGGTTGGGGTCCAGCTGCACGGCGCGATCGAACTCCTGCTGCGCGAGCAGGCTGTTGTTCTCCGCGAGCGCCAGCTCACCCAGGCCCGCGTGCACGCCCGCGTGCTCCGGCGCCTGCTGCGCGGCGGCCTCCAGCAGGGCGCGCGCGTCCGCGTTGCGGTGCTGCCGGAGGTACAGGCGGCCCAGGTACAGGCCCGCGTCCACCAGCTTCGCGTCAGCGGCGTTGGCGCGCTTGAAGTGGCCCTCCGCCTCCGTGGGCTTGTCGAGCGCGTCCTCGATGCGGCCGTAGAGGTACGCGATGCGCGCCTCGTTGGGGAAGCTCTTGCTGGCGGCCTCCACGGCGGTGAGCGCGTCCTGCATCTTGCCCGTCATCACCAGCGCGGTGATGTGGCCGTCCACGTACTCCAGGTTGTCGCTGTCCTCCTTCGCGAGCGAGGTATAGAGCGGCAGCGCGCCGTCGTAGTCGCGCTGCGAGCGCAGCACCTGGGCCAGCTGGGCCTTGATGAAGTCGGAGTTCGGGTTGTCCTTGAGGGCCGTCTTCAGCTCCGCTTCCGCCTCCTTGGGCTTGAACTGCTGGAAGAGGGCCACGCCCTTGAGGCCGCGGGCGCGGGCGCGCTCGGCGGGCCCCAGCGCGTCCTGGAGCTTCAGGGCGCTCTCCACGGCCTGGGCGCCCTGCTCGATGTTCGACTTGCGCACCAGCAGCTCCACCGCGGCCAGCTCCACCGCGGAGGCGGCGTGCTGCGGATCCGCGGCGAGCGCTTCCGCGTAGGCCTTGGCGGCCTCGTCGGCCTTGCCCTGCGCCTGGTACAGGTTGCCCAGCGCGTGGTGGGCCTTGGCGGACTTCGCGTCCTTCTCCAGCACCTTGGTCAGCGTGGCGACGGCGTTGCCGATGTCCTTCTGCTGCGCGTAGGACTCCGCCAGGAGGAAGGAGAGCTCCAGGTCGCCCTGGTTGTCCTCGCGGACGGCGGCGTCACGCAGGCGGGCCTGCACCTCCGCCCCCTTGCGCTGGGTGAGCGCGATGCCGGCGGTGGTCTTGATGACCTCCACGTTCTTCTCACCCAGGAGCTCGATGGCCTCCATGTGCTTGCCGCACGCGGTGAGGTCGGAGCGCTCGCCGTCCGCGTAGCGGCGCTGCAGGTAGGCGACGGACTGGCACCAGAGGGCGCGGACCTCCGGGTACTCGTTCTTCGCCAGCACCTGGGCGCTCTTCGTGCGCGCTTCCTTATAGCTGGCGTAGGTGTCCGCCAGGAGCCCCTTGCGAGCCTCCTCGACGAGCTTCGCCTCGGCGGAGCCGGAGGACACGCGGGAGGGGAAGAACTTGTTGCGGCCGAAGGCGCCGTAGCGGCTGGCCTCGAAGCTGGCGCCGGTGCCCAGCACGAGCACCGCCACGCCCGCGGCGATGATGGCGGGCATGCGCTTCTTCCACTTGGCGTCGGACGCGCTGCGGTCCACGACGGACACCGCGGCCATGCGGCCTTCGTAGAGCTGGCGCAGCCGCTCCATGCTGGCCTGGGGGTTGGCCGGATCCGTGGTGCCCGCCGCCTCGGGGGCCGGCGCGCCCGGGGTGGCCGCGAGCGGCACGGCCTTGGCCGGGCCCTCCATCAGCCGCTGGATGGCGGCGGCGAACACGGGCACGGTGCCGATGGCGGACCACGCCTCCGAGTCCGGCGACACGTCCTCGTTGCCCAGGAGCTGGCCGTCCTCGAGCATCTTGACGATGACGCCCTCTTCGAACGGGCCGAACATCTTCCCGGAGCGGCGGCGCACGTGGAAGCGCTTCACCTGCACGCGGCCACCGGCGTCCTTGCCGGCGCTGTCGTCAATGAAGCTGAGCATCTCCAGGCCGTCCGCGGGGCCCGCGGCGGGCGGGGGCGGCAGCGGCGCGGAGAGGTCCGCTTCCAGGTCATCCACGGGCGCGGCGGTGGGGTCGAACTCCAGCGCGTCCGGCAGGCCCGTGGCCGCGGAGGACGGGACGGGCGCGGGGTCGCCGAAGTCCACGTCACCGAAGTCCACGGCGGGGTTGACGCGCGCGGGCGGGGGCGGCGCGGCCGGGGCGGGGTCGCCGAAGTCCAGGCTGAAGTCCGGAGCGGGCGGCGCGGCCGGGGGCGGCGACGAGAAGTCCACGGCGAACGGATCATCCGTGGGCACGGGGGCCTGACCGTACGCGGGGGCCTGGTTGTACGCGGGGGGCGGCGGCTCCGCGAAGTCGAAGGACACGGCCTGGGGCGCGGCGGGCGAGGGCAGGTCCGAGAAGTCCATCGCCTGGGGCGCGGCGGGCGAGGGCAGGTCGGAGAAGTCCATGCCGGGCGAGGGCGGCAGGGCGAAGGGGTCCTCGCTCGCGGAGGGCAGCCCACCCAGGTCGTAGGACGGCGCGCCAGCGGCGGGCGGCGGGGGCAGGGCGAACGGGTCCGCGTCGGGAGGCGGGGCCGCGTAGGCGGAGGGCGGCGGGAGGCCGAACGGATCCGCTTCCGGCTCCGCGGGGGGCGGGGCCAGGGCGAACGGATCCGCCTGGGGCTCCGGCTCGCCGTAGCCGTAGGTCTGCGGGTGGGGACGCGCCGCCGCGGCGGGGCCGTGGGCGTTGTTCGGGTCGTTGATGTCGAAGGTGAACGCGTCCTCCGGCGCCGGCTGCGCGGGGACGGGCAGGGTGCCGTCGTCCGCGAAGTCGAAGTCGGGCGTACCGAAGTCGGCCTCGGCGGGCGGGGCGGCGGCGACGGGCTCTTCGGAGAAGTCGAAGTCGCGAGCGGTGCCGGCGGGCTCGTTCGAGCCGTAGGCGGCGGGCGCGGCGGGCTCGCGGTAGGCGGCGTTGGGGACGGGGATGGCGACGACGCGGGTCACGTCCTCGCGCGGCTCGGAGAAGTCGCTGGTGTCGACCGAGGAGAACTCGCCGCTGCTCACCTCCGCGAAGTCATCCTCCGCGGGCGCGGGGGCCGGCGGCGCGGCGTCCATGTCGAAGTTGAACGAGTCGTCCGGCAGGGCCACCGGCGCGCCAGGTCCCGCGTCGAGCGAGATGGCCCGGGGCGCGGCCACGCCCGGCGAGGCATAGGCCGCGGGCGGGACCTCGTCGTCGAAGGAGAACGGATCCTCGGGGACGGGCGGCGCGGCGTTGCCCGGCAGCGGGATGGCGGCGGAGCGGGGAGCGGCGGTGCCCGGGAGCGGAATGGCCGGACCCGCGCCCATGGGGATGGCGGCGGACTGGGGGGCGGCACTGCCAGGAAGCGGAATCGCGGCGGACTGCGGCGCCGGAGGGGCCGCGCGCGGGGCGGCGGTGCCCGGGAGCGGAATCGCGGCCGACTGCGGCGCGGCGGCACCCGGCAGCGGGATGGCTGCGGACTGCGGCGCCGGAGCGGCGGCGCGCGGCGCGGCGGTGCCCGGGAGCGGGATGGCCGGACCCGCGCCCATGGGGATGGCGGCGGGCTGCGGCGTGGCACTGCCCGGCAGCGGGATGGCTGCGGACTGGGGGGCGGCGCCAGGAAGCGGAATCGCGGCGGACTGCGGCGCCGGAGCGGCCGCGCGGGGAGCGGCCTGGCCCGGCAGCGGAATCGCGGCGGACTGAGGCGCGGCGCTACCCGGGAGCGGAATGGCGGCGGCCTGCGGCGCGGCGCTGCCCGGGAGCGGAATCGCGGCGGCCTGGCCCGGCAGCGGAATGGCGGCGGACTGCGGAGCGGCGCTGCCCGGCAGCGGAATCGCGGCGCCCTGGGGCGCAGCGGGGCGGGGCGCGGCGGTGCCCGGCAGGGGAATGGCGGCGGACTGCGGCGCGGCATTGCCCGGGAGCGGGATGGCGGCGGCCTGGCCCGGCAGCGGGACGGCGGCGGGCTGCGGCGCCGCGGAGGGCGCGGCCTCGGGAGCTTCGGCGCTCGCGCCATCGGCCTTGATGGGGAACGTGGTCTGGCACCGGGCGCACTTCAGCTTCGCGCCGCCGGGCGGGATCCGCCTGTCATCGATGTTGTAATTCGTCTGGCACGACGGGCAGGAGACTTTCATTGTTTTCCTTCGACGAGACCGGCTGGCGCGCGCACGCGCAGCTAATGACGGGGGCGTGCGATGGTCCGCGCGGCGCGTGCAGGCTAGCAGAGCCGTTTCAAGCCCGGAAAGAACGCGCCCCAGGTGTGCACCGTTGTCACCCAGCCGGGCAGGAGGGCGGGCGCCCGCCAACACCAACAGTGTGCATCCCTTTTCCAGGTCCCCTCCCGGGGTGGTAGACCCGGCGGCGCATGGATCCCATCGTCATCCTCGGGGCGGGCCTGGCGGGCCTGTCCACCGCGCACTTCCTCAAGCGCCCCTGGCGCCTCATCGAGAAGTCCGACCGGGTCGGCGGCCTCATCAAGACCGAGGTCATCGACGGGTGTTACTTCGACCCCACCGGCCACTGGCTCCACCTGCGCGACCCGGAGATCCAGCAGCTGGTCAACACGCTCTGGATGCCGGACCAGCTGGTGCGCATCCAGCGCCGCGCCGCCATCTTCTCGCGCGACACCTTCACCCGCTTCCCCTACCAGGTGAACACCCACGGGCTGCCGCCGGAGGTCGTGGCGGAGAACCTGGTCGGCTACGTGGAGGCCATCTACGGGGAGAAGGGCCGCGCCCTGCGCGAGCGCGACCCCGTGAACTTCGAGGAGTTCATCCTCCGCTACATGGGTGAAGGCTTCGCGAAGAACTTCATGCTGCCCTACAACCAGAAGCTCTGGACCGTGCACCCGCGCGAGATGTCCGCCGCGTGGGTCGGCCGGTTCGTGCCGCGCCCCACACTCAAGGAGGTCGTGGACGGGGCGCTCGGCGCGGGCAGTGATCAGCTGGGCTACAACGCGTCATTCCTCTACCCGCGCGAGGGCGGCATCGAGAGCCTGGCGCGCGCGATGAAGCAGCACCTGACGGGCGGCGAGCTGAGCGTGCGCACCGAGCCCGTCTCCATCGACTGGAAGGCGAAGCAGGTCACGCTGTCGGATGGGCGCACCCTGCCGTATTCGGGGCTGGTGTCCTCCATCGCGCTGCCGGCGCTGGTGGAGCTGCTCGGGAAGGGCGCCTCCGGCGTGCCGGACGAGGTGCGGGCCGCGGCGAAGCGCCTGCGCGCCTTCATCGTCACGTACGTGTGCGTGGGCGCCCGGGGCGCGAACCGCCAGCCGTGGCATTGGATCTACCTGCCGGAGCCGGAGTTCCACTCGTACCGCATCGGGGCGCCGTCGGCGGTGTACGCGCCCCTGGCCCGCCGGACACGGCCAGCTTCTCCGTGGAGTTCAGCCACCACGGCGAGCTGTCCGTGGCGGACGCGGAGCGGTTCGCGGTGGAGGACCTGGTGCGCTCGCGGATGATCCACTCGGCGGACGACATCCTCTTCGCCAGGGGGCGCGAGATTCCCAACGCGTACGTCCTCTACGACGACGCCTACGGCCCCGCGATGGCGGAGGTGAAGCGCTTCCTGGAGCACGCCGGCATCCTCATGGCGGGCCGCTATGGAAAGTGGGAATACGCGTCCATGGAGGACGCCATCCTGGACGGGCGGGCTTGCGCCCGGACGCTGAACGGCTGACGCAAGGAGTCGTCTCCTGTCGACGGTGGTCCGGGGGCGTGCTACGCCCCAATGCCTTCCCTTCGCATCTCCGGACCCATGGCCCTGCACCTCTCCGTCGTCATCCCCGTCTACAACGAGGAGTCCATCATCGCCCAGGCAGCCGAAGAGCTGCGCCAGGGGCTGGATGCTCGCGGGCTCGACTACGAAATCATCTTCGCGGAGAACGGCTCGCGCGACGCGACGCCCCGGCTCCTGGAGGAGATCTGCGCGAAGAACCCGCGCCTGCGCTGGTTCCACTCGGAGACGCCCAACTACGGCGTGGCGCTGAAGGCCGGCATCCTGAAGGCCCAGGGCACCTATGTGGTCTGCGATGAAATCGACCTCTGCGACCTGACCTTCTACGACGCGGCGCTGCCCCGGCTGGAACGCGGCGAGGCGGACATGGTCGTGGGCTCCAAGGCGGCCAAGGGCGCGAGCGACCAGCGGCCCCTCATCCGCCGCGCGGCCACGCGGGTGCACAACAAGCTGTTGCGCGTGGCGCTGGGCTTCCAGGGCACGGACACGCACGGCCTGAAGGCGTTCCGCCGGGAAGCGCTGCTGCCCGTCATCCAGAAGTGCGTGGTGGACATGGACGTGTTCGCCAGCGAGTTCGTCATCCGCGCGTGGCGCGAGGGGCTGAACGTCATGGAGATCCCCATCCAGCTCCATGAGAAGCGCCAGCCGTCCATCCACCTGTTCAAGCGCGTGCCCAACGTGCTCAAGAACGTGGGCAAGCTGTTCTACGTCATCCGCGTCCGCGGGACCTGAGCGCAAGGAGTGCCCCATGACGGCAGCGCGCCTGGCGTCCATCTCCGTCGACCTGGATTCGCTGCCGCACTACTGCCGGATCCACGGGCTGCCCGAGTCGCTGCTCGATGAGCGCGCGCGGACGCTGATCCACCGCGTGGCGGTGGCGCGCTTCCTGGAGCTGTTCGCGGCGGTGGGTGTGCCCGGGACGTTCTTCGTCATCGGCGAGGACCTGGAGTCGGACCCCGGCGCGGTGGACAGCATGCGGCGCTCCCACGAGGCGGGGGTGGAGATCGCGAGCCACAGCCACGCCCATGATTACGCGCTCACCCGGCGTGGGCCGGACGCCATCGCGGAGGACCTGGCGCGCGCGGACGCGGCCATCCTCAAGGCCGTGGGCGTGCGTCCTTCCGGATTCCGTGCCCCGGGCTACACGCTGAACGCGGACCTGTACGCGGCCACCGTGGCGCAGGGCTACCAGTACGGCTCGTCCGCGTTTCCGGCGGCGCCGTACTACGCGGCGAAGGCGGCGGTGATGGGGGCGCTCGCGGCGCTGGGGCGGCCGTCTCGCTCCGTGTTGGACACCCCGCGCGTGCTGCTTGCGCCGCGTGTGCCGTACCGGCCAGACCCCGCGCAGCCCTACCGGCGCGGTTCGGGGGCCGTGCTGGAGCTGCCCATGACGGTGACGCCGGTGGTGCGCTTCCCGTTCATCGGCACGTTCGCGACGACGCTGCCTCGCGGCACGATGCGCGCCGCGTATCGCACGTGCCGGGCGGATGCCTTCTTCAACTTCGAGCTGCACGGTGTCGACGTGCTGGACGCCACGGACGGGATTCCCCCGGAGCTCGCGCGGCAGCAGCGGGACCTGCGCGTGAGCGCCTCGAAGAAGATGGAGCGGCTGCGCAGCATCTTCCAGTGGCTCAAGGACGACTTCGACGTCGTCACCCTGCGCGACGCGGCGGGGCAGTTGTCCGCGACGCTCTGAATCAGCGCGCGGCCTTCAGGGCCTTCCAGTCCGCCTCGGCCTGATCCGCGTAGGCCTGCGCGAAGGCGGCCAGCCGCTTCGTGGCCCCCTTCGTGTCTCCGCCCACCCAGTCCTCCAGGCACTTCGCCTGGGCCTGCGTGTTGCCGTGGGCTCGGGCCAGCACGACTCCCGCCTGCTCGAAGGTGGAGCGCAGGGACTTCTTCTTCCCGAGCACGGCGTCGTCCAGCTTGTTCTTCTCCGGCTCCACCTCGCGCACGAGGAACGCCCGGCCGCCCATGTTCACCGCGCCGGTGAGTGGATTCACCGCGCCGCCCAGCTCCTCCTGCGCCTTCACCACCTCCGCGCCGTTCGCGGGCACTGGGGGCGACGCCACACCGGACGCGAGCAGCTCCTTCAGCTCCAGCAACACCGGGGGCGCCTTCGGATCCGCCGCGCCCACGAGCACGTAGTCTCGCTCCAGGCCGTAGCTGCTGCCCCCAGCGTCCAGCCGCTCCGCCAGGTCCAGCACCTTCAGGGGGACGGCCACGCCCTCCGTGCTGTCCAGGGTCTTCTCGTAGGACGCCAGCGCGGTCCGCACCGCCGCCTTCTTCTCCGCGTCCAGCGGCTTGAGCGTGTCCGACGAGAGGAAGCGCGGACCCTTCGAACCGTCGAGCTTCACGTACTTGGACAAGAGGTCCTTGGCGGACGTGTCGCGGGCCTGGTTGATGAGGTCCTTCACCGGGCCGGAGGACTCCTTCTTGTCCAGGAAGGCCCCCGGGTTCGCGTCGCCGTCCGCCAGCAGCTCCAGCGTCTCGAAGTAGTTCTTCGCGAGCGCCTCCACCGCCTTGACCTGCTCGCTGGTGGACAGGCCCGCCTCGCGCGCGATGAGGACCGCGCTGGTGGCCAGCCGCGTGAGGTCCGCCTCTGGCGACGCGGTGCCCGTCTGGTCGAAGTCGTTGAGCCCCCACACCGGCTTGCCCTCTGGACCCCGGAACGTGCCCAGGTTGCCCACGTGCGCGTCGCCCACCACCCGGATGTCCGGCGCGGGCCGGTCCGTCAGCCGGGCCTCCTGCGCGTACGGGCCCCGCAGGTCCGCGTGGAACAGGGCGGGCATGGCGCGGAACATGGCGGAGGGGCTCTCACGCATCTGCGCCAGCTTCTCCTTCAGGCGCGCGGGCGGCAGGTCCAGCCGCGCGTTGAAGTCGCGCACGAAGGCCACGGCCTGTGACGGCTGCCGCTCCAGTCCGGACGCCCGGGCCTGCCTGGGCGCCAGGGTGTTCACCGCCACGCTGTTGCCTGTCCGTGACGTGGTGGCCTGGGGCTGGAAGTCGCTGACGTCGGAGGCAAGCCGCCCCGCTCCGGCCCCGGAGGAGGCGAGCGTCAGGACCGTGGCGGCGACAGTGGAGCCAGACGTCCGGGAGGGGGAGGGCTTGGAGGGGATGCGCATGGGGGACCTTCCGGCGGATTATCGTCAGAAGGGCATCGCGGGTTGTGGGCCCACTCCCGGCGTGCGGGCGGGGGTGCTAAGGAGCGGGCCCATGCTGGAGCGTTTCAGCGACAAGGTGAAGAAGGGCCTGCGCGAGTGGACCGAGCGCATGGCCGGCGAACAGCAGTCCGACCAACTCCAGGCCCTGGCCCGGACGGAGAACGAGTACGGGGTGGATCCGTTCGGGTTCAACCTGGACTACAGCCTGGCCGCCATCGCCCCGTTCATGTGGCTCTACCGCCACTACTTCCGGGTGGAGGCCTACGGCGCGGACCGCATCCCGGCGGGCCGGGTGCTGCTGGTGTCCAACCACTCCGGCCAGCTGCCCCTGGACGGCGCGATGATTGGCATCGCCCTGATGGTGGAGGGCAACCCGCCGCGCGCCATCCGCAGCATGGTGGAGAAGTGGGTGCCGTCCCTGCCATACGTCTCCACGTTCATGGCGCGCGTGGGCCAGATTGTCGGCACGCCGGAGAACTGCCGGCGGCTCTTGGAGGCGGAGGAGGCCATCCTCGTGTTCCCGGAAGGGACGCGCGGGCTCAACAAGCTGTGGCCCCAGCGCTATCAGCTCCAGGAGTTCGGCCTGGGCTTCATGCGCCTGGCGCTGGAGACGAACACGCCCATCGTGCCCATCGCCGTGGTGGGCGCGGAGGAGCAGGCCCCCGCGCTGATGAACCTGAAGCCGGTGGCGAAGCTCTTGGGCTTCCCGTCCTTCCCCATCACCCCCACGGGCACGCCGTTCCCGCTGCCCACGAAGTACCGCATCTACTTCGGTGATGCGCTCCACTTCACCGGCCGCGCGGACGACGAGGACAGCGAGCTGGACAAGAAGGTGCGCACCGTGAAGGCCTCCATCCAGGCGATGCTCCACCAGGGGCTCAAGGAACGCCGGGGGGTGTTCTGGTGAGCGCTTCCACCGAGGAGAAGGACGGCGCTGTCGTGGACAAGCGCCCGGCCGTCGTCGTCACCGGCATCAGCGGCAACCTGGGCCGCACGCTGGCGAAGATGCTGCACAAGCGCGAGCGCATCATCGGCATCGACCGGCGTCCCTTCATCGGGAAGCCGAAGGACGTCGAGATGCACCAGCTGGACCTGCGCAAGAAGAAGGCGGAGGACGTCTTCCGCAAGAACGAGGTCCGCGCCGTCATCCACATGGGCATCATGCATGACCCGCGCATGAGCGAGGAGGAGCACCACTCGTTCAACGTCGTGGGGACCACGCGCCTGTTGGAGTACTGCGCGAAGTACGGCGTGAAGAAGGTGGTGGTGCTGTCCTCGGCGAACGTCTACGGCCCCAGCCCGGACAACTCCAACTTCCTCACGGAGGACGCGCCGCTGATGGCCGCGAGCCGCTTCTCCGGCGTGCGCGACCTCATCGAAGTGGACATGCTGGCGCACAGCTTCTTCTGGAAGCACCCCGACATCGAGACGGTCATCCTGCGGCCCGTCCACATCGTCGGGCCTACCATCAAGAACGCGCCGTCCAACTACCTGCGGCTGCGCCACCCGTGGACCATGGCGGGCTTCGACCCCATGGTGCAGCTCATCCACGTGGAGGACGTCGCCCGCGCCATGGTGGAGGCCCTGCGCCCGGAGCCCAAGGGCGTCTACAACGTCGTGGGCCCCGGCCAGGTGCCTCTGTCCGCGGTGCTGCGCGAGCTGAACCACACCGCGATCCCCGTGCCACACCCCGTGGCCCGGCCCCTGTTGGGCCTGATGTTCCGCTACCGGCTGGCCAACTTCCCGCCGCCGGAGCTGGACCACATCCAGTTCCTCTGCGCCGTGGACGGCAACCGCTGGGTCCAGGACGTGGGCTGGAAGGCCCGGCACTCCATGCGCGACACCATCCGCTCCGTCATCGGCGAGTAGCGGCTTTTCGTGGGACCCCGCGACAGTTCCCTGACAGCCATGTCAGGGGGGACGTGGCGGGATGGCAGGGAGGGCCTGACATCACTGTCAGGCATGGGACGGTGGCGACGGGGAGTGAGTGTCGCCAAGTGCCTGATTTTTCGTGGGAAGCAGGGGTGGGGCAGGGGGGCGCGGCGGTTGGCACTCGCATTGCTCTAGAGACCAGGCAACACGGCGGGGTCGCAGCGGGCCGGAAGTACCGCGCGACATCGTCACCCTGGTAGGGGGTTCCATTGGGGAACTCTCGACGCCCATCGTCTCGGCCGGCCCCGAGACGGTGGGCGACTTTTTTGCGGGCTACGGTGACGGCGGCGCCTCTTGTGGCGGTGTCTCCTGTGGCTCCAGCTCGCCCGCGAAGGGACCGGACAGCTGCTTCTCCAGCAGCCAGACGCCGTCGCGGAAGACGAACTCCGAGGTGACGCTGTCGTTCTGCTCGGTGGCGGAGGGCAGGCGCATCCACTGGATGCGGCTCTGGACGGTGGCGCGGCGGCCGTCGTCGGCGAGCTTCACGCCCTCGATTTCGTAGTCGGTGACGGTGAGGTCGCGGTCGTCGTGGAGCTCGCGGCGCTTGCGTTCGAAGTCCTTGCGCTCCTCGGGGACGATGAAGTTGGACAGGACGCGGTAGTTCCTCCAGCGCAGGTTCTTGTGGAAGCCCTCGACGACGGGCTGGAGCGCTTCCAGGTCCGACTTGGGCGGCGTGTGGGCACAGGCCCCACCGAGGACCAGGGCGACCATCAGGGCAGGCAGGCGGTTCATGCGCGAGACGCTACCAGCCGCTGGGCGGAACGGACGAGGGCAGTGGTATGGTCCGCGCTCCCCCGCTTAGCGCACCGGAGTCGCGACTCAACATGGCCAAGTCGATGGTGGAGCGTTACGAGCAGCTCCTCCGGCAGGACCCGACCTCTTCCGTCTTCGTGGAGTTGGCGAAGGCGCTGCTGGAGAAGGGAGACGCGCAGCGCACCATCGAGGTGTGCACGCAGGGCATCTCCCACCACCCCACGTCCATCGTGGGACGGGTGCTGTGGGGCAAGGCGCTCATCCAGCTGGGGCGGCCCGCGGAGGCGATGGAGCAGTTCGACCAGGCCATCGCCATCGAGCGGGACAACCCGTACGCCTACAACCTCATTGGCGACGTGCTGCTGCAGCGCGGGCTGTACCGCTCCGCGCTGCCGATCCTGCGCAAGGCCGTGGCGCTGCAGCCCAACAACGGGCGCGTGAAGCAGTGGCTGGATCAGGCCCAGCAGGCGCTGTCCGGTGGACCGGCGCCCATCTTCGAGGACCTGGGCGTCCTGGCGACCCCCGCGGCCGCGCCGGAAGAGGACGCGCCGGAACCGCCGGCTCCGGAAGCGGTCCCGTCCGCGTTCGAGGCGCGTGCCGCCGCGGCGGCGGGATTGGAGCCGCGCCGAGCGGCCCGGACGGAGACGCCGGCGGGTGGAACGGATGCGCAGGCGGCCTCCAGGGTCGCCTCCGTCGAGGCGCATGGCGGACCCACGGCCCCCACCGGAACGCCGGTGCCGGAGGACGCGCGGGGCCCCGTGGATGCGGGTGAGCAGGATCGCGGTTCGCCGCGGGATGGCGCGGATCCGATGGATGCGGCGTCCCGTGGCCAGTCGGATCCGGGACAGGAGCCGGGCTCGGGCGAGAGCGCGGATCCGGCGAGCGAGGGTGCTTCGGCCTCGGGCCAGGAGCCCGGTTCGGGTGCCCCCGCGGATCCGGTGGCCGCTGCGCCGTCGGATCCGGATCAGGGCTCGGAGGTTCCTCCCGCTCCCGTGCAGGCGGCGGATCCGGGGGCCTCCAGCCGTGGCCGGAAGTCCGGGATGCTGGCGGATCTCCCGGATGCTCCTCCGGCGGACGAGCCCTCCTCGTCGCAGGGCGGGGGACTGCTCGGAGACCTTCCTCCTCCGGAGGCGGTGCGGGCTCGCCCGGCCGCGCCGGTGACGCCGGCTCCCGTTGCTTCGGCTTCGGGTGGCAAGCGCTCGCTGCTGGACGACATCCCGGACGCGACGGAGCTCGCGGCGGCCGCGGCGCGCAACAAGGCGGCGGCGAACGCGAAGGACACGGAGGCTCTCGCGGCGAAGTACGAGCGCGAGATGCACGAGAAGATCGCCAAGGAGCGGGCGAAGCAGTCCCTCATCGAGCGCTATGGCGCGAAGACCGTGGCGCTCTTCGTGGCCCTCATCTTCCTGGGCGCGAGCGCGGGCTTCTTCATCCTCTACCGCTCCCGTCAGGGCGGCCAGACGCTGTCGGAGACGCTGGAGCTCGCGAAGCGCGCCGTGGCGCAGGACACCGGCGCGTCGCTGGATGAGGCGCTCCGCCAGCTCGAACGCGCGCGCGACATGGACGAGGCGAGCCCCGCCGCGTGGGCGCTCACGGGCTACGCGCACGCGCTGCGCTACCTGGACCACGGCGCCAACGCGGAGGACCGCCGGCTCGCGCTGGAGGCGCTGGAGAAGCCGGGCGTGAAGGACGGCTTCAACGGCCTGGTGCTGGCCACCAACGCGCTCGTCGCCGACGACCGGGCTCGCGAGGCCGCGAACCGTGCGCTGCTGGCCTCTCAGGACGACGTGACGGAGGTGCACGCGCTCGCGGGCAGCCTGCTCATCGCCGCCAAGGACGAGAAGAAGGCCCTGGACCGCTTCGACCGCGCGCTCAAGGCGTCGCCGGGCAACGTCCGCGCGCTGGTGGCGCTGGGCAACTACTACCTCGCCTCCGAGGACTTCGCGCAGGCGCTGGAGATGTTCAAGCGCGCACGCGACGTCTCCAAGGAGCACGCCGCCGCCCGCATCGGGATGGCGGAGAGCCGGCTCGCGCTGGAGCAGGACCTGGACGCGGCGCTGGCGGACGTGGCGCCGCTCGCGCAGGACGCGAAGGTGCCCCCCGCGCTCCGGCCCCGTCAGCAGTTGGTGCACGGCGAAATCCTGTCCGCGCTGGGCAAGTACGACGAGGCGCGCACCCTGCTCTCCAAGGGCACGCAGGGGCCGCTGGCCATGGACTTCCAGCTGGCGCTCGGGGCCGCGGGCCGCGCGGCGGGCAAGCTGGAGGCCGCGCAGCAGGCCTACGAGGCCGCGCTGAAGCTGCAGCCCAAGAGCGAGGCCGCGAAGGAGGGCCTGGGGCGCACGCTGCTGGACCGCGACCGCGAGAAGGAGGCCCTGCAGCGCCTGGAGGCCGATGGCGGGCGCAAGGTGTCGCTGGTGCGGGGCGCGGCGTACGCGCGGCTCGGGGACTGGAAGCGCGCCCGCGTGGAGCTGGGCAAGACGCGCGTGAACGACCGCTATCCGCCGGAGGCCGTCGCATGGCTCGCGCTGGCGGACGCGCACGAGGGCAACGCCGCCCAGGCTCGCGACGTGCTGGAGAAGGCCGTGGCGAAGAAGCCCCGCACGGACCTGCGCGTGGCGCTGGGGCAGGTGTACTGGCGCGAGCGCGCGCTCGACAAGGCGCAGACCCAGTTCGACGAGGCGATGAAGGACCCTCGCGACTACGAGGGCGCGTGCTCGCTGGGGCGGCTGCTCTTGTCGCGCCGCCTGCCGGACATGGCGCTCAAGCCGCTGACGCAGGCGGTGGAGCGCAACGGCGCGCACGGCGAGGCCCGCGACGCCCTGGGCCGCACGCTCCTGGCGCTGGGCCGCACCCCGGAGGCGCTGAAGCAGTTCGAGGCGTGGCAGCTCGACAACCCGGGCAGCGCGGCCGCGCACAAGGGCTTCGCGCTGGCGCTGTACCAGTCCGGCCGCCGCAAGGAGGCGGAGGGCGCGTCCGGCCGCGCGGTGAAGCTGGCTCCGGACGACGCGGAGGGACAGCGGCTGCGCGCGGCGCTCCTGTTCGCCAACGGCGACGCGAAGGGCGGCTTCTCCGCGCTGGAGCGCGCCAACAAGCTGGACTCCAAGGACCCGGACACCTTCTGCGAAATCGCCCAGGCGTTCCTGCGCCAGGGGCAGGTGGAGAGCGCGGACGCGGCCTTCGCGGCGGCGCGGCGGGAAGGGCCGGACGCCACGTGCGGCCGCGTGGGCGAGCTGTACACGCAGCTGCCGGGCGGTGGCCGTGGCGCGGCGCGCACGCTGCAGGACCTGGCCGACAAGGCGCCCACCGTCTGGGACAAGGCCTTCGCCCAGGTGACGCTGGCGCGCGTGCTGCTGGGCGCCGGGGCCGTGAAGGAGGCCCGCGCGGCGGCGGACGAGGCCGTGCGGCTTGCCCCGTACAACGGGCGTGCGTACCTGGCCCTGGGCCTGGTGGCCTTCAAGCAGCGCCAGGAGGCCCCCGCGCGCGAGGCGCTGGCCAAGGCCGTGGAGCTGGAGCCCACGGACGGCCTGGCGCACCTGGCGCTGGCGGACGTGCTGGTGCGCGAGACGGCGGAGCTGCCCCGGGCGGTGGAGGCCTACGAGACCTTCCTGAAGCTCGCCGGGGGCGCGCCGGAGGCGAATCGGGTGAAGAAGGCCCTTCCGCTCCTCAAGCGCCGGGCGTCGCGCTAGCGTGGTCGACGTGAGCGACCCGCGGCCCCCGTCCTCCCCCCTGCTGAAGGTCATGTGGGGCAACGCCTTCCTGCTGTCGGTGCTCTACCTGCTGACGGGCATCGTCGTGGAGTCCATCCGGCGTCGCTACCACGCCCCCTTCTTCGAGCGCCTCTCCATGGCGCTCGACTCGCTGCCGGCGCGGGCGCTGGAGCTGGTGCGCGCCATGGAGCCGCTGCGCGAGGCGTACTTCACCGGCCGCATCAGCGACCTGGGCGTGCGCGTCGTCTTCGGCCTCGTCACCGTGGCCGTCATCTTCCTGCTCGCCCTGGTGGTGGGCGCCATCATGGCCGTGCTGCGCTGGGCGCTGGTTCGCGCCACGCGCGGCGGTGGTGAAGGCCCCCCGCCCGGCAACGGCTAGCGGCGCGACTTCGCCTTGCGGATGCGCGGGGCCACGGGCGCCGCCTGCGGCTCATGGCCCGCGGCGCGCGCCATGAGGCAGATCTCCACCACCTTGGGGCCGAAGCGCTCCCAGCGGCTCTCCCCGGTGCCCTTCACCGCGAGGAAGGACTCCCGGTCCACCGGCAGCGCGGCGGCCAGCCCCAGCAGCGTCGCGTCGTTGAAGATGATGAAGGGCGCGACGTCCAGGTCCTTCGCCAGGTCCTTGCGCCAGCGGCGCAGCTCCATGGAGGCCAGCTCGCTGTACGCCATCACCGGCGCCCCGGACGCGGCCGGCGCTGAACGCGAGGCGGAACCGGACGGCTTGGGCATCATGCTGCCCGCGCACCGGTCGCACTTGCCGCACACCGCCGCCGCGTCCGCCTGCCCGAAGTAGCGCAGGATGAACGCGCGCCGGCACTTCGGCGTATACGCGTAGTCCGCCATCCGCTTGAGCATCAGCCGGTTGAGCCGCTCCTGCTCGCGCACCCGGGAGAGGTCCACCGAGAGCTCGCGGAACGGGACGCGCTCCAGCGCGCGGATGGAGCGCCCCGCGAACGGCCGGCGCACCCGCACCACGCCCGACTTCTCCAGGAGGCTCAGCGCGTGCCGGACGTCGTCCTCCGTCAGCCCCGTGCGCCGCGCGAGGATGGGCAACTCCGTGGTGGCCTGCCGCCCCACGGGGAAGGTCTCCAGCAGCGACCGCAGAAGGCGCTGTGACTCCGCCGCGTGCGGCTGCGCGCTGGCGGCCTTGTCCGTCAGCGTGATGCCGTACTCGCCCTCACCCCGGCCGCCGCGCTCCAGCTTGCCTTCGCGCTCGAAGATTTTCAGGGCGGCGGAGACCTCGAACTCGCTGGCGCCCACCATGCCCGCGAGCGCGTGCACGCCCCGGTCGAACTCCTCCACGGCCTGCAGTTGCGCCCAGATGTCCGACAGCACGGACTCGGACGGGTGGCTGCCTTCGATGAGGCGCTCCTGCGTGTACACGTCCGCGTGGTTGAACAGGAGCACCGCCGTGGCGGGGTTGCCGTCGCGGCCCGCGCGGCCAATCTCCTGGTAGTACGCCTCCACCGCCCGGGGGATGTTGGCGTGCGCGACGAAGCGGATGTCCGGCTTGTCGATGCCCATGCCGAAGGCGTTGGTGGCCACCGCCACCGCCTCCTTCGCGGACATGAAGTCGTCCTGCGCGCGGCGGCGGGCGTCGTCGTCCATGCCCGCGTGGTACAGCACCGCGTTCACCTTGCGCGTGACGAGCGCGGAGTGCATCCCTTCCGCCGCCTTGCGCGTGGAGCAGTAGATGATGCCGCTGCCACCGCCCTTCGCCGCCAGGCTCGCGCACGCGTCCCGGCGCTCCTCGTCCCCGCTGACGTTCACCACGTCCAGGAAGAGGTTGGGCCGGTCGAACCCCTGGGCGAACACCGCCGGGTCCTTCATCAGGAGCACCCGGACGATGTCCTCGCGCACCTCCGGCGTCGCCGTGGCGGTGAGCGCCACCGTGCGCGGAGGACGCAGGCGCTTTCGCACCTGTCCCAGGAGCGCGTAGTCCGGCCGGAAGTCGTGGCCCCACTGGGAGATGCAGTGCGCCTCGTCCACGGCGAACAGCTCCACGCCCAGACTGGCCACCAGCTCCAGGAAGCTCGCGCTGCGGAAGCGCTCCGGCGCCACGTAGAGCAGCTTGTACTCGCGGGCGCGCAGCTTGCGCAGGCGCTCCGCCCGCTCCACGTCCGACAGGGACGAGTTGATGTACGTGGCCGCGATGCCCTTCGCGGCGAGCTGCTCCACCTGGTCCTTCATCAGCGCGATGAGCGGCGACACCACCAGCGTGATGCCCGGCAACAGCAGCGCTGGCAGCTGGTAGCAGAGCGACTTGCCCGCGCCCGTGGGCATCACCACCACGGTGTTGCGGCCGCTGAGGACGGAGCTGATGACGGGCGCCTGGCCGGGGCGGAACTCCGACAGGCCGAAGTGCCGCACCAGTCCCTGCTGGGCATCTTCGAGGAAGGGCAGGGACTCCGTCATCGCGCGCATGTTCATCATCCTGGCTGGGCCGTCAACGCCAATCCCCTCGGGGATACCGGTGTCCCCACGTCACAGCTCGAGCCCCGGAGGAAGGGGAACCGCCAGCGCTGCCCGTTTCAACGCCACCTCGCGCCGCAGCGCCTCCGTCCGCTCCGGGTCCAGGCGGCCGTCCACGAGCACGTCCCCCTCGCGCACGCCCGGTGGCAGCCGCCAGCGCTCCACCGTGCACGCCTGCCCGCCGTCGGTCCGCACCACCTGGGCCCGCGTCTCCTCCAGCACCTCCACCCGGAGGGGGCTCGTCCCCAGTCCCAGCAGCACGCACGCCCCCATCACCAGCCCCCTCCCGAGACGCACTTGCGCCGCCCCTCCCGCTCACTGTCCGGCAGGATGCCCCGCTCCAGCATGGACACGAACGCGCCGTCCCCCACGACGACGTGGTCCAGCAGCTTCACCCCCAGGATGCCCGCGCCCCGCGCCAGGTGCTCCGTGAGCCCCACGTCCTGGACGCTGGGCTCCGGGTCTCCGGAAGGGTGGTTGTGCGCGAACACGATGGCCGTGGCCCGCGAGGCGAGCACCGCGGCGAACACCTCCCGCGGATCCACCGGGCACGCGCTCAGCGTCCCTTCCGCCACCCGCGCGTCATGCACCAGCACGTTGCGCGG
The DNA here is from genome assembly GCF_054512695.1 of Corallococcus sp. M7. Classification (NCBI taxonomy): domain Bacteria; kingdom Pseudomonadati; phylum Myxococcota; class Myxococcia; order Myxococcales; family Myxococcaceae; genus Corallococcus; species Corallococcus sp. M7. The sequence continues at coordinate 2,329,216 of NZ_CM137252.1, forward strand.
GTTGAAGCACAGCACGTGGAACACCTCGCGCCTCAGCGCGCCCAGCGTGGGCGCCAGGTACGCGTGCACCTCCTTCGGATTTCGCAGCCGGGGCCGCTTCTCCGACGAGCGCTGCGCGCGCCGTCCCAGCTCCAGCGCCGCCAGGAGCCGGGACGTGCGGGCCGGCCCCACGCCCCGCCGCGCGCACAGGACGCGCGGATCCTCCTGCACCAGCGCCTTGAGCCCGTCCCGCGTGACGCCGTCCGCCGCGTCCCCCAGCCCCTCCGTCCACAGGAGTCCCAACAACTCCAGGTCGGTGAGGGCCTCCGCGCCCAGCCGGAAGAGGCGCTCGCGCGCATCCCCCAATCCCGCGCCGCGCGCCCTCACCGACCTGCCACCCGTGGCTTCCCCTTCGCCCGGCTCCACCCACGCCTCTCCACCTTGTTCCATCCCGCCTCCGTCCACGCGACGGCGGGCTTGAGCAAGGCATGTGCCCTTCGAGCGCCACTCCGGGACGCCAGGGCAGGGCCCGTCCAGCGGCGTGCGAAGAGGCCCGGCCGCGGGACGGACAGCGCTGCTCCACTCGCACTCCTGGAGTGCGAGGAGCCAGGAAGCGCGTGGCTGGCCGCTAGAAGCGGGAGATGGCGAAGAAGGCCTTGATCTTGTCGTTCGTCTCGCGGAGCCGCTCGCTCAGCGTGCGGACGAACGTCCAGAGGAGGACGTAGGCCAGGTCCTTGTCCGTGAACATCAACTGGTCCAGCTTCGCGCGCTCGATGACCCACACCGTGCAGGAGGTGTGGGCGATGGCGTCCGCGGAGCGGGGCGAATCCTCGATGACCGCCATCTCCCCGAAATACTGACCGGGTTCGAGGATGGCGAGCGCCTCCTCCCCGATGCCCGGCACGGATTTGGAAATGCGCACCTTGCCGTCGGCGAGGATGAACATGTCCTGGCCGGTGTCGCCTTCGCGGAATAGGAAGTCTCCGGCCGTGTGGGTCCGGGACTGGGCAATCCGGGCGACCTTGGCGAGCTGGCCCTGGGTCAATCCCTCGAAGAGCGCAACCTTCTTGAGGACAGCGGCATCCATGGGGTCCAGGTTCGTATCATGGCCAGGAAGGCGGTGTCTGTTACCGTCCGGGCCCGTCAACGTATGAGCGCAGGAGGCGCCGTGTCGCAGGACAAGATCCAGAAGGTCACCATCATCGGCTCGGGACCGGCGGGCTACACCGCCGCCATCTACGCGGCGCGCGCCAACCTGGAGCCCGTGGTGTTCGCTGGCGGCCCCACCCTGGAGCACCCGCAGCGCGTCCCGGGCGGCCAGCTCATGGTCACCACCGACGTGGAGAACTACCCCGGCTTCCCGGAGGCCATCACGGGCCCCGAGCTGATGGAGCGCTTCCAGAAGCAGGCGGAGCGCTTTGGCACCGTCATCCACATGGAGAACGTCACGAAGGTGGACTTCTCCAAGCGGCCCTTCCTCCTGGAGAGCGAGAGCGGCATCCAGATTCGCTCGGAGACGGTCATCATCTCCACGGGCGCCACGGCCAAGTGGCTGAACGTCAAGGGCGAGGACACCTACAAGAACCGCGGCGTGTCCGCGTGCGCCACCTGTGACGGCGCCTTCTTCAAGAAGCAGGACGTGCTGGTGGTGGGCGGCGGCGACACGGCCATGGAAGAGGCCACGTACCTGGCGAAGATCGTCAACCACGTCACGCTCATCCACCGCCGCGACACGCTGCGCGCGTCCAAGGTGATGCAGGAGCGCGCGCTCAACAACCCGAAGATCTCCTTCATGTGGGACTCCGCGGTGGAGGAGGTGGTGGGCGACGGGAAGGGGATGACGGGCGCCGTCGTGCGCAACCTCAAGACGGGCGACAGCAAGCTCGTCAACGCGCACGGCCTGTTCGTGGCCATTGGCCACACGCCGAACACGGAGCTGTTCCAGGGCATCCTGGAGACACACCAGGGCGGCTACCTGAAGACGATTCCGGGCAGCACGCGCACCAACATCGAGGGCGTCTTCGCCTGCGGCGACGTGCAGGACAGCTACTACCGCCAGGCCATCACCGCGGCGGGCACGGGCTGCATGGCCGCCATCGACGCGGAGCGCTGGCTCATCGAGCACGGCGAGTAGTCCGTATCCCTCCTTTCCGTCCCAGCGAGACGACACGCGCATGAAGACGAAGCAGAAGACGGTGGCGGTGCACGCGGGCTCCCGGCTCACCGGGAGCAAGGCCGTGCCCGTCATGCCGCCCATCTTCCCGGCGGCGGTGAACTGGTTCGACAGCAGCGACGATTTGTCCGACGCGCTGGACGGAAAGGACTACGCCTACGCCCGCATCAGCGCGCCCAACGCGGCGCTGCTGGAGGAGGCGGTGGCGGCGCTGGAGGGCGCGGAGGCCTGCGTCGCCTACGCCAGCGGCATGGCCGCGCTGCGCTCGCTGTTCGACGCGCAGCCGTGGAAGGCCGGCGACGTGCTGGTGATGCCCACGGACGGCTACGGCGTCACCCGGGCGCTCTACAGGAACCTGTGCGCCCGCTGGGGCGTGGAGCTCAAGCCCCTGGACGTGACGTCCCCGGACGCGCCCGCGCGCATCCGCGAGTGGCGCCCGCGCCTGGTGCTGGCGGAGAGCATCTCCAATCCGCTCTTGCGCGTGCCGGACATCCGCGCGCTCGCGCAGGCCTGCAAGGACGCGAGCGCGGTGTTCGCGGTGGACGCGACGTTCCCGTCGCCCTTTGGCCAGCGCGCGCTGGAGCTGGGCGCGGACTACGCGGTGCAGTCCACCAGCAAGTGGCTCAATGGCCACAGCGACGCGCTGGGCGGCACGGTGAGCGGTTCCAGGGCGCGCATCGACCCGCTGCGCTCGGCGCGCATCCTGTCCGGTGACGTGCTGGGCCCCTTCGAGGCGTGGCTCACGCTGCGCGGCCTGCGCACGCTGCCCGTCCGCATGAAGGCCCACAACGAGCACGCCGCCCACGTGGCGAAGCGGCTCTCGGACTCGCCGCTCTTGGAGCGGGTCATCTACCCGGGCCTCTCCTCCCACCCCGACCACGCGGTGGCGGCGCGGGTGCTGGAGGGCGGCTTCGGGCCCATGGTGGCTTTCGAAATCAAGGGCGCGGGGCAGAAGGAAGGGGACCGGTTCCTGGAGGCGCTTCGCGTGGCGAAGCCCGGCCCGTCCCTGGGCGACGTGGGCACGCTGGTGATGCACGCGGCCAGCGCCAGCGCGCGCCGGATGACGCCCGAGGAGCGCGCCCAGGCGGGCATCCGCGACAGCCTCATCCGCGTGTCCGTGGGGTTGGAGGATCCGGACGACGTGGCGGACGACCTGCTCGCCGCGGTGGCGAAGGGGGCGGGCCGGTGAAGATGGTGGACGTCGGCGACAAGCCGAAGACGGACCGCGTGGCGGTGGCCACCGCGCGCCTGCGCATGCTGCCCGCGACGCGGGAGCGCATCCTCGCGGGGCAGATTGAGAAGGGGGACGTGCTCGCGGCGGCGCGGCTCGCCGGCATCATGGCCGCCAAGCGCACCCCGGACTTCGTGCCCTTGTGCCACCCCATCGCGCTCGCGGGCGTGGACGTGACGCTCACGCCCGTGGACGAAGGGCTGGAGGTCCGCGCGCGGGTGAAGACGGTGGACCGCACGGGCGTGGAGATGGAGGCGCTTACGGCCGCGTGCGCGGCGGCGCTCACCGTCTATGACATGTGCAAGAGCGTGGACCGCGGCATGGTCATCGAAGCGGTGCAGCTGGACCACAAGTCCGGCGGACGCTCCGGCACCTGGGAGCGCGAGCCCGCCTAGCGCTTCACTTCCGCGCGCAGCCGCTCCATCAGGAAGGCCACCACCGCCAGCGAGTGCGTGATGTGGCCCTCCATGATGAGCCGGGGCAGGTCCGCGCGCGGGTACAGCTCCACGGCGATGTCCTCGCCGTCATCCAGGTCCCCGTCGCTCACGCGCTCGCAGTCCAGCGCCAGGTACGAGTGGCAGCGGTTGGTCTGGAAGGCCGGGTTGGGGTGCACGACGCCCAGCGGCTCCAGTCTCCCGGCGCGGTAGCCCGTCTCCTCTTCCAATTCGCGCGCGGCGGCCGTGGCCGGGTCCTCGCCCGGGTCGATGACGCCGCCGGGCGCCTCCAGCGTCGCCGCCTCGATGCCGCAGCGGAACTGGCGCACCATCACCAGCTCGTCCTGCTTCGTCACCGCGACGACGGTCACCCAGTCCGCGCACTCCATGTGCACGCGGGGGTGCTCCCGGTTCGTGCGCGGATCCGCCACCACGTCCTCGCGCACCTTCACCACCGTGAAGTCGTGCTCCAGCCCCCGGCGCAGACGCGGCCAGGGCTTGATGGGGGACTTGGGCGACTCGGGCGCGGACGACATGCGGCGGGGTTCCTTTCTCTTTCAGTTGAGCAACTCGGCGCGCTCGCGCAGCTCCCGGGCGGACAGCTCCAGGCGCTCACGGTCCGGCGCGTCCGGGGACAGCTCCAGGCAGCGCTCCACGTCCTTGAGCGCCGCGCGGAAGGCGCCCAGCGTGGTGAGCAGCGACGCGCGCGTGCGCAGCTCGCCCGGGTGGTCCGGGGCCAGCAGCAACAGCAGGTCCACCACCGCCAGCCCCTGCTGGCTGTCGTCGCGCCCCAGGTACACGCGGCGCAGGTTGGACAGCATGCGGTACGCGATGAGCTCCACCGGCGCGGGCGCGAGCATGGCCCGGTCGAACTTGAGCTGCGGCGCCACGCGCTTGAGCAGCTCCTCGCAGCCGTGCTCCGTGAGGATGTCGCCGTGGTGGAACGGGTCCATCACCAGCTTGTGGTCGCCCGCGTCGCACGCCACCAGGAAGTGGCCGGGGAAGGGGACGCCGTACAGCGGGATGCCCGCGCGGCGCGCCACCTCCAGGTAGAGCACCGACAGGGTTATCGGCAGCCCCACCTTCCGCTCCAGCACCCGGTCCAGGAAGCTGTTGTCCGGGGAGTGGTAGTCGTCCTCGTTGCCGCGGAAGCCCTCGATGTCCGCCAGCACGTGGCGCAGGGCGCGCAGGGGGGCCAGGGCCTCGCCCTTCTCGCGCAGGCGCTCCGCCTCCACCTGCACCCGCGCGGCGAGCGCGTCCAGCGTCTGGAGACACGCCGGAGCATCCAGGTCCTCTCGGCCCAGCGTCGCGATGGCGAGAGCCGCCAGGTCCAGCCGCGGTGGATCCGCGGCCAGGGAAGACACCAGCCGCTCGCGCGCCAGCGGAGGGCCGAAACCAGAGGGAAAGCTCACGGTGTGCACCAGTAACCCACGGATGCGCCTCACGGCAAAAGCAGGCAGGCGAGCGTCATGCGCCCGGTGGTGCCGCGGGAAGCCGGCCCTTGATTTCCGCGCGCAGGGCCATTTGGGCTGAAATCAGTCCCGCGAGGATGCCGTCCTCGAACTCGAAGGTCGGGTGCTCCTTCAGCTCGGGGAAGTCGTGCGGGTTGCGCAGCTCCTCCGGCCCGATGTTGGGCACCGCCTCGCGCGCCAGCTTGAGCACCTTCGCCTGCTGCTGGGCAATCATCCGCTCGTAGAGGGGGGAGGCCAGGGCCAGGAACTCGTTCGCCATCTCTTCCGTCATGGTGTGTGTGCCTCTAGCCTCACTCTTGGGCGATGTCCCACTTCATCCGCCGGTAGGTGTAACGGAAGGACTCGGCGTTCGCTTCGACGGCGTCCCCCGGGCCCTCCCGCCCGTCCAGGAAGGCGACGAAGTCGAACTGGCGGCCGGGCTGGCCGTACTCGGCGTCGAACACGCGCACGATTTCATTCGCCGGCAGCGTCCTGCGCCCCGCCACGCTCACCAGGGGGATGTCCAGGCCCTTCATGTCCTTCGACGGGGCGTAGGACTTCCACACCAGCTCCGTGCACACCAATGACTGGTCGGAGAAGAAGTCGAAGTTGAAGTCGTACGGCCGGCCCTGGAAGGTGAAGGCGCGCAGGATGGCGCGGGCCTTGTCCACCTGGGACAGCCGGGGCCGCAGCACGCCCAGGTAGTCCACGTGCATGCCGTGCTCCACGCCGGTGAAGCTCACGCCCTCGCTGATGGACTCGATGATGCGCAGCGGGTCCCCGTGCGCGTCCTTGCCGGTGTACTCCGCCCACTTGGCGGGGAAGGCCTTCGCCAGGTGGGCGGTGAACGTCTCCGGGTGGCCGGGCAGGGTGGCCACCCAGGCCTTCACCTCCGGGTCCGCGTCGAACGTCTGGGACAGCTCCTGCGCGGTGCCCACGTAGAGCTCCGCGTGCGGCCAGAAGCCCGGCAGCCCGATGTTGGACAGGAACCAGTTCTGCCGCGCGACCATCACGTCGCCCGGGGCCATGCGCGGCAGGAGCGCCAGCACCTGCTCCCGGGAGATGAGCGGCCTACCGGAGCGGTGCACGCGCGTGTCGCCCATCCACTCCGCCACCGTCTTCTGCACCGGGAACACCGCGCGGGCGGTGGTGTCCTGGGTGACGTCCGCGGCGGCCTTGGCGAAGAGCACCGGGCCGCGCTTCATGAGGCGCGAGCGGGCTGTCTTGCTGTCCCTCCGCATGGTCTGGAAGAGCGCGGGGACGCCGGGCTCGTTCAGCACGCCGGACTTCGCCAGCACCGGGTGCAGCGTGGCGCGGTAGCCGTCGCCCGTGAAGAGCTGCGTGCTGGTGCCCACGTGGACGACCTTCTTCTTGAAGCGGCTGAAGGCGCGCGAGGGCAGGCCGTACTCGGGGCCGGGCTCATCCAGCAGCACCTCCAGCTGCGCCTGGCCTCCGGTGAGGTCCGCGAAGGCCATGCCCTGCGCCAGCTCCGACGCGAGCGCGGCGTGGGTGAGGAGGAAGCCCCAGGCGTGCTTCTTCGGCTGGGTGAGGGCGGGCACCTTGAGGAAGTCCCAGTAGCGCTGGCGCACCACCTCCGTGGAGACGAAGCAGTCGAAGAAGGCGGCCCAGGTGGACACCAGGAGCTGCTTCTCGTCCGGGGTGTACGGCACGTCCTTGCCGCGCTGGTACAGCGCCTTGGAGCGGAAGGCCTCCTCGCGCAGCCGGCGCAGCCCCTCGGTCCCCTGGCGCAGCGTCTCCAGGTCGCGGCGGACCTGGGCGACGAAGGCGGCGTCGTCCAGCGCGTAGACGTCGCGCGGGGCCTGCTCGGCGGCGGGGGCGGGGGACGGCGGGTCGGCGGGGGGGCTGGCGAGCGTGAGCCAGGCGGCGAGCAGGGAGGCTGCGGACATCAGGGAGGACACTCCGGCGGGCGTTGGCGCGGGGGGACTCTACCCCGAAGCGGACGCGGGCAGGTCGGCCGGTCCCCTGCTTGCCCGGCGTCGTAGGAGGTGCCGGACGGCAGGGTGGCCCGGGGCGGGCGTCATCCCCACGTTGAGGCGTGGATGGCCGTCCGGGCACTGGACGCTCCGGGCGCAAGAAAGGTGGAAGACACGATGGCTTACGGAAAGGCGGAGGATCCCTCGCGCTCCATCACCCCGCACCTGGATGGGGTGGAGTACCCGGCGACGCGCGAGGAACTCGTCGAGGCCGCCGCGGACAACGAGGCCCCGGTCGACATCATCAACATCCTCAAGTCCCTGCCACAGACCGAGTACATGCTGCGCGAGCACGTGCTGCGCGACCTGGCGGAGGCCGAGCGCCGCTTCGCGATGAACGGCCTGAAGGACGACGATGGCGTGGACCGCGACCGGCGCAACATCGGGCGCGACCGCATCGAGGGTGCCTCCGAGGGCGAGACGCGCCACCCCTAGTGTCGCCTGAGCGCTGACACTCCACACCACGACGCTGCAAGACGCTCGCGGGCGCCCTGGCTTTCTGCCAGCGTTCGCGAGCGCATGCGTAAGGGCCTCTCGTGGAGCTGTCTGCTGCTGTCGCTGGCCGCCGGGTGCACGTCCCGGTATCCGCCGCTCAACCCCGCGCCGGGGCTGCCGCCGCCGGTGCGTCTGGACTTCAAGCCCCCCGTGGACCGCCTCCTCACCGAATCCGTGCGCGCCACCCGCACCCTCCAGCGCGAGGGCGGGCCGGAGGTGCGCGACGAGGCGGCCTTCACCACCGAGACGCGCTTCACCCCGTCCGACGGCGGCTGGCGCGTGGCTCAAGTCGTGCGCACGCCGCGCCAGGTGCATGACGGGCACGACGTGCCGTCCCTGTCCGGCGCCGTGCTGGAGCGCTTCACGCTGCGCATGCAGCTGGCGGCGGACGGCACCTTCGTGAAGCTGGTGGGCCCGGAGGCCGCGCAGGAGGCGCTGCGGCAGGTGGCGCCCGAGGGCACCGGCGTGCCGGAGGTGGAGCGCTTCTTCTCCCCGGAGGCGCTGGAGATCCGCACGCGCCGCGAGTGGGAGGCGAAGTACGCGGGGCTGCTCCAGCGCAACCTGGTGGAGGGGCAGCGCACCTGGGCGGTGGACTCCGTGGACGTGAACGGCGAGGAGCGCGCCTTCCTCCTGGAGCGCACGGTGCAGGGCACGCGGCTGACGTCCTACGGCGACGCGGTGGTGCTGACGCTCAGGTGCCTGGACGCGCTGCCTCCCAACGCCCCGGCGGAGCTGAAGGCCGCGTGGGCGGAGGCCGGTTCGCCCGAGCTGTCGAAGGGCGTGACGTGTGAAGGCGAGCAGGTGGTGACGTGGGCCCGGTTCATCCCGGTGCGCCGCCTGCTGAAGGTGAAGGCGGTGGGGGCGGGCGGCACGTTGACGCTCACCACCGAGTCCCAGGCGGAAGCGCTCCAGGAGGAAGGGCCATGAGCCACGACGAGTACCTCATCGAGACCGAAGCGGGTGTGAAGCACGTGGTGCAGGAAGCCCGGCGGGTGGCGGTGCTGGGCATCAAGACGGAGGACCACTCCGCCCAGCCCGCGTACTACGTGCCGGAGTACCTGGCGAAGGCGGGCGTGGACGTGGTGCCGGTGCCCGTCTACTACCCGGACGCGAAGGTGATTCTCGGCAAGCCCGTGTACCGGAAGCTGGTGGACATCCCGGGCGACATCGACCTGGTGGACGTGTTCCGCAGGCCCGGTGACATCGACCAGCACGTGGACGACATCATCGCGAAGAAGCCCAAGGCGGTGTGGTTCCAGTCCGGCATCCGCAACGACGCCGCGGCGAAGAGGCTGGCCGCCGCCGGCATCCGCGTGGTGCAGGACCGCTGCCTGATGGTGGACCACCGCCGCTACAGCGGGCGCTGACCCGGGCCAGGAAAAGACAACGGCCCCCCGCGCCCCAAAAGGGCACGGAGGGCCGCGTGGCCGCGCGTGGAGGTCGCGGCGGCCGTTGTCAGGCTTTCAGTAGTTGCCGGAGATGACCTTGGGCAGGGCCTTCGCCAGGTCCGGCAGCGGGCCGATCTGCCGCGAGTCCGCCGCCTGCGCCGTGCCGTTGTTGCGCAGGAGGCCGCGCATCTGCACGGACGTCAGCAGCCGGCCGTTGGCCTTCGCCACGCCCTGCGCGCTGACCGCGGCGCCCACGACGATGGGCGACGCGCTGGAGGTGCCGCTGAAGGCGGACGTGTAGTACTGGTCCTCGCCGTAGCCGCTGCCGAAGCGGTCGCCGTAGCCGGTGGTGACGACGGACTCGCCCCAGGCGTGCACGTTCACGCGCTGGCCGAAGTTGGTCCAGCACATGGGCACGCGCGTGGTGGCGGTGCTGGCGCCCACCAGGATGGCGCCCGAGTCACGCGTGGCCGGGTTGAACCGGCCGCCGTAGGCCGCCGCGTCCAGGTTCGCGCTGCCGTTGCCCGCCGCCTCCACCACGATGACGCCGTTGGCGGTGGCGTTGCGGATGGCGTCGTAGTTGTCCTGCCAGTACTCCATCGCGATGTAGTTGCACTGGGACGTGTTGCACGTGCAGGCCGTGCCGTCCGCGGGGCCGCCCGCGTGCAGCTCGATGAGGACGACGCCGCCCGCGCCCACCGCCGCCGCCGCGTTGGTGATGGCGCTCGCGGTGCTCTGCGCGCCAATGGCCTCCACGCCCGGCGTCGCCGCGTTGGCGATGCCCGTCACGCCGTAGCCGTTGGACGCGCCGATGACCTCACCCAGCACCGCGGTGCCGTGGTTGCGCCAGCCCAGGTCGTTGTACTGCGTGCCGCCCACGCGGAAGAACGTGGGGAAGTCCTCGTGCGTGGTGCGCCAGCCACCCTCGATGTCCACGAACTTCACGTTGGTGCCCCGGCCGCCCGTCTGCGTCCACGCGTAGGTCGCGTTGATGCCGGAGGGCGCCGCGTTGAGGTAGCCCTGGTTGGCCTGGTACAGCGGCGTGGTGGGCGGCAGGTCCGCCGCGGACAAGAGCGCGCGCAGCCCCGCCTCCATGGCGAAGTTCACCATCGCCGGCTCCGGGGGCGGCGCCGCGTAGGCCGTCTCCACGCTGCCCACGCGGTTGAGCGCCGCCACCAGGTCCGCCACGGTGTCCGCGGTGGTTCCGGGCAGCAGCGGAACTTCGAAGTACAGGTTCAGGTCCGCCAACTGCTCGCCGCTCGCGCGCTCACCGGACGCCTTGCTCGCGTCCAGCGTGGCCTCCTCCGCCTGGAACACCCGCTCCAGCGCACCGATGCGCGGCGCGCGATCCAACAGCGCCACCACCTCCGCCAGGTCCGCGTCCACGCGCGCGGCGTCCAGGCGCAGGCCGGACAGCAGCTCGCGCTCACCCGCGCTGCGCTCGGAGGACAGGGCGCGCAGCGCGTTGTCGCGCAGGCGCACGTGGCTGCCCTCGTGGAACTTCACCACCAGCCGCTCCACGAACGTCCCCGCGGGCAACTCCCGACCCGTGGGCTTCGCCAGGAGCGCGCGCGGCGCCAGCGAGGGGGCGGCGCCAGCAGCGGGGGCCAACGCCAGCAGGGACACAGCCATGACCGCGCCGCGCAGGCGGAGCGGGGACAGCGTCGACTTCAGCATGGACTTCCTCCGGGATGAACAGCGTCCCTACCATGCCATGCCGGTCTGTCATTCAAATCAGACTATTCTGTTATTTCTATCCTGGTGAGTTATTCGGCCCTTGTTGAAACAGGCGGGCGAGCCCAGGAGGCTCCGGTCAGGTGCTCTGCTCGAACGGCACCGGGGGCCGGGCCAGGGCGCGCTCGGCGGACAGCCGGGCCTGATCCAGCGCGTCGAAGCCGCGCTCCAGCGTGGCGGGTGTCACCGGCGGCAGGTTGGAGACGACGACGTAGACGGGCACGTTGCGCGTCTGGAGCACGGTGAGCTGGAGGCGGAAGTGGTCGCGCCGGAGCGCGGCGGACCCGGCGGCCAGGCCCTGCGGATAGGCCATGGGGCCGCCCACCACCTTGCGCGTCCGGCTGGGCAGGTAGTGCACGAGGATGGCGTCCAGGTCCTTGCCGATGGCGCTCTCCTGGAGTGACAGCGCGGGCGCCTTGTCCACCAGGCCGCCGTCCCAGAAGAGCTGGCCGTCCAGCGGCACCGCGCGGAAGAGGCCCGGGTACGCGCAGGTGGCGTGGACGCGCGGGGCCAGCTCCCCGGTGGTGAACGCCTGGTGCGTGCCGTGGGTGAGGTTGGCGACGGTGAGCAGCAGCGGGTGCGGCAGGTCCTCGAAGGTGGACACCGGCAGCGTGTCCTCCAGCAGGCGCCGGAAGCGCTCGCCCTTGAGCAGGCCCGTGAAGCCGTGCCCCTGCGACGCCACGTTCAGCACCGCGCCAATGGGGTCCGGGTCCCAGAAGTTGGCCCGCGTCTGGCGCAGCACCAGCTCCTCCAGCTGCGGCATGGGCATGCCCGCCGCCGCGTACGCCGCCACCATCCCGCCCGCGGACGTGCCCGCATAGGCGTGGGGCTTCAGGCCGGAGGCGTGCAGCCCCTTCAGGAAACCCGCATGGCCGTAGAACCCGAAGTAGCCCGCGGAGAGGACCAGTCCGAACCGCTTGCCTTCGAGCAGGGAGTGGAGCGTCGAGGAGGGAGCCATTTCGGATTTTTACGGGATGGGTGCGCCTCAAGGCAACGCAATGCGTTGGCGGGGCCATTGTGATTGAGTCAGAGCATCGATATATGTTGATGGCTCGATATGGACGTCCTCTCCCAATCCTTCCGTGTCCTGGGGGACACGACGCGGCTGCGCATCCTGCGGTTGGTGGCCCAGGCGCCGCTGAACGTGACGGAGCTCGTGTCGCTGGTGGGGGTGGCCCAGTCGTCGGTGTCGCATCACCTGTCGAAGCTGAAGGGGCTGGGGCTCATCCGCGAGGAGCGGCAGGCGGGCTTCACCTACTACTCGCTGGCGCTGGAGCCGGATGACTCGCGCTGGCCGCTCGTCCGGCTGGCGCGCGAGGCGGAGGACGCGGCGGGGGACTCCGCGCGGCTCAACGACCTGCTGCGCGCGCGGGAGGACCGGCAGGCGCTCAACGAGCGGCTGTTGGAGCCCGGCCAGTCGTGGTTCCTGTGGGCGGGGGCGCTGGCGTCGCTCCTGCCGCCGCTGGACGTGGCGGACTTCGGCTGCGGCACGGGCGTGTTCAGCCGGGCCATGGCCCGATGGGCAAGGCACGTGTGGGCCATCGACCAGAGCGAGGACGCGCTGTCCCAGGCGCGGACCCTGGCCCAGCGTGACGCGCTCACCAACATCACGTTCCTGCGCGAGGACCTGCACCGGCTGTCGCTCAAGGGCGGGTGCATGGACCTGGTGGTGATTTCGCAGAGCCTCCACCACGTGGAGGCGCCCGCCGCGGTGGTGTCGGAAGCCGCGCGCCTGCTCAAGCCCGGCGGACGGCTGGTGGTGCTGGAGCTGATGCCGCACGAAGAGAAGTGGGTGCTGGAGCGGTTGGGGCACCGTCACATGGGCTTTTCGCCCGAAGTCCTGGAAGCGGCCCTTCGCGAGGCCGGTTTCACGTCGTTCACCCGCGAGACGCACGCGCGCGACGGGGCCAGCCCCTTCCGCGTCTTCCTGCTGACCGGAGTCAAACCGTCATGACGAGCCACATCGCCCACCCCCTGCCGCTTCCCCCCGGGGAGCACGGCCAGCGCGTGGAGGCGCTCAAGGCCGCGATGCGCGAGCGCATCCTGGTGCTGGACGGCGCCATGGGCACGCTCCTGCAAGGGCATCAGTTGGTGGCGGCGGACTTCGGCGGCGCGCAGTACGAGGGCTGCAACGAGCACCTGGTCCTCACCCGCCCGGACGTCATCGAGGGCATCCACGCGAAGTACTTCGCCGCGGGCGCGGACGTGACGGAGACGGACAGCTTCGGCGGCACGCCGGTGGTGCTGGCGGAGTTCGACCTGGGCCACAAGGCGATGGAGATCAACATCGCCGCGTCCCGCCTGGCGCTCAACGCCGCCAAGGCCGCGGAGGCGAAGGACGGGCGCATGCGCTGGGTGGCGGGCTCCATTGGCCCCACCACCAAGGCCATCAGCGTCACGGGCGGCATCACCTTCGAGGAGCTGGTGGACAACTTCGCCGTGCAGGCGGAGGGGCTCGCGGTGGGCGGCTCCGACTACCTGCTGGTGGAGACGGCGCAGGACACGCGCAACGTGAAGGCGGCGCTGCTGGGCATCGACCGGGCCTTCCAGAAGCTGGGCTGGAAGCTGCCGGTGGCGGTGTCCGGCACCATCGAGCCCATGGGGACCATGCTCGCGGGCCAGTCCGTGGAGAGCCTGGCCACGTCGCTGGAGCACACGGACCTTTTGTACCTGGGGCTCAACTGCGCCACGGGTCCGGACTTCATGACGGACCATATCCGCTCGCTGTCCTCCATGAGCCCGTTCCCGGTGTCGTGCGTGCCCAACGCGGGCCTGCCGGACGAGAACGGTCAGTATCTGGAGTCGCCGGAGATGATTGCCCGGTCGCTGCGGCGCTTCTGTGACAGCGGTTGGATCAACGTGGTGGGCGGCTGTTGCGGCACGCACGCGGGCCACATCGAGGCGCTCGCCGCCGCGGTGAAGGGCCTCAAGCCGCGCACGGAGGTGCCCAAGCCGCGCTCGTCGCTGTCCGGCGTGGACTACCTGGAGGTGACGGACGAGCAGCGCCCCATCATCGTGGGCGAGCGCACCAACGTCATCGGCAGCAAGAAGTTCAAGGAGCTCATCGTCGCGGGTGCGTTCGACGACGCGTCGGAGATTGCCCGCGCCCAGGTGCGGCGCGCGGCGCAGGTCATCGACATCTGCCTGGCGAACCCGGACCGGGATGAGCTGGAGGACATGCGCCACTTCCTGGAGGTGGTGGTCAAGAAGGTGCGCGTGCCGCTGATGATCGACTCGACGGACGAGAAGGTCATCGCCATGGCGCTCACGTATTGCCAGGGCAAGGCCATCATCAACTCCGTCAACCTGGAGGACGGCGAGGAGCGCTTCGAGAAGGTCGTCCCCCTGGCGAAGGCGTTCGGCGCCGCGCTGGTGGTGGGCTGCATCGACGAGGTCGGCATGGCCGTCACGCGCGACCGCAAGCTCGCCGTGGCCGAGCGCAGCTACGAGCTGCTCACCCAGAAGTACGGCATGCGCCCGGAGGACCTGTACTTCGACCCGCTCGTGTTCCCCTGCGCCTCAGGTGACGCGCAGTACACCGGCAGCGGCGTGGAGACGATTGAGGGCGTGCGGCTGATCAAGCAGCGCTTCCCGCAGTGCCGCACGGTGCTGGGCATCAGCAACGTGTCCTTCGGCCTGCCCACCGCGGGCCGCGAGGTGCTCAACTCCGTGTTCCTGTACCACTGCGTGCAGGCGGGCCTGGACATGGCGCTCGTCAACTCGGAGAAGCTGGAGCGCTACCCGTCGCTGCCGGAGGAGGAGCGCAAGCTCTCCGAGGACCTCATCTACAACCGGGGCGCGGACCCCGTGACGCCCTTCGCGGCGCACTTCCGCGAGCGCAAGCCCGCGCGCGCCCAGGTGAGCAGCCTGCCGCTGAACGAGCGGCTCCAGCGCTACATCATCGAGGGCACGCGCGACGGCCTGACGGCGGACCTGGACCTGGCGATGAAGGAGATGTCGCCGCTGGACATCATCAACGGGCCGCTGATGAAGGGCATGGACGAGGTGGGCCGCCTCTTCGGCGCCAACGAGCTCATCGTCGCGGAGGTGCTCCAGAGCGCGGAGTCCATGAAGGCGGCGGTGAGCCACCTGGAGCCGCACATGAGCCAGACCCAGACGGCGTCGCGCGGGAAGATCGTCCTCGCGACGGTGAAGGGGGACGTGCACGACATCGGCAAGAACCTGGTGGAGATCATCCTCGCCAACAACGGCTTCCAGGTGGTGAACCTGGGCATCAAGGTCCCGCCCGAGCAGCTGGTGCTCGCGGTGAAGGAGCACCGGCCGGACATCCTCGGCCTGTCGGGCCTGCTGGTGAAGAGCGCGCACCAGATGGTGGCGACGGCGGAGGACCTCAAGCGCGCGGGCGTGGAGACGCCCATCCTGGTGGGCGGCGCCGCGCTCAGCCGCAACTTCGTGGACCGCAACATCGCTCCGGCCTACGGCGGCGGCACCGTGGCCTACGCGCAGGACGCGATGAACGGCCTGGAGCTGGCGAAGCAGATCGTGGAGCCGGGCGCGCACGCGAAGCTGCGGGATGACCTGGCCGCGCGGCGGCTGAAGCTGGCGCAGGAGGCGAAGGACCGGCCCGCGCCCGCCGCCCCGGTGCGCCGCTCGCGCAGCACGGAGGTGCCGGTGCTGGACGTGGTGCCGCCCGCGCCGGACTTCGCGCGGCACGTGCTCACCAACACGCCGTTGGATCACATCTGGAAGTTCATCAACCCGGTGATGCTCTACGGCCGCCACCTGGGCCTGCGCACGTCGTCGCGCGCCCTGGGGACTCCCGCCGAAGCGGAGCTGGCGAAGACGGAGGAGGGCCGCAAGGCGCTGGCGCTGAAGGAGGCCGTGGAGGAGCTGAAGACGCTCTTGCGTGGCGGCGTGATGCAGGCGCGCTCGGTGTTCCAGTTCTTCAAGGCGGCCAGCGACGGCGACCGCGTGCTGCTCTTCGACGGCACGACGGGCGAGCCGGTGACGTCCTTCGACTTCCCCCGGCAGGACAAGGACAACGGCCTGTGCCTGGCGGACTACGTGAGGCCGCTGGAGAACGGCAAGCCGGTGGACGCGCTCTCGCTGTTCGTCACCACCGCGGGCGCGGGCATCCGCGAGCTGTCCGAGGGCTTCAAGGCCAGGGGCGAGTTCCTCAAGATGCACGCGGTGCAGGCGCTGGCGCTGGAGACCGCGGAGGGCTACGCGGAGCTGCTGCACACGCAGCTGCGCAGCATGTGGGGCTTCCCGGACCGCGCGGACATGACGATGCTGGAGCGCTTCCGCGCGGAGTACACCGGCAAGCGCTACTCGTTCGGCTACCCGGCGTGCCCGCGCCTGGAGGACCAGACGAAGCTGTTCGCCGCGCTCAAGCCGGAGGAGATCGGCGTGCAGCTCACCGACGGCTGCATGATGGAGCCCGAGGCGAGCGTGTCCGCCATCGTCTTCCACCACCCGAACGCGACGTATTTCTCGGTGACTTGATGCGTCGCGGGCCCGAAGGCCGGGCCCGGGCGCGGCGGACGGGTTAGATTGCCCCGCATGCCTTCGCCCACCATCCGTCGCGCCGTCCAGCTCCTGCCCGCGTGTGCCACGACGGGCATTGGCAGCCTGCCGCACACCCAGGTGGAACTGGGTCTGCAAGCCGCGCTCGCCATGGACATCCCGTTCCTGCCGCAGTTGCCGGTGGGCCATCCGTCCGAGCTGATGATCCCCGCCGCGCTGGAGGGCCTGCCGGGCCTGCGCTTCGACGAGGACGGCGTCTGCACGGTGGACGTGGACGCGTGGAGCGCGGGGCGCGAGGCCTTCGAGAAGCGGCTGGAGGCGGCGCTCGCCTCCGGGGACCTGGAGTCCTTCGAGCCCACCGCGGATGCGTGCCGCGCGTGGAAGCCGTTCCTCTGGGAGGTGGAGCACCGCAAGCTGGCCTTCGCGAAGGCGCAGCTGTCCGGTCCCTTCACGGTGCGCTCCGTGGTGCGCACCGCCACGGGCGAGCCGGTGCTGGCGGTGCCGGACCTGGACGCGGCGCTGTACCGGCTGGTGATGGTGCGCGCGCTGGCCATGGTGCGCGCCCTCAAGCGCACGGGCACAACGCCCCTGTTCTACCTGGATGAGCCCGGCCTCTACGCCTACGTGCGGATGAACCCTCAGCACCTGTTGGCCCAGCAGGAGCTGCGGCTGCTGGTGGTGGCGCTGCAACGCGAGGGCGCGCTCGTGGGGATCCACTGCTGCGGCAACACGGACTGGGGCGTGCTGCTGGACGCGCAGGCGGACCTGGTCTCGCTGGACGTGCGGCTGTCGCTGGACGCGATGCTGGAGGAGACGGACGCGCTCAAGCGCTTCCTGGACTCCGGCGCCACGCTGAGCCTGGGCGTCATCCCCACGGACCTGGCGTCCACGTACTCGGTGGAGGAGCTGTCGGACTCGGTGGAGGCGTCGTTGAAGGCGGCGCTGCCCAACGACATCGGCTTCTCACGCGCGCTGTCCACGGTGCTGCTGACGCCCGCGTGCGGGCTGGCGATGCGCTCGGTGATGGACGCCGAGCGCATCCTGGAGGAGCTGAAGCAGGCCCAGCGCCGGCTGAAGCGGGCGCTGGAGTCCGAGCGTCCGGCCCTCCAGGGACTTCCGCCCGCGCACTGAAGACGCGCGGGCGGCGGTTACGGCGGACTACTGACGGCCGAGCCGCAGCTCGCGCTCCGCCTGGTGCCAGTCCTGCTCGGGGTTGCCGTGCGTGCCGCCCCGGGCCTGGAAGATCTCGTAGGCGCGGCGGGCGATCTGCTCCTGCGTGGGCGCGGCGGTCCTGTTCGTGGACGCGCTCGCCGTGGCCACCGGCTTCTTGTCCTCGGTCCGCTCCGGAGCGGCCTTGGGGGCCGGGTTCGGTTGCGACTTCTGCGCGTTCTGACGGGCCATGGGGCTTCCTCCTGGAAAAGGCGACCTGAAGCTTCGGCCGCGCCCCTGAATCGCGGAAGAGACCCAAGGCGTACGGGGTTGCCGGAGCGACATCCCAGGTCGCGAAGTGTTGAGGGACCAACGGGCCATTCCGCTCGGAAAATCCACCAGCGGAATACGCCCGGACGCGCGGTCCAGGAGTTGAAGCCCGGCGGGCGCTTCATCGGCTGGCCGCCACCCGGGCGCCGCCGCGAAGCCCGGGGGGGCTCAGCGGCCGGCCGTCTTCTTCGCGCTCCGGCCTGACGCCTTCTTCATGGGCGTGGCCTCACCGCCCATCACCCCGTGCCCCAGCGCCGCGTCGAGCGCGCGCTGCATCGCGGTGCTCATGCCCAGCGCCTCCGCCTCCTGGGGCGTGCACCAGCGCAGCTCCTGGAACGCGGTGGACTGCGTGGGGCGCTTGTCGCCCGTCACACGCAACAGCCGCAGCGTGAGGTCGCGGTGGGTGAGCTGCCGGCGCACGCTGTCCAGCGTGCCCTCCAGCGTGAGCGGCGTGCCCAGCGTCGTGGCCAGCCGCTCCGTCGCCTCCACCTCGGACGTGTCCTCCTCCACCTCCACGGCGGGCAGCTCCCACAGGCCGCCGAAGAGACCCTTGTCCGCGCGACGCGCGAAGAGGAGCGTGCCCGCGTGCGGCCACACGGCCAGCGCCAGGAACAGCTTGCGGGGCGCGGCGCGCACCTTGGCTGGAGGCAGCTCGTCCACGCGGCCCTGCTTGAACGCGATGCACGCGTCGCGCACGGGGCACAAGAGGCACAGCGGGGACTCCGGCCGGCACACCGTGGCGCCGTGCTCCATCAGCGCCTGGTTGAAGTCTCCGGGCCGCGGGCCCTTCACCAGCGCGGAGGCCAGCGCCCAGAGCGTGGCCTCGCGGTCGCGGTCTCCGGGCAGGCCCTCCACCTCGAAGAGGCGCGACAGCACGCGGGCCACGTTGCCGTCCACGATGGGCGCCTCCTCGCCAAAGGCGATGGAGGCCACGGCCCCGGCGGTGTAGCGCCCGAAGCCGGGCAGGGTGAGCAGCTCCTCCGCCGTGGACGGGAGCTTCCCGCCGAAGCGCTCCACCACCTCTTGCGCGGCCCGGTGCAGGTTGCGCGCGCGCGAGTAGTAGCCCAGCCCCTTCCATCCGGAGAGCACGTCATCCAGGGGCGCGGAGGCCAGGGCCTTCACCGTGGGAAAGCGCGCGAGGAAACGCTCCCAGTACGGGATGACCGTGGACACCTGCGTCTGCTGGAGCATGACCTCGCTGAGCCAGATGGCGTACGGGTCGCGCGTGCGGCGCCAGGGCAGGTCGCGCTTGTTCCGGTCGTACCAGGAGAGCAGCGGACCATGAATGGTGGCGTGGCGTTCAGGGGAGACGGGGGCGGGGAGTGCCGCGCTGTCGGTGCGCTTGCGTGGGCTCATGTGATTCTTCGCGGGGGTGGCGCGGCACCATACCTGTACGGTCGGGCGCACCCGGCGTTTTTACCGACGGCAGGGGGCGGTTGTCCGGCCGCCCGTCCCTCTTCTGGCGAGGCGGGCGATCGTCTATAGGATGCCCCGCGTCCATGGCCCGCCCTCCCATCACCAACGACTTCTCCTGGTCCAAGAGCCGCCACGAGAAGTTCTCCGAATGCCTCCGGGCCTACTACCTCTACTACTACCGCTCCTGGGGCGGCTGGGAGGCGGAGGCGGCCAGGGACGTGCGCGAGCTCTACGTCCTCAAGAAGCTGCACAACCGCTACACCTGGGCGGGCAGCATCGTGCACGAGGCCCTCAAGGACGTGCTGCTGGACTGGCGCGCCGGCCGTGACGTGGACCCCGCGAAGGTGGAGGCCCGCACGCACAAGCTGATGCAGGACGACTTCCGGCACTCGCGCTCCAAGGCCTACTGGACCACGAAGTACCGCAAGCCCTTCACCGGCCTCGCGGAGCACGAGTACGCGGAAGAGATCCCCAACGAGGCCTGGAAGCAGAACTTCGAAACGGTGCGCAACGCGCTGACCTGGTTCTTCCAGTCGCGCTGGCCCACCGTCGCGAAGGGGCTCAAGCCCGCCCAGTGGCTGGAGGTGGACGCGGGCTTCGACTTCGCCCACTTCGTCATGGACGGGGTGAAGACCTTCGCCATCCCGGACTTCGCCTACGTGGACGCCGAGGGCTCCGTCGTGGTGGTGGACTGGAAGACGGGCCGCTCGCGCGAGGGCTACGACGAGCAGGTGCTGGGCTACGCGCTCTACATCGCGCAGCGCTACCGCTACCCGCTGGAGAAGGTGCGCGCGTCGCTCGTGTACCTCAACGAGGGGCTGGAGCACGACGTGACGGTGGATCCGTCCGCCATGGACTCCTTCCGCCAGCACTTCGCCCGGAGCGTGGAGGGGATGCGCGCGCTGCTCAAGGACCCTGGCACCAACACGCCGAAGGAGCCGGAGGCCTTCCCGCAGACGGGGAACCTGGACGTCTGCGCCCGCTGCGTCTTCCGCCGTCCGTGCGGCCGGGAGCCCGCGGTGACGCAGGCCCGGCCCCGAGTCGCCTGAGGCGCGCTACCGCGCGGAGGCGAGCCGGCGCACCACCACGCCCGCGGCGTTCATGCCGAAGGCGGAGGTGACGAACGCCACGCTGCCGTCAATCTGCGTGCGGTGGTCGCAGGTGTGGAACTCGTTGTCCTGCGGGCAGACGCACAGGAAGCCGTCGGTCGCGTCGTCGTAGTTGAGCGGCACCGGCTGCCGGCGCGTCTCGATGGAGTACACGGCGGTGATGCCCGTGTGGCGCTCCGTCTCCACGCCGTACTTGCGCTTGAGCAGCTTGCGGATGTCCTTGGCGAACGGGTCCATGTGCGTCTCGCTCAGGTCCTCCACGCGGATGGCCGTGGGGTCCAGGCGTCCCGCCGCGCCCATGGAGCTGACCACCGGCAGGCCCAGCGTCACGCACCGGTGCAACAGGTGCAGCTTCGCCTTCACGTTGTCGATGGCGTCCACCACGAAGTCGTACCTGCCCGCGGGCAGCAGCGTCTCCGCCAGCTCCTCGCGGTAGAACTCGCGCAGGGCCTCCACCTTCGCCTGCGGGTTGATCTCCTGGCAGCGCTGGGCCATCAGCTCCGCCTTCGACTTGCCCACGGACTTCACCGTCGCGTGCAGCTGGCGGTTGGTGTTGGTGACGCACACGTCGTCATGGTCCACCAGCGTGAGGCGGCCCACGCCGCTGCGCACCAGGCCCTCCGCGGTGAAGCTGCCCACGCCGCCCAGGCCGAACACCACCACGTGCGCGTTGGCCAGCCGCTCCATGGCGTTGTCGCCCAGGAGGCGCGCCGTGCGGTCGAAGCGGCGCGACAGCTTGAAGGGCTTCGCCAGCGACGCTTCCGGCGCGACGGTGTTCGAAGCGGCCGGGGAGACGGGGGGCGCCTCGGTCTCGGCGGTGGGGGTGGGGGCGGGCTGCGGGTTCATGAAGGGCTCCTCTATCACGCGACGCTCGCCTACCGCGAAGGGGAGGGGAAAGCTTCCCGGAACAGGCGCCGGGCATTCTCGGTCGTCCGCTCGGCGAGCGCCTCCACCGGCTCCCCCAGCACCTGCGCCATGCCCGCGAGGATGTGGGGCAGGTAGCCGGGTTCGGAGCGCTGCCCCCGGAAGGGCGTGGGCGCCTGGTCCGGCGAGTCCGTCTCCGCCACCAGCCGGTCCGCCGGAATCACGCGCAGGGCGTCCAGCGGCTTGCGCGCCTCCGCCCACGTCACCGGGCCCGCGAAGGAGAAGTGGCAGCCCTTCTGGATGTAGAAGCGCGCCAGCTCCGCGCCGCCGCTGTAGCTGTGCATCAGGATGCCGGCCTCCGGCCACGCTTCCGCCTTCAGGAACTCCATCAGCGCCGGATGCAGCCGGTGGCAGTGCATCAGCACCGGCAGCCCGTGCTTGCGCGCCAGGGCCAGGTGCCCGCGCAGCACCGCCAGTTGCCGCTCCAGCGGGGCGCCAGGCAGGGACGGGCCGTCCAGGCCGCACTCGCCCACCGCCACCGCGCCGCCCTGGGACAAGAGCGCGTCCAGCCGCTCCAGGTGCGCGCCGTCATCCTCCGGCGGCAGGTCCGGCAGGAACTGGGGATGGATGCCCAGCCCCACCTGGATGCGAGGCTCCCTTCGCGGCAGCGCGAGCAGGGGCTCCCACGTGTCCGGGCCCACCGCGGGGATGAGGATGCCGTGAAGGCCCGCGGCCCAGGCGCGCGCGACAACGCCGTCGCGGTCCGGGTCGAAGCGCGAGGCGTCCAGATGGCAGTGCGTGTCGATCATTGAGCACCCTTCTTCCCAGACCCGTTCAATCACTGACAGCCCCGGATGCGAGGCCCTTCAAGGCAGCCCGGCTCCCGTGAACGCGAAGCTATGACGCGCCCCCTGACTTTTGGATCCATCGCGATTGTGGAGGCGTGGAAATGACCAAGCGAGTGGTGTTGGGGGCGTTGTTCGGGGCGCTGACGGTGCTGGGCACGGGCTGTGGCGACGAGTGCGTCGACCAGTTCGACTGCCGTGACAAGGGCGCCCCTCCGGCGGGACAGGAGTGGGTCTGCAACGCGGACAACAAGTGCGAGCTGCAGAACCTCACGCCCCAGCCTGAAGAGGACGCGGGCACGGAAGAGGACGCGGGCACGGAGGTCGACGCCGGCACCGAGGACGCCGGGACGGAAGTGGACGCCGGCACCGAGGACGCCGGGACGGAAGTGGACGCCGGCACCGACGCGGGCATGAACGTGGCCAAGGGTGGCGCGTGCACCGCGTCCACGGACTGCATGGCGGGCCTGCGCTGCGAGGCCGCCACCTGCCAGTCGCTCCACATCGCCGTGACGGGCTCCGACGGCGGCACGCGCGCGATCGTGGCGGAGTACGACGTGCCGGGCATGACGTCGCTCAGCGCCGACGGCGTCGCCAGCGCCTACCCGCGCTTCGGCCCGGGCGGCACCCAGGTGGCCTTCGTGCAGGGTGACGTCACCGCCGCCGCGGGTGAGCTCGCGGTGCGCCCGCTGCCGCTCACGGCCGCCGCGCCCACCGTGCTGACCACGGGCACGGCCGCCGGCAACGCGCGCATCCGCTACATGGAGTGGGAGCCGGGCAACCTCATCGCCTGGGTGCGCGGCAGCACGGGCATCTCCACCATCCCGGCGACGGGCGGCACGCCCACGCAGGCCACCCAGAACGGCACCTTCCCGGACTGGGCGCCGGACGGCACGGGCTACGCGTACAGCGCCGCGGGCAACGGCATCTACGTCTCCACGGGCGGCGGCGCGCCGGCCCCGCTGGCGGGTTCGCCCACCACGGGTGAGCAGCCGCACTACAACCGCGTCACCTCGCAGCTGCTCTTCCTGGCCAACCCCGAGAGCGAGACCGTGACCTTCGGCACGGACGCGACGCCGGTGCTCAAGCTGTACTCGCTGCCGGTGACGGGCGGCGGCACGCCCACGCTGCTCGCGGGCAAGACCTCCGACGCCGTCACGGGCGGCACCCTGGAGTCGTACATCGCGAACCCGAACTGGGCGCCGGATGGCAGCTGGGTGGCGTACGTGCGCGCCTACTACCAGAACGTCGCTGGCGCGGCCACTCTGTGCGGCAACGCCGCCGCGACGCTGTGCGGGACCACGCCGGGCAACGTCATCTTCCTGCAGCGCGTGAACACCACCACGGGCGCGGTGGAGGGCGCCGCGGTGAAGCTCGCCGACAACGCCACGCTGCCCTCGTTCTCCCCGGACGGCCGCTTCGTGGCCTACATCCTGGGCGGCGCGCTCAAGGTGCAGCCCATCGACCCGGCCACCGGCGCCGCGGCCGGCACGCTCATCGAGCACCCCAAGGACACGTACACGGTGCTGACGAGCGAGGGTGACGACCACCGCCCGCGCTGGCAGCCCCGCTAGTCGCAAGCCGTCCCAAGCCCCGGACTCCGGGGCTTCCCGGCCCGTGTTTCCCGTTTCTCAAGGGAGCACGGGCCGTCGTGTTTCAGGTGCGAAGCGCGCCACCCACCTCGCGCGAAGTGACGAACGCGGGCAGTGCCGGGTCTTGATGAACCCGCGCGCGGATCCACCTCCGGGTCCAGCGGATCCAGGTTCCAGGACGAAGAAGGAGGGGAGAAGGGCTCCACCCGCGCTCACGCGAAACGCGGCACCTGGTGGAGGAAGACTGACAGCCGTGTCGCGACGGCTGGCGCGCCCGCGCACTCCGTTTCAGCGGAGCACGGCCTGGGCTCAAGTGGGCCGGGATGCGAACGCTCTTCAGCCCACGACGACGATGCGGCGGCCCAGCGCGCGGGTCATCTGCGGGGAGGTGACGAGCTCCAGCACGCCGCTCATCTCTCCGCCCGCCGTGTCGAACGCCGCCGCGATGACCTCGCCCACGGTGAGCTGGGCCTTCTGGGCCGCCACCCGCGCGCGCTTCGCCGTGCGACGCAGCGCGGGCATCACCCGCCGACCCTGCCGCCGCACCGTGCCACCCTTCGTCTTGCCTGCGGTCCGCTTCGCCATGGTTCCTCCCGCCACTGCCGACTCGCGGGTGAGTACCTCGTCGGTCTGACACCATGCAGGCGAGGTGCCAGGGCTCAGCCTCCCCGTCAGGTCCCAGAATCCAGGGGTTTTCCTTGCCGGTAGCGGGTTTCCGAGGGGCGGGCAGGCCTTCCTTTTTTCAGCCCTTCAGGGTCGTTCCTCGTTCTGTCGAGTTTTTCGTTCATCCAGTGCGGCGATTTCCACGCATCGTTCAATGCCGCGCACCTGGCTGAGGTCGTGCGACGACAGGGCTGGGTCGAGTGTCACCCCCTGGCCACAGCCCCTGCGGGCAGGCAACCACGGTGCGGTTGGGACGGGGCCGGGCTTTGGGGTAGAGGGCGGGCGCCCATGCGAGTCCAGGTCCTCTTCCACGACAACTGTTTCGACGGCGCGGCCAGCGCCGCGGTCTTCACCCGCTTCTACCGGGAGCGCGTGCGCGCGGACGCGACGTTCAGCTACCGGGGGCTGGCCCACAAGCCGGGGGCGGAGGGCATCGACCCGGCCGTCTTCACCGGCGACGAGAACGTCATCGTCGACTTCCGTTACAGCCAGGACGCGCGGCTCACCTGGTGGTTCGACCACCACGCCTCCGCCTTCCAGCAGCCCGGCGACGAGCCCCACTTCCAGCGCGACACCAGCGGCAGGAAGTTCCACGACCCGCATCGCAAGAGCTGCACGCTGTACCTGGCGGACGTGGCGCGCGAGCGCTTCGGCTGGGACGCGTCCCCGCTGAAGGACCTGCTGCACTGGGCGGAGATCATCGACGGCGCGCAGTTCCCCAGCCCCCAGATGGCGGTGGCGCTGGAGGAGCCCGCGCTGCGCATCATGACGGTGCTGGAGGCCACGAAGGACGACACGCTCATCCCGGAGGTCATCCGGCGCATGCAGACGGAGTCGCTGGCGGACATCGCCGCGTCGCCCCTCATCGCCGCCCCGCTGGCGCCGCTGCTCTTCAAGCACCAGCGCAACATCGACCTGGTGCGTGAGAAGGCCCGGTACGAGAACGGCGTCGTCTTCTTCGACCTGGTGGACGAGGGCGTGGACAGCCTCAACAAGTTCATCGCGTACGCGCTCTATCCGGACGCGCGCTACACGCTGTGGGTGGGCAAGGGCGCGTCGCGCGCCAAGGTCTCGCTGGGCTCCAACCCGTGGAAGCCGGAGACGCGCAAGCACGACCTGTCCGCCATCGCCGGCCGCTACGGTGGGGGTGGCCATCCGGTGGTGGCCGCGGCGAGCTTCAAGGCGGACCAGGCCGATAAGGCCCGGGCCGCGTACCAGGAGATCCTCGCGGAGCTGTCCAGCGCGGGAGCCTAGCGGCGGGCGAAGAGGTCGAAGCCCGCCTGCCGCAAGAGCCGCACCACCGACAGCATGGGCAACCCCTGCACGTTGGTGCGGTCACCCTCCAGCTTCTGGAGCAGCGCCTGTCCGCGGCCCTCCACGCGGTAGCTGCCCGCGCAGCCCTCCCACTCGCCGGTGTCCAGGTAGCGCTCCAGCTCCTCCGCCGGGACGGGGAAGAACGTGAGGCGCGTGTCCTCCACCGTCTCGGAGTGGTGGCCGCCCGGCCCCAGCAGGCACACGGCGGTGTGGATGACGTGGGTGTTCCCCAGGAGGCGCGTGAGCTGCGCGCGCGCCGCGTCCCGGTCCTGGGGCTTGCCCAGCACGCTGTGGCCCACCTCCACCAGTTGATCCGCGCCCAGCACCCAGGCCTCCGGGTGGCGCTCCTGCACCGCGCGGGCCTTGCGCACGGCGAGCATCCGCACGGCCTCGTCGGCGGGCAGGTCGGCGGGGACTTGCTCGTCCACGTTGGGGGCTTCGGTGCGGTAGGGCACGCCCAGCCCGTCCATCAGGACCCGTCGCGCGCTGGAGGTGGACGCCAGGATGAGTTCTCTCATGGGAGGCCGGAGGGTAATGCAGCCGGGAAGGGGATGGGACCCCTCAGGCGGGCAGGCACGTCCCCGCTTCCTGTGCATGGGGCGGATGCCTTAGCCTCCCCGCCCATGTCGCGGCGCGGTCTGCTCGCTGTCTGTCTCCTCCTGCTCGCCTCCTGTAAACGGCCCCCTCCGGCGAACGCCGACGCGGGCACGGATGCGGGCACGGCCACCACCGCCGTGGCGGCCGACGCGGGCACGGGCGCGGTCGCGGAAGGCCCCGGGGACGCGGGTGCCCACGTCGCCGTGAAGCGCCCGGACGACGCGGTGGCGGAGGTGCACCCGCTGGCGGTGTGCGACGCGAAGGGCGGAGCCCCCCTGGACGCGGCCCGCGACTACTACGACGCCGGCCACTACGAAGAGGCGCTCTCCTGCGCCGCGCAGGCCGCCGCGCTGGAGCCGGACCTCTCCGCCGCCCACGCGGAACGGGGCGCCGCGCTGGCCGCGCTCGACCGCGAGCCGGAGGCCCAGCTCGCCTACGCCCGCGCGCTGGCCATCGACCCGGGGGACGCGGACGCGCTGCTGGGCGCCGCGCACCTGTACGCGGTGCAACTGCCCTCCACGCGCGAGCGCGACGAGCTGGGCGCCCTCTACGCCGAGCGCGGCCTGTCCCAGCCCTCCACGCCCCCGGAGCTCGTGCCGCCGCTGGCGCTGGTGGCCGCCATGGCCTTCAACGACCTGGGGCAGGCGGAGCAGGCGTTGGACCGCGCCGCCATCGTGCTCGCCCGCGAGCCGGGCAACGCCGAGGCGAAGTACGAGAAGGCCCTGGCCCTCTTCGAGCTGTGCCGCTTCCGCGAGGCGAAGGCCGCCTTCGCGTCGCTCCTGAAGGACAAGGACCGCGCGGCGCACGCGCACCAGCACCTGGGCCTGCTGCTGGAGCGCGAGGGCCAGTGGGCCAGGGCGGAGGACCACTTCCAGAAGGCCCGCGCGCTGGAGCCCGAGGACTTCCCCCCGCCGCCCCTGCCGTCCGCGGACGAGTTCAAGGCCCAGGTGACGCGCGCGCTGGCGGACCTGCCCGAGGACATGCGCCGCGACCTGGAGGGCGTGCCGGTGGCCACGGAGGAGATTCCCTCCGAGGACGACCTGCTCGCCAACCAGCCGCCCCTGTCGCCCACCATCCTGGGCCTTTTCAGAGGGCCCTCCCTCCAGGAGCCGTGTGACGGCTCGGAGACGCCCTGCCGCTCGGTGGCCCTCTACCGGCGCAACCTGGCCCGCGCGGTGCGCACGCCCGAAGAGCTGCGCGAACAGATTCGCGTGACACTGCTGCATGAAATCGGGCATCTGCGCGGGGAAGACGACGAGGAACTGGCCGCGCGCGGCCTGGAGTGAGCCCCCACATGCCTTCCCTTCCCACCGCCCGGGTCAGCCTCAAGGGCGCCAAGACGCTGCGTCGCGGCACCCCCTGGGTGTACCGCACGGAGCTCACCGACGCCCCCGCCACCGACACGCCGGGCGCGGTGGTGGCGGTGGTGGATCCGCAAGGAAACCCCATCGGCCAGGCGCTCTACGCCCGCCGCTCCCCGCTCGCCCTGCGGCTGCTCACGCGCAAGGGGCCGAATGAGGAGAAGGTGGACGACGCCTTCTTCATCCGCCGCCTGGAGGCCGCGCTCGCCCGCCGCGCCGTGCTGCCGGGGCGGGACGGCCTGCGCCTGGTGCACGGAGAGGCGGACCTGCTCCCCGGCTTCTTCGTGGACCGCTACGGCCAGGGCCTCACCGTGCAGACGCTGTCGGAGGGCATGGACGCGCGCAAGGAGATGCTCGCGAAAGCGCTGGTGGCGCGGACGGGCGCGAGCCACGTGGTGTGCCGCGACGACGCCTCCGGCCGCGACTTCGAGAGCCTGCCCCGCGAGGTGCGCCTGCTGCACGGCGAGGGCGCCGCGCGCTTCACCTACCACGAGGGCGACAACCGCTTCGACGTGGACCTCCTGGGCGACATGAAGACGGGCGCGTTCCTGGACCAGGTGGACAACCACCTGCGCGCGGGCGAGCTGGGCCGGGGTGAGGCGCTGGACTGCTTCAGCTACCACGGCGGCTTCGCGCTCGCGCTCGCGAGGCACTGCACGTCGGTGCTCGCGGTGGAGCAGGACGCGAAGGCCTCTGCCCGCATCCAGACGAACGCGGAGGCCAACGGCCGCGCCAACGTGAAGGTGGAGAACGCCAACGCGTTCGACGTGCTGCGCCGCTTCGACCAGGAGGGCCGCCGCTTCGACACCATCGTCCTGGACCCGCCCGGCCTGGCCAAGCGCCGCGAGGGCCTGGCCACCGCGCTGCGCGCCTACCACGAGCTCAACCTGCGCGCCCTGCGCTGCCTCAAGCCGGACGGCCTGCTCGTCACGTGCTCGTGCTCGGGGAAGCTGGACCGGCAGGGCTTCGAGTCCATGGTCCTGGACGCCGCCGCGGACGCGAAGCGCCCGGTGCAGATCCTGGAGCGGCGGGGCGCCGGCCTGGACCACCCGGTGCTCGCGGGCCTCGCGGAGACGGAGTACCTCAAGGCCCTCTACGTGCGCGCCCTCTAAGGCAGGGCGCGGCGGGGCAGGGGAGCCGGGCCTCTACGGGATGCCCAGCTCCTTGCGCAGCCGGCCCACGACCTTGAAGTACTCCGTGCGGCTGAAGCCCACGTTGAGGATGTGGAAGTCCTTCTTGGACAGCCCCACGCAGCCGAAGCAGTAGTTGCAGTCCTGCAGGTTCTTGCTCATCACCACGTACGCGCTGCTGGAGCAGTTCTCGCTCTGCACGCAGTAGGCGCACGCGTGGCAGTTCTTGCACTCCACGCAGTGCGAGCAGTTGGTGCACAGCTCGCACCGCGTGCAGTGCGTGCACTGGTGGCAGCTGTCGCAGTCCTTGCAGAACATGCAGTTGGCGCAGCGCTGACAGCCCTCGCACGCGTAGGAGCCGGGGTTGCCCGGGTCCGCCGAGTAGCTCTTGGCGAGCTTCTGGAACTGGTCCATGAACTCGCGCTTGCCCAGGGACGACACGCCCAGGCGCGCCGCCTTCTCCTGCTCCAGCAACTCCTGGGTCGTCTGGGGCCGCGACCCCTTCTCCTTCACCGCCACAAACGCTCCTTGAAGTCTTGAATCACTGCAGCCGGGCCAGCCCGGCCAGGTCGATGCCTCGCGCCACCCGCCGCACCTCCACGGTGCTGGGGAAGCCGCGGCTGGTGACGGCCACCACGAAGCGCTCCCCCACCAGGAGGTTCGCCTCCGCGACGGCCTCGTCCGCGTCATAGCGCACGAAGCCCACGGCCTCCTTCCACTGGATGGGCGCCGTCGGGTCGCTCGCCGCGCGGCCTTTCGCCTTCTGCGCCGCCTCGCGGATGGCCTGCCCCAGCTTCAACCCCATGGTGGTGTCCACGATGCGCACCTTCACCTCGCGGCCCTCGCCCCGGGTGTAGGTGCGCTCCGCCTCCGACACGGACACCTCGCCGTACTTCCCGGTGGAGCCCGCGGTGGCACCCACCGTGAAGCCCTCCAGCGACTCCGGCAGGAACGGCGCCAGGTCCTTGAAGTACACGCACGGTGCGGCGGTCGTCACCACGTCGCGCGGGGTGGGAGATGTCGTGCGTTCGTCGTCAAGGCATCCGCCGCCCACGCCGAGCGCGAACGATGCGATGGCCAGCCGGAGGAAATAGTCGCGCACGGACGAATCAAAGGGTATCCCTGGCCCGCGCGCAATGGACCTTTCGAAGCTCAATCCTCCTCAGCGCGAGGCCGTGGTGACGCTCCAGGGCCCCCTGCTCGTGCTGGCGGGCGCTGGCAGTGGAAAGACGCGGGTCATCACCCACCGCATCGTCCACCTGCTCAACGAGCGGCCAAACCACATCATGGCCCGCAACATCCTCGCGGTGACCTTCACCAACAAGGCCGCCACGGAGATGAAGGAACGCCTCATCCACATGGCCGGGCCGCGCGCCCAGGGCGTGCTGGTGTGCACCTTCCACGCGTTCGGCGCGGAGGTGCTGCGCGAGGACATCCACCGGCTGGGCTGGCCCCGGAAGTTCGCCATCGCGGACATGGGCGACCAGCTCTCCATCATCCGCCGCGCCATGCGCGACAAGCGCATCGACGACCGCGCCTTCGACGCGCGCAAGGTCCTCACCCTCATCTCCAAGGCGAAGAACTCCGGCGAGACGCCGCAGGCCAAACCCGAGGGCATGGGGGACGACTACGACCTCATCACGTCGATGATCTTCGCGGACTACCAGCTCGCGCTGAAGGCGCAGGGCTCGGTGGACTTCGACGACCTGCTGGTGCTGCCCGCGCGCCTGTTGCGCGAGCACGCGGACCTGCACCGCAAGTACACGGCCCGCTTCCAGTACCTCCTGGTGGACGAGTTCCAGGACACCAACCACGCCCAGCTGGACCTGCTCAAGCTGCTCGCGGGCGAGGCGCGGAACGTGTGCGCGGTGGGGGATGACGACCAGTGCATCTACTCCTGGCGCGGCGCGGAGGTGCGCAACATCCTGGACTTCGACCGGCACTTCCCGGGCGGCAAGGAGGTGCGGCTGGAGCAGAACTACCGCTCCTCCCAGCGCGTGCTGGACGCGGCCAACGCCGTCATCGCCAAGAACCCGGAGCGCAAGGACAAGCGCATGTGGACCGACCGCAAGGGCGGTCCGCTGGTGAAGGTGGTGGCATGCCCCAACGACGAAGAGGAGGCCCGCTTCGTCGCGCACGAAATCCAGAAGCACATCTCGCTGGGCGTCCCCGCGGACGACATCGCGGTGCTCTACCGCACCAACGGCCAGGCCCACCCGGTGGAGGAGATGCTGCGTGAGAAGAACATCGCCTACGAAGTCGTGGGCGGCAGCGAGTTCTTCGACCGCAGTGAAGTGAAGGACGTCATCGCGTACTTCAAGGTCCTGGCGAACAAGCTGGACGAAATCTCCCTCATGCGCATCGTCAACGTGCCCTCGCGAGGCATTGGCGACGTCACCATGGAGCGGCTGCACGCGCACTCGCGCGCGGAGGGCGTGACGCTCTGGACGGTGATGCGCCGCGCGGACACCTATGACGACCTGCCAGCGGGCGCGGGCGGCAAGGTGCTGGAGTTCGTGGAGATGGTGGAGCGCTACCGCGACGCCTTCGCCCAGACGCCCCGCCTGTCGGAGGCCACGCACAAGCTCCTGGAGGAGATTGGCTTCCGCGAGGCCACCCGGGCCAAGGCCGTCTCCGGCACCGCCGCGGACAAGAAGCTCAAGGGCGTGGATCAGGTGCTCGCGTCGCTGGAGAAGTTCGAGAAGCGCGAGGGCCCCAAGGCCAGCCTCCTCACGTACCTCAACCGCCTCAGCCTGGACACGCGCCAGGAAGAGGAGGAAGTCCCCGGGCAGAACAAGCGCGTCACGCTGATGTCCCTGCACGCCTCCAAGGGCCTGGAGTACCGGCTCGTCTTCTTCATCGGCATGGAGGAGGACCTGATGCCCCACGGCGGCATGCAGGGCGAGGCGCAGAACCTCGAGGAGGAGCGCCGCCTCTGCTACGTGGGCATCACCCGCGCCAAGGAGCTGCTCTACCTCACCCGCTCCACCGTGCGCGTGAAGCGCGGCAAGGAGGTCCCCCGCACGCCCTCTCGCTTCCTGGAGGACCTGCCCCCGGACGCCTTCGAGACCGTGGACATGGACGCACCGCGTCAGGGGCCGCCGGACGAGAAGGAGAAGAACTTCTTCGCGAACCTGAAGGAGCGCTTCAAGAAGCCCACCGCCGGGGGACCAGGCCCGGGCACCCCTGGCCGGGCGCCCTGAGGGGTCTTACGTACGCCCAACCTTGACTTGATCCCGCCGTCCTACTAGGAGGGTCAGCCTTTCCGGGCTTCTGTCGGAGTTTAGGCGGAGGACCCGCGGTTGGTTCGCACGAGCACGCGACCCCTGGCATGCACCTGGGCGTCGCGCCGAAGTCTGGAGTGCACGAAATGTCGCAGAAGACCTACAGCGCCAAGGCTGGGGACATCAAGCGCCAGTGGCACGTCATCGACGTGTCCGACAAGGTGCTTGGCCGCGCCGCCAGTCAGATCGCCACCCTCCTGAAGGGCAAGCACAAGCCGACGTACACCCCGTCCATCGACACGGGTGACCACGTCATCGTCATCAACGCCGAGAAGGTGAAGGTGACGGGCACGAAGGAGACGGACAAGCAGTACTACCGTCACCCGTACGCCGGTTTCCCGGGTGCCCTGAAGATCACCAACCTCCAGAAGCTGCGCCAGCGTCACCCCGAGGACATCATCCTCAACGCCGTGCGCCGCATGCTGCCCCGCAATGCCCTGGGCCGTCAGATGATGACGAAGCTCAAGGTGTATGCTGGTGACACCCATCCGCACACCGCGCAGAAGCCGGTGGCGTTCAAGGTCGAGGCGTAAGAACAACCATGGCGATCAATCCTGAACTCGGTTTCTACGCCACGGGCCGCCGCAAGGAGGCCACCGCTCGCGTCTGGGTGCGTCCTGGCAACGGCGCTGTCGTCATCAACGGCCGCGACATCAACGAGTACTTCGGCCGTGAGACGTCGAAGATGGTGCTCAACCAGCCGCTGGAGATCCTGGAGCAGAAGGGCAAGCTCGACGTCACGGTCAACGTGCGCGGCGGCGGCCTCTCCGGCCAGGCCGGTGCCATCCGTCACGGCATCGCGCGCGCGCTGTGCGCCTTCAACCCGGAGTTCCGTCCGGCGCTGAAGAAGGCCGGCTTCCTCACCCGCGACGCCCGCGCGGTCGAGCGCAAGAAGTACGGCCAGCCCGGCGCCCGTCGTCGGTTCCAGTTCTCCAAGCGCTAATCACGCTTGCCGGCCAGCTGCCCGGCCGCTCTTCGGCGGGGGTTTCCTTCGGGAAGCCTCCGCCGTCGTGCTTTGCGGGCAAGCGGGTGGGCTTGAGCCCCGTCGCGAGGCGCGCGGGCGTTCTGCTACCATCCGGACACCCTCATGGAACTCAACGAAATCCTGCAGATCGCCCTGCGCGGCGGAGCCTCCGACATCCACCTGAAGGCGGGTCTGCCGCCCATGTTCCGCGTGGATGGTTCGCTGGTGCCGCTCAAGGACGGCCGCCGCCTGCCGCCGGAAGAGGTGGCGCGCATGGCGTTCGGCATCATGAACGAGTTCCAGAAGGAGAAGTTCAAGGTCAGCAACGAGGTGGACCTGGCCTACGGCGTGCCGGACCTGGGCCGCTTCCGCGTGAACGTCTTCCAGCAGCGCGGCACGGTGGGCGCCGTGCTCCGCGTCATCCCCTTCAAGGTGATGACGATGAAGGACCTGCTGTTGCCCACGGTGCTGGAGAAGGTGTGTGGCGAGGAGCGCGGCCTGGTGCTGGTGACGGGCACCACGGGCTCCGGCAAGTCCACCACGTTGGCGGCGATGATCGACTACATCAACTCCAACGAAACCAACCACATCATGACCATCGAGGACCCCATCGAGTTCCTCATCCGCGACAAGCGCTCCATCGTGAACCAGCGCGAAGTGGGTGTGGACACGATGAGCTTCTCGCAGGCCCTGAAGTCCGCGCTGCGCCAGGACCCGGACGTCATCCTGGTGGGCGAAATGCGCGACCACGAGACCATCGAAACGGCGCTCCACGCCGCGGAGACGGGCCACCTGGTGATGTCCACGCTGCACACGCTGGACGCCACGGAGACCATCAACCGCATCGTGTCCGCGTTCCCCCCGCACCAGCAGAAGCAGGTGCGCCTGCAGCTCTCCAGCGTGCTCCGCGGCGTCGTGAGCCAGCGTCTGGTCCCGCGCGCGGACGGCAAGGGCCGCGTGGCCGCGGTGGAGGTGCTTCGCGTCACCGCGCGCGTGCGCGAGCTGATCGAGGACAAGGACCGCACGAAGGAGATCCACGACGCCATCTCGCAGGGCACGGACTCCTACGGGATGCAGACCTTCGACCAGTCGCTGATGAGCCTGGTGCGCAACGGCCTGGTCACCTACGACGAGGCCCACCGCCAGGCCAGCAACCCGGACGACTTCGCGCTGCGCTTCTCCGGCATCAGCGGCACGTCCGACTCCAAGTGGGACGCCTTCGACGCCAAGGCCGGCGAGGAGCGGCCCATCCCGGGCTCGCAGTCCTTCGCGCAGAAGGGCGCGCCCACCCAGGCGGCCCCGGTGGCGCCCACGCCCGCGCCGGTGCCCCAGGCCCCGCGTCCCGGAGCGCCCGTGGCCGCCCGGCCCATGACGCCTCCGCCCGGCGTCGCGGCGCCACGTCCCGCCACCCCGCCGCCCGGTGTCGTCCAGGGCCGGCCGCTGCCTCCGCAGGTGGCGGCCCGTCCGCCCACGCCCGCGCCGGTGGCCGCGCCCGCTCCGGCGGCCGGCGGCGACGACGACTTCCAGATCGAACGCTTCTAGGCGTTCAGGCGCGAAGGGGGAGGGCGCCGCTCAGGCGTCGTCATCCCCCAACTGCGCGCGCAGCCGGGTGAGGCGCATGGGCCCGATGAGCCCCTGGTGCGCCAGCGTCTGGAGCAGCGACACGGTGGCGCGCACGCGCGCGTCCTGCACCTCGTCGGACTCCTGGACGACCTCGTTGTCGAGCAGCGTCTCCAGGTGCTCCGGGTTGATGGACGTGGGGCCTTCCGACCAGGCGATGTCGAACAGCGCCCGCGCCATGTGCTCGCGCGCCTTGCGGTCCGCGTCGTTGTCCGCGGCCTTGGCGAACGCGAGGAACAGCGCGTCCACGGACTCCTTGGACAGCGCGGCCAGGGCGGGCACCTCGCCCAGGGACTCCTTCACGTAGTCCGCGTCGAAGCTGTCCACCTCCTGCTCGTAGCCGAAGGCCTCCTCCAGCAGGATGGACGCGAGGAAGGCGTCCGACTCCTCGTCGCTCGCGCCCTCCTCCTTCAGCGCCTCGCGCGCCTTCTGCGTCGCGGCGGACAGGGACTCGTCCTGCGTGAGCGCGCGGGCGGCGGCGTGCGCGGCCAGCAGCACCAGCGCGGCCTGGGCGTCGGAGGACAGCGCGCGTCCGCTCACGCCCAGCAGCATGGCCTTCTGCTTGGGGTTGGCGTCCGCGGCGGCCACGAAGTGCTGCTCCTCGGGAGTCAGCGGTTCGCCCGCCTTCTCCTTGCGGAGCGTTTCCCTGGCGGCGTCTGCGGTGAGGAAGCGGGCGAGGATGGGGTGCATGGCTTCGGCCTGTTACCACATGGTAGGGACTCCGCGATGGTTGACGAGCCCGAAGGCCCCGAGGCTGTCCAGCGCGCCACCGACGCCTGCCTGCGCCTGCTCAAGGCGCGCGGCCGCAGCCGGCATGAATTGACGCTCGCCCTGGAGCGCAAGGGCTACCCCGAATCCGTGCGCGACGCGGTGCTCACCCGCCTTTCGGAGTGGGGCTACCTGGACGACGCGAAGTTCGCGCGTGAACGCGCCCAGGCCCTCCTGGGCAGGGGCAAGCTGGGCCCGCGCGCCGTGCTCCAGCGGCTGCAGGCCCACGGGCTGGAGGGCTCGGAGGCGCGGCGGGCCCTGTCGGAGGCGAAGGACGCGGTGGGCTTCGACGCGCTGGAGGCCGCACGGCAGGTGCTGGAGCGCCGGCGCCTGTCCGGCCGCCCGCTGGACGCGAAGGAGCAGGCGAGGGCGGGGCGACTTCTGCTCAGCCGGGGTTTCGCGCCGGACATCGTGACCCGGCTGGTGGGAGAACCTTCGCTGGACCCCTCCGGGCAGGACGAATAGTTTGGGGGCGTGATGCGCTCCGTCGTCCTCGTCCTGTCCGCCCTGATGTTGTCCGCCTGTGCCGCCCTCACCGCGGGGCCCGCGGGCGAGCCCGACTACGCCACCATGGCCGCGGAGAACCTGGCGCTGGGCGAGGCCGCGATGGAGGACAACGACTACTTCAAGGCGGAGAAGTAC
Organism: Corallococcus sp. M7; assembly: GCF_054512695.1. Lineage (NCBI taxonomy): Bacteria > Pseudomonadati > Myxococcota > Myxococcia > Myxococcales > Myxococcaceae > Corallococcus > Corallococcus sp. M7. Next base: position 2,365,230 of record NZ_CM137252.1, read on the forward strand.
TTCGACCACGTCCGCACCAAGTTCCCCTACCTGGAGGCCGCCCGCGAGGCGGAGCTGAAGCTGGGGGACCTGGACATGGCCCGGGAGATGTACGCGGAGGCGCGCGAGAAGTTCGACTCCTTCATGCGACTGCACCCCACGCACCCCAAGGTGGACTACGCCGCCTACCGCGCGGCCCTCTCCTACGTGGAGGAGTTCCCCTCGGAGTTCTTCGCCCTGCCGCCTTCCTACGAGAAGGAGCAGAAGCCCATGTACGACGCGCTCCGGGCCATGAACGTCTTCCTGCGCGAGTACCCGGATTCGCAGTACGTGAAGGACGCCACGAAGCACCGGGATGATGCCAAGCAGCGCCTGGCGCGCCATGAGCTGTACGTCGCGTCCTTCTACGCGAAGCGCGAGCGCTGGAAGGCCGTGGCCCAGCGTCTGGAGGGGCTGCTCAAGAACTATCCGGGCACGCCGCTGGAGGAGGAAGCCCTCTTCGACCTCCACAACGCCTACGTGAAGCTCAACGACACGGAGCGCGCGCAGAACACGCTGAAGGAAGTCCTCAAGCGCCTGCCGGGCACGCCCGCCGCCCAGCGTGCCCAGAAGATGCTGGGCTCGTGAGGCGCTCGGAGGACTGGGGCCGGCTGGGGGGCATCGGCATCGCCGTGCTCGCCGCCGCCATCGTCCTCCTGTTCCTGGGCTCGCGCCTCCTGGGCGCCGCGGCCGGGCCGGAAGCCGAGATCATCACCACCCTGAAGCAGGCCGAGCACGACGGCGTGTCCCTGCCCGTGCCCGGAGCCCCGGCGCCGCTCGTCTCGCGCAAGCTCCAGTACGCCCGCATCTCCGTCTCCGTGGCGCCGGACGGCCAGAGCGCGGAGGCCTTCGCCACGCTGGACTTCGAGGGCGCGCTGGGCACCACCACGGTCAGCACCGCGGGCGTGGAGGTGGTCCCCTTCACCCGCGCGTCCGGCCGGTGGAGGCCCGAGTCCTCGGTGGCCCCCCGGCTGGTGGCCATGGTGGCGGCGCTGGAGGCGCGGCGGCGGGCCCTGGCGCAAGGGCAGCCGGAGGCGCTGTCACGGCTGGCGGACCCGGGCGGAGACGGCGGGGCGGGGCCGACGTGGGCGGAGGTGGCCCCCCTCGGCCGGCGGCGGCTGACGGTCCAGGCCTGGTACGCCCGGCTGGAGCGGGACGAGGTGACGGTGACGGAGCACTACCGGGTGGAGGGAGACCTTCCGGCCCGGCCGGTGGACACGCGGGGCGAGCGACCGCTTTTGCTCGTGCGCGAGGGCGATCAATTCTTGTTTTCGCCCGGGCTGATGTAGGCTTCCCGAGGAGGCAGGGGCCCGCGCGGGCCGAGTCATGGACGAAGCCCTCAAGCAGCTACTGACCCTCGGGCGCGGCTCCTTCGAGAAGAAGCAGTACGCCCAGGCCGAGCAGTTCTTGACGAAGGTGGTCGAGCAGAATCCGACCTTCGCCGACGTCTACAACATGCTCGGCATCATCTACCACGACCAGGGCCAGTTCGCCCGGGCGCAGCGGGCCTTTGAGTCCGCGCTGCGGCTCAACCCCGCGTACACCGAGGCCGCGCTCAACCTGGCGGTCATCTACAACGACATGGGGAAGTACGCGGAGGCGAAGGAGGTCTACCAGGCCGCCTTGTCCCGCCAGAAGGGCGCCCCCGGCGAGCTGGACCCCTACGTCATGAAGAAGGTGGCCAACATGTACGCCGACATCGGCGACGTGTTCGCCTCCAGCGGCGTGTGGCAGAAGGCCATTGAAGAGTACCGCCGCGCGCTGGCCCACTTCCCGGAGTTCGTGGACATCCGCCTGAAGCTGGGCAACGCCCTGCGTGACGCGGGCGACAACGCGGCGGCCCTGGCGGAGTACGAACAGGTCATCGCGCAGAATCCGTCGTACATTCCTGGACGGATCAACTATGGAATCGCCCTGTACTCGGCGGGACGCCGTGACGAGGCGGTGAAGGTCTGGGAAGACGTGCTCGTGCGCAGCCCCGGCAACAAGAGCGCGCAGATGTACCTCAACCTGGTGAAGGACCCGGGGAAGGCGGAAGTGACGGGTTGAGCACCATGGCAACTTCCATCATCGAGGTCGCGGCACCGTGAGCACTCCTGGCGGTACGGCGAAGTCCTTTGCCCTCAAGTTCATCTCCGGGAAGTACCAGGGCGGTGAGTTCCCGCTGAAGGCCAACAAGCAGATCGTCGTCGGACGGTCGAGCGAGTTGGACATGGTGCTGGTGGAGGACATGGTCTCGCGCAAGCACGCGAAGATCCTGTTCTCCGACGGAGCCATCACCATCGAGGACCTGGGGTCCACCAACGGCACCTTCGTCAACGGCGAGAAGGTCAAGCAGGCCAAGCTGAAGGAGGGAGACCGCATCCTCATCGGGACCTCCATCCTCAAGCTCGTGCACCAGGGCGCGGAGAGCGCCCCGGTGGATGAGAGCGTCGTGAAGCAGAAGCTGGAGGAGGCCGCCGCCGCCCAGGCCGCGCGGACCACCAAGGCCAGCTCCATGACGGGGAAGATTGAAGAGATTCCCCTCCCGGACCTGCTCCAGCTCTTCCACACGTCCAAGAAGAACGGCGTGCTCGTGGTCAACAACGCCCACGAGGGGAAGATCTACCTGCGCCAGGGCCGCGTGTACTACGCGGTCATCGACGACAACCACAACCTGGGCCCGCAGAAGAGCTTCAACCGCATCGTCACCTGGGAAGAGGGTGACTTCGAGCTGCGCCCGGCGGACACGCAGGAGTTCATGGTGGAGCTGGACTCCTCCACCGAGGCGCTCCTGATGGACGCCCTGCGGCAGCTGGACGAGTTCAAGCGCCTGCAGCCGAACCTGCCGCCCATGGCCACGGCGCTGCGCCTCGCGCAGCCCATGACGGCGCCCCTGAAGGAACTGACGCCGGAGCTGCTGGACGTGCTGCAACTGGTGCACAACCACGGCTCGCTGGGCGGCGTGCTGGACCACTCGGACGGCGACGACGTGCTCACCGCCGAGACGGTGGTGCAGCTCATGAAGCGCGACTACGTGCGCGCGGAGTAGGGCGGGGAACATCATGGCGGGTGAGAAGCCGGTGAAGGCCAAGCGCCTCACCGAGATGAGCCACTGCGCGGGCTGCGCGGCGAAGCTCAAGGCGGGGGACCTGTCGAAGGTCCTGGGCGGGCTGAAGGGGGCTGCGTCCCACCCCCGGGCCCTGGTGGGCTTCAACACGAATGACGACGCCGCCGTGTACCAGGTGGCGCCGGGCATGGCCGTGGTGGAGACGGTGGACTTCTTCCCGCCGCTCGTGGACGACCCGTTCCAGTTCGGCGCCATCGCCGCGGCCAACGCGCTGTCGGACATCTGGGCCATGGGCGCGAAGCCGCTGTTCGCGCTCAACCTGGTGTGCTTCCCGGACGAGCTGCCGCTCAAGACGCTGCAGAAGATCCTCGCGGGCGGCCAGTCCAAGGCGGACGAGGCGGGTATCCCCATCCTGGGCGGCCACAGCATCCGCGACCCGGAGCCCAAGTTCGGCATGGCCGTCACCGGCGTGGTGCACCCGAAGAAGGTGCTCACCAACGCGGGCGCGAAGCCCGGGGACGTGCTGCTGCTCACCAAGCCCGTGGGCACGGGCATCGCCACCACCGCCATCAAGCGGGGCCTTGCGTCCAAGCAGCTCACGAAGCGCGTGACGGCGCAGATGGCCACGCTCAACAAGGCGGCCGGTGAGGTGTTCGCGTCGGGCGCGTTCAAGGTGAACGCGCTCACGGACGTGACGGGCTTCGGCCTCCTGGGCCACCTGCTGGAGATGATGAACGGCGCGAAGACGCGCGCGGCGGTGGACCTGGAGCGCATCCCGCTCATCGCGGAGGTGCCCGCGCTGGCGGAGGCCGGCGTGATTCCGGGCGGCACGAAGACGAACCTCGCCCACGTGAAGAAGCAGGTGACGTTCCCGGAGGGGCTGCCGGAGCACATCCAGTGGCTGCTCGCGGATGCGCAGACCAATGGCGGCCTCCTGGCCAGCGTGCCCGCGCGCCACGCGCTCAAGGCCATCCAGGCGCTGGAGAAGGCGGGCGTGGACGCGGCCCTCATCGGCGAAGTGCAGGCGGGCCGCCCCGGCATCGACGTCATCGGCTGAAGCACACGCGCCCGGGTGCGGATTTCGCCTCCGGGCCGGGCCTCCGCTAACATCCCGGCGCGAATGTCGCCGCGCCGCTTCCCCCTCTTCCTCCCAGTGCTCGCGTGCCTCCTGCCGGCCCTCGCCGGGGCGGGGGAGCGCGGCGCTCGCATCGTCATCGACCCGGGACATGGCGGGGCGAAGGAGGGCGCGAAGGGGCCCGGGGACCTCTGGGAGAAGGAGGTCGCGCTCCAGATTGCCCAGCGCCTGCGCGAGAAGCTGGAGGCCGCGGGCAGCGAGGTGTTCCTCACGCGCGAGCGCGACACGCTGATGGCGCTGTCGGAGCGGGTGGAGTTCTCCAACATCCAGCGGCCGGACCTCTTCCTCTCCATCCACGCCAACTCCATGCCCACGAAGCGGCTGCGCGAGCGCACCGAGGGCATCGAGACGTACTTCCTCTCCGCCAACGCCTCCGGTGAGGCGGCGCGCGCGGTGGCGGACCGTGAGAACGCGGAAGCCCCCACGGCCCGCGCGGCGCGGGGCCACTCCACGCTGGCCTTCATCCTGGATGACCTGGCGCGCACGGAGGCGCACACGGATGCGTCCCGGCTGGCCTACGCCATCCACCCGCGCCTCGTGTCCAGGAGCGGCGCGGCGGACCGGGGCGTGCAGCAGGCGCCCTTCTTCGTCCTCACGGGCGTGGAGGCGCCGGCGGTGCTGATTGAAGTGGGCTTCATCTCGCACCCGCAGGAGGGCGCGCGGCTGGGGAAGGCCGCGTACCAGGAGACGCTGGCGGAGGCCATCGCGGACGGGGTGTTGGCCTTCCTCCGGGAGACGCGGAAGCGGGACTCCTCGCCCCCGCAACCGGTGGCTGGATCCACCGCGCCCTGATAAAGCGTGGGGGCTTCGCCTGTCCCTCCCTGTCAGGAGCCTTCCCTCGTGCGTTCCTTCAACCGTGGTGCGCTGGACCTCCGGCCCGTCACCCTCACGCCCAACGTCAACCGCTACGCGGAGGGCTCCGTCCAGGTGGAGTTCGGCCACACCAAGGTGCTCGTCACCTGTTCGGTGGAGGACCGCGTCCCGCCGCACCTGATGGGCAAGGGCAGCGGCTGGGTGACGGCCGAGTACGGCATGCTCCCGCGCGCCACGCACACCCGCGGCTCGCGCGAGGCCGCCAAGGGCAAGCAGTCCGGCCGCACCATGGAGATTCAGCGGCTCATCGGCCGCGCCCTGCGCGCGTCGGTGGATCTGCAGGCCCTGGGCGTGCGCACCTTCACGCTGGACTGTGACGTCATCCAGGCGGACGGCGGCACGCGCACCGCGTCCATCACCGGCGCGTACGTGGCGCTGGTGCTGGCCATCCGCTCGCTCAACAAGCCGGGCCTGTTGAAGGGGCTCACCCCGCTGGCCGCGGTCTCCGTGGGCGTGGTGAACGGCGAGGTGCGCGTGGACCTGGACTACGACGAGGACTCCACCGCGGAGGTGGACCTGAACCTCGTGGCCACGGGCGACGGCCGCATCGTGGAGGTGCAGGGCACCGCCGAGCACAAGCTCTTCGACCGCAAGTCGATGGACGCGATGCTGGACGGAGGCCTGGCCGCCATCCAGCAGCTCACCGCCGCGCAGGCGAAGGTGCTGGGATGAAGCCGAAGCTGCTCTTCGCCACCGGCAACGCCGGCAAGGTGCGCGAGCTGCGCCTGCTCGTGGGCGACGCGGTGGAGGTGGTGTCCCTCAAGGACCTGCCCCCCATCCCCGAGCCCGTGGAGGACGCCGCCACCTTCGAGGAGAACGCGGTGAAGAAGGCCCGCGAGTACTCGGAGGCCACCGGGCTGCCCGCGTTGGCGGACGACTCCGGGCTGTGCGTGGACGCGCTGGACGGACGGCCCGGCGTGCACTCCGCCCGGTACGCGCCGGGAAGCGACAAGGACCGGTACGAGAAGCTCCTCGCCGAGCTGGCGGACGTGCCGGATGACAAGCGCACCGCGTCCTTCCGTTGCGCCCTGGCGCTGGTGACGGGGAAGGGTGACGAGCCCCGGGTGGAGGTGGGCCGCTGCGAGGGCGTCATCCTCCGGGCTCCGAAGGGCGCGAACGGCTTCGGCTACGACCCCGTGTTCCAGGTGGAAGGGGAGGGCGGGCGCTCCATGGCGGAGCTGGCACCGGAGGAGAAGTCGCGGGTGTCGCACCGGGCCCGGGCCTTCCAGTTGATTCGGCGCCATCTGTTGGCGCTCTGACCGGGCGGGCGGGCGTCAGGAACAGCAAGCTTGCGCGTCCGTCCGCGTTAGGCGAAGAATGCAGCACTTCTCGGGGCGTAGCGCAGCCTGGTAGCGCACCTGCCTTGGGCGCAGGGGGTCGGAGGTTCAAATCCTCTCGCCCCGACTTGAAGTGCCGTGGGTTTCAGCAGCGTTGTTGTCGACCAGCTCCAGTAGCTCAGCTGGATAGAGCACCGACCTTCTAAGTCGGGGGTCGCAGGTTCGAGCCCTGCCTGGGGCGCAAATCTGCTGGCAGATGGTTTTGGGCCTTGAACGGCTCCGGTTTCCACGGTAGGAGACCGCCGCTTTCCAAAGCCGTGACGTGTGAAGTGACGGCGAATGTAGCTCAACTGGTTAGAGCGCCGGACTGTGACTCCGGAGGTTGCCGGTTCGATCCCGGTCATTCGCCCTTCTTCTCTCGCTTCGCCCCGCGCCTATAGCTCAACTGGATAGAGCATCGGCCTTCGAAGCCGAGGGTTGGGGGTTCAAGTCCCTCTGGGCGCAACCCTTCCCAACCGTCCGAAGCGCACGCGGGGAATGCCCCGGCGCTTTCACGCACGGGGCTTCCGCTCGAACGCCTCTACTGGAGCAGCCTCGGCCAGTACCGGCGCCCAGCATCAAGTGCTTGCAAGGGGACCAGTCTCCTTTGGGCGAGGACAGGAACGGGAGCGTGCCGCACGAAGCGCCCGTCGGCGAGAGGAGCTCCGCCTGTCGCTCGCAAATGAAGTTGCCGGTGTCGGTGGCCGAAGGCCGGAGTAGCCCTTGCCTCCCGGAAGCCGCAGGAGGGGCCGTTCCGCCCCCCGGGCGAGCCATTCAGTGGCGGGGCTTGCCTCGGGCTGCAGGGATTCGAAGGCCGCTGCCCACGTCCTTGCACCGTGGTTGACGGCCAGGAATAGCCCCTGGACGTCCTGGATGGAGCGCGGGCGCGGAGTTTCCGCACCCCGCGCTCACTCCGCCTGCGAACAACCCCGCGACCACCCACCGCCATGCCCTGCGCCCGACCATGAGCCCTGCTCCATCTGGTCAATGTCCTTGACCGAGAGTGCAGGTGGAGACGCACGGCGTGAAGTGCAAGGACTGGGCATGCGCGCAAGGCGCGGACTACGGAATCAGCCCCGGCCACCACCGGGCGTGGCACACGAGCTCATATTGGTAGCCGTCCGGGTAGTGGTAACCGTTCGTCTGCGGCGGAAGGGATTCGAAGAGCGTGCCGTCCGCGGCCACGCTCAACGCGCCGCAGGCGCTGTAGGCCGCTGGAACATCGAACGTGCTGCACGCCTGGCCTGAGGCGGTGATGAACCGGGCCTGGCGGGAGCAGCCCGGGGAGATGCGCAGATAGCCCTTGCCTCCGGGCAGCCGCAGCAGGGAGTGCTGCGCGTCTTGCGCAAGCCACGCGGGGATATTGGAGCTGGCCGGTCTCAGGGGCTTGAAGGCGGCGGCCCAGCGCCGGGTGCCGCTCTCCCAGATGGACAGGAACAGCCCCTTCGTCGCCTGGGGCATCAACTCATAAGTGGCCCTGCCGCCAGGCGCCGGTGCCAGCGCGAGGAACGGGGCGCCGGGCTGTCCCGCGCCGTCCACCCAGAGGCCCTCCGCTGTCGAAGGGCCGAAGCGGGTGGTCCCCACGGCCAGCAACAGGGTGTGGCCCTGGGCGTCCACGCCCAGCGCCTTGATCGACGCACTCAATGCGACGGGGACACTCCAGCGGACGTAGCCGGTCGCGCTGTAGGCCTTGAGGGTTCCATCCGCCAGGAGCGCGCGCAGCCCGCCCTTCGGATCCACTGCCGTCATCACGACCTGCGCCGTTTCGGCGGGATGGTGGATGATCTGGTCGTTGGAGGTGTCCACGTATGTCATCCACGGGAGGCCCCCGGCCGTGGGCGTGCTGAAGCCCAGGATGCCGTTGACCTGGCTGGTCGGCTGGAAGTCGGAGGCCTCGAAGTTGACTCCGCCGGAGTAGTTGTCCTTTCCAAGGACCCAGACACTGACGTTCGGCGGATAGTAACGGAGCGACACCCCCCGGCCTGCTCCGTCCGACAACGTCGCGCCACACGGGAATTCAGTCTGGGCGGGATCCAAAACGCCGCCCCACGTCTCAAGGGCCTCCGGTGAAACCGTGGGCATGGACTCGCACTCCCAGGGGTAGGGGAGGGGATCCGGTTCCTCCGGGGGCATGCCCGGCTCCGGCTCCGGCTCCGGCTCGTTGACGGGGTCGCCCGTGTCCGGCTCTTCGGGCGGTGGAAGCACCTCGCCGGTGACCGGCGCTTCGTCCGGAACCTCCACGTCCACCACTTGAGGGCCTGGGACGGGCTCCTCCATCACGTCATTCCCTGGGGGATTCGCTGGCGCGGAGTTTCCGCAACCCGCGCCCACTCCACCGACAAACAGCCCCGCCACGACCCACCGCCATGCCCTGCGCCCGACCATGTGCCCTGCTCCATCTGGTCAATGTCCTTGACCGAGAGTGCAGGTGGAGACGCTCTGTGTGGAATGCAAGGTCGTGGGCTGCGGAAAAGCGAAACGCCCGCGTCCCCTCTCTGCGGGAACGCGGGCGCTCTTCAACTCATCGAACGGCGTGGACTCAGGCCTCCGGGTTCGTCCCGGCGCGGTCCTTGGAGGACGGCACCTGGCAGCGCAGCTCCGTCTCCGCCTCCAGCGCGGTGAGGTTCTCGCGCATGGCCTTGGCCCACTTGGCGCGGGGCTGCTCCATCAGCTTCTCGTGCGCCAGGTCGATGGTCTCGCTCAGCTCGTCGTCGGACAGCTCGGACGTCGTCTTGCCCTTGTGCGGGCCGAACGCCACCACCACCGCGCTCGCCTTCGGACGCTCGGGCGTCTGGGCCACGGGCACCGCCGCCACCGTCTTGGCCGGCGCCAGCGGCACGTCCACGTCCAGCCGCGCCTCCTCCTTCTCCGGAGTCCGCGCCGTCTCCACCGCCTTGGCGGCCTCCGCGGGGGCGGGGGCCGGAGCCAGGGTGGGGAAGGACGCCTTCACCGGGCCCGGCTTCGAGCCCAGCACCTCGTAGGAACCGGAGGCGGGCGTGTGTTCGTCGTGCGCGTCGTACTCCTCGGCCGGCATCTCCTCGCGCACGTACAGTCCGCCGAAGGCCTCCGGGTACGCCTTGCGCAGCGCCGCCACGCGCGCGCACTTCTCGATCATCGTCGTGGGAATCTTGGCCCACAGCGGCGTCTGCTGGACGTAGCCGGAGAAGTCCAGCCACACGACGACCGGCAGCTTCCCCTCGCGCACCACACGCGACCACGCACCCACCAGGGCGCCCTTGCGCTTGGCCGGGTTGAAGCGGTGCACCACCTCGCCCTTGCCCTGGTCCACGACGATTTCGTCCTCGGCGAACACCGCGCTCGCCTGGATGCCCTTGAAGTCCGGAAAGCGCTCCGCCCGGGCGAGCATCCCCGCCTCGGAGGGCTGGAACTCGTACTTCGTCACCCAGTTGGGCCGCTCGCGGTTGCCGATGTTCTGCCGGCGCGCCACGCAGAACGCTTCCTTGAGGAGCGGATCCAACCCGCTGCGCTTGCACTGCTCGATGAAGAGGGCGAACTCGTCCTCGCTGATTCCCCGGGGGCAGATGGTCCGCTTCACCAGGTCCACCCGCTCCCGGTTCCAGGCCGCGCCCTGCGGCGACGTCGTTCCTTCCGCCTTCACATTCGCATCCATCACTGTGTCTCCAGCACCGCTCGAAAAGGCGGACGACCCTCGCCCGCCCACATGGTTGCCGCGCGGACACGACGCACGACCCGTGGAGCAGGGGCCCGGAAGGACACCTGCTACAGGCCTGCAGCGCGAATCGCGGCGTGGATCAACATGCGAGCCGGGCCGACCCTTCGCATCGCTTCCCGGTCGCGGGGACGGCCGGCCGCACGCCGGGCATCCGGTTCCAGCGCGGAGAATGTGAGGGGTGTGCAAAAACGTTTTGACAGGACAGGCGGCGACCGGTATTCACCGCGCCACCTCGGACGTCGCGCAGCCAACGCGGCAGACGAACCAAGCCGGGAGCGTAGCTCAATTGGCAGAGCAATGGACTCTTAATCCATAGGTTGTGGGTTCGATTCCCTCCGCTCTCACTCGCAGGGCCCCTTCTGGAAACGGAAGGGGCCCTGTGTCTTTTCCGGCACCCCCGAGCTGAAAGCGCGCGCCGGAAAGGCCCTGTCCCCCACGGACGTTTCGCGGTAGGACGGTCGCACGACGCGTCGGGCGGGTGGCGAAACTGGTAGACGCGCCAGACTTAGGATCTGGTACCGCAAGGTGTGAGGGTTCGAGTCCCTCCTCGCCCATTTCGCGTTGACCCGTTCGTGCCTATCCCCTAAAGCCGCACGTCCCACTTTCCGGTTGCCGCCCCGGGACGTACAGCCCGTGGAGGCGGCGAGCGAGGCCCGCATGAAGGTCCAGGTCGAAGAGCTCTCTCCCATCGAGAAGAAGCTCTCCATCGAGGTCGACAACGCCCGCGTCGTTGAGGAGCTCAACCGCGCGTACGCCGCGCTCAGCGGCCAGGTGAAGATGCCCGGCTTCCGTCAGGGCAAGGTCCCCCGCCGCATCCTCGAGCAGAAGTACCGCGAGCAGGTGGAGGACGACGTCATCCAGCGCGTCGTGCAGCGCGCCTACCTGGACGCCGTGCGCGAGCACAAGGTGGAGGCCGTCGCCTCTCCCCAGGTCACCAACTCCGGCATCAAGCCCGGCGCCCCCTTCAGCTTCGAGGCGCGCGTGGAGGTGAAGCCGAAGGTGGAGGCCAAGGACTTCGAGGGCCTGGCGCTCACGAAGGTGGACACCGCCGTCGCGGACGACGCGGTGAACCAGCAGATCGAGAACATGCGCCAGAACCTGGGCCGCATCGAGCCCGTCACCGACCGCGACACCGCGGCCCAGGGCGACCAGGTCACCATCGACTTCGAGGCGAAGGTGGACGGCAATGCGTTCCCCGGTAGCAAGGCGGACGGCATTGGCGTGCGCGTGCAGGACGGCGACCTCATCCAGGGCAACATCCCGCAGCTGGCGGGCGTGAAGGTCGGCGAGTCCAAGGACGTGGAATACACCTTCGCCCAGGACTACCAGGCCGAAGAGGTCCGCGGGAAGACGGCCGTCTTCCACATCACCGTCAAGGAGCTGAAGAAGCCGGTGGTGCCGGAGCTCAACGACGACTTCGCCAAGGAGACGGGCGTCGCGCAGACGGTGGACGAGCTGCGCGCCAAGGTCCGCTCGGACCTGGAGAAGGCCAAGAAGAACCAGGCCACCGTGGACGAGCGCGACGGCCTCATCAAGGCGCTCCTGGAGAAGAACCCGTTCGACGTGCCCCGCGCCATGGTGGAGCGCGCCATCGACTCCATGATGGAGGGCGCCTTCCGCCAGATGCAGCGCCAGGGCATCGACCCGCGCCAGCTGGGCCTGGACTTCAACCGCCTGCGCGACGAGATGCGGGAGAAGGCCACCCTGGAGGTGAAGGGCACGCTGCTCTTCGAGGCCATTGCCCAGCAGCAGAACATCCAGGCGTCCGACGAGGACGTGGAGAAGCGCATCGAGGACCTGGCCATCGAGGCCAACCAGCCGGTCGCCCAGGTGAAGAAGTACTTCAAGGGCCCGGACGAGCGCCTTGGGTTGTCTCTGCGACTCCGCGAGGAAAAGACGATTGAATTCCTCAAGGGCCGGGCGAAGTATTCTTGAGGTCTTTTCCTCAAGCCTTCGCAAGTTCCTTCTAGAGGTCCATCCGACATGCCCTTCATGCCCGTCCCCTACGTCATCGAGCAGACCCACCGGGGTGAGCGCTCGTACGACATCTACAGCCGGCTCCTGAAGGACCGCATCGTCATGCTGGGAACGGAGATCGACGATGACGTGGCCAACGCCATCGTCGCCCAGCTCCTGTTCCTGGAGTCCGAGGACCCGGACAAGGACATCAACCTCTACATCAACTCGCCCGGTGGGTCGGTGACGGCGGGCCTCGCCATCTACGACACGATGCAGTACGTCAAGGCGCCCGTCTCCACCATCTGCGTGGGGCAGGCGGCCTCCATGGGCGCCGTGCTGCTGCTCGCCGGCGCGAAGGGCAAGCGCTACTCGCTGCCCTCCAGCCGCATCATGATCCACCAGCCGCTGGGCGGCGCGCGCGGCCAGGCGACGGACATCGAAATCCAGGCCCGTGAAATCCTTCGCATGAAGGCCAAGCTCAACGAGCTCATCGTCAAGCACACCGGCCAGACGATCGAGCGCGTGGAGAAGGACACGGACCGCGACTACTTCATGGGCGCCGCGGAGGCGAAGGCGTACGGCATCATCGACTCCATCCAGGACCCCCGGAAGGTCGTGGGTGTGAAGCCGGAAGAGAAGAAGTAGACACACCGATACGCGTGACGGCCGGGGTGTCAATCACCCGGTCGGCGGCCGGGGGTGCTGGGAATCTTCTCCCGCGCCTCCGGCCTTCGCGTTTCTCCCCTCACCGGTATTTTCCCCTTGTTAAGTACCCGGAAGGTGCGTGGACGTTCCGGATGGGGGCTGACTAGATTGGGTGCAGGGGCAGGGGACCGGACGCGAAGCGGGTTGGGGCCTTTCAGGCGCAGCGAGGGATTTCATGGCGGGTAAGAACGTGGAGAAGCGAGACAACCAGACCCTCTGCTGCTCCTTCTGCGGCAAGTCGCAGAAGGAGGTGAAGAAGCTCATCGCGGGCCCGACGGTCTACATCTGCGACGAGTGCATCGGGCTGTGCAACGACATCATCGCGGAGGAGATCGACCGCGAGGAGACCAAGGACACCAAGCTGCGCATCCCCCGGCCCTCTGAAATCAAGGCCGTGCTGGACGAGTACGTCGTGGGCCAGGAGCGCGCGAAGAAGACGCTCTCCGTGGCGGTGCACAACCACTACAAGCGCATCGAGTCCAAGGTCGCCATGGACGATGTGGAGCTGCAGAAGAGCAACATCCTGCTGCTCGGCCCCACGGGCTCCGGCAAGACGCTGCTCGCGCAGACCCTGGCGCGCATCCTCAACGTCCCCTTCACCATCGCGGACGCCACGTGCCTCACGGAGGCCGGCTACGTCGGTGAGGACGTGGAGAACATCATCGTCAACCTGCTGCAGGCCGCCGACCATGACATCGAGCGCGCGCAGCGGGGCATCGTCTACATCGACGAAATCGACAAGATCGCCCGCAAGTCGGAGAACCCCTCCATCACCCGCGACGTGAGCGGCGAGGGCGTGCAGCAGGCGCTGCTGAAGATCATCGAAGGCACGGTGGCCAATGTCCCGCCCAAGGGTGGCCGCAAGCACCCGCAGCAGGAGTTCCTGCAGGTGGACACCACCAACATCCTCTTCATCTGCGGCGGCGCGTTCGGCGGCCTGGAGCAGGTGATTGAACGGCGCCTGGGCGGCCGCAGCCTGGGCTTCGGCGCGGAGATCCAGTCGCGCAAGCAGCGCAACCTCAGTGAGCTGCTCAAGCACGTGGAGCCGGAGGACCTGCTCAAGTTCGGCATGATTCCGGAGTTCATCGGCCGTCTGCCCATCATCACCGCGCTGGAGGAGCTGGACGAAGGCGCGCTCGTGAACATCCTGGGCGAGCCCAAGAACGCGCTCACCAAGCAGTACCGCAAGCTCTTCGAGCTGGACGGCGTGTCGCTGAAGTTCACCGACGGGGTCCTGAAGGCCATCGCGTCGGAGGCCATCCGCCGCAAGGCGGGCGCTCGCGGCCTGCGCTCCATCCTGGAGACGGCCATGCTGGACGTGATGTACGAAATCCCGTCCCGCAAGACGGCCCGCGAGGTGCTCATCTCCGAGGAGGTCATCCTCAAGAAGAGCGAGCCCGTCGTCCTGCACTCGCAGGACAACAAGGAGACTCCGGAGCCGAAGAAGGAATCGGCCTAGAGCGAATCATCCTCTAGGGGCTCGCAAGGGCCTGACGGGGATGACGGGGCGCGTCACGGTCATTGGACCGAGGCGCGCCCTTCGTCTTTCCAAGGGGCCCTGCGAGCGTAGGGGCGGGCCACGCTTTTTTGCGGGCCGGGGCGGGGGGCTTCTTGTATCTGCTGTCCCCCATGAGAAAGCTCCTCATGCCTGCCCTGTTGTCGCTCGTGGCCTGCACCTCCGCGAAGGAAGCCACGCGTGACGAAGCCCCCGCCGCGTCCGCAGCGACGCAGAGCGCTCCGGCCCAGGAGGGCCCCTCCCGCATGGCCTACCCGGCGACCCGTTCCGACGCGGTGATGGACACGCTGCACGGACAGCAGGTGGCGGATCCGTACCGCTGGCTGGAGGACGAGAAGGCCCCGGAGGTCCAGGCCTGGATGAAGGCGCAGGACGGCTTCACCCGCGACGCGCTGGCGAAGATGCCGGGCCGCGACGCGCTGGCGAAGCGCTTCACGGAGCTCTTCTACGTGGACTCGGTGACGGCGCCGTTCCGCCGGGGCAACCGCTTCTTCTACATGCGGACCCACAAGGACAAGGAGAAGGCCATCGTCTACTGGAAGGACGGCGAGTCCGGACAGGAGAAGGTGCTGCTGGACCCGAACGCCATGAGCAAGGACGCCCCGGTGTCCCTGGGCCGCTGGGTGCCGTCGTGGGATGGCAAGCGCGTGGCCTTCCCGGTGCGCCCCAACGCCGCGGACGAGGCCACCTTGCACGTCATCGACGTGGACACCGGCGAGTGGTCCAAGGTCGACGTGATTGAGGGCGCCAAGTACGCCAACACCAACTGGACGCCGGACGGCAAGGGCTTCTACTACGAGTGGCTGCCCACGGACCCCTCCATCCCGGTGGACGCGCGCCCGGGCTACACCACGCTCAAGTTCCACAAGCTGGGCGAGGATCCGAAGAAGGACGTCGTGGTGCACGAGCGCACCGGCGACCCGACGACGTTCCTCCAGGGCGACCTGTCGCGTGACGGCAAGTACCTCTTCGCGTCCATCCTGCGCGGCTGGAGCGAGAACGACGTCTACTGGAAGCACCCGGCGGAGAAGGACTGGCGGCTGCTCGTGAAGGGCAAGGGCGCCAAGTACAGCGTCCTCGCGTGGAAGGACCGCTTCTACGTCGTCACCGACGAGGGCGCCCCGCGCCAGCGCATCTTCGCCGTGGATCCCAAGAAGACGGACCGCGCGAACTGGAAGGAAGTGGTGCCGGAGGACCCCAAGGCCACGCTGGAGAGCGTGTCGCTGGTGGGCGGCCACCTGGCGCTGGAGTACCTCAAGGACGTGGCCACGGAGCTGCGCATCACCACGCTGGAGGGCAAGCCGGTGCGCACCGTGCAGCTGCCGGGCGTGGGCGCCGCCAGCAACCTGACGGGCCTGGAGGACCAGGACGACGCCTACTTCTCCTACAGCTCCTTCACCACGCCCCGGCAGGTCTACCGGACGTCCGTGAAGAGCGGGAAGGTGGACCTGTGGGCGAAGGTGGAGGTGCCCATGGACCCGGACGCGTACACCACCGAGCAGGTCTTCTACACGTCGAGGGACGGCACGAAGGTGCCCATGTTCCTCGTCTACAAGAAGGGCCTGAAGAAGGACGGCACCGCGCCCACGCTCCTGTACGGCTACGGCGGCTTCCTGGTGAGCATGCAGCCGGGCTTCCGCGCGAGCATCCTGCCGTGGCTGGACGCGGGCGGCATCTACGCGGTGGCCAACCTGCGTGGCGGCGGTGAGTACGGCACCGCGTGGCACGAGGCGGGCAAGGGCGCGAACAAGCAGAACGTGTTCGACGACTTCGCCGGCGCGGCCGAGTACCTGGCGAAGGAGAAGTACACGCAGGCGAAGAAGCTGGCCATCTACGGCGGCAGCAACGGCGGCCTGCTGGTGGGCGCGGCCATGACGCAGCGCCCGGAGCTGTACGGCGCGGTGGTGTGCGGCGTGCCGCTCCTGGACATGGTGCGCTTCCACCTGTTCGGCAGCGGGCGGACCTGGGTGCCGGAGTACGGGTCTGCGGAGGACGCCGGGCAGTTCAAGACCCTGTACGCCTATTCGCCCTACCACCACGTGCGTCAGGACGTGCGGTACCCGCCCCTCCTGATGATGAGCTCGGACCACGATGACCGGGTGGACCCCATGCACGCGCGCAAGTTCGTGGCGGCGGTGCAGAACGCGAAGGGCAATCCGGCCCCCACGCTGCTACGCATCGAGGCCAACGCGGGCCATGGCGGGGCGGACCAGGTGGCCAAGGCCATCGAGTCCAGCGTGGACATGTATGCCTTCCTCTTCCAGGCCCTGGGCGTCGCATGGCCGGATGCCGGGGTAGCGGCCGAGAGCCGCTAGAATCGGGGCAGGACACACTCCTGCCTCCCGGTGTTCCCTTGATGGCAGGGTGCGGACCCCCAATCTTGAGCGGGGAACGGGTCCTGCGACCGGCGTGTTATAGAGCAGCGTTTCACCCTGCATGCGCGCTTGGGCGGCATGTGGGCAACTCTTGAAGGGCCTGCCTGTACGGCAGGCCAGCGGGTGGCGGATACATGTTCTTCGGACGTGACGACAAGAAGGAAGCCCAGAAGCGGGGCCTCACCATCCCGCTCTTGCCCCTTCGGGACATCATCGTGTTCCCGCACATGGTGGTTCCGCTGTTCGTCGGCCGGGAGAAGTCCATCGCGGCCTTGAAGGACGCGATGGCCCACAAGGGTCCGGATGACAAGGCAGTCATCCTGCTGGCCGCCCAGAAGAAGGCCAAGACGAACGACCCCTCGCCCGACGACATCTTCCACTTCGGCACCATCGGCCACCTCATCCAGCTCCTCCCGCTGCCCGACGGCACGATGAAGGTCCTGGTGGAGGGCGTGCGCCGCGCCAAGGTGAAGAAGTTCCACCCGAACGACGCCTTCTTCATGGTCGAGGTGGACGAGGTCGAGGAGCAGCTGGAGAAGAGCGTGGAGCTGGAGGCGCTGGTGCGCTCCGTCCACTCCGTCTTCGAAGCCTTCGTGAAGCTCAACAAGCGCATCCCGCCGGAGATGCTGATGCAGGTCGCCAGCATCGACGACCCGGCGCGCCTGGCGGACACCATCGTCGCGCACCTGTCGCTGAAGCTGAACGACAAGCAGGCGCTGCTCGAGACGGAGTCCCCGGCCAAGCGCCTGGAGAAGCTCTACGAGCTGATGCAGGGCGAGATCGAGATTCTCCAGGTGGAGAAGAAGATCCGCACGCGCGTCAAGAAGCAGATGGAGAAGACCCAGAAGGAGTACTACCTGAATGAGCAGATGCAGGCCATTCAGAAGGAACTGGGTGAGCGCGACGAGTTCAAGAACGAGATCCAGGAGATCGAAGAGAAGCTGAAGAACAAGCGGATGAGCAAGGAGGCCACGCTCAAGGTCAAGAAGGAGCTGAAGAAGCTCCGGATGATGAGCCCGATGAGCGCCGAGGCCACGGTCGTCCGCAACTACATCGACTGGATCATCAGCCTGCCCTGGTACGACGAGACCCAGGACCGGCTGGACGTCACCGAAGCGGAGCGGGTGCTCAACGAGGACCACTACGGCCTGAAGAAGCCGAAGGAGCGCATCCTCGAGTACCTCGCCGTGCAGCAGCTGGTGAAGAAGCTGAAGGGCCCCGTGCTGTGCTTCGTGGGGCCTCCGGGCGTGGGCAAGACGTCGCTCGCGCGCTCCATCGCGCGGGCCACGGGCCGCAAGTTCGTGCGCCTGTCGCTGGGCGGCGTGCGTGACGAAGCGGAGATCCGCGGCCACCGCCGCACGTACATCGGCGCGATGCCGGGCAAGCTCATCCAGTCCCTGAAGAAGGCGGGCAGCAACAACCCCGTGTTCCTCCTGGACGAGATCGACAAGATGTCCACGGACTTCCGTGGCGACCCGAGCGCGGCGCTGCTGGAGGTGCTGGACCCGGAGCAGAACCACAACTTCAACGACCACTACCTGGACCTCGACTACGACCTGTCCAAGGTGATGTTCATCTGCACCGCGAACACGATGCACAACATCCCCGGTCCTCTCCAGGACCGCATGGAGGTGATTCGCATCGCGGGGTACACCGAGCCGGAGAAGCTCTCCATCGCTCGGCGCTACCTGATTCCGAAGGAGCAGGAGGCCAACGGTCTCACGGACCTCAAGATTGAAATCACCAACGACGCGCTGAAGACCATCGTGCACCGCTACACGCGCGAGTCGGGCGTGCGCTCGCTGGAGCGTGAGATTGGCGGCGTGTTCCGGAAGATCGCCCGCGACGTGCTGAAGAACGGCAAGCGGGACCTCATCGAGGTGGACCGCAAGCAGGCGATGAAGTTCCTGGGCACGCCCCGCTTCCGCTACGGCGTGGCGGAACGCGAGGACCAGGTGGGCATCGTCACGGGCCTCGCGTGGACGGAGCTGGGCGGTGAGATCCTCACCACGGAAGCCACGTCCATGCCGGGCAAGGGCAAGCTCATCATCACCGGCAAGCTGGGCGAGGTGATGCAGGAGTCCGCCCAGGCGGCCATGTCCTACGTGCGCAGCCGCGCGGAGCGCTTCGGCATCGACCGCAAGGTGTTCGAGAACTACGACATCCACGTCCACCTGCCGGAGGGCGCGATTCCCAAGGACGGTCCGTCCGCGGGCGTCACCATGGCCACGGCGCTGGTGAGCGCGCTGACGCGCGTGCCGGTCCGCAAGGACGTGGCGATGACGGGTGAAATCACGCTGCGTGGCCGCGTGCTGCCCATCGGCGGTCTGAAGGAGAAGACGCTGGCGGCGCACCGCGCGGGCATCAAGACGGTCCTGATTCCGAAGGCGAACAAGAAGGACCTGAAGGACATCCCGCTGAAGATCCGCAAGGCGCTGCGCATCGTCCCGGTGGAGTTCGTGGACGACGTGCTGCGTGAGGCGCTCGTCCTGGAGAAGCCGGAGGAGTTCGGCCGCAAGGGCGCCGGGGACAACCTGAAGCCGGGGCTGTCCGTGACGGAGGCGGTGTCCACGCCTTCGCAGGCCTGAGGTTGAGCTTCAGGCCCCTTGAAGGGGCCGGGCAGTGACGAAGCCAGGATGCCGGCCGACCAGGAGTCGCCGGCCTCCTGGCTTCTCTCTTTTTTACGGGCGGGTCGGGGTACAACGCGGGGAGTGGCTCCCCGCGCGCGAATCCTGTCCTACTCCCTGGTGCTGGTGATGGCCGCGGCCTGCGGGCCGTGCGGCTTCCAGCCCGAGCCGGGCGTGAAGGTGGTGGTGCCGGCGATGCCCACCACGCTCGACTGGAGCCACTCGGATCCGCAGAGCTGGGTGAACTACCCGGTGATGCTGGCCACGCAGAAGGGGCTCACCACGTTGGGGGCGGACCACTCGGTCCAGCCGGGCCTGGCGGCGCGGTGGGAGCGTGAAGCGGACGCGGCCGGGCATGAGGTCTACACGTTCCACCTGCGCGAGGACGTGACGTGGTCGGACGGCTCGCCCGTCACGGCGCGCGACTTCGTCTTCGGGTGGCACCGGGCGCTGCTGGGCCGCGAGCGCGGCGAGATGGCGGACCTCCAGGGCGCGGAGGAGGTGCTCTCGCTGCTGGAGCGTGGGGCTCCGGAGGCGGAGGTGAAGGCCGCGCTTGCTCGCGTGGGGGTGGAGGCGCTGGATGCGCGGACGCTGCGGGTGACGCTGGCGCGGCCCCGGAGCTACTTCCTGGCGCGGCTCGCGAACGTGTACCTGTTCTTTCCAGCGCCTTCGGCGGACCTGGAGGGCAAGTCGGACGAGGCGGTGCGCGACTACTTCGACCGGCCTCGTGATGGGCGACCGCTGGCGGTGGGGCCGTATCGCGTCGAGCGGTGGGACCGCGCGGGAGAGCGCGTGCGGCTGGTCTTCAACCCACGCAGTGCGTTCCTCCCGCCGATGGGCCCGGGGGAGACGCCGGCGCCAGTGCTGACGCTGATGAAGTCGGAGATTGGCCCGGCGCTGTATGAGCGGGGCCGGGTGGACTTCGTCTTCGTGGACAGTGCGGCGGCGTTGCGCGGGATGAAGGCGGCGGACCTGAAGCGGGAGCCGCTGTTGTCCACGTACTTCCTGGGCTTCAACACGGAGCGTCCGCCGTTGGACCGGCCGGAGGTGCGCCGGGCGCTGGCGCGGGCGTTGGACCGGGAGGCGCTGCTCGCGGGGCTGTTGCCGGCCGCGCGCGCGACGAACGTGTTGCTGCCGCCGGAGCTGCCGGATGCGGCGACGCCGGAGCAGGCGGCTTTGCTGCCTCGCTACGAGCCGGAGCGGGCGAAGGCGGAGCTGGCGGGGGTGAAGGGGTTGGACCGGCCGCTGCGGCTGGTGGTGAAGGCGGGGGATTCGTTCGTGCCGGAGGAGGCGCTGGCGGAGCGCATCGCGGCGCAGCTCGCGAAGGTGGGCGTGCAGGTGGTGGTGGATTCGCGGTCGGACTTCTCCGCGGAGGTGGCGCGCAGGACGCCGCAGGGCCCGCGCGCGTATGACCTGTACCTGCGGCGATTGGGCGCGGACTATGCGCACCCGAACACGTTCTTCACGCTGTTCGAACGGCAGGGCAACCACCAGACGGGCTGGGAGACGCAGGGCGACGGCGAGCCCATGCGCCGCTTCGAGCAGCTGCTGGAGATGGCGGACGGCGACTCCGACCCCGTGCACGCGCGCGAGCTGTACGCGAAGGCCCAGCAGGTGCTGGTGGGGGATGAGGCCGTCATCGCGCCGCTGTACCACCCGGACCGCTACTTCCGGGCGCGGGCGCGGCTGCACGGCCTGGACGTGGATCCGTTCAACTTCCTCGCGCTGCGCGCGCTGCGGCTGGGGCCGGATGAAACACCCTCGGCCCGCGCGGAAGGGCAGGGGCCCTAGAACATGGACCCCGTGATGCGAGGCGTGGAGTCGTGCTTCAAGGGCCCGTTGCGTGCGTGCCGCTCGCGCGCCGTGGCACCGCGGCCCACGACGACTCCGGTGTTTGGACCCTGGCGGATGGGCATGACAGGCCGGGCCTCTTTTCGACGGTCGCGCACTGGGGGCTCTGCTCCCCGGGGCGTGAGCCCGCGCGCTTCAGCAAGGCAGGGGCCCTAGCGCATGCGCCTCATCGCGACGCGCCTCGTGCGCCAGCTTGTGCTCGTGCCGGTGGTGGCGGTGGCCTCGTACTTCCTCATGGCCGCGCTGCCGCTCACCACGGAGAGCGACAACAAGCGTCAGGTGTCTCCGGAGCTGGCGGCTTCGTATCAGCGCGACCTGGGCATCGGTGAACCGCTCGGGTTCCTGCGGCCCTGGGAGAAGCTCTTCTCGGGGGAACGCCTGGGCACCAGTGCTCAGGGCATCACCGGTGATGAGCTGCTCCAGAAACTCTCCGGCAGCGTGGGCGTGGGCCTGGTCGCGCTGCCTCTCGCGCTCGCCTGGGCGGTGGGCTTCGCGCTCCTTCGCACGCGTTGGCGGCGGGGACGCTTCGCCGTGTTGGGCGACGTGCTCCCGGCCATCGCGTTCGGAACGCCCGTGTTCATCCCCGCGCTGCTGCTGGCACCCGCCGTGGTGGAGCGTGGGCACCTGCTGCCGGAGCTGTGCGCGGCGGTCGTCATCGCCATCTGGCCCGGGACCTTCCTGGGCACACTCGTCGGTGACGCGCTGGAGACCGAGCTGTCTCGTGACTACGTGCGCACCGCGCTCAGCAAGGGGCTGGACCCCGGCACCGTGCTGCGCCGCCACGTCCTTCCCAACGTGTGGCCCGCGCTCCTGGACGCCGTGACTCCCGTCGCCACCGCTTTGCTCGCGGGCTCGTTCGCCGCGGAGCGCGTCTTTGGCCTGCCTTACTTCGGCCAGCTCTACGTGCTCGCCGTCCTCAACAAGCAGGTCGCCGTCGTCGTCGTGTCCACCACCACCTTCGCCACCGTGCTCGTCGTCGTGAGCCTCACCGTGGAGTTCCTGCGCATGCTCGTGGATCCACGTGCACGGGAGGCCCGCGCTTGAACCGCATCCCCGTGCGCGCCTGGGTGGGGCTGGTCCTGCTCGTGGGGCTGGGCGCCTTGAGCCTCGTGGCTGGCCGCCTGTTCCCCGAGGCCCTCACGAACACCTGTCCTCTTGGCTGGGACCTGAACCGCCCGGACCGCAGCGTGTGCGAGCTGGCCTTCGGTGGCCTGTGGGTGTCGCTGGCCATCGGGCTCGCGGCCGGTGCGCTGTCCACCGTGCTGGGGCTGGCCGTCGCGGCGCTCGCGCGGCTGTCCGGCGGCGTAACGGAGCAGGTGCTCCTGCGTGCCGTGGATGCCGTGTTCGCCCTGCCGGATGTGCTCGTGGTGATGGTGCTCCAACTCGCGGGCCAGTCCCTCATGGACGCGGGCATGGGCGGTGGCCTGGGGCCCTTTGGCTTGATGGTGACGTCCCTGGCCCTGGTGGGCTGGGCCGGCCCCGCGCGCATATTCCGCGACCGCCTGGCCACCCTGGAGGGCCAGGAGTACGTGGCCGCCGCTCGGGCCCTGGGCGGCGGTAGCGCGCACATCCTTCGCGTGCACCTGTGGCCGCTCCTGCGCCCCTTCGTGCTGGCCGTATTCCTGAGCCGCCTGCCGAGCGCCATCCTCACCGAGTCCACGGTGAGCTTCTTCGGCATCGCCCGCATGGAGCCCATGTCCCTGGGCCGCTACCTGGGCACGTCCTACGCCGCGCTCATCTACGAGGGCGGAGGCCGCGTGGTGATTCCCGCCTGGGGACTGCTCGTGCTGCTGGTGCTTGGTGCCTCGCTCGCTTCCCAAGCGTTGGGGGGAGGTACCCGTCGCGAAGTGTGAGGAATGCCGCACATTGAGGCAAAGGTTTCACACGGACGGAAACCCTTTGCCCTCAGGTGAACACCATGTCCCTCCCGACGGAAGAAATCCCCCTCTCGCCTGCCCGTGATGAGCGTCCGCGTGACGACGGTCTGCGCAAGGAGACCGTCCGGGGTTCGGTGCTCGTGGTGGAGGACGACGCCGCGCACCGCGAGCTCCTGGTGGAGCTGGTGAGCACCTGGGGCTACGACGCCATGCCCGTGGGCAGCGCCGAGGAGGCCGAGTTCGCCGTGCGCAACAAGCGCATGGACGCGGCCATCGTGGACGTGTTCCTGCCCGGCCGCAGCGGCACGACCCTCATGTCCAAGCTGCGCGAGAAGTTCCCGCAGGCCGTGCTCATCGGCGTGAGCGCCATGAGCGACGCGGCCACCGCTCGCAAGTGCAAGGGCCTGGGCGCGGACCTCTTCATCGGCAAGCCGTTGGATCCGGAGAAGCTGGCCAAGGCGCTGAAGTCCAAGCACCAGAGCTGGCACTGAAGTCAGCAGGGGAGCGGGTTCCGGTTGCACACCCCCGCCGGACGCCCGATGCTCCCTGGCGTGAAGAACCTCGCCTCCGGCTTCCTGCTGGCCATGCCCCAGCTTGGAGACCCGAACTTCTACCGCTCGGTCATCCTGATGATCGAACACGGGGAGACGGGCTCCATGGGGCTCGTCGTGAACCGGGGAGCGCCCCTGACGCTCGGTGAGCTGGCGCGCGGTCAGTCGATGGACATCTCGACGGACCGCGTGTCGCAGCCGGTGTTCGTGGGCGGCCCGGTGGAGCCCCAGCGGGGCTTTGTCCTGCACGACGATGAATCCGTCGCGGAGAAGCACTCCGTCCTCCCGGGCCTCTACCTGAGCGTCACCCTGGACGCGCTGGGGCCCCTCTTGCAGCGGACGAGTCCGCGCGTGCGCTTCTGCCTGGGGTACGCGGGCTGGGGCCCCAAGCAGCTGGAGAATGAAATCGCCGCGGGCTCGTGGCTGTACGCCGACGCCACCGCGGACGCGGTGCTGGGACAGGACCCGGCGAAGTTGTGGGATGCCACCCTGCGCGGTCTGGGCGTGGACCCGGCCATGCTGGTGATGGGAAAGGGGATGAACTGATGCTCGACGCCGAGACGCTTCGCCGTTACCTCCTGGACGCCCTGCCGGGCTCGGAGGTGGAGTTGAACGACACCACGGGGACGGGAGACCACTTCGAGGCGCGCGTCATCTCCCCCGCCTTCACCGGCAAGACGATGGTGGAGCAGCACCAGCTGGTGTACGCGCCGCTGCAGCAGTGGCTGAAGTCGGGCGAGCTGCACGCGCTGGCGCTCAAGACCTATTCGCCCGAGCAGTGGAAGAAGCTCGGGCCCCGCTGAAGAAGGAGCAACGACTCATGGATCCGACCCTCAAGGCCCAGTTCGACGAGACGGTGAAGTCGCACCCCATCGTCCTCTTCATGAAGGGCAACGCCCTGTTCCCCCAGTGCGGCTTCTCCGCGCGCGCGCTCCAGCTGCTCCAGCCGCTGGGCCCCGTGCACACGGTGGACGTGCTGGCGGACCCCAACGTGCGCCAGGGCATCAAGGACTACTCCAACTGGCCCACCATTCCGCAGGTCTACATCCACGGGAAGTTCGTGGGCGGGTCGGACATCCTGATGGAGCTGGCCGAGCGCGGCGAGCTGCAGGACCTGGTCGCCGCCGGCGGCAAGTAGGCGTTTCAAGAGGGAGCGGGGCCGGGGGGAAGACCCGGGCCCCGTCCCCCGCGTAGACTGGGCGGCGGTCGCCAAGAGGGGTTGAAAGCCGCCGTGCTCACCGTCACACCGCCTGAGTCGAAGCCGCAGGACGCGTCCAACGAAGTGCCCGGAGTGCCGGTCGAGGGTGGCCCCCTTCCTCCCGGCGCGAACGTCGCGGTCGTCACGCCCGGCGCCGCGGTCGTGGATCCGGACGACCTCGTCAGCACGGAGAAGACGCCCACGCTGGTGGACCGCGTGCAGGCCTTCCGCGCGAAGTACGAGAAGCAGGAGATGGCCCTCTTCTTCTTCGCGGGCTTTCTCTACGACGTCCTCACGCTGAGCCCCGTCGACGACGCGCTCACGGAGGTGCAGAACCTCGTCTACCTGGCCATCCTCGCGGGCCTGCTCGTGCTGGAGCAGCGCTACCCCGAGGGCGTGGAGCCGCCGAAGCTGCTGGCGAAGGTGTGGCGCTTCCGCGAGGACGCGCTGCACTTCTTCATGGGCAGCCTGCTCAGCGCGTTCACGCTGTTCCTCTTCAAGAGCTCGTCGGGCTTCACGCCGCTCTTGTTCATGGCGGGCATGTTCGGGTTGCTGGTGGCCAACGAGCTGCCGCGCTTCCGGCAATTGGGCCCCGTCATCCGCGTGGCCGTCTTCAGCCTGTGCGTGACGCTGTACTTCGCGTCGCTCCTGCCGGTGCTCTTTGGCCGGGTGGGGTGGTGGATCTTCACGCTGTCCGTCGTGCTGGGGTGCGGGAGCGTCTACGGGCTCTTGCGCGTGCTCAAGCGGTGGCGGCCGGATGAGAAGGCGCTCTTGCGCACGGTGGCCATTCCCGGCTTCGGCGCGCAGGCGCTGCTGCTCGGGTGCTACTTCCTGGGCGTGATTCCGCCGGTGCCCCTGGCGGTGCAGTACAGCGGCATCTACCACCAGGTGAAGCGCGTCTCCCCGGGCGTGTATCACCTGACGTCGGAGGCGCAGCCCTGGTGGAAGGTCTGGACGGCGTTCCACCACGGCGACCAGGACTTCATGGTGCGGCCGGGGGAGCAGCCCGTGTACTTCTTCCGCATCTTCGCGCCCAAGGGCTTCCAGCCGTACCGCGTGCGCGTGCGCTGGTTCCATGACCACCCGGAGAAGGGCTGGACGGCGCTGGGCAAGGGCTTCCTCGCCTCGGTGAGCAGCAACGGCTCGGAGGGCGGCTACCGCTACTACGCGCAGCCGGGCACCACGCCCAAGCCGGGGGACTGGCGCGTCGTGCTGGAGACGGAGGCCGGGCACGAAATCAACCGCCTGAACTTCACCGTCATCGAGGACACGCGCACCGAGCCGCGCGAGGAGAAGGTGGACGTGTCCGTGCTCAAGGTCACCAAGCCCATCTCGCTGGAGGACTGGCAGAAGCTCCAGCCTCCCGCGCCGGCGGCGGCCGCGGCGGCGCCCGAGCCCGCTACGGCGCCGGCGCCTTGAGCAGCGTCACCTGACCCAGCAGCACCGGCACCGCCGTCTCCACGCGCAGGATGCGGGGGCCCAGCGAGAAGGGCAGGAAGCCGTGGGCTTCCAAGAGCTGGGCCTCGAAGGGCACCCAGCCTCCGTCCGGGCCGATGGCGAGCACCACCCGCGTGGCGCGCGTGATGTCCCGGGCCTGGAGGGAGAGGCTGGCGGGTGGGTGGGGGAGCAGGCGCAGCGGCTCCGGGCCGAAGACGGCGTCCAGCTCGTCCTCGACGAAGGGGCGGAAGCGCTCGCGGATGAGCACCTCCGGCATGCGCGTGTCGCGGGCCTGCTCCAGGCCCTGGAGGAGCAGCTCGCGGACGAAGGCCTCGTTGAGCACCTTGGAGTCGAAGTAGCTCTTCTCCACGCGGGCCGCGTTCACCAGCACGACGCGGTCCACGCCCAGGGACGCCACCGCGGGCAGGACCTTCTTGAGCGCCTTGGGGCGGGGGATGGCCAACAGCAGGTCCACGCCGGCCCTTGGAGGTGGCGGGTCCGTCAGGTCGACGCGCAGGTGGAGCAGGCCGGGGGCGTTCTCCAGCACCTCGCCCGTGCCGGTGAGGCCGTTCAAGCGGCCCACCCGCAGGGATTCGCCGGGTTCGGCCTTCAGGACGTCACGGGCGTGCTGGGCGCGGCGGCCGGTGAGCCGGGCGGTGCCGTCCGGCTGGAAGTCCTCGTCGAAGAGCAGGAGCAGGTTCACGGTCCCCTCCATGTAGCCGTTCCCGGGCGGGCAGGGGAGGGGGCGAGCCTCCCGGAAGGGGCCGCGCCCGGCAGCCCGGGGCGGGGCCGTGATAAAGGGCCGGGCGTGCGTACCTTCTGCATCAAGTGTCTGCGTCCTGAAAGCGCGTGCTACTGCGCGCACGTCCCCCAGCTCCAGACGCGCACGCGCGTGGTGTTCCTCCAGCATCCGAGGGAGCGGCGCGTGGCCATTGGCACGGCGCGCATGGCGCACCTGTCGCTGCCCAACTCGGAGCTGCACCGGGGCGTGGACTTCACCGGCCACGCGCGGCTGGAGGAGCTGGCGAAGAACCCCGAGCGCGTCGCGGTGCTCTTCCCGGGCGAGGACGCCATCTCCGTGGAGGAGGCCCAGGCGAACCCGCCGGAGACGCTCATCGTCGTGGACGGCACCTGGCCGCAGGCGAAGAAGGTGGTGATGCGCAACCCGGTGCTCGCGGCGCTGCCGCGCATCGGCTTCGTGCCGCGCCGCCCCAGCAACTACCGCATCCGCGCGGAGCCGGCGGACCACTGCGTCTCCACCATCGAGGCGGTGGCGGAGATCCTGGGCCAGCTGGAGGGCAAGCCGGACTACTTCGACCGCATGCTGGGCGCGTTCGAGTTCATGGTGGACACGCAGCTGGAGCGCCAGGAGACGCGCACGGGGCCCAACCGCCGCCGCATCTACAAGAGCGAGTGGCGCCCGCCGCTGGAGCTGCGCTCGCTGGCGGAGGCCTCGGAGCGGCTGGTCCTCTTCTACGCGGAGGCGAACGCGCACCCGCTGGAGTCGGGCATCCCGCCGGAGCTGGTGCACCTGGTGGCGGTCCGCTACGCCACGGGCGAGCGCTTCGAGGCGGTCATCGCGCCGGAGCAGCCGCTCGCGCACAGCACGTCGCTGCACGTGGAGCTGCCGGAGGAGGAGCTGCGCGCCGGTGAGCCCCGTGCCCAGGCGCTGGCCCGCTTCGAGGCGTTCCTGCGTCCGGACGACGAGCTGACGGTGTGGACCACCTTCGCCCTGGACCTGCTGTGGAACAGCGGCCTCGGGCGCAGGGCCGCGCGCAACGTGCGGCTGGCCACGGCGCGGGCGCTCAAGGGCAAGGCGGGAGGCGTGGAGCAGGCGGTGGGGCTGCTCAATGCGCCGCAGGTGGCCACGTGGGCCCGGGGCCGCGCGGGCCGCCGCATCAGCGCCCTGGAGTCCGTGACGCGCGAGCTGGTGGCGCGCGGCAGTGCGACCGAGCCTCCCGCGAAGCTGCCGCGTACCGGCTCAGAGGGCTGAGGCCGCCTACTGGCCCAGGCGGGCGGTGCCGACGCTGGCTTCCAGCGTGGTGGAGCCCGCGCGCCAGGGACGGGCCTGCTCGCGGACCCAGCGGCCCACCCGGGCGACGAGGTAGCAACCGAGGAGCAGCGCCACGGAGGCACCCAGCGCCGCCGCGATGCCCAGCCGGGGACCGATGCGCTGCGAGAGGCCCGCGATGTCCGCCCAGCCGTACACCACCGGCAGGTGCAGCACGTAGATCCACAGCGACAGCCGTCCCAGCGGCGCCAGCACGCCGCTCACCCGCTGCGGCAGCAGGTTCACGACGCCCAGCACCAGCAGGCCCTGCGCCACGCGGTACATCACCATCGTGGGACTGGCGGGCGTCCACTCCACGGGCACCCAGCGGGTGAGCGCCAGCAGCGCTCCGCCCAGCGCGAGCAGCGCGAAGCCCTGCGCCAGGCCCGGCTTGAACAGGTGCAGCAGGTGCGCGGCGAACGCGCCCGCGAAGAAGAAGCCCGCCCAGGGGAAGAACGGGAAGCGGCTGCCCTCGCCATTGCCAATGAACTGCTGGAGCGGCACCGGCAGGTGCTCGCCCGCGATCCACATCCCGGCGCTCGCCAGGGGGATGCCCACCGCCAGCCCGCCCAGGAGCAGCGCGCGGGCGCCCCGGTGCGGCGTCACCACCAGCGCCATCGCGCCCAGCAGCAGCGCCGCGCCAATGCACTGGAGCGCGTCGAACTGGAACACCTTGCGCAACATGGCGTCGGAGAAGCCCAGGTCGCGCACCGCGCCCCAGCCCGGCCAGTGCAGCAGGTAGCCCAGGAAGAGCAGCAGCAGCGCGCGGCGGAACCGGCGGCCGAAGGAGTCCTTCGCGGCGCCCGGCTTCGTGCCCAGCGCCATCACCACTGCCCAGCCGCTCACCAGCAGGAACAGCGGCGCGGTGATGCCCCGGATCTTCCAATACTCCTGGACCCACGGGTGGTCCCGGAACGCGGGCGCCAGCAGCGCGTCCAGCGTGTGACCCATCACCATGGCGAGCACGGCCAGCCCGCGCGCGCCATCCAACGCGGGGTGCCGG
The DNA here is from genome assembly GCF_054512695.1 of Corallococcus sp. M7. Classification (NCBI taxonomy): domain Bacteria; kingdom Pseudomonadati; phylum Myxococcota; class Myxococcia; order Myxococcales; family Myxococcaceae; genus Corallococcus; species Corallococcus sp. M7. The sequence continues at coordinate 2,394,464 of NZ_CM137252.1, forward strand.
GTCTGCCGGAAGCTGAGCGAGGGACCGAATCCTTTCAAAGCGGGCCGAGCATAAGCCCACCCTTGGGCCTCGTCTCCAAAACGCACCAACCGTGGGGGTCGGCAAGCGTGGAAACGACCCGGATTTTCACTCTCCGCCCAGGTCGCTTCCTTCGCGCGGGATGCTACAGGATGGATGCATGCCTGCCCGCTCCGCGCTCGCCGCCCTCGTGCTCCTCGCCATTCCCGCCCCGGGCCGCGCCGAGTCCGGCGATGACTGGTTTGGCCGCGACAAGCCCAAACACTTCATGGCGTGCGCGGCGGCCACGGGCGTGGGCTACGGCGCGGGCGCCGTCCTCTTCGATTCGCCGGGCGCGCGGGCGCTCACCGGCGTGGGACTGGGATTGGGCGTGGGGTTGGGCAAGGAGGTCTACGACCGGGCCCGCGGCAAGGTCTTCTCCGTGAAGGACCTGGCGTGGGACACCGCCGGCACCGCGACGGGGCTACTGGCCTCGTTCCTCGTGGATCGGTTCATCACCGAGGTGCTCTTGCCCCCGTCCCGGAGCCTCGCCGTCGCCAGCCGTGGCGGCGGGAGCGTCCGGGCGCGCGCGGCGCTCCACGAACTTCAAGAGCAGGTCGCGCTGCAGCCGGGGCTCCACCAGCAGCAGGCGGCCTTCGGGATCATCGCTGTCGGAGACGAGCACGGTGACCTGCCGGCGCGGGCACTGGTTCATGCAGCCGGTGGGCGTGACGCGCACCTGTCCGGCGAGGTCCCGCTCGGCCAGCTCCCCCTGGAGCCAGCGCGGCAGGTCCTGCCCTCCGGTCCGGGCGCTCTTCCCCAGGCACTTGCGGCAGACGAGCACGTCCACCTCCCGCCCCTTGCCGCCCGAATCACCGTCCTGCATCCGCCGTCCTCCGTGGCGCCCCGCTTCCAGGCGGATGCGCCGCTGCGTGTCGCCGAGACCTTCAAGAAGAGGTAGCGGCGCGGGGATTGTTCCGCAGGAGCCCCGGGCCACGTCCGCCGGGCCGGCGTCCAGGCGGGCGCTGACGGACTGATGGAATGGGAAAGCCCGCGCCGTGGGTGCGACGTTCCGTCGCGAAGCCAGCCGCCCAGAGCGCTGCTACGGTGCGCTCCGCGACGCATCCGGGAGGCTCTCCACATGACGCGAAATCGACTGCTGATCGGGTTCACGCTGTCCGCGTTGGGCCTTGGCGCGCTCTCCGGTTGTGAGCGCTCCGCGGACAAGGCTCCGGACGTGAAGCCGCCCGCGCCCGCTCCCGTGGCGGAGCAGGCCCCGAAGCCGGCGGCGCCGGATGCCGCGGCGGTGGCGAAGCTGGCGACGCACTTCTTCCAGGCGCCTCGCAACCAGGCGCCGCTGCCCGAGGACACCGCGGAGCAGGTGGCCCTGGGGCGCATGCTCTTCCACGAGCCCCGCCTGTCGAAGAACCACGACGTGTCCTGCAACAGCTGCCACGGCCTGGACACCTTCGGCGTGGACAACAAGGCGCTGTCGGAAGGGCACAAGAAGCAGAAGGGCAGCCGCAACTCGCCCACCGTCTACAACGCGGCCCACCACATCGCGCAGTTCTGGGACGGCCGCGCCGCCACGCTGGAGGCCCAGGCGGAGGGGCCGATGATGAACCCGGTGGAGATGGCCATGCCGGACGCGAAGCGCGTCGAGGCCACGCTGGGCTCCATCCCCGAGTACACCACGCGCTTCCGCGCCGCCTTCCCCAAGGGGGGCAAGCCCGTCACGCTGGCCAACGCCGCCCGGGCGCTGGCCGCCTTCGAGCGCACGCTCACCACGCCGTCGCGCTTCGACCGCTTCCTCGCGGGAGAGCACGCGGCCCTGAGCGCGCAGGAGCAGCGCGGCCTGGAGGCCTTCGTCACCACCGGCTGCACCACGTGCCACAACGGCCCGGCGGTGGGCGGCGCGTCCTTCCAGAAGCTGGGGCTGGTGGAGGCGTACCCGGCCCTCACCGACGCGGGCCGCTTCGACGCGACGAAGAACGAGGACGACCGGGGCTACTTCCGCGTGCCCACCCTGCGCAACGTGGAGATGACCGGGCCCTACCTGCACGACGGCAGCGTGAAGGACCTGCCCACCATGGTGCGCCTGATGGGCCGCTACCAGTTGGGCCGCACGCTGAAGGACGGCGAGGTGGACGACCTGGTGGCCTTCCTCAAGAGCCTCACCGGCGAGCTGCCCCCCGCCGAGCGCATCTCCGCGCCGCCCCTGCCTCCCAGCACGAAGCGCACGCCCAAGCCGGACCCGTCATAGCTTGCAGGAAACGTCGCGCCCCGCCCGGCGGGTGCTAAACCCTCGCGCCCATGACCTTCTTCTTCCATCTCCACTCGGGTCTTCGCTACCTGGTGCTGTTGTCCGGTGTCATCGCGCTCGCGTTCTTCGCGTTCGCGGTCGCCACGAAGCGCCCGTTCGACAAGGTGGGGCGCATCATCGGCGCGTCCTACTCCGGCCTGCTGCAGCTCCAGGTGCTCGTGGGCATCGGGGTGCTGCTGACGCGCGGCTACTACCCGGCGCTCATCGGGCACATCGTGATGATGATCCTCGCGGTGGGAGCCATCCAGGGCCCCCTGGGCGCCACCCGGCGGCGCCTGCGGTCCGCGGAGGCCCCCGCCGCGGGTGAGCAGCCGCGCGCGGCGCCCAACTTCGTGCCCGTGCTGGTGGGCACGCTGGTGTCGCTGCTCCTCGTGGCGGGGGGCATCCTGGCCATCCGCCCGGGCCTGTTCGTCTCCACCGCGTTCTGAAGCGCGTGCGAGGCGGCTGGGGTCTCCAGCCGCCTCGGGTGAGGCCGTTCGCTAGCGGCGGGCGCGCCGGCGCAGGGCCAGCGGCACGAGCAGCCCGAGGAGCGCGGGCAGCAGGCCGGGGCTCGCGTTGCAGCCGCCGTCCTCATCCTCGTCCTCGTCCCCGGACGGGTCCTGCTCCGGGCCCGCGTCCGGCACGACGCCCGCGTCCGTGGTTCCGGTGCCCGCGTCCGTCGTTCCACCGGTGCCCGCGTCCACGCCGCTGCCGGTGCCCGCGTCCGTCGTTCCACCGGTGCCCGCGTCCGTGCCGCCACCCGTGTTCGCGGGGCAGTTCCCCAGCGAGTGCTCCAGCGCTCCCAGCGTGGCCGAGGCGGGCCGGGCGCGCACGCAGAAGTCCTCCGGCGCCAGCGTGTTGCGCGGGGCCGCGCCGATGAGTGACGACACGTCGCCCTTGAGCGTCAGGTCGCCCTTGAGCGGCGCCACGTACCAGGAGGCGAAGGTGGTGGTCGTCACGTTCGACCGGTTCGAGCTCTGGGTTCCGGTGGCGCTGTCGCGGTTGCGGATGACGCCCGTCAGGACGTTGCCCACGGCCTCGCCGGTGGATGCGGCGTAGCGGTAGTCCACGCCCGTCGTGCCGACGAACGTGTTGAACAGCACGCGCGTGTTCGCGGCCTTGTTCAGGTACACCGCGACGTCCGAGCAGTTGGCCACGATGTTGTTGCGGATGATTCCATCCGTGTGCTCCGGCGAGCACGGCACGGACGGGTCGAAGGCCGGCGCGCAGTACTGATTGCCGGTGCCGCCACCGCCGAAGGACAGGCCGATGCGCGTGTCCCCCGCGGGGAAGTCCTTCACGCACAGGACGCGGTTGCGCTCGAAGAGGCCGCGCTTTCCGCCGCTCTTCATGAAGGCGCCGTAGGAGATGCCGCCCTGCTTGGAGAAGTCGTGAATCTCGTTGTCGCGGACCACCCAGTCATCGCCGGTGTCGATGTTCAGCTTGTTGACCGGCGTGGACGTCACGCGCGCGCGCGTGTCGTAGATCTCGTTGTTCTCGATGAGGCCCCGGTGCGGCATCTCCCACACGCCGCTGCCGTTCTGCGTCGCGTTCGCCTTGAGCTGCGAGTTGAAGTCGCGCACGCGGCTGTTGCGCAGGACGAAGTTCTCCGCGTGGCCGGTGACGTGGAAGGCGTGCTCGCAGGTCTGGTCGTTCGAACAGATGCCCTCCACCGTGAGCCCGTCGAAGGTCCAGTAGCGGCCGGACACCTTGAAGCCCTCCTGCGCGTTGAATCGCACGACGGCCGCGTGGCGGTTCTTCGCGCGCACGATGATGGGCGCGGCCTGGGTGCCCTCCGCCACGCAGTTGAGGTTTGCGTTGACGGTGTACGTGCCGTCCTCCAGGACGAGCTCGTCTCCGGCCTTCGCGGATGAAAGCGCGGTCTGGAGCTCGGCCACGGTGGAGACGCTCTTCACGGCCGCGCCGCCCGTCAGGGGCAGCAGGAACAGGGCGAGGGAAAGGGTTCTCAAGGGGGGACTCCCGGTACGAAAGGGGGGCGCCGAGGTTAGCGGATCCCCACGCGTGGCAGGCAGCCGGGCGTGCGCAGGCATTCCGGGCGCTAGGAACCCTGCCTCCGTGTGAACACCTGTCCTCTAATGGCTCGCCAATCCAGAGGATCGCGACGGGGACACTCCATGATTACGGTGTCAGCGCTCGCCGCAGGGCTGCTCATGGCCCCGGGCGCGTTCGCGCTGCCCTCCCGGGGACAGCCGCTGCCGGAGTTCTCCGCGCGCGACCTGACGTCCGGCCAGCACGCGAGCGATGAGCTGAAGGGGCGTCCCACCCTGCTGGTCGTCATCACCGACAAGGACGCGGGAGACCAGATGCGCGGGTGGTTCGATGCCGCGGACCAGCACGTGGCGGATTCGGTGCATCGCCAGTCGCTCATCACCCTCAAGCTGCCGTTCTTCGTCAGCGAGGGCGCCGCGCGGGGGAAGGCGAAGAACCAGGTGCCCCAGGCGTTCTGGAAGGACACCTGGATGGACAAGAACGGCGACATGGCCAAGGCGCTGGGCCTCTCCTCCAGCGACACCCCCTATGTCCTGGCGCTGGACGCGGAAGGACGGGTGCTGGCCAGCGTCCACGCCGCCGTGGACTCGCCGGAGGCGCGGGCCATCTGGTCCGCGCTCCGACGGTGATGCCGGAGGGCTAGTAGCGCCCGCCGCTGTCGAGGATGGCCTGCAGCTGCTGCTTGTCGTTGGAGAACGGGAACGCCTGGTACAGCTGGTAGCCGTTCTGCGGATCCAGCAGCGTGGGCCGCATCAGGCGCACCACCTCCAGCTTGTCATTGGAGAAGTTGAACTGGCCCAGCACCGACAGGATGTGCGTCACGAGGAAGTTCTCGTTCGGGGCCACCTGCGACAGGATGCGCAGCTTCTCGCGCGGGAAGGACTCGCGCACCATCGCCGCGGTGATGTTGCGGAACTGCTGGTCGGAGATGGGCCGCACCACCGGCGGCGGGGGCGGCAGCGGCGCCGGCTGGTTCACCACCACCGGGGGCGGCAGGCCCCCAGCCTCGTCCACGTACTCGCTCAGCTTGTCCAGCTCCTCCATCGCCTTGCGGATGCTGTCGCGGCCCTTGGCGTCCTTCGTGCGGGACATCGCGTCGCGCAGCGCGTTCTCCAGCCGGTTGATGCGGCGCTCCATCTGCTCCCGCTCGACGACGGCCAGGTTGCGCTGCGGCACCGGCTGCGGCATCGGCTGCGGGGTGGAGTGGCCCGGGGGCGGAGGGCGGCGGAACTCGGCGCCGCCAGCGATGTTGACTGAGTCCGCCGCTTTGGGCGCCGTCTGAGCCAGGGCAGCGGCGGAGGACAGCAGGACAACGGCGAGGGTCAGGGCCTTCATGGTGTGCATCCTTGGGGGTGTTCTTGCTTCATCCCATCTGACGGGACAGAGGCCTGCTCATTCAAGCCCCCTCCCATCTTCCCCAGGAAGGCCCTGCCGTCGGGGCGTCTCTAGCCGCGCTTGGAGACGACCTGGCCGTCGGCGCCAATCTCGTAGACGAGCGGCACGCCGGTGGCGAGCTCCAGGCCCACCACCGTCTCGCCGGACAGCTTGTCCAGGCGCATCACCAGGGAGCGGTTGGAGTTGCCGTGCGCCACGACGAGCACGTTCTTGCCCTGGCGCAGGTCGCCCGCGATGGCCCGGTCGAAGAAGGGCAGCACGCGCCTGGCCGTCATCTCCAGGGACTCGCCGTTGGGGGGCGGCACGTCATAGGAGCGGCGCCAGATGTGGACCTGCTTCTCGCCGAACTCCTTGGCGGCGTCCGCCTTGTTGAGGCCCTGCAGGTCGCCGTAGTGGCGCTCGTTGAGGGCCGCGTCGCGGATGACGGGCGGGGTCTGCCCCAGCGTCTCCAGCAGGATGGCCAGCGTCTGCTGCGCGCGGGTGAGGGCGGAGGTGTAGGCGACGTCGAACTTCACGCCCTGGAGGGAGTCGGCGGCCTTGCGGGCCTCGGCGCGGCCCTGCTCGGTGAGGGGCACGTCCACGAAGCCGGTGAAGCGGTTCTCCAGGTTCCAGAGCGACTGACCATGACGGACGAGGGCGAGGATGGGCATGGTCCCCCTGCTAGCCCAACCGGGGGCGGGGGGAAAAGAGGCAAGCCCCATCCACCCGCCCGGCCCGTCGTCTTGCGGCCACGCGTCGGGGCGCGTTCAGCCGGCGGCCTGGGTCTCCTGCTGGAGCCGCTCGCAGACGGCCGCCACGGCGCTCAGCGTGTTGAACAGGTCCACCATGCCCACCTGGAGGCCCAGGTCGTCCTCGATGCGGTTGGCCAGCATGGTGGCCAGCAGCGAGTTGCCCCCCACCTCCAGGAAGTGGTCCTCCGGACGCACGGCGTCCACTCCCAGCAGCTCCTGCCAGTACCCCGCAAGCCGCGCCTCCATGGGCGAGGGGACCGCGCTCTGTGTGCTCATGGTGGCTGCTCCGGGGGGGGCTGGATTTGCCGTAAATTGAGGAAAATAGAACTACCGCGTCAAGGCTGACCGCGCCAGGGCGAGCAGGCGGGCTTCGTGTTTCCCCCGGGTCCGGACTTCCCTGGCAGGCTCGGGAGCCATGGACCACGACGCGAACGGAGGCCGGGACGGCCGCCGGGGACGAGGACGTGCCCATGGCGGTGGCGGTGGTGGGGTTAGCGCTGCGCTTTCCGGGGGCGGAGGACGCTCGCCAGTACTGGCGCAACCTGGTGGGCGGGGTGGACTCCATCACCCGGCTGGACGCGGCGGGCCGGGAGCGGCTGGGGCTGCCCCAGGGCGACGAGTGGATCACCGCAGCGGGGGTGCTGGAGGAGGCGGAGTCCTTCGACGCGGCGTTCTTCGGGTACTCGGCGCGCGAGGCGGAGCAGATGGATCCGCAGCACCGGGCGCTCCTGGAGTGCGCGTGGGCGGCGATGGAGTCCGCGGGGTACGCGCCCCGGGGCCAGCCGATGCGGGCGGCGGTGTACGCGGGGGCGGGCTTCACGACGTACGGAGGGAGGGACGTGGCTGCGGGCCTGGCGGGGGCGCTGGGGCTGTCCGGGGACTTCCTCGCCACGCGGGTGTCGTACGAACTGGACCTGACGGGTCCGGCGATGACGGTGCAGTCGGCGTGCTCCACGTCGCTGGTGGCGTTGCACCTGGCCTGTCAGTCGCTGCTCGCGGGGGAGTGCGACCTGGCGCTCGCGGGGGGCGTGTCCATCCGCACGCCGCAGTTGGGCGCGCACCGCAACCAGGAGGGCGGCATCCTGGCGCCAGACGGGAGATGCCGGCCGTTCGACGTGAACGCGGCGGGCACGGCGGTGGGCAATGGCGTGGGGATGCTGGTGCTCAAGCGGCTGGCGGACGCGGTGGCGGACCGGGACACGATTCGCGCCATCGTGCTGGGCACGGCGCTGAACAACGATGGGGGCGCGAAGACGGGGTTCGCGGCGCCTTCGGTGCAGGGGCAGGCGGCGGTGATTCGCGAGGCGCTGTCGGTGGCGGGGGTGGCTCCGTCGGACGTGTCCTATGTGGAGGCGCACGGGACGGCGACGGCGTTGGGCGACCCCATCGAGGTCGCGGCGCTCAAGCAGGTGTTCCAGGGCGTGTCGCCGGGCGCGTGTGGGCTGGGCGGGGTGAAGAGCAACTTCGGGCACCTGGACGCCGCGGCGGGCGTGGCGGGGGTCATCAAGACGGTGCTGTCGATGGAGCACCGCACGCTGCCTCCGACGCTGAACTTCACGAAGCCGCATCCGATGCTGGAACTGGAGGGGAGCCCCTTCCAGGTGGTGGGCAGCACGCGCGCGTGGGAGGGCCCGCTGCCGCTGCGCGCGGGGGTGACGGCGCTGGGGATCGGGGGCACGAACGCGCACGTGGTGTTGCAGGAGGCGCCGGCTCTTCCGGAGACGGACGCGCCCCGGCGTGGGGAAGAGGTGCTGCTTCTGTCCGCGAAGACGGAGGGGGCGCTGGAGCGGATGACCTCGGCGCTCGCCGAGCGCTTGCGTGAGCATGCGGATCCCGGTGCGACCGTCGAGGCGGCCCTGCTTGCGGATGGCGCATCGCGTGCGGACGTGAACGCGGTGAAGAGGCAGGCGGCGGTGGACAACATCGCAGCATCACGGACGCAGTCCGCGAGTAACACATCGGACGACTGGCTCGCGGACGTCGCTCATACGTTGCAGGTGGGGCGGGCTCGCTTCCCGTGGCGCCGCTTCGTCGTGGTCCGCCAGGGCGAGGACGCGGCGGCGCTGCTGGAGGGACGGTCCTCCGCTGGTGAGGATGCGCCTCCTCGGATCCGCACCGTGTTCGACGAGGGGGAGTCTCGCGGCGTGGCCTTCCTGTTCCCGGGCGGTGGTGCGCAGCGGGTGAACATGGGCGAGGCCTTCCTTCGCGAGCCCGCGTTCCGCGCTGCCATTGATACGTGCGCGGAGTTGCTCAAGGGGCCCATGGGCGCGGACCTCCGCGACATCCTCTTCGCGGGCCCCGAGCGCTTCGACGCGGCGGCCCGTGAGCTGGACCGGCCGCTGTGGTCCCAGCCCGCGCTGTTCGTCTGCGACTGGGCGCTCGCGCAGTTGTGGCTGTCGTGGGGCGTGAAGCCGGACGCGCTGCTGGGGCACTCGCTCGGTGAATACGTGGCCGCGTGCCTCGCGGGGGTGTTCACGCTGGAGGAGGCGCTGGGCCTCGTCGTTGCTCGCGGACGGCTGATGGAAGCGATGCCTCCGGGCGGGATGGTGTCCGTGCTCGCGCCCGTGGAGCAGGTCTCGGAGCTCGTGGGGCCGGTTGTGTCGGTGGCGGCCATCAATGGCCCGGAGACCTGTGTCCTCTCCGGCCCGTTGCCGGAGCTGGAGGCCGCGGAGCAGGCGCTGACGGCGCGGGGCATCGAGCACAAGCGGGTGCGCTACGCGCGCGCGGCGCACTCCTCCATGATGGAGCCGTACCTGGAAGGCTTCGCTCGGGAAGTGGCTCGCGTGAAGCTCCGCGCTCCGTCGCTGCCTGTCGTGTCCAGCCTCACCGGACGGTGGCTCCAGGAGCGCGAAGCGACGTCGCCGGACTACTGGGTCCGGCACCTGCGTCATACGGTCCGTTTCTCCGACGCGCTGGGCTGCCTGCTGGAGTCCGGCGACCGTGCACTGATTGAAGTGGGCCCGGGCACGACGCTCACCGCGCTCGCGCGGCAGCACCCGGCGCGCAAGACGCAGCCTGTGCTGGCCACCCTGCCGACGAAGGGTGACGCGCCCGGGAGCGCCTTGTCTGCCCTGGGCGAAGCGTGGGCCGCGGGCGTGGACGTGGACTGGGAACACATCCGCGATGGCGAGCGGCGCCGTCGCGTGGACCTGCCGACCTACAGCTTCGATCGCGAGCACTACAGCCTGGACGACGCCGCGGTGAGCCCCGTTCCTCGCGACGCCATGGCGGCCCGGGCGAAGGCGACCGGGCCTTCGAAGCCGAAGGGAAGTGCTCCCCGTCGCGGTGAGCGCGTGGCACCCCGTGACGCCACGGAGCAGTCCCTGGCCGAGTGCTTCCAGACGCTGTTCCGCCTGGACGAAGTGGGCGTCCACGACGACTTCTTCGCGCTGGGCGGCGACTCGCTGGTCGCGCTCCGGCTGCTCGCGATGATCTCCGAGCGCTTCGGCAAGCGGCTCGCGCTGAAGGAGATGCTGACCGCGCCCACGGTGGAGTTGTTGGCGCGGAAGCTGGGCGGACGGGAGGAGGCCCGGTCCCTGCCACCCGGGGTCGCGCTGCTCCAGCAGGGCACTCGCGGTCCGCCGCTCTTCTTCGTGCACGCGGCCGGAGGTCAGGCGGTGTTCTACCGGGACCTGGCGCGCGCCATCGACTCGGACCGGACCGCCTACGCCTTCGAGTCCCGGGGCCTGGAGCCGGACGGACCGCTGCACACGTCCGTCGACGAGATGGCGACGGCCTACCTGGAAGGCCTGCGCGCGTTGCAGCCCGTGGGACCGTACCTGCTGGTGGGCGCGTCGTTCGGCGGCGCGGTGGTCTACGAGATGGCCCGCCGGCTGACGGCGGAAGGCCACGCGGTGCCGCTGTGCGCGATGCTCGACACGCCGGGCCCCGGGGACATCGCCCGGGCCCGGGCCGGCGGAGTGGGCTTCGCACAGGAGCAGGTCCTCGCGGATCCGGAGCAGCAGCGGCGCTACGTGCGCGTCTGGGAGGCGAACATGACGGCCTTGCGCGACTACCCCATGCCCCGCTTCGAGGGCGGCACCCTCCAGTTCTTCCGCGCGGCGACGGTCATCGAGCACATGCCGAAGCACGTGGAGCTTGAATGGTTGGACTCAGGCGCGGTGCTCCGGGTGGAGACCGTGCCCGGCGACCACCAGTCGATGCTCACGGGCGGGAACGCCGAAGGGCTGGGCGCGAAGCTCGCGGCGTTCCTGCCGTGAACGAGGCCTCCATGTCGCCGCTGCTCCATCGCTACTGGCTCCAGTTCCCCGACGACGCCTTCGTGCGTTCGATGGGGCTGAACCAGGGCTGCGGGGTGACGGCCTACAGCCTGGAGGATGCCCGGAGGCTGCTTCAGGAGCAGCTCTTCCGGGACATTCCGCTGCCGCCCTTCGCGCGTGTCATCGAGGACGTGGACGTGACCACGCTCGAAGCCAACCACATCCGTCCCAACATCGGCGTCGTCACGTGGCGGGGCATCTGGTTCCCGTTCATCCAACTCTGCTGAGCGACCTAGTTGGAGCCCGGGCGGCCGCGCCGCTGGGCCATGCGCCGCAGGTTGTCCCTCCGTTGTGCGCCCGGGTCCTGCGCGGGTGCGGGAGCCGTCGCTGGAGGCGTGTCCTTCGGCGGTGACAGGTGTCCGGCGAGCGCGCGCACCGTGGGGTACTGGAAGAGCGTGACCAGCGGGACCTTGCGGCCCACCAGCGCCTCCAGCTTCGCGTGCACGGACTGGAGCAGCAGTGAGTTGCCGCCCAGGTCGAAGAAGTTGTCGCTCGCGCCCACGCGCTCCAGCCCCAGCACTTCGGCCCAGAGCGCGGCCAGCGTCTGTTCCAGACCTGCTTCGGGGACGCGGTAGTCCTCGCTCAATTCGGGCCGGTGCACGTCTGGCGCGGGCAGGGCCTTGCGGTCCAGCTTGCCGTTCGCGGTGAGGGGCAGCCGCTCCAGCACCACGAACGCCGACGGCACCGCGTGCTCCGCGAGCGACCGGCGCAGCGAGGCCCTCAGCGCATCCACCGTGAACGCGGACCCTTCGCGCAGCACCAGATACGCGACCAGCCGGCGTTGTCCCGGCACGTCCTCGCGCACCTGCGCCACCGCCTCCTTCACCGACGGCTGCGAGAGCAGCGCGGCCTCCACCTCGCCCAGTTCGATGCGGAAGCCTCGCAGCTTCACCTGCGAGTCCGCGCGGCCCCGGAACTCCAGCGTCCCATCCGCGAGCCACCGCACCACGTCGCCCGTGCGGTACAGGCGTGCGCCGGGTTCTTGGGAGAACGGATCCGGTCCGAAGCGCTCCGCCGTGAGCGCGGGCTGGCCCAGGTAGCCGCGCGCCACCTGGGCGCCTCCCAGGAACAGCTCGCCCCACAGGCCCACCGGCACGGGCTGTCCCGTGCCATCCAGCACGTACACGCGCACGTTGGGCTCCGGGCTTCCGATGGGAGGCAGCAGGCCTTCGGGCGCTTCGGGCTTCACGACGCCGGAGGTCGCGATGACGGTGTTCTCCGTGGGGCCGTAGCAGTTGAGCCACTGCCCCGGAACGGAGGGCCCCGGACGGCGGTGCAGCACGTCACCGGCCACGTGCACCCGGCGCAGTGGCATGCCGGGCGGCCATGGCTGCTCCAGCGCGGCCTCCGCCATGGGCGTGGGCAGCGTGGTGAGCGTGATTCCCTCCGTTGCGAGCCACCGCACCAGCCGGGCCGGCTCCGCGCGCACCTCGTCCGTGGGCAGATGGAGGCTCGCGCCATGAGAGAGGGCCGGCCAGGTCTCGAAGACGGTCGCGTCGAACGCGAGCCCCGTCAGCAGCGTGGCCCGGTCTCCCGGTCCAATCTCCGCCGCCGTACCGAGCCCCGCGACGAGGTTCGCCAACGTCCCATGCGTCACCGCGACGCCCTTGGGTTTGCCGGTGCTGCCCGACGTGTAGATGACGTAGGCCATCGCCTCCGCGTGCAGTGTCACGCCAGGCACGGTGACAGGCTGTGTCTCCAGCGCGGGCTCCGCGTCCAGGCAGAGCACGCGCACGCCGCATCCCTCGAAGCGGGCGGCGAAGGCCTGCCGGGTGACGACGATTCGCGCGCCACTGTCCGTGAGCACGTGCCGCCACCAGGCCTCCGGCCACGTCAGGTCCATGGGCAGATAGGCCCCGCCTGACTTGAGGATGCCCAGCGCGCCCCACACGTAGCCGGGCGTGCGGTCCACGCACAGGGCGACCACGGTCTCAGGCTTCACACCCTGCGCGCGCAGCAGGTTCGCGAGCTGGTTCGACCGGGCCTCCAGCTCCCCGAACGTCAGTTGCTGCCCGTCGCCCGCCAGCGCGAGCGCCTCCGGCCTCAGCCGTGCCTGCTCCGCGATGCGCGTGGGCACGCGCAGGTCCACGGGGACATCGAGCGCGGTGTCGTTCCATTCCACGAGGACCTGCTGGCGCTCCGCCTCCGTCAGCAGCGACAGCGACGCGAGCGGGCGCTCCGGGTGCCGCGTCACCTGCTCCAGCAGACGCAGGTAGTGCCCGGCCATGCGCTCCACCGTCGCCGCGTCGAAGAGCGCGGTGTTGTATTCCCAGTGCGTCAGCAACCCGGTGGCGGATTCGCGCATGAACAGGGTGAGGTCGTGCTTCGCGAGCCCTGGATCGAAGGGCACCGGCGCCGTCTCCAGTCCTCGCAAGGGGAAGCCGGGGAAGTCCTTGAAGAGCGCGAACACGGCCTGGAACACGGGCGTGCGGCTCAGGTCTCGCGGCGTCTGGAGCGCGTCCACCAGTTGTTCGAAGGGCACCTCCTGATGCGCGTACGCGCCCAGGCACGTCTCGCGCACGCGGGCGAGCAGGACCTGGAAGGACTCGGAGCCGGAGACCTTCACGCGCAGGGGCAGGGCGTTGACGAAGAAGCCGATGAGCCCCTCCACCTCGCGGTGGTTGCGGCCGGAGATGGGCGAGCCGACCACCACGTCGTCCTGGCCGCTGTAGCGCGACAGCAGGGCGTGGAAGCCCGCGAGCAGCGCCATGAAGGACGTGACGCCCTGCTGATGACACAGCTCACGCACGGCGGCGTCCACCGCGGCGGGGATCCGCACCATGTGGGCCGCGCCTGCCTGGGCCTGCACGGGCGGACGAGGCCGGTCGGTGGGCAGCTCCAGCGCGTGGGGCGCCCCGTTCAACTGCCGCTTCCACCAAGCGAGCTGCGCGTCGAGCCCTTCGCCCTGCAACGTCGCGCGCTGCCAGCGGGCGTAGTCCGTGTACCGGATGGGCAGCGGCGGCAGGCGCGGCGTCTGGTTCCGGGTGAAGGCGTCGTAGAGGACGCCCAGCTCGCGCCCCATCACCTCCGTGGACCAGCCGTCCGTGATGATGTGATGCATGAGCAGGAAGAGCGCGTGGTCCTCCGCGTCCAGCCGCAGCAGCGTCGCCGTCAGCAGCGGACCCGTGCGCAGGTCGAAGACGTGGCGCATCCGCTCCTCGGCCCGCTGACGCAGGACGGTGTCGCGCTGCGGGGGCGGCACATCCTCCAGCCGCTCGAAGGCGAGCGCGAAGGGCACCGAGGGCAGGACGCGCTGAACGGGCTGGCCGTTCTCTTCCGCGAATACCGTGCGCAGGGACTCGTGGCGGTCGATGAGCGCCGCGAGCGACCGCTCCAGCGCGGCCACGTCGAGCGGTCCCTTGCACCGGATGAACAGCGGGACGTTGAAGGCGAACCCGCCCGGTGCGAGCGCGTCGATGAACCACAGCCGCTGCTGCGGGAAGGACTGGGGCGCGGAGTCTCCGGCCTCCGTTCGCACCAGGGGCTGTGCCTGGAGGGGATGGGATTCCTGGCGCAGGGCTTCGATTCGAGCGGCCAGCTCCGCGAGCGTCGGGGCCTCGAAGAGCACGCGCACCGGCAGCTCCATCTGAAGCGACTCACGCAGACGGGAAGCCACCTGGGTCGCGAGCAGCGAGTGGCCGCCCAACTCGAAGAAGTGGTCCTGCGTGCCCACGCGCGGCACGCCCAGCAGCGGTGCCCAGATGTCCGCGATGAGCTTCTCCACCGCGGAGACCGGGGCCACGTAGACGGTCCCCGGAATGGCCTCCTCCGTCGGAACGGGCAGGCCGTTGCGGTTCACCTTGCCACTGGGCGTCAGGGGCAGCGCGTCCATGCGCACCAGCGCGGAGGGCACCATGTATTCCGGCAGCCGTCGCGACAGTGCCTGCCTCAGCGCTTCCGCGGAGAAGACCGTCTCCGGTTGCACCACGTAGGCCACCAGCCGCTTGAAGCCCGGTGTGTCCTCGCGCAGCACGACGACCACATCCTGCACGTCGGGCAGGGCGCGCAGGGCGGACTCCACTTCGCCCAGCTCGACGCGGAAGCCGCGCAGCTTCACCTGTCCGTCCAGGCGGCCCAGGAACTCCAGCTGTCCATCCGCGAGCCAGCGGGCCTTGTCGCCCGTGCGGTAGAGGCGGGCGCCCGGTGTGGCGCTGAAGGGGGAGGGCACGAAGCGCTCCGCGGTGAGGTCCGGCCGGTTGTGGTAGCCGTGCGCGAGCCCTTCACCTCCGATGAAGACCTCTCCCGGGACGCCGACGGGGCTCGGATTCCCGCGTGCATCCAGGACGTAGGTCTGGACGTTCGTCAGTGGTGTTCCCACCGAAGGAAGCGCGGGCCAGGTGCTCGGGGGCCCTGAAGCCCGCCATGCGCTGGCGGCGTGCGTCTCCGAAGGACCGTACTGGTTCTCGAGTACGCACCCGGGCAGCCGCTCGAAGAGGGACACGACGGCGGGCGTCACCTGGAGTTGCTCGCCCGCGGTGATGACCTCGTTGAGCGGGGGCAACTCCGTCGCGGTGCGCGCTGCTTCACTCAGCGATTGGAGCGCGACGAAGGGCAGGAAGAGTCGCTCCACGCGGTGCTGGGTGAGGAAGCGCAGCAGCGCGGGTGGGTCGCGGCGCAATTCAGCGGAGCTGAGCAGCAGCCGCCCACCGATGCACCAGGTGCCGAAGATCTCCTGGAAGGAGACGTCGAAGTTGAGCGAGGCGAACTGGAGCGTCGTGGCCTCCGCGCGCACTGCCCGGCGGAGCTGCCACGCGAGCATGTTGCCGATGCCCCGGTGGGACATGGCGATGCCCTTGGGCCTCCCGGTGCTGCCCGAGGTGAAGACGACGTAGCAGACGGCCTCAGGCGACAGCTCCACGTCCGGAGACGTGGTGGGGCGGGAGGCCAGCGAGACGGTCTCCATCGTCACGATGCGCGCGGAGGTGCCCGGCGGCAGGGCACGCACGAAGCCCTCATGCGCGAGGACGACCGGCGCGCGTGTGTCCTCCACCATCAAGGTCAGACGCTCGGCCGGGTAGTTCGGATCCAGCGGGACATAGGCAGCGCCAGCCTTGAGGGTGGCGAGAACGGCGACAGGCATGTCGAGGCTGGAGCGCTCCAGGCACAGCCCGATGGAGCTTCCAGGCGTGACACCCAGGGCGATGAGGTGGTGCGCGAGCTGATTGGCGCGAGCATCCAGTCGTGCGTAGGTCAGCGACTCCGTGCCGTTCGTGACGGCGACTGCTTCCGGTGTCCGCGCGACCTGCGCCTCCACCCAGCGGTGCATGAGACCGGGCTCGAAGGACGTGTCCTTCGCGGCGTTCCACGTCACGACGACCTGCCGCCGTTCCTCCTCGGAGAGGAGCGGCAGGGCCGACAGGGGCTGGTCGGGATGGCGGACCGCTCCCTGGAGCATTCGCACGTAGTGCCCGGCCATCCGGGTGAGGGTCGCTTCCTCGAAGAGGGCGGTGTTGTACTCCCAGAAGGCTGTCAGCCCCTGCTCCGACTCGCGCACGAAGAGCATGAGGTCGAAGCGGGAGACGCCCGTCTGGAACGGGACGTCCTCCGCTTGGAGGCCGGGCAACGAGAAGGGGACGGCCGCCTGTTGCAGGACGAAGAGGGCCTGGACCAGCGGCGCGCGGCTCAGGTCGCGTGGTGGCTTGAGCGCCTCCACGAGCTGTTCGAACGGCAGGTCCTGGTGCGCGAAGGCGCCCAGACAGCTCTCGCGCACGCCGCGCAGCAGGTGGCGGAAGGAGCGCGAACCGGTGACGTCCGCGCGCAGGGCGAGCGTGTTGACGAAGAGGCCCAGCAGGCCTTCCACCTCACGGCGGTTGCGGCCGGAGATGGGCGAGCCGACCACCACGTCGTCCTGGCCGCTGTAGCGCGCGAGCAGGGCCTGGAACCCCGCCAGCAGCGTCATGAACAGCGTGGTGCCCTCGCGCTGTCCCATGGAGACGAGGGCGCTGGTCAGCGCGGGTGGCAAGGGGACTTCGATGTACGCGCCCCGGAAGGTCTGCACGGGCGGACGTGGCTTGTCGGTGGGCAGGTCCAGCACGGGCGGCGCCCCCGCCATGTGCTCGCGCCACCACGACACCTGTTCTTCCAGCACGTCGCCCTGCAACCACGCGCGCTGCCACAGCGCATAATCCGAGTACTGGACGGAGATGGGCGGGAGCTCGGCCTCCGTTCCCTTGAGCCGGGCGAGGTAGAGCGCATCCAGCTCCCGCTGGAGCAAGGCGATGGACCAGCCATCGAAGACGCTGTGATGGAAGTTGAGGATGAGGATCTGATCCTCATTCTCGATCCGGAGCAGCGTGGCCCGGATCAGGGGGCCTTTCCGCAGGTCGAAGGGCACGTGCGCTTCGGTCTCCACCTGACGCTGGAGCGGGATGCGCGGGTCCACGTCCACCTGCTTCAGGGCGAGCTTCCACTCGGGGCCGATGCGCTGCACCGGCTGGCCGTCCACTTCGTCGAACGTGGTGCGCAGGACCTCGTGACGCCGGATGAGGGCGTTGAGCGCGTCTTCCAGTGCCTGCGTCTCCAGCCGCCCGCGCAGCCGGGTGACCAGGGGCAGGTTGTAGGCGTGCGCGCTGGTGTCCAACTGCGAGACGAACCACAGCCGCTGCTGGGAGAACGACTGGGGAACGAGCGCGCCGCGAAGCTGGGGCACCAGCGGTGGGACGGCCTTGCGGTTCGCGCCGTGCAGCTGTTCCTCCAACCGCGCGGCGAGCTGCGCGACGGTGGGTGCCTCGAAGAGGACGCGCAGGGACAGGTCCACCTGGAAGGCCTCCCGCAGCCGGGAGACCACCTGCGTGGCGAGCAGCGAGTGCCCACCCAGTTCGAAGAAGTGGTCCTGCAATCCCACGCGCGGCACCACGAGCAGGGACGCCCAGATGTCGGCGATCACCTTCTCCACCGCCGTCATGGGGGCCAGGAACCCGGTGTCGTCCTCGGCTTCCTCCTTGGGCGCGGGCAGGCCGTTGCGGTTCACCTTGCCGCTCGGGCCCAACGGTAGCGCGTCCATGCGCACCAGGGCGGAGGGCACCATGTGATCCGGCAGCCGTCGCGTCAGCGCCTGCCTCAGCGCCTCCGGAGAGAAGGACGCTTCAGGCTGGACCACGTAGGCCACCAGTTGCTTGTGACCCGGCGTGTCCTCGCGCACCACGACGACCACGTCCCGCACGTCAGGCAGGGCGCGCAGGGCGGACTCCACTTCGCCCAGCTCGACGCGGAAGCCACGCAGCTTCACCTGTCCGTCCAGACGGCCGAGGAACTCCAACTGTCCATCCGCGAGCCAGCGGGCCTTGTCGCCCGTGCGGTAGAGGCGGGCTCCCGGCGTGGGACCGAACGGAGAGGGGATGAAGCGCTCCGCGGTGAGGTCCGGCCGGCCGTGGTAGCCGTGCGCGAGCCCTTCACCGCCCACGTACAGCTCGCCAGGAACTCCGACGGGGCAGGGCTCGCGGCGCGGATCCAACACGTACGCCTGGACCGAGGGCAGCGGTGTGCCCACCGGAGGCAGGGCGGGCCACGTGCTTGGGGCGCCGGAGGCACGCCACGCGGAGACCACATGCGTCTCCGAAGGACCGTACTGGTTCTCGAGGACGCACCCGGGCAGCCGTTCGAAGAGGGCGACGAGAGCAGGTGTCACCTGGAGTTGCTCACCCGCGGTGATGACCTCGTTGAGCGGGGGCAACTCCGTCGCGGTGCGCGCTGCTTCACTCAGCGACTGGAGCGCGACGAAGGGCAGGAAGAGTCGCTCCACGCGGTGCTGGGTAAGGAAGCGCAGCAGCGCGGGTGGGTCGCGGCGCAGCTCGGCGGAGCTGAGCAGCAGCCGCCCACCGATGCACCAGGTGCCGAAGATCTCCTGGAAGGAGACGTCGAAGTTGAGCGAGGCGAACTGGAGCGTCGTGGCCTCCGCGCGCACTGCCCGGCGGAGCTGCCACGCGAGCATGTTGCCGATGCCCCGGTGGGACATGGCGATGCCCTTGGGTCGCCCGGTGCTACCGGAGGTGAAGACGACGTAGCAGACGGCTTCAGGCGACAGCCTCACGTTCGGAGACGTCGTGGGACGGGAGGCCAGCGAGACGGTCTCCATCATCACGATGCGCGCGGAGGTACCCGGCGGCAGGGCCCGCACGAAGCGCTCATGCGCGAGGACGACCGGAGCGCGCGTGTCCTCCACCATCAGGGCCAGACGCTCGGCTGGATAGTTCGGATCCAGCGGGACGTAGGCGGCGCCGGCCTTGAGGGTGGCGAGAACGGCGACAGGCATGTCGAGGCTGGAGCGCTCCAGGCACAGCCCGACGGAGCTTCCAGGCGTGACGCCCAGGGCGATGAGGTGGTGCGCGAGCTGGTTTGCGCGAGCATCGAGTTGCCCATACGTCAGCGACTCCGCGCCGTTCGTCACGGCGACCGCTTCCGGTGTCCGCGCGACCTGCGCCTCCACCCAGGCGTGGATCAGCCCCGGCGCGGGAAGCCGTTCCTCGCGGCTGTTCCATGCGACCAGGAGTTGCTCACGCTCCTCTCGTGACAGGAGCGACAGGTCCGCCAGTGGCAGTTCGGGGTTCTCGGTGATGCCTTCGAGCAGCCGCACGTAGTGCCCGGCCATCCGGGCAACGGTCGCCTCCTCGAAGAGGGCGGTGTTGTACTCCCAGTAGGCGACGAGCCCGTGCGGCGTCTGCCGCATGAACAGCATGAGGTCGAAGCGGGAGACGCCCGACTGGAACGGGAAGTCCTCCACCGCGAGGCCGGGCAGGGACAGCGGCGTCGCGGCGCGCTGCAGGACGAACATCGTCTGCACCAGGGGCGTCCGGCTCAGGTCACGCGGCGGCTTGAGCGCGTCCACCAGTTGTTCGAACGGCAGGTCCTGATGCGCGAACGCACCCAGGCAGCTCTCGCGCACGCCGCGCAGCAACTGCCGGAAGGAGCGCGAGCCAGAGACATCCGCGCGCAGGGCGAGCGTGTTGACGAAGAAGCCGATGAGCCCCTCCACCTCACGGCGGTTGCGGCCGGAGATGGGCGAGCCGACCACCACGTCGTCCTGGCCGCTGTAGCGCGCGAGCAGGGCCTGGAACCCCGCCAGCAGCGTCATGAACAGCGTGGCGCCTTCACGCTGTCCCAGCAGTTGGAGTGAGCCATGGAGGGACTGGGGCAGCAGCACCTCGAAGTTCGCGCCCTGGAAGGTCTGCACGGGTGGACGTGGCTTGTCGGTGGGCAGGTCCAGCACGGGCGGTGCTCCCGCCAGCGCCTCCCGCCACCATGCGAGCTGGTCCTCCAGTTCCTCTCCCTGGAACGACTCACGCTGCCACCGCGCGTAGTCCACGTACTGGAGGGACAGGGGCGGCAGGGTGCTCTGGCCGTGCGCGGGATAGAGCGCGTTCAACTCGCGCTGGAGCACGTCGACGGACCACCCGTCGAAGACGATGTGGTGGATGACGAGCATCAACACATGGTCGTCGTCCGCGACACGCAGGAGCAGCCCCCGCATCAGCGGACCTCGCCGCAGGTCGAACGGGCGTCGTGCCTCCGTGGACAGTTGCTCCGGGAGCTTCGCGGCCTCCACGTCCGTCCGCGACAGCGTGAAGGCCCAGGTCGGCCCGATGCGCTGCACCGGCAGGCCGTCCACCTCGTCGAACGTGGTGCGCAGGACCGCGTGCCGCTGGATGATCTCCGCGAGGCTCCGCTCCAGCGCGTCCGCGTCCAGCGTGCCCCGCAGCCGCGTGACCATGGGCACGTTGTAGGAGTACCCCAGCGTGTCGAGCTGCGAGATGAACCACAGCCGCTGCTGCGCGAACGACTGCGGCAACCAGCCGTCCCGGGGACCGGGAACCAGCGGAAGGGACTGGATCCGGCTGCTCTCCCTCCGCAGCGCGTCGATGCGCGCCGCGAGGCTGGTGACCGTGGGCGCTTCGAACAGCGCTCGCACGGACAGGTCCACCTGGAAGGTCTCCCTCAATCGGGAGGTGACCTGGGTCGCGAGCAGCGAGTGCCCACCCAGCTCGAAGAACGAGTCCTGCGTGCCCACGCGCGTGCGGCCCAGGAGCGCGGCCCAGACCTCGGCCACCGCCGTCTCCGTCGGGGTGACCGGCGCCACATAGGCGTCCTCCGTGAGCGCGTCGCCCACGGGCGTGGCGAGCGCCCTCCGGTCCACCTTGCCCACGGGCGTCAGCGGCAGCCGGTCCAGCTTCACGAAGGCGGACGGGACCAGCGGCGCCGGCAGTTGGTCGGACAGGCGCGAACGCAGCGCGCTCACGTCCAGGTTCGCGCCAGTGAGGTAGGCCACCAGCCGCTTGTCGCCGGGCGCGTACTCGCGCACCTCCGCCACGGCGTCCTCCACGCCGGGCAGGTGTCGCAGGGCGGTCTCGATCTCCCCCAGCTCGATGCGGAAGCCGCGCAGCTTCACCTGCGTGTCCGCGCGCCCCATGAACGCCAGCTCGCCGGAGGGCAGCCACCGGGCACGGTCACCCGTGCGGTACAGCCGCGCGCCGGGGACGTCGCTGAAGGGATGGGGCACGAAGCGGTCCGCGGTGAGGTCCGGCCGGTCCAGGTAGCCCCACGCGAGGCCGTCGCCTCCCACGTACAGGTCGCCCACGACGCCGGGCGGCACCGGCTCCAGGCGCGCGTCCAGCACCAGCGCCTGGGAGTTCTCCAGCGGCCGGCCAATGGGCACGGGCATCCGCGCATCCAGGTCCCGCTTCACCTGATACGTGGCGGAGAACGTGGTGTTCTCCGTGGGGTCGTAGCCGTTGATGACCGCGCGTCCCGCGTCCAGCAGCTTGCGCGCGGCCAGCGGGGACAGCACGTCGCCGCCCGTGAGGACCTGCCCCACGCGAGCGAGCGCGGCGGGCCGGTTCAGCGCCATCTGCTCGAAGAACGCCGTGGTGAGGAACATCACGCTGATGCGCTCGCGCTCCAGCGTGGCTTCCAGCTCCTCCAGCGACGGTGTCACCGGCGGATAGAGGAACAGCTTCGCGCCGCTGAGCAGCGCGCCCCACAGCTCCAGGGTCGCGGCGTCGAACGACGTGGTGGCCAACTGGAGGACGACGTCCTCGGCGCCGAACCGGACGTAGGACACGCCCTTCACCAGCCGCGTCACGGCCCGGTGGGGGACGCCCACGCCCTTGGGCCGCCCGGTGCTCCCGGACGTGTACATGACGTAGGCCAGCGCTTCGGCGGGGACCTGCACGTCGGGCGCGGCCCCAGGTTGAACCTCGAAGGCCCGCCAGGACGGGTCGAGCATCACGACCCGTGAGGCCAACCCCTTCAGCGAGGACTCGCGACCCTGCTCCACCAGCAGCACGGTGATGCGGGCGTCGCGCGCCATGAGCTCCAGGCGCTCGGAGGGATAGCCCGGATCCAACGGCACGTACGCGCCCCCCGCCTTGAGGATGGCGAGCGTCGCCACGACCATCTCCAGCGACCGGCCCGCGCACAGGCCCACCGGCGTTCCCAGCCGCACGCCCAGCCCACGCAGGTGGTGCGCGAGCTGGTTCGCCCGGGTCTCCACCTCCGCGTACGTGAGCCGCTGGCCTCCCGCCTCCACGGCCACGGCGCCGGGCGTCCGCGCGGCCCGCTCCGCGAAGAGCGCGGACAGGGACGCATCACGAGGGTAGGGGACGGCGTCTCCCGTCCCCTGGTCGAGCAGCCGCCTCCGCTCCTGTGCGGTGAGCAGCGGAAGCGTGGCCACGGGGCGCTCCGGCTCCGCGACCGCGGCCTCCAGCAGCCGCGTGTAGTGCTCCGCGAAGCGCGCCACCGTCGCGGCGTCGAAGAGGTCGGTGCTGTACTCCCAGAGCCCCACGAGCCCTTCCGGCGTCTCGCGCAGGAAGACGGTGAGGTCCATGCGCGACACGCCCGGCTCGAAGTCCAGCTCGGACGTGCGCAGCCCCTCCAGCTCCAGCGCGGGCACGGCCGAGTGCTGGAGCGTGAAGAACACCTGGAACAGGGGCGGACGGCTCAGGTCGCGCTCGGGCTGGAGCGCGTCCACCAACTGTTCGAAGGGCACCTCCTGGTGCGCGTACGCGTCCAGGCACGTCTTGCGCACGCGGCGCAACAGCTCTCCGAAGCCGAGCGCGCCTTCACCCCGCACACGCAGGGGCAATGTGTTGATGAAGAAGCCGATGAGCGGTTCCACCTCCTGGCGGGTGCGGCCGGAGATGGGGGAGCCGATGACGATGTCGTCCTGGCCGCTGAGCCGCGAGAGCAGCAGGTGCATGCCGCCCAGCAGCGCCATGAACAACGTGACGCCCTGCTTGCGGCACAGCGCGTCCAGCGCCTGGCCCAACCCCGGAGGCAGCGCGTGGCGGTACACCGCGCCCCGCGTGGACTGCGCGGCGGGACGGGGACGGTCCGTGGGCAGCTCCAGCGCGGCGGGTGCTCCAGAGAGCTCTCCCCGCCACCACTCGACTTGTTGCCGCAGGTGCTCGCCCTGGAGCCACTGCCGCTGCCACACCGCATGGTCCGCGTACTGCACGGGCAGCGCGGGCAGCACGGGCGTCGTGCCGGCGCGAAAGGCCGCGTAGAGCGTTTGCAGCTCCCGCTCCATCACCGTGAGCGACCAGCCATCGCAGCAGATGTGGTGCAGCATCAGGAGCAGCACGTGCTCCGCTTCCCCCAGCCGCAGGAGCCGCACGCGCACCAGCGGTCCACGGCGCAGGTCGAAAGGGGCGCGCGCCTCCGCCTCCGCGACCTGTCGCAAGGTCTGCTCCCGCTCGGACGCGGGCACTTGCTCCAGCGTCTCCACGGACAGCGGCAGGCGCAGCGACGGCGCGATGCTCTGCACCGGCTGTCCGTCCACCACGGCGAAGGTGGTGCGTAGCGCCTCGTGCCGCTCCACCAGCACGGCCAGCGCCCGCTCCAGCGCGGGGATGTCCAGCGCGCCGGTGAGCCGCGCGAAGTACGGGACGTTGTAGGAGATGCCTCCGGGCGTGAGCTGCTCGATGAACCACATCCGCTGCTGCCCGAAGGAGAGCGGCAGCAGGGCGTCGCGGGGGACGGGCACCACGGGCGGCGCTCGACGACGGGGCCTCGCCGGGGACTTCGGCGCGGAGGCGGAAGGGGAGCCGGGGTGCTCGGTCGTCATGTCTCGCTCGGGGGAAAGCGGGGGAGGGGGACCGCCCTCGAAGGGGCGGCCTGGCTCAAGCGGTCTGCTCCTGGCGCAGCTCGTCGCACAGCGTGGCCACGGACCGGAGCGTGTTGAACAGCTCCACCATGGACACCTCCACGCCCAGCTCGCTCTCGATGCGATTGGACAGGACCGTGGCCATCAGGGAGTTGCCGCCAATCTCCAGGAAGTGGTCCTCCGGGCGCACGACCTCCACGCCCAGCAACTCCTTCCACCACGCCGCCAGCTTCGCTTCCGTGTCCGTCAGGCTGGAGGCTTCTTCGGGGCTCGGGTTCAAGGCCGTTCCTTTTCGCCCGCTCACGCGGGCTTCAGCCGCTCGCGCAGCAGGTACTTGCGCACCTTGCCGGTGGCCGTCTTGGGCATCTCGTCGATGAGGTCCAGGCGGTCCGGCCAGTACTGGTTGGACATGCCCTGCTGCTTGAGGTGGTCGCGCAGCTCGTTGAGCGTGGGCGGGGCCTCTCCCTCGCGCACCACGACGACGGCGCACACCCGCTCGCCGCCAATCTTGTCGTCCGAGTGCGCGACGACCGCGACCTCCTTCACCTTCGGGTGCGAGTACAGCGCGGACTCCACCTCCACCACGGGGATCTTGTACCCGTACCGGAAGATGACGTCCTTCAGCCGCCCCACGATGCGGATGCCGCCACGCCCGTCGTCGCGCGCCAGGTCGCCCGTGTCGAACCAGCCCTCCGCGTCCACCGCCGCGGCGTACACGTCGTCACGCTTGAAGTAGGTGAGGCACTGGCTGGCGCCGCGCACCAGGAGCCGCCCCGTCCCGTCCGGATGCGGCGTGCCGTCCTCCGCGAGCGCCGGGACGATGCGCGTCTCCATCCACGCCACCGCCCGTCCATCACTCTGGCTGGGCCAGTCCGGCGGGTCCTCATGCCGGGTGATGGTGACCGCGCCGTTCTCCGTCATGCCCCACAGCGTGTGCAGCCGCACGCCGAACACCTCGCGCACCGCCGCGATGAGGTGCGGCGGCACCGGGATGGAGCCCGTGGCCAGCTGCCGCAACGAGGAGGTGTTGCGCTGGCGCTTTCGCTGCAACGCGATGAGGTTCATCAGGTACGTGGGGATGCCGTACGTGAACGTGACGCCGTGCTCCTCGAAGAGCTTGAGCGTCAGCTCCGGGTCGCCCACGTCCATGTAGATGGCCGTGGCCCCCAGCAGGATGGGCATCAGATACGAGTACGTGAACCCCGTGGATGCCGTCAGCAGCGACGGCAGCGCCACCACGTCCGTCCCATCGATGCCCAGCGTGTCGCAGAGCGCGCGCGTGATGCCGTAGTTCGTGTTGTGCGAGTGCACCACGCCCTTCGGCTCGCCCGTGGTGCCGGACGTGTAGAGGATGTTGCACACGTCGTCCGCGGCCGCGGGCGTGACGCCCTCCAGCGACGCCTCCTTCTCCCACTCGCGCTCGATGAAGTGGCGCTCGAAGTCCCGCTCGCCCGCCTGGAGGTCGGTGTTGCTGCCCAGCAGCACCCGGTGGCGCAGCGACGGCAGCACCGCCGCGATGTCGCGCGCCATGTCCCGGTGTGAGTGCCCCGTCCATGACGTGGGCCCCACGTACACGGAGGCCTCCGTGCGGCCCAGGATGAACTCCACCTCGCGGCGCCGGTAGTCCGGAGGAATGGGCGCGATGACCGCTCCCAGCCGCGCGCACGCCAGCGCCAGCGCCGTGAAGTGCCACCCGTTGGGCAACTGCACCGCGACGATGTCTTCGCGACCCACGCCCAGCTCGCGCAGGCCCAGCGCGAACCGGTCCATGTATCGCGCCAGCTCCGCGTACGTCAGCCGCGTGATGTCCTTGGAAAAGTACCGTGCGGCGATGATCGCGGTCTTGTCCGGGTGCGCCTGGACGCAGCGACGCAGATCGTCAACCACCGTGATGTCACGCCACCAACCCTTTCGGCGGTACTCCGAACCCTTCTCCAATGCCGCTGCGTTATGGAAACGCTGCCCCATTTGAAGGTCTCCTCCGAGTGACGCGAAACCGGGGAATGCCGGGCGAGCCGCGTGTGTAACACCGCGAGATTACCGGGCAAGACGGTTTTTTCTCGTACATCTACATCTTAAGAAAATCCGCGTTGACGGCGCATGATGCGTTTTCCTAGGGTGTCTCACAACAGCCGGATTCCAGGGCTGTGTCAGCGACGCTACGGGCATGACTTTCTCGGCGAATCCAACGACCCCCGGGCTGTCGCGCGACGCGCGGACGCCAGAAGAACCCACGGCCTCCGGCGGCCCGGTGGCGCCTGCTCGCCCTGGGGACGGGGCTTCGGGCGCCGCGTCGGATGCGGGCCTGGCGCTGCTGCCCAGGCGGGCGAAGCGCATCCGCCAGACCATCGTGCGGCTGGCGGCGACACCGTCGGGCTGTCACCTGGGCGGCTCGCTGTCGATGGTGGAGATATTGGTGGCGCTGCTGGGCCGGGTGATGCGCGTGGATCCGCGCGCGCCGAAGGCACCGGAGCGTGACCACCTCATCCTGTCCAAGGGGCACGCGGCGGCGGGGCTCTACGCGGCGCTGGCGGAGTTCGGCTTCGTGGACGTGGAGACGCTGGTGCGCGAGTACAACGCGGACGGCAGCATCTTCACCGGCCACGTGAACGCGGCGGTGCCGGGCGTGGAGTTCGCCACCGGCAGCCTGGGCCACGGGCTGGGGCTGGGCGTGGGGCTGACGCTCGCGCACGTGCTGCGCGGGGAACCCAACCGCACCTTCGTCGTCTGCGGCGACGGAGAGATGGGCGAGGGCTCCAACTGGGAAGCGCTCCAGGTGGCGTCGCACCGCAAGCTCACCGGCCTCACGCTGATCATCGACCGCAACGGCGGACAGAACGACGGCCCCACCGAGTCCATCCTGTCGCAGGAGGCGCTGGTGCGGAGGCTGGACGCGTTCGGCTTCCAGTCGCTGGAGGTGGACGGGCACGACCTGCCCGCGCTGGTGGCCGCGCTGGAGGCGCCCGTCGTGGGCGGCCGTCCGCGCGCCATCGTCGCCCGGACGCAGAAGGGCGCGGGCGTGCCGATGCTCAAGGGCAAGGGGCCGCACTACGCGGTGTTCTCGCCGGAGCACCTGCGGCGGGCGCTCGCGTCGCTCGGGGAGGACGGCCAGTGAGCGCGTCGCTTGCGTCGACGGTGGACCTGGCCCAGGCGCCGGAGGCGTGGCTCGCCGCGCATCCGGAGCTGTCCAGCCGGCTGGTGTTCCGGCACGCGGCGGCGCGCTTCGCGCAAGATGACGCGCGCGTCGTTTTCCTGGAGGCGGACCTGGGCGGCGGAGGAGACCCATTCGAGAAGCGCCACCCCCAGCGCTACTTCAACCTGGGCATCTGCGAGGCCACCATGCTGGACATGGCGTGTGGCCTGGCGCACGGCGGGCACACCGTCATCGCGCACAGCTTCGCGGCGTTCGGCGTGATGCGCGCGTGCGAGCAGGTGCGGCTGAACCTGGCCTATGCGCGCGCCAACGTGAAGCTGGTGTGCGACTACGGCGGCGTGGCGGGCGCCTTCTTCGGCCCCACGCACCACGCGATTGAAGACCTGGCCGTGCTGCGCGCGATGCCCAACCTCACCGTGGTGTCGCCCGCGGACGGCCTGGAGACGGTGCAGGCCACGCGCGCGATGCTCCAGCACGACGGGCCGGTGTACCTGCGGCTGGGCCGCAACCGCGTCACCCGGCTGGACATCCCGCGCCCGCCGTTCGAGCTGGGCCGCGCCGCGCTCCTGCGCGAGGGCGATGACGTGGGGCTGCTCGCGCACGGCGAGGTGGGCGTGTCCGTGGCGCTGGACGCCGCGAAGCTGCTGGAGGCGCAGGGCGTCTCCGCGCGCGTGCTCAACGTGCATACGTTGAAGCCGCTGGACGAGGAGGCCGTGCGCGAGACGGCGGCGCGCACGCGGCTCCTGGTGACGGTGGAGGAGCACAACGTGCTGGGCGGACTGGGCAGCGCGGTGTGTGAAACGGTGTGCTCGCTGGACCTGGGGCGGCGCGTGCTGCGCGTGGGTCTGCAGGACCGGTACGACTCGCGCGCTGGTTCGCACGAGGCCTTGCTCAAGGGCCACGGCCTGGAGGGCGGGCAGGTGGCCGAGCGCATCCTGGGAGTGCTCCCAAGAACCCCGGTGTTTGCCGTGGAACCCGCAACGAGGAGGGACTGACATGCAGGTCCAGAACCCGAATCCGATGACGCAGTCCGTGCCCCCCGAGCAGTGCCCGCTGTGCGCGCAGCCGGTGCCGGGCGGGAACCGGATCGTGGGCGAGGTGCTCTCCTGTGACGGCTGCTCCGCCGAGCTGGAGGTGGTGGGCGTCAACCCGCTGCGGCTCGAGGAAGCACCCGAGGTCGAGGAAGACTGGGGGGAGTAGCCCCGCGCCATGCGCAAGGTCGACCTCGTCTATACGCGCGTGCGCACCGAGGAGAAGCTCCTCCTCGAGGCGCTGCGCAGGCGCGACTGCGCCGTCAACCTGGTGCAGGACTCCGGGATGGTGCTGTCGATGGATCGACAGCGCGTCACCGAGGCCGACACCGTGTTGATGCGCAGCATGTCCTTCACGCGTGCGCGCTACCTGGCCACGTTCCTGGAGATGAAGGGGCTGCGCGTGCTCAACAGCGCGAGGACCATCTCCCTGTGCGGGGACAAGGCGCTCACCAGCGCGGCGCTGGCCGCGAAGGGCGTGCCCATGCCGTGGTCGTTCGTGGCCTTCGACGAGGACGCGTGCCTGGAGGCGATTGAAGAGAAGGGCTACCCGGTGGTGACCAAGCCCGTGCTGGGGAGCTGGGGCCGGATGGTGGCCCGGTTGGACTCGCGCTCCGCCGCGGAGGGCGTGTTGTCCACGCGCTTCGGCACCGGCGGCGCGCAGGACCACGTGGCGCTGGTGCAGGAGTACGTGGACAAGCCGGGCTACGACCTGCGCGTCTACGTCATCGGCCGCGCGGTGGGTGGGCTCAGGCGGCGCTCCGAGCACTGGATCACCAACACGGCGCGCGGCGCCGTGCCGGAGCGCTACGAGGTGCCGGTGGTGCACGCGAAGCTGGCGGAGGCCGCCGCGGACGCGGTGGGCGGGGACATGGTGGCGGTGGACCTGCTGGAGACGCGCGGCGGCGACATCTACGTCAACGAAATCAACCACTGCGTGGAGTTCGCGCGCAGCATCGACGAGACGGGCGTCCCGCTGCCGGACCTCATCGCGGAGTACGTCGCCTCTGGAGCCGGAGGAGCCCGGCGATGAGCGTGCGCGTGGCGGTGCTGGGAGCCGCGGGCTACACCGGCGGCGAGGTGCTGCGCCTGTTGCTCGCGCACCCGGCCGTGGAGGTGGTGCAGGCCACCTCCGGCCAGTTCGCCGGCAAGCGCCTGGACTTCCCGCACCCGCACCTGCGCGGGGTGGGGACGCTGCGCTACACGCCGCACGACGCGCTGGAGCCCTGCGACGTGCTGGTGAGCTGCCTGCCTCAAGGGGAATTGCTCCAGCGCTGGCAGAAGGTGTCCCGGCTGGCGGAGCGGGTGGTGGACCTGAGCGCGGACTTCCGCCTGGACGCCGCGGGGCACGCGCGCTGGTACGGCAAGCACCCGCGCCCGGACGACGTGCCCGCGTTCGTCTACGGCCTGCCGGAGTGGATGGGCGAGGCGCTGACGAACGCGCGCCACGTCGCGGTGCCCGGCTGCATGGCGCACGCGGGATTGCTGGCGCTCCTGCCGCTCCTGCACGCGGGGCTCGCGCGTCCGGACGTGCTGGTGGTGGACGCGAAGACGGGCTCGTCCGGGGGCGGCTCGACGCCGGATCGCTCCTCGCACCACCCGGAGCGCGCGAACGCGCTGCGCTGCTACAAGCCGGTGGGCCACCGGCACACGGGCGAATTGGAGGGCGTGGTGGCGCGAGTCACCGGCCAGCAGCCCACCATCCACTTCAGCGCCACGGCGGTGCCGGGCGTGCGCGGCATCCTGGCCACGGTGCACGCCTTCGCGGCGCGGCCGGTGGAGGAGGCGGAGGTGGTGCGCGCCATCGCCACGCGCTACCGCGAGAAGCCCTTCGTGCGGCTCCTGCGCCCCAGCGCGTCGCTCTCTCCGTTCCCGGAGCCCGGGCCGCTCCTGGGCACGAACCACTGTGATTTGTCGGTGGACGTGGACGCGGAGCGGGGCCGCATCGTGGTGAACGCGGCCATCGACAACCTGGTGAAGGGCGCCGCCGGCACGGCGGTGCATGCGCTGAACCTGATGCTGGGCCGCCCGGAGACGGAAGGGTTGGGCTTCCGGGGCCTGCATCCGCTCTAGACCGCTTTTCATTCCGAGGAGCCGCACCCATGAGCTTGAGCACGAAATCCCCTGGCGAGGTGTTCGCGGCCGCCGTCCAGAAGCAGGGCGCGAAGGCGCACGTGGACTACGACACGTCCATCGTGGACGCGTTCCCCGGCTTCAAGCGCCGTCCGCGCATCGCGGTGCGCGGCATGTTCAAGACGGCCAAGGCGGAGCGCGACCCGGTCCCCTTCTGGTACGAGACGCACCCCCAGACGAAGCCCACCGGACCGGTGCAGGACGTGGAGCTGCGTCCGGAAGCGGGCTTCGAGTTCCACCAGGACACGCAGGCGCTCAAGCCCACGCGCGCGTGGATCCAGGTGCCGCGCAACCTGCTGGAGGATCCGAAGTCGCTGGCGCAGTTCATCGACTTCCGCCTGCTGGTACGGCTGAACACGGCGGAGAACCAGGCGCTGTGCATCGGCAAGGGAGGGGACGGCGTGCGGGGCCTGCTGCACACGCCGGGCATCGTGCGGCTGCCGGCGCAGAAGACGGCGGTGCGGTCGCTGCTCAACGCCTGCGCGCAGGTGGAGCAGATGGGCGGGTCGGCGGACGGCATCGTCATCAACTCGTTGGACTTCTACGAGCACCTGGTGGGCCAGCAGTCGCTCCTGTCGGACCTGGCGGCCATGGGCATCCGCCTGTGCCGCACGCGCATGGTGAACCCGGGCACCATCATCGTGGGGGACTTCACGGCCGCGGCGACGCTGTATGACAGCGAGCGCTCCGTCATCCGGTTCGCGGAGCCGCCGCCGGGCATCTTCCCGCGCGAGGGACTGGCCGCCTACGGCGAGGTCTACACGACGCTCGCGGTGCACCTGCCCACCCACTTCTTCGTGGCGTCGCTGACCTGATGGCCACCGCGAGCGCGAAGGGCGAGGGCGCGCAGCTCACGGTCCTCTACATCACCGGCTGGTGCCGCAGCGGCAGCACCATCCTGGGCAACGTCCTCAACGAGGTGCCGGGCTTCTTCCACGTGGGGGAGCTGAGCTTCCTCTGGAAGAACGCGTACGGGAACGGGTCCAACACGTTGTGCGGCTGCGGCCAGCAGTTGTTGGACTGCGGCATCTGGAGCACGGTGCTGAACTCCGACGTGCCGGCGGGCCTGACGCCGCGAGCGCATGCGGCGGAGGTGGTGCGCAGGCAGCAGGCCGCCGTGCGCACGCGGCACACGCTGCGGGTGCTGGACGAGGCGGGGGATTCGCAGGCGCTCCAGTCGCACGCGGACTTCCTGGCGCGCACGTACCGGACCATCGCGCGAGCGACGGGGAGCACGGTGTTGGTGGACAGCGGGAAGTTCCCGTCCGAGGCGGCGCTGCTGCCGCGCGTGGACGGCATCCGGCCGCTGTATCTGCACCTGGTGCGCGACCCGCGCGCGGTGACGCACTCGTGGACGAAGACGAAGCAGTACGTCGTCCCCATGTCCGCCGCGCGCAGCACGGCGTACTGGCTGGGCTTCAACGCCGCGTCGGAGGAGGTGACGCGGAGGTTCCCCGACCAGTCGCTCTTCCTTCGCTACGAGGACTTCATCGCCGCACCGGACCGCGCCGTGGACACGGTGCTGGACCTGGTGGGCGTGCCGCGAGCCCAGAACCCGGTGAAGGGGCGCACGGTGGTGCTGGGGAAGAACCACACCGTCACCGGCAACCCGGACCGCTTCCGCAGCGGACCCACGCTCTTGCGCGGCGAGGACGACGCATGGAGGGGCGAGCTGGCCTCCGGAGCGAAGGCGCTCACCGTGGCGCTCGCCTGGCCGCTGATGGCGAAGTACGGCTACTTCAGTGGGGCACGGCGAGCACCCATCGGAGGGGCAGCGCCGGACGCGGGCACGGAGCGTCGCCCCTGAGTCTCCGGCCATGAGCTCAGTCCTCACGGATGAGAAGGCGAGAAACCTTCTGGGCTCCCGCCGGAGGCGCACCAAAAAAACCTGTCCGACAGTCGGACAGGTGCGGGCGACCAGGGAAGGGGGCCCCCTGGCCAGCCAGTCTCCAGAAACCTGTCGGACAGTCGGACAAGCTCTAGAGAACCGGGGCCCGGGACCGCGCTCCGCCCAGGCTGCGGAAACCTGTCGGACAGTCGGACAGATTTTGAAGGACCAGGCCCCGGAACCTTGCTCCACCCGAGCTGCGGAAACCGGTCGGACAGTCGGACAAGTTGTAGAGAACCGAGGCCCGGGACCTCGCTCCGCTCAAGCCGCGGAAACCTGTCGGACAGTCGGACAGGTTCTGGAGAACTTGGGCCGGAGGCCTCGTTCAGCTCGAACTGAGGAAACCTGTCGGACAGTCGGACCGGTTTTGAGGAACCGGGGGCTGGGTCCGCGCTCCGCCCCGGTCGCGGAAACCTGTCGGACAGTCGGACCGGTTTTGAAGAACCGGGGGCTGGGTCCGCGCTCCGCCCCGGTCGTGGAAACCTGTCGGACAGTCGGACCGGTTTTGAAGAACCGGGGGCTGGGTCCGCGCTCCGCCCAGGTCGCGGAAGCCTGTCGGACTGTCGGACTGGTTCTGGAGAACTTGGGCCGGGCGGGCATGCCTCGGCCCTCGTAGGTGCGGTTCAGTGATGTTTGGTGTGGTCGTTCGGCGGCGGCCTTGCGCCAACTTCTGGAGGGACGCGGATGGAACTGGGACTCGCCAACAAGGTCGCGCTCGTCGCTGGTAGCTCCAGCGGGCTGGGGCTCGCTGTCGCGGAGGAACTGGCGAAGGAGGGCGCGCATGTCGCCATCGGTGCCCGGGATACGGACCGGCTGGCCCAGGCGGAGGCCCGGCTCAAGTCCGTGGCCCGGGGCGGCCGGGTGCTGGCGACTCGCGTGGATGTGAAGGACGACGCGGACGTGCGCCGCTGGGTGGAGGATGTGGTCTCCAAGCTGGGTGCGCTGCACGTCGTCGTCACCAACAGCGGCGGTCCTCCGCCGGGCCCGGCCTCCACCTTTGGCGTGGACGCGTACCGGAGCGCTGCGGATGCGGTGCTGCTGCCTCCCATCTCCCTGGCGCTCGCGGCGCTCCCCCACATGAGGAAGGCTGGTTGGGGACGCCTGCTGTTCATCACCTCGGAGACGGTGCACCGGCCGGTGGCCCGCTTCGCGCTGTCCGGCTTCGCTCGCATGGGCATCGTCGGCTTCTCCGCCGCGCTGGTGCAGGAGCTGGGGGATGCCGGCATCACCGTCAACGTGCTGGCTCCGGGCTACATGCGCACGCCTCCGGTGGAGCGCACCGCTGGCAACGCGGGGGACGTGGAGGCGGGCCTTCGCGCCATGGGGGCGCACATCCCGCTCAAGCGCGTCGGGCTCCCGGAGGAGTTCGCCGCCGCGGCGGTGTTCCTGGCCAGCGAGCGCGCTTCCTTCATCACCGGCACCGTGCAACTCGTGGACGGTGGCGCGAGCGTCATCGGATGAGCGCGACGCCTGCATCTTCTTCCCGCCGTCCCTTCGTCGTGAAGATTGGCGGCGCGGCGGGCGTGGACCTGGAGAACGTCTGCTCGGACATCGTGGAACTCGTCCGCCAGGGCGAGCGTGTCGTCGTCGTCAATGGCGGTTCGGAGGCCGGTGAGCGGCTCCTGGGCTCGCTGGGACTGGAGCGCCCGGAGGCCACCACCGCGAACGGCAACGTCGTGCGCCTCACCTACGCGCCCACGCTGCGCGCGCTCACCATGGCGTGGGTGGGCGAGGTCAACAAGGCCGTGGTGCTGGCGCTGCTCGCGAAGGGCGTCACCGCCCTGGGCTTGTGCGGCGCGGACGGCCGCGTGCTCACCGCGCGCCGCCGGCCTCCCCTCAAGTTGCAGGACGCCGACGGGCGGATGCGCATCGACCGCGAGCACCTGGCGGGTGAGGTCTCCTCGGTGAACTCGGCGCTCCTGGGGACGCTGCTGGATGGCGGCTACGTTCCCGTCGTGTGTCCTCCCGCGGTGACGGAGGACGGCGTGCTCGTGAACGTGGACGCGGACCATGTGGCGTCGTCCATCTCGGTGGCGCTGGGCGCGAAGGCCCTGGTCATCCTCTCCAACGTGCCGGGGCTGCTCGCGGATCCGAAGGACCCGGGTTCGCTGGTGCGCTCCAGCGACGACGTGGAGGGCTGCATGCCGCTGGCCGGCGGACGCATGCGCTACAAGCTGGAGGCCGTGCGCCGCGCGCTGCACGGCGGAGTTCCGACCGCGTATGTGAGCGCGTCGCGCGTGGCCCGGCCGGTGTTCTCCGCGCTGGAGGAGACGGGCGGTACGAAGTTCACCCTTCGCGATGGAGGCACGGCGGATGCGGGCGCGTGAGCCAGGCGTCGACTTGTTGCGGTGGATGGTGGAGCAGTACAGCCCCAGCCACCAGGAGGCCTCCTTCGCCGGAGCGCTGGTGGAGCGGCTGGGCGCTCGCGGCTGGCGGGCCCACACCGACGCCGTGGGCAACGCCGTTGCCCGTTACGGAGACGGAGACACCGTCATCGCGTTCCTGGGCCACATCGACACCGTGCCCGGGGAGGTGCCCGTGCGTCTGGAGGGCCAGAAGCTCTACGGCCGGGGCGCGGTGGACGCCAAGGGCCCGCTGTGCGCGTTCATCGAAGCCGTGGAGTTGCTGGACGACGCGGAGCGCGCCGGCAAGCAGTTCCTGCTCCTGGGCTGCGTGGAGGAGGAGGTCGCCATCACTCGAGGCGCCCTGCACGTGCGCGACCAGTACGCCCCGGACTTCGTCATCAACGGCGAGCCCAGCGGCGCGCACGCGGTGACCATCGGCTACAAGGGCCTCTTGCGCCTGGACCTGGAGCACCGCGCCAGCCGCCGCCACACCGCGAGCCGCGACTACCGCGCCGCCGCTGAACATGTCATCGACGCGTGGAACGCGCTCAAGCGCCTGTGTGACGACTGGAACCGCGAACGTCCGTCCCTCTTCGAGCAGAACCTGCCCTCCCTCAACGCCTTCCACACCGGCGCCACGGAGACGGAGGAGTGGGCCACGGCCGCCGTGAGCATCCGCACCGGCCCGTCCACGGACACCGACGCCCTGCTCGCGGCGCTGGCCACCGTGCCCTCCGTGACGGTGCGCACCGTGGCCCGGAAGAACGCCGTGTCCACCAACGGCAACGACGCGCTCTCCCGCGTCTTCAAGCAGGCCATCCGCGAGCGCGGCGTGAAGCCCACGCTGCGCCTGAAGACAGGCACGTCCGACTGGAACACCGTGGCCTCCACGTGGGCCGTGCCCACCGTGGCGTACGGCCCCGGCGACGCCGCGCTGGACCACACGCCGAACGAACACATCGACCTGCCGGAGTACGAAGAGGGCGTCGCGGTGCTCGCGCGCGTGCTGGCGCTCCTGCCGGCGAAGGGGACCGCGGGAGGCTGAACGCTCAGGTGCCCAGCGCGGCCAGGCCCCTCGAGCGCAGGGTCCGCATCCCCACCACGATGCCGAAGAAGAGCAGGGCGCAGCCCGCGGTGATGGGCCGCACGCCCACGCGGTCCGACAACGCGCCCTGGCCCCAGACGCCCAGGATGTAGCCCGCGTTCACCAGGAGCAGGAACAGGCTGCTCACGCGCGCCTGCAGCTCCGGCGGCGTGCGCGCCTGGCACACCGTCTTCAGGCCCGTGAAGGCGACCAGGTACACGGCGCCCAGGATGAACAGTGTCACCAGGGCCACCGGCAGCGTGGGGGACAGCCAGTACGCGGCGGAGCACAGCCCCACGAGCAGCAGCGCCGCCTCCAGGAAGGCCCGCCGCCCCATCCTCGCGGCCAGGGCGCCGGAGCCGAACGCCGCGATGACGGCCCCCGTCCCCTGCGCCGTGAGCAGCATGGACGTGGTGGTCGCGTCCCCACCCAGCACCTTCAGCGCGAACACCGGCACCAGGCCCACGAAGGGGGAGATGAGCAACCCCACCAGCGCCCCGGAGCCCAACGCGAGCGCGATGCCCGGATCCGTCCACGCCAGCCGCACGCCTCGCATGATGCCGGCCCACAGCGCTTCCACCTTGGGCGGCAGGGTGCTCGCCGCGCCGCGCATCGCCGCGAGCGCCAGCAGCACGGCGAGGAAGGACAGCGTGTTGACGAACAGCGCCCCGGCGATGCCCACCTTCGTCAGCACGAGCGCGGCCAGCACGGGCCCGATGATGCGGCCCAGGTTGAACTGCGCCGAGTCCAGGCTGAGCGCGTTGTGCAGGTCCTCCGGGGGCACCACGGCCACGGTGAGCGCCGTGGCGCAGGGGATGACCAGCGTGCTGAACGCGCCGTTGAGCAGCGAGAGGACCGCCACCCACGGCACCGACAGGTTGTCCGTGCCGGCCAGCACCGTGAGCAACGCGGCCAGCAGCGCCTGCACGCAGATGCACACGGCCATGAAGGTGCGCCGGTCGAAGCGGTCCGCGAGCGCACCTCCCAGCGGCGCGAGCACCAACGAGGGCAGGTGCGTCAGCGCGGCGACCCCGCCCGTCCATGCGGCCTGACCCGTCACCTCCGTGACGTAGACCCCCAGGGCCACGGACTCCATCCACGTGCCGATGTTCGACACGAGCGTGCCCAGCCAGAGAAGGGTGAAGTCGCGATGAGTCAGGGCCCGGGCGGAGCCCGAACGTGAGAACAAGGAGGTGGCCACGGAGATACTCTTTCTACAGCGCGTCCCTGACGCATGCTCGGTGGGCGCACGCCTACACGGTGGTTGACTCCCTGGCTGCCTTGGGAGACGGGGAAACCCATGACGCGGCACAAGGTTCTCGTGGTTCCCCGGGAGATTGCCGGCGACCGGCTCGACCGGTTCCTGACGAAGCACGTCCCGGGCCTCACGCCGGAGCGGGCCCGGGCGATGCTGGACGCGGGACGCGTGCGCATCCGGGGCAAGAAGGCGCAGGCCACGCGCAAGCTGTGGGGCGGCGAGGAGCTCACCCTGGAGGTGCCAGAGCCGCGGCCGTCGCCGCATGCATCACCGGAGGGCCCGGAGCTGCCGGTGCTGTACGACGACGCGGCGCTCGTCATCGTGGCGAAGCCGCCGGGGCTGGTGGTGGAGCCGGAGGGGCGGGCGGCGTCCGTGGTGGGGCTGCTCGCGGCGCGGTGCCCGCCGTTCGACGTGGAGGGCGTGGCCCAGCCGGGCGTGGTGCACCGGTTGGACCGGGAGACGAGCGGATGTCTGGCATTGGCCCGGACGGATGACGCGGTGGCGGCGCTGCTGAAGGCGTTCCAGGAGAAGCGCGTGGACAAGCGCTACCAGACGCTGGTGCTGGGCCGTCCGCCGGACACGGGGCACCTGGAAGGACCGTACGCGAGGGACCCGAAGGATCCGCGCCGCTTCACGACCCGCGTCCCCTCCGCGAGGCGGGCGGCGCTGACGTTCACGGTGCGCGAGCGGTTCCGCGAGGGGGCGCTGCTGGACATCGACCTGGACACGGGGCGCACGCATCAGATCCGCGTGCAGCTGTCGGAGGCCGGATTTCCGGTGCTGGGGGATTCGCTCTACGGCACGGAGGAGGCGCGCAAGCACCCGGCGGCGCTCGCGGTGGGACGCCAGGCCCTGCACGCGTGGCGGCTGGAGGTGCCGTCCTCCGCGACGGGCCAGGTCGTCCAGGTGGAGTCGCCGCCGCCGGAGGACTTCCTGCGGGGGCTCACGGTGCTGCGCGGATGAGCATGGTAGTTTTTTGGGAACCGGGGAGCCTGACGGGACGTCAGGTTCCGCGTCCGGCCGCCGCTCCGTGAGCGGTGCCGCGCGCCTAGAGGGGAACATGCAATCGCTGATGAAGGGTTGGGGCAGTGTGTCGCTGGTGGCGGCGTTGTGGCTCGTGGGGTGTGGCTCCTCCACGAGTCCGTCGGCTCCCGGGGTGGACGCCGGCACGACGGTGGACGCCGGGACGGACGCGGGCGTCACGGATGACGCGGGCACGCCGGACAGCGGCGTGGTGCCGGAAGGCGCCCCCTGCGAGAAGACCCAGGGCGTGTGCGCGGGAGCGAAGCGGGCTTGGGTGGACGGGGCCTACGAGCCCGTGTGCACGGCGCGCTCCTATGGCGCGGACTACGAGGCGTCGGAGATGCGCTGCGACGGCCTGGACAACGACTGCGACGGCGTGACGGATCCGACGACGTGGGCGGATGCCGCGCCGATGCAGTGGGCTCCGGATGAAAGATGGGCGGACAGCCTGCCCGTGACAGGGGGCTACCTGTTCGTCTCCTCCAACGGCCTGTCGGCCATCGAGTTGCTCCGGCTCGACGCAACCCTGACCCTGAAGGGCACGACGGCCCTGGCGCTGTCGCCCGCGCCCATTCGCGTGACGAGGGCCCAGTTGGTGCGCACCGCGCGCGGGCCGGCGCTCTTCTCCATCGTCGTGTACTCAGAGCCGAGCTACTTCGTCCGGGGAAGCCTCACGCAGCTCGATGAGCTGGGCACTCCCCTCGGCGAGGGCGCCGTCCTCTTCGAAGGGCCCTACACCTGGGCGAATGGACACGTGGCCCCCTCGCTGGATGGGGAACGGCTCGCGGTGACCTGGACCTGGGAGCTCGCCGGTGCCCGCGAGGTGCAGGGCATGACGGTGGACCCCGCCGGCCAGGTCCTGGCGACTCCCCGCGTGCTGCACCGGTCGGACTCGCTGGATATCTCCGCGGCGGAGGTGCTGGGCCTGGGGGATGGCGGGTTCCTGGTGAAGGCGAACGAGAACAAGGCGGGCTCGTTCGATGACACGCGCGTCTGGCTGCAGCGTTACGACCGCGAGCTCCTCCCCGTGGGGGACGAGCGCATCCTCACCGTGAAGTACGCGGCCCTTCCCAGGCTGATGCTCACGGCTCCCCTGGAAGAGGGCGGCGCGGGCGAGCCGACGTTGCTCTACCGGGATCCGCATGGACTCACTCCCCAGTTCCTGCAGGTGCGGTCCCTCTTCGACCAGGGCACGGCGGAGAGCCTGACCGCCACGAAGCAGAGTCAGACGTCCCTGTTCGGCGCGACGATGACCTCCAGGGGACTCCAACTGGCGTGGCTCTCCATGCTCTTCGTTCCCAACCCCGGCGGGGATGCCGCCTTCGGTGTCGAAGGACGGCTCTGGGGACGGAGCGCGACCGGCGTCGTGACGGATTGGACTCCGGGCACTGCGTCCATGCCCATGAACGCCACCGCGTCATGGGTGCTGCTGCATGAGCTGGCGGGACATCAGTTGGGGGCGCTCATGATGACCGCCACGGATCAGCCCAGGACGTACACCCTGCGGTCGCTGCGTTACTGCGCGCCTTGATTCGGGGGGAACCATGCATTCACGGATGAAGTCGTGGGGCTGTGGGTCGTTGTTGGTGTTGGCCGCGCTGCTCGCGGGCTGTGGCTCCTCCTCGACGCCACCGGATGCCGGCACCCAGGTGGATGCCGGCGTCACGGTCGATGCGGGCGTCACGGACGACGCGGGGACTCCGGACAGCGGCGTGGCGGAGGCGCTGCCGTGCGAGCGGACCCAGGGCGTGTGCGCGGGGGCCCGGCGCGCCCTGGTGGACGGCGTCCATGAGTCCGTGTGCACCGCGCGCTCCTATGGCGCGGACTACGAGGCGACGGAGACGCGCTGCGACGGTCTGGACAACGACTGTGACGGCGTGACGGATCCGGCGACGTGGACGGAGGTCGCCCCGATGAAGTGGGCGCCCTACGAGAGGTCGGTGGACAGCCTGCCCGTGGCGGGAGGATTCCTGATGGTCTACGTCGACAGCCCGGGGGGGATCGAAGTGCTCCGGTTCGACGAATCCCTGAACCTTCAGGGCACGTCGAGGATCCCTCTGGATCCAGGCATCTCCCACGTGACGGAGGCGCAACTGGTGCGGACCGCTCTCGGTCCTGCCCTCTACTACACCGCGCTGCATTTCCAGACGGGAACCCCCGCCGAGGGACGCCTCATGCAACTGGATGAGCAGGGGGCTCCCGTGGGCCCTCCCGAAGGCGTGGTGCTCTTCGAGCAGGCCAAGACCCAGCCGTCCGTGCGCGTGGCCGCGTCCGTGGACGGCCAGCGGATCTCCGTGGTCTGGGTCTCGGACATCTACGGTGTCCGCGAAGTGCAGGGCATGCTCGTGGATCCCGCCGGACAGGTCCTGGTCCCACCCCGGGTGGTGTTCCAGTCGGACTCGCCCGAGCTCTATTCGCCGCGGGTGCTGGCCATGGGGGACGGGAACTTCCTGGTGGCGGCGCCCGAGGGGTTGGGCACGTTCGATGACAACCACATCCGGTTGCGGCGTCATGACCCCAAGCTGGGACTCGTGGGCGACGAGCGCCGCCTCTCCGTGGCGTATGGGGCCATTCCCAAGCTGCTGATGATGCCCGCGAAGGAGGGCGGCGAGGAGCCGGTGATGCTCTACCGCGAAAAGGACGGGCACACTCCCAGGCTCCATGAGGTGCGGCACCTCTTCGCGGGGGGCACGCCCGTGACGCTGACGTCCGCGGCGTGGAGCCAGTCCAGCGTGCTCGGCGCCACGATGACTTCACGGGGGCTCCAGCTGGCCTGGATCTCCATGGGCCATGTGCCCGTTCCGGGCCAGGAGTCGGGCTTCATCTACGACGGGCAGCTCTGGGGCATGAGCCCTTCGGGCGTCGTGACGGATTGGACTCCCGGACCCGCGCCCATGCCTCTTCACCGGAACGGGGAATGGGTGCTGATGCATGAGCTCCCGGACCGCTGGATGGGCGCGCTCATGATGACCGCCACTGACACCCCCGAGTCCTACACCCTCCACTCGCTTCGTTACTGCGCCCCTTGAACCGAGAGACCATGCATTCACGGATGATGTCGTTGGTGATGGCCCTGCTGCTCGCGGGCTGTGATTCGTCCACGAAACCACCGGAGCCCGTGCCGGACGCCGGCACCCAGGTGGATGCCGGCGTCACGGACGACGCGGGCACGCCGGACAGTGGCGTGGCGGAGGCCCTGCCCTGCGAAAAGACGCAGGGCGTGTGCGCGGGGGCGAAGCGGGCGATGGTGGACGGCGCCTATGAGCCCGTGTGCACCGCACGCTCCTATGGCGTGAAGTACGAAGAGACAGAGCTGAGCTGCGACGGTCTGGACAACGACTGTGACGGCGTGGCGGATCCGGCCACCTGGGCGGAGGTCGCTCCCCTGGGGACGCCCCCGACCGGAGGCCTCGTGGACAGCCTGTCCGTGGCAGGGGGCTTCCTCGTGGCGTCCGTAGCGGGACAGGACACGGTCCAGGTTCGTCGTCTCGATGAATCCCTGGCGCCGCAGGCCACGACGCAGGTGCCCGTGGCGCCCGGCGTTGATCCGGTCACGTCGGTCCGCCTGATTCGGACCTCGCGCGGACCGGCGCTTGTCTATGTGGGCCAGTACCTGAGCCCGTCCGCCGTCTCCCAAGGACGCCTCGTTCAGCTCGACGAGCAGGGCAACCCCGGTGGCCCTCCGGGAGGCGTCGTCATTTTCGAGTACCCCCAGTTCCCGGTCCACGCGGGGGTGGCCGTGTCCCTGGACGGGCAGCGGCTCGCGGTGCTGTGGAACGTGGTGACGGAGGATTACAGGGAGACGCAGGGGCTGGTCGTGGATGCGGACGGAAAGCGGTTGAGCGGACCCTGGATCCTCTTCAGGACGCAGGAGCAGGTCCTTCTCTCCACTCCGGCCGTGCTGGCGCTCGGGGATGGAGGGTTCCTGGGGATGGTGGTGGAGGACCACGGTCCGCAAAGTCCGTCACGCATCCAGCTCTTTCATTACAACCAGGAGCTGTCGGTCATGAGCGAGCAGCGAGCGCTCGTCGTGGGGAATTCGCCCACGGCCCACTTGCTGAGCGCGTCTCCCGGCGCGGACGGCACACCCGGTGAGCCCCTGCTGCTCTACCGTGAGACGGCGGTCCGTCCTTCACAGCTCAAGCAGGTCCGGTCCCTCTTCACCGGCGGCGTTCCGCAAACGCTCGCCAACGCGACCGAGGGTGAGACGCCGTGGTTCGGTGCCACCATGACTTCACGCGGGCTCCAGATGGC
Source organism: Corallococcus sp. M7 (assembly GCF_054512695.1). Lineage (NCBI taxonomy): Bacteria > Pseudomonadati > Myxococcota > Myxococcia > Myxococcales > Myxococcaceae > Corallococcus > Corallococcus sp. M7. The sequence goes on from NZ_CM137252.1 coordinate 2,436,445, forward strand.
CTGGCTCGCCGTGCACTCCGTGTCGCCCGGGAAGACGGACGATTCTTTCTTCAACTATGAAGGCCGGTTCTGGGCCCTGGGGCCGAACGGCATCGCGACGGACTGGAGCCCGGGACCTGGCCCCATGCCCCTGCACCGCCACTCGCAATGGGTGCTGATGCATGAGCTTCCCGGACACTGGATGGGGGCGCTCCTGATGACCGCCACCAACACGCCGACAGCAACCCATACCCTCCAGTCCGTGCGTTACTGCGCGCCCTGACCCTGGCGGTGTGGGGCGCGGAAGCGCGCTGAGGACGGCTACCGGCCGGTGTCGTCCTCGGCGTCAGGCTCGGGCGGTTCCAGACGGGCCTGCCGCTCACTGGCCTCCCAGGAGGCCTCTGCGTCACCGGCGTGCACGCGGGCGGCGGCAGCGTCATCCTGGTCGCCGGTCCACGTCGTGTGGCCTCCCGCGAAGCCCTCCAGCGGGCGAGCGCCGCGACGCGACTCCACCTCCAGGTCCTTCTGCTCCTGTTCGCGCAGCCGCTCGCGCTCCTGCTCCCGCTCGTGCTCATGCTGCTGTTCAAGAATCCTGTCCGCCATGTCGCATCACCTCCTGCCCCAAGGTGGGGTGCGCCCGCGCGGGGCGGCAGGGGGAGGCGGGCGTTCATGCACGGCCGCATGCCTGGCGTGCGGTCGGCTACGCTCCAGCGGCCCATGTCGCCGGGGCATCACGAGGAGCGCGGTGCATGACCCCGGGAGTCTCCATCGTCGCTGATGACACCCGGAGCTGGGGACTGGAGACCCCTGGCCCCGGCCTGCTGCTGCATGTCCCCGCCGCGGGTCGCTGGGCGCGGAGGCCCGCCATGCACCTGGATGCGGCGCCCGGCTACCGCATCCGGCTGCGCGGCGTGGCACAGACGCTGCTCTGGGCCCGCATCGATTCCTACTGGGACCGCGCTGTCTTCCTCCGGGGAACGGCCCTGTTCCCCCAGGTCCTGCCGCCCCTGTCCGCGCCCGAGGTCCGGGCCGTGGAGGCCGCGTCCGGCACCGAGGCGTGGTGGGAGGCGTGGGACTGGCGGATGGCGCGTGCGCTCGTGGAGGCCCCACTGCCGGTGCTCCACTCCGGGGCCTGGTGTCTGCGCCCCGTGCGCACCATCGCCTCGGAGAAGGCGGAGCGGCATCCGGTCTCCCCCATGGAATGGGGCTTCGGTCAGCCGCCCATGCCGCCGCACTCGCTGTCCGCCGTGACGTCGTTCCTCACCGCCTGGAAGGAGGACTGGTGGGAAGCGCGGGCCGAACATGCGCCGGGGGCGGTGCTCGGACTGCGCGTGCCCTCTTCACCCGAGGATGGGCGCGTGAAGAGCTGGCGCAAGCGCGCACGGGACGGGACGTTGCCGCCCGTGTTGCTGCTCTACGTGGACATCCTGGCGAAGTGGCTGGTGCTGGATGGCCATGACCGGCTGCACGCGGCGTTGCTCGAAGGCGTGGAGCCTCCGCTCTTGGGGTTGTGGCCCGTCGTCACCCCGCGGCGGCCCGCGAGCACCGTCCGCGAGGAGGGGGCCCTGTTCAGCGCGGAGTTCCAGTTGCGCGCGGGGGCGACGCCGGAGACCGTCGACCGCGTCAACCGCATGCTGGTGCTCAACTTCACCCCCGCCCCCCGGGGAACCGTCTCGCGCGCCTGGCCCATCCCGGGCGGACGCGAGACCTGGCGTGAGGAGATCATCACCCGGCGTCGCAGGGGCTGGCTCCCGCCCCTGGAGGACAACGCCCTGGACTGGCTCACGTAGACTGCCCGGCATGCTTCGTCAGCACTTCGAACGCCAGACCACCCGCAGGCTGCTGCTCCGCGCCATCCGAGAAGACGACCTGGACGCGGTCTTCGCCCTCCATTCGGATCCGACCACGAACCGGTTCAGCCGCCGGGGCTACATGGAGACGCTGGACGACGCGCGGCGAATCATGGGCCTCTGGCTGGAGGACTGGGCGCGCGAGGGCGTGGGGTACTGGCTGGTGGAGCGGCTCGAAGCGCCCGGCGTCGTCGTGGGCCTGAGCGGCCTGCGCCACAAGGAGATCGAGGGCCAGCGCGTGCTCAACCTCGCCTACCGCTTCACGCCCGAGACCTGGGGCTCCGGGTACGCCACGGAGGTGTCCCGCGTCGCGCTGGAGCTGGCCGCCCGGCACCTGCCGCATGTTCCCCTGGTGGCCATCATCCACCCGGAGAACGCCGCGTCCATCCGCGTGGCGGAGCGGCTCGGGATGCGCCTGGACCGGCACATCACCGAGGACGGCATCCAGAACCGCGTGTATGTGATGGGCTGAAGCCCGCGTCAGCGCGGGTCGAGTGAGGCACAGACGCGCACGCCGATGCGGACGTCCCGCGCGGTCGCGTCACCGGGAGACAGGTCGGCGCTCGCCGCGACGAACGAGTCGTAATACCAGGAGCCTCCGCGGAGCACGACGCTGCCGAACTCCGGTGTCACGGAGCGCGTGAGCTCGTAGGCGTTGCCCGCCATGTCCCGCAGGCCGAACGGGCTCACCGACGCGGGATGCGTCCCCACCGCGTCCGGGCCAAACGCCAACGGCCTCCGGTCATACGTCGCGTCGATGTTGGCGTCGTCGGGCTGGAGCTGGTCGCCGTGCGGATAGCGGCGGCCGTCCGCGCCCCGGGCCGCGTACTCCCATTCATGCTGGCCGCACAGGCGCGCTCCCGGCAGCCGCTTCGTCCGGTGGAGCCAGTAGAAGTAGCCCTCCAGGTCCTGCGCGGAGACGCCGGACAGCGGCAGCCGCTTCCAGTCGACGCTCGCGTGCCGCGTTCGCTCCGCGTAGAGCAGCGGCTCGCCTTCCTTCGCGGTGCGGAACTCCTCGCGGGTGCGGTGGAAGGTGAAGACCCAGCCCGTGCCCTGCCGCCACCGCAGCGTGATGGTGCCGCCGTCGCCGAAGTGCGGCTGTTCGAGGATTTTCCTCGCGGGCGCGTCCGGTGGCAGGTCTTCCAGGTAGGTCAGCCAGTCACCGAACGTCACCTCGTCGCGGCCCACCAGATAGCCACCGGTGAGGCAGTAGCGATGCATGGGCGGGCTGAAGGTGAAGCGGCGCACCACCTCCGGCTCGGCGCTGCCCAGGAGGAAGCAGCCCGGCGGGATGTAGACGTAGCCTTCGGGCACCTGCGTGGGGAGCGTGAGGCGCAGCGCTTCACGGGCGCCGTGCGTGAGGAACACCGGGACGTCCAGGGGCACCCGTCCCGGCTGCGTGACGTGGAGCAGGTAGGAGCCTTCCGGGAGGACGAAGCGCGAGCCGCCGGCGGCCTGCACGGCTTCGCGGCGGAACGGCCCGTCGCTCCGCACAACGCGCGTGATGGACACGCGGGCCCCCGGCGGCGTGCTCTCGAACACCAGCTCTGCGGGCTCGCGGAACCGCCGCAGGGAGGCCTCGCCTTCCTTCGCTGAGTCCACCTCCTGCTCCAGGCGCTGGAGCCACGCGTCGCGCTCGTGGCGCTGGTGGAATGCTTCCGCCAGGAGGACGCGCTCGGCCAGGACCTGCGCGATGAGCCGGCGCGTGTCCGGATGGTGGCGGTCGCGATCCAGGCCTCGCTCAAGGCTCCGGCTGGCGCGGGTGAAGGCAGCCTCCGCCTGGTCGCGCAGGGCGAGCGTCTCCGTCCAGCGCTTCTCCGCGGCGCTGCGCAGGCCCGTGGCATCCGTCGCGGTCTCCGGGCCCAGCGAGGAGGGGGGCCGGCCGTCGAACATCGCCAGCGACTCCTCCCGGCTCGCGAGCGCCCTCGCGGCGAGGGTGCGGCCCGAGGACAGCGCTTCCTTCGCCGTGCCCAGCTCCGCGGCGATGAAGCGCGAGTCCTCCAGGTACGCCTGGAGCCGGAGGCCGCCATACGACGCGAGGACCGCGAGCGCGAGCACGAGCGCGGTGAGCCCCCGTCCCCTGCGCGCGCGGCGCACGGCCCGGTGGGACGCCCGGAGGAAGGCCTGCTCCCGGGTGCCCAGGGTGGCGGGCTCCAGCACCCGCACTTCATCCAACTGGCGCTGACCCCAGAGGGCCTCGCTGGCGCGGCGCAGGCGGTCCCACTCCGCGCTGGCCGCCTCCACGCGCTTGCGCAGCACGCGGTGCCCGATGTCGTCGTCCAGCCAGTCGCGCAGCGTGCCCCAGCTCGCGATGAGCGACTCGTGGGCGATCTCCCAGCGAGGCAGACCGCTCACCGTGCGCGTGTGCAGCAGCCGGCCTTCCACGAGCACCCGCAGCGCCGCGCGGGAGACCTCATCCGAGGCGTCCGCGAGGTCCTCCGCCCCACGCTCGATGCGCGTGCCCTCCGCCGTCACCAGTTGAAGCAACAGCCGCCGCGCCGCCGCGTGCTCCGCGGGGCTCATGCGCGCGAGCACTCCGTCCGCATGCCGGGACAGCGCACCGGCCACGCCGCCCATCGCCTCCAGCGCCGAGCGCGTGATGCGGCCCCGGGCGGCGTCGCGGCGCTCCCACAGCTCCGCGAGCGCGAACTGGAGCAGCGGGAGGCTGCCCACGCCATGCGCCGTGGAGTCGACGAGCGTCCGCACCAGCTCCGGCGACTCGAAGGCCACGCCCCGCGCACGGGCCGGGCCGATGATGGCCTCACGCACGCCCTCGGGCGACAGGGGACGGAGGATGTAGAGCGCCCGCTCCGCCTCTTCCCCCAGGCCCGGGAGCGCGCACAGGCGCGTGAGGAAGTCGCCTCGCACCGCCAGCAGCACGTGCACGCCCGGTGACGGCAGGGCCAGCTCTCCCAGGAGGCGGGCGAAGTGCGCGGCCTGTCCAGGGTCGGAGAGGGTGAGCAGCTCCTCCAACTGGTCGACGAAGAGCAGCAGCCCCCGCCCGCGTCCATGCGTCTCGCGCAGCGCCTGTCCCAGCCAGGCCGGCGTGTCCATGAGGGCGGTGACGAGCTCCGCCTCCCTGCGCCCCAGCACCGGCGCGAGCGCCGCCGCCAGCGCTTCGAGCGGGCGATGGCCGGGCCACAGCGTGACGACGTGCGGCTCGCGTCCATCACCCAGGTCCCCGGCCGCCACCCGGGGCAGCACGCCCGCGCGGCACAGCGAGGACTTGCCCGTTCCGGAGTCGCCAGCGACGAGCACCAGCGGCCGCGTGCGCAGGCGCTCCAGCACGGCGCGGATGTCGCCCTCGCGTCCGAAGAAGAGCGCCCGGTGCTCGGCCGCGAACGGCGCGAGCCCTCGATAGGGATTGCCGGCCGCCAGCGGCGCGGGCGCGATGGAGCGCTCCAGCTTCTCCAGGGACTCGCTCAGCGCCTCCGCCGAATTGAAGCGCTCCAGCGGATCCACCGCGAGACAGCGCTGGATGAGCGCGGCGAAGTCGGGGTCCACCTCCGAGCCGAGCGCGGCGCGGGGCGGGGTGTCCTCGGGCTTGCGCGACGTGCGGCGGGGCACCTGGCCCGTGCACAGCTCATGGAGGATGAGGCCCAGCGCGTACAGGTCGCTGCGGGCGGAGGCCGGGCCTCCGGTGAGCACCTCCGGCGCCAGGTAGGGCAGGGTGCCCACGAGCAGCGGCGAGCCGGACGCCAGCTCCGCGCCCACCTCGAAGCGCTCGGCGAGCCCGAAGTCGAGCAGCTTCACCTCGCCCTCGCGCGTGACGAGCGCGTTGGAGGGCTTCAAGTCGCGGTGCAGGACGCCCTGCCGGTGCGCCGCCGCGAGCCCCCGCGCCAGTCCCACGCCCAGCGACAGCACCCGGCGCCACGGCACCGGCAGGGGCAGCTCCGCGAGCGTCTCGCCGACGACGTACTCGGAGACGATGTACGGGTGGCCGTCCACCGCGCCCACGCTGAACACGCTGACGATGTTCGCGTGTTGCAGCCGCGCGAGCGCCCGGGCCTCCGTGGTGAACAGGTCGCGGAAGCGTTCATCCGGTTGCGCCGCCGCCATGAACTTCACCGCCACGCGCCGGTCCAGCGACGTGTCGTGCGCCAGGTAGACGACGCCCATTCCGCCCCGGCCCAGCGGGCGCTCCAGGCGGAACGCATCGAACGACGGCGGCGGCGTCCAGGGCTCCTGCTCCGGCGGCGGCAGCCGGTCCGTCTCCCTCGCGTCAGGGGGCTCCGGGTCCTCCACGGACGAGCGCTGGATGCCGGGCGTGAGCGTGGCCAGCATGCTCCGGCACTCGTTGCATCCCGCGGCGTGGCGGTGCACCTGCGCCAGCGCCTCATCCGTCAACTGGTCCTCGAGGAGCTGGACCAGGACGTCGTCGGTCAGGCAGCTGGAAGGGGGCGCGCTCACGGAGTGGGGACCTTCACGCTAGCCATGCGGCGCGCGGCGTTCAATGACACACGCGGACACGACCTCCCGCACCGTGCGCGCGATGCGCGTGGGGGGCGGGCCGGGGCGCGGCATGGTATGGCGTTGCCATGTCCCAGGTGTCCGCACTGGCCGCGACCTTCCTCTCGCACACGAAGACGCGCTTCGTGGCCCCCTCGCCGGAAGCGCTCGCGGAACTCGACGCCCTGCTGTCGCGCGCCTGGGAGGACGCACAGGCCCGCTGGCCGGGCATCCCGCTGTCCGCCGAGCGCTTCGTCACCCATGTCGCGGAGCGGCTCCCCCCGGCGAGCCCCACCGCGCCCATCGCGCCGCTCGTCTCCGCCCTGTCCCTGCCGGAGCTGTACCTGGCGTGCGCGTGCCTCATGGGAAACTCCGTCGCGCTGGAGGCCTTCGAACGTCAGTACCTGGCCCGGCTGCCGGAGCGGCTCAGGAGCCTGCGCCAGCCCGACGCGATGATCGACGAGGTCCGCCAGCGCGTGGGCGTGAAGCTCCTGGTGGCCAACGCGGGCCACGCGCCCGCCATCGCGGACTACACGGGGCGTGGGGGCCTGTTGAGCTGGGTGGTCGTCATCGCCAGCCGCATCACCAACAAGCTGCGCGGACAGGAGAAGCCGTCCACGGAGGACGACGCGGAGGAGCTGTTCAAGGCGCTGCCCGCGCAGGGCCTGGACCCGGAGCTGGACGTGATGAAGCGCCGCCACCACGCGGCCTTCCGTCAGGCCGTGCGCGAGGCCGCCGCCACGTTGTCGGCCGAGGACCGCCATCTGCTCCGCCTCCACTTCGCCGACCGGCTCTCCACGTATGAGATGGCGCCGCTCTTCCGCGTCAACCAGTCCACCATCTCCCGCTGGCTGAAGCGGGTGCAGCAGCAGGTCTACACGGAGACCCGCCGCCGCCTGCAGGAACAGCTGGGCCTCTCCACGGAGGACTTCCAGAGCTTCATCGCCTTCGTGGACAGCCAGCTGGACCTGACCTTGAGCCAGTTGCTCGACGAGAAGCGCGAGCCCCCGTCGGAAGGCTGAGCTACTGCACGCGCGCGGGCTCCGCCTTCGGGGGGCCATAGGAGAGGTTGCGCAAGAGCGAGGCCCCGGGCTTCACGTCGCCGCGGCTCACCGTGCACACCTCTCCGTTGTCGCCTGCGTCACCCGTGTCCGCCTGGAAGCGGCCGGGGCACTCCTGGAGGATGACGTCCAGCGCGCGGCCGTCGCGGGTGCGGGAGAGGCAGGTGGCGCCGTCGGGCGCCCAGGCCGCCTCGAAGGACCCCTTCGCCGGGTCCCACTCGCGCGTGACTTCCGTCGCGCGCTCCAGCACGCCCAGCCGGTCGTAGATGTCGATGGTGGTGTCCTGGCGGGTGTGGCTCCGGCCGTTGCCGCAGTAGTCCGCGCGGGCCAGCCGGGTACACGCCTGGTGGAGGCCGGCCAGCGACTTCCCGTCGCGGGTGGCCCAGGGCGCGTAGCCCCAGAGGATGCACTTGGAGATGGCGCCGTTCTCACACGCGAAGGTGACCCGGTCCGCCGATTCGGCGTGGGCGCCGCTCGCGTCCCACGTGCCGCCCACCGCCAGGGCCCGGGGCGCGGGAGAGCGGTCCAGCGCGACGCAGGGGTTCTCCCACTCGCGCGCCACGGGGTTCCAGGCCTCGATGCGGTAGAAGACGCGGGTGGGGTCATCCGCCGCGGGCTCCGCGCCGCAGATGGCCACCTCCACGGGCTTGCCGTCGCTGGCGGTGCCCTGGAGCACGGTGCCCACCACGTCGCTGGCCGTCGCCCCGGTCTCCGGCGCGGGGACCGCCCACAGCCGGCCGTGGTCGAAGCGCAGCGCCTTCACCCCGTCCTCCGCCTGTTTGGGCGCGTCCAGCGCCACGGAGACGAGCACGCTGGTGCGCTCGTCCGTCGGCTTCTCATCCCAGCCGCGCTTGGTGCCCCACAGCATCGTGCCCTGGGGCCGGGCGATGCGCTGGGCCGACTGGGACTGGCACCGGCGCGCGTAGCGCTCGGCGTCGGTCGGGCCGCTCACGGACCGGGTAGGGGCGGGCTTCGGGGCGGCGGCGGGCGGCGCGGCCTGTCCTTGCGACGACAGGAGCAGGAACAGGCATACCGGCAGGGTTCGGAAGGACGCGTTCATCGCTTCCGATGAGACCCCGGGCCCGAAATCGATGCACGGAATCCGTCCGCCCCCCGCACGGGGCCGTCAGTCCCAGCCCCGCAGCTGGACGCGCACCCGCCGCAGCAGCAGGTCCCACTCCTGCCGCTTCAAGGTCGCCATCACGCGTCCTGCGACGATGGTGAGGCCCGTGAGGGTCATCACCAGGAAGCCGATGCGGTGGTCCCGCAGGCCCGCGTCGAGCAGGTTGGCCACCACGTCCAGGAGCAGGAACAGCGTCCCCAGCGCCAGGTAGGCGCGGATGCGCAGGGCCATGCCCACCGCCACGCCCAGAAGACAGACAGCGCCGAAGACAACCGCATACGTGCCATCCTCGGACTCGCCCATGCGGGTTGCCAGCTTCGCCGCCGCGGGCACGTAGAGCAGCAGGCCGCCCAGGATGCGCACCGCGTTGCGAGCCACGTGCGGGAGGCTGGACGTGAAGAGCTGTCCCATCATCAGGAGCAGCAGCCCGAGCGGCGCCAGGTATATCTCCAGGCCCTCCAGGCCGAACGCGAGCGCGGCGATGAGCAGCGCCAGGTTGCAGGCCGCGGCGGCGAACGCGCCGAACATCCGGCTGCGCTCCACCGCGCCCAGCGCCGCGTACAGCAGGCCGGAGCCTCCCGCGAGCAGGGCGGCATCGCCCGTCGCATCGCTCGGGAGGATGAGCGCCACCGCGATGGGCAGGAGCGCCGCGAACCGCCGCGTCGCCTGCTCCACGGGACGCACGCCCGCCCTGCGCGCCAGCACCGTCACGCCCACGAGGACGAAGCCCAGCGACAGCGCGAAGAGGGCGTCATGCTCGGGGCGGAGGCCCTGCGCGTACAGGCCGCGCACCAGCGCGTAGACGCCCACGACGGCCATCTGCACGAAGTAGACATGGCGGCCCGTGTGCTCGCGCCACGCGGCGTGCAGGGACACGCCCACGGCCAGCGCGATGGCCGCCAGCGCCATGGGCAGCACGTCCTCGGAGGCCCGGCCGCCCACGGCGACGGCCGCGAGCAGCGCCGCGCTCGCCACCAGCCACAGGTCGCGGCCCCAGCCCATGCCTCCCGCGACGTCCGCCCGGCGGCGGGCCGTCACGCGGCGGGCGGCGTGGAGGGCCAGCGCGCTCCCCGCGGCGGCCAGCGCCAGCGTGGCGCCAGAACGGCTGAAGAGGACCCCATACGCCGGGCGCCAGGGAGCCGTGGCTTGCGCGAGGACCACCATCCCCGTGGCCACGACCGCGCCTCCGGCGACCATCGTCCCGAGTCCCGCGATGAACCCGGCGAGCGCCCCGCGCCACTGGAAGGCCGCCACGAGCAACGCCGCCGAGAGGAGCCCCAGCGTCAAGGGGAGCGCGGCGGAGACCATCCACGTCCCGCCCAGGCCTCCGAGCATTCGCCACACGAGGACGGGGACCGCCAGGGTCGGGGACGTGTCTCCCGTCACGGCCAGCGCGTACAGCATCGCCGCCGTGAAGCTGGGGATGACCGCCAGATGGGCGCGCAGCCGCGCGCGGCCAACGTCATGCCCCCGCCGCTTCGCGAGCCACGGAGCCACGACCACCACCGCGAGCCCCAGCAGCGCGAGCGTCGGCCCCGGCCACGCTTCGATGCTCGGGGCCAGGTGGGCCCGGGCATGCACGAGCAGCAGCAGGCCCACGCCCAGGACACCGCGTCCTTGTACGCGCGCCCCGCCGATGAACAGCACCAGGCCCGTGCCGAGGACGAGTTGCGCGGAGAGCAGGCCGGGCTGGAAGAAGGCCGCCGCCACCACGAGCCCCACGGCGGTGAGCGTCTCCCTGGGCAGGGCAGCGAGGAAGGGACCCGGACGGTCATCGGTGCCCAGGGACAACAGCCGCCGGAAGAACGCACGTCCCGCGTCCACGCGGGCCACCGCGACCGCGAACACCGCGTAGACGAGCCCGGCGGCGGCGATGCCCGCGAACGCCTGCTGCCACAGGAGGAAGCGTGTGCTGCCCGAGGGCATCCAGACCGCCGGGTGCATCCATCCCAGTGAAGGGCTGATGAGGTGTTCCGCCGAGGCGCGGATCCACTTCCCGTCGGGAGGCATCAGGGCCACCAGCGGGCTGCCGAGCAGCGACTGCTGAGCGGCCCAGATCGCGGCGCCGGGAAGCCCCAGCAAGAGCCCCCAGTGCGCCAGGATCCGCGAGCGGAACGAAGCCGCGAGCAGGACCGTCAGCAGCGCGGGCCCCAGCACCAGGAGCGGCGGCACCAGGCCCAGCGTGCGCGACGGATCCGGCAGGCCCACGACGACGGCCGAACGCAGGAGCAGCACGGCCAGCACGGCCATGCCCACGTGAGGCACCCAGTGATACAGCGGCCCGTGCCTGGGCCTCTCCAGGCGCTGGGCCACCCACGGTCCCACGCGCCGCAAGCCCAGCGCCAGGAACCACAGCGCGATGCCGATGAGGGGCACGCGCCAGGCGGACACGTCGGGAGGAAGCGGCCGGCCCGCGCGATTGACGGCCCCGGTGAGCGCGATGAACCCGCCGCTCAGGGCGAGCGTCACCACCGAGCCGCGCAACTGGAACGCCACGAAGCCACGCGACACGAACGCCAGGAGCGCACCCGCCGAGAGCAGCACGCCCGCGAGCAGGGCCACCGGACGCTCGGCGCTGTCGGGCAGGGCGATCCAGTTGACGAGCGTGATGACCGCGAGCACGGCCTGCACGAGCGCGGCGCCCGCGAAGCCATCCGTGAACAGCGGCCGTCCCCGAGCACCGAAGGGCAGGGGGAAGACGTCCAGCAGTCGCCGTCCCTTCACCGTGTCGACGCCCTGGCCGCGAAGCATCGCGAAGAGCGCGAAGCCGAAGGTCAGGCCCGACGCCACGAGCGCGGCCCGTGCCGAGGTGAAGTCAGCGACCGTGCCCAGCCCCTGCGACACCGTGAGCGAGAACCCCATGGCGGCCAGGAAGCCCACGAGCCGGCTGCCATCGCGCCGGACGCGCAGCAGCAGCACCGCCGTGGCCAGCGCCGTGGGCAAGCAGGCGAGCACCGTCGAGAAGGGACCCGCGACCCCCGCGAGCACGTCCGGCAACACAGGCGCGACCCCCAGCGCCCGAGCCACCCCGAGCGCGGCGATGGCCAGCGACAGGTCCTCCAGGGGCCGCAACGCATCCTTCAGCCCCTGGCGCGCCAGCCACACGGACTGCGCGAGCCCGCCCAGGCCATAGAGCACCGCCGCGAGCGCGAAGACGCCCAGGCCCGCCGCACTGGACGCGAGCCACGGAGTCCCGTCCACGGTCGAGAGCGCCCCGAAGAGCAGCGCGACACCGCCCAGATAGTGGAGGCCCCGCCACTTCCACCGCCCTGCGAAGTGGGCCGCGAACGCGATGACCGCTCCCGTGTACGCCTGGGGCCAGGGCGCGTTCGTCCCCTGCGTCCAGGCCAGCACGGAGAACGCGGGCATCGTCGCCAGCGACACGACGACACTCCACGCGAGCATCCGGTTGCGCAGGACGGCGGAGTACGTCACGCGAGCCAGGAGCATCAGCCCGGAGGCCACCGCCGCGACGCCAAAGCACCACCACGCCGGAACGTCGGGCGCCTGCACGCGCGCGATGAGCGCCCCCGCGAGCAGTGAGGCCATGACGGCCGGATGCACCAGGGCCCGGCGGCGGAACTCCAACAGGAAGAAGACGAGCGCGGCCAGCACGGGTGCGCAGACGGAGGCCGTATCCACCCAGGTGTCCTCACCCGGGAAGACCGAGAACGCGCCGAGCGCCCCCGCGAGTGCACCGCTGGCGACCACCGCGTGCGCCAGCGTCTCGAACACCGGGGCCGCGCGGGGATGGAAGGCCCGGACGCTCTCCGAGGACGCGCCCGCCGCCACCACCGCGCCCAGCGCCACCGCCCACAGCACGAGCCCCGCGAACAGGGGCGCCCCGGGCTCCAGCGCATCGAACCCGGAGGGCGCGCTCGCCACGCAGAAGACCGCCAACCAGAGCGCGCCGTAGATCGCTGCGCCCACACTGGCGAACGAAGCCGCGCCCGCCCGCACCTGCCAAGGCGATGCCTCGACCGCGCCAGCCTCCGACGTCCGCGCCTGCCACGGAGATGCCTCGACCGCGCCAGCCTCCGCCGCGCGCGCCTGCCGCGGCGATGCCTCGACCGCGCCAGTCTCCGCTGCCCGCGCCCGCGATGCTTCGAGCGCCTCTGCGTCAGCCTCCGCCGCCCGCGACTGCGATGTTTTGAGCGCGCCCTCGCCCGCATCCGCCGCCTGCGCCCGCCATGCCTTGAGCGCCACCACGCCCGAGTCCGTTGCCCGCGCCCGCCACAACGACGCGCCGAGCGCCACCACGCCCGCGAACGCGCACAGCGCACGCAGCCAGGGCGCATCGTCCCAACCCATCAGCGGGAGCCCCGCCAGGAGCGACGGGAACAGCGCCACCGCGAGGGACGTGGCCGAAGTCCCGGGCCACAGCCGTCCCGCTGCCCGCAGCGGAAGAAGGGCAACGGCCGCGACGCAAATCGCGGTGGGAATGCCGACCTTGGGCGTCAGCGCCACCAGGGCCGACAGCGCGATGAACACCACCGGCAGCAGGCCCAGCCCGATGCCCGCGAGCACACGCCCCGCCGACTTGGAGCGCCGCGCCAGGAACGTGCCCAGCCCGATGAAGGCCGCGTGGTAGCCCAGGAGCGCGCCCGTGACGATGAGCTGCCGGGGCACTCCACCCAGCGCCCGCCACGCCTCGCGCACGCCCATGAGCGAGCCGCCCAGCACGAGCACCGCGCCGAGGAACCACCAGATGTACTCGTGGAGGCGGGGAGGGTTGTCGCCCTCATCCAGCGCGATGACCGCCTCCAGCCCACTGCCTCCCAACGAGTCCAGGTGCCCCCGGCCGAACAACGCCTGCCCCGACCCCAACGCCGAACCCATGTCCTCCTCGCTGGAGGACTCGCCGTCATCCAGCGCCACCACCCGCCGTGCCGCCCGTTCACGCGAGGACTCACCGACGTCCAGCGACGATGCCCGCCGCGCCGCCTGCTCCCGCTCCGCCCGCGCCGTCTCATCCAGCGAGTGCGCGAGCGAGGCCAACCACCCCGGACGCCATCCACCCGCGCGACGCAGCGAACCGGCCACGTCATCCGCCCAGGCCTCCACGCGCGCCGCGGAGTCGAGCTCCGGCTCCGCCGGAACCGGAACCCCCACGGCCTCGGGCGAGGACTTCTCCACGACGCTCACGACCGGTTCAGACGACGCCGCGAGCGAAGCCTCCAGCCGCTCCGCCGTGTCCGCGTCCAGCAACCCATCGAAGCGCCAGTGCTCGATGCGCCGTCGCATCCGCGCCAGCACGAAGTCATCCAGGTGCCGCCCGGCGGCGGGCACGAGGGCGGCACCGCACTCCGGGCACAGGGGCCCGGAGTCCGGCGCACGCGGTTCCGTACAGGCAGGACAGAGCATGTGCCGCAGCATACCGGGGCGCTCACACGCGGCGTGTCGTCCTTGGTGACACTGTCACTTCAGGGAGCCCGGCCATGGCCTCCACGGCCGGGCTCCCCGCCACGTTGGACTACAAACCGTCGTGGTAGCACCAGCCGGTGGTGCGGTCGTAGCCGCCACCGGACAGGGGGTAGTTGATGAAGCCCAGCTCCTCACCCGGACCGCACTCCGACCGGGCGCGGGTGTAGGGCTGGCACTTCGTCTGGCCATTCAGGCTGACGCACGCGCCGCGCGCCCCTTCCGTGCCGCAGAACTCGGCGTAGGTCTTGGTGCACGTCTCACCAATCAGGGCGGGGTCGAAGTCGAAGCCGAGCGGCTCCAGGACCGACTGCTCGATGCACGTACCGTAGACGCCGCAGATGGTGCCCGTGGGGCAGCCGGGGACCGCCGCCATCGGGTCGCACGTCTTCAGGCACTGCCGGTCATCCGTGAACAGGTCCGAGCACGCGAAGCCCGGCGCGCAGTCCGTCGTCGCCGGGTGGTTGGCGTCCACCGCGGGCGTGCGGGTGCAGGCCGCGCCCTGCGTGCCCGTGCCCTGCGACTTCTCCAGCGTGCCGTCATCCGCGAAGTAGTTGTCCGCCACGCAGGTGTGACCCGGCACGCTCGCCGTCCACGAGCCCTCGCGCGGGTCGCAGCCCATGGGGCGCACGGTGTTCCAGGTCGCGTAGCGGATCCACTTGCACTCGCCACCCGGGACCACCGCGCTGCCCTTGTAGGGCGCGCTGAGCGGCGCCGCATTCACCGACTCGCGCAGCGTCACGTTGAAGAGCACACCCACCGACTGCTGCGGCGACACCTTGAGCGCCAGGAGCAGGGCGCCCGAGTCCGCCACGAACAGCTTCTGGCCCGTCGTGCCCGCGTCCTGGTAGCCATAGACGCACTGCTCGCAGGTGAAGGTGTTGGCGCCGCCGGCCGCCAGGTCATGCACGCCCGTCTGCGTGTTCACGTCCAGCCGCACGAACGCCGTGTCCTTCAGCGCCGGGTCTCCCAGGCCGTTGAACGTGCCCTGATAGGTCGGCTGAGCGCCGTACATCACCGGCGTCAGTTGGACGCCGTTGGACAGCGCGCCCATGGTGATCTCGGTACACCCCGCGGGTGGGCTGAGCTCATGCGCCTGCTGCTCCAGGACCTTCGCCTGCTCCTCCTGGCTGGGGGCCGGCTCCTGCGGCTGCGGCTCCACGGCACAGCCCGTCAGCGCCAGCAGGGAAAGCACGGCACTCCAACGCCACGCACGAAACCCGAGGCTTCGAGTCGTCATTGTCATTCTCTTGGATTATGGTTTTCAGGCTGCCAGGGGGGAGTGACAGCCGATCCGGGGAACCCGGATGCGCTATTGATTACGCGAAGATGTCTTGAATTGACAATCCCGATTCGACATTGTGGTGCGATTGTTATTGTCGTGAAATCCGTTACGGATGGGATGTGATCAGGCCCGCGGGAATCTCAAGACAAGAGTCCCCGCGGGCCTTCGCATTTCCTTACAAGGGAGGACCTTGGGTGGAGACGCGCAATTGCTGGCTGTTGATGGCCTGCGCGAGCTTGAGGATCAGCTCGCGGGTCTGCCCCGGCGTCAGTTGCTTGCGCAGGGCGAGGAACTCACCGCGCTCCCGGTCTCCCCAGCGCCGGGCGGAGACGCTGGTGTCCATCAACTGGTGGGCCTTCGTGAACGCCTCCAGATTCGCCTGGGAGGCGGGCGGCTCGGGCCGTGCCTTGGAGTCCGGAGCGCTGGCGGGAGCATCCGCTTTCGTGGCCTGGAGTTCCTCCCGGACCATGCGGCGCAGATCCTCCTTCAACGCGGGCACGTCCAGCCCCGCCACGACGGCCGGAGTGTGACGGGGCGCCGCCTCCAGGCCGTGCCGCAGCGCCCGGAGCTCCTCTTCCATCCGTTCCAGTCGGTGGGGTTCTTCCGCCGCAGGCGCCACCGGGGCGGCCCACCGGGCCAGTCCAAAACCCGTCCCCACGGCGGCCACCAGCGCGGCCACCTGGAGTCCCTTGGATGCCATCGCCATGGGTCGTCCCCTGGCTACAACTTCTTCGGGGCCTGGGTGGAGGCGTTGCGCACCTCGATGTGCGTGCAGTTGCCGGTGCTGTCGTAGTCCCCCCGGATGAAGGAGTCTGCCGTCACCGTACCCACGAGCGCGATGAGATCCGGGTCGAAGATGCCGCAATAGAACTGGTTCCCGTTCGCGTCTCGGGCCCAGATGTATGCGTAGGTGAAGACGCCCGCCTGGATGCCAATGTCGATGTATTGGAGCGAATCCGTGCTGTTCCGGGCGCTTCCGAAGGAGCCGGTGACGATTTGAAGCGTGGTGTCAATGTCGACAGGGTAGTCGTACCGCCACCCCGCCCACGCGGTGCTGCTCATGGCCAACGCGGCCACTCCCGCCGCAACGACAGACGCCTTCTTCCACATGGAATGTCTCCAGTCTCGATGGGCACGAACGTGAAACGAATCAGTGAGGCCTGGCTCCCGTGCCAGCCGGTGCCGCCATTTCACGTACCATCGGGGTCTGACACTCCAGGTGCTAGGGCTTCTTGTTGCGCTCCCTCAGCGCCTTGCACGGGTCGTCCTCCGGCATGGCCGGCGTGAACCACACGTAGTCGTAGGGCAGGGTGGCGGCGCCAACGACAGCCGCGTAGTCCTGGGGGTTCAGCGCCTCCGGTGACACCTCCAGCAATGCCACGCTCAGGACCGTGACGTCCTTCACGCGGCGCTCCAGGTGCGCGGGGACGCCCCGGTCCTTGCGGACGTGGCCGTTGCCGGTGATGAGGACCGCGCCGTCCGCGGGCACGGTCTCCAGCAGCCGGTCCGCCATCATCGCGTCGCGCGCCCGCTGCGCCAGCGCCATGGGCTCCAGCATCTCTTGGGGAAGCTGTCCGCAGTGCGAGCGGTCCAGCTCCTCACGGACCGCCTTCGCCTCCGCTTCGGGCACGGGCGCCTCCAACCCCAGGCGCGAGCGCAGGTCGGAAGGAAGCGCCTCCGGGCCCTTCATCACCAGCTCCCGCACCTGCGCGCGGGGCAGGTTGGCGGCGACGATGGGCAGGTGTGCCTGGAGGCCCGCGGTGAACACGGGCTCGTAGAGGCTGAAGGCGGGCCAGCCGCCGTGGGCCCAGTCCACCGCCTTCGCCAGGCCCTCCACGTCCTCCGGATGGGCCTTCAGCGCCGCGTCCACGGCGGGCTGCTGCGTGACGTCCAGCATCTCGAAGGCGAGCGCGGGGCGCTGACCGGAGGCCGTCCTCGCGCGCACCAGCTCCGCCTGGAGCCGGTGGTGATCCGGGTGGTCATGACGTTCGCCCAGGAGCACGAAGCGCGCGGGCACCACCGCCGCGCGCAGGGCGCTCTCGTCCACGAAGCGGCCTCCCGCCACGTCCCAGATGCGCCCCACCAGCGGGTGCTCCTGATGCAGCGTCGTGGCCCACTCCCGCGCGGGAGGAGGGGAGGGCTGCTGCCTGCTGGCGCAGCCGAGGGACAGCGCGAGGACGAGGGCGGTCGAGGTTCGCGTCATCCCTTCATCTCACCCAGACCCCGTGTGGATTGCCCGCCGGAAAGCGGTGGGGGTCTCGCTCCCGGACATTGCGTCCGGGAGGACGACCGGCGGCGGCCCGCCTGCCCCACGGGGAATCAGTGGGCGGGTTCGCGGTCCCCCCGGCCGGGAAACCCTGCTCGGTAGGCGACGGAAAAGGCCGTCCTGGCGGAATCCAGCGTTGAAGTGGGGGGAACAGCTGGCTAGGTCCACATCAGGTCACCTCGTCCACGCGTCCCGCACCCCTCGAGTCTCCCCTGAGCCGTCCGACGAACGAACAGAACGCGCCGCAGCCGGTGGAAGCCGCGGGGGCCGCGCCTCGTCCCGAGGGATGGCTGGCGACGTTGCGCGGCGGGAGCGTGATGGGGCGGCTCATCCTGGAGCGGGACTGGTCCGGGACGCCGCTGGGGCCCATCTCGTCGTGGCCGCCGACCCTGCGCACCCTGGTGAGCATGTGTCTGACGACGCGCTTCCCCATGTTCATCTACTGGGGGCCGGAGCGCGTGCAGCTCTACAACGACGCGGGCATCCCCATCATGGGCGCCAAGCACCCGGACCATGCCCTGGGGCCGCTGCGCGACGTCTTCCCGGAGCTGTGGCCCCACCTGGGGCCCATGTTCGACGCGCTGGAGCGCACGAAGCAGGCGAACTGGGCGGAGAGCCAGCCGCTGCCCATCCAGCGGGGTGGCTTCGCCGAGGAGGCCTACTTCACCTGGTCCTACACCCCGGTGCTGGATGACGAAGGCGCGGTGGTGGGCTTCTACACGCCCGCCCTGGAGACGACAGGCCAGGTCCTGGGGCAGCGGCGTCTGCGCACGCTGCACCTCCTCACCCAGCGCGCGGGCGGCACGGGCTCCGTGGAGGAGGCGTGCCGGGCCGGCCTGGACGTCCTGGCGGAGAACCCCGCCGACCTGCCCTTCACGTGGCTCTACGTCACGGAGGCGGACGGCGCGCGAGCCTCGCTCGTGGGCTCCACCGGCATGGGCGCCCGGAGCGCGGCGGTGCCCGCGCACCTCGACCTGCGCGCGCCGGAGGACGGAGGGCTCCTGGCTCCGGTGGCTGCCACCCGCCAGGCCGTGCGGGTGGAGGACGTGAACGGGTGGCTTGGAGCACTGCCTCCTCAGGAGGCCGCGGAGCCGCCCCGGTCCGCACTGGTGCTGCCATTGCCGCACGCGGAAGGGGACCGCGACCTGGGCTTCCTGGTGGTGGGCCTGAGCCCGTCCCTGAACCCCGAGGGCGAGTACCGGGGCTTCCTGGAGCTGGTGGCGGGGGCCCTGGCCACGGCCGCCTCCAGCGCTCGCGCGCGGCAGGAGGCCGTGGAGCGGATGGAGCGGCTCGCGGCGCTGGACCGGGCCAAGACGGCCTTCTTCAGCAACGTGAGCCACGAGTTCCGCACGCCCCTGACGCTGATGCTCGGGCCCGTGGAGGACGCGCTGTCCGACACGGCGGAGCCGCTGGCGCCGCGTCTGGCGGAGCGGCTGTCCCTGGTCCAGCGCAACGCCACCCGGCTGCTCAAGCTCGTCAATACGCTGCTCGACTTCACCCGCGCGGAGGCAGGACGCGTGCGCGCGGCCTTCCAGCCCACGGACCTGTCCGCCTTCACCGCGGAGCTGGTGAGCCAGTTCGAGTCCATCGCGAAGCGCGCCCAGCTCACCCTCACGCTCGACCTGCCGCCCCTGGCGGAGCCCGTCTGGGTGGACCGCGAGATGTGGGAGAAGGTTGTCTTCAACCTGCTCTCCAACGCGATGAAGTTCACGTTCGAGGGGGGCGTCCACGTCCAGCTGCGCACCGGGGACGGCCAGGCGCGGCTGACGGTAAGGGACACCGGCAGTGGCATCCCGGAGGCGGAGCTGCCGCACATCTTCGAGCGCTTCCACCGCGTGGAGAACGCCCGCTCGCGCAGCCACGAGGGCAGCGGCATTGGCCTGAGCCTGGTGCAGGAGCTGACGAAGCTGCACGGCGGCACCGTGAGCGTGACGAGCGTGCTGGGGCAGGGCACGACCTTCCGTGTCGCGGTGCCCCTGGGCACCAGCCACCTGCCGCGCGAGCAGCTCGTCTCCGAGGGCAAGGGGCCTGAGCACTCCGTGGCGCGGAGCGCGTCCGCCTACGTCGAGGAGATCCGCGGCTGGCTGGGCTCGGCGGCGGGCCACGAGGAGGGGGCGCGGGCTCCGGAAGGAGTGCGGGCCACTCCGCTGCTGCCACCGATGTCCGCGAGGGTGCTGGTGGTGGACGACAACGCGGACCTGCGCACGTACATCACGGGGCTGCTGGACGCATCGCTGACGGTGGAGACGGCGGAGGACGGCTACGCCGCCCTCCAGGCCATCCGCGCGCGTCCGCCCGACCTGGTGTTGAGCGACGTGATGATGCCGCGCCTGGGCGGCTTCGGTCTGCTGCGCGAGCTGCGCGCGGACCCCCGGCTGCGGGCCATTCCCTTCGTCCTCCTGTCGGCGCGCGCGGGCGAGGAGGCCTCGGTGGAGGGCCTGGAGGCGGGCGCGGATGACTACCTGGTGAAGCCCTTCTCCGCGCGTGAGCTGGCGGCGCGGGTGCGCACCCAGTTGGAGATGGCGCGGGTGCGCCGGGAGGTGGCGGAGCTGTCGGCGCGCGAGGCGGTCCTTCAGGACGCGGTCCGCGCGCGGGACGAGTTCCTGTCGGTGGTGAGCCACGAATTGAAGACGCCGCTGGCGGGCTTCCGGCTCCAGTTGGATCTCATCGAGCGGGGGCTGGGACCGGACGTGCGCGCACGGCTGGGCGAGCGGCTCCTGTTCACGCGGCGGCAGGTGCACCGTCTGGCCACGGTGGTGGAGACGCTGCTCGACATGTCCCAGCTGTCCTCGGGGCCGGTGCACCTGGACGTGGAGGACGTGGACCTCTCCGCGCTGGTGACGGAGGAGGTGGCCCAGGCACGAGAGGAATTGTGCCGCGAGGGCTGCGAGGTGGCCGTGCGCGTCGCGGGCCCGGTGCGGGGCCGGTTCGACAAATCGCGCGTGGAGCAGGTGGTGCAGGGCCTCTTGTCCAATGCGTTGAAGTACGGCCCGGGCAAGCCGGTGGAGGTGCACCTGGATCAGGTGGACCCGAGCGCGCGCCTGACGGTGGTGGACCACGGCATGGGCGTGCGTCCGGAGGACCGCGAGCGCATCTGGCAGCGCTTCGAGCGCGCGGTGTCCGTGCGCAACTTCGGAGGCCTGGGTCTGGGCTTGTGGATCGCCCGCCAGGTGGTGGAGGCCCACGGAGGCACTGTGGGCGTGTCCGAGACGCCCGGGGGCGGCGCCACCTTCACGGTGTCACTGCCCCTGGCGGGTCCGCGAGACTGACGGAGCGTTACTTCGCGGGCGCGAACGAGTTGATTATCACCGGTGAGGAGCAGGAGATGAGCGTGCCCGGGCCGGCCTCTCCCGTACACGCGCGAATGGTGAGACGAGGGCCGTTGGGGAAGTTCCGGAAGCACTGCACGTCCGTCCCTGCGCCATTGGAGTTCCAACACCTCGTATCGCTTCCCGTGCCCTGGTTGTAGATGGTCGCCACGGCGGAGTGGCCATCCGCCGCAGTGTCCCGGACGGTGAAGGTGTCGGTGTTGGAGTTGTAGAACACGGTGGCGCCAGGGTGGACGATGGTCGTCACCTCGCTCTGGGTGACATTGCCCTCCGAAGGAGCCTGCGAATCACCCTCCTCGGGCATCCCGCCACAGCCGAACAGCAGCCCACCCACCATCAACGCCAGCGCAGGAATCGAACGGGTCATCGTTTTCCCTTTCGTCTGTGAATGCGGGAGCGCATCCATGGATGAAAGGGATAGTTGGATTTGGTTGGTATGTCAAACTAGTCAGGAATTGCTGTTTTGGGTATATCTTTGTGGCGCCCCCGGAAACAGCAAGGCCCGCACTCTCCGTGGGGAGAGGCGGGCCTCGGCTGTCTGGCTATGGGCAAACCGCTACTTGGAATCCACCACCAGCACCATCCACCGGTCGGTGGCGTGGTCGATGCGCACGTTGGCGGCGCCGGCCTCCTGGAGCTGCTGCACCACGCGCTCCAGGAACTGGAGCTGCTCCGCGGACGCGTCCACGAACACGTTGCGCGAACCCGGGCCCTTCGCCTTCGGCTTCTTCGCCGGCGCCGCACCCGCGTGCAGCTCCGGCGCCGCCGCGGCCTTCAGCAGCGTCCCCGCGTCCTCCGCCGTCACCTCGGACCGCTCGTCCTGCACGTCCACGTCCTGCTCCTCCTTGGGGGCGGCGACCGGAGCGGCGGGCTGCGAGGCCAGCTCCTTCTTCGCCTGTTCGCGCAGCTCGTTGAACGTGCGCAGGTTGATGGTGGCGCCGAAGCGGTCCTTGAAGCTCTCCAGGGCGTCCTGGCGGCTCAGGTCGGGCTGGTTGCGGAAGAGGTCGAGCAGGAACGCGTGACGCTCCTGCGACTGCTCCTGGGAAGTCCTGGGCATGGTGGTGTGGCTCCGGCGGTGTGGCCGCTTGAAGAAAGGCGGCGCACCCTATACCCGAGCCTCCCCCCGGAACGAAAGCCGGGCACCCCTACCGCCCGCGAGGCCCCGGACGCGGCGTGCGGCCCCCACCCCGAGGCCCGGACGGACGCGGCTGCGCGGGACGCGGCCACGCGTTCGTCGCCAGGCCCTCCTCGGCATTCGAGCCCTCCGACGAGGCACGGCGCAGGCGCGCGGCCTCCGCGGCGGACTCCGGCGGCACCAGCGCCTTGGGACCCCGGCCGATGAGGTCCTCGCGCCCGGCCAGCTTCAGCGCCTCGCGCGCCAGCGGCCAGTGCTCCGGGTTCCAGTAGAGCAGGAGCGCCTTCTGCAGCCGCTTCTCGCGCAGGCCCTTCGCCGTGTACACGGGCTCCATCTTCAGCGGATCCAGGCCCGTGTAATACATGGCCGTGGCCACCGACATGGGCGTGGGGATGAAGTCCTGCACCTGGCGGGGCCGCTTGCCCTTCTCCTTCAGCCACTGCGCCAGCATCACCATGTCCTCCAGCGTGGAGCCGGGGTGGCCGCTGATGAAGTAGGCGATGTCGTACTGCTCCTTGCCCGCGTCCTCGCTGGCGCACGCGAACATGTGCTGGAAGCGCTCGAAGCTCTCGATGCCGGGCTTCTTCATCTTCTCCAGCACGCGCGGCGACACGTGCTCCGGCGCCACGGACAGCTGGCCGCCCACGTGGTGCGCCGCCAGCTCCTTCACGTACTCCGGCGAGCGCTCCGCCAGGTCGTACCGCACGCCGCTCGCGATGAAGACGTGCTTGATGCCCGGCTCCTCGCGCACCTGCTTCATCAGCGAGATGAGCGGCCCGTGGTCCGTCTGGAGGTTCTCGCACACGCCCGGGTGCACGCAGGACAGCTTGCGGCAGCGGCTCTCGATGTCCTCGCTCTTGCACTTGAGCTTGTACATGTTCGCCGTGGGGCCACCCAGGTCCGTGATCGTCCCCCGGAAGTCCCCCATGCGCCGCAGCTCGCGCACCTCTCGCAGCACGCTCGCGGCGGAGCGGCTCTGGATGACGCGCCCCTCGTGCTCCGTGATGGAGCAGAAGGTGCAGCCGCCAAAGCACCCGCGCATCAGCACCACCGAGTGCTTCACCGTCTCGTAGGCGGGGATGGGCTCCTTGTACATGGGGTGCGGCACGCGGTTGAACTTCAGGTCATACAGCTCATCCATGGCCACCGTGGCCGTGTCCCCGGGCTTCTGTCCGGCGCCGTCCTCCAGCGGCCGGGCGGGCGGGTTCATGTAGATGGCGCGGTTGCCGTGGCGCTGCGCGATGGCGCGCGCGTTGCCGGGGTTGGTCTCCAGCTGGAAGTCCCGGCTCATCACCGCGAAGGCGCGCGTGTCCGCCACCACGTCCTCATAGGAGGGCAGCACCACCACCTTGTCGTGGTCCGCCGCGCGCCTGGCCGGGTCCGCCTCCAGGACCTTCATCGCCGCGTCGTTGATGAGGTGCGCGGTGCCCCGGATGTCCTTCAGGTCCTCGATGCGCTCGCCCCGGTGGAGCCGGTCCGCGATCTCCCAGATGGGCCGCTCGCCCATGCCGAACACCAGCAGGTCCGCCTTGGCGTCGAAGAGGATGGAGCGGCGCACCTTCTCGCTCCAGTAGTCGAAGTGCGCGATGCGCCGCAGGCTGGCCTCGATGCCGCCCAGCACGATGGGCACGTCCGGGAAGGCCTCCCGGCAGCGCTGCGCGTAGACGATGGAGGCCCGGTCCGGCCGGCAGTTGGTGCGTCCGCCCGGGCTGTACTGGTCCTCCGAGCGGTTCTTCTTCTGGGCCGTCAGCCGGTTGAGCATCGAGTCCAGGTTGCCCGCCGCCACCCCGAAGAAGAGCCGGGGCGCCCCCAGCGCCTTGAAGGGCTCCGCCGAGTGCCAGTCCGGCTGGGGGATGAGCCCCACCTTGAAGCCCCGCCCCTCCAGGAAGCGCGCGATGAGCACCGGGCCGAAGGCCGGGTGGTCCACGTAGGCGTCGCCGCTCACGATGATGATGTCGCACTGCTCCCACCCCCGGGCCTGCATGTCGGCGCGGGTGACGGGGAGGAACGGGTGGGCGTAACGCGGGGTGATGGAGGCCATGGCTTGGGTCCCCTCAACAACGGGGGGAGGCCCAACCAACCCCATCAGGGCGGGCGCTGTCCACTGCGACGGCCGCCTGCCCCCCTGTTCCCCGAGGGACCGGCAACCCGTCAGGTCGTCCAAATCCAGACACGGAGTGCGTTGTTTCTCGACTCCTCGCAAAGACAGACAGCCGGGTCATTGGGGCTCCAACAGGGTGTCTGTGTATACCTGGACCTGGGTACAAGATTGCCCGTATTGCTAGAAAAATCCGATTGTGGCAGAGAATTGCTCACGGGCCTGACTGTCATTGTCTGACGTCAGGACCGCTCCCCTCATCCCCGCACCGCCCTTCTCCTTGGAGAGAGTCATGTCCTTGCGCCGTCCTCTGTCGTTCTTCGCCTCCCTGCTGATGCTGGGCGGCTGTGGTGTGGAAACCCTGGAGGAGGGCGCGGCACCGCGTCAGTCCAAGGCCGCGTTGCACACGGGCATCGACCTGGCGGCGACCGGGCTGGGCGTGACGTGTGACGACGGCCAGGTGGCGACGGTGACGGGCTTCATCGTCAACGAGGCGCCCACGGGCATCGACCCCTCGGTGGCGGGCATCTACGCCGGGGACCCGGCCGAGGGCGGCACGCTGCTGGCGACGGTGAACGTGCCGTGGCTGGTGGGCAAGGAGCGCCATGCGTTTGAGGCGGCGGTGCAGGTGCCGGAGGGCACGCAGAAGCTGTTCGTGGTCGCGGACGCGTTCAACTTCTTCCCGGAGGACAGCGAGGAGAACAACACGGCGTCGCTGACGCTGGCGGCGGGCGGTGGCTGTCTGGTGAACCAGGCGCCGGTGGCGCTGTGCAAGAACGTGACGGTGTCCGCGAACGCGTCGTGTGGGGCGTCCGCGTCCATCGACAATGGCTCGTATGATCCGGACGGCTTCCCGCAGCCCTTGAGCATCACGGCCAGCCCGGCGGGCCAGTACCCGGTGGGCACGACGCCGGTGACGCTGACGGTGTCGGACGGGATGGACTCGGCCACGTGCTCGGCCACGGTGACGGTGGTGGATGATGCCGCGCCGGTGGCCGGGGCGAGCAAGAACCTGGTGCTGGCCCGCACGCTGGGCGCGGACTACAAGACGGTGACGCTGGCGGACTGCGCGCAGCCGGCGGTGGACACCTGCGGCGGGACGCTGGACCTGCAGCAGTCGGCCTCCATCATCCGCGTGGAGTCGGATGAGTCCGAGGACGCGCTGTTCAGCCTGGCGCTCTTCAAGTGCCAGGACATCAAGCTGAGCGCGGACCGCAAGTCCGCGCAGCTGCGCGCGGAGTCCAGCCTGCTGGGCAATGGCCGCGTCTACACGATGGTGTACTCGGTGGAGGACGCGTCCGGGAACGCGACCCTCGGCACCTGCAAGGTGAAGGTGCCCAGCCTCCAGGGCATCCTCTCCGTGGGCGTGGGTCCCGCGTACTGCCAGGGCGAGGGTTGCCCGGCGGGCACGGGCGGCGGGCTGCTCTGCCCGCTGCTGTAGCCGCCACGGAGCTTCAATGCGGTGGATGACGGCCCGGGTCCGCGAGTGTGCGCGGCCCGGGCTGTCGTGCGTGAAGGGGTGTGGGCTTCACCGGTGGTGCAGGCGTGCGAGGGGCCCCCGCGTGCGTTGACGCAGATCGCTGCCTCCCCTAGCTTGGCCGGCTCCCGGCACCGCCCCTTTCCGAGGTGAGGAAGGGCCGCGCCGCGAGCACCCCGTATGATGCGCAGGACGGACGAGGAGTCGGGTCAGGGGGAGGCGCCGCGGGACGAGCGTGCTCCGGATGACCTCATGCCCGTGCTCCGCGTGGAGTACGACACCGACGTCCAGGAAGGCCAGGCCGCACCCATGCTCCGGGTCCGCTCGTCATGGCCGCCGCAGGAGTCGGAGGACCCCACGCCCGCGCCGAAGGCGGAGGTGAAGGGCAGGGCGTCCGCGAAGGCGAGGACGCTGACCTTCCGGGAGCTGGACTCCGCGGCGCTGGCCTCCATGCCGGCCTCCCACCGCGTGAACCGCGCGGTGCCCCCGCGTCCCGCTGTGCAGCCTGATGCAGGTGTGGCGGATGCCTTCGTGCCTGCGCGGGACCGCGAGCTGTCACGACCGGCCGGACCTGGCACCGCCAATGCGGAGCCCGTCGCTGCTACCGCCTCGATGAACGCCGTCGAGGCGAACGCCGTCGCCACGGACGCATTGGCGGGAGAGGTCATCGAGGATGATGCTCCGCGCCCGGCCGACGCTGGCGCTGGCTCAGCTCGTGCTTCGAGCAACGAGGCGCTGGTGCCGCCCGGAGTGGGGCCCTTGGACGCTAACGCCGCTTCAGGCGCGTCGAAGGTTCGCGCTCCGAAGCCCCCCGCGCCGAACCTCGTCCGCGTGGATGACATTGCGGACGCGCGTCCCCCGGAAGACGCACCGGCCCGCGATGTGTCCGCCTCCGGCGATGTCACCCCGGCGGAGCGCGAGGCCATGCAGGCCGCCGTGTCCTCCGGGCGCCGCCGGGAACAGTGGGTCGCCCCCACGTACCTTCCGGAAGACCTGCGCGACGCGCTGGTGGCCGAGCGCAGCCAGTACCGCGCGCAGCGGCTCCAGGATGCACGCGAGGTGGGCATGGCCGGGCCCGGTGTGCTGGGACTGGTGCCCGTCCCCGCCGCGGATCCGGACTGGTCCGGTGGCTCGCTGCTCGGCTTCCTGGGCGAGGAGCTGGTCTTCGCCGGCAACATCGTCCACCTGGACTTCGAGTCCGGCCGCGTCTTCGCCTCCTCTGACTCCGGTGAGGACCTGGACCGCCGCGTCCTCTCCTGCGAGCGCTGGTGCTACCGGCCCTATGACTTCGCGGAGGCCCTGTGCGCCGCAGCCGCCGCCTACGAGGACCGCGTCACCGACCTCTCCAACGCCCTGGCGCGCGCGAAGGGCGAGCTCCTCCCGTCCACGCCATCTCCGCGCGACGCGGAGCTCATCCCCGTGGACCGGCTGTGGCGTCAGCCGTGGGGCAGCATCTGGGGCCCTCCCGGCACCGGCAAGACGACGGCCGTCGCGGACCTCATCGCCCGCGCCCTGCGCGCCTACCCCCATGAGCGCATCCTCGCGGTGGCCCCCACCAACCGCGCCGCGGACGAACTGGTGATGCGCGTCAGCGCCCTGCTGGAGCGCGACCCCATCCCCCTGCGCCCCCTGGCCCGCACCATCTTCCGTGGCGGCACCGGAGCCAGCGAGGCCCTCCACAAGCTGCCCACCGTGGCGCTGGAGGAGAACAAGACGAGCAAGCTGCTCAACACCATCCAGGAGCGCGAGCGCGAGCTCACCCTGGAGCGGGCCCGGGGCGGCGCCGCGCCGGAGCTCGCGCGCATGCAGGCGGAGCTGCGCAGCCTGCGTGGCCGCGTGAAGGACCCCACGCTGAAGGAAGCGGAGAAGGGCGACAGCCCCCTCATGGTCCTCACCGTGCACCGCGCCCTGCGGCTGGTGTCGGAGCTGGAAGGCGAGGAGACCTTCCAGCGGCTCGTGGTGGACGAGGCCGGCATGGTGACCCGCGCGGCGACGGCGCTGCTCGCCCCGCTGGCCCGGCAGGTGACGCTCGCGGGAGACCCCAAGCAGATCGGCCCCGTGAGCCGCGCGGCGGAAGGAGCGGGGAAGGGCACCCAGACGTGGCTGCGCGCCAGCGCCCTGTCCCACCTGGAGGACGCGGTGAAGGACGCGGAGCGCCCGGACGTGCTGCTCCTGCGCACCCAGCACCGCATGCACCCGGACATCGCGAAGGTGGTGAGCCACTTCTGCTACGGCGGCGCGCTGGAGGACGGCGACCTCGTGAAGGACCGGGCCCAGAAGCCCCCGCCCGTGCCCGCCTTCCCGTCCCGCGCGATGTGGCTGGTGCTGGATGGCCTGAGCCGCGACACCCGCCGCCTCACGCACGGCCGCGGAGAGACGGGCTCCGGCTACCAGCGCGAGCTGTCCGCGGAGCTCGCCGTGACGCTGGCCCGCCAGGCCGTGCGCCTGGGCCTCACCGTGCTGTGCGTGACGCCCTACCGCGCGCAGGCGGCGCTCTTGCGCAAGCTGGGCAACGCTGCGGGGCTGCGCCACGACATGTTCAGCGCCTCCACCATCCACCGCCAGCAGGGCACCCAGTACGACGTGGTGATGGTGGACACCGTGGCCGGCGGACGGCCCTTCCCGCCGCACACGCTGGTGCCCATCCTCAACGTCGCCGCCAGCCGCGCGAAGGAATACCTGCTGGTGCTCGCCTCGCGCGCGGAGGCCCGCGCCTCGCCCGTGCCCGCGCGCTTCCTGTCGCTGCTCCCCCGCGTGCGCGTCCACGCCGGCACGCCGCCGAAGCTGGAGCTGCTCGCCACCCAGCCGCGTCCGCCTCCACCGCCCCCGCCGCCGCTGGTGCCCGTGGGCCTGGGCGGTGAAATCGCGGGTGGCAAGGACACGGGGCCGCTCTTCACGCAGGAGCAGGTGTCCCTCTTCGAGCGCCGCTTCGATGACGGCCACCACCTGGTGCGCGGCGTGGCCGGCAGCGGCAAGACGTACGTGCTGGCGCACTGGGCCGCGCGCTACCTGCTGGAGAACCCGCGCGCCCGGGTGCTGGTGTCCTTCTACAACCGCTCGCTCGCGCCGCTCGTGGACAAGCTGCTCATGGAGGCGCTCACCGTGCGCGCGGGCCCGGAGCAGCTCCGTCCGCTCCGCGCCCAGGTGACGGTGAAGCACGTGGGCGCGCTGCGGCGCCTGGAGCCGCACACCTTCGACGCCGTCTTCGTGGACGAGGCGCAGGACATGGACGCCAAGGACCTGGCCGCCCTGCACGCGCTGGTGCGCCCCCGCGTGGGCGAGGACGGCCGCGAGTCCCGCTGCTTCCAGTTGTTCATGGACGACTCGCAGAACGTCTACGGCCAGGTGCCCATCGACAGCCTGAAGGAGCAGCTCCCCGAAGGGCTGTCCTTCCGGGGTCGCACCCGCGTGCTCAAGGAGACCTTCCGCGCCACGCGCGACATCCTCGACGTGGCCTTCAACGTCGTGCTGGACCCGCTGCGCCAGCACCGCGTCACCGACCCCGGCATGCGCGAGTACATGAAGGCCGGAGAGCTGGCCCGCGAGCGGCTCCTGTGGCTGCCGGAGGAGACGCTGGAGGGCCTCTACCGCGTGCAGTCCACCGAGCGCGGCGGCGTGCTGCCCCAGGTGAAGGACTTCGCCTCCAGCACCAGCGAGGCGCGCTGGGTGGCCAAGGAGATCGCCCGGCTCGTGCGCGAGGAGGGCGTCCACCCCGGCGACATCCTGGTGGTGGCGCCGGTGATGCCCGCGTCGTTCACGGACGCGCTGCGCAAGGCGGGCGTGCCCGCGGAGGCCTACGGCGGCAAGGGCGGACGGGACGTGACGGACTTCCGGGTGAGCGGCGTGGACCACGTGCGCGCCACCACGGTGTTCTCCTGCAAGGGCCACGAGTGCCCCGTCGTCTTCTTCGCGGGCCTGGAGGCCCTGGACTCCATCGAGGCGTGGATGGCGGGCGCCCGCCAGCGCAACGAGCGCGAGAACGAACGCATCCGCCGCGCGATGTTCTACGTGGGGGCCACCCGCGCGATGAAGCGCCAGTACCTCACCGGCGTGCGTGGGGGCCGCTTCCTCCGGGTGGCCGCGTCCTACGTGGAGACGCTGTCCGGCCACCGCCCGGCGCCCTGAGACAGGGCGCGGGACTTGTTACATCCGCCAGCCGCCAGGAACACCCGCGCTCTTGCCGAACGCCGGCTGCGCGTACACCTCGCGGAAGCGCGCACGCAGCAGGTCGAACGTCTGCTGGAGGTCCGGCGCCGCGGCGCGCGCATCCGGCAGCTGTCCGCCCATCCGCGCGAAGCAGCGGTTCATGGCGCCATCCAACCACTGCGTCACGGCCGCGGTGTCCTGGTCCTGGAGCCGCTCGAACACGGACAGGGCGCGCTCCAGCGTCTCGCCGACCAGCTCCGTGGAGTCGACCACACTCCCAGCGCAAAGCTTCGCGGCCCGAACCTCCAGGGCCGGACGATGCTTGCGAACAAACTCCCCGAAGGCATGCAGATTCACGGTGACCATTCTTAACCCTTCGCCCCCTCGATGTCAGAACGCCGGACGCGAAAATCCTTGGCTGCCGAACACCGTGAATCGTGTCGGTGGAAAAGGGTGGTGGGATGAATCATGTATCACTCTCCGTCCTGGCAAGCGAGGGACCGGGAGCAGTTCCTCCGGGCCGTGGGTCGAGCGGGCCACCCGGTGGGAGCGGGCAGACCCAGGGGGCCGGCGTTGTTCTCCGGCGCGTTTCAAGGAAAGCGAGAGACATGCGGCGCACGGTGGAACTGACGGACATGGCAGGGAATGACGAAGGGCCGCGTGTCCTCTTGTTGCCCGGACTGGGTGCGCGTGGATCGGGCTTTCGTGAGCTCGCCCTGCGGCTGACGGACGTGGCGCGTCCCGTCATGGTCGAGTACCCGGAAGGCGAGCATGCCGCGTGCGGCGCGAGGGCCCTGGCGGAGCAGGTGCTGCGCGTCACGGGGACCGTGGACGCGGTGGTGGCCAGCTCCTTTGGCGGCATGGTGGCGGCGCACCTGGCCGCGGGCGGCGCGACGCGCGGCGTTGCTTTTCTGGGAGCCTTCACGCGTACCGAGCACGTAGGGCCTCGCGGAAGGCTCATCGCGATGATGGGACCCATCGCGGTGCTGGGGCGTCCCGGGCGCGTCGCGGCGTCGCTGGCGGCGTGGCGGCCGGTGGCCTCGCATCTGGTGGCGGACGTGGTGCCCACCACGACGCGGGAGCGATTGACGACGCTGCGGCGCGCGTTCTCCATCCACGCGGAGCCGCCGCCGCCGGACCTGCGCCCGCTGAACGTGTCGTGTCTGTGCATCCAGGGGGACCGCGACGTGCTGGTGCCGCCGTCCTCGCTGGAGCGACTGGCCGCGTCGCTGCCGGAGGGCACGCCCCGGCACCTGCTGCGCGGCGCGGGGCACGTGCCCTATTTCTCGCACCCGGAGGAGTGCGCGCGGCTGCTCACGCCGTGGCTCCAGGCGCTCGCGCCCGCGGGGCTCGCGGCGCTGGCGGCCCGGGAGCTCAGGCCCGACATGGGCTCCGTGGCTTGACACGGCGCGCGTGGGCGACGGATCCACCCGCCTGGCGGGGGGGTGTACGGATGCGGGCCCGGGAAGTAGTTTCGCCTCCGCCGATGTCGACCCGTCCTCTTCGCGCGCTCCTCTTCCTGTCGTTCCTGTCCACGGCCGCACAGGCCGCACCGGAATCGGCCCCCGGGCTGACCGCCTCGCCCGTGCTGCCCACCGCTCCGGCCCAGGCCGCCGCTCCGGCGCCCGCGCCCCAACGCACCGTCCTGCTGCTGGGGGACAGCCTCATCGCCACGGGCTTCGGGGAGTACCTCCAGAACCAGCTCGCCGCGCACCCTCGCATCCGCTGCGAGCGCCGCGCGAAGTCGTCCACGGGCCTCGCGCGGCCGGACTTCTTCGACTGGCTGGAGGTGGGCCAGCAGGAGGTGCAGCAGCACCAGCCGGACGTGGTGGTGGTCATCCTGGGCGGCAACGACGGGCAGGCCCTGCACACGCGGCAGGGGCGCGCCACCGTGGCCTGGGGCAAGCCGGACTGGCAGGGCGAATACCGCCAGCGGCTGACGGACTTCGTCACGGCCATCTCCGCGCCGGGCCGCAAGATCGTCTGGCTGGAGCTGCCCGCCACGGGCCGCCAGCGCTTCGAGCAGAAGCTCACGGTGATCCGCGACCTGCAGCGGGAGGTCATCGCCGCGCGCGGGGACGCCGTGCACCTGGACACGCGGCCCTACTTCACCGACGCGCGCGGCAAGGCGCTGAAGCAGGCCCGCGTGGAGGGCTTCCGCAAGCCCATGCGCCTGCGCATGACGGACGGCGTGCACTTCACCGTGGCCGGCGGGCGCTACTTCGCGAACAAGGTGTACCCGGAGGTGCTGGGCGTGCTGGGCCTGGAGCACGCGGCGCCCGAGGAGCAGCACACCTCGCGCCCCGCTGGCACTCCGGCGAAGCCGGCGATGCAGGCCCTGGCTCCGGTCGTCCCGGCGGCTCCGGAAGCGCCCACGAAGCCGTAGCGGCCTCCCCGCGTCAGGAGTGGCGCGGCCAGGAGCTCTCGCCGCCCGCGTCGGGACGCAGCCGGCGCACGGCGCGCAGGAGCAACTCCTCGTCGCGCGGGTTGGCCAGGAAGCCGCGCGCCTCCAGCTTGCGCGCCCGTTCGAAGCCCTCGTCGTCCGACGTGCCGTGGACGATGAGCGCGCCCTCGATGTGGACCTCTCCCGCGAGCAGCCCCTCCATGGCCTGGAGGGGGGCGAGCACCACGTCGGTGTCGCGCGTGTGCAGCACCTCCAGCGGCGTGGCGACGCGCGACGGGATGCCGTTGCGCGCCAGCGTGCGGGAGATGAGCACCGCGGTGACGGGCGGCCAGCCGTAGAGCATCAGCGGCGGGCTGGGCACTGCGGGACGGCGCGGCTCCTGCGCGGCCCCGGCCGTCTCGCGGATGCCATAGAGGGCGCTGAGCGCGCGGGACAGGGCGCTGTCGGAGGCCAGGTGCGGCTCCACGCGCGCCTTGCCGGACACGGCCCGCACGTCATCCACCGCGTCCAGCGACAGCGGCGCGGGCACGGCCAGGTGCAGGACCTCCTTGTCCTCGCGCGTCTCCAGCCGCAGCGGCACCACGCCGTACTGCCGGGCGATGCGCGCGGGCACCAGGTTCGTCAGCGCACGGTCGAGCGGATGCCGGTCCAGGTCCACGGCCTCCACGTCGAACTGAAGGGCCAGCCCGCGCAGGACGTCCGCCTCCGTGCACACGCCCTCGCTCACCAGGGCGCGGCCCAGGGGGACATGGACCTCATGGTGGTGCACCAGCCCCAACCGGAGCTGGCCTTTGTCGACCACTCCCAGCTCCAGGAGGATCTCCCCCAACGGGCGTCTGGTTCCGATTTCCATGCCCACTCAACGTGGCAACCGGCCCCGCACGCGACGACGGTCGGACGGGGGCCCGTCCGCCCGCCCGCCCTCAAGACGCGTGAAGGGGGAAGAGCGCCTCGCAGGTCTCCGGCTTGAAGCCCACCGTGACGGCGTCCTTCGTGACGAGCACGGGCCGCTTCACCAGCTTCCCGTCCTTCGCCAGCCACTCCACCAGGTCCGCGTCGGAGGCCGCGTCCACCTTCTCCTTGCCCAGCGCGCGGTAGCTCTGGCCGCTGGTGTTGAGCCACTTGCGCACGGACACGCCGCTCTTCGGAATCCACTGGCGCAGCTCCGCCACGGTGGGGGGCTGGTCCACGATGGGGCGCACGCGGTGGGCCACGCCCCGCGCCTCCAGCCACTTCAGCGCCTTCCGGCAGGTGTCACAGCCGGCGTACGCCAGCACGAGGATGTCGTCGGACATGCGCGGGCTTCTACCAGACCGCCAGGCATCGCGGCGCTCGTCTCCCCGCATGGAGGGCAGGCAAGCCGCCATGCTTCAGCACCTGCCCCACGGGGCGGCGAAGCGCATCCTTTCCAAAGCCATCCCATTCCCCGGAAGGAGACGCATGGAGGGCACTCGCGCCGAACCCATCCCCACCCTGGAGGAGCCGCTGGAGGTGCCAGCGAAGCGCCGGCGGGGCTGGTGGATTCCCGGGGTGCTGGTGCTCGTCGCGCTCCTGGCGTTCATCCTCTCGCGGCACAACGAGGAGCGGCAGTTCCTGGAGCTCCTGCGGCAGGCCCGGCCCGCGTGGCTGCTGGTGGCCGCCGCGTGCCAGGTGGGCACGTACCTGTGCGTGGCGGGCATCTGGTGGATGGTCCTGCACCGCGCGCGCATCAAGACGTCGCTCTGGTCGCTGGCGCGGCTGTCCTTGATGAAGCTCGCGTTCGACCAGGTGATTCCCACCGGCGGCGTGGGCGGGTCGCTGCTCGTGGGACGCGGGCTTCGCCGCGAGGGCGCGAGCCCCGGCACCGCCGCGGGCGCGGTGCTGCTCACGGTGCTGTGCTTCTACGTCGCGCAGGCGCTGGGCGTGGGGGTGAGCCTCTACTTCCTCTGGCGCAGGTCCGAGCTGAACGATTGGATCCAATGGCTCGTCACCGGCTTCGGCGTGGTGGCGTTGATCATCCCGCTGGGCATCCTCTGGGCCACGCGGCACCGCGAGTGGAAGCCGGGCCGCTTCGCCCGGCGCATCCCGTCCCTGGGCACCCTGCTCAAGGCCATCGCGGAGGTGCCGCCCGGCATGCTGCTCAACCCCGGCCTGCTCGCGCGCGGCGTCCTCCTGCAACTGGGCGTCTACGTGCTGGACGCGGCCACGCTGGGCGCCATGCTCCAGGCCCTGGGACAGGAGGTCCCCCTGAGCACCGTGTTCGTCAGCTTCATGGTGGCCTCCATGGCGGAGACGGTGTCCATCATCCCCGGTGGTGTGGGCACCTACGAGGCCGCGTCCGTGGGCATGCTCAACCTCTTCGGCGTCCCGGTGGAGGCGGCGCTCGCGGGCACGCTGCTCCTGCGCGGCTTCACGCTCTGGCTGCCCCTGCTTCCCGGCCTGTACTTGCTGCGCCACACCTTCCGCCGCCGCCCCGCGCCCGGTGGGCAGGCAGGCTGACTTCTCCGGAAGTCGCGGAAGGCTTCACGCCCACGCCGCCGCTTCCCGTGGCCGCCCGTCTTGCGCGATGGTTCGCTGTGAGCGTGGACGACACTGGAAGCGAGAGCGAAGCACTCATGAACCTGGGCCCGGCGCTGTTCCTCCACCCCGGCGTGAAGGTCCGGCCGTGTGAGTGGGGCATGGGCGTCTTCACCGACACCTTCATCGCCGCGGGCGAGCTCATCGAGGAGTGCCACTACCTCAAGGTCCCGCAGCGCCAGTGCCGGGGAGAACCGCTGGACGACTATGTTTTCGAGATCCGCTGGCACCGCCACGAGGAGCCCCGCAAGGGGGACTGGGTCGCGCTCGTGATGGGCTACGGCATGATCTACAATCACGCCAGCGACCCCAACGCGTCCTACAGCAGAGCGGAGGATCGCGATGTGTTCCGTTATCACGCACTGCGGGACATCCACCCTGGTGAGCAGATCTTCATCAGCTACGGAGAGAACTGGTGGAAGGCGCGGGGTGAGGAAGTTCCTCCCTGAGTCGCGCGCGCACCGTGTGCGCACCTGACCGGTGCGTTCGCACTTCATGCTCCGTGAGTGCGGCTTCTTCGTCGGGGAAGCCTGGAAACGTCCTGAAATGAATTCACCCGTGTCCGCGTGGGAAGCAACCAGTACAATGCGGGCCGCCTGTGCGCCGGTGCTTCGGGCCGCGCGGATGCGAGGAATGCCAGACATCATGCCATTGCGTCGTTTCTACCTGTCCTCCGCTCTCGTGCTGTCCGCCTCCGCCTGCACCGGCAACATCGGTGGGCAGGACGCGGAGCCTGAAAGCGCGGCGGCGCCCGCGCGGGTGCGCCGTCTGACGCGCGACGAGTACAACAAGTCCGCCTCCGCGGTGCTGGGCACCGAGGTCGACATCGCCCAGGGCTTCGCCGCCGAGGACACCATCCTCGGCTTCTCCACCCACGAGCGGCTCCAGGTGACGTCGCTGCTGGCGGATCAGCTCGACACCGCCGCGGTGACGCTGGCGGAGCAGGGCAAGTCACAACTGAGTGACCTCTACGCGTGCCCCAAGGGAAAGACGCAGGACGAGTGCGCGCGCTCCTTCATCCAGCGCGTGGGTGAGCGCGCCTTCCGCCGGCCGGTGACGGCGGAGGAGGAGACGGACCTCCTGACCCTCTTCAACGAGGGCAAGAAGGGCGGCACCATGGAGACGGGCGCGGAGCTGGTGCTCCAGGCGCTCTTCTCCTCCTCGTCCTTCCTGTACCGCACGGAGCTGGGGCCGGAGGGTGGCCGCAAGGGCCAGGTGGTGGAGCTGACCGCCTACGAGCTCGCCTCCGAGCTGTCCTTCATGGTGACCGGTGGACCGCCGGACGCCACGCTGCTGGCCTCCGCCAAGGCCGGCACGCTGTCCTCGCCCGACGAGCGCGAGGCCCAGACGCGCCGCCTGCTCAAGACGGAGGCCGCGCAGAAGAAGCTGCGCCAGTTCTTCGTGGAGTGGCTGGGGCTGAACGGCCTGGCCAAGGTCAACAAGAACAACCTGGTGTACCCGGACTACAGCGTGGACTTCCGCGACTCCATGGTCCGCGAGCGCGACGCCTTCGTCGACTTCATCGTGAAGGAGCACTCGGGCTCCGTGCAGGAGCTCCTGAGCGCCAACTACTCGTTCGTGGACGAGACGCTGGCGAACTTCTACGGCGAGCTGGAGCGCACCAACGTGGATGACGACACGGGCCTCGGCCGCGTGACGCTGCCGCCGGAGCGCCTGGGCATCCTCACGCAGGCGGGCGTGATGTCCACGTACGCCCACTTCGACTCGTCCTCGCCCATCAAGCGCGGCAAGTTCGTGCTCACGCGCCTGTTGTGCCGCACGGTGCCCGCGCCGCCGGCCAACGTGTCCACCATTCCCCCGGCCCTGTCGGAGGACGCCACCACCCGCGAGCGCTTCGCGGCGCACACCGACAACCCCGCGTGTGCCAGCTGCCACCGGACCATCGACCCCATGGGCTTCGGCATGGAGGACTTCGACGACCTGGGCCAGCACCGCACGGAGGAGAACGGCAGGACGGTGGACGCCAGCGGCGCGGTGATGGCCGCGGACGGCACCACCAACCTGGGCAGCTTCACCGGCGGCGCGCAGCTCGCGCGCTACCTGACGACGAGCGAGGAGCTGGCCAACTGCGTGCCGCTGCAGTTCGTGCGCTACGCCATGGGGCGTGACGAGCACGCCTCGGACAAGGAGCTGCTCGCCGCCATGCGCACCGGCCCCTACCGCACGGACCGCCTGAAAATCACCGAAGCGCTGGTCAGCCTGGTGCGTTCGTCTTCCTTCACCCAGCGGCGTCTGCCCACCCGTTGAGCTTTGACTTCCATGCCCCGCGACTTCTCCCGACGCAGCATCCTGAAGCTCCTGTCCGGCACGGCCATGGCGGCGCCCTTCGCGCACCTGCTCACCAGCTCCGTGGCCGAAGCGGCGGACGCCGCGCCCCTGCGCTTCATCGCCCTGTTCACCCCCCACGGCCTCCTGCCGGAGTACTGGGTGCCCAAGGGCAGTGACACCAGCTTCAACATCGACTTCGAGAACTCCGTCCTCCAGCCGCTCCAGCGCCACCGGGACAAGCTCCTGGTGCTGGACGGCCTGGACTACCGCGTCCTCTACGAGCACGGCCGCACCGGCCACGAGGGCGGCCCCGTCACCTTCCTCACCGGCAGCCAGGTGGAGGTGTCCAGCGGCGACGAGCTGCCCTCCGGCCCGTCCCTGGACCAGGTGATTGGCAACGCGGTGGGCGGCGCCACCCAGTTCCGCTCGCTGCAGCTGCACGCCTTCGAGCAGTTCGGCGCCCAGCACGTCTACAACAGCATCTCCTTCACGGAGAACGGCTCGCGCGTGCCGTTCGAGCTGAACCCCGCCAACGTCTACAAGCGCCTCTTCGGCAGCATGGGCGGCTCCGCGGCGGAGGCGCAGGCCATCCTGGCCAAGCGCAAGAGCCTGCTGGACTACCTCATCAAGGACGCCACCCGGCTGAAGTCGCGGCTGGCGGCCGCGGAGGGCACCAAGCTGGACACGCACCTGGCGGCGCTGCGCGACATCGAGCGGCGGCTCACCAACTCCGGCGCGCTCAGCTGCGCCAGGCCGGAGGCCCCCGGCGAGAGCGACCTGGGCGACATCAGCAACATGCCCGCCCTCACCGAGCTGCACATGGACCTCATCGCCCGTGCGTTCGCGTGTGATTTGACGCGCGTGGTGACCATGACCATCCCCGGGCCGTCCATGCCGTGGATTGGCATCGACGAGGACATCCACAACGACATCGCCCACCGCACGGACACCCAGTCGGAGCCGGCGCGCACCGAAATCCGCCTGCGCATGGTGGCGGTGCAGCGGTGGTACTCCGAGCAGGTGGCGCGGCTGATGGACGCGCTCAAGTCCATCCCGGAGGGCAGCGGCACGGTGCTCGACAACACCGTCATCCTGTGGGGGAACGAGCTGGGTGACGCGGCCGGCCACATGAACGTGTCCATCCCCACGGTGCTGGCGGGCGGTGCGGGCGGGAAGTTCCGCATGGGCCGCATGCTGTCCCTGCGCCCCGGCAAGGACCCGCTGGGCTCGTGGGAGGGCCCGGGCAAGCCGCTGGCGGGCGCGGTGGAGCACAACAAGCTGCTCACCTCCATTGCCCAGGCCTTCGGCGTGAACGTGGACCGCTTCGGCCACCCGGACTACGTGGGCACGCTGCCCGGCCTCACCTAGCGCCTCCACCTGGCGCCTCCTGGCGGCCTGGAAGGGCGCCAGGAAAAGACAACGGGAGCGGACCCCTGGGGCCCGCTCCCGTTTTCATTTCAGCGAGGCGACGGTGGGGACTACCCGCCGAGCGCGCCGTTGATGAGGGGCGCGAGGATGCTCATGCCCGCGTCCTCGTTGTTGTAGTTGTTGGCCGGCTCGTAGATGCGGATGCGCTGGTTGTTGTTGATGAAGCGCGACAGGAAGACGTCCATGGGGACGAACTCGCTGTGGCAGGCCCAGGACTGCCACGGGCTGTCGATGTACTCGTACCAGTACTTCTTCTCCATCCGCTGGCAGGCGTGCGCGCCCACGAAGGTGATGATGGTGCTGCAGTGGCTGGCGTTGATGGCGCGGTGGTGCGGGATGAAATAGCTGAAGTTGTTGTACTTGTTCAGCTCGGTCACGAACGCATCCTGGTCCTGCTTCCAGTACGCGTGGATGGACGCCTCGTCGTTGGGCGTCTTGAAACGCTCATACGAGTAGCGCGAATAGTTGTAGTCCATCGTGTAGCCCGTGTACGCGAGCTGATCGTTCGGGAACTCCGTGGCCACCATCTTGTTGATGGAGCCCATGTCGTTGATGTTGAAGCTGGCCGGCAGCTGGCTGAACACGGAGTCCAGGTTCCACGAAGAGCGGATCTGGTTGTGCAGCGGGCGCGACAGGGAGTTCGCGTTCGGCGCCATGAAGATGGGGCCGGAGTCGTTGATCATGTACCCCTTGGCCGGGTTGATGGCCTTGCGGATGAAGTAGTACCCGGCGGAGGTGGACGTGCCGCCCGCGCTGTAGCCCGTCACCAGCAGCTTCTGCACGCTGGGGAAGTTCTGCTTGGCGTAGTTCGCCGCGGCCAGCGTGTTGTTGTAGCCGTTGTGGTACCAGGTCAGCGGCGCCTGGCCGCCGGTGCTGTCCGTGTAGACCTTGGCGTTGTTGCCAATGTGCACGTCGCCCGTGCAGTAGGGCAGGTAGACGATGTTCCAGCCCTTGGTGACGATGTCCCGGCGGTCGCGGAAGGGCAGGCCCGGGTCCGCCCCGTTGACGATGGGGGACACGTACTTGGCCGTGAACTGCGTCATGTAGTCGTCGGCGATGCCGTTGGGGTTCGCCGCGCCCAGGATGCCCAGGCGGCCGCTACAGGAATCGTAGTCCCAGCACGCGCCACCGCCCTCCATCATGAACAGCAGGTTGGGCGAGCCCGTCTTGTGCACGAAGAACTTGTACTGCGAGCCGTTGCCACACTTCAGGCCGGGAAGCGCCACCTTCTGCCAGGGGTAGGTGTTGCCGCCGTCCACCAGCACGTCGACGATGCCTTCCACCAGCACTTCGGCATGCGCGGCGCCCACGGGGGCGGAGAGGGCCAGAAGGCTCATCCAGAGAAAACTTCTCATGCGGCTTCCTCCAAAGGGGGGAGTAGTGAGTGGGGTTGCGGCCGGGGATGATACGTTTTTGTTTATCAGCCGTAAGCGGGGAAACTTCGCTTGCGATGAAAATAGTGAATTCCATGTCGGGTGCAGCATTCCATCCAAAACGATTGGGATTGCCGTCCCGCGTCAGCCAGGAATTGAGAATTGACGCGCCAGGACATGTTTTAAATGTATCAATTGCGCGGTGCGTTGCCGTGAGGGGATGGCGTGGGTTGCGGCGGGTGCGGGGCGCGGGGTATGGCCTTGAACATGAGCACGCACGCGCGTTGGAAGCTGCCCCTGGGCACTGCGGGAGTCCTGGTCCTGGCGGTGGGGGCGTGGCTTGTCTTTGGCGGGCAGGCTCCGGAGGACGCCAGTCCGGTGGCGGCGCCCGCGCCCGTGACGCAGGCCCCCGCGCCGCCTCCGCCCGTGTTCGCGTCCACGCCGGCGGTGCCCCGCGCGAAGGACGGCGGGCTGGACCTGGTGGGCGCGGCCACGGCCCAGGTGCAGGCGGCGGCGCCGGACCCGGAGGCCGCCCCCTATCCGGTGGACCTGGAGGCGCTGCGCGCGAAGCTGCCGGGCAACCTGTACTTTGAAATGGACGCGCCCACGAAGGACCCGGCGGAGCTGAGCCGCCGCGAGGGCGTGAAGGCGAAGTGGAACGCCCTCTACGGCAAGGTGCTGTCCAACGAGGCCTCGGAGGAGGAGGTGCACCAGTACTACGAGCACCGCCGCCAGGTGTCCGAGGACGCCATCGCCTTCGCCACCACGATGCTGCAGGACTACGGCGACAAGCTGCCCTCGGAGCACCGGGGCCTGTTGGAGCTGAGCGTGAACATGCACCGCACGCGCCTGGCGGAGATTCCCCGCCAGGAGTCGGAGGCGCTGTCGCGCCGCGAGTCCCACGCCCAGCGGCAGAAGGAGTGGCGCGCGGGTGGCGGCCGTCAGCCCTGAAGCTCCCCGTCCGCGCCGGGGAAGGTGCGGATGAGCGGGGAGCGCACGGCGGAGGAGGCCACCCACAGCTGGTGGGAGGAGCGGGTGACGGCCACGTGCAGCCTGCGGCGGGCCTCGTCGTCCGCGGGGTAGGCGCGCGCGGTGACGTCCGGTAGGACGACGTAGTCGAACTCCAGGCCCTTCACGTTGTCCACGTCCGTCACGTCCACGCCGGGCTCGAAGGAGAAGTCGCCCTCCAGCACCAGCCGCGCCCAGGGCATCTCCCGGATGACGCGGTGGAAGGACTGGGCGGCCTCGCGGCTGCTGGCGATGACGCCCACCGACGCGTGCGGCTCGCGCAGCACCAGGTCTCGCAGGGCGTCTCCCAGGAAGAGCCACGCCTGGGCCTCGTCCGGGAAGTGGTGGAAGCCCACGGGCGCGCCCTCGCGGCCGGCCTTCGCGGCGGTGGCGGGGGACTGGGTGCCCAGCACGTGCTGCGCCAGCTCCACCACCGGACGCGGGCAGCGGTAGGACACCTGGAGCCGGCAGGTGGCGGCGTCGCGGATGCCCAGCTCCTCCAGCGCGGCGTCCCAGCCGGCGAAGCCCGCCGTGGTCTGTTGCACCTCGTCCCCAGCGAGCGTGCAGCTGCGGCTGTCTCCGAGCAGCTGGCTGACGACGAAGAGCTCGAAGAGGGAGAAGTCCTCCGCCTCGTCCAGCACCACGTGCGCCAGCCGCTCCGCGCCCAGCGCGCCCCGCTGCGCCTTGAGGAACATGAGGATGGGCAGGTCGTCCGCGTCCACGGTGCCCGCGAGCGCGTCGGGCGTGTCCGCTTCCAGCGCGCGCCCGTCCATGGTGACGAGGCGCTCCTCGTCGAAGCCCTTGTACTGGCGCGACAGCGGCGTGGCGGTCTGCTGTTTGGTGTGCTCCAGCACCTCCGCCACCACGGTGCGTGGCAGCTCTCCCTTCGCGTCCGCCACCACGGCCTCCACGAAGGCGCGGTCCAGGTACGCGTCCGCCAGCTTGATGCGCAGCCGGTCCAGCGTGGGGGGCAGGGCCTTGCCCTTGAACACGGGCACCCGGGCCGCCAGCGCGCGGCGCAGGGCGGGGTGGCGCTTGAAGCGCGAGACGAGCGAAGGCGTCTCCGGGGACAGCTTGATGCCCGGCACGCTGAAGGCGGAGCGTGCGGTGGCCAGCGACCAGGCCTCCAGCGTCTCCACGGACACCTTGCCCAGGCCCAGCGGCGCGAGCAGCCGGCGTGTGAGCCGGGCCAGGCCCGCCTCCGGGACGACGACCTTGGTGCGCGCCTGCGGGTACGTCTTCGCGTCGTCGAAGATGACCTTGGCCAGCCGGTGCAGCGCCACCGTCGTCTTGCCGCTGCCGGCGCTGCCAAGCACCAGCAGCGGTTGCTCCGGGCCGGTGCTGACGGCGGCGTACTGCTCCGCGTCCAGGAGCGCCGTCACGCCGAAGGCGTCCTCCACTTGCATGGCGCCCTTGCCCACGCCCAGGAAACCCGGCCGCGCGGCGGTGCCGCTGCCGCCGGAGAGCACGGAGGCCGCGTCACGGCCTCGCGCGTGCCAGCGGCCCTGCGCGTCGCGCTGGAGCAGGTGGGGGCCGGTGCTGATGCGGGTGAGGACGCCCTTCTCGATGATGACCAGCCGGCGCGCCTCCACCTCGCCTTCGGAGAGCCGGTCTCCGAAGTACTCCTCGAACGCGTCGCCCTCCTCGTAGTTGTAGAAGACGCGGGCGACGGGGGCGAACCTCCAGTCGATGACGCGCACGCCGGCGGCGAGGTTGGCGAAGCTGGTGCGGCCGAGCAGGTAGTCGCGCGCGCCCGTGGGCCCGGACAGGCGCAGGTGCGCGAAGTAGGGCGCGTTCGCGTCCGGCAGCGGGACGGCCTCCTGCCGCTCCAGCATGGAGCGCACCTCGTTCATCTGGGTGAAGACGTGCGGCAGGTCCGCGGCGTGCGCCGTGGTGGCGTCGTCGCGCAGCACCGCCAGCTGGGCCATCAGCCCCTGCGTGTCCAGCGTGCGCTCCGCGGCCTGACGGCGTGCCTCCGCCAGCGCCTGCTGCACGCGTGACAGCAGGGCCTCTTCCTCGGCGATGAGCGCGAGCGCCTCGGGCGACAGCTCCTGCTCCTGGCCGGCCATGATGTCTTTCCTTTCCGCCCGCGGGCGTTCGTGGAGCGGGCAAGGTGAACGCTGGCCACCTCCGGGTCAACCCGTTGGATTTCCGGGCCGACTTGCTAGATTGAGGATCGCGCTGGAGGCGCCCGTCCCTTCTCCCGGGTCCTCCCGCACGCGCGCTCCCCATCCACCCCGCCAGGTTGCCTCCCCAGGGGGTGGGGTGGTTGTCCGCGACTGATCGCTGAAGGGGTCTGTCTGTCGAATGGCGGCGCGCGCCGTGGGCGGGTGGCTTCTAACGGCACGCACGGCTTGCTTCCGTCCGCATCCATCCCGAACACGGAGGATGTACCGGATGACCTCGATGAATGCGCCGTTCCGCTGGACGCTGTCAC
This sequence comes from Corallococcus sp. M7, assembly GCF_054512695.1. NCBI lineage: Bacteria > Pseudomonadati > Myxococcota > Myxococcia > Myxococcales > Myxococcaceae > Corallococcus > Corallococcus sp. M7. Next base: position 2,479,559 of record NZ_CM137252.1, read on the forward strand.
TCACAGCCGCGCTGGGAATCGCCACGTCGGCGGGGGCGCAGGAGCCGGAGCCCCAGACGGAGACGGAGTCGTCCACGACGACCACGACCACCACGATGAGCTCGGAGGAGATGCCGAAGTCGGGGGGACACCACGAGGGCCGCGTCGGGCCGCAGTTCGCGGTGAGCGGCAACGTGGGCTTCGGCCTGGGCTACGTCTACACGAACGGCCAGGCCCCGTCCGGCGGCCTGGAGGACTTGAAGATCACCGACTCCGCGAAGGTCTCCTTCCCGGTCATCGCGGAGCTGGGCTTCCGGGTGACGCCGCGCTTCTACCTGGGCGTGTGGGGCAGCTGGGAGCCGGTGCTGACCAAGACGAACGAGCTGTCGTGCCCGGAGGGCTTCCAGTGCGACACCTTCCAGTGGCGCGTGGGGCCGGAGGTCCGCTACCACGTCCGGCCGGGCTCGAGCTTTGATCCCTGGATTGGCCTGGGCGTGGGCCTGGAGATCCTCAAGAGCCACGTGGAGGGCGACACGCAGGTGCAGGTCGCGCCGGGGGTGTTTCTCCCCACGCACGTGGACACGCACGTGACGGACCGGGGGCCCACCATCGCGCGCCTCACGCTGGGCGGTGACGTGCGGGTGGCGCGGTCCCTGTCGGTGGGGCCCATCATCACCGCGTCCGTGGGCCAGTACACGGTGCGCACCGGGACGCAGACGCTGGACATCACCGGCGTGGGCACCCGGGACCAGGGGCTTGCGCCCGTGGATGACGGCTTCCACGCGCTGTTCACCGTGGGCCTCCGCCTGGCGTTCCTGCCCCTGTAGCACCGCGTCGCGGTGGAGAACGTGAGGCGCCCCCTTGGAACCTGGGGGCCGGGTGAGGTGTCTTGGGGCGCGGCTCCCCACCTCCCCCGGAGGGTGCATGTCGTCTCGCAAGGTGTTCGTCGTGGTAGCCGGGCTGGCGCTCCTGCTGGCCGGCGTCTTCGTCTGGATGCGCGCCTCCGCGCCCGCCGCGGTGGTGCGCGATGAAGCGGTGGCATTCCCCGAACGGCCCGCGTCCGGCCCGGCGCGGGCCCCGGTGCGCGAAGGGGGCGGGGCGACCGCGCTGGTGGAACAGCCCATGCGGGACGCGGATGGCGCGTTGCGCGTGGAGACCGTCACGGCCTCGGGGCCGTTCGCGGGCGCGGAGGTGACGCTGTACCTGCGAGGGCCCGCGTCCCCGGGCTCACGGCTGCCGTCGTGGCGCGTGGCGGGGCAGGGCCGGACGGATGCGGCGGGAGCGCTGGTGCTGCCCGCGCGTCCGGGGCCCTATCTCGTCACCGCGCGTGCGCAAGGACTGGCGCTGGCGCGCGCGGAGGTGATGCGTCCCCACGGTGAAGCGGTGACGCCGGTGCGCCTCCTGTTGGAACCCGGTGTGTCGCTGACAGGCCTGACGGTGGAGCACGCGGGCGGCGCGCCCGTGCCGATGGCGGAGCTGACGCTGACGCCGCACACCGGCTTCGAGGACGCGCTTCCCGTGTTCCTCCAGACCGGCGCGTCGGTGCCGGACGAGGCGCGGCACGAGGCGCTCAGCGACGCACGGGGCGCGTTCGGATTCCACGGGCTGGCGCGCGGTGAATATCAACTGGAGGCGCGAGCCCCGGGCCACGCGCCCCGCCGCATCGCGCGCGTGCACGTGCCGGGGACGGACCTGCGCGTGGAGCTGGATGGATCCGCGTTCATCGAGGGCTTCGTCACCCGCGCGGATGGAACGCCCGCGCGGGGAGCGCGCGTGAGCGCCTGGGGCGAGGACGGTGCCGTGGAGGTGGAGACTGGAGACACGGGGAGCTTCTCGCTGGATGTGCCGCCCGGGTCGTTCCATGTGACGGCCCGTCTCGGAGCAGAGACGGGCGCGGCTGGGGGCGCGGTCATCGAGGGGCGGGGCATGACCGTGAAGGAGGAGACCGGCGCGGCCAGAGGCGCCATCGTTGTAGGACCCGGCATGACGGCGACGAATGCGACCGGCGCGGCCGAGGGCGCGGTCGTCGCGGGGCCGGGCATGACCGTGAAGGAGCCCCGCGCGGCTGGAGGCGCGATCGTCGCGGGGCCGAGCATGACCGTGGAGCCCCGCGCGGCCGGAGGCGCGGTCGTTACAGGGCCTGGCATGACGGTGAAGGCAGAGACCGGCGCGGCCGAGGGACCAATCGTCGTGGGGCCGGGCATGACGGTGAGGAACGTCCGGATCCGTCTGGGCGGCGCGGCATCGCTTACGGGCGTGGTGCGACGCAAGGACTCAGGGGAGGCCATCGCGGGGGCCACGGTGGGCGTGCGCGCGCATGGCGACCGGGCCGACCTGCTCCAGGCTCGCTCGGAGGCGGATGGACGCTTCGAGGTGGGCGGACTCGCGCCGGGCGCCTACGACCTTCAGGTGCGCGCTCCGGGCTTCCAGCCGCTCACGCGCACGGGGCTGGGCGTGCTCGCGGGACAGCGCTTCGAGCTGGTGCTGGAGCTCGCGGCTCCGGGACGCATCGAGGGCACGGTGGTGGATGGCGCGGAGGCGCCGCTCCCCGGCGTGACGGTGGTGGCCCAGCTCCGGTGGCGGCCACTGCCGGATGCGCTGCCCTCGGTGACGGACGCGCAGGGGCGCTTCACTCTGGAGGACGTTCCGGAGGGCACCGTGTACGTCGCGGCGCGCCGCGCGGACAGCGAGGACGAGGTGCGCCAGCCCGTGCGCGTGGAGGCCGGAAAGACGGCCACGACACGGCTGACGCTCGTGGGGGAAGGCGTGCTGGAGGGCACCGTGCGCAAGGAGGACGGGGCGCGGCCGTCCGGCGCGGTGACAGTCACCGCGCACCGGGTGGGGGCTCCGGCCTCCGAGTCCGTCGACGTGCCCGCGAAACCGGATGGAACGTGGTCGATGCGCGTGGGCGCGGGGCGCTACCAGTTGAGCGCGTGGCTGTCCGCGCTGCGCTTCCAGAACGGCGACCAGCAGCAGGTGGTGGAGCTGGAGGCGGGCGGCCGGCGCCACGTGGACCTCGTGGTGGGCGAGCCCAGGAAGCCGCTCCGCGTGACGGTGCTGGAGCCCAACGGCGCGCCCAGCGTCCACGCGACGGTGATGGCCACGGAATCAGGCCACACGGACATCCAGGCGGAGGAGATGACGGACGCCTCCGGCCAGGCGGTGCTGGCCCTGGACGGACTGGGCTCGGACGCATGGCGCGTCTGGTCCACGAATGGCGGACGGCAGGGCGAGGCCGCGAGCGTGTCCGCGTCCCAGAAGGAGCTCACGCTCCAGTTGAAGCCCGCGGCCCGGCTGAAGGGCACCGTCCGCTCCGCCGGTGGCCGCGAGGTGCGGGGCTTCACGCTGACCGTCACCGCGGCACGCGGCGAGGACGACTTCCTCTCCTCCGTGGAGCGTCAGTTCTCCGGGGCCTCCTTCCAGGTGGACGACGTCTTCCCCACGCGCGTCACCGTCACAGCCACGCTGCCGGATGGGCGCGCGGGCAAGGTGGACGTGACGCTCGCGTCCGGCGCGGAGGCCGCCGTGGAGGTGGTGGTGGAATCGGGCGGCAGTGTGTCCGGACGGCTGGTGGATGCGCGCACGAACGAACCGCTGGCGGGTGCGTATGTGGACGCGGACGGCATCGTGTCGCCCACCACGGGCGCGGACGGGCGCTTCGAGTTGAAGGACCTGGCCCCGGGCGCGCACCGGCTCACCGCGTGGGGCCGGGGGCGGGAGCTGGTGGACCGGCGGGTGCTGCTCGCCGGAGGGGCGACGCTGGCGTTGGGAGACTGGCGATTGGGGTTTCAGCGCGTGGAGCCGGGGCGGCTGGGCCTGAGCTTCGGCATGACGGGACGGGACGTCGTCATCAGCGGCATCGCGGAGGGCGCGGACGTGGCGGGCCTCCAGGTGGGGGACGTGGTGCGCTCCATCGACGGGGCGGTGGTGCTGGACACGGGCGAGGCGCGGCGGCGTGAGCTGGGCGCGCCGGGCAGCCCCGCGGTGCTCGCGCTCCAGCGGGGTGGCCAGGCGCTGTCACTCACGTTCATCCGCGCACGCTGACGGAGGCGCGGCTTGAAAGCGCGGGGCGGGCCCTGCCAGCATCCCGCGCATGGATGAGCGCTTCACCCCGGAGCACGAGGCGTTCCGCCGCACCGTGCGTCAGTTCGTCGAGAAGGAGCTGGCCCCGCACGCGCTGGAGTGGGACCAGGCCGGCGAGTTCCCTCGCGACGTGTTCCGCCGCTGCGGCGAGCTGGGCTTCTTCGGCATCAGCCACGACCCGGCGTATGGCGGCAGCGGGCTGGACTATTGGTACGTGGCCGCCTTCGCGGAGGAGCTGGCGCGAGCGCGCAACGGGGGCGTGGCCATGTCGCTCCTGGTGCAGGGGCAGATGGCCACGCCGGTCATCAACGAGCTGGGCACCGAGGAGCAGAAGCGCGAGTTCCTGGCCCCCGCGCTCACCGGCGAGCGCATCGCGGCGCTGGCGATGAGCGAACCGGACGCGGGCTCGGACCTGGCCCGGCTGCGCACCACCGCGCGCAGGGACGGCGACGACTACGTCATCCAGGGCGCGAAGACGTGGATCTCCAACGGCGCCCGCGCGGACTTCCTGGTGCTGGCGGTGCGCACCGGAGGGGAGGGCGCGCCGGGCATCTCGCTGGTGACGCTGCCCACGGACGTGAAGGGCTTCTCCGTGTCGAAGAAGCTCCAGAAGGTGGGCCACCGCTCGTCGGACATGGCCATCCTCTACTTCGAGGACTGCCGCATCCCCGCCCGCTACGTGCTGGGCCGGGAGAACGACGGCTTCTTCCACATCATGAACAGCTTCCACGCGGAGCGCCTGGTGACAGCGCTCTACACGGTGGCGGTGATGGACGACCTGATTCGTGAAGCCATCCGCTACGGCCGCGAGCGTCAGGCGTTTGGAAAGCGGCTGCTGGACTTCCAGGTGTGGCGCCACACCTTCGTGGACCACGCCACCCGCGTGGAGGCGGCGAGGCAGCTCACCTATCAGGCGGTGCAGCTCTTCAATCGCAAACGCAAGCAGAAGCCGGTGAAGGAGATCGCCATGGCCAAGCTCCTCACCACGGAGCTGGCCCAGCGCGTGGCCTACGACTGCCAGCAATTCTATGGCGGCATGGGCTACGTGGAGGAGTCGCACGTCGCGCGGGCCTGGCGCGACGTGCGCATGCTCACCATCGGCGGAGGCACGTCCGAGGTGATGAAGGAGATCATCGCCGGGACGATGGCGCTGTAGCGTCAGGCGGCCTTCTGGTCCTGGGTGCCTTCCAGCCAGCGGGCCGCATCCGCGCCGTTGCCCTTCCACACCGTCGGCGTGCCGTCCACCGTGCGCCGCGCCACTTCCAGCTCCCAGCCCACCTTCACGGGCCCGACCTTGAATCCGGGCGCCATGGAGACGCCGCGCTGCGTGTACGACGTCTCCTTGTACTCCACGGCCGCGTCCTTGCCGGCCTTCTCGAACGCCCCCGGCACATCCCCCTCGAGCAGCTTGCCGAACGCGCCGTTCTTCACGAGCGTGCCGGGGTTGCCCTCGATGCTGACCTCGTAGGACGTGCCCTTGCCGTTGCCCTGGACCAGGCCGGCGCCCTCCACCGTCAGCGTGACCTTGCTGCGCGAGTTCGCCGCCATGTCCTTGAGCGCGGGGCCGAGCGCGGCCTTCGGGTCCTTGAGGATTTCGTCTGTCCTTGCCCCGGCGGGCAGCGGGATGCGCGTCTCCACCTCCAGCTTGCCGCTGCCCTTGAGCGACGTGCCCACCTTCACTCCGCCCTTGATGGGCAGCTTCATCCGGTCCGGACCGACGATGGACCTGTCCACCTCCAGGTTCCGGTTCGGACCGCCCCCCACCTCCACCTGGACGGCGTCCTTGATGACGACCTCGGGCGGCTTGCCCTCCGGGAACTCGATGCGGACCGTGCGGTCCGAGCGCGCCTTGCCCCCCACGTCCAGGTTGTTCACCAGCGGGCCGCCCGGGACGGGGATGTCCGCGGCGAACTGCGCGGCGCCCGTGCCACGCAGCTCCACGGCGGCCATCTTGCTCTGCAGCCACTCGATGTCCTCCTTGGGAGGCATGTCGGCCGCGCCCGCGATGTTGGCCTGCATGCCTGTCTTCATGCGGTCCATGATGCGATTGGCCCGGGCCACCTCGGCGGGCGTCTCGAACTTGAACTCCACCTTGCCGCCGCCGCCGGCGAGCAGCTTCGCGTCGAGCTTGCTGTTCTCGAAGCCCACGCCGCCCAGGACCTCCGAGTCGATGCTCAGCCGGTAGTTGGGCCCCGGCTCGCGCGCGCCCGTGTCCGGGTTGGTGCGCATGCCCTCTTCGCAGCTGACCTCAATCTGCGCGCGCGTCTGGAGGCGGCCAATCTTGTAGCCGCCGTCGAAGCCGCCGGACGTGGAGAACTTGTCCCCCGGCTTCATGGACTCGATGTCCACCTGCGAGCCCGTCACGTCGGTGCCGGCCCCCAGCACCTTGAGGGCCCCGTCCACCTTGGACTCCAGCCAGGTGAAGCCAGGCACGTTGTCGCGAGCGCTCTGCAGCAGCATGTCCATCGCGCCCTGCGGCTGCGCGGTGCCACCCACGCCGCCCGCGGCCAGGCCCTCCGGCTGCACCTGACCCGCGACGCCGCCCTCGAGCCCCAGGCCTCCCGCGCCATCATTCCCGGCCCCGCCGGCCACGGGGCCCGCCTGCGTGCCGCCGCTGACGCCGCCCGCCGCGATGCCCCCCGGACCTCCGGCCGGAGCCGCGTGGCCTCCAGCTCCGGCCGGAGCCGCCTGTCCCCCTACACCGGCCGGACCCGCGCGCCCGCCGCGCACCTCGAACCCGTCTCCCGGACGCCCGACTGCGGGCCGCTGCGCCGGACGGTTCGCGGGGCCCGGCGACGGGGCCTCCGGAAGCCGGCGGGGGGCGACGGGAGCGGGGGAGGGCTGCATGCGGGACAGGAAGGTCATGACCGGAGCTCCAGGGCGGGTGGAGGCCCGCCTTGCTCCTTCAAGTCACCGGGAACGGAATTGTTTTGCATTTCCGTCCGCCACTTTTCCGAAGCCCCTGGAGTTTCAGGAGGTTGCCCAACGCCCCGGGGTCTACTTCCCCAGGATGCCGCCGAGCATTCCGCCCAGCCCGCCGCCGCCCTGGGGGCCGCCGCCACCGGAGCCGCTCGCGAGCATGGGCGCCACGGCGAGGATCTTCCCCACCAGACCCGGGTCCAGGCGGGACTTGAGGAAGTTGAGGAGCAGGGGCGCGACCAGGGTGGCCTTGCTCGCGTCCAGGTTGAAGCGCTGGAGGATGGCCACCACGCCGGCAATCTCTCCCGCGTGGGCCGCCGCGCCGCCCAGGGCGCCCATCAGGCCGCCACCCCCGCCACCACCGCCGCCACCACCGAGCATGCCGCCCAATGCGCCCATCAGGCCGCCGCCGTCGCCCGCCGGGGCCTGGGCCGCCTGCTGCTGCCAGCCCTGCATCTCCGGGATGGCCTGGTCCATCTGCCGGGCCGCGTCCGGGCCCACCTTCTCCTGCACCGTGCCCTGCACCAGCTTCAGGAGCGAACCCGCGAGCCCCTGTGCCTGCGTGCCATCCACTCCAAGCTGCTGCGAGAGCTGTCCGATGAGGTCCATGCGCCGCGCTCCTTCACGTGAGTCCCAAGAGAGAGGCGGCGGTTGTAGCGGGCCGAGCCGGGGCGCTGGCCGGAAAACCGGCGCGAGCGTTCGTCGGCGGACGCCCGGAGGGGACCCTACAGTCGGGTGAAGGACCAGCTCAACGCTCGGCCGCCCTCGTAGGGCATGACGCCGTGGAAGGGGCGCGGGTCCGCGTCGAACACCAGCGGCAGGAAGTGCCGGTCTCCGTCCCACAGGTTCAGGGACAGGATGGACGACACGGGGACCCAGGACAGGGAGCCCTCGGGGTTCTTCTCCAGGGGCGTGCCCTCGAAGGCGTCGATGCGGAAGATGAAGCCCAGCCAGTCCTCGCCGTGCTTGCCGAAGCCCGGCCAGGACAGGGTGCCGCGCAGGACCATGCGCGTGCACTCGATGCCGGCCTCCTCGCGAATCTCGCGGCGCATGCACGCCGCGATGTCCTCGTCGCGGTCCATCTTGCCGCCCAGGCCGTTGTACTTGCCGTAGTGGGCGTCCTCCGGACGCGCGTTCCGGTGGATGAGCAGCACCTGCTGGCCGTCCGGCGACATCACGTAGCCCAGGGTGGCGACGATGGGGGTGTAGGGCATGGCCCCCGGTTCGTCGCCTGATTCGGGCAGGGCGTCAATAGTTCCAGGCGGTGCAGTCGGTCGTCGTGCGCGTGACGAACTCCGCCAGCGTGCGCATGTTCCGCGCGAACGTGCTCGTGTCCAGGTAGTCCCCCGGCGTGGCGCCACTGCGCGGGCCGCCCGGGCTGTAGGTGGTGATCCACCGCTCGTTGTTCACGGCCGTGTCCACCGCCTGGGCCGTGTCGGCGCGCAACTGCTGGCACGAGCGCTTCATCACGGTCGTGTCGGTGGCCAGCCGGTTGTACTCCGCGCGGATGGCGGCAAGCTGTGAAGGGACCTCCCAGGCATAGTTCTGGTACGTCGGCGGCGCGGTGGTGAACTGGGCCGGGTAGCCGCCCGCCTTCACCGTGTAGAAGCCGATGTTCGACGGGGAGGTGTCGTCGAGCTCGATGTAGCGGGAGAGAAGTGTGTCATTGGCGTAGTCGACGGTCTCCAGATACGTGAGCGCCGTGCCGACCGCGGCGCGGTTCGCCGGGACGCTCGGGTCGAGCTGGTAGAGGCGCAAGAGCGCCCACATGACGTCCTGGCTCTCCTGTCCCGCGATGGCCGGCGCCTCCCAGCTGCGCGCCCAGCGGGGCTGCATCTGGATGTCATATTGCTGCGCCCAGGCGGGCTGGGGCTGCGGCATCTGCGCGCGGCGGAGGAAGTCACCGTACGCGGTGCGCATGGACTGATACGTCGTGGCCTGCGCGGGGTAGATCTCCTTCGCCCAATACAGCATCTCCACGAAGGACGTCGCCAGGTTGTCATTCAGCGTCGGGTCGTCCCAGTACTCGGTCGTGTAGGAGTTCGCGTAGCAAGTCGCGAGGCCGCACGAGGTGCCAATCGACGGCGGGTAGCTCGCGGAGAGCGCGGGCCGCGCGGCGACGGGGCCGGCGAATCCCTGGGGGAAGCCGCCATTCGTGGGGAACTGCGAGGTCTCCACCCGCGCGCGGGCGTACGCGGAGGAGCCGGAGATGTCCGTGTTCGCGAACCCGAGGAGCTGGTCGGTGCGCATCATCGCGATGAGCGCGTTCTGCGTGACCTGGTCGTCATAGGCCGTCACCGTGCAGCCGCCACAGCCACAGCTCGCGGTGGTGTTGAGGTAACAGGCCTTGATGGTCGGCGTCGGCTTGAAGTCCGCGTAGAGCCGCCAGCCGCCGGACTTCACCTGCCCGTGGCGCAGCGCCATCGCCGCGTCCAACGCATAGGTCTTCAGCGCCGGAGTCGCCGGGTCCGCGAGCGCCGCTTCGACGAACGCGATGGTGACATCCGACGTCCCAGGCGACTGGATCATGATCTGATCCACGTCGAGCTGGATGTCGCCCCAGCGTTCATTCAGGTTGGTGGCGTTGTGATGCCACGCATAGCCGCCGTGGCGCGCGACGTTGTCATGGAAGTACTTCGCCGCGTTCCGCATGCGGCCCAACGCCTTCTGCCGGAGCGGCGTCGTGGCCGCCTGTTCGGACTCACCAAGTTCGGCGTCCGGTGAAGCACAAGCCAACGTGGAGACGATGGGGAGGAGTGCGAGCACGAGGTGCTTTTTCATGGGTGTGACTCGTAGCACACCCGGCCCGCACTCCTGGAGGGGCCGCGCCTAGAAGCAGGTGCAGGCGGCCTTGTAACACTTGCCCAGGCGGAAGCCCTTCGCCACACAGCTGGCGTTGCACTCCTCGGCGTAGCACTCCACCTGCGACGCTTCCGCGGTCGCGGGCGTGGACAGCGCCAGCGTGGCGCCAAAGGAAACGAAGGCACCCGCGCCCATCGCGAACAGCACCCGGCCCGCCTTCTTCAACGACGTCATCATGTGTGTCTCCCGGTGAGGATGTTTCGGCTTCAATCATACCTCAACCTGGAATTCAGTTCATCGCCGCAATACAAGTGAAGTCTTCCTCACGTTGAGAATGGGCGAGGAGGGAGGTGACAATGGGGGCGTGCGCGTCCTGCTCCTCGTTCCACTCCTGCTCCATGCCGGTTGCGCCACCGTCGACCTGCTGCGCGGACCGCATCGCTACACGCAGGACGAGATGGCCCTCATCCGGACGGACGCGGCGGCGCGCTTCCGCTGTCCTGAAGCGCAGCTCCGCGTCGTCCCCGAGCACTACATTGAAGCCATCTGTGACGGTACCCCCGACAGCGAGTGGGAGATCGTGCGGGTCGAGGGCTGTGGCCAGTGGCTCCACTACGGAGATGCCGAAGGGGGACTCCAGCCCGTGGAGCGCGAAGTGGGAGATGCCTCCCTGGGCTCTCCCTGGCTCAACGACCGCGTCTACACGCCCGCGTTCCCTTCGCATGCGCATTCGCCGGAAGAGGTGCTGCGCGTACGTGAGCTCGCGGCCACCCACCTCCATTGTCCCGTGAACGCGCTCGCTGTCAGCCGCCGCATGGTCTCCTTGGACAATGTGGAAGTGGACGGCCGGGGGTTCTCTCCCGGGCCACGTGAAGAGATCCTGGTCACGGGGTGTGGGCAGTACGGCCTCTACGCCGTTCATCAGGGAGCGATCATCTCCCTGGATGTGGACCGTCTGCCGTCGAGGCGCCTCGAACGCGTGCCCGCGTGGCTGGAGAAGGCGCTGATTTCGCCCGTCGTCCCCTAGCGGGGCCGTGCGTCTCCCGGGGTGAGCTTCCACAGGCGGCCGTTCGAATCGTCCGTGAGCAGGTAGAGCGCGCCGTCAGGTCCCTGGACCACCTCGCGGATCCGCGCGTTGCGCTCCGTGAGCAGGCGCTCCTCGCCGACCACGCGGTCGTCCTTCAGCACCAGCCGCACCAGCGCCTGGCTGGACAGGCCGCCGATGAAGAAGTTCCCCTTCCACTCCGGGAAGAGCGCCCCCGAGTAGATGGTGAGCCCCGAGGGCGAGATGACCGGATCCCAATAATAGACAGGCTGCTCCATGCCCGCGGCCTGCGTCGTCTTGTGGATCGGCTCGCCCGAATACTCCTCGCCATAGCCAATCGTGGGCCAGCCGTAGTCCTTGCCCGCCTCCGGGCGGTTGAGCTCATCGCCTCCGCGCGGTCCCATCTCGACAATCCAGAGCCGCTGCTGGGCGTCCAGGGCCGCGGAGAGGATGTTGCGGTGTCCGGAGGACCAGATCTCCGGCCGGGCGTCCTTCCTGCCCACGAAGGGATTGTCCTTGGGGATGGAGCCATCCGGGTTGATGCGGACCACCTTCCCGAAGTCGCTCTTCAGGTCCTGCGCCTGGACGCGGCCGGGGAGGATGGAGCGCTCGCCGAGCGTGACGAAGAGCTTGCCGTCTGGCGTGAACACGAGCCGTCCGCCCGCGTGCAGCGTGGACTCGAGCGTGGGCTGCATGCGGAAGATGACCTGGAGACCTTCGATGCGAGGCTTCGGGCCGTCCACCAGCTTCGCGCGCGCCACCGCGAGCCCGTTGCCGCCCTCGCGCGGCTCGTAATAGGTCCAGTAGATGAGCCCGCTCTTCGCGTAGTCGGGCCCCACCTCCACGTCGAGCAGGCCGCCCTGTCCCCGGCCGTCGACCTTGGGGAGCCCCGCCACCGGAGGCGACTTCTTGCCCGCGGCGGTGACGATGGAGAGCGAACCCGTGGGCTTCTCCGTGACGAGGAAGCGCCCATCCGGCAGGAACGCGATGGCCCACGGCTTGTTGAAGCCCGAGGCGATCTCCGTCACCACGATGGGCGTGCGCGTCTTCACCGCCGGAGCGCGCGTCTGCTGCGGGAACGCGGGCTTGAACTCCGGGACGTTCGGGGGCGCGGTCTCCACGGGCGCTCCCGCGGGGATGTCACCCTGTCGCGGCACGGACTGCTGGCTGTCACCCCCGCGGCCCGGGGCGAGGTTGCCCTCCTGTCGCGTGGACGGACGGGGTGTCTGGGCCTCCACCTCGGGGGCGGCGCTCAGCAGGAGGGAGGCGAGGAGCGGGGTCACGAGTCCATGGCGCATGGGGTGACTCTCCGCCGGGACGGGCGGGACGTCACCCGCCGACGCGCATTCATCGCCGCCTCCGTTGCCTGGGTGAACAGTCGTGGCGCCGGCCGCTCAGGGGGTGAGCGACAGGTTCACGGTGAAGCCCGTTCCTCCCTGGACGACGAGGACGTGGGTTCCCGCGGGCAGTGCGCTTCGCGTGAGCACCAGGGGCTCATAGGAGGTGTAGCCGGTGCTGGTGCACGCCGACTCCGGCCCCCCGCAGCCTGCGAGCAGCCCCATGGAGAACGGCTCGCCCGCGTACTGACGCAGGAGCGTGGCCGACAGGTTGAGCACGCGGTCCGTGGTGAAGGTGAAGAAGGTGTCTGACCGGCTGCTGGAACCACACGTCAGCTGAGCGTCCGAGCCATGCGCGGCCGGGTCGACGGTTGCGGTCGCCGTGCCGCCCGCCGCGCCATTCGAGAAGGCCAGGGGAAGGGCCTCCGCGCAGACGTCGCCCGGCGCGAAGTCGTCGACCTCCACGTCCAGTTGGAACGTGCCCCCCGGGTGGGCCTGCGCCGACTTGACGAGGAGGTACGACGTGCCCGCGGGAAGGTCCGCGGACACGCGGGCGCGGCCGTTCTGGGCCACGCTCACGCAGGCGAGCTGCGACGCGGTGTCTTCACAGGGGCCGCGCCGGACGGACAACGCCGGCTGTGTCTCCACCCGTGAGCCCGTGACGCGGGCATGGAGGCGGCGTGGACGGTCGGTGGTGACCGCGAAGACGGCATCGCTGCCATCGACCCTCCCGCAGCCCTCGTGGTCCGCGAAGTCCCCGAACGCACGGGTGACCGTCACGCGGCCGTGGCCTCCCTGGGAGAGCGTCAACGGCTCCGGGTTCGCGCAGCGCTCACCCGGTTCCACCTGCTCCGGCCGGGACAGGCGCGCCACCAGCTCGAACTCACCCACGTCATGGGTGCTGAAGCCGTCGACGACGACGTAGTACGTGCCCGCGGGCAGGTCGCGGTAGCTCGTCCATCCGTCCGGTGCGGAGCCATTCGTCGACGCGCAGCGCAGGTCGGTTTCGGCGCCGCCACACGCCCGGCGCAGCGACACGGTGGGCCGGAAGCCTGGGGTGAGGGCCTTCGTGTCCAGGCGCAGGTTCAGCGGCTCCGTGGTGGTGAAGGTGTAGACGGCATCCGGTGCTTCGCGCCTCACGTACGGCTCGCCGCAGGAGGGCGTCAGGTCGTGGAAGAAGCGTCCCGTGTCGCCCTGGACGGTGACCTGGCCGGGGCCGCTCGCCGGCAGGCCCAGGGGGAGCGCGCTGGCGCAGACGTCACCCTCGGGCATCAAGCCCAGGGACACCTTCAGCGAATAGTCCGCGGGCCCGTCGTAGGCCCTGTCCACGAACAGGAAGTAGGTGCCCGCAGCCAGGTTCGCGTCGCGGATGGACGCGCGCGCCGCGCCGCCCATGGCGCAGGTGGCCGCCGGACCGTCACAGGTGCCGCGGCGCAGGGTGAGGGCCGGGGCCCTCAGGCCGGAGGCGGTGGTGGCCTCGGCGATGAAGCTCGTCGGCGCGGAGGTGGTGAAGGTGTAGACGCGGTCCGCGCCGGCGAGGCCCGCATATGTGCAATCGCTCTGGTGTTCGTCGAAGGCACCCGCGAAGGTTCCGGGGATGACGGTGGTGCCTCCCTCCGGGGGAAGCCCGAGCGGCACCGCGAGCGCGCAGGTGTCACCGGCGGTGGGCGGTGTCAGCGAGGCCTGGAGCGTCACGGGCCCTTCCGCCTGGGAGACCAGGAAGTCCACGGCGAGGATGTACGTTCCCGGCGGCAGGCTTCCCCGCCCGAACGGCTCCGACACCTGGGTGAGCGGCTGGCAGCCGAGCACCTCGCCGCAGGTCCGGATGAGCGACAGCAGCGGCGACCCGTTGGACGCGCCACCCGGCAGGGTCACGTACAGGTCCAGCACGCGGTCGGTGGTGAACGTGAAGTACCCATCCGCCCCGTCGCCAGCGCAATCGAAGAGGGGCGCATCGAAGAACTCACCCGGGTCGAACGTGAGGACCGCGGTGCCTCCCGCGCTGCCCTCGGAGAACACCAGCGGGCGCGGATTCGCGCAGGTCTCTCCCGGCTGGTGCGGGACCGCGGAGAACTCGAGCGAATAGGCGTCGGGGCCTCCGGAGGTGTGGTCGACCGAGAAGAAGTGGGTGCCTGCCTTGAGGCTCCCTGCGCGCAGGGTCGTCACCCCGTCCGCGCCCGGCTGTCCGCACACGTTCTGGGACACCCGGCACGTGGCGTCGACGAGCGACACCATGCCCCGGGCCGAGGCCTGCGCGGATGTCATCTTCACCTTCACGTCCAGCTCGCGGTCGAGGGTGAGCGAGTAGACATGGTCCGGGAAGGAGGCGATGGCCGGAGTGCAGTCGCGGAGGTCGTCCGACATTCCCACGGTCGTCCCCGTGAGCGTGGCGGTTCCACCCGTGGGCCCGCCGGACAGCGTCACCGGGGTCGCGACCGCGCAGGTGTCGCCCTCCAGGGTCGGCGTCGCGGAAACCTCCAGGCGGTAGTCGGTGCCGGCCACCTGCGGGCCCTTCACCCAGAGGAAGTAGGTGCCCGCGGGGACGGCCGTCTGCCGCAGGACGCGCGAGGCCTGGACCGTCGCCTCGCAGTTCTGGGCCACGGGCGTGGCGCCCAGGCACTCCCGAACGAGGGCCAGGGTCGGGGCCTCGTTGCTTCCGCCCAGGGCGGTGGTGGTCACCACCAGGTTCGAGTGCGGATCCGTGAGCGTGAGGCGGTACACGCGGTCGGGCAGGTGGTAGCGCCCGCAGTCATAGTCGTAGCCCTCCTGCGAGCTGCCCCGCGTGCTGGCCTGATGCGTGAGCGTGCCGCCTCCCACGGGAACGTCGAAGCCGATGGGGTTGGCGCATGACTCCCCCTCGGGTGGGGGCACCGCGCTCACGTCGAGCGAGTAGTCGATGCCGGTGGCGGACTCGACGACGAAGAAGTACCTGCCCGCGGGGAGCAGCTCCTGGACGGAGGCGCTCGTCTCTCCCCACTGACAGCCCGTCGAAAGAGACGTCCCGCAGTCGAGTGCCTTCTGGACGCGCAGGGAGAGCGCGCCGCTCGTCCCCAGTCGCGTGGCGGTGGCGTTGACGAGCATGGGCTGCTCCAGGGTGAGTGAATAGATGCGGTCGGGAACGTTGACGGTCTCGCTGCAGCTCTCGGGGACATCGTTCGTCGCGCCGCGGAGGGTGTCGGTGAGGTGGACGGTGCCGCCTGAAAGCGTGAGGGGGACGGCGCGTCCGCACGTCTCGCCCTGGGGGCGTGCTCCGGTGAGCCGCGCGGACAGCGTGAGGGGATTGGATTCGTAGAAGTGCGAATCCGTGAGGAGCAGGTATTCGCCCGGCGCGAGGTCGGTCAGGGAGAGGGCCGGACCGCAGCCCAGGTCCACGCCGTCACATGCGGAGCGCAGGGCGAGCATGCTGCCCCCCTCGAGCCCTTGGTTGCGAAGCGTCGCCTCGAGGTCGCTCGTCTGGTCCACCCGGAAGCGGTAGACGGAGTCGGGACCGGGCGTCCAGGTCATGCAGTCCAGCGTGAAGTCGTCCTCGCGCTCCTGGGTCGGCACCGTGGCGGTGGCCTGGTGGTAGGCGTCGAACGTGAGCAGGGCCGCGTCCGAGCAGCGCTCCCCGCTGGATGGCCGGCGCGTGCCGAGGGTGAGCTCGAACTCGCCAGCGGCGAGGGTCCGCGTGGACACGACGACGAAGTACGTCCCCGCGGCCAGCACGCCTTCGAAGCGGGAGCGCTCCAGGCCGGAGGCGTTGCAGGCCGGGCGCGCGCAGGTGTTGCCCACCCTGACCACGGGCTCGAACCCCGGGGTGCGCGAGACGACGGAGAGGTCCACCTCCGCGGTGGCCGCGAGCGTGAAGGCATACACCGCGTCGCGCGAGCCCTCGACGCAGCCGAGCGCGTCGGGCCCATGGCGGCGCAGGTCGCCTTGAAGCGTGGCGTTCCCCTCGACCAGCGTGAGTGTGTGGGGCGTGGCGCAGGTATCCCCGAGCGGCTCCACGGGCGTCTCACACCCCCCGGTGACGCAAGCGGCGGTAAGGCAGTCGCTGCATGCCGCCCCGGCCAGGCCACAGGCGGTCACTTCCGTGCCCTCGCGACACTGACCGGCGGCGTCGCAGCAGCCCGCGCAGTTTCCAGGGCCGCAGATCACGCCCGAGTCGGGCTCGCCGGCATCCGGCCCGGTGGTGGTCTGCGAAGGACAGGCGAGGAACGTGACCGCGAGCAGGATGAGCAGGGGGCGCATGAAAGGCATTCCGGGGAGGAGGCTTCATGCCCATTGGATGTGTCCCCCCCGTCTTCGGCGCGGACTCTACCCGACGCGGGCCTTCCAGGTGGAGACCCCGCCCACCGTGAAATCAATCACCCGGTCCCACAGGGCCTGGAACTGCGGCTCCTGGAAGTGGGAGCCCGACTTCAGCCAGCTGATGTATTCCGGGGGCTGGTCGAAGTGGCCCATGACGTCCATGTGGTCCGCCTGCGCCACGTGGAGGACCTCTCCCCAGACCTGGGCGCGGCTCGGGACGATGCCATCGCTGCGGGACTCGAACCTTCTGCCAAGGACATCCTGGAGGGCCTGTGTCTGGGCCTTCGTGCGCTCGGGAATCTGGAGCTCCCGGGACAGGGGCGCGCTCTTCCCATACAGGAAGGCGAAGATGCCGTTCAGGAGCGCGTCGGCGGTGAGCAGCAGGTGGAGTGACAGCCTGGGCGGCGGCGCGCCCGTGACGATGCAGCCGTAGCGCACGCCCTCCCGGTCCGCCGTGTTCGCGTTGAAGGCGCGCATGCGGATCGGCATGAGGTCCTGGATGAGCGCCTGGTTCTCGCCCACCTGGCCGAAGAACCGGATGAGGTCCTCGCGCTCGTGCTCGGAGAGGTCCGCCGTCAGCCGGACGACTTGATTGAAGAGGTTGGGCGGCAGCTTCGCCTCCTCGCTCCGCAGCACGAGCCAGTAGCACGCCTGGAGCGCGGCGGCCCGCAGGGGCATGGCCTTGCGGTGCAGGGTGAGGAAGGTGAAGAGCCACAGGTAGCGCAGCAGCGTCTTCCCCACGCCGCCCTGGTCGAAGTAGCTGGCCAGCGGGGTGCCGAAGTGCGGCGTGGCGATGGTCACCACCGAGCGCACGCGCTTCACGAATTCCGGGGCCTCATGCGCCATGCGCGGTGAGACGACACTGCGCGCATCCAGCCCGCCCGTGGAGTGTCCGACGAGGTGTATCTGCGCGTCGTCCTCGTTCGCGGTCCGGGCCAGCTCCCGGAACACGTCGCGGGCCCGCGCCTCCAGCCCGGCGGTGGGGGCGGAGGCGATGGCGTGCACCCGTGCATTGATGCCGCGCTCCTTGAAGCGCTGCTCGAGCAGCCGGGGGACGTTCTGGAAGTAGGCGATGCGCTCCGTTTCCTTGTCCCCCATCTGCGTGAAACCAAAGAAGCCGGGGACCAGATAGACGCGGTGCCGGTTTGCCATGGGGCAATCCTGGCAAGCCTCACGCGAGGCCCGCCCCCGACGCCGGGGAGGGGTCAATGTGAAGTCCCGAACCCCTGCCCCGGAATGTCTGTCTGGATTACTGGGTGATGATGTCCGTGTACTCGCTGCCGCTGATGGAGTTGCGCCACTTGGAGGAGAAGCCCAGCGCGTGCTGCGGATCCACCACGTGCGGCGCGGCGATGCGCGCCACGTCCAGGCGGGTAATCTCATTCTTGAACAGGTCCAGCACCATGCCGAACTGCACCGCGGTCAGGTAGACGCGCTTGAGCATCTTGTCCGCCTTCTCCTGGCGGACGATCTCGTTGTTCTCGCTCTTGAGCGACTGGTAGAAGCCGCTCCAGGTGGAGGCGTCCATCGGGTACTGCCCGTCCCGCCGCATCATGCAGCCCTCATCCGAACGCGTGCCACAGTCGCGGTGGGAGGGCTCGGCGGCCATCGGCATCTCATGCCGGGGCTCCATCCGGGGCTCGCGGCGCGTCTCCGTGGTCCGGGTCTCGCGGTGCTCGCCGTGGCTCTCCGACTCCGTCATGCCGCCCGTCATCCGCACGTCCATCCGGGCGCCGCCGCCGCGCACCTTCACGGTGGTCGTCTCCTCGCCATCCACGTTCGTCGTCGTCTTCATCTTGATGCGCGCGTTGGGCATCTCCTGATCATCGATGTCCACCTGCATGTTGAACTCCGCGTCCTGCGCGAAGCTGGCGGACGAAACGAACAGGGACGAGACGAGCACGGCACGGGCGATGCGATTCATGTGAGGTCCTGGTGGGAAGCGGGTTCGGTGCGGCCGGAGCGCTGTGCGCTCTCGCCGCCGTGCCCTCTCCACGCACCAACCGTGCATTTATTCACATGAAACATACGGCTCGGCCGGGCGGACCTGGACTCACTGTCTGAGAAAACAGAAGCCCCGACGATCCACGAGGGATCGCCGGGGCTCGGTGCGGCCTTGGCTTCGTGCGGCCTTACTGGACGGCGCGGAGCGCGGGCGGCTCTTCCGCCAGCGAGGTCAGGAGCCGGTCGCCCTCGGTCTCATCGATGGGGACGAAGCGGCCGAGGTCCTCACGGTAGGCGTGGACCTGCGCCGCGCCGATGTCGAACCACCAGCCGTGCAGCCGCAGCGTTCCCGCCGCGAGCCGGTCGCGCACGATGGGGTAGGTCTTCAGGTGCTCCAGCTGCTCGAGCACGTTCAGCTGGGAGAGGCGATCCGCGTCGGGCAGCCCCTCGCCCACCTTGGAGGTGCTCTCACGCAGCTTCTTCATCGAGGGCGAGCCGTGCGCCAGCCACTGCTCGAGGTTCGGCGCGCCGTCCACGTTGCCGCCGGCCAGGATGGCCTTCATCGCGCCGCAGCTCGAGTGGCCGCAGACCACGACGTCCTCGATGGGCAGGAAGCCCAGGGAGAACTCGATGGCCGCCGCCTCGCCGCGGTCCGCCGAGGGCTGCCCGCCCGGCTTGGCCGGCGGAACGAGGTTGCCCACGTTGCGCACGGTGAAGAGGTCACCGGGGTCCGTGGACACCAGCAGGTTCGGCACCACGCGGCTGTCCGCGCAGCTGATGAAGAGGCAGTCAGGGGATTGTCCCTTGGCGAGCCTCGCGAAGGTCGCGCGGTACGAGGGGAGCGTGTGGCGCTGGAAATCGAGCAGACCTCTGATGAGCTTCTTCACTGCACACCTCCGGGAGAGAGAGTCGAAACGTGATGAACCGAGGAGGAAGGGGATGAATCCGTGGAGCCCGGCGCGGGGCCCGCGCGCGCGCTGCGCCGGGTCCAGACGTCTTCGAGCGGCTCCATTCTCACGGTGCCGCCCGTCTTGCGGTACGTGTCCGCCCAGCTCTCCAGCGCCTCGAAGCCGGAGTGGTCGAGCGTGTTCACCGCCACGTCCACCTCAACCCTGGAGCCCGCCGGAATCTTCGCGAGCGCCGTCGAAAGCTTCGGCACGCCGACGAACGTCAGCGCGCCGCTGATGCAGACCTGGTGCACGCCCTTGTCGGCATGGATCTCCACGCGCACCTGGCCCAGCTGCCACAGCAGCCGGAGGATGGCCGCGCCGAGTCCCAGGCCGATGCCCGCGAGCAGGTTGATGCCCACCACGCCAGCCACGGTGATGAGGTAGACGGGCAGCTCGCCGCGGTGACGGAGCTCCCGGATGTGGGCGAGGTTCACGAGCTTCAGGCCCACGTGCACGAGCAGGCCCGCGAGCACCGTCAGGGGCACGTAGGACGCGAGCCCGCCCAGCAGGGTCACGAAGGCCAGCATCCACACCGCGTGCATGACCGCGGACCAGCGCGTCTTCGCGCCGGCGTTGATGTTCGCCGCGCTGCGCACGATGACGCCGGTGATGGGCAGACCGCCGACCAGACCGGAGACGGTGTTCGCCACGCCCTGCGCGAGCAGCTCGCGATCCAGGTTCGCCCGCGGACCCGTGTGCAGCTTGTCGGTCGCCACCGCGCTCAGGAGCGACTCGGCGCTCGCCACGAGCGCGAGAGACAGCACGGCCACGATGAAGGCGCCCCACATGGAGCCTTCCGGAAGGGACGGCAGCTGGATGGCCGACAGCGCGTTCGCCGCCAGCTGCACCCGGGCCACGTCCGCGTTCAACACCGCCGCGACCGCGGTCCCGCCCACGACCGCCACCAGCGGCCCCGGGACCTTCTTCAGCCGGCCGTTCGGCAGGAACCCCCACGCGATGAGGATGCCCAGCGTCAGCAGGCCCAGCAGCGTGGCCGTCCCGTGGAGGTTGAGCACCTGCCCGGGCAGCTCCCGCAGGTTGTTCCAGGCGTTGCTCTGCGGAGAGCCACCCAGAACGATGTGGACCTGCCCCAGCACGATGAGGATGCCGATACCCGCGAGCATGCCGTGGATCACCGCCGGCGAGATGGCCAGCGCCGAACGCGCGACCTTGAGGCCGCCGAGCGCCACCTGCACCAGCCCCGCCGCGGCCACCGCCGCGCACGTCACGGCGAAGCCCAACTGCTGGATGAAGCCAAAGACCATCACCGCGAGGCCCGCCGCGGGACCGCTCACGAGCAGCGGCACGCCGCCCATCAGGCCCACCACCAGGCCTCCCACGACGCCGGCAATGAGACCCGCCATGATGGGCGCTCCAGAGGCGAGCGCGATGCCCATACACAGGGGCAGGGCCACCAGGAACACCACCAGCGAAGCTGGCAAATCCGAAGCGAGAATCGCCTTCAACGAAGGCTTCGCCTCTGCTGCCTTTACACCCGAAGTCATTGCTTGAGCTCCCCTGCCATCTGCCGGGCCACACCAGGGCTCGACGTGACAGGGGGGCCTACGCAAGCGTTGTGCCAGCCAGTCCCGGGCGCTTTCCTCCGAGGGCGGCGGGCCCCGGGACCGGGCGATGAAAGAATCTTGAAGCCCCCGGTCCGGGCGATGAACGATTTTTAAAGTCCTTCACTCCGAGGAGGGGCTCTCCTCCAGGCGGCGGAGGAATGTCGGATAGGACAGGCCCAGTGCGCGGGCCGCCTCCATGCGCCTGCCTCCCAGCTGTTCGAGCACGTGCCGGACGTAGAGCCGCTCCACTTCATCGAGCGGCCGGGGTGGGCCCGACACGGAGAAGGCGTTGGGGTCGACGGAGGCCGGCGTGCCGCCTCCCTTGGCGAGCGACTGCAGCTCGAGCGCGGGCCCGCCTTCGAGCACGAGCGCTCGTTCGAGCACGTTGCGCAGCTCCCGGACATTGCCGGGGAAGGGGTAGCTCACCAGGCGCTCCTCCGCGGCGGGGGAGAAGGGGACCGGGCGCCGGCCGAGCTCCGAACAGAGCTCCAGCACGAGCGTCCGCGCGAGCGGCAGCACGTCCTCGCGGCGCTCGCGCAACGGAGGCACGTCCACCCGGAACACGCTCAACCGGAAGAGGAGGTCCTCGCGAAAGCGCCCGGCGGTGACCTCCGCTTCGAGGTCCTTGTTGGTGGCGGCCACGATGCGCGCGGTGCTCGTGAGCTCCGTCATGCCACCGAGCCGCCGGAAGGCGCCCTTGTCGAGGAACGTGAGCAGCTTGGCCTGGAGCGCGAGCGGCAGCTCACCCACCTCGTCGAGGAACAGGAGCCCATCGCTCGCGAGCTCCACGAGTCCGCGCCGCGCCGTCTTCGCGTCCGTGAAGGCGCCGCGCTCGTGGCCGAAGAGCTCGCTCTCCATCATCGTGTCCGGAAGCGCCGCGCAGTTGATCTGCACGAAGGCGCCCTGCTTCTGGCGCAAGGCGTAGAGATGGCGGGCGAGCACCGCCTTCCCCGTCCCCGTCTCTCCCAGCAACAGGACGGGGCTTCGCGGCGTGGTGGCGATCCGCTCCAGCATCTGGAGGGTCCGCTGCATCGCCGGCGAGCGGGACTCGGCCAGCCGATGACGCCCTTCGAGGACGCTCTCCGCCTGGCGCAGCCGCTCCTGGAGCTGGAGGTCGCTCGCCGCGCGGCGCGCGCGCATCACCAGGTCGTCGATCTCGACCGGTTTGCTCAGGTAGTCGCGAGCCCCCGCGCGGATGGCCTCGACGGCGCTCTCGATGTCGCCGTGCGCGGTCACCATCAACACGACGGTCGTCGGGAGCTGGGCTCGCAGCTCGGGCAGGAAGACGAGCCCATCTCCGTCCGGCAGCCTCCGGTCCAGCACCACGAGGTCCGGCGCCTCGGCGGCGAGCGCGACGCGGGTCTCGTGCAGCGAGCGCGCGACCCGGACGCGGAAACCCTCCTGGCTCAGCATGGAGGCCGCGAGCGAGGAGAAGGTCCTGTCGTCATCGACGAGCAGCAGGGAGGTGCTCATGAAGCCATTTTCTCAAGTGGAAGGCGGACCGTGAAGCGGCTGCCTCCGGGCACGCGCGTATAGGAAACGCTTCCTCCATCATGCGCACGGATGGCCGTGCGCACCATCGGAAGCCCGAGCCCGATGCCCTTCGAGCGGCCCACGGCGAAGGGCTCCCAGAGCCTGGGCTCGAAGGCCAGGGGCACTCCTCCTGCGTTGTCCTCCACGACGAGCACCACCTCCGCGCCTTCGCGCAGCAGCCGGACCTCGACGCGAGGCGTGGGCTGCTGGCCTGTATCATGGGCCACGGCGCCGGCTTCGACGGCGTTGCGGATGAGATTGTCGGCGGCGGAGACCAGCAGCGTCGGGTCCCCCTTCACGAAGAGACCCTCCTGCAGTGTCGTGTCGATGGTGACATCCGCGGCCTCCGGCAGGAGCCTCACGGCCTGGAGCGCGTCCTGCACCAGCAGGTGCATCTCGCAGCTGCGCCGCTGCGTGGACTGGGGGGAGGCGAAGCTCAGCAGTGAGCGGGCGAGGTGGCCGAGCCGGTCCGCCTGGGAGCGCAGCGCCTGGACGGGCAGGGTCGTCTCGCCGCCCTTCGCGCGAATCATGCTGAGCGCGGCCTGCATGCTGTTGAGCGCGTTCTTCACCTCGTGGGCGATGAGCGAGGAGGCCGTGCCCAGCGCCGCCATCGTCTCCTGGCGCCGCAGCTGTTCCTCGGCGGTCATCAGCGAATGGTAGGAGCGGCGCAGGAGCAGGGTGAAGAGGAGGAGCACGCCGCCGAGCAGCGCGGTGTGAACGCCGAACTGACCGAGGTAGCGGCGCTTGAGCAGCTCGCGGTCCCGCGCCTCGTCCTCGAGCACGGCGAGCAGCATTTCGGTTCCGGGGACGAGCGCCGCCGCGCCGAGCAGCCGCGTGCCTCCGAGCGTGACGGCCCCGGGCGCGTCCACCAGCGGGCGAAGGTGCGCGGCGAGCTCCGGCTGGCGCAGCAGGGGTGGGGGCGTCGCCGGGAGCAGGAGCCGGCCGCGCTCGCCGAGCAGGGCGACCATGGACTCGTTCTTCCCGCGGTGGACCGGCAGCAGCTCGCTCGCCGTCGCGAGCTCGCCCACGAGGAGGCCCACGACGCGCTCGTCGCGCACGATGGGGACCGCGACCGCGATGAGCCCTCCGCCTTCCTCGTCCAGCAGTCCGACCGAAGCGGACCGCTTCTCCATCATCCGCTGGAACCACGGGCGCGAGGCGAGCGCTGTGCGCCCGAGCGGCATGTTCACTGGGTCGCTCCAGATGCGCTGGCCGTTCGAGGACACCAGCGCGACGCCCGCGGAGAAGAGGGAGGTGTGGCCGAAGGCATTCTCGAGGAGCGCCACCTCGGGGCCGGCTGCTCCGTCCTCGGGTCTGAGCGACGGGTGCTCCGCCAGCCGTTGCAGCTCCGAGCGCAGCAGTCCCAGATGCGCGCCCAGCGCCTGGGCCTGGAGGCCCGCGCGGTCCGACAGGTGGACGAGGAGCTCGTCCTCCGCGGCCTTCACGTCCGCCTGGTAGGTCACGAAGGGGCTGACGAAGGCGGCGCACCAGAGGAGCATCAGCCCGACCACGGCGGACCGGCCCGCTTTTCTCTGCGTGCGGAGGAGCTCTCCCGGCGGTGGAACGAGAGAGGTCAGGGAGGGATGGGCCGGCGGCGACGACATGCGCCCATCATCAACACATTTCACCGCGCACGGCAGGCGCTCGTGGAGGCCGCGTGGAAAATGCCTCAGGCCGGGAGGAGCTCCACCGGGAGCGTCCGGGGCCCGTGGATGGTGAGCCCCGGGAGCCACTCGATGGCCGGGGAGCGGAGCCGCAGGGCGCGAATGCGCGGGACGAGCGCCTCCAGCGCGAGCCGGGCCTCCATCCGCGCGAGCTGAGCGCCCAGGCAGAAGTGGATGCCGTGGCCGAAGGAGAGGTGCTGGCTTCCCTTCTCCCGGCCGGGGAGGAAGGCGTCCGGCTGCTCGAAGACGCGCTCGTCGCGGTTGGCGCTTGCCACCAACCCCATGACGAGGCTGCCCGCCGGAATGGGCGTCCCGGACAGCTCCACGTCCGACGTCGCGACGCGGAAGGCGAACTGAGCGGGCGGCTCGCAGCGGAGCACCTCCTCGATGAAGCGGGGGATGTGCGCGTGGTCCGCCCGGGCCTGCTCCAGCTGTTCAGGATGGCGCGCGAGGAGGATGGCCGCGTTGCCGATGAGCTGCGCGGTCGTCTCCATGCCCGCGGGCAGCAGCAGGAAGAGGAAGGCGAGGACCTCCGCGTCGGTGAGCCGCTGTCCCTCCACCTCGGCGCGGAGCAGGTCGCTCACCATGTCCTCCCCCGGCTGACGGCGACGCGCGGTGATGACGCCCCCGAGGTAGTCCTCCATCTCCTTCACGGTGTCGCGGATGCCCGCGTGCTGCGCCGGCACGGCGGAGGTGATGAGGCCCATGTTCACCGACCAGCGCTTGAACTCGGTGAAGGTGGACGGCTCCAGGCCGAGCATCCGCCCGATGATGTTGCGGGGCAGCACGAAGGAGAAGGCGTCCACCAGGTCCACCTCGCGCTGGGAGACGGCGGACTCGGCCAGCGTCTGGGCCTCCTGGCGCACCTGGGCCTCCAGCCGCGCCATGCCGGTGGGGCCGAAGGCGCGGTTGACCATGGCGCGAAGCTGCGTGTGGCGCGGCGGATCCCGCGTGACGAGCGATTGCGCCACCGGGTTGGGGCCCAGCCAGGGCGGCTCCGCCGTCGTCGCGAGCGCTTCGGAGGAGAAGCGCTGCGCGTCCTTCTGGAGGGCGCGCACGTCCTCGTACCGGGCGGCGGCGTAGGCGCCAAAGGGGGCGAT
Organism: Corallococcus sp. M7; assembly: GCF_054512695.1. Classification (NCBI taxonomy): domain Bacteria; kingdom Pseudomonadati; phylum Myxococcota; class Myxococcia; order Myxococcales; family Myxococcaceae; genus Corallococcus; species Corallococcus sp. M7. Next base: position 2,504,770 of record NZ_CM137252.1, read on the forward strand.
GCGGCAGAGCCCGGACTCCGCGCGCATGCGCGCATACAAGGCGTGGCGCTCCGCATCGGTGGTGGGGGCGAACAGGTCGTACGTCTGCAACGGCGTCTCCGTGGGCCTGGGCTTCACGGAGGGATACGGACGAAGCCCCCGGGACTGGCTGCGCTGACGGCTTCCGCTGCTAGTAGGAGTTGTACGACTCCGAGCGCACCCAGAAGGTGGCGCTGTAGTTGAACGGCTCGGCCGCGAAGTTGGTGACCGCGTACCAGGGCCGGCGTGCCGCGTTCGGGTTCGCGAGCGTGATGCCGCTGCTGGACACCGCGCCGAACTGCACGAAGGTGACGGGATCCTCGAGCGACGCGGACGCGCTGCACGTCGTGCCCACGCACGACACATAGATGCCAACGCGCAGCTTCCACACGCCGTTCAGTGCCGCCTTGTCGAACGACACGCAGTGCAGGATGTCCGACCCGTAGATGTCGTTCCAGGCGAACCGCTCGATGGCGAACTCCACCTTCGAGTCAGACGGGTCCACGGGGCAGCTCGGGTGAGACGCGGTGTCGATGCGCCCCAGCGCGATGCCGATGCCACCGTTCGGTGCGTTGGTGCCGAACGCACCGCTGGAGGTGAACGGTTGGCCGTTCGCGAAGCCGCTGATGGCGATGTGCTCGCTGCTGGACTGCAGCAACTGCGTCGCCGCCACATCCACTTCGATGTACTGCGAATCCCCCACCGCGCCCGCCGGCTTCGTGGCCGCTCCACCCAGGCGCGACGCGCCACAGAGCCCCGGTGCGCAGGGTGGGGTGAGGGAGAAGCTCGTCTGCGCGGACGCGGACGCACCCCAGGACAGCACCGCCACGACGAGACCCCGAATCAATGACATGCGCATGGACGTTTCTCCGGTGAGCAGGCCCCGGGCTGAGGCCATGATTCCGGAATAGCACGGGCCTCAGACTCAATTCATGAGCGCGTCCGCCACCGAGTGCGACAGCTCACGCCACTTTCGCATCGAGCGGCGGAAGTGTTCCTCCGGTGGGTCCTCGATGCCGAAGGTGTGGAGCAGCACGGGGCCCGCGTAGCCGGCCCGGCGCAAGGGGAGCAGGTAGTGGGTCCCCACGTCGAGATCGCCCCGGTCCAGTGGCTGGATGACCTCGGACCAGGTGGGGGCGTTCGGATCGAACTCGCGCGCGGCGCCGTGGATGCTCACGAGCGCGAGCTGGGGAGCGGCGGCGGTGATGACCTCCTCCAGCCGGTCGCGGTTTCCCGCCCGGAGCTCGTGGCAGAGGTGGAGCGAGGTCTTCAATTGGGGACGGTCGACCGCGGCCATCAAGGCGAGTGACTCCTCGACGTTCTCGATGGCCTCGCCGTCGTGCGGGTACAGCACGACGTCCACGCCATGCACGGTGGCCAGGTCCACCACGTCACGAACCGAGGCGACCATGGCTGTCTTCGCGTCCGGCGGCCCGCTCAGGATGAGCCAGAGCGCCGTCCGCGTGGGCGCGAGCGCCGCCAGGATTCCATTCAGCTCCGCTCGGTCCCAGGCCGTGTTGAAGGGCAGGACGAAGAGGACAGCCGGAAGCCGCACCCGCCCCGCCTCCACCGCGGGCTGGTGGGCAAAGCTGTCAAAGGCCTCACGGCCCGGCCAGAACTGCGTCACCCCTGAGTAGCCAAGCGAGTCGAGCAGCTCCACCTGCGCGGCGACCGGCCGCGACTCCAGCGTGAAGTTGAACGCACCGAGCGGGGCCTCGGGTGGAGTCTCGCGTCGTGACTCGGCGCAGCCCACGAGGGCCAGGAGCAGCGCGGGCGCGAGCCACTTCAGATACAAAGGTGCGGACATGATGAGCCCTCATTCCAAGACGAACCGTCGTTCCCGCCGCTTCTCTCCCAGAGGACTCCTTGCCCTGGTGATGTTGTCACTTCCCGCCTGTGATTCCGATGAGCCCCTTGGAGAGTTGGGGACGATCCATGCGGAGTACGACGGAGAATGGAAGTACTTCAGTGACGTCCAGCAGGGGTTTCTCGCATCACCAGACGACCCCGACTGGCCGGAAGTCAGCAGCCTCACGATCTGCGGAACGGAGACCGCCGGTAGGGGCCTGTTCGACGATTCGGGCCTTTGCTTCAGCCTGCGCTTCGACACGGCACTTCTGGGAACGGGGCCGGCGACCTTCGTCATCGACGGAGCGGTGAAGGTGCCCCTGCAGCCCGGGTTCGATCCCACCTTCACCCCGGACGAGGCAAACAGCCCGGGCATGCGGGCGGTGTGGGCACGGACGGCCTGCTATGGGCCCATCCAGGAGGATGACGTGAACCAGGAGCTGACCGGGACGCTGGAGCTGCGTGAATGATGCCACGCGCTTCGCGGGCCATCTCGTCCTGGAGGTCTCGGGGACCTCGTCGGGACAGTGCGCCACCCACAATGCCCGCACCGACGTGGAGTTCAACCTCCCGCGATGACCGCCATTCCATCTCATCCTGTGGACGGGAAGGTCTGCTACTCGTCGTCGCCCCAATCAGGCCTGACGTAATCGAAGTCAACAACCAGGCCGCTGTCCTCTATCTCGACTTCAGACGGCACAGGATCGTCGATTTCTCTCTTGGGCAAGGTGACCACGAGCGGAACCTGAAAGAGTATCGTTACCTTGCTGGATGCAGATCCCAGTGAGACGTAATCGCGGTCGACCCCGTCGCGGACGGAGAAGCTGAATTGCGCGGAGAACTCGGCTTCGACCTCGACTTCAAAAGCGAGGCTGAGCGACGCGCTGTCGGAATCGACCACATCGAAGGTGGTGTCTTCAAGAACGGTCCAGCTCAGGATTTGAGAGTGGTGGGGTTCCGCCTCGTACATGAAGTCGGAGTTGGCCTCGACCTCGAAGTTTTCAATGTAGCGCTCCAGTCCGTTTTGAATCGACTGAGAGAGTTTGGGTGCTTTCCGCTGCTTGAGCTGAGAGGCGACCCGCGCCGCGACCACACTGCTCTCTGTATTGAAGAAGTTGAGGCTGGCGGCCAGGTCCTTGACGCATACGATCCGATTGGACTTCTCCGCATAGCGGGACCAGTCAGTATCCTTGCTCACAGCCAGCACGTACCCGCCAGCCTTCTCAGCCCAGGCTTCGAGCGATAGAAGAGCAATGGCGTCGGGGAACTCACTTTTCTTTCCGTCCTTGGACGAGAAGGGGACCTCGGCCGAGAAGTAGAGCCTCGTCAATTCAGCAACAGAGACGCCCGGTTCAACCGGAACCTCGATGGCGCGGATGAGTTCGCAGAAGGCCGACACCTGATTCCTGGCGTGCTCTGCTGCGTCGTTGTTCAAGCCGAGCGTCGCGGCGATCGCGCTCCGGTCTTGATCACTGCGCCATGCTTTGAGGTATTGATTGATGGCCGCACGCGCTTTTTCAGCGGAAGCACTGGCACTCTGGGCGATATGGGCTCGCACTTCGCCCAAAGTGATGGACGAGAGTACAACCTTGATGTTGCTCCCCTTGAACTGCCCGAGCGCGGTGAGGGTCTTGGACGCCAGATTGCATCCGACCTGATCGAAGATGCTCGTGTCGAGCGTCAGGGCGGTGATCTCTCTGTTGTCCACCAGTTCTTGGATTTGTTCGGGAGCAAGAGCAGGCATTGGAAGGGGCGCCGGTAGGAGAAGCTGCGGGCCTGATTCCTGCCTTTTCCATCCGAGGAGGTCCAGCAATCTCGAGGACGGACTTCTTTAAAATCCCCGTGACATCCCCGAATGACGCATTGCGCACGCGCGCGGCCGGGGGCACAAGGCGCGCGGCGGTTGCCCGGCGCACTCCCGCGTCCGGCCACCGTTCGCCGGAGGGGAAATGTCCCGCATGTGCATCATCGCCGCGGTCGTGTGGCTCGCGGCTTGTAACCCGCAGGTTTCCATCCCAGAGGACACCGCCCGTGAGCAGGTGCTCCAGGGCGAGCTCGAAGTCCGGGTCGTGGATGCGCCGTCGTTCAAGGCGTCTCGCGAGGAGTACTTCCTCGTCGCCGGAGGCAGGCATCTGCCGCTGGCCTTCACCGGTGGAACACCGGAAGGGTTGCGCGCCGGCCAGCGGGTGACGCTGCGCGGAACCCAGGGGGCGCAGCGCTTCCTGGCCCGGACCGTGGAGGTGGACCGCCACGCCTCGGCCATGCAGGCCACTTCGGGCGCGTGTGGCGTCACCGGGGTGCAGCGCAGCCTCGTCATCCTCGCGGCCTTCCCGGGCATGCCCCAGCCCGCAGCCACCCCGCAGGGGATTCAGGATGCGTTCTTCTCCACCACGCAGCGCTCCCTGGCAACCTACTGGAGCGAGGTGTCCGAGGGCCGCACCACGACCACCGGCAACGTGGTGGGCTGGTACACGCTGGACCGTGCCTATTCCTGCTCGGAGACGGACGCCATGCGCGACGCGGCCATCCGGGCGGCGGACGCGGACGTGGACTTCCGGCAGTACGACCGCATCTTCATCGTCCACCCCAATCCCTCACAGGGCTGCTCCTACGCGGGGCAGGCGACCTTGTCCTGCGGACAGGTCGCGACGGCGGATGGCACCGTGACGGCCTCCATGGCCTGGCTTGTCGCGGACTGGATGACGAACCACGACTCCGCCGTGAAGCTGGTGACACATGAGGCAGGTCACAACCTCTCGCTGAACCACGCGAGCTCACGCGACTTCGGCGCGGAGCCGCTGGGCATGCCGGGCGCCCTGGGGAGCATCGACGAGTACGGGGACCTCTTCTCGTCGATGGGCAACTGGAACCTGGGTCACTACGCGGCGCCGCACAAGGCGCGCATCGGCTGGCTGGACGCATCCGCGGTGGCCCAGGTGGATGGCACGGGCGGCACCTTCACGCTCGCGCCGGTGGTGGCGTCCGGTGGACTCAAGGCGCTCAAGGTGCGCCGCCGCGCTGGCGCCAACGACTGGCTGTGGGTGGAGTACCGCCGGCCCGTGGGGCTCTACGAGTCGACGTTGGCGTCCCAGGTGTTCGGCGGCGCGCTCATCCACCTGGCGGACGCGGAGACTCGGGACGGCACCCACCTGCTCGACTTCACGCCGGGGACGTCCTCCTGGAGCGACCCGGCCCTGTTGCCGGGCACGACGTGGAACGACCCGTACAGCGACCTCTCCCTCACCGTGGATGCGGCGACGGCCACGGGGCTGACGGTGAGCATCCAGTACCGCACGGCGACCTGCGTGCAGGCCGTGCCGGAAGTGCGGGTGACGCCGCTGGAGCCGACCTTCTTGCCCGGAGCGCGCCCGGAGTTCGCGCTGGAGTTGATCAACCGGGACTCGGTCGGCTGCGCTCCGAGCACCTTCCAGCTCTCCGCGATCGTTCCTCCGGGCTGGGGCTCCGACCCGTTGCCCGCGCAACGCACGCTCGCCGCATCCAGCTCCGACACCCTGGGCCTCCAGACGTATGTGCCCTACAGCACGCCGCCCGGGCCCTACACGGCGGGTGTCACCGTCACGCGGGGCAGCCAGACCGTGCAGGGCACGGCCACGGTGGAGGTCGTCGAGCGTTGCATCGCGACGCCGCCCACGCTGTCGCTCTCTCCAGCGACCGTGACGGCGGCCCCGGGCTCGGACGTCACGTGGACGGTGAGCGTCACCAACAACGACTCTGCCTCGTGCAATTGGGTCTGGTACGACTTCTGGTCGACCCTGCCAGAAGGCTGGGACACGTCCTGGTCCGACTGGGGCGTCAACCTGCCTCCGGGCGGCGCCCATACCTTCACGATGACCAAGACCGTGCCCGCGGACGCGCGCGGCGCTCACACCGTGGACGTGGTCATCAACCAGGATGAGTACGGCATCGCGGCCAGCGCCACGGCCACGGTGAACGTGGTCAGCACCTCCGCGAGAGCGCGCTGACGCAGGCGGCGGTCCGCGTGCGCAGCCCGACGCGGACCGCCTGGTTTGACCCCGCGTGAAGGTGTCTTTTGTCGTTCCCTGGGAGGGAAGCGCGCCGCCTCAGGGACGGAAGCGGACCTCCCGGGCGTGGCGACTCATTGCCATGTATCGCGGCCGTGTCCCGGACTTGCTGTTTGCCTTTGTGCAACCCGGGGGTGGCACCGGCCCTGCAGTCGGAGCCTGTTGGAACTTTGTCGACGGGAGCAGGGACCCATGGGGATGAGACGCGGGTGGCTGGGAGCATTGGTGGCGTTGGTGTCGGGGTGCGGGCCGATGGAGCCAGTGGAGAGGGAGGACGGGCCGGACCCGACCGCGCCCGCCGAGGCGTCCGACCTGGGCCAGGCCGAGCTCGCGGCGACCACCACCACGCGCACCCTCACGGCGTACGCGGACACGATGGCGGACGCCACCCAGCCGGATACCGGCTTCGCCTCCGCGCAGACGCTCTACGCGGATGCCTCGCCACAGCGCCAGCCGTACCTGCGCTTCGTCCTGTCGGGCGTCGAAGGGGTCATCACCTCCGCGAAGCTGCGCGTGTATGTGGTGGATGGCAGCAAGGACGGCCCGGCCGTGTATGGGGTGCGTCCGGACTGGAGCGTCTCCTCGCTCACCTGGAACAAGGCGCCGACTGTCTTGACGCAGAAGCTGGCGGACGTGGGCGCGGTCTCCGCGGGCACGTGGGTGGAGTACGACGTGTCCTCGTGGGTGAAGGCGAACTATCACGACTATGCCTTCACGCTCGTCTCCACCACGAGCGATGGCACCGGCATCGAGGCGAATGACGCGCCGGGCAGCAACAACCCTCGGTTGATCCTCACCATCCAGGATTGCCCTGAGCCGCGGACGGCCGTCTTCCCTCCCAGCTTCGACACCTGGGTGTCCCAGGAGGAGCCCACGCGGCGCAACGCCGGGAGCACGGCGCTCACTTCGGACGGCGCCCCGGAGAGCGAGGCGTACCTGTCCTTCGACGTGTTGACGGGGAGTCGCACGGTGACGGGCGCGCGGCTGCGCGTCTTCGCGACGGGCGGAACGGGGAACGCGCCGGCCGTCCACGCGACGACGAACTGGAACGGCGGTGACTTCGACTGGACGAGCCGCCCGGTGGTGGACCCCACACCGCTGGCGGACAAGGGCAGCGCGAGCAGCGGCACCTGGGTGGAGTACGACGTGGGGTCGGCCATCACCGGAGACGGGCGCTACGGCTTCGCGCTGCGGCCCCAGAGCACGGATGGGATGACCTTCACCTCCAACGAGGGCCCGTTGCACCAACGGCCGCAGCTCGTCCTTTCGTACGCGGAGTCGACGTGCGCGTACCGGGGGCTCAGCCGGGTGGGGGGCACCCTGTCGGGCGTGACGCACGTGTCCGCGGGCGGCGACGAGCGGGTGGTCTCCACGGCGGCGACCTCCGACGGGGGATGGGTGGCGCTTGGCTCCTACGTGTCCAATGGCAGCGCCTACCCCTCTTCATTTGGTGAGGGCCCGTTGCCGGGCACGCAGGGCCTCGCGGTGACGCGCTACCGCGCGGACGGCTCGGTGGTGTGGAGCGTGGGCCATGCCGGCCAGTACCTCCCGGCGGAGCTCGCGGTGACGCCGACAGGCCAGGTGCTCGTGGTGGGCCGCTATTACGGCGCTCCGGACCTGGGCACGGGCCCGCTGCCGCAAACCATGTCGACACGCCTCTTCGTGATGCGGTTGAGCACTGACGGGACGACGGAGTGGGTGAGGACCTTCGCCTCCACGGACAGCAGCAGCGGACAGTTGGGTGTGCTCGAGCCCACCGGCCTCACCACGGACGCGGAGGGCGCGCCCATCGTCGCGGGCCGGTTCTCCGGTGAGGTGGATTTCGGCGGCGGGCCGCTGCGCTCGGACGCTTCGGCGTCACAGGGGACCATCGCCCTGTACCTGGTGAAGTTCGCGGCGGACGGCTCGCACGTGTGGTCGCGGACCTTCGCGGCCTCCGATGCTTCGTCCCAGCTGGAGGTGGCGGCGGACAGCGCGGGCAATCTCTATCTCAGCGGCTCGGCGCCGGGCGGCACGGAGCTGGCGCCGAGCGGCAGCGGGCCCACGCCCTTCGTGGCGAGGCTCACCGCCGGGGGCGAGCGGGTATGGACGCGCGCCTGGGCCGGTGCCAATGGCGCCACCGTGGCGGTGGTGCCCTACGGCGATGACGTGTTCTTCAGCGGCACCTTCACGGGCGCCTTCACCTTCGCGGGCACGACGTACACGCAGGTGCCCACCGATTACAGCAGCGCGCCGGACGACCTGTTCCTGGGGCGGTTGACGGGGGATGGCGCCGACGTGTGGCTGAAGCACGTGGGCGCGCCGTATGGAGAGAGCGCCCAGGGGCTCGCGGTCACCCGCACCGGCACGGTGGTGCTGTGGGCGCGGACGAGCGGTCCGGTGAGCTTCGGGGGCGGCACGTTGCGCGGCGGCCCCCTCTACGCGGGCTACTCGACGGGCGGCACCCACCGCTGGTCACGCCATCTGCCCCTCACCGGACAGCCCACCGCGCTCACGACGGGGGAGCTCCTGGTGGGCGCGACCCTGCAGGACACGACCCAGATGGACGGGGTGGACTACCTGCCCTTCGCCTGGCACGACACGTTCGTCACGAGCGACGCGTTCTTCATGCGGCTGCGGTGATGCGGAGGGCAGGGGCAGCGGCGGCCCTCTCAGGAGTCGCTGCCCTCCTCAGGGCCAGTGATACAGGAAGGAAGCCCCGGGAATGAAGGCGGGGGTGTCCTGTCCCTGCAATTGCGTTCCGGCGAGGACTCCCAGGTCCACGGACCACCGCGGCCCCATGAAGCGCGTGCCCGCCGTGGCGAAGGCGAACGCGTCGGCCATGGCCGGCACCGGTGAGATGGCGATCTCTCCCGCGAAGCCCCAGTGCTCGCTGACTCGCAGGAAGCCTCCCACCATGGGCATCACCATCAAGCCCCCATTGTCGTCCCGGGCCCAGACATAGATGGGCTGGACCGTGAGGGAGAGGTTCGCGTCGGCTGTCCCATAGGTGAGGGTGCCGTAGAGGGCGGCGGCGTTGTGGAGCCCCAACGAGCCCGGGAGGTCGCTGTCGTAGGAGCCGCCCTGCGCGCCGAACGCCAGATGCAGCTTCTCGGTGAGCTGCGTGCTCACCTTGATGCCTCCCATGAGGCTGAAGGCCGTGTCGGTGTACACCAACTGGAACAGGGAGGCCGTGGCCAGGTGCACGGACACGCGCTCGCTCAGGCCCACCTCCGCGACGGTGGCGAAGAACGCCTTCTGTCCGATGTAGCCCTCGCCCGCGTGCAGCGGCAGCGCCGTTGAACCGAGCAGCCCGCGCGTGCGGGTGGGATTCTCGAACCAGCCTTCGGCGGACTCAGCGCCCTCGGAGGATTCCTGGGCATTGGCGGAGGCGACAGGAATGGCCAGCGACAACATGAGCAGACAGATGAAACGGGGTGTCATGATTCCCTCTCGGTGCGCCGCCGGCTCAGCGCCAGTGAAACAGGAATGAGGCTCCTGGAAGCACGGAGGGTTTGTCCGTGTCCTTCCATTGCTGCTCGGCGAGGAGCCCCAGGTCCAGGGACCACTGGCGCCCCATGAGCCGCGCGCCCGCCGTCGCGAAGCCAAACGTGCCGCTCATGCCCGCGACCGGTGAGAGCGCGACCTCTCCCGCGAGGCCCCATTGCTCGCTCAACCGGACGAAGCCTCCCAACATGGGCAGGACCATCAGGCTGCCGGAGTGGTGGGTCCCCCAGGCGAAGAAGGGCCGGACCGTGAGCGATACATGCGCGTCCGGCGTCCCATAGGTGAGGATGCCGTAGACCGAGACGGCGTTGAGCGAATCCACCAGATAGAGGCCGGTGTCGAAGCTGCCGCCCTGGGCGCCGAATGCCAGGTGCAGCCGTTCTGTCAGCGGGTGCGAGACCTTGATGCCCCCCATGAGACTGAAGGGGATGTCGTCGAAGACACGGGCCATCGAATAGATGAAGCCGGCCGTGGCCACGCTCACGGACACGCGTTCGCTCAGGTCCACCTCCGCGACGGTCGCGAAGAGCGCCTGTTGCCCCGCGAAGCCCTCACCCGCGTGCAGCGGCAGCGCCGTTGAACCCAGCAGCCCGCGCGTGCGGGTGGGGTTCTCGAACCAACCCGAGGCTGATGCAGGAGGAGGCTCGGGCGCCAGCTCCGCGGCGCTGACGGAAGCGCCAGGAAGGGCCAGCGACAACATGAGCAGGCAGATGAGACGTGGCGTCATGGGTTCCCCGTCGAAGTGGCGAATCCCATACGCAACCACCATGCCAGGATGGCTGTGCACAGGACGGGGGGCGTCGCCCTGGTCAGCGGAGTGCTGACAGGCGAGTCATGCCGCCACGGATTCCCAGCGCTCGACCCGGGCAGAGGTCCTTCCCGGCCCCTCCATCAACTTCGGAGTGCCGCGTCCGCCGGAGTGGGCTTAGCGCAGCCCCAGTCCTTCGATCTCGGTGTTGCACCGCTGGAGGCTCTGCTTGTCCTGCACGCGCTCGAAGAGCCTCGCCGCTTCCTCGAAATGGATGCGGGCCATTTCCGGCCGTGCACGCTGGACGGACAACCTCCCCAGCCCCATGAGGCAATTGGCTTCACCTCGGAGGGACCCCACTTGCTTCAGCAGGGGGCGCGCCTGTTCATAGAGGGCCTGCGCATCGTCCAGGTTCGCGCCTTGGAGCGCGAGGTCTCCCAGGCTGCGCAGGCAGTGCGCCTTGCCGCGCAGGTTCCCCACTTCGGAAAAGAGCCTGCGTGCCTCTTCCAGCAGCGTGGCCGAGGCCTCGAGCTCACCCAGGCTGCGCAGGCAGTGCGCTCTGCCGAGGCGGTCTCCGGAGTGCCCGAAGAGGCTCTTCGCCTCTTCAAACCGGAGGCGCGCATCGCTGACCTGTCCCCGGTCCAGTGCGACCTTTCCAAGGCCATGGATGCAGTTGGCCGCGCTCAGAGGCGAGTTCGCCATGTTGAAGTATTGAAGCGCGCTGCTGAAGCTGGACTCCGCCTCATCGAGCCGCCCCTCATCCAACGCAAGTGAGCCCAGTCCTCGGATGCATCGCGCATAACCGAGGGTCGCTTTCAGGTGCGTGTGCTCGGGGTCGAATCGCTCGAAGAGCGGCAGTGCCTGTTTGAAGAGGTGCTCCGCATCCTGGTGCCGAGAGCGCTCCTGGGCGACCTGGGCTTCCACCTGGAAGCAGAGCGCCTCGCGAAGGAGATCCTCCTGCTTGCGCGCGACCTCCCGGGCCTGCCCGAGAATCGCCGGGGAGCCATACCCCGAGAACCGCCAGAAGTTGTTGAGTGCCAGCAACGGGTCGATGAACCGGTGCCCCTCGAGTCCCTGGAGCCCTTCCAGGAACATGGCTTCGATGTTCTCCACTTCGGGCCGGAGGCGTTCGATGGCAATCGCCCCGCGGGAGCCGCCGACCTGGGGACCGAAGTGACTGGCAAGCCCGCTGTAATGCAGGAGGGTTCGCTCGAGGTCCGTGGGCTCTGGAGGCACGGCGCCGCGAAGTGCCTCGCGTATCAGGGGCTGAACATGCCTCCGGTCGGACGCGTCAATGTGGACAAACCCAAGCTTCGTCAACTCCGCGAGGGCGGTCTCTTCCGTGACGGGAAACAACAGGGAGAGGTCTTCCCGTGATGCACCCTCCGGCAGGTGGGCGAGGAGCGACAGCAACCGGAAGCCTGCCTCCGTCAACCTCGCCCTGATCCTCTCGGGTTCGATGAGGCTCTCCAACCTCCTGGGAGGATCCGAAGGCGGCTGGGTGTTGCGCAGGACTCTCTGCCAGATTTCCCCGAGGAGCTTGGCGTCGGGGTGGAGGGCCAGCTGGCTCCTCGCGAGGCCGGCGAGCAACTGGATATAGAACGGCGCGACCCCCTCACCGATCAACGCCAGAAGCGCCGGGTCAGTGATGTCGACCTGGGGGACCATGTGTTGGAGCAGGCTCGCCGACGCGGGCCCGGTCAGGGGCAGGACTTCAATCGCTCGCTGGGGCCTTCCCGTGCGCGGACAGGGAGGGTGCCTGCCCGCGAGCACGAGCGTCAAACCCTCCATCCGGACGAGCTCCGATAAATCCTGGGGGCGCAAGCCTTCAGATGCCTCGTCGACGCCATCGAGGACCAGCACGGCGGAGCCTTCTGAAAGGGCGGCAAGGATGCGGGCTCGCAGGTCGGAACCGGGCGCAACCTCCATGACTTCCGCCATGGCCCCGAAGATGGAGTCCCCTTGTGTCCCGGCTCTGACACGGACGAAGTACCTGGCGCTGCCATAGCGGTCGGCGACGCGCGCGTCATGCAGTGCCTCGATGAGGAGCCGGGTCTTGCCAACGCCACCGCTGCCTGAAACACACAGGATTGGCGGGTCGGCCGCGAGTAATGCCCCCACCATGTGTTCCAGTGCGTCCTCGCGCCCGACGAAGGGCGACCCCTCGCGCGCCGGAAGCCGCGGGGGAGAATGCGCACGGCGACGTGTGACGACCGGAGCCGTGTCCGCTCCCTTGAGCCTGAACGCGGAGTCTGGCCAGCGTTGCTCGCGTGTTTGATCCAGATCGCTTCGGGCCTGCATCTGCGCGAGGGCTTCTTTGGGCAGCCACGGGAAGTCCAGTTCCAGGGATGGCTTGGGCCCATGGCGGAGGATGACATGGTCAAACCGCATGGGCGACGCGGAGGCGAAACCCACCTCGTACTCACCGTCAATCCGAAGGGGAACGCTTATGGCTCCGGGGCGATATCGGACGCCGAGCGTGAACAGTCGCGAAACCAGGAAGCGATTCAAGATGCTGGCATTGCCGCTCAGCGGGTCCGCTGGCTGTCCATTGAGTACGGCCTGGATGCCGGGCCGCAATCGCTCCCGGAGCCAGTCGTCGAGCGCCTTCGGGACCCGCAGCGCGCGATAGCGCTGGGAAAGCGCGTCGGCGCGGACGTGGCCGTCCTGGAGCTCGTCCTCGATCTCGAGCAACTCATCCTTCAGGGACTGGGGACAGGTGGGGTTCAGGAGCTCCCGGAGCACCTTCTCCTGGTTGAACTCACGGAGCGTGGCCCGGCAGAGATCCATCAGCCCGCCATCACCCGTGCCTGAGATGAGGATGCGGGTCTGTCGCTGACGGCCGAATCCTATCTCCTGATCGAGCTCATCGTTTTCCCAATAGGAGCGACGCCCTACCTCCGGCTCGCGTCGCTCGACACCGAAACCCACCGCGAGGACCAGTGCGTCCACCGGAGAGGGAGGGGTATAGCCTGTCGAATCATTCCATCCGACGCTCTTCAGGTTTCCATCTGGAGAAAGAGTGGGATGGATGTCTCCAGCGCCCAGGTGAACCGCAAGCTCCACACCGGTCGTGGTTCGCACTGCCTCCCAGGCGTTTCGGAGTTGTTCCACGACTTCATGAACCCTTCCCGCCGTCCAGTTGAGCACTGGAAGCTGAGCGGAGGGTTCCTCGGACCCCGGCGCGGGCCAGTCATAGAGATGGGGGTGAATCCAGCGGGTGCGATTCTCCGCGAGAAGGGGAAGGAGCACGTTCTGCTGCTCCAGCACGTCCACCTTGCACCCGCGCAGTGCCGCTCCAGCGGCGAAGGTCATTCCACCCGCGCCTGCGCCGACCACCACCACCCGGGATCCCGGCTTGAGCCGTTTGCGCTCGAACATGGCATGGACGAGGTTCAGCGCCCGGACCTGCTGGGAGTACAGGGTGACGCGTCGCTCGAAGCACCCCAGCAGGAAGACGCCTCTCAGCGTGGGGACTTCCATGTGCTTGAGGATGTCGCGCAGGTGGTTCCTCATGAGTGTCTACCCGTCTGGTGCATCTCGTCCGTTCGCGACGCCGCCGCCCGCCTGTCAGTGCGGTACCCCAGAAGTCCGTCCCCGGGTCCCCGAAGGTGAAGCAATCCGCGGGTCGTCAGTCCGGAGGTCCGCTTCGCTCAGCATGATGGAATGGGCTGTTTCCAGGAAGCGGCTCAATCGTTTATTGAGTTCGTAGAGCACGCCTTCCGCGATGTCGGCCACGCTTCCCTCCCATTCAAAGTCAGCTGGTTGCGCCTGTGCATCTTCCGTCAGGGAGCGGTGGCAGACGCTGTATGCTACAATCTCCGCAAGGAGCGCACGGAAGTGGAGTGAACCCTGGCCCGGGTAGCCATCTTCCGCCGAGCCCAGATAGCGCGCGATGGAGGGATGTCGTCCAGCGATCTTCAGCAGCCAGGGCTTGTTCTCGTTGCTGGCCCACCTGGCTCGGTAGTGCACGTAGTCCTCGGGAACGATCTTGATCTCGATGCGCGGGATGCCGCCTTTGGAGACGTGGACCTGCGTGGTGGCCAGTTGCCCTTTCACCTTCGCTTCAATCTCGACCGTTGAACCGGGCCTTCTTCCTTCGACGACCACTCGCCCTTCCGCATAGTTGGTCCCCGTGACGGGGCGCAGCCAGCAGTCCCCCAGCACCACCACCCTGTCCTCATCATGGGAACGCAGGATGACCTGGGTGTCCGTGGAGATGAGTTGGGGCCAGCGAGCAAGAAGCCTCAAGCGTCGCTGTTGGCCTACGCGGACTGAGTACGTCTTGCGGTCAAACTCCAGCGGCGTCCCGAAGAGATGGTCAAGTGACACGGCTCCAATCACCTTGACGGAAGCCCGTGCCGTGAGCCCGCCAGCCATCGCGGTGACAACGACTCCCACTGCAGGTCGAATCCCTCGTGCGTGGAAGACACCCAAGAGCCGCGCCTCATCCCTTTGAGCCGCGACCAGATGAACCCGTTCCGTGTCGAGTTGAAGCGCTTCCGGGTCGCTACAGTTGACCGTGACCACATCGCCCGGCTTGAACCGCGACGTCCGAGCGAAGATCAGAAACTCGCGTTCATCCCCTACCCGGAGAGCCGTGGCGAGCGGCGAGATGGACAATTCACTAGCGGGGCCTGGAGCTGGCCCCGCCTCATCAGGGAGGGGCCCGGGGCGCTCCTCCGTCCGTGAGAACAGGAAGCGGCTGGCCATCTCTCCCAACTTGTCGAGTCTCCTCCGGGTGTCCTCGCTGCTGATGTCCTCGCTTCGGGCACGCTCGGACTCGTGCTCCTTGGCCAGCAGATCCCGCAGCACCTCGCGCGGCTTGCGGAAGAGGGCGTCAACGAAGGGGTGGCTGAGCTGAAGCCCGTAACGCCGGCTCGGATCAATGATGGTGGTCGGATTGTTAGGCGGGTGGGTCTTTCGCCTACGAAGTCGCTCGTCATACTCACGGAGCATCCGATCAATGTCGGGGCACTCGATGCGGCCGAAGAAGTACGCAATCCGTGGCTCCTTCTTCAGCTCCTCGAAGATGATGTTCTGATGGATGGCGCGGGTGCTCTTCACCAGGAGCCCCGTCTGCTGGAACCGGGACCGTTCATCGGTCAAGGGCGCGGGCGCCCTGAAGATGGACACGCGGACCTTCGCCCCAGCGTAGCCTTCGACCGGATACGTCTCCTGGTAGACGAGCCGTCCCTCGGGGGGCCTGGAGATGAGCCGCCGCACGGTGCTGGGCCTGCCTCGCTCCCGGAGCGTGACGACCGTGGGCGAGTCTTCGGCCATCAGGTCACGCAATGCGAAGTGCAGGGGAAGGTTCTCGAACAAGCTGTCGAGTCTCGGCAACGTCACGTTCTCGTCCAGCACCAAGGTGACCGAGGTTCCATTCCCTCTGACTCCCCCCAGACTTTCGCGCAATTTCTGCGTGGCCCTGGCTCCATCCACCAGGAGCGTCAGCTTGAGGTCCCTGCCGAGCTTGCACTTGTAATAGAGGCTGTTCTTGATGGACTCGTAGGTGAGGTCTCCGAGCGCCGTGCAGTCCTTCGCGCCACGCCCCATGACGCCGCGATTGCCTTCCGCGCTCTGGCGTCCTCCGAGGTGGCCAAGCTTTCGCTCCATGTCCCTGGCGTCCATGCCCTCGGCCTGATCTCGGATGATCAGCGAGGAGGGTAGGCCGCCGCGCCTCTCGTGATGTTCAATGAGGATGGGGCCGCCATCCCGATCCCGGTGGTGGGTTTGGAAGAGGCGGTCGTACGAGTCGTCGGCGTTGGTCAGGAGTTCGGCCAGTGCGTCGTAAACGTCGCCTATCGCGTAACTACGGTTGAAGAGCAGGTATCGGCGGTCAACCTGGATATCGACAGCCTTTCCGATGGCGAGGGTCATGACGATTCCTCCCGGATGGGGGACGGGTTGGGGCTCACCTCGGTGAGCTGGGGGAAAGTCCGGGCGCAGGCCTCGAGGAACTGGATGACGTCCGCGTCGCTCGTGAGCTCCGCGAGGGACCGAAGCTTGTCGAAGCGGGTCCTGACCACTTCCTGTGAGGCATCCGGCCGGATGTGCAGGAGGTCGGCGAGTTGGTACCAATCCTCCTCCGACACATGAGCTGTTCCACGGAAGGAGCTGAAGAGCGGGTGTGGGTAGATCTGCCGCCGGAAGCGCTCAAGATCCTGCTTGGGGAGGATGTGCCGAGGCGCTTGTTCCGAGGTCTCATGATCTCGCAGTTCGTCCTGGAGCCACTGCGCATTGGCTTGCAGCCAACGGGCCCCCTCGGTGGTGAGCCTCCATCCATCCTTCCTGGGATCCACGGCATAGCTGCCAGCCACGAGGTGCCCCAGTGCGCGCTTCTTCGCGTCCTCCAGTGCGGTCTTCGCGATGTACTTGTCCGGGTAGTGCCGATACTTCGGCAGCCTCCAGCAGAAACGGTCCGGGGCCAGTTCAAAGGCCTTCGCGGCGATCTCCTCACTGTGGATGGGGTGCCTGGCCCCGTCGAGCAGTCCGAGCGCGTAGACGACCAGATCGACGTTCGTCAGCTCCCGGTTGCCCTTTGCGCTCGCCATGGCTCATCCCTCCCTTTCGTGCAGGAAGGTCCATCCTTCTGGGGTGACCTCATAGGAAACATGGGTTCCCTCTCGGACCCGGTTCGCGAGGCCCAGGTCCGCCATCCTGGAGATGACCCCGGAGCGCTGGGTGGCAATGAAGGTTGGCTTGAGCGCGCGCCGCGAATGACGTTGCGCCAGTTCCCTGTCCAGCGCCTCCGGCGTGGTAGCTCCGTCCCGGATGGCCCGCAGCACAGCCCGATAGGCCCACGCTTCAATGGGCACCCAACGGACGATGTGTGCCAGGAGCAAGGCTTGTTCTTCAGGGCCCAATCGCGCGTTCGAGCCGTGCTCTCCTCCATCCAGGACCGGACTGGAGAGGAGCGCGAAACGCCAACCCGGTTCCGTCAGTGAGATCCGGTCCGACCCGACAGGACCAGCCAGCTTGAGCCCAGCGAGGAGTCCCGTCATCTCACCGGCCTGGGACAGGGCCCCAACGAACTGGTTGGCGTAGCGCCGCAGGCCCTTCCACTGATCGCCAGTCCGGACGGGGAAGGCCGTGGCGAGCCAGTCATCGCGTGCGCGTTGTGCACGCTTGTCCCATTCCGCCAATTGCCCACCGAGTGCCATGGCGCTTCGGGCAATATGTTCCGCGGCCTCATCGAGCCGGATGCCGTCGGGATGTATCTGATGGAGATGGGCGAGTGCACGGCAGCTCGCCTTGCCCGGAAGAAGCCTGTTGAGTTGGCCCCAGAGCCACCCCTCCAAATCCGGGCACTCGCTCAACCCAGGGGCTGTCTGGCCCACCTGCGCGAAGGTCGCGGGAGGCTTGGCCAGGCCTTCGAGTGAAAAGAGAGAGGGAATGCGCACCCGTGGCTCGACCAACTCGCTTGCCGGCGGCGCACTCGCAAACGCGGGCTCTTCGCGGCGGGATGGAAGCTCGCTGGGAGGTGCCCGCCGGGCGCCTTCCTGTTCCGGGGGCGGACCTCCGGGGACCGGCATGCCGGGAGGGTGGAGAATGGCGACGCCCCGAGTCCGGACCTCCGTGATGAGGACGAAGAGGTTCTGGATGGCCGACTGGATCGCGTCTTGATAGCTGGCGTAGACACCCTGTCCCAACAGGGCGTCGAGCGCTCGCCGCGTTTCATGCGAGCATTCGAAGCAGATGACCATGGCATATCCCTTCCGGCTTCATCCAATGCATGCACATTGGGAACCGCCATGTGCAACATCGGGAGACATCAAACGCATTGATGTCCATCCATTGGTCCAGTTGAGCGCGCTCGGGCTGCTCTCCGCGGATGATCGCCATGCACTCGTGCAGGCCGTTGCTCATGGGCACGTTCTCCCGGTGCTAGCTCCCACACCGGGCGGCGATTCCCGTCAGGACGAGGGCACGCCTAGAGTGCGCGCCCATGCGCGGGTGCTTGGCGTTTCTTGCAGGGCTGGGGCTGTTGTCCGGATGCAGCCACTACGGCCTTCCTCCTCCCACTGCGAGCCATGGTCATATGGACCTGGCGATGGAGTTCTACCTGCGGCACAAGGGCTCCTATCCGCATCTCCTCGATGTGGAGAACATTGGGGAGCCCTTTCCCCGTCTGGCTCAGACCGCTGCTCCGGCCCTGGAGCTGGATGCCGGACAGGCGGCCCTCGTCCACTCTGAAGTCATCCAGACCTTGAAGGGCAAGCCCACGGAAGGCGAGGTCCTCCGGGTCCTGGAGGACCTGCGGGCTGCTTGTGACGCGGGCCATGAGCCGGCATGCACGTACCTGGAGAAGGAGTTCCAGGCTCCCCAACGCAGCGATCACCCATTGCGGTACCCGAAGGTCGAGAAGCTTCCAGGCGGCGTCGAGTTCGCGGTGGTCGTCCTCCAATGCCATATCGCCGCGGACGGACGGATGGAGGGCTGCGATGTCATCGAGGATGGGACGCGCGAGTTCTCACGGAGCTTCATCGAGCAGTTGGGCGCGCATCCCTTCCGGCCCGCGACGCTCGCTGGCCACCGGTTCGCCTCGACGTACATGTTCGCCGTCACATGCAGCAGAGGAGGGAATTCCAAATACAAGCTGCCCCTGGCGCAGAGGATGGGATGGGCCCGGCTGAGGGTGTCCCGCTTCCCGGAGAGCTCGTCGGCCTGGACCAACCTGGCCAAGCAGCTCGCCCTGCACGAGCCCCAGGCTCCGGAGTATCCGGCGGTCTTCGAACGGGCGTACGCGCTGGCACCCCGGGCGCGGTGGTTCGCCACGGAGCAGGCGTGGCGGCAGGTCCAGGCAGGGCAGTACGCGGCGGCCCTGACGGCCATCCGCCCCGCGCTGCATGACTCCGCGCAACGGGAGTACCCCAATCCCTACGTGCTGGAGACCGCCGCCGCCGCGCACTTCGGGCTGCATCAGTGTCCCGAGGCGCTGGCCGCGCAACGACAGGCCTTGGACGAGATGCCCGGCGAGTGGCCCGCTCCCGAACGCGAGCGCTTCGAGCGCAGGCTCCAGGAGTACGAAGCCACGTGCGGCGTCAGCTCGCGATGAAGCGTGACAGCCAGTCCGCCGCGTCGCGCGTCGCCTCCTGCCAGTCCGCTTCTCGCATCATGTGGCCGGACTCCGGGAACTCGCGGTACCGCAGCCGCTCCGGGGCCTGGGCGTAGAGCGGCTCCAGCCGCGCGTGGAGCGCCTTCGCGGGGCCGGGAGGCACCACGTCGTCCCGCCCTCCGGTCTGGCTGAAGAGGGCCGTGGGGAAGAAGCGCTCCAGGTGACGGTGTGGACTCGCCGCCCTGGGCAGGCCCCACTCCGGTGAGCCGAGGAATGGCACGGCGGCACACAGCCGCTGCTCCCGCATGAGCGCCGCGTAGGTGATGTATCCGCCCAGGGAGACACCGCCGATTCCCAGGCGAGCCGGGTCGGCGCCGTGCTCACTCACCAGCGCATCGAGCAGGGCGGGCACCTCGCTCGCGGTGGACTCGACCACGTCGAGGAGCTCCTCCATCCCGCGGGGATTCCCCTCGGCGAAGCGCGCGTCGAAGTCCGGGAAGCGGCGCTCGCCGTGCCCCACGGCGTCCACCCCCACCGCGAAGAGCCCCTGCTCCGCGAAGAGCCGCAGCTCTCGCTCGTGGACCTCCTTGCCCCCGCCCAGTCCGTGGAAGAAGAGGACCACGCCCCGGCGGAGTGCTTCTTCCCTCGACCCCTGGTGGACGCCCAGCACGGGGACCTGGGCCAGGACGAAGCGCGATGTGTGGAGGCTCATGGCCCGGCTCTTCTAGCGCATGGACCTTCAAGTCATCCAACGCGTGAATCCAGGGATTGAGTCGTTGGAGACACCGTGAGGCCAGACGGACCGTGATTCCGGGTGCTATTGACCGTCTGAGATGGCTTGCTAGAACGCGCGCCGTGGGTGTGGGGTGAACGCGGGGCCGCCGGGTCCTCGTTGCCTTCGCCAGAGGGGGAACCATGCATCGTGGCATTGTACGCAAACACAGGGTCCGCACCCGCGTGAGCATGCTGTTCGACCCATGCAACGGGTTGTTTTGTCTCACCGACGAAAACGTCGCCTGTCTGGATTGAAGACCTCGCGGGACTTCCGCTTCACCTCTGCTCAGCCATGTCACCTCAAATGCCATTTCGCGCTCCGCCACCCGCATGGGGGCGGTTCCTGGTCGTCGTGTCCGCGTTGCTCACCCTGGCCGCCTGTCAGGATGCGGCTGCTCCCACAAAGCCTCAGCCCGAAAACGTGGGCGCCGCGCGGCTCGTCGTCGCCGTGCACCAGGGGGTGAGCGCCTCCGACGTGCAGCGGGTGGACCTCACGGTGGATGGCCCGGGCCAGCCGGAGCTCACCGTGCAGCTCGCGCAGGACGGTTCGGTGTGGACGGTCCTCATGAGCCAGCTTCCCGCCGGCACCGGGCGCCGCTTCCGGGCCTTCGCGTATGACGCGAGCGCGAAGCTCCTCTTCCGGGGCGAGGCGGCGGACGTCACCATCACCGCCAACCAGACGGTCCAGGTGAACATCCTGCTGCAGCAGGTGGACCCGCCTCCTGACTTCGAGAACGCCGGCCCTGTCATCACCTCGCTGGTGGTGTCGCGCTCCTCCGTGGAGCAGGGCGGCTTCGTGGACATGCGAGCCACCGCCGAGGACCCGAACGCCGGGGACGTGCTCACGTACGCGTGGACCGCGACGGCGGGCACCTTCAGCACTCCTTCGGCGCTGTCCTCGCGTTGGACGGCCCCCATGACGGAGGGCTCGCAGACGGTGACGCTGACGGTGACGGATCCGCTGGGCGCGTCCACCGCGGTGAGCTTCCCCATTGTCGTGGAGGGCGCGGACACGGGTGGAGTCGTGGTGTCCGGGCAGTTCAACTCCTGGCCGCAGGTGGTGTCGCTGACCGGCTTCCCGACACAGGTGGTCCCCCACCAGTCCGTTGGCGTGAGCGCCCAGGGCGTGGACAGCGACGACCCCGCGGCGAACCTCCACTACGCCTGGAGCGCGAGCTGCGCGGGCACCTGGACGGACGAGGGCACCGCGAACGCGCGCTTCACCCCCACGGCGCTGCCCTCGCAGAGCACCTGTGCCAACTGCCAGCTCACCGTGCGCGTGACGGACGGCCGCGGCGGCGAGGGCCTGGGCCACCTGGGCATCTGCGTGGGCGCGCCGGTGTCACCCAACGCGCTGCCGCGCATCACCGACGCGTCCCAGTCGACCACCACCGTGGGCCCGGGCGGCGCCGTGCATCTCACCGTCCGCGCCATGGACCCGGAGGGCACCGCCCTGGGCTTCGCCTGGGAGGCGCCGGTGGGCACCCTGGGCACGCCGAGCTCCACCGCCGATGGCAGCGAGGTCACCTGGACGGCTCCCGAGTGCATCGACGGGCAGATGACGCCGGTGGTGCGCGCCCGGGTGACGGACGCGGAGGGCCTGGAGGCGCTGCGGACCTTCTCCCTCACCTGGACGGGCCCCGCGTGCGCCACGGCGGTGCAGGGCGTGGTGAACCACCGCTACTTCGCCACCGGGAATGCGTCCGTGACGCGGGGACAGAGCCTGTCCGGCGTGGAGGTGGAGGCCCTGGTGGAGCAGGGGGACGGCACGTTCGTCCTCTACCCCGGCACGGGCGCGGCGGATGGCACGTTCACGGTCGCGGGCGTCCCCCAGGGGGCCTACACCCTGCGGTTGGGCAACGCGTACGTGGTGACGTCCTCGCGCGCTCCGGACCTGGGCAGTGACATCCAGGGGCGTCCGGATCCGGTGGCCGCGAACACGAGCACGTTCCTCTCCGTGGACCTCCAGGGCCTGGCTTCGTGGCAGGGGAGTGACTTCATGGAGATCTACTCCCCGGGCACGGCGCTCTACGCCGCGGGCACGAACGCGCTCGTGCAGTCGGGGACTCCGCTCAGCGCGGGAGCCCAGCGGTGGACCCAGACGCTGAAGTACTCGGGCATGGTGAACGCGGCCCTGGTGGACGCCAGCGCGGGAGATTCAGTGACCTTCCATCAGCTCTCCGCGAAGACCGATTCGACGTATGGCGCGCCCATCACCTACAACGCGGCCACCCGTGCCTTCACGGCGCCGCTGGTGGTCACCCAGGGGAGCACGGCGAGTTTCACGGGCACGATGACCGCGCTGCGGGACCAGTCGCTCACGCTGGACCTGCGCTCTTCGAACTTCGAGGCGCTGCGCACCGAGGTGCACCCCACCGCCAGCGTGGTCCGTCACGACCTGTACTTCATCGCGGTGCCCGACGGCACGCGGGCAGGCTATGCGCTGGCGCCGGACCTGCTGTCCTGCTCGCTGCCGGCGGGAAGCGCCTCCCGCGTCTATTCATTCGTCTATGGCAATCCCTATCCGCAGTTCACGCAGGCGGGGATGGTCAGCACGGCCTTCAACGTGGCGCTGATGGCGCCGGGCTCGACCCAGCCGCTGAACCTGCGTCTTTCGGTGGGCTACAACGACGTCATGCCCGCGTTCGCGGTGTCCGCGGTCGTGCCCCGGCTGAGCCCGGCGCGCGGGGCGACGCTGGCGGGGCAGGCCGCGTCCGGGAACCTGACGGGCGTGGGGCTGATGCCGCAACTCGCCTGGGGGGCGCCCTCCGTGGGCACCGCGACCTTCTATGGGATTCACGTCTACGAGGTCTTCGTGAACGCCCAGGGGCGCACGTCGCAGGTCGCGGGCGGGCCGGTGGCACAGATGTACACGGAGGGCACCTCGCTGCGGCTGCCCCCCGGTGTGCTGAGGCCGGGCAAGTCCTACTTCGCCATCATCGAGGCCCGCGCCTCCGGTAACGCCGACTTCCAGGGCCACCCCTTCCGCTCCAGCTACCCGGAGGCGAAGGCGATGACCGTCACGGGTGTCTTCACCCCGTGAGCGGCGCGTACGGCTGACGCACGCATCCTGGAGCCCCCATGACGCGTTCGTGGGGGCTCCTCGCCGCGGAAGAAGTGTTCGACGGAGCCATTCGAGCCGCATCATCATCGGCCATGCCCATCAGGACACTGTCTGCTTCCCACGCACGCTCCCGCCTGGCCCTGCTTCGCGGCGGCTGCGGCCTCGCCACCCTGCTCGTGTTGACCGCTTGTGGCACCGACAAGCCTTCACCGCCCGGGTGCGCGAGCGCGTCGCCGCTCTGCGAGAGCCCGCGCTGGGAGGCCGTCGAGCAGAAGGGAGAGCTTCCGCCCGCGCTCTGGGAGGCCAGTGCCTCCTTCTCCCGCACGAGCGGTGATCCGTCCGTCGTCTACCGCTTCGGCGGCCAGAGC
Source organism: Corallococcus sp. M7 (assembly GCF_054512695.1). NCBI lineage: Bacteria > Pseudomonadati > Myxococcota > Myxococcia > Myxococcales > Myxococcaceae > Corallococcus > Corallococcus sp. M7. Next base: position 2,528,177 of record NZ_CM137252.1, read on the forward strand.
GGGAACTTCCCGGATGACTTCACCGTCAATGACTTCCATGCCTTCGACATCGCCACGGGCACCTGGAAGAAACTGGCATCGCCGCCGCCTGCCGCGCGCGCCGAGGCCGTGATGATTCCCGGTCCGTGCGAGGACTGCGTGAGCATCATGGGAGGGCGGGGCCGGTTCCGGACGGGCTCGGACCAGATGTTCCCGGAGATGTGGACCTACCACGTCCAGAGCCAGCTCTGGGAGCAGGTCTCCTCCGAGAAGCTGGGAGACCCGTTCGCCGTGCGCCGCTCCTCCGCCCTGGTGGTGGAGGTTCCCCAGACAGGCCCGTCCGGCAAGAAGACCTATTATGCGTTTGGCGGCGTGGGCAACACGCTGCCGCGATTCGCCACGACGCCCACCGGCCTGCGCAACGATGTCGCCGTCCACGACGAGGACACGGGCTGGAGGCTCGTCACGACAGTCGGTGAGAAGCCTGCGCCTCGCGCTTGGGCCGCTGGTGGGTACGACCCGGGCAGCCACTCGCTGCTCGTCTTCGGGGGCTACCGCCTTGGAGCGGATCAAGGTCCCGATACGCCGGCCGGGGAGCTCTTCGGCCCGACGAACTACGAAAACGACCTCTGGTCGCTGAGCCTCGAGACGCTCACGTGGACCCGGCTCCAGCCGTCGGGGCCCCTGCCTTCGCCGCGCGACAACGCGGTGTCTTTCTTCGACACCGCCCATGGGGGCCTGGCCGTCTTCGGTGGGCAGCGCTTCGACGGCCTCTCCAGCGAACTGTGGTTCTACTCGGTGAAGGACAACCGGTGGACCGAGGTGGCCTTCGGCTCCGGCTCGCCCATCCCGCCGCCACGCGTCGGAGGCATCTCCTTCGTGCGGGAGACGCCCACCGCCTACGAGCTGTACCTGAACGGTGGGGCCACGTCCGACGGCGGCGAGAGCGAGTTCTTCGATGATCTCTGGAAGCTGACCTGGCCGAAGCGCTGACCGCCCCGTCCTGGAGTCAGCCGTACAGCTCGCTGAGCGGTCCGGGCGCGATGCGCGTAAGGAATTGGGCGCCACTGAATTCCGTCAGCGCAGGCTTCCTGGCAGAGTGTGTGCTTTCGCTGGGGGCCCGCCATGCAGAGCAGTGCCATCACCGAGGTGTTCCTGCCGATTGCCCTGGGAGTGATCATGCTCGGCCTGGGGCTGAGCCTCACCCTCGCGGACTTCCGCCGCGTAGCGGTGTATCCGCGCGCGGCGCTGGTGGGCCTGGGGTGTCAGACTCTGCTCATGCCCGCGGTGTGTTACGCCATCGCGACGGGCTTTGGGCTGCCGCCCCAGTTGGCCGTGGGCTTGATGTTGCTCTCCGCCACGCCGGGCGGTGCGACCGCGAACCTCTTCAGCCACCTGGCCAAGGGCGATGTCGCGCTGAACGTCAGCCTGACGGCGGTCAACAGCGTGCTGTCGCTGCTCACGCTGCCGCTCATCGTGAACTTCTCCCTGGCGCACTTCATGGGGGAGGAGCGCGCCATTCCGTTGCAGTTCGCGAAGATCGTCCAGGTGTTCGGCATCGTCCTGGTGCCCATCTCGCTGGGAATGTGGGTGCGCGCGAAGCGGCCGGCGCTCGCGGATGGCCTGGACCGTCCGGTGCGCATCATCTCGGCGCTGTTCCTGGTGCTGGTGGTGCTCGCGGCGACGCTCAAGGAGCGGGATCAACTGGTCACGTACTTCCAGAGCGTGGGGCTCGCGGCGCTGGCCTTCAACCTGGCCAGCATGGCGGTGGGGTTCGTGGTGCCCGTCCTGCTGCGCGTCGAGCGCAAGCAGGCCGTGGCGATCGCGATGGAGGTGGGCATCCACAACGGAACGCTCGCCATCGCGATTGCCTCCAGTCCCCGTTTGCTCAATGACGGCGTGATGGCCATTCCCGCGGCCATCTACAGCGTCATCATGTTCTTCACTGCCGGAGTCTTCGGAGCCCTGGTCGCCCGGAGGCAGGCCACGAACGCGGCCTCGGAGGAACTTCATCCGCGCAGGGCTCCGTGAACGTCCTGGCCCGTGTATCCGCTCAGGACAGCCGCTGATAGTCGTAGGTGTTCTCGACGTGCCGGGACGAGTAGTAGGTGGTGACCTTCTGTTTGTTGTTGAAGGTCTCGGTGCGGATGGTGACGCGGCGGCCCTCGGGGCCATTGATGTAGAGTTCAATGACATCCACTCCCGGAGCCTTGGGCGCACCGGTTTCCGGGTCGGATTGGTGGGGCTGACGGTTGGTGATGCCGTGGGCCGAGGCTTCGTTGGCGCGACTCGAGGAGTAACCGTTGTCGAGCAGGTAGGCGATGGCCGCCTGGTCGTTGCGATTCACGGTGAGTCGGGTCAGCGGAGCCATGACGATGGCGGAGTTGGGGGTAGGGGGCGTGCCGCGGTACCTGGCCAGCGCGCGCTGGTAGTCCGCCTCCTTGGGGAAGGAAGCCTGCTTGGGCTCACCCATCACCAGACCGCCCAACTTCAGGATGAGGCCACCGAAGTCCGTGAACGTGGAGTTCGAGGCATTGATCTGCATCAAGTAGTACTCATACGAAGCCCGCCACGGGGTGTTGTTGTCCTTCTTGATGATTTCGACAAGCTCGGAGGGCACATGCGCCACGTTGTTGATGAGGATCACGGTCGTCTCCCATCGGCGCCAGGCGCCGGGAAACACCGCCCGGGTTCAATGTGGACGGTGTCACCGTGAGACGAACGTCGATGGGTGCTGTGAAAGCAGCGGCTGGGACACGAACTTCGACAGCATCCAGCCTGCCGCCGTTGCCTTGAGCCGTTGACAGGGGCTCGCTACTTCGGCGCTTCCTCGGGAGGTGCCTTGGGGAAGGCGAGGTAGCCCTTCTCGGTGTACCAGGCGAGCACCTCCACCTGGAGCCGGCCCGCCTTGACCATCGGGTCCTGCTCGGCGAGCTGCCGCGCCTCCTGCTTCGTGGCCGTGCGGTAGATGCACGCGCCGCGCAGGCCCACATCGTCCTGCTCGTCGAAGGGGTCCGCGAGCACCATCTTGCCGCTCTCCCCCATGCGGGTGAGGTGCGCGAGGTGCTCGCCCTGCAGCTTCTGGAGGGCGTCAGGCTCCATCTTGGGCGCGTTGGGCGCCCGCTTGAGCAGGACGAGGTAGTGCTTGTCGAACTCGAGCTTCTTCTCCGCCGCGGCCGCTGGCTTCGTGGCCGGCGCGGCAGGGGCGGAGGAGAGGGTCAACAGCAGCAGCGTGGTGGTGAGCATGATGTGGGGCACGCTAGAGGGCGGGCCCCACATCACGCCATGGTCCCGCGGTGAACTAGCGGGCCTGCCCCTCGAGCGCGAGCCCGCTGCCCTGCGCGGCGCTGTACACGTGCGCGGGGTGGGCGACCGGCTCCTCCAGGGGCGCGGGCTGCATGAGCCCCGCTCCCAGGAGCGCGCCCTCCAGCGATCCGTGCATCCGCTTCTCGAGCAGGAACTGCGCGAGCGGCTCGAGCGCGGACTCCAGGTGGGGCGGCACCTTCACCAGGGCCAGGTGCGAGCTGCGCACGGCGAGGAACTCCGCCAGGTACTGGAGCGTCGCCACACCGGCGGCGTCCACGAGCGACACGCGCGACAGGTCGACGACCACCAGCTTCGCCCAGGGCGGACCTTCGACGAGGTCGTAGAGCTTCAGGTGGTTGATGAACAGGATGGGCCCGTCCACGCGCGCCACCATGAGGTCCAGCGTCTCCGGGGGCGTGGGTGCTTCCGGGGTCTGCATGTGCAGGCCGCGCTGCAGCTGCGACGCATCCGCCACCCGCTGCACTTCCAGCCGCAGGGCGCCATGGCGCCGCACGTACAGGAGGCTCGCCAGCGCGAGCCCGGCCCCGATGCCGACAAACACGTTGAACATGGCGATCCCCAGCGCGGTGACGAGCACCACTCCCAACGTCGACTTGGACTGATTCCACATGGCAACAAGGCCCTCCAGATTGAGCAGGCGCACCCCCACGACCAGCAGGATGGCGGTGAGTGCGGCAATGGGGATGCGCGCCACCAGCGGCGCGAGCAGCGCCATGGCCACGAAGAGCCACAGGGCGTGCAGAACGGAAGCGGCGCGGGTGCGCGCACCCGCTTGAATGGACGCGCTGGCGCGCACGATGGCGCCCATCACCGGGAAGCCGCCGAACACGCCGGCCGCGATGTTGGCCAGACCCTGCGCGATCAGGTCCTGGTCCAGGTCACTGTGGGTGCGCGCACCGGTGAGCGTGTCGAGCGAGCTCGTCGCGAGCAGCGAGCCGAGCGACGCCAGCAGCGCGAGGCCGAAGGCCGCCGGCAGGAGCGCCGCGAAGTTCACGCCCTCGAAGGACGGCAGCGTCGGCATGGGCAGCGAGCGCGGCAGGGCACCCACCGCGTCGTAGCCCGCCCCGAGCGTGACCATGAGCACGGTGCCAATCGTCAGCCCGACGAGCACCGCGGGGATGCGCTTGTGCACCTTGGGCAGGGTCACCATGGCCAGCGCCGTGAGCGCTCCGGCCGCGACCCCGAGCCAACCCACGTGCGCGCCCCAGGTGCGCTGCATCACGAGCGCCACGGCGTTCGCGTGCGTGTCCTCCACCGCGAACAGCCGCGGCAGCTGCGTGTTGAGCAGCAGCAGGCCGATCCCCACCGTGAAGCCCATCACCACCGGCCGGGGGATGAGCCGCGCGAACCGTCCGGCGCGCACGAGCCCCAGCGCCACCTGCATGAAGCCCGCGAGCACCGTGGCGATGGCGAGGCCCACGGCCCCATGCGTCGCCACGATGGCCGCGGCCATGGGCAGCAGCGCCGCCTCCGGGCCCGTGACCTGGTAGCGGCTGCCGCTGAGCAGCCCGCCCACGACGCCAGCCACCACGCCGGAGACAAGGCCCACGCTCGCGGGAAGTCCCGCGGCGGTCGCGAGCGCGACGTTGAGCGGGAGGGCCACACACGCCACGCTCAAGCCGGCGGCCGCGTCGGCTGGCAGGCTGCTGGGCTGCACCATCTCGCGCCAGCTTTGGAGAAGCTCGCCCGTACGCCGGGTCGAGAAGTGTCGCTTGGAGAGAGCGGTCGTCGAAGACATGGAGGACGGCCTCTTTCAGGCGCCGTGCCAGACGTCCTCCCAGAGGGGAGCGGACCCCGCTGTCGGTCCCTCCCAGCAAGCCCCCTGTCGGTCCGGACCGACACTGTTGGGACCGACAGACGGCCGTGAGAACTGACGGGCCGCGCGCACGGACGCGCGCTAGATTGCGCGCCATGTTGGTGCTCCGACTGCGTGCCCGCCTCCTGTTGTCCTACGCGGTGGTCACCGCGCTGCTGGTGGCGGCGTTCTCCCAGATGGCCGTGGGCCTCATGCAAACCCACGAGGTGGTGGCGAGCGTGGGGCAGGAGGAGCTCGCGGCCTTCGAGCGCGAGCAGCGGGTGTACGTCGCGGCCTGGGCGCTCGAACTGGCGGTGCGGCGCGGAGTGGTGGCCTGCGAGCAGCACGACAGCAGCGCGGCGGCCGTGCACCTCGCTGTCGCGAATGCACGACAGGATCTCCAGACCGCGCTCGGCGCCGGCTCGGAGCAGCTCGACGCGGGCTTCCGGGCGAGCGCCCAGGACTATGTGCAGTACGCCCTGCAACTGGAGCAGGCCGGCACCTGCGAGTCGATGCTGTCGTTTCCCCTGAGGGAGCGGCGGCTGCAACTGGATGAGGTCCTCACCACGGTGTGGTCCGAGCGCACGCGGGACATGCGCCTGGCCATCCAGGCGAAGGAAGACCAGGCGCGGTCCATTGGCTCGGCGGCGCTGCGCTCGGGCGGGCTCTTCGGCCTGCTGGGCATCCTCGCCGCGGGAGCGCTCGCCTTGTCGCAGGCGCGCGCGGTGTCGAACTCGGTGGCGCTGCTCTCCACGCATGCGCGCCGCATTGGCCAGGGCGACTTCAGCCCGCTGCCCCCGCTGCGCGGGCCCGAGGAGCTGCGCGCGCTCTCACTGGACCTGGACCGGATGCGTGGGCGCCTGGCGGAGCTGGATCAGCTCAAGAGCGCGTTCGTGGCCTCCGTGTCCCACGACCTGCGCACGCCGCTGGCCCGGGTGCGCGAGGCCCTCTCCCTGCTGGGGGATGGCAGCACGGGCCCCCTGACGGCTCAGCAGGCCCGGGTGGTGAAGCTCGCGCAGGCCGCGTGCGAGCGTGAAATCCGCATGGTGACCTCCGTGTTGGACTTGTCGCGCGTGCAGTCCGGCCAGCCGCTGCAACGCAATGCCGGCGCCTCGGTGGACCAGATCGTCCAGAACGTCCTTCGGGACCTCGCCTTCGAAGCGGACGAGCGCAAGGTCCAGCTGGTGTACGAACCCGCCGCGAAGCCCGTGCGTGCGCCCATCGATGACCCCCTTGTCGAGCGTGCCCTGTCCAACCTGGTGAGCAACGCCATCGCTGTCTCCAGCGCGGGCAAGACGGTGCGCATCTCGTGTGAGCTGGTGAGCCGCAAGCGCCCCGGCGCCGCCAATCCCGTGCCCGCGGTCCAGCTGTCCGTCGCGGACGAGGGGCCGGGCGTGCCCGCGCATGCGCGCGAGTGGATCTTCAGGCCCTTCGCGAGCCTGGAGGTCGGCGGGCGCCGCAGCACGGGGCTGGGCCTGACCATCGCGCGCGAGATGATCACCGCGCACGGGGGTGAGCTGTCGCTCGCGGACACGTCCGGGCCTGGTGCCACCTTCACCTTCTGGATTCCCCTTGAAGACCCCGCGTCCCCCGGAGCCCGTCTTGACGCCTGAGCCCCCCATCCAGCAGCCCCATGTGCTCCTGGTGGACGATGACCTCCAGCTCGCGGAGCTGATGTCCATGCGGATGACCTCACGCGGCTACCGCGTGACCGTGGAGGGCGAGGGCAAGAGCGCCCTGCGCAGGCTCTCCCAGGAGCGCGTGGACGCGATGGTGCTCGACCTGCGCCTGGAGGACATGGATGGCATGGACGTGCTCCGGGCCGCGCGGCAGCGTGCGCCCGAGCTGTCCGTCATCATGCTCACCGCGCACGGCTCCATCGAGACCGCGGTGCAGGCCATGCAGGAGGGGGCCTACGGCTTTCTCACCAAGCCGTTCCACGACCATGAGCTCATGCAGAAGCTCACGCACGCGCTCGAGCGCTCGCTTCTGCGCAGGGAGGTGGCCGAGCTGCGGCGGCGCATGGGGGAGGAGGGCGAGCCCCTGCTCCTGGGCATCAGCGAGGCCATTTCGCGCGTGCGCGAGGTGATTGCCCGCATTGCCCCCACCGACGCCACCGTGCTGCTCACCGGTGAGAGTGGCACCGGCAAGGAGCTGGCGGCGCGGATGATCCACGTGCTCTCACGGCGCGGCAAGGAGCGCTTCGTCGCCGTCAACTGCGGCGCCCTTCCGCCCGAGCTACTGGAGAGCGAGCTGTTCGGGCACGTGAAGGGCGCGTTCTCCGGTGCGGTGCGCGAGCGCGAAGGCCTGTTTGGCGCGGCCAACGGCGGCACGCTGTTCCTGGATGAAATCGGCGAGGCGTCTCCGTCCGTGCAGGTGAAGCTCCTGCGCGTGCTACAGGAGCAGCGGCTCACGCGCGTGGGCGCGGACGTGGAGGAGCCCGTGGACGTGCGGGTGGTCGCCGCCACCAACCGGGACCTCGCGGAGGAGGTGGCCGCGAAGCGCTTCCGTCAGGACCTCTACTTCCGGCTGCACGTGGTGCCCATCGAGCTGCCGCCCCTGCGCGAGCGGCTCGAGGACATCCCCTTGCTGGCGCAGCTCTTCCTGGAGCGCACGGCGAACCGCTACGGCCTGCGTCCGCCGCGTCTGGCGCCCGCGACGGTGGAGCTGATGCAGCGCTATGGCTGGCCCGGCAACGTCCGCGAGCTCATCCACGAGATGGAGGCCGCGGTGCTCCTGGCCGGCGCGGACGAGCTTCAGCCGCGCCATGTGCCTCGCCTGGGTCAGGCGCTGGAGCGGCCCCCAGCCGCCGAGAGCGCGCAGCTGCCAGGGGTTCCCGCCGGGACCGCGGACCTGCCCTCGCTGCGCGAAGCCCGCGATGCCTTCGAGCGTGCCTACCTCGCGGAGGCCATGCGCCGCAGCAATGGCAGTGTCAGTGCCGCGGCTCGCATGGCCGGACGCAACCGCAGCGACTTCTACGACCTGCTCAAACGGCACGGACTTTCCGCCGCTGACTTCAAGGGAACCGCCTAGGGCGGCCCCCTTCAAATCGCTTCGATGGAGAAGAGCAGGCGCCGCACTCCGTCCTTCGCGATGGCGGGCGAGCGGTGAACGACGCCGTTGCCGGTGTTTCCGGGCCACGCTTCGCCCTTGAGGAGCGCGACGTCGAAGCGCTCCAGGGACTGGATGGGGGCTCCCGGACGCGCCACCTGACCGGAGGGTCCCAGCGCGCTCCGGAGGACCTGGGGGTTCTCCAGCCACTCGGTGGCGGGGCCCGCATAGGTGCACAGGAGCCGCACCCCCACCCGGTCCACGTGGAAGCGCGGACACATGTCCCGCGCCAGCGTGTGCAGCCGCACGCCGAGCGTCTCGGCTCCGAGCAGGTCGACGTAGATCCGCATCAGGAAGTTCAGGTCCTCCACCCACGCGTCGAACAGCGCGCCCCCGGGCAATTCCGGCAGACAGCCGCGCAGGTCCGGTGCGTCGCCGCGCACGCGCGCGACCACGTCCAGTGGCTGCTCCCGCGTCAGCCGCGTGAGCCAGGCGGACATGGGGTTGGCGAGCCCCCGACGCCAGACGCAGAGGTTGACGCCATCGTGGTAGATGTCGGTGAACTCCTCGGGCGACCACACGAAGCGGTGCGCGCCGGACGGCGCCTCCTCCACCGAGGGCCGTGACAGGGCAGGGCGCATCACGCCACCTCCCCGGCGGGTGCTTCGTCCCCGGTCCGTTCCAGCACCCAGGCCGGAAAGGGGTCCTTCATCCGGGCCCAGCGCGCGGGTCCGCGCGCCAGATCCTCGGCGGTCAGCAGGCACGCCTCGAGCTGCCGCGCCATCACCTCATGGTCCGCGTCCCGGGTGATGAAGACGATCTCCTGCCGCCGGTCTCCATGCGGGTCCACCTGCTCGCGTTCGATTTCCGCCCGCGCCTCCGCGTCGTCCGGCCACTCGGAGCGGGGGACGGCGTCCCACCACATTCCGCCGGGTTCGAAGCTGCACGCGCCCCCTGCCTGGGCCCACAGCCCGGCCAGGTCATGGCGCGTGGCGAGCCAGAAGAATCCCTTGGAGCGGAGCACGCCCTTCCAGCTTCCGTGGATGAAGCGCCACAGCCTCGCGGGATGGAAGGGCACGCGGCTGCGGAAGACGAAGCTGCGGATGCCGTACTCCTCCGTCTCCGGGGTGTGCTCGCCCCGCAGCTCCTTGAGCCACCCCGGAGCCCGCCGGGCCCGCTCGAAGTCGAAGCGGCCCGTGTTCAGCACCGCCGCCAGTGGAACGCGCCCCCGCTCCGCCGTGACGAGGCTCGCCTCCGGGTTGAGCTTGCGCAGCACCTGCGCCAGGCGGGCCACGTCCTCCGCCGGGATGAGGTCCGTCTTGTTGAGGACGAGCACGTCCGCGAACTCCACCTGCTCGACGAGCAGGTCCACCACGGTGCGCTCGTCCTCCTCCGCCGCGGTGAGCCCCCGCTCCGCGAGCGCGTCCGCCGACTCCCAGTCCTTCAGGAAGTTGAGCGCGTCCACCACCGTCACCAGGGTGTCGAGCCGGGCCACGTCCGACAGGCCCTGCCCGGATTCGTCCGCGAAGGTGAATGTCTCCGCCACGGGCAGCGGCTCGGAGATGCCCGTGGATTCAATGAGGAGGTAGTCGAAGCGCCCCTCCCGCGCGAGCCGGGCGACCTCCCGGAGCAGGTCCTCGCGCAGCGTGCAGCAGATGCAGCCGTTGGACAGCTCCACGAGCTTCTCGTCCACTCGGCTCAGCGCCGCGGCGCTACCGACGAGCTTCGCGTCGATGTTCACCTCGCTCATGTCGTTGACGATGACCGCCACCCGCAGCCCCTCGCGGTTGTGGAGGACATGGTTGAGGAGCGTCGTCTTCCCCGCGCCGAGGAACCCGGAGAGGACGGTGACGGGCAGCCGGGCCGCGGTCTCCGGCGCGCTCATGGCTTGCCCTCCACGAAGAGCACGTGCTTGTGGAAGCGCGGGTCGTACTTCTTGAACGAGACGAGATGGATGAGGGTGCGATTGCCCTTGGGCATGGCGCGGGTCCTTCAAGGCGTGGTCAGGGTGCGAAGGCGCGAGCGGGCGCACGAAGGGCGCCATCGCACCGCGCCGGGAGACAGCACGACAGTGACTACGCGCGGGGAGGCGAGCCCTTCGGAGCGATGAGCAGCGGCTCGAGCTGGGGCGGCACCCGCGGCTGGCTCACGCTCCGGCACACCGCCTCGGAGGGGACACCCGTCACCCAGATCTGGTCCGGGACGGTCAGCCCCTGACGCGCCCAGAGGCCGAGCAGTGGGCATTCCTCATGCGCGGACAGCCCGGGCTCGTCACCCGGTGTGGAGTCCGCCTCCTCGAACGTCCCATGCTCGGCACAGAAACGATGGGCGTGCGAGCCATGCAGCAGCGCCAGCAGGGGCACGAGCAGCCACACGGCCGCCAGGACCACCGCTCCGAAGCGCCAATGATGTGGAAGCCGTGTCCGCATGGGTAGGGCTTGTTAATGTAACTGGGTTGCAATTAAAGGCAAGTCACTTCCTGGGCTCGCGGGCATCCAGGACCACCTGTCCGCCCTTCATCACGAACCGGACCTGCCTCAGTGCCCGGATGTCCTTGAGCGGATTCCCCTCCACCGCGAGCAGGTCCGCGAGCTTGTTCTGCCCCAGCGAGCCCACCTGGTCCTGCATGCGCAGCAACTCCGCCGCGTTCACGGTCGCGGCACGCAGGATGTCCACGGGTTTGAGGCCCGCCTCGGCGTAGGCGATGAACACCCTCACTGTTGCCTGGCCACGCGTCAGCCCTGGCATCGCGATGTACATGTCCGAGCCGGCGGCGATCCGGACACCCGCGGCCACCGCGCGGCGGAGGCGTTCCTGGGCCCGGGTGATGGCCTTCTTGCAGCGCGCCTCGTTCACAGGCTGTGCCTTGAAGGCGTCACACGCGTCCATCGGGCCATCCGTCGGGACCAGGAAGATGCGATTGCGGACCATGGGGGCCAGCACGTCGTCCGGGAGCGAGTACCCATGCTCGATGGAGTCGACGCCCGCCTGGACCGCGATGCGGATGCTCTCGTCGGTGGTGGTGTGCGTCGCCACCGGGCGCTTCTTTCGGTGGGCCTCCTCGACGATGACCTTCAGTTCCTCCAAGGAGAGGAGGTTGTGCCCGTTGTCGACGATGACCTTGATGCAGTCCGCGCCGTCCGCGAGCGCCTGCCGCACGGCGCGCCGGGCCTCCTCCACACCGGAGACGGTGACGTACTCCTGCTCGATGAGGGACTGCGCCGGAGGTTGCAGCGTGGGGAACTGACCGCCTTGGGGCGCGAGCGCGCGGGTGCAGGCGGAGATGCGCGGGCCCTGCACCCAGCCCCGCTGGATGGCATTGCGCAGCGCCACGTCGCCGTTGACCCCTGAGTTGCCAACGTCGCGCACCGTGGTGACACCCGCCTCGAGCATCTCGCGGCCCAGCTTCGCGCCCAGGAGCGCGCGCTCGGCGGTGCTGCTCTGGGCGACGTGGGTGACGAGGCTGTCGCCTCCGTTCTCCGGGTCGACGTCCAGCAGCAGGTGCGAGTGCGCGTCAATCAGCCCCGGAAGCAGGGTGACATCGCCCAGGTCGATGACCCGCGTTCCTTCAGGGATGGCGAGGCCGGTGCCCACGGCCTGGATGGTCGAGCCTTCGATGAGCACGACCGCATCCGGAAGGAGCCGGTCACTCTTCCCGTCGAAGAGCCTGGCGGCGCGGAGGGCGATGCGCGTGGGCTCCGCGGAGGAGGGCGTCTGGCCCCATGACGGCAGGGAAACACAGCACAGGACGAACGTGCCAATGACTGTCGTCAACAGGCGTCGGGAAGGGGAGGGCAAGACATGGCTCCGGATGGCAGACCCAGGAAGAATGCGAGCGGCTCATGATGCTGGCAGCCGTGCCCTGGAGCCCGAGCCTCCGCCCTGGCGGCCGAGCAACCTCGCGATGAGGGCTGTCCGGGACTGTACGCCGAAGCGCCGGTAGAGGGTCTTCGTATACTGATTCACGGTGAAACGGCTGATGCCGAGCCGGGCGGCGATCTCCTTGTCGCCGAGCCCCTGCAGGAGCAGCTCCAGCGTCTGGCGTTCACGCGGCCTGAGCCGCACGCCCGAAGTCGTCTCCTCCGTGGGCTCCGGCAGGTCGAGCAGGGCCTCACATTCGGCGTGAAACAGGTGTAGCAGCTCGCGGTCCGCTTCATCGAAGGGACGCTCGTTCCACCCGCGGTAGATGCCGATGCCCCGCACCACGCCAGGCACTCCGGACCACCGGACCGAATACACCGAGTCGTCGAGCTGTGTCGGCCGCAGGTAGTGCTCGACATAGGGGGCGCCGTACCAGGCCCGGTCTCCGACGAGCTCCCGTCGCAGCGCGGTGAAGACCGCGCCGGGCACCGGGGGCAGCTCCCTCAGCGCGCGGATGCTCGGGTTGCAGCCGCTGCCCATGCGCTGGAGCGCCTCGAGCGCGGGCTGCGCGGCGCCGTCCCAGCCCTCCAGGACGGCGGCCATGAGGCCTCCGTGACCTTCGGGCCTGAAGTCGCACTCCAGTACGAAGGCCCCCGCATCGGCGCCCAGGATGCGGCACATGCCGGAGAGCAGATGATGCGGCCTCTCCCCTTGCTCCTCGGGCAGTTCGTGCGCTTCGTTGACCAGGCGAACCAGGGCACGGACTTGAGAACAGCGAAGGCTGTCAGCGGCCATGGGACCTCCGGGCGTGTTCCCTTGATTTAGGGAATGGCTGTTTCAACAGCTCGACATGACTGTTCGCGCGCAGCACCCCACCCGAGGAGTGAAGCGCATGACAAGGCAGCTCAAGCAGGCAGTTCTCACGATGGTGGTCCTCCTTCCGCTCGCGGCGATGGCCCGCACCGTGCCCGCGAGCGCCGGCAGGTCCGTCGTCTGGGGCGACGGCACCTGTTTCATCATGTCATACAGCACCATGACCAATGGCTGTTCGACCCGGAGGAGCTACGAGATTCCCCTGACGGTCGACAATGCCGGTGGCAAGACGGTGAACGTCACCGCTCGTGGTGGCGCCACGTCCTCGAACAGGGTTGGCTGCATGGCGATTGGGATGAACCGCGAGGCCACCCTCGTCTGGGGCGGGACCCGCAAGTGGACCACCCTCTTCAATACGTCGCAGGTCCTCACGCTGACGGACGCCTACGTCCCCAACAGTGGCTACCTGTACGCCAATTGCCTCGTTGACCCGTCCGGCCAGGTCAACACCGTTGAACACAATCCCTAGCAACAGCCGGATGCGTCCATGATTCTCGGAGCGGGGTGTCCGCGTATTCGCGGGCACCCCGATTCATGCGACATGACAAGAACCTGGGGATGGATTGGCGCGGTCCTGTTCGTGGGACTGCTTTCCTACGGTGTGTCCCGGCTCGCCGGCACCAGTGACGTGAACGCAGGGGAGGCCGGTGCGCGTGAGACCACCGAGTTGCAGCGGTTGAAGGCGCAGGTCCGCGAGCTCAAGTCCTCGGTCGCCCACTCCGAGCGACTGGCGCGTGAGGCCCGGGCCACGGGCCCACGCGTGGACATGCCCATGGCGCCAGGGCCGTCCTCCGTGGACATGCGTCCGTCCGACGCGGGCCTCTCCACGGAGGGGGAGGGCATGGCCGCAGTCCAGCAGGAGCCGACGCCGGACGAGGAGGTCGCACGGATGGACGCGCGCTTCTTCAGTGAGGGCGTGGACACGGCCTGGAGCCACGACGCCACACGGCGCGCGGAGCGGCTCGGTGCTGCGCTGCCTCAAGGCGCGCGCATCGTGTCCCTGGAGTGCCGCAGCTCCATGTGCCGGCTCCAGATGTCCCATCCGAGCCAGGACGCCTTCCGGAAGTTCCTCCGCGAAGGCCTGATGGATGACGCGGACGCGTGGGACGGGCCGTTCATGGCCGCGCTCACGGGCACTCCAGGCCGGTCCGGAGAGGTCGAGGCGGTGGCCTACCTGGCGCGGGCGGGAGTGGACCTTGCGCCTTGAGCAGGCAGCGGAGGGCCAGAAAAGCGAAAGGCCCGGAACCTTTCGGTTCCGGGCCTCTCTAGTGGCGAGGAGTACGGGACTTGAACCCGTGGCCTCCGGCGTGACAGGCCGGCGTTCTAACCAACTGAACTAACTCCCCACAAAACTCTTATGGGCGGAACAGGGATTGAACCTGTGACCATCGCCTTGTAAGGGCGCCGCTCTACCGCTGAGCTATCCGCCCCTGCGCGGCCCCGCCGTGACTCAGTGACGCGGCTTGTACCGTCCCCATCCGCCCCCGTCAAGCATCTGTTTTCGGGGGCCCTGAATCGCGCTCCGCTCCCTCGGTGGGGAGCGGATCCGACGGGCGCGGATCCGCCTGCTACCCGGCCCGCACCTTCCACCGCCGCACGCGGCGGCGGGAACGGGGAATCATCACCACGGCGCCCACCAGCAGGGCCACCGGCACGAACACCAACATCGTCTGCATCATCGCCTCCATGCCCCGAAACATACGGAGGCCGTCTGACATCCTGACGGGGAGTTCGTGACTTTCAGGAAACGACACTTCAAGCCGCCGGGTTTCCGGCCGTCCTGGCGAGCAGGCGGCCGGACTGGCGGTGAGAGGCTATTCGCCTCGGGGAGGACCGCCCCGGCCGCCGTGGCCCGGGCCGTGGGAGCGACGCTCCGACTCCAGGATGGTACGGGCCTGGGTCTTCTGCGCGTCCGTCAACACCTGCTCGGCCTCCTGGTACGCCGCCATGTCGTTGGCGCGGAGCTGCTCGAAGAGGCCGCGGGCCTGCTCATGGTGGGCCGGGTCCTGGGCGGACGGCGCGGCCTGGGCGTTCCGGTCGGGCGGCGCGGACGGGCGCAGGGCCTCCAGCGACTGCTTCACGGGCGCGTTCTTCGCGTCGAGCGCCGTTTGAATCCGGGTCAGGCTCGCGGCCTGGGCGTCGGTGAGGGCCAGGTCCTGGCGGTGGTCGATGAGCAACTGCACGGGCGACTTGCGCTCGAACGGGGGCGGCCGGCGCGCGCCCTGGGACGCGTCCTGCGTCGTGGTGGTGGATCCGGCGAAGGTGGGGACGGCGAACAGCAGGCCCAGCATGAACAGGTGACGCTTCATGGTGTCGGGTGCCTCCAGATTGCGCGTGATGACCGCACCCGGAGAACCCATGGCCTGCTGGCACGGAGGACACCGTGAGGGACTCATGGGAGGGGTTTGTCCCCCACGGCGTCCCGTGCCGCTCAGGCCCGGGGCTCCCGGGCTGACACGGTGCAAGGTGCTCCCGCCATGTGCCGCGAAAATGTCTCGCGCGTTACCGAATGTGTTCGCGGCCGCTATTCAGACGCGGTCTGGAGCTCCCCCGCCGCAGCGGGCTTGTCCGCCGAGGCAGGGACGGTGCCGTCGAGCGCCAGGTAGATGTTGAACCACGCCAGATAGGCGCGCCACGCCGGGTCGCGCTGCTCGATGAGCTTCCGCCGCGCCTGCTCCATCCGCTGGGGCACGTCGAAAGGCATCCGCGTCTTGTCCTCGGATTGCAGCTGCGCCGCGAACCAGAGCACGTCCAACTGGCCCGCATCGACCGGCGCGTGCGTGCGAGCCATGAGCGAGTCCGCGTGCTCCAGCGCCTTGCCCAGCCATTGCGCCGCCTGCGCGGGGTCGCGGCGGTCCACGGCGTTCTCGGCCAGCCGCAGCTCCGCCAGCGTCACCGCGCGGATGTCCTCGTCGCGGTCCAGTTCGTCGAACTGCTCCAGGAACAGCGCGCGCCGCTGCTCCAGCGCGCGGGCCGCGGCGTCCATGCGCCCGAGCCGCGTCTCCGCGTTGGCGCGCAGCCCCGCGGCGATGATGCGATACGCGCGCTGGACGAATTTGGGCGTGGCGTGTGCCTGCTTCAGCGTGGCCCTCACGGCGGGCGTCGCCAGGTCCCGGTCCACCTGGTCCAGGTCCTCCAGCGCCCGCTGGGGCTGGTCCGCGCCCAGTGCCGCGCCGCCGCGGGCCAGCCTCAGCACCAGCCGGTTGCGCAGGCCCTCCTCGTCGCGGGGGCCGGCTTCGACGCTGGGCAGCGCGCGGTCGTAGAGCGTGAGCGCCCGTTCGAACCGGCCCGCGGCCAGGTTGTAGAGCGCCGCGCGGTCCGTCACCAACGGGAGGAACCGCTCCATCTTCGGCGTGGCCTCCACCGTGGCCAGGGCCTTGTCCGCCGCCTGCGCGGCCTCCGCCTCGCGGTTGACGTGCAGCAGCGCCCGCGCCCGGGCGAGGGCGACCGACAAGCCCGCGCCGTTGTCCGTGTAGGGCAGCTTGTCGCGCTCGTCCAGGTAGCCCAGGGCGATGTGGTAGTTGCCCACCTGCGTGTGCAGCAGGCCCAGCGCGCCGAGGATCATGGCCTTGTAGCGCGGGTTGTTGCGCACCAGATCCAGGGCGACCAGGTAGTGCCGGTTGGCGCGCTCAGCGGCGGCGGGCGTCCGGTTTCGCAGGAAGTCCTCGTGGTGGATGGCCCCCATCAGGGCCTGCACCTCGCGTTGGTTCTTGAGCTCCTGCCACGCCGCGCGCAGCTCCGCGAGGCCGGTCTTCACCGCCTGGGCATGGGCGTCGTCATCCAGCTTGGACAGCCGGCGCGTCGTCACGTAGGCCTTCACGAAGTGCGAGAGCGACACGGCCTTGCCCGGCACCTCCGTGGTGACCTCCTTGATCACCACGTCAGGGGCGACGCCTGCGCGCAGGCGCAGGCTCATGGACTCGACCGCGCTCTCCAGCGAGGCCGTCCGGCGGGTCACGAGGTCGAAGTCCACGCGCGCCTCGTCCATCCGGTCGCGGGCCATGCGGCGGTAGGCGCGGCCCATCAGCGCGCGGCGGAACAGCCGCTCCGCCCGGCGCCGCTCCTCGGTGCCGACCGGGGCGTCGTCGACGTAGAGCGTGGCCAGGGCCTCCATCACGCCGTCAGCGCCCAGGCTCGCCGCGCGCTCGGCGGCGTCCTGCACCACCATGCGGCGACGGAGCGGATCCGTCTGCTGTTTGTAGAACGCGACCAGGGCGTCCCGGACGGGACGGGGAGGGCGCTCCACGTTCAACGCATTGACGTGGCGGCCCAGCTCCAGGGCGAACGCATACGGCGTCCCGGCGGGCTCCGCCGCGAGCGCCTGGGCCATGGCGGCGTCCGCTTCCGCGTAGGGGCGCCCCCGGTACAGGGCGCGGACGGCGCCGCGCGCGAAGTCGAGCTGGTCGTCCTGCTTGAAGACCTTGTTCTGGGAGAGCTTGCGGCCGGCGGCGACCAGCGCGTCCCGGTCGTCCAGCTCGCGGTACAGCGCGTCCGCCTGTTCGTACCAGCCCTCCAGCACCGCGCGCGGCGTGGTGTCCGTCAGCTCGGCGGCCTCCAACTCCTGGCGGGCGAGCGTGAAGTCGCCGGACGACTGCGCCAGCTCGCTGCGCACCACGTGCCGGTAGACGGCGGAGGGCGGGCTGGGCGCGGTGGCGGGATCCAGGGCCGCCATGCGTTGGCGTTCGCCCTCCTGAAGCTCGTCCACCATGCGGCCCCGGTCGCGCTCCTTCAGGGCCTTCCGGTGGGCGATGAGGATGCGCAACGGCTCCGACAGCCCGGCGGTGACGGGGTCGTCCACCTTCGTCATCTGGCGCGCGTAGAAGTCCG
The DNA here is from genome assembly GCF_054512695.1 of Corallococcus sp. M7. Classification (NCBI taxonomy): domain Bacteria; kingdom Pseudomonadati; phylum Myxococcota; class Myxococcia; order Myxococcales; family Myxococcaceae; genus Corallococcus; species Corallococcus sp. M7. Next base: position 2,545,890 of record NZ_CM137252.1, read on the forward strand.
CGGCGTCGAAGTCGCCGTAGGCCAGGTGGAGCTGGCTCAGGCGCATCATCAACAGCCGGCGGAGCTTGGGCCGGGTCTCGAGCAGCAGGCGCTGGCGGTAGAGGATGAGCTGATCCGCGCGCCGGCCCACCATGCCCAGCTCCTCGTTGAGGCGCTTCAGGTCCCATGCGCCGGGCACCTGGCCATCCAGCGGCAGTTGATACACGTCCAGCGACTGGCCCCGGGAACAGGTGGTGATGAGCGACGCGGCGGTGGGGGCGGGGTACTCGCAGTTCCACGCCTCGCTGGTGAGCTGGTCCGGGCTGGCGGCGGAGGCCTGGGCGGGCGCGTCGTCACGGTCGGAAGGGAAGGGCACGCGGAACAGCACCCCGCTGTCGCTCGCGTCAATCACCCCGTCCCCGTTGGAGTCGGTGAAGAACTGCACCACGTACAGCGAGCGTCCGTCGCGCGCGAACACCGGCTGGCCCGTCTGTCCCGGGATGTCCAGCGTCAGCGGGATGGGGGCCGCGCCGGGGACATCCAGCCGGACGGCCTCCAGGTGCGGCGCTGCCCGCGCGGCGAAGCCCGGCCCCACCTCCTGCACGGAGCGTTGGACCGGCACGTACACCAGCCAGCGCCCATCCGGAGAGAAGGTGGGGCTGGTCAGGTTGCGGTCGAGCAGCGGCGTCACGTGCCACCCGGCCCCGAGCGCCACCTTCGACAGCCGCAGGTCACCCTGGATGGTCGCGCGGCTCACCAGCGCGATGTGCGTGTCGTCGATCCACTCCGCCTGCAGCGCGCTGGTCTCCTCCTCCAGGCAGTGGCGCTCCTTGGCCTCTGGCAGGTCCCTCACGCAGAGCTGGCCGCCGGCCTGGGTGCGGAAGGAGATGTAGAGCAGCTGCTTGCCATTGGGGCTGATGCGCGGCCACGTCACGTCCGCGCCTTCGTCGAAGAGGCGGCGCTCGCGGCCCTTCTCCAGGTCCTGGACGAAGATCTCCGTCGCGATGTCCCGGTTGGACACGAACAGCAGCGAGTTCTCGTCGGGCTCCAGCTGCCCCAGGAACTGGTCGCCCATGCCCACGGTGAGGCGCTCGGGCAGGACCATGCCTCCGTCGTTCTCGTCGTCCTGGGCCCAGGCGCCGCCCGCGACGAGCACGGCCAGGGCCAGGATCCAGGGGCCTGGGCGCGTCAGCACTTCTTCTCTCCCCAGGTGCCGTCCTCGGCCTCCACCCAGCCGCCGCAGACGACGCCTTCCGCGTGCGCCTGCCGCCAGTTCTGACGCAGCGTCGTCTCCGGCACGCCGGGGCGCACGGTCTTCATCCACTGCCACAGTTGGCGCCGGGCCCGGTTCACCCGCTCCACCAGCGCGCTGTCATCCGCGGACACGCGCCCGGCCGTGCACTGCTTCCGGGTGACCACCAAGAGCCCGTCCTTGCCCTCGCCCACACAGTGGCGCCGCACCAGGTCGTCCACGCGGTCCGCCTGCGTCTTGCCCAGGTTCTCCACCAGCGGCGGCGGCTGGATGCCCAGGTCCTCCAGTTGGTTGGGCGTGAGCGGCACCGGCGTGGGGTTCATGCCCGCGCGCGCCAGCCGCTGCTCCACGTCCTTGTATGAGCCCGCGGCCTGCTCCTCGAGCGCCGTCGCCCGGTCCACCATGACGATCTCCGGGGCGCTGATGCACCCGGACGCGGTGAGGGCGGCCACGAGCAACAACCCACGGTGTCTCATTGCAGGGCCTCTGGAGGGGTCATGGAGGTGATGAGGCGGTCGACGATGGGGCCCAGGGGGATGCCCCGGATCTCGTCGATGCTGACCAACCGGGCCAGCCCGCCCATGGTGATGAGCAGGCTGCCGAAGCCCTGCTTGAAGCTCACGCGCACGTGCTCCGGATACCCCAGGCCCAGCGCGTAGCGGACGCGGTTGGTAGCGGGGTCGGTGTGGTGCGGGTCCTCCAGGTCCAAGAGGTCCAGCAGGTGCCGGTTGCCGATGCGCAAGATCTCCGCGCGCCCGTTGATGCTGCGGTCCCTGGCGGAGATGACCATGGCGGCGTTGCCGTCGAAGGGCTCGCCCCGGGAGGACTTCACGCCCGTGGCGCGCACGTGGGCCTCCAGCGTGGAGTGCTTGCCCTGGTAGTCGAGCATGCACTGGCCGGTGATGCGCCCGCCGCGGACGCCCATCTCCAGCTGGCTCATGGAGAACACGTTCTGGTTGATGGCCAGGTTGCCCGCCAGCGGCGCGATGGTCACCCACGGCGTGGTGATGCGGTCCGCGGACATGAAGCCGCTGCGCGTGAGCAGCGGGTGCTGATCCGCGAAGCGCAGCATCGAGTACGGATTCACGGTCAGGTCGTTCAAGAGCCGCACGCCGTCCTGGGAGACCTCCACGTTCTCCGTCAGTGGCACGTCGCCGTTGAGCGCCTCCACCACGATGCCGGACTCGGGCATCCGCACGTTCACGTCCTGGAGCTTGAGGTTGGAGGTAGTGCGGAAGACCACCAGGTCCGGCGACGCCACGCGGAAGTCCACCGTGACCTTGCCGCTGCCCTCGACCTGGCCGGGCCGCGCGAGGTGCGCCAGGTCCTGCTCCAGCGAGCCCCTGAGCCCCATGCGCTGCTGCTCGTTGCTCAGGTCGAGCCGTCCCCGGACCTTCAGCAGCGTCTGGGTGCCGCCATTGGACAGCTTCAGGTCCGGGATGCGGATGACGCCGGTGGGCTTGCGCACCACGGAGAACGACGCCTCCACGTCCTGGACGGGGTAGGGCAGCGCCGGCTTCTGCTCCAGCGAGCGGACCTTCACGAGCTGCTTCAGCTCGATGTCCCCCTTCTCCCATTGGTCGGTGAAGGTGGCGGTGCTGTCACTGGACAGGTCCGCGAAGGTGAACCGGCGGTCGTTCATGCTGACGGTGAGCTTCTCCACCGCCAGGGTCGTGCGGACGGTGCGCTGGGCGCCCTCGGCGTGCGACTCGCCCTGCCAGCGCAGGGTGGGGACGTTGATGGTCTGGTCCGCCTGCTTCCAGCGCACGCCGCGCAGGTCCATGTGGGCCTTGCCCTCGAAGCTGGCGGCGCGCGGAGGCATGGGGGCCAGGCGGAAGCTTCCGTCGGAGCCCAGGTGCGTGAGGAGGCCCGTCAGCGTGCCGTGCAGCTCGCCGGTCATCGCGAGCTTGGAGGGATCCACCTCCGGGGGCACCCGCGCCTTCGCCAGGAGCGGCGACAGGGGACCCAGCGGCGGGAAGTCGCCCTTCACGTCCATGCGGAGCGCGCGGGCCTTCGGGTTGAACGCCAGCGCCGCGTCGGCGGCGATCTTCAGGCCCTCATGGCCGGTGAGCCCCAGCTTGAGGGAGAGCTTTCGGCGGTCCACGTCGAACGTCAGCGTCTGGTGCTGGGTGCCCGCGTCGGTCTCTCCGATGCGCAGCCCTTCGACCTTCAGGGACAGGTCTCCCTTGTGCTTCCACTCGTCTCCCTGGGAGCGCAGCGCGACGGTGGTGCTGGCCGCCGAGATGTCGTCCCAGCCCGCCTTCTGCAGGCGCAGCTCCGTCTGGTGATCCACGCGCGGCGAGGGCGCGAAGAGGGCCGTCAGCCTGCCCTTGGAGGCCAGCGTCACGGCCAGGCTCTTCCAGGGGAAGCGCGTGGCGACGTCATCCGGGATGAAGGGCCGGGCCATGACGAGGTCCGGCAGTTGCGCGTCCAGCGTGTACGCCACATCGTCGGTGCCCTTCGTGGCGTCCAGCGACGCGTGCAGCGTGCCCACGTCCAGCTCCAGCCGTGCGCGGGCCCTGCTCAGCCGTGGCTCCTCCATCGTGGGAAAGGCGTCCGTCACGTGGAGCTGCACGCGCGCGGGGCCCTTCAGCACCTCCTTGCCCTCGGCGGTGACCCGCAGTGACTCCACGGGCAGGTCCGCCTTCAGCGCGAAGGGGGGCTTCGCCGTCAGGGGCACCTGGAGGTTGAAGCCCAGGCGCTCCGCCAGCGCCCGGTAGCCGGAGGCGCGGACGTCCAGGGACTCCACCCTGGCGGAGAGGGCCGCGTCCCCCGCGACCCGGAAGGGCGAGGCGAGGTCGGGCCGCAGCTGATGTCCGGTCAGCTCACCGGAGGCCTTCGGAACGCGGACCGGCGTGGCCCCCCCGACGTCGAGCCCCTGGAGCGCGAACGCGAGCCGGGCGGCCAGTCCCTGGGGCGCATCCGGGGTCGCCGTCAGCGAGATGCGTCCATCGCCCAGCTCCACCTTGAGCGCCTCCTGCACGAGGAGGAGCTTCGCCACGTCGACGTCCAGCCCGAGCCGGCCCTGGGCTCCCAGCTGGGGCACGTCGCTGAGCGTGACCTCCCGGGCCTCCAGGTGCACCTTGCCGCGCTCCAGGGTGAATGGACGCAGGTCCTCGGGGATCCATTTCAGCAACCGTCCCAGGTCCACGTCCGCCAGGGCCTGCGTCAGGACGGGGGGAACTTCCGTCGCATCCGGGAGCACCAGTTGGGCCTGCACCTCGGCGCTGTCGGTCAGCCGCGTGCGGTCCAGCTCGAGCGTGGTGTGTTGCTTCTCCGTGTCGAACTTCGCCGTCACCGCGCCGTGCAGCAGCGAGCGGAGCGTGAAGCGCGGATCAAAGGTCTGCTTCGCGACGTCCAGGTCCACCTTCACGTGCGCGGCGTCCGTGCTCGCGTCCACCGACAAGGCCAGCTCCAGCAGGGCCTCGGCGGCGGGCGCTTCGCGGTTCAGCGTCAGGGCCAGCGGCTTGCCGGGCTTGCCCAGGTCCACGAGGAGCTTCCAGCTCTTCTCCTGGGGCTTCGCTTCGATTCCGGCTTCGAGCCCACGCAGCGACCAGCGGTCCACCACCGCGCCGCTCTGGACGCGGACATACGCCAGCGACACGTTCGACAGCTCGATGCTGGAGACGGGGAACGGGGCGGCGAAGAGGTCCGCGACCTGCCGGGTGGTTCCGGGGGATGTTTCATCCAGCGGCTCCGGCTCCGGCGGCCCGGTCAGGTTCGTGAGCGACGTGGTCCCTTTCTCATCCGCGACCAGGACGATGGCCGCGTCGCGCACCACGACCCGCTCCACCCGGACCGGTCCCTTCAGCAGCGCGCCGAACGACCACGCCGCCTCCAGCGTGCCGACGCGCAGGAACTCGGGCGCGATGTCCTGGAACGGCGGCGGGGTCCGCACCACCAGACCTTCCAGCCGCAGCCCGGAGAGCACGTCGATCCGCGCCGTCTGGTAGTCCAGCCGCACGCCCGAGGCCGCCTCCACCTCCGAGACGACGCGCGGCTTCAGCCAGGGGTGGTCGAGGTTGTGGAGCGCGGTCACGACCGCGATGAGCAGGAGGACGAACGTCGCGAGGAGGATCAGGCACGCGCCCGCGATGATTCGCGTCAACCGCCGACGAGGCCGCTCAGCACCGGGGGAGTCCATGATGTTCCGTCGAGGCGACCGGCCCGCCTCCTCCTACCATGCGCCGGAATCGGGCTTCAATCCGCGCGCATGCCTGGCGAGCCGGGCGGCGTCGTGCACCCGGGAAAACGCTTCAACCAAAGCTGGACGGAGTCATTCCCGCCGTGCCGCCCGCGAGCGGTTTGTAGGGGAAATAGAGGTTTCGCACGAAGCGGGTGAACAGGTGCTCCTCGTTCCACCGCTGGCGGGCCATGCCGTACACGCCGGGGGCGCGCAGGTCGTGCGCAGAGACGCCGGTGACGAACTCGCGCTCGCTGTAGATGGCGAAGACCTCGTCCACCGCCGCGCGGCTGCGGTACGTGCGGAGCATCGTGCGGTAGATGAGCTCGCTCTCCTTCTGGGTGAAGGCCAGCCCCTGGATGGCGTGCGCCATCTCGTGGAAGACCAGGTACTGCTCCGACTCCATGCGGTCCTGCCGCAGCGCGATCCGTGCCCGCGGCCAGTCCGGGTGGTCCCAGAACAGGCCCGCGGCCTGGGGAGACACGGCCCGGGGGTAGCCGTATTTCGCCAGCGTGTGACCGGGGGGAATCAGCTCCAGCGTCAGGGGCCTCGCGGCCTCCAGGCGGGCGATGAGCTGGAGGTTGCCGGCGAGCTGCCGGGTTATTTCCTCCTGCACCCGCTTCACCTGCGCCGCCGGGGCGCCGTACGGCTTGAGCTCCAGCTTCGCGCTCACATAGGCGCGGGCCCGCGCGGGGCCTTCCGCGGGGGGACGGCCTCCGCGCGACTCGAAGACGTCGCCTCCCTCCAGCAGGGTGAAGGCGCTCAACGGTTGCTTGAGCCCGACCTCCGCCGCCAGCGGGGTGACGTCCGGCGTGGAGCCGTCCAGTGTCTCGTAGCGCTCCGGGGCCATGGGCTCAGGAGCAGGTCTTCGCCTGCTGCTTGCAGGAGTCGGTGCAGGCCGGCGTCTGCGTATCGGGGGTGAGCCGCTCCGCGTAGCCCTGCGCGGAGTCCGGGGGCTGTCGCGAGGCGGGCCGGCCCCGTGGCTGACAACTGTCGAGGCAGGCGTCGTACTGGTCGCGGCAGGCCGGCGACATGTTCGACGTGTCGAGCGTCGCGCAGCCGGACAGCAGGGACAGGGCGGCCGCGAAGAGGAGAATGCCTCGGACGAGGTTCATGCCTGGAGTCTAGACTGGGAGCCCCGGATGGGCATCCGGTGGAGGAGCCTGCCGATGGGAAGAACCCGGAACCGGAGCCGCGTCCCGCCCTCGCTGTTCGCGGCGCTCCTTGGGATGGCACTGGTCGCCTGCTCCTCGAAGCCCGAGCCCTCCGCGCCGCTGCCAACACCCGACGCGGGCGTGACGGTGGCCGACGCGGGCGTGGCGCCGGTCGCCACCGTCAAACGCCGCCCCGACGTCTGGTGCGAGGGCCTCCCGCCAGAGCGGTGTGGCGAATTCCCAGAGGTCTGCATCCGGCTGACGTACTGCGATGGTCAGCCGTTCTGCGCCTCCCGCGGGAACCGCCCGAGGGACCGCGAGTGTGGCTCGGTGAGTGTCTACGGCCTGGGCGAGCCGTGCTGCCCCGGACTGGTGAGCCGCTGCGGTGTCCTGACGCCGGACGACACCTGCGAACCGCAGCGCGACCCGACCGACATGCCCAGCTGTCTGGCGTGTGGCGATGGCGTGTGTGATGTCCATGAGCAGCGCTGCAACTGTCCCGAGGACTGCGCCGTCACCGCGAAGCGGCCCGGCATCCGCTATCGCGGCAGCGAGCCCGAAGGGCCGTCCGGCCATCGGCGCACCGAGGGCGTCACGCGCCCCGGGCAGTGCCTGGAGGTGCTGGAGACGCCAGACGCCGTTCGACACTGTTTGAGGGAGTGGGTCATGGCCCGCCTGGGACGCAGGTCCGCCAGGGAGCTGCGGCAGGCCGTGGACATCCAGCCACTCACGCGCTTCGACCTGGAGCTGCTGGAGTGCCTGGACGAGGACGGGGAGCCGGCGGGAGCCCGCTCCCGTCGCGCGCTCTGCCTGGAAGCGCTCCAACGGCGGACGAAAGACACGCGGCTGCGAAAGCTGATGAGCCCCTAGCCATGCCCCCCGAGCACTCCATGTCCCCCTGTTCCGCCCGCCGTGCGACCTTCCTCTCCGTGCTTCTGGGGCTGCTGATGTGCGGGCGTACCGCGCAGGCGACCTTCCCCAGGCCTCATGTGCCGCCGGTGATGCGCGCCATCCTGGATGACAACGCCGAGGCTTTGCGTGCGTTGCTGTCCAAGGGCGCGTCCGTCAACGAGACGGATGAGTTGGTGCATCCTCGCGTGCATTCCCCGCTCATGGTGGCGTGCGAGGAAGGGAAGGAGAAGGCCGCCAACGTCCTGCTGGATGCGGGCGCGGATCCATTGCTCATCGTTCCCCGGCATCAACGGTACTGGCCACCGCCGGGATGGAGCGCGGTGTGCTTCGCGCGCTTCAAGGGGCTGAAGCGCATCGAGAAGCGTCTGGTGGACGCGGGCGCTTCCGCCCGGACCGCGTGTCTGTTGGATGCGGACTTCCTCGCCGCCGCCGTGGCTCGCCAGACTCCCCAGGTGGAGCGGCTTGCCCGGCAGGGGCGGGGGGCCATCTCCCCCTCCGTCATCCAGTACGCCATGGGGCAGGCCCTCGCCCACAAGGACGTCGCGCTGATGCGTGCCGTGCTGGTCGCGGGTGGGCCCGACCCATCCCGCGACGGGGTCGCCATGCTCCAGCGTTGGCTCAGCGACTTCGACACCGCGAGTCCCGCGATGGTGGATGCCCTGCTGGAGGGTGGGGTGCGTCCGCCGCTCCAGCCGCTGGCGGAGGCGGGCCTTGGCGCGCAGGTGGCGCGAGTCCTCGAGATGGGCGCTTCACCCCGCAGCCAGTCGGGTGAGTTGGACTCCTCGTTGCAAATGGCCGTGAGGAATGGACACGCGGAGGTCGTGCGGCTCCTGCTGAAGGCGGGGGCGGACCCGAATGGGCCGAGGTTCGAGAAGCCCATCCTGCTGCTGGAGGCGGCGCGGCGGCTTCGTGAAGACAAGGGCGACCCCACGATGGTGAAGCTGTTGCTGGAGGCCGGCGCGCGCGTGGACGTCACGCTCTACAACAGCTCTCCGCTCAACCTGGCCGCGAACGGCTGTAGCGCGCAGGCCGTTTCGCTGCTGCTGGGCAAGATGTCTCGTGAGGCCATCGCGGAGGAGCCGGGCACCTATCTGTATGCCCAGGCCCTGCGCGCGGGGGACTTCTGCACGGAGGCAAAGACCGTGCAGGTCCTCCAGGCCCTCGTCGCGGGAGGGGTCCGCGTCCGGGAGCAGCGAGGCATGCACGGGGACGTCCTCGTGAAGCGGGCCCGGGAGTCCCGTGCCATCCGTGCGGAGCTGGTGAAGGCGGGGCTTCAGGTGTCCGAGGCGCCTTGAGCGGACCGCCGCCCTCGCGCCCTGCGACGCCGGCCCAGCGCCCAGGCCGCCGATAGCAATGCTCCCGCCACGGAGACGCCGGGGGCCGCGCCGCAGCCGCCCGCGTTTCCCTGTCCGCCCGACTCCCCCGGACCGCCTGGGACCTGTGGCTCCAGGGGCATGGTCACCGGATGCTCACCCATGCGCGGGGCGTACGGGTTGCCCGCGATCAGTTCCTGGTAGCGCCGGATGAGCCGCAGCCGCGCCGCATCGAAGGTGGCGCCGTCATCCGGCACCTGCGACGCGCTGGGAAGCAGCTCCCTCGCCACCTGGCGCGCGAAGGCCGGGTCTCCCGCGTCACTCACCGCCTTGAGCCATTCATAGTCCTGCATGCCCTGGCGGATGAGCTTCAGGCGCAGGGAAGCCACCGGCACGTCTGTCTTTCCGCCAATGGTCGCGGGCGTGCCCGGGTAGAACAGCGTCCCGTCCCCGTTGCCACCGTAGTGGTTCTGGTCCGTCCACGCCGTGGGGAGCATGGCCCCGGTCTCGTAGTACAGCTCGCCCTTGCAGCCGAAGAGGAAGGACAGCCACTCCATCGCGCGGGCCTTCGACGAGGGGACGTCCACCATGTATGACGGCCAGCCCGCCCCCGGCCGGGTCTCCGGCATGGGGATGTCCGCCCCGCAGCCGTGGCTCAGGCAACTCTGATACATCCACAACTCCGTTCCGGGACGCGTGAGGAAGGCCGTGTACGTCTGGCTCTGGTCTCCCGCGAAGTCCGGCTCCGTGCCCTCCAGGTGGTTCACGATGGGCACCACGATGTCCACCAGGGGCTCCAGGCCGTTGAGCCTCATCTGGAGGGAGTTCACCGTCAGCAGGGTGCGAAGTCCGGGCGCTGCCTGCCGCACCAGCGTCCCGGCGGCCCGCACCTGCTGGAAGGTGGCCACGTCGAACGGCTCATCGCCAATCTTCGCGTGGGCCCGGTCCAGCCAGCCGCGCTCGTTCATGTGCCCGGTGAAGTCCGCCAGGCCCTCGGCCGTGAAGAGGCCCGTGTACTCCACGCTCGTCATCCGCGCGCCGGACAGCCGCGTGGGCGCGGTGCCATCCAGGTACGGTCCCCACGTCGCGTCGAACCCGCTCCATGCCTGGGGCCCGGCGCCGCCCAGGAAGAGCCGGGGCTGCGTGAGGCGGTGCTCCAGCGACAGCTGCTGGTAGCGCGCGAGCAGCGGCTGCAATTCCGCGGGCGAGCAGTCATCCCGGCCCAGGTGCGCGCGGCACACCTGCGTCGGCAACATGGAGAACGACGAGGCCAGCGAGGACGTGCTCGGCATCACCGCGTCCACCACCGTCAGCCTCGCGGTCACCTGCCGCTGGAAGCCACCTTCCGCCTCCACCGTCACCGTGCCCGTGTATTCACCCGGCGGCGCGTCCTCGGGCACGTGCACGTCCACCCAGATGGCTCGCGCCTCACGCGCGGGCACGTCGAAGGGGAAGGCGTTGCGCTGCTCCCTGACGATTTCATCCGTGTCCGGAACCAGCCCGTCCGGCCACCGCCCCACCGGCTGCCCGGGTTCGGAGGGCTGCAGGAGGGTGAGGTAGGCCTGCCGGTACAGCGTCACGTCCGGCCCCGTCAGCGTCGTGGGGCCCTCCAATGAGGGCAGGCGGGCGCGCACGCCCCGCAGTCCCATGTCACCACCGTGCAACGCCACCTGGAAGGAGGCGAACTCATTGCGCGCGGCGGTGAGTCGTACCTCGGTGCTGTTTCCCGGCGCGGTGTCGTTGGGACGGACCTTCACCATCATCCCTTCGCCCCACACCACGGGGTCCGCCGCGTACACCGGCCAGGCGGCGGACAACGCCAGCCATCCGAGTCCACAGTGTCGAAGTGCCAGCATGGGGAATGAATGCGCACGGGCCCTGTGCGGCTCCAGCCTCCCGGCTGTCCCGTCATCCAGGCCCGCCAGCGCTCCCTGGCCCGGATGCCGGAGGGCGGCACCATGGGCAGACAGGTCAGGTCGCTGATGGCCTGCTTCCACGTCTGGTCGAGTAAGGTGCGCGCGTCGAATGACGGCGTGAAGCCTGGGAGATTTCCGGTGGATGGCAGGGAATGGCGGGTGCGGGTCCTGGGGCTGGCGCGGTTGTGTGGCCCCGACGGTCAACGGGTGCGGCTGGAGCGGCGCACCGCGGCGCTGCTGGCGTGGCTGGCATTGCAGGGGCCCTCGCCCAAATTCGCGCTTGCGTCCCTGCTGTGGCCGGACTCGCCGCCTACGACCGTGCGCAGCAACCTGCGGCAGTTGCTGCGCCGCCTGCGGGTCGCCACGGGGGAGGCGCCCCTGGTGGAGGGCGACACCGACCGGTTGGCACTGGTCTCGCCGTCGTCCGTGGACGCCGCGTGCCTCAAGGCCGCCGCGGAGGCCCGTGCGCACGCGGAGGCCCTGGCGTGTGTCGACGCCGAAGGCAGCACGTTGCTGGCCGGCTTCGACTTCGACGACTGTCCGGAGCTCGCGCGCTGGCTGGACGGTGCCCGCGCGGGCATCGAGGGGTGGGTGCGCGAGGCGCGCGAGGCCCACATCGCCCGGCTCACCGCCGCGGGGGACTGGACCGCCGCCCTGGGGCTCGCGCAGGCGTGGGCGCGGCAGGAGCCCGAATCCGAGCAGGCCGGCCGTCACCTCATCCGGCTGCACTACCTGCGGGGTGACCGGGGCGCCGCGCTCGCGACCTTCGAGCACCTGCGCGACGTGCTGGACCGGGAGCTGGGCGTCACCCCCATGCCGGAGACGCTCGCGCTGGTGCGGGAGGTGGAGCAGGCCCCGCCGCGCCCGCGCGCCGCTCCAGGTTCCCGGCCCTCGCTGCCCCTGTCCGTGCTGCGCCCGCCGGTGCTGGTGGGCCGGGACGCGGCGTGGCGGCAATTGGAGGCCGGCTGGGAGGCGGGCCAGTTGCTGTTCATCTCCGGTGAGCCCGGCAGCGGCAAGACGCGGCTCGCGGAGGAGTTCGCGGCCACGCAGGGCCGCTGGGGGCGCATCGAGGCGCGAGCGGGAGACCGGGACGTGCCGTTCGCCTCCCAGGCGCGCGCCTTCCGCACGCAGCTGCGGCGCTGGCCGGACGTGAAGCTGCCGGACTGGGTCCGCACCGAGCTGTCTCGCATCCTCCCCGAGTTGGGAGATGCGCGGCTCCTGCCGCCCCTGGCCTCCGAGGCCGGCATGCTGCGCTTCTATGACGCCATCGTGGCGGCGCTCCAACTGCTCCACGAGCACGAGGACATCAGCGTCGCGGACGACGTGCAGTACTGGGACGCGGCCAGCGCCCGGGCCTTCACCTTCGCGCTCTCCCGGCTGGCCGACACCGCCCCTCCGGGCGCACGCAGCCTGCGCTTCATCGACTGCTATCGCCGGGGGGAGCTGTCCCCCGAGACGCGCATGCACGTGGCAGGGCTCGTCGAGGCGGGACTGGCGCGCGTCGTGGAGGTGGACGCGCTGACGGACGAGGACGTGAAGCGCATGGTCGCGGGCATGGGACTGCCGGGCGCGGAGGCGCACCTGGAGGCCCTGGCCCGCTACACGGGAGGCAATCCCCTGTACGTGGTGGAGACGCTCAAGCACCTGCTGGAGACGGACTCGCTCCAGCGCGAGTGGCCCCAGCGGCTGCCACCTCCGGGGCGCGTGGGCCCGCTCATCCAGCGGCGCTTGGAGGGTTTGTCCCCACTGGCGCTCCAGTGCGCGCGGATCGCGGCGCTGGCGGGGGCCTTCTTCCGGACCTCGCTCGTGGCCAGGGGGCTCCAGGTGAAGCCGGCGGAGGCGCACGAGGCGCTCGCGGAGCTGGAGGCGGCCCAGGTGCTGATGGGCGAGCGCTTCAGCCACGACCTGGTGATGGAGGCGGTCCTGGCCGGCATGGGGCCCGGCGAGGAGCGCGTGCTGCATGCCCGGCTCGCCACGGTGTTCGAGGAGGACGGCGCGCCCTCCATCCTCCTCGCGCACCACTGGCTCGGGGCCGGACGGACGCAGCAGGCACTGCCCCATCTGCTGGCGTCCGCGCGCTCCGACGAACAGGTCCTGCCGCCCGAGCTGGCGGCGGAGCACTACGCGCGGGCCGCGGCCCTCATGCTGTCACTGGGACAGCACGAGGCCGCCGTGCAGGCAAGGGCCGCCGAGGCGCGGTGCCGGCTCCAGGCCACCTCGGCGGGAGTCCTCACCCCTGGAGGCGCTCGCGGTCGCCGCGGCTGAGCTTCAACTCAGGCTCAGGCACAGTAGTAGGTCGGGGCCAGCTCCAGCACGCGCTGCTCCGCGACGGGGGAGAGCGCGCGCAGGCGGGAGAGGAAGAGGGGAGCCTTCATTCCCATCCCGATGAAACCCCAGACATACGAACGCTCCTGGGACTCGGACAACTGCTGGCGTTCGGCGGGCGTGAACGTGCGCCCCACCGCCTTCTCCAGCGTCTGGAGATCCAGCGCGAGCTGCGCGTTCAGGGTGCCGCGCAGTGCCTGGAGCAGCTCCGCGTACTCGGTCAGGGCCGCGTCCAGGGCTTCGGGCGCCTCTGCGAGGATCTTCTGGGCCTCCAGGAAGTCCAGACGGGTGTGCTGCGCCTCTTCCAGCCAGTGGTGCTTGAGCAGGTTGCAGAACAGCGGATCCAGCGTCTCGTCTTTGTTTCCGCGAACCGTCTCCTGGTAGTGCTGCTGGGTCATCAGCTCCATGTGCAGGTTGAAGATGAGCACGCCCAGGTTCGACTTGGACATGATGGCGCGGGCCACCTCCACCTGGTTGTCGAGCAGGGCGGGGGCGACCTTGAAGCCCTTCGCGAACGCGCTGGTGAAGCGCGCGAAGAGCTGCTGGTGCTTCAGCTCCTCCTCCGTGAAGCGCAGCAGCGCCCGCATGTGCGTCCCGTTCCCGTGAAGCTCCAGCCCGGCGCGCTGGGCGGCCAGGGCGACGGCGTACTCCTCCAGGAACAGGAACAGGTGCGCGTAGCTGTTGGAGCGGATGTGATTCAACATCAGCCGCTCCTCCGCGCTCAGGAAGGGAATGGCTTCCGTCCCGGTCAGCGCATCCGAAAGGAACCGGTGGCTGAAGTCGAGCACGGTGTCCTTGGGCAATAGCTCATCCAGACGCCAGGACACCCGTTCGGAACTCTGGATACAGGACTGGTACTCAGGGGTTTGATTGAGCATTGATGAATCAAACGGGTTTTCCCTGCCTTGGGTCAATAGGTGGGAGTCTTCACCCCTGGGCCAACAGCAGACCCAGACGCTCCCGGTAGCCTCGGCTGAGCTTCAGCGTGGTGCGGTCGCGCAGGATGACCTGGTATTCGCCATGGAGCAGCGGGCGCAGCTCCTGGACCCGCTGGAGGTTGACGAGCGTGGAGCGGTGGATGCGCACGAAGCGCTCCGGATCCAACCGGGCCTCCAGCTCCCGCATGGGCTGACGTAGGAGCCAGGTGTGCTCGCCCACGTGCACCTGGACGTAGTTGTCCTCCGCCGCCATCCAGTCCACGTCGTCCACGGCGAGCAGCGTCACCCGTCCCACCTCGCGGATGACCAGACGCTCCAGGTAGCGCGGGGCGGGGGAGGGTTCGGGGAGGGTCCTCATGAGGCCCGCGAGCTGACGCACGAGCTGCTGGATGCGCCCCCTGCGCACGTGCTCCTTCGCCCGGCCCAGCACCTGGGCGAAACGCTCGGGCACCCGGGGCTTGAGGAGGCAGTCCAGCGCGCCGGCCTCGAAGGCGCGCAGCGCGTGTTCCTCCTTCGCGGTCATCAGGACGACGGCGCCCGCGCACGCGCTTCCCGCCTCGCGCAGCACCTGGAAGCCGTCCAGGTCCTCCAGGTCCACGTCCAAAAAGAGGATGTCCACGGGCTCGCGCCGCAGGGCTTCCACGGCGGCGCCTCCCTCGGAGTGGACCGCCGCGACGTGCACGTCGGCATCCGCCTCCAGCAGCGGCAGCACGGACCGCCGCGTTTCGGAGGCGCCTTCCACCACCCCCACCCGGATGGGCACGGACTCGAACACCGCTTCTTGAAGTCCCATCGTCTTCCCTCCGCTCCTCGATGCCAGCTCACCCCCGTCCTGGAGCGCCTCGTCCCATGCAGGGAGCGGCTCACGGCAGCGTGATGGTGCGTGTCTGTCCATGCCGGTACTTGTCCCGTCACTCCGGTTCGCCGGAGTGGTGGCCGCCCCGTGGGAAGCGCGGGCCGGCTGCCTGGCGTTTCCCTTTCGCTGTCTGGAGTCAGCCATGATGCGTCGATTCATGTCGTACGTCGTTCCGGCCGCGCTGTTGCTCGCGGGCTGCGGTGGTCCCGAGACCCTGGAGCAGCCGGCGGAGACGCCCGTCGCGCCGGAGGTGGGCACGACGAAGCAGGGCCTGAGCGTCGTCGTCAACAGCTTCGCGCTGCCGTTCTTCGTCCCGCCGAAGGTGTCGGGAGACGCGGACTTCGCGGGTCACGGTCCGCAGATGGACGTCAACTTCGAGCTGCAGATCCGCAACGAGAACGAGCTGTGGATCGTCATGGTCATCTGGGGGAGCGAGGTGCCCGGCACCACCGGCGTCCACGGGGAGCGCGCCTACCACATCGCCACGACCCCGAGCAAAATCACGGCGCTGTCGCCGAACCCGTGCGGCGGCCTGGACTTCCCCGGATGCGGTCCGGAGTTCGAGTACCACTACTTCGACACGGGGCACGCGCTGGACGCGTTCCAGTTCCCTCAGACCCTCACGAACTCGCGCATCGTGAAGAGCCTCACCTGCGTGGGCGACACGTCGGGCAACGAGGCGGGGAGCAGGACGGGGTGCGAGGCTGTTTTGCATGACCTGACCATCAGCTTCTGATGGCAGGCGTGACGACGGCGTGACTGGCGTCCGGGAGTGGGGCCCGGACGCCGCGTGTCAGGGTTCAGCGCGCGCCACCACAGGTCGTGCAGTCGGTGCCGCAGCTGTCATAGGTCCTGCCCGTGCCACACGACTCGGTGAATTGGCAGACGCCATCCCCGCAGTTGAAGATGTCCTGGGCGCGCAGCCGGGTGGTGAGGGCCTGGTACGAGACGCCATTGACGACACAGCGCTCCCAGAAGCCGTGCGTCGCATTGCGAGTGCAGACGCTGGCGCAGTAGCCCACGTGCTGGAGTGGGGCGCACCCCGTATTCTCACCGGCGCCCTTGGCGGAAAGAGCGCAGCCCCGGGGCGTGCTCTCCGCCCGCTTGAGGTTGCGGTCGTTGCCCACGAAGACGCCCTCGCCGGTGAACAGGTTGCCGAAGAAGCACGCCTCCTTCTCCGGGTAGTCCGTGGCCTCGTTGGCCGCCATGGGAATGACCCCCGCGGAGTCATGGCCCTGGATGGACAGGGGAACCGAGACGCCGTACTTGTTCACGTGCGCGGCGAGGCACGCGGAGATCCGCTGCTGCTCCGCCACGGTGGCGGCGGCGCCCTGGGCCCAGGCGGTGGCCAGGCCCAGGCGGCCCGGCCAGGAGTAGGTGACGCCCGTGACGGGATTGGTCCAGACGCGCGTCTGGCCGGCGGGCAGGGCGCAGGCAACGACATACCGCATCACCATGTCGGAGTAGGCGACGGACTCGTTGCCGTTGAACCAGGTCGAGAACGAAGTCGCCGCCAGCCCATTCGTGGACAGGCCGTTGGTGGACAGCCCATTCGTGGACAGGCCGTTGGTGGACAGCCCGTTGGTGGACAGGCCATTCGTGGACAGGCCATTGGTCGTGATGACCTCCTGCGAGAGCTCGCCCAGCTCCGGAGGTGCCGCCGCGTCCCAGTCACTCCCGACGCAGCCTCCCACGCCCAGCAGCCCCAGCCATGCGGCAGCCACGACCCAAACCTTGATCGACGTCCATGCCTTCATTTGAGCGCCCCCCGGCGAGTGCAACGTCAGGTCCTTAGCGAATGTCGGACGTCCCCGGAGTTCACGGCCTGTCGCGCATCACCGAGCCTAGCGGGCACCGCGCGCGCGGGCCTCTGTCCTCCCGTGAGGGGTTGAATCGACCTGGAGAGGCCTTTCGGCCGTGGCATTGGGCCTCCAGGGGGCGTGCGCTATGAATGCGCCATGCCCAAGACCCTCGTGTTGCCTCTGCTCGCGTTGCTGACGTTGGTTGGCTGTACCCATCAGGTAAGGCCGAGCCCCGCGCCCATGTCCAACGCGGGGACGCCGTTGGCGCTTCGCGCGCGCTACTTCATCTCCCCCGAGCAGAAGGCGCTCATCGATTCGGGCAAATACTTCGCCCTGGGCTACACGCAAACCTGGGACATCTACATCGGCGAGGCCCTCACCCGGAGCTTCCCGCAGATGATGGGCACCGTCTTCCAGTCCGTCCAAGAGGCGTCCAGCCCCGACGACCTG
The DNA here is from genome assembly GCF_054512695.1 of Corallococcus sp. M7. Lineage (NCBI taxonomy): Bacteria > Pseudomonadati > Myxococcota > Myxococcia > Myxococcales > Myxococcaceae > Corallococcus > Corallococcus sp. M7. Next base: position 2,562,970 of record NZ_CM137252.1, read on the forward strand.
GGTGACGCGGATGTACTCATCATCCCGGAGATCCAATTCTTCAGCGTCCACGCCGGTGGCTTCGTGTCGGAGCTGAAGCTGACGGTCCGCTCCATGGGAGGCCAGGACTCCATCCCGATGAGCGACCTGTTCGAGGGCGCGTCCCAGAAGAGCAAGGGGGCCTCCGCGTGGCTGGGCGGGGCCGCCAGCGGCGAGGAGACCCTGGGGCAGTCCGCCGCGTTCGCCTTCGAGGACGTGATGCCCAAGGTCGCCACGCGCCTGCGGGAGGTCTTCGCCAAGGCCCAGGCGAAGGCGTCTCCAGGCATGCTCTGACCCCAGACGCCAACGTCGACGAACACGAAGGGCCCGGAACACAACCGTTCCGGGCCCTTTGTTTTTCCCAGACACGCTAACGCGCTGCGTATTGAGGCCCGGGAATCCGGGGCCTACAAGGTTTCTTGTTGTCAAAGTGCCAATAGGCGCGGAGGCAGTGCATGAGACTGCGATGGAGCCGTACGTGGGCGTGTCCGAGTTCCCTGGTCCTCTTCCTGGTCGGCTCCGCGGCAGCCGCCGACCCGCTGCCGCTCTTGGAGAGCACGGCGGTGCGGTCGCCGTTCGTGGCGGCCTGCAACGGGAAGCCGGACTCCACGCCGCTGCCGGTGGACCCGCGCACGCTGGTGGTGCCGGGCGTCAACAAGCCCGGGGCGGCGGTCCAGTTCAACGCGTACTGGGTGGACCTGCACAATCCGCCGCCGCCGTTCGTCTCCACGCTGCCGCCCAATCCCACGACGTGCGGCGAGTTCCGCGCGAGCGTGGCCCGGGGGCGCAACAACATCGAGACGCGCGCCTACTTCCAGCCGTTCACCACGGCGCTCGCCTACTACAACCTCTACACGCTCTGGGGCTACCTCATCCGGCCCTCGGACTTCGACGAGCAGGTCATCAAGCGCTACGGCCTGGCGAAGGCGCCGTTCCGCAATCCCTATCCGCTGCCGTGGGAGAACCCCAACCTCACCAACGGGGGCAGCGGCCAGCTCCCCCTGGGGCTCGTGCAGGAGCGGGACGCGAACGGGCGCTTCACGGGCGCCATCGCCTCCAGCTGCTCCGGGTGCCACGACTCGCGGCTGGGGACCGAGCAGGAGGCCGGCTTCGTGTGGGGGCGCTCGAACGACGCGCTGGACGCGGGGTTGATCCAATCCGACTTCTTCCGCTCGACGGGCGTGGGCACCGTGCTGCAACTGGCGCCCGTGCCGTGGAGCGTGGGCCGTGGCACCAGTGACGCCATTGGCATCGTGGACCTGCTGCCCGCGCTCTTCGACATGGACTCGCTCGCGCTGGCGCCCAGCCTGCTCGAGTACTTCCCCACCCACGCGGGCGGCCAGTCGCGCGCGCCCAGCTGGTGGCACCGCGCCTTCAAGACGCGGCAGTTCTGGGATGGCGCCCTCACGTCGGACAACGTCCGCTCGGAGATGGCCTTCGGCATCGCGAACCTGGGCCGCTCGCCCGCGCAGCGCCGGGCGCTGACCGTCGAGTTCGAGGACAACGACAACTTCTTCATCTCGATGTCGCCCCCCACGTACCCCAAGACGGTCAACACCGCGCTCGCCGAGCAGGGCGCGGTGCTCTTCCACGAGCGCGACCTCTGGGCCAATGGCGCCAACGCCAACATCCCCAAGGCGCCGGGCAACGGCTCCTGTGCGTCCTGCCACGGCGTCTATTCGCCGCGCTACGCCGCGGACCCCGCGTACCTGCCGGACCCGCGTCTGAAGGGCGTGGCGGGCGTGATCACGCCCATCGAGATCATCCGCACGGACCCCGCGCGCAAGGACCTGATGGCGGACATCCGCAAGCGCCGGGCCTGGAACACGTCCTTCCTGGCCTACAACGACGAGCACCCCGACCACGGCCCCTTCTACGACGACATCATCATGAGCGCCCTGCGGCGCGTGCCGCGCAGCGCGTATGACAACGGCCTGGGGCCCGTCTATTCACCCGAGGGGCCCAACGAGTGGCTCAGCCCGTTCGGCTACATCGCGCCGCCGCTCTATGGCGCGTGGGCCTCCGCGCCGTTCTTCCACAACGGCAGCGTGCCCAGCCTCTGGGACGTGCTGAAGCCGTCGGACCGGCCGGCGGTGTGGAAGCGCCAGCAGACCTCCGCCAACATCCTGGGCACCAACGCGGGCTACGACTCCAGCTATGCGTCCTATGACTTCGCGAAGCTGGGGTGGAAGGTGACGGCGCTGGCCTGCGCCGACCGGCCTGCCAATGATCCGTTCATCCCGTGCAGCGAGGAGATGGCGACGGCCGACGTGCTCTTCGCGAACATCGCGAACCTGGCCGCCAACTACAACTCGCTCGCCTACCAGTCGCCGCCGCCCATCACCCAGAAGCAGATCCGCTCCCGGATGATCTTCAACACCCACTTCTACGGCATGGGCAACGAGGGGCATGACTTCACCCAGTCGCTCACCGACCCGGAGCGCTGGGCCCTCATCGAGTACATGAAGACGCTGTAGTCAGCGGGGAAGGGGGCGCGGAGAAGGGACCGCGCCCCCGGCCCGTCACAGGAAGCGGCGGAAGAGGCCCAGCTTCCCCGTGTAGGGCGGATAGCGCAGCTTCATGTCCAGCGCGAAGGGCCGCTTCACCACGCTCTTCTTGTGGCTGAAGGCGTCGAAGCTGGCCTGGCCGTGGTAGCCGCCTAGGCCGGACTCGCCCACGCCGCCGAAAGGAAGCCCCTCCGCGGCGAAGTGGACGCACACGTCGTTGGTGACGGCTCCGCCGCTGGAGGTCTGGGCGAGCACGCGCTCATTCACCGCGGCATCCCGCGCGAAGGTGTAGAGGGCGAGCGGCTTGGGGCGGGCGCGCACGAAGCGGATGGCGTCGTCGACGTTCTCGCAGGCGACCAGCGGGAGCAGGGGGCCGAAGATCTCCTCCTGCATCAGCGGGCTGGTCAGGGGCGCGTCGGTGATGACGGTGGGAGAGAAGTAGCGGCTCCGCGCGTCGCGCTCTCCACCGAAGGCAATCTTCCCGTGGGACGCCAGCGCGCTGACGCGCTCGAAGTGGCGGTCATTGACGATGCGGCCGTAGTCGGCGCTCGCGCTCGCGTCGTCGCCGTAGAAGCTGCGCACGGCCTTCTGGACCAGCGCGGTGAAGCGCTCCTGGAGGTCGGCCGGGATGAGCACGTAGTCCGGCGCGATGCAGGTCTGCCCGGCGTTGACGTACTTGCCCCAGGCGATGCGGCGCGCGGTGACCTCCAGGTCCGCGCTCCGGTCGACGATGCAGGGGCTCTTGCCGCCCAGCTCCAGGACGGTGGGCGTCAGGTGCCGGGCCGCCGCTTCGGCGACAGTGCGGCCCACCTGCGTGCCTCCAGTGAAGAAGATGAGGTCCCAGCGCTCGTCGAGCAGCGCGCGGCTCTCCTCCACGCCGCCCTCCACCACGGCGACGACCTCGGGTGGGAAGGCCTCGCCCAGCATCCGCGCGAGCACGCGCGAGGTCGCGGGCGCGTGCTCACTGGGCTTCAACACGGCGGTGCAGCCCGCGGCCAGCGCTCCGATGAGCGGCGCCAGCGAGAGCTGATAGGGATAGTTCCAGGGCGCGATGATGAGCGTCACGCCCAGGGGCTCCGCGTACTGCCAGGCCCGCGCCGGCTGGATGACGAGCGGCGCGGAGCCCTTGCGCGGCTCCATCCAGGCCTTCACGTGCTTGAGGGCCGTCTTCAGCTCCCCGTAGATGCTGCCCACCTCCGTGAGGTAGGCCTCCTCCGGGCTCTTCGCGAGGTCGGCCTTGAGGGCGGCCAGGATGGCCTCCTCGTGCTTGCGCGCGGCGGCTTCCAGCGCCCGCAGCTGCTCCTGCCGCCATTTCAGCGGGAGCGTGACGCGGGTTTCGAAACAGGCGCGCTGCCTTGAAACGAGTGCCTTCACGTCATGCTCCCGCTGATTCCTCATGGGACGACCCTTTATGTGAGTGAGGGGTTACTCGAGCAGCTCTCCACGTTCAGCCTTGGCGACCAGGGACGCGGGCGGCAGGAAGTGCTTCCCGTAGCGCTCCGCCAGCTGGCGCGCGCGGATGACGAAGCCGCGCGGCCCCGTGCCGGACGGGCCTTCGTAGCCGTTGATGTACTGCACCACGCCGCCCGTCCAGGGCGGGAAGCCGATGCCCAGGATGGAGCCCACGTTCGCGTCCGCGGTGGAGCGCAGCACGCCCTCGTCGAAGCAGCGCACCGTGTCGATGGCCTCCGCGAAGAGCATCCGCTCCTTCATGTCCTCGAAGGGGATGGTGTAGCCGGGCTTGGTGTAGTGCTTCGTCAGCCCCGGCCACAGGTTCGTCCGCTTGCCGTCCGCGTAGTCGTAGAACCCGCCGCCCGTGGAGCGGCCCTTGCGGCCGTGCTGGTCGATCATCGCGTCCATCACCGCGTAGCTGCCGTGGTCCGCCCACGTCTGGCCCGCGGCCTCCACGGCCGCCTTCGTCTCCTGGCGGATCTTCCGGGGCAGCGTCAGCGTCAATTCGTCCACCAACTGGAGCGGGGCGGCGGGGTAGCCCGCCTGGAGTCCCGCCTGCTCGATGGACGCGGGCGCGATGCCCTCGCCCACCATGGCGATGGCCTCGTTGAGGAACGTGCCAATCACGCGGCTGGTGAAGAAGCCCCGGCTGTCATTGACGACGATGGGCGTCTTGCCAATCTGCACCGCGATGTCGATGGCCTTCGCCAGCGTCGCGTCACTGGTCTGCTTGCCGGCGATGAGCTCCAAGAGCGGCATCTTGTCCACGGGGGAGAAGAAGTGCATGCCGACGAAGTCCGGCGGCCGGTTCACGCCCTCCGCGAGCAGGGTGATGGGCAGGGTGGAGGTGTTGGACCCCAGCACCGCGTCCGGAGCCACCACGCCTTGAATCTCCTGGAAGACCTTGTGCTTGAGCTTCACGTCCTCGAACACCGCTTCGATGACCAGGTCGCAGCCCGCGAGCGCGGCGGGGTCCTCCGCGGGGGTGATGCGCGCCAGGAGCGCGTCGCCCTTCTCCTTCGTGACGGAGCCCTTGGAGACGGCCTTCTCCACCAGCTTGACGGAGTAGCCCTTGCCCTTCTCCGCGGCGGCGAGCGTCACGTCCTTGAGCACCACGTCGATGCCGGCCTTGGCGCACACGTAGGCGATGCCCGCGCCCATCATGCCCGCGCCCAGCACGCCCACCTTCTTCGCGGTGTGCTTCGGGATGCCCTTGGGGCGGCCGCCGCCGGAGTTGATGTGCTGCATGTCGAAGAAGAACGCCTGGATCATGTTCTTCGCGACCTGGCCGACGACCAGCTCCGTGAAGTAGCGCGACTCGATGGTGAACGCGGTGTCCACGTCCACCTGCGTGCTCTCCACCGCCACCGCCATGATGGCGCGCGGCGCGGGCATGTTCGTGCCCTTGAGCTGCTTGCGCAGGTTGGCGGGGAACGCGGGCAGGTTCGCCGCGAACGCCGGGTGGGACGGCGTGCCGCCGGGGATCTTGTAGCCCTTCTGGTCCCAGGGCTGCTGCGCCTTCGGGTTCGCCTTCACCCACGCCTTCGCCGCGGGCAGGAGCGCGTCCACGGAGGGCACCACCTCATGCACCAGCCCCAGCTCCTTCGCCTCCTGGGGGCGGTACTTCTGGCCCTGGAGCAGCACCTTCATCAGCGCGTCCGTGATGCCCAGCATGCGCACGGTGCGCACCACGCCGCCGCCGCCGGGCAACAGGCCCAGCGTCACCTCGGGCAGGCCCACCTGCGCGCCCTTCACGTCCGCGAGGATGCGGTAATGGCACGCGAGGGCGATCTCCAGCCCGCCGCCCAGCGCCGCGCCGTTGATGGCCGCGACCACGGGCTTGCCCAGGGTCTCCAGCGTGCGCAGCTGCGCCTTGATCTCCTGGCCCAGGTCGAAGACCTGCTTCGCTTCGCTCTTCTTCACGTTGCGCAGGTCGTTCAGGTCGCCGCCCGCGAAGAAGGTCTTCTTCGCGGAGGTGATGACGACGCCGGTGATGCTGTCCTTCTCCTTCGCCAGCCGGTCCACCGCCGCGCGCATGGACTTCACGTAGGCGGCGTTCATCGTGTTGGCGGACTGGGAGGGGTCGTCCATCGTCAAGACGACGATGCCGTCCGCGTCCTGTTCCCAGCGCAGGGTGTTCTGTTCGCTCATGGTGTTCGCTCGAAAGTCTTTGAAAGGGGAGGGAAGGGTCAGACGCGCTCGACGAGGGTGGCCACACCCATGCCGCCGCCGACGCACAGGGTGACGACCGCGCGGCGCGCGTTGCGCCGCTCCAGCTCATCCACCACGGTTCCAAGGATCATGGCGCCGGTGGCACCCAGCGGGTGCCCCATGGCGATGGCGCCGCCGTTGACGTTGAGCTTCTCGTCCGGGATGTCCAGGTCCTTCTGGTACTTGAGGACCACGGAGGCGAAGGCCTCGTTGAGCTCGAAGAGGTCGATGTCCTTCACGGACAGGCCGGCGATGTCCAGCAGCTTGCGGGTGGCCGGCAGCGGGCCGGTCAGCATGATGGTGGGCTCCGCGCCGGACGTGGCCACGGCGGCGATGCGCGCGCGAGGCGTGAGGCCCAGCGTCTTGCCCACCTTCTCCGAGCCCACCAGCACCAGCGCCGCGCCGTCCACGATGCCGGAGGAGTTGCCCGGCGTGTGCACGTGGTTGATGCGCTCCACCGCGTGATACTTCTGGAGCGCCACCGCGTCGAAGCCGCCCATCTCACCCATGGTGGTGAAGGACGCGCTCAGCTGGCCCAGCGAGGCCACGGTGGAGTCCGGGCGCATGTGCTCGTCGCGGTCCAGGATGGTGAGCCCGTTCTGGTCCTTCACGGGGACGACGGACTTCTGGAAGTAGCCGTTCTTCCACGCGTGGGCGGCACGCTCCTGCGAGCGCACGGCGTAGCGGTCCACGTCCTCGCGAGTGAAGCCCTCCATGGTCGCGATGAGGTCCGCGGAGATGCCCTGCGGCACGAAGTAGGTGTCGTAGTTGGTGGCGGGGTCCATGGCCCACGCGCCGCCGTCGGAGCCCATGGGGACGCGGGACATGCTCTCCACGCCGCCCGCGATGACCAGGTGCTCCCAGCCGGAGCGCACCTGCTGCGCGGCCATGTTCACCGCCGTCAGGCCGGAGGCACAGAAGCGGTTGAGCTGCACGCCGCCGGTGGTCTCCGGCAGGCCCGCGGCCAGCACCAGCGTGCGCGCGATGTCCGCGCCCTGGTCACCCACGGGGGACACGACGCCCAGCACCACGTCGTCGATGTGCTTCGGGTCCAGGTTCGGGTGGCGCTGCTTGAGCGCGTCCACCAAGCCGACGAGCAGCGACACCGGCTTGGTGCCGTGCAGGGCGCCCTTCTTGCCCTTGCCGCGAGGGGTACGGACGGCGTCGAAGATGAATGCTTCCTGGCTCACGGGGAGCCTCCTTGTGAGAAGGGAGGGGGCTACAGGGACCGGGCGACGAGCTCCTTCATGACCTCGTTCGCGCCGGCGAAGATTCGCAGGACGCGGGTGTCCGCGAACAGATGGGCGATGGGGTATTCCTTCATATAACCGTACCCACCAAACAGCTGGAGGCAGCGGTCCACTACGAGGCAGGCCTGGTCGGACACCCAGTACTTCGCCATGGCCGCCGTTGTCACATCGAGTCCGCCTTCCAGGTGGGACGCAATGCAGTCATCCACGAAAGTGCGGCAAACCCGTTGGAGGGTGGCGCACTCCGCCAGCTCGAAGCGGGTGTTCTGCAGGGCGAAGAGCGGCTTGCCGAAGACGTGGCGCTGCTTCGTGTAATCGACCGTGAGCTGGACTGCGCGCTCCAGGCTCGCCACCGCGATGATGGCCGTGGTCAGCCGCTCCTGGGGGAGCTGCTGCATGAGCTGGGCGAAGCCCCGGCCCTCCTCTCCGCCCAGCAGGTTGACGGCGGGGACGCGCAGGTCGTCGAAGAAGAGCTCGGTGGTGTCCTGACCCTTGCCTCCCAGCTTGTCGAGGATGCGGCCACGCTGGAAGCCGGGCGTCGTGTCGGAGACCTCCGCGCACAAGAGGGAGATGCCCGCGTGGCCCGGCTGCCCCGTGCGCGCGACGATGATGATGAAGTCGCAGACGTGGCCATTGGAGATGAACGTCTTCGCGCCGCTCACCCGGTAGAAGTCGCCTTCACGCACCGCGCGGGTGGTGATGGCCTGGAGGTCGGAGCCCGTGCCCGGCTCCGTCATGGCGATGGCGCCCACCCATTCGCCGCTGGCCAGCCGGGGCAGCCACTTCTCCTTCTGGGCCTCCGAGGCGTAGGCCAGCAGGTAGTGCGCGACGATGGCGCAGTGGACGGGGAAGCCCATGGACGGGTCCCCGGCGCGGATCTGCTCCTCGATGAGGACCGCCTCGTGCGCGAACGTGCCGCCCGCGCCGCCGTAGGCCTCCGGGATGGACATGCACAGGAGGCCCAGCTCTCCGGCGCGGCGGTAGAGCGCCTTGTCCGGGTAGCCCTGCTCCACGTGCTTGGGGACGTTGGGGAGGACTTCCTTCGTGAAGTAGGTGGCCGCGAGCGTGCGCACCTGCTCCACGTCATCCGAGCTCCACCGGGGACGTGCCGTCGTCATGATGTCTGTCTCCTAGAGTCCGAAGGTCTTGCCGATGATGTCGCGCTGGATCTCGCTGGTGCCGCCGTAGACGGTGGAGATGACCGTGGCGCGCAGGTGCGACTCCATGTCGTATTCCGTGGCGTAGCCATAGCCGCCCATCATCTGCATGCCCTCCAGGGCCACGCGCTTGGCGGTCTCCGTCGTCTTGAGCTTCGCCATGGAGGCCTCGCGGGGGAGCATCCGGTCCGGGTGCTCGTCCGCCATGGCCGCCACGCGGTAGACGAGCAGCTCGCAGCAATCCAGTTCCGTGGCCAGGTCCGCGATGCGGTGCTTGAGCGCCTGGAAGGAGCCGATGGCGCGGCCGAACTGCTTGCGCTCCTTCACGTAGGCGACGGCGTCGTCGAACGCGCGCCGTCCCCGGCCCAGCATGGACGCGGCGAGCAGGAGCCGCTCGCTGTTGAGCCCCGACATCAACTGGGGCCAGGCCTGGTCCACGAGGCCGACCACGGAGGACTCCGGCAGGAAGCAGTCCGTGAAGAAGACGTCGTTGACCTCCTTGCCGCCCATCGTGGGGATGCCGCGGATCTCCATGCCGGGCGTGCCCGCGGGGACGCAGAACATGGTGAGGCCCTCATGCCGCGAGCCCACGGTGTTCGTGCGCGCCACGAGCAGCACGTGGTCCGCGAAGTGCGCGTTGGAGCACCAGGTCTTCTGTCCGTTGACGACGAAGCCCCCGTGCGTGCGGACCGCGCGGCAGGTGATGGCGGCGGCGTCGGAGCCGGCCCCGGGCTCGGAGATGGAGATGGCCTCCACCCGGCCGCGTGCGATGCCGCCGAGGATGGTCTCCTTCTGCGCCAGGGTCCCGAACTTCGCGTAGGGGCCCGCCGCCACCGCCGTGGTGATGTAGCCGCCCACGGGCGCGAGCCCATAGGCGGTCCGCTCCGCGAAGAGGCACATCTCGGACATGCCTCCGCCAGAACCGCCGTACTCCGAGGGGAGGCCCACGCCCAGCCAGCCCAGCTCGGCCATCTGGGCATAGAGGCCGGGGGCGTGTGCTTCCTTGCCGTCGTGGGTCAGCGCGTCCCGCTGCGCGCGCGTGCCCGTCCTGGCGCGGCAGAACGCGTCGATGGCATCCGCGAACGAGGCTTGCTCCGGGGTTCTCACGTGCATGGCTGTTCTCCGAAGGGGCGTCAGGTGTTCGCGTAGAGCGCGGCGATGCGTTCGGCGTACTGCGCGAGGATCACGCGGCGCTTGAGCTTGAGGGTGACCGTCAGCTCGCCCGTCACCGGGGACCACGCCTCCGGGACGACGTGGAAGCGTTTGATCTGCTCCGAGCGGGAGAGCCGGACGTTGGCCGCGGCGACGAGCGATTCCAGCTCGGCCTGGACGGTGGGGTCTCGCGAGAGGTCCTGGACCGACACGGAGGACAGGCCCCTGGCCCTGGCCCAGACGGGCGCGGCTTCTGGATCCAGGGAGACGAGCGCCGTCACGTAGGGGTGGCCGTCGCCAATCGCGATGGCCTGGGCCACCAGCGGATGGGCGCGCAGCATGCCTTCGAGCTTGGAGGGGGCGATGTTCTTCCCGCTCGACGTGATGATCAGCTCCTTCTTGCGGTCGGTGATGCTGAGGAAGCCGTCCGCGTCGAGCGTGCCGATGTCTCCGGTGGCGAGCCAGCCGTCCGCGTCCGTCGCGCGGACAATCTGGCCGTCCGGCGCGAGGTAGCCCATGAACACCACCGGGCCGCGCACGAAGATTTCGCCGTCCTCCGCCAGCTTGAGCTGGAGCCCGGGGATGGGCCGGCCCACGGAGCCGACGCGGAAGTCGGTGGGGATGTTGATGGTGGCGCAGCCGGTCGTCTCACTCATGCCCCAGACCTCCAGCACCTGGATGCCGAAGCCGCCCAGGTACTCGAGGATGTCCACGGGGATGGGCGCGGAGCCGCTGCTCGTCCAATGCAGCGCATCCAGCCCCATGGACTTGCGCAGCGGTTCGAGCACGCGCGCTTCGGCGTCCGCGGCCCTCTGCTGGACCTCCGGCGGCACGGGCCTGCCAGCGCCGCGCAGCCGGAAGGACTCCAGCGCGGCGGCGTGGGCGGCGAGCAGGGGCTCACGCTGCGCGGGCGGGAGCGCGTCCACCTTCAGGCGCAGGCTCGACGCGAGCTTCTCCCAGAGGCGCGGCACGCCGAAGAACGCGGGCGCGCGCGAACGGGCGAGCAGCGGCACCACGCCCGCCGGGTCCGTGCACAGGTGCATGTGCAGCGCCTTGTAGAGCGCGCGGTACAGCCCCAGCTCGCGCTCGGCCACGTGGGCCAGCGGGAGATAGGCGATGGAGGGGACCCGCATCGGGATGGGGACGCACTGGTCCACCGCGACGGCTTCATAGAAGGCGTTGAGGTGGCTCAGCACCACGCCCTTGGGGTCACCGGTGGTGCCGGACGTGTACATCATCGCCAGCGGATCCTCCGGGCGGATGTCCTTCCAGGCGTCCTCGAAGGCCTGGGGGTTGGCCTCGTGGAGGGCACGGCCTTCGGCTTCGAGCTCCGCGAAGGAGATGAACCGCGAGTCCCCGCGCGGGAGGGCGGACGCGTCCACCACGACGATGCGCTTGAGGGCAGGAAGAGATTCGAGCACCGGCCACCACCGGGTCAGCTCCTCCGCGCCCTCCAGCACCACCACCGTGGCCGCGCTGTGCCGGGCGACGTAGCCCACCTGTTCGGTGCTCAGGGTCTGGTACGCGGTACAGGAGATGGCGCCCAGGTGGGCCGCCGCATAGTCGATGATCCAATGCTCCGGCCGGGCGGACATCATGATCATCATCCGCTCGCCACGCTGGAGCCCCAGCACGCAGAGCCCCCGGGCCAGCGCGGCGGTGCGCTCGCGGAGTTGTCCCCAGGTGAGGGTGCTGTTCCCGGAGGTGAGGGCGGGCGCGTCCGCGTACTCCGTCGCGTTGCGCTGGAGGAGGCGCGGCAGCGTGAGCTGCGCCGCGAGGGACAGGCACTGCGCTTCCAGGTTCGCGTCGAACGCACCCATGGACACACCTCCGCCAAGGTCAAAGGTCAATCAAGCTGTCTGTCGTGCTTCCTCTTCAGGGGTCGACGTACAGGTCGAGCGCCACATCCGGGCCGCCGCCGTAGCGGCTGAAATCGGTGACTCCGTTCGCGCGCAGGACGTCCTCGTCGATGAAGGTCTGTCCGGTGCACTCGCGCGGCGAGCGCTGGAGGATGGCCACGGCCGCGTCCGCCATGATCTCCGGCGCGCGGGCCCGCTGCATCGAAGCCTCTCCCCCGAGCAGGTTCTTCACGGCGGCGGTGGCGATGAGCGTGCGCGGCCAGAGCGCGTTCGCGCCGATGCCAGCCTCCGCCAGCTCCGCCGCCCAGCCGAGCGTGAGCAGCGTCATGCCGTACTTGGCCATCGTGTACGCCGGGTGCAGGCCCATCCAGTGGGGCGCCAGGTTCACCGGCGGGGACAGCGAGAGGATGTGCGCATGGGACGAGCGCCGCAAGTGCGGCAGCGCCGTGCGCGTGAGCAGGAACGTCCCGCGCAGTTGAATCTGCTGCATCAGGTCGAAGCGCTTGAGCGGGAGCTCCTCGGTCTTGAGCGGGGCCAGGGCGCTCGCGTTGTTGACGCAGAAGTCGATGCCGCCGAAGCGCGCCACTGTTTCGTCCACGGCGCGCTGCACGTCCGCCTCTTCCCGCACGTCGCCCACCACCGCGAGCGCCTTGCCTCCCGCGGCTTCAATCTCCGCGGCGGCGGTGTGGACCGTGCCCGGGAGGCGCGGGTCCGGCGTGCCCGTCTTCGCCAGGAGCGCGACGTTGGCGCCCAGCCGTCCGGCCGCGACGCCGATGGCCAGCCCGATGCCACGGCTTCCCCCGGACATCAGCAGCGTGCGTCCGGTGAGCGGGCCCGGACCGGCCATGGGCCCCGTCACTTCTGGGCCTTCGGCTTCGCCGGGGTGGCGCGTCCGGGCGTGGCCGTCCGGGCGAGCTGGGGGAGCAGGTCGCGCACGATGAGCAGGAGCGACTCGCTCAGGAGCAGGTGCGTCTCCTCGCGGCTGAGCGTCCCGTCGCGGAGCCACTCACGGATGGAGGACTTCACCAGCCCGCCGTAGGAGCGGATCATCGCCCGCTGCCGCGAATCGTTGCCGACCTCGGCCTTGAGCCCCAGGAACTCCAGCGTCCGCGACGCGGCCACGTCGTCCGCCTCCGCGATGATGCGCTCGACGTCCGGATCCGCGCCGATGCCGCCGCTCCCGATGACGGCCAGGTATGTCTTGCCGTGGGTCGCCACGGTGTCCAGGTACCACTCGACGCTGCGCTCCACGCGCTCTCGCAGGGTTCCGGTCATGGGGACGCTCTTTTCGATGCCGGGCATGAGCAGCATTCGCTTCACGACCTTCAGGTAGAGATCCCGCTTCTGCCCGAAGTAGTGATTGAGGAGTCCCCGCGCGACACCCGCCTCCTTGGCGATGTCGGTGGTGGAGACCTCCGCGTACGGGCGCTCGCCGAACAGGCGCATGGCGCAATCGAGGATCTGCTGCCGGCGCTCATCTGGTTCCAGCCGCTTCCAGCGAGGGGCCACGGCGCTCATCGGCGGGCCTCCTGCCAGGGGAGGAACGTGGGCAGGTCCTGGGTCACCGTCCGGGAGAACCGCGCGGGTCGCTTTTGCATGAAGGCCATGACGCCTTCTAGCGCGTCCGGGCTCTCTCCGAGGCTCGCGATGAGCTGGCTGTCCAGGGCGAACGCGGGCTCTGGCGAGGGCAGGGCGCTCATCCGGTAGAGCGCCTGACGGATGACGGCCACGGACACCGGCGCGGTCGAGTCCACCAGCTCCTTCGCGAGCGCCTGCGCGGCGCCGGCCAGGGCCTCGGGTTCATGGAGGGATTGGACCAGCCCCGCGCCGAGCGCCTCTTCCGCTGGCACGAGCCGGCCACTCACCATCCAGTCCATCGCGCGGCCCAGGCCCACCAGCCGGGGCAGGAACCAGCTGGAGCCCGCTTCCGGGTAGATGCCCCGCCGGCTGAAGACAAATCCGAAACGGCTGTTCCTGGCCGCGAGCCGGAAGTCCGCGGGGAGGACCATCGTGGAGCCCACGCCCACCGCCGCGCCCTGGATGGCGGCGATGACAGGCTTTCTCAACATGAACAACTGGCGCGCGACGCGGGTCGCGGGTTCGACCCACGCGCCCCCGGGAATGTCTGTGTTGGTGACCTCCAGGGACTGGCCACTCAGGTCCGCCCCCACGCAGAAGTCCTTGCCAGCGCCCGACAGGATGACCACCCGCACCGCTTCGTCCGCGTCCGCCGCGGCGAGCGCGGCCGCCAGCTCGTCCGCCATGAGCACGGTGAAGCCATTGCGCGCTTCAGGCCGGTGCAGTTCCACATTGGCGACCCGGTCCGCATGGGAAACGCGGATGTGTTGGTAGCTCATGGTTGGAAATCCTGGCTCATGTGCTGGGTATAGTGGAGACTTGTTGGCGCGGCGTCAACAACAAGAATCGCCAGACATCCCCGGGAATTTTCGACGTTTCGCGTCATCGATTGCCTGCCCTGGAGCCGGTTCATGAGTGTGGTTGCGTTGGGTCTGGAGGGACGCCGTGCGCTGGTGACGGGCGCCTCCGGAGGGTTGGGTTTGCACTTCGCCGAGGTGCTGGCGCGGGCGGGAGCGGAGGTGGTGTTGGCGGCGCGCCGCGCGGACCGGCTGGCGGCGGAGGTGGCGCGCCTGCGGGAGCTGGGGCTGCGCGCCCACGCGGTGTCCATGGACGTGACGCTCGCGGCCTCCGTGCAGGAGGCCGTGGCCGAGGCGGAGGCGCTCACGGGGGGAGTGCTGGACGTGCTCGTCAACAACGCGGGCGTGTCCGGCGAGGGCTTCTTCCTCCAGGTGGAGGAGGCGGACTGGGACACGGTCATCGATACGAACCTCAAGGGGGCGTATCTCGTGTCGAGGACCGTGGCGCGGCGGCTGGTGGAGCAGGGCTCACCGGGCAGCATCATCCACATCGCGTCCATCCTGGGGTTGCGGGTGGCCGGTGGCGTGGCGCCGTACTCCGCCTCCAAGGCCGGGTTGATCCACCTGACCAAGGCCATGGCGTTGGAGCTGGCGCGGCACCGGATCCGCGTGAACGCGCTGGCTCCCGGCTACATCGAGACGGACTTCAACCGTGACTTCTTCGGGAGGGACGCGGGCCAGAAGCTGCTCGCTCGCATTCCCTTCCGGCGGCTCGGCCACATGCGGGAGCTGGACGGCCCGTTGCTGCTGCTGGCGTCGGAGGCCGGCAGCTACATGAGTGGTTCTGTCATCGAGGTGGATGGTGGCCACCTCTGCTCGACCCTGTAGTGCTCCAGGAGCCCCTGATGGACTTCTCTCTCTCCCCTGAAATCGAAGCGTACCGGCTGCGCGTGCGTGAGTTCGTGGCCACGCACGTGCTCCCGCTGGAGAAGCAGCCGGACGCGTTCGACGCGCACGAGAACCTCCGCGAGGAGGTGGTGGCTCGGGTGCGTGAGGTGGCCCGCGCGCAGGGGCTCTGGGCCTTCCAGATGCCGAAGGCGCGCGGAGGGCAGGGCCTGGGCGTGGTGGGCATGGCGGCCTGTTACGAGGAGGCCGCCCGTTCGCCCTTCGGGCCCGTGATGTTCAACGCCGCGCCTCCGGATGACGGGAACATGATCGTCCTGGAGAAGGTGCTCGCGACGGAGGCGCTCAAGCAGCGCTGGTTGCAGCCCATCATCGACGGCCGGGTGCGCTCCGCCTTCGCGATGACGGAGCCCGACGGCTGCGGCTCCGACCCGTCCCTCACCTATACGCGGGCGGAGAAGCAGGGCGATGAGTGGGTGCTCACGGGCCGCAAGTGGTTCATCACCGGCGCGCAGGGAGCGCAGCACTTCATCGTGGTGGCTCGCACCTCCGACGATGAGCGCAAGGGGCTGACCGCGTTCCTCTTCGATGCCAGCCAGCCGGGATGGCGCATCGAGCGGCGCATTCCCATCATGGGCCCCGAGGAGCACGGCGGCCATTGCGAGCTCGTCTTCGAGGGGCTGCGCATCCCGGATGAGCAGCGCCTGCTGGGCGTGGGGGATGGCCTCAAGGTGACGCAGATCCGCCTGGGCACGGCGCGCCTCACGCACTGCATGCGCTGGCTGGGACTGGCGAAGCGGTGCCTGGAGGAGGCGGGCGGTTACGTTTCACGGCGGATGAGCTTCGGGGAGACCCTGGCCCGGCACGAGGGCGTGCAGTGGATGCTGGGCGACGCGGCCAAGGACATCCACATCGGGCGGCTGCTGACCATGAGCGCCGCCTGGAAGCTGGACCAGGGGGACTTCGCGCGCACGGACATCTCCATCGCGAAGATCCACGTGGCGGATGCACTGCACAAGGCCGCGGACACGGCCATCCAGCTGATGGGCGCGCGGGGCTACTCCAAGGACACGATCGTCGAGTGGATCTACCGGTACGCGCGGCAGGCGCGGCTGGTGGATGGGGCCAGTGAGATCCACAAGATGGTGCTGTCGCGTGCGTACCTGGCGGAGGGCGCGGACTTCTTCCGGTGGGGCGTGGAATGACGATGCGCGAGGAACACAGGCGCGCGCTGGAGTCCTTCCTGGCCACGAAGGCGGAGTCCCGCGAGGTACGGCTCCGCGATGCGCGCCTGCTCTCCGGGGGCGCTATCCAGGAGAACTGGCTGCTGACGGCGGTGGTGAGCGGAGGGCCGCATGACGGCGTGCTGGAGTGCGTGCTGCGCTCCGACGCGGCGTCGGGCGTCTCCGTGTCGCACGGCCGTGCCCAGGAGTTCGCCCTGCTGCGAGAGGCCTTCCGGGCGGGCGTGACGGTGCCGGAGCCGCTGTGGCTGGGAGATGCTTCCGTGTTCGGGCGCGCGTTCTTCGTGATGCGCAAGGCCCGGGGGACCGCCGCCGGGCATCGCGTCGTGAAGGACCTGGGGCTGGGCGGAGACCGCGAGGCGCTGACCGAACGGCTGGGCGAGGAGCTTGCGCGGCTGCATGCCATCCGCCCTCCCGTGGAGGCCTTGTCATTCCTCCCGGTGCCGGCGCTGTCGCCCGCGCTGCGGGGCGTGAAGGAGTTCCAATCCTTCCTGGACGGCCACCACACGGCGTTCCCCGCGCTGGAGTGGGGCATCCGCTGGCTGGAGCGTCATGCGCCGCGGACGCAGGAGCTGGTGCTGACACACCGGGATTTCCGCACCGGCAATTACATGCTGGACGAGGCCGGCCTCACGGCCGTGCTGGATTGGGAGTTCGCGGCGTGGTCGGACCCGCTGGAGGACATCGGGTGGTTCTGCGCGCGGTGCTGGCGCTTCGGCCAGCTCGACAAGGAGGCGGGCGGCATCGGCTCCCGTGAGGCGTTGGCGCGGGGCTATGCGCGCGTGAGCGGACGCCGGTTGGACTGGGAGGCGGTGCGGTACTGGGAGGTCTTCGCCCACGCGCGTTGGGCGGTCATCGCCGTGCAACAGGGGGAGCGCCATGTGTCCGGACGGGAGCCCTCGCTGGAGCTGGCGCTGACAGCGCATGTCGTGCCGGAGCTGGAGCTGGAACTTCTTTCGATGACGGGAGGACGGAATGCGTGAACAGCCGGACGGGGCCGCGCTGCTGGCGATTGCCCGCGAGGTGCTGCTCCGGGAGCTGCTGCCCGGGCTGCCGGAGGACAAGGTCTACGCGGCGCGGATGATCGCCAACGCGATGGGCATCGCCGAGCGACAACTGCGCGCGGGTGAGGAGCCCCAGCGGGAGGAGGGCAGGGCGCTTGTGGCATTGCTCCACCGCGAAGGAGAGCTCGCGGAGCTGAACCGCGAGCTGGCGGCGCGGATCCGCCAGGGCGGGTTCGACGAGAACCGCGAGGCCTGGTCGCTGCTCTGGGACTCCACGATTCAGCGGGTGAGGGAGAGCGCACCGAAGGCACTGCCGCCGTCCGACCGGTTGGGGTAGAGGTCGGGCCATGAAGAAGAAGGCGTCCAAGTCTCCCGCCGTCGACCTGCCCTTTGAAATCCTCACCTGGTCCCAGGTTCGCGACGAGGTGAAGGCCCCCGGCAATCGCGAGGATGACTCGGACCTCGTGCTCGTCCTCACCGGGAATGTCGTCATGCCCCACGACCTGGGGCTGGACTTCCACCAGGGAATCTTCGCGCAGGATGACGAGGACGCGCCTCCGTTCACCGGCCTCATCGTGCGAGGCGACCTCACCGTCGAAGGCTGCGTGCTCAACTGGGAGAACGACTTCGGACCGTTCCTCCAGGTGCACGGCAACCTCGTCGCGAAGCGCATCGCCATTGGCGGTGCCCGGCTCCACGTCACCGGCGACGTGACGACCGAAGACCTGGTGGCGGTCTACAACCACGGCAGCGTCTTCGTGGGCGGCAACCTCAAGGCCCGCACGATCGCCTCGCATTACGCCTTCAGTGGGTCGGGTGCCGTGGATGCGCATCGCTACCTGGGCCAGGACTCGAAGGTGTTCAAGGTGGCCGGCGGGGTGGAGGACGTGAAGGACCCCTACGAAGGGAAGGGCGTCTTCGTCCCGGCGGTGGTGAGGGACGGCCGCGTCGATCTGGAGAAGGTGCGAGCCCGGCTGGCGGCGGGCAAGCCCGTTGCCCGCGACGCGTTCACCAGCATCCGGGAGGCGTTCCGTCAGCTCGTCGCGAAGAAGCTCGCGGAGCCCGACAAGGTCAAGAGCCTGACGCTGGAGGACAAGGGGCTCACGTCCCTGCCGGAGGAGCTCTTCCTGTTCCGCAAGTTGGAGAAGCTCAACCTGCGCCGCAATGAGCTCCGCGTGCTCCCGGAGGCGCTGGGGCAGCTCACGGAGCTGAGAGAGTTGGACCTGAGCAGCAACGGTCTGCTGGAGCTGCCGGAGTCCATCGGCGAGCTCAAGAAGCTGCGGGACCTGAACGTGGAGTACAACTGCCTCTGGCGGCTGCCGGAGTCATTGGCCGGATGTGTCGAATTGCGCAGGGTGAACCTGATCAACAACCCCTACGCCTACGTCCGGCGGGCCTTTGGGAGCTGGCGGCAGGTGAAGCTCATGTTCGACTTCCCGGAGGTCCTCACGCGGCTGCCGAAGCTGGAGGTGCTCACCTTCGAGGGAACTCCGCTGCGCACGCTGCCGGCGCGGCGTTTCGACAGCACGGCCTTGAGCAAGGCTACGGTCCTCAGGTCGCTGGTGACGCAGGTGGATCCGGAGCTGCACGCCCAGCTCCAACTGGACGTGGAGCGCAGCCGCGAGAAGGCGGCGGCCTATATCGGCTACTGGTTCAAGCCGGAGACCGTGCGCCTGGAGTCCTTCTACGACGCGAAGACGGACCGCTACGACTTCGCGGAGCTCCTCGCGCTGCTGGCGCTGCTCTTGCGCATCAACATCCCCACGGCGGCGCCCTACGAAGCGTCGCTGGCGAAGTTCCGGGTGCAGAGCCAGGAGATCGCCCGGCACCTGAACTGGGACGGCGACAAGCCCCGGCACGTCCACGCGCTCTTCGGAGCGCTGCGCGACGCGCTGGGGCCGCTGGGCGAGCCGTATCCCGGCGACGCGCTCATCGCGGGCCTGCGGGACGTCTTCGCGGCCCTCGCTGGCTGAAGCCCCCTGGTGACGCCAGACATCAACTGGTGAATGGCGTCATCGCGATGGGCGGGGCGTGCTCGGCCCAAGTGACTGATTTCACGGGGGCCGGGGGATGGCATGCGTCCTGCTCTTGGGCCCCGGCATGTCCATCTCCTCCCTGAACCGCGCGTCCTCCTTCCAGCCTTCCTCGAGCATCTCCCAGCTCAAGCCGGCCGCCGCGCCGACTCAGGGAGTGGAGGGCTCCCAGGCGCAGCAGCCTCGCAACGACCTGCGCCGGATGTTCATGGCCGACTCCTTCGAGGCGGGGCCGAGCCGGCTGGGCGGCGCCTCCGGGGACTTCCAGAAGCAGCTGTCGGAGGTCGTGGCCCAGCTCACGCAGTTGGTGAAGATGCTCCAGACGCAGTCGCCCGCGGC
This sequence comes from Corallococcus sp. M7, assembly GCF_054512695.1. NCBI lineage: Bacteria > Pseudomonadati > Myxococcota > Myxococcia > Myxococcales > Myxococcaceae > Corallococcus > Corallococcus sp. M7. The sequence goes on from NZ_CM137252.1 coordinate 2,582,471, forward strand.
GCTGGGCCAGGGCGCCGAGGGTGCCGCGTCCGCGGTGGGCGGCGTGGGCGGTGCGGCTCCGGCGCAGCAGGCGGCTCCCGCGCCCTCCGCCTTCGAGGCTCCGGCGGCTTCCAGCGGGGCTGCTCCGGCGCACCCCACGTACAACAGTGATGCGGGCCCCGGCTTCGGTCCGCCGTCCGCCGGCTCCACGGAGCCCGCTCCCGCGAACGCGCCGTGGCTCGCGAAGAACAACGTCGGGTCGCCCTACAACAGCAACATGCAGCTCATCGACGAGAGCCAGAAGGGCCAGTTCAAGTACACGAACACCTTCACCAACAAGACGAACGAGCCGCGGACCATCACGCTCTGGAACAAGACGGGCGAGAACGGCAACCCGAACGACGGGCAGAACTTCGACAAGAGCACGCCCAAGACGTTCACGCTCCAGCCCGGCCAGTCGCAGGTGGTGGCGTTCGACAGCAACACCAGCGTGGCGTGGGCCGCGTCGAAGGACGGCACGGCGAAGCCCGGCGCGAACTCCGGTCAGACCTGGGGCGAGGCCACGTTCGCCAACTCCGGCACGGGCTGGAGCGGCTTCGACACGAGCCAGATTTCCCCCGCGGGCCACAACGGCAAGATGTCCATCACCAACGAGGCGACCGGCAAGACCGTGACGGAGGCCAACGCCTGGCAGACGGAGAAGGACGACCCCGCGCTCCACGACGTGGGCGTTCCGGCCGGTCCGCTGAACCTGCGCACGGAGATCGGCTGAGGGCCATCCAGCCCGCGCTGACTCAAAGGCCGAGCGCCGCCTTGCACGTCTTCACATACAGGTCCCGGAAGAGGTTGTCCGGGTCCGTGCGCTGCTTCACGGCCTGGTACGTCTCGCGGTTCCAGATGCTCCAGAAGGTCTCCTCGTCGTAGTAGTTGTAGGAGATGAGCGTCTTGGTGCCGTTGACGCGCTGGAGCTCGTCCTCCAGCTCCTTGTAGACGTTGCGCCCAGGAGGCTGCGGCATGCCGTACACGGCCAGGTCCAGGAACAGCGGGTCCTTCATCCCGGACCACCACTGGGGCGTCAGCCACTCGTAGTCCCGCGTCCGCCGGAAGGGCACGCACCAGACGGGGTAGTGCCGCATCTCGCGGTGGTACCAGTCCATGAACGCGGCCGTGCGCGAGAAGGGGACGAACACGTCCACGATGACCGGCGGGTCCTTCTTCGGCAGCAGCTGCGTGAAGCGGTTGGCGGTCCTCAGCACGCTGTCGGAGTGGATGAGCCTGCCGAACAGCGCCCTCGCGAGGAGGTTCTTCGGTCTGACGTGCGTGACGCCCCGGTTGTAGCGGAAGAGGTAGTCGTACGTCGTGAGGTAGTCCTCGCTCCGGCGCGGGATGCTCTCGCAGTACGCGGTGAGCCAGTCGTAGCGGTTCACGTACGGCGCCCGGTCCACGAAGTGGCCCACGCACAGCACGTGCTTCGTGGGAGAGAAGATCTGCCCGTCCAGGTAGTCCGCGCCCGGCTCCTGGAAGTGGTGCCAGATGCCCTCCTGGAAGGACTCCAGCGTCGAGTGCGTCTCGTTCGTCACCCGCACGTAGGGTGCGCAGCGCGTGAGCTTGAAGCGCACCCTGGACAGGATGCCCAGCGTCCCGAATGAGCCGTGCATCATCTGGAAGAGGAGCGGCTCCTCCGTCGGAGAGCAGCTCAGCACGTCTCCCTTGGCGGTGATGACCTCGTACTCCAGACACGTGTCGTGGAAGCCGCCCTGGCGGAAGGACATGGACTCGATGGAGCACCCCGCGATGGCGCCCCCGAGCGTGATGGTCTTGTGCTCGGGGACGATGAACGGGATGAGCCCGTGCGGCAGCGTCGCTCGGACGACCTCGTCGAAGGTGACCGCGGGCTCGGCGGTGCAGGTCATCCCCACGGGGTCGATGTCGAGGATGGCGTCCAGGTCTCCCAGGTCCACCTTCTCGTCGCGGCGCCGCGCATCGAACCGCTTGGGGACGCTGTGGGGTGGGGACTTCTTCTTGAAGGACGCAGGGCCCTTGCCCTTGCGCTGACGCAACTGCTGGCTGATGGCTTCGACCTTGGCTTCGTGAAGCGCCCTGGCCTGTGAGGGGAGATCCACCCGGGGACCGCCTGTGACTGACTCCGTGAGCATCCAGCTCCTCCGTTGGGGGAAGGGTGGGGATGCCGCGGCGCGTGGTGAGCCCTCACCTGTCGGAGCGGGGCCAACCCGGACGCCCACCCACCGGGCGGGCGTCCGGGCAAAGGGGACGGCTCAGGTGGCTTCGAGCCGGCGGCGCAGCTCGGTGGTGCTCACTTCTGGCGTACCGTCCCGGCCCATCAGGGATTGCCCATCCTCGGAGTAGAGCGCTGGACGCCGGTACAATGTGCGCAGGGCGTGCAGGTGCGGGTAGACGATGGATGCCCGGGGGCTCAGCTCGCGCAGGTGCTTGCGCAGCAGGGGGGCGTACTTCGGGCTCTGCGCTGGGAAGATATGATGCTCCTGGTGGTAGCTGAAGTTGAAGTGCATCCAGTTCATCAGCGGGTGGGTCTCCACGCTGGCGGTGTTCACGAAGGGGTTGTCCGTCTCCTCCGCCGCGGGCTGCATCCAGTGGTTGGTGGCGATGTAGATCATCAGCGTGACGTTCCCGATGAGCAGCGGGAGCACCAGCGCGTAGAACGCCGCGCGAGGCCCCAGGGCCCACCCGAGCCCCACCCAACCCGCGGTGACGAGCACCGTGAGCACCCGCTCCCGGGTCCGGTGCATGTGCACGTGCTGGAACGCCGGCAGCCGGCAGTGATGCCACAGGAAGGCCTGGCCCTGCGCGGTGAAGAAGACGCTGAAGCTGATGAAGCTCAGCCAGTGTCCGGAGCCGGGGGACATGGCGTGGAACAGCTTCGCGAACCCCTGGGTGTGCCAGTCCGTCCTGCGCGGGAGGATGTCGGGGTCGCGCACGAGGACATTGGCGGCGCTGTGGTGGGCCTGGACGTGCCAGGCCCTCCAGTTGCCCGGCGTCACCAGGAAGGGCGCGAAGCCCACCCAGCCCAGCAGGCTCTCCCACTTGCGGCCGTGGAACACCGAGTGGTGCAGGGCTTCATGCGCGGCGAGCCCCACGGCGGTGACGAGCTGGCCCAGCACGAAGGCGATGAGCAGACACGCCCAGTGGGGCAGCGTCCACGTGCCGAGCACCCAGATGAGCGCCGCCTCCACGGGCACCAGGCACAGCGCGACGATGCCGCGCAGGGGTTGTCGTTCGAAGGCCTCCGGGGGCAGCAAGCGGCGCAGCTCCGAGCGGAGCCGCTTGGCGTCATCCGGGGGCAGGGGAAGGGACGAAGAGAGGTCGGTCATGGCGGTTGCCTGAGCGGAAAGGGGTTCAAGCCATGGGGCGGGCGATGCCGCCTTCGACGAGCATCCGCAGGCGGCCGGCTTCGTCATGGGCCGCCACGGTGCCGCACTGGAGCAGGTCGCCCTCCACGCGAGGCGCGAGCGACTTCAGCGTGAGGCGGCGAGGAGCCCTGGCGTCATGCGCCACCAGGTCCCGGTCGAACGTGGCCCGCTGGACGCCCACGGGAGCGAACACGTCATTGGACACGCCCTCCACGTGCATCGCGCTCAGGCGCAGGGCCGCGTCCAGCACGAGCGCCGGCACGCCGTGGCCCGCTTGCAGTGGCACCTCCGGCAGCCCGAGCTTCGCGAAGCGCGCGTCCTGCTCCAGGCGGATCTCCTCCAGGCAGTCGAACATCCTGCGCAGCTCGATGGGCGAGCCCGAGGCGCAGTGCGGGTCGTGCACGGGCATGCCATGGCCCGAGGCGCGGGCCGCCTCCAGCCGGGGCGGGGGCCGAGGTGGTTCGGCCGTCAGCGTGAAGCGGGCCTCGGCGTAGACGAGGTCTTTCTCCAGCACCACGCCGGAGGCATGGACGATGTCGCCGGTGAGCTTCACCTGCACGCTGTGCTGTCCCGGGGCATCGGTGAGGGGAGTGCACTCGGCGCGCAGGGACTGCTGGCCTCCGGGCTTCACGCGGATGAAGCGGGAGAAGCGCACGTCCTCGATGGTGACGGTGCGCAGCTCGGGGCGCGTGTCGTCCAGGGCCGCCTGGAACATCAGGTCCAGGGCCCAGGCGCCGGGCAGGGTGGGCGTGCCTCGGACGAGGTGGTCCTCCAGGCATGGGACGCTCGCCGCGTCGACGGTGAGGTCCCTCCGCGTGGGACGCGGCGGTTCCGGAGTAGGCGAGGGCGGGGCGAGCACCTCCAGGCCGTAGAAGCCGCGCTCGCTCTCCGTGAGCTGGACGTTGATGGGCTGGACGGGCTGTCCGTCCACCAACTGGAGGAAGAGCGCCTCGCCCTCATCCGCGCGGATGCCGCGCAGGCGGCGGCTGGCTCCGAGCACGCGGTACTCCGAACCGCGCGTCATGCCGATGCCGTCCCAGGCGAGCCAGCCCACGCTGCACCACTGCACGTCCTGGCGCGCGTCGCTGACCCAGGCGCAGAGCCGGTCCAGCGCTTCGTTCGCCGCGCCGTAGTCCGCCTGTCCGTCGTTGCCGATGTAGCTGAACGCGGAGGTCAGGACATGGAAGGGCACGGGAGCCGTAAGGCGGCGAGCGCAGGCCTCGCGCAGGTTGCGCAGCCCCAGCAGCTTGGTGTCCAGCGTGCTCCGGAGCTCCGTGAGCCGGCGGCGGTGGAGCTTCTTGGAGACCTGCGTGCCCGCGCCATGGACCACCAGGTCGAGCCGCCCGTGTTCGCGGATCAGCTCCTCCACCACGCGGTCCACGTCCTCGGGACGCGTGACGTCCGCGGCGCGGTAGGTCATCTGACCGGGAAGCCGCATGAGTCCATCGAGCGTGGCCCGCAGCTCACGCACGGCCAGGTGACGCTCGAAGCGTGCACGCAGCGCGGGCATGCGCACCGTGTTGTCACGGGCGAGCTCGGATGCGTAGAACTCGCGCTCCACGGTGCCCAGTTCCTCGTCGCGCGCCTGGAGCACGCGCTCGGGAGCATCGGAAGGGTCGCTGCGGCCCAGGAGGATGACCTTGCAGCCGTACCGCTTGAGCAGCGCTCCGGCGAGGACGGCCGTCACGCCGCGTCCACCGCCCGTGAGCAGGACCACCGAGCGGGAGTCGAGCGTGACGGCGGGCCGTGCCGGGACGTCCGTGGGCTGGAGCAGCCGGACGCAGCGGACGGCTCCGTCGAAGCAGACCTCCACGGGCGAGGTGTCGTCACCGGTGCCCAGTTCGGAAGCGACATGGTCGAGCGCCGTGCGGAGCGGAAGCGGACCCGTGGCGATGGCACGGATGCCACGCGCAGGGACTTCGCGGCCCAGGGACTTGAGCAGGCCGGCGAAGAGGCCGGTGACAGGGTGCAGCGTCCGGCGCGCACCGACGCCGCCGACGCACAGGCTCGCGAGCGTCACGGTGCCGGAGGACAGACCCTCATAGGCGCGGCGGGCGGATAGGAAGAGCAGCTCCAGCGCCTCGTGGCGAAGGGCCGTGTCCGCGACGACGGAGGACTCGCTCTCCTTCGAGGGCATCCGGCACACCGCGACGATGACCTGAGGCGCGAAGCCCAGCGAATCCAGGCCCGCCTCCGCGGTCTCCTCCTGTGTCAGGTCGATGCCATGGATCCGCGCGCCCGCATCGGATGCGCCGGCGTGGAGGATGCGGAACTCAGGGCCGCAGACGTCGTGTGCCAGGGCCGAAAGCTCACGGGCCACGGCCTCGTCTTGAGCGATGAACAGCACCCGCTGGCCACGCAGCTGCGACGCTCCGGTCGTCAGGGCCGGACGCTCGACGAGCACAGGCGCGTGGTAGCGGATGGGCGCCGAGTGGTCGAAGCCGTCAGCGGCCTCCGGGATGGGAGCGGAGGCTGACGGCGAATGTCCCGCATCCGAACGACCCGCACTGGCCCGTGTTTGCACGGCACTGGTATCCCTGGCGGAAGACTCGGGGTCGGAACGCGAGGGGAGCGCAGCCCTGGCGCTTGGTGCAAACGGAGCGCCAGGCCCACGGACATCCAAGGCGCCCGCCGTCGGACCGGAGCGGCCCAAACCTGTCCGACTGTCGGACAAGTTTCCGCCGCTCGGCTGAAGGGGGAGCCCCTCGCGGTCGTGGCGCTCAAAACCTGTCCGACTGTCGGACAAGTTTCCGCGGCTCGGCTGAAGGGGGAGCCCCTCGCGGTCGTGGCTCTCAAAACCTGTCCGACTGTCCGACAGGTTCCCGTGGTTCGACTGGCGCGGGAGCCCCTCCTGGCCGTGGCTCTCCAAACCTGTCCGACTGTCGGACAAGTTTCCGTGGCCCGGCTCAAGGGGGAGCCCGTGCCGGCCAACAGGGTTCGCCAAACCGGTCCGACTGTCGGACAAGTTCCCTTGGCTCGACTGGAGCGGGAGCTCCTCCCTGCCGTGGTTCTTCAAACCTGTCCGACTGTCCGACAGGTTTTTGCGACTCGACTCAAGGGGGGGCCTCTCCCGGCCGGAGTCCTCCAAACCTGTCCGACTGTCCGACAGGTTCGTGCGGCTCGCCGCCACCGGGGCGGCCCCTTCTTGGTCTCGATTCTCAGCACTGGGGACCGAGGCCTTGGCCGAGGACGTGGCGAACATCTCCTGGGCGCTGCGGTTCGCGGACGGGGACCTTGCCGCCTCTGTTTGTTCCTTCGGTGCTCCAGCTCGGGCGCTGAGGCCAGGATGAAGCTGGAGAACCAGCCGGGTTCCGGTCGCGGCATCCGGATGGATGCGCAGCGTGATGGCCTGCCCTTCAGCGGCGGCCCGTACCGCGCTCAGTACCTCCTGTGCTTCCCGGGCGGAGTGGGGGGGCAACGTGACTCCCGGCCCCGCGCTGGAGCCCGCTTCTTCGGACATCCGCAGATGGCACAGGGGCTTCAGGCCTCGCGCTTCAGCCTTCGCGGCCGTGGTCACCGCCAGCATCGCCATGCCCTCTTCGGGCGTGGATGCAGCGGGGGCTTCCCCGGGCCTCTTCACGTGCGCGCTGCCTACGAGCACCAGCTCGAAGCCGCTGTCCAACAGGGCCCTTGATGCCCGCAGCGACGCGGCCAGCGTGCCTGCCCCCGCGTCCACCACGAAGTTCGGCCCCTTGGTGTCGAGCGCCCCCGCCACCCGCCCCGGCGTGACGTTGGGCATCATTCCCTGGAGCGTGTACGGCCCGGACGGCTTCAGCGCGCCCACCGCCGCGTGGAGCCGGTCCACCAGTGGCAGGAGCCGCGCGGCGTCCGGTGCCCGCTGGATGTGTTCGCGCAGCCTGCGCCTCGTGGAGTCCGCCATCACTCGCTGCGTGGCCTCCACGCCCCGGCGGGTCTTGCCCTCCAATCCCAGGACGATGGCCGTCCCCGTCCGCAGCGAATCGAACGCCCCGAGCTTCTTCACGACGTCACTCGCGACGATGAGCCCCAGGTGCTGCGTGAGGTCCATGTCCTCGGTGATGTCCGGAAGCAGCCGCACGGACGCGGGCAGACGCATCCCCTTCGCGTCGAATCGCACCTCCGGGAACATCCCCTCCGCGGCCACCACCACCAGCTCTTCGTGCGGAGAAGTCACGGCCCGGGCGTGTGTCGCCAGCGGACCTCCCCGGTACTCCTCCAACACCAGGTGCGCATTCGTGCCGCCAAAGCCGAAGCCGTTCGTGGCCGCCCGGCGCGGATGCTCCCCGTTCTCAGGCCATGGCTGCTCCCGCGTGCTCACCTCGAAGTCCGGCCCGAGTGCTCGCAGCCCCGCGCCTGGACGGTCGAAGTGGGACTGCGGCGGGAAGCTCCGGTGCTCCAGCGCCTTGCACAGCTTGATGACCGATGCCGCACCCGCGGCCCAGCCGACGTGGCCAATCAACGCCTTCACGCTGGCGAGCTGGAGACCCTTGCGCTTGCCGCCGAAGACACGGCCAATCGACTGCAACTCCGTGGTGTCTCCGGCCGGCGTGGCCGTTCCATGCGCTTCGATGTACTGGATGGACGCAGGTTCGACGCCCGCCGCCGCGTAGCACGCCTCCATCGCGGCCACCTGTCCGTCCGCTCGCGGAACATTGGCGGAGCTGCTGCGCCCGTCGCTGGAGAGCCCCGCGCCACGGATGACCGCGTGGACCTTCAGCCCCGCGGAGACGGCATCCTCCAGGCGCATCAGGCCGACCACTCCCGCGCCCTCGCCGAAGATGACGCCATCCGCGCGCTCGTCGAACGGCCGGCTCCCTGTCGCGGAGAGCCCCTTGAACTGGGAGAACAGGCAGCTGTTGCCCGGGCCCGGGGAGAACACTCCGCCCGCGAGCACCAGGTCGGCCTCGCGGCGCTCCAGTGCCTTCATTCCCAGCGCGATGGCGTAGAGCGAAGAGGCACATGCCGCGTCCAGCAGCACCGTGGACACGCTCGGGCCCACCACGTCCGTCACCACCGCCTGGAGGGTGGGGTGTGGTGCCAGTTCGGAGGACGTCGCGGTGATGCCCAGGGCCTCACGCATCAGCGTGGACAGCTCTCGCGCCGTTTCTCCGCGTGCACGCAGCAGGGCCTCTCCCGCCTCCACGCACAGCGCGTCGTCGTACTCGGGCGAACCGTCCGCGGTGGACCCGAGCAGACACTGGATGCGCCTGGACTCGCGCGGCGCGGTGGACCGCAAGGATTCCATCGCCTGGCTGAGCGCGATGGCCAGCAACCGCTGCTCACGGCCATAGCGCTGGAAGCGCTCCGGCGTGACTCCCGGAGGCGCAATGAGGTCGCTGTCCAGGACCCGCCCGGTGAGCAGCGTGTACGTGCGGTCCGGAGTCACCGCAGGACCCACGAAGTCCACGACCTGGTCCGGATGGCTCACACCCGTGTCGACGATGCCGCTGATGCCCCGCTGGATGTTCCGCCAGTACGTCTCCGGATCCTTCGCGCCACCTGGGAGCATGCAGCCCAGCGACACCACCGCGATGGCCGGAGCCATGGGCGCTGCCGCCTGCGCGACAGGCAGCGAATGGTCCACGGACGTCAGCGCCACGGACGTGTCCTTGGGGAGGATCCGCTGGACGATGCGCGTCAGCCGTCCCCCCGTGCCGCAGTCCACGAACCGCGCGCAGCCCGCGCCCACCAGCGTCTCCACCGCACCCGGGAAGTCGAAGGGACGCACCAGGTGGGACGCGAGCGCCCCCGCCAGCTCGGACCCGCCACGTCCGTACACCCGCCGCTCGATGGGCGAGTAGATGGGCCCACGTGCCGGATGCACGGCCAGGTCCGCGAGGCTCGCTCGGAACGCGGTGACCGCGGGCGCAAGGCTCGGGTGGTGGAACGGGTAGCGGCTGGAGATGAACGTGAAGCCCTTACCCTGCCGCTCCAGGAACGCGCGCAACCGCTCCAGTTCCTCACGAGGCCCCGCGACCACCGTCTGCCGCGAATGATTGCGGCCCGCGATCTCCAGCGTCCTGGCCCCACTCTCCGCCACGGCCCGGACGGTCTCCGGCTCCGACAGGGCGACCGCCGCGAGCGTGCCCAGGTCGTCCGGCACCGTCTGGAGCGCCCGGATGCGGCGGCACACCACCTCCGCGCCCGTGCGCAGGTCCATGGCTCCGGCCGCGGTCATCGCCGCGATCTCCCCGAAGCTGTGCCCCACGAACACATCCGGCCGGGTGCCCTGCCGCTCCATCCACCGCGCCCCCAGCACCCCGGACAGGAAGATGCCGAGCTGATCCAACAGCGGCGCCGCGTCCAACGCCCGGCCCACCTGGGCGACGTCCTCCGCCGCGAGCAGAGGACCCACGTCGATGCCCTGCGAACGGCAGGACTCCGACACCGCCAGCAGTTCGTCACGCAGCTCCGGCTGGAGCGCCTTCAACTGGAGGAAGAGCGCGGGCTCGAACGTGCCCTGTCCCGCGAACAGGAACGCGGTCGCACCGGCCGGCAGTTGAAGCGCCGGCACGCTCACCGGATCCGGAAGGGGCACCGTCCGCGCAACGCCGCGCGGAGCGGTTGTCTCGGCGGATGACCGGAGCTCCGGCGCGGAGCCTGACGCCACCTTCGAGGCCTCCGCGGACGCCGGCTCGGGAAGGCGAACCGTCCGCGAAACGCCGCGCGGAACGGTGTCCGCCAGCAGCGTCCGCGCCAGCTCGCGCACGGCCTCTGGGAACAGGGCCTGGACGCCTGCCCCTCCCTGCAAGGCGAGGTCTCGGAAGCTCTTCGGTCCCGTGGGCTCATGCAGTGCCGCCAGCGATTCGAAGCTGCGCTGGAAGGACGCCGGAAATGCGCGCAGCACTCCCTGCCGGTCCGCGCAGAGCACGGTCTGGTAGCCACAGGCCACCGGCGTTCCGTCGCTCTTCAGCGTGCGGAAGCAGAAGCGCAGGGACACCTCTCCGCGCTCCTCCAGCGACGTCAGGATGATCAGCCGGTCCCCCAGCGCCGCCGGGGCGAGGTTGCGCGAATAGCCCTCGTAGGTGAGCAGGAGCACCTGATCGAAGTCGCGCCGGAACTCGGGCTCCTCGAACGCGTGCGGGCTGAAGAGCAGGTGCTCCCGGCCGGCGCACTGGAACTTGAAGTTGGTGAGGAAGTGATGGCTCCCGTAGGCCATCGTGTCGTCGAAGTGGATGTCGTACGGGACGGCGAAGAAGTCCATGGTGATGGCTCCTGGAAGGTGAGGGGTCAGGACGCGCGCGCGGCCGGCAACAGGCCGTCCACGGTTCCAGAGAGGCCGGCGTCCACCACCCAGATGGCGCCATTCACGCGCTGGGTCTTCGGTCCCAGCAGCAGCTCGGTCACGTCCGCGACGTCATCCGCGGTGCACAGACGTCCACCGGGCGTCGCGGACTCCCAGCGCGCCACCCGCTCCGGCGCGTCCGGGAACATCCCCAGCAGGTCCCCGTGCACGGGACCCGCGGACACGCAGTTGGTGCGGATGCCATCCGGCGCCAGCTCCGCGGCCAGATAGCGCGTGAGGGACTCCACGCCCGCCTTCACCACGCCCTGGCAGCCCAGGTCGTGCATGTACCGCTGCGACATGGACGTGGACATGGTCACGATGCTCCCGCCCCCACGCGCGGCCATCAGCGGACGGGCGCGCATCGCGCACTCGTAGGTGCCGGTGATGCAGGTGCGGAACGCCTTGTCCCAATCCCGGGGCGCGATGCGATCGAACGGACCGATGAGCCCGTTGGACGCGTTGCACACCAGCAGGTCGAGCCCGCCCAGTTGCTCGCGGATCGCCGCGAACATCCGCTCCAGGTGCTCCTCCTGCGCGACGGAGCCCCACAGGTGGACCGCCTTGCCACCCGCGTCGACGATGTCCCTCGCCGTCTTCTCCCCGTCCTCACGGGAGTGGAACGAGTTGACGACCACCGTCGCGCCCGCGCGAGCCAGCCGCGTCGCGATGACCCGGCCGATGCCCTTCCCCGAGCCCGTGACGAGCGCGACCTTCCCCGCGAACGGCAGCTCCGTGCGCGACGGGGCAGGCGCGGGCACCGCGTGGACGACGGGAGCGCGAGGCCTGGCTTCCACGGCGGGCGGCGCGGCCGGCAGCAGCGCACGGGCCGCGTCGGCGATGGCGGCCATCGTGCGCAGGCGCTGCGATGGCTTCGGCGCGTCACCCAGCCCCAGTTCCTTCATGAGCACGGCCATCACCTCCGCCTGCTTCACGGAGTCGATGCCCAGCTCGTCCTCCAGGTCCGCGTGCGGCGTGAGCAGTTCCTCCGGGTAGCGCGTCACCCGCGCGAACACGGCGCGCACGCGTGGCAGGAGGTCCTGCGTGGCCGGAGCACCGGTGCTCGCCTTCACGTCACCGATGCTCGGCTTCGCATCACCGATGCTCAGCTTCGCATCACCGATGCTCAGCTTCGCTTCGACGACAGCGGGAACAGGCGCGACGTGGAGCGACGGAGCCGTGTCCAGCGCCTCCGCCACCGCCCCGGCGATGGCGCCGAGCGTGCGCGCCTTCCCGTTTCGCGGCAGCCGGTCCGGCGGCAACTGGAACTCGCGAGCGATGACTGCGGCGATCTCCGCGAGCTTCACGGAGTCGATGCCCAGCTCATCCTCGAGTTGCGCGTTCTCCGTCAGGATGTCGAGCGGATACCGCGTGACGGACGCGGCGCACTGCCGCACCTGCTCCAGGATGTTCGAAGGCGTGGATGTATGGGATTGGGAAGAACGCGCGGACATGATGGCCCCTGTCGGTTCAATGCGTGACGGGGCCGACTGTAATTGGGGGTCTGACACGTGCCGCGAAGCGACGTGCACAGCTCACAGCAATCAAGGAGGCAGTGAAGACTCCTCGCGCGCGGGAATACGCGCGTCCTGTTCGCGAGCCACTCGAGCACGCTTCCATCCCAGCCATAGAGGAATGAGCAGCGACGGCAGCGTGAGCAGATCCGTGATGTCCACCGTGTGCACCGTGAGACGGACCGAGGGAATGCGCGCACCCGCGAGCACCGCGCGCAGCGCGTAGAAGGGCCACTGCAGCGCGCCCAGCGCCCAGCGCCACGCATCCCCGGCGTCGGATGAGAGCTTCGTCGCGGCGAAGCACACCCCCGTCAGCACCACCGCTCCCACGAGCACCGGGAACGACGGACGGAATTCCCTCACGCGGCGCTGGAACGCCTGCTCCCACAGCGCCTGGAGGAGCACCGGGAACATCGCGAGCCCGGCGACGTCGGAGAGCTTCCCCGTCCACCACGACGGCCAGCGCGCCTTGAACACGTGGTCGTTCAGCACGAGCAGCACCACGGCCACGAGCACCGCCGGGTGTAGAAGTCCGCTGGCTGGAGAAGGCTTCGTCCCGGTGGAGGTCACGCCCGCGTACATGCGGGGCACTGTCACATTCGCGGCCGGGACATGGGAAGCCCCGTGATTGCGAGGGGTTGGAAGACCCGGCGGGAAAATAAAAAGGCCGTGTCGATTTTCCCCAGGCCCATTCGTTGCGTCCATGAAGGCAGGAGCAGCACACCCCCCGCGGCCCCAGGGCGCGCGGCAGGAGACACGACCGTGCGATTCATGATCATCCGCAGGGCGGACAAGGACACCGAGGCCGGCGTGATGCCGGACGAGAAGCTGCTGGCCGCCATGGGCGCCTACAACGAGGAGATGGTGAAGGCGGGCGTGATGCTCCAGGGCGAGGGCCTGCACCCCAGCCGCAATGGCGCGCGCGTGAAGTTCACGAACGGCAAGCCGGCCATCATCGACGGTCCCTTCACGGAGACGAAGGAGCTCATCGCCGGTTTCACCCTCATCCAGGTGAAGTCGCGGGAGGAGGCCCTGGAGTGGCTCAAGCGCTGGCCGTCCATCGACGCGGGCGGCAACGTGGAGCTGGAGCTGCGGCAGGTCTTCGAGGACGACGACTTCGGCGCCGAGTTCACGCCCGAGCTGAGGGAACAGGAAGCGCGCATCCGCGAACAGGGCGCGAAGAACCGCCGGTAGTCGCGATGGCGCCTCCGCGTGACATAGGCTGCCGCGCTTCCAGGGCCGGAGCGAAGGCAGGTGCAGTGATGTTCCAGCGGAGGGTGCTGCTGTGCGCGGTGTGGCTCATGGCGTGCGGAGGCAAGCGGGTGCCCACGGGTCCGGGCTCGCCGCCGGACCGGATTGATGATGGCTGGGCCGTGGCCTCTTTCGAGGACACGGGAGTGCAACGCCCCTGGTTCGACGCGCTGGAGCACGACGTGTCCGAGGGCTCGGTCGAAACGCCAGACGCGGTGCTCGTCGCGAAAGGGGGCCAGCTCGTCTACGAGCGCTACTGGAACGACTTCACGCGGGAGAAGGCGCACGACCTGAGGTCCGCCACGAAGAGCGTCACGTCGCTGCTGGTGGGCATGGCGCACGAGCGAGGCCTGCTGCCGGACCTGGACTCGCCGGTGCTCCCGCTCCTGCCGCACCTGGCGCCGGTGAAGAACGCGGATCCGCGCAAGGAGCGCATCACGCTGCGCCACCTGCTCCAGATGCGCTCCGGGCTGTCATGCGACGACTGGGACCCCGAGTCCCCCGGCAACGAAGAGCGGATGTACGACACGGACGACTGGGCCCGCTTCATCGTGGACGTGCCCATGCGGGACGAGCCCGGCACCGTGACCCGCTACTGCACGGGCGGCGTGGTGCTGCTGGGCGCGGTGCTGGAGCACGTCAGCGGCCGCTCCATCACGGACCTGTCGCGCGAGTGGCTGTTCACGCCCATGCAGGTCCAGGATGTCAGCTGGCAGCCCGCGGGCAAGAGGGGCACGGATACCGGCGGCCACCTGCGCCTGCGTCCGCGAGACTTCCTCAAGGTGGGGCAGCTCATGCTCGACGGTGGCGCGTGGCAGGGCGACCGCCGGGTCTCCGAGGCGTGGGTGGCGGAGTCCAGCAAGGCGCTGGGGCCGCTGGGCGACGTGAACTACGGGCTCCTGTGGTGGAGCGCCCGCTTCGTCATCCAGGGCACGCCGGTGGAGGTGTCCTTCGCGCGCGGCAACGGAGGGCAGTACGTCTTCGTCGCGCCCTCGCTGGGCCTCACCGCGGCCTTCACAGGCAGCCACTATAATGATGCGGGCTCGGCGCTCCCCCTGGTCCTGTTCGGACAGTACGTGCTGCCGGCGGCGCTCGGGCTGGAGCGGCCGGGGGCCCGGAGCTACCGGGACGCGCAGTAGCCCAGGGTTCGCCCTTCGCAGGCCTTCTGCTTCAACGTCCTGGCGCGCTCGACGTTCCGCTCCACCCCACGGCCCTTCTCATAAAGGTCGCCGAGCATCCCGCAGATCGCGGCCTCTCCCGAGTCACAGAGCGCGGTGATCAGCGCGGCGGCCCGGGGGGCGTCGGTCTGCACGCCGACGCCGCCCAGGAGCGCCTGCGCGAGGGAGAGGCAGCCTTCCGGCAGCTTGAGCGCGCAGGACTTCTCGAAGAGCCCGGCCGCCTTCGTCTTGTCATGCGTCACGACGCGGGAGGCTCCGTCGTAGGCCATGCCCAGCTCGAAACAGGCCCGGCCGTGGCCGCCGTCACAGCCCTGCTGGAGCAAGCGGTGGGCACGCGCGTCGTCCTGCTCCACGCCACGGCCCAGCGCGTAGAGGCCGGAGAGCGCGAAGCAACCCGAACCCGCCCCTTCCGTGCAGGCGCGTTCGAGCAGTTTGACGCCGCTGGCGAAGTCCGGCCCCTCACTGTTGCCCCCGACCTTCAGGACGCCCAGGGATGCGCAGCCGGAGGCGCTGCCGCCATCGCAGGCCTTCCGGGCGAACTCCTCCCCGCGCTCGTCGTTCCTGTCGTCGCCTTCGAGGTAGTACGCCGCGACCAGTGCGCAGCTGGGGGCGTGTGAGAGCTCGCAGCCCTTCTTGCCGAACTCCAGGAGCCGCCGGCGGTCGTGGAGCTTCCCGCCCACCTCCGCCGAGAGCTCCGCCACGCGGAAGCACGCCCCTGCGTGCCGTCCCTTGTTGCAGCCGCGCGCATAGAGCTCGGCCGCGCGGGTGAAGCTCTTCTGGGGGCTTGGATCCAGCTCCACCTTCCGGGCCTCCTCGAAGCACGCCGAGGGGTCGTCCCCGCAGGTCGCGGTGGCCGGTGCCACGGGAGCGGGGGACGTAGGGGCAGGCGGGGAGGCGCTCGGGCTGGAACAGGCCGCGAGCCAGCCCACGAGCGCACAGGTCGTGAACAGGGCGACGTGGCGAGGCGGAATTCGCTGTCCTCTGCCGAACGATGAAGGCATGGGACCCATCAAATCCCGACGGGCCCGCCGTGTCATGGATGACCGTGACCCGGGCAATGGGCAACGTCCGCCACGGCATGGCCACTCCGAAAGCACCCCGCACCCGCAAGACCCCCGACCCCACCGGCTTCGTCCGCGTTCGGGGCGCCCGCGAACACAACCTGAAGCACGTGGACGTGGACATCCCGCGCGACGCGCTGGTGGTCTTCACCGGCGTGTCCGGCTCCGGCAAATCGTCGCTGGCCTTCGGGACGCTCTACGCGGAGGCGCAGCGGCGCTACTTCGAATCCGTGGCCCCGTATGCCCGGCGCCTGATTGATCAGGTGGGCGTGCCGGAGGTGGACACCATCGATGGGCTGCCCCCGGCGGTGGCGCTCCAGCAGCACCGGGGCGCTCCGACGTCGCGTTCTTCGGTGGGCAGCGTGACGACGCTGTCGAACTCCGTGCGCATGCTGTACTCGCGCGCGGGCCACTATCCGCCGAAGCTGGAGCGGCTGGACTCGGATGCGTTCTCCCCGAACACGCCCGCGGGCGCGTGCCCCAAGTGCCACGGCATCGGCCGCGTGTTCGAAGTGACGGAGCGCTCCATGGTGCCGGACGACTCCTTGAGCATCCGCGAGCGCGCCGTCGCCGCGTGGCCGCCCGCGTGGCACGGCCAGAACCTGCGCGACATCCTGGTGACGCTCGGGTACGACATCGACAAGCCCTGGCGCGACCTGCCGAAGAAGGACCGCCAGTGGATCCTCTTCACGGATGAGCAGCCCACGGTCCCCGTCTACGCGGGCTTCACGTCCGCGGAGGTGAAGCGGGCCATGGCCCGTAAGGAGACGCCCAGCTACATGGGCACCTTCACGGGCGCGAAGCGCTACGTGATGACCACCTTCGCGACGACGCAGAGCGCGATGATGAAGAAGCGCGTCGCCCGGTACATGGTCGCCAGCGACTGCTCATTGTGCGAGGGCAAACGCCTGAAGCGCGAGTCCCTGTCCGTGACGTTCGCGGGCCGCGACATCGGCGAGCTGTCCCGCCTGCCGCTGGAGCAGGTCGCGGACCTCATCCGGCCCACGGCGGAAGGGAAGGGGAAGGACGCGGACGTCATGGCCCGCGAGCACCCGGAGAAGCTCATCGTCGCCCAGCGCATCACCAAGGACCTGCTCGCGCGCATCCAGGTGCTGACGGACCTGGGCCTGGGCTACCTGTCGCTGGAGCGCAGCACGCCCACGCTGTCACCGGGTGAGTTGCAGCGGCTGCGGCTGGCCACGCAGGTGCGCTCCAACCTCTTCGGCGTGGTGTACGTGATGGACGAGCCGTCCGCCGGCCTGCACCCCGCGGACACGGAGGCGCTGCTCACGGCGTTGGACCGGCTGAAGGAGGCGGGCAACTCGCTGTTCGTGGTGGAGCACGAGGTGGACGTCATCCGCCACGCGGATTGGATCGTCGACGTGGGGCCCGCCGCCGGTGAGCACGGCGGACGCGTGCTCTACAGCGGCACGCCGGAGGGGCTCGCGAAGGTGGAGGCGTCCCGGACGCGGCGCTACCTCTTCGAGGAGGAGGCCCTGCGCCGCCGCGAGCCCCGCAAGCCCACGGGGCGGCTGCGCCTGGAGGGCGTGAAGCGCAACAACCTGCGCGACCTGGACGTGGACTTCCCGCTGGGGATCTTCACCACGGTGACGGGCGTGTCCGGCTCCGGCAAGTCCAGCCTCGTGAGCCAGGCGCTGGTGGAGCTGGTGGCGGCGCGCCTGGGCCAGACGCTGGCGCCGGAAGAGGAGGAGGGCGAGCCGCTGGACCGCGAGCCGGTGATGGCGAGCGAGGGCCATATCAAGGAAGGGATGGAGGCCATCCGCCGGCTGGTGACGGTGGACCAGAAGCCCATCGGCCGCACGCCGCGCTCCAACCTGGCGACGTACACGGGCCTCTTCGACCACGTGCGCAAGCTGTTCGCGGCGACGCCGCTGGCGAAGTCGCGCAAGTACAGCGCGGGGCGCTTCTCCTTCAACACGGCGGGAGGCCGCTGCGACACGTGCGAGGGCGAGGGCTTCGTGAGCGTGGAGCTGCTCTTCCTGCCCAGCGTGTACGCGCCGTGCCCCACGTGCCACGGCACCCGCTACAACGCGAAGACGCTGGAGGTGCGCTACCGCGAGAAGAACATCGCGGACGTGCTGGGGCTGACGGTGGACGGCGCCTTCGACTTCTTCACCGAGGAGCCGCCGCTCCAGCGAGCGCTCAAGGTGCTGAAGGACGTGGGCCTGGGCTACCTGCGCCTGGGCCAGCCCGCGACGGAGCTGTCCGGAGGCGAGGCCCAGCGCATCAAGCTGGCCACGGAGCTCCAGCGCACGCAGCACGGCGACACGCTCTACGTGCTGGATGAGCCCACCACGGGCTTGCACCCGGCGGACGTGGACAAGCTGATGACGCAGTTGGAGGGGCTGGTGGACGCGGGCAACACGGTCATCGTCGTGGAGCACGACCTGCGCGTCATCGCCGCCAGCGACCATGTCATCGACGTGGGGCCCGGCGCGGGCAACGCCGGAGGCCGCGTGGTGGCTCAGGGCACGCCGGCGCAGGTGGCCAGGGTGAAGGAGAGCCGCACGGCGCCCTACCTGGCGCGGGTGCTCGCCAGATGAGCCTCACATTCGCCCGCGTTTCCCGTAAATAGGCGGGGTCCCGACCTCCTCCTTGCCCCACGAAGGTGACGACGTGAACGACCGACTCCTGCGCACGGCGCGCCGCCAGCCCACCGACACCACCCCCGTGTGGCTGATGCGTCAGGCGGGCCGCTACCTGCCCGAGTACCGCGCCATCCGCGGCAACATCGCGTTCCTGGACCTCTGCAAGGACCCGGACCTGGCCGCGGAGGTCACCGTCCAGCCCATCACCCGCCTGGGCGTGGACGCGGCCATCATCTTCTCCGACATCCTCATCCCCGTGGAGGCCATGGGCATCCACCTGGAGCTGGGCGACAAGGGCCCCCACTTCCCCAACCCGCTGCGCACGCCCGCGGACATCGACAAGCTCGGCGTCCCCGACCCCGTCGAAGGCACCGGCTTCGTCGCCGAGGCCATCCGCCGCACGCGCAAGGCCCTCAATGACTCCGTGCCCGTCATCGGCTTCGCGGGCGCGCCCTTCACCCTGGCCGCGTACATGGTCGAGGGCGGCGGCTCCAAGAGCTACATCCAGATCAAGCGCCTGCTCTTCGAGCAGCCCGAAGTGGCCCACCGCCTCTTCCAGAAGCTCACCGACACCCTCATCCCGTACCTCAAGATGCAGGTGGAGGCCGGCGCGAAGATTGTCCAAATCTTCGACTCCTGGGGCGGCGAGCTGTCCCCCTGGGACTTCGAGCGCTTCAGCCTCCCGTACCTCACCCGCATGGTGACGGAGCTCAAGGGCACCGGCGTCCCCGTCATCCTCTTCGGCGTGAACATGACGCCGCACCTGCCGCTCCTGAAGCGCACCGGCGCGGACGTCATCGGCTTGGACTGGCGCTGCCCCGTGGACGAGGGCCGCCGCATCCTCGGGCCGGATGTCGCCACCCAGGGCAACCTGGATCCGCTCCACCTCTTCCTGCCCCGCGAGGAACTGGACGGTCGCGTGAAGGACATCCTCCGCCGCGCCGGCCCCACCGGGCACATCTTCAACCTGGGCCACGGCATCCTCCCGCCCACCGACCCGGACGCCGCCAAGTTCCTCGTGGACGCCGTCCACAAGCACGGCGCCGCCCTCCGCCAGGGCACGCTCGACTGAACAAGTCCCCGCCCGGCCGACTGGCGAGCAGTTGACTCAAGAATCAATCCGACATTGACGCGGTGCATTGCCCGCCGTTAGAAGCGCCTCACTCGTTTCACAGAGGGTGAGGCACACATGGCAAGCGAGAAGCGCAACGGCCACCGGCGGGTGGCCATCGTCCGAGGGCTGCGGACGCCGTTCGCGAAGGCGGGCACCGTCTTCGCGAACCTGACGGCGCTGGACCTGGGCCGCATGGTGGTCCAGGAGCTGGTGCAGCGCAGCGACCTGGACCCCAACGAAATCAACCAGGTCGTCTTCGGACAGGTCATCCCCACGCTGACCGCGCCGTCCATCGCGCGCGAAGTGGTGCTGGCGGCGGGCCTGCCCAAGCGCATTGACGCCTTCACGGTGGCGCGCGCCTGCGCCACGTCCATCCAGTCCATGGTGGCGGGCGCCAACGCCATCGCGCTGGGTGACGCGGACGTCGTCATCGCCGGTGGCACGGAGTCCCTCTCGGACGCGCCCATCTTCACCAGCCGCCCGCTGGCCCACGCGCTCGCCGCGTCGTCCAAGGGCAAGAGCCTCCCGGACAAGCTCAAGCCCTTCCAGAAGCTCAAGGCCAAGGACCTCATCCCCGTGCCCCCCGCCATCGCCGAGTACTCCACCGGCGAGACGATGGGCGAGAGCGCGGAGAAGATGGCCAAGGAGAACGGCATCACCCGCGAGGAGCAGGACCTCATCGCGTTCAACTCGCACCAGAACGCGGCCCGCGCCTGGAAGGAGGGCCTGTTCGACGGCGAGGTGATGCACGTCACCGTGCCGCCCAAGTACGAGCAGACCGCCACCAAGGACAACATCGTGCGCGAGGACACCAGCCTGGAGGCGCTCGCCAGGCTCAAGCCGGTGTTCGACCGCCGCTATGGCAGCGTCACCGCCGGCAACGCGTCCCCGCTGACGGACGGCGCCGCGGCGCTGCTGCTGATGAGCGAGGAGAAGGCGAAGGCGCTGGGCTACGAGCCGCTGGGCTTCCTGCGCTCGCACGCCTTCGCGGCCACGGACCCGGGCGACCAGCTGCTCCAGGGCCCGGCCTACGCGGCGCCCGTGGCGCTCAAGCGCGCGGGGATGAAGCTTTCGGACATCGACCTGGTGGAGATGCACGAGGCCTTCGCCGCGCAGGTGGCGAGCAACCTCCAGGCGCTGGCGTCCAAGGAGTTCGCGAAGAAGGCGGGCTTCAACGCGCCGGTCGGTGAAGTGGACCGCTCGCGGCTGAACGTGACGGGCGGATCCATCTCCATCGGGCACCCGTTCGGTGCCACGGGCGCGCGCATCATCACGCAGGCCCTCAACGAGCTGAAGCGTCGGAACAAGAACACGGTGTTGTGCACCGTCTGCGCCGCGGGCGGCCTGGGCGCCGCGGTCATCCTGGAGCGTGCGTGATGGCGACCAAGCAAGAGGCAGTCGAAGCGAAGCAGGGCTTGAGCTACGACGTCACGAACGGCGTCGCGGTCATCACCGTGGACCAGCCGGGCGCGCCGGTGAACACGCTGTCCCCGGACGTGGGCACCGCGTTCTCGGACCTGCTGCTTCAGGCGGAGCGGGACCCGGAGGTGCGGGCCGTCGTCTTCATCTCCGGCAAGAAGGACAACTTCGTCGCCGGCGCGAACATCGACTTCCTCCAGACCCTGAAGACGCCCGCGGACGTGGAGGCCATCAGCCGCGGCGCGCACGAGCAGTTCGACCGGCTGGAGGCCTTCTCCAAGCCGGTGGTCGCGGCCATCCACGGCGCGTGCCTGGGCGGCGGCCTGGAGTGGGTGCTCGCATGCCACTACCGCATCGTCACGGACAGCCCCAAGTCGGTGGTGGGCCTGCCGGAGACGCAGCTGGGCCTCATCCCCGGCGCAGGCGGCACGCAGCGGCTGCCCGCGCTGATTGGCGCGGAGGCCGCGCTGGACCTCATCCTCACCGGCAAGAACGTCAAGCCGTCCAAGGCGAAGAAGCTGGGCATCGTGGATGAAGTCGTCCCCGTGCCCATGCTCAAGGACCTCGCGCTCAAGCGCGCGGCGGAGCTGGCGGCGGGCACGCTCAAGGTGGAGCGCTCGCACCAGGGCTTCAAGGCCGTGGCCCAGAGCGGCAAGAAGAAGGGCATCGCCGGCATCTTCCAGGGGCTCATCAACAAGGACCTCTGGAAGGAGGCGGCGCTGGAGGACAACCCGCTCGGCCGCAAGGTGATGTTCGACCAGGCGAAGAAGCAGCTCCTGAAGAAGACGCGCGGCAAGTACCCCGCGCAGGAGAAGGCGCTCCAGGTCATCCGCGTGGGCCTGGAGTCCGGCCGCAAGGCGGGCCTGGAGGCCGAAGCGAAGGCCTTTGGCGAGCTGGTGTTCACGGACGTGTCGCGGCGCCTGGTGGAGATCTTCTTCGCCACCACGGCGCTGAAGAAGGAGAACGGCACCGCCAACCCCAACCTGAAGCCGCGCGAGGTGAAGAAAGTGGGCGTGCTGGGCGGCGGCCTGATGGGCGGAGGCATCGCCTACGTGGCCGGCGTGCTCCAGGGCGTGCCCGTGCGCGTGAAGGACCGGGACGACGCGGGCGCGGGCCGCGCGCTCAAGCAGGTGCAGACGGTGCTGGATGAGCGCGTGAAGCGCCGCTCGCTCACGCGGCTGGAGTCCAACGCGAAGCTGTCCAACATCACCGCGGGCACGGACTACAGCGGCTTCAAGTCGGTGGACCTGGTCATCGAGGCCGTCTTCGAGGACCTGAAGCTCAAGCACCAGGTCATCGCGGAGGTGGAGGCCGTCACCGGCGAGAACACCATCTTCGCGTCCAACACCTCCAGCCTGCCCATTGGCGAGCTGGCGAAGGGCAGCAAGCGCCCCTCGCAGGTGATTGGCATGCACTACTTCAGCCCGGTCCACAAAATGCCGCTGCTGGAGATCATCACGCACCCGGGCACCGCGGAGTGGGTGACGGCCACCTGCGTGGACGTGGGCAAGAAGCAGGGCAAGACGGTCATCGTCGTCAACGACGGGCCGGGCTTCTACACGTCGCGCATCCTCGCGCCGTACATGAACGAGGCCGCGTACCTGCTGGCGGAAGGCGCGGACATCGTCCAGTTGGACAAGGCGCTGGTGGACTTCGGCTTCCCGGTGGGGCCCATCACGCTCTTGGACGAGGTCGGCATCGACGTGGCCCAGAAGGTGGGGCCCATCATGGAGGCCGCGTTCGGCAAGCGCATGGCGGCGCCCAAGGCGCTGGAGGGCGTGGTGTCCGACGGCCGCCTGGGCCGCAAGACGAACAAGGGCTTCTACCTGTACGAGAACGGGAAGAAGAAGGAGGTGGACCCGCAGGTCTACCTGCTGCTGCCGCACGGCAAGGACCGCAAGTCCCTGGACCCCGCGGAGATGGCCGAGCGCGTCGCGCTGCAGATGGTGAACGAGGCCATCCGCTGCCTGGGTGAAGGCATCCTGCGCAGCGCGCGCGACGGCGACGTGGGCGCCATCTTCGGCCTGGGCTTCCCGCCGTTCCTGGGCGGCCCGTTCCGCTACGCGGACGCCCTGGGCCCGGCCAACCTGCTGCGCAAGCTGGAGCACTACCAGGACAAGTACGGCGAGCGCTTCACGCCCGCGCCGCTGCTCGTGGAGAAGGTGCGCGCCGGCAAGGGCTTCTACGAGTCCTGAGCGCCTGACGCACCGGGGCAGGGGAGGGGAGGGCTCGCGGTCCTCTCCCCGTTTCCGGACCTGACTTGACGCGAGGGGCGGTTCTGGACCAAGGGCATGACCCGCATGGTCCGTTCCGCTCCTCGTGTTGTCCTGACCGCCGGGCTCGCCGCCCTGGCGGTATGCACCGCGCTGGTGACGCTGTCCGCGATGGCGTTCCCGCAGGGCTACAGCCCCGCGCGGCTGACGTGGCCGGGTGCGCCCCTCCTCCTGGGCTGGACGCACTTCGACGCCGGTTGGTACGCGCAGATCGCGCAGTCGGGCTACAGCTACACGCCCGGCCAGCAGAGCTCGGTGGCGTTCTTCCCGCTGTACCCGCTGGTGCTGCGCGGCCTGGGGCTCTTGCAGGTGGACACGTTCCTCGCGGGCGTGCTCGTCACCATGCTGTGCGGCCTGGGCGCGCTGTACGTCTTCACGCTGTGGGCGCGCACGCGGGCGGATGAAGAAGCGGCGAGGAACGCGGGGCTCTTGCTGGCGTTCTATCCGTTCGCGTTCTTCCTCTACGGGGCGATGTATTCGGACGCGCTGTTCCTGTTGCTCATCATCGGAGCGTTCCTGCTGTTGGAGCGGGGGCAATTGGGGTGGGCGGTGCTGCTCGCGGCGGTGGCCACGGCGGCGCGGCCGGTGGCGCCCGCGCTGGTGGTGGGGCTGCTGGCGCGGCGGCTGGAGTGGAAGCACGAGCGCGGCCTGAAGTGGAACCTGATGGACCTGTTGCCGGTGTTCGCGGCGGCGGGCTTCGTGCTGTACGTGCTCTACCAGTGGAAGGCGTTCGGAGAGCCGTTCGCGTTCGTGAAGGTGCAGTCCGCGCCGGGGTGGGACCAGAAGCCGGGCTGGCGCACGTGGGCGAAGCTGCGCTGGTTCCAGGGCTTCAGCCGGGACATGTCGCTGTCGGACGGCTTCCGGCTGGTGGGGCACGCGGCCGTCACGCTGGGGGCGCTGGCGCTGGTGTGGCCCACGGCGAAGCGGCTGGGGTGGGGCTATGGCGTGTACACGCTGGCCATCGTGGGATTGCCCGCCCTGTCCAGCAAGGACTTCATGGGCATGGGGCGCTACCTGCTGGCCGCCTTCCCGCTGTTCCTCACGCTGGCGCTGCTGCTCCAGGAACGGCCGCGCGTGAGATGGGGCGTGCTCGCGACCAGCGCCTGCGTGATGCTGGCGCTGGCGGCCGCGTACGGAGCGGCGGAGTACGTGTCATGAGCGGTCTCATGTCCCAGGCGCTGGAGCTCTACGCGCACCTGCCCGCGAGCGAGCGCTTCCACGTGCACGCGCGGGCGTCCTCGGCCCCGCTGCTCGCGGTGGCGTCGCGCCTGCCCTCCGGGACGGTGGCGGACATCGGTTGTGGGCACGGCCTGCTGTCCGCGGTGATGGCGCTCGCGGTGCCGGAGCGCCGGGTGCTCGGAGTGGACCTGGACGAGCGCAAGGTGCACTGGGCGAAGCACGCCCTGTCGGGGCTGCCCAACGTGACGCTCGACGTGGGCTCCGTGGAGGAGCTCGCGAAGACGCAGCCGCACACCCTGGACGCGGTGGTCGTCTGCGACGTGCTGTACCTGCTGCCCGAGGAGAAGTGGCCCGGCTTCCTCCAGTCCGTGCGGAGCCTGCTCAAGCCCGGAGGCCGCTTCCTCCTGAAGGAAGTCGAGGGCGACCGCTCCTGGAAGCACGCCAAGGCGCTCGCGCAGGAGTGGGTGATGGTGTCGCTCCTGGGGCGCACCAAGGCCAGCGGCGGCATGGTCCTCAAGCCGCGAGTCGACGGAGTCCGGCTCCTGCGCGACGCGGGCTTTGAAGTACGCGAAGTCGTGGGCCTGGGCGCGGGCTACACCACGCCCCACCTGCTCTACGACGCCGAGGCCCGCTGAAGAAGCCCACGCGTGCGTGGCGGGCCGCCTCCAAACCTGTCCGACTGTCGGACAGGTTTCCCGCGGCCCGTCAGCCCAGCTCGCCGTAGTTCGCGAGCGTGATGTCCCGCTCCACGAGCTTCGCCTTCACGCGGGGACTGGTGAGCGCGGCCAGCTCCGCCTCCCAGCCATAGGTCCACGCCGGATCCTCCGGCACCCGCGGAGCCCCCTCACCGGGGTGGCACCCCAGCTCGAAGTCCCCCGCCGGCAGCGAGTCCAGCACGGCGAGCAGCGCGGGCTCATTCAGCCGGCCCGCCTCGAACACGCCCCCAGCGCTGACCCGCCGCACGCCCGACCGGGCCCGAGGCGCCGTGCGCGCGAGCACCGCCAGCACCGTCGTCTTCAACGCCGGCCCGGGAGCCCGCAGCCACGACGCGCGAGGCAGCGCATCCGGCCACCGCAGGGGCAGGCCCTCGCGCGCGGCGATGCCCTCCACCACCGACCGAACCCCCGGCAACAGGTGCAGGTGCTGGTGCCCGTCCAGGTGGTCCACCTTCGCGCCCAGCTCCCGCGCGCGGGCGAGCTGCGCGGACAGCTCCCGCTCCAGCTCTTCTCTCCGCACCCGCCCCGTCATCCACGCCTTCGCGAACTCCGCCCAGTTGCCCATGAGCCGCCCGCCCGGCGCCACCGTCCGCACGGCCTCCGCGGGAGCAGCACACGGAAGCCGCGTGGACAGCGCCAGGTGCACGCCCACCGCCAACCCCTGCGCCTGCGCCAGGCCCACGGCCTCCGCAGCGGAAGGCCCCATGGCCAGCAGCGTCGCGCTGGTCACGATGCCCTCGCGGTGCGCCTTGAGGATGCCCGCGTCCAGCGACGGGTGCAGGCCCAGGTCGTCCGCGTTGACGATGAGGCGGGTGCGCATGGCGTCCTACCCGCGCCCCGCCTGGCCCGGCACCGAACGCAAGGGCTGCACGGACGGCGGCAGGCGCACCGGCCTGGCCGTCGGGGACGGCGAGCGCGTCTCCGGGTACAGGCTCACCAGCTCCTTCACCATCTTCAGGATGACGGACGGCGACGCCAGCGTGGAGACGCCGCGCGTGCGCGGGAAGTAGTCCACGCCCATCTGGAACACGCGGAAGCCCTTGCGGATGGCCTTCACCACCAGCTCCGCGTCGATGAACGAGCCCTGGCTCTTGAGCTCCATCGACTCCAGCACCTGGCGGCGCATCAGCTTGAAGCTGAAGTTCACGTCCTTGATCTGGATGTCGAACAGCGCCCGGATGAGCAGGTTGTAGACGAACGAGTACACGATGCGCTTGGCGCCCTCGCTCGTGCGGTCGAACCGGAAGGCGCAGATCATGTCCGCCTCCAGGTAGTCCATCAGGTGCAGCGCCCGCTCCAGCTCGCGCATGTCCCACGGCAGGTCGATGTCCGAGTACAGCACCAGGTCCTTCGTGCTCGCCGCGAGCCCCGTGCGCATCGCGCCGCCCAGCTTCAGGTTCACGGGGTGGGTGATGACCCGCAGCTGAGGCACCTTCGCCGCCAGCGCGTCGCAGACCTCCTGGGTCCGGTCCGTGGAGGCGTCATTGACGACGATGATCTCGAAGTCGTCGGTGAGCCTCGGCAGCACTTCCAGTGCGCGGCTCACCGCGCGCTCCACGTAGTCCTCTTCGTTCCAGGCGGGGAAGAAGAGGCTGATGCTCGGGTACTTGGCCACGGTCGTCATGTCGCGCGCGTTCCGTCAGGAAGGAAACGCGGGCTCGCTAGCAGAGGGCCCCCTCGCTGGCAAACCTCTTGGCCCTTCTTACGGGAAACCCTTATAGTACCGCGTAGCCATCATTTTATGGGGACACGGTGAAAACCCAGCCCTACACACTTCTGGTCGTGGATGATTCGCAGGCGCTGCTGCCGCAGCTGGTGCGCACACTCGGCCCGGAGGACTTCGCGCTCCGTGTCGCCCGGTCCGGGCCGGAGGCGCTGGGGCTGACCCAGGAGGTAGACGGCGTCCTGCTCTGCTCCGGCGGCCTCGACGGGGCGCAGGCCCAAGGCCTCCTGGAGGCCCTCACCCCACCACAACCGGCGCCCCGACCTGCCGTGGTGGTCCTTGCACCTCAAGAGGATCGCGCCCTGCGCCTGGCCGCGCTGCGGAGGGGGGCTGAGGTGATTTTGACCCCATGGGACGACGAAGAGCTGCGTTTGAGGCTCTACCGGAGCCTGGAGACGCACTCGCGGTTGAGGTCACTTCACTCCCAGGTGGAGGAGCTGCGGCGCCTGGCGGTGACGGACGGGCTGACCCAGGTGCACAACCACCGCTACTTCCAGGAGCGGCTGCGCGAGGAGTTCCGCCGCTCGCAGCGCTACGACGAGAGCCTGTCGCTCATCCTGGTGGACCTGGACCACTTCAAGAACATCAATGACGCCCACGGCCACGGGGCGGGGGACCGCGTCCTGCGAGAGGTGGCGGCCTCCCTCCAGCACAGCGTGCGTGAGACGGACCTCGTGGCCCGCTACGGCGGAGAGGAGTTCGCCATCCTCCTGCCCTGCACCCACCTGCCCGGCGCCCTCACCGTGGCGGAGCGAATCCGCAAGGGAATCAACGAGTTGCACGCGGGCCCGGAGGGCGCGCTGCGCGTCACCGCGTCCCTGGGCGTCTCCAGCTTCCCCCA
Organism: Corallococcus sp. M7; assembly: GCF_054512695.1. Lineage (NCBI taxonomy): Bacteria > Pseudomonadati > Myxococcota > Myxococcia > Myxococcales > Myxococcaceae > Corallococcus > Corallococcus sp. M7. The sequence continues at coordinate 2,609,981 of NZ_CM137252.1, forward strand.
CCGCGCCATCCTCACCCCGGAGCAGCTGCTGCTCACCGCCGACGAGGCCCTCTACCGCGCCAAGCGGGAGGGTCGCGACCGCATCTGCCTGCACCCTCCCGCCCCCCTGTTTTCCACGCCGCCCTCAAGGGCCGGCTGACCCAGAGGGTCAAAAACCCGGGGTCGCATTTGACCCCATTGGGTCCGGTGGGTCTACAATGACCTTGCCCCTTTTTGTCATGCCATTGAAAAAGGGCGTGATTGCCGGGGTTTATCCAAATCTCCGGTTTGGCAAGGCCATTGCAAATGTCTATTCCCGGAAAGTTCATGGGAACCCTCGGAGCTCAAGCGCAGGCGCAGGACCCGGTCGCCCGCGGCCGGTTGCTGCTCGTGGACGACGAGGAGAACATCCTCAAGTCCATCCGGCGGGTGCTGCGGCGCGGTGAGTGGGACATCGAGACGGCGACGGACGCCGAAGCCGGCCTGCGCACGCTGGAGCGCTTCCAGCCGGAGGTCGTCATCTCCGACTTCCGCATGCCGGGGATGAACGGGGTGGAGTTCCTCACCCAGGTGAAGCTCCAGGCGCCGCGCGCCCAGCGCATCATGCTGACGGGGCAGGCGGATCAGCAGGCCATCGAAGAGGCCATCAACCGCTCGGAGATCTTCCGCTTCATCTCCAAGCCCTGGAACGACAGCCACCTGGTCCTCACGGTGAAGAGCGCCTTCGAGCAGTACGCGCTCCACGCGGAGAACGACCGGCTCTACCGCGTCACCCAGGAGCAGAACGCGGAGCTCAAGCACCTCAACGCGGACCTGGAGGAGCGCGTCGCGCTGCGCACGCGCCTGCTCTCCACGGCCAAGCGCGAGTGGGAGCTGTCCTTCGACTGCATGGAGACGCCGCTCGCGGTGGTGCGCGCGCGGGACTTCGCGGTGCGCCGGGCCAACGTGGCCTACGCGCAGGTGGCCCGCCGCTCCATCGAAGAAGTGCCTTCCGACGTCCCCTGCCACCAGTACCTCTTCGGCCGGGACACGCCGTGCACGGGCTGCCCGCTGCCCTCCGCCATGGAGACGGGCAAGGGCGCTCGCGGCGAGGTGCAGCAGGGCGGGCGCAGCTACGTGGTGGCCGCGTACCCGTTCGCGGGCGACGACCGCGCGGTGTGCACCTACCGCGACGTCACCGAGGAGCAGGCGATGACGCGCCGGCTCATCGAGACGGAGAAGATGGCCGCGGTGGGCCAGCTCGCGGGCGGCGTGGCGCACGAAATCAACAACCCGCTGGGCGGCATCCTCGCCTTCGCGCAGCTGATGTCCCGCGACGCGGGCCGCAGTGAGAGCGACCTGGAGTCGCTGAAGCTGATTGAAGAGAGCGCGCTGCGCTGCAAGCGCATCGTGGAGAGCCTGCTGAAGTTCAGCCGGCACAGCCGCGTGGAGGACCGCCGCCTCTTTGATCTGTCCAAGTGCGTGGAGGACGCCGCGGTGCTCTTCCGCGCGCAGCTCAAGTCCATGCCCAAGGTGGAGATGAAGCTGGGCCTGAAGGACGGGCTGCCCAAGGTGTACGGAGACCCCGGCACGCTCGCGCAGGTGGTGCTCAACCTGCTGCAGAACGGCCTCCAGGCGCTGCCCAACGCGGAGGGGCGCCTGTCCCTGGAGACGGGGCGCGAGGGCGACCGGACCTTCTTCGCGGTGACGGACACCGGCTCGGGCATCGAGGAGAAGCACCTGCCGCGCATCTTCGAGCCGTCCTTCACCACCAAGCCGCCCGGCGAGGGCACCGGCCTGGGGCTGTCCATCGCCTATCGCATCGTCCAGGACCACGGGGGCACCTTCCAGGTGGATACCCACGTGGGTCAGGGCTCCCGCTTCACCGTCTACCTGCCTATTCCCCTGCAGCTCGAGAGGTTGCCGTGAACCAAGTCAAGCGCGCCAAGGTCCTCGTTGTGGATGACGACTCCGTCGTCCTCAAGGCCGTCACCCAGATCCTCCAGCGGGAAGGCCACCCGGTCGTTGCCATCGACGACGCGGTGGAGGGGCTCGCGGCGGCCAAGGACCCGTCCATCGACGTGGTCGTGCTCGACATCAAGATGCCGCACCTGTCCGGCATGGACCTCTTGCGCGCCATCAAGGCGGACCGCCCGGACGTGGAGGTCATCATGATGACGGCCTTCGCCACCGTGGAGACGGCGGTGGAGGCGGTGAAGGCGGGCGCGTACGACTACCTCACCAAGCCCTTCGAGAACATCGACGAGGTCAGCCTCACGGTGGCCAAGGCCGCCGAGCGCAAGGCGCTGAAGGACCGCACCCGCGCGCTGGAGGAGGCGCTCACCGCGCGCAGCCAGTTCGAGGACCTCATCGGTCAGTCCTCGCAGATGCGCGCCGTGTTCAAGCTGGTGGAGACGGTCAGCCACTCCACCGCCACGGTGCTCATCCAGGGTGAGAGCGGCACGGGCAAGGAGCTCGTCGCCCGCGCCATCCACTACCGCAGCGCGCGCCGCGACAAGCCCTTCGTCGCCGTCAACTGTTCCGCCCTGACGGAGACGCTGCTGGAGAGCGAGCTCTTCGGCCACGTGAAGGGCAGCTTCACCGGCGCCACCGGCAACAAGAAGGGCCTCTTCGAGGCGGCCGACGGCGGCACCATCTTCCTGGACGAGATTGGCGACGTGCCCCCGGCCACCCAGGTGCGCCTCTTGCGCGTCCTGCAGGAGGGTGAAGTCAAGCGCGTGGGCGCCAACGAGCCCGTGAAGGTGGACGTGCGCGTCATCGCCGCCACGCACGTGGACCTGTCCCGCGCGAAGGAGCAGGGCAAGTTCCGCGAGGACCTCTTCTACCGCCTCAACGTCATCACCATCGACCTGCCGCCCCTGCGCGACCGCCCGGAGGACGTGCCGCTGCTCGCGCACCACTTCCTCAAGGTCTACGCCGCCAAGGCGGACAAGAAGGTCACCGGCATCAGCCCGCGCGCCATGGAGGCGCTCACCTGCAACCGGTGGACGGGCAACGTGCGCGAGCTGGAGAACGTCATCGAGCGTGCGGTGGTGCTGACGGCCAACGACGCCATTGACGTGGAGGACCTGCCGCCCGGCTTCCAGGCCGCGCCCCAGGCCGACTCGGCGGTGGAGGTGTTCAGCCTGGCGCACCTGCCGTACGCCCAGGCCAAGCGCCTGGCCATGCGCGCCTTCGAGCGCCGCTACCTCTCCGCGCTCCTGGAGAAGAACAACCACAACGTGTCCAGCGCGGCGCGCGCGGCCGGTGTGGACCGCTCCAACTTCCGCCGCCTGCTCAAGCAGTACGAGGTGGCCGGCCGCAGCATGAAGCCGCGCTCGCCCAAGGGCCCGGACTCGGACAGCGGCCCGGGCCCCGTCCTTGAAGCGGTGTCCTGAAGACGCCGTGTCCTGACGGGGCCCCTCGGGGAGTGACGACGCTTCAGCCGTCCTCCCCGGGCTCGCGCTCGCTGCGCCGTGCGGCGAGCTGCTGTTGGATGGCTTCGTAGCGCTCGGACAGCTCCGCCTCGAAGCCGTTGCGCGTCGGGGTGTAGAAGCAGCGCGAGCGCAGCGCCTCGGGCAGGTAGTCCTCCGGGACGTAGTTGCCCTCGAAGTTGTGCGGGTACTTGTACCCGCCGCCGTAGCCCAGCGACTTCATCAGCTTCGTGGGCGCGTTGCGCAGGTGCATGGGCACCGGCAGCGCGCCCTCCTTCGTCACGGCCTCGCGCACGGCCGCGTACGCGGCGATGACGGCGTTCGACTTGGGCGCGAGCGCCAGGTACGTCACGGCCTGGGTGAGGGGCAGGGTGCCCTCCGGCAGGCCCATGAGCTGGAAGGCCCTCAGCGCGTCCACCGCCACGCCCAGCGCGCGCGGGTCCGCGTTGCCCACGTCCTCCGACGCGAAGATGACCATGCGGCGGAAGATGAAGACGGGGTCCTCGCCCGCCTCCAGCATGCGCGTCATCCAGTACAGCGCGGCGTCCACGTCGCTGCCGCGCATGGATTTGATGAACGCGCTGACGACGTTGTAGTGCTCCTCGCCGCCCTTGTCGTAGAGCAGCATCTTCTGCTGGAGCGCCTCCTCCGCCACCTTGCGGTCCACCGCCGTGCGGCCGTACGCCGCCGCGGCCTCCAGCGCGGTGAGGGCCTTGCGCGCGTCGCCGCCCGCCGCGTCCGCGATGAACTCCAGCGCCGCGTCGTCCACCGTCACCTTGCCGCCCAGGCCCCGGGGGTCCGCGACGGCGTGGCGCATGACGGCGATGAGCTCCTCCTGCTCCAGCCCGCGCAGGGTGATGACGCGGCAGCGCGACAGGAGCGCGGCGTTCACCTCGAAGGACGGGTTCTCCGTGGTGGCGCCAATCAGCGTGACGGTGCCCTTCTCCACGTGGGGCAGCAGCGCGTCCTGCTGCGACTTGTTGAAGCGGTGGATCTCGTCGATGAAGAGCAGCGTGCGCTGACGCTGGAGCTTCCAGCGGTCCTGCGCGCGGGCCACCGTCTCGCGGATGTCCTTCACGCCCGCGAGCACGGCGGACATCGTTTCAAAGGCGGCGCCGGTGGAGCGCGCGATGAGCTGGGCGAGCGTCGTCTTGCCGGTGCCCGGCGGGCCCCAGAGGATGAGGCTGGGCACCTGGTCGCTCTCCAGCGCGCGGCGCAGGAAGCGGCCCTCTCCGGTGAGGTGCTCCTGGCCCAGGTACTCGCTGAGCGAGGTGGGGCGCATGCGCTCGGCGAGCGGCGCCAGGACGGCCTGTTCCTTCTGGCTGGCGTGGTCGAAGAGGTCCATGGGGCCTCCAAACCTAGCGCCCCGTCCGCCCTGTCGCGCCCCCTTGTGATGTCCAGGGCCGAGCAGGTGCGTCATTTTCCTGCGGAGGACGGTTGGCCGGCTGGACTAGAACCCGGGGGGCGTGCAGACCCTGGTCATCGTCGCGAAGCGAGACACCCCGCAGGCCGTGGCCCTGGCGGCGGAGATTCAACAGCGCCACCCGAACCTGACGGTGCTGGCGGACCGTGCCCTGGCGCATGCGCTGAACTGGCCGCGCATCGAGGACCGGGAACTGGCGGCCCGCGCGGACCTGGTGGTGGTGCTGGGCGGTGACGGCACGCTCATCTACGCGGCGCGCCTGTTGGGCGGACGCAACGTGCCCATCATCGGCGTGAACCTGGGCAGCCTGGGCTTCATGACGGAGGTGTCCGTGGAGGAGCTCTTCAGCCGGCTGGATGACGTGCTGGCGGGGAACTTCCACGTGGACTCGCGGATGAAGCTGTCCTGCCGGCTGCTGCGCGGGGGCAAGGTCCTCATCGAGGACGAAGTCCTCAACGACGTGGTCATCAACAAGGGCGCGCTCGCGCGCATCGCGGACCACGAGACGTCCATCGACGGGGTGCCCATCACCACGTACAAGGCGGACGGCATCATCCTGGCCACGCCCACCGGCTCCACGGCGTACTCGCTGTCCGCGGGCGGTCCCATCGTGCACCCGTCGGTGGACTGCACCATCCTGTCGCCCATCTGCTCGCACGCGCTGACCCAGCGGGCCATCGTGGTGCCGGCGGACCGCACCATCCGCGTCACGCTGAAGAGCGAGACGGCGGACACGTACCTCACGCTGGACGGGCAGACGGGCCACTCGCTCCAGGGCGGGGACTGCATCGAAGTGGTGCGCTCGCCCAACCGCGTGGGCCTGGTGCGCAACCCGCGCGTGGCCTTCTTCACCATCCTCCGGCAGAAGCTCCACTGGGGCGAGCGCTGAGCCTCCGGGCCCTTGGGGTGGGGCTCCCCTCGGGGGTGAGCGGTGGGGTAGCGTCCGGCCCGTGACAACGGGCGGGCACAGGACGCGTTTCGGCAAGTACGAGCTGCAGGAGCGCCTGGGCGCGGGCGGCATGGCCGTGGTGCACCGCGCGCGCTACACCGTGGCGGAGGGCGTGTCCCGGTCCGTGGTCATCAAGCGAGTGAGGGACCCGTACGCGCAGGACCCCGCCTTCGTGCGGATGTTCCTCAACGAAGCGCGCATCTCCATGGGGCTGTCGCACGGCAACATCGTCCAGGTCTTCGACTTCGGGCAGGAGGAGGGGGAGTACTTCCTCGCCATGGAGTGGGTGGACGGGCAGCCCCTGTCCAAGGTGCTCAAGCGCCTGAAGCTGAAGGGGGTGGCGCACCTGCCGGCGCCGCTGGCCGTGCAGCTGATGGTGGAGGTCTGCAAGGGCCTGCACCACGCGCACACGCGCCGCGACGACGAGGGCCGCTCGCTGGGGCTGGTGCACCGCGACGTGTCTCCGGACAACGTCCTGGTGAGCTACGAGGGCGAGGTGAAGCTCACCGACTTCGGCATCGCGAAGGCGCAGTGGGCCGGGCGGCAGGACACGGACGCGGGCGTGGTGCGCGGCAAGTTCCTCTACCTGTCACCGGAGCAGACGCGAGCGGAGGCGCTGGACGCGCGCTCGGACGTGTACACGGCGGGCGTCGTCCTCTTCGAACTGCTCACCGGCCGCAGGCCCGCGGAGGGAGACCAGGCCTCGGTGATGGAGCGCATCGCCACGGGTGACCTGACGCCCCCGCATGCGCACGTGCCGGACCTGGATCCATCGCTGGGGGCGCTGGTGTCCCGCGCGCTGGCGCTGAGGCGGGATGATCGCTTCACGAGCGCGGAGGACTTCCAGCGCGCGCTGGCGGAGTGGCTCGCGTACCGGGCGCCGCTGTTCCCCGCGTCCACGCTGCGCCACCTGATGGGCTGGCTGTTCGAGGAGGAGATGAAGCTCGCGGGTCAGCCGCCGCGGATTCCGGAGTCCTTCCTGCGCCAGGTGGCGGTGTGGACGGGGGAGGGTGGCCCGGCGGGAATGGACGAGCCGGAGCGGGCGTCCTCGGTGCACCGCGCGCACGCCGAGGCGTTCCCGGAGGAGCACGTGCCCGGGGCGCTGGTGGGCGGAAGCCCCGCGGCGGACATGGGCGCGGGAGTGCCCGGCTGGGTCTGGGCGGCCATCATCGCGGCGGCGGCGATCTTCTTCGTGGGGCGCGCGGTGCTGCCCGACATGTCGGAAGCGCCGGGGCGCGATCTCCAGGTGGTGTCGGTGCCTCCGGGCGCGGAGGTGCGCTGGGATGGCAAGTACGTCGGGATGACGCCGACGGTGCTGAAGGTCGCTCCAGGAGAGGACTCGCACCAGTTGGAGCTGCGCTACGTGGGGCACCATCCGTGGTCGACCACCGTGTCGCAGGCGGCGGTGCCGGAGCGCGTGCAGGTGACGCTGGAGCGGCTGCCGCCCCCGCCTCCTCCGCCGGAGCCGGTGGTGGACGCACGGGTGCCGGAGCCGCAGAAGGCGGGCAGCCGGAAGGGTGTGCCGAGCGTCAACGCCCAGAGCGAATCGCGGGAGGCGCTGGATTGGATCGCGCAGTCCCCGGGCGCGGGGGCGGAGTACACGCTGGGCGTGGAGCTGCTCGTGGCGGGCAAGCCGGGGCAGGCCAGCGGGAAGTTCGGGACGTGCCTGAGGCTGTTGGAGACGGCAGCGGAGTGCCATCTGGGGATGGGGCGGGTAGGAGCGCGGACGGCCCGGGCGGGCGTGGCCGTGGAGCACTACCGGCGCTACCTGCAGTTGCGGCCGCGAGGGGCCGGCGCGGCCGAGGCCCGGCAGTACCTCAAGTCCCGGTCGGGTCGGTAGCGGCGCGCTGCGATGTTCCTCGTCCTGTCGAAGGTGTTGGACCTGCTGCTGTCCCCGCTCACCTGGGCGCTGTTGTTCGGCGTGGCGGGGCTGCTGCTGCGCCGGTGGAAGCGCGTGTCGGTGGTGTCCCAGCTTCTGGCGCTGGCCGTGCTGTACGTGTTCTCCATCGAGCCGACGGTGGCGCTGCTGACGCGCGCGACGGAGGCGGACGCGGTGAGCACGTACCGGCCGGACACCGTCTACGACGCGGTCATCCTGCTGGGCGGAGGGCTGGACGCGGCGGCCACGGAGCGCTCGGGGCAGCCGGAGTACAACGCCGCGCCGGAGCGGATGATGCGCACCTTCGAGCTGCTGCGCGACGGCCGGGCACGTCAGGTGTTGATCACCGCCGGCAACCTGGACGCAAGGCCGGAGGCGGTGGTGGAGGCGGACGTGCTGGCCGCGCAACTGGAGCACTGGGGCATCGCGCCCGAGCGCATCGTGAAGGAGGGGCGCAGCCGCAACACCCGCGAGAACGCACTGGAGTCAGAGCCGCTGGTGCGCCAGCACGGCTGGAAGTCACTGCTCCTGGTGACAAGCGCCGCGCACCTGCCCAGGGCGGCCGGCTGCTTCGCGGCGGTGGGGCTGCGCGCGGACACCCTCGCGGTGGACCTCCGCTCCTCGACGATTCCCCCCGCGAAGCTGAGCTGGTTGCCGCGCTCGGGAGCGCTCAACCAGAGCACGGACATGCTGCGCGAACTGGCGGGACGCATCGTCTACCGGGCCCGAGGCTGGACCGCGCCCTGGCGGTAGCGCGGCAGGGGACTCGCGGACCCGCTGCGCTGCTGCCGGTGCCCCGCAGCGAAAACCTGTCCGACAGTCGGACTGGGTTGGCGCAAGGCGCCCGGTAAGCAGCTCCCGCACGGACTTGTCCGACAGTCGGACCGAGTTGGCGCAAGGTGGCTCCAACGAGCGCCACCAGCACGGACTTGTCCGACAGTCGGACCGAGTTGGCGCAAGGTGGCTCCAACGAGCGCCACCAGCACGGGCTTGTCCGACAGTCGGACCGAATCGGCGCAAGGCGGCCCCCGCGAGCGCCTTCATCACGAACTTGTCCAACAGTCGGACAGGTTTTGCAGCAGTCGCGTCCGGTGAGAGCCTCCAGCACGAATCTGTCCGACAGTCGGACAGGTTTCGCGGAAGTCGCGCCCGGGAGGGGAGCGTGCTCCAGCCCGCGAGCTACTTCATCGTCGGCTGCGCGCGCAGGCCGCCCTTGGGTGCTCCGATGACCGTGATGCGGCCCTGGGGCTTCGCGCGGGGCGCGGGCTTGCCGGTGCTGAAGGCCTTGCCGAGCGCATCCCACGGCGACACGGTCGTGCTCGCGGGCAGCACGGGCACGTCCTTGAACATCGCGTAGCCGTCGTTGCCCTGCGCCACGAAGCTCAGCGTGGCCAGCCGGTACTTCGCCGCGTCGTCCAGCGGCCTGCCCTTCACCTCCACCTTCGTCACCCGCGCGCCCGGCGCCTTGCGCAGGTCGTAGGTGAAGCGCAGGCCGGACACCTGCGGGAATCGGCCGGGCGGCTTGGCGTCCGGGCCGCTCAGGCTGACACCGTTCTCCAGCGCCGCGCGCAGCGTGGCCCCCGTCACCTCCAGGACGACCAACTCATTGCGGTAGGGCATGAGCGAGTACAGCTCGCGCCGGGTCATCGTCCCCGCGGGCAGCACCCGGTCCGCGCGGATGGCGCCCCCGTTCACGAGCGCCACGTCCGCGCCCATCGCCTCGCGGAACGCATCCGCCAGGAACGAGCCCAGGTTCGTCTCCCCCAGCCGGTTCTGCGCGCTGCGCGCATCCAGCGTCACCGGCGAGCGGCCCACCCGCTCCGCCAGCGTGGCCAGCAGCGGCGCGTAGGGCTTCATCTGCTCATCGAACGCCGCGTCGTCCGGCGTCTTCGCGGTGATGGGAATCACCTTCCACGCGAGCTTCTTCACCGCGCCCGTCTTCGCATCCAGGTCCAGCGTGACGCGGCCCAGGTCGATGGCGTCCTCGTCCAGCTTGAAGATGGGCGTGCCCGCGACGGTCTCCTCCACGCGGTCGTGGTCGTGCCCGCCGATGATGAGGTCCACGCGCACGCACTTCGCCAGCTCCCGGTCCTGGTCCACCGCCAGGTGCGTGAGCCCCACCACGAACTGCGCGCCCGCGGCCCGCAGCTCGTCCACGGAGCGCTTCGCCGCCTCGCAGTACGGCGTGATGCGCGTGTCCTTGCCCGGCTTGGACGAGGTCTGCGTCTCCGGCAGCACCACGCCGAAGATGCCCACCTTCACGCCGCCCACGTCGCGGAGGTCCCACGCCTTGAGCCCGTCGAACACCTGCCCCGACTTCACGCTCATCACGTTGGCGCCCAGCCACGGGAAGCGCGACTGCTGGAGGCGCGCGCGCAGCACGTCGTCCCCGAAGTCGAACTCGTGGTTGCCCACCGTGGAGTAGTCCAGACCGAGCGCGTTCCACGCGTCGATCATCTGCTTGCCCTTGAGCGCCTCGCCCGCCACCTCCGCGGAGGACTCCACCGAGGGTGAGATCGTGTCACCCGCCAGCAGCGTGAGGACGTGCGGCGACTCCTTCAGCGCCTGTTGCTTGAGCGTGGCCACGCGCGACAGGCCGCCCCGGTTCTGGGCGGTGGGCTGGAATTGATAGACGTCGTTGAGGTGGAGGATCGTGAGGCGGACGGTGTCGGCGGGAGGCGTCGGCTCGGCGGCCCCGGCTGAACGAGTGGCCAGCACCACTGCGAGCGGCAGCAGCACCGCCCAGGTGCTCACGGTCTTCTTCATCATCGGAAAGTCGTTCTCTTGCAGGGACACAGGGGGAGCGCCAACCCGTCTCGGCCTAGCGCACTCGGCGCATGAAGGCGAGCGGACCGGACATGGCGCAACGCGCAAGCCCCAAGCCCTTCTTCCCGGAGGATGAAGGGCATCCAGCCGGCCGCACGCTCCGTCCTCAGACGGTGTAGCGCCGGCCCTGCACCAGCGGCTCAATCACGCTGCCGCTCGAGTCGAACAGGTCCGGATAGTGGATGAGGCGCATCTTCGCGCGAGTCGCCTCCGGCAGCGCCGCCAGCTTCTCGTACGGGGTGTGCACGCCGTAGTTCGTCTCGTGGATGACCAGGTCCGCCTCGGACAACCAGGAGATGAGCCCCTCGTCGAAGGCCGTATCCGCGCTGTAGCCCAGGCACCGTCCCCCGGCGCGGATGCGGAACGCGGTGGTGGGCACGTGGTGGTAGGTGAAGCGGCACTCGACTTCGAACGGGCCGTGCTTCACCGCGCGCTCCAGGTGCAGCGGCGTGTGCGTGAAGTAGTCCTCGAAGTGCTTGTGGTTGGGCCCCGCGCCCTGCTGCTCGATGAGGCACTCCATGCCCGCGGCCAGGTGGCCCTCCCAGAGGCGGCGCGTGACGCTCGGATGCGCCAGCAGCTCCATCTTCCGCTGCAGCACGAAGAAGGAGAAGTACGCCAGGCTCTCCAATCCGGAGGCGTGGTCCGCGTGCAGGTGCGTGAGGGCCACGGCGCTGACGCGCTCCACGTCCAGGTGCACGCCGGAGGAGTCGGACGCCTCGCGCATCATCTTGCGGATGGGGTGCGGACAGTCGATGAGCAGCACCTGTCCTTCCGCCTCCAGGGCCAGGCACGACGAGTAGTGGAGCGCGGAGAAGGCATCACCGACGCCCAGGGGAATGAAGGACAGGCTCATGGATGGCTCCGGAGGGAAGGGGACAGCCGCTCGCGCAGCTTCGCGGCGACGGCGGGAGGGCAGAAGGCGGACACGTCCTCGCCACGCGTGAGGCGCTCTTTCAAGGCGCTGCTGGACACCTCCGCCAGGTGCGCCTCCGCGGGTAGGAAGAGGGTGGACAACTCAGGCGCGAGAGCGCGGTTCATCTGCGCCAGCTCCGTCTCGAACTGCGCGTCGGTGGCGCCGCGCACGCCGCGCAAGAGGACGCTCGCGCCAATCTCCCGCGCCAGCTCCACGATGAGCCCTTCGGTGAAGGTGACGGAGACGTTGGGGTGCTTCGCCACGGCCTCGCGGATGAGCGCCATGCGCTCCTCGGCGGTGAGCAGCGTGCGCTTGTTCGGGTTGACCGCGACCACCACGACGACGTGGCTGAAGAGGCGCGCCGCCTGCCGCACCACCGACAGGTGTCCCGCCGTCACGGGGTCGAAGCTGCCTGCATAGATGGCGATGGTCATCACGACACCTCACGGTCCGGTGAAGAAGAAGTCGCCGCGTCCAACAGGCCCGCCGCCATGCGCTTCACGGTGCCCGCCGCGGAGCCCGAGGGCACCAGTCCGGGTGCGCTCGCGGACAGCACGAAGTAACCCTGGATGGCGGCGAACAGGCCCGCGGCCAGCGCACGCGCGCGGCGCTTGCCCACCACCGCCGCGACCAGCGCCTCCAACTGCTCCAGGTCCGCGCGCACCACCTCTTCGTAGGCGGCGCGCACCTCCGGCTGCCGGATGGCCTCCGCGCTGATGGTGACCCAGCCCGCCACCGCCGCCACGTCCGCGTCCGGCCCGGTGGCGAGGAACGCGTCCACGAACGCCTCCACCCGCCCGCGCGCATCGTCCGCGGCCAGCTTCGTGGCGCGGGTGGCGAAGCGCTGCCGCGCGCGCGCGGCCAACGAGCGCACCAGGGTCAGCAAAATCTCCTGCTTGTCCTCGAAGTGGTAGTGCACCAGCCCCGCGCTCAGGCCCGCCGCCCGGGCGATCTCCGCCACGGAAGCGCCCTCGTAGCCGCGCTCGGCCATGGCCTTGAGCAGCCCGGCGACAATCTGTTCCCGGCGCGCTTCGGTATTGGAGGGACGAGGCATGGCGAGGTCTTGTTTCTAGGTTGTGTGACCAACTTATAAACAGGGCCGGCGCGGGCGTCAACCGGACCTGAAGTCCAGTGACGCCGGGCTTGAGGGCTAGAAGCGCAGGACGGACGTCACCTTGTCCGGCCCCAGCCGCTTCGCGCCTTCGAGGAAGTCGAGCGTGATGAGGAAGCTGTAGCCGACAATCTGCCCACCCAGCCGGCTGACGAGCCGGCCCGTGGCGTCGGCGGTGCCGCCGGTGGCGAGCACGTCATCCACCACGAGGACGCGCTCGTCCTTGAGGATGGCGTCCTCGTGCATCTCCACGCCGTCCGCGCCGTACTCCAGCGAGTAGCGCTCCACGATGCACTTGTGCGGCAGCTTGCCGGGCTTGCGCGCGGGCACGAAGCCCGCCTCCAGCGTCAGCGCCATGGGGGCGCCGAGCAGGAAGCCGCGCGACTCCACGCCCACCACCTTGGTGATGTGCTGTCCCCGGAAGGGCGCGGACATGGCGTTGACTACCCGGCCGAACAGGCGCGGGTCCGCCAGCATGGGGGTGATGTCCTTGAAGACGATGCCGGGCTTGGGGAAGTCCGGCACGTCCCGCAGGACGGCCTGGAGGTCGGAGACGAGCGTGGGGTCGAGGGACATGGGGTGGAGCTCCGAGGGGGACGGCGGCGTTTTTCAGCCCGGGGGGATGACACCCGGGGTGGACCTGGGACTCAAGGGTACCCGGCCCGGGTGACAGCCGGCCTGGCGGGCGCCCGGACGCGGAGTCCCAGGGCCAACGGCCGGAGGAGGGGCGGACTGGGACGGGACCGGGGCATGGCGGACGTTGATGATCTCACAGCTTCGCGCCGCCCGGCCGCATCGGCTGGCGGACGCCGTATTTTTTCCCGCGCGCGGGGATCCCCTCACTGTGTTAAGCGAGGCGGTTCCCCCCGACCAAGGAGTCTGGGGCCCTTGCAAGCCGTGCAAACCACCGCTGACACCCGAGACCCTCTCTCCCCCCAGGACGGACTCTGGCTCCGCGCCCTCAAGGCCGAGGTCGAGCCCGCCACGTTCAAGAAAGGCCGCGAGGTGGCCGAAGGCCGCCGCGTCTTCGGCCTCACGCGTGAACCCGAACGCATCCGCGCGCAGGTCGCGGGTCCGTCCGGCGAGCGCTACGACGTGGCCCTGATTCCAGGAGAGGGAAAAGTCGTTTCCTCCTGCACCTGCCCGGTGTGGAACACCACGGGCCCGCATTGCGAGCACGTGGTCGCCGTGGCACTCATCTACGCGGCCCGCTTCCGGCCACCGCCGCCACCGCAGAAAGCCGCGGCGCCGCCGCCTCCTCCGCCCGAACCCGAGGACATGGGGCCGGACGACGAGGAGATTCCCGGAGGCGGAGCGCCGGGGATGGAAGGCGTCAGCCTGCCCGCACTCGCCAAGGTGGAGAGCTGGCTGGGCCTGTCCTCACTGCCCGACTACGAGTTCCTCTACCGGCTCACCCCCGCGAGCACGGGGGCGGGCGGCTCCAACAACCGCCACTGGGTCGTGGACGTGCGCCGTCAGGACGCGCAGACCAAGGGCCCCGTGCACGTGAAGCGCCTGCTCCAGGCGGGCAGCCGCATCGCGCCTGCGGACGAGCGCATCTTCATGGTGCTGTCGCGCCACGAGCACCGCTACGACTCGCGCATCGTCCTCTCCGACGAGGACCTGTGCGAGGTGCTGGAGTTGCTGCGCCAGCGCCGGGTCATCTACCGGGGCACGCCGCTCGTCTACATGGACCAGCCCGTGCGGCCGCAGATCCACCTGGAGTCGCGTCCGGACGGCGCCACCGCGCAAATCGAGCTGCTGTTCCCGGATGGCGTGGGCTACCCGCTCAAGGACGTCATCGTGCTCGCGGGCCGGCGCACGTACGTCATCCAGGCGCAGAACCTCCACGCCGTGGAGCCGGACTTCCCGCCGCGCCTCCTGCGCAAGTGGCTGCTGGAACCGACCATGGCCTTCCCGTCCGGGCAACTGGACCGGGTGCTGACGTTCTTCGCCGCGCACCTGCCGCGCTTCCGCATGTCGTTGAAGGCGGACGACATCGAAGTGGACGAGTCGGTGGAGCCGCGCTTCGTGCTCACGCTGGAAGGCGCCGCCGAGCGCGTGAAGGTGCAACTGGCCGCGAGGTACGGCCAGACGACGGTGGCGGTGTCCCCCACGGCCACGCACCTGGGCTACGCCAGCGGCGTGGGCGAGGACGCGCGCAAGCTGTACCGCCGCCGCGACGAGGTGGAGCGCGCCGCGGGCAAGCTGCTGCTCGACCTGGGCCTGCGCTTTGATCAGGCCGCGCAGGCGTTCGACGCGACGGGCGACGTGGCCCTGGAGTTCTGGGCGCGGGGCCTGGCGAGCCTGCCCGCGGAGTGGGAGCGCTACGGCGTGCAGGCGCCCAAGGTGCGGCTGCGCCCGAAGCTCAAGCCGCGCATCCGCGTGGGCATGAGCGGCGTGCAGTGGTTCGACCTGGACGCGGAGTTCGTCACCGACGACCAGGCCGTGGACCTGGGCGCCGTGCGCATGTGGCTGGACTCCGGCCGCAAGTTCGTGCCGCTGAAGGACGGCTCCTTCGCGGAGGCGGACGTCGCGGAGATCAAGCGCGTGGCGGACCTCCTGGAGGAGGCCGGCGCCATGCCGGGCCGCACGCGCACGCGGCTGCCGCTGCACCAGGCCGTCGCCCTGGACCTGCTCGCGGACCTGGGTGAGTTCACCGAGGTGGAGGCCAAGGCCCGTCAGGCCATGCTCTCCCTGCGCGAGTCCTCCGGCGTGCCGAAGGTGGCCGTGCCGGAAGGGCTGCAGGCCACGCTGCGCCACTACCAGGAGGCGGGCCTGTCCTGGCTCTGGTTCCTCAGGCGCCACGGGCTGTCCGGCATCCTCGCGGACGACATGGGTCTCGGTAAGACCATCCAGTCCCTGAGCCTGATGCAGAAGGTGGCCAACGACGAGGGCCGCAAGCCTTCGCTGGTGGTCGCGCCCACGAGCGTGCTCGCCAACTGGGAGCGCGAGGCGGAGCGCTTCACGCCGGGCCTCAAGGCCATGGTGTGGCACGGGCAGGACCGCCGCGAGCGCGCGGAGGACCTGAAGGGCATGGACCTGGTGCTCACGTCGTACGCGCTGGTGCGCCGCGACCTGGAGCAACTGTCCCAGGTGGGCTTCCGCTACGTCATCCTGGACGAGGCGCAGAACATCAAGAACGCGGACAGCGCCACCGCGCAGGCGTGCAAGTCGCTGCCCAGCGAGACGCGCCTCGCGCTCACCGGTACGCCGCTGGAGAACCGCCTGTCGGAGCTCTGGAGCATCTTCGACTTCCTGATGCCCGGCTTCCTGGGCAGCGCGGAAGGCTTCAGCGACCGCTACGAGCAGCCCATCCAGGTGGCCAACGACGCCACCGCGAAGGACCGGCTGCGCCGCCGCATCCAGCCCTTCATCATGCGCCGCCTCAAGACGGAGGTGGCCAAGGACCTGCCGCCGAAGACGGAGAGCGTCGCGTGGTGCGAGATGGAGCCCGGCCAGGCCGCGCTCTACCGCGAGGTGCTGGAGGAGAGCCGCCGCAAGGTGAACGAGTCCATCGAGAAGGTGGGCTTCAAGCGAAGCCGCGTCTCCATCCTCGCCGCGCTGATGCGCCTGCGTCAGGTGTGCTGCGATCCGCGTCTGCTCAAGATGCCGCCCGGCACGCTGCTGCCGTCCAGCGCGAAGCTCGAGCGCTTCATGCAACTGGTGGACGACCTGGTGTCCGAGGGCCACCGCGCCCTCGTCTTCAGCCAGTTCACGGAGATGCTGGAGCTCTTGAAGCAGGAGGCGGACAAGAAGGGCCTGCGCTACCTCTACCTGGACGGCCGCACCAAGGACCGCATGGGCAAGGTGGACGAGTACAACCGCCCTGACGGCCCGCCGCTCTTCTTCATCAGCCTCAAGGCGGGCGGCACCGGCTTGAACCTCACCGCCGCGGACTACGTCATCCACTTCGATCCGTGGTGGAACCCCGCGGTGGAGGATCAAGCCACGGACCGTACGCACCGCATCGGCCAGACGCGCGCGGTCATCAGCTACAAGCTCATCACGCGCGGCACGGTGGAGGAGAAGATCTTGAGCCTCCAGCGCCGCAAGCGCGAACTCGCCGCCGGCGTGCTGGGCGCGGACGGGGACGACATGGGCCGCAACCTCACCGAACAGGACATCCAGGAGCTGTTCACCGAAATCTGATGTCGGCCTGAAGAGTGGGAGATGGTTGTGGCGCCAACAGGCCACGCCCTCCCACTCGCCCTCCCACCGTCCGCACGACCCGAACACCTGTGCAGTGTCAGCAAGACCTGCTAGGGTGTTCAGGTGTTGGGGCCGTCGTACGGACCGCGGAGGGCGCGCGTGCTGCTGGGTCTTCGGATTTCGAACGTAGCGGTGATTGAGGAGGTGGAGGTCGCGTTCGGCGCGGGCCTCACCGTCCTCACGGGTGAGACGGGGGCCGGCAAGTCCATTCTGGTGGACGCGCTGGGCCTCCTGCTCGGGGGCAGGGCGGATGCGGACGTCATCCGTGCGGGCTGCGAGGATGCGGCGGTGGAGGGCGTGTTCGCCCGCACTCCCATCCTGGCCGCCAGACTGGAGGAACTGGGCCTTCCGGACCTGGGAGAAGAGGTGCTCGTGCGCCGCGTGCTCGGGCGCACCGGGCGCGGCAAGGTCTACGTCAACGGCGCGCTGGTGACGCTGGGCGTGCTGGGCAAGCTCACGCGGGGCGCGGTGGACATCGCGGGCCAGCATGAGCACGTGAGCCTCTTCGACTCCGGGCTGCACCGGGTGCTGCTCGACAAGTACGGTGGCCTGGAGGAGACGCTGGCCGCCTACGGCCGCGAGTGGGCGAACCTGCGCGAAGTGGATTCGCGCATGGACGCGCTGGGCGGCGACGACGCCAAGGTGCGCGAGCGCGCGGAGTTCCTGCGCTTCCAACTGGACGAAATCACGCGCCTGGATCCGGAGTCCGGCGAGGACGTGAAGCTGGACGCGGAGCGCCGGCGGCTGGGCAGCGCGCAGAAGCTCAAGCGTCAGGGCGCGGAGGCCGAGCTGCTGGTGTCCGGCGAAGCGCCGTCCGCGGTGGAGATTGTCGGGCGCGCGCTGGGGCTCGTGCACGAGGGCGTCAAGTGCGACGCGACGCTCGCGCCGGTGGCGCAGTCGCTCTCCACGGCGCTGTCGGAACTGGAGGAGGCCTCGCGCCTGCTCAACCGCTACGTGGAGGGGCTGGAGTCCGACCCCGGGCGGCTGGGCGAGGTGGAGGAGCGGCTGGACGCGCTCAAGCGGCTGTGCCGCAAGCACGGCACGACGCTGGACGGCGTCCTCAAGAAGCGCGACGAGCTGGAGACGGAGCTGGGCACGCTGGAGAACCGGCGCGAAATCCTGGAGGAGCTGAACCAGGAGCGGAAGCGGGTGGAGGAGCGGGCGCGCAAGGCGGCGCTGACGCTGTCCCGCGCGCGCAAGACGTCCGCCGGGGCCTTCTCCCAGCAGGTGCGTGAGGGCCTGGGCGGGCTGGCCATGGGCAAGGCCGCCTTCGAGGTGCGCGTCACCGCCGGGGAGAGCTTGCGTCCGGACGGCCTGGATGAGGTGGAGTTCTTCTTCAGCGCCAACCCGGGTGAGCCGGCGCGGCCCCTGGCCAAGGTGGCCTCGGGGGGTGAGGCGAGCCGGCTCCTGCTCGCGCTCAAACGTGCACTGGCGGACAGTGACGCGTGCGGCTGCTACATCCTGGATGAGGCGGACGCGGGCGTCAGCGGCGCCATCGCGGACGTGGTGGGCCGGATGATTCGCGAGGTCAGCTCCCACCGCCAGGTGCTGTGCATCACGCACCTGCCCCAGGTCGCGGCCTACGCGGACGCGCACCTGCTCATCAAGAAGAGCGTGAAGGGCGAGCGCACCGTGTCCCAGGTGCTGCCCCTCTCGGCGGGCGCCGAGCGCACCCAGGAGCTGGCGCGCATGATGTCGGGCGTGGAGGTGACGCGCGAGGCGCTGGGCGCGGCGGAGGCGCTGGTGCGTTCGGCCCACCGGGCCACGCCCCGCGCGCGCCGGGAGTCCGGCCCGGAAGGCAATAGCCCCCGGGGCCGGCTGCGCCGGACGGCCTGAAATGGGGGCCTACAAGGTAGGGGTGACCCAGGGAGGGGGGCATGACGCACCGGGAGTTTTCGTCCGCGTCCTTGCCCCCACTTATGGGCTCACATAGCATCCGGCGCGTGTCCAGCACCGCAGGGCAGACCGCGGCCCCCCGCCATAAAGTCATCTCCGCTGGCCTGACGGACGTCGGGCGCAAGCGCAATCACAACGAGGACAGCTTCCTCATTGACGATGAGCTCCAGCTCTACGTCGTGGCGGACGGCATGGGTGGGCACGCGGGTGGCGGTACCGCGTCGCGCATCGCCGTCGAGACCATCGACAAGGAGCTGCGGCGCGCGCGTGAAGGGCGGGACAACCCCTTCGTCAGCGTTCCCAACCTCCAGGATTCGCCCATTCCGGAAGCGCTCCGGGGCGCGGTGGAGAAGGCCTGTCAGGCCATCTACCTCACCGCCCAGGATGACGCGCGCCTGTCCGGCATGGGCACGACAGTCATCTCCCTGGTGGTCCGCGACGAGCACGCCTTCTTCGCCCACGTGGGCGACAGCCGCGCGTACCTCATCCGCGGGGACCTCATCCAGCAGATCTCCGAGGACCACTCGCTGGTCAACGAGCAGATCAAGGCGGGGATGATCACACCGGAAGAGGCCAAGCACTCCCGGTACAAGAACATCATCACCCGCTCCGTCGGCTTCGAGGAGGAGGTCCAGGTGGATGTCATGGGGCTCGTGTCGGAGCCCGGTGACGTGTTCCTGCTCTGCTCGGACGGCCTCGCCAACATGCTGGAGGACCGGGAGATCCACGACACCGTCGCGCGCCACGCGAGCCTGGAGGAGGTGCCCAAGCACCTCATCGACCTGGCCAATGAGCGCGGCGGCGACGACAACATCAGCGTCATCGTCGTGCGCATGCAGGGTGGCTGAAAGAGGGCCGGACTCGGGGCGCGATTGGGGCGTGCCCCGGAGTCTGTTGACCTTGACACTCTTCAAATGCGGATGATAGCTGCCCCAACCTTTCCATCCACTGAGAATCGCCAGTGGGTGACGGTGCGGGAGGGGCGGCGGGTGGGGGAGGTGTTGCGAGCGCGGGGAGCGACTTAGCTTCTGGCGCCGGAAGTCCCACGTTGCGAAAGAGTTTCCCCAGGAGTGGTCCGTGGCCAAAAAGTCCTTCACGCTGATGGTCATCCCGGACCACGACGCTCCGGTGAAGCGGTACACCATCCAGCGCTCCTGGCTGGTTCAGGTGGGCATGGGCCTGATGCTGGTGGCGGGCCTGGGCGCCGGTGCGAGCATCCACTACCTCCAGGTGGCGGCGGACGCGTCGGAGAACCGCATCCTGCGTGAGGAGAACCTCACGCTGCGTTCGCAGCTCAAGTCGGTGCGTGAGCGCATCGAGCACATCGGTTCGACGCTGGACCGCGTGGAGCGTTTCGACCAGAAGCTGCGCGCGGTGACGTTGCTTTCCGACCCGCAGCGCAACCTGGCCATGGGCCCCACGGAGCCGGAGACCGGCACCACGGCGCCCGCGACGGACACGCAGTTCACCCAGCTGACCACCACGGACACGCCCAAGATGATGCTGGGCCGGCTGGACCGGCTCTCCGCGGAGGCGACCCGTCAGGAGCTGAGCCTCCAGGACCTGCAGGCCTACTTCCAGGACCAGAAGTCGCTCTTGGCCTCCACGCCGTCGGTGTGGCCGGCGCGCGGCTGGGTGACCAGCGATTTTGGTCAGCGCCTGGATCCGTACACGGCGGACCGCGTGACGCACGCGGGCCTGGACATCGCGGCGCCCCACGGCAAGGAGGTCACCGCGCCGTCTGACGGCACGGTGGTGTTCGCGGGTCTGGAGGGCGGGTACGGCAACGTGCTCGTCATCGACCACGGCTACGGCATCAAGACGCGCTACGGCCACCTGTCCAAGATCCTGGTGAAGGCCGGGGACCGGGTGAAGCGCGGCTCGCCCATCGCGGCGGTGGGCAACACCGGCCGCTCCACCGGCCCGCACCTGCACTACGAAGTGCGCGTGAACGGCGTGCCGCAGAACCCGCGCAAGTTCATCCTGGAGGAGTAGTCCTCAGGTTCCTTCCGGCTCTGGAAGGAACGCGTCCAGGCGCAGGCGCCGCCGCTGCAGGCCGTGCGTCCGCCCGGTGCGCTCCATGATGTAGGCCCGCTCCACCTCCGCCCACAGGAGCGGCCCCAGCACCTGCCAGTGTGACGGCTGGTGCACCGTCAGCTCCAGCAGCGCCACGGTGAAGCCCGGCACGTCGGTGTCGGAGGCACCCGGAGGCAGCGCGGGGCGCAGGTCCTCCGCCAGCTTCGCGCGCGTTGCTTCCGCGCTGTCCTCGCGCACGGTGAGCTGGGACGTGGGCAGCAGCAGCACCGCGAAGCCGTCCGGCTGGAAGCGCACGATGCGCGCGCCCGGGTACTGCGCGCCGAGCGACGCCACGACGCCCTTGAGCAGCGCGTCTCCGGCGGGGAAGCCGAAGCGCGCGTTGAAGTGGATCATCTCCTTCACGTCCACCATCAGCGCGCCCACGCGCCAGCCGTCATGGTGCGCGTGCGTGGACAGGTCGAACTCCTCCTTGAGGAGCGTGCCCTGCGTGAGCGCCAGCACGTGCATGGCCCCGGTGGCGTCCGGTTGGCCTCGCCGGCGCTGCTCGGCGGCGATGAGCTCCTGGGCTGCGGCCTGCGGCGCCTCCTGGGCGTGCCCCGGGCGCGCGGCCCGGGGATGGAGTGCGACGAGGGCGGTGGCGGTGGCGTCGTCGAGTGTGTAGGGCATCGTGTCCGCGTGTGTAGCGCGGACCGGCCCGGGGCGCAGGAAAGCTTCTTGCCCGCGCCCGCTCCGTCGCCCTCAGCGCATGCGATGCGCTGTCACGGTGACCTCGTCCCGGTCATGGTAGAGCTGGCGGACGGTGAGGCCCTCCCAGCCCCCGTCCTCCACGAGTATCTGGCGCACCCGCAGGAGCAGCGGGTTCTTGTCCTTCATGGGCAGCTTGATGTTCGCCACCAGGTTGCGCGCCCAGCGGCGCCGGCCCCACTTGGCCAGCAGCTGAGCCACTTCCAGGGGCCGCCACGCCATGTCGCAGAAGAGCCAGTCCGCGGACTCCTCCGGGGCGTAGGCGAAGGCGCTCTCCTGCACGTGCTGGACGCGCGGGTTCTTCGCCAGCTCCGGCATCAGCTTCGCCGGGTCCACCGCCACCACCCGCGCCCCTCGGGCCACCAGCCGCTGCGTCCAGCCGCCCGGCGCCGCGCCCAGGTCCACGCAGACGTCGCCGCGCCCGGGCTCATGCGCCAGCCCGTCCAGCGCCTCCTCCAGCTTCATGGCCGCGCGGGAAGGGGACTCGCCCGCGCGCTTCATCCGCCGCCGCCCGCCCGGCGCGAGCGACAGGGCCTCACGGGCGCTCACCGCGCCCAGGCTCAGCACGCCGTCCGGAGCGACGCACAGGCCCACCAGCAGGGCACCCGCCTCGCGAGCCCGTCCGTCGTCCTCCAGGACGCGACCCGCGGGGAGGGCGGCGCGCACCGCCGCCTCCAGGGCCTCCGCGCGGCCCGCCTGCGTGTTGCCCTTCGCGCTGTCCGGCGTGTAGGCCCTCAGGAGCCACGGCACCCGCGAGGGCAGGCCGGACATCGCCGCCACGATGTCCTCCACCGGCACCTGGGCTCCACCCGGGGGCGCCCAGGTCGAGACGACCCTCTCTACGGCCCGGCCGAAGGCGGGAGGGACTTCAGGGCGTTGCTCGGACTCCACCAGGGCCGGCCCCAGGAGGCGGGGACCCGCTCCCGCCCAGGTCAGCTCCTCGAAGAGGTGCGACTCGAAGCCCTCCCGGCACGTCCACAGCCACCGGCCCGGTTGGGCCGCCAGCGTCTGTGCGGGCATGGAAGGCACGCGCGCCCGAGGTGGGATGCGCGGCGCGGGCGAGGCGATGGGGGCCGGGGCGGAGCGTCCGGGGCCACCGGCACGGGGCGTGGGGGCGGGCTTGCCGCCGGGCTTGGGGCCGGATTTGGGGCCGGGCTTGCCGCCCGCGCGGGGGCCGGGCTTCGGGCCCCCCTTGCCGTTAGAGGGAGGACCGGCGCGACCGGGCTTGCCGGGCCGGGAGGGGGTGCCTGGCCGGCGGGGGCCCGGGGAGGAGCGGCCGGAGGAGGTCTTCGCGGCGCGGGGACGGTGAATCTGTTTAGGGGACATTGCGTGGACTCGGTTCCGCTTTACTCTGGGCCACCGCGCGCCGGGCGGCCAGCCGAGAGGAAGTTTCGGGGGGCGCGCGTGGTTTTGGTCTGGTTCTCCCTTACATCTCCTGGGAATTCCCTTCACTCGCCGCGCTCCTTCGAGGATCCTCCGGCGAGAGAGCCAACATGATTGAATGGACGCTAAAGAAGCTCATCGGGACGAAGAATGAGCGCGAGCTCAAGAAAGCCCGCGTGAAGGTCGCCCGCATCAACGAACTGGAGGGCAAGATGAAAGCCCTCGAGGACGGGGATTTCGCGCGCGAAACCGCCCGGATGAAGCAGGAGATCGCGAACGGCCGGCCGCTCGACGAGCTGCTGTTCGACGCCTTCGCCCTCACCCGTGAAGCGGCGCGCCGGGTCATCGGCCAGCGCCACTATGACGTGCAGCTCATCGGCGGCATGTTCCTCCACGAGGGCTGCATCGCGGAGATGCGCACCGGTGAAGGCAAGACGCTCACCGCGACGCTGCCCTCCTACCTCAACGCCCTGTCCGGCCGAGGCGTTCACGTCGTCACCGTGAACGACTACCTCGCCCGCCGCGACGCGGAGTGGATGGGCCGCGTCTACAAGTTCCTGGGCATGACGACGGGCTGCGTGCTCCACGAGCTGTCCGACAAGCAGCGCCAGGAGGCGTACCGCTCGGACATCACGTACGGCCAGAACAACGAGTTCGGCTTCGACTACCTGCGCGACAACATGAAGTTCCGTCTGCAGGACTACGTCCAGCGCGAGCTCAACTACGCCATCGTCGACGAGGTGGACTCCATCCTCATCGACGAGGCCCGCACGCCGCTCATCATCTCCGGCCCCACCGAGGACAGCACCGACAAGTACTACCGGGTGGATCAGGTCATCCCGGGCCTCGTGCCGGACCAGGACTACACCCTGGATGAGAAGCACCGCTCGGTGGCCCTCACCGACGACGGCATCGACAAGCTCCAGAAGCGCCTCAACGTCGGCAACCTCTACGACCCGGGCGAGATTGAGACCCTCCACCACGTCGAGCAGGCCCTGCGCGCGCACACGCTCTACAAGCGCGACAAGGACTACGTGGTGAAGGACGGCGAGGTGCAGATCGTCGACGAGTTCACCGGCCGCCTCATGCAGGGCCGCCGCTGGTCCGACGGCCTCCACCAGGCCATCGAGGCCAAGGAGGGCGTGAAGATCGAGAACGAGAACCAGACGCTCGCCACGGTCTCGTTCCAGAACTACTTCCGCATGTACTCCAAGCTGTCCGGCATGACGGGCACCGCGGACACGGAAGCCGAAGAGTTCGCGAAGATCTACAACCTGGACGTGCGCGTCATCCCGACCAACCGTCCGCCGCAGCGCCGCGACGACCAGGACGTGGTCTACAAGACGGAGCGCGAGAAGTTCGAGGCCGTCGCCGCCCAGATCGAAGAGCTGCACAAGGCCGGTCAGCCGGTGCTCGTGGGCACGGTGTCCATCGCCAAGAGCGAGGTGGTGTCCAACTTCCTCAAGAAGCGCGGCGTGGCCCACAGCGTCCTCAACGCCAAGGCGCACCAGCGCGAGGCGGACATCGTCGCGCAGGCGGGCCGCAAGGGCGCGGTCACCATCTCCACCAACATGGCCGGCCGCGGCACGGACATCCTCCTGGGCGGCAACGCGGAGGTCATGACTAAGGGCGAGATGGGTCCGCCGCCGGAGCCGCCCGAAGCCGTGGACGGTCAGCCCCTGGATCTCACCGCCTACCAGGCGGCCCTGGCGGACTACGAGAAGCGCTTCGCGGAAGTGAAGGCGAACAACGAGGAGCTCACCAAGCGCGAGCGTGAAGAGGTCATGGCCGCCGGCGGCCTTTACATCATCGGCACGGAGCGCCACGAGTCCCGCCGCGTGGACAACCAGCTGCGTGGCCGCGCCGGCCGCCAGGGTGACCCGGGCGCCAGCCGCTTCTTCCTGTCCCTCGAAGACGACCTGATGCGCATCTTCGGGTCCGAGCGCATCCAGATGCTGATGGAGCGCCTGGGCATGGAGGAGGGCGAGGTCATCGAGCACGTGTGGCTCTCTCGCGCCATCGAGAGCGCGCAGAAGCGGGTCGAAGGCCACAACTTCGACATCCGCAAGAACCTGCTCGAGTACGACGACGTGATGAACCAGCAGCGGCGCACCATCTACAAGCTGCGCCGCCAGGTGCTCGCGTCGGGCGCGGGCATCCCCCTCGTGGAGTACGAGGAGGACCTCAAGACGCGCGTGAAGACGCGCTCCGAGCGCGTCATCTCCTGGGCGGACTTCCGGGAGATGGTGCTGGACGCAGTGGAGGACGTCGTCGTGTCCATGACGGACACCTACGCCCCCACGCGCAGCTCCGACACCTGGGACATCGCCTCGCTCTCCAACTCCGTGAAGGAGTCGCTGAACCTGGAGATGAACTTCGAGGGCGTCGGCAACCGCGACGAGCTCCAGGAGCAGATCTACGCGGCGGCGGAGAAGGTCTTCACCGCCCGCGAGCAGGAGTTCGGCGAGGACTTCATGCGCTTCCTGCAGTACCGCTACCTGGCCACCATCGACCAGCTGTGGAAGGACCACCTGCTGGCCATGGACCACCTGCGCCAGGGCATCGGCCTGCGCGGCTACGGCCAGAAGGACCCGAAGCAGGAGTACAAGAAGGAAGGCTACACGGGCTTCATCCAGATGCTGGGCGCCATCAAGACGCAGTTCGTCAGCCAGATGATGCGCGTCCAGGTCCGCTCCGCCTCCAACGCCGCGGAGGAGACCGCCCGCATCCAGCGCCAGCTGGCCCAGCAGCAGAAGAAGGCCGTGGAGGGCCGCGCGGACGCCGAGGGGAAGATCGAGGAGGCCACCGCCACCCCGGTCGCCCAGCGCGAGGCCGCGGCGGGTCCCAAGCCCGTGGGCCGCAACGAGCCCTGCCCCTGCGGCAGCGGCCGCAAGTACAAGAAGTGCCACGGCGCCAACGAAGCGAACCCGTAGGCCGCTGAACACCTGACGGAAGCGCCCTCCGGCGCGGTCGCCCTCCCTGGAAAAGGGGAGCGGGGGCCGCGCCGGTCGTCTTCCTGGCTGACTGGAGGGGAGGGGAGCGGCCTCCGGACGGTGGGACCCGGACGGACGGTGTGCCGAAGCTTGCGCCCCTCTCGAGCGTTCTGCTAAGGACGCCGCGCCCCGTTATGTAGAGGGGCCGGGCTTCACCGCCCGAGGCAGTCGGCAGCACCGCGGCACCCACTACTCACACGCGTGTCACCGGTCCCCGGTGCCCCTCCACGGTGGAAGGGCCAGGACTGGCAGCTGTCTTAAACGCGCGTGGCGGAACAACCGGAAGGTACACGCACCATGGACATCCAGCAGGATACGCAGACCCAGGCCCAGGCGATGGCCGCCGCGAGCGGCATCACGATGCGCCAGCTCCTCGAGGCCGGCGTTCACTTCGGCCACCAGACCAAGCGCTGGAACCCGAAGATGAAGCCCTACATCTTCGGTGCCCGCAACGGCATCTACATCATCGACCTGCAGAAGACCGTGACCATGGCCCGCGCGGCCTTCCGCTTCGTGGCGGACATCACGGCGCGCGGCGGGTCCGTGCTCTTCGTCGGCACCAAGAAGCAGGCCCAGGACGTCATCCACGAGGAGGCCGGCCGCGCCGGTCAGTTCTTCGTCACCAGCCGCTGGCTGGGTGGCACGCTGACGAACTTCAAGACCATCAAGCAGGGCATCGACCGCCTGAAGACGCTCGAGAAGATGGCCGAGGACGGCACGTTCGAAGTGCTGCCCAAGAAGGAAGTCGCCCAGCTGGAGCGCGAGCGCGAGAAGCTGGAGAAGAACCTGGGCGGCGTGAAGAACATGGCGAAGCTGCCCCGCTGCGTGTTCGTCATCGACCCGAAGAAGGAGCACATCGCCATCCACGAGGCCACCCGCCTGGGCATCCCGGTGATCGGCCTGGTGGACACCAACTGCGATCCGGACGGCATCGACTTCGTCATCCCGGGCAACGACGACGCCATCCGCTCCATCAAGCTCTTCACGTCCAAGATCGCGGACGCGTGCCTCGAGGGTGCGGCGCGCTACCGTGCGTCCGGCGCCGCCGAGCGCGACGAGCAGGAGGAGCGCGAGGGCCGTGACGACCGCGGCGACCGCCGTGACGACCGTCGTGGTCCCCGCCGTGGCGACCGCGGCGACCGCCGTGACGACCGCCGGGGCGGTGGTGACCGTGGCGGTGACCGCCGCGGCCCCGTCGTGGAGATGAAGGGTGGCGCGGCCTCCTCCACGGAGCAGGCGCCCGAGGGCGGCGGCGAGGGCACGGCGGCGGAGTAACCGCCCGGCCTCTTCGCTTCCCAACGCGGTATCCGGAGTTCGGCCGGGCGGCACCTCTCAAGGCCCGCTGTCCGGCCGTCTCCATTTTCTACGTCCCAGGCTTCAGTACCCCAGAGAACCCCAGTCCTCCGCCCCCTGCGCACGCCGCCGGGCTCGGAGCCGATGAAGAAAGAGATACGACATGGCTGAGATCACCGCCCAGATGGTGAAGGACCTCCGCGAGCGCACCAACGCGGGCATGATGGACTGCAAGAAGGCGCTGGCCGAGTCCGGTGGCGACTTCGAGAAGGCCGCGGAGTGGCTGCGCAAGAAGGGCATCTCCAAGGCCGAGGGCAAGGCCGGCCGCGTCGCCGCCGAAGGCATCGTGACCTCCTACATCCACGGCGGCCGCATCGGCGTCATCGTGGAGGTCAACTGCGAGACGGACTTCGTCGCCCGCAACCCGGACTTCCAGGACCTGGCGAAGGAAGTGGCGATGCAGATCGCCGCGGCCAACCCCAAGTACGTCCGCCGCGAGGAGGTCCCCTCCGACGCGATGGACAAGGAGAAGGAGATCCAGCGCGAGCTGCTCAAGCAGCAGGGCAAGCCCGAGGCGATGCTGGAGAAGATCCTCGTGGGCAAGATGGAGAAGTACTACGAGGGCGTCTGCCTGGTGGACCAGCTCTGGGTGAAGGACGACAAGAAGAAGGTCGGCGAGATGATCAACGAGCGCGCCGCCAAGATTGGCGAGAAGGTCTCCGTGCGCCGCTTCGTCCGCTACGAGGTGGGTGAGGGCATCGAGAAGAAGAAGGACGACCTGGCCGCCGAAGTGGCCAAGACGCTGGGCCAGGCCTAAGCGCCTTCCCGCCGCACCGCAGTGCCTCTCAGGGCCGCGTGCCTGGGGCTCTTCCTCACACAGGAAGGGCGCCGGGAACGCGGCCCTTGGTATTCCAGGACCTGTTTTCTTCGCGTCCGTCCGCCCGGCATCTGACGGTGCGGCGCGCGTCACGACTTCCGTCGTTGCCTGGGCGCGGGGCGGGGGATAGAAGCGGTCGCGTATGTCCGAATCCACCTCTCCCTACAAGCGCATCCTCCTCAAACTGTCGGGCGAAGCCCTGATGGGCGAGGGGAAGTACGGCATCCACCCGCCCACCCTCACGCGCATCGCGGAGGAAGTGGCCGAGCTGTCGCGGACGGGCTTGGAGATCGCCCTCGTGATTGGCGGCGGCAACATCTTCCGCGGCGTCGCGGGCGCCACGGAGGGCATGGACCGCGCGAGCGCGGACTACATGGGCATGCTCGCCACCTGCATCAACTCCATGGCGCTGCAGGACGCGCTGGAGAAGCAGGGGCTGAAGACGCGCGTGCAGTCCGCCATCAAGATGGAGCAGATCGCCGAGCCCTATATCCGCCGGCGCGCGGTGCGGCACCTGGAGAAGGGCCGCGTCGTCATCTTCGCTGCGGGCACGGGCAACCCCTACTTCACCACCGACACGGCCGCGTCGCTGCGCGCGATGGAAATCAACGCGCAGGTCATCCTCAAGGCCACCAAGGTGGACGGCGTCTACAACGCGGACCCGAAGAAGGACCCGACCGCGAAGCGCTACCGGACGCTCACGTACATGGACGTCCTCAAGCAGAACCTCAACGTGATGGACTCCACGGCCATCTCGCTGTGCATGGACAACAAGCTGCCCATCATCGTGTTCGACCTGGGCACGCGCGGGAACATCCAGCGCGCCGTCACGGGCCACGGTGAGTTCGGCACCGTCGTCGGCGCGGCCGAGACGGCCTGGGCCTAGCGGCACCACGGACGGGACTCCAACAACCCCACTTCTGACAGGAGACGCACAATGGCTGACGCGGCGGATCTGAAGAGCCGTATCGACAAGTCGGTGGAAGACCTCAAGCGGGAGCTG
The DNA here is from genome assembly GCF_054512695.1 of Corallococcus sp. M7. Lineage (NCBI taxonomy): Bacteria > Pseudomonadati > Myxococcota > Myxococcia > Myxococcales > Myxococcaceae > Corallococcus > Corallococcus sp. M7. The sequence continues at coordinate 2,638,912 of NZ_CM137252.1, forward strand.
GCCAAGGCGCGCACCGGCCGCGCGAACACCAACATCCTGGACGGCATCAAGGTGAACCAGTACGGGACGCCCACGCCGCTCAATGGCGTGGCCAGCATCAGCGCCCCGGAGCCCCGCCTCATCGTCATCAAGCCCTGGGACAAGGGCGTGCTGAAGGACATCGAGAAGGCCCTGCGTGAGGCGAACCTCGACGTCAACCCGATGAACGACGGCGAGATGATCCGCCTGCCCTTCCCGCCCCTCACCGAGGAGACGCGCAAGAAGATCGCGAAGCAGGTGAAGGAGAAGGGCGAGGAGCACAAGGTCGCCATCCGCAACATCCGCCGCGACGCGAACGAGGCCCTCAAGGCTCAGCTGAAGGACAAGAAGATCACCGAGGACGACCTCAAGCGCCGCACGGACGAGGTCCAGAAGGCGACCGACGCCGGCATCAAGGCGGTGGACGACCTGGTCTCCAAGAAGGAGAAGGAAGTGATGACGGTTTGAGCCGTCTCACCCCTGGAAGCCCGTGGCCCTCGAGCCACGGGCCTTCAGGACGGCCTCTTCAGGACGGCCTCAGGACGGATGGACGAGCGGCTCGCCGGTGAGGTGCCGCACCACGTCCGAGACGAACGCGAACAGCTCCAGCCCCTTGCCCTTGTCGTCCTTCCAGGCGCGGGTGGCGTCGTCGTGACTGAAGTGGATGCCCTGGCCCTGGCCGGCCACCCAGATCTGCCAGACGGCGCGCTGGGTGTTGATGATGCACTTCTCGCCGGACGCGGCCGTGAGCGTCACCTTGTCACCGGTGGCTTCGGCTTCCAGCACGTCCGGGTCGAAGGTGTCCGCGGCCGCCAGGATGCGCTTGAACGCGGCGGCCACGAGGGAGTTGTAGCGGGCTTCGTCCATCATGGCCGCGCTCCCGGACGTCACTGGATGACGTCGAGGACCTGCTGGCCGGGGGCGGCGTAGAACAGGAACTTCAGGTGCTGCGCCGGGGGGTTCTCCCCCTTCTCGCCGGGCACCTGGTCTTCCGTGCTGGTGGGCGTGTCCGGCCACTCCATGGCGATGACCGTGCCCGGGTTCACCGGCTTGGGGAAGGACTGCATCCCCAACAGGTGCGCCGCGAGCGCGCCCATGGAGGGCTGGTGGCCCACCAGGACGAGGTTCTCGTCGGAGTACTCCTTGAGCACGGGCTCCACCGCGCCCACCGGCATGTCCGGCAGCAGGCAGCGGTGCACGCGCAGGAGGCCTTCATGCTTCACGGAGTTGGAGAGGATCTGCGCCGTCTGTACCGTGCGCACCAGCGGGCTGGTGAGGATGAGGCTGATGGGCCCCATGCGCTCCGACAGCGACGCGAAATGCGCTGCGACGTTCGTACGGGCCTTCGCGGTCAGCGCGCGCGCCTCGTCGCCGAGACCCTCGGGGATCTCCGCGTCCGCATCGCCGTGCCTTACCAGGAAAATCCTCAAAGTCCCTCCACCGATCGCGACAGGACCGCGGTTCGTACATGACCGTGGCCCGGTTGGTCAAAGGTAATGAGTCGAATGTTCAGTGCCCGGAACAGCCTGCCCATCGCGGGCGTTCGGGAACCGCCGTTCGTGGGGGCCAGCCGGAGCATACACTGGGCACCCACTGGCGTTCACGGGAGGTGGCATGCGCAAGTTGTTGGGGTGTCTGGCCGTCGTCCTGGCCCTGTCCGCCTGCCGCAAGGATGCGGCGGAAGGGGGGCCGGGAGGGGACGGTGACACCCGGGAGACGGTTGCCCGCCTGGAAGGCGGGGAGGCCGGTGAGGGCGCCGAGGACGCGCCGTCCGGCCCCTACACCCTGACGAAGGAGAAGCTGGAGGCGTACGTCGGCTATCAGCGCAAGATGCTGGAGGTGTACGGGTCGCTGATGCGCAGCCTGCAGGACATGGGGCCGCTCCTGGACGCGGGCACGCCCCAGGCGATGGAGAAGGCCAAGAGCGGCCTGAAGCTCATCGAGCGCAAGGCGCAGGCGGAGGCCGACGCGCGCCAGGCGGCCGGCCTGTCCACGGACGAGGTCAACCGCATCGCGGAGGTCGTCACCGCCGTCATCAGCCAGCGGCAGATGGGGCGCACGCTCCAGTACGAAGAGGAGCTCAAGAAGCTGGAGGCGCTCCAGGCCCGCATGCCGGAGGAGCAGCAGAAGGAGCTGGCGCCGCAGGTGGAGTCCATGCGCCAGCAGGTGGAGACCTTCCAGAAGCTCCCCGAGGCGCGCCGGGAGTTCGGCGACGCCAACGTGGACGTGGTGCTGTCCCGCGAGGCCGACCTGACGAAGAACTACCAGGACATGCTCAAGGCCTTCGCGGGCGTGCGCCGGTAGCTACACGCGCTTGAGCCCGGGCGCCTTCTTCAACAGCTGCGCGAGGAAGGCGTCGCCCTGCTTCTCCAGCACGGTGTTGCCGCGCAGGCGCTGGTTCAGGTTGACGAAGTCCACGTGGTCCAACCGCTGGTCCTGGTTGTAGCAGGAGAAGACCCACGTCTCCTTGCCGGTGACGGGGTCCACGTGCCGCTGGAGGCACTGGGCGCAGATCTCCTTCATCATGCACTGCATGGGGGAGTTGATGGACCCGATGGCCTCGTGGCCCGGCTTGAGGAACGGCTGGAGCACGCCGTGCCGCGCCTCCGCCACCGCGCGCATCATCCGGTCCGAGCCGATGGCGATGATGCGGTCCACCTCGCTCAAGGAGACGACGGGCTTCACGCCCAGCTTTCCTTCCGCGTAGGCCACCATGGCCTGCACCACGTTGCCCCGGAAGGCCGCGTCCTGTGGGCGGCGCACGTCCAGGAGCTCTCCTGAGTCCACGGACCAGATGACCTGGTCGGTGCCGGCTTCAATCTCGTCCTGCTTGAACGAGTCCGACTTCAGCCGGTAGCCCGCGAAGTACACCACGCGGCAGCCCGCGGCCTTGAGAGAGCGCGCGATGGAGAAGAGCACCGCGTTGCCCAGGCCGCCGCCCACCAGCACCACCGTCTCGTTGTGGCCAATCTCCGTGGGCGCGCCCGTGGGGCCCATCAGCACGACGGGCTCGCCGGGCTTGAGCGCCGCGCACAGGCGGGAGGAGGAGCCCATCTCCAGCACGATGGTGCCCATCAGCCCCTTCTCCTTGTCCACCCATGCGCCCGTGAGGGCCAGGCCCTCCATGGTGAGGCGCACGCCGTCCACGAGCGGCGCGTTCCGCTCGAAGTTCTGGAGCCGGTAGAACTGGCCGGGGGAGAAGTGGCTGGCGGCGAAGGGCGCCTTCACCACCACCTCCACGATGGTGGGCGTGAGCCGGTTCACCCCGACGACGGTGGCGAGGAAGGCCTCGTCCAGCTTCGCGAAGTGGGCGGCGCGCTGCGACTCGCGCGCGGCCTGCGCGGCCGTGTCGTGGAAGTCCAGGCCCGCGACCTCCTTGGCGAACAGGCGCGCCACCTGCGGGTGGCCGTCCTTCGCGCTGGCCATGGCCTTCACCACGTTGCCCGCGTAGGTCGGGTGGTTGTCGCCGTAGAAGGACACGAAGCGGCCATCGCGCTGGTAGGACGTGAAGAAGCCCACCTTCGCCTCGGGGTCCTCCTGGGCCTCCACCGGTTGGAGCGTGAAGCCGCTGCCGTCCTCCACCAGCTCGTGGCCCTGGAAGTACTCCTTCGCCTCGTCGAGCTGGAAGGTGCCCGGGTACTCCTTCTCGTAGGTGACGTTGGGGGACGTGCCCGCGGCCACGCAGACCGTCTTCGCGGGCAGCTCGAAGAACTGGCCGCTTCCCTTGAGCTTGCCGTCCACCGTCACCATGCGCTCGAAGCGGATGGCGCGCACCGCGCCCGTGTCGTCCGGCAGCGCCTCCGTGGGGCTCATCCGTTCGATGAAGCGGATGCCTTCCTCCAGCGCCTTGGACACCTCTTCGTGGTTGAGGCGGTACGCGGGGGACTCCGTGAGGCCCCGGCGGTACACCAGGCTCACGCCGCCCCATGCGCGCACCAGGTGGATGAAGTCCGGAGCGCGGCCTTCCGCGTGGGCCTTCTGCCGCTCAGCGCGGACGGCGCGGCCGTGCTCCAGGAAGGTCTGGTAGGTGGCGCGCTCTTCTGTGTCCAGGCGCGCGAGGACCGTGGCCTCGCCCAGGTCCGCGACCAGCTTCTCGTGGCGCTCCAGCGTCTTCTCCACCTGCACCGGGTAGTACGCCATCAGCTCCGTGGCGGTGTCGATGCCGGTGAGGCCGCCGCCGATGACGATGGCGGGCAGCTGCACCTGGAGGTTCGCCAGCGAGTCGCGCTTGAAGGCGCCCGTGAGCTGTAGCGCCATCAGGAAGTCGGACGCCTTGCGGATGCCCCGGATGAGGTTGTTCTTCATTCCGATGATGGTGGGGCGGCCCGCGCCCGCGGCGATGGCCACGTGGTCGAAGCCCAGCGCCCACGCATCCTCCACCGTCAGCGTGCCGCCGAAGCGGATGCCGCCGTAGATGCGCATGCCCTCGCGGCGCGCGAGCGTCAGGTGGATGAGCGTGAGGAAGTTCTTGTCCCAGCGCACGGTGATTCCGTACTCAGAGACGCCGCCGAAGCCTTCCAGTACGCGCTCATCCAGCTCACGCGTCAGCTTGCTCCAGTCGTGGATGGGCTGGAGCGCGTGGCCGTTCCGGCCCACCAACTCGTCGGGGAACGGCTCAATCTTGAGGCCGTCCACGCCGGTGACGGCGAAGCCTTCGTTGAGCAGGTAGTGCGACAGCGTGTAGCCGGCGGGGCCCAGGCCCACCACCATCACGTTGCGGCCCACGTAGGGCAGGGCGTACGGGCGGCGGACGTTGAGCGGGTTCCAGCGCGTGAGCAGGCCGTGGATTTCGAAGCCCCACGGCAGCGCCAGCACGTCCGTGAGCGTGGCCGTCTCCGCCAGCGGGATGTTCACCGGCTCCTGCTTCTGGAAGATGCAGGCCTTCATGCAGTCGTTGCAGATGCGGTGGCCGGTGCCCGCGCACATGGGGTTGTCCAGCGTCACCATGGCCAGCGCGGCCACGGAGTCACCCTCGCGCTTGAGCGCGTGTGCTTCGGAGATGCGCTCGTCCAGCGGACAGCCGGTGAGCGGGATGCCCAGCGGGTTCTTCTTGAACGAGTGCCCCTCCGCCACCGGATCCTTCGCGGGGAAGCCCTTGCTGCACGAGTCCTTCTGGCGCTCGTGGCAGATGACGCAGTAGTCCACCTCGTTCATCACGTCGCGCGGGGTGCCCCGGCGGTCGGTGAGCTTGAAGCCGTCGCGGTGGCGCAGGTGGTGCTCCAGCCCTTCCGTCTTCTCCTCCATCTGGGCGTCCGGGCGCTGCAACTGCACGAGCTGGTCGAACACCAGGGGCTTGGGCAGCCGCAGCGTGGGCCAGGTGTGGAAGAGGGCCTTGGTCTCCGGGTGCAGCGCGCGGGCGTACGTCCACCGGTCCGCCAGCGACAGCAGCGCGCGCACGGCCTGGAGCTCCGCCGCGTCGTCGCCCTTCGTCACCAGGCTGGAGCCGAACGCGTCCGTGCCCTCGGGCGTGGCGGTGAGCGCGGCGCGCAGGGTGGTCCAGCGCTCGCGCAGGGCGGGGGCGCGCTCCTGGTTCGCGGGAGGCAGGTTGCCGGAGTAGAGCCGCTCCAAATCGAGCAGCGTGAGGATGGACTCCGCGAGGCCCCGCTCCAAGTCGCCGTGCGCGAGCGCGTCCGGGAAGCCCAGCCGCATGAGCAGGCGCATGCGCTCGTCCAGCGACGGGAACTCCGCGAGCGTCGGGCGGTCCTGCGCGCCCTTCTTGAAGACGCGGCGCGTGATGAACTCGCGCTTGAAGTCGAAGAGGGGCAGCTCGTCGCGCAGGTGGCGGGCCAGCCGCTCGGACTCCGGCGTGATGCCGAAGAGCGTGGCGACGAAGCGCGAGACGTGGCGGGCCACCTGGATGAGCAGCTCGGACTCCGCCGGGCCGGAGAGGCTGGTGCCGCCGGACCCGCGGTAGGCGTCGAATGCCTGGAACAGGTCGGGCGCGTCGCCCTGGAGTCGCGCGTCGAAGCGCTCCGCCAGCCGGCGCAGGCCGCTGGGGCGGTACAGGTCTTCGAAGGAGAAGCCCGGGAGGCCCAACTGGAGCGCCGGGGCAGGGGAGGCGGGGTCGTTCAATGCGCGCATGTCACGGGACTTCGGGGAGGCTGGGAGGCAGGGAGCTTAGGGCCTGGAGGCTGCCTGGTGCGATGGACGTCATGGGCTGGATTTGCCCTGCCCGACGTGTTGAGGCGGTGGGCCTCTGCGGCTACGGTGCGCCGCCATGATGGACAACGCCGCCCGTCGCGCCTCCGAACCGCACCTGGCCCCCGTGCCGGATGCCTGTTACCTGTGCAAGGGAGGGCGCCTGCGGCTGCGTCACCGGGCGCGCGGCGGAACCCAGGCCCAGGGCGCCGCGGCCTACAACTGCACGTCCTTCGGCCACCGCAGCCACCCGCCCATCTGGGGCTGCGAGGACTGCGGGATGATGTTCCAGTGGCCCCTCCTGTCCCCGGACACGCTGCTCCAGGCGTACCAGGACGTGGAGGACCCGCTCTACGTCGCGGAGAAGGACAACCGCTACCACACCTTCCGCCGCGTGCTGCGCGAGCTGGGCCGGCCCAGGACCGCACGCTGCTGGATGTGGGCGCCTACTGCGGCTACTTCCTGGACGTGGCGCGCGAGGAGGGCTTCCGCCCGGAGGGGCTGGAGCTGTCGCGCTGGGCGGCCGGTAACGCGCGGAGCCTGGGCTTCACGGTGCACGGCGTCCCCCTGAGGGAGCTGGCGGCGAAGGGCCTTCAGTACGACGTGGTGACGTTGTGGGACGTGGTGGAGCACTTCGCGGATCCGCGCGAGGAGCTCAAGGCGGCGCTCAAGCTGGTTCGCCCCGGCGGCCGCATCTACTTGTCCACCATCGACGCGGGCAGCCTGCTGGCGCGCCTCATGGGCGGGCAGTGGCCGTGGCTGATGGACATGCACCTCTTCTATTTCGGCCGCCGCACCCTGGCGATGCTGCTGGAGGAGGTGGGCTTCCGCGTCACGGACGTCCGGACGTACACGCACATCATCTCCGCGGACTACCTGCTGCGGAAGGTGGGCGCGAGCTTCACGCCCGCGGCGCCGGTGCTGGAGTTGGTGCGGCGGGGCGTGCCGTCCAGTTGGTCCATTCCGTTCAACCTGGGCGACAACATGCTGATGGCCGCTGAGAAGCCCCTCTGAGCCGTTCCTCGCGCCTATGTCCCCCATGATGCGGCGGGTGCTGCACCCGCTGGTGCTGCTCACGTTCTTCGCGCTGTCGGCGTTCCACACCTGGCCGCTCGTGTCCCAGATGAAGGGATACGTGATGGGCGGACGCGAAGACGTCTACATGAACATGTGGCACCTGTGGTGGATGCGGCAGTCCCTCTGGGTGCAGCCGCAGAACCCCTACTTCGTGCCCTTCCTCCACTGGCCCCTGGGCGCGGAGCTGTACTGGCACACGCTCGCGCCCGCGAAGACGCTGTGGGGCGTGGTGCTGCTGCCGTTCATGTCCGTGGAGACTGCGTACAACGTGGTGCTGTTCGGCTCGTTCGTGCTCACGGGCTACACGTCGTGGCTGCTGCTTCGCTACCTGCTGGAGCGCGCGGGCCATGGGCCGTGGCTTGCTGCCGCCGCGGCGCTGGCGGGCGCGTGCGTGTTCAACTTCTCGCGCTACCACCTCACCCACGCGACGGCGCACTTGAACCTCACCGCGCTGGAGGGGCTGCCGCTCTACCTGCTCTGCTTCTTCCGCTGGCTGGACGAGGGCAAGCGCAAGTGGCTGGTGGGGCTGGCGCTGTGCGCGTTGTACGTGCTGCTGTGTGACTACTACTACCTCGTCTACATCGCGCTCTTCTCGCTGTTGTGGGTGGTGGCGGAGCGGTGGAAGCGGGGGCCGCTCTTGTCCCTGGACACGTGGAGGGATCCGCTCGTGCGCCGGGCGGCGGTGGCGGGAATCGCGGCGGGGCTCGCGTGCGTGCCGCCCATGGTGCCGCTGCTCCTGCATGCGTTCCCCGCGCCTTTGCAGATCCACCACGGGGACTCCGACTACTTCACGGACCTGTACGCGTTCTTCATCCCGGACACGCGCTCGGCCTGGATGACGGACCTGCCCGCGAAGGCGCGGGAGTTCTCCCTGAACGTCATGCGCATGAAGATGTCGACCAACCTGGAGGAGACCGGCACGTTCCTGGGCTGGTTGACGCCGCTGTTGGCCATTTTCGCGCTGTGGCGGGGCGTGCCGGAGGGGCGCCGTTGGCTGGGGCTGGGGCTGGGCTTCGCGGTGCTGTCCATGGGTACGGTGCTCAACATCGGCCTGGAGGACCGGGTGTCGCCGGTGGTGCTGCTCATCGCCACCTTCCTCGTGGTGGCGCTGGTGCCCGCGTGGCGGGAGCGGGTGTGGCGGCGGGACGTGTTGCTGCTCCTGGGGCTGGCCGTCTACCTGGCGCTGTCGGAGCCGCTGACGGCGTTCAACGTGCCGCTCAAGGTCCAGATCCCGATGCCGTACGTCGTCTTCAAGCACGTGGTGCCGCTGTTCTCACGCGGCGGCATGCCGGTGCGCTTCATCCTGCTCACGCTCCTGTCGCTGTCGGTGCTGGTGGCGTTCGCGGCGGCGCACGCGGGCGCGTGGGCGTCCCGGCGGGATGCGCGGCTGGGCGTGGCGGTGGCGCTCGCGGTGGCGTTGGTGCCGAACGTGGAGTACCGGGGTCTCCAGATGGTGATGCCGGCCATTCCCCGGTTGCCGCCGGTGTTCGACGAGATTCGCGACGCGCCCATGCCCGCGGCGGTGCTGACGGACAACGTGCAGGGGCAGTGGGAGCAGATGTTCCACGGCAAGCCGGTGTCCTACGCGCGGGTGTCCCGGCTGCCGGTGCGGGAGTCGGCGCTGGTGAACTCGCGGCTCATCCGCGCGGCGGAAGGGATGCGCAACGCGTTCGGCACCGTCACGCCGGAGGAGCGCGAGGAGATGCGGCGCTACCTGAAGGAGCACCACTTCAAGTGGTACGTGACGCACTTCTTCCACCCCGTCCGCCACCAGTTCATCACGGACGAACTGGGTGGCGAGATGGTGCACCAGGACGGCTACGTCACCGTGTACCGCTTCCCCTGAGGGCGGCGGTCAGTCGCATTCGGCGTACTGGACGTCCGTGCGCTCCATGGGGCTCGCGGACACGGCGCCGTCGCCCACGGTGACGGTGACGCTCTCGTCCGCGGACAGCATGGAGCCGCACTCGGCGGAGGCGTTGGCGGAGCAGTGGCGGGTGAGGACCATCTTGTCGTCGTCCTTCTGCGTTTCGATGCTCGCGCCCGTGCAGCGATAGGAGATGGGACCCGAGCCCGGGTCGTTTCCGCTGACGTCCAGGTCGCCCTCGGCGTCCGCCGTGGCGAGGACCTCGCCGTCCTTGCCGAAGAGGACGAAGTGGAACCGGGTCCGCGAGATGGATTCTCCGCGTCCCTCCTCGTCGGGGGACTCGGACTCCTCCTGGGTGAACACGCGCAGGGTCTCACCCGAGGAGCGCTTGAGGACCTCGTCCCGGGCCTGCGGCGGATCGGCCGGCGGCTTGGGACAGGCGAGCTTCTTCGCGGCGAGCTTCACGGGGCGGGAGTAGGTCCCCGGGGCGAGCAGTTTGAGGTGTTCGAGGACGGGAGCCGCGTCGTCGGACGGGCACGTGCCCAGGAGCCAGACCCAGAAGCCGGGCTTGAGGCCCGGGACGGTCTTGCTCTCGACGAGCTTGGGGTGGCCCTCCGCAAGGGAGAGGCCCGTCTTCTCAAGCAGCCCGGCGAGGCCGTCCCAGTTGTCCCCCTGGGCTTCGGCCTCGGCCTTGTCCTTGGAGCCCTTCCAGATGAGCGCGACGGGCTTGCCCGCGGCTTCGGCTTGGAGTGCTCCGGTGAAGGCCATCAGGCCCAGGACGAGAATGCATGAACGCATGGCGGTTCCCCCTCGCGGTGCATGGCCGCACCGCCCGCGATGCTACTGCTTCTTCGGTACTCCGCGTTTGGTGCGCGAGCCGCGCGGGGCAGGGGAGGCAGGGGGAGTCGTGCCTTCCGTTCGGGGCGCCTGCTCGCGGGGGGCCTTCGGGGCCTGCGCCTTCTTGGACCGGGAGGGCTTCGCCGGACGGCGGCGCTCGTTCTTCGTCGCAGGCTTCGGCGGACGCCCGTATTCGATATCCGGTGGGGGCTTGGGCGGACGGGCTTGCTCGGCATGCGGCGGCTTCGAAGGGCGGCCGTGCTCCTCGTGCGTGGGCTTGGGCGGACGGGCCTGCTCGGCATGCGGCGGCTTCGAAGGGCGGCCGTGCTCCTCATGTGACGGCTTGGGCGGACGGCTCTGCTCGGCATGCGGTGGCTTCGCAGGGCGGCCGTAGTCGATGGTCGGCAGGGGCCTCTCCCTGGGCGCGCGGCCTTCAGCCTCCCCATCGGGAGGAGGCCGGGGCGCGGGCCGACCGTGGCTGATGGCCGGGGGCGGCGGCTTCGGCGGCCTGGGGGCTTCTGGCTGCTGGACCTTCGCGGCCTGGGCCCTCAGCGTGTCCACCTCCTTGCGCAGCCGGAGGACCTCCGCGGAGAGCTGGGCGTAGGAGTCGCGCACCAGCCCGTTGAACACGCGCTGCCGGCCCAGGGTCTCGTTGATCAACACCTGGCACGTCTTGCGGAAGGCCCACTTGGCCAGCAGCACCGCCTGCCCCATGCCGGCGCGGTGCGTGTGCAGCGGCAGGGCCCGCGTCGTGTCCGCGTTCTCCTCCAGCGCGTGCATGTTGAACGTCAGCGGATCCACGCGTGGCTCCACGCCGTCCTCCGGCACCTCCGCCGGTTCCGACGTGGGCAGCCCGCGCACGCGCAGGCGCTCCTCGATGCGGGCCACCAGGGTCCCCGTGGGAATGTCCCGTCCGAGCAGCTTCATCGGTGTGTCTCCTCCACGATGCGCGCCATCTCTTCCCGGTACGCCGCGACCACCTGGGGCCACGTGTGCCGTTGCGCGTAGATGCGGGCCCGCTGGCCCATCGCGTCCCGGGCCTCGCCCACCTCGCGCAGCCCTTCGACGAACGACGCGAGCCCCCGGTACACCCGGCCCGCGCCACTGCGCTCCACCTGTCCCACGAGCACCTCCGAGTGCCCGTTCACCAGCACCGGCGTCCCCTGCGCGAACGCCTCCAGTGTCAGGAGCGACAGGCTCTCGAACTTCGACGGCACCACCACCGCCAGCGCTCCCGCCAGTGCGTCGTGCTTGTCCTGTTCAGAAATGCGCCCCACGTGCCGCACGCCCTCGCCGCTCACGTCCATGTGCGCCTCGCCCGCGAGCACCAGCTCCGGCGCGTCCTGGTAGCGCTCCCGCAACTGGCGGTGGAACTTCAGCAGGTCCGGCACGCCCTTGCCCGGCTCCAGCCGGCCCACGTAGAGCAGGTAGCGGCCGTGCACGCCGTACTTCGCCCGGAAGCGGTCGGGCACCGCCGGCAGCGCGTCCACGCCCACGCCCACCACGCGCGCCCGCGCATGGTTCGGGTGGAAGCGCCCGAGCATCTCCACCTCCTCCGGCGTGTTGCACATCAGCACCCGGGGGCGGTTGAACACGTCCCCGTAGACGCCGAAGCGGATGGGCGGCTCGTCATGCGCGGTGGGCACCAGCATCGCGCGGTCCGACACCAGCGGCAGCCCCCACGCGGTGGGCGCGTAGAGGTACGTGAAGAAGAGATAGCCGTCGTACGCGTCCTGCGTGGTGGCCAGGTGCTCCAGCAGCCCGGGGCTCAGCGGGCCCTGCTCGGCCACCCACTGCTCCTCGCGCAGCCGCTCGTTGCCGTGGCCGAACACGTGGCGCGACATGTCGTTGAACGCGTGGATGTTGCGCGTGCGCGTCACCGGGAAGCGCAGCACCTTCGTGCGGCCAAAGCGGTCCTCGCCGGGCGGGAAGGTGTTCTCCCACGTCAGGTGGTTCTTCGCGCAGGTCGTCACCACCGTGACGTCCCAGTGCGGCGCCAGGTGCTCGGCCACCTGCGCGGCGTGGCTCTCCGCGCCGCCCGTCACCTCGCCATAGCGCTGCACCACCAGCGCCACGCGCGGCCGCTTCGCCGGGGCCTTGCGCGGACGGGGCGGCGGCGCCACCAGGCCCTCCAGCGCGCGCGTCAGCGACACCTGCGCGGCGGTGGGGGAGAAGTGCTGAAGCCGGCGCGCCTGGCCGTCGAGCACCGCCTTGCGCAGGTCGCGGTCCTCGGTCAGGTCCACCGCCAGCTCCGCGAGGAACGCGAAGCGCTTCTGGTCGAACGCGATGCCCGCGCCGCCCAGCGTCTCCGGCACCGCCGCCGCCGCGTACGCGAGCACCGGCACTTCGGCGGCCATGGCCTCGATGATGGGGACGCTGAAGCCCTCGTGCTCGCTCATGGAGACGAACACGGACGCGGAGCGGTACACGGCCACCAGCTCCGGATGCGACAGGCGCCCCAGGAAGTGCACCCCGGTGAGGTCCTTCATCTCGCGCTGGAGCGACTTGAAGTAGCGGCTGCCCGCCTCGTAGCCGCCGACGATGAGCAGGCGCGCCTGGGGACGGATGCGCAAGAGCTCCCGGTGCAGCGCGAGCAGGTCCTCGAAGCGCTTGTGCGGCATCACCCGGCTCACCGACACCAGGGTGGGGCCGGGGCCGGAGAGCTCCGCGAGCTTCGCCGTGTCCGCCACGGACGCGGCGAAGCGCTCCTTCTCGATGAAGAGCTGCACGGTGTGCACGTTGCGGTGGCCCGCGACGCGCAGCTCCGCGCTGTTGTAGTCCGAGTCCCCGATGGACACGTCCAGGAAGGGCGCCATCGCGGCCACCTGCGCGCGGCCGGCCACCAGCGCGTGCTCCAGCGGCGTGTCCCGGTAGAAGCGCGCGGGGCTGATGTTGTGGAACACCACGCCGCGCTTGCAGTCCATGTGCATCAGCCGCCCGCTCAGCGGGGACGCGATGCCGTGGTGATACAGCACCAGGTCATCCGGCTTCGGCTTCAGCGTGAAGACGTGACGGGCCAGGCCCTGCAGCCCTCCGGCGACCTCTTCCGCGTAGATGTCTCCCACGTGCCCCATGCGGCGCAGCAGGAGTTGCAGGTGGAGCGCGGCCTGACCGGAAGCGTCGCCGGGGCCGAAGCTTGGGATCAACTGATGGACTGCCATGGAGGGCCGTGTGTAGCACACGGGCATGGTATGAGGCGGCCCGTGTCGACCCCCGGACCCATCGCCTTCGACGCCACCCTGTGGGACGAGCCCACCACCGGCATCGGCCTGTACACCCGTTGCCTCGCGGAGGCGCTCGAAGCCCAGGGCATCCGCCTGGACCGGATGGGGGCGCGCAAGTCCGGCGAGCACCCGCGAGGCGTCCAGAAGCGAACGCCGTGGACGCTGGCCACGCTGCCCCGGCTGCTCAAGGCCACGCCGCCGCCCGTCTACCACGCGCTCAGCAACTTCAACCTGCCGCTCAGGCGCACGCCGGGCACGGCCTACGTGCTCACCGTGCACGACCTGGTGCCGTTGGATTTGCCGCACACCGTCTCCGCGCCGTACCGCTGGCAGTTCCGGCTGTGGCTCGCGCGCAGCCTGATGCTCGCGGACCGGCTGGTGTGCATCAGCGAGAGCACGCGCCAGGACCTGGTGCGCCGCTTCCCCCAGGTGGAGCCGCGCACCGTGGTGGTGCACAACGGCGTGGACCACGTGAACGCGGCTCCCTTGAGCGATGCGGACGAGGAGTTCCTCCACGCGCTCAACCTGCCGAAGGACTACGTGCTGTACGCGGGCTCGCTCGATGTGCGCAAGAACGTGGAGCTGGTGCTGGAGGCGCAGGAGCGTCTGCACGCGCGCGGCCGGCCCTTCACGCTCGTGCTCGCGGGGCAGGCCTGGTACGGCTCCGGCAAGGTGGAGACGCGCATCGACCGGCTGCGCTCGGAGGGCCTGGACGTGCGGCCCCTGGGCTACCAGACCCCCGCCATCTTCTACGCGCTGATGCGCCGCGCGGCGCTGTTCGTCTTCCCCTCGCGCTACGAGGGCTTCGGCCTTCCGCCCCTGGAGGCCATGCGCCTGGGCACGCCCACGGTGGTGTCCACGGCGGGCTCGCTGCCGGAGGTGTGTGGCGGCGCCGCGCCCGCGGTGGATCCGGACGACGCGGAAGGGCTGGCGGCGGTCATCGACCGGCTGATGCGTTCGCCGGAGGAGCGCCGGGCGCTGTCGGAGGCGGGCCAGCGTCAGGCCGCGAAGTTCACCTGGGCCCGCGCCGCGGAAGGCACGCGGGCCGCTTACGATGCGGCGCTGCGCCACCGGTAGGCGACAAGGCGCCCGTGCTCAACCGGCCCGTGACGGGCCCCCCTGGAGGAACATGCGACTGCTCGTGTGGAGTGGAATCGTCTGCGGAATGCTGCTCGGGTGCGCGGGGTCGAACGCGGCGCGCAAGGACGAGGCCCAGGAGCCTGCCCCCACCGCCCAGCAGGAGGAGGCGCCGCCCACCCCCGTGACGCCCCCGGAGAAGAAGGCGGAGTCGCCCGCGGCGCAGGCGGAGAATCAGGAGGCGCCCATCGTCATGCCCCTGGAGATCACGGAGACGCCCGCGCCCCGCGACCCCATTGGCATCGAGTCGCAGAGCGTGAAGGGCAACGTGCTCACAATCAACGTCCGCCACGGCGGCGGCTGCAAGGAGCACCGCTACGGCCTCGCGTGGGACGGGCGCTTCACGAAGACGGCGGCGGGCGAGCCGCGCGCGGAGCTCACGCTCATCCACGACGCGAACAACGACCGGTGCAAGGCGATGGTCTACAAGGAGCTGGCGTTCGACCTGTCCACGCTGAAGCAGGAGTGGAGCGAGAAGGGCCACGGCGACCACGCCACGCTCCACCTGGACTTCAACGGCGTGGAGGACCAGTCCGCCAGCTTCAAGTTCTGACGGGTGCATGCTCCTGCGCGAGGAGATCCTCGCGCAGGCGCGTCAGCACCTTGCCCAGCAGGTTCAGCCCCCGCCACGTGGACGGGTCCTGGATGCGCGGATCCTCCGCGGACAGCCCCACGCCCCAGATGCGGTCCAGGGGACTGGCCTCCACCAGCTCCGTGCCCGCGGTGGCGAGCAGCGCCTCCAGCAGGTGCCGGTGCTGCGTGAACTTCGCGTGGTTGCCCTCGTAGACGATGCGCTCACGTTCGCGCTCCCAGAGGGCCGCGTCGAACGGGCTCACCTTGCGGCCCAGCGCCTTGTGCTGCTTGGGCGTGGCGGCGCGCAGCACCTGGTCCAGCACCCGCGTGTCTCCGAACAGGCGCGCCTTGCCCGCCATCATGTACTGCTCCGCGCAGGTGTAGCGCACACCGTCCACCGTGAAGACGGACGGGTGCCACTGCGAGAAGAAGGAGTCCTCCTTCCAGAAGAACGTGAACCGCCCTGACGCCGTCGTGCCCATCCCAGGCCTCCTCGAAATCTTCGTGTAATAATGACACGAACGTGCGGCGATGGAGGAACCTGACGCAGGCGCCTACAATGGCCGCCCGCCCCTCATGCGACTTCAAGAAGCCCAGAAGCTGTTGGACCGCTGTTTCACCGGCACGCGGGAGGGCGCGCCGCGCCTCCACGAGCCCTCGGACCCTCGCTTCGCGGAGCGGGGCGGGGCGGTGTGGCTGGAATACCGCTGGTACGTGCGCGAGCGCGGCATGGCGGAGGTGTTCCTCAAGTGGGACCGGGGGCCGCCCGGCAACGAGAAGACGGTGGAGGCCACGGTGCTGCGCACGCACCTGCTGGGCCAGTCCCCCATGCTGTCCCAGCGCGCGCTGCGCACGGTGGAGGGCGGCACGCCCGCGCCGGAGCGGGTGCTGGCCGTGCTCAAGAACGACGGCATCCGCCGCGAGTGCGTGGCGAAGGGGCGCACCACCGTGACGGTGGAGCACTGGGAGAGCCATCGTCCCGCGGCGCTGCTGGACGAGGCGCGCTTCGCGGAGTTGGCCGCGCCGCTGGAGGCGGAGGACTCCACGCCGGAGTCCCGTCACGAGGCCGTGCAGCGGCTGGCGGACGCGGAGCGGAGCCCGCGCGTGCAGGACGTGCTCCTGCGGCTGGTGGCGCGCAAGCCGTCGCTGATGGCCCTGCGCATCCTGTCGGAGTGGGGCGAGGTGAAGGCCCGCGAGTACCTCCAGCGGGACCTGGCCGCCGTGAAGCCGGGCAACGCGGCGGAGCTGTGGGCCCTCACCGCGTTGGACCGGCGCCTGGAGGCGTGGCAGTCGCTGGCGCGCACCCCGTGAGACGCGCGCCAGCGGTGCGTCAGTTCGAGCCCACCCGGGGGCCCAGCACGTCGCGCAGCGCGTCCGCGACGGTGAGCCTGGGGGCCCAGCCCAGCGCGCGCAGCTTGCCGGTGTCGGCCACGAGGCTGGGGATGTCCGAGGGGCGCAGCCGCGCGGGGTCCAGCTCGATGCGCGCCTGCACGCCGGACAGCTGGAGCATCTCCTCCAGCAGGCTGCGGATGGTGCGGCCCTCGCCGCTGCCCACGTTGTAGGCCTGGCCCGCCTCGCCCTTGAGCAGCAGCAGCCGGTACGCGTCCACCACGTCCTTCACGTGGGAGAAGTCCCGGATGGCGTCCAGGTTGCCCGTGCGCAGGACGGGGTCCACCGTGCCCAGCGCGATGGCGCGGATCTGCGCCGCGAACGACGGCACCACGAAGGTGGGGTCCTGCCCCGCGCCCAGGTGGTTGAAGGGCCGGGCGAGGATGACCTCCATGCCGTAGCTGCGGAAGAACTGCTCGCCGGCCAGCTCCCCCGCGGACTTCGACGCCGCGTAGGGGCTGAGGGGCACGTGCCGGTGGTCTTCTTGCGCGCGCGTGCCTTCCGCGACGGGGCCGTACACCTCACCGGAGCCCACCAGCAGCACGCGCGCCTTGGGGGCGCTCTCACGCAGGGCGGTGAGCAGGTGCACCACGCCCATGGTGTTCACCGCGAAGACGCGCGCGGGGTTCTGGTGGCTCTTGGCCACCGAGCTGAAGCCGGCCAGGTGCAGCACCGAGTCCGGCTTCACCTCGGAGACCGCCGCCTTGACCTTCGCCTCGTCGGCGATGTCGAAGTGCAACGCGGTGCTGCTGATGCCCTCGCCGCGGGGCCCGTGCACCTCCACCACCTCGTCGCCGGCCGCGCGAAGCGCAGCGCACGCATGACGGCCGACGAATCCATCCGCTCCCGTGACGAGGACGCGCATCTTACCGCTGTCCTGCCTTCACGCGCTCCAGGTCCGCGTCGACCATCATCTCCACGAGCTGCTTGAAGCGCACCGTGGGCTCCCAGCCCAGCTTCTCCTTGGCCTTGTCGTACTTGCCGATGAGCAGGTCGACTTCCGCCGGGCGCACGAACGCGGGGTCGATGACCACGTGCTTCTGCCAGTCCAGGTCCACGCGCGCGAAGGCGATCTCCACCAGCTCCCGCACGGTGTGCGTCTCGTTGGTGGCGACGACGAAGTCCTCCGGCGTGTCCTGCTGGAGCATGCGCCACATGGCGTCCACGTAGTCGCCCGCGAAGCCCCAGTCGCGCTTGGCGTCCAGGTTGCCCATGGGCAGCTTCTCCTGGAGGCCCATCTTGATGCGCGCCACGTTGTACGTGACCTTGCGCGTGACGAACTCCAGGCCGCGGCGGGGCGACTCGTGGTTGAAGAGGATGCCGCTCACCGCGAAGAGCTTGAAGGACTCGCGGTAGTTCACGGTGATGTGGTGGCCGTACGCCTTCGCCACGCCGTACGGGCTGCGCGGGTAGAAGGGCGTGTCCTCCGACTGGGGCACCTCCAGCACCTTGCCGAACATCTCGCTGGAGGACGCCTGGTAGAAGCGCACCTGCGGGCGGGTGTGGCGGATGGCCTCCAGCATCTTCGTCACGCCCAGCGCGGTGAACTCACCGGTGAGCACCGGCTGGTTCCAGCTGGTGGGCACGAAGGACTGCGCCGCCAGGTTGTAGACCTCGTCCGGCTGGGTGAGGTTCAAGAGGGCCGCCAGCGAGAACTGATCCAACAGGTCGCCCTGGTGCAGCGTCACCTTGCCCTGCAGGTGCGCGATGCGCTCGAACTTCTCCTCGGAAGAGCGGCGCACCATGCCGTGCACCTCGTAGCCCTTCTTGAGGAGCAGCTCCGCCAGATAGCTGCCGTCCTGCCCCGTGATGCCCGTAATGAGTGCGCGCTTGGCCATGGCCCTTGTCTGTTCGCTGGAAGACGCTGGTCGTTGTACCCGAGGCTTTCGCCATCTGCCAACAGTCCCAGGGTTTCAGGGAACTTGAACGGGAACGCGCCCATGCCTAGGTAGGGAGCGACCTGCCCAGGAGCCGCCCATGCGCAACCTCTCCCTCCCTGCATTGACGGCCGTGCTCCTGAGCACGGCGGCGGGGGCCCAGACGGCTCCCGTGGCGGTGCCCTACACCGTGCAGACCCAGCCCGGGGCGCGCTCCGGCGGCGGGACCGTGAACGACGTGGCGCTGTGGGTGAATCCGGCCAATCCGTCCGCGAGCCGACTCATCACGGCGGACCAGAACAACGGCCTGTTCACCTACGCCCTGGACGGCGGGGAGGTGCAGGCCGTCACCGAGGGCACCTCCGCGAGCGTGGACGTGCTGGGCGGCTTCCCGCTGGCGGGCGGTACGTCCGCGGCGCTGGTGCTCAGCGCCAACCCGACCCTGTCGGGGCTGGTGCCCTACGTGCTGGATTCCACGGTGGATGGCGGCGGACTCACCCGCCTGGCCCCCAACGCCGCCCCGCTGGATGTGGGCGTCAGCTACGGGACGGTGCGGCTGGCCCGTGGGGCGGATGGGACCATCCAGGCCTTCGGTGGCCTTTCGTCCGGAGGCCTGCGGCAGTTCGCGCTGACGCCCACGGACGGTGGCGTCACGGCGACCCCGGTGCGCGACATCCCGGCCGGCGCGGTGCTGGGGCTGGCGGTGGACCCGGCGTATCGCGCGCTCTACGTGGCGCAGCAGGGGCAGGGGCTCTACCGCTACGGCGCGGACGCGGACGCGGGCATCACGGGCACGCAGGTGGCGGGCTTGGGGGACGCCGGCCTGACGTCCGTGGGGCGCATCGCGCTGTACGAGGCGTCCGGGTTGGACGGCTACCTCGTGGTGTCGGATCCGAACGCGAACACCTTCGTCGTCTTCGACCGGCGCACGCTGGGCCGGGTGGGCGCGTTCCAACTGGGACAGGACGCCGGCACGGACCCCGTGGAGTCCTCGCGCGGGCTGGTGGCCTGGTCGGGCGCGCTGGGCACGACGCTTCCCGGAGGGGCTCTTCGTCGCGCATGACGGCTTCAGCAGCAGCACGCTGGGTGACAACCTGAAGCTCACCTCGTGGGGCAACGTGGCGCGGGCGTTCTCGCCGCCGCTCATCATCGCGCAGCAGCCGCAGACGGACGCGGGCGTCGCGGACGGCGGCACCGGCAAGGACGGCGGTGGCGGCGTCATCATCGATCCGGGCGGCAATCCGAATGGCGGTGGCGGCGGGACCGACGACGACAGCGGCTGCGGGTGCACCACCACGCCGGTGTCGGCCATCGCGACGCTGGGGCTGCTGGCCCTGTCGCTCCTGGGCCGCCGGCGCCGGAGCTGACACTCGAAGCGGGTTGAAAGCGACAGGGGGGCGGGATGAAGTGCGCGCCCCATGCGCACCTTTCGTTCCTCCGTCCTGGCGCTCGCGGTGCTTGTCGCCGCCTGCAAGGGCGGCCCGACGCCCGCTCCCGTCACTCCGCCCCCCGCGCCCGCCCCGGCCGAGCCCGTGCGGCTCACGCTGGTGGGCACCAACGACTTCCACGGCTGGGTGATGCCCCACCGCGCCACGCTGCCGGACGGGCAGAAGGTGGAGCAGGGGGGCGCGGCGCTCTTCGCGTCCTACGTGGCGCGGCTGCGCGAGGACAACCCGGGCGGCGTGCTGCTGGTGGACGGCGGTGACCTGTTCCAGGGGACGCTGGCGTCCAACCTGGGCGAGGGCGCCATCGTCGTCGACGTGTACAACCTGCTGGGCTACACGGCGGTCGCCATCGGCAACCACGAGTTCGACTACGGGCCGGTGGGCCCGGGGCCGGTGGCCACGCGTCCGGACGAGGATCCGCTGGGCGCGCTCAAGGCCCGCGTGGCGCAGGCCCGGTTCCCCTTCCTGTCCGCCAACGTGCGCGAGAAGGACGGCCGCCCCCCGGCGTGGCTGGGCAATGACGGCACCACCGTCGTCACCGTGAAGGGCGTGAAGGTGGGCCTGCTGGGGCTGACGACGCTGTCGACGCCGCAGACGACCAACCCCGTCAACGTCGCCAGCCTCGAGTTCGAGTCCCTGGCCGACGCCGCGAAGCAGGCCGCGAAGTCGCTGCGCGAGCAGGGCGCGGAGGTGGTGGTCGCCGTCGCGCACGCGGGCGGCAAGTGCACGGACCTGGCGAACCCGCGCGACACGTCCGGGTGCGAGCGCGACGACGGCGAAATCTACGCGGTGCTGGAGGCGCTGCCCAAGGGCTCGGTGGACGCGGTGGTGGCGGGCCACACGCACCAGGTCATGGGGCACTTCTTCGGCGACGTTCCGGTCATCGAGACGACGGGGCTGGCGCGCTCGTTCGGCGTGGTGGACCTCTTCGTGGATCCGGTGACCCACCGCGTGCTGCCCGAGCGCACGCGCATCCAGGCCGCCATCCCGGTGTGCGGCGCCGTGGACGCCACGCTGAAGAGCTGTGATCCGCTGAAGCTGAAGGACGCGAAGGACGTGCGGATGGTGCCGGCCACGTTCCTGGGCCAGCCGGTGACGCCGGACGCCCGAGTGGAGGCGCTGGTGGTCCCCGCGGAGGCGCGCGTGGAGGAGGAGCAGCGCCGGCCGGTGGGCGTGGAGACCCAGGCCCGCATGCCCCAGGTCTACGAGGGCGAGAGCGCGCTGGGCAACCTCATCGCGGACGCGATGCGGGAGGCGGCCCGCTCCGACGCGGCGGTGATGAACGCGGGTGGCATCCGGGCGGACCTGCCGCAGGGGCCGCTCACCTTCGGCAAGCTCTACGAAATCCTGCCCTTCGACAACACGCTCGCGGTGCTGGACCTGAGCGCGGACGAACTGCGCCGCTTCCTGTCGCTGGCCTACGGCGGCCGCAAGGGCGTCTTCGCCGTGTCCGGCCTGGAGGTGACGCTGGGCGCGTGCCCGGGCCCGGAGCGCTTCCAGGGCGTGACGCTGCCCGGAGGCAAGCCGCTGAAGGCGAAGGCGACCTACCGGGTCGCGGTGCCGGACTTCCTCCTGCGTGGCGGTGACGGGGTGGGGCCGCTGACGTCCACGCTGCCTCGGGAACGTATCAACCTGTTGCAGGCGCAGGACCTGCGCGAGGTGCTCACCGCGTACGGCCGCGCCCACGGCAACACGCTGAAGCCCCCGGCGCTCGGGCGCGTGCACCTAGTCAATGCGGCGGGGCCCTGCGCGGACGTAAAGCCCTGAAAAAAGGGCGCCCGCCGTTGGAAATTTTCCCTCCGCGCTGATCCGCTGGGGCTGGATCGCGGTGCAACCCAGCGGAAGATCAGCGGAAGGCGTCCCGGGCCGAATTTTCGGCCTGGGATCAGTTTCCAACGGAGGGAAACCTCCCTACTCTAGGGCACGCGAGATCCCTTGCAGGCGCGGCGCAAAGCCAGCGCGAGCAAGTGGGCGCTCGTGCGTGGGAGGGACAGAAGAGATGCTCTACAAAGTGACCCCGATGATGGTCCCCGCCGTGCCTGAGAAGAAAGAGGCACGCGAGCCGGACCAGCCGCGCAAGCGGCGCAAGTCCTCCGTCTACGACGCCGACGGCCACGAGGTGTTGATCTCGCTGATGTGCTTGAAGTGCAAGACGCTCAAGCCGCTGGCGCAGTTCGGGCTGCGGAAGATGGCGGACGGCGCCATCCGCAACCAGCCGTGGTGCCGGGGCTGCCGCTCGGGCGCGGGCACGAAGAAGCCGAAGAAGGACGAGTCCCAGGCCGCCACCGTCGAGGTGCCCGCCGTCGCCGCCACGGAGCCCGTGCTCCAGGTCGTCGCCGCCGTGCCGCTCGACGCCGCGCCCGTGGCTCCGACGCTCGTCGACGCCCCGGTCGCGGACGACGCGGCCACCCCGCTGGTCTGATCCACCGCCCGGGATGATCCGCCCTGCAGGGGCGCGCACGTTCGCGCCCCGCATGTGACGGATCTGCCCGGAGTTCCCGCTCGAAGCGCCCAGGCAGGTCGTTCTCCGCCAGCGAATGATCCGCCCCGCAGGATGAGCAGGGCGTGCCTCCCACCGAGGAGATGATCCGCCCTGCCGGGGCGGCCCGCCTCCTGCCTCAGGACAGCCGCAGGCCCGCAGGCAGCGTGTCTCCGAGCGCCCGGGCTTCGTCCGCGGCCTCCAGCGCGACGACCTCGCGCACCATCCGCACCCAGGTGTCCGCGGCCTTCGCGGCCACCAGCGCCTGGGCCGTGCGCTCGCGCAGGGCCGGATCCAGATCGCGCGTGCGGTCGCCGGTGAGGCGCGCCAACTGGGCGGCGGCGAAGGGCGCGCCGTCCACCTTGCGCAGGTCCAGGGACAAGAGCAGCTCCAGCCACGCCTCCGCCGTCTCCACGTCCACGACCTTGTGGCTGCTGCCGTACAGCGGCACGCGCGCGCCCAGCCGGCCCAGGGCCCACGCCCACGGGCCGCCCGCGCGGGACTCGGCCTTCAGCCGCGCGGCGATCCACCGGCCCACCTCCGCCTTGTCGCCCGGCGCCAGGTGCTCCAGCGAGGCGGCGGTGCGGATCATCTCGTCCAACCCCTCCGGTTGGATGCCCTTCAGCTTGCCACCCTGCGTGGGCGCGTCCGGCGGCACGCGCCGGGCCAGATGCGGCTGGAGGTAGCCGTACAGCTTCTGCTGCTGCGCCTCCGTGAGGCCACCGGCGATGCGGCGCCACATCACCCAGAACTCCGTCCACACCGCCTTGTCCTGGTGGTGCTGCACCAGCGCGTCGAACAGGCTGAAGGTCTGCTCCGCGCGCCAGCCGTCCAGCGGGTAGCCGAAGCCGGGGCGCAGGCAGAAGCCAGTGAGGCTGTAGAAGACGCGCTCGTGGTCATCCGAGCGGCGGCGCTTGCTCGCGCCCGCGTAGAGCGTGCTCCACAGCTCGCGCAGCACGGGCACGCGCCACGTCTCGCGCGAGCCCAGTACCTTTTCCAGCGTGCGCGACAGCTGCTTCACGTCCTTGGGGCCCAGGGGCAACGGCTTGTTGCCGTAGACGCGCTCCACGTTGTCCTTCGCCTCGGCGAAGCGCGCGGGCATGGACTCGGTGACGGTCAGCTCGTGCGAACCGCCGGTGCCGCGCAGCTCGAACTCCAGGCGCCAGCGCTCGTCCGCGACGTCCGACACGCAGAACAGCTCCAGCGTGCCAATCTCCGTGAGCGCCGCCTGGAGGTGCACCGGCACCTCGCTGACCTTGCCGGACGCGCCCTTGAGCAGCGTGTGGATGGGCGGCAGCGGCTTCAGGTCCTCCGCCAGCGGCACCAGGTCTCCTGGCTTGTCGATGCGGTCGCTCGTCGTGGAGTAGAGCGCGAACTGCACCGGCCGGCCCAGGGTGAGCGTGAAGGGGCGCTCGCCCAGGTCCACCTTCTGGCCCTCCTCGAAGCCGCGCGGAATGAGGCACAGCGTGGGCTGCTCCGCGCTGTCCGGGCCGCGCTGCAATCCCACGTAGTACGCGCGCGCCGCGCCACCGCCGATGCGCAGGCCGTGCCCGCGCCGCACCAGCCCGTAGTACGCGGCTCCACGCGCCACCGCGAGCTCCAGCGACTCGTGCTTGAGCAGCGGAATGCGCGGCGCCTGCGGCCACCACGCGGACAGCGCGTCAATGAGCCGCGCCGAAATCTGCGGCGAGTTGAAGACGCCGCCGTTGAGCAGGATGGCGTCCGGGCGGGGCAGGGCGCCTTCGTGCGACGGCGTCTCGCCCAGCGCCGCGAAGCCCGCCGCCGCGTGCTGCGCGAGGAAGGCCGCCAGGTGCCGCGTGACGGCCGGGTCCTGCACGTACGGCAGGCCCAACTCCTGGAGCGCCATGCGCGCCGAGCGCCGGGGCCGGTCCCCGGGAGAGGACATGGGGAAGAAGCCATCCAGCACCAGCGCGTGCGCCTCGTCGCGGCCCAGCTCCGTGGACAGCGTGCCGCCCAACAGCCGGCTGCCCTCGCCGATGAGTGACACGCCGTACTTCTCCGGCGGCGTTCGCCCCAGCAGCTCCTCCTTCGCGGTGCGCGCGGCCTGGATGGCCTGCGTCCACTGCGTCGCGGACAGGCGCCGGCCATTCTGGGTGAGCTTCTCCTCCATGCGCCGGGCGAGCGCCGCGTCCATGTTGTCGCCGCCCAGCATCAGGTGATCACCCACGGCCAGGCGCCGCAGCATGGGGCCTTCCGGCGACACGCCCGCGTGCACCAGCGTGAAGTCCGTGGTGCCGCCGCCCACGTCCACCACCAGCACCAGCCGCACCTGCGACAGCGTCTGCTCCAGGTCCGAACGGTGCCGCGCGGTGTAGTCGTAGAAGGCCGCCTGCGGCTCCTCCAGCAGCGTGAACTTCTCCAGCCCGGCCTTGCGCGCCGCGCTCACCGTGAGGGCGCGCGCCGCCTCGTCGAAGGAAGCGGGGACGGTGATGACCACCTCCTGCTTGGAGAGCGGCTCGGCCGGGTGCGCGAAGTCCCACGCCCGGGCCATGTGCGTGAGCAGCAGGGCGGACGCGTCCACCGGCGACAGCTTCTGCACGTCCGCGGGCGCGCCCCACGGGAGGATGGGCGCGGAGCGGTCCACGCCCGGGTGGCACAGCCAGCTCTTGGCGGAGGCCACCAGCCGGCCCGGCACGCGCGCGCCCTGCCAGCGGGCCAGCTCGCCCACCACATAGGGACCGCCGTCATCGCCCCAGGGCAGGCGCAGCACCTCCGGGGCCAGCTCGTGGCCGGC
The DNA here is from genome assembly GCF_054512695.1 of Corallococcus sp. M7. Taxonomy (NCBI): domain Bacteria; kingdom Pseudomonadati; phylum Myxococcota; class Myxococcia; order Myxococcales; family Myxococcaceae; genus Corallococcus; species Corallococcus sp. M7. Next base: position 2,663,728 of record NZ_CM137252.1, read on the forward strand.
GGGGACGTAGACGGTGGACGGCAGCAGGGCGCGGGGGGCCACCTCGCCCTGGCGGACGAGCTGGGGCAGGGGGAAGTCCTCGACGGGTGCCCCCGAGCCCTTGCCTGGATCCACGGATGCCACCGCGCAATGGGTGGTGCCCAGGTCGATGCCGACGATTCGCATACGCCTCCGGTGTGCGGGGCCCCTTCTACTCCTTCATGCGCACGTTGAGCTCCAGCTTCCAGCGTCCGGAGCCGTTCTTCTCCAGGCACCGCAGCTCCAGCGTGCCCACCTCCGTCACCGCCGCCTGGAGGTTCACCGGCGTCAGGTCGCCAAAGGGCGTGGGCTGTCCGGGCAGCGTCGTCTCGATGGGCGCCACCTCCTCCAGCCCTCCGGACGCCAGCTCCGACTCCACGTCCTCCACCATCTCGCCCACGCGGTCATCGCGCCGCACGGACGACGCGAAGAAGCGGAAGCTGGTGGGCTCGCCGGTGACGAGCCCGAACTCCTGGGGCGGCACGTCCGCCTGCGTCCCTTCCTCCATGCCGAAGGGCGCCACGCACAGCGCCTTCACCGGCGGCTCCATGCCCGGCACCGCCGGCATCGCCGTCTCCACGCCCACGTAGTAGGCGCGCGCCGTGCCGCCGCGGATGCGCAGGCCGTGGCCCTGACGCACCCAGCCGTAGTACGCAGCGCCGCGGGCCACCGCGAGGTCCAGGTCCGCGCCCTCCAGCTCCTTCGCCGGGGGCGCCCCTTCCGCGGCGAGCCACTGGTTGAGGACCTCCATCACGCGGCCCTTCAGCGGCCCGACCTTGAAGACGCCGCCGTTGAAGAGCACCGCGGTGGGGTGCAGGAAGCCCTTGCCCGCCACGTCCACCGGCGAGTCCGCGCTGGCCGCCAGCGCCTGCGCCTGCCGGGTGAGGAAGGCCGCCAGGTGCTTCGTCACCGCCGGATCCTGCGCGTACGGCAGCGCCATCTGCGCCAGGCCCGTGCGCCGGGCGGTGCGAGGCAGGTCCGCCACCTGCGTCACGGGGAAGAAGCCGTCCGTGAGGACGCGGTCCAGCTCCTCGCGCGTCAACTCCGTGCGCAGCGTGCCGCCGATGAGCGATGAGCCCCGGCCCGGAATCGCGATGGGCACCCGGTCCACGGACGGATCCGCGTACAGCGTCTCCTTCGCCTGCCGGCATCCATAGGTGAGGCCGTTGAACTGCCACGCGTCCAGCTTGCGCCCGTCCGCCGCCATCCGCTGGTTGAGCGTGTGCGCCAGGGCGAGGTCCATGTTGTCGCCGCCCAACAGGATGTGGTCGCCCACCGCCACGCGCAAAAGCTCCAGGTCGCCCTCGCGGTCCTTCACGGTGATGACGGAGAAGTCGGACGTGCCGCCGCCCACGTCCACCACGAGGATGACTTCCCCGGGCTTCACCTGCTTGCGGAAGTTCTCCCCCATCGCCTCCAGCCACGCGTACAGCGCGGCCTGCGGCTCCTCCAAGAGGGTGATGTGCTCGATGCCCGCCGCCTTCGCGGCCTCCAGCGTCAGGTCGCGCGCCGCCGCGTCGAAGGACGCCGGGACGGTGACGATGACCTCCTGCTTCGACAGCGCGTTGCCGGACTCCTCCTGCGCGCGGGCGAAGGTGTGGTCCCACGCCTCCTTCAGGTGGCGCAGGTAGCGCGCGGACGCATCCAGCGGCGACACGCGCTGCACCTCCGGCGGCGCCTGCCAGGGCAACAGCGCCGAGCGCCGGTCCACGCCCGGGTGCGACAGCCAGCTCTTCGCGGACGACACCAGCCGCGTGGGCACCTTCGCCCCGTGCGAGCGGGCGAAGTCACCCACGATGACGCCCGGCTCGCTGTTCCACGGCAGCCCGAGGCTGCCCTCCGGGAACTCCTGCGCGCTGGGGAGATAGAGGAAGGAGGGGAGCAGCGGGCGCGCTTCCACGGTGCCGGGCGCCGTCACCTGCGGCACGGGCAGCATGGACTGCGAGGGGCCGCGCGGCTTGCCGTCCTCGAGGTTGAAGTAGGACACCGCGGAGTGCGTGGTGCCCAGGTCGATGCCGATTGCGTATCGGGCCATATCGGTCAGGAACCCCGGGAAGGGGCCTTGTGGTTCCTCGAAGGGAAGGGGACTTCACAAGATGCGCCGCCTGCTGCCCGGGCGGGCGTCAGGCGAGCTCGACTTCCGCCGGCGCCAGCACGCGCGGCTCCATGGCGGGGGAGACGGTCGGGAACTTCACCTCCGTGGTCACCCAGCCGTGGTGCCGGAGCGTGCCACCATAAGGAGGTTCACCGGCGACGTTGCCGGTCAGCCGGATGCGCTGCGCGTCGAAGCCCGGCGGCACCGTCACCTTGTCGCCCTCGCCCTGCGGCAGCACCGGCTGGAGCGTCAGGTATTGGTGCACCACCTTGCGGCAGCCCTCATGGACGATGCGGGCCGCCGCGCCCACGTCCGCGTCCGGGAAGGCCGCGACGTTCTCCTGCACGAAGTCCAGGAAGCGGCCCTCGCGCTGGAGCATGGCCAGCAGCGACAGGGCGCTGGCGTGCTCGCGCTCGGGGGGCAGGGGCGCGGGGGCGACGGGCGCCTGCACGGCGGGCGTCTTCACCGGCGGTGGGGCCTGCGTGTCCCCGGACGGAAGCTCCTTGAGCTGGCCGGCGTCATAGGCGCGGCTGGTCGGCAGCACGGCCTGCGCGAATTCGCGGGACACGAGGCAGCGCCAGAAGCACAGCCAGGCGAGCCAGAAGCGGGCGAAGAACGACAGGGAGGCGGACGGGTCGGTCATCGGCCCCGGATAACAAAGCCGGAAGCCTTTGCAATTCGCCAATGGCCTGAAATGCAAAGGGCCTCACGGTTTCCCGTGAGGCCCTTCGGTTCTTCATGGTGGAGGTGGACGGGATCGAACCGACGACCTTCGCATTGCGAACGCGACGCTCTCCCAACTGAGCTACACCCCCATATGGGGACTGCTTGCTGCCTGCTGCGCCTCGCGGGGGTTGGGTCCCGCGAAGTGAGTGGGCTAGTACCGGAGCCTCACCTTGCTGTCAAGCAGCTCGTTTCCGGCACCAACCCTGCGATTGACGTGCCGCACTGTGGATGCCATAAAAACCGCCTTCCGGTAGCGCATCCTTCCCGGCCCATCCGGACACCTTCTGGTTCATGTCCACCTCCCCATCGAAGACGTTGAGCCCCACCGAGCTCGCGAAGCTTGAGCATTCGTTCGCTTCCGACCCCTCGTCGGATGCCTACAAGCCCCTGGCGGAGGCGTACCTGGACCTGGGTCGCTTCATGGAGGCGATGGTCGTCTGCAAGAAGGGCGTCAAGGCGCACCCGACCGCGGCCGATCCCCGCCTCCTCCTGGCGCGCGTCTACGCGGCGCAGAACAAGGACAAGAAGGCGCTCGAAGAAGTGATGGGCGCCCTCCAGGTGCAGCCGGAGGACAAGGCTGCCCTGCGCATGGCGGGCGTGCTGCAGATCAAGGGCGGCGAGCAGGACGTCGGCCGCGCCAACCTGCTCAAGGCCTATCAGGCGGACCCCGGCGATCCGGAGACCGTCACGCTCCTCCAGCAGTACAAGGTGGAGCTCCCCCGCCCCGCGGCCCCCACGCCGGTGCTCGCGCCTGTCGCCGCGCCGCCCCCGGCCGCCGCGGAAGCGCCCGCCGCGGCGACCGTCCCCGTGACGGCCCCGCCCGCCGCCGAGGCGCCCGCCGCCACGCCCGTGGGCCGCATCAACGCTCCTTCCCAGCAGGCGGCCCGCACGGCGCGCCCCGCGTCGGACTCCGCTCAGCGCCCCGCCCAGCGCCGCCCGCAGGTGGTGGTGGAAGAGGTCGAGGACGACGACGACGAGCCGGCGTCGCGCCGCAAGGGCCCGGCCAAGAGCAACGGCAGCAAGATGCTGTCGCTGGTCCTGCTCATCCTCATCCCGCTGTTCGCGGGTGGATACGGCTTCTACTCGGCGCAGGCCAAGAAGCGCGGCCGCGAGCTCAAGAAGAACCTGGACGTCGCCACCGAGCAGCTCAAGCACGACTCGTTCGCCAGCTACAAGAAGGCGTGCGAGGCGGCGGACCTGGCGCTGGAGGTGGACCCCGACTCCACCGCGGCCCACGGCTACCTTGCGTACGCGTACGCCATCCGCTGGGGTGAGCACGGCGGCGGCGACGACGCCCGCCGGCAGGCCGAGGAGCACCTGGCCGCGGCCCAGAAGGGCAAGGAGCTGTCCAGCCACCTCATCGCCGCGCAGGCGCTGATCAAGACGTACAGCGGCGACGGCAAGGGCGCGCTGGCCTCGCTGGAGACGCAGGTCAAGGAGCTCAACGACCAGAACAAGGCGTCCTCGCTCCTGTACCTCACGCTGGGCCTCATCCAGATGAACGCGGGCGACCTGGAGCGCGCGCGTGACAGCCTGGAGCGCGCGCAGGCGCTGGCGCCGGATGATCCGCGCGTCTACGCGGGCCTGGGCGCGGTGTACCGCCGGCTGGGCCAGGACAACACCGCCTGGAAGAACTACGACTTCGCCCTGCGCTACGAGAAGGACCACCCGGAGTCGCTGCTGGGCCGCTCGCTCCTGATGCTGGAGCAGGACGCGCCGAACTACGCGGTGGCCAGCCGGGACATCAAGAAGCTGCTGGAGGCGGAGCCCCCGCCGAGCCCCCGTCAGCTCGCCACCGCGCAGCTCGCGCGCTCGCTGCTCATCGCCCGCGTGGCGCTGGCCATGCCCACGCTCAAGCCGGACCAGCAGCAGCTGCTGACCGAGGCCACGGGCGTGCCGGCGGAGCCCGCCAAGGCAAAGCAGGAGGTCACGAAGGCGGAGGAGACCGGCTTCGCGCTCGACAAGCAGAACCCGGAGCTCAACCTCATCAAGGGCCGCCGCCTGCTGGCGGAGGGCAACTACGACGCGGCCGCGGAGGAGATCCGCAAGGCCATCCGCGTGGACGGCAGCCGCGCGCAGTTCTACGTCGAGCTGGCCAAGGCCCTCATGGGCAAGCCGGGCGGTGAGAAGGAGGCCTCCGAGGCGCTCGTCACCGCGCTCAAGACGATGGGCGACAGCCCCAAGCTGGTGGTGATGCTGGGCAACGCCTACCGCCGCCAGAACAAGCTGGAGGACGCGCTCGCGCAGTACCAGCGCGCGGTGAAGGACCCCAAGGCGAAGAACCCGGAGGCCCGGCTCGCCATGGGCGCCATCTACCGGGAGCGCTCGGAGTGGGACAAGGCGAAGGATCAGCTGGAGAAGGCCAGCCAGGAGTTCTTCGGCCAGCCGGACCGCGTCGCCAACGCGCTCACGGAGCTGGGCCGCGTCTACCAGGGCAAGGGCGACGCCGCGAAGGCGGACGAGACCTACCAGCGCGCGCTGCAGGCCGACGAGAACTACTCGCCGGTGTACTACTTCTACGCGCAGCTGCTCTCCAAGGACGCCAAGCAGTCGGGCAAGGTCAAGACGCTGGCGGCCGAGTACGTGCGGCGCGAGCCCAAGGGCGAGTACCTCGCCGACGCGCAGCGGCTCGCGGGCAACTAGCGCCCCGCCTTCCGCTGTCCCCACACGCCGCGAGGCCCCCTTGAAGGGCTTCGCGGCGTTTCGTTTTTGACGGGGGGCGACAAGGCAGGCTGATGTGGCGGGGAGCCCCAGCCTTGCCACCCCTCCCGGGTGACGGTATGGGAGGGTCCACCCCACCACACCCCCTTGACCGGTAGCCGGGAGCGACCGCGGTCCAGGGGCCACCTGCTGGAGTCCGCTTGAGCGCGCGTGCCCTGTCCCAGTCGTCCACCGCGTCCGACCTGATCTCCCTCACGAAGCCGAGGCTGTCGTCGCTGGTGCTCATCACCGCGGCGGGCGGCATGTTCATGGCTCCGGGGCACTTCACGCCGGTGCGGACGCTGGTGACGCTGCTGGCGACGGCCGGGACGGTGGGCGCGGCGAACGCGTTCAACTGCTACTGGGAGCGCCACAGCGACCAGTTCATGGCGCGCACGCGCAACCGGCCGCTGCCCGCCGGGCGCATGGACCCCAACACGGCGCTGTGGTTCGGCCTGTCCCTGGCGGCGGTGTCGCTTCCCGCGCTGGTGATGGGGGCCAATCTGCTCACCGGCGTGCTGGGGCTCATCGCGCTGCTCAGCTACGTGCTGGCCTACACACCGCTCAAGGCCCGCACGTCCGCGGCGATGCTGGTGGGCGCCATCCCCGGCGCGCTGCCGCCCTTGATGGGCTGGACGGCCGTGACGAACCAGGTGGACGCGGGCGGCTTCGCGCTGTTCGCCATCATGTTCCTCTGGCAGATGCCGCACTTCATCGCCATCGCGCTGTTCCGCAAGGACGAGTACGCCGCCGCGGGCCTCAAGTCCGTGCCGCTGGAGCGCGGGGACGAGTCCAGCCGCGCGCAGGTGGTGCTCTACCTGGTGGCGCTGGTGCCCATGACGCTGTTGCCGTTCCAGCTGCACATCGCCGGCACGTGGTACCTGGCCGCGGCGGTGGTGCTGGGGCTGGGCTTCCTGGGCCTGGGGGCGTGGGGCTTCTTCAAGCACCTGGGAAAGCCCTGGGCGCGCCAGACGTTCCTGTATTCGCTCGTGTATCTCACCGGCCTGTTCGCCGTGATGGCGCTGGACCGCATCCCCCGCGGCTAGCGCCCCCTCGCGGCGTCCGGGTGCGAGGCCGCCCTTCGCATGCCTGACACCTCCGTTCCGACCCCGCCCCCGCCGCTCTTGCGCATCGAGGGGCTCACGCGCCGCTTCGGCGGGCGCACCGCCGTGGACGGGCTGTCGCTGTCCGTGCAGCCGGGCGAGATCCTGGGACTCCTGGGGCCCAACGGCGCCGGCAAGTCCACCACCTTCCAACTGCTCGCGGGCCTGCTCGCGCCGGACGCGGGGCAGGTGCACTTCGCCGGCAAGGTGCTGTCCCTGAGCGACCCGGCGCTGCGGCGCCAGATGGGCATCATCTTCCAGAAGAGCAGCCTGGATGACCTGCTCACCGCCCGGGAGAACCTGCTCCTGGGCGCGCGGCTGTACGGCCTCACGGGCGCGGACGCGAAGGCGCGCGTGGAGACGATGCTGTCGCTCATCGGCCTGCAGGACCGGGGCGATGAGAAGGTGGGCACCTGGTCGGGCGGCATGCGCCGGCGGCTGGAGCTGGCGCGGGCGCTGGTGCACCAGCCGCGCGTGGTGCTGATGGATGAGCCCACGCAGGGCCTGGACGAGGCGGCCTTCCGCACCTTCTGGACGCACCTCAAGAGGCTGCGCGACGCGCAGGGCGTCACCGTGCTGCTCACCACCCACCGCGCGGACGAAGCGGAAGGGTGTGACCGGCTGGCGGTGCTGGACGCCGGGAAGCTGGTGGCGTGCGACACGCCCCGGGCGCTCGCCTCGCGCATGGGCGGGGACATCCTCTCGCTGGAGGGCCCGGAGCCGGAGGCGCTGGCCGCGCAGGTGACGGAGCGGCTGGGGCTTGGGGCGACGGTGGTGGAGGGGCGGGTGCAGGTGGAGGCTTCGCAGGGACATGCGCTGGTGCCGCGACTGGTGGAGGCCTTCCCCCCGGGACGGTTCGCCTCCGTGTCGCTGCGCCGGCCCACGCTGGCGGACGTGTTCCTCCAGCTCACCGGGAAGGCCCTGGGGGCGGATGCCCCCTCGCCCACGCCCGCGCCGAGGAAACGCCGATGAGCGCCGACATCCCCGTGCCTGTTCCGTCCTCTTCACTGGACGCGCCCGCCGCTCCGGTCCACCGCCGGGCGCCGGGGACGCTGGCGTTGCAGTGGGCCACCGTCTGGGTGCTGCTGTCGCGCGACGTGGTGCGCTTCTTCCGGCAGCCCAGCCGGGTGGTGGGCGCGCTGGCGCAGCCCATCCTGTTCTGGTTCGTCATCGGCTCCGGCTTCGCGGGCTCGTTCCGCGTGGAGGGCGCGCAGGGGCTGGGCTACCAGCAGTTCTTCTTCCCGGGCGTCGTCACCATGGTGGTGCTCTTCAGCGCCATCTTCGCCACCATCACCGTCATCGAGGACCGCAAGGAGGGCTTCCTCCAGGCGGTGCTGGCGGGGCCGGGCTCGCGGCTGGCGGTGGTGCTGGGCAAGGCGCTGGGGTCGTCCAGCATCGCGCTGATGCAGGCGTCGCTGTTCCTGCTCTTCGCGCCGCTGGCGGGCGTGGACGTGAAGGCGGTGGACTACCCGCTGCTCGCGGCGGTGATGGTGCTGTCCGCGCTGGCGCTCACCGGCATGGGCATGGCGCTCGCGTGGTGGGTGAAGTCGAGCGCGGGCTACCACGCGGTGATGAGCCTGGTGATGCTGCCCATGTGGGTGCTCTCCGGGGCCATGTTCCCGGTGAAGGGCGCGGGGCCGGTGCTGTCGTGGGTGATGACGCTCAACCCGATGCGCTTCTCCGTGGAGGGCGTGCGCCGCGCGCTGTACGGGGCGCAGGCATCGCTGGCGGTGGGCTCGCAGGGTGGGGCGACGGTGGGGTGGGAGGTGCCCGCGCTGCTGGCGTTCGCGGCGGTGTTCGTGGGGCTGGCCGCGTTCAGCGTGAGCCGCCGCGAGTAGCCTCAGCGCCGTGTGTCGGTGGACTTGCCCGGTGCCTTCCACTACGACGGCGGGCACCGCATCACGAAGAATCCTCCAGAGGAGACCGCCTCATGAAGCTGCGTCTGTTTGGCTTGTCGATGGTCGGTGTCGCGGGGCTGCTGGCCCTGCCCGCGTGCAAGAAGGAGGAGGCGCCCGCGCCCCCCGCCGCAGCTCCGGCGGCCCCCACGCAGCAGGCCGTGCCTCCGGCTCCCACGGCGGGAGCGGGGACGGGCGAGGCGGCGGCCCCGGCGGCGCCCGCGGGCAACGGCGTGGTGAAGGGCACGGTGTCGTTCACCGGCACGCCGCCGGTGATGGCGGACCTGGCGCCCAGCGCGGACCCCGCGTGTGACGGCCGGCCGGAGAAGGAGGAGACCGTGCTGGTGAAGGACGGCAAGCTCCAGAACGTGCTGGTGCGCGTGAAGGGGCCGGTCGCCGGTGCGCCCGCGGCGCCGTCCACGCCGGTGGTGGTGGACCAGTCCAAGTGCACCTACGTGCCGCGCGTGCAGGGCGCGGTGGCGGGCCAGCAGGTGGTGTTCAAGAACAGCGACGGCACGCTGCACAACGTGCGCGGCGTGGTGGGCACCAAGCCCCTGTTCAACGTGGCGCAGCCGCCCTCGGGGGCGCCGGTGCAGAAGCCGATGCCCACGGACTCGGAGGTGCTGCGCCTCAAGTGCGACGTGCACCCGTGGATGACGGCCTACGTGGTGAGCAACCCCAACCCGTACTTCACCACCACGGGCGCGGACGGCTCCTTCACGCTGACGGGCCTGCCCGCGGGCACGTACACGCTGGAGGCGTGGCACGAGACGTTGGGCACGAAGACGGCGGAAGTCACCGTGAAGGACGGCACGCCCGCGGAGGCGACGTTCTCCTTCGCCGCGACGGACGCGCAGGCGAAGCAGTAGGCCGTGCGGAGGACGGAGACGGCGCATGCGCGCGGTCTCCGACCTGGCGGGAGGCTTCGCGACGAAGCCTCCCGCGCGCCCCGTCCCGGACGCCATGCGCGAGGGGCGCAGTGGCCCGGAAGCGGGCCGCTCACCGGCTGTCAGGCGTGCGTGCTGGACGGAGGCCCTGGCGGTCCGGCCTTGCGCACCGTGAAGCCCACGCGTGCGCCTCCGGCGGGCCGGTTCTCCGCGAAGGTCTCTCCGCCGTGGGCCTTGGCGATGCGCTGCACCAGCGCGAGCCCCAGCCCCAGTGAGCCGGCCTCGCGCGCCTCTCCGCCCCGGTCCTTCCGGTAGAACGGCTGGAAGATGCGCTTCTCCTCGCCGGGCAACAGGCCCGGCTCCCGGTCCTCCACGCTGAAGGCCAGGTGCTCCTTCCCGTGCTCCTGGATGCGCAGCGCCTCCACGCCCACGCCATGCTTGCGCGCGTTGTCCAGCAGGTTCACCAGAGCCCGGCCCAGCAGCGTCGCGTCCGCCATCAGCGCCACGTCGTCCGTCTCCGGCTGGAGCAGCGTCGCGGACAGCCCCACGCGCTCCAGCGCCTGCGCCGCGAGCACGCCCGCCTCCAGCGCCTTGGGCGTGAGCTGCCCGAAGTCCAGGCGGGAGCTGGCCAGCAGCTCGCCCACCAGCGCGTCCAGCTCCACCACCTCGCGGTCCACCTGGTCCAACGTGCGCGGGTTGCCCCCGCCGTCGCGCAAGAGCTCCGTCAGCACCCGCAGCCGCGCCAGGGGCGTGCGCAGCTCGTGCGACACCGCCGCCAGCAGCTCGCGCTGATCCGCCAGCTGCTTCTCGATGCGCGCCGCCATGTCGTTGAAGGACTCGGCGAGCACCGCGAACTCACCGGTGGCGTGGTGGTCCAGGCTCGCTCGCGCGCCCAGCCGGCCCTCGCCCAGCTCCTGCGTGGCCTTCACCAGCGTGTCCACCGGCCGCGCCAGCCGGAACGAGATGCCGCCCGCCGCCGTCCACAGCACCAGCACCGCGATGCCCAGCGGCAGCACGGCGCGCCAGGGTCCCCGCGATCGGCTCTGCAGGTAGCAGGCCTGCAACGACCCCAGCTGCGTGTCCTGCCGCATCACCGGCAGCGTCGCGTCCGGCTTCGAGCACGGAGCGCCGCCCCGGGCCACCACCGCGCCGGACAGGTCCGTCAGCACGACATCCACGTCCAGGTCGTCGGAGATGCTCCGCATCAGGGCGTCGCGCTCGGCGGGGGCGTCCCACACGTCCGCGAACTGGTGGCCCACGAACGAGCGGATGCGGTCCGTCTCCTGCCGCCAGCTGTTGCCGCCCGTCAGGTTCATGACCCACGACACCACCAACACCGTCACCAGGATGGTGAGCCCGAACATGACGAACAGCCGCCGCCGCAGCCGCGCCTGTACATAGGAGCCCAGCCGGCCCAGGTGGAACATGCGCCGGCGGCGGGCATGGGCCTGGGCATGGCGTCCGAACCTCCGCCGCAGCTCCGGCCCGCAAGGCTCGTCCTCGGCGTGAGGCGGCCAGTGGCGGTGGCCCCAGCCCATGTCAGGCGCCCTCCTTGGCGAAGACGTAGCCCACGCCGCGCACCGTCTTGATGAGGCGCGTGCCCACGTCCCCCAGCTTCTGGCGCAGGTGGGAGATGTGCACGTCCACCGTGCGCTCGCTCACCACCGTGTCGTTGCGGCCCGCCTCGCCCAACAGCGCGTCGCGGGGAATCACCCGGCCCGCCCTGCGCACCAGCGCGAGCAGCAGGTCGAACTCCAGGCCCGTCAGCTCCACCGCTCTCCCCTCCACCCTCACCTCGCGCCCGGACACGTCGATGGAGACCCCGCTCGATTCAATCCGGTCCGCCACCGCCGCCGGCTGCGCCCGCCGCAGCACCGCGCGCAGGCGGGCGAGCAGCTCGCGCGGGCCGAAGGGCTTGGGCAGGTAGTCGTCCGCGCCCAGCTCCAACCCCACCACGCGGTCCGTCTCGTCGCCCTTGGCGGTGAGCATCAGCACCGGGATGCGGCTCTTGGCCCGGATGCGCTTGCACACCTCCAGACCGTCCATGCCCGGCATCATCACGTCCAGGAGCACGGCGTCGTAGGCGTTGGCCTCCAACGCCGCCAGCCCCCGGCCTCCGTCGGGCGCGTGGCTGACGGTGATGCCGTTCTGCCCGAGGTACTCCGCGAGCAACTCGAACATCCGGGTGTCGTCATCGATGAGCAGGACGCGGGTGGGCATGGGCGGGGGCGAATCCTAACGCGCTCCCGGTGCGCCGGCGGTGTCCTGCGGCCTGGGCGCGTGCCAGTCCCAGTACGGAGGCATCCCGTTGCGGTAGGCGGGGCCACCCCAGTCCCCCCGGTGGCAATGGGAGCGGTGGTGGCGGGCGAGGCTCGCGAAGCCGGAGGCATAGCCTCCGATGGCACCCGCGGCGAGGAGGACGACGAGCAGACGGTGGCGCATGGGCAATCTCCAGGAAGAGGGCAGGGGACTCAGACGAAGGACGCGGGGCCGTCATCGTTGTGGGGGCGGCCACCCCAGCGGCCGTACCCGCCGCAGCGCCGGCCGTGCCAGCCGCGGCCCTCGCCGCGCCAGCCGTGGCCCCAGCCGTGCTCGATGATGTCCGCGAGCTCGCGGCGCTGGGTGGGCTCCAGCGCCTCGTGCACCTGGGACAGGGCGTCCTGCACGGCGTTGCGCAGCGTCTCCAGCGCCACGTCGTGGCGGCTGAACAGCTCGCGCAGCATGGCGCCGTCGAAGTGCTCCCCGCGCAGCGAGCCCGCGAGCGACGTGCGGCTGGGGCCCCACTGGTCCTTCACCTTGGCGAAGGCCTCACGCACGTTCTCCACGGCCTTGACGATGACCTTCTCCTGGCCGGGGGACGTCTCCAGCCGCTCGAAGAGCCAGCGCAGCCGGGGGCGCATGCCAAAGCGGCCTCCGCGGCCGTAGGCGTAGGCGTGGTGGCCGTAGCGCCCTCGGCGCAGGGTGGCGAAGAGACCGGCGAGGCAGGCGGTACCGAAGATGAATCCGAACATGGTCTTGGCTCCAGGAAGCAGGCGAGCGCCGAACCGGCGGGCCCGTGTCGTTGCTGACGGAGCTCAAGGTAGAAAACGGGTGTGAAGCCCACGCCCGGCGGCGGTGAAGAAGTGTGAAGGCCTCCGGAGGGGTGTCCGGAATGCCCGGCGGGGCATGGGATGTTCCAATGCCGGGCCTCGACTGCAGCCGCTGTGTCGGATGTAGGACGACTGCCGGTAGGATTCCACCCTCCGGAGTGGAGTTCCCGCTGGAAGTGGGTAGAGTGCCCGGCGTGCCGGGGCGGTGTTCGTTCCGGCACCGGTGGAAGGCGCGAGCCTCTCACCTGTACAGAGCAGAGAAAGAGAAGAGACTCACAATGGCATCTGGTACCGTGAAGTGGTTCAACGACGCGAAGGGTTTCGGCTTCATCGCGCAGGACAATGGCGAAGACGTTTTCTGCCACCACACTGCGATCAACATGGATGGCTTCCGCACCCTGGCCGAGGGCCAGAAGGTGGAGTTCGAAGTCACCAAGGGCCCCAAGGGCCTGCAGGCGCAGAACGTTCGCGCGGTCTGAGCGAGCTGAACCTTCGGCTCACCCCCTGAGGTGAGTCTTCGAAGCCCAGTCTCCCCAATGGAGGCTGGGCTTTCGTCTTTCTGGACGCAGGGCAAGCGGGCGGCCATCGCGACGCGGTCCGCCACGGTCCGGGGTCTTCCCTACCTTCTCCCAGGAGGAGCGCGGCGCCGGACGCCGCCCCCCAAGGAGAGGCGAACATGGGCGACACCAGCGTGAAGAAGGTCGAGAGCCGCCATTCCCCCAAGGGGGAGATGGGCCAGAAGTACCTCGCATCCGGCGTCCGTGTGGCCATGCGGCTGTGGGAGGACGAACCGCCCGCCGAGGCCAAGCCCGCCAGCACGCGCGACTACGAGACCGTGGGCTTCGTGCTCAAGGGCCGCGCGGAGCTGCACCTGGAGGGGCAGATCATCCTGCTGAACCCCGGTGACTCCTGGCTCGTGCCGCGCGGGGCCAGCCACACGTACAAGATCCTGGAGACCTTCTCCGCCGTGGAGGCCACCAGCCCCGTCTCCTCCGCGCACGGCCGCGACGAGCACGAGGCCCCGAAGGGCGCCAAGGCCTGACGTGAGGTGATGCGAAGGCGCGGGGCTTTTCCATCCGGGAGGCCCCGCTCCTGTCAGCCCCACGGCGAGGACGCGTCCGGGGCGCATGCGAATCCTATCGGTTGAAGAGAAGCCACTTCATGAATGGTGGTACCTGAACGCGTCGCCCCGCGGAGGCACCCGTGCGGAGCGGCTCCCCTTGCTGCGCGGCCAGGTGGACGCCCTTCCCGGGGACCTGGACGCGGTCATCGCGCTCTCGGACCTCCAGGGGATGGCGCCGCATGCCTTGAAGGGCGGGGCGGCGGCGCTCCTGGGCGAAGTCGTGGCCGACGAGCTGGCGATGATGTGCAAGGCGGGCGACCTCCCTCCGGCGAACCGCACCGGCATCATCCTGGCGGGAGACCTCTTCTCCAACGACGCCGCGGATGAGCGGGGCGCCTCCGGCGACGTGCGGAGCGTCTGGACCGCCTTCGCCAGGTACTTCCGCTGGGTCGTCGGCGTGGCGGGAAATCACGACACCTTCGGCGGTCCCCAGGAGCGCGAGCGCTTCTTCCGCCAACCCGGGAAGGAGCTGCTGGACGGCGAAGTCGTCGCGCCGGACGGACTCCCGGTGGGCGGGGTGAGCTACATCATCGGGCGCCCGGACAAGCTCAACCGTCGCGAGCAGTCCGCGCAGTTGGACCGGATTGAAGCGGTGCTCGTCCAGGATCCGGAGGTGCTCGTCCTCCACGAAGGCCCGGACGCCCCGGGGATGCGACTGCGCGGCAACGCCGTCATCCGCGAGGCGGTGGAGCCCTGGAGCAGGCTGCTCGTCATCTGCGGCCACTGTCATTGGGACGTGCCGCTCGTCACGCTCGCGAGCGGGACCCAGGTCCTCAACGTGGATGCGCGCGTGGTGATTCTCAGGCGTGCCGGGGCCTGATGGGCGCGCGCTTCCAGCGCCCCCAGAAGACGAAGAGCGACAGCGCGACCAGGAAGAAGTTGAACGGCGTGTTCGCCGCCTCGCCGCGAGAGAAGTGGAAGCCGATGGCGCTGACCTGGAGCAGCGCGCAGCCCAGGGCCGCGAGGACCGTCAGGCCCGGTTGGATCCGCGTGAGCGAGGGCAGCACGACGCCCAGCCCGCCCGCCAGGTCCACCGCGACGATGAAGGACAGGAACGCGGGAGGCACCTGGCCCGCCCACGGAATCATCGCGGCGAGCTCCGGCAGGGGCGTGAGCGCCTTCCAGATGCCCGAGCCGACGAAGGTGAGGCCCAGCAGCGCCTGGACGATCCACAGGCCCACGTGGAGGGCCTTGGACGGCTTCGCTGAAACGCCAACAGGAGGGGAGAGCGTATCCATGCGTGGCTCCGGGGTTACTTCCGTGTGCCTGGTTACGGATGATGACCACGTCTCTCTGGCATACCGTGCACGGGCCGCACAAGGAGGCACATTGAAGTCACCAGGGTACGGAAAGATGACCGGGCGCTATGACGACGACTGCGTCGCGACGCGCGAAATCCTGAGCCTCATCGGGGACAAGTGGAGCGTGATGGTCATCGTCAACCTGGGCGAAGGCCCCGTGCGCTTCAGCGAGCTCAAGCGCGCCATCGAGGGCATCTCCCAGCGCATGCTGACCCTCACGCTGCGCAACCTGGAGCGGGACGGACTGCTGACGCGCACCGTGCACCCCACGACGCCGCCGAGCGTGGACTACGCGCTCACGAAGCTGGGGCGCACGCTGCTCGAACCGGTGTCCGTGCTCGCGATGTGGGCGCAGCAGCACCGGCCGGAGCTCGAGCGCGCCCGCGAGGCCTTCGCACGCTCCGCCCGGGCGAAGTGAGCTCCCCCTTTCCCGGCGCGAGAAGCCAGGCCCGGCCACCGTGCCGCCTGGCATGGGCCCGGTAGCGGCCAGCCTGGCAACGAGTCCTTCTCTTGGCTCGAGGACCGGCACAGGATGACGGGAGGATGCCTCCCCGTGCTGCCCGTCCACCCCGCTGTTCGCGTTGCAACCTGGCGAAACACCTGTGCCTGTGCACGGAGGTTCCCCGGGTGGAGACCCGGACCCGCTTCGTCTTCCTCCAGCACGTGATGGAGGTGTCGAAGCGGAGCAACACCGGTGGCATGGCCGCGCTCGCCCTCGCGAACGCGAAGCTGCTCATCCACGGCTCGATGGCGGGGACCTTCGACATGGAGGTCCTCTCCGAGCCGGGGACCTGGCTGCTCTTCCCGGACGGCCCCACCGCGCCGCCGGACGCGCCTCCTCCCAGGCAGGTGGTGGTGCTGGACGCGAACTGGTCGCAGGCGCGGAGGATGACCCAGCGGCTCCCGGAACTGCGCGCACTGCCCCGGCTGGTGCTGCCTCCGCCGGAGCCGGGCCTGCTCATGCTTCGCGAGCCCTCGCACCCCGCCGGGATGTCCACCCTGGACGCCGTGGCCCGCGCGGTGGCCCTGCTGGAGGGGCCGGAGGTGGCGGCGCCACTGGCGCGGCTGGCCGCGCTCCGGGTCCAGCGCATCGCCGACTGTGGGACGCTGAACTGAGGCCTCCATGGGATACCGACTGATCATCTTCGACTTCGACGGGACGCTCGCGGACAGCGCGGACTGGTTTCGCGGCATCTTCAACGACGTGGCCCTGCGCTATGGCTTTCGCACCGTCAGCGCGGAGGAGCTGGAGTCGCTGCGCGGACAGGACACGCGGACCCTCATCGCGCGGCTCGGCGTGCCCATGTGGAAGATGCCCTTCATCGCTTCCCACATGCGCAAGCTCGTCGCGCGTGACGCGCACCGCATCCCGACCTTCCCGGGCGTGGAGGCGATGCTGGAGCAACTGGAGGCGCGGGGCCTCATCCTGGCCGTGGTGAGCTCCAACGCGGAGGAGAACGTGCGGCGCGTGCTGGGTCCGGTGGCGTCCGCGCGCATCCGTCACTACGCCTGCGGCGCGGGCCTCTTCGGCAAGCAGGCGAAGTTCCGGAAGGTGCTGAAGGCCGCGGGCGTGCGTCCCGGCGAGGCCCTCTCCGTGGGCGACGAGGTGCGCGACATCGAGGCCGCGGCGGCCGAGGGCATCGCCACCGCCGCGGTGACGTGGGGCTACGCGACGGAGGAGTTGCTGCGCTCGCGCGCGCCCACCGTCGTCTTCACCCGCCTCGAAGAACTGCTGCGCACCGTCGCGGCGGAGGGCACGCCCCGCTAGCGCGTGCTGTTGCGCAGGTACTGCGCATAGAAGCGGATGGCGGCGGCGTGCTCCTCCACGGAGAGCCGCTCGTCGCGGCCGTGCATCCGGGTGAGGTCCTCGCGCGTCATCCGCACCGGCACGAAGCGGTAGACGCTGTCGCTCAGGGAATGGAAGTAGCGCGCGTCCGTGGCCGCCACGGTGAGGAAGGGCGCCACCAGCACGTCCGGGAACACCTGCCGGATGCTGCGCTGCAACCGCGCCCAGCCCTCCGTGTCCAGGCGCGACACCGGCGAGGCCTCGTCGCCCTCGGCGGTCAGCTCCACGCGCGCGTCATCCACCACGTCGCGCACGTGGGTGCGCACGTCCTCCAGGCTGTCTCCCGGCAGCAGGCGGACGTTGAGCACCGCGCGCGCCTGCGAGGGCAGCACGTTGGGCTTGGGGCTGCCTTCGAGCATGGTGGCCGCGAAGGTGGTGCGGATGCTGGCGTTCGTGGAGGGCGTCCCGGCCATCCGCCGCTCGATGAGCGGCGCGAAGAGCCAGGTGTTGGCGAAGAGCAGGCGCATGCCGAAGTCCATCTCCGGCCCCACGTACTCGAAGAGCGCCCGCGTCCCGCCGCGCAGCTCGGGCTTGAACGGGTGCTCCTCCAGCCGCACGAGCGCCCGCGCCAGGGTGTTCGCGGCGGTCTGCGGGGGCGGCATGGACGCGTGTCCTCCCGCGCTGCGCACCACCAGCTCCACGCGCGCCGAGCCCTTCTCCGCCACGCCCACCAGCGCCACCGGCGCGGCCACGCCGGGCACGAGCCCCACGCCAATGGGGCCGCCCTCGTCCAGCACCGACTCCAGGCTCACGCCCCGCTCGCGCAGCAGCGCGGCCACGCGAGCCGCCCCGTCATGCCCGCCCACCTCCTCGTCCGCGCCGAACGCGAGCATCACCGTGCGGCGGGGGCGGTAGCCCTCGGCGAGCAGGCCCTCCACGGCCTCGAGGATGGCCATCACGCTGCCCTTGTCGTCCAGCGTCCCGCGCCCATACACGTAGCCATCCGCCACGACGCCCTCGAAGGGCGGGTGGCTCCAGGTGGCCTCCACCTCCGCGGGCACCACGTCCAGGTGGCCCATCAGCAGGACGGGCCGCAGGCCGGGCTCCGAACCCTTCCACGTGTAGAGGTGCGCATGCGCGCCCACGGCCTCGTGCGCGAGCTCCGCGTGCACGCGGGGAAACCGGGCGACGAACCCGGCGTGCAGCGCCTGGAAGGCGGCGTCCTCCGCTGCCATGCCGTCTGAAGCGGCGATGGTGCGGTGGCGCAGCGCCTCCGCCAGGCGGCCCGCGGCCGCGGCGGCATCCACCGCGAAGGGCTCGGCCGGCTCGGCGGCCACCTGCCGTGACGCGAAGCGCAGCGTGCGGACGACGAGGACGCCCACCAGCAGCAGGACGAGGACCAGCAGGACGAGGAGGACGCGCTTCATCGGTGGGGAGTTCCCGGAGAGGTCGCCGTCGAGCCTAGCAGCAGCCCTGGCGCGGCACGCCCACCGGTGCGCCCGGACCCCGCGACGACAGGGCGAGGCCACGGCGCGTCACCGCCCGGATTCCAACATCGGGGATGCCCCGGCGGGCGGCTTCAGCGCAGGGGCTGACAGGCTACCGTGCAACGTGAAAGCCAGTAACAAAGTGAAATACATTTGTGATGCCACAGGTGGCGGGGGGGCACAGCCATGCGGATGATGCGAACGAGCGCGGTGCTCGTGCCTGATCAGGGGGCCTTGGCGCTGTCGGAGGATTACTTCCGCTCCGCGCATCATCTTCGAGCCGAAGGCGTGACGCACACGCTGCTCCTCAGGGACGAGAGGGGGAACGCGCAGCGAATACCGCTCATCGTGCGGCCCATCGAGGGAACGCCCTACCACGACGCCATCTCCCCCTATGGCTTTCCCGGCGGCGCGCTGCACGGGCTCCAGGAGGTGTCGAAGGAATCGGTGGATTGGACGGGGACGGGGCTCGTCAGCATCTTCGTGCGCGACCGCGTCGTGGGGCCCCAGTGCTTCGCGGGCGGGACGGAGCGCAACGAGGTGTTCTTCATCAACCCGCGCCTGCCGGTGGAATTCCGGGAGATGCATTACCGGCACATCCGGCGCAACCTCCGGCTGGGCTTCGTGAGCATCGCGCGGGAGGCGCGCGCGGCGCCGCGCGAGGAGCGGGAGGGGTTCCAGGCGGCCTACCGGCAGACCATGGTCCGCGAAGGCGCGAGCCCCCGCTACTTCTTCTCCGATACCTATTTCGAGCAGCTGTTCTCGTCGCCGTGGACCTGGCTGGTGACGACGCATGCACCGGAGGGGGGCGTGGCCTCCGCCGCGCTGTGCGTCAGCAGCGACGGCATGCTGCACTACTACCTGGGCGGAACGGCGGATGCGCACCTGTCGCGCTCGCCCGCCAAGAATGTCTTTGGAACGCTGGTGGAGCTCTGCTCGCAACTCGGCGTGACGCTCCATCTGGGTGGAGGCATCCGGCCGGGGGACAGCCTCGAGCAATTCAAACGGAGCCTGTCCAATGCGAGCTCCCGCCTCCACACCCATGAGCTGATCTGCGATCCGGCGGTGTATGCGTGCCTGTCGGAAGGCCGCGGCGGCAGTGACTTCTTTCCGGCCTACCGTGCGCCCCGGAGCTGAAAGGGCATGTCGCATGCCGACCCTCCTCCGGGAGGGCTGACACATGCGGAAGACGTGACACATGGCCGTGACCCAGGTGCGCATGGTGAGAACGCCGGAAGACACCTACCGTTCGACTCGCTCCGAGCTCTGAATCGGAGAGGTTCAGGAAGGGTGAATCCGGATGACACGCATTGCCGCCACCGCAGAGGCGAACCCGCCGCGCCTGGTTGAACTGGACGCGCTCCGGGGCTTCGCCGCGCTGGCGGTCGCGCTGTATCACTTCACGGCGGAATACAGCGACCTGTACGGGCACTCGGTTCCTCTCTGGGAGATGCGCTTCGGGAAGTATGGGGTCCAGCTCTTCTTCGCCATCAGCGGCTTCGTCATCCTGATGTCGCTGGAGCGGGTCGAGCGGGCCCGGGACTTCGTGTGGAGCCGCGCGGCCCGGCTCTACCCGTCCTATTGGACGGCTGTCGCGCTCACCTTCACGGTGGTGACGCTGTTCGGGCTGCCGGAGCGCGAGTTCAGCCTCCAGACGGCCCTGGTCAACCTGACCATGTTTCATGAGCTCCTTCGCGTCCCCCACGTCGACACCGTGTATTGGACGCTGACCATCGAGCTGTCGTTCTACCTGCTGATGTTCGTGCTCGCGTACGCGCGGGCGCTCCCCAGGGTCATCCCCATCTTCATCGTGCTCGTCGTGCTGCAGACCCTGGCGGAGCTGTCCGCACAGGCCGTGGGCATGACCTTCCTGGCACGCCTGGCGAGCCGGCCCCACCTGCAGTACTTCGCGCTGGGCGTGCTGGCCTTCAAGCAGAGCCGCGGCGAGGTCTCCCTGCCGTCCGCGCTGGTGCTCGTGGCGGTCAGCTTCGCGCACGAGGTGCTCGTGGGGAGCGAGGCTCCCGCGTACGTGTTCCCGGTGGTGCTGGGCATCTCCCAGGCCCTGTCCCGGGGCTGGCTGCGGTGGCTCACCTGGCGACCGCTGCTCTTCATGGGGTTCATCTCCTACTCGTTCTACCTGGTCCACCAGAACATCGGTTACGTCATCATCCGGCGGCTCGAGGCCGCGGCCTGGCGCCCGGAGGCCGCCATCGCGGTCGCGATGACGGTCGGATTCATGCTGGCCATTGTCATCACCTACGGGGTCGAACAGCCCGCGTTGCGTGCCTTCCGGCAGTGGCGGCGGAAGGCAGGCACCCGGGCGGCGATCCCCTCACACCCCGCCTGAGGGCCTCCGCGCCCCCGCTGGAGCAGGGACGGCGGCCTTGCATCGCTCATGGAAAGGATGCGCTCGAATGAACCCCACCGAGGCCTTGAGATTGACGTCTCCGAGCCGGAAGCCCTGCCGCGCCGTCCTGGTGCCTGATGCGGGGATGTCCGCCCTGTCGGAGGACTACTTCCGCTCCGCGCACCACCTGCGGGCCGAGGGGGTGACGCATACGCTGGTCATCGAGGACGGCGAGGGGAACGCGCAGCGGATGCCGCTCGTCGTGCGGCCCATCGAGGGGACGCCCTACCACGATGCCATCTCGCCCTATGGCTATCCCGGCGGGCGGCTGGATGGATTGAGCGAGGTCTCGAAGGATGACGTGGATTGGACCGGCATCGGGCTCGTGAGCCTCTTCGTGCGCGACCGCGTCGTGGGACCCCGCTGCTTCGCGGGCGGGACGGACCGCAACGAGGTGTTCCTCATTGATTCCCGAAGCCCCATCGAGTTCCAGGCGGAGGCCCGCCGGCAGATGCGGCGCAACACCCGGCTGGGCTACGTGAGCACCTGTGCTCCGGTGCGCGAGGCCACGCCCGAGGCGCGCGAGGGTTTCAAGGAGGTCTACCGGGAGACCATGGTCCGTGACGAAGCGCACGCCCGGTACTTCTTCTCCGACGCGTACTTCGAGGACCTGTTCTCCTCCTCCATGGCCTGGCTCGTGACGACGCGTGCGCCGGACGGCGGCATCGCCTCCTCGGGGATCGCGGTCGCCAGCGACGGCGTGCTGCACTACTACCTGGGCGGGACGGCGAATGCGCACCTGTCACGCTCTCCGGCCAAGAACACCATCTTCGAGGCCATGGTGGAGCTCAGCATCCGCCTGGGATTGCCGTTGCACCTGGGGGGCGGCGTGCGGCCGGGTGACGGCCTCGAGCAGTTCAAGCGGAGCTTCTCCAATGCGAGCTCCCGCCTCCACACCCACGAGGTCATCTGCGAGCCCTCGGTGTACGCGCGCCTCTCCGCGGGCCGCGAGGACACCGGCTTCTTCCCGGCGTATCGCGCGCCGAAGGGCTGAACAGGGGAGGGCCCTCCCATCTTCGCGGGCCTTGTCAGGACGGAGCCGGTGTTTTCGTCCCGCCCGGACCTGACACACCCAGGAGCCCACCGGATGGGAGACCCCAGTTCCGCAGATGAGTGAGCCGCGGCGACACGTCCACCGTTGCCGCGGCCCTCTGCCCCAGCTCATCCCGGTCCCCGTGGAGAGGCAGATCGCCGCCAGATGTTTCTCATTTGCGCGGATGCCTTCATGTCTGACCCCAAAGCCCTGCCGTGGAATCTCTCCGTGCCAGCAGCGCTGTTGCTGATGGCCCCCTTCGACCTCCTGGCCTCGCTGGCCATGGACATCTACCTCCCCGTGGTTCCGGCCATGACCGGAGTCCTCGGAACCTCTCCCTCCATCATCCAACTCACGCTGAGCCTCTACATGGCCATGCTCGGGGCCGGACAACTGGTGTTCGGCCCGCTCTCGGACCGCATCGGCCGGCGCCGGGTGTTGCTGGGGGGCGCGTGGGTCTTCGCGACCACCTCCTTCCTGCTCGGGAGCACCACCGATGCCGCAGTGTTCGTCGGGCTCCGGCTCGTGCAGGCCCTGGGGGCCTCCGCGGCGCTCGTCGCCACGTTCGCCACCGTCCGGGACGTCTACGCGGAGCGGCC
Source organism: Corallococcus sp. M7 (assembly GCF_054512695.1). NCBI lineage: Bacteria > Pseudomonadati > Myxococcota > Myxococcia > Myxococcales > Myxococcaceae > Corallococcus > Corallococcus sp. M7. The sequence continues at coordinate 2,685,977 of NZ_CM137252.1, forward strand.
TGAAGGCGCGGTCATCTACAGCCTGTTCAGCGCCATGCTGGCCTTCGTCCCGGCGCTGGGGCCCATCGCCGGGGCCCTGCTCGCGAGGCACTTCGGATGGCGGGCCATCTTCGTCACGCTCGGTGTCCTGGCGACGGCGGCGTTGCTCCAGGCCCTGCCACGGTGGCCTGAAACACGTCCCTCCGCCGTTGCCCGTCAGCCGGTGTCCATCCAGCGCATCCTGCGCAGCGGCGCGTTCTGGACGTACACGCTGGGCTTCAGCGCGGCGATGGGCTCCTTCTTCGTGTTCTTCTCCACGGCGCCCCGGGTGCTCATGGGCCGGGCGGGCTTCTCGGAGCTGTCCTTCAGCCTGGCCTTCGCCACCGCCGCGCTGGCCATGATGGTGACGACGCGCTTCGCGAAGCACTTCGTGGCCCGCTGGGGGCTGGCGGGGAGCCTTGCCCGAGGCATGCTCCTGTTGCTGCTGGGCGCGGTGTTGCTCACCGCCGGGCAGCTCCTCACGGCTCCGTCCTTCTGGACCTTCGTCGTGCCCATGTGGGTCATCGCCGCGGGGATTGTCTTCGCCGCCTCCGTCACCGCCAATGGCGCGCTCCAGGCCTTTGGCGCCGTGGCGGGGACGGCGGTCGCGCTCTACTTCTGTATCCAGAGCCTCATCGTCGGCGTCGTGGGGACCCTGATGGTCGTCCTGCTCGACGGCGATACCGCGTGGCCCCTGGTGGGTTACGCCTCGCTCATGGCGGGCGTGACGTTGGGCTGCCTGGCAGCCTTCAGGCGCTCCTAGCCCTTCCGGTCCCGGCGCCACCTCGCGGGGGTGGTGCCGTGGGCCCGCCGGAAGGCCTTGCCGAAGTGCACCGCGTCGGCGAAGCCCGTCGCCTCGGCGACCTGCTCCAGCGACGCGGGCGTGCTCAGCATCATCGCCTGCGCGCGCTCCAGGCGGGCGCGCAGCTGCCATTGATAGGGCGCCACGCCGGTGGAGGCCTTGAAGGCGCGGCTGAAGTGCGCCTGCGACAGGTCCACCAGCGCCGCCAGCTCCGACAGCTCGACCCGTTCGGGCAGGCGCGACTCCATGAAGTCGAGCACCCGCCTCAGCTGCCACGGCGCCAGTCCCATACGCGCCGAAGGGCGTTCGCCACGGCGCGACCCCAGCATGGCGAAGAGGGCGGCGGTCAATCCGTCGCCGTAGAGCTGGGTGGCGGGGTCGTCGTCATCCACCACCTCGGCCAGCAGCCGCATCAGGGTCCAGAGGCGGTCATCGGAGAAACGCAATCTGGGCGCGGAGCCCAGCCCGGTGGGGCTCAGGGATTGGCCCAGGCGCTCGCCCAGGGCCTTCGGGTCGAACGTGAGCACGGCGTCGCGCACCAGGCGCGAATTGGCGCTGTAGCCCCACAGCGGCATGCCGGCGGGCATGAGGTTCAGCTGCCGGGGCACGTAACCGATGGGGCAGGGCCGGCCCTCGCGCAGGCGCGGCTCGCAGGGCTCCCCGACCTCCTCCAGCAACGCGCTCAGGCGTGTATGGCTTTCCAGGCACAGGGGCGTTTCGGCGGGCCCCGAACAGCGGGTGGCGTTCACATCCACGCTGATGCCATTCCAGCTCCGCCGGGTGACGGAGATGTCCACCACGTTCTCCGGCAGCGGAGTCAGCCGTTTCGCGCGCGTCTCCACGACATCGTCCTCCCGTCTCCCCAGGCAGTGGGGAGTCATAACCCGGGAGGACGGTGTCCGCAGTCCAAAGGCGGGTCATCCCCTGGTCGGGGCCCGCCACGCCTTCAGACGCCCTTGCCGGCCCGGCCCGCCAGCAGTTGCAGCTCCCAGGCGAAGGCCACGGCGCTGCCGCCGCCATGCTCGGCCAACACGCCGGCGAGCCCGGTGGCGCTCTCCTCGCGGGCCCAGTCGCGCTGCCACTCGGCGGCCACCGCCATCCAGGTGATGGGCGTCACGCCCGCCATCTGCATGCGGCGCACGGCCATCTCATGCGCTTCGCGGCTGACGCCTCCGGAGGCGTCGGTCACGGCGTAGACGTCATAGCCTTCGCCCGCGGCCTGGATGGCGGGCATGGCCAGGCAGATCTCGGTCCACAGCGCGGCGATGATCAGCTTCTTGCGGTCCGTCTTCTTCACCGCGTCCACCACGCGGCGGTCCTCCCAGGTGTTGATGAAGGTCCGGTCGATGGGCTTCTGCTCGGGGAACACGTCCTGCAGGCCCTTGACCAGGTAGCCGCCGCGCTCCTCCAGGACGGTGGTGAGCAGGGTGGGCACGTTGTAGACGCGGGCCGCCTTGGCCAGGCCGATGACGTTGTTGAGCACCATCGTCGGCTCGTGGCTGTGCAGGTTGGCGAACTGGTAGGGCTGATGGTCGATCAGCACCAGCACGGAGTTCTGGGGCGTCAGCAGGGCTTCGAGCCCGCGGTGGGAGGGCGAAGGGGACGTGCTCATGGTCAAAAGGCTCCTGGGTGGGGTGACAGTGGGGGAGGGGATTGGGCCCGAAACCAGGGGCGGACACACGGTCCGGACCTGCGGCGTCTGGTCCGTTCCTGCTCCGGAATCAGGCCGGTTGCGGTCCCAGGGCCTGGATGGTGAATTGCCCCCCTTCCGATGAGCGCCCCCCTCCAGACCCACCTCGCCCCTGACCCGTACCGGACGCGGCTCGACGGCCTGATTCTCGTGGCGCTCGTCGTCTGGGGGCTCGCGCAGCTGGCGCCGCATCTGGCCCATCCCGCCATCTACAACTGGGACGAGGCGATGCATCAGGCCGCCGCGCGCGGCACGCACGACACCTTCTTCACGCCGCACATCTACAAGGACCCGCTCTACCCGAGCGACATCCGGCACTGGTGGGCCGCCAACGTCTGGATGCACAAGCCCACGGGCCCCTTCTGGTTCGGGGCGCTGATGATGCACGTGGTGGGGGTGACGCCGCTCGCGCTGCGGCTGGCCTCGCTGCTGGGCCACCTGGCCGCGGGGGCCGCCATCTACCTCATCGCCCGGCGGCCCGCGGGGCGGCTGTGGGCCACGCTGGCGGCGGTGGGGTTCCTGGCGCTGCCCTTCGGCTGGCAGTTGGTGCAGGGGCGCTTCTTCGGGGACGTGACGGACTGCACGCTGGCGGGGTGCAACGCCGTGGCGGTGGCGCTGCTCTTCCACGCCACCCGGGAGCGCTCCTGGAAGTGGGGGCTCGCGGCGGGAGTCGTGGTGGGGCTGGGCTACCTCTGCAAGACAGGGCTCGCGCTGACCCCGCTGGGCGTGGCCGCGACGCTGTGGCTCCTGAGCCGGCTTCGTTTCTGTCCGGGCCCCAAGCTCGCCACGGTGGTGGCCATGGTGGCCGCGGCCGGCGTGGTGGCGGCGCCGTGGAGCCTCTACTCCGCGTGGCGCTGGCCGGAGCTGCACGACCTGGAGTCGCGTGTCACGCGCGCGCACCTCTTCCATGACCCGACCGTGGACGTGGGGCCCTGGCGCCGTCCGCTGGACGCCGTCCTCAACGAGGTCAACCGCACGAGCCTCCAGCCGCTCCCGAACGTGCTGCCCCTGGTCGCCTTCTGCTGGCTGCTGGTGCGCGCGGTGCGCAAGCGGGACCTGGAGACGGTGGGGCTCGCGCTGTGGGTGGGGGCGACGTGGCTCGTCCTGTCGCTGGGCACGGTGAAGGTCCCGGCCATCGCCTGGGGCGCGGTGCCCGCGGTCCTGGCCGCGCTGGCCATCGCGGGCTCGGACGCGTGGCGCCATCCAACGCTCGCGGCGCTGCTCCTGGCGGCGCTCGGCACGCCGCTGGCCATTGAACACCTGCCCGCGCTGACGCGGATGCGCGAGTCGCTCCCCGCGACCTGGGACCAGACGCGGACGCTCCCGGGGCTCGCAGAAGGACTGGTGATGGCCTTCTTCGCGGGGGCGTTCACCGCCGTGGTGTGGCGGCTGGCGCGCCGGCCCGCGTGGATGACGGGCGCGCTGGGGCTCGCGGCGTCAGGCGTGCTCGCGTGGCACCTGGCCGTCACGCTGCCGGTGGAGAAGGCGCGCTACGAGAAGGAGCACCTCGAGGAGCTGTACGTCAGCCATTCGCGCGAGGTGGGGCTGGCGCTGTCCCGGAACACGCCGGAGCGCAGCGTCGTCTTCGCGGCCCTGGACTCGGATGCTCCGCTCAACTTCGAGAACCTGAACCTCATGTTCTGGAGTGGCCGCATGACGTACCGGCGGGCTCCGGACGTGGCCCTCGCGCACGAGCGTGGGTATCACCCCTATCTCGTCTCCCCGCTCGCGGAGCGCTACGCGCCCGTGCCGGGAGTGCCGCCCCAGGCCGCGCTGCGCGCCTACGACCTGGATGCGCCGCTGCCCCAGCCCGCGCCCCTGCCGGACGGCATCACGCCGCTGTCCGTGCGGCAGGGCAACCTGGAGGTGCTCGGGTTCGCGTCCCGGAAGCTGGGCCACGGCCTGGAGCGCTACGCCTTCTATGTCCGGGCGCTCGGCCCGCCCCAGCCGCTGCGGGTCACCTTCCATGGCCCGGACGGCATCGTGGAGCGGGTGCTGGAGCCCGGAGCGACGCTGCGCAGGCCCCAGGCCCTGGTGGGCGCGGCGTGGTTCATCCTGCCCGCGCTGGGGCCGCCCCGCGCGAAGGTGACACACCTGGAGTTCGGCGCCGTGGGGCAGCGCGTGGCCGTGTCACCTCCGTGAGCCGGCTGCCAGGGGTGGACCGTGGCAGCCGGCGGTCCTCACCTCACGGCGTGGCCGTGGGGAGGGTGTAGTAGACGATCAGCCGCGGCCAGCGGGCCGTGGTGTTCGAGTACTCGCGCGAGTCGTACACCGAGCGGCTTCCCGGGGAGTCGAGCCGCAAGGAGAGCAGCCCGCCCGGGGACAGCATCTCCTGCACGATCGGCACCAGCAGCGGGCTCTCGTTGATGCCCGCCTGCGTGGTGTACGGCACTGGCCGGCTCGGGAGCTGCCAGGAGCCCAGCTCGCAGCTGAAGACGGAGGGCTTGGTGTTCCAGGTGAGGCCCGTCTCGCTCCACGTGTTGTTGCGAACCCACCGCGTGTAGACGTTGCCGTCCGCGCCAGCCGTGACGTCGCTGCTGCCCGTGGCCGTGGTCACCAGGACGACGGAGGCCACCTGGGCGGTGGACGGGATGGCCGCGAGGTTGAAGCGCAGGAAGGTCTCCGCGTCGTCCCGGTCCACGGTCAGGGCCATGGACGCGCCGGCGTTCGCGTTCGGGTTGCTCATCCAGACGGACGCGTCCGCCACCGGGAAGAAGGACGCCGCCTCCAGGTGGGTGGTCACCTGCGGGTCGCCCGGCTCGAAGTAGCTGACGACCAGCCGCGGCCGCTCACTGGCGACGCCGTACTCACGCGAGCGGTACACCGTGTGGTAGCCCGGCGACCTCAGCCGGAAGGAGATGAGCCCATCCGAGTCCAGCGCCTGCTGCACGGGCACCTGCAGCTTCGGATCGGCGTTGACGCCCAGCTGCAAGGGTTTCGGAGAGCTGTTGCTGTTCCAGAGCCACCAGGAGCCCAGGTCGCTCCCAGTCACGGGAGGCCGGTTGTTCCAGGTCATGCCCGTCTCGCTCCAGGTGTCATCCGGCACCAGGTGCGCGTAGACGCTGCCGTCGCCGCCCGCGGAGGAGCCGTCATAGGCCAGGGCCTCCAGACGGACCGAGGCGATGTGCGAACCCGCCGGGATGCCGCCCAGGTTGAAGCGCAGGTAGGTCTCACCCTTGCCGGAGTCGACCCACAGGTTCTGGTTGGCGCCGTAGTTCGTGGTCGGGCTCAACGACCAGACGTACGTGTCCGCCTCCGGCTCCAGGACCACCTGCGTGGGCGCGGAGGCGACGGGCGTGGGGCAGGGGGGCGGCACGAAGTAGGAGACGATCAACTGGGGCCAGCGGGCCATCGTCGCGTCGTACTCGCGCGAGTGGTAGTTCGTCCGGTACCCGGGCGAATCCAGCCGCAGGGAGATCATCCCGTCCGACTCCAGCGCCTCCTGCACGGGCGCCACGAGCTTCGGGTTCGAGTTGATGCCCACCTGGGTCGTGTACTGACCATTGCGGTTCCACAGCAGCCAGGAGCCCAGGTCGTCCGTGGAGGCGGCGGGCTTGTTGTTCCAGGTGATGCCGGTCTCGCTCCAGGAGTCGTCGGAGACCAGCCGCGTGTAGACGTTGCCGTCCGCGTTGTCATACGCGTAGCCGTCATTGGACGTGGCCACCAGGGAGACGGCGACCACCTGCGCGTTCTCCGGGACGCTGCCCAGACCGAAGCGCAGGAAGGACTCCGCCGACGTCCGGTCGACGGTCATCCCCCCGCTCTTGCCGTAGTTGGTGGTGGGGTTGCCCGCCAGGACCTGCGCGTCCGCCTGCGGGTAGAGCGCCACGACCTGGAGATCGGTGGTCACCTGCGGATCGCCAGGCTCGAAGTAGTTGATGATGAGCCGGGGCCGCTCGCTGGCGACGCCGTGTTCACGCGAGCGGTACACCGTGTGGTAGCCCGGGGACATCAGCCGGAAGGAGACCAGACCATCCGAGTCCAGCGCCTGCTGCACGGGCGCCTTCAGCTTCGGGCTGAAGTTGGCGCCGACCTGCAAGGGTTTGGCCGTGGTGTTGGGATTCCAGAGCCACCAGGAGCCCAGCCTGTCGCCGGTCACCGCGGGCCGGTTGTTCCAGGTCATGCCTGTCTCGCTCCAGGTGTCGTCCGGCACCAGGTGCGCATAGACGCTGCCGTCACCGCCCGCGGAGGAGCCGTCATAGGCCAGGCTCTGCAGCACGACCGAGGCGATGTGGGCGCCGGCCGGAATGGCGCTCAGGTTGAAGCGCAGGTACGTCTCGGCCTTGTTGGAGTCCACGAGCAGGTTCTGCGCGGTGCCGTAGTTCACCCCCGGGCTGGCGGCCCGGACGTACGTGTCCGCCTCCGGCTCCAGGATGATCTGCTTGGGCGTGGGGACCGCCGTGAGCGCAGTGGCCTGGGCCCGGGCCGGAGGGGCCGGCGCCGGGGGGACTTCGCCGACATCACAGCCAGGGACGAGCCCCGCCACGAGCGGCGCGATGAGAAGGGAACGGAGGGACTGCTTCCACGGGGGTGCGCGATGCATGCGAGGGCACTCGGGGTCATGCGCGCCGGTCCTTTCCGGCGCGACGTGCGCACCTTGAGCAACCCTTGCGCCAGGGCGCGGCGGACGCCGGAACCCTTGTCACTTCCAGCGCTTGCGCGACGAGGTGCCGCGTGACGCCGCTCGTGACGGGGCGGAACGTGCCAGAACCGGCACGCGCGTGGAGGCGCCTGGCGGACGCGGATGTCATGGGCCTCGCGGTGTTGGCGGCTCGAGCGCAAAGACATTCCAGGTGCGTGCGTTCGCAGGTCAATGCGCCACCTCCTTCCACTGCTCCTGCTGACCAGCCTTTGCACCCTGCTCGCGTGCAAGCCTCGCGAGTCATGGATCACGCCCACACCCATTCCCCCGGGGTATGACTTTCCAGGCAACCGGGACGAAATCCAGCAGTGGGCGGACGCATGGAACACCGCCCGCATCACGGCCAAGGCCTGGAACCTCTGGGCGGGCCTGCATGCGGATTCCGGACAGACCTATCCGGGAACCGGGCTCCCCATGCCCGTGTGGGACACCTGGAGCGGAGAGGAGCTCTTCCCGGCCCCGGGTGAGCCAACGCCAGACGTGTCACGGCGCAAGGCCACCCATGGCTTCCACGGGCCCCGCCAGTTCCATCATCCCGCGGGCTCGGGGCCGGTCGTCACCCCGACCGACCAGCTCGTCTCCTTCAACAAGTTCAATCCGGAGATGGCCGCGTACCTGACGCAGGGCCATCCGGCCGCGCCGGGGGGACCGTCGTACTTCTACAACCGGTTCACCAGCCTGGGGGACCTCAACAGCCAATGGCCGGCGAACACCCCCACCGCGCAGCGGACCGTGCAGCAGGCGCCGTACACCGCGCCCTCCCAGGGGAACCGGGGCTCGGCGGCCATGGAGCTCAAGCCCGTGCTGTACCTGGTGAAGAAGCACAAGCCCACGCCGGTGCCCGTGTGGAGGGGCCTCGCGGGCAGCCTCGACTCCGGGACCACATGCACGCCCGAGCAACAAGAGGCGGACCAGTGCCATCCCACGCCGTCGCTGTGGCTGACGTGCGCCATCGTGGACCCCGCGGCGCCGGCGGATGCTCCCATCACGGAGGCCACCCCCGAGCAGATCCAGGGCGTGGCGCCCCTCATCGACGAGGTGAACAACGCCCACCCCGAGGCCGCGATCCTCAGCTGCGAGCACTACCTGCACACGCCGCTCTCCGCCATCTACTCCTTCCAGATGACCGCGGACGAGGCCCAGGCCTTCAACGACACCAACATCGAAGGGCTCCAGGCGGAAGCGGGCGACTACGCCGTCCTCACGGCGATGCACGTCAACACCAAGGAACTCGTCAATTGGACATGGCAGACCTTCTGGTGGCAGCCCGGCGGTGACGCGCCGGATGACTTTCCCGGAAGCAAGAAGGGGATGACGGACAAGGTCACGGGGGCGGGGCGCAACTACGCGATGTGCACGGCCTACAACCAGACCCAGGGCCAGGGCAGCGGCAAGATGACCGTCTGCTTCAATCCCTATCTGGAGACCTCGCCGAACATCCCCGTGGGCGTCCAGAGCAACTGCATGACGTGCCATGGCACCGCGGCCGTGGCCAGCGCCTTCGCGAACACCGCCAGCAGCCCGCCCGCGACGTGGGTGCTCCAGACGCCCTCGTATCCCTGTGATTACAAGGCGCCCATCGACTTCGCCACGTACCCCTGGTTCACGGGCTTCACGACCACGGACTTCTCCTGGGCCATTCCGGCGGATCCCCAGCCGCTCCCCCAGAACCCGAACAACCTTCCGTCCCCGGCGACATTGAACTGTCCTTGAGCGGCCTGCTTCGGCGCCAGGAGAGCCGCAGGGGCTCCTGGCGCGCGGTGGCCCTGACGGCGTCCTTCAGCCGTTGCGCGTCGTAGGGGCTCCCATTCACGGCCGTCACCACCGCGCGGGACATCAGGCCCACCTCGAAGGCAGGCCGCTCCCACTCCACCCGGAGCGCCTTTCCGTCCTTCGCGAGTGTCATGCCGAGGGAGTCGCCGAGGTCCACGTTTCCACTCGCCGCTTCGGCGCACCAGACGGCCTCCGTGGGGTGCTCACTCGACGCTGGCCGTGCTGGAGCCCGGCCCCTCGGGCTTGCCCGCGCTGGGGAGCATTCCGGTGTACCTGCTCAGGGCCGAACGGGAGCCGAGCGAGCCCGTGGCCCAACTGGCGGGCATCCTGCGAGAAGCGCTCGCGCAAGAGCTGACGGCACCCCGGTGGTCACGGCCGCGCCGCGTCAGGGCGCGCGAGGCCGCGCGAGCTTCCAGGCGAGGGACATGAGCAGTCCCGCGATGACGGCCTTGAGCAGTCCGCCGGGGACGAAGGGAGCGAAGCCCTTCTGGAAGGCGGTGGCGAAGTCGAGCCCGGCCTTCGCCTGGAGCCAGCACACGCCGATGAGCAGGACCAGGAGCTGGCCCGCGAGGAAGAGCGGAACCGCCGTCCACCACCGCCGGTCGTATCCGTGGCGCGCGGCGAGTCCCACGAGGAACGCGGCGGGGAGGAAGCCCACCAGGAAGCCACCGGTGGGCCCGGTGAGCGCTCCCCATCCGCTGGCGCCCTTCGCGAAGAAGGGCAGTCCCACCGCGCCCAGCAGGAGATAGGCGGCCTGTGCCGCCAGACCCCGCCCCGCCCCGAGCGCCGCCGCCGTGAGGACGACCGCGAGCGTCTGCCCCGTGATGGGCACCGGTGACCCCGGCACGGAGATGGCGACCTGGGCGAGCAGCGCGGTGAACAGCGCCGCGCCCAGGACGAGCGCGGCTTCCTGTGCGCGCGTGCGCACGAAGCGGTCCGCCAGGACGCCGGCCGACGAAGAGGGGAGGGGAGACACGGGCCGATGCTCGGTGAGGACGTACGCCGGTGCAAGGCTTCCCGCGCGGTGCATGAGCCGCCCACAGGCGTCATGAAACGGCTAGCGTCTCAGCCTTCTCGTGGTTGGAGGCCTTCGCTTTGACGAACCCCCTGCTCGGCACGCTCTCCCTGGTCCCTGTCACCTCGCTCTACGCCGCGCTCAACGCCTTCCTCACGCTGGCGCTCTCCATCAACGTCAGCATGGTCCGCACGAAGCTCAAGGTGTTCCGGGGCGACGGAGGCCATGCCGGCCTCGGGTCCGCCATCCGCGCGCATGGCAACAACGTCGAGCAGGTCCCCCTGGCGCTCATCCTGCTGCTGCTGGCGGAGCTGAGCGGTGGGAACTCGACGGCGCTCCATGTCTTCGGTGGTGCGCTGCTCGTGGCGCGCCTGGCGCATGCCGTCGGAATGCTCCGCACCAACCCCATCCAGGCGGTTGGCGCGACGCTGACCCTGGTCGTGCAGTTGGGCCTCGCGGGTTGGGTGCTCTGGCTGAGGCCCTGGGGCTAACGCTTGGCGATGTTCAGGTGGACGTTGCCGCACTCACCCTCGTAGCCCTCGACGATGATGAGCAACTGGGTGCCCTTGATGAGCGTGAGGGTGATGCCGGACGTCAAGAGGTCGCCCGAGTCGTCGTTGCACTTCAGGACCTCGTTCGTGGCCTTGTAGTTCCGGATCTCCATGATGGTGTCGAAGTTGGAGTTCCTCGTGCTGAACGAATAGGTCGCCGTCTCGGGCACCCGCCACACCCAGGAGACGTCTCGCGACGAGCCCGAGCGGCACGTCGTCGCCCACTGATTGCTCGCCGTGCAGCTCGTGGGATAGGTCGCGACCGGAACGCCCATGGCGGTCCCCAGGTCTCCCGCGAGCGTCTGCGCCTCCACGCGCCGGGGCTCCTCGGATTGGGTGTCGTCCAGGACCTCGGCCTCCCCGGGAACGGAGCCGTCGAGCTCCTCACCCTCCGGAAGGGGACCGCAAGCACCGAGGAACAACGCACACGAGGCCACACCCACAAGGGATTTGCCGATGTTCGCCATGGTTCACCTGGGCACGCCGCCATCCGGGGACAGGAAGCACTGGCTCCCCACACATGGGGAAATCCGGCCGGACGGACATGGATGGCTGTGCCCGCCTTGAACCGAAGGGTGCGTCTCACTGGCAATGACAGCCATTGCCCCAACCGGCCAAGACACGGGTCATTTCTGGATAGTATGGATTCCTTGTTCTCTCAGTTTCCCAATGTCTAACCCACGTCTTCCTTTGCCCGCGCGCGGACCTCCGCCGCGAACAGCTCCGCCGCGGGTGTGCGCGGCGCGCCCTTGCGCCAGAGGAGCGCCGCCAGCTCCGAGCGGGGCGCGGGGGACAGCCGCTTCACCACCAGCCGCTCCGCGTCCGCGAGCCGCGGCTCCGGAAGCACCGTGACGGCAAGGCCCGCGCGGACGATGGCCAGCACGGTGGCCACCGCGTTCGATTCGAGCGCGATGCGAGGCGCGAACCGCATCGCCGCGAAGTGCGCGTCCACGCGGGCGCGCACGCGCAGGCCGCGTGACAGGAGCGCGAAGGGCTCCTCCGCGAGCAGCTTCATCCCCACGGACTCCGCGGCCGCCAGCGCATGCCCCCGCGCGACGACGAGCGCGAGCCGGCTGTCGAAGACGGGCTCCGCGTCCAGGTCCGCCAGCCGCGCGGGCGCATAGCCCAACCCCACGTCCAGCCTTCCGTCCGCGAGCTGCCGCTCCAGCTTCCGGACCACGGCCTCCTGCGCGCTCAGCGCCAGCCCGGGATGTCTGCGCAGCACCGCCGTCAGCGCCGGCAGCACGAGGCCGCGCATGCTCGGGGGATAGCCCACGCGCAGCGCCCCTGTGGCGAGCCCTCGCAGCGCGCCCACCGCGGACAGGCCCGCGTTCACGTCCTCCAGCGCGCGGGAGGCATAGGTGCGGAACAGCTCCCCGGCCTGCGTGAGCCGCACCCCGGTGCGAGCCCTCTCGAAGAGCGGGGTTCCGACCTCCTCCTCCAGCTGGTGGATCTGGTGCGACAGCGTGGGCTGGGAGACGTGCAACCGCCGCGCGGCGCGCCCGAAGTGCAGCGCGTCCGCGACGGCGGAGAAGTAGCGGAGGTGTCGGAGCTCCATGGCGCCATCATAGACGGCATCTATCGCCCCGATGAAAACAGACGAATGTACGAATCGAGCCCCCTGGGTACATCTTCCTCGTCACCGAAGGAGAGGCACCCCATGAAGGCATCGGATCTGTTCGTGAAGGCGCTCGAAGCGGAGGGCGTGCGCTGTGTCTACGGACTCCCCGGCGAGGAGAACCTGGACCTGCTGGAGTCCATGCGCACCGCCGGCATGCGCCTCATCGTCACCCGGCACGAGCAGGCGGCCGGGTTCATGGCCGCCACGCAGGGACGGCTCACAGGACGCGCGGGCGTGTGTCTGGCGACGCTGGGACCGGGGGCCACCAACCTCGTCACCGCGGCCGCGTACGCGCAGCTCGGCGCCATGCCCATGGTGATGCTCACCGGCCAGAAGCCCATCAAGGTGAGCAAGCAGGGGCACTTCCAGATTGTCGACGTCGTCGGGATGATGCGGCCGCTCACCAAGTCGACCCGCACGCTCGTGTCCGCGGAGCACGTGCCCTCGGCGGTGCGTGAAGCCTTCCGCCGCGCGGAGGAGGAGCGCCCCGGCGCCACCCATCTGGAGTTGCCCGAGGACGTGGCGCGCGAGTCCACCGAAGCGCTGCCCCTGTCGCCGGGTGTGGCGCGAAGGCCGGTGGCGGATGAGGCCTCCATCGCCCAGGCGGTGGACGCGCTCGCGTCGGCCCGCCGTCCGCTGCTGATGATTGGCGCGGGGGCCAACCGCAAGCTGACGTCGGAGATGCTCCGCGCCTTCGTGGACCGGGTGGGGCTGCCCTTCTTCAGCACGCAGATGGGCAAGGGCGTGGTGGATGAAACACATCCCTTGTGGATGGGCACCGCCGCGCTGTCCGACGGCGACTTCGTCCACCGCGCCATCGAGGCCTCGGACTGCATCCTCAACGTGGGCCATGACGTCATCGAGAAGCCCCCGTTCGTCATGCGCGACGGCCGCCGCACGGTCATCCACCTGAACTTCTCCTCGGCGGAGGTCGACCCCGTGTACTTCCCGCAGGTGCAGGTGACGGGAGACCTGGCGAACGCCGTGTGGCGCATCGCGGAGGGCGTGGGCCCGCGCTCGCACTGGGACTTCACGCCCTTCGAGAAGTCGCGCGCGGGACTCGACGCGCAGTTCGTCAGTGGCGCCGCGGACGACCGCTTCCCCATCTACCCCGCGCGGCTGGTCGCGGAGGTGCGCCGCGCCATGCCGGATGACGGCGTCGTGTGCCTGGACAACGGCATGTACAAGCTGTGGTTCGCCCGCTACTACCGCTGCCGTCGGCCCAACACGCTGCTGCTCGACAACGCGCTCGCGACGATGGGCGCGGGCCTGCCATCCGCCATCGCCGCGAAGCTCGTGCACCCGCGTCGCAAGGTGGTGGCCGTCTGCGGTGACGGCGGGTTCATGATGAACTCGCAGGAGCTGGAGACGGCGGTGCGCCTGAAGCTGGACCTGACCGTGATTGTCGTCCGAGACGACGCCTACGGGATGATCCGCTGGAAGCAGGAGGAGATGGGCCTGCCCGATTATGGGATGACGTTGGGCAACCCGGACTTCGTCCGCTACGCGGAGGCCTACGGCGCACGAGGCCACCGCCCGGCGAGCGCCACCGAGTTCGGCGCCACGCTCACGCGCTGCCTGGAGTCGGGCGGCGTGCACGTCATCGACCTGCCCATTGATTACACGGACACCGCGCGGGCGCTCGGTGCCGGTCCCCTGGTGGAGTCGTGAGCCATGGGCACACACGCGAAGGAGAGGAACGCCATGCTGGCTGAGCGCTACCCGTACTACCTGGCCAACCGGCCCATGCAGCCCAACGCGGAGCTGCCCGTCACCGACAAGTACACCGGGGAGGTCGTCACGCGAGTCGCCATCGCGGACGCATCCGCCGTGGAGGAGGCCATCGCCGCGGCGGTGCGAGCGGCGGGGCCCATGCGCAAGCTGGCGCCGTATGCCCGGCAGCAGGTGCTGGAGCACTGCGTGCGCCGCTTCCAGGAGCGGGCGGAGGAGTTCGCGCTCGCCCTCTGCATCGAGGCGGGCAAGCCGCTGCGCGACGCGCGAGCAGAGGTCGTCCGGCTCATCGAGACCTTCAAGGCGGCCGCGGAGGAGGCGGTGCGCGGCGGCGGCGAGGTCCTGAACCTGGAGGTGTCTCAGCGCGCGGCGGGCTACCGGGGCTTCACCCAGCGCGTGCCGGTGGGGCCGTGCTCCTTCATCACGCCGTTCAACTTCCCGCTCAACCTGGTGGCGCACAAGGTGGCGCCCGCCATCGCCGCGGGCTGCCCCTTCGTGCTCAAGCCGTCGGACCGCACGCCGGTGAGCGCGCTGCTCATGGCGGAGGTGCTCGCGGAGACAGCGCTGCCCGAAGGCGCCTTCTCCGTGCTGCCCACGCGCCTGGAGGACGTGGGGCCCTTCATCGAGGACGACCGGCTGAAGCTGTTGTCGTTCACCGGCTCGGAGAAGGTGGGCTGGGATTTGAAGGCCCGCGCCGGCCGCAAGAAGGTGGTGCTGGAGTTGGGCGGCAACGCGGCCTGCGTGGTGGACGCGGATCAGGCCGGGCGCCTGGACTTCGTCGCGGACCGCATCGCCCAGGGAGCCTTCTTCCAGGCGGGGCAGAGTTGCATCTCGGTGCAGCGCGTGCTCGCGCACGAGTCGCTGTACGACGCCCTGCGGGAGAAGCTCGTCGAGAGGGCGAAGGCCCTGCGCGCGGGCAATCCCCGGGATGACTCCACCACGCTCGGGCCGCTGATTGACGAGCCCGCCGCGCGGCGGCTGGAGGGATGGATTCAACAGGCCGTGGAGCGAGGGGCCCGGGTGTTGACGGGCGGCGGGCGGCGCGGTGCGCTGCTCGAAGCCACCGTGCTGGAGGGCGTCCCGGAGGACGCGGCGCTGTGCGCGGAGGAGGCCTTCGGTCCGGTGGTGCTGCTCCAGCCGTTCCGAGACTTCGACGAGGCCCTGCACCGGGTGAATGACAGCCGTTACGGCCTCCAGGCAGGCCTCTTCACCCAGGACCTGTCCCGGGCGATGCGGGCCTGGGATGAACTGGAGGTGGGCGGAGTCGTCGTCGGTGACGTGCCCAGCTTCCGCGTCGACACCATGCCCTACGGTGGCGTGAAGGGCTCCGGGCTGGGACGCGAGGGCGTGAAGTACGCCATCGAGGACATGACGGAAGTGCGGCTGCTGGTGCTTCGGCAGACATGAACCTCCCGCTTTCGATAGTCTGGGTTTGATGTGGGGGCCCGGAGGCCGGCATGCGAAAGTGCACGAGCTGTGGTTTTCAGTACTCGTGGGGAGTGGGAAGTCGGCAAGGCACGCCACGGTGCACTCAGTGCGGGTCCTTCGATTCCACGAAGGCTCCCTTGAGACTGTTCCCGCCGCTTCCCGTGCCCAGCATCCTCGGCAAGCGGGAGACGAGCGACGTAGGCGTTCCCTTCGACCTGCCCTCGCGCCCGGAGAAGCGTCGCAGGCTGCTGCCCATTGACCTGGGGGTGGCGACCTGGAACGTCAACCACACGCAGAAGCAGAAGGCGAAGGTCGCCTCGCTCCAGCGGCTGTTCGACAAGAACCCGTGGCTGGACGTCGTCGTGCTTCAGGAGGTCAACAAGGAGGAGCTCCTGGCGCCCCTGACCGGGGGGCTCCTCGTCACGAAGGGGCCGCAGATGGTGAACGTGAACCATCTGGAAAATCGCATGGGGCGCACCCTGGTGGAGGGGGGCGTGGACGTCATCGCGGCCCAATACGAGTACTACCCCATCGTGATGCGTGCCGGTCAGCAGCGGGTCACGGTGGCCGATGTCCAGGCCTACGATGGGCGCAAGCTCCTGCCGCCAGGCGACATCCAGTGGACCAAGCCCCTGGAGGTCCGGTCGGGTTGGACGAACACCTCCGAGGCGTACCAGGTCAACGTCAGCGCCCTCAATGTCTGGCTTCCCCCCTACCGGCCCATCATCGTCTACACCCTTCACGTGGGGGAGGTGGTGGTGCGGCTTGGCGTCGTCCACACGTCGCCGAGCGGCAAGAAGCTTGGGCGTCAGGGGGAGTTCAAACAGATCAAGGACTTCCTCGAGCACGTCATGAAGCCCGACGAGGCGTGGATCCTCGCGGGAGACTTCTATCTGGACGAGGAATCGTCGGTGTTCCACAACAGCAACCCGACGTCTCGGGGCGTGGAGCAGTTGTTCCGCACGGCGTTGGAGGAGTTGAAGCTGCGGCCCATCGTCCCGGTGTCCGCGACGAACATGTCGGTCCTGTCGCACAAGACGACGACGTTGAAGGTCGAGACAGGCAAGCTGGGCGATTCCTGGGAACTCTTCGGAGGGCAGCTCGCGGTCAACAAGCGAGCGGACTTCTTCATCGCCACGCCGTGGTTCGAATACTCGCGCGCGCACCTCCTCAGCCCGCGCGCCATGCCCCTGATTTCGGACCCCAACCACCATGCCCTGACGTGGTGGTCGCGCGTCAGCGACCACGCGCCGGTGGGAGGCATGTTCAGCTCCGACCTGGAAAGTGAACAGACACGGAGCTTCCAGGCGGACCTGGCCAGCGACCGTCGTCAGGTGGAACAGGTGCGGATGGAGGTCCAGATGCTGCACAACAAGGCCGTCCTCGACCTGCACAAGCTGATGCCCTCCCTCATCCAGGAGGTGATGAAGGCCCCGCTGAACCAGGAGGAGCAGGTTGCCTTGAGCCGGCTTTGCGCGGAGCTGCGCGACCGCATCCGGGCGAACTACGCGCAGACGGTCTCGCCAAGCGAACTGAGCCATCCTCTCTTCACGGTGACGGTGCCGGAGCCGATGGAGAAGCTGGCCGGAGTGGCGGGGTTCCGGCGGGAGGAGTGCACCCGGTTGCTGAACGCGACCGAGCAGAACCCCCAGGCTTGGAGCCTGGCTCCCGGCCTTCGCGCCCAGCTCCTGAAGGTCGCCGATGCATGGCGTCTCCTGGAGCGCCGTCCGGAGGACTACGAGGGCGCGTGGGAGTACGACACCTACGCGGACGTAAACCCGGCGAAGGTGTGAAGCGGCCGGGCAGGGGCGGCGATAGAGTGCGCCGGGCCCGGGCATGTCCTCGTGAAAGGAATCCGCCGTGATGCTCTTGAAGGCTGTCGTCCTCCTGTCGCTGGCTTCGGCACCTCCCGCGAAGCCGGCGTGTGCCACCACCAACATCGAGACCGCGGTCCAGAACCTGGCGGCACACCTCAAGACGGCCGTGAAGCCCGCGCCGAAGGACGACTCGGTGGATGACTCCGACATGTACTTCGCGGAGGAGGCCGTGGGTCAGACGTGGAAGGTCCGGGACGTGCCCAATGGCTACATGTCCACGGAAGACGACTCCGGCACGACCTTCGAGGCCGCCCTCTTCAAGAACCCGGAGGGCTACCACCTGGCGCTCGTGGGCACTGGGGCCTCCGTGGTCAACACGGCGGTCTACCGGTGCGACAAGTCGGGCTGGACGCTCGAAAAGGACGCCCTGGAGGTGCCACTCGAAAAGGCCATCCAGCTCTATGACAACGCGGGCCTCATCGCTCCCAAGGGCAAGCCCGGACTGAGCAGGAAGGACCTCAATGACTGGGGTGGCTCCATCCTGGCCTACCACCTGCCCCGGAAGGGCCGGGTCATCCGCATCACGTCGTATGTGGATGAGCCGAGCTCCGCTTACGGCAAGGACCTGGGTACCCTCGAGTACGTCCAGTCGAAGTTCCAGGTCGTCCCGCTCAAGACGAAGGCGCGGTGAGCTGCTCTCGGAGGGAACTCAATTCGCCAACTGCTGGCAGGTGGTCCCTCCGTTGGCGTTCTTCACGTAATACATCAGGCCGACGTTCGGATCCTTGAGGACCGACCCGAAGGCAGACGTGAACGCGTTGAAGTCCGTGAAGAAGACGTGACTGCTGAAGTTGGGATCGCGGTAGTAGATGCAGTCCTTCTTGATGCTGACTCCACAGAGGGCGATGGCGTGCGTGGCCGCACCTGTCGTCGGGACCAACGGGCACTTGTAGGCGGCGAACCCGACCGAGCCCGTGTAGTTGTGCACCGTGGCGCTGTCGACCGCTCCCATGCTGAGTGGAGAGCCACACCAGAGCGGGCCATGCTCCTTCATGAAGACGTCGAGCTTGCTGGTGCTCCCCAGGATCGCCATCGTCGTCAGCTTGTCCAGGCCCTTGAAGCCCAGCATCGTCAGCAGGTATCCGCGGGCGAAACCCTGCTTCTTCCAGTCCATGAATTGTTGCAGGGACGCCTCGACCTCCTGGGCGCTGTGCTTCTTGGTGGAGACGAAGCTGCTTTCAATCTGGCTGCGGTAGAAGCGGATGTCCTTTTCACCGTGCTGCCCGGTCAGGACCTGGAGGATTTCGTCCAGCCCATCGAACTGTCTGCCTTCAAGCTGACTGAGGGAACCCTTGATGCCGGGCGGCAACGGCATGTCCTGCGGCCGGATGAAGCTGGGCGTGGGCACCAGCTTCGCGTTCATGGGGTTGAACATGGCGTCCGGTAGGAGATCCCACTTGTAGGCGGGCTCCAGCGCCTTGAACCCCGTCTGACTCAGCGCGGAGTTGAGCTGCACCTTGTCCTTGTTCATGGCCGAGCCCATGAAACCCTTGTGCGCGAGCAGTAGCTCCTGATCGCCCAGGTTGTTCAGGTTCTGGTTGTTGGCGGCGATGAAGGTGCTGATCTTCCGGATCAGCGAAATCCACTTCTGGCCGGCGGGGGGCCAGGGCTCATGGCAGCGGGCCACCATCTTGGCCGCGTAGTACCAGCACGTCGGGCCCTTCTGGGCGTTGGTCGAATTGCCGATGGGGGGCACCGCGTAGAGGATCGACATGGCGTTGGGAGCATAGGCCAGGCGTAGAGTGCGGCGTCATGGCACGTCGTGGAACCTGGCAGGGATGGGCAGTCGCATCCGCCTACTGGTCGCTGGCCGGCCTGGCGGCCGCGAGCGAATCCCACTCCGTGGGTGGGATGGAATGGGGACATGCGCTGCTCACGTCGATGGTGGCCCACCTCCTCTGGGTGCCCCTCACCATCGCCATCGTCGAGTTCGGGCTGCGCTTCCCACTGGAGCGGCGGCAGGTGACGTCGCGGGTCGCGCTCCACGTGGCCGGAGCGCTCGCAGTCTCGTTCATCCGCGCGGCGCTGATCTTCTCCCTGGACCCCTGGGTCGGCTGGTACGCGCAGCGTCCTCCCTTCGTGGACGTGCTCGAGCACGCGCTGCTTTCCAACCCGTTCGTCTATCTGACCGTGCTGGGTGTGGCGCACGCCGTCCATTACGCGGACCTGCTCCACCTGCGGGACGCCCAGCTGGCCCGCGCGCAGTTGCATGCGCTCAAGGCGCAGCTCCACCCCCACTTCCTCTTCAACACGCTGAACTCCATCTCCGCGCTCGTGCATCGCGACCCGGACGGGAGCGAACGGATGATCGCGCGGCTGAGCGACCTGCTCCGGGGCACGCTCGAAGCCGCGGGCACGGAGGTGGTGCCGCTCCAGGAGGAGCTGCGCTCGCTCCAGCCCTACCTGGACATCCAGGGGGTGCGCTTCGCGGACCGGCTCACGGTGAAGCACGACATCGCGCAGGACGCGCTCGGGGTCCACGTCCCGCATCTCGTCCTCCAGCCGCTCGTGGAGAACGCCATCCAGCATGGCATCGCTCCAGGCTCGGAGCCGGGGACGGTGACGCTGGTCGCGCGGCGTGAAGGGCCGGAGCTCCACCTGGAGGTCCGCGACGACGGCGTGGGCCTCAAGGAGCGTCCGGCGGACCTCTCCCAGGGCGTGCGCGGCGGCCGGGGCCTGCGCATCACCCGCGAGCGCCTGGCGCAGCTGTATGGCGGTGCCCACCGGCTGGAGCTCCGGGACGCGGTGGGCGGTGGCACCACGGTGGCGCTCGCCATTCCCTTCCGCACGGAGCCCTCCCCATGAGCGCCGCCCTGCGCGTGCTCATCGTCGATGACGAGCCGCTCGCCCGTCAGCGCCTGAAGGACCTGCTGGCGGAGGCCCCCGACATGCAACTGGTGGGGGAGTGCCGCAACGGCCACGAGGCCATCGCGGCCATCGGCTCCGAGCGTCCGGACCTCGTGCTGCTGGACGTGGAGATGCCCGGGCCGGACGGCTTCGGCGTCCTCCGGGCGCTCGCCCCCGGACATGCGCCCGCCGTCATCTTCGTCACGGCCCACCGGGACTTCGCGGTGCAGGCATTCGAGGCCAACGCGCTCGACTACCTGCTCAAGCCCTTCGACCGTGAGCGCTTCCGCGCCAGCCTGGAGCGTGCGCGCGACCGGCGGCGGACCGTTCCGTCCTCCCTGGACGCGGCGCTGCTCGAACGGCTCCAGTCGCTCGCCGCCCAGCCCTCCGCCGCGCCCGCGCGCTACGTGACGCGGCTCGTGGCCCGGGTGGGGTGGCGCATGCGCTTCCTGCCGGTGGAGGACATCGACTACCTGGTGGCGGAGGGGAACTACGTCGCCGTGCACGTGGGGAAGCAGTCGCATCTCACGCGCGAGACGATGGCGGCGCTGGAGGAGAAGCTCGACCCCAGGCAGTTCCTGCGCGCGCACCGCTCGTTCATCGTGCGCTTGGATCGCATCGAGGAGGTGGAGCCGCTTCCCCCCGGTGAGTTCGTGTTCGTCCTGCGGGATGGCACCCGGCTGACGTCGGGCCGCAGCTACCGCGCGCAGGTGCAACGCGCGCTGGAGCTGTCCACGTGAGGCCGCCTTCCACCGTTCGTCCCTGACCCTCCACGGTTCGTCACATCTCCTTGGACCCCTTCGCCGCCGCCGGGCGACGGTGGCTTCAACAAAGGAGATGCACATGCGTCGTTTCGCCAGGCAGTGGTCGATGAACGTCCTCCTCGCCGTCTCCGTGGTGTCTGGTGCCGCGGGGGCCCAGGAGTTGGAGCCGGAGCTCGCGTTCGGCTCGCGGCCCCGGTGCGAGCCGGGCGGCAGCCTCTTCGCGCCGGAGGAGATCTCGCTGGAGGAGCGCTCGGAGTACCGGCTCGCGCTGTCCGCGGACGGGAAGACGGCCTACTACCACGTCGACTCGGACACGCCGCCGTACCAGGCCATCCACGTGACCCGGCTGAAGAACGGCCACTGGGGGCCCGGTGAGGTGGTGTCGTTCTCGGGGACGTACAAGGACTCGGATCCGTTCCTGTCTCCGGATGGGCAGAGCCTCTTCTTCTCCTCCACCCGCCCCGTGAACGGAGGCGCCGAGCGCCCGGACACCGACCTCTGGGTCGTGCACCGCGTCCGCGACGGCTGGGGAACCCCCGAGCACCTGGGGCCGCTCGTGAACTCACCCAGGGAGGAGCTGTACGCCAGCGTGACGCGCGACGGGACGGTGTACTTCGCGAGCGGCACGTTCGACACGGACTTCGACATGTACCGCGTCCGGCGGCAGGGCAATCACTACACCGCGCCGGAGAACCTGGGCCCCGCGGTGAACAGCCCGGACTCGTGGGAGTACAACCCCTGGGTGTCCCCGGATGGGCGGGTGCTCGTCTTCGCCTCGCTCAACCGCCCCGGAGGCTACGGGCTGGGGGACCTGTACGTGAGCTTCAACGTCGCGGGCACCTGGACGCCCGCCGCCAACCTGGGCCCTGCCGTGAACACGGAGAAGGATGAGTTCCACCCCACGCTGAGCCGTGACCTGGGCCAGCTCTACTTCGTGCGGCAGACGTGGGATCCGTTCGTGCCCTCGGATTTCTACCACCTGGACACGCGCTGCCTCTGGCGCTGACGGCGTACGCCAGGAATTGCCACACAGCCCCTGGCGTGGTGGGGTAGGGCATGCTCACAGAGCAGGTCCGCAAGGCACGACAGAAGCTGGTGTTGGCCCATTTCCACGACGAGGTGAGACAGGACTGGGACTCCGTCCTGTCCACCTTCCCGCATCCGCATTACGAGCTCATCCCTACCCTGACGGTGCACGACGGGAACAGCGCGGTGCGCGACTACTACCGCGACACCCGCGTGGCGTTCCCGGACCAGCACCACGAGATCATCTCGCTGCGGCACAGCGATGACGCCGTCATCGTGGAGTTCTGGCTCATGGGCACCCACCTGGGGCCGCTGGGGCAGATTCCCGCCACGGGCAACACGTTCCGGGTGCGCATGTCGGCGTACTTCATCTTCGATGAAACGGAGACGCTGGTGTGCGAGCGCGTCTACTTCGACACGCTCAGCATCCTCAAACAGCTCGTCGGTGGGCTGGACATGAAGAACCCGAAGAACTGGCTGCTCGCCGCGCGGTGCCTCAAGGGCCTGCTGGCGATGTCTGGCGACAAGCCGGTGCCCATCCTCACCCAGACGACTCCGCCCGTCTTCAATGACTGACGCAGGCCTCATGCGGCAGGCGCGCGAGCCCATCTGGCTTGCGCGCTCTGCCGCCAGGCCCGTGGCTAGCGGACCTTCGCCAGACGCACGCTGGTGTTATTGCTCAGGCCCATGAAGCGGGACACGTCCGTGAGCTGGCCATGCGAGTCGGTGATGCTGTTGTCGTTGCCGCCGTCCTCGTCGTCCGTGTAGACCCAGCCTGTCGCCAGCCGCTTGCTGAAGTCCTCCGCGGCGAAGACGCCGTAGCTGAAGCCCACGTCGGGCATGGCGCTCATGGTCGAGACAGAGGAGGGCGCTCCACGGAACACGCAGAACACGAGCGTGGTGTTGTTGCTCGATGCGTTCGGCCACCAGACCCAGTTGGCGCTGGCCCAGTTGTTGTTGTTGTTGTCCTCATTGTCGAAATAGCGCGCGAACGGAGATGAGCCCGCCGGGCACGAGCCCAGCGCCAGCACCGCGTAGTGGTTCTGGCGGATGCTGTCATGCGACAGCGGCTTGAACTTGGACGCATCCACACGGCAGAAACGCCAGGTGGTGTTGTCGGTGCTGGTGATGCCGCCAATCCAGCCGCCGCGCGAGTTCTCGTTGTTGTGGTCCTCGTCGTCCATGTGGAAGGTGAGCAGGTCGGCCGGGTTCGGACAGGTCTTGCCCTCCGGAATGACGCCCACGTAGCTGAGGCCCGGGTTCGGGTGGTTGTGGGTCCCCGGAAGCTCCTTCTTCGCCGCCCCCCAGGTCTGGCGGAAGGGATTCCAGCGGAAGGCGGTGGCGCTCAGCATGAGCGTCTCCTGGGCCAGGTCCGTGGGCAGGGTGAACTCCACCGCGCTCGTGGTGGTTTCACCCAGGAACCAGCGCTGGCCGTTCGGACGGGTGGCGGTCCACTGGTAGAGGTCTCCGCCGGAGCCAGCCTCCGCGCGCATGAGCGTGCCGTCTTCCGCCTCCGCGACCGACGCGAACCACACGCCCCCCCGATTGCGGATCGGCTGGGGCGCGGTGTCCGGGGGCTCGTTCGCGAGCACCCGCGCGGGAAGCGGCACCTCGGCGCCCGTGTCGATGGGCATGGCGACGACCTGCGTGGCGTCGAGCAAGCCGCTGCACTTGCCCTCGCAGGGGGCCTGCGGGCGGACGTCCAGCACGCGCTCGGGATCGAGCTGGAGCAGGGACTCCACGTCCACCGCGCCGTTCTCCGGGAACAGCTCATCCAGCGTCCCGGCGGGCAGCACCAGCACGAGCCGCGCGCCTTGCGGCTTGAGGGCTGCGTCGCCCACCGCCGTGCCAGGGCTCAGCACCTGGCCCTCGGTCCCCACCACCTCGCGCAGAATGTCCGCCAGGGGGACGCCGTCATCCAGCGCCTGGGTGCTCTCGTCCGTCGCGTCCACCAGCACCAGGTCCGAGCCATCCAGGTAGCCCGCGGGCAGCGTCTCCCGCCAGAGTCCGTCCGGCGTCGGCAGGACGGACACGCCATGGGCATGCTGATACTGCGTGAGGAACCCCGCTTCGGACGCGGCGTCCAGCGCCGTCCACGTGCCGCCGGAGATGAGCACCGCGCGCCCACCGCTCGAATTGTCTTGGGCCAGCGCGTGTCCCCCAGCCAGCAGCGTCAAGGTCAACAGCGTCCGCCGCATGACTTCACTTCGCTTCCACATGGGTCACCTGTCGTGTCGAAAAGACAATGAATGGATAGCGGTAAAGTCAGGAAAATGTAAATACACGGTATTTCGCGACCCAGTGTTCTTGGGATGTGAGGATTTGATGTGGCGAAGGCGTCTGTTCATGGCGTGAAGCGTCACAAGCGGACGGATGCTTGCGCCTCCCGGCCCGTTTGCCTGAGCGCGCACCGTTTCCAGTTTCCGGTGCATGGCGGACCTGTACGCGGTGCTTGGCGTGGCGAGGACAGCGGACGCACACGACATCCGGCGCGCCTACCTGCGGCAGGTGAGCCGTTACCACCCAGACCGGGATCCCCGGCCGGAGTCCACGGAACACTTCCTCCGCGTCCAGGCCGCCTACGACGAGCTGGGCGACGCGGCGAAGCGCCAGCGCTACGACGCCAGGAACCGAGAGGAGGTTCGCGTCACTCCCTCCACTTCCGCTCCCAGGTGCGAGCTGAACATCCCCAGGGGGCGCATGAGCGTGAAGGTGCGAATGCATTGAGCATGTCAGTAAGAAATCCAGTTTGTTCGGTTTGTTCTTGAATGTAGCGTTAGTGTCTGTGGATGGGGTCCATCCACGCGGTGCGTCCCTTCGGGCGTCCCCGACTGACCGAAAGAAAGACCAACCATGAAGAAGCTGCTCCTGGGACTCATGCTGGCCGCGGTTCCGCTGGTGGGATGTGGTACGGGCGTGGAGGACTACCCGTCCGACAACGCCGAGATGATCTCCACCGAGTCCGGTCAGCAGATCATCCTGGACCACGACCCGCTGACGTCGTCGGACGAGCCGCTCGCGTCGATGGAGTCGCCGTCCGAGGTCTCGGCGATGGGCCCCAACTGCTGGGTCACGCTCCTGTACTGTAAGTGGCCTGGCACGGACATCGGTGTCTGCAAGGACAACGGCAAGTGCACCCGCCAGCAGCGGATCGATAACTGCATCGCCCTCTACAACAAGACCTGCTAGGCCTTTCAAGGCCTTGCGTCTGTCCAGGAAGCCCGGCGCCCGCGAGGGAGGCCGGGCTTCTTGCCTTGGGGACTACAGCCCCGTGCTCTTGAGCAGCACGTACGCGTTCTCGCTGGGGAAGTACCCGGGCGTGTAGACGTTCGCGTCCGTGACGAAGGCCCGGTCGCCCAGGATGGCCAGCTTCGGTCCGGTGGTGGAGCGGATGAACAGCGGCACCGCCAGCTGCGTCTCCGGCCAGCGCACCATGCCGTCCGTGCCGAAGGACGTGTCCAGGTCACCGTTGGCCAGCAGCCGGAAGAGCACGGGCTTCGCGTACACGTCCGCGAAGACGAGGATCTTCCCATCCGCCTGGATGCGAAGGCCGCTGACGTCCACCACGTCGAGCACTCCCGCGGGCGCGGTGAGCTCCCGCACGCCCGCGGGGCCGAAGGTGACGTCCGGCTTGCCGTCCGCTGTGTACGCCACGAGCTTGAGCACGCCGTGCGCTTCACCGCCGACCTTCACGTCCTGCCGTTCGCCCGCGAGCAGGAGGCCGCCGTTGGGCCGCGCCACCAGCGCGTGAGCCTGGCCGTCCTCGCTCTTCGCGATGCCGCCGGTCCCGAAGGTCATGTCCTGGCTGCCGCTGGCGGTGATGCGCACGGCCGCGAAGTGGTCACCCCCGGCCAGGACGACGTTGGAGCCCTGGAGCACCATGCCCTGCACGGATTCGGCATCCGTGTACGCGCCGCCAATCCAGCTGCCGGATGGGCTGCCTGCGGACTTGAACGTCGTGTCGAGCGAGCCGTCCGCGTTGTAGCGCAGCAGCGCGAAGTCCTCGTCGAGTCCGTCCGACTTGGTCAGGAAGCCGCCGACGTAGAAGCGGCCGTCCGCCAGGGGCAGGATGCTCCGGACGGTGCCCACGAAGTTGACCGAGCCCTCCTCGCCGAAGTGCAGCCGGGACTTGCCCGTCTTGTTGAAGCCGGTGTCCAGCTGGCCATTGGGCTGGAGCTTCACCACCGCGAAGTCGCGCGAGTCCGTCTTGGTGCCGCCCCGGGCGAAGCCCGCGACCAGGATGCTGCCATCCGCGAGCACCGCCACCGTGTCCGCGCGGTCGTCCTGTTCCCGCTGACCGGAGATGGGGCCCTTGGCGGGACCGTCGAAGTCGAGCACCACGGAGCCCTGCGTGCCGAACGACGTGTCCACCTCGCCCGACGCCTTGTAGCGCCGCACGAGCAGGTCCACGCCCGTGGTGGCCAGGTTCGCCTCGGTGGAGCCCACCAGGATGAGGCCGCCATTGGACACCGCCAGCGCCCGGCCCTCCTCCGCGGGGAGCTTCGCTCCGGCATCGGGAACCGTCCCCGCGTCCGGCTGCGTCCCTCCGTCCGGGGACGGGGTGTCGTCAGGGGCGCCGTCGTCGCCTCCGCAGGCTCCGCCACCCAGGAGCAGGGCGCTCGCGGCCAGTGCCGCCCACGCCGCCTTCCGCACGCTGTGATTCATTCGAGATGTCCCTTCCGGTCTGTCCGGTGCCGCCGTTGCACCGGGGTTACGCCGTCAGGGGCATTTATTTCCTGGCGCGGGCACCCTTCACGCGTAGTCCGACCTCAGTTGCTGTTTCAGCGTGTCATCCAGGTTGACCTGCGCGGACAGCAGCTCCCAGTAGTCCGGCCCGCCCACGGTGGGCGTGTCGAGCATGATGCGTCCGGCCACCCGGTCCAGGTCGGTGAGGAACCCGGAGGCCTCGGGGCCGGTGGCGAAGACGTCCTGCGGCTCATTGTCGAGCACGAGCTCGAAGGGCCTGGGCTCGCCGGGGCGCAGCAGTTCGCGCTCCTCGCGGTCCATCCGGTGCCGGAAGTCCGGCAGGTCCGCCATGGCCTCCTCGAGGAGGACGCGGGCCGCGTCGAAGCCCACGTCGTTGAGCGGGGAGTCACCCGCCCACAGGGAGAAGGCCTTCTCGACGCCGCCGACGGTCCAGGGCTCGGCGGGATGGCCCGGGTCGAAGGCGAGGGCTTCCATCAGCGCGCGGTCCCCGTAGCGGGCAACGCCATCCACGATGACCAGGCGCACCTCTTTCTCCGTGGCGGAGATCAACGCGTCATAGGGGTCGCCGTCCGTGCCCGCGATGACCAGCAGGTCCGCGAGCGCGTTGGCCCGGAGCGTGCCCAACTGGGTCTGCCAGCCCGTGACGCGGGCGGCGTCCGCCGTCACCGAGCGCACCAGGGTCTTGGAGGACAGGGACACGCCCTGCCGCTCTGCTTCGTGGCGGGCGACCTTCAGCTCCTGGAGGAGGTTCTTGCTGCCGGTGGGGGACCAGTCACAGCCCAATGAGAACGTCACGCCCGCGCCAAGCAGGTCCGCGATATGCAATGTCTGTCCATACAGCAGCAGGTTGCTGAAGGGAGACCACACGACCTTGGCGCCCATGGTGGCCATCCGGTCCAGGTCCGGGCGCTGCAATCCCAGACTGTGGATGCCAATCAGTGAAGGCTGGACGAGGTCATGGTCCGCCAGGTCGACGTAGCGGCGGTGGGCATAGTCATCCACGCCTTCGCCCAGGTGGTAGAAGTACGCGGCGCGGGACTTCAGGGCCTCGCGGAAGGCTTCGATGTCCTCCGCGTCGTCATGCAGGTCCATCACGCGGGTGCTGCCCGCGGGCAGGTGGTCGTCGCGCGGTTCCTCGACGTTGCGCATGGCGCCCCGGAAGAGGGCCTCTCCGCCGGACACACGGGTGCGGATGCCCTGGCCGGTGGTCGTGCCCGCGAGCAGCGCCTTGGCCTCGATGTAGCGGACGACGGCGCGGGCCGAAGGCGCGTGGCCGGCGAGCACGCGGATGGGCAGCGAGATGCGCGTGGCGTACTCCGCGTGGCGCGGCCACTGGGTGCGGTTGAGGTAGCGCTTCGGCACCCGCCACAACGTGAGCACGTCGTAGACGAAGTGGTTGTGCAGGTCGATGAGCCCCGGATACAGCGTCCCACCGGTGTCGATTCTGGGCGCGTTCCGGAAGGCCTCGGGGAGGGGGCCGCCCGACGGCTCGACCGCGACGATGCGGCTGCCACGGATGAGGACGCGCCCCCGTTCAATCACCTCGTCCCGGGAGTTGAGCGTCACCACCCGGCCTTCCAGCACGTAGCGGGGGATGGCGTCGGTGGGCTCGGATGCTCCGGTGTTCATGGCTCGCCTCCCGTGGCGCAAGGACCTCAGGGATTTGAAGTTAGGGATGGGGCAGGGCAGGGTGGGGAAGGGAGGCGCCAAGGGCGTCGCCCCGCGCCCGCTCCGGTGTGGCTCTTTCGCCGCGAATGACCGGGCATGAGTGCTGCAAGAGGACCGGCCCATGGGTGAAGCCTCGCGACGTGGATGGATGTGGAGGGCGCTCGCCCTGGTGCCGGTGCTTTGCGCGGGTTCTCCCGTGCTGGCGCAGGAGGAGGCCGAGCCACGCCGCCTCGTCGAAGTCGAAAGCCCGGACCCGATGCTGGGGGAAACCGTCCGCCGGAAGGATTGCCGGGGCGCGTTCTGCGCGTGGCATGTCCACGATGCGCTGGGGCCCTGCTCGTCGGACTATTGCGCCAACGATGCGCTGGTCATCACCGACCGCGAGGGCCGGGTGCTCTGGGAGTCTGGCGCCAGGCAGGACTCCATCATCCGCCGGACCACGAAGGACGTGCGGTTCATCGCGGATCGCACGCTCCAGGTGCTCGACTTCAACCCCCCCTTCCATGGCGAGTACTACGACTCGAGCGCGCCGGCTCAGGACACGGGGGTGGATGAGTCATCCGTCAGCCACACCATCTTCCGCCTGTCCCCCGATGGCAGGAAGGTGACGCCAGACCTCAAGGCGGCGCGGCTTCTCGTGTGGAGGGGCGCGCGGGGGACCCTGACTCCCGCGCCCGCTCCGGCCCCACCCGAGTCGCCCCGGCTCCTGTCCCCGGTGCCCGAGGCCTCGCTCGCCAAGGCCCGCGAGGTCTGCGGCGCCGACCACACCGTCCCCCTGCACCATGAGTGTCATGGAGACACGTGCACGCTGCTGGTCAGCCCGCCGGGAGAGGACGAAGGGCGCTGCGACGGCTTCGTGTGTCCTGTCGTGCTGAAGAACGGCCAGGTGCGTCCCCTTCCTTTCGACACGAGCATGGCGGTCTTCGAGCAGGTGACCCGGACCGAGTATGTCTTCACTCAGTGCGACGGTCCCTATGGCTCGCGGGGAAGCCGCTCGAGCTTCTCCCGCCTGCGGCCGGACGCCATGGCGTTCATCCCGACGCAAGGGCTGCACGTGGATGGGGGCCAGCCGTATCCGGTGCGGCAGGCGGCCAGCATCAAGGCCGCACGGGCGCTCGCCCCCACGGCGCATGCGTACACGCGGATCCACATTCCGTGGGGCAGGGACGCCTGGCGCGACAAGCAGGACCTGGCGCTCGCCTGGCAGGTGATGCGCGTGGGAGAGGCGCTGTGGCTGCACGCCGAGGTGGATGACGACGTCGTCGTTCCCTCCACCCGGGGCGCTGCCGGGCGGGACTCGGACCACCTGGAGCTCACCGTGTCGCACCGTTCTGGAGGCTTCAAGCTGGGCGTGCTCCTGGAGCCCGGTGGAGGGCTCCAGGTGCGCCGCTGGCAGAAGCAGGAGGAGACGGGGATGAAGGAGGAGGACGAAGCCTTCTCCGGCGCGGAAGGCAGCTGGCGCCGGACCCGGTACGGCTACGAGGTGGACCTGCGTCTGCCCCTGACCGCCGTGCGCGACTCCCAGTCACCGCTCAGGACGGATCTGGCGGTCTTCGTCTCCGACGCGGACCAGGCCGGCAAGCAGGAGACGCTGATGGGGCACCAGGGCTCCCTGCGCTTCTGGACGGAGTACCCGCCGAGCACGGAGGAATACCTCCAGGTTTCCCACTGAGCCCGGCGTCTCAGGCGCCTTCGTGGCCGCCGAGCGACGTGTCCCAGAAGTTCGCTTCGACCTTGTGGCCGTCCGGATCCCTCACGAAGCACCCGTAGTAGGGCGGGCCATACAGGGGACGCGGGCCGGGGGCGCCGTCATCGGTGGCTCCCGCCTTGAGCGCCGCCTGATGGAAGGCATCCACCGCCTGCTTCGACGTGGCGATGAAGCAGAAGTGCGTGCCATTGCCCACGGTCGCGGGCTTCCCGTCGATGGGCGCCTGGACCCAGAACTCCGGGAACTGGCGGCCGTAGGCCACCGCGTTCGGGAACTCCAACACCCGCCGGCAGCCTAGCGGAGTGAGGATCGCGTCGTAGAAGGCCACGGCTCGCGCGAAGTCGTTCGTGCCAATGGAGACGTGGGACAGGATGCTCGGGTTCTCGTCGCTCATGGCGGCATGGATAGCACGCGCTCCCGGGCGCGCACGTGACGCTCGCTCAAGGGCTGACCGGGGCTCCCCCGGCCTTCCCGAATCGGAGGGCCGGGGGAATGGGTGTCGGTACCGCGCTCAGTTGTTCTGGAGCGTGTTCATCGAGGGGCAGTAGGTCGCGTACCCGTGGCCAGAGACGGCGGCGCCGTTCTCGTAGGTGACGTTCACGTCGAAGGCCACGAAGTGCTTCGCGGGAGGCGTCCCGGCCTTGATGCAGCTGGGGCAGAGCGAGGCCGCCACGGGCGTGAAGATGAGACTCGTATTGCTAGCGGCATACTCCGGCATGAGCGCGCCATCGAAGTCGAACAAGTACGATGTCGGTCCACCCGCCGTGGAGCCCGTCTGCGGGGTTGTGTCCACCGGTGCCATCACCGATTCAAGAGTGGCGATCTGCGGCGGGAATGACGCTGTCTCAGACGGGCACTCATCCGTCTCGCTGTTGCTGAGCTCGAACACCAGCTTCCACGGGGCCGCGGCGTTCGCCGGCTCCACATAGCCGAAGTAGGCGTGGTTCAGGGCCACCTGGTTCTCGTCCATCTGGGCCGTGACGGTGGTGTCCTGGCACGTGCCCTCGCAGGTGGTGAAGGGATCGGTGCCAGCGTCCGGTTCGGTGCCCGCGTCGGGAGTGGTGCCCGCGTCCGGTTCGGTGCCCGCGTCGGGAGTGGTGCCCGCGTCCGGTTCGGTGCCAGCGTCCGGTCCGTTGGTCTGGAGGCGGTCGAGCGAGGAGCAGTAGGTCGCGTACCCGTGGCCGGAGATGGCGCCGTTCTCATAGGTGCCGTCCACGTTGAAGGCCACGAAGTGCGACGCGGGAGGCGTCCCGGCCTTGATGCAGCTGGGGCAGAGCGAGGCCGCCACGGGCGTGAAGGTGAGGCTCGTGCTGTGAGCGAAAGGAGGCCAGGAGAGGAGCGCGCCATCGAAGTCGACCAGCGTCGCGGCCGGTCCCCCCTCCTCCGAGGAACCCGTCTCCGGAGTCGTGTCCACCGGCACCTTCACCGAGTAGACGTTGACGAGCTGCGGAGGGGTCGGCGCAGTCTCGGACGGGCACTCATCCGTCGGCCCGTTGTTGAGCTCGATCCACAGCGTCCACGGGTCCCCGGCGTTCGCCGGCTCCTCGTAGCCGAAGAAGGCGCGGGGCAGGACGCGCTGGTTCCCGTCAATCTGAACCGTGACGGCGGTGTCCTTGCACGTGCCCTCGCAGGTGGTGAAGGGGTCGGTGCCTGCATCCGTGCTGGTGCCCGCATCGGAAGTGGTGCCCGCGTCGGAAGTGGTGCCCGCGTCGGGAGTAGTGCCCGCGTCAGGGGTGGTGCCTGCGTCCGCTTCGGTGCCCGCGTCGGACGTGGTGCCCGCGTCGGGCTCCGTGCCTGCGTCGGGAGTGGTGCCCGCGTCCACTTCAGGGCCCGCATCGGGCTCGGTGCCCGCGTCTACTTCGGTGCCCGCGTCGGACTCCGTGCCCGCGTCGGACTCCGTGCCCGCGTCGGACTCCGTGCCTGCGTCTACTTCAGGGCCCGCATCGGGCTCCGTGCCCGCGTCTACTTCGGTGCCTGCATCGGCCTCGGTGCCTGCATCTACCTCGGTGCCCGCGTCGGACTCGGTGCCCGCGTCCACTTCGGTGCCAGCGTCGAACTCGGTCCCGGAGTCGGGCGGGGGGCCTGCGTCGGGCCTGGTGCCCGCATCCGGCGGGGTGTCGCCGTCATCGGAGCCACAAGCGGAAAGGATGGGTACGACCGCGAGGGAGAAAATCAACAGGGAGAGAATCGGATGTCGCTGGGTCATGCCGCGGATTGTCACGGGTTCCGTGACGAGAAGCGAGCCGGCTTGTCCCTGCGCGTCATCGCGTCCTGGCGACAGGCCCGGATTGTCCCCGACCCGTGCTCCTCATTCGGGTGCGCGTCAGGCCGAAACCGTTTTCGCTCCTCATGTGCGCCCACTATCCTGTGTGGCCCAGAAGCCCGGCATCGGGGCTGCCCGTGAGTCCCCGCCAGCCGCATGCTGCCTACCCAGGAGATGAAATGTCGCGCGAGTACCCCCAGGAGCAGTTGCTGGCGTTCGTCCAGGCCATGGCCAACGTGGCGGCGAGCGACGGCCGCGTCACCGAGGAGGAGCGTCAGCAACTCGACGAGGTGGTTCTGAACATCGGCCTGTCGCCCCGCGACCCGCAGGTCGCCGCGCTCATCGAGGCGGAGTTCCAGAAGCCCGGCCGGCTCTCCGACATCATCACCCGGATTGAAATCCGCGAGCTGCGCGCCTCCCTGCTGCGCATGCTCGTCGAGGTGGCCTGCGCCGACGGAGAGCTCGCGGCCGAGGAGCGCGCGTCGGTGAAGGAGGCCGCCACCACCTTCGGCTACGACGCCTCGGTCGCCGACGAGCTCATCAACTGGACGCTCGACTCCATCAAGCTCGATCAGCGCGAGCGCGACATCATGGCGAAGCTGCTCTGAGAGAGCGCGTCATCGGGCTTCAGTGACGGCTGTATCCACCGACTTCCACTGTCTCGCCGTTGTTCGCCACCACGCGCAGCCGGCTGAAGCCCCAGACGTCGTCGGTACGGACGGCCTTCACCTCCAGCCGGCCGTCCTGTCTGCTTCCGGAGAGGTGATGCAAGCCCATCCAAGGAGAAGCCCATGACGTCAATCCAACATCAGCCCATCGTCGCGCCGGGTCTGCCCAAGCCCGCGGGCCCGTACTCTCCCGGCATGCGGCTGGACCGACTGCTCTTCATCTCCGGACAGGCGGCCAGGGATCCCGCGACCGGCGTGCAGGCCGAGGGAATCGAAGCGCAGACAGAGCAGGTGCTGCGCAACCTGGAGCGCATCCTCGTGGCCGGTGGCTCCAGCCTCCAGCACGTCCTGCGCTGCGGCGTCTTCCTGGTGGACATGCAGGAGTTCGCCCGGATGAACGCTGTCTACGAGCGCGTCTTCGCCGGGCACCGGCCCGCGCGGACCACCGTGCAGGTGTCCGCGCTTCCAGACGCCGGCCTGCGCGTGGAGATTGATTGCATCGCCTACGTGCCTTGATTCGACAGACACGCCAGCGCGTCCGCGCGCTACCAGATGCAGGAGAGCCCGGCGGAGAACAGCGGCACGGAGGTCAGCGCACCCGCCGGGACCTCACTGTCCGCGGGGGAAGCCGTGACGGACTTCCTCATGGTGGTGGAGCTGCTGTTGATGTACCCCAGGTTGTACACAGTGCTGCTTGCGCGCTCACGCAGGTTCGCTCCGCACCACGGCTCGTGCGTAGTGCTGGCCAGCGTTCCCAGCGGAATCACCTTCACGTTGGACCATCCGCCGAAATAGTCGAGGTCCGCCGTGGTGGTGATGGGGTATTTGGCGCCAGCCACCCAGAGGTAGACCTGGCTGGTCGAGCGCTCCTGGACCAGGACCTTGTGTGAGAAGTTGATGAAGGGCCCCCGCCAATCACTGTTCGGGATGTCATTGACCATCCGCCAGTCATCCCAATAGGCCAGCTCCGTGGGCGACGGGATCCACCAGTACGCCTGCCCCACCACGACGTAGATTTCCGAGGTGCCTTTCTGGCGGATCAACGTGCCGTCCTGGGGAATCTGCGTGTAGGAGTCGATGGTCGCCTGGGACAGCGACACGAGGTTGGCGCCGGAGTACAGGGCATGCTGCGCGGGCGGGATGTAGAACCGGGCACCCCCCGCCACCAGGTAGCGGCTCGAGGTGTCGCTGCTGAGGAGGACGTACCCGTCCGGCACGGGCGCGTATCCCGCGAAGGCCTGAGCGCCGAAGAGGCCCAGGCACACGGCGAGCCAGCGAGGAAGGATTGCAAGGAACGAAATCGCACGCACAGGTTCTTCTCCGTTCAAGTGGGACTCCAGAGCAGTACCGGGATTGACGGACACGGGACATCGCCGTGCCGTCAGTGGCACCAGGCGTGTGGCGAAGCGGCCCAAGGCGTCCGCGGGCTGGCGCTTGGCCTCAAGCGCCCCGTGACGCGATGAGCGCGAGGTTGCGCGGCGAAAGGTGGGGATCGAAGAGCTGGAGGAGCTCGACCTGGAAGCCCAGTTCCTCCAGGAGGATCGCGCGATCGAGCAGGAGCACGACCTCCAGCGCCCGCGCGAAGCGGTCCCTCAGCAGATGGCAGAGCAGGAGGTCGCGCGTCTCGGCGCGAACGGACACCTCGAAGGCATCCAGCGCTGCATCCGTCATGTTCGCATCGAGGCCCAGGCGCTCCAGGCGGTCGCGCGCGTAGACGGCGAAGGGGCCGTCATAGAGCGCCCGGGGCGCGTCTCCCGCCCTGACGAAGCCGAGGTCAGGAAAGCGTTGCCTCGACAGGAGATCGAACGCGAAGCGCCACGCGTACACCTGCTTCATCCGCGCGAACTCTTCATCCGTCTTGTGGTGCCGTCCCCGCGTCGTCAGTGCCAGGGCATGCGGAGTGAAGGGCAGCGGATGCGCGCTCGCGAAGCGGGAGACGGGGAAGTCTCGCGGGGCCTCCAGCTTGTCGTAGCAACAGCCGATGTTCAGGACGAAGCCCGCCCCCTGGCTCTTGCGGAGCTGCGTGAGCGCGAGCGGCCCGCACGTATGCAGCCCGATGGTGGCCCGGTCCCGGCCGGAGAAGAGCGGATCGATTCGGGGTTGGAGCCCGTCCTCGACGGAGGCCTGGATGAAACTCAGGGTGTCCCCGCCCGGGAAGGGGGCTCTCGCCAGCCACCGCCGCCCCTTGTCCTGTAGCGCGGCGTCCCGATCGATGCTGTGGAAGGTCCACCCGAACGTCCGCGCACAGAGGCGGGCGAGATGTCCCATGCCCCCGCCGATGTCGACCGCTTGGTGGATGAAGCGCGTCCTGGGCGCGAGCAGGGCAAGCACTCGCTCCAACTCGTGGGCCTTCTTGGCGCTGAGTCCCTGCGTCTGCGCGACCGTCAGCGGGTGGATGCCCTCGTGCCAGGGCAGTGCCGTCAGTTCCTGGAGCGAGCCCAGGAGCGCGGACAGGGACGGAGGCGGGGTGCCCACGAGCTCCCCCTGGTCCAGCCGCCGCTCGCCTGCTTCATCGAGCGACCGGGCATGGGCCAGCCAGTCCCCGGGATATGCGGCACCGGTTTCAGGCCAACCCTGGAGGATGGAGCGGGACCAGAGCGGAGACCAGGGCCGGAGCTGGTGCGTGAGCGCCTCGAACCGCGCCTGGAAGTCCATGTCCGCGCATCCTACGCGCCGCCGCTCCTCCGGTGGGTGGGAGGACGGCGGCGGGAGACGAGCAGGGCCACGACGAGCAGCAGGGTCACCGAGGAGGCCGCGCCGCCCTGGCTGGAGGCGCAGCCGCAGCCGGTGCTGTCCGGGGGCAGCTCGGGCTGGAACTGCGCGCGGACGGTGAGGTCGAGCACGAGTTCCGCGCTGCCCTCGTCGTCATCCATCACGCGGATGCGCACGGGGAAGTGGCCTCCGGTGCGGGCCTCGGTCTTCCACGTATAGAGGCCCTCGGGCGTCACGGTGCCCGGGCCCTCCACGAGGCTCCAGGTCAGCGGGTCCCGGTCGCCCGCGGCGTCCGTGGCCTTCAACTGGAGCGACACGGTGTCGCCACCGCGCAGCGTCTGGGTGGGCACGGGCTCGGGGACCGGGGGCAGGTTGTCCACCCGCACCTCGCGCACCTCCTGCGAGAAGGCGCCCGCGTCGTCCGTCACGGTGACCTTCACGGTGTAGAGGCCGCTGTCGGCGTACGTGTGGGGGGCCTCGGGGCCGGAGGCCGGCGCGCTTCCGTCGCCGAAGTCCCACGTGAAGGTGAGGGTGTCCTGTTCGCCGCTGTCGCGGGCCTGGGCGTGGAAGGTGAGCGCCTCGCCCTCGTCGGCCCGGGCAGGAGCCTCTACCGGCACCAGCACCGGCGCCGCGTTCCGCACCTCCAGCACCCAGGACCGCCGCACGGTGTCGATGCCGTCCGTCACGGTGAGCACCGCTTCGTAGGTGCCTTCGTTGGCGTAGACGTGGAGCGGACTGGCCTCCTCGGAGGAGGCGCCGTCGCCGAAGTCCCACGTGAAGGTGAGGGCGTCGCCATTGGCGTCCGCGGCGGTGGTCTGGAAGTGGAGCGTCTCGCCCTCGAAGGGGCGCTGCGTCTGGAGGGCGACGGCCACCACGGGCGCGCTGTTGCCCACGCGCAGCGTCACCGTGGCCGGTGCCGAGGTGGCGAGGCCGTCCGAGGCGGTGAAGGTGAAGGTCGTGGTGCCGCGGAAGCCCTCCGCCGGGGTGAAGGTCAGCTCGGGGGGAGTGCCGCCCAGCGTGCCGTGCTCGGGCGGCGTGTGGATGGCGAAGGTGAGCGTGTCGCCGTCCGCGTCGGTGCCCGCGAGTATCAGCGCGGAAGGCTCGGGCTCCACCTGCAGCACCTGGTCGAGCGCGATGGGGGCGTCATTCACCGGGCGCACGGTGAGGGACACGGTGGCCATGGACGTGGATCTGCCGTCGGTCACGGTGAAGGTGAAGCTGTCCTCTCCATGGAAGTCGGTTGCAGGTGTGTACGTCACGTCCGGCGGCGTGCCGCTGAGCGTGCCGTGCTCGGGCTGGACGGAGAGGGCGAAGGTGAGCGTATCGCCATCCACATCCGTGCCCCGCAGCACCAGCTCCAGCTCCGTGTCTTCGTTCAGCGAAGCGCTCTGCGCCTGGGCCACCGGTGCGTCATTCACGGGTGAGACGGTGAGGGTCACCGTGGCCGCGGCGGACTCGGCGCCTGACGCATCCGAGACGGTGAAGGTGAAGCGGTCCTCACCGTGGAAGTCACCGGCGGGCGTGTAGCGCAGGTCCGGAGGTGTCCCCGTCAGCACGCCATGGAGTAGCTGTGTTCGAACGGTGAAGGCAAGCACTTCGCCATCCGCGTCCTGGCCTTCGAGCACGAAGTCCGCCCATCCGTCCTCCACCACGGGGACCGCCTTCGCCCGGGCCACGGGAGCGTCGTTCACCGGAGTCACCGTCACCGACACCCGCGCGGGCATGGAGCTGGTGCCCGCGGCATCCGTCACCTGGAAGGTGAAGCCGTCCTCTCCATGGAAGTCCGTGTGAGGCGTGTACGTCACGTCCGGCGGCGTGCCGCTGAGCGTGCCGTGCACTGGCAACGTGGCCACCGTGAAGGTGAGCGCATCCCCGTCCACGTCGGAGCCCGCGAGGGTGAGGGGTAGCGGCACGTCCTCCTCCGTCTCCAGCGACTGTGCCTGCGCGACAGGCGCGTCGTTTTCGGCCGTCACGGTGAGGGCCACGGTGGCGGGCGGGGAGGCCACGCCCGACGTATCCCTCACGATGAAGGTGAAGCTGTCCTCACCGTGGAAGTTCGGCGTGGGCGAGTACGTCACCTCCGGAGGCGTGCCGCTCAGGGCACCATGCGCGGGTCCGGTGACAATGGTGTACGTCAGCACGTCGCCATCCGCGTCGCTCCCCGAAAGCGTGAGCGGCCGGGCCGTGTCCTCACCCAGCGTCGCTGACTGCGCATGAGCGACGGGGGCAATGTTCACGGCCCTCACGGTGAGGCTCACCGTAGCGCTTGCAGGGAACCCCACTGGATCCTGCACCCGGAAGGTGAAGCTGTCCGGGCCGCGGTAGCCGGGGGCCGGCGTGTACCGCACGTTGGGAGCCGTGCCACTCAGGGTGCCGTGCGCGGGAGGCATGGTGATGGAGAAGGTGAGCGAGTCCCCATCCACGTCCGAGCCTTCCAACACCAGGTCCACGCTCGTGTCCTGGTCCAGCGAAGCGCTCTGCGCGTACGCCACGGGGTAGTCATTCATGGGCGCCAACGTGATGGACACCGGGGTGGGTTTGGACGCGGCCCCCAAGGCATCTGTCGCGATGAACGTGAAGCTGTCGTCGCCGTGATAGTTCGGAGTCGGCGTGTACTTCAGGTCCGGAGGTGTCCCCGTCAGCGTGCCGTGCTGG
The DNA here is from genome assembly GCF_054512695.1 of Corallococcus sp. M7. Taxonomy (NCBI): domain Bacteria; kingdom Pseudomonadati; phylum Myxococcota; class Myxococcia; order Myxococcales; family Myxococcaceae; genus Corallococcus; species Corallococcus sp. M7. The sequence goes on from NZ_CM137252.1 coordinate 2,724,143, forward strand.
GGCAGGGTGTGCACGTGGATGGTGAAGGCATCGCCTTCTGGATCGGACGCCTGAAGCCGCAGATCCAGCACCCGGTCCTCGTAGCTCCCGATGTAGAGCGAACTTCCGGTGGGCGGGTCGTTCACCGGCGTGATGGTCACAGACACTCGTGCGGGCTCGGAGCTCTCGCCCGAGGTGTCCGTCGCGCGGTAGGTGAAGCTGTCGGCGCCGTTGAAGTCGTTGGAGGGCCGGTACGTGAGGACGGGCGGCGTTCCGGAGAGAGTGCCGTGCGATGGAGGCGTGACGATGGTGAAGGTGAGCGCATCCCCGTCCACATCGGAGCCCGCGAGGGTGATGTAGAACGGCACGTCCTCCTTCGTCTCCAGCACCTGCGCCTGCGCGACGGGCGCGTCGTTATCGGCCGTCACGGTGAGGCTCACGAGAGCGGGCGAGGAGGCCACGCCCGACGTATCCCTGACGATGAATCTGAAGCTGTCACTCCCGTGGAAGTTCGAGGTGGGCGTGTACGTCACCTCCGGAGGCGTGCCGCTCAGGGCGCCATGAGCGGGCCCGGTGACGATGGTGTACGTCAGCGCATCACCATCCGCGTCGCTCCCCGAGAGTGTGAGCGGCCGGGCCGTGTCTTCACCCAGCGTCGCTGACTGCGCATGAGCGACGGGGGCAATGTTCACGGCCCTCACGGTGAGGCTCACCGTAGCGCTTGCAGGGAACCCCACTGGATCCTGCACCCGGAAGGTGAAGCTGTCCGGGCCGCGGTAGCCGGGGGCCGGCGTGTACCGCACGTTGGGAGTCGTGCCGCTCAAGGTTCCGTGGGCGGGAGGCTCGTCGATGTGGAAGGTGAGCGTATCTCCGTCCACGTCGGAGCCTTCCAACACAAGGTCCACGCTCGTGTCCTGGTCCAGCGAGGCGCTCTGCGCGTGCGCCACGGGAGTGTCATTCACCGGAGTCACCGTCACCGACACCCGCGCGGGCATGGAGCTGGTGCCCTCAGCGTCCGTCACCTGGAAGGTGAAGCCGTCCTCACCATGGAAGTCCGCGTGAGGCGTGTACGTCACGTCCGGCGGCGTGCCGCTGAGCGTGCCGTGCTCCGGCAATGTGGCCACCGTGACGGTGAGCGCATCCCCGTCCACGTCGGAGCCCGGGAGGGTGAGGAGGAGGGCCACGTCCTCCCCCGTCTCCACAGCCTGTGCCTGCGCGACGGGCGCGTCGTTTTCGGCCGTCACGGTGAGGGCCACGGTGGCGGGCGGAGAGGCCACGCCCGACGTGTCCCTCACGATGAAGGTGAAGCTGTCCTCACCGTGGAAGTTCGTGGTGGGCGTGTACGTCACCTGCGGAGGCGTGCCGCTCAGGGCACCATGCGCGGGCCCGGTGGCGATGGCGTACGTCAGCACGTCGCCATCCGCGTCGCTCCCCGAAAGCGCGAGCGGCCGGGCCGTGTCCTCGCCGAGCGTGGCCGATTGCGCATGGGCCACGGGGGCCACGTTGATGGCCTTCACGGTGAGGCTCACCGTGGCGCTCGCCGGGAATGCCTGGGGATCCTGCACCCGGAAGGTGAAGCTGTCCGGGCCGTGGTAGCCCGGAGCCGGTGTGTACCGCACGTTGGGAGCCGTGCCGCTCAGGGTGCCGTGCGCGGGCTGCTGGGTGATGGAGAAGGTGAGTGGGTCCCCATCCACATCCGAGCCTTCCAGCACCAGGTCCACGCTCGTGTCCTGGTCCAGCGAGGCGCTCTGCGCGTACGCCTCGGGAAAGTCATTCATGGGCGACAAGCGGATGGACACCTGGATGGGCTTGGACGTGGCCCCCGAGGCATCCGTCACGACGTACGTAAAGCCATCCGTGCCGTGGTAGTCCGGAACCGGCGTGTACTTCAGGTCCGGAGGTGTCCCCGTCAGCGTGCCGTGCTCGGGAAGGGTCTGCACGCTGAAGGTGACGGACTCGCCTTCAGGGTCGACCCCCAGAAGCCTGATGTTCAGCAGCTGGTCCTCGGAGCTTGAGATGTAGATCGTGTCTCCGGTGGGCGGGTCGTTCACCGGCGTGATGGTCAGCGACACGGTGACGACCGCGGAGCTTTCGCCCGAGGAGTCCGTCGCGCGGTAGGTGAAGCTGTCGGCGCCATTGAAATTGTTGGAGGGCCGATACGTGAGGGCGGGCGGCGTTCCGGAGAGCGTGCCATGCGTCGGAGGCGTGACGATGGTGAAGGTGAGCGCATCCCCGTCCGCGTCCGTCGCCGCCAGGGTGACGGGGAGGGGCACGTCCTCGGCGGTGGTCAGTGACCGGGCCTCGGCCACCGGCGCATGGTTGAGGTTGATGAGCCGTGCCTGGATGCGCTCGGCCAGTGAGGAGACCGCTGGATCGGTGCGCTGGTACAGCAGCAGGAACTGGGACGGCGCATGCGAGGCGGTGGCGGGCCGCACTTCGTTCTGCGGCGACGCGGCGATGGCGAAGGGCGCTTCGATGAGCGCCCCGGTGGCGCCGGACACCTGCGCGCCGTGGATGTCCTGGTTGCTGGTGGAGGTCTGTTCCTCCCAGGCGACGAAGTAGTTCACGCCGTCCGAGGCCACGGTGGGGTTTCGCTGGGCGGTGGACGTCGTGGCGATGGCCAACCCCGACGGGTCCAGCGCCGTGTCAAAGACGGCGACGCGCGTGCCGTAGATGTCCTGAGAGGCGTTCCGCCCGTCCTGCCAGACGACGAGCCAGCCCCCCACCGAGGCGGCCACCGCCGGTGCCACCTGTCTGCCCGGAGCATTGCTGAGCACGAAGCCCCCCACCGGGCGCACCGCCCCCGCGCGGGACACGTGCGCGGCGTAGATGTCGTCCTCGTTGGTGACGTAGCTCCGGTAGTCCGTCCAGGCGACGAGGTACTCGGCGCCGTTGAAGGCAATGTCGGGCTCCAACTGGGAGCCGGTGTTGCCCGAGGTGAGGTTCGTGCCGTAGGTCGGCGTGACGGTGCCCGACGCGGTCACCTTCGCGCCGAAGATGTCCCACGAGGCGGAGGAGAGCTGGCCCCGGCCATCCTCCCAGACGACGTACCAGTCCGTGCCGTCGGAGGCCAACGCCGGCCTGCGCATGGCCCAGGATGCCGTCCCGATACTCCAGGCCGAGCGGATCACGCCCGCCGTGGACACGCGCACGCCGTAGAGGATTTCGTCGGTGGCGTCGTAGCGGTTGTCGTCCCAGGCCACCATCCAGTCCGTGCCGTTGGAGGCGACCGTCGGGTTGTCCTGCTCACCCCCCACCGTGCACAGGGGAATGCCCGAAGGATCCAGGACCACGCCCTGGCTCGTCACCCGGACGCCGTAGATGTCGGACTCGCCCGCGCGGTTGTCCCGCCAGACGACGAGGTAGTCGGTGCCGGTGCGAGCCACCGCAGGGGTGTACTGATCATTGGGCGCGGTGCTCAGCAGGATGCTGGTGGTGTCCCGGACCACGTCCTGCGTCGTCACACGTGCGCCACGCACGTCGTAGCCGCTGGTATGGGCCTCGTGCCAGACGACGAGCAGGTCTCCGCCGCTGGAGGCCACCGACGGCAGGTACTCGGACTGATACTGCGCGGACACCGCGACGGGCCCCCGGTAGGACGGTGTCCCGTCCCAGTCCACTCCCGTTCCATAGATGTCCGGATAGCCGTTCCGGGCGTCTTCCCAGACGACGAACCAGCTGTACCCCCGGGCCACGACGTCCGGATAGCTCTGGCTCCCGAGGAGCGACGTGAGGACCCGCCCATTCGGGGTGCTCACCGAGCCCGTGTTCGACACGACAGTGCCGTAGATGTCCCCATCGAAGGAATCGGCGCGCTGGTCCTCCCAGACGACGAGCCACGAGCCGCTGTTGGCGGCGACAGCGGGATGCCACTGGTTGCCGTCCATCGCGCAGAGACTCAAGGGGAACGCATCCCGCAGCGTGCCCGCCGAGGCGACGCGCGCGCCGCGGATGTCGAAGGCCCGCGCGCTGGTGTAGTCCTGCCAGACGACGAGGTAGTCCACGCCGTTGAAGGCGATGTCCGGAGTGGTGGCGAAGCCCGTCGACGGACTGATGCGCACCGGGCTTCCCACGGGCAGCCCCGCGCTGGACAGCCGGGTGCCCCAGATGACCGAAACCGAGCCGCTGTTCTCGTGCCAGACCACGAAGTACTCCGAGCCCGACGAGACGACGGCCGGCGCGTACTGGTAGCCGGGGAGCGCGGCGATGGGGATGCCAGAGGGGTCCAGCACCTGTCCTCCCAGGCTCACCCGCGTGCCGTAGATGTCCCGTGTCGACTCCTCCCACACGATGAGCCAGTCGCTCGCTCCCGGAGCGATGGACAGCCTGGAGGAGACCTTGTCACCGCGGGGAAGGGTGATGCCATTGACGTCCAGCACCTGACCCGAGCTGGAGACACGCGTGCCGGTGACCTGCTTGGTCGTCGCGGCGTAGTCATGCCAGACAACGAGCCAGGTCGAGCCATTGGCGGACACCACCGGCCCCGTCTGATCACCGACCTGCCGGCCAACGACGGGCGTGTCCATGCCGAACTCGGGCGAGATGCGCGGGTCGAGCACCGCCGGATACGCGGAGGCGTCCAGCACTCCGGCCGGGACGCGAAGCTGAATGTGGCCCTCGACGAAGCGGGCCTCCACCGGGGTGCGCTGGCCGCGCCCGTCCACCCAGGTGCCATGTCCGTAGCGGAAGCCCAGGCCCGTGCGGGCATCGGTGAAGTGAAGGCCCGTGCCGGTGGTGCCCTGGTAGGTGAGCCCCTTCACGGGGACCTCCACGACGAGGTCGCCCAGGCCCGCGGGCGCGTGCTCGAAGGTCCAGGACTGCTCCACGCCATCCTCGGCGTTGCGCAGGTGCTCGGTGACGTCGCCGCGAGCGAGCACGAGGTGGCCGTCCTGCTCGACGCGCTCCCGGGCAACGGCATCGCCCAGGCGCCGCGCTCCGCGTTTCAGTCCGGGCGTGCCCAGGGTGAGGGGCGCGCCCGCGAGCGGCGAGACGGACTTACGCGCCTTCGTCACCACGCCGGGCCTGGGGGCCGCGTCCGGCTTCCGGGGGTGGTGGTAGGGCGTGAGGGTGAGGCCCTCCGCGCCGGAGCGGACCGCGTACGTGGAGTGGCCGCCACTCCACGCCCCGTTCTCCGGACGCCAGGCGAAGTGCACCTGACGGATGATGGCGCCCACGTCGAAGGGGGCCTTCTCCAAATCCGGGGCGTGGGCCTCCGGGACGGCAGCCGGCGGGGGCGCCGTCGCGGCGGGAGCCGCTGCGTCGCGGGTGCAGGCCAGGGCCAGCGACAAAGCCAGCAGGCAGCCGATGCGGAAGGACGCGGGGAGCGGGGGCGAGGCGGGAGCGCGCACGAGGCTTCTCGGGGAGTGAAGGCGAGAGGGACGGCGGATTTTCGGGAGTGACGGAGCCGCGCCGTCCAGACAGACAACGGCGGCGCCTCAAAGCCTTGAGCGCCGCCCACCGCACATCGTCAGGAGCTACTCCTGGACGGCCGCGGACGCGGGCCCTCGCAACGACACGCGTTGCTCCAGGGCCCCCAGCGCGGCCTGCATGGCGTCCTTGTACGCGGGGTACCTGGTGGCTTCGTAGCGCCCCTTCGCCCGCTGGATGCGGAAGTCCCGCGTGAGCACGCCATCGGCCAGCCGGGACGCCAGCTTCCACGCCGCGTAGTCCGTGGTGCCGGAGCGCTCCGCCAGGTCCTGCGCCGGGATGTCCTGACCCGAGGGCACCTCGAAGTGGGTCACGCTCTCGATGACGAGGGGCGTCCTCGTTTCCAGGGGCGAGTCGCGTCGCTCCGTCTCCCGGAGGCTGAGGAAGTTGTGCTCCCAGTGCGAGGGCAGTTGCCCCACGATGCCGCCGCCCGCGGCGGCGAAGCGGCCGCGCACGACGTATTCGATCGTCAAGGTCAGCGGGCGCTCGGGCTCCTCCAGGTCGGGGACCTCCAGCGTGGTGACGCTCACGCCGGCCCGGGAGCCTCCCATCATGGAGGCCATCAGCTCCGCGCGCTCGGAGGGCTCTTCGCTGGAGAGGTAGTAGCGCAGGGCGGAAGCATGGCTTCCCTTCAGCGTCACCTGCTCCTTCACGTGCAGTGTCGTTCCCTGGAGGCGGACGTGCCGTTCGGCGTGCACGTGGCTTGGGGAGGATTCGGGGATGCGCACGAGCCGGGACTTCGTGGCCTCCAACACCAGCGTCTCCCGGCCGCCCAATGCCTGCTCACCACTGCTCATGGGCGCGACGGACTTGTTCGTCACATCCACGAAGGTGCCCCCGCCCACCGTCGGCAGGTAGACGACCATGTGGTCGAACTGATCCAACGAAGGCGTGTCCGCGACGATGGGTCCGCCCGTCCGCACGAGCGCCAGTTGCGAGGGAATTCCGGCGGCGCCCAGCAGCTGGTGCAGCAGGAGGGAGTGGTCCTTGCAGTCGCCGGTGCGGTTGCCGAGGATTTCATCCACGGTGTGCGGAATGCGAGCCCGGGCGCCGAAGAGGATGCCTCGGTAGGTCAGGCTCTTCTGGACCCACCGGGCCAGCGCGGCGGCACGAGTCGCCTCATCCTTCGCCGTCCCCGCCTCCTTGGCGGCCAGGGACTTCACGGCGGACGCGGGCGTGAGCTGCGCGGCGATGGACTTCAGGTAGTCGCTTCCCTCGGCCTCCCACGTCGTGCCGACGGGGGCCAGCCACGCCATGGGCAGGTACTCCTGATAGTCGGGCTGCAGACCCTCCTCGCGGTAGGGGGCGGGCTGCTCGACGACGAAGGTCAACGCATCGGGCGCCTGGAGGGGCTTGATGCCGGGCGAGGCCCGCCACTGCATCGCGTCCACGTCGCCATGGACGTAGAGCACGGAGCGTGACGCGGGGATGCTCGCGAAGAAGTCATGTTCGAAGAAGCGCATGGATTTGGGTGGCGTGATGTCTCGCCGGGTGACCACCACCTCCACGGTGTGCCCGGGCTTCAGCCCTGGCACGGGCACCACCAGGGTGCGGCGCTGGGTGCCCTGCTGCGCGGAGGCCCGGTCGGAGACGTAGCAGTCCTCCACCTTGCCCCTGGCCACCACGCGGCCCTGCTCATCCCGGACCTCCACCCGGTTGACGAAGATCTCCTCGGACAGCGGGTTGAGCTCGAACTCGAAGGTGTTGTAGCGCTCCACGCCCGCCGCGTTGTGCACCTGGACCCGGCGCAGGTCGGTGGTGCGCAGCTCCTTGCCCTTCACGAAGGAGATGGCGGTGGCCAGCAGGTGGTACTGGCCATTGTGGCCCTTGGCCTCGGCGGGCTTGCCCTTCTGCGCGAGCAATTCCGGCGGCAGCGCGACCTCCTCGATGGGTGTCTTGAGCACCGAGTTCGCCCCCTGGCCCAGCATGCCGGACACATGCTCGAGGAACTGGCGCGTGTCCGTGGAAGCGGGCTCCAGTTCCAGCGCCTTCTCCAGGGACGACTTGGCGTCCGCATAGCGCTTGAGCGCGTACTCCACGCGGGCCCGGGCCTGGTAGCCCGAGGGGGACTGCGCTGACTTGCTCACCATCTCCTCGGCGACTTCGAGGGCGAGCTTCGGCTTCTTGGCCTCCAGCCACGTGTTCGCCAGCGCTTCGGACAATTCCAGCGCGTAGCCCTCGCGCTTCTGCCGCTGACGCAGGAGGGCGGCGGCCTGTTCGGGGGCGCCCTTGCGCCGCAGGAGGCCCGCATGCATGAGCGTGGCGTCCGTCGAGTCGGCCCGCTTCCGGTACTTCTGGATGACCTGGAGCGCCTGCGCGACGCGGCCCTTCTCCTCCAGCAGCGTGAGGTACCGGTTCAGGTGGCTCTCGTTGGTGAGGCGGGAGGGGAAGATGGATGCGTAGGCCTGGAATCCTTCGGCCTCACGGCCGCTGCGCACGAGCAGGTAGGCCCGCCAGGACTCCAGCCGCGGCTCACCCCGGAACCGCTTCGCGTGGGCATTGATGAGCGCGAGCCCCTCCGCGTACTGCTCGGAGCTGGCGTACCCGGCCGCGGCGTTGATGAGCAGCATGGGCACGCCGGGCTCCAGCTCGAAGGCGCGCTTGAACCAGGGCGCGGCCGCGGCGAAGTCCTCCCGGTCGCTGTAGTAGCGCGCGATCTGGTCGAAGACCCTCGCGTGGGTGGTCGCGGCGGTCTTGCCCACCGCCGCGGAGCGGGGCGCCGTCGAGGGGGCGTTGAGCTTGACGGCATCCAGCGCCGAGCGGACCCGGGTGCCAAGCGTGGGCTGGTTCTTGGTCCACCATCCGGCGAGCAGGTACGCCATGTCCCCGTCGCGGAACACGCGCAGCTCGTACTCGTCGACCCCTCCCTCTTCACTCTTGGAGTCGTAGGAGAAGGCCTGTCCAGAGAGCTTGCCCGTGGTGACCTCGCGGGCATTGCGGACCGCGCCTTCGCGCGAGTCGATCTCGAGGACGCTCAGCAGGCCGTGGGCGAGGGCGTCCGGAGAGGGCTCCTCACCGAAGAGCCAGAGGGGGACGACCACCATGCTGGCGTTGTCACCGGTCGCGCCGAAGTCCGCTTCGGGGAACTCCGTCGCGAGGTTGGTGGGCCGAGTCCAGAGCCGCCCGTCCAGTTCGACGGAGTATCCATACTCCGTGGACTGCGCCGTCACGGGACTCGCGGCCGCGGCGGTGGGGGCGGCCTTGCGCTGGGGATCCACCAGGGAGAAGCGCGCGAACAGGCGGTCCGCCTCGGCGAAGAGCGCCTCCTCTGCCTTCGGGCTTCCCCACGCCACGAGCTGATACGCGTGCTCACCGCGCGCGTAGACCCAGTGCACGTAGGTCAGCGGCATGTTCGCGTGCTGGGCACGGGAGCGCAGGCGGATGCCCTTCAGCTCACCGACGGCAAGGGGTTCGCGCGACAGCTTCTCGACCGTGCCCGTGGCGCTCTCCAGGTTGGCGCTCACGATGTCCGCGAGCAGCTCGGTGCCCTCCGCTTCGTCCGCGAGCTCCCCGTCCGCGAACTTCTCCGGGACGATCATGAAGTACATCTGGGCGTCGCCGCCCCGAGCCATGGCGAACTTCGCGAGCTTGTTGAGCCGAGGTGCGTTCAGCGTGGTCCACGGCTTGCCCGGATGCTGGAAGGCGAAGTTCATCTCCTCGTCGCGGATGCCCTCCTCGGGCTTCTCCACCCGGAGGTTCGCCGGGATTTCATTGCGGCGGGCCATGACCCGGGCGAAGCCAATGCCCATGCCGGTCAGCATGAGGGCCGAGATCGCGACGGCCCACCACGCATGCGAGCGTCCCTTCAGGAGCCGTTCCTTGTCGGCGCGGAGCTCGATGAGGCCGGTGACCGCGAGGAACAGCCCCAGCAGCATGACGACGAACGTGAACAGCCCCACCAGGATGGCCGCCGGGGGCGAATCGAGCACCTTGAAGAACTGGACGAGGAGGATCACCAGCGCGGCGACATCCACGAGCATCAGCGAATAGACCGCCTTGCGGTTCGTGGAGGCATCCTGGAGTGCCTGCCAGCCTTTGAAGAGGCCGAAGAAAAGAAGAACGATCCAGATGAGCGAGCCGGTGGACACGTCCGGGTCCGTCGCCGCGGCGAAGAGCAGGGTGGTCATGTGAGGATGGACCGCAGCCTAGCAGCCGCGGTGCATGCCATCCCATCCCCCCGGGATTCACGAAGGACGATACGCGTCGGCTAAAGCGTGTAATTCATTGTCTTTCGGAAAAATCAATGCAGGGTCGAGGTCTGGGATTACCCATGCAGCTCGGGGGGGCTGCCCGCCTCCGCCGGTTTCGCGGGGGGAAATGCAAAAGAAATCCCGGTCCGGATTCCTCCAGGCGTGGGGGGCGCTCACAAGCCCTTGGAGGAAACTCGAATGGCGCCAGTCAGCGGAGCGGGGACGCGTCCCCGGACAGCGGTAGGTCAGGCGAACAACACCGGGGGGCCGAACCAGGTCGGTGACACGGTGCAGAAGCCGCCGTCGGACGTCGAGGCGGCGCTGAAGGAGCTCGAGCAGAAGCTGGGCAAGATCTTCAAGCCCGACGCCGAGGCCCTGGCGGGAGGGAAGCTGCCGCCCCGGCAGGGACGTGAGCTGCCCGCGGCCGACAAGGCCCAGGCCGAGCGAGCCGTCTCCGACTTCCTCCTCAAGGTGGGGCTGGACCAGGGAGAGAAGTACCTCCTGGGACCCAAGGCCAACTCGCCCCATGCGGCGGCTGTCCTCGGAACCCTCAAGAAGCTCGTCGGGCCGGAAGGGCTGAAGGTCAAGCTCGGGGACAAGGGTGACTTCACCCTCAAGGCGGAACTCGGCAACTGGCTTCAGAAGGCCGACCCCAAAGGCAGCGCGTCCGTCAAACTCCAGCTCACGAAGAACACCGAGCTGACGGGCTCCGCCAACTTCAACCGCGACGGGTTCGACAAGGGGGCGGCTGGTGTCACCTGGTCGAAGGACGGAACGAAGCTCACCGCTACTGGAGCCTTCAACAAGGATGGCTTCGACCGGGTGTCCGGAGGCGTCGAAAGGACACAGGGGCGCTTCACCACCACGGCGACCGCGACGCTCAACGCCCAGGGAGGCTTCAAGGCGGAAGGAGGCGTGACCTTCAAGAACCCCCAGGGCGTCTTCGGCCTGAAGGCTCTTCAGGACTTCCAGAACGGCTCCACGCGCATCGAAGGCAGCGTGAAGCGCGGGACCACGAACCCCTTCGAGGTGACTTCTGGGGCCAGCCTGAAGAATGGGGTCCTCTCGAGCGTGGATGGGAAGTTCAAGTGGTCGCTCGACAAGGGCCGCCTCACCCTTCAGGGCAACGCGCTCCAGGACTTCATGAAGGGGACGAAGAAGTTCGAAGGGCAGGTCAGCTACAAGCCCGGAGCCGACACGAGCTTCTTCGCGGCGGCCTCGGCCGATTCGAAGAACGGCTTCGGCGTGCGCTTCGGCGCCGCGATCCGCTTCTGATGCCCCCTGTCCGCCGGCCGCGTGAGCACACAAAGCCGGCGAAAGTGGCGGTACGCTCCGCCCCATGTCGACGGGCAGCGAGCGCTTGCGGAGAGCGGATCTGGTGATCCTGACCGCGCTCCCCTTGGAGTTCGAGGCGGCGAGGCAGGTGGACGCCGGAGCGTGGGAGCACAGCCGATGGAGGGAGGAACCGGGACCGCAGGGGATTCCTGTCGTGTCCCGCTCTTTCCATGGAAGAGGGGCACGCCCCCTGCGCGTCGTGCTCGCGCAGGCGGGAGGCATGGGGGACGTGGCCGCGACCCAGGCCCTCATCCCACTGATTGAGGCCTACCGCCCCCGGTGCGTCGCGATGTCCGGGGTCTGCGCGGGCCGCCGCGGAAAGACGAACCTGGGGGATGTCATCGCCGCGGAGCGGCTCTTCTTCTACGACGAGGGAAAGAAGCGCCACGACACGGTTGAACAGGACCTAAGGACGTACAGCCTCCGGCAGGACTGGAAGGTGGCGCTCGAACGGTTCGACTTCGCCTCCCGGTTCAAGGACGAGGCATGGTGGCTCGACCGGCCCGTGCCCTTCGAGTGGCAGGAGCACTGGGCACTGGCGCAGCTGGACGCAGGGAATACCGAACCCTGGGACCTTCCCGATGCTCGACGCGCGTGTCCCCAGTGGGATCAGGTCATCGAGGCCTTGTGGAAGGCCGGCGATGTCCAGGAGGGCACCGGTGTCCTTACAGAGAAGGGACGCGGACGCATCCGCGCGGTGCTGTTCAAGCACAGGAACCAGCTGCCGGACCTCTCACCCCAAGGACCGCTGATTCCCTTCAAGGTCCATGTCGCGCCCATCGCCAGCGGAGATCGGGTCATCGAGGACGAGTCCATCTGGGACGACATCGTGCCTCACGTCCGCACGACGCTGGGCCTGGAGATGGAGGCCGCGGCCCTGGGCGCGCTTGTTCGCGCTCATCGGAGCATGGGGTTCGACGTGCTGGTGCTCAAAGGCATCATGGACTTCGCGGATGCGGGCCGCGCGGATCAGTTCAAACCATTCGCCGCGCGCGCGTCCGCCGAGTGCCTCCTCGCCTTCCTTCGAGAGCACATCGAGGTGGAGGTCCAGCCTGGCATCGATGATTTGCTGGTGTCGGGGACAGAGGCGACGCTTCCAGCGTCTCCCTCTCCATCCACCCTGCTCAGTGCGCGCCATGAAGTCGTCCCCTTCCATGAGGAAGGACGCACGGCGGTGCTCGAGGAATTGGAGCGCTGGTGCGAAGACGACCGTGCCGTGGCGGTGCGGCTGATTCACGCTGACGGAGGGGTCGGGAAGACACGGCTCGCCATCGAATGGATCCGGCGCCTCAAGGGCGAGGGATGGACCGCGGGCTTCCTGCTCAAGGGAGTCCCCGACGATTGGTTCGAACGGCTGTGGGACGTCGGACAGCCGCTGCTGGTGGTCATCGACTACGCTGAGAGCCGCGCTGAGCTGCACGCGGTGCTCAAGCGCCTGTATCGCTATCACCAACAGCAAGGCACGGGTTCGCTGCGCCGGGTGCGGCTCCTACTGCTTGCACGTGGGGCAGAGGACTGGTGGAAGTCCCTGCGGGCTGCTGATGAGGGGCTGGGTGTCTGGCTCGACATAACGCCTCCCTATGAGCTTGCGCCACTGGCCGTGAGTGATGACGAGCGCGAAAAGGTCTTTCACGAAGCAACACGGTGGTTCGCCGAGAAACTCAGCCGACCAGCCCCACGGGCCGCACTTCCGCACTTCGCCGATGAGCGCTTCCAGCGTGTGCTCTACCTGCACATGGCCGCGCTCGCCTGTGTCGAGGGGCTACCATTCGAAGCAAACAACTTGCTCAACGTCATCCTGGAGCACGAAGAGCGCTTTTGGGAGAGCCGCGCCCACCAGGGAGAGATTGCACTCTCAGGCACGAAGTCGCTAGCGCGTCAGTTGGTGGCCGCTGCTACGCTGCGGGGAGGGCTGCCCGACCTCACAGCGGCCCGCCTCCTCGTCACGAAGCTGCTTGAACGGTCTCCCTCCCCAGAGGAGGAGGACCTGCTGCGCCTGCTGCAGCGCATCTACCAAGGCAGCGGTGGAGACCCTGAGTTGTATCTGCCACCGCTCGTGCCGGATCTCCTGGGAGAGGGCATGGTGCTTCGAGTCCTCTCGCCAAGGCTCAAAGGAGATCGTCCTCCGCAGGACTGGCTGGACAAGGTCTTGCCCCCAGATGCGCCAGAGTACGAGGTGAGGACGGGCCTGGAGGTGCTGGGGCGAGCCTCCGCCTCCCAACCAGAGGTGGTACGTCCTTGGCTTTCGCGTGTCCTCACTCCACTGGCTGTTCGAGCGCCACTGGCGTGGGACGCTGCGGCAGCCGTAGGGCTGCGGACCGGCCACTCTGTGCTGGGGGATGTCCTGGCTGATTGCCTTGAACAGGACGGGGACCTCGAGCTCGCGTTTACTTTATGGCAGCGCAGGGAGTCCTCTGGCAGCTCAATGCGCCGGGTGAATGAGTGGGCAGCCCGCACGCTTGAGCAGGCGGTCCCAGGCGGAGATGATGCCGAGGGACGGCTTCCCCGTGCGTTCCTGCGGCTTCAGCGGGGCGAGAGCCTGATTTCCATGGGCCGCTATGAGGAGGGAATCCAGGCGGCTAGCGAGTCTGTCGAAGTCTTCCGCCTGTTATCGCAGAATGCAGCTGCGAACCTGCTTGGGGAGCTGGCGTCGAGCCTGCATGTCCTGGGCAATGGGCTGCGGTCGGCAGGGCGCTATGAGGATGCGCTTGAGGCGGCAGATGAGTCCATTTCGATTCTTCGAAACCTGATTCAGCGTGAGGCCAAGCCTCTGCATGGTGTCCTGGCTAGCGGATTGATCAATAAGAGCGCCATCTTGATCGATTTGAAACGTCATGAGGAGGCATTGGCCGCCTCCGAGGAGGCGATCAATCTCCTCCAGCTTGAGGAACGAGATAGGTCCGAGGCCTATCTGGACCTGCTGATTACAGCTCACATCAATTTGAGTGTCGCAGCCGGCAAGCTGAACAGGACTGCCCAAGCACTCGAAGTCCTGGAGGAGTTCCTCCCGCGCATCCGTGCTCTGGCCCGGCAGCATCCTGATGCCTACCAAATGAGACTCGCCCTGTTCCTTTTGAACATGAGCATGGCATTGAATAATGCCGAAAGGTATGCCGATGCCGCTTCCATTGCCAGGGAGTCTGCCGGGTTGTACAGGCCTTTCGCGCAGCGTGACCCCCGAGTCTATGGGCCACAGTTCATCCAGAGTCTCAGCAACCTGACCGTCGGGCTCTTCGTGCTGCGCCAGCATGAGGAGGCGAAAGTGGTCCTCCAAGAAGCCATCAGCTTCAGTCGCCCCCTGGCTGAGCGCGATCCTGGAGGTTACTCCGAGCGACTCTCGTCACATCTCTTTATCCTCGGCGCCAGCCAGCAAATGCTTGGTGAGCACGAGGCCGCTGTGGAGTCCTTCCGGGAGGCTGTCGGAAGGTTGCGTGAGGTGTCGTCAGGGCACGAGAAGCTTTGGTCCTACCTCCTTGCTCAGAGCGAGTCGCTCAGGCAGTTGGATCGGAATCAGGAGGCCCTCGCCGTCATAGAAGAGGCCATTGCCGCCATCTGGCCGGCCTTCGAGAGCAATCCTGCCCATTTCATGAGAGAGACAGGCCGCCTGCTCCGGGGGGCGCAGGCCTTCTCCGAGCTTCACAATCTGGCGCTCTCGCGCGACTGCTCGGTCCGCTTTGCAATCTTTAATCGCCTTGCTCCACCTCACGGTGGAGAAGGGGGGACCTGAGGCGGTTCGAAGTCCCGCTGCCCGGGCAGACTCGACGCACCGTGAGGCGTGCGGCTATATCCGCCCCATGGTTCCACTGACGCTCGACGAGGCCGTCCCCTTCCTCCGACAGGCTTATCGGGAACAGCGCTTGATCCCCTTCCTGGGGGCCGGCTTCAGCGCTCCGCTGCGGCTTCCCCTGTGGAAGCAGCTCATGGGGTGGATGGGCGCGGACCTGGGCTTCGCTCCCGAACTCTTCGAGGTGCACGGCCACGCTCCACACCTGGCCGGTTACTTCGACCTGGAGTCCCCCAAGCGCCTGGAAGGCTTCATCCGCGAGAAGATGGCGCCGGAGTTCCATGCGCCCGCAGTCGAGGATCGGCGCAAGAAGTCCCTTCAGCATCAGGCCCTGGCTCGCTGCCGGTTCCGCACCATCTACACGACGAACTTCGAGCACCACATCGAAGAGGCCCTGCGCGACGGCGGGCAGAAGGTCCAGGTCCTCACCCGGCTGGAGGACTTCCGGCGCCCCGCGGAGCCGGACACGTGCCAGGTCATCAAGTTCCATGGGGACTTGTCACACCCGGACAGCATCGTGCTCACCGAGCGCCAGTTCTTCGACCGCTTCCGCCTAGAGGCCGCGCCGGATCAACGGCTGCGCTCGGACCTGCTCGGCAACGTCTTCCTGTTCCTGGGATATGGCTTCGGTGACGTCAACCTGCGCTACATCTGGTACCGGATGGACTTGATGCTGCGCGAAAGCCTGCCGCCTGGCGCGGTCCTTCCCGCCGAACATCACAGTTACTGGGCGGCCTTCGAGACGGGCCTCGTCCAGCCAAGGCTGCTCCAGCAGTGGCACATCGATGTCATCCAACTCGACTCGGGTGACAAGTCCGGGAGCGTCGTCGCGCTGCTCGACGCGCTTCAGGCATGAGGGACCGATGACGCTCTATTTCTGCTCGTCGAATGAACAGAAGCATGCGGACGTGGCCTACTTCTTTCGCGACAGCAAGAGCCCGCCACGTGCCTTGAAGCAGGAGTTGATCGAGGTCCTCTCTCCGGACCTCGCCACCGTCGTGCGCGAGAAGGCCCTGGCCGCGTACAAGACGGCACTGGTCCCCCTCTTCGTCGAGCACGGGGGGCTCTACATCGACCACCTGAAAGGGCTTCCCGGGCCGCTGGTGAAGCCGTTTTGGACCGCGCTTGAGGGAGACATCTGCACCTTGATTCCCGACAAGGCCTCACGGCGCGCGCATGTCGAGCAGAGGGTCTGCTATTGCGACGGCAAGCAGCTCCAGGTCTTCGCGGGACGGGTCGATGGGACGATTGCTCTGGAGCGCAGGGGCGATCAGGGGATCCACTGGGAGCCGGTGTTCATCCCCGACGGGCAGAGCCGCACGATTGGCGAGATGACTCTCGAGGAGAAGCTCACCTTCGGTGCCGGTGCCCAGGCTTATGCCCAGCTCCGGGCCAGACTCGGAATCTGAGGCGGAAGGTGAGGGGAGTGGGCCCTCCTGGATTCGAACCAGGGACCAATCGGTTATGAGCCGACAGCTCTAACCGCTGAGCTAAGGGCCCTCGCGCTGACTATACGGCCTTGCCGTCCTTCTTCACCACCACGCGGAACACCTGCCCCCGTTCGTCCACGGTGACGCCCTCCGCGCGCAGCCGCTTCGCCTGCTCGTGCGCCACCGGGGGCGCCAGCGTCCCGTCCGAACGGATGACCCGCCACCAGGGCACCTGCGTGGCCTGTCCCGGCAGGTGCTTCAACTCACGCCCCACGCCCCTCGCCGCGCCCGGCCTGCCCGCGTAGATGGCCACCTGCGCGTAGGAGCGCACTTCCCCCCGGGGAATGGAGCGCACCTGCTTCATCACGCTGTCGGAGAAGGGCAGGGGCTTCTTCGCGGCCATGGCGCACCTCACTCAGGGACAGAAACGACGAAGGCCCCCGTCCACTCAAGGAACGGAGGCCTTCGAATCCAATCAGCTCAACGGCCTTGCGTCAGCTCTCCACGAAGGAGCGCAGGCGCTTGGAGCGGCTGGGGTGGCGCAGCTTGCGCAGCGCCTTGGCTTCAATCTGGCGGATGCGCTCGCGCGTCACCTCGAAGTCCTGGCCCACCTCTTCCAGCGTGTGGTCGCTCTTCTCGCCAATGCCGAAGCGCATGCGCAGGACCTTCTCCTCGCGCGGCGTGAGCGTGGCCAGCACCTTCCGGGTCTGCTCGGCCAGGTTCATGTTGATGACCGCGTCCGCGGGCGACACGAGGCTCTTGTCCTCGATGAAGTCGCCCAGGTGGCTGTCCTCTTCCTCGCCGATGGGCGTCTCGAGGGAGATGGGCTCCTTGGCGATCTTCAGGACCTTGCGCACCTTGTCGAGCGGCAGCTCCATCTTCTCCGCGATCTCTTCCGGCGTCGGCTCGCGGCCAATCTCCTGCACGAGGTAGCGGCTCGTGCGGATGAGCTTGTTGATGGTCTCGATCATGTGCACCGGGATGCGGATGGTGCGGACCTGGTCCGCGATGGCGCGGGTGATGGCCTGACGGATCCACCAGGTGGCGTACGTCGAGAACTTGTAGCCGCGCTTGTACTCGAACTTGTCCACCGCCTTCATCAGGCCGATGTTGCCCTCCTGGATGAGGTCCAGGAACTGCAGGCCGCGGTTCGTGTACTTCTTCGCGATGGAGACCACGAGGCGCAGGTTCGCCTCCACCAGCTCGCTCTTGGCTCGCTCGGCGCGCTTCTCACCCAGGCGGATGGCGTCGTAGTTGCGGCGGAGCTGATCCACCGGGAGGTTCGCTTCCTCCTCCACGCGCTTGATCTTCCGCACCGCCGTGCGCACGTCGCGGTCCAGGACCTCCAGCTGCTCAGGGGTGAAGTTGAGCTGCTTCTGGAGCTTCTTGGCGATGTTCGGGTTCTCGCGCGACTCCTTCAGCTGAGGGCGCAGGTCCTTCATGTTGACCTGGTAGCGGCGCTCCAGGTCCCCGAGCTCCTCCTCCGCCTTCTCCACGCGCTCGATGAGGCCCTTGAGGTTCAGGACGATGCGGTCCACCTGCTTCTTGTTCAGCCGCATCTCCTCCAGGACCTCCATCATCTTGGTCCGAAGGTCCTTCACCTCCTGCTTCAGCTCCTTCTTGCGAACCTCCGTGAGCTTCTTCTTCCCGGAGAGCTCCTCCTCCAGGACCTCGCAGTCCTTGGCGAACTTGCGGAAGCGCTCGATCTGCTTGGAGATCTGCTCGATCTTGTTGAGCTCGCTCTGCGCGAGCTGCGCGGGGGCCTCGCCCTCGGCTGCTTCCTCGGCGGGCTCTTCCGCGTTCTCCGACTGGGCCTCTTCGGGCGCGTCCTTGATGACGTCGCGCACGCGCAGCTTGCCCGTCTTCAGGCGGTTGCTGATGTCCAGGATGTCCGCCACCGCGACGCGGCAGGCCAGCAGCGCGCGCAGGACTTCCTTCTCGCCCTCTTCGATGCGCTTGGCGATCTCCACCTCGCCCTCGCGGGTGAGGAGGCTGACGCTGCCCATCTTGCGCAGGTACAGACGGACAGGATCGTTGGACTTGCCGCCCGGCTCGTCGTCCTCGTCCTTCTCGTCCTCGTCCTGGTCTTCCTTCTCTTCTTCAACGGCGACGGTGGGCTTGATCTCGTTGGACTGCGCGGCCTTCTGCGCGTCCACGATCTCGATGTCGTTGTCGCCGAACATGCTCATCACGTCGTCGATCTGATCGGACGACACGATGTCGGCGGGGAGGGCGTCGTTCACCTCGTCATAGGTGAGGAAGCCCTTCTCGCGGCCCGCGGCCAGCAGGTCCTTGACTTCCTTGCGCTCGGCGACGGGATCCTCCTCCACGTCGTCTTCCACGGCGTCCGGGTCCACCTGGACGGCGGCGGCGGCTTCCTCCGCGGCCTCCTCGGGGTCCACGTCGTCGGCCATGGCGGCGACGCCCTTCTTCTTCTTGACCTTCTCGGGCGCCTCGGCGGGGGCGTCCTTCGCCAGCAGCTCCTTCTCCTCAGGCTCCGCTGCCTTCGTGACCTTCGCCGCAGGGCTGTCCGGGGCCTTCTTCTTGCGGATCACCGGGTCCACCTTCTTCTTGGTGGGCTTCACGGATGCCTTGGGGGGCTTCTGCGTCGGCATTCGGGTACTTCTCCTTAAGAAAATCAGGTGCTTTGGCCTGGGCGAGCCGGCCGATCTACCGCAAAGTCGAGCTTTCTTACAAACGCGAACTCAAACCGGTTGCATTGGTCCCTTTGTTCCCGTTGCCGAGGAAGCGGGGGATAGCTCATCCAGGACGCGCTTGCGGAGGGCCAGCAGCTCCTTGCGCTCGGACAGGAGCAACCGCGTCTCCTCTGTCAAATCAAAAGCCCCCTGCGTCTGTTCCGTCGCTCGCTTTATATAAACGAGCCGCTCGTCAATGCGCTTCTTCATGATGTCGCGGCACGCGAGGATGAACTCCGTTTCGAGCTCCATTCCCGCCGGAGAGAGCCGGCGGCCGGCCTCCAGGAGCGTCCGCTTGACGACCTCGGATGCCTCGAAGAGCGCCTCCTCCAGCCCCTGCCCGGACGTCGTCTGGGCCAGCACCATCCGCAGTCCCATGTGGGACAGCTCATCACACACGCGGAAGGTGTCCCGGGCGAGCAGCCGGGAATCCCGAAGGATTGCGGCCACATAGAGCGCTTCCGACTCCGGCGGAGGGCGCTCCGCCTGGGGCTTGGGCACCGGGCGCGGCACGGCCTGGGCAGGGACGGCGTTGGGGTACGCCGTGGGAGCGGCGGCGGGCTTGGGGGTGGGGGGCGGCTTGTACTGGAGCGACGACTCGATCTGCGCCGGCATCCAGCCGAAATGCCCCGCCAGCGCGCTGATGAGCGCCGAGCGCGTCAGGCCCGGAGGCACCTGGGAGGTGACGGGCTTGAGCCGCTCCAGGGCGGACATCTTCTCCTCGAAGCTCGCCTGCTTGCCTGCGGGGAGCAGGGTGGCGAAGAGGTAGGCGGTGAGGGGCTGGGCGCCCTCCAGGAGGCGCTCCACGCCTTCGGTGCCCTCGCGGCGGGCGAAGACGTCCGGGTCATCTCCCTGCGGCAGGAGGGCCACGCGGGTGGGCGCGCCCGCGGCGAGCAGGGGACCGGCCAAGCGTTCCACGGCCGCGAGCCCCGCGGAGTCTCCGTCCAGGAGCAGCACCAGGTCGCGGGCCTCCGCGCGCTTGAGCACCTGGAGGTGCCCGGCGGTGAGGTTGGTGGAGCACAGGGCCACCGCGTTGCGCACGCCCACCTGGTGCAGGCCGATGCAGTCGAAGTACCCCTCCACGAGCACGGCCGTCTTGCGCTTGTGGATGTCGTCGCGCGCCTGGTCCATGCCGAAGAGCGTCTCGCTCTTGTTGTAGAGCCGGGACTCGCGCGAGTTGAGGTACTTGGGGCCGTCCTCCGCCGCGACCAGCCGGCCGCCGAAGGCGATGGGACGCCCCTCCGGCGCGCGGATGGGCACCATCAGACGGCTGCGGAAGAAGTCGATGCAGCCATCCCCGCTGTTGCGCTTGGTGATGAGCCCCGCCTTCAGGCCCCACTCCAGCATGCCGTTCTTCTGGAAGCGGTCCGCCAGGAGGCTCCACTGCGCGGGCGCCCACCCCAGGCCGAAGCCCTGGGCGACCTCTTCCGACACGCCACGGCTGGCCAGGTAGGCGCGCGCGGCGCGGCCTTCGTCCTCGTGCCAGAGCAGGCCGCGGAAGTGCTCCGCGGCGAAGTCCGTGGCCTCCTTGACCTGCTGACGCTCCTTGAGGCCGGGGTCCTGCGCGGCCTCCAGGTCGATGCCCACCTCCTGGGCCAGGTCGCGGATGGCGTCCTGGAACGTCTTGCCCAGGTAGCGCTGGATGAAGGACACGGCGTCGCCGCTCGCCCGGCAGCCGTGGCAGAAATAGAAGCGCTTCTCCGGGACGACGTAGAACGAAGGCGTCTTCTCCTGGTGGAAGGGGCAGCGGCCCTTGAACTCGCGCCCGGCCTTCTTGAGCTCCACGTGACGGGACACCAGCGACACGATGTCCACGCGGTCGAGGACCTCCTGGATCTTGTGCTCCGGAATCACGACGCCCCTCCATCCATCCGCATGAGCGCGGCCTTCCGCCCGCCATCCTGACGGCCCCCTCTGACGAAAACGGACGGAAGCTGGGACACGGCGCGCACTCCTGATGGCTGCCCGCCCGCCTCCCAGGTTGGGGGACGGGCGAAAGAGGCCTTGAGGATCAGCGCTTAATGGGCAGCGGGCGAGGGATCAAAAAATCCGCTTCGAGCCCGGGGTGGGGAGGGCACCTGGGAGACGTTCCCGGCGCCCCTTCCCCGAAGAATCACGGGTGCTTCAGGACAGCTTGGCCAGCTGGGCCTTCACTTCCTCGGAGATGGCCTTGCCCTCGGCCTTGCCCTGGACCTTGGGGTTCACGTTCTTCATGACCGCGCCCATGTCCTTGGGGCCCTTGGCGCCGACCTCGGCGATGGCGGCCTGGACGGCGGCGGTGAGCTCCGCCGGGGTGAGCTGCTGGGGCAGGTAGCGCTGCAGGACGGAGATCTCCTGCTCTTCCTTCTCCGCCAGCTCCGGACGGCCTCCGGCCTTGAACTGTTCGACGGAGTCGCGGCGCTGCTTGATGAGGGTGGCGATGACCTGCTGGATGCCTGCGTCGTCCAGCTCGCTGGCTCCCGGCTCGACCTCCTTGTACTTCACGGCGCTCTTGAGCATGCGCACCACGCTCAGGGTCAGCTCGTCCTTGGCCTTCATCGCGTCCTTCAGGTCCGCGGTCAGGCGCTCTTTCAGGGTGGTCATGTCGGGATTCCTCACGGGCGGGGAAAAGGGTCGCCGCGCCAGCGGATGGGACGGCGGGAGCCAGGGCACCTGACTGCTGGAGCCCCGGCTCCTCACTGCGGGCCTGCTAGTACGACTTGCGGGCCTTCTTCACAGCGCGCTTCTTGGCGGCGAGGGCCTTCTTCTTCCGCTTCACGGAAGGCTTCTCGTAGTGCTCGCGCTTGCGGATCTCGGAAAGGATTCCGGCCTTCTCGGTGGCCTTCTTGAAGCGCTTGAGAGCGCTTTCGATGGACTCACCTTCCTTCACTCGAATACCGGGCATGCAGTCACCTCCTTCCGCCTAGCTGGATGCAATCTGGAAATCTTCAGAGGGTCGGGGGGTATGGCGCAGCGGGCCGGAAAAGGCAAGGAGACCCGCACGGAAAGGATGGGCCGGGTGCGCTAGAGTGTCCGCCGCGTGCCCCGCCTCCTCCTCCTGGTCCTCCTGCTGGCGGTCAGCCCCTCCCGGGCCGGCACGGTCGCTTCCGAGTGCTGGGCCTCCTGTCGCCGCCACGTCGCGGACCCCTCCCTGCGCGCCCGGACCTGTGGCGCCTGCGTCACCGGGGGCCGGGTGGACAGCTGGGTGGCGTCCCTGGGAACGGGTGGGGTGGAGGCGCAGCAGGCGCTGGCCTCGGCGCTCAAGGACTCCAGCTGGCGGGTGCGCTGGGCCGCGGTGCGCGCGGAGGCCCGGAGCCGGGGGCTGACGGAGCGGCGGGCCCTGGCGGACTGGATCATGGATACGCCGCCGGACGCGGACCTGGGGGCCTGTCTCACCGCCGTCCGGGCCGCCGCCGATTCCGGCCGGTCCACGGCGGACTTCCTGCGGGAGGCGGGCGCCCGGGGGCCCTCCGCCGCCGCCCGGGTGTGGGCGAAGCGGGACGCCGTCCGGCAGTCGCTGTCGCTGGAGATGTTCTCGCAGGAGCCGTCCGTGCGGCTGCCGGCGCTCCTGCACCTGGCCACCTTCCAGGGGCGGTCCGCGACGCGCGTGGTGCTGGACGCGGTGGCTTCGCGGCCCGTCGCCGGTGACGCGGTGATGGCGGAGCTGCTCTCCGCCGTCGCCGAGCGGCAGCGTGCGTCCGTGGGCCGGCTGCTCCTCACCGAGGCCAAGCCCCCGGACGAGGCGGTCATCAACCGGCTCTTCGCCGTGTACTCGCGCGAGCTGGATGCGCTGCGGCCGGAGCTCACCTCCGGTGACGTGCAGCGCCGGCGCACGGCGGTGGCCACCCTGCGCCGCTACGGCCCTCTGGCGAAGCGGGAGCTGGAGGGGGCGCTGGGAGACGACGATGGCCGGGTGCGGGAGCTGGCGGCGCGAGGCCTGGCGGAGTCCACCGGGAAGCCGCTGCGGGACGTGGCGCTCCAGGGGGTGAAGGACTCGGAGTCCGCGGAGGCCGCGCGGCCGTGGCTGGGCGCGATGGCGCATGAGAAGGGGTGTTTCGCCTTCCTGCGGGACGTGGCGGAGGGGCGCAACGCCCGGACTCCGGAGGTGCAGGGGGAGGCGGTGGCGTTCATGGGGGACTGCACGGAGGGGCCGCCTCCCACGCGGCGGCTGGCGCCCTTCCTTTCTTCGAACGTGACGCCGGTGCGTGCGGGGGCGGTGCGCGCGCTGGGGTCGCTGCCCCGGAATGGCGACGCGATGGCGCTGGCGGCGAAGGCGCTGGAGGACGGTGCGCCGGAGGTGGTGGTGGCCGCGCTGGACGTGCTGTCCGCCTACCGGCAGCCGTCGCGCGGGGACGAGGCCGCGGGCCTGCTGGCGTCGGAGCATCCGGTGGTGCGCGCGGCGGCGGCGCGGGCGCTGGAGTTCGTGGGCCGCACCGCGCACGTGCGCGTCCTGGCGGACCGTCTGCGCGGGGATCCGGTGGCGGACGTGCGCATCGCGGCTGCGAGAACGCTGAGCACGCTGGGCGGGCCACAGGCGGTGGCGGCGCTGAGCGAGGCGGCGACGCACGACGCGGACACGCACGTGAAGCACGTGTCGGCGGAAGGGCTGCGGCGGCTGGGCTTCGGACGCTGAGCGTTGGCATTGCGAGCGGCTCCGGGCCGCTCAGGCTGCTCGCTCGGACTGCTTGGGAAGCCGGGAGGCGGAAGGGCCGTGGATCACGGCCCTCCTCCGGATGCTCACGGGCCGCTGATGGCCTTGGCGTCCACGCGGTTCCGGTCCGCGTGCTTGGCCCGGTAGAGGTACTTGTCCGCGGCGGAGATGAGGTCCTCCGGCTGCGAGAAGTCCGAGTCCAGCAGCGTCGCCACGCCCAGGCTGATGGTCACCTTGATGGGCGTGCCGCTGAAGATGAAGTCCGCGCGGTCCACCGCCACACGGCAGCGCTCCGCGCACGCCAGGGCCGCGTCCTCCGCGGACTCGCGCAGCATCAGCGCGAACTCCTCGCCGCCGTAGCGCGCGAGCAGGTCCTCGGTGCGCACCGTGTCCGCCACCCGCTGCGCGATGCGCGTCAGCACGAAGTCTCCGGCCGGGTGGCCGTACACGTCGTTGATGCGCTTGAAGTGGTCCACGTCGAAGAGCACCAGCGACAGCGGCACGCGGTGGCGCAGGCAGTACGCGAACTCCTTGCGCACCGTCTCCATGAAGTACTTCTTGTTGTAGACGCGGGTGAGGCCGTCGCGCGTGGCGGACTCGTAGATGCTGCGCTGGTACTGCTCCTCCAGCGCGTCCTGGATGCTGAACTTCAGCACCGTGTTGGAGCCGATCTGGATCTTGTCGCCGTCGTACAGCGGCGCCGCGCTCACCTTCAGGCCGTTCAGGTACGTGCCGTTGGTGCTGCCCAGGTCCACGAGCTGGAAGCGGCCGTCTCCAATGGCGACCACCTTCGCGTGCTTGCGGGAGATGCCGTCGTCCTCGACCTGGAACTGGGCCTCCGAGCTGCGGCCCAGCACCACCTCTGAACGGTCCAGCTTGAACATCCGCCCGATGCCGGCGGCGGACTTGGCGCTGATCACGATCAGATAGGCGCTCTGCTGCTGGGCGCTGCCCAGCAGGTCCGAAATCGAATGGACGGAAGTTTTCTCCTCGGACATCGCGCCTCCCATCTTACGGGCCGCCTTTTCACGGCGGCAAGCACACCCACGCTCCTTTCACGCACCCGGTGTCAGCCGACCCGCCCCACCCGCGCCGGCCGGCGCCTCTTTTTCTCCGGTGGAGGAACTGTCGGCCGCCCGACGGACAGCTCGCCGGCCACGGGCGTCCGGAGGAAGCGGGAGAGGGCCTCGCCCCCCCGGGGGTGCTCCGCCAGCCCCTGCATCAGCTTCACCAGCGCCGCGGACGGGGTCATGTCCGCGCCCCCCACCGCCCCTTCCGCCAGTGCCTTGGCCCCGGACTCATAGAGCGTGAGGTCCACCCCGTTGCGGTAGGCCTGGCTCACCACCAGCACCGGGATGCCCCGCTCCCGCGCCTGGACGAAGAGCGGCAGCAGCGAGCGGCCCAGCTCCGGCGCGATGGGCACGTTGCCCGCCCCGTACGCCTCCACCACCAGCCCCTTCACGTGCGGCAGGAGCTGAAGGGGCAGGGCCGGGTCCAGCCCGGGGTACACCTTCAGGAGGAAGACGCGCGGATCCAGCTTGTCGTGGAGCCGGAAGGGGCCCCGGGAGGGGAGGCCCTTCTCGAAGGTGGCGTCCACGCCCAGCGTGCCCAGCACCGGGAAGTTGGGGCTCTCGAAGGCGTCGTACTCCGCCACCTTCACCTTGCGCGTGCGGTTGCCCCGGTAGAGGTGGGAGTCGAAGCAGATGGTCACCTCGCGCGGACCCTGGAGCGCGGAGAGCACCGCGTCGATGAGGTTCAGCCGCGCGTCCGAGCGGATCTCCCCCAGCGGGCGCTGCGAGCCCGTCAGCACCACCGGGCAGGGCGGGTTTCGCAACATGAACGACAGTGCACTGGCCGTGAAGGCGAGCGTGTCCGTTCCGTGGGTCACCACCGCCCCGTCGAAGTCCGCCAGTCGACGGTGGAGGTGGGCGGCCATCCGGCTCCAGAGCTCCGGCTGCATCTCCGAACTGTCCAGGTTGGAGAACAGCTCCAGTTCGATGTCGGCCAGCTGGAACAGCTCCGGGGCTCGTTTGCGGAGCGTCTGGAAGAAGGCCGCGGGACGCAGGGCGGAAGGCCGGCCACCGGCCATTCCGAGCGTGCCTCCCGTGTGCAACATCAGGACTCTGGGCATGGGCGAAGGGCCGTCTGCCAAAGGCCGCCTTGCTTTACAAGCCCGGCGCGCGTGGCTAAACCCCGGAGCCGTGCTCCTCCCTCGATGGAAGCGTGTTGCTCCCGTGCTGGCCGCGGCGACCCTGATGGGCGTTGGCTGCGCCAAGAGCGCGGAAGTTCCGGCCACCCCCAAGGCCCCGGCGGCCGCCGCTCCGGCCCCGGCCCCCGCCGCCGCTCCGGCCGCGAACCCCGCCTCGGAGGCGCCGTCGGCGGATCCGGCCCAGGTGCTGACGGGCATCCCCGGCATGGACTTCTCCGCGCTGCCGCCCGCGGCCAGGCGCGAGCTGGCCACGGTGTTCAGCGACGAATTCTGTTACTGCGGCTGCCCCCACTCGCTGGGCGCGTGCCTCAAGCAGCACACGCCCTGCAAGCACGCGAAGCGGATGGCGCGGCTGTCCGCCCGGATGGTGGCGGAGGGCGGGCCCGCGAGCGAGGTCATCGTCACGCTGTCCAAGTACTACGCGTCCTTCCGCGAGCCGCGCGTGCAGCTCAAGGTGGATCCGCGCATGTGCCAGGGCGACGCCAACGCGCCCGTGACGGTGGCGGAGTTCTCCGACTTCGAGTGCCCCTTCTGCGGCAAGGCCCGTCCCATCCTGGAGGGCTTCGCGAAGAAGCACCCCAGCGAGGTGCGCTTCTGCTACCTGCCGTTCCCGCTCTCCATGCACCCCAACGCCGTCCCCGCCGCGCAGGCGGTGCTGTGGGCGCGCGACCAGGGCAAGTTCTGGCAGATGCACGACGCGCTCTTCGGCCAGCAGAGCAACCTCAAGCCGGAGGCGCTGCCCGCGCTGGCGAAGTCGGTGGGGCTGGACGGAGACAAGCTGGCCGCCGTGCTGAAGACGGATCAGTACAAGGACGAGATCGAGGGCTTCCAGGCGCAGGGGCGCAGGGCGGCCATCAACAGCACCCCGTCCGTGTTCTTCAATGGACGCGCCTACGAGCTGGGCTTCCAGGAAGGGCAGCTGGAGCACAGCATGGAGGACGAGGTGGAGTGGCGCGCGAACAACAACGCGTGGGCCGCTGACTGACCCTTCGATGAGCCAACGCTTCCGCATCGATGGCGCCGCGCAGCTGGTCCCCGAGGACCGCACCGGCATCCCCGCGCTCGCGGGACGCTCGGGGACGTACGCGCTGATGCCCACCGCGCCCGACCTGCTGGTGTTCTCCCGCACGCCGCCGGAAGGGGGCTCCATCCCCACGCCGCGCGTGGTGCTGTCCGGGGACGCGGGCGGCTTCCCCCTGTCGGACCTCATCGCGTTCCTCAGCCAGTCGCGCTGGAGCGGCGTCATCCGCGTGCACACGCCGGGCGGCGAGCGGTCGCTCACGCTGCGCGAGGGCGAGGTGCGCGGCGCCACCTCCGAGGAGCCCGCGGACCGGCTGGGCGAGGTGCTGGTGCGCCTGGGCTACGCGGACCGCGCGCAGGTGGAGGCGGTGCTGCGCGAGCAGTCGCCATCCAAGCTGGGCCGGGCGCTGGTGGAGAAGGGCGTGCTCCAGGCGCACGACCTCTTCAAGTGCGTCACGCACCAGGTGAGTGAGATCTTCCACGCCATCGTGCTGTGCCGCGAGGGGGCGTTCTTCCTCATCGACCAGCCGCTGGATGAGAAGACGGGCCACTCGCTCCAGCTGTCCACGCAGAGCCTGCTGATGGACAGCATCCGGAAGATCGACGAGATGGCGCACTTCCGGAAGCGCATCCCGCACGGCCGCATGTACGTGGCGCGCAAGCGTCCTTCCGACGGCAAGCTGGAGGAGGACGAGGACCGCGTGCTCGCGATGCTGGACGGGCGGCGCACGGTGCTGGAGCTGGGGCACGCGGCGCGGCTGTCCGAGTTCGACGTCACCAAGGTCGTCTTCCGCCTGCTGGAGGGCGGCTTCGCGGGGCTGACGGACAAGCCGGCGGGGGCTCCCGCCTCGGCCGTGGCGCCGGAGAAGGCGGCCGCTCCGCGCGTGCGTCCTCCGGTGCGGGCGCCCGCTCCGGTGGATGCGCGGCCGGTGGCGCGCGTCTTCAACTTCATCTTCCGGGAGATCCGCGACGAGGTGGCCCGCTCCGGCATGGACCGCGAGTTCATCGCGGCGGCCAACGCGGCGCTGGTGAACCAGGCGCTGTCGTCGTCGCCGGTGCTGGAGGGGCTGGCGTTCGCGGCGGATGGGAGCCTGCCGGAGGGCCGGTTGATGGAGGCCTTCGACAAGCACCGCGCCCACCTGGGCAGCGAGCCGCTGGCCTCGTTCCGTCAGGCGCTGAGCGACGTGATGTTCTTCCTGCTGTTCCAGGCGGGGGAGCTCTTGGAGTCGCGCGCGGACGAGGACCTGGCCCGCCGGGTGAAGGAACTCCTGGCCACGCTCGAGGCGCCGTGACGGACACCGGCTTTCCGAGGCTGACCGCGGGCGTGCCCGGGTGTGGCGGCGCGTTCAAGCTCACCCCCGAGGACTTCGAGGTGGAGGAGCTGCCCGCGTACCTGCCGTCCGGCGAGGGCACGCACCTGTACCTCTGGGTGGAGAAGCGCGGCCGGGACACGCGCGAGGTGGTGCGCGCGCTGGCGATCGCGCTGGGCGTGCGCGAGGACGACATCGGCGCCGCCGGCATGAAGGACCGGCAGGCGGTGACGCGGCAATGGCTGTCCGTGCCCGCGAATGCGGAAGCGCGCGTGCCGGAGTTCGCGCTGGACGGTGTGCGCGTGCTGGAGGCGAAGCGGCACGGCAACAAGCTGCGCACCGGGCACCTGAAGGGAAACCGCTTCACGCTGCGGCTGCGCGGCGTGCAGGACCTGGGCGCGGCGCGGGAGTCCTTCTCCCGGCTGTCCGCGCAGGGAGTGCCCAACTACTTCGGGGAGCAGCGCTTCGGGCGGACCGGGGACAACGCGGACCTGGGCCGGATGCTCATCCTGGGGCAGCGGCTGCCGAAGCGGCCGGACCGCTTCCAGCGCAAGCTGTACCTGTCCGCCTTCCAGTCGCGCCTCTTCAACCAGGCGCTGGCCGCGCGGCTCACCGCGGGCACCTTCGCCACGGCGCTCCTGGGCGACGTGCTGCGCAAGGAGGAGACGGGCGGCCTCTTCGTGTGCGAGGCGCCGGACGTGGACAACCCACGCGTCGCCGCGTTCGAGGTGAGCCCGGCGGGCCCGATGTTCGGCCCGAAGATGACCGCCTCGAAGGGCGAGGTGGCCGAGTTCGAGGCGCGGCTGCTCACCGATGCGGGCGTCTCGCTGAGCGACTTCCAGCGCGGTGGCGACGAGACGGAGGGCACGCGCCGTCCGTACCGCGTGCGGCTGGGCGCGGCGGAGCTCACGGCGGAGGGCGAGGACGCGCTGCTCACGTTCGAGCTGCCTCGCGGCGCCTACGCCACCGAAGTGCTGCACGAGCTGCTCAAGGACGGCTGAGCCGTCCCCCTGAAACGACCGCGCCTCCCTGGGCTCGAGGCCCGGGAGGCGCGTTGGGAACCGCGGGTCCCGCTCCGTGTCGCACGGAGCGGGGTGGGCGTTACGTCACTGACGGATGACGTTGAACTCCGTGCGGCGGTTGAGCGCGCGGCCCGCCTTCGTGTTGTTGGGCGCCACGGGCTTCGTCTCACCGAAGCCCACGGCCTCCATGCGGCCCGGGTCGATGCCGCGCTTGAGCAGCTGCGCCATCACCGCGTCGGCGCGCTTCTGGGACAGCTTCAGGTTCGCCGTGTCGTTGCCCAGCGAGTCGGTGTGGCCCTCGATGCGCATCTTGCGGATCCACGGCGCGTCCTTCAGCGCCTGCGCCACCTCATCCAGGATGGTGGTGCTCTGCTTGCCGATGATCTTCGCGGAGCCGGTGCCGAAGAGGATCTGCTTCTTGATCTCAATCCGGTCCTTCTTGACGATGACCATCTTGTACTGCTTGGCGCACCCGCGCTCCTCCTTCACGCCCGGGTCGTCAGGGCACGCGTCCAGGCGGTCCACCACGCCGTCGCCGTCGCGGTCCGGATCCGGGCAGCCGCCGTTCTCCTGCGGACCGGTCTCATTCGGGCACTTGTCCTGCGCGTCCGGCACGCCGTCGCTGTCGTTGTCCAGGTCCGGGCAGCCGTCCTCGTCCTGGTAGCCGTCCTTGTCCTCCGGCTCGTCCGGGCACTTGTCCTTGTCGTCGTTGATGCCGTCCCCGTCCTTGTCCACGATGGGGCAGCCCAGGTTCTGCAGCGGACCCGGCTCGTTGGGGCACTTGTCCGTGCCGTCCACGATGCCGTCCAGGTCGTTGTCCATGTCCGGGCAGCCGTCCTCGTCCTCGAAGCCGTCCTTGTCCTCGGGCTGGTCCGGGCACCGGTCCACGTTGTCCAGCACGCCGTCGCCGTCGCGGTCCTTGGGGGCCTCCGGCGGGCAGCCGTTGTTCTCCGCCACGCCGGGGATGAGCGGGCACTTGTCGGCCGCGTCCAGCACGCCGTCGCCGTCGTTGTCCGGATCCGGGCAGCCGTCCTGGTCCTGGAAGCCGTCCACGTCCTCGGCCTGCTCGGGGCAGGGGTCGTCCTTGTCCAGGACGCCGTCGCCGTCGTTGTCCGTCTCCTCGATGCTCACCACCACCTGCTGCTGGGGCTGGGTGGGCTGCTGAGGCTGCTCCGGCTGCTGCTGCGCCTCCGGACGGTCGCGCACCAGCACCTGGCGCGGGCCGCAGTTCTTGGACAGCTCCAGGGCGCGCTTCACCGCGGTGTCGGCGTCGCGCACGTGCTGGGCGGCACGCGAGCTGTTGCCCTGGCTGAGCTCGCCGCGGGCGAAGTCGAGGTTGGCCTCCGCGGCGGCCAGCTCCGCGGGCGCGCAGCGCAGGGCACCGCCCCGGCGGGCGCGCTCCACGTCGGCGGTGAGCACCTCCGTGTCAGCGCGGATCTTGTTGCCGCTGACGCAGGAGAGGGAGGCGAGAAGGAGGGTGAAAAGCGCGGACTGGGTCAGACGCTTCATCGGAGAACGCTCGGGCGTCACGGGTTCTGGGGGCGGCCCTGGGAGTCGCCGCTGTTGGCCGCGGACATGGCCTTCTCACGCGCCTCGTTGGCGAAGCGCGAGGCCTTCACGGCGAAGTCCACACCGGCCTGGTAATCCGAATAGCCGACCTCCTCCCGCGCCTTCTGCAGGTAGAGGTTGGCGGCCGTCCACTCGTAGGGGGCTTCCTTCTCCGCCCCCGCGGTGCGCGCGGCCTGGATCTGCACCTCGGCGTCGAGGATGTTGGACGTGGACTTCACGGGGCCACATGCGGTCAGCACGCCCGCGAACGCCAACAGGAGCGACTGCTTCGTCATCACGTGGGCCTCGGTCGACAGAGCGGAGGGAGACTGGTCGCCGGTCGTATCAATCGCCTCCGGGGGGGTCAAGAATCGGGCGGTTGGCGTGAAGCAGGGGGCCGGGCGGAGGGGTGGACTTTGACGGCGGGTGCCGTGCTTGCCATCGTTCCGCCCCTGTGCGTCCACCGTCCGTCCGTGCCCTGCTCGTCGTGCTGCTCCTGCCCCTGACCGGCCTCGCGGGCCCGGGGGCCGCGTCCAAGAAGGCCCAGAGCCGCGCGGAGGCGGACACCGTGCTCGCCCAGGTGGCCAACGGCGCCGCCGTCCCCCCCGCCACCTCGCGCCTGCGCTTCCTGCGCATGGAAGCCTACGCGGCCGAGGAGATTGGCCCGATGCTGCGCACCACCTACGAGGAGCGCACCCGCCGCAACCTGGTGGCGCTGCTGGCGTCGCTGGGCGCGCGCACGGGGGAGGCCACGCTGGTGAAGCTGGCGTCGGACGGCGACAGCACCGTGCGCATGTACGCGGCGCAGGGCCTGGCCCGGCTGGGCAGCCGCAACACCGCCGCCGTGCTGCCGCTGCTCCAGGACAAGAGCAGCGGTGTGCGCCGCGAGGCCGCGCGGGCCCTGGGGGCGTCCAAGAACCCGAAGATGGGCAAGCCGCTGATGGCCGCCGCGAAGGACGAGCAGGAGCTGGAGGTCCGCGCGGCGCTGCTGGAGGCCGCGGGCGCCACCGGTGACGCGAAGCAGAAGGCCGCGCTCAAGACGTACCTGGACAGCGACTCGGAGAGCACGCGCTTCGCCGCGGCCCGGGGGCTGTGCCGGCTGGGCGCGCCGGAGGGCTTCGCCTTCGCGCAGAAGCTCTTGGGCAACACGGACAAGTTCGTGCGCCGCCAGGGGCTGGTGCTCTTCGAGGGCGTGCCGGCCAAGAAGGCCAGCCCCGTGCTGTCGCCGCTGTTGAAGGACGCGGACCGCACCCTGGCCGCCACCGCCGCGCGCGTGCTGTACCAGGGTGGAGATGCCGCGTCGCTGGACTGGCTGGTGCTCGCGTCGTGGAACGCGAAGGGTGAAGAGAAGCTCGTCTATGAGAAGGAGCTGGAGACGCTCCAGCTCGCGGACGACCGCCGCAAGGCCATCCTGCGCAAGGCCGGGGTGGCGCCGTGAGCCTGTGGGGTGTCTGCGCGCTCGCGCTGCTGTCCCAGGCTCCCGCGAAGACCTCCGCCCCGCCGCCCGTGCCCCCGGCGCGCGCGGTGCCCGCGTCGCTCACCGCGCCCGCGCAGCCGGCCGCCGCACCGGTGACGCCGCCCGTGCGGGAGAACGGCTGGAGCGCGCTCACCCCCGAGCAGCGCGCGGCCCTCATCGCCGACAAGGCCGAGTCCCCGCTGGCGGAGCGCCTGCTGGGCATGAGCGAGAAGTTCCTCAACACGCCCTACGTCCTGTCGCCGCTGGGCGAGGGGCAGGGCGTGGACCCCGACCCCACCTTCCGCCTGGACGCGGTGGACTGCCTCACCTTCGTGGAGGAGTCGCTGGCCCTGGGCCTGGCGAAGGGCGAGCAGGAGGTGCCGGCGCTGTTGGAGCGGATCCGCTACGCGAGCACGCCCACCTACGAGGACCGCAACCATCTGATGGAAGCGCAGTGGCTGCCCAACAACATCAAGAAGGGCCTCCTGGTGGACGTGACGCGCAGGTACGCGAAGGCGGACACCGTCTCCGTCACCAAGACGCTCACCGCGCACACCTGGCAGTCCAAGTCGTCCATGGCGCTGCAGTTGCCCCGCGAGCGTCAGCCCGTGGGCACCTTCACCCTGGACATGATCCCGTTGGACAAGGTGCTGGAGCACGCGCGCGGCGTGGCATCCGGCACCATCCTGGTCGTCATGCGCGAGGACCTGCCGCTGAAGGCCACGCGCATCACCCACCTGGGCTTCGTGGTGCAGAAGAAGAAGCGCACGTACCTGCGCCACGCGTCCAGGGGCGGCTACAACCGCGTGGTGGACGAGGACCTGGAGACGTTCCTCGCCCGCAACGCGCGCTACGACAAGTGGAAGGTGACGGGCGTGAGCCTCTTCGAGGCCCGGCGTCCGCCCGCCACGCTCGCGTCCCAGCCCGCGCCCGCTCAAGGCAGCGCGGACGTGGGCACGCCCTGACGGCGGCGGGCCGCTAGTAGGCTGGAGGCGCGCTGTTGTCGGCTGGCGCCTGGCGCGCCCGCTCGTCCTCGAGCTCCTCTTCCTCCGCCGCGCGGCCGGCCTCGTCCGCGTAGACGCGCGCCTGGATCTTCTCCTCCTCCAGGAGCCGGGCGGCGCGGGCCTGCTCGGTGTCCGGCACCAGCAGCTCCCACCAGGGCAGCAGGTTGCCCGTGGTCAGCTCGTCCACCACGCCCGAGCGGCCGGGACGCACGATGAGCGGGATGCGGTGCTCATCCAGCACGTCCACGAAGACCTGGGCCGTCACGGGGTCGTCCGCGATGCCCGCCCTCACGAAGCGGCGTTGATCCAGCTCATGGGGGAGGGGCAGCCCCCGCTCGTGCATCTCCTCCGCGGAGACGAGCGGCGGGTGGTTGGGGCAATCCGTGCAGTCCACGACACTGTCCTGATACTCCGAGCCACACCGTGCGCAGTACCTCATGGGGCCCTCCTGGGCGATGGCTGGAATGTTAGGAACGGCTCGCGCGGATGGCAGGCTGGGCCCGGCGCGAATTTCCGTCAGTGCCGCGCCGCGTCTCCCAGCTCGCCCACCATGCGGGAGAGGCGCTCCACGTCGATGGGTTTGCGCAACACGGCATCGCAGTAGTCCGCGCCCTCCACCTGTGCGTAGCCGGAGACGAGAACGACGCGGGCCCTGGGCTCGCGCTCCTTCACCTGCTGCGCCAGCTCCGTGCCGTTCATTCCGGGCAGGGATTCATCCGTCACGACGACGTCGGGGTGCGTGGCCTCGAACGCCTTCAGTCCCGCCACGCCGTCCGACGCGGTGGTGACCTCGAAGTCGTCCTCCAGGAGCTCCGCCAGGAGCTCGCGGCTGTCCCCGTCGTCCTCCACCAGCAGGACCTTGATTCGCTCGCCATCCATGCGACTAGAGCAACCCGGTGCTGAGCGGGATTCGTCCAACGCGTCCCGGGCGCGGTGACGTCCGGCCGGCTGCTTCGGGGGAGGGCAGGCGGGAGGGCTTGCGACAGCCCCTCACGGGCGGGCGGGGGACTGCCCATGTTTGTGCCCGGAGGTGAATCCATGAAGGTGCAGCTGCGGGGAGTGCATCTGGGGCTGACGGACAACCTGAAGCAGTACGTGGACACGCATCTGGTGGCGCATATCGAACGGTTCGCCGAGGACGAGGCGTCGGAGATCGAAATCGCGCTCGTGGACATCAACGGGCCCAAGGGAGGCGTGGACAAGGAGTGCCGGGTGACGGTGCGCATGCCCGGCCTGGAATCCATTCACGTGACGGAGACGTCGGAGACGCTGTTCCAGGCCATCGACGCAACGCGTGACCGCCTGGAGAAGGCCATCAAGCGCGCGGTGGAGCGCCGTCGCCAGGGCATGGGGAACAGCGGCATGCCGTTCGACCTCAACGCCGACGCGACGAACTACTAGGCGAGCGGTTGTAGCGGCTGTGACAGAACGAAGGGCCCGGGAATTCCGGATGCCAGCCAGGCATCCGGCCCCCGGGTTCCTTCGGGCCAGTTCCTTGCTGGGGTCGAACGGTGGACGCTATAAGCGGACCCCTCACCCCTGGGCTAAAGGACGGCGATGGTCCGCCTCAAGTTCCTGCTGTTCGCACTCCTGGTCCTCGGACTGGGCCTGGCTCACCTCCCGATGCTGTCGGCGCCTCTGGGCGCGCGCGCGGTGGAAGGTGCGTCATTCCAGGCCGCGTCGGGCACCGGCGAGGTCGCGCGTCGCGTGGATGCACGCCGCGCGGAAGTGCAATCCCTGGCGCTGAAGCTCGCCGGCAGCCCCCAGGTGGCCGCCGCCGTGCGCGCGCTGACCCCCGTGCCCGCGCCGAAGTCCCCGCGCGACCGCTACGGTTCGTCGAAGGACGCGGAGGAGACGGCTGGAATGCCGCCGCTCACCGCGGAGCGCTTCGGCTCGCTGCGCACCGCCGCGGAAGCCGGTCTGCCCCAGGAACTCCAGGGCGTGGTGGTGGCGGTGGTGGCCGGCGACGCGGTCTTCCACGCGCGCGCGGGCGCCGAGCCGTCCTCGGATACCGCGGCGCTGGATGTCGCGGCGCTCGCCAAGGCGGGCACGTCCACGGTGGATGCCTTCGGGGCGCCGCACGTGTTCGCGTCCGTGCCGCTCGCGTGGAGCGGTGAGGGCACTCCTGCTCCGGCGCTGACGCTGGTGGTGGGTGCGCCCCTGGCCGCGGATGCCGCGCTGCAGGGCGCGCTGGATGCGTCCGGCGCGGCCGCGGTGGGGCTGGTGCAGGGCGACAAGGTGGTGGGCGGTGTGGGCGCGGCGAAGGACCGGCTGGAGGGCACGCTGCCCCGGCTGTCGGCGGGGGCGAAGGACACGGTGCTGGACTCGGGGGCGCTCCAGGCGCTGGGCCCGGTGCAGCTGCCCGCCTTCACGAAGGGCGACGCGATGGGCGGCCAGGCGCCGCTGCTCGTGGGCTCGCGCCAGGCGCTGACGGGCACGCCGTATGAAGTCGTGGTCCTCGCCAGCACGGCGGCGACGCTGGCTCCGTTGGCCGCGTACCAGCACACCGCGCTGCTCGCGCTCGCGGGCCTGCTCCTGCTGAGCCTGGTGTGGACGGCGCTGATGGGCGGCGGCAAGAAGTCCTCCGACGAGGAGACCGTGTCGGGCGGCTCGGACACGCTGGGCTGGGGCGCGGCGATGGCCGCGCAGCAGTCCGCGCCCGCCGCGCAGCCCGTGGCCCAGACGTCGCCGCCGGCTCCGGCCGCCGTGGCGCCGGTGGCCGCTGCTCCCGCGGATCCGTTCGCGTCGAGCGCTCCCTCGGAGCCCCTGTCCAACCCGTTCGGGTCGGCCGCGCACTCGGAGCCCCTGTCCAACCCGTTCGCCTCGGCCGCTCCGCCGGCCGCGGATCCGTTCGGGGGCGCGGACGCGTTCCCCTTCCCGGGCACTCCGGCTCCGGCCGCGGATCCGTTCGCGATGCCGCCCCCGGCCGCCGCGCCGCTGGCGGATCCGTTCGCGATGCCTCCTCCCCAGGCCGCCGCGCCGTCGCCGTTCGGGGCGCCGCCTCCGGCCGCCGCGCCACTGGCGGATCCGTTCGCCGGGGCGGAGTCGTTCCCGTTCCCGTCTCCTCCCGCGGCCTATCCGCCGCCGGCCGCGGAGCCGTTCGCGCCGCCTCCGGCGTACGCGCAGGGGGGCGCGATGCCCTTCGAGCACCCGGCCGAGCCCATTGCTCCGGCGGCGCCGCGCGCTGGCGCGTTCGCCTTCGAGGACCAGCCCACGGCGGCGTACTCGCTCCAGCAGGCGGCCAATCCGTTCGCGCTGGCGGCGGCGCAGTCCTCGGATCCGGAGTCCCCGGAGACGACGCGCGTGGCGGCGATTCCGCGCGAGCTGCTCCAGGCCAGCACCCGGCCCACGTCGGAGGCCATCCCGATGCCGGCTCCGC
The DNA here is from genome assembly GCF_054512695.1 of Corallococcus sp. M7. Classification (NCBI taxonomy): domain Bacteria; kingdom Pseudomonadati; phylum Myxococcota; class Myxococcia; order Myxococcales; family Myxococcaceae; genus Corallococcus; species Corallococcus sp. M7. Next base: position 2,760,562 of record NZ_CM137252.1, read on the forward strand.
GCTCCACCGGCGCGCAGGCGATTCCGCTGCCCATGCCGGGCGTCAACGGCGCGGCGGCGGCGGCCCTGTCGGAGGAGCAGCACTTCCAGGACGTCTTCCGCGAGTTCGTCACCACGCGCGAGCGCTGCGGTGAGCAGGCGGACGGCCTGACGTACGACAAGTTCGTGCAGAAGCTGCGCAAGAACAAGGAGCAGCTCGTCACGAAGTACGCGTGCAAGACGGTGCGCTTCCAGGTCTACGTGAAGGAGGGCAAGGCCGCCCTCAAGGCGACGCCCGTCAAGGACTGACGGCCGCGAAGCCACCGTGTGGTGCCCGAAGGCCCGGGACCTCTTCCACGAGGTGCCGGGCCTTCTTGCGTGGGGCTTCAGCTCGCGCGGGGGAGCACGACGCTGAAGCGGGCGCCCTGGCCCGGCTCTCCGCCGACCTCCAGGCGGCCGCCGTGCTCCTGGAGGATGCGCGCGGCGATGGCGAGCCCCAGGCCGGTGCCGCCGTCCTTGGTGGTGAAGTAGGGCTCGAAGATGCGGGCGCGGTGCTCCAGGGGGATGCCGGGGCCTTCGTCCTCCACCTCCACGATGGCGTCCGCGTCGGTGCCCTTCACGCGCACGCGCAGGCTTCCGCCCTTGCCCGTCATGGCTTCTTCCGCGTTCTTCACCAGGTTGACGAGCACCTGGGTGAGCTGGTCGCGGTCCGCGCGGGCCACCACGCCCGTCTGGAGCGCGGGCACCAACTGGATGCCTTCGGGGGGCGCGGCGTAGAGCGACAGGACACTCTGGGTCAGCTCGCTCAGGTCCACCGGTGCGAGCTGGGGCTTGGGCAGGCGCGCGAAGCGGCTGAACTCGTCCACGATGCGCCGCAGCCGCTCCACCTCCTCCAGCACCACGCCCGCGCTCTCCTTGAAGAGGGTGGGGAAGCTGGGGTGGCGCGCCTCGTGCGCGGCCATCAGCGTCTCCAGGGACATGCGGATGGGGGTGAGGGGGTTCTTGATTTCGTGCGCCAGCCGCCGGGCGACCTCCTGCCACGCGGCGATGCGCTCGGTGGCCATCAGCCGCTCGGTGGTGTTCTTCAGCTCGGACGTCATGTGGTTGAACGTCCGGACCAGCTCCCCCACCTCGCCGGTGGCGCGGGCCGTCACCTGGACGTCCAGCGCGCCTTCCGCCACGCGGCGGGCGCCGGAGGTGAGGGCCTCCACGGGGCGCGTCATCCAGCGCGACACCAGCATGCCCAGGAGTGCCGCGAAGCCCAGGCCCAGGCCCGCGAGGAGGAGGAACGCGCGCATGACGCCCTCTTCGGCCTCGCGCGCGGCGGCGCGGCTGAAGGTGAGGCGCACGGAGGCGGCGTTGCCCAGCGGCAGCACCTGCTCCACGGTGGGCGGGGCCGCGCTGCCGGCGTGCGCGACCTGGGTGCCGCCGGACAGGAGCGTCACGTCGGATTGCGTGAGGCGGGCCAGGTGCTGGGCCAGGCCGTCGTCCAGCACCACGCCGCCCACGGCCCACAGGCGCACGTCGCCGTAGTCCACGGGGCGCGCGGTGACGAGCGCGGGGACCTGGCGCAGGCCCGCGTCTCCCCGGACATCCACGCGGACGGGGACGGGCCTGGGGGACTTCTCCTTCGTCACGGCGAAGAGGGCGGGGTCCGGGTCGCCGCGCCGGGCGGGCAGGTGGCCGGAGGACAGCACGGTGCCGTTGCGGTCGAAGAGCGCGAGCACGGTGAGGCCGCGGCTCTTCATCAGGCCCTCGGCGGTGTTGGCCTGGATGACGCGCAAGGGGGCGGTGCGCGCGTCGCGCACGAGGTCCTCCATGGCGGGGCTCTCCACCAGTTCCTCGACGGCGCGGCGCGCATTGGCGGCGGAGCGCTCCAGGGACTCCTGCGCGGAGGCGGTGGCGGCCGTCATGCGCGCGTCGAGTTCGCGCGACAGCGTGTCGCGCAGGCGCGTCAGCGTCAGGGGAACGACGACCGCCAGCGGCACCAGCGCGAGCAGGGCGAACGCGAGCGCGAGCCGGGTCCTCAGGCGCATGCGGGCCGGTCCTTCCTGGGGGCCTGAGGGCCTGGGGATTTCGGGGCCGATGCGCGCGGCGTGGCGCGGATGGACTTCATGGCTGGCCACCACCGCCCGAGGCTACTGATGGCGACACCGGCCGCGTCGTGCCCTGACAGCAGCCGATGCGCTGGGGGCCGCGCCTTATCGGTGGGGTTCATGGCCGGCCTCCGATGCGGGAGGGCTCGATGGGCTTGCGCGAGTTCCCGAACACACCACGGACGGGCCTGGGCGCTGCATGCGCATTCACACTCGCAGGTCTCACGGTCGGCCTCCAGCGCCCGAGGGACTCGCAACAGGCCCCGGACACGCGACGGCCTGCCTTGGGCGCTGCATGCGCAACCACTCCGGCAGGCCTCATGGCCGGCCTCCGCCGCCAGTGGCTTCGACGGGGGCGAACCAGGCGCTTTCGAGTACCGGCAGGCCCTGGGCGTCCAGCACCAGCCCCGTCACTTCTGGCACCACGCGCAGGGCGAGTCCCTGGGCGTACAGCGGGATGAGGGGCACGGAGGGCGCGAGCGCCACGGCTCGTTCGCGGCTTCGCGCGTCCCGGGCTCCGGCGTCCGTCAGGGCTCCGATGGGCGGCAGCTCCACTCCGAGCAGGTCCCGGCGTCCTCCTGCTTCGAGCACCACCGCCAGCGCGGGTCCGGGAACGGGCGGGAGCAGGAACGCGCTGAGCATGAGCTCGAAGTCCCCCTTCGCCTGACGGCTTCGCAGCGCGGCTCGCGACTGGGGCTCTAGCGCGACGGTGTAGCCCTGGTCGTGCAGCTTCACCTGGATGCGTTCGGCCACGGCGCGTTGATCCGCCAGCGCGGCGTCATAGACGAGCGTCACCTTGCGGGTCGCTCCCGCTGGCGGTGCGGTGGGCCGGGGCTTGGGCCCCTGGGGCATCAGCGCGGGCGGCAGCAGGTTCGCCATGGGCACGGCGGGGCCCTTCACGAACAGGCGCGTGAGGTCCTCTCGGTCGATGGCGCTCTCCACCGCCTGGCGGAAGTCCGCGGGCACCTTCCGGGGCGAGTACGCCAGATAGGTCGCGTACAGCGCGGCGCCCGTGAGGGTGTTGTCGTCGGGCGGCGCGCCCAGCGCCACCTGCACCTGCCGCGCGGACCACAGCCTCGCGAGGCCCCGTTCATCCGTGGCGGTGAGCGCCAGCCGGTCCAGGTACGGACGGCCTTCGGGCCACGGGGTCTGGGCCTCCAGCACGCCCCGGCCCGCGGCGCTGAACGGTCCCGACGCGGGCGACGGCGGCGCGGCGAGGGCAGGGTGGCACAGGGCGCGCTCCAGGTCGGGCCACGGAAACGCCAGTGCCAGGTCCAGTGTGGCGCCCGAGGACGTCACCTGACGGCCATCGCCGCGCAGCGGGTACAGGAGCGCGCGGTACGGTGACTGCGACTCCGTGGAGGACAGCCGCGTCCACGCGCGGGCCACGGCGGTCGCGCTGGCCGCGGAGGGCATCGTCACGCGCAGGGCCTGCGGCACGGGACGCGTCATCTCGCGCGACAGCGTCGGGTGCACCTGTCCGCCGGTGTCCACACGGCACACGGGCCGCGTCAGCAGGCCCAGCAGCGCGGCCTCCATCGGCGTGTCCGCGAGCGCGGGCTCTCCGATTTCAGGGGGCCCCGCGTGAGCCACCCGCAGCTCGCCGCCGTAGCGCGGACGGCTGGCCGCCAGTGCCGGAGTGGAAGACAGAAGCACAAGGCCCGCGAGGGCGGTGCGGATCCTCACGGTGCTCTCCCGTCGATACCGCGGTGCGGCCGCTGCTTCGCGGCTCACAGGTTGGAGCAGCGTTCCGCTGGAGGGCGACGCCATCACCGGGACTTCGCTGCCCTGATGCGCCTCCATCACGATGCACCCTGGCGCGGGAGGACCCATTCGCTCGTGCCGCTGGCGCGCGAGGTCGTCCGCGAGGGCTCGCGTCGCTTGAGCCTTCATCACGGTGCACCCTGGCGCAGGAGGAACAGCTCGCTCGTGCCGTCCGGCTTCCACGAACCCACGACGACTTCGCGGCGCTTGTCGCCATCCAGGTCCGCCGTCACCACGTACAGCGCCCGGCCCGGCGGGAGCGCTCCCTGCCACAGGGGCTCGTGCGCCATTGGCGCGTCGGAGTTCAACGACAGCACCCGCAGCACGTCCGGCGACGGCTGGAGCTGCGGTGACGTGGTGAGCAGCTCCGGCAGCCCGTCCCCATCCAGGTCTCCCAACGCGCTGCCCGCGCCCAGCCCGGACACCTTCATCGGCGCGGACGTGGGTCGTGTGTAGAGCGACGCCGTGCTGTCCGCGTGCACGAACAGCATGCGCGGGGCCGCGAAGCTCGCCGTGCCGAAGGGCGCGGGCACCGTGAGGCTCCGCCCGTCCGCCAGCCGGACCTCGGGCGCGAACACCGTCTGCCCCGGCACGAACGCCCCTCGCTCCGCCGTCCCCAACGGCGCGGCGTCCAACGTCCCCGTCGAACGCAGCGTCCCCTTCGCCTTGTCCAGCACCAGCACCTCGCCGCGCGCATACCGCGTGCTCCAGGCCGCCAGCCGTGGCGGCCCCGTCAGCACCGCCAGCGCTCCGAAGGGCTCGCGCGTCGTCGCCGTGGCCGCCGCGCCCTCCAGCTCCCGCCGCGCGAGCACCCGCCCGTCCGCGCCGAACACCACCACCTCATGCTCGGTGAGCGCGGCCACTTCATCGCGGCCATCGCCATCCAGGTCCCCCGCCGCCAGCGCGGCCAGCGGCGTCTCCAGCCTCGCGAACACCGCGCCCAGCAGGCGCACCGGCCGCCGCTCCCGCGGACCCGGGCCCGTCACTCCCGACGACGGCGTCCCCACCGCCGCCAGCGCGAGCACCGCGGCGTCGGCCTCCACGCCCTCTGCCACGGCGGCGGCGGGCTTCGGCGGACGCGTGGGCGTGCGGCCGGACCAGAAGTTCACCCACGTGCCCAGCACGTCACCCCGCGCCACCAGCTCACCGCCCTCCACGTCCAGCGTGAGCCGCGCCAGCGAGCGGGCTCCCTGTTCGCGGGCTGCGGCCTCGGCGCGCTCGGGGGGCACGTCCAGCACCACCGGCCCCAGGTTCATCGCGGACAGGCGCGCGGCGAGCAGCGTCCCGAAGGCCCGTCGCAACTCCGGGGAGCTTCCTGACAGGGAGAGGGCCACGGGCGCCTCCGCGGGGGCGCCGCGGATGGCGTCGGCCACGGCCAGGGCCAGCCGGGCGGAGGCAGGGGGCGCGCTTTCGTCCTGATCCGCATGGGCGGGCAGGGCGAACGCGAGCGCGAGGACCAGCGAAAGGAGCGAGCGACTCACAGCCCCCTTTTGCCACCTTCCTCCAGGAAGTAGTTGTCCGGCGTCACCTGTCCGGGCGGCGGGGCCTCGGCGGTGGGCTGGGTGCCCTCCAGGTAGGGCTCCATCCGGCCCGGAACGGCGTTGCCCGCGAGCAGTCCGGTGACGGGGTCGATGCGCACCTGGGTGACGCCCGGAGGCACCTCGAAGTCGCGCGCGGGCAGGCCCTCCTCCGCCACCCGCATGAAGTTGAGCCAGATGGGCAGCGCGGCCCGGCCACCCGTCTCGCTGCTGCCCAGGGGCGTGTTGTCATCGAAGCCCACCCACGCGCTGGCCACCCAGTCCATGGTGTAGCCGTTGAACCACGTGTCCTTGGACTCGTTGGTGGTGCCCGTCTTGCCCGCGGCGGGCCGGTTCAGCTCCCGCACCGCGCGCGCGCTTCCGTCCTCCACCACGCTGCGCATCAGCGACGTCGTGAGGTACGCCACCGCCGGAGGCAGCGTCTCCTCGAAGGCCGGCTGGTGCTCCTCCAGCACCGTGCCCTTCGCGTCGCGCACGCGCAGCAGCGTCAGCGGCTCCGCGTAGCGGCCGTTGGCCTGGAGCGTGGCGTACGCGTTGACTGCCTCCAGCATCGTCAGCTCGCCGGTGCCCAGGGCCAGCGTGAGGTTCTCCGGCATCGCCGAGCGGATGCCCGCCCGGCGCGCGAAATCGATGGCGGTCGCGGGGGTGATCGACTCGATGAGCCGCACGGACACCGTGTTCTTCGACTTGCTCAGCGCCGTGCGCAGCGTCATGGGGCCCTCGAAGCGCCCGTCGAAGTTCTTGGGCCGCCACGTCTTGCCCGTGTACGGGTCGCGGATGGACTCCGGCGCGTCGTTCACCATGGAGAGCGGCGTGAAGCGGCCGCTGGCCAGCGCGGCGCCGTAGATGAAGGGCTTGAACGACGAGCCCGGCTGCCGCTTCGCCTGCGTGGCGCGGTTGAACGACGAGCGCTCCGCGTCATAGCCGCCCACCATGGCCACCACGTTGCGGTTGGCCGGGTTGATGACCACGAGCCCGCCCTGCACCACGGGCACCTGATCCAACGTGGCCTCCACGAAGGCCGGCGCCGGAGGGGCCTTGAGCACGCGCACGAACACCAGCTCCCCGGGCGTGAAGACATCCGAGATGTCCTTGGGAGCCTTCTTGCCCTTCTGCCGCGCCCAGGTGACGGAATCGAAGGACACCTCCGCGGTGCGGCCCACCAGGTCCACGCGCGCCACGTTGCGCTTCGTGTCCACCTCCGTGACATAGCCGGTGAGGCGCAGTCCCTCTTCCATCGGCTTGAGGAGGACCTGGCCCACGCGCTCGCGCTCGGGCGACCGGGCCTCTTCTTCCTCCGAGTCCGTGTCCGCGGCCAGCGCGGCGGGTTGCTGCTCCTCGGCGCCCTCCACCTCCTGCGCGGTGGGCGTCTTCGCCGGGGCCGCGGCGGCGAGCGGCTGGGCCAGCGGCGCCAGGTCCGCGACATAGCCCTGGTCCTTCTGGCGGCGGCCGGCCTCGTCGATGCGCTGGACGATGAGCTCGCGGTAGCGCTTCCACTGCGCCTCCTCCAGCTTGCCCTGCGCGCCCCGGTAGCCCTGGCGCCGGTCCACGGCCTCCAGGCCGTCACGCACGGCCTGCTCGGCGGTGGCCTGGAGCTTGGGCACGAGCGCGATGTCCACGCGCAGGCCGCCCTCCATCACCGTCTTCTCGCCGTAGCGTTCAATCAGCGTGCGGCGGATCTCCTCCGCGTAGAAGGCGCCCGCGCTGACCGTCTTGCGCGGCGCGAGCACGATGGGCTTGTCCTTCTCCGCGTCCACCACCGCGCGCGGCACGAAGCCCTGGCCGGCCATCTGCTCCAGCACGTAGCGCTGGCGCGCCTTGGCGCGGGTGATGTTCGCCACCGGGTTGATGCGGTGGGGGGACTGCACGGTGCCCGCGAGCACGGCGGCCTCGCCCACGGTCAGGTCCTTGGCGTGCTTGCCGAAGTAGTAGAGCGCCGCCTCCTCCAGCCCGTAGCGGCGCTGCCCGAAGTACACGCCGTTGATGTAGAGGCTGAGGATCTGATCCTTGGTGAGCGCCTGCTCCAGGCGCGGGGTGAGGATCCACTCGCGGATCTTCCGGCCCAGGCTGCGCTCGGGCGTGAGCAGCATGTTCTTCACGACCTGCTGCGTGAGCGTGGACGCGCCGGACTTGCGGCTGCCGGGGATGAGGTTCTTCACGCCCGCGCGCAGGATGCCGAAGGGGTCCAGGCCCTCGTGCTTGTAGAAGTCCGCGTCCTCGGCGGCGAGGAACGCGTTGCGCACGTGCGGGGGCAGGTCCTCCATGCGCACGAGCGTGCGGCGCTCCAGCGCGTACTCCGCGCAGAGCGAGCCGTCCGCGCACGTCACCTTCGTCACCTGCGGAGGCTGGTAGTTGCGCAGCGACTCCACGGAGGGCAGGTCGCGGCTGAAGTAGACGTACGTGCCCACGCACACGCCAATGAGGAGCACCAGCCCGACGGCGCCCAGCACCAGGAGCCGCTTCGTCCAGCGCCACAGCGCGGCGCCGAAGCCGCCCTTCCTGGGCGGCGGGGCTCCGGTCGGGGCCGGGGGGAGGGGCTCGGGAGAAGGAGGCATCGGTCGGGCCGGAGTCATGACGCTCGTGAAGGCGGGGATGAAGGACTGGAGGTTAGACCGGGGGGCGGGCGGGGTGAACCCGCCCGGGCCATCCCCCCGGAAACGGCGCTGTTTCCTGGCCGCCCGCCCTACGGCGCGACGGGCAGGAGCGGCTCCGGCAGGGGGGGACCCGCCGGGTCGGCCCGGGCCACGCGGCCCACCCGCTCCGCGTTGACCCGGGCCTGGACGTAGCGGGGCGACAGCCGGGTGGCGGCGGCGTAGGCGGCGCGGGCTTCCTCCAGCCGGCCCAGGCGCTCGCAGGCGACGCCCAAGTTGTTCTGCACGTAGGCCACGTGCGGCAGGAGGCTGGCGGCCTGGGTGAGGACCTCCACGGCGTGGGCGTTGTCGTTGGCGTGCAGGTAGGCGAAGCCCAGGTTGTTGAGCGCGTGGCCGTGCTCGGGGTCCAGGTGCACCGCCTGCTGGAAGCGCAGGATGGCGGAGGTGAGCTCCTGGGCGCCCAGGTGCGCGCGGCCGAGCACCTGGTACACCTCCGGGTCCTCCGGGTCGCGCAAGAGCGCCTCCTCGCCCACGCGGACCGCGTCCGGGAAGCGGCCCTCCGCCACCAGCAGCCGCGCCTGCTGCACCAGCGCCCCTGCGTCATGGGGCTCCGCCTGCCCCAGCCGGGCGTACGCGTCGATGGCGAGCCGCGTGTCCCCGGCCAGCCGGGCCGTGCGCGCCAGCTGCGCCAGGGCGTCCGTGGCACCCGGGTCGTCATGCAGCGCGCGGCGCAGCTCCGTCACGGCGCCGGACACGTCTCCCAGCTCGCGCAGGCCCAGGGCGCGGGCCACGTGGTCCACCCGGCGGGCGTGCGTGTGCGGCAGCGCCAGGGCGTCACCGGGGGCGGAGGCCTCCGTCGGGGCGCTCTCGTCCATGGGGCGCGGGGCGGCCATCAGCGAGGGCTCGAGGGCCGTGACGGCCAGGGGCAGGGTGGGAGCGGCGGCGACAGGGCCCTGTCCAGCGCGGGCCTCCAGGGCGTGGGAGAGCCAGGGCTTGAGCAGGCGGGGCAGGGGGACGTCCTCCCAGGCGGCGAGCCCCAGGGCGGCGAGCGCGGCGGGGATGAGGGCCTTGCGAAGCGCGGGCGGCACGGTGAAGCGCCGGAAGGAGGCGGGGCGACGGGACCGGGTGCGCGTCTTCGGGTTCATGGCCATCCCCTGTTGCGACCGGTGTGCCAACGGACTTTCCCTCTGGGGGCCGGCGGGTGTGTCCCTGGGGCCACAGGCGGGAGGGGAAAAGCGTGGCAGGGGCGTGGGCCGCGTGCGACGGTCCGCGCCGCATGCGAATCGCGACCTGGAACGTGAACTCGGTGAGGGCTCGGCAGCAGCGGTTGGTCAACTGGCTGAAGAGCGCCCAGCCAGACGTGCTGTGCCTGCAGGAGCTCAAGTGCACCGACGCGGACTTCCCCTTCGACGCGGTGAAGGAGGCGGGCTACTTCGCCGCGGTGCACGGGCAGAAGACGTACAACGGCGTGGCCATCCTGGCGAAGACGGAGCCCACGGATGTCATCCGGGGCCTGTCGGACGGGGTGGATGACACGCACGCGCGCTTCATCAGCGCGACGGTGAACGGCATCCGCGTGGTGAGCGCGTACGCGCCCAACGGGCAGCAGGTGGACTCGCCCGCGTATGTGTACAAGCTGGAGTGGTACCGGCGGCTGCGCAACTACCTGGACACGCGCCACAAGCCGGACGACCTGGTGGTGATGGGCGGGGACTGGAACATCGCGCCGGATCCCATCGACGTGTACGACGTGGCGCAGTGGGAAGGGCAGACGCTCTTCACGTTGCGCGAGCGCGACGCGCTCCAGCAGGTGTGCGCGTTTGGCCTGACGGACGCGTTCCGCAAGCTGCACCCGGACGTGCAGAAGTTCTCCTGGTGGGACTACCGGATGCTGATGTTCCCCAAGAACAAGGGCGTGCGGATCGACCACCTGTTCCTCACGGCGCCGCTGGTGCCCCGGCTCACGGCCTGTGACGTGGACCGCGAGGAGCGCAAGGGACAGCAGCCGTCGGACCACGCGCCGGTGTGGCTGGAGTTGAAGGACTGAGTAGAGTCGGAGGCATGTCCGTCCTCCGACTTGAATGCACGAAGTGCGACCAGACGTTTGCGCCGGGCAAGGTGTGGAACCTGTGCACGGCGTGTCAGGCGCCGCTGTTCGCCCGCTACGACCTGGAGCGCGCGGCGAAGACGCTGCGCAAGGAAGCGCTGCCTGGACGTGAGCGCTCCATGTGGCGCTACCACGAGGTGCTGCCGGTGGATGACCCGGCGCAGCGCCTGTCGTTGGGCGAAGGCTTCACGCCGCTGCTCTCCGCGCCCCGGCTGGGTTCATGGCTGGGATTGCAGCGGGTCTGGGTGAAGGACGAGAGCGGCAACCCGACGGGCTCCTTCAAGGCGCGAGGCCTGTCCGCCGCGGTGTCCATGGCGAAGGTGCTGGGCGCGAAGGCGGTGTGTCTGCCTTCCGCAGGGAACGCGGGCAGCGCGCTGGCGGCGTACGCGGCGCGGGGCGGGCTGGAGGCGCACGTCTTCGTTCCGAAGGACATCGCGTCGCTGTTCCTGATGGAGACGCGGGCGTACGGCGCGCACGTGGAGACGGTGGAGGGGCTCATCTCCGACGCGGGCCGGGTGTGCGCGGGGCTGGCGAAGGAGCATGGCTGGTACGAGTGCGCCACGCTCAAGGAGCCCTACCGCGTCGAGGGCAAGAAGACGATGGGCTACGAGCTGGCGGAGCAGCTCGGGTGGACGCTGCCGGACGTCATCCTCTATCCGACGGGCGGCGGCACGGGGCTCATCGGGATGTGGAAGGCCTTCGACGAAATGGAAGCGATGGGGCTGATTGATTCGAAGCGGCCCCGGATGGTGGCGGTGCAGGCGGAAGGCTGCGCGCCCATCGTGAAGGCGCACGCGGAAGGCAAGCCGGACGCGCCCATGTGGCAGGGCGCGACGACGCACGCGCACGGCCTGCGGGTGCCCAAGGCCTTGGGTGACTTCCTCATCCTGCGCGCGGTGAAGGACAGCCACGGCACGGCGGTGTCGGTGACGGAGGAGGAGATCGTCCAGGGCACGAAGGACGCAGCCGCGGCGGAAGGGCTGTTCATGGCGCCGGAAGGTGGCGCGTGCGTGGCGGCGCTCAAGAAGCTTCAGGCCGCCGGGGACGTGAAGCCGGAGGAGACGGTGGTCGTGTTCAACACGGGCACGGGCTTCAAGTACGTGGAGAACATGGCGCCTCTGTGGTGAGCGCCCGGCCGATGAAGGTCTTCGCAGAGCCATTCCTCGATGCTGGCCGGGGGCACGTTCGCGCCATTGGCGGCGTTGGTGCAAGGAGACCTTCGTGAGGTTCTTTGAAATGAATGCCGCGAAAGGGGCGCGCTTCACCGGATTCATCGATGGCGCGCACCGATGGGGATTGCCGGGAGGGTTGTGTCCTGTGTGTGGGGCCAGCCCTGGTGGATTGGGAGAGGCGTATCCCTCCGTGGATCTCTCTGGCTGGGCCCACCGTGAGGAGCTTGCGGAAGCAAGGCAGGTTCCGCTCGAAGAGTACGAGCGACTGCGTGATCTCGTTAGGCTTCAGGTGCCCTTTGAGGCGCCACTGTTGCCAGGGGCCGAGTTCGGGCCGCTCATCGGCAAGGCCTCCGGCAAGTGGAGTGCAATCGATCTGTATGACCCTTGGACCCTGGTGATGCGGAGCGAGATCGTGGACCTGCTGCGTGAGGCAGGTATCGCCCTTCGCGCGAGCAAGATGGACCTGCGCTTTCGGAGCAAGGTCGAGGTGGAGCTCCGGGAGGTCGAGATCCATTGCCGAGGCCGACTGCACGACAGCTGCTTTCCGGGCGGACGGGAATGCCCCTGCGAACGGTGCGGGCGGCAAGGAGGCAGTTATCCAGACGCGCCCATCCTTGATGGGAGCACCCTGACCGGCGACCTGGACCTGTTCCGGCTGACTGACTACACGACCATCATCATCGCCACGGAGCGCTTCGTGGACGCCGTGAACCGCTTCGGATTCGAAGGCGTCGTGTTCAAGGAGATTCCTGTCCTCTGACCTACGGCGCCACGTCCAGCCGCGCCCAATCCGCTGCGAGCTGGAGCTCCAGCACACCGTTCTCGTAACGGTGTGCACGCGCTCCCGTCACCTTCCGCACCGACGTCAATCCGTACACCCGGATCGTCTCCTCCGTCCGGCTCCGCGCGAGCGTCCCCGTCTCGCTCCGCTCCAATCGCAGCACTCCGTCCGTCACTCCGCCGCGCAGCTCCGTGAGCCGTGATTCGCCGTAGCCGTCTCCCGCGTCCTCGTAGAGCCGGCCGTACACCTCCGGCGCCGCGTGCACGTGCCACTCCAGGTGCTTCCAGTTCGCGTCCGTGGTGTGCATCGCGGGCTGGGTCAGTGCCACCGCGCCTCCCGCGCGCAGCCATACCGGCACCGTGTCCAGGGGCCCGTCCGCGATGACGTGCTGTCCTCCCTCGCGCACTTCCCCCGTCCGCTCCAGCCCCGGCCACTCCAGCCACGCCCCCGCCGGCAGGTACGCCAGCCGCTTTGTCTGCCCGGGCCGCACCACCGGCGCCACCAGCAGGTCTCTTCCGAACAGGAACTGATCAAACGCTCCCGCCGCCTCCGCGTCCCCAGGCGCCTCCATCAACAGCGGCCTCAGCGGCGCGAGCCCCGTCTCCGACGCCTCGTGCATCAGCGTGTACAGCGTGGGCAGCAGCCGGTACCTCCTCTCCAGCGCCGCTCGCGCCAGGGGCAGATACGGCTCTCCAAACCGCCACGGCTCCTGCGGCGACGTTCCCTTGCCCGCGTGGTTGCGCATCAACGGGTAGAACGTGCCCGTCTGCATCCAGCGCACCAGCAGCTCGCCGTTTGCCCGGCCGATGAAGCCCGGGATGTCCACCCCCGTGTGCGCCACCGCCGCCAGGCCCAATCCCATCAACATGGGCAGCGACGTCTCCAATTGCGTCCAGTGGCTGGAGTTGTCCCCCGTCCACACCGCCGAGTAACGCTGGATGCCCGCGAACCCCGCCCGCGTCAGCAGGAACGGCCGGGCCTCCGGGCGCAGCTCGCGCAAACCCTCGAACGCGCCCTTCGCCATGCCCAGCGCGTAGACGTTGTGCACCTCCAGGTGCCGCTTCTCCCCGTGACGCGCGTCGTACGGCAGCGTCTTGCCCTCCACCTGGCCAATGCCTTCCGCGCGCTCGCTCGTCAGCGTGAGGATGCCCACGTCCGGCTGCACCCCGAAACACGACGGCTCGTTCATGTCGTTCCAGAACCCCGCCATGCCCAGCGCCACGAAGTCGCGGTGCAGGCCTCCCCACCAGCGCTGCACCTCCGGCCGCGTCAGGTCCGGGAACACCGCGGGCTTGGGCCACACCTCGCCCACCAGCACGCCGCCCCGGTCGTAGCGCACCAGGTAGTCGCGCGCCTTCGCGTCCTCGTACACGTTCCAGCCCGGCTCCAGCTTCAAGGCCGGGTCGATGATGGGCACCAGCCGCACACCCTGCGCCGCCGCCTCGCGCACCAGTCCGGCCGGGTCCGGATAGCGCGCGCTGTCCCAGGTCCAGACCTTGTACCCATCCATGTAATCGATATCGAGATACACGCAGTCCAGCGGCAGGTTCCGCTGCCGGTAGCCCTGGATGACGCCCCGGATGTCCTGCGCGTTCTCGTAGCCCCAGCGGCTCTGCTGCGCGCCCAGGCTCCACAGCGGGGGCAAGGGAGGCCGCCCCGTCAGCGCCGCGTACCTGCGCACCACGTCCGCGGGCAGGGGCCCCGCGAAGAGATAGCAATCCAGCTCCGATCCCCACGACTCCCACGCCACCCGCGACGCGTCCGCGAGCGCCACGTCCACCTCCGAGCGCCAGGACTCATCCAGGAAGAACCCCCACGCCACGCCGTCGCGCAGGCCCACGAAGAACGGGATGGACTGGTAGAGCGGATCCGTGTCCGGGTGATGCGGCACCACGTCCGTGTTCCAGAACGTGAAGTGCATGCCGCGCTTGTCCAGCGGCCCCACCTTCTCTCCGAACCCCAGGTAGCGCTCGCCCTCCGGCGCCCGGAGCTTCAGCCTCGCGCGGTGCCGGCTCATCGGATACGCGGCCTGCACCTCACCGGACACGTCCACGCAGCGCGCCAGCTCGCGCCCGTGCGCGTCCTGGAAGCGCCACGTCCCCGACTCCGTGTCCACCTCCAGCGATACGCCCTCCGCCGTCACCCGCGCGCGCTCGCCGTCGCGCTCGACCTTCAGGGGGTGGCCCTCCTCGGCGATGACCGACCAGGACCGCTTGCCGGGCAGCTCGGGATGGAGGAAGCCGATCTCCGACGACACCGGCGCGTGCCTCAGCCGCAACACCCCGGGCAGCGGACACGACACCTCCAGGACGGCATGCCGGCCGGACAGGCGCAGCCGGTGGGATTCGACGTGGGCGTCAGCGACGTGCATGCCTCGCAATCTAGGGAGGCCGCGCGGCCCGCACCCGCCTTTCCTTCCGGGCCCGTGCGATGCTGTCCACTGCCATGACGCCGCCCCCTGATCCGCTGCCATTCCCGGACAGCCTCTGCCACCGCTGCGCCGCGCCGCCCCGCTACGTCCAGACGCGGACCTCCACCTTCATCATGTGTCCGCTCCTGCCCCAGAAGTACGCGCCCCAGCCCGTGCGCGCGTGCTCGCTGTTCCGTCCCCGCGAGCCCGGCGCCACCCACGAATAGCCCTGGTGGCGAGCAGGCAGCGGGGCGTCCAAGGCCATCTCCCACGAGGCATCCGTACCTTTGTCACAAACAAAGGAGCCTTCATGGCCAGCCGTCGCAAGACCCCCGCCGCTCCCCGTCGCAAGCACTCGGCCGCCACGCCCGCGAAGCGCGCCGCGCGCAAGAACCACGCGTCCGCCAGCGCCAGCAGCCGCTATACGAACCCCGCGCTGCGCGAGCGCCTCAAGAAGCGCATCATGAAGAGCGACAAGGGCGGTCGCGCGGGCCAGTGGAGCGCGCGCAAGGCCCAGCTCCTCGCCGCTGAGTACAAGAAGGCCGGCGGTGGCTACCGGGGCTCGCGTGGCACCGCGCAGCGCCACCTGTCCTCCTGGACGAAGGAGAAGTGGGGCACCCAGGACGGTGGCACCCGCGCCCGCCATGGCAGCACCACCGCGCGCTACCTGCCTGAGAAGGCCTGGGCCCACCTGAGCCCGGCGCAGAAGAAGGCCACCGAGCGGCGCAAGCGGACCGGCTCCCGGGCGGGCCGCCAGTACGTCGCCAACACGCCCGCCGCACGCCGGGCGAGGAAGCAGGCCTCGAAGCGCTAGCCCGCGGCCACCCGTCCTTCCATTTCGAAGGCGTGTGACAGGTCCCACCAGGACGGCTCGCGCTCGTGGCATAGAGTGCGGACCTCCTGGAGGTGGGGACCGCTCACGCCCGAAGGAGACGGAGAGGACGTCATGGACTGCGACTGGCTCATCATCGGCTCGGGGTTTGGCGGCAGCGTCAGCGCGTTGCGGCTCGTCGAGAAGGGCTATCGCGTGGTGATGCTGGAGAAGGGCCGACGCCTCCAGGGCCAGGACTTCCCCAAGTCCAACTGGAACCTGAAGCGCTGGCTGTGGATGCCCCAGCTCGGGTGGCGCGGTCTCTTCAAGATGACCTTCTTCCGCCACGTCACCGTGCTGTCCGGCGTCGGCGTGGGCGGCGGCTCGCTCGTCTACGCCAACACGCTGCCCATCCCACGGGACGACTTCTTCGACGCCGCCTCCTGGGGCCACCTGGCGCCGTGGAAGCAGGAGCTGGCGCCGCACTACGCGACCGCGCGCCGCATGCTGGGCGCCACCGTCAACCCGCTCAACACCTTCCCGGACCAGGTGCTCAAGGAGGTGGGCCAGGACCTGGGCCGCACCGACTTCCAGCCCACCACCGTGGCCATCTACTTCGGCGAGCCCAACGTCACCGTGAAGGACCCCTACTTCGGCGGCGAGGGCCCGGACCGCACCGGTTGCAACGCGTGCGGCGGCTGCATGCTGGGCTGCCGCAACAACGCCAAGAACACGCTCGACAAGAACTACCTCTACTTCGCGGAGAAGAAGGGCCTCACCCTCCACGCGGACACGGAGGTCACGTGGGTGCGCCCCCTGCCCGGCGGTGACGGCTACGAGGTGACGGCGAAGGAGGGCACCGGCTTCTTCAAGAAGACGCGCCGCTTCACCGCGAAGCACGTCATCTTCGCGGGCGGCGTGCTGGGCACCATGGACCTGCTGCTCAAGCTCAAGGCCTCGCCGGACGGCCTGCCCCAGCTCTCCGAGCGCGTGGGCGACGGCGTGCGCACCAACTCCGAGGCGCTCATCGGCATCATCAGCGGCAAGAAGCAGAAGGACCGCGACCTGTCCCGGGGCATCGCCATCGGGTCCATCCTCCACACCGACGAGCACTCGCACCTGGAGCCCGTGCGCTACCCGGAGGGCTCCGGCTTCTTCCGCCTGCTCATGGCCCCCCACGTCCCCGGCGCCACCGCGTGGTCGCGCGTGGCCCGGCTGGTGGGGCTGCTCGCGCGCCGCCCCGTGCGCTTCCTCCAGGCCTTCTTCGTCCCGGACTTCGCGCGCCGCACGATGATCCTCCTGTACATGCGCACCATGGAGGGACACCTGCGCATGCGCCGGGGCCGCGCGCTCACCACCGGCTTCCGCTCCGGCCTCACCACCGGCCTGCAGGAGGGCCCCGCGCCCACCGCGAACATGCCGGAGGCCTTCGACCTGGCGAAGCGCGTGTCCGACAAGCTGGATGGCTACCCCATGACCATGGTCAGCGAGACGCTCATGGGCATCCCCACCACCGCGCACATCCTGGGCGGCGCGTGCATGGGGGACTCGCCAAGGACAGGCGCCATCGACGCACGCCACCGCTTGTATGGCTATGAAGGCCTCTATGTGGTGGATGGCGCGGCCATCTCCGCCAACCCGGGCGTCAATCCCTCGCTTACCATCGCCGCGCTCGCCGAGCGCGCCATGACCTTCATCCCCGCCGTCCGGGAGCTGCCCCGGGGCGACACGGACGCCACGCTCGAAACACCCTCGCGCCCCCAGGCCGCCGTTTCCTGACACGCCCCCGCGGGCGTGTACGTGGATGCCCCTTGTGCCCCCTTGAGACCTGGGGACGGGCGCCATTGATCAGACGTGAGCGCGGGGCTCGTACTCCGGTCCTGACTTGCGCGAGTCCGGTGGACGCGGGGATGGCCTGCTTGTCATTGTTGGCTGCGAATGCACGGGATGCCGCCAACCTGGCGACATCCCGCAATGTCGACATGGGTGGGGATCGGCAGTGTTCAGGCACGGGCACTCCGGGTGCCCCCAGGCAGCATGGTTGGCCTGAAGAGTTCCGTGTAGTTCCTATTTTGCAGGATTAGTCGCTTTCGCCACCAGTCCGGTCGGGTGAAGAGATGACTCCGTTCATGTCAGCCTTTTCCATTCATGCCCCGGTGGATGTCTCCGCTGGGCTGGAGAGCCGGGCGGCGGCGCTGCTGGCGTTGCAGTTGCGTGAGTCGCGCAAGCGGGTGGATGGCCTGTTCACCTGGCTGATGTTGGGGCAGTGGGCGGCGGCGGTGCTGGTGGCGGTGTTCGTGTCTCCCTATGGGTGGGAGGGCAAGGTGCGCGCGCTGCACCTGCACGTGCAGACGGCGGTGCTGCTGGGCGCGGCGCTGAGCGTGTTCCCGGTGATGCTCACGCGGCTGCACGCGGGCGAGACGGCGACGCGGCACGTGGTGGCGGTGAGCCAGATGCTCTGGTCCGCGCTGCTCATCCACCTGACGGGGGGCCGCATCGAGACGCACTTCCACATCTTCGGCTCGCTGGCGGTGCTGTCGTTCTACCGCGACCCGAAGGTGCTCTTCACCGCCAGCCTGGCCATCGTCGTGGACCACTGCATGCGGGGGGCGCTGTGGCCGGAGTCCGTCTATGGCCAGCTGCACCCGGAGTGGTGGCGCTTCCTGGAGCATGCCTTCTGGGTGGCCGCCATCGACGTGGTGCTGGTCGTCGCCTGCCGGGACGCGCTGCGCGAGCTGCGGGAACGGGCCGGGCGCCAGGCCCTGGCGGAGGCCTCCATCGAGGAGGAGCTGGCGCTGCGAGCAGGGCAACTGGACGCCGCCGTGCGCGAGGTGCACGCCGTCCGCGGGCACGTGGAGCAGATGGAGCGGCTGGCGTCGCTGGGGCAGCTCACCGCCAGCGTCAGCCACGAGCTGCGCAACCCGCTGGCGGCCGCGCGCACCGCGCATGCGTTCGTCCTGCGCCGGCTGCGCAAGGTGGAGACCCTGCCGTCGGATCCACGCATCGCGCGCTTCCTGGACATCATCGACCGGGAGCTGCAGGCGTGCTCGGTCATCATCTCCGACCTGCTGGACTACGCGAAGGGCCGGCCTCCGCGCCGCACGCCGTGTCCGCTCAAGCCGCTGGTGGAGGAAGCCATCAGCGTGGTGCCGTGCCGCGACGGCGTGCGCGTGGACAACCAGGTGCCGGACGGGCTGCCGGTGCCGCACCTGGACCGCGAGCAGTTCCGCCAGGTGCTGGTCAACCTCATCCAGAACGCGGTGGAGGCCATTCCGTCGGAGCGCTCCGGGACGGTCTGCGTGCACGCCGACGCGTTGGGGGACGGGGGCTGGAGCCTGCGCGTGACGGACGACGGGCCGGGCATCCCCGCGTCGCTCCTGGAGCGCATCTTCGAGCCCATGTTCACCACCAAGCTGCGCGGCACGGGGCTGGGGCTCGCCATCGTGAAGCGGCTGGTGCAGGGACATGGCGCGCGCATCCAGGCGGAGAGCGACTTCGGCCACGGCTCGCGCTTCACCGTCCTCTTCCCAGAGCGTCTCTTCGCTGAGGCATGCGCGCCGGCCGCCGCGGCGCATCCCTGAAGAGAGCAGCGGCACGTTGGCGACTCGCACGTGGGGCGTGGGCTCACGCGATAACGGAGGCAGGCATGCAGGCACAGGCGAAGCCGTACCCGGAGGCGGGTGCGGTGGATGCGGACTGGGCGGTGCGGCGCATGGCGGCGACGGAGCTGGACACCGCCCGGGGGATGTTCTTCCTGGGGGTCCTGGAGACGGTGCGCACCGGCGTGGGCGAGGACGCGGTGGCCGCCTGCCGCGCCGTCACCGACGAGCGCCGCTTCGTGGGCTTCTTCAACTACCCGGTGGCCAGCTTCCTCAAGCTGGCGCAGGTGGCGGCGCGGCAGTTGTCACCCCGGTGGGGCGGGTTCGACGAGGCGCTGCGGCAGATGGGGATGCAGGCCACGCGCAGCTTCCTGGAGTCCGCGGTGGGGCGCACGTTCCTGCTCCTCGCCGCGGGTGACCCACGCAAGCTCGTGACGAACCTGCCGTCCGGCTACCAGATGGCGGTGAGCTACGGGGAGCGCACCGTCGACTGGAAGGGAGAGGGGGACGCGCTGTTCACCATGCGGCGCGACTTCATGCCGCCGGCCTATCACGAGGGGGTCTTGCGCGAGGTGCTCACCATGGTGGGGGCCCGGAACGCCCGGGTCCAGGGGCGCAAGCTGGGCCTGCTGGACACCGAGTACCACATCACCTGGGAGGTGCCTGTCGTGCTGCCCTCGGAACCCCCCAGGCCGTCCCGCTGGCGGATGTTCCAGTAGGGCGCGGGGACCGGGAGTTGGGGCCCGGTCCCCCAAGGCGTCACGCTCCGGGATGACGCGGGACTTGCGCCCCCGGTGCGGCGGCGGTCTCCTCTCACCGGGAGGTCTTCACCGCGTGAGCCGCAGTGACAGTCAGGAACGGACGGAGCGCTGGCGGCGGCTCCTGTCGGACAGCCGCGTCGGGTCGGAGCCGCGCTCCGCGCAGGACGAGGACGCCGCGCACCGGCAGCTCGATGAGCGCAATGACTACTCGCGCGACTACGACCGCATCGTCTTCTCCAGCGAGTTCCGCTGTCTGCACGACAAGACGCAGGTGTTCCCGCTGTCGACGAGCGACTACACGCGCACGCGCCTCACGCACAGCATCGAGGCGTCCTGCGTGGGCCGCTCGCTGGGCCATCAGGCCGGGCTGGGGTTGAAGGCGCAGGGCGTGGAACTTGAGCCGTCCCACCTGGGCACCATCGTGGCGGCGGCGTGCCTGGCGCACGACATCGGCAACCCGCCGTTCGGCCACTCCGGAGAGGCGGCCATCCAGCACTGGGTGGGACAGCGGCTCTCGCCGCCAGGGGAGGGGACGAAGAGCCCCTTCGCGACGGAGGCCGAGTGGCGCGACCTGCGCGACTTCGAGGGCAACGCGCAGGGCTTCCGCATCCTCAACCGGCTCCAGTCGCGCGAGCGCCGGGGCGGACTGCGCTACACCGCCGCGACGCTGGGGGCCATGAGCAAGTACCCGCGCCCGTCGGTGCTGCCCGGCTCGCGGCGGAAGTCGGAGGGCGTCGTGTCGGAGCGGAAGTTCGGTTACTTCCAGGACGACGTCGACCTGGCGCTGGAGGCGTTCCGCGCCACGGGCCTGCGCGAGCGCGAGCCCGGCGTGTTCAGCCGCCACCCGCTGGCCTTCCTCGTCGAGGCGGCGGACGACATCTGCTACGCGGTCATCGACCTGGAGGACTCCGCGAAGCTGGGGCTCGTGCCCCTGGAGCGCGCGTGTCAGTTGCTGGAGTCGGTGCTGCCGGAGCCCACGGTCCGCAAGCCGCCCCGGCACCTGGAGACGCGGATGGCGCAGGCGCGGGCGCGGGTCATCGGGAAGCTCATCCCCAAGTGCGTGGAGGCCTTCGTGGAGCACGCGCACGCGCTGGAGACGGGACGGATGGAGACGTCGCTCACCGAGCTCAAGCCCGACGTGCGCGCGCATCTGGAGGAGATCACCGACTTCACCCGCGAGCACGGCTACTGGAGCGAGCGCGTGCTCCAGATTGAGAGCGCGGGCTTCAAGACGCTGGGCGGCCTGCTGGACATGTTCGCCCTGTCGGTGGTGGCGGAGTCCCCCAACGCGGAGGAGAAGAAGCTGCGGCAGCTCCTGCCCATGGAGTGCTTCCAGCGTCCGGAGTTCGCGGCGGCGGATGAGGCGGCGCCGCGGCCTCCGCGGCGGGACGAGGTCATCCAGCGGCTCACGCCGTACCAGCGGCTGTTGTGCGTGACGGACTACATCACCGGCCTGTCGGACAGCCGCGCGGTGGAGCTGTACCAGCGCCTGTCTGGCATCCAGCTTCCCACGTAGGCCACTTGGCGCGGGGAACGTGCGGCGCCGGCCGCCGGGCGCTACGCTTCACCCCCATGTGTGGCCGAGTCACCGTCCGGACCTCTCCCGCGCAGCTCGTCGCCGAGCTGGAGCTCGCGGGCGCGCGCGCGACGCTGGAGCGCGAGCGCTTCAACCTCTGTCCCACGCAGCTCTTGCCCGTGGTGCCCAATGACGGCGCGCGGCTGTTGGACGTGTTCCGCTGGGGGCTCATCCCGTCCTGGGCGAAGGACGCGTCCATTGGCAACAAGCTGATCAACGCGCGCGGTGAGACGGTGGCGGAGAAGCCCAGCTTCCGCTCGGCGTTGAAGCGCAGGCGGTGCCTGGTGGTGGTGGACGGCTGGTACGAGTGGAAGCAGTCCACCAAGCCCAAGACGCCGTACTTCTTCCACCACCGCGACGGGAAGCCACTGGCCCTGGCGGGGCTCTGGGAGGAATGGACCGCGCCGGACACGGGCGAGGTGCTGCGCACCTGCACCATCATCACCACGGGGCCCAACGCGCTGATGGCGCCCATCCACGACCGGATGCCCGTCATCCTGTCGCCGGAGGGCCAGTCCGTGTGGCTTCGCCCGGAGCCGCAGGAGGCATCCGTCCTGCTGCCGCTGCTCGTCCCCGCGCCGGAGGCGCCGCTGGACGTCTACGAGGTGGCACGCGGGGTGAACTCTCCCGCCAACGACAGTCCGGAGTGCGTGGCCCGCATCGCCGCCTGAGGCGCTATCCCGCCGTGGAGCTGCCCGATTCCCCCGGAGGCGGGCAGTACGGGGCGACAGCCTCCTTCAGCAGTTCCATGTGTAGGGGCTTTCTCAGGGTCCCGACGACGCCGGCCATCCGCTCCGTCTGGAAGCTGGCGGTGAGCACGAAGACGGGCAGTCCGCACAGCGTCGCGTCGTCGTGCAGCCGCCGCAGGAAGCCGTAGCCGTCCATCACCGGCATCATCAAATCCAGCAGGACGATGCAGGGCTTGCGGCAGGACGCCAGCGCCAAGAGCCCCTCCTCACCATTGGTCGCCGTCAGCACGGAGTAGCCTTCGAGTTCGAGGTACCGGGCCATCACTTCCAGCTCCGGCTCGTCATCGATGAGGAGGATCAAGGGCGGGGTCGTCTCGTCGGGCACGGCTCTCTCTTCCGTGTGGTCAAAGGAAAGCTAGGTCGACCGAACGCCGCACTGCCCAGGGCCATCCTTTGATTCCGGGCGGGCGGTTCCTCCCACGGCCAGTGGGGCAGGGGGCCGGCTGGCCGTCTGCCCTGAAACAGTGGCGCGACGGCCCTGTGACACTTCCTGGGTACTCGGGGAAAAGCCCCCTAGGATTCGCGCCATGACGTCCTCCGACAGGGCCGCGCCGAACAAGCACCGGCGCATCGCCGTGGCATCCCTGGCGGGGCTCGCCGTCCTGGCCGGCTGCGGCCTCCTGGGCGCGGAGGCCTGGTACCAGCGGAAGTTCGAGACGCCGCTGCGCCTCCACGGCGAGGCGCTGGCCGCGAACGTGGACGCCTACTGCGCCGAGGAGGCCGCGCTGGGCGACGACCCCTGGTTCCACGAAGGCCGGACGGAAGGGGACGCGGGCCTGCTGCTCAACGCGTGGCTGCCCTGGTCGCGCGACCTGAAGCGCCCCCCTCCGGAAGGCTCGCCGCTCCTCCTCCCCGAGTCGCTGCGCGAGGAGGCCCTGGACCTGAAACAGGGCCGGTGGCTCACCGCGAACATCGACGTGTCCCGCCTGGACTTCGACTGGATGGTCCGGCTGCTGGCCTATGACCGCTGGGACCTGTTCAACGGCAGCCCCCTGAGCGCCGAGGGCCGCTTCAACTGGGCCTCCGGGGACGTCCCCGACCTCTTCCTCCTCCAGCGTTGGGCGAAGTTCCGCATGCTCCATGGCCTGAGGACCGGCCACCCGGTGGAGGCCGCGCAGCAGGTGCGCCACCTGGCGTGGCTGAGCCTGCGGACGGACTCGCTCGTGGGCGGCTCGCTCGCCGTCAACCTGCTCGACATCGAGCGGCTCGCGCACGACGCCATGCCCTCGCCCCCGGCGGACTGGACGCCCATGTCCGCCGAGCAGACGGCCCGGATGAACGCCCTGCTCCAGACGGCGCCCCAGTTCGCGGGGCTCGCCGCGCCCCCGGACGTGGCCCAAAGGGCTCGCGGCTGCGCGACGGAGGCGAACCGGTGCATCGCCCTGACGGAGACCGCCTTCCATGCGCGGCTGCTGGAGCCCCTCGGGTCCCCCTCCGTGGAGGTGGCCACCGCCGCGCTCGACCGGGCCCTGAAGGACGCCGGCTGCCCCACGCCCGCAGCGCACGAGGTGCGCACCCGAGGTGTGACGGTGGAGGACCCTGCATCCGGCATGTCCTCCCTGGCCTCGTCCGTGGCATGGATCCCCTGGGCCCCCGGCCGCCAGGTCCGCTCACACCTTGCCCGGGGTGTCCTCGCCAGCACCCTGGGAGACCTCACCCCGTTGCATGAAAACCGAACGAAACATCCCGCCCCCCTCCAAGGCCAGGCAGGCCTTCCAACCCCCTGAATCGCCGTCCCGGGACCGCCGGGAAACGGCCTGCGCCTGCCCACCTCCACGGTTTTCCGTGGATGACATGGAACTGGCGCCTCGACTGACCTACAGTTCTTGAACGGAGGGGGAAGTTTGCCCGAACTGCCACCCAGCGCGTATCCGGCCTTGTTCGAGCACACGCGAGACGGCGTGCTCGTCCTGGACCCGACCCTGCGGGTCGTGGCCGTGAACCGCGCTGCGGAGGCGCTGCTGGGCCCTCGCGACCTGTGGGTGGGACAGTCCGTGGAGGGCGTGCTGCCGGGTTGGACGCCCCCCCAGGTCACTTCCCCGGACGCCGGCCCCCTGGAGACGGACGTCCCGGTGGGCCCGGTGCGCTCCGTGCGGGTGCAGGCGGTGCCGCAGCAGGACGGCGGCTGGCTGCTGCTGCTCCGGGGCCTGGACGCGGCCCAGGCGGCCGAGTCCATCCTCCGGCAGCAGAAGGAGTTCTTCGAGGCGGTGGTGCGCCACAGCCCGGTGGCCATCATCACCATCAGCCGCGCCTTCGAGGTGCTGTCCTGGAACCCCGCCGCGGAGCGGCTCTTCGGGTACACGCCGCAGGAGGCGCTGGGCCGCAACATCCTCAAGCTCGTGGCCAACGCGGACGAAATCCGCCCGGAGGCCGAGGAGACGTCGCGCGAGGTGCTGCGCAAGGACCGCGTGCACGTCGTCACCCGCCGCGTGCGCAAGGACGGCACCGTCGTGGACGTGGAGCTGCGCGCGCTGCCGGTGACGGTGGCTGGCCAGTCGATGGGCTTCATCGCCATCTACCACGACGTCACCGACCTCCAGCGGGCGCGCCAGGCCGCCGAGGACGCCAACCAGGCCAAGAGCCTGTTCCTGGCCACCGTGAGCCATGAGATCCGCACGCCGATGAACGCCATCATCGGCATGGCGGGGCTCTTGATGGACACGGCGCTCACGCCCGAGCAGCGCGACTTCGCGTCCACCATCCGCCAGAGCGGGGACGCGCTGTTGGGGCTGCTCAACGACATGCTGGACTTCTCCAAGATCGAAGCCGGCCGGGTCGAGCTGGAGCAGCAGCCCTTCAACCTGCGCCAGTGCGTGGAGTCCGTGTTGGACCTGCTCGCCATGCGCGCGAGCGAGAAGTCCCTGGACCTGGGCTACCACGTCACGGACGAGACGCCCGTGAGCGTGGTGGGCGACGGCGCGCGCCTGCGGCAGGTGCTGCTCAACCTGGTGGGTAACGCGGTGAAGTTCACCGAGCGCGGCGGGGTGTCCATCTCCGTGGACACGCCGCGCCAGCCGCTCGCGCCGGGCGGCCTCTTCGAGCTGCACTTCTCCGTGCAGGACACCGGCCTGGGCATCAGCGAGGCCGCGCGCGCGGGCCTCTTCCAGCCCTTCAACCAGTTGGATGAGTCCGTGTCGCGCCGCTACGGCGGCACCGGCCTGGGCCTGGCCATCAGCAAGCGGCTGGTGGAGGCGATGGGCGGGCGGCTGTGGATGGAGAGCGAGGGCGTGCCGGGCAAGGGCGCCACCTTCCACTTCACCTTCCAGGCGCGCGAGGCCCCGCGCGGCGCGGAGGCCCTGCGCCCGGACGCGCTGAAGCTGCATGGCCGGCGCGTGCTGGTGGTGGACGACAACGCCATCAACCGCAAGCTGCTGGGCCGCCAGCTGGCCGCGTGGGGCATGGCCATCGTGGAGGTGGGCTCCGGCGCGGAGGCGCTGTCCAAGCTGGAGTCCGGGGCCCGCTTCGACCTGGCCATCCTGGACCACCGCATGCCGCTGATGGACGGCCCCACGCTGGCGGCGCACATCCGCCAGCAGCGCGACGCGCGCGAGCTGCCCCTGTTGCTGCTCACCTCGTTCGACCAGCGCGACGCGCAGCCGCCCGGCCTCTTCACGGCGGTGCTGCCCCGGCCGGTGAAGGCGTCGCAGCTGCATGACGCGCTGATGACGTGCCTGGCCCAGGACCTCATCTCCGCCCGGCCCATGCCCGTCACGCCCGCGCCCGCCACGCGCGAGCGCTCCGTGTTCAATACGCGCCCCGGCGAGCAGATGCCGCTGCGCATCCTGCTGGTGGAGGACAACCCCACCAACCAGAAGCTGGCGCTGCTGGTGCTGGAGCGGCTGGGCTACCCGGCGGACACCGCGAACAACGGCCGCGAGGGGCTGAACCTCCTGGCGCGCAAGCGCTACGACGTCGTGCTGATGGACGTGCAGATGCCGGAGCTGGACGGCCTGGAGACGACGCGCCAGCTGCGCAAGGACATGCCCCTCAGCGACCAGCCGTGGGTCATCGCCATGACGGCCAATGCGATGACGGCGGACCGCCGCGAGTGCCTGGACGCGGGCATGGACGACTTCCTCAGCAAGCCCATCCGCGTGGAGGAGCTCATCTCCGCGCTGCGCCGCGCCTGGGAGCGCCTGGCGCGCGAGCCCGGGGCCGCCCCCGTCGTCCGTGCCTCGGAGGCCCCGCGCATGGGCGCCCCGCGCATCCGGGGCCTGGAGTCGGGCGCGTTGGATCGGCTGTGGCAGTCGCTGGACGGGCAGGTGGAGCGGATGCTCCCGGAGCTCGTGGACACCGCGCTGGAGAGCATGCCCCGGCTGATGGAGGACGCGCGGGGGGCGCTCGCGCGCGGCGAACTGGAGAACCTGGCGCGCGCCGCCCACACGCTCAAGTCCAACGCGGCCTACTTCGGCGCGGCCATGCTGGAGTCGCTGTGCTGGGACATCGAGCAGCGCGCGGACGCCCGGGTGATGGACGGGATGGAGCCGCTCGTCGCCCACTGCCAGGAGGCGCTGGAGGAGAGCCGCCGGCTCCTGGAGCAGCTCAAGGGCACCGTGGTGCCCGGGCCTCGGCCTGACGCCTGCTAGGCCCGTTGGGGCGCGTTCGGGTCACTGATGGTGAGCGGCTGCCGCTGACCGTCCTTCCCGACGAGGCTCGCGGTGAGGGCGAAGTCCGGCCCCATGCGCAGCTCCAGCGTGGTGGGGCCCGGGTGGGCCACGCGCCAGTCCGGCTCGATGCGCACGGTGCCCAAGAGCTCGCGCTCCACGGTGGTGCGGTCCAGCGCCTCGAAGAGCGCCACCGGCACGGGGCCCGGCCAGGGCGGCAGCTCCAGGTCCACGGTGCGCGTGCCGGGCACGGGCGTGTTGGCGGGGAGCACCTCGTGCTGGCCGCCGCCGGGCACCATGGCGCCAATGGGCATGGGCACCACGTCCGACAGGCCGCTGATGCCGCGCGCCAGGTTGCGCCCCAGGATGGCCGCGCCCACGGCCACGCCCAATTCCGGGTGCACTTCCTTGTCCGACGACAGCTTCTTGAAGTGGGCCAGGCGCTTGCGGATGGCGGGCATGCGCGTCTGGCCGCCCACCATCACCAGCTCGTCGATGGCGTCCGGCTTCAGGCCCGCTTTCTCCAGCACGTCGTCGCACGCGGCGGCGGTGCGCTCGATGAGCTGGAACACCATGGCCTCCATCCGCTCGCGGGTGAGCGTGACGTTGAAGTCCACGAAGGCGCCGTCCTTCTGCGTGATGCAGGGGATGCGGATGGGCACGGACGCGCCGCTGGAGAGCGCCATCTTCGCGGACTCGGCGGCGAAGACCAGGCGCTGCATCACGACCTTGTTGCCGCGCAGGTCGATGCCGTGCTCCTTCTGGAAGTCATCCACCAGCGCTTCCACGATGGCTTCGTCGAAGTTGGCGCCGCCGAGGAACGCGTCGCCGCCGGTGGCCAGCACCTTCACCACGCGGTTCTGCACGGACATGAGGGTGACGTCGAAGGTGCCGCCGCCCAGGTCGAACACCATCACCGTCTGCTCGGGGTTGCGCAGGTTGGCGTAGTAGAGCGCCGCGGCGGTGGGCTCGTTGACGATGGCGCGCACGCGCAGGCCCGCCTTCTCCGCGGCGCGGCGGATGGCCTCGCGCTGGCGGATGGTGGCGTGCGCGGGCACGGTGAGCACGCACTCCTTGAACGGGGTCCCGGCCGCGTGCGTGGCCAGCGTGTTGAGGTGCTTGAGGATGAAGTGCGCCACGTCGATGAGCGGCGTCACCTTCCCGTACACCTCCACGGCGGTGTAGCCGTCCGGGCCCTCCACCAATTCGAAGGCGAAGCGGTTGCGGTGGCGGGCCACGTATTCGGACTGGAAGCGGCGGCCCAAAAAGCGCTTGGCGCCGAAGATGGTGTGGCGCGGGTCGTCGATGATCTGCCGCCGCGCCGCCGGGCCGACGATGGCCTTGTCGCCCGCGTGGAACCACGCGATGGAGGGCAGGGTGAGGCTCTTGTCCGCGATGGGCACCACGCGCAGCTTGTTCGCCTTGTCGAAGAAGGCCGCCGCGGTGTTGGTGGTCCCGAAGTCAATGCCGAGGATGGGGGCGGCGCTCGTGCTCATGTGGGGCCGCCATCCTCGCACGTCCCGCCGCGCCGGGGCACCCGGCACGACGGTTCGCCTGTGCGCGGAGGTCGGTTGAACCCACCGTGTGTCAGGTCCTGGGTGGCGTGTTGTAGCCGGCGTCGCCGTAGGGCTTCAGCCGCTCCAGCCACATCTCCTCCAGCACCTTCAGCTCCTCCACGGGCGGAGGGCCGCCGGGCTCCTCGCGGGGCTTGAGCCTGTCCAGCACCTCGAAGGAGAAGGCCGCTTCGCCGTGGCGCTCCCAGTCCGCCTGCAGCTCGGGGACGCGGTGCATGCGCTGGGCGAACTCGAACCGGATGCGGTTGAACATCGCGGTCAGGTTGAGGGCGTGGCCCACGAACAGCTTGCCGTTGGCGTGGCAGCGGATGGCGTAGATGCCCATGGGCACCTCCGCTTCCTTGTAGGCGCGCTTGCGTTCCGAGCGGGCCGCGCGCGAGTCATCACCGGGCGACATGGTGACCTCCGAAGCCCTGCGAGACGAGCTTCGCCTCCAGCCGCTCCTTCGCGGCGGGGTCGCGCGGGCGCACCCAGTCGCGGCCCATGCGCGCCCAGTCCGCGTCGCGCGCGTCGATGCCCAGCGCCTGGAGGAAGTCGGCCTCGCAGATGAAGCACTGCTCGCGGAAGGGGAAGAGGAAGCCGCCCTGTTCATCCAGCGAGCGCGCGGCCTCCTCGTAGGTGGAGAACCACCGGTTGAGGAACGGGCTCTGACCCTTCTGGAAGAAGGCGCGCGTGTCCAGCGTCCGCGCGCCGCCCTCCAGGGCCTGCTTCAGCTCCGTCCAGGTGGTGTGCCCGGCTTCCCGCGCGACGACGGCGAGCCCGTGCTTGTGCTGCACGGCGTCCCGGCGCGCGAGCACCTCGCCCAGGGACAGGGACGCGAAGAAGGGCAGGGCGCGCATCCGCTCCGCGGCGCGCGTGGCGCGGGCGGTGTCGGACGAGTCCAGGTCCTTGAGGAGCAGGGACGCGCGGACCTTGTACTCATGAAGCGTGACGGGGAGGGTGCTGCCGGTTCCCATGACGAATCCTCCGGTGCTGGCCCTCACCCGTTGGGGGACCGTGGAAGGACTTCATCAGGAGTCTGGCGACAGCGGGTGATGCGAGGGTGACGTCGTCTTTCCGGGCGGCGGGCACCCCTCGGCACCCGTGCAACGAATAGACCAGACGCGTCCCACGGTCGTCAAACGGTTCAGGAGGCGTGCGACCCCTCGGGCCCTCCTTCGCACCTACGGACTCCCTGTCTGTTGGACGCAGCACGCGCCGGCTCCCCCATCCTTCAATAACAGTCAGTCCTTGGGACTTCGCGAGTGCTTGCACCCGCTGAGGCGGATACCCAAGACATCCCCCTTCTCTTGAAGTGAGGCCTTGTCATGCCAAAGTCCATGAGTCTGCGTCCCTCATTGCCTCGTCCGACGAAGCCCCTGTCGGGTTCGGCGGTGCTGACCGAGACGAAGAAGTACGGCATCTTCAAGGAGGGGACCCATCCGAGAACTGAACCCAAGAGCGCTTCGCTCTTCGTCAACACGAAGGTCGAGGAGCCCAAGTTCCATCGCTTCGGGGAGATGCCACCCAGTCCCACCCTCTACACTCGGGGCAAGGACACCTTCGAGCGTTTTGAGTTTCCCAAAGGCGTGGATGACTGCATGCACAACGCAGAGGAGTTCATGCACCAGCGGGAGTTGGCCCTGCCCACGGACAAGACGTACAGCCTCTCCAGCAAGGAGAAGGTGACGGGGCGCGTCCTGGGCGCGACGGACCGGAGAAACATCAATGCTTCAAGGAAGGCCGCGGAGACAGCGCCGGATCAACTGGGCGTCCACGCAAAGCCTGAACCGGGAGAGGCCTTCGGCATCATCCGGCAGGGCAAACTCTCCAAGGTAGAGGCCCAGTCTCCCTACCACTTCGCGCCGGTGGTTGCCCGGGATGGCAGGCACACCATCACCGCTGAGCAGACCGCGGGGACGTCGAATGCGACCGGCGCTCGCGACCAGTACCCGGTCATGGATCGCTACACCGACGGTGCACCCAGGGCCTCGTTCCAGGGGCGTTACGGCACCCAGGGGGGGTACGGCACGGATGCCATCACCGTCGTGGCCCAGAAGCACGGCCCGGATGAATTCAGCGAGGAGTAGGGCGCAGGAACCTACGACTCGGACTGTCCGCGGCGCAGGCCCAGGGCCTTCATCTTCTTGTAGAAGTGCCCCCGCTCCAGGTCGAGGATCCGCGCCGCCTCCGTCACGTTGTCATGCGTGTGGGCGAGCACCCGCTGGATGATCTCCCGCTCCGCGTCCTCCACCTGCTCGCGGAAGGTCTGGTCCACGCGAGGCCTCCAACCGCCCGGGTTCGCCGAAACGGGCTCGGAGCTGGGCCCGGAGGCGGGCGCGGCCTGCGTGACGGCCGCGACGGGGGGCGCATCTCCACCCGCGGTGGGCTCGGGCATGGGGGGCAGGGGACGGCCCCGGGGCAGCAGTTCCAGCGCGTCCGTGCGCGAGACGACCGGCCCCTCGCAGAGGATGGCCAGGCGCTCCACCAGGTTGCGCAGCTCGCGCACGTTGCCCGGATAGTCGTACGCGCTCATCACCGCGAGCGCGTCCGGCGACAGCGCCAGAGGCCGCCGCCCGTTCTTCGCGCACGCCTCGCGCAGGAACGTGTCGATGAGGTCCGGCAGGTCCTCGCGGCGCTCGCGCAGCGGCGGCGAGTGAATCTGCACGACGTTGATCCGGTAGTAGAGGTCCTCGCGGAAGCGTCCCGCGGCGATCTCCTTCTCCAGATTCTTGTTCGTCGCGGCGATGACGCGCACGTCCACCTTGAGCGTCTCCGCGCCGCCCACGCGCTCCAGCTCACCCTCCTGGAGCACGCGCAGGAGCTTCGACTGCATGGCGGCCGGCATGTCGCCGATTTCATCCAGGAAGAGGGTGCCCTCGTGCGCCAGCTCGAACTTGCCGCGCCGCACGCTCACCGCGCCGGTGAAGGCGCCCTTCTCGTGGCCGAACAGCTCGCTCTCGATGAGGTCGTGCGGCACCGCGGCGCAGTTGAGCTTCACGAACGGCCCGCCCTTGCGCTTGGAGTTCTGGTGCAGCGCCCGCGCGATGAGCTCCTTGCCGGTGCCGTTCTCACCGGTGATGAGCACGCGCCCCTCGCTGGGCGCTGTTCGCTGGATGAGGGAGAAGATGCGCTGCATGGCGGGCCCGCCGCCCACCATGTCGAAGCGGCCCAACTGCGCGCGCAGCTCCTGCAACTCCTCCATCGCCGCCTGGTGCTTGAGCGCGTTGCGCAGCGCCACCAGCAGCCGGTCGCGCGCCAGCGGCTTCTCCAGGAAGTCGCGCGCCCCCAGCTGCGTCGCCTTCACCGCCGTGTCGATGGTGCCGTGGCCGGACATCATGATGACGGGCAGGTCCGGCTTGAGCTCCGTGAGCCGCGCCAGCACCGTGAGGCCGTCCATGTCCGGCATCTTCACGTCCATCAGGACGGCATCCACCGGCCGCGCGCTCACCACGTCCAGCGCCACCTGACCGCTGCTGGCCAGCTCCGTGCGGTAGCCGGCCAGCTGCAACGACTGGCTCAGGGTGAGGAGGATGTTCTTTTCGTCATCAACAATGAGGACCGCAGCGGGCATGGGCAAACCGTTCACACTCTCATGGAAATAATCGGGGCATCAAGGGTCTCGTGCTGCCCGGAGGGGCAGGGAAAAGACAAATCTTTTGACTCTCCCCGGTGGGTCCGACTACACGCGGACAGCTCGGCCCACCCCCTGTGGGCCTCTCTTTTCCCGTGGTTGCTGTCGGAGGAATGATGCGTCGGATTTCGCTTTGGGCCGGGTTGGCCCTCGCCGTGGCCGTGATGACCGGGTGCCCGCCCACCTACCCCAAGTGCAACAACGACGAGCAGTGCCAGGAGAAGGGCGAGGTCTGCGTCCAGGGCCAGTGCCAGGAGTGCGCGACGGACGCGAACTGCCGCGAGGGCTTCACGTGCCAGGCGAACAAGTGCGCGCCCAAGCCCCCTGAGTGCACCACGGACACGGCCTGTGGCACCGGCCGAATCTGCGAGGCCGGCAAGTGCGCCGAGGCCCAGTGCAAGGACGACTCCGCGTGCAACGGTGGCAAGTGCCAGGCCGGCCGCTGCCAGGCCCCCAAGGACACCTGCTCCGCCAACACCGACTGCGGTGAGGGCCAGGAGTGCCAGTCCGGCAAGTGCGTGACGGCCGACGCCAGCTCCAAGTGCGACTACTCGCCGGTGCCCTTCGGCTTCAACGAGTCCACCCTGGACTCCAGCGCGCAGTCGCGCCTGGGCGAGCTGGCGGCCTGCATCAAGGCCAGCCAGGGCAAGATCACCCTGGGCGGCCACGCGGACGAGCGCGGCACGGAGGAGTACAACCTCCAGCTGTCCAACCGCCGCGCCGCGGCCGTGAAGCGCTACCTGGTCGACCTGGGCGTGCCGTCCAACCGGCTGTCCACGGTGGGCTATGGTGAGACCCGCCCGGTGTCCAGCGCGGCCACCGAGGAAGGCTGGGCGGAGAACCGCCGCGTGGAGTTCCAGCGCTAGTTCTGGGGTAGGCTCTGGCGCGCATGGCCGCCCTAGAGTCGGAAACACGCCAGTCCTACCTCGTCTTCGCGTGTGGAAGCAGTTGGTACGCGGTGCCCGCGGAAGCCGCGGCGGAGGTTGTCACCTTCCCCGAGCTGACGCGGGTACCGGGTTCCCCGCCCCACCTGCTGGGCGTGTTCGCGCACCGGGGTGAAGTCATCCCCGTCGTGGACATGAGCCTGCTGGTGGGCGGGGTTTCCGCCGGGTCCCGCCGCGCCGTCCTGGTGCGCCTGGCCCGGGGAACCCTGGCCCTCACGGCCAGCAGCGTCGCCGGTGTGTCCGCGCTGATGGGACCGCTGGAGCCCCTGGGCCCCTCGGGCGTGCACGTCCACCTGCGCGGCCCCGTGAAGAGCGGCTCGCGCGACGTGGCCGTCATCGACCCGGAAGGCCTCTTCGACCACCTCAGCCAGGGCGGCTAGCCCCATGCTTCCCGCGGGCCGGGTCGAGGGGACGCTCCTGTGCCACGTGGGGCCGCACCGCATCGCCTTCGAGGCGGGCGAGGTGGCCTCCATCGCCGCGCCAGACGCGGGCACCGTGTCCGCGCACCGGGCCTTCCTGGGGACCGGGGGCGCCCAGCGCGTGCTGGTGACGGCCACCGGAGGCACGGTGGGCGTGGACGGGCTGGAGATCGACTCGGAGGTGCTGTCCGTGCTGCCGCCCTCGCCGGTGGTGGCGGGGGCCTCCGGCGGCAGCCTGCGAGGCTTCGTGCTCACGCGCGGCGTGCTCTGGCCGCTGCTCAGCCTGGACGCCTTCCAACGCTACCTGCGCGGGCTGGACGGGGAGGGCGCATGATTGCTCCGCCGGAGCTTCGCGCCCTGGGGCGCTGGACGACGCGGCCCCGCATCCCGGGCAGCTGCCTGGGCGTGGGCATCGCGTTCCTCCACATCCACCTGTCGCACACGCTGCCGGAGGCCGGGCGCACGCCGCTGACGTGGCTGATGTTCGGCGCGCTCGTGCTGTTCATCAGCGTGGGGTACGCGCGAGACACGCGGGCCCTGCGTACGCTCTTCGCGCTGGGCGAGGGCCGGCTGCCCGCCACGTCCGAGCACCTGCTGGTGGCGGTCCAGGAGGTGGCGGCCATCCCCGGCCGCAGCTTCTGGTTCGTGATGCAGGGCTGGCTGGGCGGCACGCTGACGGTGGCCCTGGCCTTCCCGACCCTGGCGGACGTGCCGTGGACGGAGGGCGTGCGGGTGATGGCGCTGGGGATGTCCATCGGCCCCCTGAGCGCGATGCTCACGTACCTGATGGTGGTGCGCCGCGCGCGGGCCACGCTGGACCGGCTGGTGTCGCTGGGGCCGGCGCCGCTGGAGGTGCTGGCCGCGCTGCCGCCCCGGCGCATGCACATCCGCCGCCGGCTGGTGGTCTTCACCGCCATCGCGGTGCTGAGCCCGTCGCTCTTCATCCTGGACGTGGCCTTCACGCGCACGGTGACGGTGGTGGACGCGTGGACGCAGGCCACCACGCCGGAGGCGCGCAAGGAGGTGATGGCGCGGGTGCGCGACGGAGACGGGCCGCCCCTGGGGCTCATCGCGGGGCTCGTCACGCTGCTCATCCTGGGCACCGCGGCGCTCGCGGGCACGGCGCTGTCGGAGCCCCTGCGCGCCATCACCGAGGACGCGACGCGCATCGCGCGCGGCGAGGTGAGGCCCCCGCGCGTCATCCACGCCGAGGACGAGGTGTGGGCCACCTCCGCGGCCTTCACCCAGATGCAGGTGCAACTGGTGCAGGCCCTGTCGCAGCTCAAGCGGGCGGGCATCCAAATCTCCTCCACCACCGAGCAGCTGGTGGCCACCAGCACGGAGCAGGAGGTGGGCGCGGACGAGCAGGCCGGGGCGCTCAACGCCACCAGCGCCACCACGGAGGAGCTGGCCCGGTCCGCGCAGCAGATCGCCGACAACGCGGAGTCCGTGTCCGCCATCGCGGAGACGACCTTCGGCGCGGCGCAGTCCGGCCAGCGCGGGGCCACCGCCTTCCTCGGCGCCATGCAGCGCATGAAAGAGGACAACGAGGCCATCGCGGAGGCGGTGGTGCGCCTCAACAAGCGCGTGCAGCAGATTGGCAAGGTGGTGGAGTTCATCAACGAGATCGCCGACAAGTCGGACCTCTTGGCGCTCAACGCGGAGCTGGAGGGCACCAAGGCGGGCGAGGTGGGGCGGGGCTTCTCGCTGGTGGCGGCGGAGATGCGCCGGCTCGCGGAGAACGTCATCCGCTCCACGAAGGAGATTGAGGGCCTCATCGGGGAGATCCGCGACGCGACCAACGGCGCGGTGATGGCCACGGAGGCGGGCCTGAAGACGACGGAGCTGGGCACGCTCCTGGCGGCGCAGGTGGACGACAGCCTGGGGCTCATCCTGGAGCTGGCGCGGCAGACGTCGCACGCGGTGCGCAGCATCTCGCTGGCGACGCTGCAGCAGCAGACGGGCACGGATCAGCTCGCGGCGGCCATGGGGGACATCCTGCGCGTCACCGAGCAGAACGCCGCGGCCACCAAGCAGATGGTGGCGGCCAACGCGGACCTGTCCGCCCTGGCGGCGGACCTTCAGCACGTGGTGCAGCGCTTCCACGTCGAGCCGGCCGGCGGCGAGTCGGCCGGAGCTTCTGGCGGCGCTTCCGGAACGCCTGGCGCGACGGGAGGCGTGTGACATGGACCGCTCCTCGCGCTCGGATTCCCGGCGGCCGCCTTCAGCCAGCAGCTGATGTTCCCCGTGCCGCTGGCGAACCTGGTGGGCTCCACGCTGGGGCTGCACTTCGCGTCGCTCGTGGTGGGCGATGAGCTGCCCCGGAAGGAGCTGGGAACGCTCGTCGCCCTGGTGGTGGGCGTGAGCGCGCTGCACATGCTCCTGGGGGTGGGCGTATCCCTGCGCCGCTTCCCCCGGCTGCGGGCCCTGGAGCGCGGAGCGCTGCCACCCACGCCGGAGCATCTGGCGAAGGCTGTGGGCGAGGTGGCGCGCGCGCCGGGCGAGGCGTTCTTCCGCTCGTTGGGGCTGTGGGTACTGACCACGGGCGTGGTGGCGATGGCGCTCTGGTCGGTCATCCACCTGCCGTGGAAGGTCACCCTGCGGGTCGCGGGGCTGGGGGCGCTGTTCGGCCCGCTCACGTCGCTGCTCGTGTACGGGCTCGTCACTTTGAGGGCTCGGCGCGGCGTGCTGTGGGTGGCGGAGCAGGGGCTGACACACGCGCAGGTCATCGCCGCGCTGCCCCGGCGCTCGCGCATCGGCGCGCGGCTGGTGGCCTTCACCGCCATCTGCGTGCTGACGCCCGCGGTGATGTGCGCGCAGGTCGTCACGGCGCTGACGGACCGGCTCTTCCACCGGCTGGTCCAGGAGAGCAGCCCGGCCGCGCAGGGCGTGCTGCTGGACGCGTTCACGTCCAGCGCGCTCCTGTGCGCGGTGGTGTTCGGCCTGGCCCTGGCCACGGCGTACCTGGGCGGCACCCTGCTGGGTCGGCCCATGCGGGAGCTGTCCGGCGAGGCGCGCCGCATCGCCGCGGGGGACCTGGCCAGCCCCCGGCTGGTGCCCGCGGAGGACGAGGTGTGGGCGGTGTCCGCGGCCTTCACCACGATGCGTACGCACCTGGCGGACGTGCTCGCGGAGCTGCAGCGCGCGGGCTCGCAGATTTCGGCCACCACGGAGGAGATCCTCAGCACCTCCGGGCGCTACGAGGCGGGCGCCGCGGAGCAGGCCAGCAGCCTGGATGAGACGAGCGCCACCACGGAGGAGCTGGCGCGCTCGGCGAAGCAGATCGCGGAGAACGCGAGCTCGGTGGCGGAGATCGCCCAGCGCACGCTGGCAGCGGCGCAGGGGGGCCAGCGCAGCGCGGAGTCCTTCCTGGGGGCCATGTCGCGCATGCGGCAGGACAACCAGGCCATCGGCTCGGCGGTGGGGCGGCTGGACAAGCGCGTGCAGCAGATCGGGAAGATCGTCGAGTTCATCAACGGCGTCGCGGACAAGTCGGACCTGCTGGCGCTCAACGCGGAGCTGGAGGGCACCAAGGCGGGCGAGGTGGGGCGGGGCTTCTCGCTGGTGGCGGCGGAGATGCGCCGGCTCGCGGAGAACGTGCTGGAGTCCACGAAGGAGATCGAGGGGCTCATCGAGGAGGTGCGCGAGGCCTCCGCCGCCGCGGTGACGGTGACGAGCGGCGGTGTGCGCGCGGTGGAGACGGGGACGGGGCTGGCGGAGCAGGTGTCCGAGTCGCTTCGCCAGATTGTCGACCTGGCGGGGCGGACGTCGGACGCGGTGCGGATCATCTCCCGGTCCACGCAGCAGCAGCAGGCGGGCACGGATCAGCTCGCGGAGACGATGGCGGACATCCTCCGCATCACCCAGCAGAGCCTCAACGCGACGAAGCAGGTGGGCGCGGCGAATGGGGACCTGTTGGGGCTGGCGCAGGACCTGCGTGGCGTGGTGGAGCGCTTCCAGATCCACCAGGCGACCCTGCGCAAGGGGGGCGGCGGGTGAACCCCAGCGAACGGCTCCTCAAGCAGTTCCGCGACCTGGTCACGGTCCGTCTGGAGCGCATCAACCGCTCCCTGATGGAGCTGGAGTCCGGGGGCAACCTGGAGGCCGGGCAGCGGGTGCTGCGCGAGCTGCACGGGCTCAAGGGCGAGGCCCGGATGATGGGCTTCAGCGAGATCAACACGCTCGCGCACGAGATGGAGGAGTTGGTCCGGTGCGCGGAGCCGCAGCGCTACCGGCTGTCGTCGGAGTCCACCGACGCGCTGCTCGCCACGGCGGACACGGTGCTCGCGCTGTCGGGCGCGCTCCAGGCGGGAGAGCCGCTGCTGGCGGTGGAGACGCTGGTGGCGACGCTGCAGCAGCGGGTCATCGCGGAGTCCGCGCGTCCGGTGGAGGGCGGCCGGGCCGCGAAGGCAGAAAGCGCATCGCACCTCATCGTGACGGACCGCCGGGAGCCCTCCTCGGCCGTGGTGGTCCCCGCGCACTGGGGAGCGCCCACGTCACGCCCGGACGCGCCGGCGGGAGGTGCATCGCCGGGAGCCGCCGCCTCTCAGTTCCTCACGACAGCCCTCCGGACAGAGCCGTCCGGGAGTCCAACGGGAACGCAAGGGGAGACGCCTACCGCGGGTGGCGCATCGGGTAGCGCGCTCGGGAGTGCTCATCCAGGGCATGCCGCTGGATCAACGCCGGGCTCTCACGCTGTCCCGCCATCTCACGGAGCTGCACCGGGCGCACCGCATGGAAGCCCGGGGCCTGCCCAAACCGTGGGAGCCGCGCAGGGCTCTCACACAGTCCATCCTGGCTACGGAGCTGCACCGGGCGCAATGCACGCGAGTCCAGCTCCTGGCTACAGC
Source organism: Corallococcus sp. M7 (assembly GCF_054512695.1). Classification (NCBI taxonomy): domain Bacteria; kingdom Pseudomonadati; phylum Myxococcota; class Myxococcia; order Myxococcales; family Myxococcaceae; genus Corallococcus; species Corallococcus sp. M7. The sequence continues at coordinate 2,798,499 of NZ_CM137252.1, forward strand.
GCAGGATCCGCGCCGGGCACTCACGCAGCCCATCCTGGCTATGGCGCGGCACCGGGCGCACCGCATGGGAGTCCTACTCCTGGCCAAACCGCGGGAGCCGCGCCGGGCTCTCACCCAGCCCATCCCGGTTACGGAGTGGCACCAGGCTCAATGTACGGGAGTCCAGCTCCTGGTCAGACCGCGGGAGCCGCGCCCGGCTCGCACGGGCTCCATCCGGGAGGCTCGGGCCATTCGCACCTCGTGGCCCCGGTGACGGGGAGCCCAGGAGGCTCTCAGTTCGTGGCCCCGGCGACGGGAGTCCCGGGAGGTTCGCACCTCGTGGCCCCGATGACGGGGAGCCCAGGCGGCCCTCAGTTCGTGGCTCCGGTGACAGGAGTCCCGGGAGGTTCGCACTTCGTGGCCCCGGTGACGGGGATCCCAGGAGGCCCTCAGTTCGTGGCTCCGGTGACAGGAGTTCCGGGAGGCTCGCACCTCGTGGCCCCGATGACGGGAAGCCTGGGAGGCTCTCAGTTCATGGCCCCGGCGACGGGAGTCCCGGGAGGTTCGCACCTCGTAGCCCCGATGACGGGAGGCCCGGGGAGTGCACACCTCGTGGCGCCCGCTTCCGGAAGCGCGGGGACTCATCTGGGCGGAGCCGCCGGCAGCCCTGGGAGTTCGCACCTCGTGGGCCCCGCGCCGGGCACGCCCTCGACTCCCGCCGCGTCTCCCGGCACGCGGATGGTCGACACCGCCCGCTCGCGCGTGCCCTCCACGACGAAGCACGCGACGGGCACGGTGCGCACCGGCGACGTCCGCATGGACACGGCCGTGCGCATCGGCGTGGCCAGCCTGGACATGCTCACCAGCGCGGTCACCAACCTGGGCCAGGTGGCCCGCCGCCGCGAGCTGGCCACCGCGCGCCGCCTGGAGCTCGTGCGCGAATTGAGCGAGCTGGCCCGCGCCGCGGAGGACCTGGGCCCCGCGGGTGTCGCGCTCGCGGAACGCCTGGGCCGCGCCAAGGAACTGGCCGCCACCCTGCACCGCGAGGCCAAGCTGCTCGCCAACGCGGAGCTGCGCGACCTGGATCAGGTGTCGGAGGAGATCCAGGGCCTGCGCATGCTGCCCCTCTCCGTCCTCTTCGAACCCTACCCCCGCATGGTCCGCGACCTCGCGCGGGAGCTGGGCAAGGAGGTGGAACTCGTCGTGGACGGCGAGGACACCCGCGCGGACCGCTCCGTCGTGGAGGCCCTGCGCGAACCGCTCATGCACCTGGTCCGCAACGCGCTGGACCACGGCCTGGAGACGCGCGTGGACCGCGTCGCCTCCGGCAAGCACCCCCGGGGCTGCCTCACCCTGCGCGCCGCCCGCGAGGGCAGCCGCATCATCCTGCGCGTGGAGGACGACGGCGCGGGCATGGATCCCGCGCTCCTGCGCCGCGTGGCCGTGCGCCGGGGCGTGCTGGACGAGCCCGCCGCCAACGCCCTGTCCGACGCCGCCGCGCGCGAGCTCGTCTTCCTGCCCGGCTTCACCTCGCGCGACGTGGTCACCGACCTGTCGGGTCGGGGCGTGGGGCTGGATGCCGTGCGTACCTCCCTCCAGGCCCTGGGCGGCGACGTGGGCGTGGAGTCCGCGCCCGGCTGGGGCACCATCTTCACCCTGCGCGTCCCGGTGTCCCTCACCGTGGCGCCCCTGCTCTTCGTCCAGGTCTTCGATGAGACGCTCGCCCTGAGCGCGGTCCACGTCTCCCGCGCCCTCAAGGTGGACGCCTCCGAGGTGGGAGAGGTCGCCGGTCGTCCCACCCTCCGGATGGAGGGCCGCGTGCTGCCCTTCGCCTCGCTGGCGTCGCTCCTGGGGCACGCCACCGAGCGCCCCGCCCGGGAGGGCGAGCTGGTGCTGGTGGTGAAGGGTCAGGGCATGGAGGCCGCACTGGCGGTGGACCGCGTCCTGGAGGAGCGCGTCCAGGCCATCCTCCCCCTGAAGGGCATCCTCGCGCGCTACACGCACCTCACCGGGGCCACGTCGCTCGCGGACGGGCGGCTGGCCATGGTGCTGTCCGCGGCCGCGCTGGCGGCGGGCGTGCATGGCGTCGCGCCCCTGAAGCTCGCCCGGCCCCCCGTGCGCGCCCCCGCGCCCCGCCGCCGCCGCATCCTGGTGGTGGACGACTCGCCCCTCACCCGGGAGCTGGTGGCCAACCTGCTGGAGGCGGTGGGGTACGACACCCTCCGGGCGCCGGACGGCCCCTCGGCGCTGGAGCAGCTGGAGCAGGAGGGCCCCCCGGTGGAGCTGGTCGTCACCGACCTGGAGATGCCGGAGATGGACGGCGTGGAGCTCACCCGGCGCCTGAAGACGGACCCGGCCCGCCGCGGGCTGCCCGTCGTCATCCTCACCACCCGGGGAGGGGAGGCGGACCGGGCGCGTGGGTTGGCGGCCGGGGCGGACGGCTACATCACCAAGGGCGACCTCGTCCGCCAGGACCTGGTGGACGTCGTGGGGCGGCTCCTGGCCTGAAGTCCCCGGAGACTTGGGGAGAGCGCCCGGGGCCCATCGCATTGCTATACTCCCGCGGCGCGTACGGGGTATTGAACGGACATGGGCAAGAAAGTGACGGTGCTGGTGGTGGATGACTCGGTCATCTGCCGTCAGCTCATCAGCGCGGCGTTGAGCGACGACCCGGACATCCAGGTCGTTGGCACCGCCGCGAACGGCCAGGAGGCCGTTGCCCTCACGAAGGAGCTGCGCCCCCACGTCATCACCATGGACGTGGACATGCCCGTGATGGACGGGCTCACGGCCGTGGAGCACATCATGGCCGAGTGCCCCACGCCCATCCTGGTGCTGACGGGCGATCCGCGCTCGCAGGCCCCCGCGCTGACGTACCGCGCGCTGGAGCTGGGCGCGCTGGCGCTTCAAATCAAGCCCGCCATCGACGCGGGGCCTGAGGCGTGGAACCTCACCAAGGAGGTGAAGCTCATCTCCTCCGTGCGCGTCATCCGCCACGTGCGCGGCCAGAAGCGCGGCGCGCCGGGGACGCCGCACACGCCCGCCCCGGTCCTGCCCGCGGCCTCCATGGGCATCGTCGCGGTGGCCGCCAGCACGGGCGGCCCGCAGGTGCTCTACCGGATGCTGTCGGAGCTGCCGGCGGACTTCCCGGCGCCCATCGTCATCGTCCAGCACATCAACGCCGCCTTCTCGGAGTCGCTGGCCAGCTGGCTCGCCAACGCGAGCAAGCTGAAGGTCCGCCTGGCGGTGGACGGCGACACGCTCCAGCCCGGGCTGGTGCTGGTGGCGCCGCCGGATCAGCACATGGTGGTGCCCGTGCGAGGCCGCGTGGCGCTCAAGCCCGGCGTGGAGCGCGACGGGCACATGCCCAGCGGCACCGTGCTCCTGGAGAGCGTGGCCAAGGTCTACGCCCGGCGCGCGGTGGGCGTGGTGCTCACCGGCATGGGCGCGGACGGGGCGGACGGGCTTTTGGCCATCAAGCAGGCCGGTGGCCTGGCGCTGGCGCAGAACGAGGAGTCCTGCGTGGTGTTCGGCATGCCGGGCGCGGCGGTGGAGCGCAAGGCGGTGGACCACCTCATCCACGGCGATGACGTCGCGGCCACCCTGGCGCGACTGGCGCGCGGAGAGTCGCTGGCCGCGAGCCGCTGACCTCGCATGACGTCCTCCTCCGAGCGCTGGGCTCCCGTCCACGCCTGGCTTCAGGCGCACACGGGCATGGCGCTGAGCGGGGTCCAGCAGCGGCGGTTGGACGCGCGGCTGGAGGCGCTGGGACACGGCCAGAACGCGGTGCGGCTGGTGGCGCACCTGCGCACTCCGGCGGGCGCGGCGGACCTGGCGCGGCTGGTGGACGCGGTGGCGGTGCACACGTCGGAGGTGTTCCGGGACGAGGTGCAGCTGTCCGCCTTCCGCGAGCACGTGCTGTCGCCCCGGGTGCAGCGCTCCAGGTTGCCGCTGCGCGTGTGGAGCGCGGGCTGCGCGGCGGGCGAGGAGGTCGCCACGCTGCTCCTCCTGATGGCGCAGGAGGGAGCGGACCCCGCAAGCCGCGTGCTGGGCACGGACATCTCCGAGCAGGTGCTCACCCGGGCGCGCGAGCTGAGCTTCCTGTCGGATGCGCTCCGGCGCGTGCCGGAGGCCGCGCGCTCGCGCTACTTCGAGCCGAAGGGCCGGCGCCACGTGCTGGTGGACTCGCTGCGCGCGCAGGCCGAGTTCCGGCGCCACAACCTGATGGAGGCCCCCTATCCGGAGGCCCCCGGGGGCGGCGGGTTCGACATCATCTTCTGCCGCAACGTCCTCATCTACTTCACCCCGGAGGCCTTCCAGCGCACGGTGCGCAACCTGGGGGAGCGGCTCGCGCCCGGCGGGGTGCTGGTGCTGTCCGCGGCGGAGCCCCTGCTCCAGGTACCCCCGGAGCTGCGGCTGTTGCCCAGCGAGCACGCGTTCTTCTACGTGCGCGAGGACGCCGCGCCCGCGGAGCCCGCCCGGCCGAAGCGGGACTCCGGCCGCTTCCCGAGCATCGCCACCGGCCCCACCACACCGAAGCCGGAAGCACCCGCCTCCCCGGCTCCGGACGAGGCCGCGATGGCCCAAGCGGACTGGCTCTTCTCGTGCGTGCTGGACGGGGTCTCCACGGGCGTCCCGGACGAGAAGTCCGAGCGCGACCTGCGCCGGTGCCTGGACCTGGATCCGGACCACGTCGCCGCCCGCTACCTGCTGGGGCTCCTCTTGGAGCAGTGCGGCCAGCCCGGCGCGGCCCTGGAGGCCTACCGCCGGGCCCTGCGGGCGGTGGAGTCCGGGCGGGCGCGGCCGGTGCCCTTCTTCCTCAACCTGCCCCGGCTCCGGGTGGCCTGCGCCCGGGCCGTGGAGCGGCTGGAGGCGGAAGGGGCACGCTGAAGGGCAGGGGGGCGGCCGGGCGTGACGCAAACAGAAGCGGCGCGCGGGGCACTTTGGACCTAGGATACGCGGCCCATGCGCAGGCTCGTGCTCTTCGCCCTGTTGACCGCCGCCGTTCCCGGCTGTTTCTACCCCGCCGACCGCGGCCGTGCCCTGGAAGCCAAGGTGGACCGGCTGGGCGCGGACAACGCCAAGCTGGCCGCGGAGCTGAAGGAGGCGCGCGACCAGCTCGCCGTCACCCAGCCGAAGCTCGACGAGAAGATCGCCCAGGTGACGCAGGCCCTGCAGAGCCTGGACACCGCCGCGCGCCGCAAGGACGCGGACATCGGCGTGCAGTTCCAGAAGACGGTGGAGGACCTGGCGCAGCTGCGCGGCCAGGTGGAGACGTACCTCTACAAGATTGGCGAGCTGGAGGCCGCGCTCGGCAAGAGCACGGAGGAGACCAACCAGCGGCTGCTGGCGCTCCAGGGCACGGAGGCGGTGAAGGAGGCCGAGGCCAAGAAGAAGGCCGAGGAGCTCCAGCGCCCCACGGACAAGAAGGAGTTCCTCGCGCTCGCGCAGGAGAAGGCCAAGGCCGGCGACGCGCTGCTCGCGCGCCAGCTCTACAACGAGTTCGTGAAGAAGTGGCCCAAGGACGCGCTCGTGGGCGAGGCCCACTTCGGCCTGGGCGAGACGTACTTCACGGAGTCCAAGTGCCGCGAGGCCCTCTTCGAGTACGGCAAGGTGGTGCAGGACTTCGCGAAGACGCCGTCCGCGCCGGACGCGTACCTGCGCTCCTCCGACTGCTTCCAGAAGCTGAAGATGAAGGAGGAGTCGAAGCTGGCCCTGGAGGAGCTGGTGAAGGGCTACCCCAAGTCGGACGCGGCCAAGACGGCGAAGACGAAGCTGGCGGAGCTGGAGAAGAAGCCCGCGCCGGCCCCCGCGCCGAAGAAGGCGAAGAAGTGATGCGCCCGCGCGCCCCACGGCTCGCTGCCCTGGCGCTCCTCTTGCTCCTGCCGCTGGTGGCGGGGGCCGCGCCGAAGAAGCTCGTGCTGCTCTTCACCGGAGACAATGGGGGCGAAGTCGCCCCCTGTGGTTGACGCCACAACCCGTCTGGCGGTCTGGCCAGACGAAAGACGGTCCTGAATGAGGAGCGCGCGAAGGGCGTGCCGGTGCTCGCACTGGACGCGGGCAACGCGCTCTTCAAGACCCTGGCGGAGGGCCCGGAGGCGAAGCCTCGCGCGGAGCTGGTGCTGGAGCAGCTGGACGCGCAGGGCTACGCGGCCATGGCCGTGGGCCAGCGCGACCTCGTGCTGGGCGTGGACTTCCTCAAGAAGAAGACGAAGGGCGCGAAGCTGAAGCTCGTGTCCGCGAACCTCGTGGACGCGAAGGGGCAGCCGCTCTTCCCCGCGTCGGTGGTGACGACGGTGGGCGGGCTGAAGGTGGGCATCCTCGGCGTGTCCCCGGAGTCATCGGACGGCACGGCCCTCTTGCCCGCGGGCGTGCGGGGCCTGCCGGTGGGGCCGGCGGTGACCTCCGAGGTGAAGCGCCTGCGCCAGAAGGAACAGGTGTCGCTGGTGGTGTTGCTCGCGGCGGTGCCCTACGTGGAGGCCGTGAAGCTGGCCCAGGGCGCCGAGGGCGTGGACTTCGTGGTGCAGTCGCACGACGGCCGGGGCGTGGGCATGGCGCAGCGCCAGGGCGTGTCCACGCTGGTGCCACCCGGAGAGCGGGGCCGCCAGGTCGCGAAGCTGGAGCTGTCCGTGGAGGGCAACGGTCCCTTCGCGGACCTCTCCGAGGCGAACCGCGCCCGGGAGAGCCAGCGCATGGTGGAGGCGAACATCGCGCGCGTGCAGGAGCGCCTGAAGGCGGAGAAGAACGAGGACACGCGCCGCTCGCTCCAGGAGACGCTGAGCTCCTTCGAAGCGCGGCGCGACGCCCTGGCCCGCACGGCGGCGGCGCAGGGCCCGGCGACGGGGCGCACCTACCAGCTGACGTACCTGCAACTGGGCGCGGACGTGGCGTCGGATGCCGCCGTGCGGAAGCAGGTGGAGCGCGTCGAGCCGCCCGGCTCCGCGGGTCACTGAGCTTTCGCGAGCGTGGCCAACCCCGTCCATCCTGGGACGGGGCTGAAACACCTGTTTCATTCCCTGTCGCGGGATGTGTCACGCCCGTTCCAGCCCTGCTGGAGAGCAGGCGGGCGCGGGGACATGGAACGCATGGCAGGTCGCTCTTCGACCGAATAATGTGATCAACAGGTTTCCTGGCCTCCCCCACGCCACTCGCACGACGAGTGGCGGGCCGCGCGTGATCGACATCGACCGGCACTGACCCTTTGGGCACTGCGTCCGGCTTTCCGGGCGTCCCTCGGGGCCGTGTCGTGTCCGGAGTTCGGAGTCAATTCGATGAGCAGCAGCGGTGATTTGTCGAAGCGGATCGCGAATCTGTCTCCGGAGAAGCGCGCGGAGCTGCTGAAGAAGATGGCCGCGCAGAAGAACGCGGCAGGGACTCCGGCGCGGGCGGCCTTCCCGCTGAGGGACCGAGCGAAGCCGGCGGAGCTGTCCTTCGCGCAGCAGCGGCTGTGGTTCATGGACCAACTGGCGCCGGGCAGTCCGCTCTACAACGTGCCCGTGGCGGTGCGGCTGGAGGGCACGGTGGACGTGCCCGTGCTGGAGCGCGCGCTGCGCGAGGTGGTGCGGCGCCACGAGTCGCTGCGCACGACCTTCCAGGGCACGGAGAGCGGGCCGGTGCAGCACTTCGCGGACGCGGCCTCGCTGGAGCTGGAGCGCACGGACGTGAGCGCGCTTGAGCCGGACGCGCGGGAGGCCGAGGCCTGGCGCCGGGTGCGGGAAGGGGCGCTGCGTCCCTTCGACCTCGCCACGGGCCCGCTGATGCGCGCGCTGCTGGTGAAGCTGGGGGACGCGGACCACCTGATGCTGGTGGCGATGCACCACATCGTGTCGGACGGGTGGTCGCTGGGCGTGCTCGTGCGCGAGGTGGCGGTGCTCTACGCCACGTTCCTGCAGGGCCAGCCGTCGCCGCTGCCGGAGCTGGCGGTGCAGTACGCGGACTACGCGGCCTGGCAGCGGGAGACGTTGCAGGGCGCGGCGCTGGAGCGGCAGCTGTCGTACTGGCGCGAGCAGTTGTCGGGCGCGCCGCCCGCGCTGGAGCTGACGACGGACAAGCCCCGGCCCGCGGCGCGCGGCTTCCGGGGCGCGCGCACGCCCATCCAGTGGCCGCGGGAGCTGACGGACGCGCTCCGGACGCTGGCGCAGCGCGAAGGCGCGACGCTGTTCATGGTGCTGCTGGCCGGGTGGCAGTCGCTCCTGTCGCGCTACTCCGGACAGGACGACGTGAGCGTGGGCTCTCCCATGGCGGGCCGGACCCGCTCGGAGCTCGAAGGCCTCATCGGCATGTTCGTCAACACGCTGGTGCTGCGCGCGCGCTTCACGCCGGAGCTGTCGTTCCAGGGGCTGGTGCGCCAGCTGCGCGAGACGATGGTGGGCGCGACGGACCACCAGGACGTGCCGTTCGAGAAGCTGGTGGAGGCGCTCCAGCCGGAGCGCGACTCGGGACGCACGCCGTTCTTCCAGGCGATGTTCGCGCTGCAGAACGCGCCGCGCGGGCCCGTGGCCGTGCAGGGCCTGAAGCTGAACGCGATGGAGGTGGACACCCAGACGGCCAAGTTCGACCTGCTCCTCCAGCTCACGGAGGCGGATGGGAGCCTGAGCGGCTACGTGGAGTACGACACCGACCTCTTCCACGCCGCCACCGTCGCGCGGATGGTGGAGCACCTGCGCGGCCTGCTGGAGTCCGCGGTGGCCCACCCGGCGATGCCCGTGGCCCGGCTGCCCATGGTGAAGGCCGCCGAGCGCCGCGTGCTGGCCGAGGACTGGAACCGGACGCAGGCGGCGTACCCGCGGGAGCGGCCGGTGCACGCGCTCTTCGCGGAGCAGGCGCGCAAGGCGCCGGACCGGGTCGCGGTGGTGCAGGGCGTGGATGGCCGGACGCTGACGTACGGCGAGCTGGACGCGAAGGCGAACCAGCTGGCGCACCACCTGCGCGGGCTCGGCGTGAAGCGTGGCACGCGGGTGGGCGTGTACGTGGAGCGCTCGTGGGAGATGGTGGTCGGGCTGCTCGGCATCCTGAAGGCCGGCGGCGCGTACGTGCCGGTGGACCGCAACTACCCCGCGGACCGCATCGCGCTGCTGCTGGGGGACGCGGGCGTGGGCGTGACGCTGACGCAGCAGTCGCTGCTGGAGAATCTGCCGGCCGGCGCGGGCACACCGCTCTGCGTGGACGCGGCGTGGGAGTCCATCCGCCGCGGACCGGAGACGGCACCGGACGTGGAGGTGGGCGGAGAGGACCTCGCGTACATCATCTTCACGTCGGGCAGCACAGGGCGTCCGAAGGGCGTGTGCGTTCCCCACCGGGGCATCACCCGCCTGGTGCTGGGCAACGACTTCATGCGCTTCAGTCCGGACGCGGTCTGGTCGCAGACGGGACCGGTGGCCTTCGACGCCTCGACGCTGGAGCTGTGGGGCTCGCTGCTGCACGGCGCGAAGCTGGTGCTGGCGCCGCCGCACGCGCTGACGCTGGAGGAGCTGGGCGCGCTGGTGAAGCAGGAACGCGTCAGCACGTTGTGGCTGACGACGGCGCTCTACGAGCAGATGGTGCTGCACCAGGGGGAGGTCCTGGCGGGCGTGTCGCAGGTGTTGTCGGGCGGTGACGTGATGCCGCCCCAGCGCGTGCGGGAGCACCTGGCGCGGCTGCCGGAAGGCCCGGTGCTGGTGCACGCGTACGGCCCGACGGAGAACACCACGTTCTCCACCACCCACACGATGACGGGGGGGATGCAGTTCGAAGGGTCGGTGTCCATCGGCAAGCCCATCGGGAACTCGACGGCGTACGTGCTGGATGCGCACGGCGACCTGGCGGGTGTGGGCGTGCCGGGGGAGCTGTTCGTGGGCGGCGAGGGCCTTGCCTGGGGCTACCTCCATCGCGCGGACCTCACGGCGGAGCGCTTCGTGCCTCACGCGTTCAGCACGGAGCCCGGCGCGCGGCTGTACCGCACGGGAGACAAGGCCCGGTGGAAGGAGGACGGGACGCTGGAGTTCCTGGGCCGCACCGACTTCCAGGTGAAGGTGCGTGGCTTCCGCATCGAGCTGGGCGAAATCGAAGGGGTGCTCGTCCAGCATCCGGACGTGGCGGAGGCCACGGTGGTGGTGCGGGGACAGGGTGTGGACAAGCAGTTGGTGGGGTATGTGGTCGCGAAGCCGGAGCGGACGCTCGACGCGGCGGAGCTCAAGGCACACCTGCGGCAGCGGCTGCCGGAGTACATGGTGCCCACGGCCCTGATGTCGCTGGACGCGCTGCCCCTCAGCGCCAACGGCAAGGTGGACCGCAAGGCGCTGCCGGAGCCGGAGGCCCCGCGCTCGGAGAAGGTCTTCGAGGCGCCCCGCACGGAGACCGAGACGAAGCTGGCGGCCATCTGGGCGCAGGTGCTGCGCGTGCCCCAGGTGGGCGTGACGGACAACTTCTTCGAGCTGGGCGGCCACTCGCTGCTGGCCACGCAGGTGGCCTCGCGGATCCGCGCCGGGTTCGGCGTGGAGCTGCCGCTGCGCGAACTGTTCGAGTCCGCCACCCTGGAGGCCCTGGCGCTCCGCCTTGAGCGAGCCACCCGCTCCGTCGTCCCGCCGCTGGCGCGGGTGTCGCGAGAGCAGCCCCTGCCGCTGTCGTTCGCGCAGCAGCGCTTGTGGTTCATCGACCAGTTGGAGCCGGGCAGCCCGGTCTACAACGTCCCGCTGGCGGTCCGTCTGGAGGGAGCGCTGGACGTCGCGGCGCTCCAGCGTGCGCTGGATGCGCTGGTGAGCCGTCACGAAGCGCTCCGCACGACCTTCACGTCGCATGAAGGCACGCCGGTGCAGGTGGTGCATCCGCCCTCGGCGATGCCGCTGGAGGTAGAGGACCTGCGCGGAGTCGAAGCGGGCGGGCGGGAGGAAGAGGCCCGCCGCCGGGTGATGGCGCAGGGGCTGCGGTCCTTCGACCTGTCACGAGGGCCGCTGGTCCGGGCGCAACTGGTGCGGTTGGAGGAGCACGACCACCTGCTCGCGCTCACGATGCACCACGCCATCTCGGATGGCTGGTCGTTGGGCGTGCTCGTGCGGGAGATGGGCGCGCTGTACGCGGCGTTCGTGCAGGGCCAGCCCTCCTCGCTGCCGGAGCTGCCGCTCCAGTACGCGGACTACGCGGCCTGGCAGCGCGGCTGGTTGCAGGGGGACGCGCTGGAGCGCGAGGTGTCCTTCTGGAAGGGCCGGCTCGCGGGAGCGCCCGCCGCCCTGGAGCTGCCCACGGACCGTCCGCGTCCGGCGGTGCGGGGCAACGCGGGCACGATGCACTTCTTCCAGTGGTCCCCCGAGATGACACAGCGCCTGCGGGCGCTGGCGCAGCGCGAGGGCGCATCGCTGTACATGGTGCTGCTGGCCGGGTGGCAGGTGTTGCTGTCCCGCTACTCGGGACAGACGGACATCAGCGTGGGTTCGCCCATCGCGGGCCGCACGCGGGCGGAGCTGGAAGGCCTCATCGGCTTCTTCGTCAACACGCTGGTGATGCGCGCGCGGGTGGACGGGGAGACGTCCTTCCGTGAGTTGCTGAAGCAGGTGCGGGGCACGGTGCTGGAGGCCTACGAGCACCAGGACGTGCCGTTCGAGAAGCTGGTGGAAGCGCTCCAGCCCGAGCGCAGCCTGAGCCACACGCCGCTCTTCCAGACGCTGCTGGCGCTCCAGAACGTGCCGCAGGGTGACCTGGGGCTGCCGGGCATGGCGCTCAAGCCGGTGATGATGGAGAGCCGCACGTCGAAGTTCGACCTGAGCGTCTTCTTCGTGGAGGAGGGCGAAGGGCTGCGGGGCTCGGTCGAGTACAGCACCGAGCTGTACGACGCCGCGACGGTGCGCCGGATGGTGGAGCACCTGCGGGTCCTGCTGGATGCGGCGCTGTCGCGTCCGGAGTCGGCCGTGTCCCGGCTGCCGATGGTGGACGCGGAGGAGCGCCAGCGGATCCTCGACGGTGGCAACCGCATGGCGGCGGAGGCCGTGGGCACGACGCCGGTGCACGCGCTGTTCGCCGAACAGGCCCGGAAGACGCCGGACGCGGTGGCGCTCCAAGCGCATGACGGGCGGACGTGGACGTACGGCGAGCTGGACGCGAAGGCGAACCAGTTGTCGCATCACCTGCGAAGCCAGGGCGTGAAGCGCGGCACGCGAGTGGGCGTGTACGTGGAGCGCTCGCTGGAGATGGTGGCGGGGCTGCTGGCCATCCTGAAGGCGGGAGGCGCATACGTGCCGGTGGACCGCAACTACCCGGCGGAGCGCATCGCGCTGCTGCTGGGGGATGCGGGCGTGGGCGTGACGCTGACGCAGCGGTCGCTGGTGGAGAAGCTGCCAGCGAGCGCGGGCACACCGCTGCTGCTGGACACGGTGTGGGCCGAGGTGGCCCGTCATCCGGAGACGGCGCCTCAAGTGGAGGTGTCGGGCGAGGACCTGGCGTACGTGATGTTCACGTCGGGAAGCACGGGCCGCCCGAAGGGCGTGAGCGTGCCGCACCGGGGCATCACGCGGCTGGTGGTGGGTACCGACTTCCTGCGCTTCGGACCGGAAGAGGTCTGGCTGCAACTGGCGCCGGTGGCCTTCGACGCCTCGACGCTGGAACTCTGGGGTGCGCTGCTGCACGGGGCGAAGCTCGTGCTCGCACCACCGCACGCGTTGGCGCTGGAGGAACTGGGAGCGCTGCTGCGAAAGGAGCGCATCAGCACGCTGTGGCTGACCGCCGCGCTGTACGAGCAGATGGCGCTGCATCAAGTGGATGCGCTGGCGGAGGTGACGCGGGTACTGGCGGGTGGCGATATCCTGCCAGCGCAGCGCGTGCGCGAACACCTGAAGCGACTGCCTCAGGGGGCTGTGCTGGTGAACGGCTACGGCCCGACGGAAAACACCACGTTCTCCACGACGCATGCGCTCACCCGTGACACGTCACTCGTGTCGTCGGTACCCATCGGCAAGCCGATTGGAAACTCGACGGCCTACGTGCTGGAGCCGCACGGAGACGTGGCGGGCGTGGGTGTCCCGGGTGAGCTGTTCGTGGGCGGCGAAGGCCTCGCCTGGGGTTACCTCTCCCGTGCGGATCTCACGGCGGAGCGCTTCATCCCCAATGCCTTCAGCCCGCAGCCCGGCGCGCGGCTCTACCGCACGGGCGACAAGGCGCGCTGGAAGGAAGACGGGACGCTGGAGTTCCTGGGGCGCACCGACTTCCAGGTGAAGGTGCGCGGTTTCCGAATCGAGTTGGGCGAAGTGGAAGCGGCCCTCCTCCAGCATCCGGACGTGGCGGAGGCCACGGCGGTGGTGCGCGACGTCGGCGGGGACAAGCGGCTCGTCGCGTGGCTCGTGGCGAAGCCGGGTCAGAATATCGACCCGAAGGCCGTGGAAGCGGAGCTGCGGCAGCGGTTGCCGGAGTACATGGTGCCGTCCGCCATGGGCGTGCTGGAAGCGTTGCCGCTCACGGCCAACGGCAAGGTGGACCGCAAGGCCCTCGCGGCACTGGATGCTCACGAGTCAGGCCCGGCCTACGAGGCGCCCCGCACGGAGGCGGAGCGGAAGCTGGCGGCCATCTGGGCGGAGGTCCTGCGCGTGCCCAGGGTGGGCGTGAAGGACAACTTCTTCTCGCTCGGTGGGCACTCCCTGCTGGCGACGCAGGTGGTGTCACGGCTCCGCTCGGAGCTTGGAGTGGAACTCTCGCTGCGAGTCCTCTTCGAAGCGCCCGTCCTGGAGGTCCTGGCCGAGCGGCTGGGAACGGCGACGCGTTCGCAAGTCTCGACGCTGGAGTCCGGCGCAAGCGGTGAGGCGCTTCCGCCGCTGTCGTTCGCGCAGCAGCGCCTGTGGTTCATCGACCAGTTGGAGCCGGCCAGCCCGCTCTACAACGTCCCGGTAGCGGTCCGGTTGCAGGGCACCTTGCAGCGAGGGGCGCTGGTCCGGGCCCTGAACGAAATCGTCCGGCGCCACGAGTCCCTGCGCACGACGTTCGAGCTGCACGAAGGTCAGCCCGTGCAGCGCATCCATCCGCATGCGCGCCTGTCCCTGGCGGACGTCGACCTGGAGTCCCTCACCCACGAGCAGCGGGAACAGGAGGTCCGGAGGCGGCTCGGGGCGGAGTTGGCGGAGCCGTTCGACCTGAACAAGGGACCGCTCATCCGGGCGAGCCTGTTGCGGCTGGACAACACCGACCACGTGCTGCTCATCACGATGCACCACATCGTGTCCGACGGCTGGTCGCTGGGCGTGCTGATCCGTGAGGTGGGCGCGCTGTACGCGGCCTTCTCCGCGGGGCAATCGTCGCCGCTGCCGGAGTTGTCCCTGCAGTACGCGGGATACGCGGCGTGGCAGCGAGGCTGGTTGCAGGGAGAGACGCTCCAGAAGGAAGTGGACTTCTGGAGGGGGAAGCTCGCCGGGGCGCCGCCGGTGCTGGAACTGCCGACGGATCATCCGCGTCCGGCGGTGCGAAGCAACGCGGGGGCGGTCCATGCCTTCCTGCTGCCGTCGTCGCTGTCCCAGTCGCTGCGAGAGCTCGCGCAGCGCGAGGGCGCGTCGCTGTACATGGTGCTGCTGGCCGGGTGGCAGGTGCTGCTGTCGCGCTACAGCGGTCAGACGGACATCAGCGTGGGGTCGCCCATCGCGGGCCGGACACGGGCGGAGCTGGAGGGGCTCATCGGCTTCTTCGTCAACACCCTGGTGCTGCGTGCCCAGGTGGACGGAGAGGCGTCCTTCCGTGACCTGCTCAAGGAGGTGCGGGGCACGGTGCTGGAGGCCTATGAGCACCAGGACGTGCCGTTCGAGAAGCTGGTGGAGGCACTCCACCCGAAGCGCAGCCTGAGCCACACGCCGCTCTTCCAGACGCTACTGGCACTCCAGAACATGCCCGAGGGAGAGGCACGCCTGCCCGGGCTGACGATGAAGCCGTTGGAGCTGGAGATCCGTACGTCGAAGTTCGACGTGAGCCTCTTCTTCACGGAGACGCCGCAGGGCTTGAGCGGAAGCGTGGAGTACAGCACCGACCTGTTCGAAGCGTCGACGGTGCACCGGATGGTGGAGCACCTGCGCGTGCTGCTGGAAGGCGTGGTGGCAAAGCCGGAGGAATCGGTGAACCGGCTCCCGCTGCTGACGGAGACGGAGCGCCAGCAGGTGCTGGTGGCGTGGAACCAGACGACCACACAGATTCCACGCGACGTGCCGGTACATGCACGTTTCGCGGAGCAGGCCCGGAAGACGCCAGACGCGGTGGCGCTCCAGAGGCCGGACGGGCGGACGCTGACGTACGGCGAACTGGACGCGAAGGCGAACCAGTTGGCGCACCACCTGCGAAGCCTGGGCGTGAAGCGAGGCACGCGAGTGGGCGTGTACGTGGAGCGCTCGTTCGAGATGGTGGCGGGCCTGCTGGCCATCCTGAAGTCCGGTGGCGCGTACGTGCCGGTGGACCGCAACTACCCGGCGGAGCGCATCGCGCTGATGCTGGAGGACGCGGGCGTCGAAGTGACGCTCACGCAGCAGTCGCTGCTGGAGAAGCTGCCGGCGAGCGCGGGCCGGCCGCTGCCGCTGGACACGGTGTGGAGCGAAGTCTCCCGTCAGTCGCAGGCGGCACCGCAGGTGGACGTCAGTGCCGAAGACCTGGCGTACGTGATGTTCACGTCGGGAAGCACCGGCCGTCCGAAGGGCGTGAGCGTGCCGCACCGGGGCATCAACCGGCTGGTGGTGGGCAACGGTTTCCTGCGCTTCGGGCCGGAGGAGGTCTGGCTGCAACTGGCACCGGTGGCCTTCGATGCATCGACGCTGGAGCTCTGGGGCGCACTGCTGCACGGGGCGAAGCTGGTGCTGGCGCCGCCGCACGCGTTGACGCTGGAGGAACTGGGCACGCTGCTGAAGCAGGAGCGCATCAGCACGCTGTGGCTGACCGCCGCGCTGTACGAGCAGATGGCCCTGCACCAGGTGGACGCACTGACGGGCGTGGCGCAGGTGCTCGCGGGCGGCGACGTGCTGCCAGCACAGCGCGTGCGCGAACACCTGAAGCGCCTGCCGCAAGGCGCGGTGCTGGTGAATGGCTACGGCCCGACGGAGAACACCACGTTCTCCACGACGTATGCGCTGACGCGTGACACGGCGCTCACCTCATCGGTGCCCATCGGCAAGCCGATTGGAAACTCGACGGCGTACGTGCTGGACGCGCACGGAGACGTGGCCGGCGTGGGCGTGCCCGGAGAGCTGTACGTAGGCGGCGAAGGCCTCGCCTGGGGCTACCTCAACCGCGCGGACCTGACGGCCGAACGCTTCGTGCCGAATGCCTTCAGCACGGAGCCCGGCGCGCGGCTCTACCGGACGGGAGACAAGGCACGCTGGAAGGAAGACGGGACGCTGGAGTTCCTGGGCCGCACCGACCTCCAGGTGAAGGTGCGCGGCTTCCGCATCGAGCTGGGCGAAATCGAAGCCGCGCTCCTGAAGCAGGACGGCATCGCGGAGGCCACGGTCGTGGTGCGCGACGTCGGTGGGGACAAGCGGCTGGTCGCGTACATCGTCGCGAAACCGGGCCAGAACATCGACCCGAAGGCGGTGGAGACGGAGCTGCGCAAGCACCTGCCGGAGTACATGGTGCCGTCCGCCATGGGCGTGCTGGACGCGCTGCCGCTCACGGCCAACGGAAAGGTGGACCGCAAGGCCCTGCCTGAACTCGATACGTCCAGCGCCGGGCGCGACTACGAAGCGCCCCGCACGGAGGCGGAGCGGAGGCTGGCGGCCATCTGGGCGGAGGTCCTCCACGTGCCCAGGGTGGGCGTGAAGGACAACTTCTTCTCGCTCGGCGGGCACTCGCTGCTGGCGACGCAGGTGGTGTCGCGGATCCGCATGGAGTTCGGAGTGGAACTCGCGTTGCGGGTCCTCTTCGAAGCGCCCGTCCTGGAGGCACTGGCCGAGCGGCTGGGAACGGCCGCGCGCTCGCGGCCCTCGGCGCTGGAGTTCGCCGCGAGCGGCGGGCCGGCCCCCCTGTCGTTCGCGCAGCAACGCCTGTGGTTCATCGACCAGTTGGAGCCGGGCACCTCGCTCTACAACGTCCCTGTCGCGGTTCGGCTGGACGGCGTGCTGGACGTGAGCGCTCTGGAAGAGGCCCTGCGTGAGGTCGTGCGCCGCCACGAATCCCTGCGCACGACGTTCGAGCGGCGGGATGGACAGCCCGTGCAGCGCATCCATTCCGATGCGCGTCTCCCGATGACGGAGATCGACCTGACGACGCTCCCCAGCGAGCAGCGGGAGCAGGAGGTCCGGCGGCGAGTGGGCGTGGAGCTTGCGTCGCCCTTCGACCTGAACAAGGGACCGCTCATCCGGGCGAGCCTGTTGCGGCTGGACAACACCGACCACGTGCTGCTCATCACGATGCACCACATCGTGTCCGACGGCTGGTCGCTGAGCGTGCTGATCCGTGAAGTCGGCGCTCTGTATGTGGCTTTCACGGAAGGCCGCCCGTCGCCCCTGCCGGAGCTGTCCCTGCAGTACGCGGGATACGCGGCGTGGCAGCGAGGCTGGTTGCAGGGAGAGACGCTCCAGAAGGAAGTGGACTTCTGGAGGGGGAAGCTCGCCGGGGCGCCGCCGGTGCTGGAGCTGCCGACGGATCGTCCGCGCCCGGCGGTGCGAGGCAACGCGGGAGCGGTCCACACCTTCGTCCTGCCGTCATCCCTGGAGCAGCAGTTGAAGTCGCTGGCCCGGGATGAAGGCGCGTCGCTGTACATGGTGCTGCTGGCGGGCTGGCAGGTGCTGCTGTCGCGCTACAGCGGCCAGACGGACATCAGCGTGGGTTCGCCCATCGCGGGCCGCACGCGGGCGGAGCTGGAAGGGCTCATCGGCTTCTTCGTCAACACCCTGGTGCTGCGTGCCCAGGTGGACGGAGAGGCGTCCTTCCGTGACCTGCTCAAGCAGGTGCGGGGCACGGTGCTGGAGGCCTATGAGCACCAGGACGTGCCATTCGAGAAGCTGGTGGAAGCGCTCCACCCCGTGCGCAGCCTGAGTCACACGCCGCTCTTCCAGTCGATGCTGGCACTGCAGAACATGCCCGAGGGAGAGGCACGCCTGCCCGGGCTGACGATGAAGCCGCTGGAGCTGGAGCTTCGGACGTCGAAGTTCGACGTCAGCGTCTACTTCACGGAGACGCCGCAGGGCCTGAGCGGAAGCGTGGAGTACAGCACCGAGCTGTTCGAAGCGTCGACGGTGCGCCGGATGGTGGAGCACCTGCGCGTGCTGCTGGAAGGCGTGGTGGAGAAGCCGGAGACAGCGGTGGGCCGGCTGCCCATGCTGACGGAAGCGGAGCGCCAGCAGGTGCTGGTGACGTGGAACCAGCAGCAGGCGGAGTACGAGCGCGACGCGACGATTCCGGCGCTCTTCGAGGGGCAGGCGAAGCGCACGCCCGAAGCAATCGCGGTGGTGAGCGGCAAGCAGCGGCTGACGTACCGGGAGGTGGAGGCCAAGGCGAACCAGCTGGCGCACCGACTGCGCAAGCTGGGGGTGGGCCCCGAGTCCCGCGTGGGTCTGTGCGTGGAACGCACGGCGGACGTGGTGGTGGGCACGCTGGGCATCCTGAAGGCCGGTGGCGCCTACGTGCCGTTGGATCCGAGCTACCCGAAGGAGCGCCTGGGCTGGCTGCTGGAGGATGCGCAGGGACCGGCGCTGGTGGCGCACTCGCACCTCTTGGAGTCGTTGCCTGCCTTCAGTGCGCAGGCGGTGTGCCTGGACACGGACGCGACGTTGGCCGCGGAGCCGAAAGAGGCACCGGAAGCAGGGCTGCGCCCGGAGAACGTGGCGTACCTCATCTACACGTCGGGAAGCACGGGCCGTCCGAAGGGCGTCGCGGTGACGCACCGGAATGCGATGGCGTTCCTGTCGTGGGCGACGGAGACGTTCACGGCAGAAGAGACGAAGGCGGTGCTGGCAGCGACTTCGCTCAACTTCGACCTCTCCGTCTTCGAGCTCTTCGCCCCGCTGGTGCGAGGCGGCAGCGTGGTGGTGGTGCGCAATGCCCTGCATCTGGCGGAGGAGAAGCCAGAGGCAGAGGTCACGCTCATCAACACGGTGCCCTCCGCGATGGCGCAACTGGTGCGGCTGAACGCCGTGCCGCCGTCGGTACGTGTGGTGAACCTCGCGGGCGAAGCCCTGCCGGAGACGTTGGCGAAGGGCGTCTACGGCATCCCCACGGTGAAGAAGCTCTACAACCTGTACGGCCCGTCTGAAGACACGACGTACTCGACGTGGTCGCTGGTCGGACGGAATGAGGTGCCGAACATCGGCCGCCCCCTCACCAACACGCGGGCCTACGTACTGGACAAGTACCTCCAGCCCGTACCGGTGGGAGTCGCGGGAGAGTTGTTCCTGGCAGGCGAAGGGCAGGCACGCGGCTACCTGCTGAGGCCCGAGTTGACGGCGGAGAAGTTCCTGCCGGAGGTGTACGGCCCCGAAGGCAGCCGCATGTACCGCACGGGCGACCGGGTGCGGTACCGCGCGGACGGCGTGCTGGAGTACCTGGGACGCGTTGACTTCCAGGTGAAGGTGCGCGGCTTCCGCATCGAGCTGGGCGAAGTCGAAGCGGCACTGCGTCAGCAGGAGGCGGTGAAGGAAGCCGTGGTGGTGGCGAAGGGGGAGGGTGCGGAGAAGCGCCTCGTGGCGTACGTGGCGCCGAAGGCCGGCGCGACGCTGGAGGCGGAGGCGCTGAAGGCGAGCCTGCGCCAGCGGTTGCCGGAGTACATGGTGCCCGGAGCCGTGGTGGTGCTGGAGGCACTGCCGCTCAACTCCAACGGCAAGGTGGACCGCAAGGCCCTGCCGGAGCCGGAGGCACCGGTCTCCACTCAGACGTACGAAGCGCCGCGCACGGAGATGGAGGCGAAGCTCGCGGCCATCTGGGCGGAGGTGCTGCATGTTCCGCGGGTGGGCGTGAAGGACGACTTCTTCGCGCTGGGTGGCCACTCACTGCTCGCGACGCAGGTCGTGTCGCGGGTGCGCGCGGAGACGGGCGCGGAGCTGCCGCTGCGCGCGTTGTTCGAGGCCTCCACCCTCGAGGCCCTGGCCCGACGGATGGAGACGGCGAACCGCGCCCAGGACTTCCTGCCGGGCGACACGGTCATGGACGCAGCGCCTCCGCTGTCCTTCGCGCAGCAGCGCCTGTGGTTCATCGACCAGTTGGAGCCCGGGACGGCGCTCTACAACGTGCCCGTGGCGGTGCGGCTGGTGGGCTCGCTGGACGTGGTGGCCCTGGAGCGGGCCCTGCGCGAGGTCGTGCGTCGGCATGACTCCCTGCGGACCACCTTCGAGGAGCGCGGCGAACAGGCCATCCAGGTCATCCAGCCCGCCCTGCCGTTGGAGCTGGGCCGGGTGGACCTGCGGACCGTCGACGAAGCGCTCCGTGAGGCGGAAGCCCGCAGGCAGGTGGAGCAGGAGATGCTCCGGCCGTTCGACCTGGTCCGCGGGCCGTTGATCCGCACCCGGCTGTTCACGCTCGGGGAGCGCGAGCACGTCCTCGTGGTGACGATGCACCACATCGTGTCGGACGGCTGGTCGCTGGGCGTGTTGATCCGCGAGGTGGGCGCGCTGTACGCGGCCTTCTCCGCGGGGCAGCCGTCGCCCCTGCCCGAACTGCCCGTGCAGTACGCGCGCTACGCCGCCTGGCAGCGCGGCCGGCTCCAGGGCGACGTCCTGGCGCGGCAGGTGGAGCACTGGAAGCGGAAGCTCGCGGGTGCGCCGCCGGTGCTGGAGCTGCCCACGGACCGCCCCCGGCCGTCCGAGCGGGGCATCGCGGGCGCGACGTACGCCTTCACCCTGTCCCGAACGCTGACGGGCGCGCTCAAGGCCCTGGCCCAGCGGGAAGGGGCCTCGCTGTACATGGTGCTGCTGGCAGGGTGGCAGGTGCTGATGGCGCGCTACAGCGGCCAGCAGGACATCAGCGTGGGGTCGCCCATCGCGGGCCGCATGCGCGCGGAGCTGGAGGGGCTCATCGGCTTCTTCGTCAACACGCTCGTGCTGCGCGCGAACGTGGAGGGCTCCCTGTCCTTCCGGCAGCTGCTCTCCCAGGTCCGCGAGACGGTGCTGGATGCGTACGAGCACCAGGAGGTCCCGTTCGAGAAGCTGGTGGAGGTCCTCCAGCCGGAGCGCAGCCGCAGCCACACGCCGCTCTTCCAGACGATGCTCACCCTCCAGAACATGCCGCTGGGTGAGCTGCGGCTTCCGGACCTGGCGCTCCAGCCGGTGAGCGTGGAGAGCCCCATCGCGAAGTTCGACCTGAGCGTGACGCTCATGGAGGTGTCCCAGGGCATCTCCGGCACGCTGGAGTACAGCACGGAGCTGTTCGACGCGGGCACCATCCAGCGGATGGTCTCGCACCTGCTCACGCTGCTGGAAGGCGCGGTGGCGCGCCCGGACACGCGCGTGTCCCGCCTGCCGCTGCTGACCGCCTCCGAGCGTGCCCAGGTGGTCTCCACCTGGAACGACACGGCCCTGGCCGTGGACTGGGATGGCTGCTTCCACGAGTGCGTGGAGCGGCAGGCGGTGCTCCGGCCGAAGTCGCTCGCCGTGCTGGACGGGGCGCACCAGTTGGACTTCGCGCAGCTCAACGCGCGCGCCAACCAGCTCGCCCACTGGCTGCGCCAGCGCGGGGTGGGGCCGGAGGTGCGCGTGGCGCTCTTCGTGGAGCGCTCCGTGGAGATGATGGTCGCCGCGCTGGGCGTGATGAAGGCCGGTGGCGCCTACGTGCCGTTGGATCCCGCCTGGCCGTCTGAACGGTTGGGCTGGCTGGCGAACGACTGCGGCGCGCGCTGGGTGCTCACCCAGCGGCGGCTCGCCGGAGCGCTCCCGGAGGGGCTCGACGTGCTGTGCCTGGATGACGCCGGACCGCTGGAGGAACTGGCGCGGCAGTCGCGGGAGAACCCGGCCCATCTGAGCCTCCCGACGCACCTGGCGTACATCATCTACACGTCGGGCAGCACGGGCCGCCCCAAGGGCGTGATGGTGCAGCACGCCTCGATGATGAACCTGCGCGCGGCGCACAAGGTGTCGACGTTCGCTGGAGTCAACGCGCCGGTGCGGGTGAGCTTCAACGCGCCGCTGGCCTTCGACGCGTCGGTGCAGCAGTTGGTGCAGCTGGCGGACGGCCACGCGCTGTGCATCGTGCCCGCGGACGTGCGCGAGGACGTGGCCCGCATGGCGGCGTGGCTGGAGGCGCACGAGGTGGACGTGCTCGACTGTACGCCGGCACACCTGCGCCTGCTGTTGGACGAGGGGCTCGGCACGCACCGGCCCATGCGCGTCCTCGTGGGCGGTGAAGCGGTGGATGAAGCGCTGTGGGCGCGGCTCGCGGCGCTCCCCGGCCTCAAGGCCTTCAACGTGTACGGCCCCACGGAGTGCACGGTGGACGTCACCGCGCGCCCCATCGTGGCGGACACGGTGCGTCCGGTGCTGGGGCGGCCCATGGCCAACCTGCAGGGCTACGTGCTGGACACCGAGCTCCAACCGGTCCCGGTGGGCGTGCCGGGCGAGCTGTACATGGGAGGCGCGGGGCTCGCGCGCGGCTATCTGGAGCGGCCGGAGCTGACGGCGGACCGCTTCATCCCGGACAGCCTGGGCTCGCAGCCGGGCGGACGGCTCTACCGCACGGGCGACCGCGTCCGCTGGCTGGCCACGGGCGAGCTGGAGTACCTGGGCCGCCTGGACTTCCAGGTGAAGGTGCGCGGCTTCCGCATCGAGCTGGGTGAGATCGAAACCGCGCTCGCGCAGCAGCCGGGCGTCAGCGAGGCCGTGGTGCTGGTGCGGGGCGACGGCGCGAACAAGCGGCTCGTCGGCTACGTCGTGGCGAAGGAAGGCCACGCGCTGGACGTGGACACGCTGCGCACGGGCCTGCGTCAGGGGATGCCCGAGTACATGATCCCCTCGGCGCTGATGGTGCTGGACGCACTGCCGCTCAACGCGAACGGCAAGGTGGACCGACGGGCGCTGCCGGAGCCGGAGGCCGCGAACGCGGCTGACGCCTACGTGGCCCCGCGCACGGCGACGGAGGCGAAGCTCGCGGCCATCTGGGCGGAGGTCCTGCGCCTGGAGCGAGTGGGCGTGAAGGACAACTTCTTCGCGCTGGGCGGCCACTCCCTGCTGGCGACGCAGGTGGTGTCGCGCCTGCGCACCTCGCTGGGCGTGGAGATGCCGTTGCGCCTGCTGTTCGAAGCGCCCACGGTGGAGGCGCTGGCACAGCGGCTCGCGCGGCTGGGGCGCTCCGGCGTGCCCATGCTGCGCGCCGGAGTGCGTCCGGCGTCGCTGCCCCTGTCCTTCGCACAGCAGCGGTTGTGGTTCATCGACCAGCTGGAGCCGGGCAGCCCGCTCTACAACGTGCCCAGCGTGGTCCGGCTGGAGGGCGACCTGGACGCCGCGGCGCTGGAGCAGTCGCTGCGCGAGGTCATCCAACGGCACGAAGCCCTGCGCACGACGTTCGAGGAGGAGGCGGGCCAGCCCGTCCAGCGGATCCACGCGTCCGTGGACGTGCCGCTGAACACCGTGGACCTGTCGGCCGCCGGAGAGGACGAGGCCCGGCGGCGGGTACTGGAGGAGATGGCGAAGCCCTTCGACCTGGTGCGGGGCCCGCTGCTGCGGACGCTGCTGCTGCGCCTGGGGGCGCGTGACCACCTGCTGGTGATCACGATGCACCATGCCGTGTCCGACGGCTGGTCCGTGGCGGTCCTGCTCCGCGAGCTGGGCATGCTGTACAGCGCGCTGGCTCGGGGACAGGCGTGGACGCCGCCGCCGCTGCCGGTGCAGTACGCGGACTACGCGGCCTGGCAGCGCGACTGGCTGCAGGGGGAGACGCTCCAGCGGGAGGTGGACTACTGGAAGCAGTCGCTGACGGGAGCGCCGCCGGTGCTGGAGTTGCCGACGGACCGTCCGCGTCCGGCGGTACGCACCAACGCCGGCACGACGCTGGGGTTCCGGCTGCCACTGGAGCTGTCCCAGAAGCTGAGCGCGCTGGCACAGAAGGAGGGCGCATCGCTGTACATGGTGCTGCTGGCCGGGTGGCAGGTGCTGCTGTCGAGGTACTCGGGGCAGACGGACATCAGTGTGGGTTCGCCCATCGCGGGCCGCACGCGAGCGGAGCTGGAGGGGCTCATCGGCTTCTTCGTCAACACGCTGGTGCTGCGTGCCCGGGTGGACGGAGAGGCCTCCTTCCGAGAGCTGCTGGATCAGGTCCGGGGGACGGTGCTGGGCGCGTACGAGCACCAGGACGTGCCGTTCGAGAAGCTGGTGGAAGCGCTCCAGCCCGAGCGCAGCCTGAGCCACACGCCGCTCTTCCAGACGATGATGTCGCTCCAGAACGTGCCCACCGAGGAGGCCCAGCTCCCGGGCCTGGTGCTCAAGCCGATGGAGTTCGAGGGCCGCACGTCGAAGTTCGACGTGAGCCTCTTTTTCACGGAGACGCCGCAGGGCCTGAGCGGAGGCGTGGAGTACAGCACCGACCTGTTCGAAGCGTCGACGGTGCGCCGGATGGTGGAGCACCTGCGAGTCCTGCTGGAAGGAGTGGTCGCGAATCCAGAAGAGGCAGTGGGCCGGCTGCCCATGCTCACGTCCGAGGAGCGCCAGCAGGTGCTGGTGACGTGGAACCAGCAGCAGGCGGAGTACGAGCGCGACGCGACAATTCCTCAGCTCTTCGAAGCGCAGGCGAAGCGCACGCCGAATGCCGTGGCAGTGGTGAGCGGCAAGCAGCGGCTGACGTACCGGGAGGTGGAGGCCAAGGCGAACCAACTGGCACACCGGCTGCGCAAGCTAGGCGTAGGCCCCGAGTCCCGGGTGGGCCTGTGCGTGGAGCGCACGGCGGACGTGGTCGTGGGCACGCTGGGCATCCTGAAGGCCGGTGGCGCCTACGTGCCGTTGGATCCGAGCTACCCGAAGGAGCGTCTGGGCTGGCTGCTGGAGGACGCGCAGAGCCCGGCCTTGGTGGCGCATTCGCACCTCTTGGAGTCGTTGCCCACCTTCAGTGCGCAGGCCGTGCTCCTGGACCGTGAAGAGGAGTGGGCGGAAGAGTCCTGCTGCCCGCCGACGCCGGAGGTGCGGCCGGAGAACGTGGCGTACCTCATCTACACGTCGGGAAGCACGGGCCGCCCGAAGGGCGTAGCGGTGACGCACCGGAACGCAGTGGCCTTCCTCGCGTGGGCAACGGAGACGTTCACGGCAGAAGAGACGAAGGCCGTGCTGGCGGCAACGAGCCTGAACTTCGACCTCTCCGTCTTCGAACTCTTCGCCCCGCTGGTGCGAGGCGGCAGCGTAGTGGTGGTGCGCAATGCCCTGCATCTGGCGGAAGAGAAGCTGGACGCGGAGGTGACGCTCATCAACACGGTGCCGTCCGCGATGGCGCAGTTGGTACGGCTGAACGCCGTGCCGCCCTCCGTACAGGTCATCAACCTGGCGGGTGAAGCACTGCCGGAGACGCTGGCGAAGGCCGTGTACGCGGTGCCGACGGTGAAGAAGCTCTACAACCTGTATGGCCCGTCGGAAGACACGACGTACTCGACGTGGTCGCTGGTGGGGCGGAATGAGGTACCGAACATCGGCCGGCCGCTCACCAACACGCGGGCGTACGTGCTGGACAAGTACCTCCAGCCCGTGCCGGTGGGAGTGGCCGGAGAGTTGTTCCTGGCAGGCGAAGGCCAGGCACGCGGCTACTTGCTGAGGCCGGAGCTGACGGCGGAGAAGTTCTTGCCGGAGGTGTACGGCCCCGAAGGCAGCCGCATGTACCGCACGGGAGACCGGGTGCGGTATCGCGCGGATGGCGTGCTGGAGTACCTGGGTCGAGTGGACTTCCAGGTGAAGGTGCGCGGCTTCCGCATCGAGCTGGGCGAAGTCGAAGCGGCACTGCGTCAGCAGGAGGCGGTGAAGGAAGCCGTCGTGGTGGCGAAGGGGGAGGGGGCGGAGAAGCGCCTTGTCGCGTACGTGGCGCCGAAGGCCGGCACCACGCTGGAGGCGGAGGCGCTGAAGGCGAGTCTGCGCCAGCGGCTGCCGGAGTACATGGTTCCCGGGACGCTGGTGGTGCTGGAGGCACTGCCGCTCAACTCCAACGGCAAGGTGGACCGCAAGGCCCTGCCGGAGCCCGAAGCTCCCAAGGCCGGAAGCACCTACGAAGCGCCGCGCACGGAGACGGAAGCGAAGTTGGCGGCCATCTGGGCGGAGGTGCTGCGAGTCCCGCAAGTCGGCGTGAAGGATGACTTCTTCGCGCTGGGTGGCCACTCGCTGCTCGCGACTCAGGTGGTGTCACGGGTGCGGGCAGCGATAGGCGCGGAGCTGCCGCTGCGTGCGTTGTTCGAAGCGCCCACGGTGGAGGCCCTCGCCCGCCGGCTGGAGAAGGCAGGGCGCGCGCAGGCACCGGCCATCGTTCCTGTGTCGCGGGAAGGCTTGTTGCCACTGTCGTTCGCGCAGCAGCGCCTGTGGTTCATCGACCAACTGGAGCCGGGCACACCGCTCTACAACGTGCCTGTCGCCATCCGGCTGGAAGGCGACCTGGACGTCGCGGTCCTGGCGCGAGCCCTGCGTGAGGTCGTGCGCCGTCACGAAGCCCTGCGCACGACGTTCGTCGCGGGCAACCCCGAGCCGGTCCAGCTGACCGCGTCCGACAGCGCCTTCACGGTGGAGGTGGAAGACCTGTCGGCGAACACCGCCGAAGTCCGGCGCCG
The DNA here is from genome assembly GCF_054512695.1 of Corallococcus sp. M7. NCBI lineage: Bacteria > Pseudomonadati > Myxococcota > Myxococcia > Myxococcales > Myxococcaceae > Corallococcus > Corallococcus sp. M7. Next base: position 2,825,110 of record NZ_CM137252.1, read on the forward strand.
CGTGGAGCAGGAGGTGCTGCGGCCCTTCGAGCTGGCACAGGGTCCCTTGATCCGGGCATTGCTGCTGAAGCTCGGCGCGCGCGAGCACGCGCTTACCGTCACGATGCACCACATCGTGTCGGACGGATGGTCGGTCGGGGTGTTGGTCCGCGAGGTCGGCACGCTTTACGCGGCGTTCGTGCAGGGCCAGCCCTCGCCGCTGCCGGAGCTGCCGGTGCAGTACTCGGGCTACGCGGCCTGGCAGCGCGGCTGGTTGCAGGGCGCGACGCTCCAGAGGGAGGTGGACTACTGGAAGCAGAAGCTCGCCGGTGCGCCGCCGGTGCTGGAGTTGCCCACGGACCGTCCGCGTCCCGCGGTGCGCGGAAACGCGGGCGCGACGCAGGGCTTCCTCTGGCCGCAATCGTTGGTCCAGGACCTGCGCGGCCTCGCGCAGCGCGAAGGCGCATCGCTGTACATGGTGCTGCTGGCCGGGTGGCAGGTGCTGCTATCGCGCTACTCGGGCCAGACGGACATCAGCGTGGGTTCACCCATCGCGGGCCGCACGCGCGCGGAGGTGGAGGGCCTGATCGGCCTCTTCGTCAACACGCTGGTGCTGCGTGCCCAGGTGGATGGAGACCAGTCCTTCCGGGCTCTACTCACGCAGGTCCGGGGGACGGTGCTGGGCGCGTACGAGCACCAGGAGGTGCCGTTCGAGAAGCTGGTGGAGGCGCTCCAGCCCGAGCGCAGCCTGAGCCACACGCCGTTGTTCCAGACATTGTTGGCGCTGCAGAACATGCCCGAGGGAGAGGCGCGCCTGCCCTCGCTGACGATGAAGCAGCTGGAGCTGGAGAACCGCACGTCGAAGTTCGATGTGAGCCTCTTCTTCACGGAGACACCGCAGGGCCTGAGCGGAGGCGTGGAGTACAGCACCGACCTGTTCGAGGCGTCGACAGTGCGCCGGATGGTGGAGCACCTGCGAGTCCTGCTGGAAGGCGTGGTCGCGAATCCAGAAGAGGCAGTGGGCCGGCTGCCCATGCTCACGTCCGAGGAGCGCCAGCAGGTGCTGGTGACGTGGAACCAGCAGCAGGCGGAGTACGAACGCGACGCGACAATTCCTCAGCTCTTCGAGGCGCAGGCGAAGCGCACGCCGAATGCCGTGGCAGTGGTGAGCGGCAAGCAGCGGCTGACGTACCGGGAGGTGGAGGCCAAGGCGAACCAACTGGCACACCGGCTGCGCAAGCTGGGCGTGGGCCCCGAGTCACGCGTGGGCCTGTGCGTGGAGCGCACGGCGGACGTGGTGGTGGGCACGCTGGGCATCCTGAAGGCCGGTGGCGCGTACGTGCCGTTGGATCCGAGCTACCCGAAGGAGCGCCTGGGCTGGCTGCTGGAGGACGCCCAGGGTCCAGCACTGGTGGCGCATTCGCACTTGCTGGAGGCACTGCCCGCCTTCAGCGCCCAGGCCGTGCTCCTGGACCGTGAAGAGGAATGGGCGGAAGAGTCCTGCTGCCCGCCGACGCCGGAGGTGCGGCCGGAGAACGTGGCGTACCTCATCTACACGTCGGGAAGCACAGGCCGCCCGAAGGGCGTGGCGGTGACGCACCGGAACGCGGTGGCGTTCCTGTCGTGGGCAACGGAGATGTTCACCGAGGAAGAGACGAAGGCCGTGCTGGCAGCGACTTCGCTCAACTTCGACCTCTCCGTCTTCGAGCTCTTCGCCCCGCTGGTGCGAGGCGGAAGCGTGGTGGTGGTGCGCAATGCCCTGCATCTGGCGGAGGAGAAGCCAGATGCGGAGGTGACGCTCATCAACACGGTGCCGTCCGCGATGGCGCAACTGGTGCGGCTGAACGCCGTGCCGCCGTCGGTGCGCGTGGTGAACCTCGCGGGCGAAGCCCTGCCGGAGACGTTGGCGAAGGGCGTCTACGGCATCCCCACGGTGAAGAAGCTCTACAACCTGTATGGCCCGTCGGAAGACACGACGTACTCAACGTGGTCCCTGGTGGGTCGTGGAGAAGTGCCGAACATCGGCCGGCCCCTCACCAACACGCGGGCCTACGTGCTGGACAAGTACCTCCAGCCCGTACCGGTGGGAGTCGCGGGAGAGTTGTTCCTGGCAGGCGAAGGGCAGGCGCGCGGCTACCTGCTGAGGCCGGAGCTGACGGCGGAGAAGTTCCTGCCAGAAGTCTACGGTCCGGAAGGCAGCCGCATGTACCGCACGGGAGACCGGGTTCGGTACCGCGCGGACGGCGCGCTGGAATACCTGGGGCGCGTCGACTTCCAGGTGAAGGTGCGCGGCTTCCGCATCGAGCTGGGCGAAGTCGAAGCGGCACTGCGTCAGCAGGAGACGGTGAAGGAAGCCGTGGTGGTGGCGAAGGGAGAGGGCGCGGAGAAGCGCCTCGTGGCGTACGTGGCGCCGAAGGTCGGCACCACGCTGGAGGCGGAGGCGCTGAAGGCGAGTCTGCGTCAGCGGCTGCCGGAGTACATGGTGCCCGGAGCCGTGGTGGTGCTGGAGGCACTGCCGCTCAACTCCAACGGCAAGGTGGACCGCAAGGCCCTGCCAGAGCCGGAGGCGCCGATCGCGCGGAACACCTACGAAGCGCCGCGCACGGAGACGGAAGCGAAGCTGGCGGCCATCTGGGCGGAGGTGCTGCGAGTTCCCCAGGTGGGCGTGAAGGACGACTTCTTCGCTCTGGGTGGCCACTCACTGCTCGCGACGCAGGTGGTGTCGCGAGTGCGCGCGGAGACCGGCTCGGAGCTGCCGCTGCGCGCGCTGTTCGAAGCGCCCACGGTGGAGGCTCTCGCTCGCCGGCTGGAGAAGTCCGGACGCGCGAAGTCATCGGCCCTCGTGCCTGTGTCACGGGGGGCATCGCTGCCGCTGTCGTTCGCGCAGCAGCGCCTGTGGTTCATCGATCAGCTGGAGCCGGGCACGGCGCTCTACAACGTGCCTGTCGCTGTGCGGATCGAAGGCGACCTGGACGTGGCAATCCTGGACCGGGCCCTGCGTGAGGTCGTGCGCCGTCACGAGGCCCTGCGCACGACGTTCGTCGCGGGCAACCCCGAGCCGGAGCAGCGGACCACGCCCGATAGCGCCTTCACGCTGGCGGTGGATGACCTGACGTCGAACACCGCCGAAGTCCGGCGCCGCGTGGAACAAGAAGTGCTACGGCCCTTCGATCTGGCACACGGTCCGCTCCTCCGCGCGCTCCTGCTGAAGCTCGACGCGCGCGAGCACGTGCTCGTCGTCACGATGCACCACATCGTGTCGGACGGGTGGTCGCTGGGCGTGTTGGTCCGCGAGGTCGGCGCGCTCTACACGGCGTTCGTGCAGGGCCAGCCCTCGCCGCTGCCGGAGTTGCCGGTGCAGTACGCGGACTACGCGGCGTGGCAGCGCGGCTGGCTGCAGGGCGCGACGCTCCTGAGGGAAGTGGACTACTGGAAGCAGAAGCTCGCGGGCGCGCCGCCGGTGCTGGAGTTGCCCACGGACCGTCCGCGTCCCGCGGTGCGCGGAAACGCGGGTGCGACCCAAGGCTTCCTCTGGCCGCAATCGCTGGCCCAGGGCCTGCGAGGCCTCGCGCAGCGCGAAGGGGCGTCGCTGTACATGGTGCTGCTGGCGGGCTGGCAGGTGCTGCTGTCTCGCTACAGCGGCCAGGAGGACATCAGCGTCGGTTCGCCCATCGCGGGCCGCACGCGCGCGGAGGTGGAGGGCCTCATCGGCTTCTTCGTCAACACGCTGGTCCTGCGCACGAACCTGTCCGGTGACCCCAGCTTCCAGGGCCTGCTCCATCAGGTGCGCGAGACCGTCCTGGAGGCGCAGGAGCACCAGGACGTGCCGTTCGAGAAGCTGGTGGAGGCGCTGCAACCCGAGCGCAGCCGCAGCCACACGCCGCTGTTCCAGACGCTGCTGGCGCTCCAGAACGTGCCCGTCGGTGAAGCCCGTCTGTCCGGCATGACGCTCAAGCCCGTGGAGATCGCTGGCGGGACGTCGAAGTTCGACCTGAGCGTCTTCTTCATGGAGACCGCGGAGGGCCTGAGCGGAACGCTCGAGTACAGCACCGACCTGTTCGAGGCCGCGACCGTGCGCCGCATGGTGGAGCACCTGCGCGTGCTGCTGGAGGGTGTGCTGGAGCATCCCGAAGCGCCGGTGTCACGGCTCCCCCTGCTGGACGCGGCCGAGCGTCGGCAGGTCGTGGAGGCCCGGAACCAGACGGCCACGCGGTACCCCCGCGAGGTGCCGGTGCATGCGCACTTCGAGGCCCAGGCCCGGAAGACGCCGGACGCGGTGGCGCTCAAGCTCGGGGCAGGGGAGAGGACCCTGACGTACGGCGAGCTGGACGCGAAGGCGAACCAGTTGGCGCACCACCTGCGAAGCCTGGGCGTGAAGCGAGGCACGCGAGTGGGCGTGTACGTGGAGCGCTCGTTCGAGATGGTGGCGGGACTGCTGGCCATCCTGAAGGCCGGTGGCGCGTACGTGCCGGTGGACCGCAACTACCCGGCGGAGCGCATCGCGCTGATGCTGGAGGACGCGGGCGTCGAAGTGACGCTCACGCAGCAGTCGCTGATGGAGAAGCTGCCGGCGAGCGCGGGCCGGCCGCTGCCGCTGGACACGGTGTGGAGCGAAGTCTCCCGTCAGCCGCAGGCGGCACCGCAGGTGGACGTCAGTGCCGAAGACCTGGCGTACGTGATGTTCACGTCGGGAAGCACCGGCCGTCCGAAGGGCGTGAGCGTGCCGCACCGGGGCATCAACCGGCTGGTGGTGGGCAACGGTTTCCTGCGCTTCGGGCCGGAGGAGGTCTGGCTGCAACTGGCACCGGTGGCCTTCGATGCATCGACGCTGGAGCTCTGGGGCGCACTGCTGCACGGGGCGAAGCTGGTGCTGGCGCCGCCGCACGCGCTGACGCTGGAGGAGCTGGGCACGCTGCTGAAGCAGGAGCGCATCAGCGCGCTGTGGCTGACCGCCGCGCTGTACGAGCAGATGGCGCTGCACCAGGTGGACGCACTGACGGGCGTGGCGCAGGTGCTCGCGGGCGGCGATGTGCTGCCAGCGCAGCGCGTGCGCGAACACCTGAAGCGCCTGCCGCAAGGCGCGGTGCTGGTGAATGGCTACGGCCCGACGGAGAACACCACGTTCTCCACGACGCACACGCTCACCCGTGACACGTCACTCGTGTCGTCGGTCCCTATCGGCAAGCCGATTGGAAACTCGACGGCGTACGTGCTGGACGCGCACGGAGACGTGGCCGGCGTGGGCGTGCCCGGAGAGCTGTACGTAGGCGGCGAAGGCCTCGCCTGGGGCTACCTCAACCGCACGGACCTGACGGCCGAACGCTTCGTGCCGAATGCCTTCAGCACGGAGCCCGGCGCGCGGCTCTACCGGACGGGAGACAAGGCACGCTGGAAGGAAGACGGGACGCTGGAGTTCCTCGGCCGCACCGACCTCCAGGTGAAGGTGCGCGGCTTCCGCATCGAGTTGGGCGAAATCGAGGCCGCGCTCCTGAAGCGGGACGGCGTCGCGGAAGCCACGGTCGTGGTGCGCGACGTCGGCGGGGACAAGCGGCTGGTCGCGTACATCGTCGCGAAGCCGGGCCAGAACATCGACCCGAAGGCGGTGGAGACGGAGCTGCGCAAGCACCTGCCGGAGTACATGGTGCCGTCGGCGATGGGCGTGCTGGACGCGCTGCCGCTCACGGCCAACGGCAAGGTGGACCGCAAGGCCCTGCCGGACCTGGACGTCTCCACGTCCCAGGCCGAGGACTTCGTCGCGCCCCGTGACGCGCTGGAGTCCCAGCTCGCGGCGGTGTGGGAAGAGGTCCTGGGCGTGAAGCCCATCGGGGTGCGCACCAGCTTCTTCGCGCTGGGAGGCCACTCGCTGCTCGCGGTCCGCCTGGTGGCCGCGCTGCGCGAACAACTGGGCCGCGATGTCCCCCTGGCCGCGCTCTTCCAGCACCCCACCGTGGAGGAGCTGGCGAAGCTGCTGCGCGCCGAGACGGAGACGTGGTCGCCGCTCGTCCCGCTGGAGAAGGGCGACGCGGGCCGCCGGCCCCTGTTCCTCGTCCACCCGGGTGGCGGCAACGTGCTCGCCTATCCGGAGCTGGCGCGGCTCCTGGGGCCCCACCAGCCTGTCTTCGGCATCCAGGCGCGTGGCCTCCAGGCCGGCCATGCCGTGGTGGAGACCGTGGAGGAGATGGCCACCCTGTACGTGGCCGCCATCCGCGCGGAGCAGCCGGAAGGGCCGTACCTCCTCGCGGGCTGGTCGCTCGGCGGCGTCATCGCCTTCGAGATGGCCCGCCAACTGCGCGCAAACGGCCAGGCCGTGGGGCTGCTGGCGCTGGTGGACGCCTTCGTCCCCGGCATCGGAGCGTCTTCCAGTGACGCCCCCAGGAAGGACCCTGACGCCAGCACGCGCGTCGCCTTCGCCCAGACGGTGGCCCAGGCCTTCTCCCTGACCCTGCCCGTGTCCGACGAGGCCCTGGAGCGCATGGAGGACGAAGCCATGCTGGGGACGCTCCTCGCCGTGGGCGTCCAGGCCGGCCTCCTGGAGGAAGCGACGGGCCGCGAGCAATTGCGCGCCCTGTTCCGCGTGTATCAGGCCAACCTGCGCGCCATGGACCGCTACGTCCCCAGCCCCTACGACGGACCGGCCCTGCTGCTCGCCGCGACCGAAGCGACCCCCACCCCCGGGGTGCCCCGCCACCGTGGCTGGGAGCCCTTCGTCCGGGGGGGACTGGACGTGAGGGACGTCCCTGGGGGACACCATCAACTCATGCAGGAGCCGTACGTGCGGCACGTGGCCACGCTGTTGCGCGAGGCCCTGGAGGACAAGTCATGACCGTTGAAACATCCGCGACATCCAGCGGGGGCTCACCGTGGCCCAACCGCATCATCCTGGCCATCTGGTTCGTGTGCTTCTCCGTGGGCTCGCTGGCCCACATCTCCATCGTGGCGAAGTACGGCCTCTTCGCGAATGATCCGGCGGACCCGCTGCCCATGCCGTTCGTCGTCGTGAACGAGCTGTTCACGGTGCTCAACCCGCTCACCATCGCGCTGCTCATCTTCAAGCGGCGGGCGGGCATCCTCTCCGCCCTGGGCGTGGTGGCGCTCGTCTACGTCCTCAACCTGGCGCTGATGGTGTGGTTCTGGACCGCGAAGCAGCACCTCCACATCGCGTGGCTGTACCTCAACGGCACCATGGGCGTGTTCATGGCCCTGACCGCGAAGCGCCTGTGGCGGGCCGCCCCGGAGGCGAAGGCCCTCCCACCTGCCACCACCCCGAGCCCGACCTAGCCTCACCGGGCCCCTGGCCCCCTGTCTGCCCGCCAGCCGGCCGCAGGGGAGGGGGCTCCGAGGCGAAACCCCCGGCCCGGACGCGCATCCTTGAGAAAGGCCGGGGGGATGGCTATAAGCCCCGGCCCACTACAACGCTGGACCTCCCTCCCATCCTGGGTGGGGGCAAGGCGCACTGGAGAGAAGCCATGAAGCCCGAACTGCACCCGGTCTATCCGCCCTCCCGCATCACCTGCGCGTGCGGCAACGTCGTCGAGACCAAGTCCACCCGCGGCTCGTTCAGCGTGGAAGTCTGCTCGAACTGCCACCCGTTCTTCACCGGCAAGTACAAGCTGCTGGACACGGCCGGCCGCATCGACCGCTTCAAGAAGAAGTACGCGAACAACGCGCCGGCCGCCAAGAAGGGCGCCAAGGCCGCCGAGCCCGAGAAGGCGTAGTCCTTCGGCTCGACAGCATCCGTAGCACCCCACGAGCAGGGTCGTGGAGGGCCTCGAAAGACAGAGGCGCTCCCGCCCTGCTCGCGGTGTTTCAGCTCCACGCGCGCGTCAAATTTTCGCGCGCGTTTTCGGTGCTACAGCCAATTACAGGCCAGAAATTCGACGTAGCAGCCAACTGACCGCACAGTCCGCCGCGTCCCAGAAAGACGTCTGTCCCAAAGACGGAGGCGTGATGTTCGCGGAAGCTGCTGCCCCTGCCCTGAAGGTTGTTCGACGCTCCCAGAACGACAGCGTCTTCGCGAAGCGCGGGGAGGCCTACACGCTGCTGCAGGGCGACAGCCTGGAGCTGATGGCCCAGCTGCCCGAGCAGTCCTTCGACCTCATCTTCGCGGACCCGCCGTACTTCCTCTCCAACGGCGGCACCACCTGCAAGGGTGGCAAGCGCGTCTCCGTGGCCAAGGGCCAGTGGGATGTGTCCCGCGGGGTGGAGGAGGACCACGCCTTCACCACGAAGTGGCTCGCCGCCTGCCAGCGCCTGCTGCGCCCCACCGGCACGCTGTGGGTGAGCGGCACCCAGCACGTCATCTTCAACGCCGGCTTCGCCATGCAGAAGCTGGGCTACAAGCTGCTCAACACCGTCACCTGGTACAAGCCCAACGCGAGCCCCAACCTGGCGTGCCGCTACTTCACGCACTCCACGGAGCTGCTCATCTGGGCCTCGCCGTCCTCCGGCGGCAAGCTGAAGCACGTCTTCAACTACCAGCGCATGAAGGCGGAGAACGGCGGCAAGCAGATGCGCGACGTGTGGAACCTGCCGCGCAACGGCGAAGAGGAGCTCACCGCCGACGGCTCCGGCCGCATGTGGACGCAGACGGCCCCGCGCGGCGAGGAGAAGGCCTTCGGCAGCCACCCCACCCAGAAGCCGGTGGCGCTGCTGGAGCGCATCCTGGAGGCGAGCTGCCCGGAGAACTCGCTCATCCTGGACCCCTTCAACGGCAGCGGCACCACCGGCGTGGCCGCCCTGAAGCACGGCCACCGCTACGTGGGCATCGACATGAACCCGGAGTACCTGGCCCTGTCCAAGAAGCGCCTGGACGCGGCCCTCAAGTAGTCCCGTCTCAGGCGCGGGTGAGGATGAGCTCCACGCCCTGCCGGGCGATGGGGTGATACCTCGCCCCGTTCTTCTCGAACGCCGCGCGCGCCACCTTGCGGTGGTCGCGCGACGAGGCGAGCACGCTGTAGAGCGGCTTCAGGTACTTCATCCGGCCCACCTCGCCGAGGAACTCCTCGGCCCGGCCGAGCGGAGCATCGAAGCCCGCGCGCAGCGCCGCCACCAGCCACGCGACCAGCACCTCCGAGTTGCGGCTGCCCGTGAGCGAGTACTTCGCGTCCAGCTCCCGGAAGACGTCCTGGCCCGTGTCCGCCGGCATGGACTCCAGGAAGAGCTGCCACTCGGTGGGCGTCCAGTCCTTCGTGTCCGCCTGCGAAGGCACCTTGCCGCGCAGCTTCTCCAGCGCCTCCAGCCGCGCGGAGGTGGGGCGGGGCGCGCCAGGCGGCACGCCGGGCCGGTTCAGGTACGCGTCCGCGTCCACCTTCGCCAGGGCCCCCGGCAGCTCCTCTTCCGTGAAGCGGACGAACTCCTCCGTGGTGAGCGCCTGGAAGCGGTACTTCGCCAGGTAGCGGCGCAGGAAGCCGTCGAAGGTGGGGCGGCCCACCGCGTCCTCCAGCGCGCGCAGGAGCAGGTAGCCCTTCTCGTAGGGAATCTGGGAGAAGGCCTCGTCCGGGTCCACGCCGGACAGGTGCGTGCGCAGCGCGGTCAGCTGCGGGTGCGCGCGGAAGTGGTGCAGCGCTTCATCCAGCGAACGGCGCCCCAGCGCCGCGTGCAGCGCCGCGACCTCCGGCCCCGCCAGCGCCTCCAGGATGCGGCGCTCCGCGAAGACGGTGAAGCCTTCGTTGAGCCAGAAGTGCTCCGCGGACGCGTTCGTCACCAGGTTGCCCGTCCACGAGTGCGCCAGCTCATGCGCCACCACGTTCACCAGGCTCTTGTCCCCCGCGATGAGCGTGGGCGTGAGGAACGTCAGGCGCGGGTTCTCCATGCCGCCGTAGGGGAACGATGGCGGCATCAGCAAGAGGTCGAAGCGCTCCCAGTCGTACGGCCCGAAGAGCGACTCCGCGGCCTTGAGCATGTCGTCCACGCCCGCGAACTCGTCCGCCGCGTCCTCCAGCGCCTCCGGCTCCGCCCACACCCGCGAGCGCGGCCCCAGCTCCTTGGACGTGAGGCTGCCCACCGCGAACGCCAGCAGGTACGGAGGCACCGGCTGCGGCATCTCGTAGTGCTCCTCCGCCTCCACGCCGTGCTCTTCACGCGCCACGAAGGACGCCGCCATCACGGACTTGAGCTGCTTGGGCACGCGCAGCGACGCGCGGTAGCGGATGCGGATCCGCGGCGTGTCCTGCAACGGCACCACGCTGCGCGCATGGATGGCCTGGCACTGGCTGAACAGGAACGGCTGCTGCCCTCCCGCCGTCTGTGACGGCGTCAGCCACTGCAGCGCGCTCGCCTCCGGCGACGTCCGGTAGCGCACCGTCAGTTGCTTCACCCCCGAGGGCAGCTCGATGCGCAGGCGGCTGCCAAGAATCGGTTCAGGAGGGGAGAGGATGTAGGGCAAGGGGCGACCCTGGGCATCCACCACGCCCCGGATGTCCAGGTCGCGGGTGTCCAGGTCGAGGGGGCCTGCTGACGCTTCCTTGAGGGTCAGCGTGGCCTCCGCGTGCAGGCGGCGCGTCCGGAAATCGACGCGGGCCTTCCACTCCAGCGTTTCGGTCTCAGGCTGCGTGCTGTCGTTGTACGAGTGCGGGTCGAGGCGAGCCATGGGGCCCGACTTGTAGTCGGGGAGCCGACCTCCTGGCGAGCACACCCGACGGCAATGCCGGTTGACTTCCGGGTCAATCGCCTACATTTGTGCAGTCCCCTACTTCCTTTCATGGGAGCCGATTTCCGATGACGACCCGGATCCGAAAAGTGGCGGTGCTTGGCGCTGGCGTGATGGGCAGCGGCATCGCCGCGCATCTGGCCAACTCCGGCGTGCGCGCCCTGTTGCTGGACATCGTTCCGCCCCAGGCCGCTCCGGGCGAGGACACCGCTTCCAAGGCGTTCCGCAACAAGTTCTCGCAGGGCGCCATCGCGAACCTGCGCAAGGCGAAGCCCAGCCCCATCGTGTCCGAGCAGGTGCTCGCCGCCATCGAAGTGGGCAACCTGGAGGACGACCTCGCGCGCCTGGGCGAGTGCGATTGGATCATCGAGGTGGTGAAGGAGGACCTGGCCGTCAAGCAGGCCCTGTTCGCCAAGGTGGAGAAGCACGCCCGCAAGGACGCCATCATCTCCTCCAACACCTCCGGTCTCTCCATCGTGGGCATGACGGAAGGCCGCGGCGCGGAGTTCAAGAAGAACTTCCTCGTCACGCACTTCTTCAACCCCGTCCGCTACATGAAGCTCCTGGAGCTCGTGGCGGGCCAGGAGACGAACCCGGAGGTCGTGAAGACCATCCACAAGTTCGGTGAAGAGGTCCTGGGCAAGGGCATCGTCTACGGCAAGGACACCACCAACTTCATCGCGAACCGCATCGGCGTGTACGGGATGATGCGGACCATCTCCGAGATGCAGAAGTCGGAGATGACCATCGAAGAGGTGGACAAGATCTTTGGCCCGGCCATGGGCCGCCCCAAGTCCGCCGTGTTCCGCACCGCGGACATCGTGGGCCTGGACACGTTCACCCACGTGGCGAAGAACTGTTACGACACGCTGACGCACGACGAAGAGCGCGACGTCTTCGCCGCCCCGGACTTCCTCCAGAAGATGGTGGAGAAGAAGATGCTGGGCGACAAGAGCGGCGGCGGCTTCTACAAGAAGGACCGCTCCTCCGGCGGCAAGGACATCCTCGCGCTGGACCTGAAGACGCTGGAGTACCGGCCGCAGGCGAAGGTGCGCTTCGACTCGCTGGGCGCCGCGAAGGACATCGAGAACGTCAAGGAGCGCGTGGCGTCCGTGATGAACGCGGACGACAAGGCCGGCAAGTTCGCCGAGCGCGTCACCCTGGACGTGCTGGCGTACTCCAGCCGCCGCATCCCGGAGATCGCGGACGACCTGGTCAACGTGGACCGCGGCGTGCGCTGGGGCTTCGGCTGGGACCTGGGGCCCTTCGAGGTCTGGGACGCCTACGGTGTCCAGAAGGGCGTGGAGCGCATGAAGGCGCTGGGCCTCAAGCCCGCCGCCTGGGTGGAGGAGATGCTGGCCAAGGGCCGCACGTCCTTCTACGGCGTGCAGGACGGCCGCGACACCTACTGGGACATCCCGTCCAAGTCCGTGAAGCCGGTGTCTGAGAACGCCCGCACCTTCCGCGTGGAGTACCTCAAGCGCGGCAACAAGAAGATCACCGGCAACGACAGCGCGTCGCTGTGGGACATGGGCGACGGCGTCACGCTCTTGGAGTTCCACTCCAAGATGAACTCCATCGACGATGAGATCATCGCGATGATGAACACCGCGCTGGATGAGACGGAGAAGAACTTCAAGGGCCTCGTCATCGGCAATGACGGCTCCAACTTCTCCGCCGGCGCGAACATCATGGCCATGCTGATGGCGGCCAAGAGCGAGGACTTCGACTCCATCCGCAAGATGGCGTCCGCGTTCCAGGCGGCCAACCAGCGCATGCGCTACAGCCCCGTGCCCGTCGTGACGGCGCCCTTCAACCTCACGCTGGGCGGCGGCGCGGAGGTCACCATGGGTGGCAACGCGGTGCAGGCCAGCGCGGAGCTGTACATGGGCCTCGTGGAAGTGGGCGTGGGCCTCATCCCGGGCGGCGGCGGCACCATGATGCTGCTGCGCAACGTGTTCGGCACCTACGCGGCGGACAAGGACTTCGACGCGCTGCCCTTCCTCAAGAAGGTGTTCCTCGCCATCGGCATGGCGAAGGTCGCGACGAGCGCGGAGGAGGCCCGCGAGATGGGCTTCCTGTCGCAGCAGGACGGCATCACGGGCAACCGCGACTTCCTCCTGTCGGACGCGAAGTCGCGCGTGCTGGGGCTGGCCAACGGCGGCTTCCGCCCGCCGCGTCCCACGCGCTTCCGGCTGCCGGGCCCCAACGGCGCGGCCACCATCGACATGATGCTGTACGACATGCAGCTCAACAATCAGATCAGCGCCCACGACCGGAAGATCGCGCAGAAGCTGGCGCGCGTGCTGTCCGGTGGTGACACGAGCCCCTCCGTGCTGGTGACCGAGGAGAAGCTGCTGGAGCTGGAGATGGAAGCGTTCCTGAGCCTCATCGGCGAGGAGAAGACCCAGGACCGCATGATGTTCATGCTCGAGAAGGGCAAGCCGCTGCGCAACTAGCGCGAGGCGTTTACCCAATGGTTTTCCAGACGCGAATTCCGAAGCACGCCCGGACGCTGTCCGGGCAGGGAGACATCTAAAATGTCCGGTCGAGTCGTGATTGCCAGCGCGGTGCGCACCCCCTTCACCCGCGCCCACAAGGGAGAGTTCAAGGACACGCGGCCGGATACGCTCGCGGCCCTTGCCATCAAGGAGGCCGTCGCCCAGGTCCCCGGCCTGAAGCCGGCGGACGTGGAGGACGTCATCATGGGCTGTGCCATGCCGGAGGCGGAGCAGGGCATGAACGTGGCCCGCAACGCGAGCCTGCTCGCCGGCCTGCCGGACACCGTCCCGGGCCTGACCATCAACCGCTTCTGTTCCTCGGGCGTGCAGTCCGTGGCGCAGGCGGCGCAGGGCATCAAGTCCGGCATGCTCCAGGTGGCCGTCGCCGGTGGCACCGAGTCCATGACCATGGTGCCCATGGGCGGCAACAAGGTCTCCGCCAACCCGGAGATCATGCAGAAGCTGCCGGAGGTCTACACCTCCATGGGCGCGACGGCGGAGAACATCGCCTCCCGCTACAGCGTCACCCGTGAGGACGCGGACAAGTTCGCCGCCGAGTCCCAGCGCCGCGCGGCCACGGCCCGCGAGCAGGGGAAGTTCAAGGAGGAGATCTTCCCCGTCACCACCACGATGTTCGACGAGGACGGCAACCAGAAGCAGGTGACCGTCACGGTGGACACCATCCTGCGCCCGGAGACGACGGTGGAGGGCCTGGCCAAGCTGCGCCCGGCCTTCAACGCCAAGGGCGTGGTGACGGCGGGCAACGCGTCGCCGCTGACGGACGGCGCGGCGGCCGCGGTGGTGATGAGCGAGGAGAAGGCGAAGGAGCTCAACGTCAAGCCGCTGGGCTACTTCGTGGACTATGTGGTCGCCGGCGTGCCGCCCGAAATCATGGGCGTGGGCCCGGTGCCCGCCATCCGCAAGCTGCTGGAGCGCAACAAGCTGAAGATTGAAGACATCAGCGTCTTCGAGCTCAACGAGGCCTTCGCGGCGCAGGCGCTGCACTGCATCCGCGAGCTGGGCATCCCCCAGGACAAGGTGAACCCGAACGGCGGCGCCATCGCCCTGGGCCACCCGCTGGGCGTGTCCGGTGCGCGCATGGTGGCCACCATCCTGCGCGAGCTGAAGCGCCGGGACGGCCGCTACGGCGTGGTGAGCATGTGCATCGGCGGCGGCATGGGTGCCGCGGCGCTGGTGGAGCTGGCGAAGTAGTCCGCTTCCCGTTCGCGCCCCCTGTGACTCGAAGGGGGCGCGAAGGGGATAAGTCAGGAGGCCGGGGCGTCCGGGTCGTTCACCGGGACGCCCGCCAGGCGCAAGACCCGCAGCGCGTTGGTGGTGTCCACCACCCCCTGCCGGAGCCGGTAGTCGAACACCATCTTCCCGTCCTCCAGGTGGTCGCGGAAGTGGACGTTCACCACGTGCGAGCCCGGCTCGTCCGCGAGCACCGCCAGCGACAGGTCGTGCGTCGTCACCGCGCCACACGCGCCGGAGGCGAGCAAGAGCCGCAGCACCTCGCGTGAGGCGATCTGGCGCTCGCGGGTGTTGGTGCCCAGCAGGATTTCGTCCAGCAGGAAGAGCGCCTGGCCCTTCGCGGCCGCCGCCGCGTCCAGCACCATCTTCAGCCGCAGCACCTCCGCGTGGAAGTACGACACGCCGCGCTCCAGCGAGTCCTTCACGCGCATGCTGGTGAGCACCTGCACCGGAGACAGCCGGAACGACGCCGCGGACACCGGCGCGCCCGCCAGCGCCAGCACCACGTTCGCGCCCAGCGCTCGCATCAGCGTCGTCTTGCCGCTCATGTTGGAGCCCGTAATCAAGAGCGCGTGACGCGGGCCGGGCAGGGACACGTCGTTGGGCACGGGCGCGTCCAGGAGCGGGTGTCCCAGCGCGGTGGCCTCCACGCTCGGGCCCTCGGTCTGCATCTGGGGCCAGGTGAAGGCGGGGCGGTCATGGGCCAGGCCTCCCAGGCAGCAGAGGGCCTCCAATTCCGCGAGCCCCTCGAACCACTGGCGCACGTCGCGGCCGTGGGCGGCTCGCCAGTTCTCCAGCGCGAAGAGGGCGTGGATGTCCCAGAGCGTGAGCCAGTGGACCAGGGGGTGGAACTGGTGCCGCTTGAACTCGATGAGCGAGTACAGCCGGCTGAAGCGCTGGAACAGCACGGACACCGGAGGCCCGCCCTGCGCCGTCAGTCCGGCCTGGAGCTGCTTGAGGCGCGGGTGTTCGAAGGACTGCTTCTCCACGCGCTCGAAGAGGGACGCGTAGCGCACGAAGCCGCGCTCGCCGCGCTCCACGCCTTCGTCCATCTGGCGCAGCGTGCGGCGCGTGGCCACGGCGATGCCCAGTTGTGCGAGCAGCCCCAGCCACACGAGGCTGTCTGGAATCACGCCGACCGTGCCCAGGATGAAGAGGGTGAGCGTCACCGGGGGCAGCAGGATGGCCAGGGGCCGTGACCAGCGGATGGCGTCCAGGGATGGGCCGGCCTCCGCCCACTGGATGAAGAGGGCCGGGTCCGCCTTGTCCTTCGCCACCACTCGGGCGTCCACGCAGAGGTCCTGGCGGAAGTCCACGCGCGGGGCCAGTTCGCGCGCGGCGCCCTGGCGGGTCACCACCGTCTCCGCGGAGGCCGGGGCGGACAGCCACGTGGCCAGCCGCTCCTCTCCCGCGCGCGTCGCCGTCTCGTTGATGAGCTGGAAGAGGCTGCCCTGGCCAAAGACATCCAGGTCGGTGGCGTAGAGGTGGTTGGGGGAGAGGAACCGCTCCCCCGTGTCCGTGAAGGAATGCCAGCCGCCCTCCAGCCGCGCCAGGCCGCGCTCGTTGAGCAGCACGAAGAGGCGCGCGCGCTGCTCCTTGAGGAACACCTGGTGGTGCAGCACCGCCAGCACGCCATAGACGGCGAGCGCCCCGGCCGCCGCCCACCACCAGGGCTTGGGCAGCCGGCCCATCAGCGTCAGCGCGGCCACGACGAGCGCCGCCACGAAGGCCACGGTGCGCAGGTTGGCGTACCGGGCGCTGACGCGGTCCAAGGCTGTCAGGTCCGCCTGGGCGGCGGCGCGGCGGTCGGTGTACGTGCGATGCGGGCTCTGGGACTCGGTCGGGACGGGCACGATGGCCGCGCATGCTGTGCGGCCCCCCGTCCGAGGGCAAGCGCTCAAGGCGCTCCGTCACGCTTCCGGTGCGAACCGACAACATTTCTTCCCGTTGGGAGCGCGTGGAGGCGAACGGGTACGGAGGGGACTGCTGGGGGCGGCGCCGTCCTGGCTCGACGATGACACAGGCGTCACGCGGCGCATCCCAGATGATATGGATTGGGAGGGTCTACACGGTGTCACAATGGCTCACGTCCGTGGCGATTGACTCGCTCGGGGGCGCTGGGTCAAAAACCGCCGCCTATGTCTCTGTCTCTCCATGGCATGCCCCTGCGGCTCATGAGCGTTCTGCTCATGTCCGTGTCTCTCGTGTTGTCCGCCTGTGGCAAGGATGAGCCGTCCGACCCGGACGGTGGTCCGTCGACGGGCCAGCAGGATGCCTCCACCGCGGACAGCGGCACGGATTCGGGGACCGGCCCTGTCGCTGACGCCGGGACGGATGCAGGCACCGACGCGGGAACGGATGCGGGGCCCGAGGAGGACGCGGGGACGGAGGCCGATGCAGGGGCGGAGGAGGACGCGGGGACGGATGCAGGGACGGAGGTTGATGCAGGGACGGAGGCCGACGCGGGGACGGATGCGGGGACGGAGGCCGACGCGGGGACTGAACGTTGTGGTGATGGTCTCAAGCAAGCCACGGAGGCATGTGACGACGGCAATACGGTCGGCGGCGACGGTTGTTCGGCGACCTGCGCTGCGATTGAGCCCGGATGGATGTGCGAACAGGAAGGTCAGCCGTGCGTCTGGATTCCGGTGTGCGGCGATGGCCGGGTGGATGGCACCGAGTCCTGCGATGACAGCAACACGGTGAGCGACGATGGCTGCGATACCTCGTGCCACCTGGAGCCGGGCTACACGTGCCCCGTCGCTGGCCGGCCCTGTGTCCCGACCGTCTGTGGCGACCGCAAGGTCGAAGGCACCGAGCAATGCGACGACGGCAACTACGACTTCGGCGATGGCTGCACGCCGCTGTGCACACGCGAGCCGCGCTGCTCCAACGGAGTTTGCCAGGGCGTCTGTGGCGACGGCCAGTTGCTGCCGAACAGCACGGCGGAGCAGTGCGACGACGGCAACACGCGAGCGAACGACGGCTGCTCTCCGACATGCCAGCTCGAGCCGGGGTTCACCTGCCAGGTGGTCGAGTCACCCCTTCCGGATCCGCTGACCCTGCCCATCGTCTACCGCGACTTCCGTGGGTACGACCTGCCGGCCTCAGCGGGACTGCCGCGGGGCCACATCGACTTCGAGAACGCGAACGGCTCGGAGACGGGCATCGTGGGCAGCACGCTGGATGCAGCGGGCAAGCCTGTCTATGCGAAGGAAGGCCTCAGCTCCCTCACCACCCATGGCCGGGCGGCCTTTGATCAGTGGTTCCGGGACGTGCCGGGCGTGAACAGGCCCCTCGTCAAGAGCCTGGCCCTCCCGCGTGGGTCGGGCGCCTCGTACCAGTTCGACGCCCCGGCCTTCTTCCCGCTGGATGACGCGGGCTGGGTGGCCTCCGGTGAGGAGCCCCTCCGTCCGGACAACAGCAGCCCCAGCGTGCTTCGCAACTTCAGCTTCACCAGCGAGACGCGCTACTGGTTCGAATACAAAGGCAACGAGGAGCTCTCCTTCCGGGGAGATGACGATGTCTGGGTGTTCATCAACGGCCGACTCGTGCTCGACCTGGGCGGGGTCCATGGCCCCACCACGGGCAGCGTCAATGTGTCGCAACGGGCCAGCGCGCTCGGCCTCATCATAGGGGGCATCTACGAGCTCGCGGTGTTCCAGGCCGAGCGCCACACGACCGGTTCTTCCTACCAGCTCACGCTCAACGGTTTTGGCTATCCCCTGCGCCACACCGAATGCGCACCCCATGGTGGGCTCACGGGAGCCTCCGGAGTTGACTCCCAGTAGGCCTCCGGGATTTGAATACCCCTCGTGTGGGGCGGTCGGGCCGGCCGTGTCCCGCCGAGGGGGCTTCACCCCATGTCGTTACCCAAGGTCGTGCTGGGCGGGGGGCTCGTCGCGAGCCTGCTCGCCGCGCCTTCCGCCGAGGCGCGCTTCGGCAAGCGCTCGGACTCCCACGAAACGTCGAAGCCCGTCCACGAGGCGACCGCCATCGGTTCGGACAGGGACGACGATTCGAAGAAGGACGACGAGAACAAGAACCCATCGTCCAAGAGCAAGAGGACGACCGTGGCCTCCACGGACGACACCTACGCGTTCAACTCGAGCGCATCCGACGATGCCGCCGCCGTCATCCTCGGCGCGCTCTTCGAGCTGATGTTCAGCGGCCTGGGCCAGGCCATCGCCCACACGGGGACCCACCACGGCCATGACGAGGGCGCTCCGGGCGAGCCACCCCAGCGCAACTCGCTGCGGCACGCCGTGCCACTCTCCTTCCGCGCGGGCGTGTTGGTGTCACCCGTGCCGGGCGGCACGGGCGTGGACTTCGACATCGGCTGGGACATGCAACGCTTCGGCGTGGACCTGCGAGTCTCTCGCCTGGTGGGCACGGGTGCGGGCGCGATGGCCTACGACACGCGGACGCTGGCGGAGATGCACGTGACGTACTCCCCCTACGTCCGGGAGGATCTGCGCCTGCGCGCGGAGGCGGGCGTCTCCACCCTGGACCTGCCCGGGCGCATCTACGTGGCGCCCAGCCTGGGCATGTCCGTGGAGGCGTGCGTCCTGGGCCCCCTGGACGCGGAGGCTCGCGTGCAGGTGTCGCCCGGGCCCTACCGGCAGCTGGATGCGCGCGCGGGGCTGGCGTTGCACCTGGGCAGCCTCATGCTGCGGGGCGGGGCGCGCTACCTGGCCCTGGACTCGGAGGTGGCCCCGCTGGGGCTGACCCTCGGCTTCGGCCCCGAGTTCGGCGCGGGCTTCGTGTTCTGAGGCACAAACACCACGGGCCCGGCCGCGAGTCATTCCCGCGGACAGGCCCGTTGGACGTCCCGAAGGGACGGTGGGGATTACTTCTCCTTGGAGGCCAGCTTGCGCAGGGCCTTCTGGTCGCGCACGCAGAGGATGCGGCCGACGTTGCCGAGCACGCCCTCGCGCTTCATCTCGTTGATGAGGGTGGACACGAAGGAGCGCGAGGCGCCCACCAGGTCCGCCAGGTCCTGCTGCGTGATGCCGCGCAGGTCCGTCTCACCACCGTGCGGGCAGCGCTCGCCGTGCGCCTCCACCAGCGTGAGCAGGGTGTCCGCCAGCCGGGCCGGGACCTCCTTGAAGGTCAGGCCCAGGACGCGCTTGCGCAGCGAGCGCACGCGGTCCGCGTAGGCGCGCACCACGTCCACCGCCAGGGCCGGACGGGCCTCCAACTGGGCGCGGAAGTCACGGCCCTCGATGCTCCACACCTCGGCCTCGCCCGCCGCCACGGCCATCTCCTCGATGGGCGTGCCTTCCGGGCGGAACAGCTCGCCGAACAGGTCGCCCGGGCGGAGGATGGAGACCACCGAGCGGGTGCTGTTCTTGCCAATGCGCATCAGGCGCACGCGGCCGGACTTCAGCAGGTACACGCGGTCCGACGTGTCGCCGGGGCGGTAGATGGTCGAGTTGTGCGGGAAGGACTCGACCTTGAAGTACCCCTTGAAGTCGATGGCTTCCTGGCCAGGGACCAGCTTGTTCGCGGTCACCATCATGCCGGAGGACGTCGCCTGCAGCGGCGCCACGACGTTGGAACCGATGGGGCCGAGGGGGCGGTTGAAGCCGTGCATGGGAGTCTCCTGGAAAGACGGAAAGGGATGGGGAAGGTTGGTCGCTGCTGCTGCTGCGGACGGACCTTGCCCTTTCCAAGAGGCGTGCCATGGGCACTTGAAGTATTCCCAGGGGAACAGTTCGAGGAATGCCGGGTACTTAGCGCTACGTCCCCGTTTCTCCCCCCCCACTGTGTCTAAAACCTGAAACAGAACGTTCAAACAGTCTGATCAGTTTGAACGAAACGTTAAAGCGCCACACCGGTTTGTCCGGGCTGGGACAGTGTCAGGAAGCATCCTTCACCGGATAAGGGTGCACCTGTGGACCGTGCCCCTGTGCGAGACCGAACTTTTGAAGCTTTCGTTCAAGGGTCGGACGGCTGATGCCCAGGATCTGACATGTGCGGCCCTTGTGGCCCTTGGTGACGGCCATGGCCCGGGCAATGAGCTGCCGTTCGGCCTCTTCCAGGGTGGGGATGAGGCTCACGTCGTCCACGGCGGGGGCGGCGAACATGCCGCTCGCGCCTCCAGGAGCGCGCTGCCCGGCGTCCAGGGGGCCTGAGGGGTTCGCCTCCAGGGCGGGCAGGTCGTCCCCCCGGAGCACGTCACCGGGCGCGAGCACCACGGCGCGGGTGAGGACGTTCTCCAGCTCGCGCACGTTGCCGCGCCAGGGGAGCAGGGTGAGGCGCTCCATCACCTCGTGGGGCACGCGGGTGACGCGCTTGTGTACCTTCTCGTTGATGCGCTCCAGGAGGTGCTTCACCAGGAGGGAGATGTCCTCGCGGCGCTCGCGCAGGGGCGGGATGAAGAGGGTGATGACCTTGAGGCGCTGGTAGAGGTCCTCGCGGAAGCGCCCCTGGGCCACCTCGTCCGCCAGGTTGCGGTGGGTGGCGGCGATGACGCGGGCGCGCAGCTTCACGCGCTTGACGCCGCCCACGCGCTCGAACTCGCGCTCCTGGAGCACGCGCAACAGCTTCGCCTGGAGCATCAGCGACATGTCGCCAATCTCATCCAGGAAGACGGTGCCGTCCTCGGCCAGCTCGAACTTGCCGGGCTTGCCGGACACGGCGCCGGTGAAGGCGCCCTTCTCGTGGCCGAACAGCTCGCTCTCCAGGAGCGTGTCCACGATGGCGGAGCAGTTGATGCCGATGAAGGGGCGGGGCTCGTCGTAGGAGTAGTTGTGGATGACGCGGGCGATGAGCTCCTTGCCGGTGCCGCTCTCGCCGTTGATGAGCACCGTCGCGCTGCTGCCCGTGACCTTGCCAATCTCCTTCACCAGCTGCTGCATGGAGGGGCTGGTGCCCACGATGTCGCCCAGGCGGACGACGGCGTTCTCGCGGTGGACCTCGTCCGCGCGGCGCGACAGCTGGCGGTACTCCAGCGCGCGCTCCACGACGAGGTCCAGCGCCGCCGGATCCGGGAAGGGCTTGTGGATGTAGTCGAACGCACCGGCCTTCATGGCCCGGATGGTCGTCTCCATGTCGTGGTAGGCGGTGACGAGGATGATGCGCGCGTCGCCGCACAGGGTCTTCATCTCCTCGATGATTTCCAGGCCCGTGCGGTCCGGGAGCATCATGTCCAGGATGACCACGCTGGGCATGTTCTCCTGGGCGGCCTTGAGGCCCGCGGCGGCGCTGGTGGCCGTCACCACCTGGTAGCGCGGCTGCCCGTCGTCCTGCTCGATCTCCTCGAAGTGCATCGTGAGGGTTTCGAGCAGCGACACGTCATCGTCGACGATGAGGAGGGTCTCCATGGGGTCCTCAGGCGGCGAACGTCAGCGTGAACACCATCCCCGGTTCCGCGCTCCCCTGGGCCGCCACATCGCCCCCCACACCCGTCATCACCCGCCGCAGGGCGGCCAGGGACAGCCCCGCGCCTCGCGCCAGCCGCGAGCCGAACGGGTCGAACAGCGTGCCCCGCTCCTCCGGAGGCAGGGCCGCGGCCGGATCATCCAGGATGAGGCTGACGTGGCCGGGGTCGTCCTGGCGCAGCGTCACCTGGACGCGGCCCTCTTCGGGCAGGCCCATGGCCACGTTGAGCAGGACTTGAGCGAGCACGGGCCTCAACCGGTTGGGATCCACCCTCACGCGGGGCAGGTCCGACTCTTCCTTCACATCCACCTCGATGCGGCGCTCGGCCAGTTCCGGGGCCACCATGGCGGTCGCTTCCTGGACGACCGAGCGCAGCGCGTGGGCATCCAGGTTCGCGGCGCTCTCGCGGCCGTACTCGGAGAGCAGCCAGAGCATGCGCTCCATGGTGCGGATCTCCCGGTTGGCGATGGTGAGCCGCCGCTTGTCCCGGTCCGACAGGCCGGTGTTCCGGGCCAGCGTCTGCACCGCCATCTTCACGGAGGACAGCGGGTTGCGGATCTCATGGCTGAGCGACGAGGACAGCTTGGAGATCTGCACCGGCGGGGCGCCCTCCAGCACGGCGCCCAGGTCGAGCACGCCCGCGGCGGCCTCCTCGCCGTCCATGCCCAGCACGAGCCGCAGGTGGTTGGCGGGAGGGTTGCCGCCGGGGCCTCCCGCGGAGACGGTGACGAACTCCACGGCGCGGCGGTCCTCGCGCGCTCGCGCATCCAGTTCGCGGGCGCGCTCCTGCGAAACCCCGAGCGCGGTGTGCAGGGATATGCCCACGAGCGCCTTGGCGTCGCGGCGCAGCACCTGGGCGCAGTCACCTTCGGCGCGTGTCACCCGGAGGTGAGGGGACCAGGCGAGCTGAGCGGCTTGCAGGAGATGGGCGTTCATTGGTGGACCTGAAACATACCGGGTAACGTCGAGCGCTGTCCTTATGACCAGCACCGCACGTCCTCCGAAGAACCTTGTGGCGGCCCTTCTGTTCCTGTCCGGGGCCACGGCGCTCGTCTATGAGCTGGTCTGGTCCAAATACCTGGGGAATGTGCTGGGCAACAGCGGCCAGGCGCACGCCGTCGTGCTGGCCACGTTCATGGGGGGGCTGGCGCTGGGGGCGTTTGTCTTCGGGCGGACAGCGGACCGGGTGAAGAACCCCCTGGCGCTCTACGGCGTGCTGGAGCTGGGCGTGGGCCTGTACGCGCTGGCGTTCCCGTACGTCCTGGGGGCGCTGGAGCACCTGTGGCTGGTCCTGGCCCCCCACGTGCCGGAGGGCCTGCGGGTGGCGCCGCGCCTGCTCGTGTCCTCGCTGTCCCTGGTGGTGCCCACGCTGCTCATGGGCGGCACGCTGCCGGCGCTGGTGCGCCACTTCGCGGCGAGCCTCGCGGGGGTGCGCAAGGAGCTGGCGCGCCTGTATGCCATCAACAGCCTGGGCGCGGCGGTGGGTGTCTACGTGGCGGGCACGCGGCTCGTTCCGCTGGTGGGCCTGTCCGCGTCCGCGCAGCTGGCCGCGGCCATCAACGTGCTGCTCGCGCTGGCCGCCCTGGCGCTGGCCCGCCAGCACCCGCCCGCGGTGACGGTGGGGGCGGCGGCCGCCGCGGAGGACGTGGCCTATCCCCGGCGGGCGGTGCGCGCCGCGCTCATCGGCGTGATGCTGTCCGGCTTCACGTCCATGCTGTATCAGGTGACGTGGATCCGCCTGTTGTCCATCGTGCTGGGGGCGTCCACGTATGCCTTCACGCTCATCCTGACGGCGTTCATCCTGGGCATCGGCCTGGGCAGCTTCTGGCTGATGACGCGCAAGGAGGGCGGGGACTCGCTGAAGCTGTATGGCTGGACGCAGGTGGGGCTGGTGTTGAGCCTCTGCCTGGCGCTGCCCCTGTACGTGCGGCTGCCGCACCTGTTCCGCTGGTCGGAGTGGATGCTCACGCGCGCGGTGGAGACGTGGCCCATCTTCCAGGGGGTCACCTTCATGTTCTGCTGCGCGGTGCTGCTGGTGCCCACGTTCATCATGGGCGTGGCGTTCCCGGCGGCGGCCCGCGTGGCCACGGCGAAGGTGTCCGAGGTGGGGCGCGAGCTGGGCGGCGTCTACCTGTGGAACACGGCGGGCACCCTCTCCGGCTCCGTGCTGGGCGGGCTGGTGCTGATGCCCTTCTGGGGCATGCAGGGCAACTTCATCGCGGGGGCGGTGGCGAACCTGGTGGCCGCGGCCCTGGCGTTCCACGCGCTGTCCGCGCCGAAGGACGGGGCGGGGGCGGTGCCCGCGTGGCGGACGTTCGCCCCGGTGGGCGTGGCGGCGGTGCTGGCAGCGGTGGTGCTGGGCGGCATGGTGGGCTGGCCGCAGCGGCTGTCCGCCATCGCCTCCATGCGCGCGTATCAGAAGCCGCCGGAGAGCTACGCGAAGCTGGTGGAGGAGACGGAGAAGGCGAACATCACCCGCTTCTACGCGGACGACACCTTCGCCACGGTGATGGTGGGGGACGTGCCAAGGGAGAACCTGCGCTTCCTGCGGATCAACGGCAAGACGGACGCCTCGAACGGGAGCGACATCGAGACGCAGGTGATGTTGGGCCAGATGGGCGTGCTGCTGCACCCGCGCGTCCCCAAGAACGTGCTCGTGGTGGGCGCGGGGTCCGCCGTCACGGCGGGCAGCGTGCTGACCCACCCGGTGGAGCGCCTGGACATGGTGGAGATCTCCCCGGCGGTCGTGGACGCGGCGCGCCTGTTCAAGGCGGACAACCGCAACGCGATGGAGGATCCGCGCACGCACGTGCACATCGACGACGCGAAGACGTTCATGGCGCTGGCGCCCATCCGGTACGACCTCATCATCAGCGAGCCGTCCAACCCCTGGGTCGCGGGCGTGGCGGGCCTCTTCACGCGCGACTTCTTCCAACTGGTGGACAAGCACCTGACGGAGGACGGCGTGCTGGTGCAGTGGATCCACACCTACGAGAGCAACCGCGAGCTGCTGCGGCTGGTGATGCGCACGCTGCAGGACACCTTCCCCCACGCCACGACCTGGCTGGGGCCGGATGACCTGATCCTGGTGGCCAGCCGCAAGCCGCTGTCGTTCGACGCGGCGGCGGTCGCCGCGCGCATGGCCCTGCCGGAGGTGAAGGCGGACCTGTCGCGGGTGGGGATCCAGGACATGTTCACCCTGTTGTCCAAGCAGGTGCACACCGAGGCCGGGTGGCGGACCTTCGCGGGAGAGGGCCCCCTCAACACGGATGATCACAACCTGCTGGAGTACGCGTCTCCGGTGGCGTTCTTCCTGGCGGACCTGGACGTGCGCGTGCAGGACGAGCGGCGGTCGCCGGACGGCGGCCCGGGGCTGCTCCTGCATCAGTACCTGCGCGACCATCCGCCCACCGCGGAGCAGGCCGCGGGGCTGTACCGCAACGTGCAGCGTTCTCATTCGAACAATGATCCGCTGGTCCGAGGCGTGGCGGCGCTGTGGCGCTCCCTGGCGCCGGAGGACCCCGCGGCGGCGCTCGCGCTGGCCCGGGCGGTGCTGGTGCAGGGGGACCTGACCCTGGCGGCGTCCCTCCTGGAGCCGGAGGTGGCCCGGGGCGGCCGTTCCCCCGAGCTGGTGACGGAGTATCTCAATCTGGTGACGGCGCGGATCTGGCAGTCGCGGACGGTGTGGACGCCCCTGAACGTGGACGGGGCGCTGGCGGTGGGCCGGGAAGTGGTGGCGCGCCACCCCGAGGACGCGAAGCTGCAGGCGGCGTTCAAGGCCTACTGCGAGGCCCTGCCGCCGGGCGCCTGCGCGGGGACGGCCGGGGTGCCCACGGCGGCCCCTGGCGGGCCCTGAAATCGCGGGGCGGAAGACTTGAGAGGCTCCAGGCCCGCGATATTCCTTGATCCGGCCCCCCATCCTCCCGATGACGGATGGAGGCGCTTGCCCGCCCGTTGTACTGTCTGTATCGACCCTGACTTCCCGCAGGGTGAGTTTTTCCACCGCTGCAACGACCCCCGGAGTTTCCCATGAACGCGATCGCGAAGGCCGCCCCGAAGAAGCAGTTCCGCAAGAACCGTGGTCAGGGCATGACCGAGTACATCATCATCGTTGCCCTCATCGCGATCGCCGCCATCGGCGTCATCACCCTGTTCGGCGACAACATCCGCAAGCTGTTCGGCGCCTCGGCCGCCGCGCTGGCCGGTGAGGACAACGTGGCCAACGACGGCCAGCTGTCCAACGAGAAGCTGAACAAGAAGACCATGAAGTCCTTCGGTCAGAACAACACCTACTGAGCCACGCTCGGCGGTGCGTGCAATGGCAGGTCCCTCCATCTGGAAGGGCCTGCCATTTTGCTTTTGCGGGCTGGAGGACTTCCAGGACTCAGGGGGCCGGGCGGGGAGCGGAGAAGCCCAGGCGGCGCAGCATCACCTTGCGGATGGAGGGGATGCGGAAGCGGAAGATGAATGCGTCCGCGAAGTAGTGCGCGAGCACGCACGCGAAGCCCAGCGAGGTGAACGCACGCAGCAGGGGGTTCGCCTGCGCGCCGCCGCCGATGCCCAGTGAGCCTCGCATGGGGCCCTCCAGCAGGAAGCCATGCAGCACGCCCAGCGCGAACAGCGGGAGCATGGACACGACCATCGCGGGCCAGATGAGCTTCTTGGTGAGGCGGGGAGCATCGCCCTCGCGAGGCTCCAGCATGCGGGCGCTGAGGAAGTAGTACTCCAGGCCGTGCATGCCCGGGAGCATCACGTAGCCCCAGGACGGCGCCACGAGCGCGAGGCCGGTCGCGGTCGCCATGCCCAGGAGGTAGAGCACCTTGGGGCCGCTGGTGGTGCCGGAGCGGAGCACGGAGCGGAAGAGCAGGAGGAAGTAGCCCAGCCAGATGGCGATGAGCACGGGCAGCGTCTGCCACGGAAGGACGACGCCCTGGCCCACGTCGAGGTAGGCGGGGGCGTCCGGGGCGGCGGACTCGGGGACGAAGAAGATGCGGACGAGGAGGATGGAGAGGAGCAGCGGGACGTAGAACTGCTGGAGCTTGCGCTCGAGCGGGGAGGGCGCGGGGAGGCCCTCCTGTCCCGCGCGAAAGCCATGCAGGGACCACAGGCCGCGTTGCTGGGACAGGGTGTGGTGCATGCCGAAGACGTTGAAGATGACGGCCACGGCGAAGGTGTGGAGGGAGCGGTCCGCGTAGAAGATGGCGAACAGCGCCGCACCCACGCCGAGCGTGCCCAGCGTCCCTGCGAGGATGGTGCGCGGCTGGTGGGGCGCGGCGGTGAGCACGTCGCGGTGCACGCCGAAGAGCAGGAACGTGAGGATGACGTGCGTGGCGTTGCCCAGGAGGTTCTGGGCGGTCCAGGCCAGCAGCCGGTGGGCGTTGTCCTCGGCGGCCGGGGCGAGGAACCCGCTGGCGACCGCGGCCACCAGGCTCAGGGCCAGGGGGATGCCCAGGATGGCGAGGTCGGCCCGGGGGGAGAACAGCCACAGGCGGCGAAAGCGCAGGGAGCCGGGCGCGGCCGGCGTGTCCTGCTCCGTAGCGGTGGCGACTCCGGGGCTCAGCGGTGTCATGGGACCGGGAGTATACCGGGTCTCCAGGGGCCCAGGACCCAGGCCGCCCGCCTGCCAGGCGGGAGGCAGGGGCGGGGTGGGGTGCCCGGGGTAGGGCTCACGCCGACGGAGGTGGGACGGATGCCTCGGGGAAGACAGGCCATCTCAATCGTCTGGATCTTCGTGGGGGCGTACCTGGGGCCTCGGTTGAGGGTCCTTCTCGCGCGGTACGTATTGGAAAGTCCATTGGGGAAGGGGCGGCCCTGCCCGGAATCGCGGTGCTGTGTTTGCTGTCCCTGGCGTTGGGCGCATTCGCCGCGTTCTGGACTTGGAGGTGGCGCTTCGAGCGCCAAACCCAGGAATGAGCGTGTCTCCCCGCTGGCTCCCACGATTGGGAATCATTGGATTGGTGTGCGGCTTCGGGCCGACGGTGCGTTATCAGATTCGAGACGGAGCCTGAGCTCGTCAGGATTCACATGAGGAGGACCAACCCCCCGTATCTGGTGGTCGATTTCGGAGACGGACAGCATGCGGTCTTCGATCCGGTGACGATGCGCTGTGTCTACTCGGATTGACGAGAGGTGGGAGTCCGCGTGGGTCTGTGTCTTGTTGTCCTTGAAGATGATGAGGATTTGAAGGAGGTCGCGGTTGGGGGATATTCGGACTTCAACGCGTTACGCGATTACGTCACTCGCGAGCTGGAGGCA
This sequence comes from Corallococcus sp. M7, assembly GCF_054512695.1. NCBI lineage: Bacteria > Pseudomonadati > Myxococcota > Myxococcia > Myxococcales > Myxococcaceae > Corallococcus > Corallococcus sp. M7. Next base: position 2,853,130 of record NZ_CM137252.1, read on the forward strand.
GGGAAGCTGGGGTCTCGATTCCCTGTGTTCATCGTGCACTCGGATGGTGATGGCGAGTGGTCCGTCCCCGAATGCGAGCGGTTGCGTGATGAACTGGCGGTCATCGCAAGGGAGATGCAGGCGCGCCCACCGGTCGCTTTCGCGTCGGAGTGGCAACGAAGCGAGGCGGGCTCCATGGGCCTCGTGGCTCGAAACGCGTTCGAGTCGTTCCTCGCCGTGAGTGGCGGGTTCCTGGTGGAGCGTCTGCAGGACCTGGTGGCGTTCGCGCTCGAGCGCCGGGCCCCCATCTCGTTTCAGTGAGTTCCCGGGCCGGCGCCCTGCATGGATCCGCCCTTCGGGGACTCTTCCTAGGAGACGGGGTTCATCCTCCACCCACCCCGTGCTAAAACGGGGATGTCCATGGAAGGCCGACTGCTTCTGAAGAACTGCGCCGTGTTCCGTGCGGACGGTCGCGTCCGCCACGGCATGGCCGTCGTGGTCGAAGAGGGCATCATCCGCCGCGTCGCCCCGGACGCCGAGGTGCCCGTGCTCCCCGGTGACTGGGAAGTGGCCTGTCGCGGCCGGCTCGTCGCCCCCGGGCTCGTGGACTGTCACTCGCACATGGTCAACGGGCAGCTCCTGCCGCCCAATGGCGACTTCCTCCTGCGCCAGCCCCGCTCGCGCCTGGAGCGCATGCGCTCGGTGGCCAACCTCCTCACCGCCGAGGACGTGGAGGTCCTGACCCGCTTCGCCGCCGCCCGCGCGCTGCTCGATGGCGTCTCCCTCGTCGTGGACCACCTGTCGTGCCCCTCCGACGTCGCCGGCGCCCTGGAGGCCCAGGCCCGCGCCGCGAACGCGCTGGGCCTTCGACTCGTCACGTCCCACTCCACGCACAGTCTGGACGGCGCGGACGTGGCCAACGCCCAGGCGGACGCCAACGCCGACTTCGTCCGCCGCTACCGCGAACACCCCCGCGTCCGTGGCGCGCTCGGCTTCCACGCGTCCTACACCTGCGAGGATCCGCTCCTGGCCCGCATCGCGGGGCTTCGCGCGGAGCTGAGCGCGCCCGTCGTGTTCCACCTGGCGGAGAACGAGGACGACCTCTCCACCACCTACGCCACGCACGGCAGCCGCGTCGTCCCCCGCCTGGACGCGCTGGGCCTCTTGGGCCCCCACGCCATCGCCGGCTATCCGCGCGCCGTGGAGCGCTCCGAGTCCGAACGGCTCGCCGCCTCCGGCACCTTCATCGCCCTCACGCCCCGCGCCACCCGCTCCATGGACCGCGCGGCCGAGTCCGCCGATGGCGCGCTGTCCAGCCTCCACCTCGTGGGCCTGGGCACCGGCGGCCATGGCACCCTCCAGGAGGAACTGGCCGGGGCGCTCGTCAGCATGCTGTCCCTGGCGCGCTCCGGGCGCATGCCGGACCTGGATGACTCGCTGGCGCACCTGTTCGTCAGCGGCCCCGCGGAGCTGTGCACCCGCCTGTATGGCAAGCCGTCGGGCGGCGTGGACGAGGGCAGCATCGCGGACCTCGTCGTCTACGACGCCATCCCCGCCGCGGACCCGGAGACGGGCTACTCGCCGTACCTCCTGGGGCAGCTCACCGCCGCCCGCGTGGCGTGGACCATCGTGGATGGCCGCGTCTGCGTCCGCGAAGGGCAACTGGTGGGCAATGACTTCGTGGACCTGTCCCGGGACGCCGCCGCCGCGCTCGCCCGCGTCTGGTCCCGCGCACGGCTGGGTTCGTAGGGTAGAAGGGGCGCGTGAGTGCCCTGCCTCCCCGCCTCGTGGACCTGCTGCGCGCCTCCCGCGCCCGCCGGGGTCCGCTGCTCTCGGACCCCGCCACCTCCGCCTTCCGCCTGCTGAACGGCGCCGCGGACGGCGTGCCCGACGTGACCGCGGACCTCTTCGGCGACGTCGTCGTGGTCAGCCTCTACCGCGACCTGACCGACGCCGAGGAGGTCACCCTGCTCGACGCCGCCGTCGCCGCCTGGACGCCCCGGAGCGTCTACCTGAAGCGCCGTCCCCGCGAGGCGCGCGTGCTCGCCAACGTGGCGAAGGACGCGCTCGCTCCGGAGTCCGCCGCGCGGGGCGAACCCGTGGAGGACTTCGTCGCGAAGGAGAACGGCCTGTCCTTCCACATCCGCCCCGGACAGGGCCTCTCCGTGGGCCTCTACCTGGACATGCGCGACACCCGCGCGTGGCTCCAGACGCAGGCCTCCGGCCTCACCGTCCTCAACCTCTTCGCGTACACCTGCGCCTTTGGCGTGGTCGCGACGGCAGGGGGCGCGAAGCGCGTGCTCAACATGGACGCCAGCCGCCGCGTCCTGGAGTGGGGCGAGGAGAACGCGCGCCTCAACGGCCAATCCGTGGATCGCTACGACTACGTGGCTGGCGATGTCTTCGATTGGCTCGGGAGGCTCGCGAAGAAGGGGGAGTCCTTCGATGTCGTGGTCGCGGACCCTCCTTCGTTCTCCACCACCAAGACGACGCGCTTCTCCGCCGCCCGCGACTACGCCCGGCTGGCCGAGGCCGCGGCGAAGGTGGTGGCTCCCGGGGGCCGTCTGGTCGCCTGCTGCAACCTGGCGGGACTGCCCTCGCGCCGGTTCGAGGCCATGGTGCTGGAAGGCGTGACGCGGGCGGGCAGGGCGGGGAAGACAGCGGGGTCGCTCGGCCCCTCGGGGCTCGACTTTCCGACACCTCCGGGTGAGGAACCGGCACTCAAGGTGCACGTCGTCCAACTTCGTTAGCGCCTCCGGGTGGGGCGCGGCTAGATTGCTTCCATGGCTCCCGCCGCCTCCTCGCCCCCGCGCGATGCGTTCCGCTTCGGCAACTACCGGCTCATCGATCGGATCGCCGTGGGGGGCATGGCGGAGATCTTCCTCGCGCACCAGTTGGATGCCAGCGGTGACGAGACGCCCATCGTCATCAAGCGCATCCGTCCGCATCTGTCCAAGCACGCGGCCTTCGTGAAGATGTTCCTCAACGAGGCGCGGCTGGCCGCCCAGCTCAATCACCCCAACATCGTGCAGATCCACGACCTGGGGAAGATCGTCGACAGCTACTTCATCGCCATGGAGTACGTGTCCGGCCGCGACATGCGCCGCGTCGTGCCCAAGGCCGAGTCCCTGGGGATTCCCTTCCCCATGGTGTACGCGCTGAAAATCGCCTCCTGCGTCTGCGCGGGTCTGCACTACGCGCACCAGAAGAAGGACCGCTACGGCAACCCGCTCAACATCGTCCACCGCGACGTGACGCCGGAGAACATCGTCGTCGCGTTCGACGGCTCGGTGAAGGTGCTGGACTTCGGCATCGCCAAGGCCGCCAACCAGGTGGAGGAGACGCGCTCGGGGGAGATCAAAGGCAAGCTCAGCTACCTCTCCCCGGAGCAGTGCCTGGGCCGGCCGCTGGACTGCCGCAGCGACATCTTCTCGCTGGGCACCGTGCTCTACGAGTGGCTCACCGGCTTCAAGCTCTTCACCGGCGACTCCGACGTCGCCGTCATGCGCAGCATCACCGAAGCGAAGATCTACGCGCCGTCGTACTTCCGCGAGGACCTGCCGGAGCGCGTGGAGGCCATCCTGATGCGCGCGCTCGCCCGCGACCGCGAGCGCCGCTACCAGACGGCGCTGGAGATGCAGCGCGACCTGGACGCCTTCCTGGAGTCCTACGACTTCACGCCCTCGCCGCTGCACCTGGCCAACTTCGTCAAGCAGCTCTTCGAGGACGAGCGTCCGCAGGAATTGAAGCGCCTGTCCACGCGCCAGTCCTCCGCGCCCACGTCGGAGATGGCGCTGGAGGTGGCGGAGGTGGTGGCGAACGTGGATGGCCCGCCCACGGAGGCCATGCGCCTGGATGACCTCCCCACCACGGAGCCGCGCCTGCTCGCGCTGACCCTGGACCCCGCGCTGTACGAGAAGCTGGAGGCGCATGCGCGCAAGGCGAATGTCTCCCTGGCGAAGCTCGCGGCGGACGTGCTGGAGGGATGGCTGAAGTCGCGTTGAACCGCGTGCCCTTGCCCGCCCCATGCCCCGGCTGAAGCTGACGCTCGAATACGAAGGCACCCGGTACGTGGGCTGGCAGGTGCAGCCCAATGGCCCGTCCATCCAGTCCACGCTCCAGGACGCGCTCCAGAAGCTGCTGGGGGAAGAACGCGTGTTCGTGGCCTCCGCGGGCCGCACCGACGCGGGCGTGCACGCGACGGGGCAGGTGGCCTGCTTCGACACGCCGCGCGTGCTGCCGATGAAGGCCTACACCATGGGCCTCAACAGCATCCTCCCGCCGGACATCGCGGTGGTGGCGGCGGAGGAGGTGGCGGCGGAGTTCGACCCGCGCCGCTGGTCTCGCGGAAAGCGCTACCGCTACCGGGTGAGCAACCGGCGCACGCGCTCACCGCTGTTGCGCACGACGCACTGGGAGCTGTTCGCCCCGCTGGACGTGGAGGCCATGCGCCGCGCGGCGCAGGCGCTCGTGGGCCGGCATGACTTCTCCGCGTTCCGTGCCGCGGACTGCCAGGCCAAGCACCCGGTGCGAGAAATCCGGCAGATGCTTGTGGAGGGCGCTTCCGGCGACACCGTGGCCTTCGTGGTGGAGGGCACGGCGTTCCTCAAGCACATGGTGCGCAACCTGGTGGGCACGCTGGTGGAGGTGGGCAAGGGCCGCCGCCCCGAGGCCTGGGTGGCCCAGGTGCTGGCCTCGCGGGACCGCAAGCAGGCCGGGGCCACCGCGCCGCCACAGGGGCTGGTGATGGAGGAGGTCTTCTATGGCGACGGCCCGCCTCCTCGCTCGGCGGGGGACGCGGCTGTCGGGGAAGAGGACGAAGGGTGAGAGTGCGCTAGGCTTTCGGGCCGTGAGCTCCAAGCCTGGTGTCCTCGAACCCCTGCGCGTCCGCGTCCGGCGCTTCCAGTTCATCGTCGGACTGGGATTCCTGTCGCTGGTGGTGGGCGCGATGCTCAGCGTGTCGCTGGTGCTGCGCCTGCACGCGCGGGTGAACGCGCTGCCGTCCGACTTCCTGCGCATCCCAGTGGCGGTGGTGCTGGAGGACCTGTGGGTGCTCGCGGTGCTGCCGGCGCTCTGCTACGGCGCCGCGCGCATCGTCGCGCTGCGCACGTGGACCACCGCCGTGGGAGCCGCGCTGTCCGGTGGCGTATTCGTCATCGCGCTCAACTTCGTGCGCGACGGCATGGACAGCCTCACCACGGGCTGGAGCTTCGCGTCGGCGTTGCGGATCGTGGCCTTCGTGGGAGGCATCCTGCTGAGCGCCCGGGCCATCCGCGCGGGCCGCGCCGCCGCCGAGAAGGGCTCCGCGGAAGCCGAGGCGAAGGCCGCCGCCCGCAAGTCGGAGTACGACGAGTTCCTCAAGGCGGCCGAGGCTGGCGGCGCGAGGCTGGAGCAGCGCGAGGGTGGGGCCGCCGCCGAAGCTCCGGCCGCATCCCAGGAGGCGCCTGCCGCTGGGAATCCCGCTGCGACGCAGGCACCTGCCGCCACCGCGCCGACGGGCGACGCGAGCAGCGCGGGAGAGGCCACCGCGTCCTCGGGCGACGTGCCGAAGACGCCCGCGGCTTGAGGCCGCGAGCAGCGCGGGGGAGGCCACCGCGCCGACGGGCGACGCGAGCAGCGCGGGGGAGGCCACCGCGTCCTCGGGCGACGTGCCGAAGACGCCCGCGGCTTGATGACGGCAGACGACAGAGGCGGCCCCGGCATGGCGCCGAAGCCGCCTCGCATTCAATGACCTACGGGTAGCAGGCCGCCTGGCGCAGGCCGGTGTCCTCGGGGAAGCCGAGGGCCACGTTGAAGTTCTGCACGGCCTGGCCGGCCATGCCCTTCACCAGGTTGTCCAGCGCCGCCATCACCGCCACGGAGCGGCCCTTCGTCGCCACGGAGATGTCGCAGAAGTTGCTGCCCGTCACGGCCGCCACGCGCGGCGTGCCCTCCACGATGCGCACGAACTTCGAGCCCTCGTAGTAGCGGCGGTACGTCTCCGTCAGCGACTGCGTCACCACCGCGCCGCCGTGCTCCGGCCACTCGAACTGCACCGTGGCGAAGATGCCGCGCACCATGGGCGCCGAGTGCGGCACGAAGGCCAGCCGGTGCCGCTGCGAGCCGTGCGCCACCAGCATCACCTCCACCTCCGCCTCGTGCTGGTGCTCCAACGGCTTGTACGCGCGGAAGTCGTGCGCGCGCGTCGGGTGGTGCGTACCCTCGCCCGGCAGCGAGCCGGAGCCGGACGAGCCCGTCACGCCCGACACCGCCAGGAGCCCCAGCCCCTTCGTGGCCGCGATGGGCAGGAGTGCCAGCTGCACCGCCGTGGCGAAGCAGCCCGGGTTGGCGATGCGCTTCGCCGTCTTCACCTGCTCACGCTTCCACTCCGTGAGGCCGTAGGTGAACGTGCCCAACAGCTCCGGCGACGGGTGCGGCCGGCCGTAGGCGCCCGCGTACCGGCCCGGGTGGTCCAGGCGGAAGTCGGACGACAGGTCGACGAGCAGCAGCCGGTCCGCGAGCCCCGCGTCCGCCCACTGCTTCTCCATCCCTGCGAACTGCGATGCCAGGTCGCCGTGCCCCAGCGCGCTGAACACCACCGGGCGCGGCGAGTCCGCCAGCCAGCGCCAGTCCGGCTCCGCCTCGAAGCGGCCATCCACCAGGCCGCGCAGGTGCGGGTGCACCTTATGGATGGGCGAACCCGCGTGGTGCCGGGACACCACGCGGATGCCGGCGTTGCCGGGGTGGCCCGCGAGCAGCCGCAACAGCTCGCCTCCGCCGAAACCGGAGGCCCCCAGGATGTAGATGTGCGCAGGCGACGTCATGACTTCCTCCCCGCTCCCAGCTTGGGCGCGAGCTTCTCCACGATGAGATTCCCCAGGGCGTTCGGATCCGCGCGCGCGTTGCGAGCGGGCAGCCCCACCACCTGCTCCACGAAGCGCACGCCCACCGCGTTGTCCGTGGCGGGCCCGGCCACCATGTCCATCTCGATGCCGTACACCTCGCGCAGGTGCCGCACGCCGCCGGCCGCGCCCACCGGGTCGTTCGCGCACAGGATGTACGCGCCGCCCAGCGCCTTGAGCTCCGGGTCCGCCAGGATGGCCTGCACGCCGTACTCACCCATGATGCCGTCGCCCGTCTCCGCGACGATGACGTCCACTTCCTGGGCCGCCATCTCCGAGAAGACGATCCGCGCCACCTTGGACGCGGTGCGCGCGCCGGTGCACACGACGCCCGCGTCGGTGAAGTCCATCACCACGTCCGCGCCGCTGTCCTGCATGGACAGGGTGTCCCGCATCAGCGACACACCCGTGAGCTTCGCGCCGCCCACGCGGTAGCCCGCCTGGGCGAGCTTCCGCACCACCACGCTGGCCGCGTACGTCTTGCCCGCGTTCATGCAGGTGCCCACCACGTACACCACCGGGCACGTCACCGCCCGCGACGTGCCCTTGAGCGCGCCGGTGGAGATGTGCGCGTGCTGGCCCGCGCGCGACTGGAACTCCGGGAAGGTGAGGACCTGGCCCAGCACCTCCGCCTCGAACGGCGGCCCCACGCCCGGATTGTGCGACGTGCACTTCCCGATGACGCCGCCCATGTTGAGGATGTTGAGCTTGTCGCCCACCGTGACGGACGCGGGCACGATGCCCTCGTAGCCGTGCAGCGCGTTGCGGTGGCCCAGCGCGCCCACGACGATGTCGCCCGCGTGGAGCGTGACGAGCCGACCGTTCACGTCCTCCAGCTGGTTGTAGACGCTCTTCTCCCCGTGGATGCGCACCGCGATGACGGCGCCTTCCTCGCACTTCACCTCATCCGTGAGGTGCACCGTGCGCCCCACCTGGAGGTTGCGGGTGACACTTCCCACCTTGTCGACGTGGATCTTCATGTCGTCACTTCGCTTTCTGCGAGAGCATCTGCGCGACGCCGTAGAGCTTGGCGAACCCCGCCGCCTCCGTCCCCGTCCACAACACGTTGGCCTCTCCGTACGTGGCCACCTTCGCGTCCATCAGCGAGTGCGGCGAACGCACGCCTTCCACGACGTGGGCGCGCGGGGTGAGCACCAGCTTCACCTCGCCCGTCACGCGGTCCTGCGAGGAGGCGAGGAACGCCTCCAGGTCCTTCACCACCGGGTCGAAGAAGTGCCCTTCGTGCAAGAGCGACCCGTACAGGTTGCCCACCGTCTCCTTCCAGAAGAGCTGCTTGCCCGACAGCACCAGCTTCTCCAGCTCGCGGTGCGACGCGATGAGCAGGTGCGCCGCCGGGGCCTCGAAGCCCACGCGGCCCTTGATGCCCAGGATGGTGTCGCCCAGGTGCACGCCCCGGCCGATGCCGTACGGACGGCCGATGGCGTTGAGCTTCTCCACCACGTCCACCGCGGACATCGCCTGGCCATCGAGCGCCACCGGCACGCCCTTGTCGAAGGAGATGATCAGCGGCCGGGGCTTCAGGTCGGTGGGGATTTCACCCCCGGGGAAGGCCGCCTCCGGCAGGGTGCTCCACGAGTCCAGCGTCTCGCGGCCACCCACGGACGTGCCCCACATGCCCTCGTTGACGGAGTACGTGCCCGTCTTCGCCGGCATGTGGAAGCCGCGCTCCGCGAGGAAGGAGATCTCCTGCTGACGGGAGAGCGCCAGGTCGCGGATGGGGGTGATGAGCTGCAGCTGCGGCGCGAGCGTGCGGAAGGCCACGTCGAAGCGGACCTGATCATTCCCCGCGCCGGTGCTGCCGTGGGCCACGGCCTGCACGCCCAGCTTCTCCGCCATGCGCACGGCCTCCACGGCCTGACAGGCGCGCTCGGCGGAGACGCTCAGCGGGTAGAGCTGGCCGCGCAGCACGTTGCCGGCGATGAGGAAGCGCAGGTAGCCCTGGAACAGGGTGTCGCGCGCGTCCACCGTGTGGTGCGCCACCGCGCCCAGCTTCTGGGACAGGGCCTGGATGCGCTCCAGCTGCTCGGGCGGGAAGCCGCCCGTGTCCACGGTGACGGTGGTGACGTCCCAGCCCTGCTCGCGCAGGTACACCGTGCAGAAGGCGGTATCGAGGCCACCGGAGAACGCCAGCACCACGGACTTCTTGCTCATCTTCGGACTCCTGTTGCTGCGAAAGGGGGTGAGGAAGCTTTCAGGGGGCCCAGACGCGGATAGCGGCCTCGGCCTGCTGTGCGTGGGTGCGCGTGAGCCAGTCGCGCGCATCCGCCAGTTCCTCGCGCGCGGTGGCGAGGCCCAGGTTGCCGGCGCCACCCAGGTGGGTGGCCGTCAGCGCGCCGCGGTCCGGCTGGAAGGTGCCTTCGTTGAGCTGACGGCCCACCTCCCGGTACGCGTCGCGGAAGGGCTGGCCCTTGGCCACGAGCGCGTAGGCGTGGTGCGCGGCGTAGAGCGTGTCGTCGCACGCCGCGCGCGCCTTCTCCGCGTTCACCTTCAGCGCGGGCACCAGCCGCGCCAGCACGTCCAGCAGCGCCTTGGCGCTGGTGAGGGCCTGGAGGGTGGGGCGCTTCAGCAGTTGGAAGTCACGGTGGTAGCTGGAGGGAAGACCGCCGGCCACCGCCTCCACCTGGTGCGCAAGGCCGCGCAGCTCGCGGCAGCGGCCCCGGGCCAGCTCCACCACGTCCGGGTTCTTCTTCTGCGGCATGATGGACGAGCCGGTCGTGAAGGCATCCGGCAGGGCCAGGAAGCCGAACTCGTCCATGCTGTAGAGCTGCACGTCCCAAAGCCACTTCTCCAGAGTGCCCGCCACCGAGCACGCCCAGGTGAGCAGCGCTGCTTCATGCCGCCCCCGACTGTCCTGCGCGTCGATGGGGCTGCGTTGAACCCGACTAAAACCGAGCAACCGCGCGACATATTCACGGTCGATGGGCAGCGGCACACCGAAGCCCGCGGCGGCGCCCAGCGGGCAGCGGTCGAGCCGCCCCCACACGCCCTTCAGCGCCTCCAGCTCCTCCAGCAGCCCTTCGGCGAACGCCATGCCCCACAGGCCGAAGGTGGACGGCATCGCGCGGCGCAGGTGCGTGTAGCCGGGCAGGGGCAGGTCCGCGTGCGCGTCCGCGAAGTCCAGGAACGTGCCCGCCAGCTCCGCCGTGCGCGCACCCAGCGCGAGCAGCTCCTCGCGCATGAACAGGCGCAGGGCCAGCAGCACCTGGTCGTTGCGCGAGCGCGCCAGGTGGATGCGCTTGCCCGCCTCGCCGGTGCGCTCCACGAGCGCGGCCTCCAGCGCGGTGTGGCCGTCCTCCTGCTCCGGGCGGATGGTGAAGCGGCCCGCGCGGGCCTCGTCATGGAGCGCGTGCAGGGCGCCCACGAGCGACGCGGCGGCCTCCGGCGCGAGCAGCCCCACGTGCGCGAGCATGCGCGCGTGCGCGGCGCTGCCCAGCGCGTCGTGCGGAACGAGCGACAGGTCCACCACGGGGTCGTCGCCCACGGTGAAGGCGTGGATGGCCGCGTCCAGCGGCTGGCCCTTGCCCCACAATGTCTCAGCCACGCGACACCTCCCCGGCATAGCCGTGCAGCAGTCGTCGATAGAACGCGAGCCCCGCCTCCAGCTCCGCGCGCGTGAGGTACTCGTTCGCCTGGTGGCTCCGGAGCGTGTCGCCCGGACCCACCTTCACCGCCGGGAGGTCTCCCAGGAACGCCCAGTCGGACGTGGTGCTGGAGCCCACCGTGTCCTGGCCCGACGCCACCACCGCCGCGCGCACCAGCGGGTGCGACGCATCCGTGCCCTTGGGCAGGTAGCGCGCGGAGTGCACCACCACCTCGCTCTCCAGTGCCCGGCCCACGTCCTCCGCCACCTTCGCGTGGTCCATGCCCGGCGTGGTGCGCAGGTCCACGAAGAACTCGCACCGGTCCGGCACCTGGTTGCGCGCGAGGCCCCCGGACACCTGCGTCACCTGTGCCCGCGCCTCACCCAACAGCGGGTGCGCGGGGAATCGCAGCGCGGACACGGCCTGGATGTCCCGGGCCGCCTTGAGGATGGCGTTGGACTCCGAGCCCAGGCCACCCGTGTGCGCGTGCGCCACGTGGCCGCTCTTGCCGTGCGCCACGCAGCGCAGGAGCAGCATGCCCCGCTGCGCCGTGCAGGGCTTGAGCGACGTGGGCTCTCCCACGATGGCGGCGTCCAGCGGCCCCAGCGTGGGCAACAGCGGCCCCAGCCCCTTGCCGCCCGTCTCCTCCTCGGCGGTGAGCGCGAAGACGCACTCCACACCCTTCGGCGCGCCTTCTTCGAGGAACGCCTTCGCGGTGAGGAGCATGGCGGTGACGCAGCCCTTGGCGTCGTTGGCGCCCAGGCCGTAGAGCGTGTCGTCCTTCCACACGGCCTCGTGCGGCTCCGTGTTCCACCCGGCGCACGGCTTCACCGTGTCCAGGTGGGAGTTCACGAGCAGGCGCTTCGGCCCGCTGCCCACGCTGAACCACACGTTGTGGCCCTGGCGGTGCACGCGGGCACCCCAGGACTCCGCATGGCCCGCGACGAGGTCCGCGATGCGGGCCTCGTCGCCGGAGACGCTGGGCGTGGCGACCAGCGCGGTGAGCAGCTCGGCGGGGTTCAACCCTTGGCCTCGCCGTGCTTCACCGGGTGCTCGCGCACGACCATGGTGCCGCTGCCCTCGTTGGTGAAGACCTCCTCCAACAGGGCATCGGACTGCTTGCCGCTCACCAGGTGCACGCTGCCCACGCCGCCCACCAGCGCGTGGCGCATGGCGTGCGCCTTGGGACGCATGCCGCCCGTGAGCCGGCCCTCGGCCTCCAGGGACGCCAGGTCCGACAGCGTGGCCAGCGAGATGAGCGACGAGGGGTCGGAGACGTCCTTGAGGAGCCCCGGCACCTCCACCATGAAGAAGAGCTTCTCCGCGTGCAGCGCCGCCGCCAGGGCCGCCGCCACCGTGTCCGCGTTGGTGTTGTACACGGCGCCGTCCTGGCCGCCCGACAGCGGGGCGATGACGGGCACGTAGTCGGCGGAGCGCAGGTGCTCCACGACACGCGTGTCCACGGACTCGATGTCGCCCACGAGGCCGTAGTCCACCATGCGCCCCTGGGTCTCGCCGGGCTCGGTCACCAGCACGGGCGGGCGCTTGCGCGCCTTGATGAGGCCCGCGTCCACGCCGGACAGGCCCACCGCGGGCACGCCCGCGGCCTGGAGGTCCGCGAGCAGGTCCGTGTGCAGCTTGCCCGCCAGCACCATCTTCGCCGCGTCCAGCACGGGCGCGGAGGTGACGCGGCGGCCGGCCACCTTCTCGATGGGCAGGTGCAGGGCGTCACAGAGCGAGTCCAGCTCCGGACCGCCGCCGTGCACCACGACGGGACGGATGGAGAAGGCCCACAGCAGGGCGATCTGCTCGCACGCCGTCTTGCGGGTGCGCGGATCCGTCAGCACGGCTCCGCCCAGCTTCACCACGAAGGTCTTGCTGCGGAACTGCTTCACGTACTTCGCCGCGTTGCGAAGCGCGGCGTACGGGTCGGGAGACAAAGGCACGGTGGACCTCTGAGAAGTCGAAAGGGGACGAAGAAGAGCGGGGCGGCGGGCTTCTAGAGGCTCAGCCGCCGCGCATCCAGGCCAGGAGGGCGCGCTGCACGTGGTAGCGGTTGCCCGCTTCGTCCACGACGCGGCTGCTGGCGTGATCCAACACCTCGTCGGCGACCTCCACGTTGCGGCGCACGGGCAGGCAGTGGAGGAAGGCCGCGTCCTTCGAGGCCTTCGCCATGTGCCGGCGCGTGGGCATCCAACCCGAGTACGACGCGAGCAGCGCCGCCACGTCCGTGGGCGTGGCTGCCGTCTGGGCGGTGGGGCCCCAGGACTTCGCGTACACGGCGCGGCTGCCCACCAGCGCCTCGTCCTGGTCGTGCGTGTACGTGATGCTGCCGCCGGTGGCCTTGGCGTACGCCTCCGCCTCCGCGCGCACGGCCGGGTGCAGGTCGAAGCCCGGCGGATGCGCCACGCGCACCTCGCAGCCCGCGGCCGCCGCGGACAGCAGGAACGAGTTCGGCACCGCCTTGGGCAACGGCTTGATGTGCGGCGCCCAGGTGAGCGTCACCGGCAGCTTCTTCGTGGTGCCGAACGTCTCGCGCAGGGTGAGCGCGTCCGCCAGTCCCTGGCAGGGGTGCTCGCGCGCGGACTCCATGCTCACCACCGGCACGGTGGCCCACTTGCGGAAGGCGTTGATGACGGGGTCGGCCTCGTCCTCCTCGTCACCGCCACCCTGGGAGAAGGTGCGGATGCCGAGCATGTCCACGAAGCGCGACAGGACGGGCGACGCCTCCTTGATGTGCTCCGCGCGGTCCGCGTTCATCACCGCGCCGGGCCGGTCCTCCAGCTTCCACACGCCAGAGCCCACGTCGAGCACGATGGCGTGCCCGCCCGCGCGCAGCATCACCGCCTCGAAGGACGTGCGCGTGCGCAGGGACGGGTTGAAGAACACCATGCCCAGGAGCTGCCCCGGGAAGATGTGGCCCGGATCCTTCTGCTTCCACGCGGCCGCCTGCGAAAGGACCGCCTCGACGCCTTCCGGGCCCAGGTCCTGAATGCGGGTGACATGCTTCATGGGCTTCGTGCTCCCCCGGCCGCGCCGGATGGATGGGGACTGCTGAATATGCACTTGAATTCGTGCATATTCGTTGAGGAGGCGCGGATATTATGCAGAACGGCGCAGCGCGCAAGAACATTCACTGGGATTTTTCATGCGCCTTGCGTGCGTATTCAGCCGCATGCATGGTGAACGTGAATGAACCTGGACGACGCCATCCTTGAGCTCATCTCCCGGCAGGACGTTCCGGATCAGTTCGTCCTGCAGTCGTTGCTCGAAGAGGCGGGGCACACGCCCAGCCAGTCCACGCTGTCGCGGCGGCTGAAGAAGCTGAGCGTGCAGAAGGTGAACGGGCGCTATCAGCGCGCGGAGCCGCCTGCGGCGCCCGTGGCGCTCGCGCCGTCGGTGACCATCATCGAGGCGCCGCCCAACATGCTGGTGCTGAAGACGGCGCCCGGCTACGCGCAGATCTTCGGGCTGGCGCTGGACCGCGAGGAGCCGGAGGGCCTGGCGGGCACGGTGGCGGGTGACGACACCATCTTCATCGCGGTGAGGGATCCGTCGTACCTGCGGGACGTGCGCGAGGCGGTGGAGGAGCTCATCCAGCGCGGCCCGTGAACGGGAAGCGGCGCACGGACTCCCACGGGCCGCCGAGGTAGCGCCAGAGCAAGAGCGCGGGGGCGTGCGAGTCGAAGGCGGACCAGCCCGCGCCCAGCTCCACGAGCGCGGCCTTCGCCTCCTCCACGGTGGCCTTGTTCATCAGCGTGACGTGGGGACGGAAGGGCTGACGGTCCTGCGGCGTGAGCCACTCCACGTAGGCGCGGGACAGCTCGCGGTGCACGGGCACGAGGCCGGGCGCTTCCACGTCCACCGCCATGCCGCGTCCCAGGCTCCGCAACTTCGTGAAGCGCAAGCCGGGCGCGGGGCGCTCGGTGACGACCTCGAGCGCGGCCTCCACGGCGTCCTGCTCGTGCGCGGGCAGGTGGTGGAAGAGGGAGACGTGCGCCGGGATGAGGTTTCGCTCGGGCGGGAAGTAGCGGCGGCGCAGGCCGTCCAGGCGTGTGAAGGCTTCCGGCTCCAACTCGGCGGTGACGAGCAGCGGGGCTTCGGGGAGGGCGGCCATGCGGCGCACACCTTCCGTCCGAAGCCCCGGGGGCACAAGAGGGGCCTACTTCTGCGAAGCGAAGAAGGCCCGCAGCGAGTCGTCGGCCTTCTTGCGGTATTCCGGCAGACGCGAGCGCTCCGCCTCGGCGAGGGCCTTCTTCACGCCCGCCGCGTCGAGGTCGTGGGTGTAGACCGGCGTGCCGGGCTGCTGGCGCCACGAGTCCGTGATGCCGCCCGCGTCGATGGCGTCGAAGCCCAGCTCCTCCACGAGCTTGAGGACCTTGGCGCGGTGCTCGGGCGGATCCCCGGCGATGGGCAGCGCGACGCGGCCGGGCGTGCCCTTGGGCGTGCCCTTCTCCAGGAGGCTCTTGAAGAAGATGTTGTTGAAGGCCTTGATGACAGGGCGGCCGAGATGGCTCGCGACCCACTCGCTCTCCGTCGTGCCGTCGAGGAGGGCCGCGATCTGCCCGTCGCGCACGGGGTAGTAGTTGCCCGTGTCGATGACGACGACGTCCTTCGGCACGTTCGCGAACAGGCCCTTCGGCAGGTCCGGCACGGCCTTCTGGGGGATGGTCACGACGACGACCTCGCCCGCCTTCGCCGCCTCTTCGACAGTGACGGCCTTCGCGCCCGTCTCCTTCGCGAGGTCGCGCAGTGTCTCCGGCCCGCGTGAGTTCGCGATGGACACTTCATGGCCCAGCTGCGTCCACCTGCGAGCCAGGGTCCCGCCAATCAGCCCCGCGCCAATGATTCCGATCTTCATGTCGTTCTCCACCAGGAAGTGAATTCCGCGACGGCAAGCGCCGGTCGGATGCCCGACCTTTTTCCGCGATGCGCGGGACCTGGCGGGTTTGTCGCGTCCCCGGGCGGGGAGGGGCCTTCCTCAGGGGCGGACCCATTCGCTAGCATTCCCGCTTGACCGGTCCTTGGGAGCCCGGCCGTTGCCATGGCGAACAATCCATCCGAGCTGGTCGCGGCATTCCGGGGGGCCGCGCGACCCCTGACCTCCGAGGAGGAGGCGGGGCTCCCGGCCATGCTGGACTCCCTCCTGGAGCGCTGTGAGGCGGCGTGGCCCGGCATCCAGTTGGAGCCCGGTCCCTTCGTCGCGCACCTGGGCCAGCACACGCCCTCGGGTGAGCCTCTCGCGCAGGCCCTGTCCGCGCTGCACTGCGAGGACCTGTACCTGGCGCTCGCCGCGCTGGACGGACAGCGGGCCGCGCTGGATGCGCTGGAGTCGGCCGTGCTGGTGCCGGCGGGGCGAGCGGTGCGCCGCGTGGAGGACTCGGACGCGTTCGTGGACGAGGTGCTCCAACTCACGCGCCTGCGGCTCCTGGTGGAGGAGGGCGGCCGCGCGCCGCGCCTCACGGAGTACGCGGGCCGGGGACCGCTGCGGCGGTGGACGGAGGCCGTGGCGCTGGGCATCGCGCTGTCGCTCAAGCGCAAGCCGGAGCGGAGCACGCCGCTGGATGACGCGCTCATCGCCGCGGATCTGGGCGCGGCGGATCCGGAGCTGGAGCACATCCGCCACCGCTACCGTCCCGCCTTCCGCGCCGCCTTCGCGGAGGCCCTGGGCTCCCTCTCGCCGCGCGACCGCAACCTGCTGCGCATGGGGCTGGTGCAGGGCCTGGGCGTGGAGTCATTGGGCGCGCTGCACCAGGTGCACGCCTCCACGGTGTCGCGGTGGATGGCGAAGGCGCGCGAGGCGCTCCTGGTGCACACCCGTCAGGGCCTGGCCCGGCGGCTCGCGCTCGACACCTCCCAGTTGGACAGTCTGCTGCGCGTGCTCGACGGCAGCCTGGAGCTCAGCCTCGCATCCCTGCTGAAGGAAGGGTGACTCCCTCCATGCCCGAGTCCACCGCCCACCTCGACGAGGTCGAGCTGCTCGACCTCGCGGACGGCATTCCGTCGCAGTCCCTGCGCGAGCGCGCGGAAGCCCACCTGGACACCTGCGCGTCCTGCCGCGAATCCCTGGCGGAGTTCCTGCGCGTGCGCGCCGCCCCCGCGCCGGACGTGCACGCCGCGCGCACCGCGGTGATGCTGTCGGATCCGCTGACCCGCTCCGTCAGGCCGCGCATCCCCCAGGTGGCGCAGGGAACGCTGCTGGGGCGCTACGTGGTGCTGGAGCGGCTGGGCGCGGGAGGCATGGGCGTCGTCCATGCGGCGTATGACCCCAGCCTCGACCGGCGCATTGGCCTGAAGCTGCTGCGCGCGCCGCCTTCCTCGGGCGGCTCCCAGGGGATGACGGAGCGGCTGCTGCGCGAGGCCCAGGCCGCCGCGCGCACGCGTCACCCGCACGTCGTCGCCGTGCACGACGTGGGGACGTTCGGAGACGTCGTCTTCATCGCCATGGAGCTGGTGGACGGCGGCACGCTGCGCCAGTTCCTCCAGGCCGCCGACAGGCCCTGGCGCGACGTGGTGCGGCTGTACGTCCAGGCGGGCAGGGGGCTCGCGGCGGCGCACGCGGCGGGCGTGGTGCACCGGGACTTCAAGCCGGACAACGTGCTCGTGGACAAGGAGGGCCGCGCCCGCGTGACGGACTTCGGTCTGGCCCGCCTGGAGTCCGCCGGGGACGTGGGCCCTGACACGGCCAGCCCCGCGCTGGCGCCTGGCAAGGCCGCGTCTCCCAGGAACACCTCGGGAGACGCCGCGTCGCCGAAGGGGGCTCCGCTGGTCACCAGCGTCGCGGGCACTCCCGGCTACATCGCGCCGGAGGTGCTCACGGGCGCCCCCGCCGACGCGCGGTCGGATCAGTACGCCTTCTGCGTCTCGCTGTACGAAGGGCTGCACGGACAGAAGCCCTCCGCCTCGGAGTCAGGCGGCCTGTCGAACCGGAGCAACGTCCCGCGAGCCGTGCACGCGCTCATCGTGCGTGGGCTGTCAGCGGATCCCGCGGCCCGCCATCCCTCCATGACGGTCCTGCTCGACGCTCTGGAGCGCGCGGCCTTCCCACGCACTGGCGCGAAGAGGGTGGCGGCGGGCGTGGGCGCGGGCCTGTTCGCCATCGCGGCGGCGGTGGTGTTCGCGCGAGGCCCGTCTCCCTGCGCGGATGACCCCACGCGGCTCCAGGGCATCTGGGACGCGGACCGCAAGGCGGCGCTGCTCAAGGCCTTCCAGGCCACGGGCGCTCCGGACGCCGTCGCCGCCCATGAGGCCACCGCCCGGACGCTGGACGCCTTTGCCTCCGGTTGGAATGACAGCCGCCGTGATGCATGCCTGGCCACGCACGAACACGGCACCCAATCCACCGCGGTGCTGGACCTGCGCAACAACTGCCTGGAGCGCCGCCGCCGTGAGCTGACCTCGCTCACGGAGGTGCTCTTCTCCGCGGACCGCGTGGGCGTGGCCAGCGCTCCAGAAGCCGCGCAGGCGCTGAGCCCGCTGTCGCGCTGCGCGGACGTGGAGGCCTTGTCCCAGCCGGTGCCCCCACCAGAGCGGCCCGAGGTCGCGGCTCGCGTGAAGGCCGCCTACGCGAAGCTGGACGACGCACGGGCCCGCCTGGGCGCGGACCGGTGGCAGGACGCCGTGGACCGCGTCGCCCCCATCGTGAAGGAGGCGGAGGCCCTGGGCTACAAGCCGCTGTTGGGCGAGGCCCTGCTCATCGAAGGCGAGGCCCGCGCCTTCCTGCGCGAGGAGGCCGCGGGACCCGCGCTGCGCCGCGCGATGCTGGCGTCGCTGGCGGGCCGCGACGACCTGCGCGCCGCGGAGGCCGTCGTCCACCAGGTCTTCGTCGACGGCGAGGTGACCCAGCGTCCGGAGCAGGCCAAGGCCCACGCCGACGAGGCCCGCTCGCTCCTGGAGCGCTCCGGGGGCAACCTGGAGCTGGAGTCCCAACTGCTCGCGTACGAGGGCAACTCGCTGGAGCAGCAGTCGCGCTCGTCGGAGGCGCTGCCCGTGATCCAGCAGGCGCTCGCGCTCCAGGAACGGCTGCACGGCCGTGACTCGCCAAGGCTCGCCCGCGCGCTGCTCACGCTGGCCTCCACCCAGCGCTCGATGGGGCGCGCGGAGGAGGCGCTCGCCACCATCCAGCGCGCCAGGAACGTGCTGGAGGCCGCCTACGGCCCGGACCACCCGAAGGTCGCCATCACCCTCAACAACATGGGCGGGACCCTGATGGAGCTGCGGCGCTACGAGGAGGGGCATGCGGCCTTCCTGGAGACCCTGCGCCGCTACGAGCGCATCTACGGCCCGGACCACCAGCCCCAGCGCTACGTCGCCGGCCTGCGCTCGAACCTGAGCGCGGCGGCCTTCCGCATGGGCCGCTACGAGGAGTCCGAGCGCCGCATGCTGGAGGCCCGGGCCATCTACAAGCAGCTGTTCCCCAAGGGCTCCATCTTCCGGATCCGCTCGGGCACCAACCTGTCGCAGATCCTCATGTACCAGAGCCGGGTGGCGGACGCGCAGGTGCTGCTCCAGGAGATGGAAGAGGAGGTGGTGGCGGCCCGAGCCGATGGCCGCAGCGATCCCGCCTTCGCGTCAGTGTCGCGCTGCCAGGCGGAGGCCTGGATGCGACTGGGACAGACCGAGCGTGCCGTCGCGGCGGCGAAGCGCTCCGTGGCCATCGTGCGGGAGCTGAAGGGGGAGACCGAGCTGGGAGAATCGCTGCGCGTCCTGGCCGTGGCCCTCACCCGGGCGAAGCAGCTCAACGAGGCCCGGGACGTGGCGCGAGAGCTCCTGACCCTGCACCACAAGCTCGCGGGCGCGGAGACCCGGCCTCCCATGGAGATGGAGGAGATGATGGCCGAGCTGTCCCTGGAGCGGGGCGAACTGGACGAAGCCCGCGGGTGGGCGGAGCGCTCCCTGGAGGCCTGGGGCCAGACGGCGGCCCCGCCCCTGGAGATGGCCAACATCCGCTTCGTCCTGGCCCGCGCGCTGCGCAAGGCCCACGCCGAGCCGGAGCGGGCCCGCGCCCTGGCCACCGCCGCCCGCGACGCCGTGCTCTCCACCGCCGAGCCCCGGCTGCTCAAGCTCCCCGAACTGGACGCGTTCCTGCGGGAGCGCTGAGGCGCGCGGGGCTGCTAGGGTCCCGCTCCCTATGCGAACCCTCGTTGGACTGAGCTCGTCGGGCTGGACGGAGAAGGCCCGCTGGGCGTTGGACCACCACCGCGTCGCCTACCGCTACCAGGACTACGTCCCCCTCATCCAGGAGCGCTGGCTGCGCAAGCAGGTGGCGCCCGGCGTGAAGCCCTCCGTGCCGCTGCTCGTGGATCCGCCCCAGCCGGCCACGCACGGCTCGTTCGCCATCGCGAAGCACGCGGAAGGGGTGGGGCAGGGCAGCCCGCTCTTCCCGGCCGCGCAGGTGGACGCCATCACCGCGTGGAACGACATCAGCGAACACGTGCTGGACCTGGCGCGCGCCTACGCCATGCCGCGCATGCTGACGAACGCCCGCGCCCAGGCGGAGATGCTGCCGAAGTTCGTCCCCGGCTGGCTGCGCCCGGTGTTCGCGCCCTCCGCGCGCCTGGGCATGCGCTTCGTGGTGAAGAAGCACCAGGTGGCGGACACCTCGCCAGAGGCCATCGAGGCCGCCGTCGCCCCCTCCTACGAGAAGCTGCGCGCCGCGCTGGGCGGCCGGCCCTACCTGCTGGGCGAGGGCTTCACCTACGCGGACATCACCACCGCCGCGATGCTCGTGCTCCTGGGGCCGCCCGCGGACCGGCACCTGCCCATGGGGCCGGGCACGCGCGAGGTGTGGACCCATGCGGGGCTCGCCGCCCGCTTCCCGGACCTGCTCGCGTGGCGCGACGCGCTCTACGACAAGCACCGCCGCACCTGAAAAACACCCCGGGCCGCCTCCCGGTGAGGGAAGGCGGCCCGCCGTGTGAATCACCGGTGCTTGAGGCTGGCTACCCCGCCTGCTTCACACCCTTCGAGTTGTCCACCAGCACCTTGGCGAAGGTGAGCCCGTCGGGGCCCGCGTCCGCCTGGATGTGCTCGCCCGGCGCGAACTCGCCGTTCAGCACCTTGAGCGCGAGCGGATCCAGCAGGTACTTCTGCACCGCGCGCTTCAGCGGCCGGGCACCGTAGGTCGGGTCGTAGCCGCGCTCCGCCAAAAGCTCCCGCGCGCTGTCCGTGAGGTCCAGCGTGAGGCGCTTGGCCTGGAGCAGCTTCTGGAGCCGGCCCAGCTGGATGTCCACGATGCGGTAGATGTCCTTCTTGCGCAGCGGCTCGAAGACGACGATCTCATCCACGCGGTTGAGGAACTCCGGCCGGAAGTGGCCGCGCAGCGCTTCCATCACCTCGCCGCGCGTCTTCTCGTTGAGCGTGTCCGTGCCCGCCATGCCCTCCTGGATGGCCTGCGAGCCGATGTTCGACGTGAGGATGAGCACCGTGTTGCGGAAGTCCACCGTGCGGCCCTGGCTGTCCGTCACCCGGCCCTCGTCGAGAATCTGGAGCAGGATGTTGAACACGTCGTGGTGGGCCTTCTCGATCTCGTCGAAGAGCACCACCGTGTACGGCCTGCGGCGCACGGCCTCCGTCAGCTGGCCGCCCTCCTCGTAGCCCACGTAGCCCGGAGGCGCGCCCACGAGCCGGGACACCGCGTGCTTCTCCATGTACTCGGACATGTCGATGCGGACCATGGCCGTGTCGTCGTCGAAGAGGAACTCCGCCAGCGCCTTGGCCGTCTCCGTCTTGCCCACGCCCGTGGGGCCCAGGAAGATGAACGAACCGATGGGGCGGTTCGGGTCCTGCAGCCCGCTGCGCGCGCGGCGCACGGCGTTGGACACGGCTTCAATCGCGCTGCGCTGGCCAATCACGCGGTCCGCGAGCCGGTCCTCCATCTTGACCAGCTTCTGCATCTCGCCCTCCATCAACTTGGAGACCGGGATGCCCGTCCACTTGGCCACCACGGAGGCGATGTCCTCGGAGTCCACCTCCTCCTTGAGGAACTTCTGGTTCTTCTGGAGCTCCGCCAGCTTCTCGTTCTGCGCGGCGACTTCCTTCTCCAGGCCCGGGATGACGCCGAACTTCAGCTCCGCCGCGCGGTTCAGGTCGCCCTGGCGCTCGGCCGCGGCCTGGTCGTTGCGCGCCTTCTCCTGCTTCTCCTTGAGCGAGCGCAGCGCCGCGATGGCCTTCTTCTCCTCGTCCCAGTGGGCCTTGAGCGAGTTGAACTTCTCGTTCAGGTTCGCGAGCTCCTTCTCGATGGTGGTCAGGCGCTCACGCGAGTGCGGGTCGGTCTCCTTGCGCAGGCCCTCGCGCTCGATTTCGAGCTGCGTCACCTTGCGGCGGATGTCGTCGATCTCCGTGGGCATGGAGTCGATTTCGATGCGCAGGCGGCTGGAGGCCTCGTCGACCAGGTCGATGGCCTTGTCCGGCAGGAAGCGGTCCGCGATGTACCGGTGGCTGAGCGTGGCCGCCGCGACGAGCGCGGAGTCCTGGATGCGCACGCCGTGGTGCACCTCGTAGCGCTCCTTCAGGCCACGCAGGATGCTGATGGTGTCGTGCACCGTGGGCTCGCCCACGAACACCGGCTGGAAGCGGCGCTCCAGCGCGGCGTCCTTTTCAATGTGCTTGCGGTACTCGTCCAGCGTCGTCGCGCCAATGCAGTGCAGCTCGCCGCGCGCGAGCGCCGGCTTGAGCATGTTGCCCGCGTCCATGGCGCCCTCGGCCTTCCCGGCGCCCACGAGCGTGTGCATCTCGTCGATGAAGAGGATGATTTCCCCCGCCGCGTCCGCGACCTCCTTGAGGACCGCCTTGAGGCGCTCCTCGAACTCGCCGCGGTACTTGGCGCCGGCCACCATGGAGCCCAGGTCCAGCGTGATGAGGCGCTTGTTCTTCAAGCCCTCCGGCACGTCGCCGTCCACGATGCGGCGGGCCAGGCCTTCGGCGATGGCCGTCTTGCCCACGCCCGGCTCACCGATGAGCACCGGGTTGTTCTTGGTGCGGCGGCTCAAGACCTGGATGCAGCGGCGGATCTCCTCGTCGCGGCCGATGACGGGGTCCAGCTTGCCGCTGCGCGCGGCCTCCGTGAGGTCGCGGCCGTATTTCTCCAGCGCCTGGTAGGTGGACTCCGCGTCCGCGCTCGTCACGCGCGAGGAGCCACGCACTTCCTTGAGGCCCGCCTGCACGCGCTCGCGCGTCACGCCGGAGGACTTCATGGCCTCGCCGACGGCGCCCTTGTCCTGGGTCAGCGCGAGCAGCAGGTGTTCGGAGGAGGTGAACTCGTCCTTCAGCGCCTTGGCCTCGTCCTCGGCCTTGTCGAAGGTCTTCATCAGGCGCTGGCTGAGCATGGCGCTCTCGCCGCCCTGGATGCGCGGGAGCTTCTGGAGCGCTTCGCCCAGCCGGCCCGCGAACAGCTTCACGTCCACGCCAATCTTGCGAAGCAGGGGGTCGACGATGCCGTCCTTCTGCCCCAGCAGTGCCGCGGCGAGGTGCTCCGGCTCGTAGTGGGGATTGTCGGCCCGGCGGGCCAGGGACTGACCCTCCTGGATCGCCTCCTGCGCCTTCACCGTGTATTTGTCGAGTCGCATGACCTCAACGTAAGGGTCAGGGACCCCTTGGCAAGGCGACACTGCCCGTATGCCCTGCGTTTTCCCCGGAATACTTTGAGCCGCTGGAAGCGGCCGGGAAAGCGTGGTGGCGAAGTTGCCAGGGGGTGGGGGGGTCGGTTATAGGCGGCGCCCATCCTCGGGGGCTTCACTCTGGACGCGCACGGCGGCTATCTCGTTCGACTCGACACCTTCTCCGGGTTGGCGCTCGTGCGTCTGGCCCGGGAGGCCCTGTCGATGGACAGCGTGCCGGCCGCCACGGCGCTGCGCGTCACCATCAACCGCCGCCGCAAGGTGGTGCGCCTGGCCTTCCTGGGGCCCTTCTCGCAAGGAAGGCAGGGCGCCCACTGGTACGCGGCGCACCATGCCCTGGCCCGCCTCCTGTCCGCCGCCGCCAACGCCACCGTGCACGCCTACGTGTACGACGCGGACGAGGGCGAAGAGGTCATCGCCTACGGCAACGGCCGCCGGGTGGGTGGAGAGAAGGTGGTGTACGAGGACGCGGAGCTGCCGTGTCCCCTGGAGGAGCTGGATGACGAGGCCTTCGCCCGGCTCCAGTCCCGCTGGCCCATGGGGCACCTGGCGTACGTGTTCGGCCTGACGCGGGACGAGCTCCTGCGCATCCCCCAGGCCCCGCTGGCCCGCGTGCTGCCGCTGGAGGGCACGGCCGCCGTCTCCGAAGCCGACGCGATGGCCGCCCTGGAGGCGCTGCTGCTGGGGCCCGCGCTGCCGCGCGCGGAGTCGGACGCGGGCTGAAGCAGCACGGCCGGCCTTCCCTCGCCGCGCCGCGTCAGCCCTGCTCGGACTTCAGGGGTCTTCCGTCGGTCCGTCGAGCGTGACGATGGCGTCTCGCACGCCCTCGCTGCGGAAGTACTGGGCGAGCACCGCGAAGCCGCCGGCGACGAGCACCGTGGGCACCACCGCGGTGAGGGTCATCAGGGACGGGACGAGCGCGTAGAGCTGCTGCGCCGTGGCCGGGTCCTGGAACTCCGGCAGGCCCTTGAGCCCCTCCACCATGGCCTGGCTGGTGTGGCGGGCCACGACGGTCCACTGGGCCCCGTCGATGGTGCGCATCAGCGCGGCGAAGATGCCCGCGCCGCCGATCATCTGCCGGAAGCCGTCCCGGGGGATGCCGTCCGGGGAGCGCAGCATGCGGCTGGAGGCGAAGAAGAGCAGGGTGCAGGCCACCGTCAGCCCGGTCAGCACCAGGGCGCGGGACTCGCGCATGGGGGAGAGCGCGGACAGCTGCGCCTCCATGATGGCCTGGGTGACGGCGGGGTCCTTGCCCAGCAAGGTCAGGGTGGGGGTGTGCTCCCGCTGCGCTTCGCGGTGGGCCTCGAAGTTCATCATGACGGAGGCCTCGCTGCAGGCGAGGAACCCCGTCAGGGTGGAGAGCATCAGGCACAGCCCGGCGGCGATCCGCACACCCCGGGGCAACCCCCCCGGGCGGGTGACTTCAGGAGGCTTCACTTCCGGCTTGCCTCCACGTAGCGCATGCGAAGGTCGGACAGGAGGTTGTCCACCAGCTTCTCCTCCTCCGCGGTGAGGTTGCCGCGCGTCTTCTCGCGGAGCATCGCCAGGAGGTCCAGGTTCTGCCGGGCCGAGGGCAGGTCCTTCTCCATGCGGCCCGTCTCCGGGTTCGGCGCCCCACCCAGGTGGATGAGGACGGCGGAACCCAGTCCGACGATGAAGGTGCTGAACGACAGGGACTCCTCGGAGGCGGGGCTCGCTTCCCCCGTCATCACGAAGGTCTCACCCCGCTTCTCCGAAGGGCTCATTCGGACGCCTTGTCCTCTTCGTCGGCCGGCTCGTCGGCGTCGTCGGACTCGTCCGCGTCGTCCTCGTCGGAGGCGTCGTCGTCCGTGTCGTCCTCGTCCTCGTCATCGAAGTCGTCGTCGATGTCGCCGTCCATCTGCGTGTCGATGGGGACGGCCTTGTCGGCCACGTCCGGCAGCTCCTCGAGGTGCTTCTTGTAGGCGTCCTCGTCCACCTGGCCGCTGCGCTGGTAGCGCTCGGCGGTGCGCTTGTCGAGGTGCTTCGGGTTGATGCCATCGGCCATGATTCAAATCCTCGGAATTGCTTGGAAAACAGCGCGGCACCTTATAGCAGGAGGGGCGCCTGTCAACGCTGGTGTCCCAGTCCCGGAAACCGATGAACGTCTCGCCCCGCCCCCCGC
Source organism: Corallococcus sp. M7 (assembly GCF_054512695.1). Lineage (NCBI taxonomy): Bacteria > Pseudomonadati > Myxococcota > Myxococcia > Myxococcales > Myxococcaceae > Corallococcus > Corallococcus sp. M7. The sequence continues at coordinate 2,878,352 of NZ_CM137252.1, forward strand.
TTCCCCAAGGCCCCTACCTGCTGTGCGACGACAGCATCCGCCCGGAGCTGCCCCTGGTGGACAAGGCCGGGCGCCTGCTCGAAGGCGGTGCCCGGGTGCTCCAACTGCGCATGAAGCACACCCCTCCCCGGGAGGCCCTGGCGGCGGCCCGGGCGGTGGTGGCGCTGTGCCGGCGGGCGGGCGCGGTGTGCCTCATCAACGACCGGGTGGACCTGGCGCTCCTGTCGGACGCGCACGGGGTGCACGTGGGGGACGAGGACCTGCCTCCGGAGGCGGCGCGGGAGCTGCTGGGCGCGGGCCGGTACGTGGGCGTGACGGCGCGCGGGACGGAAGGGGCGAAGGCGGCCCGGGCGGCGGGAGCGGACTACGTGGGCGTGGGGCCGCTGTTCGGCACGACGACGAAGGTGGTGGCGGCGCCGGTGCTGGGGCTGGAGGCCTTCCGGCGGGTGGTGGCCCAGAGCCCGCTGCCGGTGGTGGGCATTGGCGGCGTGGGCCTGTCCAACATCGCGAGCGTGGCGGCGACGGGGGCGCACGGCGCGGCGGTGGTGTCCGACGCCCTGCTCGCCCAGGACATCGCCGAGCGCGTGCGTCAGCTTTCGGCGGCGTTTGACAGCGCGCGGGGGACTGGCCTCTAAGAGGCGGTACCCCCACCATGAACCATCCGCCTCCGCGTCATCACGGGACGACGCCGCGCCGTCCCAACATCGGCCTCAGCCCGGACTGGGCCCAGCCGGCCGACTCCGCCTTTCCCCGCTACGAGCTGAAGGTGCCCTACGCGGAGGCGGTGCTGCGCGCGGGGGGCCTGCCCTTCGTGCTGCCGTACACCGACGACCCGTCCTGCGTGGACGCCTACCTGGAGCGGGTGTCCGGGCTGGTGGTGACGGGCGGCGCGTTCGACATCCCTCCGTCCGCGTATGGCGAGGAGGTCCGCGAGGGCATGGGGCCGCTGAAGGAGGGCCGCACGGCCTTCGAGGCGCAGCTCATCCGCGGCGCGCTCAAGCGCAACCTGCCGGTGCTGGGCGTGTGCGGCGGCATGCAGCTGCTGGCCGTGGTGCTGGGCGGCACGCTGTTCCAGGACATCCTGCGGGAGGTTCCTGGCGCGCGAGACCACGAGCAGAAGCACGACCGCACCCAGCCGCAGCACCCGGTGGAGGTGAAGAACGGCACGCTCCTGGCGGAGGCCGTGGGGCACGGGCAGTTGATGGTGAACTCCACGCACCACCAGGCGGTGAACAAGCCGGGCACGGACGTGACGGTGAGCGCGGTGTCGCCGGACGGCGTGGTGGAGGCGATTGAGTCCACCGTGCACACCTTCGCGCTGGGCGTGCAGTGGCACCCGGAGCTGATGCTGGGGACCATCCCGGTGCACCTGGGCGTCTACAAGGCGCTGGTGCAGAAGGCGCGAGAGCACCGCCGGTGAGGCCCCGGGTCCTGCTGCTCGCGGGACTGGAGCCCACGGGCAGGGCCGGGCTCCTGGCGGACGTGGCCGCGGTGCGGGCGCGCGGCGGCGACGCGGTGGCGGTGCCCACGGCCCAGACGGCGCAGGGCTCGCACACCTTCGCGGTGGTGCCTGCCTCCCCGCGCATGCTGGCCGCGCAGGTGACGGCCGCGCGCGAGTGGGGCCCCCTGCACGCGGTGAAGTGGGGCGTGGTGCCCGGGCCGTCCCAGCTGGCCACGGCGCGGGCGGCGCTCAAGGACGCGGACGCGTGGTGGGTGGTGGACCCGGTGGTGCGCTCGTCCCGGGGGCAGGCGCTGTCGCGGCTGACGGCCCGGCACTACCTGGCGCTCGCGGGCCCGCGCGTGCTGGTGACACCGAACCTGGAGGAGGCCGCGTGGCTTTTGGGCCGGCCCGCGCTGGGCACGGTGGAGGACGCGCAGGAGGCCGCGGAGGCGCTGTGTCAGCGCGGCTTCGGCGCGGTGCTGGTGAAGGGCGGGCACCTGCCGGAAGGGCAGGGGTTGGCGGACGTGCTAGCGTACTCCGGGCGCACGGTGGTGATGCGAGGGCGCCGGTTGAAGCGGCCCCCCGAGCGCCGGGGCACGGGCTGCCGGCTGGCGTCCGCGCTGGCGGCGGAGCTGGGCCGGGGCACGGGGCCGGAGGCCGCGGTGCGAGCGGCCCGTGAGCACGTCACGGGCTACCTGCGCACCGGCCGGGACTGAGGCGAAGGGCTACTCGCTCCGGGCGCGGCTTTCGAAGCGCGTGTACTCCGCGAGGAACACCAGGTCCACGGACCCGATGGGGCCGTTACGCTGCTTGGCGACGATGAGCTCCACGGGGATGACCGTGTTGCCGCCGCCACCTCCGCCCCCGCCGCCACCACCCCCGCCCCCACCACCGCCTCCTTCGCCGTCCTCCTCCGTCTCACGGTGGATGAACATCACCACGTCGGCGTCCTGCTCGATGGAGCCGGACTCACGCAGGTCGGAGAGCATGGGCTTGCCGCCCTTGCGTTCCTCCACCTTACGGCTGAGCTGGCTGAGGGCGATGATGGGCACCTCCAGCTCCTTGGCCAGCTGCTTGAGCGCACGGGAGATTTCAGCGACTTCCAGCTGGCGGCTCTCCACCTTGCCCTTCTGGTGCATCAGCTGGAGGTAGTCGATGACGATGAGCGACAGGCGCGGATCCTTCTGCTTCACGCGCCGCGCCTTCGCGCGCAGGTCGAACGGGGACAGGCCGCCGGAGTCGTCGATGTAGATGGGCGCGTTGTAGAGGGCGCCGGCCATCTCCTGGAACTTCTCCTCGTCGTGCGGGGACAGCCGGCCGCCGCGCAGCTTCTTCATGTCCACGCGCGCGGTGGACGCGAGCAGACGCATGAGCAGCTGATCCGCGGGCATTTCCAGGCTGAAGATGCCGACGGCCTTGTTCTCCTTCAGCGCCGCATGCACCGCGATGTTCATGGCGAAGGACGTCTTGCCGATGCCGGGACGCGCCGCGAGGATGATGAGCTCACCGGCGTGCAGGCCGGTCAGCTGATTGTCAAGGTCGATGTATCCCGTGGACAGGCCCGTCACGCCCGTCGCCGCGGTCTTCATCTTGTCGAGCAGGTCGAGCGTCTGCTCCATCAGCTCGCTGACCGGACGCAGGTCGCCTTCGCGCTTCTTCTCCGCGAGGAGGAAGACCTTGCGCTCGGCCTCGTCGAGCAGGACCTCCAGCTCGCCCGTCTCCTGGCTGGCGAGGTCTTGAATCTCCCGGCCCACGTTGGCCAGGCGCCGGCGCAGCGCCTGGTCCTTGACGATGTGGGCGTACTGGACGGCGTTGGCCGCCAGCGGGACCACCTGGTCCAGGCCCATCAGGTACGCGGGGCCGCCCACAGCGACGAGCTGGCCCAGGACCTTGAGCTCCTCCGCGAGCGTCAGGTGGTCTACCTGCTTGCTCTGCTGATCCAGCCGCATCATCGCGGCGAAGATCTGCGCGTGCGAAGGGCTGGCGAAGTCGTCCGCGTGGACGACCTCCGCCACGGGCGTGATGAGCCCGTTGTCCGCCAGCACGGCGCCCAGCACCGCGCGCTCCGCGGCGAGATCCTCGTGGACCCGCCGTCCTTCCCTACCGTCCAGGACGTTCTGCATGGCTGCTTGGAACCTCTACAGGCAGCGTCTGACACGTTCCAGCGGACGTCCAGTTTCCAGGCAACAGACCTGTAGCACCCGGTAGGTCCGGGAGGGATGCCGCGACCCGCCGTGGCACCCGGGCCCGGCCTCCCGGTGAACCGACCCGCCGCGTCGGGCTATTCGGCGGCGCCCCACTGCTGGAGGAAGGCCTCCCGGTAGGTGCGACTGAGGATCACCGTGGAGCCGTCCTTGAGCACCAGGATGCCGTCCCCATGGGTCCACGGCTCCAGCCGGGCCACGGCCTCCAGGTTCACCAGGTCGCTGCGGTGCACGCGCACGAAGCGGGTGGGGTCCAGGCGCTCCTCCAGGGCCCGCAGCGTCTGGCGCACCAGGTGTTCGCCCTGGGCCGTGAAGAGCCGCACGTACTTGTCCTCCGAGGACAGGCGCCACACGGTGTCCAGGCGCAGGGGGACCCAGCCCTCGCCCACCTTCACCACCAGGCGCTCCAGGGGGCGCTCGGGGCGGGCCCTGGCCACCGTGGCGAGCAGGGCATCCAGCGCGGCGGAGCCGTGCGCGCCCGCGCTCAAGAGCGCATGGGCCTTGTCGAGCGCCCGGGTGAAGCGGCCGGCGTCATAGGGCTTGAGGAGGTAGTCCGCCGCGTGGGCCTCGAAGGCCTGGAGCGCGAAGCGTTCATAGGCGGTGGAGAAGATGACCGCGGGGCAGGCCTCCGCCCCGAGCGCCTCCAGGACCTCGAAGCCGGTGAGCCCGGGCATCTGCACGTCCAGCACCACCAGGTCCGGCCGCAGCGACTCGATGCGCGCGAGCGCCTCCGTCCCGTCCTGTGCCTCGCCCACGCAGGTGAAGCGCGCGTCATCCGCCAGCAGGCGCTTCACCTTCGCGCGAGCGGGCGCTTCGTCGTCCACCACCAGCACGCGGAACACCGTCACGAGTCCTCCTCCCGGCGCTCCCGATGCGTCCGCGTCGCCACGCACGTTGCCCTCATGACGCCTCCACCCGGGCCGCATCGAGGGGCAGCCACACCGTCACGCGCGCGCCGCCTTCGGGGCCTGCACCTCGCTCCACTCGGGCGCGGTCGCCATGCAGCAGCGTGAGCACGCGCTCCAACTGCGTCAGGCCCACGCCGGGCCCGGAGGCAGGGGAGGGCGCCCCGAAGCCGCGCCCGGTGTCCTCCACCTCCAGCGCCCAGCGGTCCGCTTCCGCACGCGCGCGGATGCGCACCTCCAGCGCGCCGCGCAGGTCCTGGTTGTGCTTCACCGCGTTCTCCACCAGCGTCTGGAGCGCGAAGCAGGGCACGCGCTGGGACTCCAGCCCCGGCGCCACGTCCCACCGCACGTCCAGGCGGTCTCCGAAGCGCGCCGCGAGCAAGGCGACGAAGCGCTCGGTGTGCCCTCGCTCCTCGGAAAGCGTCCAGGTGGGCTCGGTGCGCTCCAGGCTCGCGCGCAGCAACTGGCCCAGGTCGCTCAACAGCCGGTCCGTGCGCGGCAGGTCCTCGTACATCACCGACCCGATGGTGTGCAGCGCGTTGAAGAGGAAGTGCGGGTGCAACTGGCCCGTGAGCGACTGGAGCTGCGCGGCCCGCAGCTCGCCCTCCAGCTCCGCCGAGCGCAGCGCGCGGGCCTGCCGCTCCCGCCACTCGTTGAGGAGCGCGATGACCGCGCAGCCCAGGCCGTAGGTGATGAGGTCCTTCTGCGCCTCCATGGGCAGCGCGTACACCGGAGGCCCCAGGTCGTAGTCCCCCAGGTCCAGCAGCGCGTAGACGCCGTGCCGCAGCCCCGCCATCAGCGCGATGTGCAGCGAAGTGAAGACGAGGAACGCCGCCGCGTGGATGCCCAGGAAGCGCGCCCAGCCCACGCGCAGTGACGGCGCGTTGAGCACCGCCGTCATCAGCACGGGGAGCAGCAGCGTGACGGCGAGCGCGCTGGTCATCTCCCAGATGAACGCCGGTGCCCAATGGCCCGGGTGGGGCCGCATGAGCTGCATCAGCCGCACCGCGCTGCCCTGCCAGACGCCCAGCACCAGCCCGAACGCCAGGAGCTTCAGCGCCGGACGCAACCGCAGCCGGGGCCAGCGCCACCGCGGGGATGCAGCTTCGTCCCAGGCCCTCACCCCACGGCCTCCGGCGTGAGGACCGCCGGACGCGCGGCCCGGGGCTTCATCCCGAAGAGCGGCCGCAGCCACGACACGCGGGACACGCCTTCACACAGCGCCAGCGTCACGGCGAAGGACAGCGTGAGCACCGCGAGGAGCATGGCCCAGGGGCCTACCGGCAGGCGCAGGCACAGGGAGCCCACGCAGATGATGACCGTCTGGTGGAAGATGTAGAACGGATACGACAGCGCCTGCGCGTGCGGAAGCCACGCGGGGGACGTGCGCACGTGGTGCCGCGCCCAGGCCATCGCCGTCAGCAGCCCGCTCCAGATGAGCACCGTGCCCCCCACGATGGCGGGCACCACCGGCATCACCGGCCACGGCCACACCACCTCCACCACCAGCGCCGCCAGGGCCACGGCCAGGAGCCCGTGGCGCAGCGACACCAGCCGGTCCCACACGCCCGGGCAGCGGCCCAACAGGTGCCCGTAGAGAAACAGCAGGCCGTAGTGGATGAAGGTGCGCGGATCATCCAGCAGCGCGTGCGTCTCCGGGAAGTCGCGCAGGAGCACCCGGTTGAGCGCCAGCGGCACGACAAGCCACAGCACGTTCACCCCACGCGACAGCCACGCGTCCGCCCACGCGAGGAACCGCGCCCCGGCCTGCGTGCGCAGCGCCGCGAAGAGGGGCAGGGCCAGCAGGCAGTAGACGAACAGGTAGGCCACGAACCACAGATGGTGCCAGCTGAAGCTGCCCGCGGGGTAGGGCACGAAGTCGAACACCGTCGGGTAGAACGCGGCGTAGCTGCCCTGGATGCGCCCCTGGTGCAGCCGCTCCACGTAGATCTGCGGCGGCACCACCACGAACATGCCGAACACCAGCGGCAAGAGCAGCCGCTTCGCCCGGTCCTTCGTGAACGCGCCCAGGCCGCGCCGCCGGAGCGCGAACGCGGTGCCCGCTCCGGAGATGACCATCAGCAGCGGCATGCGCACCAGGTGCAGCACGGACATCACGGGCTCCAGCACCGGCAGCGCCTGGGGGCTCTTGATGTGCCACTCCCAGGTGTTGAACATCATCCCGGTGTGGAACAGGTGCAGCACCACGATGGCCAGCACCCGGAGCCAGTCCAGGTCGGGGTGGTGCGCGGCGGCGGGGCGGAGTGGGGCGCTCATGCGGTGGGGACCTCCTGACGGTGTCCGCCGCTGAAGTACCCACGCCAGGTGCCCTGGCTCCACGCGGATGCCGTGAAACGGACCCCGCGCGGCGCGAGCCGGACGGGCCCGGAACCCAGCAGACGCGAAAAGGGCCGCCCGGTCGCCCGGACGGCCCTTTCCTTGAAGCGATGGGAGCGCTTCAGGTGAAGCGGTGGACTACTCGGCCACCACGTCGACCTTGATCTTCGCCGTCACCTCGCGGTGCAGGCGCAGCTCCACGTCGTAGCTGCCCAGCGACTTGATGGGCTCGGCCAGGTGCAGCTGGCGGCGATCCACCTGCTGGCCCTGGGCCGCGAGCGCCTCGGCGATGTCCAGCACCGTGACGGAGCCGAACAGCTTGTCCTGCTCGCCCACCTTGCGCTTGATGGTGACCTTGACGGCGCCCAGCTTCTTGGCCTGCTCGTCGGCAGCGCCCTTCAGCTTGGCGTTGCGCGCCGTCTGCACGGACTTCTCGTGCTCCAGCTGACGCAGGTTCTGCTCGCTCGCCAGGACCGCCTTCTTGCGCGGCAGCAGGAAGTTACGGCCGAAGCCGTCCTTCACCGTGACGAGCTCGCCGGACTTGCCGAGGTTGTCGATGTCCTCACGCAGAATGACCTTCATGTTCCTGTCTCCTGTGTTGCGGACCGGCGACTAGCCGACCACCGCGTTGTAGGGGAGGAGCGCGATGCCGCGGGCGCGCTTGATGGCCACCGCCACCTCACGCTGGTGCTTCGCGCAGTTGCCGGAGATGCGGCGGGGGATGATCTTGCCGCGCTCGGTGACGAAGTACTTCAGCGTCGCCTGGTCCTTGAAGTCCACCGACGCGTTCTTCTCCGCGCAGAACCGGCAGACCTTCTTGCGGCCGAAGCCACGACCACCGCGCTTGTCGTCGTCGCCGCCCATGCCGCGGTCGCCGCGATCGCCACCACGGTCGCGGTCGCCGCCGCGATCACCACCACGGTCGCCACCGCGCGAACCGCCGCCGTAGCCGCCGCCACCACCGGGGCCGCGGGAAGCGCCCGCGCCCTGCTTGCTATCCATGCCGTTGCTCATGAACGTTCTCGTTTCCTGGAAGGTTGGGGGAAGGTCCCGACAGAGGCGTTACGCCTCCTCGGCGGACTCCTCTTCCGAATCGCCACCCGCGAACTCGGACGACTCGCCGCGGAAGCCACCCTCGCGCTCGGCGGGAGCGCCCGGACGGGTCTCCTCGACGTCGCCGGCCAGCTTGAGGTCCTCGAGCACCGGACGCGACTCGGGATCCACCTCGTCCGCGATCTTCACGGAGATGTAGCGGGTCACGTCGTCGATGTTGCGCAGGTTGCGCTCGATCTCCGCCACCAGCTTGCCGTCACCCAGGAAGCTCGTGTGGACGTAGATGGCGCGGGGCTGCTTGGCCACGGGGAACAGCGTCTTCTTCTTCCCCCACACCGTGAAGCGGAGGACCTTGCCACCCTCACGCGAAACGATGCCGCGGACGCGCTCCTTGAGCTTGTCCACGTTGTCGTCGGTCACGTCCGGCTTGACCAGGAAGATGGTCTCGTACTCACGAAGCCGCTTGGCGGCCTGCGTCTCTGCCATGTTTCTCTCCCCTTGGGGTCGAGTGCCCCCCGGACCATCCGGGGAGCGGGGAAACGGCCGGAGGCCCTCGAAGGCCACCACCGGGGACGGGAAATCCTCTCGCGCGCCCGTCACCGTCGCGCCTTGGCCCGTGCGTGAACACGGGAAGCTTTGAAAGAACATCCACCGGAAGAAGCGTGGGACGCACTCCGGGGGAAGGGGCTTCTAAGAGGACCCCTTGCGCAAAGTCAAGGGGAGCCAGGAGGCTGAGGGGACGGCAGGCGGCCCGCCCGGGGCTTCAGGCCCGGCGGTTGTGGCGGTTCATCGCCGTGGAGAGCCCGTCCCGCACCCAGCTCTCCGCCATGTCCGCCGCCTTGCCGATGAGCTCCTCCAACTGGCGGCGCTCGCCGTCGTCGAAGTTGGACAGGACGTAGCCCGCCACGCGCTCCTTGGCGTTGGGGCCCTCCGGCTTGCCAATGCCCACCCGCACGCGGATGAAGGCGTCCTCGCCCAGGCACTGCACCATGCTCTTGAGCCCGTTGTGCCCGCCCGCGCCGCCGCCCGCCTTGAGCTGCAGCCGCCCGAAGGGCAGGTCCAGCTCGTCGTGCACCACGAGCACGTCCTGCACCGCGACCTTGTAGAAGCGCGCGGCCTCCGCCACGGAGCGGCCGGACAGGTTCATGTATGTCTGCGGCTCCACGAAGAGGATGCGCTCGCCGCCCAGGCTTCCCTGGCCCACCCGCGCCTGGAACTTGTCCTGCGTGAGCTCCGCGCGGGCGCGCGCCAGCAGCGCGTCCACCACCATGAACCCGACGTTGTGGCGGTGGCGCTCGTACTCGCGCCCGGGGTTGCCCAGCCCGCAGATGAGCTTCATGGACGGCTCCCAAGGAGGGTGGGGGCTGGAAGGGGCCCGCACCCGGAAAAAGACAGCGGGGCAGGCCCTGGAAGAGGCCCGCCCCGCGAAGAGACACCGAACGGCGGAAGAGGACTACTTCTTCGCCGGGGCCTTGGCCGCGGCCGCCGCGGGGGCCTTCGCGTCGCCCGCCTTCGCGTCGCCCGCCTTGCCCGCCGCCGCAGGGGCCGCGGCAGCAGCAGCCGCCGCCGGAGCCGCCTCCGCCGCTTCCGGCGCGGCGATGGTCGCGATGGTGTAGTTGACGTGCGTCTTCACGGACACGCCCTCGGGGAGCTTCACGTCGTTCACGTGGAGGGCTTCCGCGATCTTCAGGTTGGTGACGTCCACTTCAATCTGGAGCGGGATGGCGCCGGGGAGCGCCCAGACCTCCAGGTTGCGGCGCACCTGGGTGAGCAGACCGCCGTCCGCCACGCCCGCGGCCTTGCCGGTGAGCACCACGGGGATGTTCACCTTGACCTGCTCCTTCTCGCTCACGGCGATGAAGTCCGCGTGCAGGATGTCGCGGGTGAGCGGATCCATCTGGTAGTCCTTCAGGAGGACCTGCTGATCGTTGCCCGCCAGCTTCAGCTGGATGAGCGTGTTCAGCTTGTGCGGGGTGTTGATGGCCGTGCGGATGCCCTTGGGGTCCACGGAGATGTGCAGCGGCGCCTTCAGGTGCTTGCCGTAGACGACGGCGGGAACGCGGCCGGCGGCGCGCAGGCGGCGGGCCACGCCCTTGCCGGAGTTGTCACGGGCCTGCGCTTCGAGGGTGCTCTTTTCGGTGGCCATGGAAGGCTCTCTTTTCGGTGGGTACCGCGGTGTTCACCGGCGTCTGGGCGCCCTCGGCATCCCACCCCCATGGTGGGCCCCGAAGACGGCGCCCGGGCCGTTGTGACGGGCCCATGGAACCGGTGGAGGGGGCCGGACATGCCAGCCCCCGGGGTCCTTCGTCAAGCCGCCCGGGCCCCAGGCGGCGTTTCGCCTGGCTGCGTCCGGGCAGGCCCGGACGACGTCAGACGAACAGCGAGCTCAGCGAGTCCGCGCGGTGGATGCGCGCGATGGCCTCACCGAAGAGGGCGTCCGTCTGCAGGGCGCGGATCTTCGGGCACGCCTTGGCGTTGGCCGCGAGCGGCACCGTGTCCGTGAAGACGACCTCCTCCAGGACGGAGTCGGTGATGCGCTGGATGGCGGGGCCGGACAGGATGGGGTGCACCGCGTACGCGAGCACCCGGCGCGCGCCCTTGTCCTTCAGCGCCGCTGCCGCCTGGGCGAGCGTGCCCGCGGTGTCCACCATGTCGTCCACCAGGATGGCGTCCTTGCCCTTCACGTCGCCAATGAGGTTCATCACCTCCGAGGCGTTGGGGCGCGGGCGGCGCTTGTCGATGATGGCCAGCCCCGTGTTCAGCCGCTTGGAGTAGGCGCGCGCGCGCTCCACGCCGCCGGCGTCCGGGCTGACGATGACCAGCTCGCTCGACTCCGGGAAGCGCTTGCGGATGTCCTCCAGGAACACCGGCGAACCGTAGAGGTGATCCGAGGGCATGTTGAAGAAGCCCTGGATCTGCCCGGCGTGCATGTCCATGGACACCACCCGGTTGACGCCCGCGACCTCCAGCATGTCCGCCACCAGCTTCGCGGTGATGGGCGTGCGGGCCGCCACCTTCCGGTCCTGCCGCGCGTAGCCGTAGTAGGGCATCACCGCGGTGATGGAGCCTGCGCTCGCCCGCTTGAGGGCGTCGCACATGATCAAGAGCTCCATCAGGTGGTGGTTCGTCGGCGGGCACGTGGACTGGACGATGAAGACGTCCTGTCCGCGTACGTTCTCGCCGATCTCGACGTGGATCTCCCCGTCGGAGAACGTGTCCACCGTCGCCTTGCCCAGGGGACGCTGGAGGTATTCGCAGATGCGATGCGCCAACGCCGGGTTGGAGTTCCCGGCGAACACCTTGAAGTCACGCGACGGCTGCATGGGGGCGCTGACTAACCCGTGAGCGCCCCGAATGGAAGTTCGTTAGTCGAGTTCAGCCGCCACGGGACCGAGCGTCCCGTTCTGCGCCTGGTGAAGGTGTTTCTCGTACTCGATGAGGATGACCCGCTCCATCTGGCTTCGCGTGTCCGCGTTCAACGGATGGGCGATGTCCTTGTAGGTCCCGTCCTTCCGTTTTTTCGCGGGCATCGCGATGAAGAGCCCGGTGGAGCCGTGGATCACCTTCAGGTCGCGCACGACGAAGCAGTGATCCAGGGTGATGGTGACGTACGCCTTGAGCTTGTCCTCTTCGACCGGAAACACCCGGACGTCGGTGATGTTCATGGTCCCCCCCCGAACCTGGAAGGCCGGAGCTACGGGGAAGCCTGGGACAGACCGAAGGTGAAAAGCAAGCACCCCCTACCTGTCGCGCCGGGGACCGTTCACTGCTCCGCTAGCCGTCATGCCCCGAAGGGCCAATGACTCACCAGGTGGGTGAGGAAGGCCAGGTGGTAGACCACGATGATGGCGTAGACGACGGCGCCCGCGCGGATGGCGAAGCGGCTGGCCTTGAGCCGGCGGTGCAGGCACAAGAGGCACAGCCCCGCGTTCACGATGAGCAGCTTGGAGAACATGAAGAGCAGCGGCGACTGCTCGTACGCCACGCGCATCACCGGGTTGAGCTCCTCCGCCACCCCCAACTGCAGGAAGAGCAGGGTGAAGAGCCCGTCCAGCAGGTTCAGCATGAGCAGCGCCACCGACGCCGGTGACGTGTAGAAAGAAGCCTGCTGCGCCCAACCCCCTGCCTGCACCTCGTTCGCCGTCGCCGCCACGCCCCACCCCCAAGGTTTCCGTCCTGCTACCCAGGGCCAGGGCTATTCAAATCCCTTGCCAGGGCTTCCGGGACTTCATGGGAAGCAGCCGGGCAGGCGGCGGAGGAGGGGGGCTTGCCGGGCTGGAAACGAAATTGACGGGAAGGGGTGGGTCGCGGAGATTGGCCCCGCCCAGCCACACCCCGACGAGTGCCCATTGCATCAATTCCCCAAAGATATCGGGTGGATAGAGGTCATCTGCGGATCGATGTTCTCCGGCAAGACGGAGGAATTGATCCGCCGCGTCAAGCGCGCGCTGTACGGCCGGCAGAAGGTGCGCGTGTTCAAGCCGCGCATCGACACGCGCTACGACGACACGCAGGTGGTCAGCCACAGCCAGTTGAAATTGACGTCCCTGCCCATCGAAAGGGCTGAAGAAATTTTCCGGCACCTGTCTCCCGACACACAGGTGGTGGGCATCGACGAGGTGCAGTTCCTGGGCGGAGAAGTGGTGCAGGTGTGCGAGGCGCTCGCCCAGAAGGGCATGCGCGTCATCTGCGCGGACCTGGACCAGGACTACCAGGGGCGCCCCTTCGAACCCATGCCGCAGCTGATGGCGGTGGCGGAGTACGTGACGAAGGAGCTGGCCATCTGCGCGGTGTGCGGAAACCCGGCCAACCGTTCGCAGCGCATCATTGGCAGCGAGGAGCGGGTGGTGGTGGGCGCGGCGGGTGCCTACGAGCCGCGCTGCCGCAAGTGTCACGTGGCGGAACCCGCGGAGGCGAGCCCTCCGCAGACGCTGAAGCTGTTCGACTGAAAGCCGGAAGCCGCCTGTCCTACCCGGCGCGGGAGCCCCATCCGATGCGCGACACCCTCTACGCGAACGTGCCCTTCAAGTTGAACGAGATGGCCCACCACTATGGGCCCAACGTCCACCTGGTGGGAAATCCGTTTCTCCTCTCCCAACTGGCCACGCTGTGCGCCAAGGGCACGCTGCAGCCGCAGATCAACCGGCTGGTGGAGCAGCTCTACACGGACCTGGTGAAGACGGTCATCAACGCGGAGTTCCCGCGCAAGATGGTGACCATTCCCACGCGCATGATCGACTCCACGCCCCTGGGCATCTACCAGGGCGAGGTGGTGGACCCGCAGCTGCGCGTGGTGACGGTGAACATCGCGCGCGCGGGCACGCTGCCGTCGCAGGTGACGTACGACCTGCTCAACTTCACGGTGGATCCGTCCCTGGTGCGCCAGGACCACATCATCATGAGCCGGATGATCGACGCGGCCCAGGCGGTGGTGGGCTCTGAGATTGGCGGCGCGAAGATTGGCGGGGACGTGGACGACGCGTTCGTGCTGTTCCCGGACCCCATGGGGGCCACGGGCGGCAGCCTGGCCACGGCCATCCAGCTGTACAAGACGCGGGTGCCCGGGAAGGCCCGTCGCATCATCACGCTCAACCTCATCGTCACGCCGGAGTACCTGCGCCGGATGACGACGGAGCACCCGGACGTCATCATCTACGCGCTCCGTCTGGACCGCGGCCTGTCCCCGCCGGAGGTGTTCGGCACCGCGCCGGGCCTGCTCTGGGAGAAGGAGCGGGGGCTGGATGACCGGCAATACATCGTCCCCGGCGGCGGCGGCTTCGGGGAGATCATGAACAACGCCTACGTGTAGAGGGAGCACCCGGTGACGACGTTCCACGAGAAGGATGTCGGCGTCCTCATCTCCGAGGAGGCCGTGCAGGCGCGCGTGAAGGAGCTGGGCGCGCAGATTACCCGCGACTACCAGGGCAAGGAGCTGACGCTCATCTGCGTGCTCAAGGGCTCCGCGTTCTTCGCCATCGACCTGGCGCGGGCCATTGATTTGCCGCTGACGCTCGAGTTCCTGGGCGTGTCCAGCTACCACGGCGGCACGGAGTCCACGGGCGAGGTGCGCATCACCACGGACGTGTCCAAGCCGATGGCGGGCAAGCACCTGCTCATCATCGAGGACATCATCGACACGGGGCTCACCATGAGCTTCCTCCTGGAGAACCTCCGGGCGCGCCACCCGGCGTCGGTGAAGATCTGCTCGCTCCTGGAGAAGCCCGCCCGGGCCAAGACGAAGGTGGACATCGACTACAAGGGCTTCGTCATCGAGGACAAGTTCGTCGTCGGGTACGGCCTGGACTACGGCGAGAAGTACCGGAACCTGCCGTTCATCGGCATCTGGAAGCACGTCTGAGAAGCGCCTGATGGACCCGGGCGCCCCTCCCTTCGGGGTGGGGGCCTTGAGTCTTCGAGGACCCCGTTCACGCGCCGCACGGCGGCCGTGTGCAGGGCCCTCGCGCGTTCTGGGGCGCACGCATGCACAGCCTCTCCTCTGGACACTGAGGAGGCTTGAACATGCGAGACGGGAACGTGAGGGCTCCCCCGCGGTCGGCGACAGTGGGCGGGGACGCGATGCAGAAGTACCTGGCGGAGGCCGTCGGCACGTTCGTGCTGGTGCTCGGCGGGGTCGGGGCGGCGGTGCTGGCGGGCGACCGCATCGGCTTCCTGGGCGTGGCCTTCGCCTTCGGGCTGTCGCTGCTGGCCATGGTCTACACGATTGGCCCCATCTCCGGCTGCCACGTGAATCCGGCCGTGACGGTGGGCCTGCTGATGGCGGGCAAGTTCGACAAGCGTCACCTGGCTGGCTACGTCATCGCGCAGTGCGTGGGCGCCATCGTCGCCGCGGGCGTGGTGCTGCTCATCGCGAAGGGCGCGCCCGGTGGCTACTCCGCGGGCGCGGAGGGGCTGGGCAGCAACGGCTACGGGGCGGCGTCGCCGGAGGGCTATGGCGGTGGGGCGGCCTTCCTCACGGAGGTGGCGCTCACCTTCCTGCTGGTGCTGACGGTGCTGGGGGCCACGGACTCGCGCGCGCCGGTGGGCTTCGCGGGCGTGGCCATTGGCCTGGTGCTGACGCTCATCCACCTGGTGGGCATCCCCATCACCAACACGTCGGTGAACCCGGCGCGCAGCCTGGGGCCGGCGCTCTTCGCCGGAGGGGACGCCCTGCGCCAGTTGTGGCTGTTCATCATCGCGCCGCTGTTGGGCGCGGCCTTCGCGTCCGCGGTGTACCGGCTGGTGAACCGCCCGGCGGTGCAGATTACCGCCACGCGCGCGGAGCAGGCGACGGACGAGGAGCGCCGCGAGCGCGTGACGGGCCGGCGCGACGTGGAACACCCCGTTTGAAACACGAAGGCCGTGCCTCGCTGCTGTCGCGGGGCACGGCCTTGAGTGTGTGAAGCAGGGGAGGGGGCCTAGAAGGCGGCGTCGAAGACGACGTCGTTGGCGGCGCCCACGCCCACGGCGACCTGGTAGGACGACACGCGGCGCTCGAAGAAGTTGGTGAGCTCCTGCACGTCCTGCAGGTCCATGAAGTGCAGCGGGTTCTTGGTGTGGAAGATGGGGGCCATGCCCAGCATCTGGAGGCGCTGGTCGGCCACGTACTCCAGGTAGCCGCGCATCTCTTGCACCGACAGGCCCATCACGCCGCCGCTCAGCAGGTCCTGGGCGAACTGCGTCTCGCACTCCACCGCGTCGCGCATCATCTGCACGACGTCCTTCTCCATACCCGCGTCGAAGAGGTCCGGCTCCTCCTTGCGCGCGGTCTTGATGGCCTCGAAGGCGAAGGCCATGTGGGCGGACTCGTCGCGGAACACCCAGTTGGTGCCCGCGGCCAGGCCGTTCAGCAGCCCCTTGCTGCGCAGGAAGTACACGTACGCGAAGGCCGCGAAGAAGAAGAGGCCTTCAATGCAGCCCGCGAAGCAGATGAGGTTCAAGAGGAACTGGCGGCGGTCCGACTTGGAGCGGACCTGATCCAGCGCCTGGATGCTGTCCATCCACTTCATGCAGAAGCGCGCCTTGCGCTGGATGGACGGGATGTTGTCCACCGCCGCGAAGGCCTTGGCGCGCTCCGCCGGGTCCGGCACGTAGGTGTCCAGCAGCGTCAGGTAGAACTGGACGTGCAGGGCCTCTTCGTACAGCTGGCGCGACAGGTACATGCGCGCTTCGGGCGCGTTCAGGTGCTTGTAGAGGTTGAGCACCAGGTTGTTGCCGACGATGGAGTCGCCCGTGGCGAAGAAGGCCACCAGCCGGTGGATGAGGTGACGCTCCGCGTCCGTCATCTTCGAGCGCAGGTCCACCAAGTCCGTGGAGAAGTCCACCTCCTCCACCGTCCAGGTGTTCTTGATGGCGTTGCGGTACATCTCGAAGAAGACGGGATACGCCATGGGGCGCAGCGTCAGGTTCATTCCCGGATCGAGCAGCATTGCTTCGGCACTCCCTTACGAAACGAAGGACGGGTGGGGTGGGGGACGGCCAGGGCTACTGGCACGCCTCGCACGCCTCGGGGTTTTCCAGCGAGCACGCCACCGCTTCCGCCTCCGCGGTCACCGTCTGCGGCGCGGGCGTGGGGGCGGCGGTGAGGGTCGGGCCGCCCTGACCCACGGTGGCCTTGGCGATGCGGGTCGCCGGGCGCGAGCGCAGGTAGTAGGTCGTCTTCAGCCCCTTCTGCCACGCGTAGAAGTACATCGAGGACAGCTTCCCGATGTTGGGCGTCTCCACGAAGAGGTTGAGCGACTGGCTCTGGTCGATGAAGGCGCCGCGGTCCGCGCCCATGTCCAGCAGCGAGCGCATGGGGATCTCCCACGCGGTGCGGTAGATGGCGCGCAGCTCCTCTGGCAGCTCCGTGAGGTCCTGCACGCTGCCTTCGGCCAGCTTGATGCGGTTGCGGGTGTTCTCGTTCCAGAGGCCCAGCTGCTGAAGGTCGCGCACCAGGTAGCGGTTCACCTGGAGGAAGTCACCGGACAGCGTCTCGCGCTTGAAGAGGTTGGACACCTGCGGCTCGATGCACTCGTAGCAGCCGGCGATGGACGCGATGGTGGCCGTGGGCGCGATGGCGATCATCAGCGAGTTGCGCAGGCCCACCTTCATGATGCGCGAGCGCAGCGCGTCCCAGCGCAGCGTGTCCTCGGGCACGATGCCCCAGCTGTCGAACTGGAGCTCGCCCTTGGCCGCGCGCGTCTCCGGGAAGGACGGGTGCGCGCCGAACTGCTCCGCCAGGTCGGAGGAGGTGACGAGCGCCGCGTAGTAGATCTCCTCGGAGATCTTCTTGGACAGGTTGCGTGCCTCCACGGAGTCGAAGGGCAGGCGCAGCTGGAAGAAGACGTCCTGGAGGCCCATCAGGCCCAGGCCCACCGGGCGCCAGCGGCGGTTGGAGTCCGCGGCGGTGGGGATGGGGTAGTAGTTGAGGTCGATGACGCGGTCCAACTGCTTGAGCGCGAGCATCGCGTTGGAGCGCAGCAGGTCGAAGTCGAACTTCCCGTCCTTCACCATGCGGCCCAGGTTGAGCGAACCCAGGTTGCACACCGCCGTCTCACCCTGGCTCGTGACCTCCAGGATCTCGGTGCACAGGTTGGACAGGTGGATGACGTTGCCCGGCTGGCCCGTCTGGTTGCTCTTGCGGTTGGAGATGTCCTTGAAGGTCATCCAGCCGTTGCCCGTCTGGGCCAGCACCTTCATCATCCGGGCGTACAGGTCGCGCGCCTTCACCTTGCGCACGGCCTGGCCCTGCGCTTCCGCCTCCACGTAGGCCTTCTCGAAGGCGTCGCCGAAGAGGTCGGTGAGGTGGGGGGTGGCCTTCGGGTCGAAGAGGCTCCACTCCTGGTCGGCCTCCACGCGGCGCATGAAGAGGTCCGGCACCCAGTTGGCCAGGTTCAGGTTGTGGGCGCGGCGGGCCTCGTCACCGGTGTTGTCGCGCAGCTCGAGGAAGTCCTCGATGTCCGCGTGCCACGTCTCCAGGTACACGCAGCACGCGCCCTTGCGCTTGCCGCCCTGGTTCACCGCCGCCACGGACGCATCCAGCGTCTTGAGCCACGGGACGATGCCGTTGGAGTGGCCGTTGGTGGACTTGATCAGCGAGCCGCGCGCGCGCACGCGGTGGTACGCCACGCCGATGCCGCCGGAGAACTTCGACAGCATCGCGATGTCCGAGTACTTCTTGTAGATGGCGTCCAGCTCGTCCGCCGGCGAGTCCAACAGGAAGCAGCTGGAGAGCTGCTCGTGGCGCGTGCCGGAGTTGAACAGGGTGGGGGAGGAAGGGAGGTACTCCAGCGAGCTGAACAGGCGGTAGAGCTCGATGGCCTCGCGCGCGTTGTCGCCGGACAGGGCGCACGCCACGCGCAGGAAGAAGTCCTGCGGCGTCTCGATGACTTCGCGCGTCTGCGGGTTCTTGAGCAGGTAGCGGTCGTAGACGGTGCGCAGGCCGAAGTACTCGAACAGGTCGTTGCGGACCGGGTCGATGGCGGCGTTGAGCTTGCGCGCGTTGGCCTGGACGAAGGTGAGCAGACGGTCCGCGATGAGGCCGTGCTTGTGGCCGGCGGCGACGGACTGGCTGAAGGACTGGATGTCCTGGTTGCTGACCTCCTTCTGGATGAAGGTGGAGAGCAGGCGCGCGGAGAGCCGGGCGTACTCGGGCTCCTCCACGATGAGCGCCGCGGCGGTCTGGATGGACAGGCTGTCCAGCTCCCGCGTGGTGGCGCCGTCATACAGACCGCTGATGGTCTTGGTGGCCACGCGCATCACGTCCACGCGGGACAGGCCCACGCAGGACTTGCCCACCGCGCGGACGATCTTGTTGAGGTCCACCGGCTCCGCCGTGCCGTTGCGCTTCTTCACCCGCATGGTGGTGGCGAAGTCGCCGGGAGCCGACGAGGCCTGCGTGGCGGGCGCCACGGTGGCGGAGTCGGGGGGCGGCGAGGCGACGACGTTCGGCTTCAGGGGCGTCTGGACGGTCAAGGGCGTCTCACTTCCAGGCAAGGCAATAGCGGAGCCACCGGGGCGGACTGACCCCGTGGGTGATGGCTACCGGAGATGGGAGGGAGGAACTGACTTCCGATCAGGACCCGGGGGCTTGGCGACAGCGGCCCGACATGTAGCGAATTGTGAGGCAGGTGTGTGTGTCGATCAAGAAAACCACACCAGCCTCCGGGTTCCGGGAGCGAGCCCCCGGACTTGGGGGCAACCGCTCGGACAAACCCAAGCTATGGGGGGTCACCCGGTGTGTCAACGCTAGATCCTGTGTAAACCTGCCCGGAGGGTCGGATCGATCATTGCAATCTATGATCACTTGTCGACGCACTTTGGGGCGTCTTCCGGCCGACATTTACATGGCCGGAAAAGCCCATCCGGGACCGTCTTTTTCATGGGGTCACCCAACCCCTGGAGATCAGGGCTGGGCGCCAGCGTCGGGGGTTGGGGCGGCTGACGGAGGCGTTCCAGACGTGTCACCGGCGGGTGACGGGGCGGGCTGACGGGGCGCCGGTGCTACAGGGGTGTTGTCCGGGGCGCTCTCGCTGTGGACGGCGCGGCGCAGGGCCTCCTCCAGTTCGCGGGCGGTGGGGCCCACGGTGGTGAGCATCTGGTTGGCGGCGCGGGCGTGGCGGTTCTCCGTCTCCGCGGCGAGCTTGAGCTGGGCCAGGCCTTCCGACACGAGGCGGCGGGCGTCCTCCAGCTTCTGGCGCGCCTGGTAGAAGGCCACGTCGGTGAGCATGGACTGGAGGCTGCGGCGCTGCTCCTCGGTGATGCCGGCGAGCTTCTCCGCGCGGCGCAGATAGTAGAGGCCGCGCTCCACCTTGGCGGGCTCGCCGGACGCGATGCGCGGGCGGGCCAGGGTCTCCAGGAGGGGGAAGAGGGCGCGGTCCAGGTCGTCCCGGTCGGTGAACTTCTGCTGCGTCAGCAGGGTGACGTCTTGGCCCTCCAGGGGGAGGGGGGCGTAGGCGTCCGCGAGGCGCGGGTCTCCGGGGCGGTAGGCGGCGGCGCCGGTGGGCATGGCGCGGCCCTTCATCACCACCAGCTCGCCGTTCTCCTGCACGACGGTGAAGGTGCGGGCGTTGAGCTGGCCCAGGAGGAAGACGACGCCGCCACCCAGGCCCAGGATGACGAGGAAGACGACGAGCCGGGTGAAGGTGCGGCGGGCCCGGTAGCCGAATCCCTGCGGTGAATGGGTGGTCATGTCGCCTGCTCTCCGGTCGGACGGGCGTGGGCCCGTGGGGGTCGAAACCTGAAATTGGGTCTTCTGGGACTCCAACGCTACAGTTTGCGCCCCGCCGGGATCATCATTTGCAATCCACCTTTCGTCGCATGGGGCCCAGTGAACTGCTGCCCCGCTACATCTTCGCGGAGAGCCTGTTCGCGCGCCGGCGCGTGCTCGAGGTCGACGCCGTGGCATCCACGGGCGGCGAGAGCGCGCGCTTCCTGGTGGAGCGGGGCGCGCGCACCGTGGTGGCGTGCGACGCGGACGTGGCCGCGGTGGAGGCGGCGCAGAAGGCCCATGCGCACCCGCAGGTGCGCTACCGCGCCAACGTCTATGACGACCTGGAGGCGGGAAGCTTCGACCTGGTCCTGGTGACGGACCTGGCGCCCTACGTGCGCGCGCCGGAGCTGTTGGCGGAGCTGGCGCGGCTGGTGGCCCGGCAGGGCTTCCTGGTGGGCGGCCTGCGCAACATCGCGGGGCTGGCGCTGCCGCAGTTGCTGGAGCCGGAAGAGACGGTGCCGCCCACGTATGGGCAGCTGCTGGACGCGCTGACGGCGCACTTCCCCCATGTGGAGGTGGCCACGCAGTCGCCGGTGCTGGGCTACCAGCTCGCGTTCGAGCGGGGCGAGGGGTTGCAGGTGGACGGCTCGCTCGTGCGGCACAGCGAGGCGGCGTACTTCGTGGTGATGGCGGGCCTGGAGCCGGCGCGGGTGGTGGACCCCACGTGGGTGCAGCTGCCGCCGGAGCCACTGGCCTTCACGCGCGGCAAGCTGGACGAGGTCGCGGCCCGGGCGAAGACCTGGGAGGAGCGGGCGGGGCGGCTGAAGGAGGCGGTGTCGAAGCTCCGCGCGGAGATTGGCGACCGCGAGGCGGAGGTCGTGGCGCTCAAGCCGGCGCTGGAGGGCGCCCGGCAGGACATGGCGCGGCTGACCGCGCAGTTGGAGCAGGCCCGGGGCACGGTGGAGTCCGCGCGCGAGCGGGACGACCTGAGCAGCCGGCTGCGGCGCCGTGAGCTGGAGTTGCAGGTCGCCACGGAGCGGATCGCGGACGCGGACCGGCGGCTGGCGGCGCAGCGCCTGGAGGTGGAGGCGGCGCAGCGTGCGCAGGCGGACGCGGGCGTGCAGGTGCTGGCCGCGCAGGAGACGCTGCGGCTGGAGCGGGCGCGGCGCGAGGAGACGGCGGCGACGCTGGACGAGGCTCGCGAGCGGCTGACGCAGGCGTACACGGAGGTGCGCGCGCTGCAGGATGAGCTGGGCTCGCTGCGCATCGACCGGGAGCGGGACCGGCTGGCGGCGGAGCGCGCGCAGGACGGGGCGGAGGACAAGCGCCGTCAGGCGGAGGCGGCTCGCGAGCGGGAGCTGCGCATCGCGGAGCAGTACTCGACGGCGCTCGCGGCGGTGGAGCACCTGAAGGCGGAGCTGGCGCGCGCGCAGGAGTCGGCGCGGACGGCGGGCGACGCGGTTCCGGTGAAGGACGCGGAGCTGGCGCGGGCGCGCCGGGAGCTCGCGGAGGCCCAGCAGCGGATGCACTCCGCCGAGGGGGCTCGCAAGGACGCGGAAGGACGGCTCGCGGAGCGCGAGGCGTTGCAGCGCGGCCTGGAGACGGAGCTCGCCAGCGCGCGTGCGGCGGAAGCGCGGCTGCGGCAGGAGCTGGAGGGCCGCGCTCAGTCGGAGTCGGCGGCCCGGGCGCTGGCGGCGCGGTTGGAGGAGGAGCTTCACGCGGCCGGGCTGCGCCTGGCGTCGTTGGAGGCGGAGCAGAAGCGCGTCGAGTCCGCGCAGCATGTGGCGGGGCAGCGCCTTGCGGCGGCGGAGACGGAGCGCGTCCGCGTGGAGGCCGCGCTCGTCCAGGCCATCGACGCGGAGCGGGGCCAGGCGCAGGCACGGCTGGAGGAGGCGCTGGCCCAGGCTCGCGCCGAGGCCGACGAGCGGGTGACGAACGCGCTGGCCGCCGCGCACTCCGACGCGGATTCGCGGCAGGAGCGCGCGCTGGCGGAGGCCCGCGAGCTGGAAGAGGCACGGCTCGCGAAGGCGGTGGAGGAGGAGCGGGCTCTCGCGGAACTCGAGCTGGAGGAGGCCCGTGAGCAGGCGGCGGCCCGGCTCGCGCAGGCGCTGGAGGAGGAGAAGGCTCTCGCGGAACTCTCGCTGACGGAGGCCCGTGAGCAGGCGGAGGCCCGGCTCGCGCAAGCGCTGGAGGAGGCCCGGTCCGACGCGGATGCCCGTGTCGAGCGGGCCCTGGCGGATGCTCGCGAGGCGGCTCAGGCGCTGGCGGCGAACCGGTCCGACGCGGACACCCGTGTCGAGCGCGCGCTAACGGATGCTCGCGAGGCGGCTCAGGCGTTGGATGCGGCTCGGGCCGACGCGGATGCCCGTGTCGAGCGCGCGGTCGCCGAGGCGGCTCAGGCATTGGCGGCGGCTCGGGCAGATGCGGATGCCCGTGTCGAGCGTGCCGTCGCGGACGCGGCTCAGGCGTTGGCGGCGGCTCGGGCTGAAGCGGATGCCCGTGTTGAGCGCGCCGTCGCGGACGCGGCTCAGGCGCTGGATGCGGCTCGGGCTGAAGCGGATGCCCGTGTCGAACGCGCTCTGGCGGAGGCTCGGGCCGACGCGGATGCCCGGGTGGCGAAGGCGGTCGCGGACGCCGCGGCTGAACGGGCCGCGGCCCTGGCGGAGGCGGAGAGCCGGCGCGAGCAGGCGCTCACCGAGGTCCGTGCCACGGCCTCGGCTCAGCGGAGCCGGCAGTTGGCGGATGTCGAGACTCGGATCGCGCAGTCCCTCGCGGAAGCGCGTGCCGAGGCGGAGGCCGAACGGGCCCAGGCGCTGGCCGAAGCCCGCGCCGAGTCCGAGGCCGAGCGGGTCCGGCAGTTGGAGGAAGCCGAGCTCCGCGCTGCGCGGATGCTCGCGGAGGTGCGTGCTGAAGTCGAAGCTCGCGCGGCCACCGCGCTCGCTGAAGCCCGTGCTGAATCGAGCGGCCAGACGGAGCAGGTACTCGCCAACGTGCGCGCGGAGGCGGAGGCCCGGCTCACGGCGGCGGAGGCGCGTGCCACCGAGGCCCTTGAGGCCGCGGTCGAGCAGGCCCGTTCCGAAGCCCGGGACACCCTGGCCCGCGAGGTGTGGGAACACGGGGCCCGGCTCGCGGAGTCGAACCAGGCGCGCGAGGCCGCCGAGGCGCGGAACACGGAGCTGGAGGCAACGCTCCGCTCGCTGCGGCAGCAGTTGACCGACTCTGAAGCCCTGGCTGCGCTCATCCAGGAGGACCTGGCTCGGGAGCAGAAGGCCCGGGCCTCGGTGCAGGCGGAGCTCGACGCGGCTCGTGAGTCCCTGACCCATGAGCAGGAGCGGGGGGCTCGCTGGGAGGCGTTGCTCGCCGATACCCAGGCGCAGTTGCTGTCGGAGCGCGAGCAGCAGGCCCGCGCGCAGGTGGCGCTCGCGAACCTTCAGGAGTCGCTCGACGCGGAGCGGGCCCTTCGTGCCCGGCTGGAGGGCTCCGAGTCCTCGTGGAACGAGGCGCAGAGCGCACTGGAAGCGGACCGGCTGCGGCTGGATGCCGCGCTGGGCGTGGCGCGCACGGTCCTGGAGGAGGAGCGCGCGCAGCGGGCCCGGTTGGAGACCTCGTTCGCCCAGCTCCAGCAGGACTCCGCTTCGGCACAGGAGGCCCGGACCCAGCTCGAAACGGAGCTGTCGGCGGCGCGTGCCGCGCGGATGTCCACCGAGTCCGCCTTCGAGCAGACGCGGCAGACCCTTACGGAGGTCCAGGCCTCCTTCTCCGAAGCGCAGCGCACGAACGAAGCCGCTTTGCTGGAGCTGAGGCAGTCCCTCGCGGCGTCGGAAGACGAGGCGCGTGGTTACGCCCGGCAACTGGAAGAGGCGAAGCAGTCGCAGGCGGCCCTGGATGCGACGGTGCGCGAGCTTCGCGCGGAGCTCACCGAGGCGCGGCGGTCCGAGGTCGAAGCGCTGTCATCGCTTGATGAGGCGCGTACACAGGAGGCTGCGCTCCGCTCGGAGTTGGAGACCTTGCGTGAGCGCCTGTCCGAAGCGGAGCAGGCACGGGCCGCCGTCCAGGCACGGCTCGCGGAAATCGAAGCCCGCCGTGCCGAGGATGCCGCGCGCCTGACTTCGCTGGATCAGGCCCTCGCGGAGGCGGAGTCCCGGCAGACCACGGAGACCGGGCGCCATGCGGCGTTGGCGCGGACGCTCGCGGAGGCCGAGGCTCGGCTTGCCTCCGAGTCGACGCGGCGCTCCGAACTGGAAGCGGCGCTCGCGGAGGCGGAGTCCCGGCAGGCTGCCGAATCCACGCGACGTGCCGAAATCGAAACGGCGCTCGCGGAAGTGGAGGCCAAGCAGGCCTCCGGAGTCCACGCGACGTGCTGAGCTGGAAGCGACGCTTGCGGAGGCCGAGGCCAAGCAGGCCTCTGAGTCCACGCGACGTGCTGAGCTGGAAGCGACGCTCGCTGAGACTGAAGCCAGGCATGCCACTGAATCCGCGCGGCGTGCTGAGCTGGAAGCGGCCCTCGCGGAGACTGAGGCCCGGCAGGCCGCTGAATCCGCGCGGCGTGCCGAGCTCGAAGCATCTCTTTCGGAGGCCGACGTCCGGCAGGCCGCGGAGTCCACCCGCCGTTCCGAATTGGAAGCGTCCATCGCCACGGCGGAGTCCACGATTGCCGCCGAGGCCGCTCGCCGCTCCGAGCTGGAAGCTTCGTTGACGGAGGCGCAGTCCCGCCTCGCCACCCTGGAACAGGCACTGGCGGACGCGGAGAAGCGTGCGTCCTCCGAGACGTCTCGCCGTGTTGGGCTGGAAGCCTCCCTGACGGAGGTGGAGTTCCGGCTCGCCGCGGAGACCGCGAACCTCAGCGCGCTGGAGGATTCGCTCGCGCAGGCCGAGGCCCGGCTCGCGGAAGGTTCGCAGTCGCAGGACGCGGCACGCGAGTCCGAAGCCCGGGCGGCACGTCTCACGGAGTCCCTGACCGCGCGCGAACAGGAACTGCGCGAGGCCAGTGCCCTGCGGGTCTCCATGGAAGCGCAGCTGGAAGGCGCGCTCTCGCGGACCGAGCGGCAGCAGCAGGACCTGGACGAACTGCGCGCGCAACTGGGACTGAAGGAACAGGAGCTGACGGCCCTGCGCGCGGAGACAGCCCGGTTGGGTGCCGCGCACCAGGAGTTGATGCGTCTGGGCTCCGAGCTGCAACGGGCTCACGCCGCGCTGCATGAGCGGAGCCAGCAGGTCGGCCGGCTGGAAGCGGAGCTGGTGGACGCCAGCGACCGGCTCGCCGCGACGCGCGAGCACGCGGAAGTGCTCGTGGTGCAGCTTGAAACCGCGCGCCGTTTCGCGGGCAAGGCCACGACCCTGGAGTCCTCGCTGGAAGGCCTGCGCGCGGAACTGGAAACCGCACGCGCGGAAGCGGCCCGGCTCACGGAGACCGTCCAGACCGGGAACGAGCGCACCGCCACCCTGGAAGCACAGCTCGCGGAGCTCACCACTCGCGCGGAGCGGGAACGGACCGACCTGGAAGCCCGGCTCGCGGAAGCCACCGCCCAGGCCGGTACGGAGCAGGCCGAGCTGGAGCTGCGCCTGACCGAAGCGCTCACCAGCGCCGGCACGGACAAGGCCACGCTGGAGCTCCGCCTCAACGAGGCAGCCGCTAGATCCGGCCTGGAAAAGGCCGAGCTGGAGACGCGCCTCAACGAGCGTCTCGCAAGCGCCGAAGCAGAGAAGGCCGAACTGGAGACGCGCCTCAACGAACTCCTCGCCAACGCAGGGACGGAGAAGGCGGAACTCGAAACACGTCTTGCCGAACTGGAAGTGCGGCTCGCGGAGGCCACCGCTCAGGCCGGCACGGAGCGGTCGGACCTCGAAGCCCGGCTCGCGGAGCTCACCGAACAGGCCCGCGAAGAGAAGTCCGCCATTGAAGCCCAGCTCGCGGACATCACAGCCCGCGCCGCGGCGGAGCGCGCTGAACTCGAAGCCCGCATCGTGGACCTCGCCGCCCAAGCGGACTCCGCGAACGCCGAGCGCGACGCCTCTCTCTCTGAAGCCCAGGCGCGCGCCGCCACGGAACAGGCCGAACTCGAAGCCCGCCTTGCCCAGTCCGCCGAACAGACCCGCGAAGCCCTCGCCGCCATGGAGGCCCGGCTCGCCACGGCGCTGGAGGACGCGCGGACCGAACAGGCTGCGCTGGAGTCCCGCGTCGCCGCCCTGACCCAGGCCGCCGCGGACGCCGAGGCCCATGCGCGCCGCGCGGACTCCGAACGCGAGCGCCTCCAGTCGGACCTGACCGTCGCCCGCGCCGCCCGCGTCCGCCTGGAGGGTCGCACCAACTCCCTGGAGACCGCCGCCGCGGATGCCGCGCGCCTCCTGGACACCGAGCGCGCCGAACGTGACCAGCTCTCCGCCCGGATCCGCGAACAGCAGGCCCGGCTGGAAGCGCTGGAGACCGAACGCGAGACCCTGGTCCAGGCCCTGGAGGAGGCGAAGTCCGCCACCCCCGCGCCCCCGGAGGACGTGCTGGAGATGGCCGCGGAGATGGAGGTCCTCCAGGCCCACGTGGAGAAGATGCAGGACCAGCTCGCCGCCCGGGAGGCCGAACTGGCCGAGCTGCGCCGCGCCAGCGCCCCCGCCACCCCCGGGGCCTCGCGCCGGGCCATGCCCGCACTGGACGTTCCTGCCGCGCCCAAGAAGGTCGGCGAGCGCGAATAAACGCGGGCGTCTACACTTGCCCCCGTGGACGCAAGCGAACGCATCTTCAAGTACCACGGCCTGGGCAACGACTTCGTCGTCCTGGACCGCCGCCGCACCGGCGTGGACATCAACGCGGAGCAGTCCCGTTGGCTGTGCGACCGGCGCCGGGGCATCGGCGCGGATGGGGTGCTCGCCCTCCTCCCGTCATCCCGCGGCCTTGCTCGCATGGTCGTCCACAACGCCGACGGCAGCATCGCGGAGATGTGCGGCAACGGCCTGCGTTGTGCGGTGAAGTATCTGGTGGACCACTCCGGCCAGCACCCCGCGCTCATCGACGTGGAGA
The DNA here is from genome assembly GCF_054512695.1 of Corallococcus sp. M7. NCBI lineage: Bacteria > Pseudomonadati > Myxococcota > Myxococcia > Myxococcales > Myxococcaceae > Corallococcus > Corallococcus sp. M7. Next base: position 2,905,494 of record NZ_CM137252.1, read on the forward strand.
CCGGGGCCGGCGTGCTCACCTGCGAGCCCGGCTACGGTGACGGCGGCGTCGTCGGCGTGGATATCTCCATGGGCCCGGCCCGGCTGGTGGCCGCGAACCTGCCCTCCGGGACGACCGGCCAGCCCTTCGTGAGCGCCCCCGTGCCCGGTCATGAAGGCCTGCTCGGCACCGCGGTGAACATGGGCAACCCGCACCTGGTGCTCCTGGACCAGCCCCTGGAGGCCGCCGAGCGCCTGGGCCCCGGCCTGGAGCGCCACCCCGCCTTCCCGGACCGCACCAACGTGGAGTTCGTCCGCGTGGACGAGGACGGCCTCACCGTCGTCGTCTGGGAGCGCGGCTGTGGCCTCACCCAGGCCTGTGGGACGGGGGCGTGCGCGTCGGCGGTGGCGGCCGTGCTGGCGAAGCGCCTGCCCTCGAATGCCTGGCTGCGCGTCACGCTGCCGGGCGGTGACCTGAGAATCCGCGTTCCGGACGACCTGTCCGACATCCGGCTCCGAGGCCCTGTGGCCTTCGTCTTCGAAGGCGTTGTCGCGCTTCCAAGGGCCCGATAGCCTTCGGTTTTCCTCCCTTCGCCCCCCGAGCGCCGTGGCCGGTCCCATCCTCGTCGTCGACGACGACCTGTTCTTCCGACAACTCGCCACGGACCTGCTGTCGCGCCGGGGGCACCGCGTGGTGGCGGTGGAGAACGCCACCCTGGCCCTGGAAGAGGTGGCCCGGGCGACGTTCGACCTGGTGCTCACCGACGTGGTGATGCCCGGCGTGGACGGCTTCGCGCTCACCGCGCGCCTGCGCGAACGCGACCCCGAGCAGGAGGTCATCCTCGTCAGCACGCGCGACGACGTGCAGGGCTCGGAGGTCGCGCTGCGCCTGGGCGTGGCGGACTGCCTCGTCAAGCCGGTGGAGGAGTCGGACCTGCTGCTCGCGGTGGACCGCGCCATGGAGCGCGCCCAATTGCGACACGAGCGCGCCCGGCTCCAGGACGAGAACCTGGAGTTCGCCCGCTTCCACAACCTCCAGCAGCGCTGCCTGGAGCTGCTCTCCCATCCGGACCTGGAATGGCTCCAGGAGCGCGTCATCGCGGACCTGGGCGCGGTGTGCGACGCGCAGAGCGCCGCGCTGTGGGTGGTGGACGACCGGGGAGACCTGGCGCTGCGCTCCTACCGGGGCCTGCTCGACAAGCAGTTCCTGCCGGAGAAGATGAGCCCGGAGGGGCCGCTGTCCCTGCGCCTGCGCGAAGCCGCTCCGTGGCTCGCGCGCGATGAGCGCTCGCCGGTGCTGTACGTGCCGCTGGTGGCCGCCGGGGAGGTGATGGGCCTGGCGCAGCTGTCGGATCCGCTCACCGGCGACTTCCGGCTGGAGCACACGCGCGACGCGAAGGTGCTGGCGGACTTCGCCGCGGTGGGCGTGAAGAACGGCCGCAAGCTGATGGCGCTCCAGCGCCTGGGCCTGCGCGACCGCGACACGGCCGCGTACAACCTCAGCTACTTCACCGACTACGCGTCCAAGGAGATCTACAAGGCGCGCAGGTACGGGCGCACGTTCTCGCTCCTGACCTTCAGCATCGACAACCTGCCGCTGGTGCGCGTGCGGCTGGGCGCGCAGGACGCGAAGAAGGCGGTGCGCGGCATCATCAAGGCGCTCAGCAAGATCATCCGCGACTCGGACGTCATCGCGAAGGCGAGCGACCAGGAGTTCTACCTCCTGCTGCCGGAGACGGACTTCTTCGGCGCCATGATGTTCGTGCGCCGCGCCGTCGCCGCCGTGCGCGACGAGCCGGAGGTGCAGGACGTGGAGCAGCGCCTGCCGCTGGCGCTCGTGGGCGGGGCCAGCACGTTCCCGAAGGACGGAGAAGACTTCGACGAGCTGGTGCACCGCTGCCGCCGCCGCATGGACGAGCGCCGCGCGTCGCTCCAGCGCCGGCTGATGCTGGACGGGCTGCCGTTCTGGGACGAGGTAGACCTGCTCCTGGGCACGCCCAACAGCCCGCGTCTGCCGACGGACGACCGCGCGGAGCCCAGCCGCAGGGGCAAGGTGGCGGACGTGCTCTTCGACGAGCTCCAGGTGGAGATCGCCCGGGAGCTGGTGCGCGACCCGGGCTCGCGCGGGTTGCTCTACGTGGGCGGTCCGGAGATCCGCGCGGACCTGCCGCTGGCGGTGGGGCTGGAGCAGGCGCCGCCGGACCTGTCGTCTCGCATCTACCTGTTGGGCCGCCGCGTGGACCTGGAGTCGCACGCGGCGCTCACGCCGGTGTTCCTGGAAGGGGATGAGCGGGTGGCGCGCCACGAGTTCATCCTCTGGCTGTCGGAGAGTGCGTCGTACGCGCTCATCCAGCGGCGCGGGCGGGGCGCGACGTGGGGGTTCCACACCTCGGACACCGCGGTGGTGGACGGGCTCATCTCCAAGCTGCAGGCCGAATACGACCTGCAGCCCTACTGACGTCACGAAGCGGAGCAAGCGACCTTGGCCCAGGTGCGGAAGATCCTCATCGCCGACCCCGACCTCGACTCGGTGCGCGCGCTGTCGCGGGCGCTGCGCACGAAGGGCTATCAGGTGCACTACGCGCCGGATGGCTCGCGGGCGCTGGAGGTCGCGGTGCTCCGGCACCCGGACCTGACGCTCTTCGACGAGGCGTGCCGGCTGCTGGACGCGCGCACGTTCGTGCAGATCCTCCGCACCAACCCGCGCACGGAAGACATCCCGGTGGTGCTCACCACCTCCAGCCTGGACTCGGACCGGGCGCGGGGCATGCGGGACGGCACGCTGCGCAAGCCCTTCAACCTGGACGAGGTGCTCAGCCGCATCGAGCACATCTTCCGGCGCAACGAAGCAGCCAAGGACCTCAAGAGCGAGCAGCAGGAAATCGAAGGTTCGCTCAGCCAGCTCAGCATCCCGGACCTCATGCAGATTTTGGGCATGAACAAGCGCAACGGGCGCCTGGCGCTGGAGCGCGGTTCGGAGCGCGGGGAGATCACCGTCTCGGACGGGCGCACGGTGAATGCGCGGCTGGGGAGGGTGGAAGGGGAGAAGGCGCTGTTCCGGCTGCTGGCGTGGACGGAGGGCAACTTCACCTTCACGCCTGGAACCAGCGCCGCGCGTCCGCGCATCAACCGCGCCATGGACGACGCGCTGCTGGAGGGCATGCGCCAGTCGGACGAGGTGAACCGCCTGTTGCCGGGCCTGCCGCCGCGCCACACGCGGCTGATGCTGGCGCCGGAGGTGGACCTGTCCGAGGAGCAGCACCCGGTGACGGCGCAGGTGATGGAGTTGCTGCGCCAGCCCCGCGCGCTGGGCGAGGTGCTGGACCTGGCGCCCGCCACGGACATGGAAGTGCTGGGCGTGCTGTCCACGCTGCTCCAGAAGGGCGTGGCACGCCCCACGGAGAGCGAAGGCCAGAACCTGGGCGCGGGAGACCTCATCGGCGCGGCGGAGGTGCACGCGCTGCGCGGACGTCTGTTGCGCACGCGGACGCTGGCGAAGGTGGCGACGGCGAAGGTCTTCGTGTGTGGCAGCGGTTCATCCGCGGCGCGCCGCATCCTGGCGAGGGTGCCGGGGCTGGAGGCGATGTCGGCGGATCCCACCGCGGTGAAGAGCGGCTTCGGGACGCTGGGGCGCCTGGAGCTGAGCGACGTGCTCAACGTGGACTTCTGCGTGCTGCCGCCCGCGGAGGCCGCGCGCCCGCTGTGGCGTCCGTTCAGCGCGGGAGCCATTGGCGCGCTGTTGATGGACAACTCGGAGCCGGCGGTGCGGCTGGCGCACTACCTGGCGTGGGAGGTCCGCATCCCCATCGTGGTGGTGGGCACGGAGGTCCCGGCACCGCTGCAAGGCGCTCCGGCGGGAGTGATCGCGCCCGGTGAAGACCTCACGGAGGCCCTGCGCGCCATGCTGGTCCAGGCGCTCAACCCCGCGCCCACGCTGCCCGGTGTCACGCAGGTGCAGCGCGCGTCCGTGACGCCTCAGTGAGCGCTCAGCTCCGGCGCTCCAGGTACATGGGGAGCGCGCCCTTGGGCCGCAGCGTCAGGTGCGAATCCGGCTCCAGCGTGAAGCCGGGCGCTTCGCGCAGGCGGTAGCGCTGGGCCACGGTGGCCAGCACGAGCTGTGCCTCCATCATCGCGAAGCTGTTGCCGATGCACTGCCTTGGCCCGCCGCTGAAGGGGAAGTACGCGAAGCGGTGGCGCTTCGCCGCGGCCTCGGGGGCGAAGCGCTCGGGGCGGAAGGCCTCCGGCTCCTCCCAGAAGTCCGGATGGCGCTGCGTGACGTAGGGGCTCACGTCCACCCACGTCCCCTTCGGGATGTGGAAGCCGCCGATGACGTCGTCCTCCTCCACGCTGCGGCTGAAGATGACCGCCGCCGGGTACAGCCGCATCGTCTCCTCCACCACCTGCTTCGTGTACCCGAGCTTCGGCACGTCCTCCACCGTGGGCGCGCGTCCTCCGAGCACCGCGTCCAATTCCGTGTGCAGCCGGGCCTCCACCTCCGGGTGCTTCGACAAGAGCCCCCACACCCAGCTCAGCGACGTGGCCGTCGTCTCATGGCCGGCGAGGAGCATCGTCATCACCTCGCTCCCCAACTGCTCGTCCGTCATGCCCTCGCCCGTGTCCTCGTCGCGCGCGAGCATCAGCATGGAGAGCAGGTCGCCCGTGTCGTCACCGCGCTCGCGCCGCGTGGCGATGATGCCCTGCACGGTCCCCATCAGCGTGGCGCGCGCGTCGCGGAAGGCGCGGTCGTAGCGGGTGGGCAGCACCGGCGGCAGCATGCGGAAGGTGCGGAAGCGCTCGGCGATCTGCTGGCTCAGCTCGGTGAAGGACGCGCCCACCTGTCCGGCCTGGGCCTCCACGGAGGCGCCGAAGAGGGCCTCCCCGACGATGGCCAACGTCAGCCGCATCATCTCCTCGTTGATGCCCACGGGCGTGCCGTTCGCGGCGGCCGTCTCCCAGCGCTGGAGCAGCCCTTGCGTCTGCCGCACCATCCCCGCGGCCATGCCCGCGATGCGCTGCCGGTGGAAGGCAGGCTGCGCGAGCCGCCGCTGCCGGAGCCAGAAGTCTCCCGTGCTCGTGAGCAGGCCATTGCCGGTGATCCACCGGCCCATGCGGTAGCTGAGGTGGTCCTTCGTGTAGTTCTTCACGTGGTCCTGCAACACGTGCTTCACGGCGTCCGGATGCGCGACCAGGTGCGAGCGCATGGGGCCCAGCCGGTAGCGCACCACGTCGCCGTACTGGCGATGGAGTCCTCGCAGGCAGCCCAGGATGTCGCGGCGCACGTCGGGCAGGATGCCCATGAGCAGGTGGCCCCGGGGGCCCGGGGGTTGGCGGGTGACGGCGGCGGTGGCGGTGGCGGTGGTCATCGGGCGCTTCCTCCTGGAGGGAGGTATCGCGCTCCCATGTCCCGCGTGCATGGTCCCGGGGCGCCAACGCATTGTCCGTGGGCGCCACCGCGCATTGCGAGGGGAGGGGACGTCAGGCCATGCTGTCCCGTGATGCGTCCCCAGACGCTCCAATCCTCGCTGTTCCGCCCCCTGTTCCAGGTGGGCGAGTCGCTGGGCATCGCCCGTGCGCTGCTGCTCGAAGCGGTGGGCGTGGACGAAGCCCTGCTCGCGCGGCCGGACGTGCGCGTTCCCTACGCGGCGCTCCAGCGCGTGTGGACCCTTCTCGTGGAGGTGGGCGGCTCCGAGCCGCTGGCCGTGCGGCTCGCGCAGGCACTGGAGCCCACCCACGTGGGGCTCGTGGGCTACGTGCTGGTCAACAGCCCCGACCTGCGCACCTCCCTCCAGCGCTATTGCCGCATCCACGCGCTGTTGGATCCGCGCACGACGTGGCGCGTCCTCCAACTGCCCGGGATGATGCGCGTGGAACTGGAGCTGGATCCGCAAGACGCCTGGGCCTCGCGCCTGAAGCACCCCGTGGAGGGACTGCTCGTGGCGATGGTGGCCAGCGGCCGCGAGCTCAGCGGCGAGGACTGGCGCCCCACGCGCGTGTGCGTCACGCATCCGCGCCATGCGGCTTCGCAGGCCGTGGAGGAGTTCCTCGGCGTCGGCATCGAATACGGCGCGAGCGCCAACCTGGTGCAGGGCGACGAGGCCGCCGCGAAGCTCCCCATCCGCCACGCGGACATCGAGCTGGGCAACCTGCTCCACGCCCGCGCCGAAGCGGAGCTGGCGCGGGTGGAGGCCCACGAGGTCCGCTCCTGGCGCGAGCGCGTGGAGGAGGTGCTCGCGGCCCAGCCGCGCACGGGGGACCTCATCCCCGCGGACGTGGCGGCGCGGCTCGCGGTGAGTGAGCGCACGCTCCAGCGCCGCCTGCGGGAGGAGGGCGTCACGTTCGCGGGCCTGGAGGATGCCGTGCGCCGCGACCGCGCCTTCCAGCTCCTGCGCGACGGACAACTGCCCCACTTCGAGATCGCCTTCCTCCTGGGCTTCAGCGACCCCAGCGCCTTCACCCGCGCCTTCCGCCGCTGGAGCGGAACGACGCCGGGGCAGTGGCAGGTGTCCCAGGCCGCGAAGCCCTGAAGGAGGCAGGCGCCGGAATCCGTCCCTCGCGCGGAATGTTTTCTCCCTGGGCGCGGCACACGGCCTCGCCGGAGAGGGGAACACGGATGATCAAGACGCTGAGGGACGCGGAAGAGCTGGTGCGCACGCGCCACGTCATCACCGAGGTGCCCACCCACGGGCCCACGTCCCTCGTCGAACAGGTCATGGGCGGCAGGCCCACCGGCAGCTGGCGCGACCATGCGAAGGGGCGCCTCGCGTACCGGCTGGGGCGCATGCTGCGCGCGTCGAAGGACGTGCTCGCGGTGCGGCTGGTGGAGGGCAAGGTCGCCTTCGTGGACCCCACGCTCTGGCCCGCCGTCTACCGCGTCGCCATGGAGCCCTCGCGCCGCCGTCCCTCACTCCAGGGGCTGTCCCCGGACGCACGCGCGCTGCTCTCCACCGTGGAGCGGGACAAGCGCGTCCCCCTGGACAAGGAAGGCCCGTGGACCAAGGCGCGCGAAGCGCTGGAGGAACGGCTGCTGGTCCACTTCTCCGAAGCGCAGGATGACGACGGCCGCCATGTCGCGGTGCTGCGCTCGTGGCGGGACTGGGCCTCTCCCTCGCTCAAGGCGGACGCGGCCCGGCTCTCCTACGAGGACGCCCAGGCGCGGCTGCGCGCGGCGTGCGACGGGGCGCCCACGGGACTGGGGCCCTGGGTGTTCTAGACACGACGGGCGTCAGGCCGCCTCGTCCAAGACCTCCAGCGCGTCACGGACTCCAGGCAGCCGGGCGAGCAATTCGTACTCCGCGGGCTGGAGCATGGACACGCGACGGCCCGCGACGCGCTCCATCCACAGCTCGATGCGGTGGTCTCCGTCCGGGTTGACCTGGCGGGAGATGCGGGCCCGGCGGCCCTCCTTGTGACAGGCCAGGATGTCCTGCTGGAGGCTGCGCAGACGGCGGAACACCTTCAGCGCCATTCGACCCTCGGGGGTGTCGAACGTGTGGAAATGCCGGTTCCGCGACAGCGGCCGGCTGGGATCATGAAGCCTCTCCACGAGGCGGCGCACGAAAGGGTCCATCGACGGAGAAGGATAACATCCGCTACCCTGTCCCTCAGCGATGCCCCATCGATTTTTCCCCCGTCCCTGGACGCTCGTCCTGCTCCTGCCGCTTGCCTGCAAGGACCCGGAGACGGCGGCCGCACAGAAACAGGCCGTCCAGGTCCAGAACTCCCTGTCCCAGGGGCGTGAGGCGCTCACGAAGGGCCAGTACGGCCGCGCCATCGGCGAGCTGCAGAAGGCCGCCAATGCCGCGCCAGAGAGCGTGGAGCCGCTCCTCCTCCTGGCCAAGGCCCACCAGGGCGCCGGCAACCCGGGCGCGTCCATCCTCACGCTCAAGCAGGCGGAGGGCCTCATCCCGGGCACGGACCCGGTCATCCAGAAGCAGCTCTCCGACCTGTACCTGCGGGAGGGGCAGATTCCCCAGGCCATCTCCACGCTGGTGTCGCTGCGGGACGAAGGCAAGCTGCCCAAGGAGGACATCCTGTCGCTGGCCCGCCTCCAGGCGCGGCAGGGGCACCCGGATGATGCCTTCACCACGCTGGAGCGCATCCTCCGCGAGAACCCGGACGACGCCGCGACGAAGACCGTGGAGGCCGAAATCCTGCTCATGAAGGGCGAGGAGCTGCTCGCGGCCAACCTGATGGACCGCGTGCTCCAGGGGACCCCCAGCTTCACGCCCGCACGGCTCTTGCGCGCGCGCTACTTCCTGATGAGCGGCGTCAGCGACATGGCGGAGGCGGACCTCCAGTCCGTGCCGCCCGAGGACGCGGACACCACGGACGTGGTGGCGATGAAGGCCCGCGTGCTGATGGCGCTCGGGCGTCCGGCCGAAGCGGAGGGCGCGCTGCGCAAGCTCCTGGAGGACGACGCGGAGAACGCGGAGGCCACCGCGTGGCTGGCGGAGATCGTCTGCGCCCAGGGCCGCGCGTCGGAGGCCCAGCAGCTGGTGGACCGCGCGCTGCACCTGCGCCCGCGCTTCGCCCGCGCGCTGTACGTGCGCGGCCGCGTGCTGGAGGAGCAGAGCGACGCGCGTGGAGCGGAGGACAGCTACCGCTTCGCCCTCAAGGCGGAGCCCGCCTTCCCGCCCGCGCTGTCGCGCATGTGGCGGCTGCACCTGAAGGCCGGCCGCAAGCCGGAGGCGCAGGAGGTGCTCGAGCGGCTGACGAGCCTGAACGAGGCGACCGTGGAGGAGAAGGCCGCGCTCGCGAACCTCTATGCGCAGTTCGAGACGCAGCTGCCGCGCGGCAAGAAGCTCATCGACGAGGCCCTGAAGCGCGAGCCGCAGAACCCCGAGTACCTGCGCATCCAGAAGGCCATCGACAAGGCGACGCCCAAGAAGAAGAAGGCCCCGACGGGGCCCGTCATCATCCGCGGGCGGCGCTGACGGCGGGCGCGGAGGAGGGCAGCCCTTCCGCGTCCATGACGACCTTCTCCAGCGCCTTGAGCCCCTTGCGCTGGCCCACCGCCACCACGAGCAGGTTCTCGCGGGTGAAGTAGCGCCGGGCCACCTCGCGCACCCGCGCGGCCGTCTGCCGGTCCACCTGATCCGCGCGGTGGCCGAACGTCTCCGGCCGGCGGAACAGCTCCACGCCGCCGAACCACCCGGCCAGCTCGCCCGGCGAGTCCTGGGAGAACTCCAGCAGCATCCGGTGGCGGCGCTTGGCGCGGTTCAGCTCCTCCTCGCCCGCCTCCTTCTCGCAGAGCTCGGAGAGCACGCGCAGCGCCTCCGCCACCACGAGCGACGCCTTCTCCGGCGCGCTGGCCGCTTCAATCTCGAAGAGGCTGAGGTCGTGGTACGTGTCCAGCCCGGCCTGCACCGAGTACGCGAGGCCGCGCTTCTCCACGATCTCGAACGGCAGCCGCGACGACAGTCCGTCGTCCAAGAGGCGCCGGAGGATCTGCAGCGCGGGGAAGTCCTCGTGCTGCTCCGGCACGGCGCGGAAGGTGAGCTTGAACTCCGTCTGCGACTCGTCGTGGGAGACGAAGTGGAAGTGCGGTCCGGGGCCCAGCGGCGGCGGCGCGCTCTCCGTGGTGGCGCTGCCCTTGGGCAGGTGGGCGAAGGCGCGCTCGGCCAGGGCCAGCACCTCCGAGTGCTTCACGCTGCCCGCGGCGGACACCACCAGGTTGCCGGCCACGTAGTGCCGGGCGAAGTGCTCCAGCACCTGGGCGTGGGTGAGCGCCTTCACGGACTCGCGGGTGCCCGCGATTTTGAGCGACAGCGGGTGGCCGGGGAACAGCAGGCGCTTGGACAGGTTGTCCAGGTCGATGTCGCGCCCCTTGTCGTCCACCTCGTCGAGCATCTCCTCCAGGATGATCTGCCGCTCCACCTCCATGTCGGTGAGGCGGGGGCGGGTGAGCATGTCGCCGATGACGTCCAGGCCCACGCTCAGGTGCGACGGGTGCAGCGGGGTGTAGTAGTAGCCGTGGTCGCGGGTGGTGGCGCCGTTGAGGTTGCCGCCCACCTCCTCCACGGCCGCGTTCATCTTCACCGTGTCCGGCCAGGCCTCGCTTCCCCGGAAGAAGAGGTGCTCCAGGAAGTGGCTGACGCCGTTGTTCTCCACCGTCTCATGACGGCTACCGGTCCTTACGTAGACGGCCAGGAGGGCGGTGTGCAGGTGGGGCGTTTCGACGGTGACGACGCGCAGCCCGGAGGGCAGCACGTCCCGGTACGGTGTAAAGCTCATGCGCGAGGAAGCCTTAACACGAAGGTCGTTCCCTGGCCGGGAATACTCTGGCAGGAGAGCGAGCCCCCGTGGGCCTGGAGGATCTGTTGGCTCACCGCGAGCCCCAGGCCCGTGCCGCCCTCCTTGGTGGTGAAGAAGGGCTCGAAGAGGTGGCGGCGGGCCTCCTCGGTCATGCCAGCGCCGGTGTCCCGCACGGTGACCTCCACGTCGCCCTCGTGCGGGGCGGTGGCCACGGTGAGCCGGCCTCCCGTGGGCATGGCCTCGCGGCTGTTGCGCAGCAGGTTGAGGAACACCTGCCGCAGCTGGCCCTGGTCCGCGAGCACGCGGGGCGTGTCGGGCGCGAAGTCGCGCACCACCTCCACGCCCGCGCGCACCAGCTCCTCGCGGGTGAAGTCGAGCACGCCGTCCAGCACCGCGATGATGTCCTCCGGCTCCAGGTCCGGCCGGGCGGGGCGGGCCATGCGCAGGTACTGCTCGGTGACATCGGTGAGGCGGTCCACCTCATGGGTGACGGCGGAGAGCAGCTCGCGCGCCTCCGTGGCGGTGTCCTGCGAGTCGAACCGAGCGCTGTCCACCGCGTCCTGGAGCAGCTCCACGTTGAGGCCGATGGAGGACAGGGGGTTTCTCACCTCGTGCACGATCTGGGCGGAGATGCGGCCCACGGCGGCCAGCTGCTCCGCGCGCATCAGCGCTTCGGCCTGCGACTTGAGCTGCGCCTCGCGCGCCTGGAGTGAGCGGGCCATCTGGTCGAACTCGCGCGCGAGCAGGGCGACCTCGTCCGCGCCGCGCACGCCCAGTTGGGCGGAGTAGTCGCCCCGGCCGATGCGGGACACGCCTTCAATCAGCGTGCGCACCGGGCGCAGCGTGCGGGCGGACCAGGCGGTGACGCCCACGCCCACGCCAATGGCCATGATGGACAGCGCGATGATGGTGAGTCCCGTCCTGCGCTCGCGCTCCTCCGCGCCGTCCACGCGCTCGCGGATGCGGTTGGTCAGCGTCGCGCGCAGCACGCGCAGCTCCCGGCCGATGGCGCTCTCCAGCTGGCGCAGCTCGGCGGTGGCGCGGGCCACCTCCCGGCTCTCGGGGGACTCGGACGCGAGCGCGGCGAACACGGCCTCCACCGCGTGGCCGTAGGCCTTGGAGTTGCGTGACAGCTCCGCGAAGCGCGAGTCCAGCTCCATCACGAAGGGGACCTCGCCCTCCGGGGCGAAGGTGAGCACCTCGCGGGCCTTGGCACGGGCGGCCTCCAGGCGCTGGGCCATCTGGGGCGCGTAGTACAGGCTCGCCAGCCGGATGAGCGCGCGGCGCGTCTCCACGCTGTTCTGCTCCAGCACGCGCTCGGTGTCCTTCTCCTGGCTGGTCTGGAAGGTCTCCAGCGCGGCGGCGTCCTGGGACAGCTGGAGGTAGCCCTGGCTGACCAGGCGGATCTCCAGCCGGTTGCGGTGCAGCTCCGCCACGCTGAAGAGGGAGACCGCCCCGAACGTCAGCAGCACCAGCGCGTAGCCCAGGAAGATGCGGGTGGCGAGCGAGAGCTTCATGGAGGAGGGGACAGGACATACGTCCTGACGTGGGCGCATTACAGCGCAATCCCCACCCCGCCGCCTGCTTCCGGCCGTCTGGACTCCACCCCTCCGGGGAGGGGGGCTGGTAGCGTTCGCCGCATGGCTCCGCGCTTCGTCCGCTCCACGCTCCTCGCCGCCGCCCTGGTGTCCCTCACCCCTGCCTGCGGGGAGAAGGAGGTCCGCCCCTCCCTGGACCTGCTCACGGCCTCCTGCGCTGGCACCCAGCCCCTGGCCGGGGTGACGCACCTGCGCTTCCGCGTGACGGGGCCGGGGCTCGACACGCCCCGCGAGCGGGTATCGACGGTGGAGTGGGCCCCCGAGGACGTGCCGGCCCTGCCGCCCGGCAATGCGCGGGTGCTGGAGGTGCGGGCCTACGTGGGGGCGCCGGACCAGGGCGGACAGCTGGTGTCGCTGGGGCGCAGCACGCCGTTCGACGTGGCGGAGGGGCAGGCGCCCCAGGTGCGGATGTTCCTGCGGCGGCTGGGGGAGTTCGTGCCGGTGAACCTGGCGTCGGACCCGAGGACCTGCTCGTTGCCGGCCGAAGCGCGCGCGGCGCACACGGCCACGACGCTTCCGGATGGCAGGGTGTTGATCACCGGTGGTTACCTGCCCCAGCCGAATGGCACGCGGCCCGTGTCGGGAACCTCGGAGGTCTTCAATCCGGCGGACGGCACGTTCAGCGTCGGGCCGGCCGTGGGCGCGAGGGCCTTCCACACGGCATCGCTGCTGCCGGATGGCCGCGTGTTCGTGGCGGGCGGCGCGGAGTCCTTCGCCCCCATGTCGTTGCAGTCCACGGCGCGCCTCGTGGACGTGACGACGGGCGCGGTGGATGAGCTCAAGCTCAATCTGGCGCGCTACCAGCATGCGGCGGCGGTGGATGCGGAAGGACACGTGGTGCTGGTGAGCGGACGCGCGGCGGACGGCAGCACGGTGAGCGACATGGAGGGCTTCGACGCGACCACGGGGCTCTTCGTGTCTTCCGGCAGGTCGATCCACCGCACGGACGTTGCGCTGGCGGTGAGGCCGGACGGGATGAACATCCAGGTCGTGGGGGGCGTTGATTCCATGAAAAAGGCCGATACGGACGTGTCGGCCTTCAGGTTCCAGAACGGTTCCCTCTGGTTCCTGGCGGCAGGGACGGATCTCCGCGTCGGCAGGCAGGGGGCCGCCGTGGCGATGTTGGGCCGCGCGGACGAGTCTCCAGAGCTCCTGGTCATGGGCGGGTTCGACGGCGCGGATCCAGTGCAGGGCGCGCGGCCCGTGGGCTCCTCCGAGTTCCTGGACGGTGTGATCGCCGTGCGTGAAGGCCCCGCGCTGATGCCCCGGAGCAACCTGTGCGCGGTGACGCTGAAGGACGGCCGCATCGTGGCGCTGGGCGGGCGGGGCACCGGCTTCGGCACGACGTACGCAGTGCCGTGGGCGGAGCTGATCACCCCGCACGCGGGCGCGCAGCCCACGGTGCTGGGCCTGACGCTGATGCCGCAGCCGCGTGTCTGGCACACGTGCTCCGCGCTGCCGGACGGCTCCGTGCTCGTGGTGGGCGGCGTGGACGACAGCACCGGAGAGAGCCGCCCCAACACCGAAGCCCTGGTGGTGATGCCGCCCCCGCGCGACTGAAGATGCTACGGTCCAGGTTCCATGAGGGACTGTCTACCTGTCCGGTTTGCCCTGGCCCTGGTGCTGCTCCTGACGGCCACTGAGACCATCGCGCGTGAACAGGAGGGACCGGCGATCCGCACGGTGCTGCTGTCGGAGCACCCGTCGGACTCTGCGCCCACCCTCTACGTGAAGGGGAAGGTGACCACGGTCCTCCGTTTCGAGACGCCCGTGGATCCGGCGCGGACCCGCATGCTGGCGTGGGAGGGCCGGTTCGAACCGCTTCTCGCGGGCGGACGCAAGGTGGTCGTGGAGCCTCTCCAGGACCTGGGGGAGGACGAAGGCGTTCCCTTGTTGGTGACGCTCGCGAACGGCAAGCAGGTGCCATTCGTGCTCAAGCCCGCGGAGGAGGGAGGGCGGAACGCGGTGGATCAGCAGGTGAACGTGTTCGAGGACCCGCGTGGCCATGACGCCATGTACTCGACGCTGATGGACTCGCTCAAACAGCAGCGCACCCTGGAGGCGGAGAATCATCGTCTGCGGGAGGAAGAGCAGTCCGCGGATCACGCGCTGGCGACGCTCCTGGCCCAGGGGAACCTAAAGCACACGCCCTTCATCCGTCGCCAGGGTTGGCGCCTCAAGGAAGAGGGAGCGGACATCCTGGTGGAGGTGCTCTCCAGCAAGACGCTTCCGAAGATGGCGGTGTTGTTCACCCTGACCAACCGCGACGCGAAGAAGCCGTGGCGGATGATGGAGGCCCGGTTGTCCACGGTGTCTGGCGGGGCTTCCCGTGCGTTCGCGCTGCGCATGCAGAAGGAGGAGATTGCTCCGGGCGCCGTGGGCCGCATCGCCGTGGTCGCTGACGACAGCGCCTTCCAGTCGCCACAGGGGCTGGAGCAACTGGCGCTGGAGTTGTTCCGGTCCGACGGCCTGTCCCAGGCCTACCTCGTCCTGGAACAGCGTTTCATCCGGGAGTAGATCGACGCGACATGAACGCACCGCGCAAGTGGTCCCCGGTTGCCCTCGTGCTGGCCCTGTCGCTGGGCTGCACCACGACCCGAGGGGGCGTGGGGCTTCATTCGGACGGGACGCCCAAGCCCGAGGACTGCCCCGAGGACGCACTGAATACGATGCGGATCCTCCGCCTGCGCGTGGGTGACGGAGCGAATGTCACGCTCGACATCAACCAGGACGACGTCAGCCCCATCACGCTCTACGACGGCCCCGTGGAGAGCATGCTGATCTCCAGCCTCGGACCTCTTGAAACGACCACCCGCCTCTATGGACGGGTGTGGACCGGAGGCCCCCAGGTGGTGGTCCGGTACTACGAGGCGCATCCACCCGACGGCGACAAGATCCCCATCTGCGCCGTGGCGCGGCTCTCCAAGGGACAGCTGCGGAAGCGCCCCGACTCCAAGCCAGGGACGGCCATCCTGGAGTTCTCCTCGGCGGGCGTCGACATCGTCGAGTCCTACCGCTGAAACACGAAGGCCCCGCGTCCCAAAGAGGGGACCGCGGGGCCTCTGTGCTTCACGCCGGAAAGCGGCTCAGGCGTTGGACGGCGGAGCCTCGGAAGGCTTCGCCTCGCCCTCGGGGGTGGACGCCGGCTCGGCGGCGGCCGGGGCCTCCGTGGGCGTGGCCGCGGCGGCGGCGCGGGCCTCCGCTTCGGCGCGGGCGCGGGCCTGCTCGTCGCTGCGCTGGTCGCTGGCGGCGACCTCGTCCGGCGTCAGCTCCGTGCGGTCCGCGAGCATGCCCGTCTTCTTCTCCAGGTCCTTGATGGCCCGGCGAAGCAGGTCGCGCTCCAGCAGCGTGCGGTTGAGGCGCTTCTCCAGCGCCTTGTACTTGTCCTTGCCCAGGTCGGCCTCGGACTTCGTCACCGCCAGGATGCGCGCGTGCGTGTCGGCGCGGCCCTTGAGCCGGCGGACTTCCTTCTCCAGCTCCGCGGCGCGAGCGCGGTCCTTGTTCGCCGCCTGCTCCAGGCGGTTCATCTTCTCGCGGTCCGCGTCGTTCAGCTCGCGGTAGCGGCGCACGGGCTCCGCAGGGGCCACAGGCACGGGCGTCACGGCGACCGCCGCGTTCACCACGGGCTCGCTCGCGGGCGCGGCGATCTGATCCGCGGGCGCCGCGGCCGGAGCAACAGCGGCGGCGGGGACGGCGGCGGGAGCGGTCGTCTGCGCGGGGGCGGCGGCCTCACGGCGGCGGGGGCCATTGCGCGACTCGGTCTCCGCGCGCAGCCGGGCGTTCTCCGTCAGGGCCTGCGCCAGCTCCGCGCGGGTCTGCTCCAGCTGGATGCTGGCGTTGCGCTCCACCTCGGCGCGGGCCTTCACCAGGTCGTTCGAGCCCTTCTCGCCTTCCTTCTGCTCGAAGAGCTTCCGCTTGGTCTGCTTGAGCTGCTCCTTGACCTCCTGGAGCTGCGCGCGCTGCTCGTCCAGCTCCTTCTGCTTGCGCTGGACCTCCGATTCCGCCTTCGCGCGCGCCTTGCTCTCGGACTCCAGCTCGCCCCGGAACGACGGCGCGGAGGTGGACGAAGAGAGCGAGGGACGGCCCGCGTTGGCACCAGCGCCGCTCTTGTCTCCGAAGAGCAGCAGACCGAGCGTCACGGCGAACCCGATCGATACAAGGATGAGTGCAACCAGCAAGGGAACGACCTCCACAGGAAGATGCAAAAAGCGGGGCAGCCTACCGCTGGGACATGGCGCGTCAAGGCTTCACTGGCAGGCAACCCGGCGGGCCCCACCCGCCGCGCTGGCCGGGTCGCGGCGTCCGCCTGCATTCCGGCTCCCCCGTCAGCGCCGACCTGGGGCACGCTCGCGTCCCATGGCGCACCTGGAGCTGAAGCCGAAGCGGGACGTGTCGAGCTTCCGCAAGCTCGCCATCGGCAGCTGGGCGACCGCGTATGACCCCACGGTCTACGGAACACTGACGGTGCGCATGGACGCCGCGCTCGCCTGGCTGGAGGCCTTCCACCAGCGCACCGGCGTGCGGCTCACCGCGACCCATCTGGTCCTCAAGGCCATGGGCGAAGCGCTGCGCCGCTGTCCGGACGCCAACGCGCTGCTGCGCTACCAGCGCATCTACCTGCGTCAGCGGATCACCGTGTGCGCGGTGCTCCCGGGGGCTGATCAGCGCGGCCTCACGCCCGTGCGCATCGAGGACGTGGACAAGAAGTCCGTGCACGAGCTGGCGCTGGAGGTGGAGTCCACCGCGGCGCGCGTGCGCGAGGGACGGGACGCCCGGGTGGAGCAGGGCCGGAGCCTGCTCGAGCGCGTGCCACACCTGCTCCTGCACCGCTTCACCGGGCTCGTGTCGTTCCTCGCGTACACGTTGAACCTGGATCCATCTTGGCTGGGCCTGCCAAGGGATCCATTCGGTGCCGCGGTGGTGGTGGACGTGGGCGAGCTGGGGCTGGAGACGGCGTACCTGCCGCTGGCGCCCTTCACCCGCGTGCCCATCTTCCTCGCGCCCGGAGCGGTGCGGCAGGTGGCGGTGGTGGAGGAGGGCAGGGTGGTGCCCGGACACGTGATGAACATCAACGCGTCCTTCGACCACCGCTTCCTCGACGGCTACCACGCGGGCGTCATCGCCAGCACGCTGCGCGAGATGCTGGAGCACCCGGAGGCGTCCTTCGGCCCGCTCCCGGATTTGTCATCGGAATAGCCCGCCGTCAGCGGGGCTCGCGCACGCGCCGCCGCCGCACCGTCTCCGCGCCGCCCAGTGACTCCAGCACCGCCGCGAGCACCCGGCGCGTCTCGTCAATCACCTGCGCCCCCTGCGCGCGGCGGAAGCGGGTCTCAAGCTCCGCCCGCAGGGCCCGCGTCGTGTCCACGGCGGCATGTCCCCGCTCGGACAGGCGGATCCGCCGGGTCCGCGCGTCGTCGGAAGGCGCCGCCTCCACGATACCGAGTGTCCGCAGCTCCGCGACCGTCTTGGACGCCGCCTGCTGCGTCACGCCCAGGCGCTCCGCCAGCCCGCTGATGGTGCGCGGCGCCTCCAGCAGGTGCTGCACCACGTAGCCATGCCCCTGCCGGAGTCCCGGGAAGCCCGCCGCGTGCACCTGCTCCAGCACCAGCGCGTTCACCCGCATGCCC
Organism: Corallococcus sp. M7; assembly: GCF_054512695.1. Lineage (NCBI taxonomy): Bacteria > Pseudomonadati > Myxococcota > Myxococcia > Myxococcales > Myxococcaceae > Corallococcus > Corallococcus sp. M7. The sequence continues at coordinate 2,922,951 of NZ_CM137252.1, forward strand.
ACGAAGAGGGCCAGATGTCCCAGGTCCAACGCCTCCAGCTCCAGACTGCCCCCGCGCGCTCGACGTGCCATGCCCCCGTCTTGCATTCACAACCACAGTTGTGCAATCACGGTTGTGAAACCGGGGTTGTGGAATTCCTCCCGGGACCCGGTCCAGGAGCCCGCCATGTCCCAGTCCTCGCCGAACCTGGAGTTCACCCGGCGCTACCTCCAGGCCCTGGAAGCAGGGGCGACGGGAGAGGCGCTCGCCGCCTTCTTCCACCCGGAGGTGCGCCAGCACGAGTACCCGAACCGCCTGACGGTCCAGGGGGCGACGCGCGACCTGGCGGCGCTGCTGACCTCCGCCGAGCGGGGCCAGAAGGCCGTGTCGGCCCAGCGCTACGAGGTGAAGTCCGCGCTCTGCGATGGGGACACCGTCGCCATGGAGGCGGAGTGGAGCGCGACGCTGCGGGTGCCCCTGGGGAACCTGCCCGCGGGTGGGACGATGCGGGCGTCACTTGGCATGTTCTTCACCTTCCGCGACGGCCGCATCATCTCCCAGCGCAATTACGATTGCTTCCAGCCCTTCTGACCGCGTCCGCTCCCACGCGCGAAGCGTCCGGGGGGCTGGCCCACGCGCTTGCTGAATGCCGCGGTGAAGGTGCTCGCCGAGCTGTAGCCCACGCGCTCGGCCACCTCCGTGATGGAGAGCTCCTGGCCGCGAAGCAGTCCCCTCGCGACGGCCATCCGCCAGTCCAGCAGGTACTCCATGGGAGGCAGGCCCACGGTGCGCGTGAAGCGCTCGAAGAACACCGAGCGCGAGAGCGCCGCGCTCTTCGCGAGCTGAGCCACGGTCCACGGACGCGTGAGGTAGCGGTGCATCTGCCGGATCGCGGGCGCGAGCCGCGCGTCCGCCAGTCCGCGCAGGAGCCCCGGAGGTGTGTCGCCGCTCGGCGTTGAGCGCAGCGCTTCGATGAGCAGCAACTCCACGAGCCGCGTCAGCACGAGCTCGCGCCCCGAGCGCTGTTCGCTCGTCTCGTCCCTGACGAGCTGGACCAGCGTGGAGAGCCGCTCCACGCCGCGCACGTGCACCAGGACCGGAAGCAGCGACACCATCAAGGCCGCGTCCGGCGAGTCGAAGACGAAGTAACCCCCGAGCAGCCGCGCGTCCGGGCGACCGCCACGCCGACCGTGACGCACCTCCCCGGTGGGGGAAGGGGCCACCTTGGGGTCGACACGTTCGGGCGTCACCGGCTCGAATCCGGAGAGGGTGAAGCCTGGCGTGGCCGGCAGCAGGACGAAGTCGCCCCCCTCCAACGTCAGGGCCGGCTGCCCGTCGACGGCCAACCGGCAGCGCCCTTCGAGCACGGCACAGAAGCTGGGCTGACCGAAGTCCGAGTAACGCACTCCCCATGCGCCCGCTCCGCTGATGCCCTTCGAGAAGATGGCCCTGGGCTGAAGCAGCGCGATGACTTCCGAGAGGGGGTCGGTCATGGCCGGACGATAGCAAAAGAAATACGGACTCCCCGTGGTGGAGCGTCCTGGGTGCCGCCGGTACCTTCAGAACATCGACGCCGCGCGAATCGCGGCAAAGGAGACGGCATGAAGACGGTGCTCATCACGGGGTGCTCTTCCGGTTATGGACTCGAGACGGCACGCCACTTCCACGCCCAGGGCTGGAACGTGGTCGCCACCATGCGAACGCCGCGGGAGGGCGTCCTTCCTTCCTCGGACCGGCTGCGCGTGGTGCCGCTCGACGTGACGAAGCCGGAGAGCATCGCCGCCGCGCTGGAGGCGAGCGGGCCCATCGACGTGCTCGTCAACAACGCGGGCCTGGGGCTCATGGGCGCCTTCGAGGCCACGCCAATGTCCACGGTGCGCGAGGTGTTCGAGACCAACGTCTTCGGCGTCATGGCGATGACGCAGGCGGTGTTGCCACGGCTTCGCGCACGCAAGTCGGGTGTCATCGTGAACGTGACCTCCAGCGCGACGCTGGCCCCCATGCCGCTGGTGGCCGTCTACACCGCGAGCAAGGTGGCCATCGAAGGGTTCACGGAGTCGCTCGCCTTCGAGCTCCAGGAGTTCAACCTGCGCGTGAAGCTCGTCGAGCCGGGCTATTGCCCGAGCACCCGCTTCACGAGCAACGGCACCCCCCGGATGGAGGGGCTGTTCCCCGAAGCGTATGCGCCTTTCGCCCAGCGCATCTTCGCCTCGCTCGGACAGCCCTCCGCGGTGACGCGCGAATCCGACGTGGCCGAGGCCATCTGGCATGCCGCGAACGACACGTCGGAGACGCTCCGCTTCCCGGCCGGGCCAGACGCGGTGGCGCTGGCCCGGTCGGCGTGAACCGCCGGGAGCCCGCTAGTACGCGTACTCCCAGCCGCCACGGCCGCGGGCGCGCTGGCCCATCCGCGCGCTCATCTCGCGCAGCCGGCGCACGCGCTCCGGGATGGGCGGGTGCGTGGAGAACAGCGACATCACCCCGCCGTGGTGCAGCGGGTTGACGATGAACAGGTGCGACGTCGCGGGGGCCCGGTCATACGGCATGGCCTCCGCGCTTCGCTCCATCTTCAACAGCGCGCTCGCCAGCGCATCCGGGTCGCCGCACAGCTCCGCGCCCGTGGCGTCCGCGCCGTACTCGCGCGAGCGGCTCACCGCCAACTGCAGCAGCGTGGCCGCGATGGGCGCCACCAAGAGCAGGCCCAGGTTGGACAGCGCTCCGGCCACGCCACCGTCCCTGTCGTCGTCGCCGCGGCTGAGCATGCTGCCGCCGAACCAGAAGAGCATCTGCGCCGCGTAGCTGATGATGCCCGCGAGCGTCGCCGCCACCGTGCCGATGAGGGTGTCGCGGTTGCGCACGTGGCCAATCTCGTGCGCCAGCACGCCCTCCAGCTCGCGCCGGTCCAGGATGTCCATGATGCCCGCCGTCACCGCGACGGCCGCGTGGCTCGGGTTGCGGCCCGTGGCGAACGCGTTCGGCTGCGCGGTGGGGAGGAGGTAGACCTTCGGCTTCGGCATGCCCGCCCGCGCGGCCAGCCGCTCCACCATCTCATGCAGCCACGGCGCCTGCTCGTAGGACAGCGGCTGGGCGCCATGGATGGCCAGCGCGATGCGGTCGCTGAACCAGTACGAGCCGAAGTTCATCACCACCGCGAAGAGGCCCGCCATCATCAGGCCCTGCGCGCCGCCCAGCCGCTGGCCGATGACGAGCACCAGGCCCGTCAAGCCCGCCAGCAGCACGGTCGTCTTCAATGCATTGCCCAGCCGGTGCCACCCGCCGCCCTTGAGCGCCGGTGCGGCCGGTCCTCGGGTTGTCATGTGGGGGTCACGCTGCGCCATGTTCCTCGTTCCGTGCCTTTCGCCCCGCCATGGGGGCCACACGAAACGTAAGCAGGAGCAAGGGGGCGTCAACGTAACGGGTCCAGGCTACCCCGGAGGCCCATGGCCCCGGCTGCCGCCCGTCCCAAAGGTAGTGCCGGCCTTAAAGATAGAAACGATCCGCCACGCCCGCCGTACGCTGAAGGATGGCGCTCCACCCGAGCCAGACGTCAATGCCACTGTCGCCCGCCTTCGACTCGCTCCCCAGGGCACCGAGCGAGCCCGTGCAGCCCGCCACCATGCCCAGCCCGGACTCGCGCACGTGCTCGAGGAGCGCACGCACGGTGGGCATGCCGCGCGCCTCGAAGCGGTCCGCCACGTCCTCGCGTCCGGCGAAGTCCGGTTCATCCAACCTGTCCATCAGGAAGCGTTCCAGCGCCCACCAGAACAGGTACACCTCCACGCGCCGTCCGGCCGCGGTCGCCGCCGCCGCGATGGAAAGACCCTGGTGCACCCGGTCGTATTCGCCACTGTGCAGGAAGACGACGACCCTGTTGTCCGGCGCGCTCACGCGGTGGCTCATACCGTCCAGAAGCCACTGCGTCCATTCACACCCGGGGGGTGACCGCCGGGGCCCTTTGGCTTGCACCTCGGCCCTGGCGCTTGGTAGGAACCTTACGACCTTCCAGGCTTACAGGTTTTTTGCAGCGACAGCACGGGTGGCTTTCAGCGACATGGGCGACGAGACGACAGCCAGACGGAAGGATGCCCACCTCGACCTGTGCGCGACCGGCGATGTGGAACCGGCACAGAACTCCACGCTGTTGGAGGACGTGCACCTCATCCACTGCGCCATGCCGGAGATGGCGGTGGAGGACGTGGACCTGTCCACGCCGTTTTTGGGCAAGCGCCTCCAGGCGCCGCTGCTCATCACCGGGATGACGGGTGGCACGGACCGCGCGGGCGCGGTGAACCGGGACCTGGCGCTGCTCGCGGAGCGGCACGGTCTGGCGTTCGGCGTGGGCAGCCAGCGCGCCATGGCGGAGCACCCCTCGCGCGCGGCGTCGTACGCGGTGCGCGACGTGGCGCCCACGGTGGCGCTCCTGGGCAACATCGGGCTGTACCAGGCCATTGGCCTGGGCGTGGACGGCGTGCGGCGGTTGATGGACGCCATTGGCGCGGACGGCATGGCGCTGCACCTCAACGCGGGCCAGGAGCTGACGCAGCCGGAAGGCGACCGCGACTTCCGCGGCGGCTACCGCGTGGTGGAGGAGCTGGCGCGCGCGATGGGCGACCGGCTGCTGGTGAAGGAGACCGGGTGCGGCATCGGTCCGGACGTGGCGCGGCGGCTGGTGGAGCTGGGCGTGCGCAACGTGGACGTCTCCGGGCTGGGCGGCACGTCGTGGGTGCGCGTGGAGCAGCTTCGCGCGGTGGGCTCGCAGGCGCAGGTGGGGGCGGAGTTCAGCGGCTGGGGCATCCCCACCGCGGCGGCCATCGCCAGCGTGCGCAAGGCAGTGGGACCGGAGGTCCGGCTCGTGGCCAGCGGCGGCGTGCGCAGCGGGCTGGAGTCCGCGAAGGTGCTCGCGCTGGGCGCGGACCTGGCGGGCATGGCGCTGCCGCTGTTCCGGGCCCAGCAGCAGGGCGGGCTCCCGGCCGCGGAGGAGGCGCTGAAGGTCATCCTCACGGGCCTGCGCCAGGCGCTGGTGCTGACGGGCAGCCGCTCCGTCGCCCAGCTGCGGCAGCGGCCTCGCGTGGTGACCGGCGCGTTGAAGGATTGGTTGGCGGCGTTGTGATGCAGGGTGGATCCCAGGTTGGGAAGGAAGAACATGTCTGACACCGTGACGTCCCGGCTCGCCGGATTCCACAAGCTGCCCCTGGAGGAGCGCCTGGCGCGCATTGGCCAGATGTTCCGGCTGACCGAGGCGGAACTGGAACAGCTGCGCGGCGAGAACGGCCTGGACCTGTCCATCGCCAACCAGATGATCGAGAACGCGGTGGGCACGTTCTCCCTGCCGCTGGGCCTGGGCCTGAACCTCAACGTCAACGGGCGCGACTACCTGGTGCCCATGGCGGTGGAGGAGCCCTCCGTCGTGGCGGCGGTGTCGTTCGCGTCGAAGATCGTCCGCGAGGCGGGCGGCTTCTACGCGGAGGCCGACGAGTCGATGATGATCGGCCAGGTGCAGGTCTCCAACTACGGTGACCCCGGCCGCGCGTCCGAGAAGATCCTGGACGCGAAGGATGAAATCCTCGCCCTGGCGAACAGCTTCCACCCGGCCATGGTGGCCCGCGGCGGTGGCGCGAAGGACGTGGAGGTGCGCCTGTTGCCCGCGCCGGAGGGGCCGCGCGGCGAGCCGCTGCTCATCGTCCACCTGCTCATTGACGCGCAGGAGGCGATGGGGGCGAACCTCATCAACACCATGGCGGAGGGCGTGGCGCCGCTCATCGAGCAGCTGACCGGCGGCCGCGTCTACCTGCGCATCCTGTCGAACCTGGCGGACAAGCGGCTCGCGCGCGCCACGTGCCGCATCCCGCTGCCGCTGCTGGCGGACTTCGGCCTGCCGGGCGAGGTCATCGCCGAGGGCATCGCCCAGGCGAGCCGCTTCGCCGAGGCCGACCCGTACCGCGCCGCCACGCACAACAAGGGCGTGATGAACGGCATCGACGCGGTGGCCATCGCCACGGGGCAGGACTGGCGCTCCATCGAGGCCGGTGCGCACGCGTTCGCCTGCCGCAAGGGGCAGTACCGCCCGCTGTCCACCTGGTACCTGGAAGAGGGGCACCTGGTGGGCCGCATCGAGCTGCCGCTGGCGCTGGGCCTGGTAGGTGGCCCCATCAAGATCCACCCGGGCGCGCAGGTGGCGCTCAAGCTGATGCGCGCCACCAGCGTGCGTGAGCTGTCCATGGTGTTCGCGGCGGTGGGCCTGGCGCAGAACTTCGCGGCGCTCCGCGCCCTGGGCTCCGTGGGCATCCAGAAGGGCCACATGGCCATGCACGCGCGCAGCGTCGCCGTCACGGCGGGCGCGCGCGGCGGGGACGTGGAGAAGGTGGCCAACCTGCTGGTGAAGGCCGGGCACGTGAAGGTGGAGAAGGCGCGGGAGATCCTCGCGAACCTGCCGCCGGAGACGCCCGCCGTCGCCACCCTCACCAACGGCTGACGTCCGCCCCCGGGCGCTTCCCGACGCGGGAGCGCTTGACGGGGCAGGGCGGTGCGCGGAATGAAGGCGCCCGCCCCCTTCGCGTGTGCCCGGTGCCATGACTTCCGCAACGAATCCCCTGGTCGCCTTCGGTGCCGGCAAGGTCATCCTGCTGGGCGAGCACAGCGTGGTGTACGGCTACCCGGCCATCGCGGGTCCCCTGAGCATTGGCGTGGTGGCGCGCGGTGGGCCTTCGCGCTCGTGCGTGCTGGACGTGCCGGTGACGGCGGACGCGGCGCAGAAGCGGATGATGCGCAAGGCGTTCGCGCGGGCGGCGAAGCTCGTGGGCGAGCCCAGGGTGAAGGTCACGCTGGAGCCGCAGCTGCCGCTGTCCGCGGGGCTGGGCAGCTCCGCGGCGCTGGCGGTGGCCACGTCGCGCGTGTTGCTACAGGCGGCGGGGCAGGCGCCCACGGCGAAGGCGACGGCGCGGCTGGCGTGGGAGATGGAGCAGGAGTTCCACGGCACGCCGTCCGGCGTGGACCACACCACGAGCGCGGAGGAGAAGCTCATCCTCTACCGGCGGGTGCAGTCGCCGGCGGGCGTCACGGGCCGCGCGCGCGCATTGAAGAGTCCGCGGCCGGTGTCGGTGGTGGTGGCGCTGGCGGGCGCGCGGAGTCCCACGAAGCTGACGGTGGGGGCGCTGCGCGAGCGGCAGGCGCGGTGGCCGGAGCGCTACAAGCGGCTCTTCGCCCAGGTGGGGAGGCTCGTCACCGAGGCGGCGCAGGCGGTGGAGTCGGGCGACCTGGAGGGGCTGGGGGACGCGATGAACGTCAACCAGGGCCTCCTGAACGCGCTGGGGCTGTCGTCGCCAGCGTTGGAGGACATGGTGTTCCGGCTGCGCTCGCTGGGCGCGCTGGGGGCCAAATTCACGGGGGCAGGAGGTGACGGTGGCGCGGTCATCGGCCTCTTCCCCGAACCGGAGCCCGTGGTCGCGCGGTTGACGCGCGACGGCGTGCGCTGCTTCGCGAGTCAGCTCGCGGGGCCTCGGGTCCAGGGAGACATTCCATGAAGGCAACGGTCCGGGCGCATCCCAACATCGCGCTCGTGAAGTACTGGGGAAAGCGCGACGACGCGCTCATCCTCCCGCACCAGTCCAGCCTGTCGCTGACGCTGGCCCCCATCCACGTGACGACGACGGTGGAATTCGGAGCGCCGTCGGACACGGTGGAGTTGCACGGTCACGTGGCCAAGGGCAGCGAGCGCGACCGCGTGCTGCGCCTGCTGGACGCGGTGCGAGTGCAGGCGGGGCGCGACCTGGGCCCCGCGAAGGTGGTGTCGCGCGGGGACTTCCCCATGGCGGCGGGTCTGGCCAGCAGCGCGGCGGGCTTCGCGGCGCTGGCGGTGGCGGGGCGCGCGGCGGCGGGGCTGCCGCAGGACACGCGGGCCTCCAGCATCCTGGCGCGGCGGGGCAGCGGCTCCGCGTGCCGCAGCGTGCAGGGCGGCTTCTGCGAGTGGATGCGCGGTGAGCGCGAGGACGGCGAGGACAGCTACGCCGTGCAGCGCTTCGACGCGGGCCACTGGGCGGACCTGCGCATGGTGGTGGCCATCCTCGACCGCGGCGAGAAGGAGGTGAAGTCGCGGGACGGGATGAAGAACACCGTCGAGACGAGCCCCTACTACCCGGCCTGGGTGAAGGACGCGGAGGCGGAAGTCCCCCGCGCCCGGGAGCTCATCGCGAAGAAGGACCTGGAGGCGCTGGGCGAGCTGTGCGAGCGCAACGCGTGGCGCATGCACTCCACCTCGCTCGCGGCGGATCCGCCGCTCTGCTACCTGAACTCGTCGACGCTGGGGCTCATCCAGCACCTGCGCGAGCAGCGCAAGAAGGGCGTGCCGGTGTGGTTCACGCTCGACGCGGGTCCGAACCCGGTGCTGCTGACGGACGCGGCCCACGAGGTCGCGGCGGAAGCCCTGGCCCGAGCCTGCGGAGCCGTGGACGTGGTGCGCTGCGTGCCCGGCGGTGACGCGACGCTGCTCACCGAGCACCTGTTCTGACGAGCGGCGCATGACGCTGGAGCGGCCGTGAGGCTCCAGCGAACTCCCTGGCGGAATGATTCCAACGCATGCGCTGGGCCTGCGCACGGCACGCCGCGCGTGGAAGAGGTGACACACGGATGGACCGAGCGCTCTCCGCCCCAGGCAAGCTGTTCATCTCCGGCGAGTACGCCGTGCTGTGGGGCGGCGTGTCGCGCCTCGCGGCCGTTGCGCCCCGGACGGCCGCCTATGTGCGCAGGCGGCAGGACTCTCGCGTGCACATCTGCCTGGAGGAGGGGACGCTCCAGGGGCTCACCACGCCCCGAGGCGTGAAGTGGGACCGCGAGGTGCCCGCCGGCTTCTCCTTCGTCGCCCGCACGCTGGATGAAGCCCTGCGCGCGCATGGCCGCGCGAGCGTGGGCTTCGACGTGGCGGTGGCTCCGGGCGCGCTCGGCCCGGGTGGTCACAAGCTGGGCATCGGCGGCAGCGCGTCCGCGACGGTGCTCGCCGCGGAGGCCGCGCGCTTCGTGCTGGAGGAGAAGTTCGACGTCCTCAAGCTCGCCCTCACCGCGCACACGCTGGGGCAGGGCGGCAAGGGCAGCGGCGGCGACGTGGCCACGAGCTTCGCCGGCGGTGCCGTGCGCTACCGGCGCTATGACGTCACCGCGCTCGCGGACGCCGCCAACACCGGCCGCTTCAACGCCGCGCTCGCCGAGTCCCCACCGGTGGATCTCTGGCGCATGCCCGTGCCTCGCGTGTCCATGCTCTACGCCTTCACCGGCGAGAGCGCGTCCACGAAGCTGCTCATCGGCCAGGTGGAGGCCCGCCTCGCGGAGGCAGGCCGCAAGGCCTACGTGGAGCGCTCGGACGCGTTGGGCCACGCCATCGAGGACGGCCTGGGCGGCGGTGACTTCCGCGCCTTCTCCGAAGCCGTGAAGGCCCAGCACGCGCTGCTCTTGGAGCTGGGCCCGCTGGAGACCGAAGGCATGCGCCGCGTGCTCGCCATCGCCGCGTCCTACCACTGCGCGGGCAAGCTCTCCGGCGCGGGCGGCGGTGACGGCTGCATCCTCTTCGCCCCGGATGCCCAGGCGCGCGAAGCGCTGCGCGAGGGCTTGGAGTCGCGTGGCTTCCTCACGCTGACGCTCGACGTGGAGCAGGGCGTGCGCGGTGAAGCGCAGGCGGATGCGCGGCTTCGCGGCTGGGTGGACGCGCTCACGTGAAATTCCGCGCGGCGCGCGCCCGGGCCCGCCGTTAGAACATGTGACCGAACGTGATGTAGAAGCGCTGACGGCCCGTCTCGGTGGAGCGCGCGTAGTCCATGCGCACCACGGCCGCGCGGCGCGAGAAGCGCAGGCCGCCGCCGATGCCCGGGTGCCACTCATGCCACTTGCCGTCCGTCACTCCCGGATGCCACACGCGGCCCAGGTCCAGGAACACCACCGCGCCCAGCGCCAGCGGCTGCCCGAAGAAGGACATCCGCGCCGCCTGGAAGCGCAACTCGGAGTTGCTGAACGCCTTCACGTTGCCGGCGAAGCGGTTGCGCTCGATGCCGCGCACGCTGCTCATGCCGCCAATGCCCTCGGACACGTTGACGCCGCCCGTGGTCATCCACTCGAAGAACGGCACCTCCCCGAAGAGCATGTCCAGCGTGAGCCGCTGCGCGAAGATGAGCCGCGGGGTGATGCGGATGTAGCGGCGCTCGCTCAGCGTCACGCCCGCGTACTGGTAGCGGCTGAAGGTGGCCAGGCCCGACACGCGCAGCGCGATCTCCTCCACGCCGCCGGACGTGGGGTCGGACTCGTCGTCGCGGGTGTCCCAGAGCGCGCCCGCGAGAATCTGCCCACTGGGCCCGCCCTCGATGCCGATGGGCTTCTCCTGCGCCAGGATGGACGTCTCGTAGGGTGACACGCGCGTGTAGCGCCAGCCGTAGCCCACGTACGACTGGAACGGGTGCTTCTCACCGAAGGGCCGCCCGCGCAGCCGCACCCAGAGGCCCGGCGAGCCCTTGTCGTAGTTGTAGCGCTCGTCGTCCACGTCCCCCCGGAAGTCCGGGGCGGACAGGTTGCCCGCGCCGAAGAAGGGGCTGCTCTTCTCCTGGCGGTACTCCAGCCGTCCCTCCAGACGCAGGGGCCCCAGCAACTGCGGCCCGTCGTAACGGAGGTAATGATTCATGGCGCCGCGCGCGGTGAAGAACACCTGCGCGGACAGGGCATGCGCGTAGGGCGTCTTGCTGCCGTCGCCATAGAGGTACATGCCGCCGACAGCGCCGTAGCCGAAGCCCTGATCCGAGCTGAAGGAGAGGAGCGGCAGCGCGATGCCGTCCATCGTCGGCGTCCGCTTCACCGGCGCGAGGCCGGGCGCCGAGCGGCCGGCGGCCACGGCGCTCAGCGACATCAGCAAGAAGAAGAGGAAGACGACTGGAGCCAGCATCGAAACCCCGTGAAGCCCCGAGGGGGCGCATCGATTCCAGCCCGGGACAGCCAGCTCATCCGCCCGCCTGCTCTCCAAGAGAGCAACGCGGCCCCGGAAGCTCCTGTCCCCCTGAATGCCCATTTTGCCTTGGGGGATGGGGGAGCCGTCAACGTGCGCGAAAGTCTCAACGAGCTCGTCAGCGAGAATTCACGAAACTGGGCGAATACCCTCGTCCGGAGGATTGGATCGAAAGTTCCGCCCGTGGCGGCCCGTCGGCCCCGGAACGCTCTGCTCGTCCACCTGGACGGTGTGCCCAAGGCGCTCCTCGACGAAGCCATTGTCACAGGGCGCATGCCCTTTGTTTCACAGCTGGTCCGCTCTGGCGCGTATCACCTGGAGAACGCATTCTGGGGCGCACCCACGTCCACGCCGTTCTTCCAGGCGGGGCTGCTCTACGGCCTGCGGCATCCGAACCTGCCGGGCTACAGCTGGTACGACCGGGCGCTCGGCCGCAAGGTGCAGATGAACACCCCGGGCGACGCGATGGCCATCGACGCGCGCCTGCGCGGCCACGGCCGCACGAGCCTCCTGGACCACGGCGGCCACACGTACTTCTCGCTCTTCCACGCGGGCGCCATGAACCGCATGTGCATGAGCACGCTGTCGAGCTTCAAGCTGATGGCGCGCTCGTTCGCGTACGAGATTGAAGGCCTGGGTTCGGCGCGCACGAAGAGCGCGTGGGACTTCCTGCGTTCCTTCGGCATGGAGTCCTGGCAGGCCGTGCGCGAGGTGCGCCAGTGGGCGCGCTCCGTCAACGACTGGCGCCACGAGCAGGGTTTCCTCGTGAGCCGCATCCTCCTCCAGCGGTTGGGCTGGAGCTTCGCGTACACCAAGTCCCTGGTGGACATGGTGCGCGGCGTGCCGCTCATCTACCTGGTCTACGGCAACTACGATGAGGTGGCGCACCGCCGAGGCCCGCGCTCGGAGCTGGCGATGCAGGAGCTCCACCGGGTGGACGCGTCGCTGGCGGAGCTCTTCGCCGTGGCCCGCGCCGCGCCGGAGCCCTACGACGTCATCCTCCTGTCGGATCACGGCCACGTGGACAGCCTGCCGCTGGAGCAGCGCCAGGGCCGGCGCCTGGAGGCCGTCCTCTTAGAGGGCGAGGTGCCGCCCCTGAAGGACGATGTGCGCCGCGGCCTGCTGGATGGGCGCCAGGCTCCCGCCCCGGACACCGCCGCGCGCGAGCCCTTCATCCCGGTGGTGGTGGAGGCCGGCAACTTCGCGCACATCTACCTGAGCGGCCGTCCCGCGCCGCTGGAGGCGCGCGAGCTGCTGGCGCGGCATCCGGAGGTGCTGGCCCGCGCCACGAACAACCCGGACATCGGCATGGTGGCGATGCGTCGGGGCGCGGAGGCGGTGGTGGTGATGGGCGGAGGCGTCTACGGCCCGGAGGACCTGGACCGCGCGCCGCTCACCACCGAGTACAGCAAGCGCGCCGTGGCGGACTTCCTCCACGGACTGCCGCGCATGGATACCGCGGGGGACCTGGTCCTCTTCGGTGAAGCCGTGCAGAAGGGCGGCACGGTGGGCTTCGCGTGGGAGTTCGGCTCGCACGGCGGCCTGACGCGCGTGGAGTCCGACAGCCTGGTGATGTGGCCCGCGAACGGTCCGGTGGACCTGTCCGGCCTGGGCCACTGCGCGGCGCTGCACGAGCGCCTGGCGGAGGCCTACCTGGACACCGGCTCGCCGCGGATTCTCCATTGAAACCGAGGAAGGGGAGGACCATGCGGCTTCCCAACGCCGGTGGACGCACGTGGCTCAAGGTGCTGGGTGGGGTGGTGGGGCTCGTCCTGTCCCTGCTGCTGCTCTCCACCGCGTTCTTCAAATGGAACCTGAGTGGCTCCGGGGACCTGCTGACACCGCGCTTCCCCCTGGACAAGTTCGTCCGAGACCTGCCGGGGCACCTGGTGTGGCTGGTGCCGTTCATGCTCCTGCAGGCATCGCTGGTGCCGCTGCGGGCGGTGCAGTGGCAGGCCACGCTGCGCAGGCCCATCCCGTTCAAGGACCGCTTCCAGCTCGTGGGCATTGGCGTCTTCGTGCACAACGCGCTGCCGGGAAAGCTGGGCGAGGTGACGCGCTCGTTCCTCCTGTCGCGCACCCACAACCTCCCCTTCATCCGGTGCCTGGGCTCCGTGGGCGTGTGCAAGCTGATGGAGTTCGCCTGCCTGATGCTGCTGGTGGCCCTGTCCTTCCTGGGCCCCTTCGGCGAGACCATGGCCCACTTCCGCACGGAGCTGCACGTGGCGCTGTCGCTGTGCATCGGCCTGGTGGCGCTGGTGGTGCTGCTGGCCCACTGGGCGGCGCCCCTGGGCCGCTGGCTGCACCAGCGTCACACCATGCCCCGCGTGGACAGCTTCCTGAACCACGTGGGCGAGGGCCTGGGCACCGCGCGCTCCTTCAAGGGCATGGCGAAGGTGTTCTTCTTCTCCATCTTCCCGGTGTTCGCCTCCGCGCTGGCGTACGGCCTGGCGCTGCATGGCGTCCACATCCCCGGGGGCCTCTTCGCGGGCGCCGTGGTGCTGGGCGCCATCTCCCTGGGGCAGTCGCTGCCGGGCGTCCCGGCGGGCATGGGCATCTACTACTTCGTCACCAGTTGGGCGGCGCGCGCGCTGGGCTCGCACCCGGAGGACGCGGCGGCCTTCGCCACGCTCACCCACCTGGGCACCGTCATCAGCCAGGTGGCCGTGGGCGCCTGGTGCGTGCACCGCTCCAAGCTGCGGATCCGCGACCTGCGCAAGGGCGGCCGGCTGGCCAACGCCGCCGCGCACCACGTGGCGCACGAGGCCGTGGAGCCCGCGCCTCCCTGAGCCGGAAAACAAAAAGGGCCCCGACTTGTGGTCGGGGCCCTTCTTTACTGCAGTGCCCAGGAGAGGACTCGAACCTCCATGCCCTTGCAGGCGCTAGACCCTGAATCTAGTGTGTCTACCAATTCCACCACCTGGGCAGGTGGCTCGCGGTGCCTCGCGGCGCCGTGATGGGCGAGACGTATAGAGAACCTCCCCCGCCCGGTCAACACCCTTTTTTCCGCCTACTTCTTCAGCGGCCAGCGGCCCTCGGACTCGAGCTTCCGGCGGATGGCCGGGTTCTCGTCCATGAAGGCGACCAGGGACTCCTCGGTGATCTCCACCGTGACGTCCTCGCCGCCGACCTCCGTCTGGCAGGACAGGCGGGAGTACGGCCGGACGTCGAAGCCCATGTCCAGGCGGTCCATCTCGTCGTCCCGCTGCTCACTCAGCGAGTCCAGGCCCTTGCGGACCCAGACATGGCAGGTGGAGCACCCGCACACGCCGCCGCAGCTATGGCCCACCTGGGCCTCGCCCTTCTCGGCGGCGTCCAGCAGGGTGGTGCCCGGGGGCACGTCCACGGCGACCTCGGCCAGGGGGCTCTTGAAGGTGACCTTGGGCACGGCTCAGTACTCCTCCACGGAATGGCCGGACACCACCTGGGTGATGGCGCGGTTCATGACCCGTTCGATGAACGCCCGGGACGCCTCGTCCAGCGCGTGCAGGGCCTCCTTCACGGCCAGGTAGTCCTTGCCCTGCGCGGCCTCGCGCACGCGGGCAATGGCGGCCTGGATGGCCTCCGGCTCGCCGGCCTCTAGCAGGGTCGCGTTCTCGCGCAGCTGCCGGTCGGCCTCGGAGAGGACGCGCTCGGCCTCCACCTGCTGCTCGCGCAGCTGGCGGGCCTGGATGTCGTCCTCCGCGAAGTCGATGGAGTCGAGGAGCATCTTTTCAATCTCTTCCTCCGTCAGGCCATGGCTGGGCTTCACGGTGATGGCCTGCGCCACGCCGGTGCTCTGCTCCTTGGCGGTGACGGACAGGATGCCGTCCGCGTCCACCTGGAAGCGCACCTCCACGCGGGCCATGCCGGCCGCCATGGAGGGGATGCCGGAGAGCGTGAAGCGCGCGAGGCTGCGGTTGTCCTGCACCAGCTCGCGCTCGCCCTGCACGACGTGCACGTCCAGGCCCGTCTGGCCGTCCTTGAACGTGGTGAACACCTGCGCCGCCGCCGTGGGGATGGTGGAGTTGCGAGGAATCAGCTTCTCCGTGATGCCGCCCATCGTCTCCAGGCCCAGCGACAGGGGGATGACGTCCAGCAGCAGCACCTCGTCCTGACGGTCGCCGTCGGTGAGGAGGCTCGCCTGGACCGCCGCACCGAGCGCCACGACCTGATCCGGATCGATGTCGCCCAGGGGCTCGCGGCCGAACAGCTCCGCCACGAAGCGGCGCACCGCGGGCACGCGGGTGGATCCGCCCACCAGGATGACGCCGTCCAGCTCGCCTGCCGCCACGCCCGCGTCCTTCAGGGCCCGCCGGCACACCGCGCCCGTCTTCGCCACGAGCGGCTGGATCCACGCCTCGAAGTCCGCGCGGGACACCGGCTGGGAGTGGCCCTCCACGCTGAGCGTGACCTCCGCCGCGTCAGTGAGCGCCTCCTTCGCCTTCCGAGCGGCGGCCATCAGCTCCGCCACCTGCGCGGGAGTGGGGGCCTGGACGCCCCGCTTCTGGAGCACGTGCTGCGCAATGGCGCGGTCGAAGTCGTCGCCGCCGAGGGCCGAATCGCCGCCGGTGGACTTCACCTCGAAGACGCCGTCCTCCAGCTTGAGGATGGAGATGTCGAACGTGCCGCCGCCCAGGTCGTAGACGGCGAACATCCCCTGGCTGCCCTTGTCCAGGCCGTACGCCAGCGCGGCGGCGGTGGGCTCGTTGAGCAGGCGCAGGACTTCCAGGCCCGCGAGCTTTCCCGCGTCGCGGGTGGCCTGGCGCTGGGCGTCGTCGAAGTAGGCGGGCACGGTGATGACGGCCTGCTCCACCTTGCCGGAGAAGTGCGCTTCGGCGCGGCGCTTCAGCGAGCGGAGAATCTCACCGGACACCTCGATGGGCGTCACCGGCTGGCCACCGGCCACGTTGAAGCGCACCACGTTGGCGCCGGGTGCGAAGTCGTAGTGGCCCAGCTTGCGCGTCTCCGGATCGTCCGGGCTGCGGCCCATGAAGCGCTTCACCGACACGATGGTGTCCGTGGGGGCCTCGGCCGCGAGCTTCCGGGCGCGAACGCCCACCACCACGCCGCCGTCCTTCCCGTAATGCACCACGGAGGGCAGCAAGAGCGAGTCGCCCTCATCCACCGGAACGCACCGGGGCTTGCCCTGCGACACGGACGCCACCAGCGAGTGGGTGGTCCCCAGGTCGATGCCCACCACGTGGCCCTTCGGCTTGAGCGGGTCGTGGATCTGCAGATAGCCGTTGTTGCTCACGCGAGCACCTCCTCCTCGAACGCGTCCACCTGCTCGAGGAAGCGCGTGAAGTAGCGCACCCGCCCCAGCGCGTGCGATGCCTTTCTCACCCCGTCCGGAGAATCCCCGGCGGCCTCCAGCGAACCGAGCGCCGCGACGGCCTCCTGGAGCGCCGCCGCCTTGCGGCCCGCCACGTCCTTCGCCATGGCCTGGGCCCGGGGCAGGTCCTTCGCGGCGATGGCCTCATCCAGGGCCTCGCGCAGCTCCATGACCTCCTCCAGGAACTCCAGGGGCATGTCCTTCTGGGCGCCCGCGTCCTCGCGGTCCAGGTCCACGCCGTGGAGCTTGAGCAGGTAGAAGGCGCGGCGCACCGGGTCCTTCAGCGTCTTGAAGGCCTCGTTGAGGGCGGTGGTGCCCTCCACGGCGGCCAGGCGCGCCTTCGCGTCACCCGGGCCGACGCGGTCCGGATGCAGCTGGAGCGACAGCTCCCGGTACTGCTTCTCCAGCGCCGGCACGTCCACGGCGTGGGAGCGGGGCAGCCCGAACACGTCGAAGTGGGTCCTCACGGTGCGCACATCCTCATGGGGGGAAACGAAAAAGGGGCCCGGCACCGGGCCGGACCCCTGCTGCCCGCTCCCTGACCAACGGGGCGGGCGGGAAGGCCATGTGGGCTCAGACGGAGAAGCTCTCTCCGCAGCCGCACGCGGCCTTGACGTTGGGGTTGTTCAGCTTGAAGCCGGACGCCATCAGCGTCTGCTCGAACACCAGCTCCGTGCCGATGAGGTACAGGTAGCTCTTCGGATCCACGAAGACGCGCACGCCGTCGCGCTCGAACACCTTGTCGCGCTCGCGGGATTTCTCCGACCACTCCATGGAGTACTGGAGGCCGGAGCACCCGCCGCCCTTCACCGCGATGCGCAGGCCGGCGTCCGGCGTCTGGCGCTCTTCCAGCAACTGCTTGAGGCGCGCCACCGCGCTGTCCGCCAGGCCAATGCCCTTGGGGGCCGGCTTGGGGGGCGTCTGAGGGGCCTGGGTCGTCTGGGCCTGCTCGTTCATGGAGTCGTCCTCGATCCTGGAAGAGATGCCGCGCGAAAGCTTCAGGCCTGCCGCGACGCGCGCTTCTTCTTGAAGTCTTCGATGGCCGCCTTGATGGCGTCCTCGGCCAGCACGGAGCAGTGGATCTTCACCGGAGGCAGCGCCAGCTCCCGGGCCACGTCCTTGTTGGAGATGGTCATGGCCTGATCCACCGTCTTGCCCTTCACCCACTCGGTGACGAGCGAGCTGGACGCGATGGCGGAGCCGCAGCCGAAGGTCTTGAACCGCGCGTCCTCAATCACGCCCGAGTCGCTGATCTTCAGCTGGAGGCGCATCACGTCGCCGCAGGCGGGGGCGCCCACGAGACCGGTGCCGACGTTCGGGTCGTTCTTGTCGAGCGTCCCCACGTTGCGGGGGTTCTCGTAGTGCTCGATGACCTTCTCGCTGTAAGCCATGCGTCTAACGCTCCTTCATCCACCAACGCTTGAACTGATGCGCCATCCGGGCAACCGATGCGCGGCCGGGCGGGCGGGGGGTTCCGTGCCCGGCGGGAAGTCTTGAGAGGAGGGGAGCGCCTAGTGGGCGGTCCACTCGATGCTCTTGAGGTCGATGCCTTCCTTGGCCATCTCGTACAGGGGGCTCATGTCTCGCAACTTGCGGACTTTGTCCACCACGAGGCGGATGACGAAGTCGACCTCCTCCTCCGTGTTGAAGCGGCCCAGGCCGAAGCGGATGGAGCTGTGCGCCATGTCCTCCTCGACCCCCAGCGCGCGCAGCACGTAGGACGGCTCCAGCGACGCGGACGTGCACGCGGAGCCGGAGGACACCGCGACGTCCTTGATGGACATCATCAGGGCCTCGCCCTCCACGTAGGAGAAGGAGATGTTGAGGCTGCCCGGCATGCGGTGCTCCAGGCTGCCGTTCACCGTCACCATGTCCAGCTGCTCCATGATGCCGGTGCGCAGCCGCTCGCGCAGGCGGAACAGGCGCGCCGCTTCCTCCGGCAGGTCCTGCCGCGCGACCTCCGCCGCCGCGCCGAAGCCGACGATGGACGCCACGTTCAGCGTGCCGCTGCGCATGCCGCGCTCGTGACCGCCGCCGTCCACCATGGGCGCGATGCGCACGCGCGGCTTGCGGCGCACGTAGAGGGCGCCCACGCCCTTGGGGCCGTACATCTTGTGCGCGCTGATGGAGGCCAGGTCGACGTTCATCTTCTCCACGTCGAAGGGCACCTTGCCCACGCCCTGCACCGCGTCGCAGTGGAAGAGGATGCCGCGCTCACGGCACAGCTTGCCAATCTCCGCCACCGGCTGGACCACGCCGATCTCGTTGTTGGCGAACATGATGGAGACGAGCACCGTCTTGGGCGTCATCGCCGCGGACAGCTTCTCCAGGCTCACGCGGCCGTCGCGCTCCACGTCCAGGTAGGTGACGCGCGCGCCACCCGTGGGCATCTCCGCCCACTTCTTGTACGTGTCGTCCGCGTCCAGGTTGAACTTCGCCGCCAGCTCCGGGACCTCTTCCGGGGTGACGTCGCGCTCGGCCAGCTGTCCCAGGCGCAGCAGCTTGAGCTCGTCCAGCCGCTCCTGGCGCACGCGCTCCAGGCGCTTGCAGGTGTCCAGGACGGCCTTGTGCTCGGTCTTCAGGGTGATGATGTGGTCGCCCTTGGACTTGTAGAACTCGATGACGCCCTTGATGGCCAGGTTGTCGGACTCGGTGGCGCCGGAGGTGAAGACGATCTCCTTCTCCGACGCGCCGATGAGGTCCGCCACCTGCCGGCGCGCCTTCTCCACCGCGGCCTCGGCCTTCCAGCCGAACGCGTGGTTGCGGCTGGCCGCGTTGCCGAAGTCCTCGCGGAGGTAGGGCAACATCGCCTCCAGCACCCGCGGGTCGAGCGGGGTGGTCGCGTGGTTGTCCATGTAGATGGGCAGGTTCAGCATGAAGTCCTCAGGAAGAAGTGACGCAGGAGGGTGGAACACCCCTCCGCTCCCCGGCGACGCGGTGGGTCCGCGCGCAGCGGCAGGGTCTACATGGGCCCACACGAATGTGGACCGGACTGGTCAATTATAAAATCGACCCCCCTCGGGTCAAGGGAACATGGGGTCCGGGGCCCCTGTCCGCGACGCACCGGGTCGTGGAGTGCGCCGGCACGGTTCAACGCTCCTCCAGAGTGGCGCACTCCGGCTGCGCCAGGTTGGCGCGGGGTGATCCGAAACAGCGCTTCGCGCGCCCATAAGTGCCCGTTTCGTGGCCCCGCCGGGCATGGCCGGGCGCCTGCACTGGAGCCGGCGCGGAGGGTGCCAAACATGAGCGCCAACGCGAAGTCGCAGGCCCGGAACAACGCCCAGGACACGCAGCAGGAGGGGATGGGGCGGCCGTCGCTGATCCGCCTGGAGGGAGGGCTGGAGCGCTCGCGCTACGCGGACGGCTGGCGGGCGGGCAAGCCCGCGGAGGACCCCGACAAGGTGAAGAAGTGGGGCCTCATCACGGCGCGGCCCAGCGAGTTCCTCATCCACATGCGCCGGGGGCGCGTGCGCGAGGTGAGCGGCCAGGGCGCGAGCTGCTTCAAGCTGCCGGGCGACTCGGTGGCCATCGTGCCCACCAGCATCCAGCGCTTCCAGTTCACCGCGGATCAGGTGACGAGCGAGAAGGTGGGTGTGGCGGTGACGGGCCTGGCGGTGTACCGCATCGCGGATCCGCTGGTGGCCTTCCGGATGCTCAACTTCAGCTACCCGGAGCGCGCGCAGGAGAAGCTGGCGGAGCTGCTCGGGGAGATGTTCGTGGGCGCGGCGCGCCGGCTGGTGGCGAACCTCACCGTGGAGGAGTGCCTCACCCGGCGCAAGGAGGGCATCGCGGAGGAGCTGATGCGCGAGATCGCGCCGGTGCTCTCCGGGCGGGGCCGGCTGGAGGACCGCACCGACACCGGCTGGGGCGTGCTGCTGGACACGATTGAGATCCAGGACGTGCGCGTGCTCTCCAGCGCCGTCTTCGAGCACATGCAGGCCCGCTTCCGCCGTGAGCAGGAGCGGCAGGCGCGCGAGGCGGAGCTGGCCAAGGAGCGCTTCGTGCGGCGCGAGGAGACGGAGGCCGAGCGCGTGCTCAACCTCCAGAAGCTCGCCGCGAAGGAGGAGGTCCGTCAGCGCACGCAGGCCACGGAGGAGCAGGCGCGGCTGGAGCAGCTCGCGGTGGAGGCGCGGCTCGCCCAGGCGAAGATGGAGCAGGTGCGCCAGCAGCAGCAGGAGCGCACCTCCGTGGAGCGGGAGGTCGCGCTCGCGAAGCTGACCGCGCAGGAGGAGGTCCGCACGCGCACGCAGGCCCTGAAGGAGCAGGCCCGCCTGGAGGCGCTGGCCACGGACGCGCGGCTGGAGGAGGCGCGGCTCACGAGTGAACGGCAGCTCGCGTACAACCGCGCGCAGGGTGAGCTGGAGCAGCTGCGCTGGGAGCAGGAGGCGGAGGCCGCCAAGGCGCAGGTGGAGCTGGAGCGGATGCGCCGCCAGCAGGAGGCGGAGGCCACGCGTCACGAGGTGCGGCTCGCCGAGGCCCGGCAGGAGGCCGAGCAGCTGTCCGCCCGGCTCCAGGTGCTGCTGGCGAAGCAGTCCATCGCGGAGGCGGAAGCCGGCATCGCGGAGCTGGAGCTGCGGCGCACCCGCGCGCAGCAGGGGCTGGAGATGGATCGCGCGAAGACGCTGCGCGACATCGAGAACTCGGTGAGCCCGGAGGTCATCCAGTTGACGTTGGCGCAGCAGCTGCCGCAGGTGGCGGCGGCCTTCCAGCAGCAGATGGGCGAGGTGCACGTGACGGCGGTGGATGGAGCGAACCCCTTTGGCTACATCGCCGCCGCCGTGGAGGGCGTGATGGGGTTGGCGCGCTCCGCGGGGCTGAAGGTGCCTGCCTCCCCCGCGCAGATGCCTGTGGGGTAGCCGCGTCGCCAGCCTCCGCATATAGAAGGGAGCCTCGAAGGTCCGGACGCGCGGAGGCGTAAGGCACGCATGGACACGAAGAAGCTGATGCTGGCGGCGGTGGTGGCGGGCGTGGCGGTGGCGGTGGTCCCGTGGCTGTTGCCCACGGGCCCGAGCGCCGGGCTGGACGCGGCCCGGTTCCTGGAGTCCGGGAACCTCGCGTGGGGCGCGCTGGTGGTGTTCGCCGGCGGCCTGCTCACGGCGATGACGCCGTGTGTGTACCCGCTCATCCCCATCACCGTGTCGGTGTTCGGCGCGAGGAAGGCGGAGGCGCGGGGCCGCTCGCTGGCGCTGACGACGTCGTACATCGTGGGCATGGGCGTGGTGTTCAGCGCGCTGGGCATCCTGGCGGCGAAGACGGGCCAGGCCTTCGGCTCCATGCTGGGCAGCCCCGTGGTGGTGGTGGGGCTGGCCGTGTTCCTGCTGCTCTTGGCCTCGTCGATGTTCGGCGCGTTCGAATTGGCGCTGCCGTCGTCCATGCAGACGAAGCTGAGCAACGTGGGCGGCACGGGCATCGCGGGCGCGTTCGTGATGGGCAGCGTGTCCGGCTTCCTGGCGGCGCCGTGCACCGGGCCGGTGCTCACGGGCCTGCTGGCCTTCGTGGCGAAGTCCGCCAACACGACGCTGGGCGCGACGCTGCTGTTCATCTACGCGCTGGGCATCGGCGTGCCGTTCTTCCTCATCGGCGTGTTCACCGTGCGCCTGCCGCGCGGCGGCGTGTGGATGGAGTGGGTGAAGAGCGTGCTGGGCATCATGCTGGTGGCGCTCGCGTTCTCGTACCTGAAGGACGCCTTCCCCTGGGCGCGCGACACCGTGAAGGCGCTGGGCGCCGAGGTGGGCCAGGTGCCCGGCGCGGTGCTGGCCGCGGTGCTGGTGGTGGTGGGCGTGCTCGTGGGCGCGGTGCACCGCTCGTTCAAGGAGGGCGCGCGCGACTTCGGCTTCAAGGCGCTGGGCGTGGCGCTGGTGGTGGGCGCGCTGGTGGTGCGCGGCGGCGCGCTGGACGCGCGGCCCACGGGTGAGCTGTGGGTGCGCATGGGCCTCCAGGAGCGCCCGGTGGCGCCGTCCTGGCAGTGGCACCACGTGATGCCGGCGAAGACGGCGACCTTCGACGCGAGCCAGTTCGAGCAGGTGCTCGCGGCGGCGAAGAAGGAGGGCCGCCCGGTGCTCATCGACTTCTTCGCGGACTGGTGCGCGGCCTGCAAGGAGCTGGACCGGCTGACGTACCCGTCCACGGAGGTCATCTCCCAGGCGCAGGACAGCCGCTTCCTCACCATCAAGATCGACGCGACCAACAGCGAGGACCACCTGGACGCGCTGATGGAGAAGCTGGGCGTGGAGGGCCTGCCCACGGTGGCCTTCGTGAACCCGGACGGCACCGTGCTGACGAAGCCGCGCGTGACGGGCTTCCTGGAGCCCGTGCCCTTCGCGGCGGAGATGCAGAAGGTCGTCCTCCAGTAGGTCGCTAGAGGTAGTTCTCCCAGCCGAGCCGGCCGCGGCTCGCGAGCACGCGTTCAATCATCAGCTCGTGCAGCGTGAGCAGCGGCTTCGCGATGTCCTCGCCCTCCAGCCGCGCGAGCGCGCCGGCCATGGCCTCCAGCGTGGACATCCCGTCCGGGTGCGGCGGCTTGCGCAGGCGGCGCGTGTCCGGCGCGGGCGGCGGCAGCCTCATGCCTGGCAGCCGGCGCAGGGCGGGCACCCGCTGCACCATGCGCCGCGCCTGCGCCCAGCTCCCGTCGATGATGACCAGCCGCTTCGGCGGCGGCCCCTCCGCCTCCGGTGCGTCCGGGAAGAGCAGCCACGTGTCCGGCGTGTCCAGCACCGACGCGTCGAAGGGCGCTCCAGGCGCGCCGTAGGACACGATGTGGCAGCGGGGCAGGGCCAGCGCCGCGATGCGCGCCGTGTTGGTGCTCTTCTGCGACTCCTTGTTGTGCCGGATGATCAGCAGCTCCGTGCGCGTGGGGATGACGGGCACGTCCGCGCACAGGCACAGGGCCGTGGGCAGGTAGCAGCGCGCACAGCGGCCCGACAGGTCCTCCGGGGTGCTCGACCTCATTTCGCCGCGGTGCGGTAGCGCTCCATCAGGGCTCGCGCTTCACGCAGCTTCTCCTCGACGAAGCGGTCGTCCGCGTCCGGCTCGTACTCGGCGTCCGGCGGATCCAACTGGAAGAGGGCGGACAGGCTCGCGGGGGCGACCTCCAGCCACTCGGACGTGCGGGTGAGCGCGGCCTGCCGGCGCCCGGCGAAGGTCTCCGGCCCGTCCTCCGGGCCGCAGCGACAGATGCGCGCGGAGTCCCCGGACACGTCCACGTAGAGCCCCAGCACCTCCGCGTCCACCTCCGCGGCCAGCGCGCAGGTGGCCTCGCTGACGTAGGCCGCCATGGCCTGCGCCGCGCTGCGCTCCGTCAGCGAACGCACCAGGTAGACCTGCCACCCGGCCTCCGTGAGCGCCCCGGCCTCGCTCAGCGGGGCCAGCTCCGCCGGCGGCGCCTGGATGCGCGACAGGAGCCGGCGCACCGGGACCTCCAGCCGCTCGAGCCGGGCGTTCGACGCGGGGCAGAAGAAGACCACGCGGTACTCTCGGCTGTCGGCGGCGGTTTCCATGGGCATACGGCGGTGGCCCAAGAGGACCAAAGGACTCCCCAGGCATGCAAGGGGGGAGTTACGCCGGAGGACGCTTCCCGTGTCCCCAGGGGGCTTCCTCCGGGGCCGGAACACGACGCGGCGAGACGCGCATTTTCCGCCCCCTTTTTCACGCCGGGTCCGACACGCGCCACCCCCGGAGGCAGGTCACACCCATGGAGAGACATTGGGCCGGGGAGTCCCTGGATGTCTGTCTATTCCATGCAAGGAATTGGCGTCTGCTTGAAGTGTTGCAGCCGTACTGGCCGCCGTGAGGCGTAAAGAAGCGCGACAGCGTTTGTCGCATCCGTGAGAAAAAAAGAATCCGGCCCTCGGCGTTCTCTGGAGGGAAGGGAGGCGGTCGCATGGTGCCAGGGAGGGAGGAGCCGCCAGTCCGGGAGGGCTCTGGAGGGGAGTTCGCCGCGTTCGCGATCCGCCATCAGCCGGTGCTGGTCGCCATCGCGCGCAATGTGTGTGGCAAGAGTGCCAGTGATTGCGACGACCTGGTGCAGGACGTGCTCTTGCGCGCGCTCCTGCAATGGGAGCGGCTCAAGCGCTGGCCGGAGCCCGCACGCCGCGCGTGGCTGGTGCGCGTGCTGCACAACCGGTTCCTGGACCAGTGCCGCCGCCAGGGCGCGGAGACGGACCGCCGGGTGGATCTGCACAACGTGCACATGCTCTTCGAGGATCCGGAGGACGCGCCGGAGCCCGAGCAGTGGGAGTGCGTCACGGAGGACGAGCTGCGCCAGGCCGTGGCGCGGCTCAACGAGAAGCTGCGCCAGGCGTTCGAACTGCATGCGCGGGGCCTCCGCCATGCGGAGATCGCCCGGCGGATGAACACCCCCAGCGCGGGAACGGTGGGCACGTGGCTCTTCCACGCCCGCCGCCGCCTCAAGGCCATGCTCCACGACACCGCGGAACGCCGCCGCCAGGAGAGGGAACGATGAGCACCGCCGCGTGTGAGGACCTTCAGCCCTTCCTGGACGGCAGCCTGTCCGCCGAGGACCAGCGCCGCGTCCGGGGCCACCTGGCCACCTGTGACGTCTGCGCCCGCCGCTTCCACGACCTCCTGCAACTGGAGATGCTCGCGAGGCTCGCGCTGGAGGACGCGGCGGAGAGCGAGCGCTGGGTGTCCGCCCGCCAGGCCCGCGACACGGTGCCCGGAGCCGACTGGGACGACGTGCCGGAGAACTGGCCCGGGGAGGTGCTCGCCGCGCCGCCGCCTCCGGAGCGCGAGGGCCGGGCGTGGCACCAGGGCGCCCGCCGCTTCCGCCGCCGCTGCCCGGGGTGCGCCAACTGCTGCCCCTGGTTCGCGAAGACGGAGGCGGTGGAGGCCGTCAGCGCGCCGCGCCTGCCGTGCCCGCGCACCAGCCGCTCCGGTGCGACGCTGCTGCGCCCCCGCACGCGCCGCTGAGCGCACGGGCTCCGGCCGCCTGCTCCTCCCTGGGGGGCAGGCGGGGGAGCCAGCGGCGAACGCTGTCAGCGGAATCCACCAAGGATTGCTCCCGCTCGCGTTTCGCAAGAGACGGGAGGCGGCCTCGCGACTCGGGGCCCTGACGCTCGATGGATCTCTGGTGCAAGAAGCTCTACCGGTTCCTGGATGGGGAGCTGGAATCGGGGGACGAGGAGCACTTCCGGCTCCATCTGGCCCTCTGCCGTGCGTGCGCCAGCGGGCTGCATGATGCCATGCAGTTGGAGATGCTCAGCGTCCAGGCCCTGTGTGGCGCCGTGGCGCACAACGACGCGCCACCACCCCCCGCACCCGTCCGCGCGCCCGTCCGCTTCCCGTTGCCACAAGGCCGGTGGCGGCATGCGCTGGGCGCGGTGCTGGCCATGGGGCTGGGAGCGCTTGCCGCGTTCATGACCGGGGACGGCTTCCGGCCGGGAGACGCGTGGCGGGCGGATGCGTCCGCGCGGGAGCTGGAGGCGCGCATCGCGTACCCGGCCGCGGACCGCTACCTGCCCTACGTCCCCGTCCGGACAGGGGCGGGGGACGCGGCGGCGCTCGCGAGCGACCCGCCGGTGCCCCTGCGGACCCTGGCGGCGCTGGAGGAGCGGGGGGACCTGCACGGCATCGCGGCGGCCTACCTCGTGCGTGGCGAACTGCGTCAGGCGTCGGACTTCCTGGCGCGCAGCGCTCCCTCGCTGGACCGGGACAGCGACCGGGCCGTGGTGGCGATGGCGGCCGGAGAGTGGCGGCGCGCCCTGGACCTGCTCGAAGGCGTGCTGCGTCAGGCGCCGGACCACCCCCAGGCCCTGTGGAACCGGGCGCTGGTGCTCAGGGCCATGGGGCGCCCGCTCCAGGCGGCGGAGGCCTTCGAGGCCGTGGCCCGCCGGGGGGAGCCGGGGTGGAGCGAAGAGGCCGGAATCCGGGCCCTTGCCCTGCGGCAGGGGGGCTCCTTCTTGAAATGATTAGCCGCGACCCAAGGATTCTGGCGGTCGGCGTCTAATTATCGAGGCGCGGCGTGGCGGCGGCGGCGAGGGGGACGGAAAGGCACCGCACCCGGGGGGAAGCGATGTACCGCATCGATGCGTGGAGCCAGGGGGACGGCGCGCTGTGGGCGCCCGGTTCCAACGGGGGCGCGGGCGTGCGGCCGGAGGACGAGGCCCGGGAGACGAAGGGGTACCGGGTCGACGAGCAGGAGGGGGACGGGGAAGAGGACTCCCGGCACGAGGGTGGGGAATCGCTCCTCGATTTTGAAGACAGCGACCTGGATTGGGTCGCCAGCTACTGAGGTAACGGCGCGCGCGGTTGGATGTCCGCGCTCCACGCGGCCTTCGGGGGAGGGCCGCCGCTTCCAGCGGATTCGCGGGCCGTGAGGCCTCGCGGGTTCCAGGTGTCCCGGACCGGGGGGGACGGGATCCGGAAGTGTGTGGGAGCGAGGACATCCGAGCGGGTGAGCAGGTGGGAATGCGCCCCAGGCCCTCCGTTCCCGGACCCCATGGGTTCCGGGAGCGGGGGGCTTCGGTTTTTTGGGCGAGCTAGGCTGCTCCACCTTCTTCCCGACCTGGAGTTCCCGACATGAAGCGTTGGCGCGCAGTCCTGCCCGCCCTGAGCCTGGGCTGTCTGGTGGCATGTGCCACCGTTCCCGTGAGCGCCCCCACCGCGCTCGCCACGTCACCGGTACCGCCGCCGTCCCAGGAGCGGGCCCTGCGCGAGGCCTGGCTGAAGGAGCGGCACGGGCTGCTCCTGGACATGATGCGCCGGCACGGCGTGGCCATGTGGGTCGTGGTCAACGAGGAGTTCCACGATGATCCGCTGACGGCCTGGGTCGCGCCGCCCATTCCCTACGCGGGCAACCGCGACGTGTTCGTCTTCGTGGACGCGGGGGACGCGGGGCTCCAGAAGGTCGCGTTGACGGGCTACGCCACGGAGGCGGTGACGCGCTTCTTCGAGTCGCCCCCGGTGGAGCGCAAGCAGGCGGAGGCGCTCGCGGACCTGGACGCGCGCTACCACCCACGCACCATCGCGCTGGCCATGGACGGGCGGCGGGGCGTGACGCGCAGCCTGACGCACGACACCTACAAGTGGCTGGTGGAGGCGCTGGGCCCGTCCGCGCAAGAGCGCTTCGTGAGCGCGGCGCCGCTCATCGAGGAGTACCTGGACACGCGGCTGCCCGGTGAGTTCACGCCCTACCGCGACCTGGTGGTGCTGACGGAGTCGCTGGTGAAGCGGGCGCTCTCCAATGAAGTCGTGGTGCCCGGCAAGACGACGGTGGGGGACGTGCGCCGCTGGCTCTACGACGCGCTGTTCGAGGCGCGCGTGGGCACGTGGTTCCAGCCGGACCTGCGCGTGCAGCGGCAGGGCATGAAGGACGGCTTCTCCCGAGGCTTCCTGGCGGTGGCGGACGAGGCGGTGGTCATCCAGCGCGGCGACCTCGTGCACGTGGACTTCGGCGTCTCTGCGCTGGGGCTGAGCACGGACTGGCAGAAGATGGCCTACGTGCTGAAGGACGGGGAGACGGACGCGCCGGAGGGGCTGAAGCGCGCGCTGGAGAACACGCGGACGCTGCAGGACGCGCTGATGCTGCGGGCGTCGCGGCCGGGGCGCTCGTCCGCGGACGTCTACGACGCGACGATGGCGGAGATGAAGGAGCGGGGCATCGAGGCCAAGGTCTACAGCCATCCCCTGGGCGCGCAGGGCCATGCGCTGGGCGCGTCCATCGACTTCCGCGCGGCGTCGCGCTCGGAGGCGCCACGGCTGTTGCGCAAGGGCTCGTACCTCGCCGTCGAGCTGAACACCGTCACGCCCGTGCCAGAGTGGGGCGGGCAGAAGGTGGCGGTGATGCAGGAAGATCCGGCGTACCTGACGGACGAAGGCTGGCGGTTCTTCGTGCCGCGCCAGGACGCCTTCTATCTCATCCACTGACGACACGAAGGGAGCGGACGTGATGCGCGGGGGCAGACCATGGACGACGTTCGGAAGAGGGGCGTGCGCACTGCTCCTCCTGGGAGTAACGGGATGCAGTGCCGCCAGTGGGGACGAAGCCCCCGCGCGGCAGGAGAGCCCGCTGGCCTCGGAAGCGCCGCTCCGGCCGCCGCGCGCGGTGGACAGCCTGCTCAGCCTGTTCGACCAGACGGCCTCCGTGGTGGAGGGTGAAGTCACGGACGTGCGCGGTGAGTATTCGCCGCGCACGGGCCCGTGGACGGTGGTGACGCTGGGCAACGTGCGGGCGCACCTGGGCGCGGCGCCGAGGGAGCTGCGCCTCAAGCAGGCCGGAGGCGAGCTGCCGGATGGACGGCAGCTCGTGGTGAGCCATGTGCCCCGCTTCGTCCGGGGCGCGCGCTACGTGGTCTTCCTGCGCAACACCGGGTGGAGCCTGTCGCCCGTGCTGGACGAGCACGCCTTCCGCGTGGAGTCGGTGGCGGGCCGGGAGGTGCTCGTAGGGGCCGAGGGCGGGCTCGTGGAGGGCCTGGGCTCGGCGGGCGTGCAGCAGACGGCGCCGGTGTTCGAGACGGTGGACCTGCAGGGCGCCCGCCCGGCGCTGCGCGCGGAGGCGCAAGCCCGGGGGGCTCCGGAGGGGCTGGAGCGGGAGGCATTCCTCTCGCTGCTCCAGAACCACCTGCGCGCGCGCGGGCTCACCGTGACAGGTGCGTTCCGCGAAGAGCCCGTCACCACCGCGTCGTCGCTGTCCGTGCCGGTGACGCCCGCTGCGGCGTCGCCTGCGGTGCCGAAGGCCGTTCCCCTCCAGCCCGAGCGGGACATCCCGCCCGGCCAGCCGTGATGAGGTCCGCCATGAAGACAACGACATTCGTGGGCATCGTCGCCGCGCTGGTGCTGGGTGGCATGGAGGCGGGCGCCGCCGCCTGGGACACGTGCAACGGGACGCCGGTGAAGTGGTACAGCGGGCCGGTCGTGTACCGGAACCGGTGCAGCATCCCGGACTCCGGCAACGTCAACTCGGCGTACTGGAACGGCTTGAGGCAGTGGGACGACCTGTCTCACATCGTCAGTGGCTTCAACGTGAACGCGGCGACGGACTGCTCGCTGGACCACAGCGACGGGCAGAACGAGATCGGCCTGTGTGACCGGGCGGCCATCGACGGGAACAACGGCGTGACGTACTCCGTCGTGGGCCTGTGCTTCATCGGGAGCAACGGCATCGACGAGGCGGACATCTGCATCGCCAGCGACCTGGACTTCACGCCGCGCACCGGTGAGGCGTTCGGCACGTCGGGCCGGAGCACGTTCGTGCACGAGGCGGGGCACTTCTTCGGCTTCAAGCACGAGGGCGGGCACAGCATCCTGCGCACCTCGCCGCCGCACCTGGTGACGGGCGGCTACGAGTCCTCCACGCTGTGGCCCACGAACGCGCAGGGCATGAACACGCTGTATGGCTATTCGGTGACGAAGTCGAACCTGCTGCCGTCCGCCATGGGCGTGGTGGGGGACGTGGCGCAGACGCTGGATCCGGCCGGCACGAAGACGGTGTGCCGGGGCACGGTGCAGAGCGCGAAGTTCTACGTGGGCAACATGGGCAACGCGGCCGCGACGTCCTACGGGATGCGCGTGCGCCTGAGCCCGACCGCGCCGCCGAATGGCTACTACGAGTCCACCAACGTGGTGGCCACGTTCAACCACTCGCTGGGAGCGTTCTCGGAGGGCATCTACTCGCTGGGCTTCACGGTGCCGACGACGCTGCCGTTCACCACGTACTACGTCTATCTGGACATGGATCCGGCGGGCACGGTGGACGAGCTGAAGGAGAACGACAACACCACCGTCAGCGCCATGGTCCTGCGGGTAGGGTGCTGAGCATGCGGCACGGGGCCGTGATGGCGGCGCTGCTGCTGAGCGCCTGCGCGAAGCCGAAGGAAGAGCGGGTGGCGTCGCGTGATGCCCTCACGGCGGCGGAGCGTCCGCAGCCGCGAGGCGCGGCCACCGTGCGCACGGTTGAGGGCACCTATTCAGCCCCGTCCGTGCGGTTCAGCGCCGACTTCCTGGGGGAACCGCCCGTGACCTTGTGGCTGGTCGCGCTGAGCGCGCAATCGGACGACGGGGGGACCTGGCGCTTCCGCATGGCGGTGGATGAGAAGTTCGTGACGTCGAAGCACGCCACTGCTCGGATCATCCCGCAGACGGCGCTGGGCCCGGGCCTCGCGGTGGTGGACTCCCAGGTGGCCAGGGGGCCCGAGATGATGATGGACGAGGGCACCCTGGAGCTGACCGTCACCGGGAAGCAGGCGAAGGGTGAGGTCCGGATGAAGGACGGAAGCGTGCGCGCGACGTTCGAAGGACCGCTCACCGTCGAGTGCACGGTGCCACCCGCGTGGCTGGGCGGAGCGAACGCGCCCGTCCCGTCCTCTCCCGATGACGGGACGGTCCGGGTGCCCGATGAGGCACTGGCCACGAAGCAATGCCGGGCCGTGGCGGACGCCTTCCGCTAAGGCCGGACCCCAGGGGGATGGAAACGCGGCCCGAGGAATGCGGCTCCTCGGGCCGCCGGACTACGCCGCGGGGCGCGGTCCTCCTCTGTCCACGGAGCATCCCATGCAGGCTCGTTTCCTCCGCTCGTGTGTCCTGGCCACGCTGTCCGCGTTGTCCCTCCTCGCCTGCGGCGGTGGTGCGCCCGAAGCAGAGCCGGTGAGCCCGGAGGCGACGGAGCGCGAGTCCGTCACCCAGGCCTCGGTTTCGTGCGTGGATGAGTGCTACCAGGCCTCCTCGTGGTGCCCGGCTCAGTGTCAGGTGACGTATGAGCAGTGCGCCGCGGCCATCTCCATCTGCTACGACTCGTGCAACCGCGGCGTAGGCCCCTGGTTGCCCTGCTGAGTCGCGAGCGCGGCCCGGTCGCCAGGATGGGGCCGGGTCCGCCTCACTCCGCGTCGCGACCGCTCACGTCGGCCCAGGCCAGCCCGAAGCGCGCCAGGTACTTCCGGAGCCGGTCCGCGTCGTTGACGCTCTTCTTCTGCGCACGCGACTGCGCGAACAACATCCGGCCCGCGTCGGACAACGAGCGCGCGGAGCGGCACACCGTCACCACGTCCGCGAGCTGCACGCGGTCGAATCGGTCCAGCTCCGCCGCGCGCGTGGCACCCATCACCTCCACCAGCACGTCTTCTCCCGCTGATGTCGCCGCGCCCGCGGGCCGCCACTGCGCTCTCAGGCGGTCCAGTTCCTCGTCCACCACGTCGCGCGTCATGCGCCCACCGGCCGCCAGCGTGGACATGCGCAGCACCGCCGCGTTGAGGTCGCGGAAGTTGCCGCTCCACCGGCCTTCGGGGGACGTGGCGAAGCGCAGGAAGTGCTCCTGCGCTTCCTTGCTCATCGTCACCCGCGTCCCCAGTGTCTGGGACGCTTGATCCAGTTCGTATTGCAGGTTGGGCGCGATGTCCTCTGGACGCTCGCGCAGCGCAGGCAGCCGGAAGGTCCACAGGTTGATGCGCGCGAGCAGGTCCTCGCGAAACCGCCCTCGCTCCACGTCCAGTTGGAGGTCGCGGTTCGTCCCCGCGATGAGCTGGAAGTCGCTCTCCGCCTCCTTGTCCGCGCCCACCGGCAGGAACCGCTTGTCCTCCAGCGCGCGCAGCAACATGGCCTGCTCGTCCGCGCCCAGCTCTCCAATCTCGTCCAGGAAGAGCACGCCGCCGTTCGCCTGCCGCATCAGTCCGGGCCGGTCTCCCACCGCGCCCGTGAACGCGCCCTTCACGTGGCCGAAGAGCGTGGACATGGCGCCGTCACCGCGCAGCGTGGCGCAGTTCAAGTCCACGAACGGTCCCGTCACCTGGTTGCGCGCCTTCTTCAGCGCGTAGATGCGCTTCGCGAGCTGTGACTTGCCCGCGCCCGTGGGCCCCGTCAGCAGCAGCGGCGCACGGGACTGCACCGCCACCTGCTCGATCCGCTCGATGAGCCGGTTGAAGGCGGCGTTGCGCGTGTCGATGCCGGACTTGAGGAATGACAGGCCTTCGCGCTGCTGTTGCCGGAAGCGCGCCGCCAGCGTGTCGTAGTTCGACAGGTCCAGGTCGATGATGGCGTGCGTGCCCACCGCCCCGTGCTCCTTCCCCTTGCCAGGGGACGTCTGCACCAGCCGGCCCGGAATCAGCCGGCTCTCCACCAGGAGGAACATGCAGATCTGCGCGATGTGCGTGCCCGTGGTGATGTGCACCAGGTAGTCCTCTTCCTCCGGATGGAAGGAGCTCGCGCGCACGTGGTCCAGGAGCGCGCCGTAGGTCTCCTCCAGGTTCCACGGATCCCGGATGGGCAGTGACGTGAGCCGCACCTCCGTCTCCGGAGACACCTGCGCGATGTCGTCCCGGATGACCGCCGCCAGCGACGTCCCATGGGGCGGGTGCAGCAGCTCCAGCCGGTGCACCAGCAGGTCCTCCTGCTGACACAGCGACACCGTGGGCCGCCATCGCGCCCAGCGCTGCGCCCCCATCCCCGTGTCCAGCGTCGTCCCCAGCATCCCGATGACGACCGTCCGCCGCGCCTTCGCCTTTTGAGCCATCAGGATAGGTATTTATCCCATGGGATACGGATTTCCAGCCTGCCCCGGTGGTTTCCCTCGGGAACGGCGTTGGCACGCCGGCTGCTCTAGCTCCCCCACGTGACCGGGACACAGAGCCCGCGTCGAACGACCGAAAGGTGCAGAGCCATGGACCGCATGAATGCGAACTACGAGGTGCTGTCGGACGAAGCGGGCCGCCCCATCAAGGCGTGGACGGTGGGGGTGCCGTTCGAGGACGAGGCGAAGAAGCAGCTTCGCAACCTCCGTGGCCTGCCCTTCATCCACAAGTGGGTCGCCGTGATGCCGGACGTGCACCGCGGTTACGGCGCGACGGTCGGGAGCGTGGTGCCCACGGTGGGCGCGGTGGTGCCGGCGGCGGTGGGCGTGGACATCGGATGCGGGATGATCGCCGTGCGCACGACGCTGCGCGCGGATCAGCTGCCGGACTCGCTGCGCGGGGTGCGCTCGGCCATCGAGGCGGCCGTGCCGCACGGCCGTACGGACAACGGCGGCCGGAATGACCGTGGCGCGTGGAAGGACTCGCCCGTGACGCATACCGCCGCGTGGACCGCCTGGCGGAAGGGTACGCCCAGATTGTCGCGAAGCATCCTCGCATCGGCCGCGGGCCGGAGCTGGCGCACCTGGGAACGCTGGGAACGGGTAACCACTTCATCGAGCTGTGCGTCGATGAGTCGGATGGCGTGTGGCTGATGCTGCACTCGGGGTCGCGCGGCGTGGGTAACCGCATCGGAAGCCACTTCATCGAGCTGGCGAAGCAGGACATGGAGCGCTTCTTCATCCACCTGCCGGACGCGGACCTGGCGTACCTGCCGGAAGGAACGGAGCACTTCGAGGACTACGTCTTCGCGGTGAGCTGGGCGCAGGACTTCGCGGCGATGAACCGCGAGCTCATGCTGCACTCGGCGGTGGAGGCCCTGAAGGCGAGCGGTGAGCTGCCTCCGTTCGAGCTGTCCGAGTCCGCGGTGAACTGCCACCACAACTACATCTCGCGCGAGCACCACTTCGGAAAGAACTGCTTCGTGACCCGCAAGGGCGCGGTGCGGGCGCGCGAGGGCGACATGGGAATCATCCCCGGCAGCATGGGGGCCCGTTCCTACATCGTCCGCGGGAAGGGAAACGCGGATGCCTTCCACTCGTGCAGCCACGGCGCGGGCCGGGTGATGTCGCGCGAAGCGGCGAAGAAGCGCTTCACGCTGGAGGACCACGCGAAGGCGACCGCGGGCGTGGAGTGCCGCAAGGACGTGGACGTGATTGACGAGACGCCGGCCGCGTACAAGCCCATTGACGCCGTGATGGCCGCGCAGGCGGACCTGGTGGAGGTCGTCCACACGCTGAAGCAGGTGGTGTGCGTGAAGGGATAGCCGAAGCAGTCCCACCCGTCGCCCCGCGGAGGTGCTCATGCCGGGATGAAGACACCGAGGCGCCCGTTCCCCCCAAGAGGTCCGCGAAAGCGGCCGTTAAGGGTGGGGGAGCGGGCGCCGCTATTTTTTGTAATCAGGGATGGGATGCTGCATCCGTCCGCGAGCGCGCAAAGGAGCACCACGCACATGGTTCGCATCGATGGTTCACAGGGGGAAGGGGGCGGCCAGGTGCTGCGCACCGCGCTGGCGCTGTCGCTAGTGACGGGCACGCCGTTCGAGATGGTCAACGTGCGCGCGGGCCGCGCCAAGCCGGGCCTGCTGCGTCAGCACCTCACCGCGCTCAAGGCCGCGGAGACCGTGGGCGCCGCGGAGGTGACGGGCGCGGAGCTGGGCTCCAAGCAGCTGTCCTTCCATCCGCGCGCGTTGTCCGCGGGCAACTACCACTTCGCGGTGGGCTCGGCGGGCAGCGCGACGCTGGTGCTCCAGACGGTGCTGCCCGCGCTCCTGCACGCGGAAGGGGCCTCCACGCTGATGCTGGAGGGCGGGACGCACAACCCGGCGGCGCCGCCGTTCGACTTCCTGGAGAAGACGTACCTGCCGCTCCTGCGCCGCATGGGCCCGCGCGTGGACGTGACGCTGGATCGTCCCGGCTTCTATCCGGCCGGTGGTGGCCGCTTCCGCGTGGACATCCAGCCCGCGAAGCTCCAGCCGCTCCAGTTGCTGGAGCGCGGCCGGGTGCTGCGCACGGAGGTCGTGGCCCAGGTGGCGGCCATCCCGTTCGACGTGGCGAAGCGCGAGCTGGACACCGTGGCCGCCGTGCTGAAGCTGCGGCCGGATCAGCAGCGGCCGGAAGAGCTCAAGCGCTCCTACGGTCCGGGCAACGTGCTGCGCGTCGAAGTGGAGAGCGAACACGTGACGGAGGTCTTCACCGGCTTCGGTGAGCGCGGCAAGCGCGCGGAGACCGTGGGCGAGGAGGTGGCCGCGAAGGTGAAGCGCTACCTGGACGCGGGCGTGCCCGTGGGCGAACACCTGTGTGATCAGCTCCTCTTGCTGTGTGCCCTGGCGAAGGGCGGCCACTTCCGCACGGTGGCGCTGGACAGCCATTCGCTCACGCAGCGCGAGACGATGGCGCACTTCCTCGACGTGAAGGTGGACGTGCGGGAGCTGGAGCGCGACGTCCATGAGGTGACGGTGCGCGCCTGACGTGGGGATGGGGCAGGGCGGTGCCCCCTTGTCCGGCCGGACGCCCGGCGGTCGGACGAGGCGCGCGTTCAGCGGAACGCAACCCATGACGTTACCTCGCAGCCTTCCTACGTTGTGACCCGTGGGGGAGGCTGCCCGTGGCGGAAGTCCCTGAAGTCGAAATCATCGTCCGAGACCTGAAGCAGGCCGTCGTGGGCCGGCGCTTCGTGGGCGCGGAGGTCCTGATGCCCGCGGCGGTGCGCTTCGCCTCGCCGCCGGACTTCATCCAGAACCTCACGGGCCGCAAGGTGCTCGCGGCCGAGCGGCGCGCGAAGTTCATGCTGCTCACGCTGGATGACGGGCAGACGCTCGCGCTGCACTTCATGCTCTGGGGGGAGTTGCAGCTGCGGCCCGTGGGAAGCGAACGGCCTCCCTCGACGCTCGTCGTGCTCACGCTGGAGGGCAACGAAGAGCTCCAGCTCACGGACACGTTGGGCTACGCGCGCGTGGCGCTGGGGCCCACGGCGCTGCTGTCCTCGCAGCTCAAGCTGGAGGAGCTGGGGCCGGAGGCGCTGGGTGAGACCTTCACTCCAGAGGTCCTGGCGAAGCTGCTTCGCCGCAGGCGCAGTGCGCTCAAGACGGTGCTCCTGAACCAGCGCGTGCTCGCGGGGCTGGGCAACCGCGACGCGGACGAGAGCATGTGGGTCGCGGGCATCGACCCGCGGCGGCTGGCGTCGTCCCTGTCTCCGGCGGAGCTCGTCCGGCTGCACCAGGGCATCCGCGACGTGCTGGAAGAGGGCCTGCGGTTGCGCGGCACGCAGCGCGACCTGTTCGGCGTGCAGGGACAGGCGAAGCACCGGCGCAACATCTTCGGCAAGACGGGAGCACCCTGTCCCCGCTGCGCCACGCCCGTGTCTCACCTGCGCATTGGCGGCCGCAACACGCACTGGTGTTCGCACTGCCAGCCCGCGGACGGCGCCTCGACCGAGGCCCCGGCGCAGACGTCACTGCTCTGAGCTGGTATGAACGGGAGTGTGTCCGACGTTCCCGCCCCCTCGCCCCTGTCGCTCGATGACGCGCTCGCGCGCGCGAGCGAAGAGCTCCAGTTCCCCAGCTACTACCAGTCCAGCGTGCGCCCGCTCCTGCGCGACCCTGAAGGCCGCTGGCCGCACTGCTGCGGTGGAGGCTGCGAGCCGTGCGCCCAGACGCTCATCCGCGTCGCGATGCGCGCGCTGGAGCTGATGGGCACGCCGCGCCAGAGCCCGCCACCGGACTTCTAGGGGACTTCTAGAAGAGCCGCGTCCCCAGGCCCACGCGCCCGGTGAGCCCCAGCCGCGTCTGGCCCGCGCCCGCGCGCTCCTGGAACGTCTCCACGCCCACCTGTCCCGCCGCGAGCAGCGACAGGTTGCCACCCAGGTAGACCTCCACGCCAAGGCCGCCCAGCGCCTGGAAGCGCCGCTGCTTTTCGCCCGTGAGCCCCAGGTCGATGGGCAGGTCCACCAGGCCCAGTACCGCCACGGTGTCCGCCACGCGGTAGCCCGCCACCATCCCCGGCAGGATGCGCACCAGCACGCCGGAGAAGTTGTCGTCGTCCATGTACGTGGAGCCGGAGTTGAGCACCAAGCCCACGCCCAGCGTCGGCGCCAGCCCGAACCTGCCGCTCCGCACCACCTCCTTGCGGCCCACGAGCTCCAGTGACGCGCCCAGCTTGAACCAGTCGAAGCGCGCCCGCGCCTCCACCTCCAGCGCGCCCAGGCCCTGCCGGAACCCCAGGCCCACCTCCGGCGCGCCCGTGTAGCCATAGAGCGCCGTCGCCCCCGCGGGCAGCATCACCGGAGCCACCACGGAGCCCAGCGGGTCCTCCTGCGAGAAGGAGACGTCGGCGTCCTGGGCGGAGGCGAGGGTGGGCAGGACGAGGAGGGCGAGCAGCGGTCCGAGGCGCGTCATGGCGCGCACCCTAGCTTGGCTTGCAGCCTGGCCAAAACCCAACGAATCCAGGGACTTGGGGGCAGGTTGTACATTCGGCCGGGTTCCCTGGAAGAATGGGGAATCCATGGTTGCCTACCTGCACGCCGCACCGCCTCCTGAAACCTCCACGCCCTCGGGAGGTCGTGACGCACTCGACCTGCCGGGTGGGAGCGGAGGTTGGGTGCTGCTCGTGGGGGAGACGGCGCGGCCCGCGGTCGCGGCGGCGCTCGCCCGCGAGGGCTTCGAGCCGGTGCTCGTGGATGGGGCCCGCGCGGCGCTGGAGCGGCTGGGCCTGGAGGCGGGCGGGACGCTGCCGGACGTGGCGCCCACGGATTCGAAGGACGAGTTGCCCCGGCTGGTCATCATCGACGCAGACCTGCCGGACGGTGACGGCTTCAGCCTTTGCGGCGTGCTCCGCGCGGACCCGAAGTGCGCGCACCTGCCGGTGCTGCTGGTGGCGAAGTACGCGGAGGAGTTCCACCGCGACCTCGCCGCGGGCGTGGGCGCGGACGAGTACCTGGTGGAGCCGGTGGACGCGCGCGACGTGGCGGTGCTCGCGCGGCTCAAGGCGGGACGGCGCGGCGAGGAGGACGTCTACGACGCGCACACCTCGACCCTGCCGCTCGGGGCGCTGGTGCGCGCCCTCCTGTCCGGCGTGCGCTCGGGGCGGGTGGTGCTGTCGGAGGACTCGGGCGCGCTCTTCTTCCGCCATGGCCTGGTGGTGGACGCGGCCTTCCACGGCGAGCGCGGCAGCCTCGCGTTCCGGCGCCTGCTGTGCTTCGGCACGGGCGCGTACACGGTGACGTTCGGCCCGGAGCTCCAGCGGGGCAGCTTCTCCATGGACCGCGCGTTCCTGTGCGAGCAGGTGGTGCCGGGCCTGGAGCGCTTCGAACAGCTGCGCGTCAAGGGCCTCCCCCTGGCGGCGCGGCTCACGGTGGACTTCAACCGGCTGTCGCAGGAGCTGCCCTCCCTGCCGGAGGACGTGGAGCAGGTGGTGCGCCTCTTCGACGGGCGGCGCACCGTGCGCGCGATGCTGCTGGAGTGCCGCTTCCCGGAGGCCCTGGCCTACGAGGCGGCGACCCGCCTGTTCATGCTGGGCGTGCTGGTGCCCGCCATCCTGGTGGAGGAGCGCGAGCGCGCCCGGGAGTCCGCGGGGCCGCCCCGCCTCTTCGAGCCCGTCCTGGCTCCCGATTCCGGGTCGGAGCCCGGGCCGGACGCGTCGTGAGGGTTTGACTCGGGCGGCCTGCTCGGGGCACAAGGCCGGGAGCGCCACGGGCTGAACGCCCGTCCACCTCTCGCCGAAGCCGCCGCCATGTCCGGTCACAACCGCTGGTCGAAACTCAAACGCCGGAATGCCGTCCTGGGCGTGGCCAAGGGCAAGCTCTACTCCAAGGCCATCAAGGAGATGACCGTCGCCGCGCGCCTGGGCGGCGGTGACCCGTCCAGCAACGCCCGCCTGCGCGTGGCCGTGGCCCAGGCGCGCGAGTCGAACATCCCGCGCGACACCATCGAGCGCGCCATCAAGAAGGGCACGGGCGAGCTGGCCGGCGAGTCCTACGAAGAGGTGACGTACGAGGGCTATGGCCCCGGCGGCGTCGCGCTCATCATCGAGTGCCTCACGGACAACCGGAACCGCTCCGCCAGCGACGTGCGCAACCTCCTGAGCAACTACGGCGGGAACATGGGCGCGGAGGGCGCCGTGGGCTGGATGTTCCACAAGAAGGGCGTCATCACCGTGAAGCCCGGCCCCACCGAGGACCAGGTGATGGAGCAGGCCCTGGACGCAGGCGCCGAGGACGTCGTGGACCAGGGGCCGGACGGCTTCGAGGTGCGCACCGCCCCGGCGGACCTGCACGCGGTGGGCGCGAAGCTGGAGGCCGCGGGCCTGCCCCTGGGCGAGCAGAAGTGGACCTTCGTGCCGCAGAACACCGTGAAGGTGGAAGGCGACAACGCGAAGCGCCTGTTGAAGCTGATGGACGCGCTCGACGACAACGACGACGTGCAGCACGTGCACGCCAACTTCGAAATCGACGA
The DNA here is from genome assembly GCF_054512695.1 of Corallococcus sp. M7. Lineage (NCBI taxonomy): Bacteria > Pseudomonadati > Myxococcota > Myxococcia > Myxococcales > Myxococcaceae > Corallococcus > Corallococcus sp. M7. The sequence goes on from NZ_CM137252.1 coordinate 2,962,238, forward strand.
GTCCCTGATGGAGTCGCTGTCCACGTAACGCCCCGGCAAGGGCGCGTGGGAAAGGAACGGGCCGGTGCGGGTACTCGGCGTGGACCCTGGCAGCCGCTTCATGGGCTTCGGGGTGGTGGAGGAGAAGAAGGGCAAGCTCGTGCACCTGGGCCATGGCGTCATCAAGGTGGTGGAGTCCGCGCCCCTCGCTGAACGCCTGAAAGACCTGCACGCCGCCTTGAGCGCCGCGCTCGGGCGCTACCAGCCGGAGGCCGTGGCGGTGGAGGGCCTCTTCACCTTCCGCAACGCCAGAAGCGCCCTGGTGCTGGGCCACGCGCGTGGCGTGGCGCTGCTCGCCGCCGCGCAGGCGGGCCTGCCCGTGCACGAGTACGCCCCCGCCAGCGTGAAGAAGTCCGTGGGCGCCAGCGGCGCGGGCGGCAAGGACGCCGTGGCGCGCATGGTGCGCACGCTGCTCGGCGTGGATGAGGCGACGCTGGAGCGCGCGGATGCCAGCGACGCGCTCGCCGTCGCGCTGTGCCACTTGAACCAGTTCCGCGTGGGCATGCCCCGCGCCAGCGCTCCCGGCAACGGCAAGCGCAAGGGGGCCGCGTCGGTGCTCGCGGACCGCCTGTCGTCCGCCTACCAGCGCCCGGAGACCCGCCGATGATCGCCCGGCTGCGTGGCAACGTGTTGGAGAAGGGTGCTGAAGACGCCGTCGTCGACGTGAACGGCGTGGGCTACCGCGTGAACCTGTCCACCGTGTCGCTGGGCAAGCTGCCCGCGGACGGCCAGCCGGTGGACCTGCGCATCCGCACCGTGGTGCGCGAGGACGCCTTCGAGCTCTTCGGGTTCCTCTCCCCCGCGGAGGAGGAGCTCTTCCAACTGCTCAACACCGTGTCCCGCGTCGGTCCGCGCATGGCCCTGGGCGTGATGTCCGGCATGGAGGTGGGCGAGCTCATCGCGGCGCTGTCGCGCGGTGAGACGAGCCGGCTCGCGAAGATCCACGGCGTGGGCAAGAAGACCGCCGAGCGGCTCGTCCTGGAGCTCAAGGAGAAGGTGCGCAACCTCCACTCGGAGGGCATCGCGAAGGGCACCACCCCGCGCGCGCCCGTCACCTCCGGCAACAAGGCGGACCTCGTCTCCGCGCTGCTCAACCTGGGCTACAAGCAGCCCCAGGCGGAGAAGGCCGCGGACGTCGTCATCGCGCAGCTGGGCCCGGACGCCTCCTTCCAGGCACTCTTCCGCGAGGCCCTCAAGGCCCTGCGCTCCAGCCCGTGACCTCCGGACATCGCTTTCGCCCTCCAGGGCGAGACGCGGTGCTTCAGGGGGCGTGAAATCCTCGGAAAATACGCGCAAGGCTTTTTCCTGTAGGAATCCACTGTCGTCGCACGGCGAACGCTCCTGGCGTTCGCCTGCCGTCATCTGGGGATCCACGCCGCTCACGGTCTGACACCCCTGAGCAATCCTGGCCGGCCATGAGCTGGCCCATTCCGCTGCAAACATCAATTTCCAGCCCAGGTGCGGTGGTCCCGAAAGGGCCCCGCCGCGCCGAGGAGGCGTGTGTCATGGCGGCGTGGCGTGGTGTTCCGGTCGTCGTGGTGTTGCTCTCCGGTGTCATCGGGGTGGGGTGCGGCGGGGTCGAAGGCGAGGACGTGCCGGCGGTGGATGAGGTGGCGGCGGCGCTGGACTCGGTGGCTTCTGGAGGCGCGCAGCCGTGTGGTCCTTCGGCGCGGCTCGTCGGGGACGTCCGGCGCGGCGCGGAGGGCTCGGCGCCGGAGACGCTGGTGGAGGTGGGCGGGCAGGTCTTCTACGCCGCGGATGATGGCGTGTCCGGCCGCGAGCTGTGGGTGACGGATGGGAACGCCACGGTCGCGCGCCGGGTGAAGGACGTGCGGCCCGGAGCGTACGGCGGCACGCCGCGCTTCCTCACGCGGATGGGCGGGCGGCTCTTCTTCGTCGCGGATGACGGCGCGCACGGGCCGGAGCTGTGGCTGTCGGACGGCACCGAGAAGGGCACGGTGCTGGTGGCGGACATCCGGCGCGGGGCGCAGGGCAGCGCGCCGGACGGGCTGACGGTGGTGGGCAGCCGGCTGTACTTCACCGCGGATGACGGCGTGCGCGGCCGGGAGTTGTGGAGCACGGACGGCACGGCGACGGGCACGCAGCTCACGCAGGAGTTCGCGCGCGGGCCGGGCTCGCTGGTCCTGGACGACCTGACGGAGTGGAACGGGAAGCTCGCGCTGGTGGCGTACGGCGACGCGGTGACGCTGTGGGTGGTGGACGCGAGCTCCGGAACCTCGCGGGTGCTCTTCCGCGCCCCGGATCAGTCCGTCGTCTTCGCGCTGACTCCGGCGGGGAAGGACCGCCTCTTCTTCCTCGTGGACGTGGGCTTCGGCGAGGCGGACCTCTGGGTGACGCGGGGCCAGCCCTTCCTCACCTTCCCGTTGATGCACTTCGCGGGGGACTACCCGTCGGAGCTCACGCCGCTGGGCAGCGCCGTGTACTTCATGGCCGGCGCGGAGGGCTTCTTCGGCGAGCCCGGGGACCTGTTCCACGGCGGCGAGCTGTGGAAGAGCGACGGCACGCTCCTGGGCACCCGCCTGGTGAAGGACGTGCGGCAAGGGCCCCTGGGCTCGCTGCCCTCCGGGCTGACGGTGCTGGATGGGCGGCTGTACTTCTCCGCGGATGACGGCGTGCACGGCCGCGAGCTGTGGAGCTCCAACGGCACGGCGCAGGGCACGGTGCTGGTGCAGGACGTGGAGCCGGGGCCCGAGGGCAGCACTCCCACGTCCTTCGCGGTGGTGGACGGGTGGCTCTTCTTCTCCGCGACGACGGCCGGCCGGGGCCGCGAGGGCTGGTACTCCAACGGCGAACCGGGCCGCGTGGACCCGATGCGCGACATCGCGCCCGCGGGGCTGGACGCGAACCCCCACGGCTTCGTGCGCGCGGGCAGCTCCGTCTTCTTCCTCGCCACGGACCCGGGACAGGGGGAGGAACCCTGGGCGCTGCCCTTCCTCCCCGCGGCCCGCTGCGCCCTCCTGGAGCCCTGAGGACCTACGCCGCGCGCCGCACCGCGGGCGTGGGGTGCAGCCCGCCCGTGTTCGGCGCGGGCAGCACCACGGTGGGCCCCAGGCCCGGGGCCAGCAGGTGCGCGGTGAGCAGCGAGGACGGGTGGAAGTTGATGAACGACGCGTCATGCGCGGACGGGCCCGCGAAGAGCTTCTCCACCACCATGGACGCGTACTGCTCCAGCGAGTCCTCGCGCGTGTTGCCGTTGAGCACCACCTCCCAGCCCATCTGCTCCGCGAAGCGGCGCACGCCGGGGATGCGCGACAATAGCGGCGTGTAGCTCTCCGTGCTCACGCCGTTCTCGCTCACCACGAACACTTCGTTCGCGGTGGCCACCGCCAGGGACATGTTCCCCTGCGTGTGGCCGGGCGTGCTGAGCAGCGCCGCGCCCTGGCCCAGCCACGTGTCGCCGTCCAGCAGCACCACGCGCTCGTCCGGGATGTCCGCGCCGCCGGGCACGAACCACACGTGCTGCATGGGGTGCAGGTGCTTCACCATGGTCCACTCCGCGCGCTGCACCAGCAGCTTCGCCCGGGGGAAGACGGGCGGCGCGCCGTCACCGCCCAGCCAGCCGCGCAAGTCCTGGATGTGCAGGTGGTCGAAGGCCAGGTAGTCCACGTCCGACGGCGTCAGCCCCAGCTGCTCCAGGTAGCCCTGCACCGTGCCGTGGCGGGTGGACATCACCTTGTCGGAGAGGAAGGCGCCGTAGCGCTCGCGCAGCGCGCGGTAGAAGGGCGCCGCGTGGCCCCGCTCGTAGTCCGTGGGGTTGAAGAGCAGGGTGCGCCGCTGGCCGGTGCCGGCCTCCGCGAACTGCACCACCTGCATCCGGTTGGTCATCATCACGTAGGGCGCCGGGGACAGCGCCGCCCCGCTGAAGGCGAACAGCGTGGGGTAGGGGAACGTGATGAGGTCGCAGGTGGCCACCGCCGCCACCGGGCCTTCCCGGACGAAGGCCTCGCGGGCCTCCTGCGCGGCGCGGCGCAGCTTCTGGAGGCGGGGGCCGGGCGAACGCTCGGCGCGGGCCTCGGGCAGGAGGGGCAGGGGACGGAACGGGGCGGAAGCGGAAATCATGACGCGACTCCCTTCGGGCAGGGGGACGAGCCCCCTGGCTGGCCGGTCGGCGTGCCACTCCGAGTCTAGCGCCGCCAGAAGGGCAGCGACACGCGCCCCCTTCGCTGTATAGGGTCGGAATGGCGATGGCGAGGAAGTCCGACGACACCCTCTCGGGAGATGTTCAGCCGGAAGACATCCGGTTGGAGGCCTCCCTGCGCCCACGCACCTTCGACGAGTACGTGGGGCAGGGGACGGTCGTCGAAAAGCTCAAGGTTTACGTGGCCGCGGCCCGGAGCCGGGGTGACGCGCTGGACCACTGTCTGTTCTCCGGCCCCCCGGGCCTGGGCAAGACGTCGCTCGCGCACATCATCGCGAACGAATTGGGCGTGGGCATCCACGTCACCAGCGGCCCCGCGCTGGAGAAGAAGGGCGACCTGGCGGGCCTGCTCACCAATCTCAACGAGCGGGACATCCTCTTCATCGACGAGATCCACCGCCTCAACGCCGCCGTGGAGGAGTACCTCTACCCGGCGATGGAGGACTTCCGGCTGGACATCACCATCGACACCGGGCCCGCAGCCCGCGCGATGAAGATCGACCTGCCGCCCTTCACGCTGGTGGGCGCCACCACGCGCACGGGCCTGCTCACGTCCCCGCTGCGCGACCGCTTCCAGATCCAGGACCGCCTGGAGTACTACGAGCCGAAGTTCCTGGAGCAGATCCTCGACCGCTCCGCGCGCATCCTCGGCGTGCCCATGGACCGCGCCGCCAGCCGCGAGGTCTCCACCCGCTCGCGCGGCACGCCCCGCATCGCGAACCGCCTCTTGCGCCGCCTGCGCGACTTCGCCCAGGTGGAGGGCAACGGCCGCATCACCTACGACCTGGCGCACGACTCGCTGAGCCGCCTGGGCGTGGACGCCAGCGGCCTGGACGCGATGGACCGCAAGATCCTCCTCACCATCCTGGAGAAGTTCGGCGGCGGCCCGGTGGGCGTGGAGACCATCGCCGCGAGCGTGGGCGAACAGCGCGACACCATCGAGGACGTCTACGAGCCCTTCCTCATGCAGGAGGGCTTCCTCATGCGCACGCCCCGCGGCCGCACCGCCACGCTGCGCACCTACCAGTACTTCAAGAAGACGCCGCCCCCCAGCTCCCCACAAGGGGCGCTCTTCTAACCCGCACCCCGTCCCGCCATGAGCCAAGCCCCCGCCGCCGTGCCCACGGTCCTCCCCAGTCCCCGCGACTACTACGGCGACCTGATGCGCGCCTCGCAGGCCACGCGCGCGGGCTTCCTCGCTGAACGCGAGCGCTGGCTGCGCGGCGTCCCGGTGGAGGGCCGCGAGGAGCTGCTCTTCGAGTTCGAGATGTGGCTGCGCGCCGTGGAGCGCTACCTGAACCTCCACAACGCCGTGGTGGACGCCCGCGCCCGGCCGCTCGTCACGCGCGACTTCCACGAGGAGCTGGTGGACGTGCGCGACGCCATGGAGCGCGCCGTGCGCGTCGCCCGGCACCTGCAGGACCCGGACAGCGACCCGAAGATGGTCTTCCGCAAGTACGTGGAGACCCAGCTCGCGGACGACCGCGTGCGCCGGCTGCTCATCGAAGAGGAGCTGGATCAGGAGACCCCGCCGGAGAGCCTCTTCGTCGTGCGCGAGGCGTTCGACGCGCTGAAGAACCTGCTCGACAACCTGCTCCAGCTGCCGCTCATCGGCCTGTCGCTGTTCCAGGACGTGGGCAAGCTGACGCTGCGGGAGATCGTCCTCAACCGCTACTTCCGCCCCTTCCGCCCGCTGGAGTTCCGCGTCGAGTACGACCGGCTGCGCTCCGTGCGCCTCTTGGATGTCCTGGGCACGCTGCCCCAGGACACGCGGCCGCTCTTCACCACCGCGTTCCTGGGCCTCTTCCGCGTGCTGCACTACCTGACGCACGTGGATCCGGAGTCGCAGCCGCCCGTGCCGCGCCGCGTGCGCGTGCTCCTGTCGCTGGTGCGCGGCGAGGTCTCCGCCGTGGCCAGCTACCTGCACACGGAGCTGTCCCCCAAGGCCGGCCCCAAGCACCTGCAGGCCGCCACGCTGCGCGCCGCGCGAGACCTGGCCCGCGAGACGGACCGCATCTCCCGCGAGGTGCTGGTGGACCTGGACCGCGACCCCGCCGCCCCCCTGCGCGCCGCGGAGGCCTTCACCACGCTGTTGCGCCAGCAGATCGTCGCGCTGGTGGACGCGCTGGCCCCCAACGGCTCGCTGGGGGATGAGGCCTTCGCCCACCTCACCAGCGCCCAGGACGCCGCGCTGCGCCTGCGCAAGGACCTGTGGGTCTACGCCCAGCTGTGCCGCGCCGCCGAAAGCCACCTGCGCGCGGAGGACGTGACCGCCGCCGAGCGCGTGCTGGAGGCCCTCAAGTCGTTCCTCGACTACTTCCACGACGGCGGCTACCAGTTGCTGCGCTACGCGGACTACGACGCCTTCGACCGCTTCACCTCGCTGCTGGTGGAGTTGCCCTGGCCCCCGGAAGGCCCCGGCATCCGCAGCCGCCTGGCGGAGGACCTCCGGCGGTTTTCACAGACGCTGGAGACCACCTTCCACGCCGTCAGCCGCCGCTCGCTCCTCCAGGGCCGCGGCTTCGACCGGCCGGACGCGGAAGCCCTGCGCGATCGCTTCCTGCCGCCTGCCCGCTGACCCACCCTCCCAGTCACGATTCCCGTCAAGCCCCGGACTCCCGGTATGTCCGGGATGTGCGTTTGCTTCCGGGCACTCGCCTGCGATAGAGACGCGCCCCTGTCACGTGGGTGACACGCACTCCCGGTTGGTTCGAAACCATTCGGGGGCCCCGGAGTTCGAAGGATGAATTCCGGACATCGCTGTCACGGTGGGAGGAGCAGTGGTGGGTTTCCCAAGAGGGGTGTCCGGACTTCGGTCAGGTCCATCCCCCGTCCCGGCGGACCGTGCGCGAGCAGTTCCAGGGGGTTGGGAAGGGCAGGGCCTCCCCTTCAGGCAATTCTTGTGTCACGGCCGCGTGGCATGTTGATTGCTCCTATGTGCAGCGCGTCAGACCGCCGTGGAACGGCCTGACGGGGCCATACCCCGCGTATGTCAGTACGAAGCAGTCCCTAGAGGCGACACCGACATGCTCCAGCTCAACGACTTCCAGCGCACCCTCTCCCAGCCGGCCATCTGCCGCGGCGTGGGGCTCCACTCCGGGTTGCCCGTGACGCTGACCCTGAAGCCCGCGCCCGCGGGGCATGGCATCGTCTTCGTGCGCACGGACCTGGCGCGCCCGGTGAGCATCCCCGCGCTGGCGGAGTACGTGGTGGACACGTCGCTGGCCACCACCCTGGGCCGGGACGGCGTGAAGGTGGGCACGGTGGAGCACCTGATGTCCGCGCTGGCGGCGCTGGGCATCGACAACGTGCGCGCGGAGCTGGACGGGCCGGAAGTGCCCATCATGGACGGCAGCGCGGCGCCCTTCACCCACGCCATCATGGAGGCCGGGTCGCACGAGCTGGACGCGCCGCGCGAGTACCTGGTCATCAAGAAGAGCGTGGTGGTGCAGGACGGCGACAAGCAGGCCTCGCTCACCCCCGCCCGTCGCTTCCGCATCAGCTGCACCATCGACTTCGAGCACCCCGTCATCCAGGGCCAGTCGTTCGACGTGGACGTGAACGACCGGGGCTTCTCGCGTGAAATCTCGCGCGCCCGCACCTTCGGCTTCCTGCGCGACGTGGAGAAGCTCAAGACGCTGGGCCTGGCGCGCGGCGGCTCGCTGGAGAACGCCGTCGTCGTGGACGAGGCCGCCATCCTCAACCCGGACGGCCTGCGCTTCCCGGACGAGTTCGTGCGCCACAAGATTTTGGACGCCATCGGCGACGTGTCGCTGTTCGGCCGGCCTGTCATTGGCCACATGACGGCGTTCAAGACGGGCCACGCGCTCAATCACAAACTGGTGCGCAAGGTGCTGGCGGACCCCTCCAGCTTCGACATCGTCACCGCGCGCCGCCGCGACGTGGAAGGGCGTGAGCCGGGCCGCGCGAGCCTCGCGGGCGCGTTGGAGTTGGAGCCCCTGGTCGCCTGAACACTGGACTGGCAATTCCTTGCCAGTCCCGGGGACCTCTATTAAGTCGGCGGGCTATGTCCATGCGCTCTACTCGCATCGCCCTGGCCGCTCTCCTCGCGGCATCCCTCACCGCCGGCTGCAACAAGGAGAAGGCGCCGGCCAATGCCCAGGCGCCCTCCGCGCAGGCCCAGGCGGCCAACGCCTCCGAGCCGGCGCCGGACACCGTGGTGGCCACCTTCGGCAACAACGAGAAGGTCACCTTCGGTGAGCTGAACGAGCGCATCAAGGAGCCGCTGGCGAACCTGGACAAGCAGAAGTTCCAGCTGCGCAAGCGCGGCCTGGAGGGGCTCGTCACGGAGCGCCTGGTGAAGGCCGAGGCGACCAAGCGCGGCATCACCGAGGACCAGCTGCTCAAGGCGGAGATCGACGACAAGATCCCCGCGCCTCCGGAAGAGAAGATCAAGGAGGTCTTCGAGGGCGCCAAGGGCCAGCTGCCCCCGGGCGCGACCTACGAGCAGATGAAGCCGCAGATCGTGGACTTCCTGTCCGGCCAGCAGAAGCAGGAGCAGGCCCAGAAGTTCTTCGACTCGCTGCGCGCGGGCGCCAACGTGAAGTACGAGCTGCCCGAGCCCCCGCGCCCGCCCGCGGAGCGCAAGCAGGTGGCCGCCACCGGCCCGGCGAAGGGCCCGGAGAGCGCGCCGGTCACCATCGTGGAGTTCAGCGACTTCCAGTGCCCGTTCTGCAGCCGCGCCATCGGCACGGTGGACGAGGTGACGAAGCAGTACGGCGACAAGGTGCGCCTGGTGTTCCGCCAGTTCCCGCTGGACTTCCACCAGCAGGCGCAGAAGGCCGCCGAGGCCTCGCTGTGCGCGAACGAGCAGGGCAAGTTCTGGGAGATGCACGACAAGCTCTTCGCCAACCAGAAGGCGCTGGGCGTGGATGACCTGAAGAAGTACGCGGGCGAGCTGAAGCTGGACACGGCCAAGTTCAACACCTGCCTCGACTCCGGCGAGAAGGCCGCTCAGGTGAAGGCGGACATGGCGGACGGCTCCAAGGTGGGCGTCAGCGGCACGCCGGCGTTCTTCATCAACGGCATCATGCTGTCGGGCGCGCAGCCCCTGGACGAGTTCAAGAGCATCATCGACGCGGAGCTGAAGGGCGCGAAGTAGTCCTCGCAGCGCCTGCAGGGAGGGATGCGGTGGCGTCCAAACCCAGGGCCACGCCCCGCGTGAGCGGTGAGGCGGCTTCGCTCGAACTGGAGCGGCCGCTCGCCGCCGTCGTCTCTCCCACCCGGCCCCTTTCGGCGCACTTCCTGGCGCCGGAGGGGCTGGTGCTCCTCCCGGAATCCCACGGCGCGGCCGGCTTCTTCGCCGGCAGCCTGGGGACGCTCTCGGTCGAGGAAGTATTTGCCCAGATCCTCTCGGGCATCCGCACCGGCCAGCTCGTCGTGCAGCACGGCGGCGTGCGCCGCACGGTGGCCTTCCGCGACGGACAGGTCGTCTTCGCCACCTCCAGCGAGCGCTGGGAGCGCCTGGGCGCGGTGATGGTGCGGCTGGGGCTCCTGACGGAAGCACGGCTCACCCAGGCCCTGGCGCAGGTGACGCCCGCGCGGCGCATCGGCCAGGTGCTCACGTCGCAGGGCATCGTCTCCGAGGCCAGCCTCTACAGCGCGATGACCTTCGTGGTGCGCGAGGTGGTGCTCAACCTCTTCGAGATGGTGGAGGGCAGCTTCCTCTTCCTGGAGGCGAAGGCCCCGGCGGTGGACGCGGTGAAGCTGCCGGAGCGCACGCGCGACCTGGTGCTCACCGGCATCAAGCGCGCGGAGGAGACGGGCCGCCTGCGCCGCCGCTTCCCGGACGACATGCGCGTGACGCCCGGCCCCCAGGGCGCGCTGCCCGGCGAGGAGGCCCTGTTCGCGAAGCTGGGCGAGGGCACGACGCTGGGCGCGCTCCGGGCCGCCTACGCGGGCAGCCAGTACGCCTTCTACAGCGGCGTGGAGGAGGCGGTGCGCGGCGGCCACCTGGCCGTCCGGGCCGCGGAGCCCACTCCGGCCCCGGGCCCCGCGGTGGAGGGCATGGCCTGGGAGCTGTTGTCCGCGGAGGAGCGCTACAACCTCCTCTTGTCGCTGGTGCACCGCGCGCTGCGCGAGGCGGGCCGCGACGTGGACCTCCTGCGCGGCTTCGTGGAGTCGCCGCCGCCGGGCCTGGAGGAGGCCTACCACGGCGTCACGCTGGGGCCGGACGGACGCGTGGACGTGGCCCGGCTGCGCGCCAACGTGTCCACCAGCGGCGGTGAGGCGGTGGGCCGGGCCATGGCGCTGGAGGCGCTGGACGCGTTCGTGTCCTACGCGCTGTTCTCCGCGCGCAACGTGCTGCCAGCGGACGTGGCGGAGCGGCTGGCCAACACCTACCGCACCCTCCAGGGCGGCCTGACGTAAGGCAGGGCCCTCGCGGGAAGTTTCCACCGTCTGACAGCGCACACCGCCCCCGTGTGCCCCTGGCGGGCCCGGAGGTGGGTGTCCACGTTCCTCCCCACGGCTGGTGGCTGGCGGGGGACGAGCGACATGGGCGCGATGCGGATGTTGGGTTGGGGTGTGCTTCTGCTGAGCACGGCGTGCGGCGCGTCCCGGACGGCGGTGACGAAGGCGGAGCCCGGCACGGGCGGCTCCGGCACGGCTTCGGACGAGTCCGTCGTCGCGTCCACCACGCGGCGCTACGTGGACGAGGACCTGGGCTTCGAGATCATCCGGCCCACGGCGGAGTGGCAGCTGGACGAGACGAACGAGCGCACCCCGGAGGGGCTGGCGATCCCCGTCATCCTGCGCCACCGCGTGACGGGCGCGCAGGTGGTGCTCCAGGTGGCGCCCGGCGTGGCCACGCCCGTGCAGTTCGCGGAGCGGCTGACGCAGGGGCTGCGCCAGCAGCCGGGCTTCACCACCACCGACCCGCAGCCCATCGCGCTGTCGGACAACGCGGTGGGGTTCGACTTCCAGGTGGGCGAGGGCGTGCGCGGCAAGGTGGCCGTGCGCGAGGGCAACTCCGGCCGCGTGCTGATGATGCTGGCCACCTGGCCCACGGAGGCCACCGCGGGCATCACGGAGAGCGTGGACGCCCTGATGGCGGGCGTCCGTCCGCTCCCGGAGCCGAGCGTGGCCGTGCGTTCAACGCCCCGGACGCCCTGAAATGGGAAGGCCCCAGGCCCCACGCCGCTGAAGCGTGGGGGCCCGAGGCCCGTGAAACCCCACGTCGACTTGCGCGGGGACTTAAGCGCGGGCCGGCTTGCCCTTGGCGGCCTTCGGAGCCTTGGCGGCCTTCGGCGTCTTCGCGGGGGCCTCGGCCTTCACGGGCTCCGGCTGCGAGGCGACCTCCGCGGCCTTGCGGCGCACCAGCTCCACCAGGGTGCGCGCGCCCACGCCCGTGCCGCCCTTGTTGAGGTAGCCGCGCTCCTTGGGGCTGTTGGACGGACCGGCGATATCCAGGTGCACCCAGGGCGTGTCGCCCACGAACTCCTTGAGGAAGAGGGCCGCGTTGATGGCGCCGCCCCAGCGCTCGCCGGAGTTCTTCATGTCCGCCACTTCAGAGCGCAGCGCGTCCTTCTGCAGGTCGCTGACGGGCAGGCGCCACATCTCCTCGCCCGCGGCGCGCGCGGCGGTGAGCACGCTGTTCACCGTGTCGTCGTCGTCGCCGAAGGCGCCCACGATGTAGTTGCCCAGCGCCACCATGCACGCGCCCGTGAGCGTCGCCAGGTCGATGATGGCGGACGGCTCGTGCTCGCCGGCCCAGGTGAGCATGTCGCCCAGCACCAGGCGGCCCTCCGCGTCCGTGTTGGTGATCTCCACCGTCTTGCCGGAGCGCGCGGTGAGGATGTCGCCGGGCTTGTACGCCGTGCCGGACGGCATGTTCTCGCACGCGCCAATGAAGGCGTGCACGGGGAAGGGCGGCTTCACCACGGAGCCGATGACCTTCATCGCGGCCAGCACCGCCGCGGAGCCGGCCATGTCCGTCTTCATCTCCACCATGCCCTCGGTGGGCTTGAGCGACAGGCCGCCCGAGTCGAACGTGATGGCCTTGCCCACCAGCGCCAGCGGGGCGCGCCGGGCGTCCTTCGCGTTCTTCGGCGTGTAGACCAGGTGGATGAGCCGCGGCTCCTGCACGCTGCCGGCGGTGACGCCCAGGAACATGCCCATGTTCAGGCGTTCAATCTCCTTGCGCCCGCCAATCTCCGCGGTGAGCCCGCCCTCCTTGGCGGCCTGCTGCGCGGCCTGCGCGAGCTTCGTGGGCGTCACCACGTTGGGGGGCTCGTTGACCAGGTCGCGCGCCCAGTTGACGGCCTCCGCCAGCTTCAGGCCCAGGTGGAGCGCGTCGTCCAGCGCGCGCGACTTCTCCGTGCCCTCCGGCAGCGACAGCGTGGCGCTCTTCAGCTTGGGGGCGCCCTTGTCCTCGCGCGCGGAGGACTTGTACTTGTCGAAGCGGTAGACGCCCAGCTCCAGGCCCTCCACCACCGCGCGCACGGCCATCGCCGCGTCCTCCGTGGCGGGCACGCGGAAGCCGATGGCGGTCGCCTTCAGCCGCTGCGCCGTCTTCGCCGCGCGGCCCGCGGCCAGCCGCAGCACCTCCGGCTGGAAGCGCGCGCGGTTGCCCAGGCCCAGGAGCAGGACGCGGTCCGCGCCCAGCTTCCCCAGCGTGTGCACGAGGAAGGACTGGTCCACCTTGCCCTTGAAGCCCTCCTGGGTGGCGGCGGCGCGCAGCTTGCCGTCCAGCGCCGCGTCCGCGGCCGTCAGCGGCGCGGGGGCGGAATCACCCAGCTCGCCCTCGAAGAGGGGGATGACGAGCAGCTCACCGCTCACCGGCGCGGCTTCACCGGAGACGAGACTGAATTGCATGGCGACGTGGACTCCTGTGCTGAGGGAGGGGGTGATCCGAGGGGCGCGACTGTAGACGCGCCGCGTGTTGCTCGCAAAGCGCTGGTTGCCACTCCGGCATTGCATTGCCCCGGCGCGCTGGATAGCTGTGGACTCCCAATGCCCACCCTGTTGCTGCATCTGACGGCCATCGAACGGTTGGCCGCCCATCCGGACGGCCTCCCCGCCGACTGGGTGCGCGCCTTGTCAGAGGACCTGCCGTACGCGCGCTTCGGCGCGGCGCTGCCGGACCTGCCGCTGTGCGCCGGCGTGCGCGGGGGCCTGGGCGTGATGATGCAGCCGGACACCGGCTGGCCCCCCTTCGCGCGGCTGTACCACGAGCGCGCCCCGGTGGGCCTGGGCCTGAAGATGGCGGAGCTCGTCGCCTCCGGCGCCCTCGTGGGCACCGAGGCTGGCCTGGCCATCCTCGCGGGGTACTTCACGCACCTGAGCCTGGACCGGCGCCTCCACCCGCTGGTGGACCAACTGGTGCTGCGCCACCGCCGCAAGGGCGAGCGGACCTGGGACGCACGGCGTCAGGTGGAGTGGGCCCAGACGCTCTTCTTCCTGCGCCAGCAGGACGGCACGGACGGCGTGGGCACCGCCCGCATCCGCGAGAAGTTCCAGGTGGTGAAGAGCTCCGGCATCCCCCTGCGAGGCATTGGCCGGGGCATCTACGAGCTGGTGCGCCTGGCGTCGCAGGACCGCGTGGGACAGGCCCCCACCAAGGCGGAGCTGGATGGCTGGGTGCGCGGGCTCTACGTCTCCGGGCTCTTCCTCTCCAGTCCGCTCGGCCGCATGCGGGCCCTTCCGGCGTACTCGCAGCTCTCCTTCCAGGAGCTGTACCGCAATGATCACTTTGACTTCGCCGTGGAGCTGGACGCCGCGCTGGAAGTGACGCGCGGGCTGATTCGCAGACTGCACGGCTACATGGCGCGCGGCACCTACACGCCGCGCACGCGCGCGCGCTTCCTGGAGGAGTTTCCAGAGGGAACGCTGGGCGCCACCGCCGCGTAGTGAACGGATCCACACGGCCCGCGTCCCGGTGCCGTGTCCGCGTGCAGGGCATCCAACCGATCGAGCAGGTTGCCCTCGGGGATGTGGCGCTATCCGAAGCGGGGAGTGCCTCCTATCCTCGATAGGGAATGACGGTCTTGCTCCTCATGGCGGCGGGTGTGTTGGCGGGTGGGTTGGGGGCGCTCCTGGGCATCGGGGGCGGCATCGTCCTGGTCCCCGTCCTGGTGTTGGGATTCGGAATCCCGCTGGAGCAGGCCGTCCCCGCGAGCCTGATGTGCGTGGTGGCCAACTCCTGCGCCGCCGCCGCCAGCTACGTGGAGAACAAACTGAGTGACCTGCGGCTGGGGCTCACCCTGGAGCTGGCGACGGTGATGGGCGCCATCGTCGGGGGCCTGGTGGCGGCCTTCGTCGCGGAGGCGATGGTGGCCGTGGTGTTCGGCCTCTTCACGCTCTTCGTTTCCCTTCAGATGCTGCTGATGCGCCGCCCCGTCCAGGAGCCTTCGACGGCGGCCAACTACGAGCCCGGCAACTACCCGCTGGGCATCTCCGGCTCCTTCGTGGCGGGTGGGCTGTCCGCGCTGCTGGGCGTGGGCGGTGGCCCGCTGAAGGTGCCGCTGATGACCTACGGCATGCGCGTGCCCTTCAAGGTCGCCAGCGCCACCAGCAACCTGATGGTGGGGGTCACCGGCGCGGCGAGCGTCGCCGCGTACGCGTGGCGCGGCCAATTGAATCTCGGGCTCGTGGCGCCGTTGGTCGTAGGGGTGCTGGCCGGAGCATCCGTGGGCAGCAAGCTGATGATGAGGACGCCGACCGCGGTGCTGAAGAAGCTCTTCGCGGCGGTCCTGCTGATTGTGGCCGGACAGATGTTGTGGAAGGGAGGGGAGGGGCTGTGGCCGAGCGTATGGAAATGAGTGAAGCGGAGCCTGAACTACCCGGGGTCCATCCGTCGATGATGGTGCCGGAGGCTGGACCGCCACGTCGCAACGCGCAGGCGACGTCGGTGGCGTTGGACCCGGAGTTCCATGAGGAACTCCACGACGAGCTCCCGCAGGAGCCCATCACCCAGCCGGAGGTGCTCCCACGCGAGCGCCGGTGGGGGAGGCGGCTCGCCGCCGGGGAACGATGGATTGCCCGCGTGCTGCGCACCGGGGCCATCACCAGCGGCTGCATGTTCGTCACGTCGCTCGCGCTGGAGTTATTGCCACGCGACGAGTCCGTGCACGTGGCCATCGACCTGTTGCGCAAGGGCGCGGCGTCCATGCTGCTGGTGACGCCGGTGGCGCGGCTGGCGATGGCGGGCACGCTGCTGGGCCTGCGCGGCGAGTGGCGTTACGCCGCCATCGCCGCGGGCGTCATCGGGTTGCTCGCGCTGGCGGTGGGCGCGGGCTTCCAGGCCTCGAATCGAAGTCGGACGCGAAGGAAGACCGCGCGCGGGGCTACACGCCGCGCGCGGCGAAGTGCGCGAGCACGTTCTTCACCTTCGCCACTTCGTCGTGCTGCTTCAGGTCCTCGTACATGGGCAGCACGGCCTCGAACTGCTCGCGGGCCGCGGCGTAGTCCTGCAGGTAGTAGCAGGACAGCCCCAGGTCCCATCTCGCGCGGGCCTCGTAGACGTGGTCGTGCAGCTCGCCGTACACGTCCACCGCGCGCAGCAGGTGCGGCCGCGCGTTGTCGTGGTGGCCCAGGAGGCCCTCGGACTCACCCAGGAGCAGGTGCCCCAGCGCGAGCGCCTCCGGATCCTCGCCCTGCTCCAAGAGCGGCACGGCCTCCAGGAAGCGCTTCCTGGCGGGCTCGTACTCGCCCTTGGCCATGCGCAGGTCGCCAATGTCCAGCAGCAGCCGCGCGATGCGCTCGTTGTTGCGCGTCTGGCGGTAGAGGATGAGCGCCTCCTGGTACTTCTCCTCGGCGCCGTCGGCCTCGCCCATGGCGCGCAGGGACTCGCCGATGCAGGCGCGGGAGAGCGCCTCGCCTTCGCGGTCGCGCGCCTCGTTGAAGAGCAGGGCGGCGGTGGCCATGTGCTCGATGGCGCTCTTGTGATCCTCGAAGTAGGCCTTCACCACGCCCAGGCCGAAGAGCGCCTGCGCCTGGCCGGGCTTGTTGCCCGCGGTCTTGAAGAAGCCGTAGGCCTCTTCGTAGTGCTCGCGGGAGGCCGCGTGGTCCTCCAGCATCCCGTACAGCTCCGCCAGCGCCACCAGCCCCTGGCCTACTTCCGAAGGCGAGCCGGTGATGCGCAGCGGGGCGAGCGCGTTCTTCTGCTTCTGGATGGCGTCGTGGATGTGGGCGCGTTCGTTGTCGGACGGGTGCATGTCAGTTCTCGTGAACCTTGCGGCGGCGGGCGCCCCTGTCCAGCGAATCGTGCTTCTCGCTGGGTTCAGCACCGTTGCCATCGGCTTCCGCGTTTCCGTTGCGCTCGGCCTTCTCCTTCTCGTGGACCAGCAGCGGGGAGAAGAAGCAGTCCTTCTTCGTGTACTCGTCGAAGGCGAACGCGAAGCGGTAGCTGGCCGCCGCGCGCTGGTTGCAGTCCGTGCGCTCGCAGAAGCGGCAGGAGATGCCGCTGGGGATGGCGTCCTTGCGCAGGTCGTTGGTGGGCAGGCCGTACGCCAGGTACTTCGCGTTCTCCGCGTGCGTGCCCAGGCCGATGGAGTACGCCGTGCCCTTCACGATGGAGCCCTCAATGGGCTGCAGCTGCACCTTCGCGAAGCAGAAGTACGTCGTGCCGTCCGGCATGATGGAGTACTGGCGCGTAATCTGGGACGGGTTGAGGAACGCCAGGTGCACCGCCCACTTCGCGCAGGAACCGCCGCCGGACGCGAAGCGGATGCCGGTGCCGCTGTAGCGCTTGGAGATGTTCCCCGCGATGTCCGCGCGCAGGAAGTGGAAGGGCAGGCCCTGGCGCTTGGGGTCGGACAGGTTGCAGATGCGGTGGGCCACCGTCTCGTAGGTGGTGCCGAAGATGTTGGAGAGCAGCTCCACGTCGTAGCGCGTGCGCTGCACCTCCTTGAAGAACTCGCCGTAGGGCAGCATCAGCGCGCCGGCGAAGTAGTTCGCCAGGTTCACCTTGATGAGGCGCTCCGTCTCCCCGTGGCGCATGCGGCCCGCGCCCAGGATGCGCTCCACCAGCTTCTCGCGGTCCATCACCATCAGGCCAATGGACGCGGCCACCTGGAACTTCAGCGGCTGCTCCGTGAGGTCCGGCGACAGCGTGAGCGTGCGCGTGTCCAGATCCAACCGGCGCACCACGGACGAACCGCTGGCCGCGCGCTCAATCTGCACCTTGAAGTCGAAGCGCTCCTCCAGCATGCGGATGAGGTTGCTGCTGGTGAGCTGCTGCTCCAGGCGGAAGTCGCGGCGCAGCCCCTCCGCCTGCTCCTCCAGCTCCGGGAAGTAGTTGCGGTGCTTCTCCAGGAAGTCGCTGACCTCGTCGAAGGGCGAGTAGTCGAAGCGGACGCCCGGCGTCGCGCTGCCCAGTCCGGAGGTGGAGCCCTGCGTGCGCGTGCGCTCCTCCACGTTGAGCTGCGCGAGCACGTTCTCCAGCTGCGTGCGCGTGTTCTTGTAGAGGTTGAACAGCGCGGCCACGGTGCCGGCCAGCTTCGGCTCCGCGGACAGCGACTGGAGCGACTCCGAGTCGATGTCCAGGCTCTTGAGCAGCGGTTCATCCAAGAGCTTCGCCAGGGCCTCGTCCACGCGGCCCTCGCCCAGCGTGGACATGAACTGCTCGGGGTCCTGTTCGAAGTAGCGCAGCGCCTTCCACAGGAGCGGGAAGGGCATCACGCGCTTGCCCTTCTCGATGAGGTTCAGGTACGCGGGGGAGACGCCCAGGTCCTTCGCGGCGTCCGCCTGCTTGATGTTGCGCTGCAAGCGGAGGCCTCGAAGCTTCAGCCCCACGTTCGCATTCAGAGCGTTGTCGTTGTTCATGGCTCCAACCCCCGGTGGGCCGCGTCAGGAAGCGCGCTTCCGACACCGGGTCTCTGGATCCACTCTGCAAACCGATTTACCGATTTGCAATGAACGTTTTCGGATCGCTGCAGCGCTGTCCCGCAGGCGACGCGCGAAGGGTTGACTGCCTCCACCCTGGCCTTACAGGGACGTAATCCCATGTAATCACGGGGCTTTCAGGCGCTCCGGGTGTGCGGCGGCGGCGCCCGTCCCCCGCGCTGTGAACGCTTGACTGACGCGGCGCGACAGGACTGGGGAAAAGTCAGTAAACGGGCGCCAGATTTTTTACAGAGTATTAACGCGTTTCCGGGAGCCGCTGGAACACGAGCGCCACGTTGGTGCCGCCGAAGCCGAAGGAGTTGCTCATCACGGCGTTCACGCGCGTCTCGCGGGCGGTGTTGGGCACGCAGTCCAGCGGGATGCGCGGGTCCTGGTTCTCCAGGTTGATGGTGGGGGGCAGCACGCCGCGGGTGAGGGCGAGGATGCTGATGACGGCCTCGGCGGCGCCGGCCGCGCCGTTCATGTGGCCCGTCATCGACTTGGTGGAGGAGATGGCGAGCGCCTTCGCCGCGTCGCCGAACACCTTCGCGATGCCCTCCATCTCCAGCACGTCGCCGATGTCCGTCGAGGTGCCGTGGGCGTTGAGGTAGCCGATGTCCGCGGGGGTGAGGCGCGCGTCCTTGAGGCAGGCCCTCATCGCGCGCTGGGCGCCCTCGTGGCCGGGCGCGGGCGAGGTGACGTGGTAGGCGTCGGAGCTGGCGCCATAGCCGGTCAGCTCCGCGAGGATGCGGGCGCCCCGGGCCCGGGCGTGCTCGTACTCCTCCAGGACGAGGATGCCCGCGCCCTCCGCGAGCACGAAGCCGTCGCGGTCCTTGTCGAACGGGCGGCTCGCCGCCTGGGGCGCGTCGTTGCGGTTGGACAGGGCCTTCATCGCGGCGAAGCCGCCCACGCCCAGCATGGAGATGGGGGCCTCCGCGCCGCCGGCCAGCGCCACGTCGAACTCGCCGCGCTGGATGCCGCGCATCGCCTCACCGATGGCGTGCGCGCTGGTGGAGCAGGCGGAGTTGGTGGACCAGGACGGGCCCTTGATGCCGTGGCGCATGGAGATGTAGCCGGGCGCCATGTTGATGATCATCTGGAGGATGAAGAAGGAGCTGATGCGGTCCGGCCCCTTCTCCAGCGCCTTGCGGTGGGTCTCCTCCAGGCTGCTGATGCCGCCGATGCCGGAGCCGATGACGGCCGCCACGCGCTCGGCGTTCTCCTCGGTGATGACCAGGCCGGAGTCCTCGAGCGCCATGTCCGACGCCGCCACCGCGAACTGCGCGAAGCGGTCCATGCGGCGCACCTCGCGCCGTTCGATGTAGTCCTCCGGGTTGAAGCCCTTCACCTCACCGGCGAAGCGGCAGTCCAGCGCGCTTGCGTCGAACAGGGTGATGGGCCCCACGCCGCTCTTGCCGTTCACCAGCGCGTCCCAGCTCTTCTCCACGCCGATGCCACACGGGCTGATGAGCCCCATTCCCGTCACCACGACGCGCCGCTGTTCCATCGCGCACTCCTTGACCCCGCATGTTGAACGGGATGGTATTATGACCATCCTTCCATGAGTTCAAGCGATAGGGAGCGCCGATGAGCGAGCAAGCAGCGAATCCGCGTACGCGGACGGTGACGTGGCGGGACCCCCGGGAGGGGGCCTCCGCGGCGAAGAAGCTGTCGGGGCTGGAGTACCTGCGCGCCATCCAGCGCGGAGAGCTGCCTGGGCCGCCCATCGCGGAGCTGATGGGCTTCACCCCGGTGGAGGTGGAGGAGGGCCGGGTGGTGTTCGCGGTGCAGCCGGGCGAGCACCACTACAACCCCATTGGCATGGTGCACGGCGGGCTGGCCGCGACGCTGATGGACTCCGCGATGGGGTGCGCCATCCACACGATGCTGCCGGTGGGCGCGGGCTACACCACGCTGGAGCTTCACGTGAACTACGTGAAGGGCATCGCGCACGACACGGGACAACTGTTGTGCAGGGGCGAGGTCATCCACCTGGGCGGCCGCGTGGCGACGGCGCAGGGGCGGCTGGTGGATGAGAAGGGCACGCTCTACGCGCACGGCACCACGACGTGCATGCTGTTCCGTCCGCCGGGCGCGGGCGGCAAGGAGTAGGGCGATGCGCTACACCGCTGAACACAAGCAGGCCACGCACGCGCGCATCCTCGCGGCGGCGGAGAAGCTGTTCCGCGCGGAGGGCTTCAGCGGTGCGAGCGTGGAGCGGGTGATGCGGGCCGCGGGCCTGACGGTGGGCGGCTTCTACGCCCACTTCACCTCCAAGGAATCGCTGCTCGCGGAGTCGCTGCGCGCCTTCATGTCCGCGAACAGGACGCGCTGGCTCGCGGGGCTGGAGGGGATGCGGGGGCCGGCGTTCCTGGATCGCTTCGCGCGGCGCTACCTGGACCAGTACGACCGGGACACGGGCGCCACGGCCTGCATGATGCCGTCGCTCCTGTCGGACCTGACGCGCGCGGCGCCGGAGGTGCAGGCCGCGTTCGCCCAGGGCCTGGAGGACCTGGTCGGCCAGGCCCAGACGCACCTGCCCGCGCGCGAGGGCGCCACGCCCCGGCAGCAGATGCTGGCCACGGTGACGCTGTGCTTCGGCGCGATGACGCTCGCGCGGGCCACCGCGTCGCAGCCGCTGGCGGGGGAGCTGTTGGACGCGGCGCGCGCGCTGCTCGTCGCGGGGCCTCCCGTGGAGGAGAGCGCCAGGAGTGACGTGCCTCGCGCGCACGCGGCGCCGCGGAGGGTTCCCGCCTCGCGCGAGAAGGCGCCTTCCCGGAAGCGCCGTGCCGGGTCCATCGCGGAGGCGGAGCGCACGCCCGCGCGCCGCGCGCGGAAGAAGCCCCTCTGAGCGGAAGTCTCATGGGCGCGTCCCCGTGCGTCGGCATTCCGGGCTGGACGGCATGGGGGCCGCCGTGGAGTCCTTCCGGGCGGACCGCGGACCGTGGGGGCAGGGTGCACGCAAGGAAGACGACGGTGGCCCGCGCATGGCTGGTGGGGCTCGCTCTCGCGCTGGGGGCGTGCGCCTCCGTGCCGCTCGCGCCTCCCTGGGAGGACGTGCCCCTCCGCTATGACATCACGTACACGCACGACCCCTCGCCACGCCTGAATGTGGAGGTCGTCCTGCCGCCGTCGCCTCCGGGCGTCTTCCCTGGCTCATTCCTCTTCCGGCAGCCGGGGCGCGAGAGCTCCGTCATCGCGACGTTCGGGAACGGGAGCAGGGCCGAGATCTTCCCCCGGGACGGCGTCGTGCGAGTGCCCGAAGGGGCGCGAAGCCTTCGCTATCACTACCCGCTGGCCTCCTCTTCCCGAGGGGGCGGCAGGTCCTTGTTCGGGGGCATGGGGGAAGGCGACACGTGGCACGTGGGCGGCAAGGCCTACCTGCTGACCCCCAGCCGCGTGACGCCCGACCTGCGCGTGGAGCTCACCGTGTCCGGCGCGGACGCGCTCCTGCCATGGACTCCCGATGAAAGGGGCGTCTACCACCTGCGCGGTGAGGACCTCATCGACGCGGGCTTCCATTCCTTCGGCGGCAGGCGGTGCCAGGTGCACGTCGGTGCCTCCGTGTTGGAGGTCGCGCTGCTGGGAGAGTTCACGCACCTGACGGACGCGGACATCTGCGCGTGGCTGGAGCAGGCCGGGCGTGAGGTCGTCACCGTGCGCAAGTCCTTCCCTTATCCGCGCGTCACCGTGCGCGTCGTGCCCGTGCCCGGCGACGACACGCCCGGAGTCTTCGGCATGACCTTGTGGAGCTCGCCGCCCAGCATCTCCATCCTCGTGGGGCAGGACGCCACCGCCGCGTCCTTCGCGAAGGACTGGGTCGCGGTCCACGAGATGCTGCACCTGACGCACCCGGCGTTGGTGCCCCGGGTGGCCTGGCTCACCGAGGGACTGGCCACCTACTACACGGAGCTCGCCCGCGCGCGCTCCGGACGCCAGTCGGCCCAGCAGGCCTGGCAGGAACTGGTGAACGGCTTCGCTCGCGGTCGGGCCGCCTCGCGCTCACGCCCCATGAAGGAGGTCGTCGCCGAGCAGCGGAACTTCATGGGCATCTACTGGACCGGCGCGCTCTTCGCGCTCCACCTGGACGTGGAGCTGCGCCGCGTGACGAACGGCCGCGCACGGCTGGAGGACGTGCTGGAGCTGCTCGCCACGCGCGGTCCCACCGCGACGCTCGAAAGTTTTGGTGACGCCGTGGACACGGTCGCGGGCCAGCCGCTGTTCGACGCGCTGCTCGCCCGTCACCTTTCAGGGCCTGCCTTCGCTGCGTTGGACCCGCTGCTCGAAGACCTGGGCGTCCGAATTGACCCAGGCGGCGTCAAGCTCCATGCTGCGCCGGGCAGTGGGTTGCGTGAGGCACTGGACGGCGAGCGGACCCCGGACGACGCGGGGTGAACACCTGGAAAGAGAAAGGGCCGTAACCAATTCCCGGCTGTCGCGTATCGCATGCATCCGCGAGGTTCGCGGCATCCGTAGATGAGGTCCGCCATGTTCCGCAGCGTCCTGATGCTCGCCGCCACCCTGTCGCTGTCCGCGTCCGCCGCGGAGCCCGCGGCTTCCGACAAGCACTTCGTCTTCCATGATCCGAACAGCCGCGACACGGTGATGTTCGTGCTGGACGCGCCGCTGGAGGTCATCAACGGCCTGTCCAACCAGGTGACGGGCCGCGTGGACGTGAAGGGCCAGAAGGCCAGCGGCCGCTTCCAGGTGCCGGTGAAGTCCATCAAGACGGGCAACGAGACGCGCGACGGCCACCTGCAGAACGACCGCTGGCTGGACGCGGCGAAGCACCCGGACATCGTCTTCGAGTTCAAGGACCTGGCCCTGCCCGCGCCGCTCGCCAACGCGAAGCCGGTGGTGCTGAAGACGAAGGGCACCTTCACCATCCACGGCGTCACGCGCGAGGAGCCCGTGGAGGTGACGGCCACGTACCTCCAGGAGACGGCCGAGACGAAGAACCGCGCCGCGGGCGAGCTGCTGCGCGTGCGCGCGAAGTTCCAGATTCCCCTGGAGGCCTACGGCATCAAGCGCACCGAGGCGCTGCTGCTGAAGGTGGGCGAGCGGGCCGAGGTCACGGTCGACGCCTGGGGCTCCACGCAGTTCAAGCCGTAGCGATTTGTCGTCAGTCCCCCCGTAGTCACACCCCACGCGGTACGAAAGGAAGCAACACATGAACGTCAAGGCTCTTGCGGCGGTTGTCGGCACCCTGTCCCTCGGCGCGCTGGCCACCGGCTGTGCGTCCAACAAGGCGGCGGAGGGCAGCAAGGTGCACGCCGCTTCGCCGGGCGCGGCGGAAGGCGCCGAGGCCAGCTGCAGCAACAAGCCGGCCGACGCGGCCGCTCCCGCCGCCGCCCCCGCCGCGGCCCCTGAGAAGGGCGCCGAGGGCTCCTGTGGCGCCGGCTCCTGCGGCGCTGGCTCCTGCAGCGGCAAGAAGTAGTCACTCCCCGGGAGGGCCTGCGTGACAGGTCTCCTCCCAGGCTCGCGGGCGGCGGGAAGAGTCCTTCCTGCCGCCCGTGTTGTTTCCACCTTCTGTCCCTGACTCGCAGGAGCGCCGCATGCCGTTCCCCCGCTACGCAGACCGCCATGGATTGAAACCGCTGGGGGCGGGCATCGGGTTGCGCCGCGACTTCTACGAAGCGCTGCCGCGCACGCCGCGCGCGCTGGACTGGGTAGAGATCATCCCGGAGAACTTCCTCACGCTGGGCGGCCGCTCCCAGCGCGCCCTGGACGCGTGCCGCGAGCGCTGGACGCTACTGCCGCACGGCGTGGGCCTGAACATCGGCGGGCCGGACGCGCTGGATGACGACTACGTCACCCGCCTGGCCGCGCTGGTGAAGCGGCTGGACGCGCCGTTCTTCTCGGACCACCTGTGCTACTCGCGGCTGGGCGGCGTGCACCTGCATGACCTGCTGCCGCTGCCCTTCACGGAGGCCGCGGTGGAGCACGTGGTGCCGCGCGTGCGCGAGGTGATGGCGCGCGTGGAGCGCCCCTTCCTGCTGGAGAACCCCAGCTACTACTCGGCCATGCCGGGCGGCACGCTGAGGGAGGCGGACTTCCTGCGCCAGGTGGTGGAGGCCGCGGACTGCGGGCTGCTCCTGGACGTGAACAACGTCTGGGTCAACGCGAAGAATCATGGCTACGACCCGCGCGCCTTCGTGGACGCGCTGCCCCTGGAGCGCGTGGTGCAGGTGCACCTGGCCGGCCACGACGTGCGCGAGACGGTCCTCATCGACACGCACGGCGACCGCGTCTGCGATGACGTCTGGTCGCTGTACCGCTACACGCTGGAGCGCACCGGCCCCGTGTCCACGCTGATGGAATGGGACCAGGCCATCCCGTCCCTGGACGCAGTGCTGGACGAGGCGGACCGGGCGCGCGCCGTGCTCGCGGAGGGTGCGCGATGAAGCCGTCGCTGAAGCACTTCTTCGACAGCATGGACGCGTACCTCGCCGGGCCTCCTGGCGCGGAAGGGCTGTTGAAGCTGTCCGCGTCGCACCCGGGCTGGGACGTGGATCCGGAGCGCATGGCGCTCTATGGCCAGTTCGTGCGCGGCCACGTGCGCTCCACGCTGGAGAAGCTCTTCCCGCTGACGCGCAAGGCGGTGACGCCGGAGGCGTGGGACGCGCTGGTGGAGGGCTACACCCGCACGCGCCCCGCGCGGCACTACGAGCTCAACCGCCTGGGCGAGGGCTTCGCGCCCTTCGTCTCGGACGCCGCCGCCGCGAAGGGATTGCCGCCGTTCCTGCCCGCGCTCGCGCGCTTCGAGTGGACGGACTTCGCGGTGTTCGCCTCCGAGGAGGACCTCCCGGACGCCGTCGACCGCCTGTCGCCCAACCCCACGCTCACGGTGCTGGAGCATCCCTACCGGCTCTGCGCGTTCGTGCGGGCCCGGGGCGCGGAGAGCGTGCCGGCGGAAGGGGAGGAGCTGGCGCTGCTCTGGCGCCATCCGGAGCGGCTGATGACCTTCTACATGGAGGCCACGCCGCCCGCGCTGCTGGTGCTGAAGATGGCCGTGGAGGGCCTGTCCGAAGAGGCCGTCGTCCAGGCCACCGGCATGTCCGCCGCGGACCTCCACGCGGAGGTCATGCGCTTCGCGAAGGATGGCCTCGTGCTGCTCCCCGAGGCACGCGCTTCGGACAGCGCGTCTCCGAGCTGAGGCGCGCGATGCGCCGCCCGCCCGTCCTGCGGCTCAGGGGGTGGGCGGAGGCGTAGGCGGGGGCGTGGTCGGGGGCGAAGCCGACCTTCCGAGCATGAGCGCCAGCATCATCCGAACCAGGATGAGGAGCTTGGCCCCGATCAGGTCCACGACGATCTTTCCCCGACCCGGCCCGCTTGGGTCATTGGCGGCCCGTGACTGGGTTTCCACCACGCCCCGGGCGGGCTGGGCGGCCAGGCGGACCGTGGCGGATCCTCCGGTGGAAGCCAGTGCCACCCGGTTGGGGTCAAAGACATCCACGACGATGCCCTGGCCGCCCGGTCCGGAAGGATCCTTGTGCACGTGTCCGCCCTTCGGCGGCTGGACTGGATTCGGCGCCGCGGGCGGGCGCGGAGGGAAGAGCGTGAGACGCGAGAGGAAGCTCATGGCCACTCCAGAGGGGAAGGACTTCTCATTATCCAAGGACGGATCAACGAGTTGCGGCAGCGGGTGAAGGGCGCCGGGCCTGCTGCCAACGCTGGACGTTTTCAGCCTGCGTGCGCCACGTCGGGCCGGATTGTTGGAAGGTGATCAGCGCCTGATCCGCGAGCGCGAGCGCCTGCGCCCGGTCCTCGCCCGCGTCCCACCGTGCGCGAGCGAGCTCGAACTGGAGCTCGGCGGTGCGCACGGCGTTCCAGCCCAGGGGCTGGATGATGTCCAGGGCGCGTTGGGCGGCCACGCGGGCCTTCCCCGGCTCCTTCAGGTCCAGCCAGGTCCGGGCCAGCTCCGTCAGGCCGGAGACGAGCATCGCGTGGCGGGGGCCATCCGTGGCCTCGCGCGCGGCGAGCACCTGCTCCAGCTCCACCGCGGCCTCCCGCGCCTGGCCGGCCTTGCGAAGCGCCCGGGCCCGCTCCTCGCGCACGCGCAGGGTGGCGTTGCTCCGGGAGCCGGACAGCCGCTCCTGGAGGGCCAGGACCTTCGCATAGCGCTCCAGTGCCTGCGGCAGCGCGCCCTGCTGTTCCTCCATCTGGGCCAGGTATTCGAGCGACAGCGCGTATTCGACATGGTCCTCGCCGAACGCCTGGGCGGTGAGCGCGAGCGCGCGTTCATGATCCTGACGGGCGAGCGCGAACGTGCCCATCGCTTCGTGGACGAGGCCCAGTTGGTTGTGCAGCCGCACCGTGTCCAGGTGCGTGTCCCCGAGCATGGTGCTCCGGATCTCCAGGGCCTCGGTGTAGAGCGGCACGACGGGCGCCGGTCCCTCCAGGCGCTGGCGGACCTCGCCCATCAGCACGAGCGTGTCCGCGACCGCGGGATGGCGCGCGCCCAGCCGCTTGCGCTGGATGTCGAGCACGCGCTGGTAGAGCGCCAGGGCCTCGCCGGGCGCGTCCTGACGCAGCCGGATCCGCGCGACGTTGGTGCGGCTCTTCGCCGTCTCCGGATGATCCGCGCCGAGGACGCGCTCGCGGATCGCGGCGGCACGCTCGAAGTGCTCGCGAGCCTGGGGCAGCAGCCCTTCGCCAAAGGCCACCGCGCCCAGGTTGTGCTCAATCTGTGCCTCCACCTCCTCCGCGGGGCCGGTGCGCTCCAGCAGCGCCCGCGCCTGCGCCGCGTGCTCCAGGCCCCGGTCGGCGTGCTCCAACTCGTAGCCCGTCACGAAGACGAGGTCCGTCTCCGAGCGTGCCGCGAGCAGGTCATGCCGGCCGGCGAGCGCCGCGCGCATGCTCTCGGTCCAGCGCTGCTCGGCCTCCGCGTAGTGCGCCAGCCGCAGCTCGAACCAGCCCATGGCGTGCAGGGCCTCCGCCTCCAGCGGCCGGTACGAAAGCTCGCGCGCCACCGCGAGCACGGCCTGGGCATCCCCCAGGCCCTGGACATAGCGCCCGGTCTCCAGCAGCACCTGCGCGCGGGCGAGCTTCGCGCGTGCATCCGTGAGCTTCGCGGCCACGCCGGGGCCCTCCGGCGGCGGCACCACCGCGAGGAGCGACTCCACGCGCGCGCAGTCCGACACGCGCGGCAGCTTCTGCGAGGCCTCGGCCGCCTTCGCCACGAGCGGCGCGTCCGCGTGCTCCAGCACGTCCGCGAACACGCCCAGCGATTGCAGCCGTGAGTCCAGGCACGCCATGCGCAGGGCCAGCACGGACTCCGGCTGCTCCTGCCGCACGCGCGTGGACTGACAGGTCTGGACGTAGCCCTGCTCCCAGCTCCGCGCGTAGTCCTCCAGGTTGCGCACCACCGCGTCCGCGGCCTCCGAGGCCAGCGGGCTGCCAGTGGCCGCCAGGGCCCGCTTCACGTTCTCGCCGCGAGCCGCGCTCCAGACCGTCGCCATGCGCGAGGGCGCGCCGTCGCAAGGGTCGGACGCGCCCTTCGACATGAGCACGAGCGCTCCCACCATCGCGAGCGCGCCGGAGCCCAGCGCCAACCAGGCGTGCCTGTGGGTCGGGGTCTTCGACAGGGCCTCCAGCAGCGCGTCCATGGACGGATGGCGGTCCGCGGGCGACACGCTCAGCCCACGCACCACCGCGCGGCGCACCCACGCAGGCACGCCGGTCTCCTTCGGCGGTGCCTGGATGCGGCTGAAGTCCGGGGGCTGTCCCCTGGCGAAGGGACGGACGCCGAAGAGGGCTTCATACAGCGCGACGCAGAAGCTGAACTGGTCACCGCGCGCGTCACCGGGCTCGCCCTTCCACTGCTCGGGCGGCATGTACGCGGGCGTGCCCATGATGGAGCCCGTGCGGGTGAGGTCCACCGGGCCGGGCGTGGGCGTCACGCCCTCGGGCAGCGACTCCGGGGGCAGGGCCGGGGAACCCTCCGGCAACCGCGCGAGCCCGAAGTCCGTCACCCGCACGCGGCCCCGGTCATCCACCAGCACGTTGTCCGGCTTGAAGTCGCGGTGGATGAGCTGCGCCGCGTGCGCCGCCGCCAGGCCCTGGCCCGCCTGCCGGAACGCGCCGAGCACCTCGCGCCACGTGCGCGGCTGCTCCTTCAGCCACTGGCGCAGCGTGCGGCCTTCGATGAACTCCATGGCCATGAAGAGCCGGCCGTCCACCGTGCCCACGTCGAAGACGGTGATGACGTGGGGATGGGACAGCCGCGCCACCGCCTGCGCCTCACGCAGGAGCCGCTGCTCCAGCTCCTGTGCGCCGTCACCCTGGAGCGAGCGCACCAGCTTGAGCGCCACCTTGCGGTCGAGCTGCGGATCATACGCGCTCAACACCACGCCCATTCCTCCGGAGCCCAACCGGTCGATGACGACGTAGCGGCCCAGCACGGTGCCTCGCTGGAGCTCCGCGTCCGGAACACGGAGGCGGCCCGTGTCGGGACGCTCCGGGGGCTTCACCTCCAGCAGGGTGGACGGGTCGCTGCCCCGCGCCGCCTCCGCCACCAGCGCGAGGCACGTGGAGCACGCATCCAGGTGCGCCTCCACCGCGCGCGCCTCCACTGCGCCGAGCGAGCGCGCGCAGTACGCCAGGAGGGTGTTCTCGTCGGGACAGGTCATGGCGGCCTCAGCGCAGAAGGTGGCGCACGCTCAGGTCCAGTCCGCTCAGGAGCGACAGGGCCAGGCTGTGCAGTTCCGGGGCATCGACGTCCAGCCGGCGGCGCAGCTCGGCGTGGGTCCGCTCCGCGAGCGTGTCGCGCGCGTCCTTCAGCCAGCGCGTCATGGTCGCGCGGCTCACGCCATGCACCCGGCCAATGTCCTCCACGCCCACGTTCTCCACCAGGTGCAGCCGGAGGATGGTGCGCTGCCGGGGCTCCAGCGACGCGAGCGCCGAGGCGATGGCCGCCTCGATGTCCGCGTGGTGGCGGTGCTTCAGCGCGGCGAAGGATGCGTCCCCGGCGGGCAGCAGCGTGGGGAGCAGCGCTTCGGCCGGACGCGCGGCGCGCTCGCGCAGTTCGGTCATCGCCAGTCGCAGGGCGACGGTGCGCACCCACGCCTCCAGCGGTCCACGGCCGTCGTACTCCGCCATGCGCGGAGGCCCGTCTGGCCGGTGCAGCAGGAGCCGCTCCCGCAGCCGTTGCAGCGCCTCGTCCACCACGTCCGGCGCGATGCCCCGGCGGGCCAGGGCCTGACGCGCGGCGGGGATGTGCTGGCGCTCGAAGTGGGCGAGCGCCGTGGGCAATCCCCGTGCGCACGCGCACGCCAGGAACAGGTCCTCCGCGTGTGGAAGCGGTGCACCGCCCGCGGCCGTCGTTCGCGCGGCGAGGTGGGCGAGGAAGTCCTCGCGCGAGAGCTCCACCCCAGGCCACGCGGCGCGGGCCCGGAGATAGACGGCGTCGGCGGGGGCGGACGGCTCCATGGGGCAGGGGAGTCTAGCCGGAGGGGACTACCCGATTCCGAGCTGGCGGCGGACCTCGGCCGCGGAGTCGGTCACCTGCTGGACGTACAGGCCGGAGTCGTTCTCCGACGGCGGCGCGTAGCGGTTGACCAACGCCGTCCAGTCGCCGCTGTCCAGCTCGGCGCGGTAATGCGTCCCCAGCAGCTTGAAATACGCCTCGATGCCCTGCTCCAGCGTGGGCCAGCCCGCGAAGCTGCCGTAGGCATCCGGGGACGTGAAGGCCTCATAGGCGCCCTCCTGGCCCACGAACTTGAGGTTGCCCGGGTTGTTTGCCCCCACGGACGCGCCCGCGGTCCCCCACTGCGACTCCTTCCACAGCATCGCGAGCGCCAGGTCGATGGGCACGTCGTACTTCTCCGCCATCTGCATCAGGAACTCGCCCTGGCCCGCGAAGCCGGACTCCGCGATCGACATGGCGCCCGGCGCCAGCCGCACGGACTCCAGCGCCTGCCCCTGCGAGTCGGTGGGCGCCACGCCAGCGGGCGGATGGATGGCGACGGAGTAGCCGCCGTACTGGTGCTCGCCGAGGAAGCGCTGGAGCTCCCCGGGCGTCATCTCCGTCACGGTGCTGGACGGATCATGCACGATGAAGTTGCCCTCGGGCGTCATGCCCGTGACGGCGATCCAGTGCCCGCCGCTGAAGCTGCCGGAGGTGAACGGCGGTGATTCGTTCTGCAGCATCACGTGGCTCTCGCCGTTGACGGCCACCAGGTTGCCGGACGCGAGCTGCTCTTCAATCCAGCCCACGTCCGTGCCCGGGTTGACCTCCGACGTGAGGCCGTTGTTCGCGGCCATCCGCTGGATGTCCGCGTAGCCCACGCCCGCCGACGTGATGCCCACGCCCTGGCCCAACTGGTTGATGAACGCGCCGTCGGACATCTCCGTGCCGATGCCGTAGCCCTTGAGGATCATCGCCATCGTGGTGGGGCCGCAGTTGGACTGCTGGTTCCAGTCGTCCTCGGTGCCCTGCGACGACATCTGCTTGATGGACGGAACGGGGTAGCGCTCACCGGGCCGCGCCGAACCGCCAGGGGCGCCCGTCCCCGGAGTGCCCGGGGAAGCGCCAGGCATGCCCGGCGCGGAGCCCGGAGCCGTGGGGAGCTGGAGCGTCTCGCCCGCGATGATCAGGTCCGGGTTGGTGAGGCCGTTGAGCTGGACGATCTGATTCGCGATGGCCTCCACCGGGCCCGGCACGCCCTGCTGCATCAGGTTCCAGGCGATGTCGCCCACGGTGTCACCCGGCTGGATGGTGTAGCTCGTCGTGGCCGGAGCCCGCGGAGCCAGGGCCGCGCCCACGTCGCGCAGCCGCTCGCGCAGCACGGCCTGCCGGAGGACGTCACCGAGGTTCTCCTTCCCGTCGCGAAGCGCGCCCGCGGCGTCCTTGAGCTTGGAGCGCAGCACGGCCTCGCGCAGGTCCTCCACGGAAGGGCGGGGCGCTTGCGGAAGGACGGGCCCCCGAGGCTCGAAGCCGTCCGGCGCGCGATGCGCGACAGGGGCACGGCCAGCCGAGCCCGGCGCGGGGTTCGCCACGGGAATGGGACGGGAGGAACGGGAAGGAGACAGGGAAGAGAGGAGAGAGCGGATGGTCATTTCAAACTCCGAAGCCAGCGTTTGAAATGTTTGTCGATAAAATGCGAATTGTTGTTTCGTGCCTCCGGGATGATTTGGCGGAAGAGAAAACCCCAGTGAATTCAGTGGCTTGAAGAAAAATAAAGGAAAGATGAGCCACTAATCCAGCCCGCCCCGTCTACCTGTCGGGACGGTTGAAACAATGTCTCAAGCGGCGTCTGTCTTTGAGTGGAGACCTTGGAATTCCCACGCGGGGAAACGTCATCTTCCGGGCGCTTCGCCGCAGCACGTCAAAGCGCCGGCGCCCTTCGCGGATCCTTTCGTGAAGACGCATGGGTAGGTTTGCGTCCAACATCGCGCAGGAAACCCACCCGGAGGTTTTTCCCATGAAGAAGACGCTGACCGCCGTGCTGCTGTCGCTGACCCTCGCCGCGCCCGTCATGGCCAAGGACATCGCGGGTGTGAAGTACCCGGACACCGCCACCGTGGCCGGCAAGGAGCTGAAGCTCAACGGCGTGGGCCTGCGCAAGAAGGCCATCTTCAAGGTCTACACGCTGGGCCTCTACGTGGAGAACCCCACGCAGGACGCCACCGCGCTGCTCAACGCGGATGAAGTGAAGCGCGTGCGCATGTTCATGAAGCGCGACCTCAAGAAGGATCAGATCACCGAGGCCATCGAGAACGGCTTCAAGAAGAGCGCGGGCGCGAACATGCCCAAGCTCCAGGCGCGGCTGGACGCCTTCAAGGCCGCCATCCCCGCGGAGGTGAAGGAGGGCCAGGAGCTCAACCTCACCTACGTGCCGGGCAAGGGCACCACCGTGCAGGTGACCGGCGGCCAGTCCATCGACGTGGAGGGCAAGGACTTCGCGGACGCGCTCTTCTCCGTGTGGCTGGGCAAGGACCCCGTGGACAGCGGCCTCAAGGACGGCATCCTCGGCAAGGAGGACTGACGCTCCTCCACGCTTCACCCGGAGTCTCGCGCGCGCCCCCGGAGCGACCCTTCTTCACGGAAGGGGCGTTTCGCGGGGCGCCGTCGTTTCTTCGCGGCCCCGCCATTGCTTCAATGGTGGACAGCGGACGGCGCCCCTGTCACACGCGGATGAGTTGAAGCTGGAATGCCCCCGTGCATCAGGGGTTGATGCGCGCCGGATTCTCACCCCTTGTCCGTGCTGGAGAACGCTTTGAAGCGATTGGCCCTCTTCGCCGCCTCCTGTGTCCTTGGCGCCGCCTGCAAGACGGCGGAGCCCACCCCCGAGCCGCCCCAGGCCTCCTCCCCGGCCCCCGTGGCCGCCGCCGCGCCGGCCACGCCCGCGCCGGAGGCCCCCGCCGTGCCCATGTCCGAGCGCCCCATGCCCCCGGGCCTGGACGCCGCGGTGATGGACCCGTCCGTGAACCCCTGTGACGACTTCTACCAGTACGCGTGTGGCGGCTGGCTGAAGGCCACGGAGATCCCCGCCGAGCGCGCGCGCTGGAGCCGCGGCTTCGAGACGGTGGCCGAGCGCAACCAGACCGTGCTGCGCGACATCCTCACGAAGGCCGCGGAAGGGCAGGGCGAGGGCACCCCGGAAGAGAAGAAGCTGGGGGACTTCTACGGCTCCTGCATGGACGAGGCGAAGCTGGAGCAGTCGCTGCCCACGCTGCGCACGTACCTGGCGAAGCTCAATGGCCTGAAGAGCCCGCAGGCGGTGGCCAGCGCGGTGGCGTGGCTGCACGCGCGCGACGTGAACGCGCTGTTCCGCGTGGGGTCGGATCAGGACCAGAAGGACGCCACGCAGGTCATCGCCATCGTGGACGCCGGGGGCCTGGGCCTGCCGGACCGCGACTACTACCTCAAGCCCGACGTGAAGATGCGCGAGGCGCGCAACGCCTATCAGGCGCACGTGCAGAAGGTGTTCGAGCTCTTGGGCGACGCGCCCTTCGTGGCCAGCCGCAAGGCCATTGGCATCCTCGCCATCGAGACGCGCCTGGCCAACGCGCGGCTGCCCAAGGAGGAGCGGCGCGAGCCGGAGAAGGTCTACCACCGCCTGGAGCGCCAGGGCCTGAAGAAGCTGGCGCCCGCCTTCCAGTGGGACACCTACTTCGCGGAGGTGGGGCTGCCCGCGGGTGAAGCGCTCAACGTGACGGAGCCGAAGTTCTTCTCGGAGGTGTCCGCGCTGGTGCGTCAGCAGCGCCCGACGGACATGGGGCCGTACCTCTCCTACCACCTGGTGAAGGACGTGCAGACGGCGCTGCCCAAGGCGCTGCGCGACGAGTTCTTCCGCTTCGAGTCCACGGTGCTCACCGGCGCCAAGGCGGACCTGGCGCGCTGGAAGAAGTGCGTGGACGCCACGGACGACGCGCTGCCGCACGCGCTGGCCAAGCCCTTCATCGCGCGCACCTTCGGCGCGGACGGCAAGGCCACCACGCTGGACATGGTCCAGCAGATTGAGCAGTCCTTCGAGCGCAACCTGGACACGCTGTCCTGGATGGACGCGGAGACCAAGGCCCAGGCGTTGGTGAAGGTGAAGAAGATCACCAACAAGATCGGCTACCCGGACCAGTGGCGCACCTACGACGGGCTGACGGTGTCGCGCGACTCGTACCTGGACAACCTGCTGGCGGCGGACGCCTTCGAGCAGGCGCGCCAGCTGCGCAAGGTGGGCCAGCCGGTGGACCGGCAGGAGTGGTTCATGTCCCCGCCCACGGTGAACGCCTACTACAACGCGGCCACCAACGAGATCGTCTTCCCGGCGGGCATCCTCCAGCCGCCGTTCTTCGGGCGGGACGCGTCCGCGGCGGTGAACTTCGGCGCCATGGGCATGGTGGTGGGCCACGAAATCACCCACGGCTTCGACGACGAGGGCCGCCAGTTCGACGCGGACGGCAACCTGCGTACGTGGTGGACCCCGGCGTCGGACAAGGCCTTCCGCGAGCGCGTGTCGTGCGTGAAGAACCAGTATGACCAGTACACCGCCGTGGACGACGTGAAGGTGAACGGCAAGCTCACCCTGGGCGAGAACGTCGCGGACCTGGGTGGCCTCAAGCTGGCGTACGCGGCCATGGAGGCCTACCTGGCCAAGCACCCGGACCAGGCGGCGAAGGCGAACTCCTACCGCTTCACGCCGGGGCAGCAGTTCTTCCTCGCGCACGCGCAATCGTGGTGCTCGAAGATTCGTAATGAAGCTGCGCGGCAGCGGGCGCTGACGGATTCGCACTCGCCGGCGTTCCTGCGCGTGAAGGGGCCGGACGTGAACCTGCCGCAGTTCCAGCAGGCCTTCTCCTGCCCCGCGGGCTCGCCGATGGTGGCGCCCGCTGCGAACCGCTGTGAGGTCTGGTAAGGCTTCGGCCCTACCTGGAGGACGGCATGTCTATCTGCTCGTGGCTGGTGTTGGGCGGTATCGCGGGCTGGCTGGCCAGCATCATCAAGGGCACCAACGCCCGGATGGGGATGTTCGCCAACATCTTCGCCGGCATCGTGGGTGCCATGCTGGGCGGCTGGGTGTTCAGCTTCTTCGGTGGCAGCGGCGTGACGGGCTTCAACCTGTACTCGCTGCTGGTGGCCACGGTGGGCGCGGTCATCCTGCTGTCCATCCTGCAAGCCATCCGGAAATAGAGCTCCAGCGTCGCTGCCTAGAAGAGCGACAGCTGGGGTGAGGTGGAGGGCCGCGCGGGACGCCGGAAGGTGTCCGGCGCGGCCTCCGTGACGGATGACGCGCGCATGCCCACCTTGCGCGCCGCCGTCGCGAAGAGCTGGTGGATGGTCTGCGCGTAGAGCCCTTCGCCGCGCATGCGGTGCTTGAAGCGGCTGTCGGTGAGCTCCCCGCCGCGCGTCTCGCGGATGCGGTGCAGCACCCGGTCCGCTCTCAGGGGCAGCTTCGTGCGCAGGCGCTCCTCGAACACGGCCTGCACGGGGCCGGGAAGCCGCAACAGCGTGTAGTGCGCGCGCGTGGCGCCGGCCTCACGGGCCGAAGCGAGCACCCGCGCGATGTCCTCGTCATTGAGGCCCGGGATGATGGGGGCCACGGACACGGCCACGTCGATGCCGGCCTCCGTGAGCTTGCGGATGGTGGCCAGGCGCCGCTTCGGTGTGGCGACGAGCGGCTCCATGGCGCGCGCCAGCTCCTCGTTGTGGAAGGGGAGGCTGATGCTCACGAACAGCCGCGTCTGTGCCGCCAGCCGCTGGAGCACGTCCAGGTCGCGTTCAATCAGCACGCCCTTGGTCACGATGCCCACGGGGTTGCGGTACTCGGCGCAGACCTCCAGGCACTGGCGGGTGAGCCGGAGCGACGCCTCCAGGGGCTGGTAGCAGTCCGTGACGCCGCTGAAGACGACCGTCTCTCCCTTCCACGACGGACGGTCGAAGGCTTCGCGCAGCAGCTCCGGGGCGTTGGGTTTGACGACGAGGCGCGTCTCGAAGTCGGTGCCCGCGCCGAAGTCCAGGTACTGGTGCGTGGGGCGCGCGTAGCAGTAGGCGCAGGCGTGGAGGCAGCCCCGGTACGGGTTGACGCTCCAGGAGAAGCACACGTCGGGGCTGTCGTTGCTCGCGATGATGGAGCGGCTGTGGTCCTCCCAGACTTCCAGGCGCGCGGGGGGAATCTCGTCCAGGTACTCCACCGCGGTGCTCGCCCAGGGGTTGGGCGGATTGTCGACAGGGCGGGCCTTCACCCACCCAGGGTGATGCTGAATGCCCGTTCAGTCAAGGCGACTGACCGTCGCACGGGACTTGAACCCATGGTGGACCGTCCTCAGCTTCGCGCCAATCCTCGACAGGAGGGCAGCGGGATGGTCCGGTGGAAGTGGGCGTCGTTGGGCGTGGCGGTGTGGCTGGGGGCGGTGGGCTGTGGCTCCCAGACGGAAGTGAACGAAGGGCCGCCGGTGGACGTCCCTCCCGAGGAGGTGACTCCCGTCGACGTGGAGCCACCCCCACCGGGGTCGGGGTCGTCGCAGGAGCCCCAGGAGGCGGCGCCTCCGCCCACGGAGCCCTCGGAGGAAGAGGTGCCGCCACCGCCACCTCAGGAGGCGTCCTGTCCTCCGCTGGACCTGGGGCGCACGCCGGACGAGGGGCTCGTCGAGGAGCGGCCCCGGGAGCTGTTCTGCGAGCTGTCTCCCGACGCCTGTGACGCCTTGCGTCCCGGCCACGCGCGGCGCGCGATTCCGCGTCCCTGCCGCGTCTGGGACACGACGCCGTACAGCTCCGGGGACTACCAACTGGAGCACGATGCGCTCGGGCGCCTGGACTCGTTCCTGACCTTCCCCGACTGGTACGAGGGCTTCAAGTACGACGCGTGTCACCGGTTCGTGGCCCACTACATGATGCCAGCCGGGTCCATGGCCAACTACGACGACATCTGGACGCGCGCGGCGGACGGACAGCTCCTGCGGTGGGAGCACGGGCACTTCAATTCGATCGCCGAGATGGTCATGGAGCGCGATGCGCGGGGGTGGCTGCTCGGCGCCACGACGACGTGGAGCTATTCGGGCTACAGCCACACGACCCTGACGCAGCGGTACACCCTGGACGCGCAGGGCCGCATCCTGGGCGCCGAGGGCATGTCCCCGGACCCGGAGAAGGGGCTGCAGTTCCGCGAGGAGCGCCGCTACGACGCGGCGGGAGCGCTGACGGAGGTCAGCCGCCGTGGCCCCACGGGAGCGCTGCTCGGGCTCAAGGGGTTCTCGGAAGGACGGAGGGTTCGGTCCGTCGATGCGCAGGGCACCGAGAAGCGCTGGAGCTACGGCCCTGATGGGAGGCTGGAGCGCTACGAAGTCGGACCGCACGTGGACGGCGACGAGGGGACGTACAGGCCGCTGGTGATGGAATACCAGTATGGGGACGACGGACGCCTGCTGCGCATCCTCCGGACGAAGCAGGTGGGGACGGACGGCGCCTCATTCGAGACGGTTTCCGTCTCGGAGTACCGCTACGCGGAGGATGGCCGCATCCTCCGGCGGGAGGACCGCGACGGGGCCAGCGAGAAGGTCACGACGACGTACGAATACGACTACGTCTGCGAACCGGACGGCCGCTGAGGCGCGTCAGAGCAGCGGGCCGCACCCGAGCGTCGTCTCCAGGGCCGTGCGCAGCTTCGTCTTGAGCTGCGGACGGCCCATGGCGCCCCGCAGCGGGTTGAGCTTGTTGCGCACCTCCGTGAGGTTCGCCACCGTCACGCCCTGCGCGGTCGCGGCGACGTAGGTGACGCCCTGGGCCCGCAGGGGCGTGAAGAGGTGCTGGCGGTGGTGGGGTTCGAACAGGGCCCCGGGGACCGCGTTGTGCTGGCCGCCGTACCACGTCAGCCAGTCGAACAGGCCCTGGCCAATGGCATGGGCCTCCGTGCTCAGGGTGCCGTTCATGTTCTGGGTCATGCCCTCCGCGTGCGCGCGGCACATGTCCGTCGTCATCAGGAGCACGCGCGCCATGGGGGCGACGTTCTGGAACTGGTTGAGCCAGGCGTCCACCCGGCCCGTGTTGAGGGCGGTGACGATGCGGTCCACCTCCTCGCGGATGCCGGCCAGGATTTCGTTCGGGTACGTGACGGCCTGGACCCAGGGGCCGTTGGGCGCGGTGCTGAACCCCGCGTTGACCTCCGTCTGATCGTAGGGCGCGGACACGTTGCTGGCCTGCCACTGGCCCCGGTAGAGGTCGGTGGTGAAGACGCCACCCACCATGCTGTGCGGCGGCGGGGCGATGCGGAGCACCTGGGACAGCGCGGCGTGGGCGATGGGGTTGTCATTCGGCCCCGGGTAGTTGAAGCCCATCTCCGCGTCGATGAGGTGGGGACCCTGCGCCGTGGCCATCACGTTCTCGTGATGGAGGTCGGTGATGCCGAACACCGCCGACACCGTGATGAGCCGGCCCAGCTTCCGGAAGTACGTGGGCTGATCCACCAGGGCAATCTGCCGCGTCTTCGCGACCATCTGCATGTAGCCGTACTCACCCCGCGCGTGCGGAAACGCGACGATGCGGATGGCCGGAAGGTCCGCGTCGAGCGTGGTGAAGAGGCTGTCGGTGTACGGCATCAGGGCGGGGTAGTGCGTGCGGCAGAGGAGGTACGACTGCGGGTCGCCCATGAGCAGCAACTGGAAGGTGAGGTCGGACGGCTTGTAGACGACCCGCCCGCCGCAGGAGAACCGCAGCAGCGCGACGCGGTGGCCCGCGTGGTGGGGATCGCTGCCGGTGACGTTCACGTCGGCCAGGCCTCCGGTGATGCCGAAGGCGTTCTGGAGCAGGGCGCGGTCCCCCATGATGCGGCCCACCAGCGAAGCGCCGAAGTCCACGTGGGCCCGCACCAGGTCCTGGATGATCCGCCAGACGCGGTCCGTGGGCGTCTCCGCGAGCGTCTTCACCGAACCCAGCGCGTTGCGGCCCACGCTCCAGGCGAAGCTGAGCGGGCGCAGGTTCCAGGCGTTGTCCACCGCGCCCCACTCCCTGCGCGCGGACAGCCCGGCGGCGGCGGAGCAGGGGCCGTAGAGGTCCATGGCCGTGCGGTGGAGGAAGTTGTTCGCCAGCAGGGTGCCAGTCAGGTTCTGGAACCCCGCCAGCTTGAGCGCGCCCGCCAGTTGGCTCACGACCTGCTTGAGGGCGTCCTTGATGAACGGCTTGACCGCGTCCACGCGCGGGGGCGCGCCCTGGATGACCGCCGTCCCCATGAACGTCGTCACTTCGTTCAGCGCGTCGTTGATCTCGGTCTCGTACATGGCGGAGGGCCCAGGGGAGGAACGGCAACGTTCACTGCCAGGCAGTCTACCTGCCCTTCAGTGCGAGCCATCCATCCCCTGTCGGAGGGGGAGCACTCCCTCCGTCAGGGCCTCCGCGTGGACTCAACGGGTCTGTTGGGTGTCCGTGGTCGGCTGCTGGGGCGACTGGGGGTTCTCCACCGTGCAGCCGCAGCAGCAACCACTCGACGTAGAGATGCAGGCGACGCCCGGCCCACAGTTGCAGGTGCTGCCATCGTCGCCCTTGCATTCAGCGGCGGCCGCGCCCTGGGGGCCAGGGTTCGTCTGGCGGATCTCCTCACCCGGCGAGGACTTCAGGGATGCGGCTTCCTCCCGAGGGGCCTGGGCGGAGTCCTGGGCTTCCGCGACACCACATGCTTGGAGCGACAACACAGCGGCTGCGAGAGCGAACAGCTTGAACATGCTCTTCATTGGGGGCGCCTTTCCTGGGTTGTTCTGCCTTTGCTGCGAAGCCACGATGCGTTTGGGATTGCGCAATGTCAAACACAGACGGACCCGCAGTGAGGGGGTTCGCGGCCATTCGAGAGGAGAGCGTGGGGGCTGTCATGCGCATTCGCGGGGAATGGAATGCGTTGCATGGCAATCCCTCTCCAATTGGGACGGCTGCCTGCCTGGTGACCGTGGGGAGCGCGCGAACCCGGGGGCCCGGAAACACGAAGGCCGGTGGTTCCGCGAAGGAACCACCGGCCTTTGTCTCTTCAGAGCGGCGGAAGGGATTCGAACCCTCGACCCCGAGCTTGGGAAGCTCGTGCTCTACCAACTGAGCTACCACCGCAGGCGCTGCGTGAAGCGGGACCCAAAGTAGGGGCGAGGCCCTGCCTTGTCAACGGGAAGAATCGCCTGGGTCTTCCAGTGGGAAGGTCTCCGCGCACGCGGGGCTACTACTCCCCCTCCTCGACGGTGAGCTGGTACGAGTCCTGGAAGTTCGCCTCGCGGTTCTTCGCGTCGCGCACCTCGAAGACGTAGACGCCCGGCTCCGCGCTGTAGCGGATGGTCTCCGGCTGGTCGCCCTTGGCCCGGTCGGACGTCTGCACCAGGGTCAGCTTCCCGTCCGGCTGCACGCGGTGCAGGTAGAGCCCCACGTCCACCTTGAGGATGCCCAGCAGCGTCGCGGTGATGGCCGTGCGCACCGGCCGGTCGGACAGGTCCACGCGGAAGTAGTCCACGTCCTTCGCCGGGTACACCGTGCCGCGCACCGCCTTGCCCAACGTCAGGTCCTGCGCGCGGTCGGCGGTGTTGTTGGGCTCGCGCTCCTCGCTGCCGTTGTCCGGCACCGTCGTCACGCTGATGCGGTAGGGCTGGTCCGCGTTCTCGAAGTCCTTCACGAACTTGCCGTTCACCTTCCGGAACGAGCCCTCCACCCGGAAGTAGCAGGTGCCGCTGCACGCCACGTTGTTCAGCCGCTCCGGCTCCTTGATGGCGCCGTCGTTGGCCTTGAGCAGCACCGTCTCCTTCTGGCCGTCACCCTGCGGCGGCTCCACCATCGACAGCGTCAGGTCCAGGCGGTCCACGCCCGACAGCTCCACCTTCGCCAGCACCGGCTCGCGCGCGTTCAGCACGTAGTGGTCCACGTCCGACTTGGGCGACAGGAAGCCCTCTCGGAAGCCCGCGCTCGTCAGTGGCGTGGCCTTGAGCAGCTCGTCGTTGGGCTCCAGCTCCGCGTGCGCCCCCGCCTCCTCCTGGGACACCGTCAGCGTGTAGGGCACCTGCGCGTTGTACGTGCGCCGCTGCGCCTTGCCCGTGCCCGTCCAGCCGCCCTTCACCACCACGTAGACCACCCGGTCCGTGGCCCTCACGCCGATGTTGCGCAGCGCGAGCGGCTCGCCCTCCTTGCCCTGCAGCGTGAAGAGCGGCGCCTCCGCGGCGGACAGCACCGAAATCTCCGGCCGCACGCCCTCCACGGCGGACAGCTCGATCTTCAGCGCCACCGAGGGAATCTCGGGCTCGGGCGGCGGCATGCCCGCGTCCACCGCCTGGGCCGCGGCCACTCCGGCCAGCTCCCCGGGCGCCGTGGGCATCGCCCCCTCGGGCGGCGGCGCGGGCGGCTCTCCGCCTCCGAACGTGCCCTCGGGGGAGGGGGCCGCGGTGTCGTCGATGACCGGCGTCTCGTCCGGCACGGACGGCGGCGGCACGGCGGCGGGCGTCGAACCCGGAGCCGGCGCACCCGGGACCGGTGCTCCGCTGTCCTGGACCGCCGGGACTTCACCCTCGGGGGTGGCGGGGCCGGGCAGCTCCACCCGGTACCAGTCCTCGTCTCCGGAGTGCCCCAGGAACGCCGTCACCGTCTGCCCCAGCGGCAGCGCGGCGGCGTCCACGGCGCGGTCGTTGGGCTCGCGCTCCTCGCCGTCGTTGGGCTGGCGGTACTTCACCTCCAGCGTGTACGCCCCGCCCATGCCCTTGCGCGCGGGCGACACCACCAGCCAGCGCTCCTTCTCCACGTAGAGGTTCGGAAGGCGCTCTCCCTTGCCCTCGCCCTCGCTGTTCACGCCCACCAGCCGGTTGCGGTCCTGGTCGTAGACGTCCAGCTTCACGTCCCCGCCGGGCAGGCCCGTCACCGTCACGTCCGCGATGCGCGGAGTGCCGGGGGCCAGCCGGTACCAGTCCTCGTCCAGCTTGTTGGGCTCCGCGGCCAGGCCACCCGTCACCACGCTGTCGCGCGTGACGGCCAGCGCCTGGTCGGGCCGCTCGTTGGGCTCCTTCTCCGTGAGGGCGGCGGGGCCCGTCTCCTCCACGCCCGCGTCCGGCACCTCCGCCGGCACGTCCTTCTTGCACGAGGCCACCCCCAGCAGCCCCAGGACACAGACCCAGCCCCAACGTCGCATCACGTCTTCCTCCTCGGTCGGTCCGCCTTGTCGGCCTGGGCGTGTCCGGGTGTCAAGCACCCCCAACCCCCGGCGGGCCGCTTTCATCCGTGCCACCGGGGCGTCACGTGGAGAACGCCCGGTCCGGTGCGAACGGAAGGTGCACACCCGGACTGGAGCCCCGGGGCGGGGACGATCCAAGATGCGCCCCATGCGACGCCTGTCCCTGGCCTGCCTGCTGTTCGTGTCTCCGTCCGTCCTCGCCGCCGCGCCCGCCGCGCCCGGCTATGCCCAGGCGGAGGCCTGGCTGGAGAAGGAGGCGCGCCCGGACCACTACGTGCCCCTCAACCTCCTGGATGGCCGGGACACCACCGTCTGGTGCGCGGAAGGGGAGAAGCCCTCCCACGTCTTCATCGGCTTCAAGGAGCCCGTCACCCTGGACGAGGTGCGCGTCTACACGGGCGACGGCACGTCCCGCGACGCCTTCAAGGCCAACGGCCGCGTGCGCAAGTTCACCCTCACCAGCGTGGACGCGTCCCGCAGCGTCACCGTGCAGGACAAGCGCGGCCTGCAGGCCGTGCCCCTGTCCCAGCCGCTCTTCGGCGCGCGCTTCATCCTGGAGGTCGCGGACCGCTTCCCGGGCGCGAAGGAGGACAGCCCGGTGTGCCTCACCGACCTGGTCCTCTACTCGGGCGGAAAGCCCCTCAACGGCCCCGCGCTCGCCACCCGGTACAAGTACGACGCGCGCGTGTCCCGCTCGTGGGCACCTGGTTCGGTGGCCACGAGGGCGCGCCGGAGCGCTTCCTGTCCTTCTTCGTGGACGGCACCTGGCGCTTCTCACTGGAGCCCCTGGAGACGCCCGAGCCCACCACCGTCGTCAGCGGCACCTACACGGTGTCCGGCAACAAGGTGACGTTGGACATCCCGAAGAAGGGCAAGGTGACGGCCCGCTTCGAGCGGACCCCCGCCGGCGAGGGGCCGAAGTCGGCCGCCGCGCTGTCGCTGGACGGGTCGCTCCCCGAGGAGTGGGGGAGCACCTTCCGCGCCCAGCCGTGAGGCGAGGCGGGCGCCTGGAAGAACCGGGCGCCCACTGAACCTGGGGCCAGGGGCCTAGATGGCGGCCTTGGCCTTCCGCTTCGCGTCGAAGTTGCGGAAGAAGGTGACGATCTCCTGCTCGGCGGCCTTCACGTCCGTGGCGTCCGCGAACTCCGACTCCAGGAAGATGCCGCCGCAGGACTCGCAGGTGTCGTAGTGCAGCGGATGCTGCCGGTCGCCACCGTCGATGCGTACGAAGTCCACCTGGCAGTCCGGGCACTGCCCTGTCAGGGCCTCCGCGTCGACCTTGCCCCCGAGTTGCTCCAGACCGGGCAGGTTGTTGTGAAGGAGGATGCGGCGCAGGTCCGAAACGTCGGTCCACAGGCCTCCGCAGTCTCCACACTTCCGCAACGTCTCGTGATCTCCTTCGAGATCAGTCATCTCGACGCTGCAACCGGGGCAATTCATGGGGCGGCTCGTTCTCCTGAAAGGGGGAGCGGAGGGTGCTCCCCAGTGAATGGAGAATGATAAGTCGCCCAAAAATTGGGATGCAACCCGTGCGGCGGCTTCTGTTGGCAACGTGCCGTCAGCCAGCCCCTCAGGCTCAGGCCCGCTCCTTCACCCGGCGGATGTCCGCCCCCAGGCCCCGCAGTTTGCGCTCCAGCCGCTCGTACCCGCGGTCCAGGTGGTAGACGCGGCTGACCTCGGTCTGCCCGTCGGCCCGCAGGCCGGCCAGGATGAGCGACGCGCTGGCGCGCAGGTCGGTGGCCATCACCGGCGCCCCGCTGAGCGCCTTCACGCCCTTCACCACCGCCGTGTGCCCCTGGATGGTGATGTCCGCGCCCAGCCGGTGCAGCTCCGGCACGTGCATGAAGCGGTTCTCGAAGATGTTCTCGGAGATGACGGACGTGCCGTGGCTCACCGTCATCAGCGCCATCAACTGCGCCTGCATGTCCGTGGGGAAGCCCGGGTGCTCCGTGGTGGTGATGTTCACCGACTTGAGCGACCTGGGCGCCTTGCAGCGCAGACCTCCGCCCTCGGCGGTGATGGTGCAGCCCGCCTCGCGCAGCTTGTCGATGACCGCGTCCAGGTGCTCCGGGCGTGCGTGCTTCACCAGCACGTTGCCCCCGCTGATGGCCGCCGCGACCAGCAACGTGCCCGCCTCGATGCGGTCCGGGAGGATGGCGTGGTCCACCGGGTTGAGCGACTCCACGCCCTCGATGGTGATGACGGACGTGCCCGCCCCCTCGATCTTCGCGCCCATCTTGTTGAGGACGCGCGCCAGCTCCTCCACCTCCGGCTCGCGGGCGCAGTTCTCCATCACGGTGCGGCCCTTCGCGAGCACCGCCGCCATCATCACGTTCTCCGTGCCGGTGACGGTGATGACGTCGAAGTTCACCATGCCGCCCTTGAGCTGCTTGGCCCGGGCCTCCACGTAGCCCTCGGTCAGGTGGATGTCCGCGCCCAGCGCCTTCAGGCCCTTCAAGTGCTGATCGATGGGCCGCGCGCCAATGGCGCACCCGCCCGGCATGGACACGCGCGCCCGGCCGAAGCGCGCGACGAGGGGCCCCAGCACCAGGACGCTGGCGCGCATGGTCTTCACCAGGTCGTAGGGGGCCTCCGGGGTGATGTTCCCCGCGATGCTGATCTCACACGTGTCCGCCTTCTTGCCGGTGAGCCGCGCGGCCTCGCAGCCCATGGTGCGCAGCACCTCCAGCATCGTGGCCACGTCCGCCAGGTCCGGCACGTTGCGGAAGGTGGTGGTGCCATCCGCCAGCAGCGCGGAGGCCAGGATGGGCAGCGCCGCGTTCTTCGCGCCGGAGACCTCCACCTCGCCGTGCAGCGCGGTGCCACCCTTCATGACGATCTTGTCCATGTCTTTGACGTGCCTTCTCTTTTACGTGCGGCTGCCGGGCCGCGCGTCCCGTGGCCGTCAGGCCGCGGGCTGTGTCCCGAACGCCATGCGTTCACGCCGCTCCAGGTCCTTCTCCACGCGCGCGTCCGAGTACCCCGCGGCCCGCAGGAGCTCCAGGACGGCGCTGCCCTGGGTCTCACCCATCTCCAATGCAAGCAATCCGCCAGGCTCCAGCACCCGCCGGGCGCCCTGAATCACCCGCCGCAGCGCCACCAGCCCGTCCGGTCCGCCGTCCAGCGCCAGCCGGGGCTCGCGCCGCACCTCGGCGGACAGCCCGGCGATGTCGCCCGAGTCGATGTACGGCGGATTCGACACCACCACCCGGAACGTCGCGTCCGGGGGCAGGGGAGAGAACAGGTCGCCCTCCAGCACGCTCACGCG
Organism: Corallococcus sp. M7; assembly: GCF_054512695.1. NCBI lineage: Bacteria > Pseudomonadati > Myxococcota > Myxococcia > Myxococcales > Myxococcaceae > Corallococcus > Corallococcus sp. M7. Next base: position 3,007,161 of record NZ_CM137252.1, read on the forward strand.
CTCGGCCACGCCCAGGGCCTGCGCGTTCTCACGGGCCAGCGCGCACGCGTCCCTGGACAGGTCCGTGGCCAGCACCGTCGCCTGGGGCCGCTCCGCCGCCACGCTGATGGCGATGCAGCCGGAGCCCGTGCACACGTCCAGCACGCGGCTGGGAGCATCCTTGGGCACCGCGTGCAGCACCGCCTCCACCAGCAGCTCCGTCTCCGGCCGGGGGATGAGCACGCGCGCGTCCACCTTGAACGGGCGGTTGTAGAACTCCTTCGCGCCCGTCAGGTAGTTGGTGGGCTCGCCCGCGAGCCTGCGCTCGATGAGCGCCTTGAAGGCGGCCAGTTCGTCCTTGGACAGCGGCCGGTCCAGGTCCACGTACAGGCGGACCCGGCCCGTCTTGAGCACGTGCGCCAGGAGGATTTCCGCCGTGAGCCGGGGCGCGTCCACTCCGCGCTTCTCGAAGTGGCCCGTCGTCCAGGTGAGGATCCGGCGGATGGTCCAGACGTCGCTCATGATTCGCTGGGGGGCCGCCCGCCACCCGTCTGCGCCTTGAGGGCCTCGGCCTGGTAGTGGGTGCGGCACGCGGTGATTACTTCGTCCACGTTGCCCACCATGATGGCCGGCAGGTTGTGCACCGTGAGGCCGATGCGGTGGTCGGTGAGCCGGTCCTGCGGGAAGTTGTAGGTGCGGATCTTCTCGCTGCGGTCGCCCGTGCCCACCTGGCCGCGGCGCATGGAGTCGCGCTCGTTGCGGATGCGCTCCTGCTCGATTTCGTAGAGCTTCGCGCGCAGCATGCGCATGGCCATGGCGCGGTTCTTCCCCTGGCTCTTCTCCTGCTGGCACTTCACCACGATGCCGGACGGCTTGTGGATGAGGCGCACCGCGGAGTCCGTGGTGTTGACGCTCTGGCCGCCGGAGCCCGTGGAGCGCATCACCTGCATCTCGATGTCCGCCGGGTTCACCTGCACGTCCACGTCCTCCGCCTCCGGCATCACCGACACGGTGATGGTGGAGGTGTGGATGCGGCCCTGCGTCTCCGTGGCCGGCACGCGCTGCACGCGGTGGACGCCGGACTCGTACTTCAGGTTGCTGAACACCGCGTCGCCGGACAGCGTCACCGTGGCGTCCTTCACGCCGCCGGCGTTGCCCGCGCTCATGTCCAGGATGTCCGCCTTCCAGCCCCGGCGGTCCGCGTAGCGCAGGTACATCTGCATGACCTCTTCGGCGAAGAGGGCCGCCTCGTCGCCGCCCGCGCCCGCGCGGATCTCCAGGATGACGTTCTTCTCGTCATTGGGGTCCTTGGGCAGCAGGAGGATCTTCAGCGACGCCTCCAGCTCGTCGCGCTGCGCCTTCAGGCCGGGCAGGGCCTCCTTGGCGTAGGCCTTCTCGTCGGGGTCGGAGCTGGACAGCCACGCCTCGACCTCGTCCAGGTCCGCCAGCACCTTGCGGTAGGCGCGGAAGGTCTCGACGAGCTTCTCCAGCCCGGCGCGCTCCTTGGACACCTTCTGGAGCTTCGCCGTGTCGGCGAGGATATCGGGGTTCGACAGGTCGGCCGTGAGCCGCTCGAAACGGCGCTCGACCTCTTCCAGTTTGTCAATCATGCGTGGTTCCCGGGGCGTCTTGCCCCGTTGGGCGCCCCGTGGCAAGGGCCGAGGGCGTCAAGGAAAACCTTGGCCGTATGGGCAGCGGCATGTAAGAACGGCCCCCGTCGCCGCCCGGTGCGGCTTGAATCACGCTCAACACGGAGTCCTTCCACATGGCCGCACAGAAGGGGAATCGTTCCAAGAAGAAGCTGAAGAACCGCGCCAAGACCCGGAAGGCGCAGCTGAAGCGCCGCCGCACGCGCTTCAAGCGCGGCCAGCGCAACAACAAGTAGTCCCGGTAGCTACTGCCCCCCTCTCACGCTGGAGGAGGGGGGCGGCTGGCTCCCTGCTCCCTCTGCTTCCAACGCCGGGAGCATCCGCTCCAGCCCCTGCGTCCCCTGCGACGCGGTGCGCAGCAGCGTCATCACCCCTTCGGCCTCGGCACCCGTGACGGGCACCGGCTGGACGGGAAACTCGGGGTAGCGGTCGGTCCTGAGGGGCAGCACGTCACTGGACACATAACCCGTGGAGTCGAAGCGCGCCCGCCACAGGACGCTGCGCTTGTCCCGGGGGTTCCAGTTCCCGCCGAACACGAAGTTGCCCAGCGAGTAGAGCACCGGCTTGCCCTGGTACAGCTCCATGGACTGGAGCACGTGCGGGTGGCTGCCCAGCACCCCCGCCGCCCCCGCGTCGATGGCCGCGTGCGCCAGCCGCACCTGGTACGGCTCCGGGGTGGTGTTGCCCTCGATGCCCCAGTGGAAGAAGGGGAGCACCAGGTCCGCCTGGGCCCTGGCCGCCGCGATGTCCTCGCGCAGCATCCGCTCCATCACCTCCACGTCGGAGAAGTGCCCGGCCACGCCCGGCGTGGTGTCCGTGGCGTAGACCTCCCGGGGCTCGATGTTGCGCGTGCCCAGGAAGAAGTAGCCCAGGAACGCGACCTTCAGGCCCCCCACGGTGAGGATGGCGGGGCGGCGCGCCTCCGCCAGGGTGCGGCCCGCGCCGAAGTAGGGGATGCGCGCGGCCTCCAGGGCGGTGAGGGTGTCCAGCAGCCCCTGCGCGCCGTAGTCCATCATGTGGTTGTTGGCCAGGCTCACCACGCCCACGCGGCCCGCGGTGAGCACGTTCACCAGCTCCGGGCGCGCGCGGAAGTTGAAGTTCTTGGGCAGCTTCACCGTGCTGTCCGTGTACGGGCACTCCAGGTTCACGACGAACAGGTCGCCGGAGTCCACGATGGGCATCACCTCGCGGAAGCCGTACGCGAACATCTCCTCGCGCGTCTTCCCCTTGGCCACCTGATCATCGAAGTACTCCTCGTAGTGGTAGCCCACCGTCACGTCGCCGCCCACCACCAGCGTCACCGGGCGGGCGGGGGCTGGAGGGGCCGGCTGGCCAGCGGGTTGTCCGGTATCGGACCCGGCTGGCGTGGCCTCGGGCGGAGGGGCTGCCGTGGCGGCGCCAGGCTCCAGCCCCGGGGGAGGGGAGGCGGGCGTCACGGGGCGGGGATGACAGGCGGAAAGCGACAGCAGGAGCAGCAGGGCGGCGTGGCGCATGGGCAAGGGGAAACTCTACCTTGCACGGGGAAACGCGCGACGCGTAGATTGCCGCGCGCCCATGGCCCGGGAAAAGGACAACATCGCTCTGTCCGATGAGCACAACACCCGCGGCATCGAGCTGGCGGACCGGGGCTGGCTGGACGAGGCCATCAAGGAGTTCAAGAAGGCCATCGACCTGGACCCCACGTCGGCGCACGCGCACGACAACCTGGCCACGGTCTACGCGGAGAAGAAGCAGTTCCGCGAGGCGCTGGGCGAGTACCTCACCGCGCTCAAGCTGGAGCCGGAGAGCGCCACCGCGCACTACAACCTGGCCTGCTTCCTCTCCACCCACGCCAGCGAGATGGCCGTGGAGGAGTACAAGGAAGCCATCGAGCTGGATCCGGAGTACCCGGACGCCCACCTCAACCTGGGGCTCACCTACGCGGACCAGGGCCGGGTGGAGGAGGCGATGCGGGAGCTGCACTCCGCCATCGAGCTGGACCCGCAGGACGCCTTCCCCCGGCACGAGCTGGCGGCGCTGATGATGGACGAGGGGGACTACCGCTCCTCCATCACCCAGCTGAAGGAAGTGGTGCGGCTGGAGCCGGACAACTTCGAGGCGCAGCTGGACCTGGGCATCTGCTACGCCCAGAAGGGCTTCTACGCGGAAGCGGAGCGCGCCTACGAGCGCGCCCGGGCGCTCAACGCGGAAGACCTCCTGCTCAACTACAACCTGGCGGCGCTGTACGCGCTGTGGGGCCGTCCGAAGGACGCCGTCCAGTACCTGCAGAAGGCGCTGGCGGCGGACCGGCAGAAGGTCCTGGGGTGGCTGTCCGCGGACCCCATGTTCGACGTGCTCAAGGGCGATCCGGACTTCGAAGCCCTCTTCTGAGGGAATCACACAATGGAATGGGTTTTCCTGGGGCTGGCGCTGCTGCTGGTCGTCGCGAACGGCTTCTTCGTGGCGACGGAGTTCGCCATCGTGAAGATCCGCGCCACGCGCCTTCAGTCCCTGGTGGACGAGGGCACGCCCGGCGCGGCCACGGCCCTGAAGATGGTGAGCGAGCTGGACGCGTACCTGTCCGCCACGCAGTTCGGCATCACGCTCGCGTCGCTGGGCCTGGGCTGGCTGGGTGAGCCCGCGTTCGAACACCTGCTGCACCCGGTGGTGGAGAAGGTGCTGCCGGAGGCGATGGCCGCGAAGTACGGCTCCACGGCGGCGGGCATCATCGGCTTCAGCATCATCACGTTCCTGCACATCGTGATGGGGGAGCTGGCGCCCAAGAGCGTCGCCATCCAGCGCGCGGAGCAGACGACGCTCGCGGTGGCGCTGCCCATGCGCGCGTTCTACTTCCTCTTCTACCCGGCCATCCGGCTGCTCAACTGGCTGGCGGGGCTGGTGCTCAAGGCCGTGGGCCTGCACTCCGCCAGCGAGACGCACGAGGCCACCAACGAGGACGAGCTGCGCGTCATCCTGCACAGCTCCGCGGAGGCCGGCGCCATCACCACGGCGCGCGCGGAGCTGTTGGAGCGCGCGCTGGAGATGGCGCAGAAGACGGCGCGCCAGGTGATGGTCCCCCGCAACCAGATGCGCTACCTGGACGTGGAGGAGGCGCTGGACCGCAACGTCATCGACGCGCGAGCGTCCGGGCACACGTGGCTGCCGGTGTGCCGGGGCAACCTCGACGAGGTCGAGGGCGTGGTGAACGTGAAGGACCTGTTCTTCCTCCTGTCGCGCGGCGAATTGCGCAGCCTGTCGCAGGTGCAGCGCCCGGTGCTCTTCATCCCGGAGAACGCGACGCTGGAGCAGCTGCTCGCGGAGTTCCGCCGCCGGCGCCGGCAGATCGCCATGGTGGTGGACGAGCACGGCGGCACGTCCGGGCTGGTCACCATCGCGGACGTGGTGGCGGAGGTGGTGGGCGACGTGGCGGAGCTGGGCCGGCGCGTGGAGGAGGTGCGGGCGCTGCCTGGAGGCCGCTTCGAGCTGCCCGGCACCGCGCAGCTGGACGACCTGGAGGCCCAGCTGGACGTCACCTTCGACCTGAGCGACGACGAGAAAGGCGAGGTCACGACCATCGCCGGCTACCTGATGACGAAGCTGGGCCGGGTGCCGGAGAAGGGCGACAGCCTCAAGCTCGACATGTGGCGCATCCTCGTGGAGGAGGTGGACGGCCCCCGCGTGGTGCGCGTCACGGTGGAGCCGCAGTCACGCCCCACGGCGCTTCCCAAGGACGGAGGCGGCCGCCCCTCGGAGCCGCCCGTGTCCTCCGGCGAGACGGGTTGAAGGTCCGGGTCCTGTTGGTAGGAGGCGTCGAGGAGGCCCGGCCGTTCCCACGGCATGGGCCGCGAAGGCCTGAACGACGCGAGTAGGAGCGGCTCGCTCCCTTGCTGCCGTTACCCGCGTACCTCCTGCTTCCGGAGGGGCTGCACCAACGCCCTGCTTGCCTGACGGGGGGCGGCCGCTCGCGCAACGCAGGAGCGGCCCGCCGTACGCACCGCGCGCGGCTCGCCCCCTGTGACGGGAAGTGGGACATGCGCGGGGGCCTCACCCGCCGATGGGGCAGGGCCGTCTGGTCACGCCGTGAGCGTACACGGGGGCTGGGCGGCTTCCCTGAGGGTGCCGTGCGGCGGACGGGATGTGCAGCGTTCGAGTGGGACCGCCGACGTCATGCCGGCGTCACGGCGTGCGCCCAATCGAGGCCCCTCATGCAAGCGCTGTCGTACGAAGGACCCTGGCGGGTGACGGTCAGGGAGAAGGCGGACCCGCGGATCGAGCATCCGCAGGACGGCATCGTGCGTGTGGAGACCGCGGCCATCTGCGGCTCGGACCTCCACATCCTGCACGGGTTGATCCCCGACACCCGCGTCGGCTCCACCTTCGGTCACGAGTTCGTCGGAATCGTCGAGGAGGTGGGGCCTCACGTGAAGGGCGTGCGCCCCGGCGACCGCGTGGCGCTGCCATTCCAGATCTTCTGCGGCGCCTGCTACTACTGCCAGCGCGGCCTCACTTCCTGCTGCAACAACACCAACCCGGGCACGGACGCGGCGACCGGCATGTACGGCTACTCGCACACGATGGGCGGCTACGACGGTGGCCAGGCCCAGTACGTGCGCGTGCCCTTCATCGGCGTGGACGCGGAGCGGGTGCCCGAGGACGTGTCGAGCCTGGACGCGCTGCCCGTCACCGACGCCTTCCCCACCGGCTACCAGGCGGCGGAGATGTGCGACATCAAGGGCGGGGAGACCGTCCTGGTGCTCGGCTGCGGTCCGGTGGGCCTCTTCGCCATGTGGTCGCTGTGGGCCATGGGCGCCGGGCGCGTCATCGCCGTGGACGGAGAGGATTACCGGCTTGCCTTCGCGCGGCGCTGGCTCGGTGTGGAGACGCTCAACTTCCGCGACGTGGACGTGGTGACGGCGGTGAAGGGGATGACCGAGGACCTCGGCGCGGACGCCTCCATCGATGCGGTGGGCGCCGAGGCCGCGGGCTCGGCCACGCACCGCGCGCTCGGCATCTACGCGAAGCTGGAGGCAGGCAGCCCGCAGGCGATCAACACCGCCATCCACGCCACGCGCAAGGGCGGCGTCATTTCCGTCATCGGCGCGTACGGTCCGCCCTTCACCGGCGTGGACCTCGGCACGTACATGAACAAGGCGCAGACCATGCGCACCGGCCAGGCGAGCGTGAAGCGCTACATGCCCCACCTCTTCGAGCACATCCGCGCCGGACGCATCCGTCCCTCGGAGGTGCTCACGCACCGCGGGCCGCTCGAGGACGCCCCCGCGCTCTACCGGACCATGGCGCGCAAGCACGACGGCTGCATCAAGGTCGCCCTGTTCCCCAACGGCCCCACCATCCACTAGCCCCGGAGAGACACCATGCAGACCCAAGTGACGCAGGAGAATCTCAGCGAGCCGCAGGTGACCAACCTCGACGACATCTACCATCACTCCGGCTACAAGGCCGTGCAGGCGCCGCGCCGGCCCGCGTACTGGGGCGTGGATCGCGATTATTCGCGCCGCCCCGGCGTTCCGAGCCACCGCGAGCCACGGCTCTGGCCCAACGCGCGCGAGGACATCGTGCCGATGGATCCGGCCCGCTCCGCGCCCTTCAAGCACGGGCGCAGCAACCGGGAGTGGCCGCCGGTCTTCGGCACCGTCTGCCAGCCCAAGGGCCTCTCCGGCCTGGTGCGCAGGTGGGCCAGCAGCTTCCCGGACCACAAGCCCCAACACTGGCTGCTGAAGATACTGGGGGACCGGGTGGACTCGTTCGAGCACCGGCTCGCCAGGCTCGCGCCCATCGCGCTGCCACTCGCGGCCATGGGGTTCGTCGGCCGCCTGTACCTTTCGAACAACCGTTGACCCGCGCCGACAGCGGACCGACCCCCACCGACTTCCTCACCGCCAGCATGTACGTCGGCGGCAACAGCGTCTCCATCGTGGGGGGCAGCAACTTCTTCCGCGGACGGGGGCCTTCAAGTTCTTCTTCTTGTTCAACTCGCTACGGAGCTGGCGCGCGCGCCCTTCCCGGAGGATCCCCAGGAGGGCCCCGGTCCCTGCACCAGGACACCCTGGGTGACAGCGCCATGTGAGCGACCCTGGCGTAGCCGTGGGCAGTGCGCTTCGCGAACAGGCCCTAGCTCTTGGTGGGCTTCACGGTCTTCTTCTTCGCGCCGCCCTGGATGGCCGCCGGCTTCACCTTGGCGTTGGGCCGGTCCACCTTGAGCAGCTCCAGGTTCGTCTCTCCGTCCGTGGTCAGCTTCAGGATGCCCACGTCCGGGGCGAACCACATGAAGCTCTCCATGGAGCGGCCCTCCGCGCCGGGGCGGCTGGCGCGGGCCGTGGTGATGTTCTTGATCTTCAGCGCCTTGAAGGTGCCCGCCGCGACGGTGATCTCCTCCTCGCCCACCACCGTGGCCTCCTTGTCGAAGGTCGTGGCGATGGTGGGGCGCAGGCCGCCCTTCTTGGCCGGCGGCTGGAGCTTCACGGACAGGCTGTTCTTCCAGGTGCCCCCGGGGACCATCACGGACGGCGCCGGCACGGCCGCGCCCTCCGCGTTGACCACCTGCACGTCCATGCCGGACGCGGACAGCAGCGTGCCCTCCAGGCCGCCCAGGCCCGTGCGCACGCCGTTGGCGTCACAGGTCAGGTCCGTCTGACCGCTGCGCCCCTTGAGGCTCACCGCCAGCGTGGCCTTCACCGTCCCGTCCGGGTTGGGCGCGACGTCCTTCGTCGCCAGCACCAGCTCCGACGAGCGGCCCGCCCGGTAGGTCAGCGACAGGCCTTCCTCCATGGGGAACCAGGGGTTCGGACAGGGGGACGGTGCCGCCGCCACCACCATGTCAGACCGGGGTGCTACCTGGGACGTCGGGGACGCACCGACGAGGAGCGACATGGCAAGCAAGGGCTGAAACGTAGGACGCCTCCAGAAAGATCAAGAGGAAGGTAGGGTGGGCCGGCTGCTTTGCAAGGGTGACGCAAGCTCGCTCACCTACCGGCCTGTAGCACTAGACATAGGGTCATGCGTGGCATGGTCACGCTTGATTCGCGGTGGGGTGCGTTGGTACTCCTGCCGAACGCTGCGGAGCCGATTTTCCGGCCTCGCGCGCGTTTTCACCCCGTCTCACGACGGCCTGTTGGGAGCCCGCTGGCATGCGAATCAAGCGCCTGGACATCACCGGCTTCAAGTCGTTCATGGAGCGGAGCGTCTTCTCGTTCGACGAAGGCGTCACGGGCGTCGTCGGCCCCAACGGGTGTGGCAAATCCAACGTCGTGGACGCCATCCGCTGGGTGATGGGCGAGCAGAGCGCGAAGAACCTGCGCGGCCGCGGCATGGAAGACGTCATCTTCAACGGCTCGGAGAACAAGCCGCCCCTGTCCATGGCGGAGGTGTCGCTCACCTTCCTCGTGGACGACACGGACACGCTGGCGCCCCAGTACCAGGGCTTCAGTGAGATCACGGTGACGCGCCGCCTGTTCCGCAACGGCGACTCCGAGTACCTCATCAACAAGACCGTCTGCCGCCTGCTGGACATCACCGAGCTGTTCCTCGGCACGGGCGTGGGCACCAAGGCCTACTCCATCATCGAGCAGGGCCGCGTGGGCCTCATCGTCTCCAGCAAGCCGGAGGACCGCCGGCACCTGCTGGAGGAGGCCGCGGGCGTCACCAAGTACAAGGCCCGCCGCAAGGCCGCCGAGCGCAAGATGGAGGCCACCGAGGCCAACCTCCTGCGCGTCAACGACATCACCAACGAGCTGGAGAAGCGGCTCGACACGCTGTCTCGCCAGGCGAAGAAGGCGGAGAAGTACCGCAAGCTCAAGGCGCGCATGCGGGAGATCGACCTGCACTCCACCAGCCACCGCTCCCTGGAGCTGATGGCGGAGAAGCGCGTGCTCCAGTCACGCCTGGAGAACCTGGGCGGCGAGGAGCGCGAGGGCCTGGACAAGGTGAAGGAGCTGGAGGAGGTCATCACCCGTCGCCGCGCGGAGCTGGACGCGGAAGGGGCGGCCCTCCAGCAGTACGCCGGCGAGGTGCACGCGCTGGAGAGCGCCCTGCAGCGCGAGGCGCAGGAGCTGTCCTACGGCCGCCGCGACTTCGAGGAGACCGGCACGCGCGTGGAGTCCGCGCAGGCGGAGCTGGACGCGCTGCTCGCGCGGCAGGCGGAGGTCGTGCGGACCATGACGGCCCGCGAGGCGGAGCTGTCGGGCATCGCCGGCTCGTACAAGGAAGACGAAGTGGCCATGGCGGTGGCCCTGGAGGAGCAGCGCCGCGTCTCCGTGCTCCAGACCGAAATCTCCCTGCGCCTGGAGCAGGAGCGGGCGGGGCTGGTCGCCGTGGCCACGCGCCTGGCGAACCACGAGAGCAACCTGGTCAACCTCGCGCGCCAGCGCGCGGACCTGGAGGCCCGCCGCGCGAAGCTGGGCGGTGAGCTGGAGGCCCTGCGCGCCCAGGAGCAGGAGCTGGACGCCGTGCGCACCCAGGCGGCCAGGCACGTGGAGGACACGCGCCACCTGGCCTCCGAGCTGGCCGAGCGCCGGGGCCAGGAGGAGGAGGCCCTCACCCGCACGCGCGAGGCCTTCACGGAGAACGAGGTCCAGGTCATCGCGCTGCGCGAGGAGCTGAGCGACAAGCGCAGCCGCCTGTCCTCCCTGGAGGACATCCAGAAGAACTACGACGGCTTCGACCGGGGCGTGCGCGCCGTCATGGTGCGCGCGGCGGAGGCGGCCCGCGAGCAGGGCATCTTCGGCCTGGTGGCGGACGTCCTCACGGTCACCAACGCCCGCTACGAGCGCGCGGTGGAGGCCGCCCTGGGCGAGCGGCTCCAGCACGTCATCGTGGACAGCCGCGAGAAGGGCGTGGAGCTGGTGGAGTACCTGAAGGGCCACGCCGAAGGGCGCGGCACCTTCCTGCCGGTGCCCTCCGGAGAGCAGGCCCGCGCCTACGTGGAGCCGGACCTCTCGCGCCCGGGCGTCCTGGCGCACGCGCTCAAGGAAGTATCCTGCGAGCCCGCGCTGGAGCCGGTGCTCAAGCTGCTCTTGGGCGACGTGGTCATCGTCCAGGACCTGGTCGCCGCGCGCGAGTACGCGGAAACCACCCCCGTGCCCGTCACGCTCGTGACGCTGGACGGTGAGGTGTTCCGCGCGGACGGCTCCATCACCGGCGGCGAGCGCGAGGGCGCGGCGGTGGGCGCGCTCCAGAAGAAGCGCGAGATCGCGGAGCTGGCGGCCGAAGTGGCCCGGGTGGAGGAGCGCTACAACGAAATCCTGACCCGCCACTACACGCTCCAGAAGCAGATGGGGCAGGCGGAGGCCGTCCTCAAGGGCCTGGGCAAGGAGCAGCACGCGGAGGAGGTCAACCTGGCCAGCCAGGAGAAGGACCTCCACAAGGCGAGCGAGGACCTGGCCCGGGTGCGCGAGCGGCTGCGCTCCCTGGAGGGCGAGGAGGGCCAGCTCGCGCAGAGCCACACCGCGCTCGCGAACGAGGAGGAGTCCAGCCGCGGCGAGGTGGCCCACGGCCAGGCGGACCGCGAGGCGCGCGAGGAGCGCGTGCGCCAGTACGCGGGCGAGCTGGAGGGGCTGCGCCAGCGCGCGGACACGGCGTCCTCGGACCTGATGGGCCTGCGCGTGAAGGTGGCCGCCGGCAGCGAGCGCGGCGAGTCCGCGCGCAAGGAGCTGGAGAGCCTGGTGGCGCAGCGCCGGGACATGGAGGCGCGCGTCAGCCGCCTGCAGGCCACGGTGACGGAGGGCCGCGCCAAGGTGGAGACGCTGCAGGGCCGGCTCGCGGAGCTGGAGTCCACCAAGGACCAGCGGGCGGAGGAGCACCGCGTGGCCGCGGAGGCCCTGGAGGCCCGCCGCACCGCGCACACCACCGCCACCGCCGAGGTGCGCGAGCAGGACACCGCCTTCCGCGAGCTGCGCGGCCGGCTGGACGAGCTCATGCAGGGCCTGTCGCAGATCACCCTGCGCGAGAAGGAGATTGGCCTGGAGCTGGAGCACCTGGCCGCCGGCATCCGCGAGCGCTACCAGCTGGAGCTGTCCGCGGAGCTGCACAACTACCACCTGCTGGCGCCGCTCTCGCCGGAAGTGGAGAGCGAGCTCAAGGACCTGCGCGCGCAGGTGGAGAAGATGGGGGAGATCAACCTCACCGCCATCGACGAGCACGCGGAGCTGTCCAAGCGCTTCGAGTTCCTCTCCTCCCAGCGTCAGGACCTCCAGGCGTCCATCAGCCAGTTGAAGGAAGCCATCGTCCGCATCGACGCGACGAGCCGCGAGCGCTTCAAGCAGACCTTCGACGTGGTGAACGACAAGTTCCAGGCCATCTTCCCGCGCCTGTTCGGCGGTGGCCGCGCCAGCCTCATCCTCACGCAGGAGGGCCCCAACGGTGAGCCGGGCGTGGAGATCGTCGCCCAGCCGCCGGGCAAGAAGCTCCAGAGCGTCAACCTGCTCTCCGGTGGCGAGAAGGCCCTCACCGCCGTGGCGCTCATCTTCGGCATCTTCCTCATCAAGCCCACCCCCTTCTGCCTCCTGGACGAGGTCGACGCCCCGCTGGATGAGGGCAACGTGGGCCGCTACAACGACATGGTGAAGGAGATGAGCCGCCAGTCGCAGTTCATCCTCATCACCCACAACAAGCGCACCATGGAGATCGCCGACACGCTCTACGGCGTCACCATGGAGGAGCCCGGCATCTCCAAGCTCGTCAGCGTGAAGATGCGCGAGGCCTCCGCGCACAACGACGACAAGGTCCCCGCCGCGTCGTAAGGCGCGGGGCAGGGCGGTCGCGCGAAAGAAGACGGGCGCCCCGGGATGTTCCCCGGAGCGCCCGTTGTCATTTCAGCGGCTTGAGCGAAGGACTACTTCTTCTTCGCCGGCGAGTAGCTCTTCTTCGGGCAGGCGCCCTGGTCCGCGGCCAGACGCTGCTGGGCGGCGGAGAGGTCCTTCTGGGTGTTGGCCAGGGCCTCCTGGCTGGCGGTCTCCACCGGGGCCCAGTCTTCCTTCTGGGCCTTGAGCTGCTGCACCAGCGTCAGGGTCGTCTGGTCCACCGTCTCCTGCGCCTTGAGCGCGTCCACCCACTTGGTGGCCGAGTCCACCAGCGCCTGGCACTTGGAGGACAGCTCGTCGAAGAGCTTGTAGTCCTTCGTCTTGGTGTACTTCTGCACGACCGCGTCATACGTGTCCGCCGCGTTGGTGCGCGCGCCGAAGGCGATGGCGGACGCGGCGGCCGTCTGGGTGCGCGCCAGCTCCAGCTGGAAGAAGCGCAGCTCCGGCGGCATGCTCGCGGAGGCCTCCACCGGGGCCTGCGAGTTGAAGAACACGAAGCGGAACGGGAACTTCAGCTCGCCGGACGTCGTCGCCGGCATGGCGGCGATCTTCGCCTGCAGGCAGGACGCCAGCTGGTCGCCTTCCGTGCTGCCGGAGGGCTTGAAGACGACCTCCGTCGGGTTGGGCTGGCCCTTCACGATGTGGATGTCGGACGTCAGCACCGGCGGCGTGGACGCCTTGAAGCCGGCGAAGCAGTCGCACCAGCTCTTCTCCGCCAGGCGCACCGTGCCGGAGAAGTCCGAGCCCTCGTTGATGCCCATGGTGACGGAGGGGTTGTTGGCGGTGGCGTGGTCGTACTCGTAGGAAGCCTCCACCGGCTTCGCGTCCGCCGCCAGCGCCGCGGGCTTCACGTGCGTGTCCAGCACCTGCTGGATGCAGGCCGTGCCGGCCGGGGTGAGGTTCTCACCGGAGACGGCGTGCGTGGCGCCCTGCGCGTTGACGGTGGACTTCACCGTCACCTTGGTGCTGGCGGCCGCGCCGCGGTTGGCCGGATCCACCAGGCACTCCAGCACGTCCGGGCGGACGCTCAGGAGCGCGCCCACGAGGACACCCTCGTTGGCGGGGGCGGGCAGGGTCTGCTCGTGCGGGAAGCAGGTCGCCAGGTCGAACGGGGGCTGGTTGGTGATGCGCAGCCGCTCTTCCTTGGTCATCTGCTTCTGACCCTCGGCGGGGGCGTCGGTCTTCTGCTGGCCCGCACAGGCGGCGGTGAGGATGACGGAGGCGACGGCGAGACGCTTCAGCATGGTGAGGCTTTCTCCCGGTTGGGGTGAGGGGGACTGCGTTCGGACGCTCACTTCTCCAGGCCCTCGGCGTTCTTGAGGTCCTTGAGGCGGAGCCCGTTCTTCTTCAACAGGCGGTAGAGGCTCTGCATGGACAGGCCGGTGCGCTGCTCCGCGGCCTTCATGTCGAAGGCCACCTCGCGCATCACCTCCGCGAAGTACAGCCGCTCGAAGTCCGCGAGCACGCGGTCCTTCGCTTCGTGGTACGGCATGCCGGTGACAATGGCGGCCACGTTGGTGGCGGGCTCGGTGCCTTCCGTGCGCTTGGGCGCGTGCGCCAGGAAGTCCAGCCAGCTGGTGTTGCCCGTCTCCTGCATCAGCGCGCCGCGCTCCAGCACGTTGCGCAGCTCGCGCACGTTGCCCGGCCAGTCGTAGCCCTCGAAGAGGGCCAGCGTCTGCGGCGTCAGCTCCAGCGCGGCCTTCATGCCGCGCGACAGGGCCTGCGACAGCGTGGGGATGTCGTCGCGGCGGGTGCGCAGGGGCGGCAGCTTCACGCGCGCCACCGCGAGCCGGAAGTAGAGGTCCGCGCGGAAGCGGCCCTGCCGCACGTCCTCCTCCAGGTTGCGGTGCGTGGAGGCGATGACGCGCACGTCCACCGCCACCGGCTGCCCGTCCAGGGACGGCACCTCGCGCGTCTCGAGCACGCGCAGGAGCTTGCCCTGCACGGACAGGGGCAGCTCGCCCACCTCGTCCAGGAAGAGCGTGCCGCCGCGCGCCGCCTCGAAGATGCCGCGCGCGCCCTTGTCCTCGTTCTCCCCGGCGCGCAGGCCGCCGAACAGCTCGCGCTCCGCCTTCTCCTCGGAGATGAGGTTGCAGTCCACGACCTTGAAGGCGCCGTGGCGGCGCAGCGAGTGCTGGTGCACCGCGCGCGCGGCCAGCTCCTTGCCCGTGCCCGTCTCACCCTCGACGAGCAGGTTCATGTCCTCACGCGCGATGCGGCGCAATTCCGTGAAGACCCAGCGCATCTTCTCCGAGCTGCCCACGAGCTGCCCGAAGGACTCCGCGCCGGCGACCTCCACCTCCGTCGCGCGCGCGGCCACCTTCACGGCCAGCTTCGTCTTGCCCAGCTCCACCTTGTCGCCGCTGGAGACGAAGGCCTGCAGGATGCGGCGCCCGTCGAGGAACGTGCCATTGCGGCTGCCGGTGTCGCGCAGCAGCAGGCCCTGCGGCAGCCGCTCCACCTCCAGGTGACGGCGGCTCACCGTCGGGTCGCTCAGCACCAGGTCGCCCGCGGCGTCGCTCCCCACGCGCACCAGCGAGTCCTGGGTGGTGACCTTCTTGCCCTTGTCCGGACCGCCCACCACCTCGACCGTCCACTCGTGAAGGGGAACGCGGGTGGCCTGGGCCTCGCGCTCCGCGTGGACGGTTTCGGTGACATCCGGTCTGTCAATCATGGTCACGGACCCCTGGTCGCAACGGGGCGTGGGGGGCAAAAACACCCCTCGTCGCCCTCAATCCCGCCTCTTTAGGGGGGACTGCACACACGGGGCAAGCGGAACAAGTGGACGCGGAAACGTCCGTTGAAGATGAAGACAGAAGGGGTCCGGCCGCCCCAACCGGGGACGTCGGGCCTGCCTTCCGGATTTCCCCCGGGCCTCAGTACTTCGCGGGGGCGTCGCTCGCGGGGAACGACTCCTTGGACTGCTCGTCCACCTCGTCGTCGCCGGGGCTGCCGCCGGAGCGCACGCTCGCGTTGGTGGGGCCCTTCACCTCGCGCGTCGGGACCTCCGCGTTCGCCTTGCTGCGCCTGGTGCCCTTGGACTCAGCGCCTGATGCAGCCGCACGGCCCGTGCCGGCCTGCGCGTTCATCATGCGCGCGCCCAGCAGGTTCTTGGCCCGCTCGGCCAGGTTGCGCTGCTCGTCCTGCCAGTCGCGGAAGAGCTGCGCCAGCTCCTGGTCTCCCGCGGCCTCCGCGTCGCGCAGGTACTGTGCGCTCACCGACGCGCCCTTGAGCAGGTGGTAGAGCGTGCTGATGAGGTCGTGGTGTTCATCCCGGGTCCCCGTGACTTCCTGTCCGCCCGCCATGGTGTTCCTCCCGTGAAAGGGGTGAATGCCTTGAGGAAGAAGGTAGGCACGGAAGGACGCGGGTGGCGTCCGGGCACGGGGCCCGGCCGCCTGGCTGCTCAAGCCTGGAGCATGGGGTCCAGCTTGCCCTCGCGGTCCAGCGCCGCCATGTCGCTGTAGCCGCCCACGTGCGTGTCGCCGATGAAGATCTGCGGCACGGTGCGCTGACCGTTGCTCATCTCCACCAGCTTCGCGCGGGCGTCGTCGTCCCCGGTGACGTCCACCTCTTCGTAGGCCACGCCCTTGCGCTTGAGCAGGTCCTTCGCCCGCACGCAAAAGCCACAGTAGGTCGTCGTGTAGATCTTCACGGGCTTCATGGATTTCCTCCGGGTCTCTTGATGCCAAACCTAAGGGGCCGTTGCGCGGGTGGCCACGGCCTTCGCGCGTGCCTGGCCCCTTGAAACACGACGGCCCCCGGGACCCTGGTGGGCGCCGGAGGCCGTCAAATCCCGTCCCCGGATGCGGCGGGGAAGGGTGGGGCGACTACATGCCCATGCCGCCCATACCGCCCATGCCACCCATGCCGCCCATGCCACCGCCGGCGGCGCCCTTGTCGTCGTCCGCCTTCGGGCGGTCGGCGACCATGGCCTCCGTGGTGAGCATCAGCGAGGCGACCGACGCCGCGTTCTGCAGCGCGGTGCGGCTCACCTTGGCCGGGTCGATGACGCCCGCGGCCAGCAGGTCCTCGTAGGTGCCCGTGGCGGCGTTGAAGCCGAAGGCGCCCGTGCCCTCCTTGACCTTGTTCACCACCACGCTGCCCTCCAGGCCGCCGTTGCCGACGATCTGACGCAGCGGCTCCTCGACGGAGCGACGGATGATGTCCACGCCGGACTTCTCACCGTCGGCGACCTTCAGGTTCTCCAGGGCCTTGAGGCAGCGGATGTAGGCCACGCCGCCGCCGGGGACGACGCCCTCTTCCACGGCCGCGCGGGTCGCGTTGAGCGCGTCCTCCACGCGGGCCTTCTTCTCCTTCATCTCCGTCTCGGTCGCGGCGCCCACGTTGATGACGGCCACGCCGCCCACGAGCTTCGCGAGGCGCTCCTGGAGCTTCTCACGGTCGTAGTCGCTGGAGGTCTCCTCCACCTGGGCGCGGATCTGCTTCACGCGCGCCTCGATCTCCGACTGGCTGCCCGCGCCGTCGACGACCGTGGTGTTGTCCTTGTCGATGGTGACGCGCTTCGCGCGGCCCAGGTCCTGGAGCGTCAGCGTGTCCAGCTTGATGCCCAGGTCCTCGGCGATCATCCGGCCGCCGGTGAGGACCGCGATGTCCTCCAGCATGGCCTTGCGGCGGTCGCCGAAGCCCGGCGCCTTCACCGCCGCCACGTTCAGCACGCCGCGGATCTTGTTCACCACCAGGGTGGCCAGGGCCTCGCCCTCGACCTCCTCGGCGATGATCAGCAGGGGCTTACCGGCGCGCGCCACCTGCTCCAGGATGGGGAGCAGGTCCTTCATCGACGAGATCTTCTTCTCGTGGATGAGGATGAGGGCGTCGTTCAGCACGACCTCCATGCGCTCCGGATCCGTCACGAAGTACGGGGACAGGTAGCCGCGGTCGAACTGCATGCCTTCCACGACGTCCAGGGTGGTGTCCAGGCCCTTGGCCTCTTCCACCGTGATGACGCCCTCCTTGCCGACCTTCTCCATCGCGTCCGCGATGATCTGGCCGATGGTGGTGTCACCGTTCGCGGAGATGGTGCCAACCTGGGCGATCTCCTTGTTGCCCTTGGTCGGCTTCGCCAGCGTCTTCAGCTCGGCGGTGATGGCGGCGACGGCCTTGTCGATGCCGCGCTTGATGTCCATCGGGTTGTGGCCCGCGGCGACCAGCTTCGCGCCCTCGCGGAAGATGGCCTGCGCCAGCACGGTGGCCGTGGTGGTGCCGTCACCCGCGACGTCGGAGGTCTTGGAGGCGACCTCCTTGACCATCTGGGCGCCCATGTTCTCGAACTTGTTCTCCAGCTCGATTTCCTTCGCCACCGTCACGCCGTCCTTCGTGATGGTGGGGGAGCCGAAGCTCTTCTCGATGACGACGTTGCGGCCCTTGGGCCCCAGGGTCACCTTGACCGCGTCGGCCAGGATGTTCACGCCGCGCAGGATGGCGTCGCGCGCGCGCACTTCGAAAATGATGTCCTTCGCCATGGTCTGAATCCTCTAGAAGTTGGGAGTGGGAAGACGAACGGCGGGCTTCACTTCTCGATGATGCCCAGCACGTCCTCTTCGCGGAGGATGAGGTGATCCTCGCCGTCCAGCTTGATCTCCGTGCCCGCGTACTTGGAGAAGAGGATGGTGTCGCCGGCCTTGATGTCCATGGCGCGCACCTTGCCGTCCTCCAGCACCTTGCCGTTGCCGACGGCGATCACCTTGCCCTCGAGCGGCTTCTCCTTCGCCGTGTCGGGGATGAAGAGGCCGCCCTTGGTCTTGTTCTCCTCGGCGACGCGCTTGATGATGAGCCGATCCTGCAGGGGACGAATCTTCATGGCTTGCTCCTGTGAATCGCGGCGGCCGGAGGCGGACGGAAGGTCCGGACCGGGAGCCGCAGGGGTGGTTGAAAAAGGGCCTGTGGGCCCCGGCGTTGGCACTCGCACCCGCTGAGTGCTAACGCCCAGGCGCGGCGGATAATAACCAGGGACTTCACCTCGTCAAGCGACGTCGGGACATCTGTCCGGATGCCGCTAAAGTCCCGTCCTGATTGGGCTTTTCCCAAAAACATTCCCACCTGTCACACCTGCCCGCCAGGCCGTGCGGGGTGTCAGGACGTTGGCACTCGCCCCGGACGAGTGCCAGCGTAAGTGCTTGATAAGACTCAGGTGCCTTTTGCCGGCGCCCGGCGACGTGACTACGCTTGCTTGAAGCGTGTCCTGGTGGGTCCGGGCGCTGGCCCGGGGGCCTTCCAGGCTTCATCCGGGAGGTGTGCTCGATGAGCGGACTGGTGACGTCCTCTTCCTCGCTGAAGGAGTTCTTCCGGGAGCTCCTCTTGGAGGTCTCGGCCCGGCAGCGGGTGGCGCTGGGCGAGTCCACCGAGTTCTACCTGGTGAACCTGCTGGCGGAGTTCGCGGCCACGGACAAGCTGTTCAGCCGTGACGCGGAGGGCCGGCGCGACCACGAACCGCTGGCGGAGCTGTACCACCGCTCGTTGCAGCAGGAGCGCGAGGAGCGCATCCGCACGCTGCGGCGGCTGGGCGACGTGTCGCTCTACAAGGTCGGCTTCTTCTCCGGCGCGCTGCAGCAGGGAATGGTGGGCCCGGACTACTACATCCAGATGGGCGGCGCCGCGTACGGCCAGGTGGCGGAGCTGGTGCCCGCGGGCGGCTTCACCGGCGTGTACCGCGAGCTGTGCGACAAGTTCCGTTCGCTCGTGGAGGTGCTGGAGGAGATCAGCGCGCGCGGCCTGGTGAGCGCGGGGCCCGCGGGCGCGCTGCGCGTCTACGAGTCCTGGGTGCGCACGGGCAACGACAAGCTGGAGCGCGTGCTGGTGGACGCGGGCTGGATTCCGCGCAAGGGGCCGCTTGCCAACTGACGCCGGGGACTTCCCGCTCGTGGGGCGCCTCCAGGCCCACCTGGAGGCCATCTACGGCTTCCAGTGCGAGGCCCGCGCGGAGGCCTTCGTGGTGGTGGACGCACAGGTCGCCGCGCTCCTGGGCGGCACCGGGCGCGCGCCGGAGGAGCTGCTCGTCATGGAGGCCCGGGGCGATCTGGAGGTGGCGCTCTACCTGGACCCCGGCCTGCGCGAGCGGATGGAGCGCTACGCGGGCAGCCCGCTGGCTTCCGTGCTGGAGGGCGACCTGGACGGCTACTGCCAGGTGACCGAGGGCGTCAGCCACTTCCTCTACGTCGCGCACACGGCGCACTACGAGCGCACGGTGTCGCTCTTGGAGCTGGAGGCCCAGGCGGAGGTGGACAAGTTCGTCGTGTGCCTCATGCACCGCTGGGGCGAGGGCGTGGCCGGGTGGGCGCGGGAGCTGTTGGGGCGCCTCTTCGACCGCGTGGCGTACCAGCCGCTGCTGTCCGTGGAGGAGCGCTGGCGCTACGAGGAGGCGAACCGGCTGTCCCGGCGCTTCTGCGCGCGGCTCATGGGGCACGTCCTGAGCCGGCGGTTGGACCGGCTCCTCGGCGACCTGCGTTATGCCTACCGGTTGGGGGCGGAGGCCAAGCTGCGCCACTTCGCGCACGGCGGTTGAGGGTCCCGGCCGCCGCCTGCATCGGGTAGGGTGGGGGCATGCCGCGCGAGGCGTCCTCAGGAGGCATCGTCATCCGCTTCCAGGACGGGGCCTGGGAGGTCGCCGTCATCCGTCCGCACGGGCGTCACCTCTGGGCGCTGCCCAAGGGCCACGTGGACCCTGGCGAGACGCCGGAGCAGACCGCGCGGCGCGAGGTGAAGGAGGAGACGGGCCTCACCGCCGTGGCGCTGCTCGCGCCCCTGGGGGAGATCCGCTACGTCTACCAGTTCCGGGGGCAGCGCATCTTCAAGCGCGTCCACTTCTTCCTCTTCCGCTACGAGGCGGGGGAATTGGGGCCGCTGCCGGGGCCGCGCGTGGAGGTGGACGAGGTGCGCTGGATGCCGCTCGAGGGGCTGATTCCGGCGCTGGGCTACAAGGGTGAGAAGGCCGTCGCCGGCCGGGCGCTGCGGTGGATGCGCGCCCAGGGCCTGGCGTCCGGGACTCCTCCCCCCGTGGAGGGGAAGGAGCCGGGGTAGAGGCAGAAGGCTACTTCTTGGCTTCCTCGCCCACGTACTTGCCGGACAGCGCCTCGCGCACGTCGCGGTCGAACTTCACGCGCTGGGTGGCGACCTCGCGCAGGGCGAGCACGGGCGGCTTGTTCTTCGAGGTCTCGATGATGGGCCGGGCGCCGGCCATCAGCTGGCGCGCGCGCTTGGCGCCCAGGAGCACCAGCGCGAACCGGTTGTCCACGTAGGGAAGGCAGTCTTCAACGGTAACGCGGGCCATGGAACATCCTTCTTGGCTCTGATGTGAGCCGGTGGAAGCCTCTCAACCTAAAGAGCGGGTCTGGATCAGTCAAGGAAGGATGGCGGGCCGGAAGAGTGCTCGGCAGCCGACCCTCCCACACGCAGGGTGTTGGCTGACGGACGCTCCATTCTCAACTTCCGGAATTCGAGACCGAAGGCCTCAACGGATCAGAAGGGGTGCGTTTTTTCGCGTAGGGAATGGGACGCCAGGGTGGGTCCGAATCGCCCCGTCGCCGGCCGGTTTCCGGGGTAACGGGTTCGCGGGAGGAGGTTCCTCATGAGCGCGGGAGCGTCGTCTGTCACCGGCCGTATCGGGTGGGTAGGGGAGGGGTGGCCGTGGTGAGTGGGCCGGTGCTCGTCACGGGTCCCACGGGCAACGTGGGGCGCGCGGTGGTTCGCGCGCTCCTGGCCGAGGGGGTGGCGGTGCGCGCGGCGGTGAAGTCGCCGGAGCACACGGTGTCACTGCTCAAGGAGATGGACGGGGACGTGATGCCCATGCCGCTGGACTTCCTGCGGCCGGAGACGTTCCTCCCCGCGCTGGAGGGCGTGCGGGGCGTGTTCCTGATGCATCCGCCGGCCATCGCCCACGCGGAAGGCATGCTCAACGCGTTCATCGACGCCGCCGCCACGCAGGGCGTGAAGCAGGTTGTGTTCCTGTCCATGGCGGGCGCGGAGACGCGGGCGTGGGCGCCGCACCACGCGGTGGAGGCGCACCTGATGCGCTCCAACGTCGGGTGGACGCTGCTGCGCCCGGCGTTCTTCGCGCAGAACCTGGGGGACGCGTACCGCGAGGACATCCGTCAGGACGGCCGGCTCTACATGCCCGCGGGCCACGGCAAGGTGGCCTTCGTGGACGTGCGCGACGTGGGCGAGGTGGCGGCGCGGGCGCTGCTGGACACGTCGCTGCGCAACCGCGCCTTCACGCTCACCGGCCTGGAGGCGGTGACGTTCGAGGAGGTCGCGTCCGTTCTATCGGAGGTGCTGGGCCGGCCCATCCGCTACGTGCCCGCGTCGGTGCCCGGCTACGTGCGCCACCTGCACCAGCGCCGGCTGTCCTGGGGCCAGTTGGGCATGCAGACGCTGATGCACGTGGGGCTTCGCTTCGGGAAGGCGGAGCAGGTGGACCCCACGCTCACCAACCTGCTGGGCCGCCCCACGCGCACGGTGCGCCAGTACATCGAGGACCACGCGCCGCTCTGGCGCTGAAGCGCCTCAGGCGTACCAGAGCGCCCAGGCGATGAGCACGACCTGGAGCGGCAGCCGCGCCCAGAGCAGGGCCCGGGGAATCTTCCGGAACTGCTCCGGGTGCTGGGCCATGTACAGGTTCGCGGGGAACACCGCCACGAACAGCGCGACCAGGCCCCAGGCCGCGAGCCGCGTGGTGGCGGGTACCAGCAGGAAGATGCCCAGCAGCACCTCCGCCACGCCGCTGATGAGCACCAGCTCCCGGGGCCGGGGCAGGTACGGCGGCATGATGCGCATGTACATGCGGGGCTTGAGGAAGTGGTTCACCCCCGCGGCGACCATGAACAGCGCGAGCACGTACTGCAGGATGGTTTTGACGTCCATGGCCGGTGGGGCTCCTCGCGCGGCATCGAAGCCCGCGCGAGGCGCCGGAGTCCACGCCTACTTTCCGGCGAACGCCTCTCCGACGATGGCGCGCGCCTCCTGGACGATGGCGTCCAGGTGCGCCTGGTCGCGGAAGCTCTCCGCGTAGATTTTATACACGTCCTCCGTGCCGGACGGACGCGCGGCGAACCAGCCGTTCTCCGTCGTCACCTTGAGGCCGCCCAGGTCCGCGTTGTTGCCCGGCGCGCGCGTGAGGCGCTGGAGGATGGGCTCGCCCGCGAGCGACGTGGCCTTCACCGCGTCCGGCGACAGCTTCTTCAGCGCGGCCTTCTGCGCGGACGTGGCCGGCTGATCGATGCGCGTGTACAGCGGCGCGCCGAACTTCCTGGCCAGGTCCTGGTAGTGCTCGCCGGGGTCCTTGCCCGTGCGCGCCAGGATCTCCGCCGCGAGCAGGTCCAGGATGATGCCGTCCTTGTCCGTGGTCCACACGGTGCCGTCCTTGCGCAGGAAGGACGCGCCCGCGCTCTCCTCGCCGCCGAAGCCCAGCGACCCGTCCAGCAGCCCGTCCACGAACCACTTGAAGCCCACCGGCACCTCCACCACGCGGCGGCCCAGGTCCTTGCCCACGCGGTCGATGAGGCTGCTGCTCACCAGCGTCTTGCCCACCGCCGCGTCCGCCTTCCAGCCCGGGCGGTTGCGGAAGAGGTAGTGGATGGCGACCGCGAGGTAGTGGTTCGGGTTCATCAACCCCATGCTGCGGGTGACGATGCCGTGGCGGTCGGAGTCCGTGTCGTTGCCGAACGCGAGCGCGTACTGGTCCTTGAGCTTCACCAGGTTCGCCATCGCGTACGGCGACGAGCAGTCCATGCGGATCTTCCCGTCATGGTCCGCGGGCATGAAGCCGAAGGTGGGGTCCACGGTGGGGTTCACCACCGTGAGGTCCAGGCCGTACTTCTGGGCAATCGGCGCCCAGTAGTGCAGGTTGGAGCCGCCCAGCGGATCCGCGCCCAGCTTCAGCTTCGCGCCCCGGATGACGTCCAGGTCCACCACGTTCGCCAGGTCCGCCACGTACGGGGTGATGAAGTCATACGCCTTCACCGAGCCGCTCGCGCGCGCCTTCTCGTAGGGGACGCGCTGCACGCCCTTGTTGCCCGCGGCCATCAGTTCATTGGCGCGCTTCTCCACCAGCGACGTGACGTTGGTGTCGGCGGGGCCGCCGTTGGGCGGGTTGTACTTGATGCCGCCGTCCTCCGGCGGGTTGTGGGACGGGGTGATGACGATGCCGTCCGCGAGCCCGCTCGTGCGGCCCCGGTTGTACGTGAGGATGGCGTGGGAGATGACCGGCGTGGGCGTGGCACCGTCCGTGTAGCGGACCTCCACGCCGTGCGCGGCCAGCACCTCCAGCGTGGTGCGCTGGGCGGGCTCGGAGAGGGCGTGCGTGTCCATGCCCAGGAAGAGCGGACCGTCATATCCCTGCTGCTTGCGGTACTCGCACAGGGCCTGCGCCACCGCGAGGATGTGCGCCTCGTTGAAGCTGCGGCGCGCGGCGCTCCCCCGGTGACCGGAGGTGCCGAAGGCCACGCGCTGCTCGGCCACGGACGCGTCGGGCGTGTCGTCGTAGTACTGCGCGCGCAGCTTGTCGGGGTTGATCAGCAGGTCGCGCGAAAGGGGCTTGCCAGCGGAAGGGTGTGCCATGACGGAGGCAACCCTAGCCGCGCGCGCCTTCAGAGGGGAGCCGAAGTCGCGGCCCTGTCGCGCGCCTCACCCGTCCTGACGCGCTCCGTCCAGTAGCGGGCGGGACGCGGGCTGCCGGGATGGGGGCGCGTGTCCGGAAGCCGTCAGCGCGCCACGGCGACGGAGGCCGCGGAGGACGACGCGGGCGGGAGGGCCTCGGGCGCGGGGGGCTCGTTCTCCTGCGGCTGGGCGGCGTGCTCCGGCAGGAACATCAGCAGCACCAGCGCGGGGATGGCCGCCGCGGCGGTGAAGGCGAAGAAGGTGGGCCAGCCCATCCACTCGGCCAGGTAGCCGGACACGGAGCCGATGAGCCGGTTGGCGATGGTGCCCAGCGCGGACAGCAGCGCGTACTGCGTGGCGCTGAAGCTCTTGTGGCACAGCGACATCACGAAGGCCGCGAACGCGGTGACGCCCAGTCCCGTGCACACGTTGTCCACGGCGATGGTGCCCGCGAGCATCGCGTCGTTCTTGCCCACCAGCGCCAGGGCCATGAAGGCCAGGTTGGTGAGGCCCTGCGCGGCGCCGAAGATGAACAGCGCGCGGCGCATGCTGAGCTTCACCATCAGCACGCCGCCCAGCAGGCCACCGCCGATGGTGGCCACCATGCCCAGCGTCTTGCTGAGCGTGCCAATCTCCGTGTTGGAGAAGCCGAGCTCGATGTAGAAGGGCGTCACCATGCTGGCGGCGATGGCGTCCCCCAGCTTGTAGAGCACCAGGAACGCGAGCACCCCCAGCGCGTACTTGCGGCGGAAGTAGTCCACGAAGGGCCGCACCACGGCGTCCGCCAGGTTGCGCGGAGGCCGCACGCTCTCGGGCTCCGGGGCCAGCAGTGTCGCCACCACGCCCACGCCCATGAGCAGGCCCATCACGTAGTACGTCTGGGACCAGCCCAGGTGGTCCGACAGGATGAACGCGAGCCCGCCCGCCACGAGCATGCCCATCCGGTAGCCGGTGACGTACAGCGAGTTGCCCAGCCCGCGCTCCTCCAGGGTGAGGATGTCCGTGCGCCACGCGTCCGCGACGATGTCCTGGCTGGCGGACAGGAACGTCACCACCACCGCCATGCACGCCATGGCCAGTGGAGCGTCCTTCGGATTCACCAGGCCCATGGCGGAGATGGCGCCCATGAGCAGCACCTGGGTGAGGAGCATCCAGCCGCGCCGCCGGCCCAGGAAGGGCAGGGTGTAGCGGTCCATCAGCGGCGCCCACAGCACCTTGAAGGTGTAGGGCAGCGCCACCAGGCTGAAGATGCCAATCGTCTTGAGATTGACCCCCTCGTTCTTCATCCACGCGGACAGCGTGACGCCGGTCAGCCACAGGGGGAGGCCGGACGCGAAGCCGACGGCCATCAGGAGCCAGATGCGCCGGCTCTTCAAGACGGTGAGAAGCGAGGAGTTGGGCATGGGGGCGCGGGAAACAGCCGCCAGCATAGAGAATCCACCCCGCGCGTCACCTTCCAAGGGCCAGGGACTGTCCGCCCGGCTGCTGTCCGGCCCCAAGCTCAGGCGTAGCCCGGGCGGCCTCTTCAGGGTTTCGGGTCCAGCGCGGACACGTCCGGACAGGTGGCGCGGTTGCCCTCGGTGGGGGTGATGAAGTCCCAGTTGCGCTGCATGAAGGTGATGCGCGTCCGGGCGTCCCAGCACTCCGTGTACTGCGCGCCCTTCGCGTCCCCGTCCAGGATGTTGAGCACCAGCACGCCCCGGCCATCCGGCGTCCAGCGCGCCACGATGTCCAGCGTCTCCAGCAGTCCGCCGGGAATCAGGTCCGTCGACGGCAGCCGGAACGCCATCTCCCCCAGGCCCTCGGGCGTCTGACGCGACGCATAGCGGGTGTTGGGCGTCGCCGCGCCCGCGCCGGTGAAGAGCAGCTCCACGCGCGTGGGCAGCGCCTTCGTCTGGTAGTCGATGTCCAGCCGGTCCAGGGTGCTCGCGTCCCCTGTGTCGAAGCCGTGGGTGCGGGCCGCCTCGAGGTCCAGCGCGAGCGTGCCGGTGCCCTTGCGGATGCCACCGTCCGCCCTGAAGGTGCCGGGCAGGTAGGTCCACCACGCGTCCTCGCCGCCGCCCCGGGGACGGAACTGGAGGAGGTACGCGAAGGAGGCGTCCTGGCGCTCCATCACGAAGCGCAGCTCGTGGCCCGGGTGGTCATCGGAAGGGAAGGGGCCCCAGATGCGCCGGTCGGTTTCGCGCGTGGTGGGCGGGGCGTCGCGGAACAGCTCCAGCAGGGCGAGCAGGCCGTCCACGCTGGTGTTGAACCGGGTGCCCGCTTGATAGGCCTGGAGGGCGAGCTCCGACGTGCCGCCCAGCACCAGCGACGCGCTCAGCCGCTGGGTGCGCGTGTCCAGGCCCTGTCCGGAGCGGGCGGTGTCCGGGAGCTTCGCGGCCAGGTCCTCGCGCTGGGGCAGGGCGTTCTGGAACTCCAGGTCGTCGTTGGAGAAGTCGCCGCCGCACGCGACCGCGAGGAGACAGGGGAGGGCCAGGGCAAAGGTTCGCATCACGTGCTCCCTCATGGCTCGTACGTGAGGAGCGCGGCCAGCTCCCAGAACCCCAGGGAGCGCTGCGCGTCGACGGTGTATTGGAGGTACTGCAGGCGGCTGCGCGCGGTGAGGTTCAGCTTGCGCGTGAGCTGGACGCGCGCGCCCGTCGCCAGGCCCGGAGACACCATGGCGAAGCGTTGATCCGGGAACGCCGCGTCGTCGAACTTGCGGCCCATGATGAGGTACGCGACGCGCACGCCCACGAACGGGGCGAAGCGGCCCACGGGCCATTCGGCGGTGAGGCTGGTGCCCACGTTCACCACGGAGTAGCGGTACGTGGGGCCCGCCAGCGTGGGCAATGCCAGCACGCCATTCGTGCCGCCCACCGCCGCGTCGAAGCCCCAGACCCAGTCGCGGCGGAAGTAGTCGTGCAGCTCGGCCTCCGCGCCGAAGAGGGGCACGGAGAGGAAGAGGGACTGGCGCGTCTGGGGGTCGAAGAAGGACTGGAAGCCGCCGGTGAGGCCGAACGTCCACCACGCGCCCTTGTCCAGCATCGCCCCCTTCACGGGGTCGTCGGAGAACGGCGCGTCCTTGAAGCGCGGCTCCTGCAGGATGGTCGTGCGTCCGCGAGCGACCTCGACTTCACCGATGCGCAGCCGGTCGCTGAGCCGGCGTTTCACGCGGTAGGTGCCGGGGGCCAGGGCCACGCGGCGCTCGGTGTCCGCGGCCTTGTCCAGCTCCGCGACCACGAGGCCGCCGGGGTCCACGAAGTAGTAGGAGCCCGCGGGGGCATTGCCGGGGACGACCAGGCCTTCGGCGCTCGCGCGCAGGTCGGTGAGGACCAGGTCGCCGTTGCCCGCGAGGTCGTAGCTGAAAGTCGGATGCTGGGGGCCGGCGCTGCTGTCCGCCGTGTCCGCGACGGTGCGGGCGTAGGCGTGGGAATACGCCTCGAAGAGCGTCACGCGTCCGTCGCCGCTGCGGTCCGCGTCTCCCAGCAGGCCGCTGGCCAGGTGATGGGAGAAGTAGCTGCCGCCCAGCGCGTCTGACTCCTGCGAGTCCTCGTCCGCGGCGCTGGAGGTGAGGATGACGACGCCCCGGGCATCGCGTGCGGCGCCGGACTCCACGTCGAAGGCCGGGGCCTTGCGAGCGCCCTTGGTGCGGGTGAGCGCACCGGAGCGGCACGAGTCGAGGATGGCGATGCGGATGTCCACGGGCGCGTCGGCCAGCCGGCGCTTGAGCGCGTCGAAGGCGAGGCGCGAATCCCCCAGCCGCAGCGCGCCGTCCTTCGCGTGGCCGGAGTAGTAGACGAACAGCGCGGTGCGCTCGCCGCGAGCCTGGGCCGCGCGGGCCCGCTGCTCCAGCTCCGACAGCGCGAGGAGGAAGTCCTTCGCGTCGTCGTCCAGGAGGAGCTTCGCATCAGCGGGGGACACGCCGCCCAGCCGCGTGAGCAGGTCGTGCATCTTGCGCGCATCGTCACGCGCGTAGCTCAGAGGCCGCGTATCCGCGCCGCCCGTGTCGTTGCCCGCGATGAGCGCGAAGCGGTGCAGCGTGTCCGCATGCGCGGCGGCGGAGGCCAGCACCAGCGTGGGAATCGACGCCCGCATCGCCGCGCCCCACGAACGCCCGCACCCTGATGCGCGGACGCCCGCGTAGGCAGGTGCTGCGCACGTAGGCGAGGCACTCCAAGGCGCACGCCGCGCTTCCTGCGTGACGCGCATCAGCACAGCCCGTGCCCACGCCGCCGCGGCGCTCCACGGCGCACGCTGTGCTTCCGGAGTGACACGCGTCAGCACGGCTCGTGCCCACGTCGACGGGGCGTCCCACGACGCGTGCCGCGCTCCCTGCGCGAGGAGGCGCTTGAACGTGGCTCGTGCCCAGGCCGCCACGGGAGCGAGCACCTGTCTCACGGGGCCGTCGCTCATGGCTTCAGCAGCATCCACTGCGTCTGCGCGCCCGCGACATCCAGCGGGGCCATGCGCGTGACGTCCCGGCCCGCCGCATTGAAGGCCTTCCGGGCCGCGTCGCTCAGCGCATCCATGGACACGGGCGCGTCCGTCAACACCAGCACCACGCGCTCCGCACCCGCGCCGGTGAACTCCACGCTCTCCGGCAGCCAGTGCTGCCCGGCACCCGGCTCCACCGCGAGGCTCTCCCCGGACTCCGGATACAGCGGCGTCACCTCGCCCTGCGCATCCACCGACAGCGCCGCCACGTAGCGGTATGCGTCCGCCGTGTAGCCCAGCCGCACGCGCTCACCGGGCTGCAAAGCCTCCGGCGCCTCCGTGCTCGCCACCCGCTGCGGATCCACACCTCCACCGATTCGCAGCTCCGCGCCCGCGCCGCCCTTGAGGCGGTTGCCCGCGACGGGCGGCTGGACCGGATCCGTCCTCCCGCCGGTCTCCAGCAGCGGACGCGCCAGCACCAACACCAGCACGGACGCCGCCACCGCCATCAGCGGCCGGACCCACCGCGTGCTCGTCGCCGGCTCTCTCGCGGCCTGTCTCGCGCGGGTCCGCTCCACGCCGGCCTCGAAATGTTCGAACGGGACCTCCGCCTCGAACGCGGCCTGCGCATCCGCGAAGGACCTCAGCGTCGCGCCACACGCCTCGCACGCCTCCACATGCGCCTGAACGCGGTTCGCTTCCTGGGTGGGCAGTTCGCCAGCGTGCAGGCGGCGCAATGTCCAGCTCGACTCGTGCGCGCTCATCGGACGCTCAGCTCCTCTCCACCCAGCTCCGCGAAATGCTCCAGCCGCTTGCGCACCGTGGGCACCGAACGTCCCAACACCGCGGCCACCTCTTCCAGCGTCATCCCATCCACGTGGTAGTGGATCGCCGCCGCCTGCGTCTCCGCGTCCACCCGGGCCAGCAGCTTGCGCACCAGGTCGCGCGTCTCCATCGCCTCCGCGCCGCCATGGCCCTCGGAACGGGCCGCCTCGTCCCTCGCGAACCACTTCCTCCACGCCGCCCCTTCCGAGCGCAGCTGGTTGAGGCAGTGGTGCGTGGCGATCTTCATCAGCCAGGTCAGCGGAGACGCCTCCGCCCGGAACGACTCCCCGTGCACGAGCGCCCGGGCGAAGACGTCATGCATCGCGTCCTCCGCCCGGCTCGCGTCCTTCAGCAGGTAGCGGCAGCGCTCACGCACGCTGCCGCCATACTTCACATACAGCTCGCGCAGGACGGCCCGCCGGTCCTCATTGGGACGGGGAGGTACCACCTTCAGGGCCAGCGGGGTCGGTCCGGTCACGCGCGGCGCAAGCCTACCGCGACCCGGCTCACAGCGACGAGTACACCGCCGCCGTGAACCCGCCGCAGGCCGCCTCCGCCTCGCCGTAGCCCATGCGCGGGTCCAGGCTGATGCGGAAGTAGGTGCTGAGGAAGTTGCTGTCCCAGCACTCGTTCAGCGTGGCCTCGCCCACCAGGTCGCCGCCCGTCACCTTGATGTCCGAGCGGCCTGCCCCCGTCGCCGTCCAGCGGCTCTTGATGGACAGCTTCTCCAGCTTCGCGCGCAGCGGGTTGCCGTCGTCGATGTCCTCATTCGTCGCGAACTCGAACTCGCCGCCCGCCGTCGCGGACGCCTTGTAGTGGTACGTCCCGTCCACGCGCTTGTTGGGGTCCTTCTCGTCACGCACCTGGTGGAAGTCCGCGTCCACCGTGGCCTCCGCGGAGGCGCTCGGGCGCGAGTAGCGGATCTCCACCGTGCCCACGTTATCGTCGGCGTCCGGCAGGGTGTGCGCCGCGTCCCAGTCGATGAACAGCTCGCCGGAGCCGTAGCCCTTCACGCGCTCGCCGTCCGCGTCCACCGCCACCTGTTGAGCGCCGGACAGCACTGCGCGGAAGGCGCTGTCCTCCTCCGCCTTCGCCTTGCCCTCCAGCACCCAGGAGAACGACGCCTCCCCCGACTTCGTCACCGTCAGCCGCCACGTGGTGGGGCTCAGCGCCTCCGTGCTCGGGCCCCACACCGCCTTGTTCTCCTCCAACGTCGTCGGCGGATACTTGGAGATCTGCTCGATGAGGTTGAGCACCCACAGCGTGCCGCCGTTCACCGCCACCGTCGCGTTCACCGTCGCCTGGTAGTACTCCGCCTTCTGCCCCTGGCCGTACTGCGCGGAAGGTCCAGCCGCCGTCAGGCCCTGGCCGTTCTCCTTCGGCGCCTTCACCTGCGTCATCTCCTTGGACGGCAGGCCCTCACGGAACGTGTCCGCGTCATTGGCCTGGATGTCGTTGCAGCCGACGAACAGCAGGGAGGCACACAGCAAGCTCTTGCGCAGCATGGTCGGGCGTCCTTTCAGGGCCCGTCTTGTGCGGGCCGTGCGGCAGTGAATTCGCCCCTATGGACACAGGCCGACCCAAAAACAGAAAAAGCGCTCGCTTGAGGTGGAAAAGCACAGTGAAACCAGGCGCTTGGCGTCTGGCTGCCTGCTCTCCGGCCGCCCGCGCCCGCCTGCCCGACGGTTGAAATGGGCCATCCCTACCTTTCGCCCATGGAAAAACGACACCCGAACCATCCCGGGGAGATGGGTACGGACGCCACGCTGGCCGAGCGGGAGCGTGCGCCGGACGAGATCAACGCCCGCGCCAGAGCCGTCGGTCTGCTGCATGAGGCCGGGGTGCCGTTCGTGGTGGGCGGGGCGTATGCCTACGCCACCTATACCGGCATCTACCGCGACACCAAGGACCTGGACCTGTTCCCGCGCAAGCAGGACGCCATCCGCGCCCTGGAGGTGCTGGAGAAGGATGGCTGGCGCACGGAGCGGCCCGACGAGGTCTGGCTCTACAAGGCGTACAAGGGCGACTACTTCGTCGACTTCATCTTCTCTTCCGGCAACGGCGTGGCGACGGTGGATGACGAGTGGTTCACCAACGCCAAGAAGGCCACCATCTTCGGCTACGAGTGCCTCATCGCGCCCGCCGAGGAGATGATCTGGTCCAAGGCCTTCGTCACCGAGCGCGAGCGCTATGACGGCGCGGACATCAACCACCTCATCCTCAAGGCGGGGCGGGAGATGGACTGGGACCGCATCCTCCGGCGCTTCGACCGCTACTGGGAGGTGCTGCTCAGCCACCTGATGATGTTCCGCTTCGCGTATCCGAGCGAGCGCGACATCGTGCCCAACTACGTGATGACGGAGTTGATGAGCCGCACGCTCCAGACGGTGCGCGACGGCAGCTGGGACGAGAAGCTGTGCCGGGGCAACCTGGTGTCCAAGGTGAACTATCACGTGGACATCCACCACTGGGGCTTTGGGGACGGCAGGGCGTGGGACGAACAGGACAGACCCGAGGGGGGAACCCGTGGCGCGAGATCCGAGCTCGAAGATTCGGCTGGCAGCGGTCGGTGACCTGCACTGCCGGGAGGACCAGCACGGGCGCTTCCGGCAGCTCGTCAAACAGGTGAATGCCTCGGCGGACCTGCTGCTCCTATGCGGGGATTTGACGGACCGCGGGATGATTGAAGAGGGCAAGGTGCTGGCCGAGGAGCTCTCGGCCTTGCGCGTCCCGTGCGCCGCGGTGCTGGGCAATCACGACTACGAGCACGGGCAGGTGAAGGACATCTGCTCGGAGCTCTCCAAGGTCGGCGTGCACATCCTCGACGGGGACCACTTCATCTTCGAGAAGGTGCTGGGCGTCGCGGGGGTGAAGGGCTTCGGAGGCGGCTTCGGCAACGCCACGTTGCAGGCGTTCGGCGAGGGGCAGACGAAGTCCTTCGTGCAGGAGGCCGTCACCGAGTCGCTCAAGCTGGAGGCCGCGCTCAGCCACCTGGACACGCCGAAGAAGGTCGTGATCATGCACTACGCCCCCATCCCGGAGACGCTGGAGGGGGAGAACATCGAGATCCGTCCCTTCCTGGGGACGAGCCGTCTGTCGATGCCCATCGACCACTACGGCGCGGCCTACGTCTTCCACGGCCACGCGCACCACGGCGCGCGAGAGGGCAAGACGAAGAGCGGCATCCCGGTGTTCAACGTGGCCATGCCGCTGCTCACCAAGTTCACGCCCGAGCAGCGCTTCGCCCTGATGGAGGTGTAGCGCTACCTCAGGGCGCGGGAGCTCCGGCGTCCGTCGCCTCCTGGAGGTCCGAGGCGCGAGTGGGCAGGTCCGCCACCGCGCCCATGGACACCTCCACCAGGTCCGGCCCGGAGCCCCGTGCGTAGAGCCGGTCCTCCGTGTCCGGCACGGCGTCACCCAGCGACAGCCGCGCCAGCTCGCGTCCGTCCGCGTCGCGCAGCACGACGCCTCGCGACGCGTCGCTGATGCCATAGCGCTCCCAACGCTTCACCTTCGCCTCACCGAACGCGGTGGCCTTCAGCGCCTCCAGCCGGCCCAGCAGCTTCAGCACGCGGAAGTGCTGCGCGCGGCCACCGCCGGGCCCCTCCACCTGCCATGCGTCGCTGTTGCCCTCGCCGCGCGTCACCACCACGGGAGCGGCCTTGCCACCGGGGAGGAACTCCAGGCGCCGCACGGCGTCGCGCGGGAACGACAGCACACGGCGGTCCTTCAACTCCTGCGCGCCCACGTCCAGCGTCGTCAGCGCGCGGGGCTCCACCTCCGCCAGCGTGGATCGAGAACCCTGTTCGCGAAGGGCATGAACGACGGTCGCCCCGTCGCGAGTCACCTGCGCCAGCCTGACGCGGATGGGCTCGCCCGTGGCAGGCACGAAGCGCGCGTCCACGATGGGCGTGTCCAGGCCCAGAGTCTTCCGGTTGGCGGCGGTGTCCTGAGGGAAGGACAGGGCCTGATGGCCTTCGAATGCCTTGAGCAGGTCCGTCAGCCGGCTGGCGTTCGCGCGGGTGGGCTCTGGCTTCTCCATCCGCCACGACTTGCCGTCCGCTTCGCGCGTCAGCGTGTACGCGTGGTCCTTCGCCTTCACTTCAATGGACTGGAGCGACGCGACGTCCAGCGGCCCCAGGAACTCCTTGGCGCGAAGCTCGAACGGGCCCTTGTCCAGTGAGTACCGCACGGCACCGTCCGCCGCGTACACGGTCGCGTCGCCTTCACGGCGCACGTAGACGGAACCATCGAAGGGGTTCTCATCGCC
Source organism: Corallococcus sp. M7 (assembly GCF_054512695.1). Classification (NCBI taxonomy): domain Bacteria; kingdom Pseudomonadati; phylum Myxococcota; class Myxococcia; order Myxococcales; family Myxococcaceae; genus Corallococcus; species Corallococcus sp. M7. Next base: position 3,040,703 of record NZ_CM137252.1, read on the forward strand.
ACCGGCCAACGTCACGGTGCGCTGGCGGGACGGATCCTCCGCGCCTTCACCGTTGGCGTCCGGGAGGAAGGCCCGCGCCGTGACGGTGAACGCCGGGGACGTGAGCCCGTACTTCTTCAGGTCCGCGTCCGTTGGCGAGGCATTCACGGTGGACTTGAACTTCGCCGAGGTGAGCTGCTGCACCAGGGCCTCCACCGCGTACGGATCCGCCTTCGCCTCCACGGGAGAGACAATCCGCCAGCCCTCCTGTGTCCGCTCCAGCTCCGTGGTGGCACCGCGAGCCTTCACCGTCAGGTGCGTGAAGACGGGCGTCGGATCCGGAGTCGCGCCACGTCGTGGCTCCGCGGGCTCCGTCGCGAAGAGCTTCGGCGGGGGAGGGGGCTTCTCCTCGTCGCGCGAACACCCCACGGCCAGGAGCCCCCACATCACGACGGTGGAAATCCTCACCGGTTCCTCCGCGACAACCAGACCGCGAGTCCCACGCCCAGCAGCGACAGTGGCAGCAGGTCAGTGGACACGAAGCGCAGGGTCCGCAACTGGTCCTCGCCAAGCTCCAGCGTGGAGGTCTCACGGTCGGGAGGGCGCAGGGTGATCTTCTCCGCCTGATGGGACGCCCAGCCCAGGGCGTTCATCACCAGGTTGCGGTTGGCCTCGTAGCCCCAGTTCGGATCCAGCAGCAGCTCCGAATCGCCCACGGCCACCAGCCGCGCCTCGTCGTAGCGCTTGTTCTCCGCCGCGCGCGTATCCCGGGAGGCGGCGGCCACCAGCGTGAGCTGCCCCATCTTCTCGCCACTGGAGGGCGTGGTGTCCTCCAGGGGCCGCGACTCCACCCACGCATAGGGGGAGCTCAGCAGCACGGGCTCCACCCTCACGCCGGGCAGCAGGAAGCCCTCGCGGACGAGCGTGAAGCTGCGCGGCGTGGGGAGCTGGATGTTGAAGCCGCGCTCCTGCAACGGACGCGTGATGGGGTGCTTGCCGTAGAAGTTCGACACGAGGACGAACGGGTTGCCCGAGTTGAACTGCGGGTCCGCCGCCACGCCCTCATCCACCTGCACGCCGTAGTCCGCGAGGAACAGGCCCAGCCCGTCGTCCGTGTTCGCGTCGGTGAAGTAGAGCAGCCTGCCGCCTTCGCCCAGGTAGGTGCGCAGCGCCGCCACCTCCGGCGCCGTATACGCCTGCTTCGCGCCCGCGATGATCACCAGGCCCGCGTCGCGAGGCACCTCCTTCCGGCCCAGGAGGTTGAGCGGTTCGGGGCGGTAGCCCTCGCGCAGCAGCTGGCGCCGCAGCTCCGTCAGCCCCTCTCCGGCCGTCTCCAGCGACCACTCGCCATGGCCTTCGAGGACGTACACCTTCTGCGCGCCCGTCGCGCTCAGTTGCAGCAGGGCGTTGGTCAGCTCCTGTTCGGCGGGGACGGGCAGGGTGGTGTGGGGCGCGGCAGCTCCTTCGCCACGGGAGACGACGACCAGCGTCTGCCCATCCTTGAGCTGGTACTTCGCGGCCAGGGCCGGCTCGCGGCGCGGATCCACGAAGGCGTAGTCGAAGGCCTCCGGTGCCGCCTCGTGGTAGCGGCGGAACAGCTCCTCCAACTCGCCATAGGACGAATGGGTGGGCGGGATGAGCGCCAGCGCGTGCGCCTTCTCCTTCAGCCCCGCGAGCGTCTGCACCGTCTGCGGCGCGAGCGAGAAGATGCGCTCCTGCGTCAGGTCCCAGCGCTTGTTCTTCCGGAACGCGAGCACGTTGAGCGCCACCAGCACGCCCAGCACCACCAGCAGGGAGAGCACGGAGGACGCGAGGAATCGCCCCGTGCGGCGGGTGCTCGCGCGCCCCAGCTCCTGCCGGTGCGTGACGACGTAGACCGCGAGCATCGCCGCGCCCAGCACCGCCTTGCCCGCGGCGAGCGCCACGCTGCCGGAGGTGAGGAACAGCGTGAAGGGGCTGGACGCGAGCAGCAGCAGGCCGAAGGCCCCCAGCACCCGGGTGACGTGGGTCGCTCTCATGGTCATGCGTAGCGCTGCGCTTCCACCGCGCGGTGGGTGAGCAGCAGCGAGAACAGGATGACGGACGCGAAGAACACCAGCGCCTGCGCCTCCAGGACGCCCTGGATCATCCCCTGCAACTGCGTGTCGAAGGACAGATAGGACAGGAACGAACGCAGCGGCTCCGCGGTGGACTGGGCCACGCCCCGCAGCATCATCCACGGCAGCAGCACGGTGAAGGTGAGGAACGCCGCCAGCATCTGGCTCTCCGTCAGCGCGGAGATGAACAACCCCACCGCCATGCACGTCGCGCCCCACAGCAGCACGGCGCCGTAGCCCAGCAGCACCGTGGGCCACTCCAGCGCGGAGCCGGACGGGCCCGTGCCCACCACGGACAGCATCACCGGGAACACCAGCGTCAGTCCCAGCGTGACGAAGATGAGGCCCAGGCCGCCCAGGTACTTGCCCAGCACGATGTCCACCGGCCGCACCGGCGTCGTGAGCAGCAGCGCGAACGTCTTCTGGCGCTTCTCCTCCGCGAACAGCCGCATGGACAGGAAGGGCGCGACGAAGAGCGTGAGGATCAACACCACGCCCCACAACTGCACCACCACGCCGTCCGTGAGATTGCGGTAGACGATGGAGTCCGGCGGCAGCTTGCTCCAGCCGTGCTCGCGCGCCAGGGCCTGCACCTGCTGGAACTGCTCCAGCAGGCTGACGAAGAAGAACGACGAGAGCGCCGCCATCGCCGTGAACACGGCGTAGGTCCACGGGGTGGTGAAGGCGACGGCCAGCTCCTTGCGGGCAATGGCCAGGGCGGTGCGCATGCGCTTGAGGTTCCTGTTCAGGCGGCGGTCAGCTTGATGAAGACTTCTTCCAGCGACGCGTGCTCGGCCTGGCCATGGGCCTTCGCCAGTTGGTCGATGGCGTCATGGGCCACCACGCGGCCCTGGTGGAGGATGAGGACCTTCTCGCACGTCACCGTGACCTCCGGGAGGATGTGCGTGGACAACAGCACCGTGTGCTTCCCCGCAAGGCTCCGGATCAACGTGCGCAGGTCCGCGCGCTGCGTGGGGTCCAGGCCTTCGGTGGGCTCGTCCAGGATGAGCACCGGCGGCGAACCGATGAGCGCCTGCGCGATGCCCACGCGCTGCTGGTAGCCCTTGGACAGGTTCTGGAGCACGCGGCCCATCACGTCGCTCACTCCGGTGAGCCCCGCCACCCGCTCCACCTCCGCCTTCACCGCGCGGCCGGGCACCTGCTTGAGCGCCGCGACGAACGCCAGGTAGCCGTGCACCGTCAGCTCCGGATACAGCGGCGGCGTCTCCGGCAGGTAACCGATGCGCCGTTTGACCTCCATGGGGTGCGTGGACACGTCGAAGCCCGCCACCTTCGCGCTGCCCCCGGACGGAGGCAGGAAGCCGGTGAGGATCTTCATCGTGGTGGACTTGCCCGCGCCGTTGGGGCCCAGGAAGCCCAAGAGCTCGCCCTCACCGACCGTGAAGGACAGGTCCTCGATGGCCACGCGATCGCGGTAGCGCCGGGTGAGGTTGCGCACCTCGATGATGGGCTTCTCGGTGATTGGCATGCGCGGGGGCGAACTCTACACTGCCCCGGAAGCGAGGCGTGGATGCCAATCGTGGTGCAGAAGTACGGCGGCTCATCGGTCGCTGACGCGGAGAAGCTCGGCAAGGTCGCGCGGCGCGTGAAGCAGAAGCGGGACGCGGGCTATCAGGTGGTCGTCGTCGTGAGCGCCATGGGCGACACCACGGATGACCTGCTGTCCCTGGCCAAGAGCGTGTCCCAGGACCCGCCCCGGCGTGAGCTGGACATGCTCCTCACCTGCGGCGAGCGCATCTCCATGGCGCTGCTGTCCATGGCGCTCCAGGAGCAGGGCGTCCCGGCCATCAGCTTCACCGGAAGCCAGAGCGGCATCATCACCAACGACGCGCACGCCCAGGCGCGCATCGTGGAGGTGCGGCCCTACCGCATCCAGGATGAGCTCGCGCACGGCAAGGTCGTCATCGTCGCGGGCTACCAGGGCGTCTCCTACAAGAAGGAGGTCACGACGCTGGGACGCGGCGGTTCCGACACCACCGCGGTCGCGCTGGCGGCGGCGCTGGACGCGGAGGCGTGTGAAATCTATTCGGACGTGGACGGCGTCTTCAGCGCGGATCCGCGCGTGGTGCCGGACGCGCGCAAGCTGGAGTCGCTGAGCTACGACGAGATGCAGGAGCTGGCGAGCGCCGGCGCCAAGGTGCTCAACGCCCAGGCCGTGGAGTGGGCCAAGGCGCGCGGCATCACCATCCTCGCGCGCACCGCGCACGGCCAGGGCACCGGAACCAGCGTGCAGGAGCTCGCCGTGCCCACCGACAGCCGCGTCAAGGGCGTGACGGCGGACTCGGAGATGGCCGTGCTCGTCGCCCACGCCAGCGTGCCCCTCCAGGAGCTGCTCGAGTTCCTGGACGCGCGCGCCGTCCGGGGCCGCACACTTGCCCATGACGGGTTGCCGGGCGCGCCGGGGCGCACCTACCTGGCGGTGCCGCTCGCGGACATCCATGGCCCGGAGGCGCTCCAGCGCGAGCTGGCCACGCGCTTTGGCGCGGGCGTGGACTGGCAGGACGGCTGGGGCACGGTCACCTGTGTGGGCGTGGGCCTCAACGCGGACTGGGTGCCGCTGCGCAAGGCCCTCTCCGCCGCGGAAGCCCTGAACGCACGGGTCCATGCGGTGAGCACCTCGCCACTTCAGGTGACCCTGCTGGTGGACAAGGCGCATCTGAAGACCCTCACGGCCCGGTTGCATCGCGAACTGCTCGGTAGCTGACACGCGCCTCGCCCGCGCAACCTCCGTTGATCCGGGGAGTTGCGGTCCGCCCCTGGGGACGAGTCGACATCCTCCGTCGAACTTTCTTACTCAGTGGGGGCAGGGCGCTTCCCTCTGAGAAGTCGATGCCTACCCTCCTCGCCTGAACACCTTGGAGGGGTGGCATGGAACACGGGCGTCGCTGGATGGGACTGGGGGTGGTGCTGGCGCTCCTGGTGACGGGGGCCTCGGGGTGCAAGGACTCCGGTCCGGCACCTGGCACGCCTCCCCCTGGCGACCGCCATGATGAGCCGCCGCTGAACAACGACGACGCGGGCGTCATCGGTCCGGACGGCGGCATCGTCGTTCCCGAATATGACGCGGGCACTCCGGAAGAGGAGCCGGACGCGGGCACGCTGCCCGACGGCGGCAGCGCGCTGCCCGAGCGCGACCCGGACGCCGTCCACAAGGAGAACCAGAAGAAGGGCACCACGGGCTGGCGCATCGACAAGAACGCCAACAGCCGTGAAATCGAAGGCTACCCCCTCAAGGCCACCCTGACGCAGGGCGAGTCGCTGCGCGTGGCGGTGTCCCTCTCAGAGGAGCGCAAGTTCAGCTGGTTCGTCTACCGCCTGGGCTACTACGGCGGCGTGGGCGCCCGCGAGGTCGCGCGCGGCGGCCCGGTGCAGGGCACGCGGCAGGCGGACTGTCCGGCGGATCCGACGACGGGCGTCATCGCCTGTTCCTGGTCGCCCACGCTGGAGATCCCCATCGGCGAGAACTGGGTGCGCGGCGTGTACGTGGTGAAGCTCGTGCGCGACGACCGGCCGTCACGCTACGTGCCCTTCTTCGTGCGGGACGCCAACCCGCGCGCGGAGGTCGCGGTGCTCATGCCCACCGCCAACTGGGCGGCGTACAACACCTGGGGCGGCACCAGCCTCTACGATGATCAGAAGGGCGTGATGAAGGCGCACGGCGTCTCGCGCGCCTTCCAGTCCTCCTACGACCGGCCCTACTACCGGGGCCAGGGCTCCGGGCACCTGATGCTGGACGACCTGAGCCTAGTGACGTGGCTGGAGTCGCAGGACCTGGACGTAGGCTACTTCACCGACGAGGACATGGACGAGAGCTACGACTTCCTGCGTGGCGCGAAGGTGTTCATCATGTCCGGGCACGACGAGTACTGGTCCTCCAGGCAGCGCGACCACGCGGACCGCGCGCTGTCCGAAGGGCGGTCCATCATCAACCTGGGCGCGAACAACGCGTACTGGCAGGTGCGGATGGAGCCCTCCGCGGACGGCCGGCCGCGCCGCATCGTCACCTGCTACAAGGGCGCGCCCGAGGATCCGTACAAGGACCAGAGCAGGACGGTGAAGTTCCGCGACCTGCCCGCGCCCCGTCCGGAGAACGCGCTCTTGGGCGTGCAGTTCGCCGCGCGCTGGCACCAGTGGCCCTTCCCGACCGTCATCACCAACCCGGAGCACTGGGTCTTCAACGGCACGGGCTTCAAGGCCGGTGACACGCTGTGGATGGCGAACGGCTACGAGGTGGATCAACTGGTGTCCAATGGCCGCCAGCCGGCCGGCGTGGAGGTGCTCGCGGAGTCGCCCTCGCTGTCGCTCCAGGGCGGCTTCGGCTTCGCTCACATGGTGGTGCGCAAGCAGGGGGACGCGTACGTCTTCTCCGCGGGCGGCATCGACTTCGTGCAGAAGCTGGCCGGGGTGGCGGACCGCGTGGCGGATCCGCGCGCGGGCCGCATCGTGGCCAACGTGCTCTACAAGGCGCTGGGCCGGAAGCTGCCGGGCGACCTGGTGAAGTTCCAGCCCCCGGCGGCACCCACGCCGATGGGGCCGTTCGCCGCGTCCGTGACGACGGTGGCGGGGCAGCCCGGCAAGCGCTGCCAGTCGGGCGCGAAGGTGGCGCCGGACGAACTGGGCGCACCGCTCGCGGTCGCCGTGCTGCCGGATGGCGGCTGGGCGGTGGCGGACTCGCTGGGCAACACCGTGAAGCGCGTGTCTCCGGACGGGAAGATCCACACGCTGCTCACCGGCCTCTACGGCCCCATGGGCATCGCCGCGGACGCGCTGGGCAACATCTACGTGTCCGACACCGAGAACGCGCTCATCCGGCGCATCTCGCCGGAGGGCAAGTCGGAGGTCTTCGCGGGCACCTCGTGGGGCTATCTGGATGGCCCCGCGCTGTCGGCGGCCTTCAACCAGCCGGCGGGCCTGTCGTTCACGCCGGACGGCACGGCGCTGCTGGTGGCGGACCTGAACAACAGCGTCATCCGCCGCATCGACATGGTGACGCCCGGCAACCCGGTGACGACGCTCCAGGGTGACTGGCTCTACCGTCCCTCCGCGGTGGTCCAGGCGGTGGACGGCACCACCTACGTCGTGGAGAGCGGCATGGCGCGCGTGGTGCGCATGCGTGACGGCGTCACCACCGTGGTGGCGGGCTCCACGCCCGGCTTCCGCGACGGCGACCCGAAGGAGGGCCAGATGCTGCCGTACCTGGGCCTGGCGCTGCTGCCGGACGGCTCGCTCGCCATCTCCGACCCCGGCAACTACCGCGTGCGCCGGCTGACCTTCAGCGCGTCCGGCGAGCCGGAGAAGCTGACCACGCTCGCGGGCAGTGGCCGCTATGGCGCGGATGACGGCACGGGCAGGGAGGCCCAGCTGGTGCTGCCCGCCGGGCTCGCGGTGGGGCCGGATGGCACCCTCTACGTCGCGGACGCGGGCAACTCGCTGGTGCGCGCCATCAAGCGCTGATCACCGGCCCGGGTTGCGCATGCCGCCCATGGGCGGCGGCGCGTCCATCTCCTGCCGCGTGCGCCGCCGGTCCGGGGTGTCGCGCGGCAGCTCCACGAAGGTGCACATCTCGCAGAGGCGGCTGTAGATGCGCTCGCCCACGCGCTCGCGCAGCAGCTCCGCGTCCTTCATGGCGGAGCGGGCGTCGTCGGTGGTGCGGTAGCCCGAAGGCGCGCTGCTCCGCGCGCCCTTGCGCTCCGGCTCCAGCGAGTAGTTCGTGGCGAAGAGCGTCGTGCGCCCCGCGTTGTAGCGCCGGGCGATGAGCTCATCGAGCGTCTCCATCTCGAAGGGGCTGCCGCGCCCCTTGCCCAGCTCGTCGATGGCGAGGACCTCCACCTCCGACAGCGGGCCGATGATCTCTCCGCCGCTCTTGCCGTCCTGGAAGCCGCGCCGGATGGTCGCGTAGAGGAGGGAGATTTCGACGTAGCGGGTCCTCACGCCCATCTCCAGCACCAGGTGCCCGAGCGTCGCGGCGATGAGGTGCGTCTTGCCCGTGCCCACCGGCCCGCTCAACACGAAGCCCTTGTTCGTCGCGCCCTTCACGTACTGATTGGCGAAGTGCATCGCCACGCCGCGGCCGCGGTCCTGCGCTTCGTTGAAGGGCCGGTAGTTGTCGAACGACGCGTGCGCCATGACGCCCGGCATCTGCACGTCGTTGTAGAGGGCCACGCGCGTGCGCCGGAGCGTGCACACGCACGGCTCCAGGACCTCATACGTCCGGGGGCCCACCTTCGCGCTGAAGGTGCCTTCCTTCTGCACCAGCCTGTGCCCGCGTCCACCGCACATCGGGCAGTCCACCGAGCACGGACACACCCGCGCGGTCGCGAGCTCTCCGCGCCGCTCGATGAGGTAGGTCCGCCCGCCGCACTGCCCACACGCCTCGCCGTTCGCCTTGGCAGCCATCGGGCCAGCCATAACACCGTCCCCCCTGGCCGTCAGCCCGCTGAACCTTCGTTCAGGCTTGCGAGGGGAGGACAACCCTTCAGGTTTCCTTCATGGCCAGCCGCCGTCTGACGGCCGCCTGGAGCCTGAAGCGCCGGGACACACGCCGCGCGCGGGCCGTCATCAGCTGTTGTTCACCGGTGCGCGCATCCCGCCACACCGTGCGTCGCTCCGCGAAGGGCAGGGCGCGCAAGAGCGCCAGCAGCGCCCAGGCCTCCTGCTGATCCATGGCCGCGGGCTCGCGCGGCACGCACGCGAGCACCGTGTCCAACAGCCGGTGCACCCGTGGCGCCAGCGCGGCTTCACGCTCCGTCAGTGCCCGCAGCGCCGAGCACAGCCTCGCGTGCCGGACCTCCTCCCACGAACGGGCAGGGCGCTTCTTCGAGGAGGCCGGAGGGGCTTCCTCTCCCTGGCCTGCGGACAGGTCGCGGTACTTGCGGATCTCCGTCTCCACCTGGCGCCGGCACGCTCTGAGTGAACGCAGCACCGGCTCGCCGGGCCGCGCGTCCCACAGCGCCTTCTCCGCCGAGCGCGAGATGCCACGCGCCACGACCTCGAAGGGCACGCCCTCCCTCGCCCACGCGGTGACGAGCTCGGTGTCCAGCGCGGACAACATCAGGCCCGCGCCGCGCACCGCGAGGAAGTAGTCCTGCACCAGCTCCTCGAAGCTGGCGCTCTCCGGCAGAAGACTCATGATCCGACAACCACTCCAGGCAGGGCGGCCAGACGAACAGCCGCCAGCTTCCCATACCTGTTGGGGCCTGCCGTGCAACCTTCCTGTCGCTGTCTGGAGCGGTGTCGGCGGACAGCGAAATTGAAGTTTTCCCGCTTGCTATCCGACGGACCGGACGTCCCGTCGTCTGAGTTGACCCGCCTTGCGCAAACCGCGCATAGTACGGGTCCCCTCATGGAAATTCCCGAAGATTCCCGGACACTTGCCAAGCAAGCAGGCATCCGCGGACACCGGTTACCCGCTCCTAGGAAGACCATGCGCCGCTCGCTACTCGTTTGCCTCGTTCTCCTGACTTCCATGGCTTCGGCCCAGGAGAAGAAAGCACTGCGCGACGCTGACCTGGGCAAGAAGTCCACCACCACCGTGGACAAGTCCCTCGCAGGCGACATCACGCGCCCGAAGGAAGCCCAGCAGGCCGCTCCCGCGCTTCAATATGATCAGTTCCGCCTGGGCGTGGAAGTGCAGGTCGCTTCCAAGCGCCGCGAACAGATCGAATCGCTGAAGAAGATCATCTCGCTGTCTCCTGATCAGAAGGAGGCCCCCAGCCTGCTGTTCCGACTGGGCGAGCTCTACTGGGAGGAGTCGAAGTTCTTCTTCTTCGAAGCCAACCGGAAGGACGACGAGCTCATCGTCGCCATGAACCGCAACGACGCCGCGGGCCAGCAGAAGGCCAAGGCGGAGAAGGCGGAGCTGATGGCGAAGGTGAAGGAGAACGGCAAGTACGCCGTCGAGCAGTACACGAAGATCGTCCAGGAGTACCCGAAGTTCGAGCGCACGGACGAAGTGCTCTTCTTCCTCGGCCAGTACCTGATGGAGGACGGCCAGGACAAGAAGGCGCTCGTCGCGTTCAAGCGCCTGGTGGAGAAGTACCCGCAGTCCAAGTACATCCCGGACGCGTACTTCGCCTTCGGCGAGTACTACTTCAACAACTCCAAGGGCAAGCGCCCGGAGCTGGAGAAGGCGCTCGCGGCCTACAAGAAGGCCGCTGAGTACCCGGAGAACCAGGTCTACGCCTTCGCCCTCTACAAGCAGGGCTGGTGCTACTTCAACATGGGCGAGTACGAGTCCGCGAAGGACAAGTACAAGACCGTGGTCCTCTACGGTGAGCTGGCCGGCGCCGGCGCCGTGGAGAAGGACGGCAAGGCCAAGGCGAAGGGCTCGCTGGTGCGTGAGGCGCGCAACGACTACGTGCGCGCCTATGCCCGCGAGGGTGATGTGACGCAGGCCCGCGCGGACTTCGGCAAGGTCGCCACCAATCCGGAAGACCGCTTCGCGATGATGAAGCAGCTCGCGAACCTGTACTACGGCGACGGCAAGGACCGCGAAGCGGCCATCACCTTCAACGCGCTGATCAAGGAGAAGCCGCTGTCTCCGGAGGCCCCCGGCTTCCAGGGCAAGATCGTCGACTGCATCCTGCGCATGGGCAACAAGGAGCGCACCGTGGCCCAGGTGCGCCGGCTCGTGAAGATCATGAAGGACGTCGAGTCCTCCGGCGTCATCAAGGACGACAAGGACAAGAAGGCGCTCGCGGAGGCGAAGGAGCTGTCCGAGCGCACGCTCTCCAACCTCGCCGTCACCTGGCACAACGAGGGCAAGAAGACGCGCAGCGAGGAGACCTTCAAGTACGCGGACGCCGTGTACAGCGACTACCTCACGCTCTTCCCGGAGAACCCCAAGGCGTACGACCTGCGCTTCTTCTGGGCGGAGCTCCTCAACGACAACCTCCAGAACTTCGAGAAGGCCGCCGCCAACTACACGCTCGTCGTCCTCCAGGACGCCAAGGTGCTGGAGGCCAAGGACGACAAGGGCAAGCCCAAGCCGGGCAAGCCGGGCAAGTGGCTGACCAACGCCTCCTACAACGCCGTGCTCGCCTATGACGAAGTCGTCAAGGCGGCCGAGGCGCGCGGCGAGGCCAAGTCCGAGTCCGCCGGCACGGACATCCAGAAGAAGATCGCCATCCCCACGCTGAAGAAGTCGCTGCTCGACGCGTGCGAGCGCTACCTCAAGTACGTCCCCAAGGGCGACAAGCGCGTGGAGATCGCCTTCAAGGCGGCGAACATCTACTACCGCCACAACCACTTCGACGAAGCCGTGCTGCGCTTCTCCGAAATCGCGCTCGGCTACCCCGAGTACAAGTTCGAGGACGGGCAGCGCGCGGCCGAGATCGCCGCCAACCTCATCCTCGACTCGTACAACCTGCTGGGCGACTTCGCGAAGGTCAACGAGTGGGCCCGCCGCTTCTACGCCAACGACAAGCTGGCCACCGGCAAGTTCCGCGACGACCTGGCGAAGCTGATCGAGCAGTCGTCGTTCAAGCTGGTCAGCCAGCTTGAGGAGAAGAAGGAGTTCTCCAAGGCGGCCGAGGCGTACCTGAACTTCGTCCACGACTTCCCGCAGACGGAGATCGCGGACCTGGCGCTCTACAACGCGTCCGTCGACTACTACAAGGCGAAGAGCCTGGATAAGGCCATCGAGGTCCGCAAGCGCCTGTTCGCGGAATACCCCCGGTCCAAGTACGTGCCGGACTCCATCTACGCGAACGCGGAGGCGCTGGAGGCCATCGGTGACTTCGAGGAGGCCGCGGGCACCTACGAGCTCTACGTGCGCGGCTACGAGCGCAACCTGAACGACAAGGGCGGCGCCCCGGCGGCGAAGGCCAAGGCGAAGAGCAAGGCCAGGGGCAAGGCGAAGCAGGCCTCCAACGACGACGGCCCCGCGAAGCCCGCGGTGGTGCAGAAGTGGGACGAGTCCAAGGCGCAGATCGCCCTGTTCAACGCGGCCACCTACCGCGAGGGCCTGGGCCAGCTGAAGGCCGCGCTCAAGAACCGCGAGCACTACATCGAGCTGTGGCCCAAGTCGAAGGACGCGGAGGCCGCGTTCCTGTCCGTCGTGGACCTGCACGTGAAGCAGGGCGCGTACATGAAGGCCATCAAGCTCTTGGAGGAGTACGAGCGCGACAACATGCGCTCCCAGAGCAAGTTCCTCATGGCCGAGGGCCGCATCGTCGACATCTACACGAAGATGCGGAAGACGAACGACGTGCGCCGCATGAACAAGCGCATCTTCGAGTACTTCGACCAGCTGCCCCGCCGTCAGCAGACCGCGCTGGAGAAGCCGGCGCTCGCCGCCGCCGCGCAGGCGAACCTGCTGGCCATCGAGCCGGACTGGAACGAGTTCAAGCGCCTGAAGCTGTACTGGGGCGTGCCGCCGTCGCCGGAGCGCTTCAAGGGCTCGCTGGCCGACAAGGGCCGCGCGCTGGAGGTGGTGCAGAAGAAGTACGTGCAGACCGTGGCCCTGGGCGCCCCGGAGCCCGCCATCTGCGCGCTGCAGCGCATTGGCCTCGCGTATGACCACATGGCGGAGCTCGTCGTGAACGCGCCCATGCCGCGCGGCCTGGACGAGGAGTCGCAGCAGGCCCTGCGCGACGAGTTCGCCAACCAGGTCCAGCCGCTCAAGGACAAGGCCACGGAGGCCTTCTCCAGCGCGGTGGCCAAGAGCCGCGAGCTGGGCGTGTTCAACGACTGCGCCGCGGCGAGCCTGAAGATCCTCCGCACCACCTACGCCCCGGACCGCTACCCGGAGGTGCTGGAGGAGAAGCTCGCGCTGAAGAACAAGGAACTGGTGCTGGGCGGCGACCTGCTGGCCGCCGTGCAGGACATCCCGCCCCCGGTCACCAAGGTGGAACCGGAGAAGCAGGCCAAGAGCGAGGCGCTCAACGAGGACCTGTCCGCGCTGACGAACGCGCTTCGCCAGCAGACCGAGTCCGAGGTCGCCAAGCCCGCCGCCGCGTCCAAGGACGGCGCCCCCAAGAAGACCGTTGATGATCAGGAGCCGGAGGACTTCCTCTAATGAATCGCCGCATGCACCCGTTCCGCCCCCTCCTGCTGGCCACGCTGGCGCTGACCGCTGTCGGCTGCTCCACCACGCAGACCAACACCCCGGCGCCCGTCGCCAAGCCCGTGGCCGCCCCCACGGGCCCGGTCTCCATCTCCAACCGCGCCATGCTGCTGTTCGATGACGCGACGAAGTCCTTCGACGCGCAGAAGAAGGCGAAGGCCTTCGACTACCCGTCGCTGGAGCGCAAGTTCAAGGCCGCCCTGGAGGCGGACCAGAACCTGGCGGAGGCCGAGTACAACCTGGGCGTCATCGCCGAGCGCATGGGCAAGCCCGACGAGGCCAAGGCCCGCTACGCGGCCGCGCTCACCAAGAAGCCGTCCCTGCGCCAGGCCTCCGACAACCTGGCCATCATGAAGCAGAACGGCGGCGACGTGGCCGGCGCCGTGGCGCTCTACCAGGACGTGCTCACGCGCTACCCGGACGACGCGGGCTCGCGCGCGCGGCTGGCGGAGATCTACCGGCAGAACAACGACCACGACAAGGCGATGGAGCTGTCTCGCGCCGCGCTCATGCGCGACCCGATGAACACCAACGCCCTCAAGGTGATGATCCGCAGCTACCTGGACCGCAAGCAGCTGGCCATGGCGAAGCTCGTCGCGCTGCGCGCGGTGAAGCTGGACGGCACGGATCCGGAGCTGCACCAGGCCGTGGGCCTCATCCTCCTGAAGGAGGGCGACAACGAGGGCGCGCGCCTGCAGTTCAAGAGCGCCCTGGAAGCGAAGGCGGACTACGTGCCCGCGCACGTGGAGCTGGCCCAGCTGGCGCTCAACGCGGAGGACTTCCCCGGAGCGGAGGAGCACCTGCGCCGCATCCTGCAGTCGGACGGCAAGAACGCCGCCGCGCACGTGGACCTGGGCATCGCGCTCAAGGGCCAGGGCCAGTACGACAAGGCCATGCAGGAGTACGACGAGGCGGAGAAGCTCAACCCCGACCTGGGCGCCACGTACCTCAACCGCGGCATCATCCTGCACAAGGTGAAGGACGCCCCCGAGCGCGCGGTGGAGCTCTACAAGAAGTACGTCGCGCTCGCCGGCGGCGAGGTCGCGCTCAACGCCGAATCGCCCGTCTTCGGCCTCATGCGCGAGGCGGAGAGCATCGTGCAGGCCAAGCGCGAGGCGCAGGCCGCGGAGGCCCAGGCCAAGCAGATGGAGGCGCTCCAGGCCCAGCAGCAGGCCGCGATGAAGGCCGAAGAGGCGAAGCAGAAGGGCCAGCCGCCCCCGGGTGGAGCGACGCCCGCGTCCGGCACCGGCACCGCCCCGCAGGCCACGCCGGCCTCGGGCACGGGCGCGCAGCAGCCGGCCGCCACCCCGGCGGGTGGCACGCAGACGGCCCCTGCCCAGAAGAATGCAGCACCGGCGGACTCCGACGAGCCCACGGACGACCTGCTGTGATGTGGGAGACGCCCGCCAGTGGCTTCACGCTGGCGGCGCGGCTCGGGAAGATGCGAACCTTGTGAGCCCCTCGCTTTTCCAGGCGGGGGCCCACCATGCGGAAACACCAGTGGGCCTTGGGAAGGCCCCACGTGGAGGCAGGATGCGGAAGTGGCTGATGCTGTGCGTGACGTTGTCGGTGGCCCCGGCCTTCGCCCAGGACGAGGGCGGCGGAGCGCGGGGTGGTGAGGGTGGCGGCGCCAAGATGCAGAAGACGACCAGCGTCGACTTCGAGGACGACACCATCGAGGGTGACCTCACGAAGCCGGATGGCGAGTACGTCGAGGCGCGCAAGACCGTGAAGCACTCCAACCTCATCCGCATCCGCGAAGACTTCGAGGACAAGGTGATGCAGTCCGTGGGCGAGCTGTAATCCCCCCACCACGGATTGAACCGGCGGCGGGAACCTTCCGCCGGCACCGTTGTCCAAGAGCGCCAAAGCCTACCGGGAGCCCTCCATGGCCGTACCCCTGACACTCAAGGTCTTCAAGGGCGACACGCTGGTCGCCTCCAAGGACTACGAGCGCGACATCATCAAGATTGGTCGTCTTTCCTCCGCGCATCTGTGCCTGGAGGACGACAAGGTCAGCCGCATCCACTCCGTCATCGAAGTTGCCGCCGACGGCTCCATGTCCATCATCGACATGGGCAGCGTCGAGGGCACCTACGTCAACGGCAAGCGCGTCAACAAGGGGCAGGTCTCCTTCGGTGACGAGGTCCGCGTGGGTGGCACCACCATCCGCCTGGAGAACCCGGCCGCGGTCGCCGCGGTGAACCTGGCCGCCGCCGTCGCGCAGGCGGACGCGCCCACGGACAAGAACCCCACCGTCGCGCCGGTGGCCCCCGCCGCCGCCATCGCGCAGGCCGTGGCCGCGCCGGTCGCCGCGCCCGCTCCCGTGGCCGCCGCGCCCGCGCCCGCCGCGAAGCCCGCGCCCGCCGCGATGGACGCGTCCGTCGCGCCCACGCAGAAGAACGCCGTGGCGCCCGCGCGGGCTCCCAAGGCCCCCGTGCAGGAAGAGGAGCACGAGGAGCAGGAAGCCGCGCCGCGCGTGCGCACCGTGCGCAAGACCAAGTCCAACGGCCCGCAGGGTGTGTCGCTGCGCCTGCTCTGGGGTGACCAGCGCGTGGGCGAGTTCTTCGTGCCCCCCGGCGCGAAGAAGGGCTTCACGGTGGGCAGCGCCAAGGGCGTGGACTTCGTGATGGGCGACTCCAAGCTGGGCGCCCCCTCGTTCGAAGTGCTGCGCACCGACGGCCAGTCCTTCACCGTGCGCTTCGCGCGCAAGATGAAGGGCGAGCTCACCCGCAAGGGCGAGACGCTGGACCTGGAAGCGGTGATGGAGTCCGGCAAGGCCTCCCAGGACGGCGACGCCTACGGCCTCACGCTGGAAGCGGACGACTTCGTCTGGGTGGACCTGGGCGGCCTCACGCTGGAGGCGCAGTTCCAGCCGGTGCCCAAGCGCGTCGCCGTGCCCATCGGCGAGAACATCGACTACACGGCGCTCAACATCTTCCTGGTGATGTTCTTCATCGGCACCGCGTTCGTCATCCACTCCATGAACCAGAGTGGGGAAGGGGACGAGTACGCGGATGAGCTCGCGGGCAACGACGCGCGCATCGCGAAGCTGATCATCAAGCCTCCGGAGACCCAGAAGAACAAGTTCCTGGAGAAGCTGAACCAGCAGAAGGAGAAGAAGTCGGGCGAGATGGCCCAGAAGCAGCGCGGCGACGAAGGTCAGATGGGCAAGAAGGACGCGCCCAAGGCCAACAACCGCACCGCGCCCAAGGGCGACCCGAACAAGAAGGACGAGGCGCGCGCCCTCACCGCGAAGATCTTCGGCGGCGGCAAGGGCGGCATTTCCACCATCTTCGGCAAGGCGGACCTGGGCGGCGAGCTCAAGAGCGCCATGGGCAACATGTTCGGCGCCAAGGCAGGCGACGCGGGCGGCTTTGGCGGCATGGGTCTGCGCGGCAGCGGCGGTGGTGGCGGTGGCACCGGTGACAGCATCGGCATCGGCGGCATCGGCACCAAGGGCCGTGGCGGCGGCAGCGGCAGCTATGGCACCGGCGTGGGCACGCTCGGCGGCAAGCAGAGCGTGGACGTGGGCATCACCTCGTCGGATCCGGAGGTCATGGGCTCGCTGGACAAGGAGCTCATCCGCCAGGTCATCCAGCGCAACCGCGGGCAGATCCGCTACTGCTACGAGAGCCTGCTCAACCGCTTCCCCAAGCTGGGCGGCAAGGTCTCCGTGAAGTTCGTCATCAGCGCCAACGGCTCGGTGGCCACGTCCAACGTCGCGCAGTCCACGGCGGGCAACTCGGACCTGGAGACCTGCGTGGCCGGCCGCGTGCGCACCTGGAAGTTCCCGGAGCCCAAGGGTGGAGGCTCCGTGATCGTCACCTACCCGTTCATCTTCAAGCAGGCCGGTGACTGACGTAGAATCAACACATCCGTAATCAGCGCGGGCGGTCCTGGTTCCAGGGCTGCCCGCTTCTTCACTTCAACCTCCCGCCCCCGCGGGAGGACTGCCCCCCACCAGGCCGCCCTCCATGCAGAAAGTCCTTGCTCCTCTTGCCCTGAGCGCCGCGCTCCTCCTTCCCGCGATGGCGGGCGCCCAGGACACCCCCAGCGCCGGTTCCGCGATGCAGGACCGTCCCGCGGTGACCTTCAACGAGGTCGAGCGCGGTGTGTACTTCGGCGTGTACGGCGGTCCCTCGTGGATCACCAACCCGCCCGCGGACTCCGGCCCGCGCCCCTTCTCCTCTGGCCAGATGGCCCAGGTGGAGCTGGGCGTGGACCTGGGCGAGCGCCTGTCGCTGGGCGTCTTCTTCATGGGCTCCGCCAACCGCGCGGGCTCGGAATACGTCGGCTACTCGCAGGGCGCCGCGTCCGGCGACTTCACCATGCTGGTGCCTGGCGCCGTGCTGCGCGCCCGCCTGGTGGGCTTCGCCGACAGCCAGGAGGTCAAGCGCACCTGGATCTACGCCCGCGTCGGCGCGGGCTACGCGATGTTCTCTCCCAAGAAGCTCCTCCCCGAATCCGACATTCTTGTGTTTGCCGGGCCCGGAGTGGAGTACTACACGCGGCTGCGCCACTTCTCGGTGGGGCTGGAGGTCGTGGGGAACTACCTCGCCTCCAAGGGCGCCTTCGGGTTCGCGGTGGCGCCCAACATTCGCTACGCGTTCTAGCGGGAGATTCACGTGGCTCAGGAGAATGGAAGCGGTGGATCGCGTCCGGGTGGACGCGGTCCGAACGGGGGCGCGCCGGGCCAGGGGCCCCGTCGTGACGGACCGGGAGGCTTCGGCGGTCGTGGCGGTCCTGGCGGTGGCCGGGGTGAAGGGCGCGGCCGGGGTGAAGGCCGTGGCCGTGATCGCGACGCCGGCCCGGTGGGGCCCGGCCAGCGTGTCATCGCCGAGCTGAGCGTCCTGGAGAAGGCGCTCTCGAAGAACGACTTCTCGGCGGAGAAGGGTCCGCTGGAGGCCATCGTCCGCTCGCTGCGGACCATGAACCTCAAGTCGCTCGAGGACCTGGACCTCAACACGCGCGGCCGCCTCATCACCACGCTCCTGCGCGTGCAGCGTCAGTCCAAGCCGGCCCTGCCGGAAGCGGGCGCGGAAGCCGCGGCGCCGGAGGCAGGCGCCTCCACCGAAGCCGCGCCCACGGAGGCTCCGGCCGCCGAGGGTGCTGCTCCGGCCGAGGGTGCCGCGCCGGCCGAAGGGAGCGCGCCCGCCGAGGCCGCCCCCGCGAAGCCGGCGGTGGACCCCGCGAAGGAGAAGTTCGACGGCTGGGTGGACGTGATGTCCCTGGTGGGCCGGGTCTGGCGCGCCGCGGGCGACGCGGACCGTTCCCAGGCGGCCTTCGCGCTCAGCGGCCGTGAGCCGACGCCGGAGCCCGCGGCCCCGGCCCGTGAGGAGCGCGCCGAGCGTCCTCCCCGCGGTGACCGTCCGGAGCGCGGCGAGCGCCGTGACCGGGGCGAGCGCCCCGAGCGTGGCGACCGTCCTCCTCGCGGCGAGCGTCCGGAGCGCGGCGCGGCCGGTGAGCGGCGCGAGCGTCCTCCCCGGGGCGAGCGCCCCGAGCGTGGCGAGCGTCCTCCGCGCGGTGAGCGCCCCGAGCGCGCGCCGATGCCGGAGCTGACGGGCGACTGGAAGGAGCAGGCGACCCAGCTGGAAGGCATGGGCCGTACCCGCGACGCCGCGCGCCTGCACGAGCGCAACAACAGCTTCACGGAGGCCACCCGGCTGTTCGAGGCGGGCGGTGACCTGAAGAGCGCGCTGCGCACGGCGCTGTCCGGCCAGGACAACGACGCGGCCCGTCGCCTCGTGGGCACGCTGCCCGCGGAGCAGATTGGCCCCACGCTGGAGAAGGCCGGCGCGTACGAACTGCTCATGGAGCACTACGTCGCCAAGGCCGACTTCGAGAACGTCGCCCGCCTCTACGAGCGCGCGCGGCAGTTCGACCAGGCGGCCCTCGCGTACGAGCGCGCGAACAAGCTGACCCTGGCGCGCAAGGCGTACGAGCGCGCCCGGGACCTGGCGAGCGCCAACCGCATCCGCGGCCTGGAGGTGAAGGCCCTGGTGGAGCGCGGCGACCGTCTGGGCGCGGCGACCCTGCTGGTGGCCGTGGGCCAGCGGCGCGAGGCGGTGGAGGTGCTGAGCCCCCTGCCTCCTCCGAAGGCGTTCCACTTCATGCAGCGGCTCACCCTGGAGGACGAGGCCAAGGAGCTCGCGCAGCGCGAGCTGGCCCGCGCCGAACAGGAGCAGAAGCCCGCCGGACGCGCCCGGTGGCTGGAGCTGCTGGGTGACATCTCCGCCGCCGCGGAGACGTGGACGCAGGCGGGCCGCAAGGACAAGGCGCTGCCCCTCTACGAGAAGCTCGGTGGGGAGCACCTGCCCCGCGCCGCGCAGCTCGCGGAGGAGCTGCAGCAGCGTGACAAGGCCATCGCCCTGTACACGCAGCTCAACGACAGCGCCGGTCTGGAGCGCGCGAAGGCCCTCCCCGAGGCCCCCGCGACGCCTCCCGCGGACAGCAAGGCGGACGCTGGTGACGACGCCGAATCCGCGGCGGCGCCGACGGAAAATGCTTCCTCGGCTGGCGAGCAAGAAAGCCAATAATTCCCGCCGGTTGACAGGTTTTGCATGATTGCCCGGGGGCGCCCGCGGCCGGTACACTCCGGCGGCTGGCGCCCTCGTTTCATTCCCCCTTTGGCCAACGAGCATCATGGAACAGCCTTCCGCCCCTGCGCGTCCCACGCTGCGTGTGACCGACGACCGCTCCTTCGTTGAAACCGAAGCGGCCCTGGAGAAGACGGGCCGTGTCGAGGAGCTGATCCGCCTCTACGAGGGGCGCTCGCGGGACGTTCCCACCGAGGAGGCCGCGCGCCTCCTGTGCCGCGCGGCGGAGCTGGCCCACGAGCGTCAGCGCAACGCGCAGCGCGCGGAGGATCTGCTCAAGCGCGCGCTGCTGGTCGCCAAGGACCCGATGCCCGCGCTGCGCGGTCTCAAGCGACTGCATGAGATCCGCCAGGACTCATCGTCGTTGGTGGACGTGCTGGAGCGGCTGGGCGCCGCGACGCAGGGCGAGGAGAGCGCGGGCCACTACCTGAAGGCCGCGGACCTCTACGAGCAGAAGCTCTTCCGCCGCGACCGCGCGGTGCTGTGCCTGCAGCGCGCGGCGCGGGTGAAGCCGGACCGCGCGACGTTCCGGCGCGTGCGTCAGCTGCTTCTGTCCGAGGAGCGCTTCCAGCCTGCGTTCGAGGCGCTGCAGCGCGAGCGCGCCGCGTTGGGCGACGCGGGCATGGCGGAGGAGTACGCCGCGCTCGCGGAGCGGCTGGTGGACGACCCCACCGAGCACGCGCTGGCGCAGCAGGTGCTGGACGTGGCGCGGGAGCTGGATCCGCAGAACGCGCGAGCCGATAAGGCCATCCGCGCGATGCAGCGCTTCGAGCAGGTGTGGCGCGACAAGGTCCGCATGCTGCGCGGCATGTCGCTGGAGGAGCGCGACCGCAAGAGCGCCGCGCGCCTGTCGCTGCTCGTGGCGAAGCTGTTCGCCTGGTACGACCCGGGCTCCGCCGGCAAGGTGAAGGAGGCGTTGGATCGCTGCTTCCTCCTGTGGCCGGGCATGCCGGAGGCGCTCACGCTCATCGAGCGGATGGCGGGGCGCGCGGGCGACTACGGACCGGCGCTCGCGCAGCTGGAGGCGATGGCGGGCGAGGCGCGTGACCGCACGGCGCAGGTGGACCTGTGGCTGCGCGTGGGCACGCTGAAGCTGGGCCGGATGAACGACGCGGCCGGAGCGCTGGCCGCCTTCGAGAAGGCCGTGGCGGCGGATGCGTCGCGCGCGGACGCGGCCAGCCTCGCGGCGGAGCTGATGCTGGGCCAGGAGCGCTACGCGGACGCGGTGGCCACGCTGGAGCGCTACCTGGGCACGGTGAAGGACCGCGCGCAGCAGGCCAGCCTGCGTCTGCGCCTGGCGGACCTGTGCATGCAGCAACTGCAGGACGCGGACGCGGCGCGCGCGCACCTTGAGGCGGCGCTCAAGCTGGAGCCCACCAACGCGCTCGCGGCCTTCCAGCTGTCGCGCCTGCTGGCGGAGGACGAGAAGCTGGACGAGGTGCTGCCGCTCCTGGAGTTGGCCATGCTCGCCCCGCGTCCGCGCGCCGAGCGCGTGGCGTTCTGCGAAGCGCTGGCGCTGATGTTCGAGGAGCAGGAGAACGAGCGAGGCGCCTTCGAGGTGCTGGCGCGCGCGCTGGAGCTGGAGCCGGGACGGCCGCTGCTGCTCAACACGGTGGTGGAGCACGCGGAGAAGGCCAACGCGCAGCCGGCGCTGGCGCACGCGCTCTTGCGCGCGGCGCAGGGGGCGACGCCTCCGGCCGTGGCGGTGGCGCTGTGGCGGCATCTGGCGCAGCTGCTCCAGGGCCCGCTGGCGGACCCCGTGCGGGCGGAGGCCGCGTGGCGCGAGGTGCTCGCGCGCGCGCCGGGTGACACCGCGGCGAGCGAGGCGGTGAAGTCGCTGCAGGCGGCCGCGGCGCTGGCGGATGATCCGAAGACGCGGCTGGAGACGGACATCGCCCGGCGCGAGGCGGCGGGTGCCTCGCCCGTGGAGCTGGAGCCGCTCGTGCGTCAGTGGGTGCAGCTGGCGCCCGAGGACACGCAGGCGGTGCAGCGGCTCCAGGCGCTGTGCGTGGCGCTGTCGAAGTTCGAGGAGGCGGCGGCGCTGGCGGGGAAGCTGGCGACGCTCTCCGAGACGCAGCTTGAGCGCAACGAGTGGACCGCGCGGCAGGCGAAGCTGTACGCGGAGCGGCTGAACCGCCAGGAGGACGCGGCGGACCTGTTCCTTGCTCTGCTGGCGGAGAACGTGTCCACGGGCGTGGTGGTGGGCGGCCTGGAGCGGCTGGCGGCCGGAGGCGTGCGCACGGCCGCGCTGACCGAGGCCCTGGCGAACCACTACGGCCGCACGGGTGACCACCAGCGGCAGGTGGCGGCGCTCCAGCAGCAGCTGGAGTCCACGACGGACGCGCCCACGCGCAAGCGGCTGCTGACGGTGCTGGCCGGCATCCATGAGAAGCAGCTCGCGGACAGCCGCGCGGCGTTCGACACGCGGCTGCGCATGGTGCGCGAGGAGCCGAAGGACGAGGCGGGACGTTCGGAGACGGCGCGCCTGGCGCGAGACCTGTCCGCGCACGCGGAGCTGGGCCGGGTGCTGCGCACGCTCGCCACCGAGTCCGAGGACCCCGTCCTCGCCGTGCAGCTGCTCTCCGAGGCGTCGATGCTGGCGGAAGAGGGCGGGATGGCGGCGGAGGCCATCACGGCGCTGGAGGCCGCGCTGTCGCGCTCGCCCGAGTCGCCGCAGGTGCTCCAGCGCCTCGTGCGGCTGTACGGGCGCGCGGGCCGCTCCGCGGACGCGGAGACGCTGCTGCGCAAGCGCATCCACGCCACGCGCGGGCCGGAGCGGTTGGACCTGCTCCTGCGGCTGGTGGACCTGAACGTGGAGCTGGGCCGTCCGCAGCAGGCCGCCGAAGCGCTCCAGTCCGCCATCTCGCATGGTGGCGAGGAGGGCCGGCACCTGCCGCGCCTCGCGGAGCTCTACGAGAAGGCTGGCATGCAGCGCGAGCTGGGGGACACCCTGGCGCGGATGATCGGCCTGGCGGAGACGGCCGGTGACGCGGACCACGTGTCCCGGCTGAAGCTGCGCCGTGCGCAGCTGCTGCAGGGCTCGCAGGACGGCAGCGCGGAGGCGGTGCAGAGCTACGCGGACCTCTTGCGGCAGCGTCCGTCGGATCCGGACGCGCTCTCGGCGCTGGAGGCGATGCTGGCCTCGGGCCCGTCGCGCGAGGCGGCGGCGCGCGCGCTGATTCCGGCGTACGAGCGCACGAAGGAACACCGCAAGCTGGTGGCCACGCTGGACGTCCTCGCGGAGGTCGCGCGCGACGATGCCGGCCGGGTGCAGGCGCTGCGTCACGCGGCCCAGGTGCACCTGGCGCACCTGCGGCAGCCGGAGCTGGCGTTCGCGTCGCTCGCGAGGGCGATGCGCCTGGCCCCGGCGGACGGAGGCCTGCGGGCCGCCGCGCGTCAGGCCGCGGAGGACGCGGACGCGCTCGACAGCTTCGCGGAGATCCTCTCCGAGCTGACGGAGGAGGGCGACGTGGGCCCCGCGCGCGCGGCGCTGCTGCGCGAGCTGGCGGAGGTGCAGGAGAAGAAGCTCGACGACCGGCCCGGCGCGGTGAAGGCGCTGCGCGCGCTGTTGGAGCTGGAGCCGGGCAACCTCGACAGCCTGCGGGCGTTGCAGCGGTTGCACCGCGCGGGCGAGGAGTGGGCGGCGCTGGCGGAGGTGCTGGAGAAGCTGGCGGCGGCCATCCAGGAGCCCGCGGATCAGCTCGTGTGCCTGCGCGAGGCCGCGCTGCTGCACGAGGCGAAGCTCACCGACAAGGAGAGCGCGGCGTCCGCGTGGCGCGCCATCGCGGAGCGCGACCCGGCGCAGCGCGAGGCCGCCACTGCGTTGGATCGCCTCTACACGGACCTCAACCGTCCCAAGGACCTGGCGTGGACGCTCACGCTGCGGCGCAACCAGGAGGGCCAGAGCCCGCAGGGGCGTGAGGTGTCCTTCCGCCTGGCGGAGCTGCTGCGCACGGTGCTGGACGACGCCAACGCGGCGCTGGGCCTCTACAAGCGCATCCTCACCGAGGACCCGGGCCACCCGGGCGCGAGGGCCGCGCTGGAGGCCTGGGTAAAGGCGTCCGTGCCCATGAGCGGCGCGGCGCTGGAGGTGCTGGACAAGGTGCTCGCGCAGGTGGGCGACCATGCCCGCCGCGTGGCGCTGCGCGAGACGCGGATGGAGTCCGCGCTCACGGTGGAGAAGATCATCCTCGCCGGAGAGGTCCGCCGCATCTACGAGCGCGACATGCAGCAGCCGTCGCTCGCGTTCATGTCGGCGGTGAAGGCGTTCGCCAACGACCTGGACCGCGAAGGCGTGCGCCCGGACCTGGAGCGGCTGGCCCGCGAGACGGGCAGCCACGAGGTGCTGGCGGAGATCTACGAGAGCACCGCGGTGGAGCTCACCGCGGGAGACCCGGCCACGCTGGACCTGCTGCGCCGCGCGGCGGAGCTGCGTGAGAGCCTGGATCAGCCCGAGGAGGCCACGCGCCTCTGGAAGAACCTGCTGGCGGACGCGCCGCAGGACCGCCAGGCGCTGGAGGCGCTGTCCCGGCTCTACGAGAAGGGACAGAACGCCAAGAGCCTGTCGGAGGTCTACGCCCGTCAGGCGCAGCTCTCCACCGACCCGGAGGCGCGGCTGGGCCTCTTGCTCAAGGCCGGCGAGGCCTACGCGAGCGCGGGCGAGGACGCGAAGGCCATCGAAGTGCTCCGCTCCGCGTTGGCCATCCGCAAGGTGCCCGAGGGGCTTCTGGCGCTGGACAAGCTGTACGCGAAGACGCGCCACTTCGTGGAGCAGGCGGACGTGCTGGAGCAGCTCTCCGAGCTCGCGCCGGACGAGCCCGGGCGCCGCGCGTACCTGCTGCGCCGCGCGCAGCTGCTGGAGAAGGAGGTCGGCCCCACCGAAGCGCTGCCGGTGTACCGCCGGCTGCTGGAGCTGTCGCCGGGCGACGGACAGGTGGTGGCGGGCCTGGAGCGCCTGCTCGCGCACGACGGGCCCCGCCTGGAGGCGGCGCGGTTGCTGGAGCCCGTCTACCGCGGGCTCAACGACACGCGGAAGCTGGTGGACGTGCTGGAGGTGCTCCTGCCGGGCGTTCCGCCGGAGCAGCGCCTGGAGCGGCTGCAGGAGATCGCCGTCCTGCGCGAGGGCCTGGGCCAGACGTCGCTGGCCTTCGTCGCGCGTCTGCGTGCGTTCAACGAGCTGCCCGCGGAAGCCGGCGTGCGCGACGAGCTGGAGCGGCTCGCGGCGGACTCGGGCTCCTTCGAGGAGGTGGCGGCGGCCTACGAGGATCAGCTGGAGCGCGACCCCGCGGAGCCCCTGGCGGGCGACCTGTGGCGGCGCCTGGCGTCCATCTACGACAACCGCCTGAAGCGCTACGATCTGGCGGTGCGCGCCCTGGAGCAGGTGAGCCGGCGCGACCCGATGAACAAGCCGGTGCTGGAGGCCATCGCCCGCGTGCACCGCCGCACGGGCGCGAACCGGGAGCTGGCGCTCGTCATGCGCCGGCAGGTGGCCGCGGAGACGAATCCGTCCTCGCAGATCAACCTGCTCTTCGAGCTGGCGCACCTGGCCGAGGAGACGCTGGCGGACAAGTCGCTGGCGGCGCAGGCGTACCGCGAGGTGCTGGAGCGCCGGCCGGAGAACGCCAACGCGCTGAAGCTGCTGGGCCGCGTGCTCGCGGACATGGAGCGCTGGGCGGAGCTCGCGCAGCACGTCGAGCGTGAAATCCAGATGGCGGACGCGCGCGACGCGCAGGAAGAGGCATCCGACCTGCGCGTACGCCTGGGCCGGCTGAAGGTGTCGCGCCTGGATGATCCGCGCGGCGCGCTGGAGCTGTACCAGGCGGTGCTCGCGCGGCGCGCGGGCCACCCGGGCGCGGTGGGGGCGCTGGAGGAGCTGGCGCGTTCGGAGAGCCCGCTGCGAGGCGCGGCGGCGAGCGCCCTGGAGCCCGTCTTCGCGTCGGTGGGCAACCACCTGAAGCAGGTGGAGATGCTGGAGTCGCGCGCCTCCGCGGAGCCCGTGCCGCAGGAGCGGGCCGCGCTCTTGCGCCGCATCGCGGAGATCTACGCCACCGCGTTGGAGAACGCGGAGATGGGGTTCCTCTCCGCCACGCGCGCGCTGCGCGAGCTGCCGGAGGATCCGCGCTCGCTGGAGCTGTGCATCCAACTGGTGGACAAGGCGGAGGCGCCCGAGGAGCTGTGCGCGGTGCTGACCGAGGTGGCCCCCAAGGCCAGCGACGCGGCCCGCGCGGAGCTGTACCGCGCGCTCGCCCGGATGCAGGTGGACCTGGGTGAGCCGGCGGAGGCGCTCCAGTCGTGGAAGCGCGTGCTGGAGCTCAAGCCCACGGACACCGAGGCGCTGGATGGCACCGCGCGGCTGGTGGCCTCGCAGGGCCGTCCCTCGGAGCTGCTGGAGGTGCTGCGCCGTCAGCTCGCGCTGTCGGAGGAGCCGGCGCGGCGCGCGGCGGTGCTCCACCAGATTGGCGCGTTGCAGGAGGAGCAGCTCAAGGATCCGCTGGGCGCGCTGGCCACGTTCCGGCGCCTCCTGGAGCTTCAGCCGGACGACGCGGTCGCGCTCGCGCGCATGGACAGCCTCTGCCAGAAGCAGGAGCGCTGGCCGGAGCTCGCGGACGTCCTCGCGCGGCGCATCGCGTTGATGCCGCCGGAGGAGGGCCTGGAGCTGAAGTTCCGCCTGGCGACGGTGCGCGAGTCCAAGTTGCTCGACAAGGCGGGCGCGCTTTCGCTGTTCGGCGAGGTGCTGTCCATGCAGCCCAACCACCCGGGCGCGGTGGGCCGCATGGAAGCCATCGTGGCGCGCGAGCCGCAGAACCTGCTCGCGGTGGAGACGCTGCTGCGCGCCTTCCGCGCGAGCGGCGACGTCACGCGGCTGGCGCAGTTGATTGAAACGCGCGTGGGCGTGTCGCCGGACGCCATCGAGCGCAAGCAGTTGCTCGGCGAGCTGGCCACGCTGCGCGAGACGCAGGGCGAGGGCGAGCTGGCCTTCCTCGCGCTCTACCGCGGCTTCAAGGAAGACCCGAACGACAGCGAGGTCCGCCGCCGCCTGGAGAACGCCACCGACGTCGCGGGCAGCTACGACGAGCTGGTGGTGCTCTACGAAGAGGCCCTGCCGCGCATCGCCGAGGCCGCCGACGCGGCCCAGGTGTGCCTCAAGCTGGGCCAGGTGCTGGAGACGCGCCTGCGCGACCCGGACCGCGCGGTGTCCTACTTCGAGCGCGCGCGCACGCTGCACACGTCCGTGCAGCAGAGCTCGCTCGTCGCGTTGGACCGCCTCTACCTGCACCTGGAGGCGTGGCCGGAGCTGGCCGGCGTGCTGGAGGCGCTGGCCACCGGAGCGACGCAAGCCGCGGACAAGATCGGCTTCCTCTTCCGCCTGGGGCAGCTCTACCAGGAGCGGATGGACAGCCCGGACCGCGCCGCGGGGGCCTACGAGGCCATCCTCGCGCTGGATCCGTCGCACCTTGCCTCGGCGCGGCTCCTGGAGGGCATCTACGAGGGCGCGGGCGCCTCCGAGAAGCTCTACGCCATCCTGAAGCTCCAGGCGGACAAGGTCACCGGCAGCGAGCGGGACCGCGTCCTGGGCAAGATGGCGCAGGTGTCGGCCGAGGGGCTGTCGGACCTGGGCCGCTCCATCGACCTGTACCGCGAGCTGCTGGCGAAGAACCCGCGCAACGAGCAGGTCTTCAACGCGCTGGAGTCGCTGTACGAGCGCGCGGACCGTCCGCAGGAGCTGCGCGAGATGCTCGAGGGCCGCCTGGCCATCACGCTGGATCCGCGTGAGGTGGTGCGCCTCAACGAGCGCCTGGGCCGAGTGGTGTACCGCCTGCTCAAGCAGCCGGAAGCGGCGGTGCCGTACTTCAAGGCGGCGCTGGACCGCGACGCGCGCCACCGCGGCGTGCTGGACACGCTGCGCGAGCTGTACGACGAGACCGGCCAGCGCGAGGAGCTGGTGGGCGTGCTGCGCCGCCTCATCCCGCTGCAGGACAGCAGCGACGGCGTGAAGGCGCTCCGCCTGCGGATGGCGGAGGTGCTCGCGGGCATGGGCCGGCGCGAGGAGTCGCTGGACGCGGCCCGCCGCGCGCTGGAGGTCGAGCCGCACGCCGTTGCCGACCTGGAGCGCGTGTACGCGCTGTCCGTGTCGCTGCGCGCGTGGAACGACGCCGTGCGCGCCCTGGAACTCAAGGTCCAGGTGCACCTGGCGTCCGAGGAGCGCGACCCGGCCATCGCCGCGTACTTCACGGTCGCGGACCTGTGGGAAGGGCAGGGCGGCAAGCCCGAGCTGTCCGCCGGCGCGCTGGAGAAGGTGCTGGAGCTCGACCCCGCCAACCGCACCGCCTACGAGCGCGTGTGCACGCTGTACCGCGCGAACAACGACTGGCGCGCCTACGCCACGGTGATGGACCGCTACATGCCCCACCTCGTCACCGACGAGGAGAAGATGGCGGCGCTGCGGGAGATCGCCCGGGTTCAGGAGGAGCGCCTGGGCCAGAAGGACGTGGCCTTCCTGGCGCTCTGCCGCGCGCTGCAACTGGACGCGGCCGAGGACGCGCTGCGCGAAGAGGTGGAGCGCCTCGCGGACGAGACGGGCAGCCACGAGGAGCTGGCGGCGGTCTACGAGGAGGTCGCGGACGAGCTGCCCCGTGGCCCGCTCGCGGAGCGAATCTACGCCACGCTCGCGCGCATCCACGACTCGCGGCTGGATGATCCGCAGGCCGCGGAGGCCGCGTTCCGCAAGATCCTCGAGTTCGACCCCACCAACGCCACTGCGCTGGACGGGCTGGCGGCGGTGTTCCAGCGGCGCGGCCGCGACCGCGAGTACGTCGTCGCGCTCGAGCAGAAGCTGGAGGCGGCGGGCTCCATCGAGGCGCGCAAGGGCATCCTCAAGGAGATCGCCCGCGTCTGGGACGAGACGCTGGACGACCCCACGGAGGCCGCCAGCGCCCTGTTGCGCGCGCTGGAGCTGGAGCCGGACCTGGAGACGCTCGGCGTCCTCACGAACCTCTACCGTCGCGGCAACGCGTTCCGCGACGTGGCCACCACGCTGCTGCGGGCCCGCGACCTCGCGGCGTCCAACGAGGAGCGTGCGCGCATCCAGGTGGAGGTGGCGACCGTCTACGAGCGCGACCTCAAGGACGACGAGTCCGCGGTCTCCGCGTTCCGGATGGCGCTGGAGTTCGACCCCTACAACCGCGAGGCGCTGGAGGCGCTGGAGCGGCTGCACACGCGGTTGGATCAGCCGGCGGACCTGCTCGCCATCTACGAGCGGATGCTGGAGCTGTCGCAGGACTACCGCGAGAAGGTCCGCGTCCTCTTCCGCAGCGCGACCATCTGGGAGGACACGTACCAGAACCCGGCCAACGCCGACGCGTGCGTGGAGGGCGTGCTCTCCATCGACCCGCAGAACGCGCAGGCCATCAAGTCCCTCATCCGCCTGCGCCGCGCGCAGTCCCGGTGGGAGGACCTCATCCTCGCGTACGAGCGGCAGCTCGCGCTCGCCACCAGCCCGCAGGAGCAGGCGGAGCTGTACGTGGAGATCGGCAACGTCCAGTACCAGAACCTGAAGGCCGTGGACCGCGCGGTGAACAGCTACCACGCGGCGCTCGCCACGGACCCCGAGTCCCGTCCCGCGCTGCACGCCCTGGGCAAGCTCTACGAGCGCAGCGGCAACTGGCCCTTCGCGCTGGAGATGCTCCAGAAGGAAGCGCAGGTCGTGGGCAGTGACCCGGCGGCGGTGGAGCTGTGGCACCGCCTGGGGAAGATCAACGAGGACATGCTCGCGGACATGTCGAGCGCGCGGAACGCGTACCAGCAGGCGCTCGCCATCGACCCGGGCCACCTGCCCACCATCCGCGCCCTCAAGGGCATCCAGGAGCAGGAGCAGGACTGGAGCGGCTACGAGCAGACGCTGCTGCAGGAGGCGCAGCAGACGGATGATCCGGCCGCCAAGGGCAAGGCCCTGCTGGACGTCGCGCGCTACCACGCGGAGACGCGCGAGGACCGCGACACGGCCACGCCCTACTGGGAGGAGACGCTCAAGCACATCCCGGACAGCCTGGAGGCGGCGCGCCCGCTGGCGGACGTCTACATCGCGCGCGAGGACTGGTCGTCCGCGGAGCGGATGCTGGACATCGTCACGCGCAAGATGGCGGAGAAGGCCATGGCGGAGAAGGACCCCGCCATCGCGCAGGACCTCTGCCGCCAGCTCTACCGGCTGGGCTACGTGACGGAGAAGCTGGGCCGCCGCGACAAGGCCCTGTCCTCGTACGAGAAGGCCTACGGCCTGGACGCCACGTACCTGCCCGCGCTCGAGGGCTACGGCAACCTGCTGGTGCAGGCGAAGCGGTACGAGGACGCGCTCAAGGTCTTCCAGACCATCCTCATCCACCACCGCGAGGAGCTGACGGACCTGGAGGTCGTGGAGGTCTACTGGCAGCTGGGTGACGTGCACGCCGCGCTCGGCCAGACGGACCGTGCGCAGAACCACTTCGAGAAGGCGCTCGCCATCGACCCGCAGCACGAGCAGACGCTGCGCGCGCTGGTGACGCTGATGGACAAGGCGGGCAACTACGACAAGTCCGCGGAGCTGCGCCAGGAGCTCGTCAACAGCCTGGAGGGCGAGGCCAAGGTCAAGGTCTACCTGGAGCTGGGCCGCATCGCGCGCGACGAGTTGCACGACCCGTACATGGCCATCGACGCGTTCACCGGCGCCCTCAAGACGCAGCCGGACGCGCCGGAGGTGATGGACGCGCTCTACCGGCTGCTGCGCGAGACGCGTCAGGGCCAGAAGGCCGCGGACGTGCTGGGCCGCATGCTGGCGCTGCCCGCGCTCGCGCTGGAGCCGCACAAGGCCAAGCGCGTGTGGTTCGCGCTCGGTGAGATCCGCCGCGACGAGCTGAAGGACGTGGAGGGCGCGACGCAGGCCTTCAACGCCGCGCTCGACCTGGACCACCGCTTCGTGGAGGCCTTCAGCGCGCTGGAGGCGATGCTCGGCGGCGCGCGCCAGTGGAAGGTGCTGGAGGAGAACTACACGCGCATGCTCGCGCGTCTGCCCAAGACGCCGGACACGCACCCGGCGCGCATGACGCTGTGGCGCGCGCTGGGCGACCTGTACCTCCAGGTGCTCAAGCACCCGGAAGGCGCGGTGGCCGCCTACGGCGTCGCTGCGAAGGGCCTGCCGGACGACGCCTCCATGCAGGAGACGTTCGCGGAGGTCGCGGGCCAGATGCCGGGCCGCGAGGAAGAGGCCATCGTGGCGCTGCGCCGCGCGCTGCCGAACACGCAGAACCCGCGCAAGGTGGTGGGCCACCTGGTGCGGTTGTCCGCCGTGCGCAAGGACTACGACACCGCGTGGCTCGCCGCGCAGGCGGTGTCGGGCCTCCTGGGTGAAGCGGGCGAGGACGAGCAGGAGATCCTCACCAAGCTGGGGCCCTACGCGAAGAAGAAGGAGTTGGCGCAGCGTCCGCTGACGGATCGGCTGTGGCAGACCGCGCTCTTCCACCCGAAGGTGCGCGGCCCGCTGTCGGAGCTGTTGGGCCTGCTCTTCGAGAAGGCGGGACACCTGTACGCGGTGCCCTTCCCGCAGTACCAGCTGGTGCCCAAGCGCCACCGCATCG
Source organism: Corallococcus sp. M7 (assembly GCF_054512695.1). Taxonomy (NCBI): domain Bacteria; kingdom Pseudomonadati; phylum Myxococcota; class Myxococcia; order Myxococcales; family Myxococcaceae; genus Corallococcus; species Corallococcus sp. M7. The sequence continues at coordinate 3,072,069 of NZ_CM137252.1, forward strand.
ACGTGGCGACGGCGCAGGAGTACCACGTCAATCACTACCGCTACGTCGCGCGGCTCTTCGGCATGGAGGCGGTGGAGCTGTACTCGCCCTTCCTCGTGGCCACGCGCGAGCGCCTGGCGAAGCGCTCCAACGAGCCGGCCCCCGAGCCGCTCGTGAACGTGGATCTGCTCCAGACGCATCCCGCGTGTGTGCGTGTGGGCGGCAAGTACTTCGCGGAGCAGGGGCAGAAGGAGGTGTACTACCTCCTGGGTCGCACCCTGGCCCTGGCGCGTCCGGAGCTGGCGTTCAGCCAGCGCGTGGCGCCCGAGCGGCTGGAGGCCGTGGTGCAGGCGGCGCTCAGCCTGGTGGTGGGCAACGTGCGCTACACGGTGGATCCGCGGCTGGTGGACGTGGAGCGGCAGCTGCTCCAGAAGAGCCTGAGCGAGCCGGACCGGGCCGCCCTGGCGAAGGTGGCGAGGGCCTACCTGCCCACGGCGACGCCGCAGGATGTGCGCACGTGGCTGGAGGGCGCGGAGCTCACGGCGTCGCGCGCGGGCCTCTTCGCCGCGGGCGAACTGGAGCCCGTGCGCCGTATGGTGCAGGGCGAGACGGGGTCCGCCTTCCGCGTCGCCCCGCGCACCAAGCTGCGGGAGTTGCTGGTGTTCGCGACCTCCGAGGACCTGCACGAGCTGCGTGTGGCCGTTGGCACACACGTCGAGGTCCAGGTGCGAAAGTAGGGCCCTCAGACCGCAACGAGGGTTCACGCGTTGAAAGCAGGCGGGCGTTCAAGGCAGGTGTCCTTGATCTCCGCCTGCGGCCACTTCTACGATTCAGACGGGATTTCGCCCGTCATTTCTGAGGCTTACGGGAACGATGCGTTTCGTCTGCGACAGCTGCCGCGCGCAGTACATGATCAGCGACGACAAGGTTGGCCCCAAGGGGGTCAAACTTCGTTGCAAGAAGTGTGGTCACACCATCCTGGTGAGGCCCGCCGGTGCATCGGCGGCGAAGGAGGGCGGGGCGGAGGCCTCCGCGTCCACCGAGACCAAGAGCAGCGCGGATGCGAACGCGCCACGCATCGTGGAGTCGTCCGGCACGGGGCTGCCCGCCACGCTGGGCACGCCGCCGGAGGGTGGCCTCTTCACGGACGTGGAAGAGGATGAAATCGGCGCCGTCTTCGACCAGGTCCTGAGCACGGGGTCGCAGAAGCTCAAGGCCGCGGAGGCGGAAGCGGAGGCCAAGGCCGCGAAGGCGGAGGCCGTGCGCAAGCTCGCCGAGGCCGAAGCCGCCGAGCCGACCGCGGAGGAGAAGGCCGCCACCGCGTCGCACGAGTGGTACGTCGCCATCGACGAGAAGCAGGTGGGCCCCTGGACGGTGGAGAAGGTGAAGGACGCCTGGGACCGCGGCGAGGTGGGCCCGGACAACCTCTGCTGGCGTTCGGGCTTCAGCGACTGGATTCCCCTGTCGGAGACGGCGGAGCTGGCGTCGGTGCTGGCGCCGCGCCCGGCCAAGCCGGTCATCGTCGCGCCCGCGCCGGTGTCCACGTCGTCGCCCACGCTTCCCGCCGGTCCGGTGGAGTCCGCCTTCAGCGCGGGCGCCTCCCGTCCGGGCGCGGGTGGCAACTCGGCCGTCGCCGAGGAGCCGGTGGGCTGGAAGCCTTCGGCCGCGAGCGTGCTGGCCTCGCTGGTGAAGGAGGAGAACGACGCCCTCAGCAAGCCGCCGCCGCGTCCGGCGCCATCGCTGGATCGCGAGCCTCTGTCGCAGTCGCGCCTCCTGGACGTGCCCGTGCCGCCGCCGGAGCCGGTGTCCTCTCCGGCGATGCCCGGAGCCATGATGGCCGCCGCGCCGGGCATGGCCGCGCCCCAGCCCTACGCGCAGCCGCAGCCGCAGGGCTACGCGCCGCAGCCGCCGGTGCAGCAGCAGTACGCGCCGCAGCCGCAGGGCTATGCGCCGCAGCAGCCCCAGATGCCGTACGGGCAGCAGCCGCAGGGCTATCCGCCTCCGGGGTATCCGGCGGCCTATCCTCCGCCCGCGGCGGCACCTACGGGCGGCAAGGGCCGCACGGGGATGATGGTCGCGGTGACGGCGGGCGTGCTGGTGATGGCGGGCGCCGCGGTCGTCTTCGTCGCGCGCGGCAATTCGTCCGAGCGTCCCGCGGAGCAGCCGGTCCAGGTCGCCGCCGCGCCGACCCCCAAGGCGGAGATGCCGCCCATGCCGCCGCCTCCCGCGGCGGTGCAGACGCCTCCTCCTGCGGCGGTGCAGCCCGCGGCGACGCCGCCTGCCGGAACGCCCGCGGAAGGCACCGCGGCGGCCGCTGCCGCGGGGACGCCTGCCGCTGCTGGCACTCCGGCCGCGGGGGCAACGCCTCCTGCCGCCACGCCCGCCGTGGCCACGGCTCCGGCCGCCACGCCGACGCCTCCTCCCGCGGCGGAGGTGAAGCCTGCCTCCACCACGCAGCCCAACATGGGGACGGCGGTGGCGCGCGTGGATCCGCGCAACCATCGCAAGTCGGGGTCCAGCGGGAGCCGAGGCTCCTCACGGGATGACGACGAGGGCGATGCGATCACCGTGTCGAAGCCTTCCTCTTCTTCATCGTCTTCGTCGTCGAGCTCCGGTGGCGGGGATGACGACTTCGACGAGCTGTTCGGCACGAAGAAGACGCCGGCCGCGAAGCCCTCGAGCAAGCCGACGGCGACGGCGTACATCCCGCCTGAGCCGGGCGGCGGCACGCTGGATCGCCTGCAGCAGTCGGACATCATGCAGGTGGTGCTGAACAACAAGCCGGCCATCGTGAAGTGCGTGAACGAGCAGAAGCAGAAGGACCCTTCGCTCAGCGGCAAGCTGGTGATGCGCTGGACGGTCCAGACGAGTGGCAAGACGAGCAACGTGTCGTGCCGCACGGATGAGTTCCGCTCGAGCTACATGGCCACGTGCATCACGGGGCTCATCAAGAGCTGGTCGTTCCCGAAGCACCAGAAGCAGGGCGAGCCCATCGACTTCCCGTTCACGTTCTGAAATCCAGCAGCGACATCGCCGTCACATATGACGGCGATGTCGCTGTGACGTGCGTCAGGATTGTGCGCTTTCGTGAACAGTGAATTTCCTCGGGTGGGAGCCGTGGGAAGGTCGGTCAACACTCGTTGACACGTCTGGAGCGAGAGGACTAAAGCCCGCTCGACTTCAAACCCCGGTGTCTGGAGTCAGGTGGCCGGAGACACCGGGCGACGTACCCCATCCAGGAGGATGTTCCGAATGCAGCTGCGTAAGATGATGGTGATGCTCGCCGCTTTGAGCTCGATGGCCCTGACGGCCTGTGGCGATGACACGACGACGGTCGAGTCCTGTACGTCGGACACCGACTGCTCCTCCGGTTTCTGCAACACGGCCGGCGGCGTGTGCATGGACACCTGCGAGAGCGGCTCGGACTGCCCGGACACCGAGAAGAACTGCGCGCCGCTCGCGGGTTCGTCCAACACGCAGAAGGTCTGCCAGTGCCAGACCAACCAGCTGTGCAACACGGACGACTCCACCAGCCTGGTCTGCGGCACCGTGTCCAAGCGCTGCGAGGAGCCCGGCTCCACCCCCACGGGCTGCACCAAGGACGCTGACTGCGGCTCCGGCAACACCTGCAACACCACGACGGGCGTGTGCAGCCCTGCCGCGACGACCTGCACCGGTGAGGGCAAGGCCACCTGCGCGTACGGCTCGGCCTGCTACAGCGGCACCTGCTCGGCGCCCCCGACCCCGACCTGCGAGAACTACCAGAACTTCGGCAACAAGGCCGCGCTGGGCACCACGGGCCCGATCATCTTCAAGGTCGCGACCGGCACCGCCACCACGGACACGACGTTCTGCGGCACCACCTCGACCAAGCGCGTGAAGATCACCATCTCCGCGTACTCCGACACGGCCTGGCCCGCGACGTCCGCCGGTCTGAACGGGTTCCTCTACGTCCTCGTGAACGGCAATACCCAGGCTCCGTCGATCAGCTCCTCCACGGGCAACTACACGGTCACGGGGAACCGCGCGGACATCGTCGCCAACATCTGCGTGCTGCCGTCGTCCAACACGACCTCCCTGGGCTACTACTTCACGGGTGGCAACTTCGCCTGCCACCAGGCCAACTACTAAGGCCTGGATGACGGGTCCCTGATGTATCCAGGGGACACGATCCACTGAAGTCCTTGGAGCCCCGCCCAGGAATCACGGGGCGGGGCTCTTCGTTTCTCCCGCGGTCTGGACATCCTGGGGTTGGGTGTGGGCTTCAAAGCGCGAGGATGTCCCGTGAATTTCAGTCGGTTTTTCTCCGTCCTGTCTGGTGCGCGCTGGGGCGTTCCGGCGACTTCAAAAGGAGACTCCATGCAGTCCAAGAAGCTGATGCGGATGTTCACCCTGGGCCTGGCTCTCGCATCTCCTGTGGCTTTCGCGGGAGACACCACGACGCAGCTGGCGTGTCCGGAAGGAACCAAGCAGGCCGGCTCCAAGGCGGACGGGCTGTTCTGCCGTAAGCCCGAACTGGCCGGTGGAAACCTCGTCGCGCACGGCCCCTACCGCTCGTTCCATGCGAATGGAAAGAAGGCGGCGGTGGGCCAGTACTTGAACGGCCACAAGACGGGAACCTGGTTCTTCTACGACGAGGCTGGCAACGAGTACGACAAGATTGAGTTCCGCGAGAGCAACTACCACGGCACGCGGACGCTCTCCTTCGCGAGCGGCAAGCCCCAGTTCATCGAGCACTACCAGAACGGCCTAAAGGATGGCGTGTTTCAGGAGCTGAGCGAGGACGGCAAGGTCGTCCGTGAGAGCCGCTTCGAGAAGGGCAAGGAAGTCGCCGCCAAGTAGCCAGGCAGACGTGGTCAGGAGGGCCCCAGCCTGCTTTCCAGGCCGGGGCCCTTCGTATTGCGGGGCTTTCCCTTGGCGCTCCAGCCAGATAGGAACAACGCTGTGAAGGCCCCCTCTCTCGTTCCAGTCCTCTCCGCTGTCCCTGTCCGCACGGTGTCGGAGATGGGATTGCGTGAACTTGAGCGCATCCGGCTCATCCTGAGGGGTGGGTCGGTCATCGACTGGCGGCGCATGCACTTCCAGACGCGGGATGAGGTGGACCGGTTCCTGCGCCTCTGCCAGTTGGACGTGTCGCGGCCCTATGACGACGCCTGGGGCCGGACGGTGCTCGCGGATGCCGTGGAGTACCTGCGCAAGACCTTCGACTACCGGGTCGCGGACGCGGTGACCCAGCCGGAAGAGCTTCATGACCTCTTCCTCTTTGCTTCGGGGGCGAAAGGCCTTGCTCGCTACCGACGGATCGCCTGCATCGTCTTGAAGGTGATGCACGTCATCCAGCACATCGAAGGGCGCGACCTGCTCTTCCGGCTGGCCGCCTCCGAGGCCGAACTGGCGGAGATGGTCACGGAGAAGGTGCTGGGCGTTGCTCGTGAGATGAAGGAGATGGGCTTGCCCATCGTGGAGTTCGCCCACTCCATCAAGACGCGGGACTCCCTGGTCACCAAGCTGATCGCGAAGAAGGAGACCGTGGCGGCGCAGGTCTATGACCGCACGCGCTTTCGCGTCATCACCCGCAAGCGGGAGGACCTGCTGCCGGTCCTCTACTTCCTGACGCAGCGTCTGTTCCCCTTCAACTTCGTCGTCCCGGGGCAGACGGAGAACTCGCTGCTGCCGTTCAAGGGGCTGCTGGAGGAGAACCCTCACTTCGAGCAGTTCATCCCCCAGCTCCACCTGGACCGGGACTTCGAGGACCGCGAGGACCGGACTGGGAACGCCTTCTCTGGGGATTCCTACCGGGTCCTCAACTTCGTCGTGGACCTCCCCCTGCGGATGGACCCCTACCTGCCCCTGCCCGAAAGTGATACCCGCCCGCGAAAGGGACGGGTCACCTTCGCGCTTGTCGAGTTTCAAATGGCGGATGAGGAGACGGCCCGCCGCAATGAGCTCGGGGACAACGCTCACGAAAGCTACAAGCGCCGGCAGAAGCGGCGTGTCCTCAACCGCCTGAGCCGCGGGCTGGTAGTTCCGAAACGTCAGGGGTGAGCAGCCATCGCATGAAGGACGCCGCTCGCTGACTGGGCATTGCTGGCGAAGATAAGAATCTCTACGCCATGAGCGGCTCGGCCGTGGCCCAGCTCAAGCATTGCGGTGATGCTTACAGGGCTGTAGCGCAAACTTCATTGCCGCCGCTAAAAAAGAAACCGGCAGTATAGCTTGTCAGTGCAGACGGAATGCAGAGATTCACGTCGAAGGTGATGTGTTTACTGTCGTTTGTGGTCACGAGGTTCTGAATGGCTGATGCCTTGAATTCATTCCCTGAAGGAGGAACGAAGTAGAATCGGCCAAAAAGCTCCTCTATCGAAGTCGGAAGGTCCGCGTTCGGGGCATAGGCTTTGAACTGGAATGTCACTCGCGTTACCCACGTGTTGCCGCAGAAGGTGAAATCGGGCGCAGATCTGATCGTTCGGATCTCATAAATGACTGGCCCTGTAGACGTATTGGCATCCCATGATGTGCCGTGAATGAGGAAGTTGTCACAAGCGGAACTTGGAACCGACGAGCAGCGGCCCGTGGTGGGCTGACAATAATCGCCGTAGTTACAGCCAGCTGGTTGATAGGCACCTTTGTGGCAGAGTTCGCCAAGGGCAGATGTCTGAACGGCACTTTCCGGCTGGATTGATGCTTCGTCTGTGGGGAGGACAGAGCCGCAGGCGGAAAATGCGAGGGCCGCTGCGAGGATTTTGATCGAGAGTGCTTGGTTGCTTGTCATGGGAGATTTGAAGGGTTGAGTGGTGCGCGAGGGTTTGAGGGCGTCACTGCCATTGCCGTACTGGTGGTCTTCTGCGGCCGAGGCTAGTTGTTGAGCCGGGAGATGTAGACGTTGGTCGAGACTGCGTCCTCTTCAAGCCATGCAATCAGGGGGTGTCCATTGGCATCCATTGCAACAGAAGGTTTGAATGCGGGCGTACCTGTTGTAGTCAGTGCATTGAGCGGCTGGGGAATGAGTTGCCAGGCCCCGGAAATCCAGCGACTGACGAGGACACTTCTTTCGGCGCCCACAATGCCACTCCATGCCAAGACATAAGGGCTTCCTGTTCTCATGGAGAGGTCGGGATCCATGTTTCCGGTGGATGTTACGCTGATGGATTCGGGGGAAGTCCACTTTGTCCCTTCCCACCGCGCCCATTGAATCCGCCCATCCGATGCCGGATTCGAAGCAGACTCAGCCCACGCGACCCAGGGACGGCCATTGCTGTCGACTGCGATGGATGGGGTCCAGGATGCGTTTCCAATGACGCCTCCTCCCATCGGATTGGATTCATTCTCGGCGACACCAATGACGACCCGACCGTCATAAGCGCTCGTGTCCAGGATGCTATACGAGACGTAGATGCTGCTCGTGGAAGCAGCAGTGGAAAACGAGTAGACGCGGGGCGATTCCGGGGGACGCGGGATGACCGTGCGCGTCCACGACTGTCCCCCTGGGCTGAGTTGATAGTGGCCAATCTCCGCGATGCCTTCGTCGCCATTGAGAGCGTAGAGGTGAATCGCTCCGTTCATTTCCGCCGCGAGAGAAGGCGCCGATATTTCGAAGTCGCCAGAGTGTGGGGGAATGGATGGGAGGGATTCCCAGCCCGTTCCTGTCCACCGGCGTGCAAAGAGAGAGACGTTCTCTCTAGAGCCAGACTCCTCATGCCATGCGACTACCGGTCGGTTCGCGGAATCAATGAGGAGCGTAGGCTGCGTTGCGTCCGTCCCTGCACCCGCCAGGCCACTCAATCCGCCGCCCAGCACGGACCAGTCAGTCCCTGTCCAACGAGCCACATGGATGTTCTTGCTCGTCCCGTCTGACTCTGCCCAGACGATCACGGGCTGCGCATTGCGATCCATCTTCAGGACGACGCCTTCAGCAGAGGTCTTGCCTCCGACCGCGCTGATCGCTCCGCCCAAGGGCAGCCACGTCGGCACGGAGAAGGTCCATGCCGGGGCGTTGACCAAGCTGTTCCCCGCCAGATCCGTGAGAACACTCGTAGCGGCAGTGAGGTCGACCTGGACAGTGCTTGGTGCGGTCAGGGGGCTCAGCGGCGTTACGCTGAGCGTCTTGCCGTCCGCTGCGAGCGCCACGGACTTCGCGATGGCATCCCCGGTACCCGTCTTGAGCCCCACCGACGCCTCCGTCACCGAGAGCGAACTCATGGGCTCACTGAAGGTGACCTGGATGGCGTCGTGAACGCCCACGGTCGCCGCGTCCCTGGCCGGCAGGAAGGACGCCACCGTGGGCGCGGTCCGGTCCACGATGACCATTCGTGCCGCGCTGATGAAAGCTGCACCACCGCGGGTCGCGCGGATGGACAGTTGGTAGGTGCCCTCGGCTTCCTGGGTGGTGTCCCAGGTGAACGAATAGGGGCTCCCCGTAGGCTTCACGAGCACCGTGGTGTCCTTCAGGATCTCCACGTTGTCCGCCGCGCCTCCTTCCACCGTGAACTGCAGGAGCAGGGGGCCTCGCGTGTACGCCTTCCCGGGCGTGGGCACGACCCAGTTCACCACCAGGTCCCCGGGCTTTCCGACCGTCACCGTCAGCGTGGCCTGCTTCGTGACCGAGCCGCTCTTGCCCTGGAGCGTCAGCGTGTAGGCCCCGGGCACCGTGCCCGCTCCCACGCGGATGCTCAGGGTCGCGCGCGTTTCTCCCTGGGGGAGGGTGAACGACTGAAGCTCGATGCCCGTGGGCGGAGAGACGAGGCTCCAGGTGACGGCGCCTCCCGTGGATTCGGTCCAGGCGAGCCGGACATCGCAATCCAGGCTTCCTCCCGGGAGGACCTGCTCCTGTGCAGGAGTCGCCGTGAAGGTGAAGTCCGCGTCGGGGTCCGTTCGCGGATCCTCCTTGGGCGGGTCCTCCAGCGGGGGAACGTCGATGCATGCGGGGCTCAGGCCGATGCAGCTCAACAACACCAGGTGTTTCAGGTTGGGCATGGGGGCGTGTTCAGCAAGGTCGGGACCAGTCGGTCCCGAGGAAGAACACTGCCATGCCCATCCGGGGAACAGGACAGGCGTCCGGCCCTGGAAACACGTCTGCCCGCCGCCCCCGGGTTTCGGTGGGGACGCGCGGGCAGGGGGACTTCCGAAGGCCGCGAACTACTTCTTCTTGCGGTTCTTCTTCTTGTTCTCCTTCTCCTTCTTGCGCCGCTCCTTGATGGCGTCGCGGTCGTCCGGCTTGCTCACGGACGGGGGCGCGTAGCCCATCAGGCGGGCCTTCGCCATCGCGGCCTGGCCCATGGGCGGCGTGTAGCCGGGGGCGATCTGCGGCAGCTGCATGGGCATGCCGCCCATGCCTCCCATCCCCATCCCCGCCATCGCCTTCTCCAGCGCCTTCGGGTCCTTCCCGAGCATGCTGCCCAGGTCCATGTTCTTCATCTGGCTCAGCTGCCCCAACTGCTTGAAGCCGGGGATGCGGCCCAGCAGGCCCGGGTTCTGGCCGATGGTGCCCATCACCTGCTGCATCATCCCGAACTTCTGCAGCAGCTCGCGCACCTCCTCCGGCTTGCGGCCACTGCCCTTGGAGATGCGGTTGATGCGGCTGGCGTTGATGATGTCCGGACGCAGGCGCTCTTTCTGCGTCATCGAGTCGTACATCGCCTCGATCTTGGTGAGCTCCTTCTCGTCCGGGTTCAGGTGCTCGGTGAGGTCGCCGAAGAGGGGGAACTTCTCCAGCAGGTCCTTCAGCGGGCCCATCTTGCGGACCATGCGGATCTGCTCGACGAAGTCCTTCATCGAGAACTGGCCGGAGAGCAGCTTGCGCGCGTCGTCCTCGGCCTTCTTCTCGTCGACGACCTTCTCGAAGTCCTTCATCAGGCCGACGATGTCGCCGAAGCCCAGGATGCGGCCCGCGAGGCCTTCCGGACGGAACTCCTCCAGCTTGTCCATCGACTCGCCCATGCCGAGGAACTTGATGGGCTTGCCCGTCACCTCCTTGATGGACAGCGCCGCGCCGCCGCGCGCGTCACCGTCCAGCTTCGTCAGGATGAAGCCGTCCAGCGTCAGGCGCCGGTCGAACTCGGCCGCCGTGCGCACCGAGTCCTGGCCGATCATCGCGTCGCACACGAGCAGGATGGTGTCCGGCTGCACGTTGGACTTGATGGACTCCAGCTCCGTCATCAGCGTCTCGTCGATGGCGAGCCGGCCCGCCGTGTCGATGAGCACCACGTCGCACTTCTGCTCGCGCGCGGCCGCGTAGCCCCGCTTCGCCAGCTCGGGCGGCTGCACGCCGGGCTCGTGGTAGACGGGGACCTTCAGCCGCTCGCCCAGGACCTTGAGCTGATCCACGGCGGCCGGGCGGTAGATGTCCGCAGCGACCAGCAGGGGCTTGCGCCCCTCCGCGAGGAGCCGGCTGGCGAGCTTGCCCGTGGTCGTCGTCTTACCGGAGCCCTGGAGGCCCACCATCATGATGCCGGACAGCTGGCCCTTGGGCTTCAGGTGGAGGCTCGTGTCCACCGGGCCCATCAGGGCCTCCAGCTCGTCGTGGCAGATCTTGATGAAGTGGTCCATCGCGCTGACCTTGCGCTTCTGGCCCCCCGCGTCCGTGACGGACGTCTGCACGACTTCGCCCACGGCCTTCTCGCGGACGCGGGCGACGAACTTCTTCACCACGTCGAAGGCGACGTCGGCCTCCAGCAGGGAGACGCGGATGTCTCGCAGCGACTCGTCCACCAGCTCGGGGGTGAGTTCGCTCTTGCCGGCGAGGCGGTTCTTGGCGGCCCGGAAGCCCTTGGTGACGGTCTCAAGCATGGGGGGCGCTTTATAACAGCGTCCCGCCGGATGCGACGGTCACGGAAGCCCCGGCCGTCCAGCAGTGGAGGAATCGAGGGACTTTCCCCACCACCCGGGATGCCACCGCCCCGGGAGCCCCTCCCCGGAAGGCCCTTCCACCCCCCTCCTGGGGCCCGGTCCGCCGCCGTTCAGGCCCGGGAATCGGCTCCGGGTTCGGGCAGTCCGTCCGGCCGCCCGAGCGCCGTGGACAGCGCCGTCAGCACCACGCGCGATTTGAGGAGCATCTCCTCCAGTTCGGCCGCCGGGTCCGAGAGCGCCACGATGGCTCCGCCCGTCCCGATGCTCACCTCGCCGGGCCGGACCACCGCCGTGCGGATGACGATGTTCAGGTCCGCCGCGCCGGTGGCGGAGAGGTACCCGATGGCGCCCGAGTACACCCCCCGGGCCTCCCCCTCCAGCCGGTCGATGAGCTCCATCGTGCGCTCCTTGGGGTCCCCGTCATGGAGCCCCCCGGGAAGGCGGCGCGCACCGCGTCCACGGCGGTGAGCCCCGGGCGCAGGTGGCCCCGGATGGTGCTCACCAGTTGGTGCACCGTGGCATAGGACTCCACGTGCATGAGCCGGGGGACGTGGACCGAGCCCACCTCGCACACGCGCCCGAGGTCATTGCGCACGAGGTCCACGATCATCAGGTTCTCCGCCCGGTCCTTCTCCTGGGAGCCCAGTTGTTGGCGCAGCCGGTCGTCCTCGTCCGGGGTGGCTCCGCGGCGCAGGGTGCCCTTGATGGGCTTCGACTCAACCCAGCGCTCGGCGTCCACGCGCAGGAAGCGCTCGGGGGAGGAGCAGGCGATGCCCAGCGGGCCCATCCGGAGGTAGGCGGCGTAGGGGGCGGGGTTCAGCCGGCGCAGGCTTCGGTACAGGTCCAGGGGCTCGACGTGCGTCCGGGCGAGGAGCTTGTTCGTGAGGCAGACCTCGTAGGTCTCGCCTTCGTGGAGCTGTTCCAGGCAATGCTGAATGTCGGCCAGGTAGGTCTGGCGGTCGCGGGCGAGGTGGACAGGGAAGGGGGCTCCAGGGCCTGGATCGAGGGGTGCCAGAGGGGGCAGGGCGCGCAGGCTGGATTCCGTGGCGTCGAACCAAGCCTGGACCTGGGCCGCCTCGTGTTCGGGGGCGAGCGCGACGAGATACACCGTGCCTTCGAGGTGGTCCCAGGCCAGCAGCCGGTCCGCCAGGATGAGGCTGGCGTCTGGATCCGGTGAGGCATGCGGGGCGCTCGCGCCGCAGTCGTGCTTCAGCTCGTAGCCGAGGGAGCCCACGAAACCGCCCTGGAAGTCGAAGGGCAGCCCGGAGGGGGGCGCCCGCAGCCGCGTCAGCTCCTGCTGGAGGAACTCGAACAGCCTGGTGGCGTGCTCCTCGGTTCCCTGGCTCCGGCGCACGGTGAGCCGGCGTGGTTTCACCTGGTAGTGGATGACGGCGCTGTGCGGGCCGGTGGCGTCCCCCATGAAGGAGAATCGGGACAGGCCGGCCTCGACGCGGCTGCTGTCCAACCAGAAGGCGGGGTCCCTGGCTCCAAAGAGCGCGACGAAGGCCTGCTCCGGGTCGGCTTCGAGCCGCAGCTTCCGGTGATGGACCCGGAAGACTCCAGGCGGAGGGACGGGTGTTGTCTCCTGGGGCGCTTCAGGGCGGCGACTGGGAGCGTGGTGCTCGCGGCTCAGGCGGACGAAATTGGCGAGGAGCTGACGGCCGTGAGTGGTGGCGATGGACTCCGGATGGAACTGGACGCCCCAGCGGGGGAGCGAGGCGTGGCGCAGGGCCATGAGAACGCCGTCGGGGGCCCAGGCGGTTTCCTCCAGGTCCTCGGGCAGGGGCCGGGTGAGGCAGAGCGAGTGGTAGCGCACCACCTGGAAGTCCTGCGGAAGGCCCTGGAAGAGGTCCGTCCCCGTGTGGCGCACGGGGCTCAGCCGTCCGTGCATGACCTCCGGTGCGTGTTGAATGCGCGCTCCGTGGACGTGGCCCAGGCCCTGATGCCCCAGGCACACGCCGAGGATGGGGACGTCCACTTCAAGGAGCGCGTCGCGGCAGACGCCGAAGTCCGCTGGGTGGTCGGGACGCCCGGGACCGGGGAGATGACGATGTTGTCGAACGCGAGCTCGCGCAGCTCCCGCCACGACCGCTCGTCGTTGCGCACGACGAGGGGCTCGGTCCCTCCGACCTCCGCCAGCAGCTGGAAGAGGTTGAACGTGAACGAGTCGTGGTTGTCGATGATGAGCGTCCGCTGCCGCACGGCGCGCACCTTACCGTGGGCGGAGCGACGCGGAGGCGGTTCGAGCATGGCTGCCGGGCGGCCGTACTTGGCGACCCAACGATGAAGGGGGCGTGCGCAGGCGCCTCGCTTGAGCTGCCGGGTCTGCTATCTTTCCTTCTATCGCACGAGTGGCGGAACTGGCAGACGCAGCGGACTTAAAATCCGCTGACTCGCAAGGGTCGTCCGGGTTCGATCCCCGGCTCGTGCACTTCCTTGAAGTTGGAGTCAGGCAGCCACTTCTGCCCTGACGCTCGTGATTCCTACCATCGGAGAAAGCTTCTCCAGGAGGAGTTCCTTTCGGGCCTCCAGGAAGCGTTCGAAGTTCTCCAGCTTCCACAGGTCGGGGTCTTCAGGAATGAGGTGGAGCGCGAGATAGGCAGGGGACTTGTTCTTGAACCAGTCCTCTGGGCTCGCGTCGCTCTTTCCGCCCGCTCCATTCTCCTCGGCCGTGAGGAGCATGCAGTTGGCGAGTTGATTGCGGTCCGCTTCCCGGTACTTCACCAAGTCGAGTCGTCCCGTCCTCGGGTTCTTGCTCTTCACCTTCCGGAGGAGGCTCTGCGGGAAAATGTGGTCCACCTGCGGAAGATTGTTGTCGAAGGCGGGGGTGTAGTTGAAGCCGCGGTACCAGAGGTTGAACAGAAGGTGGATGCTGTCCGAGCCGTAACCCATCATCCAAAGACGCTCCGGGGCGATCTCGGGGCTGCGGCCCTTCTCCCGCATCACTCCGAACAGCGCATCGGTGTCGAAAGTCTTTGTTTTATCTATTTCTGAAACCAACGCGTCAATCATCTGGTCGGGCGTGCCGTTGAATGCGCCGCCCAAGAGCGAACGCAAGAGGAATGCGTCGACGTTCCTGGCACCACGGAATGCTTGCTTGTGGTGATAGCGCGCGTAGATGAGCGGAATGAGCGCCAGGTAGGAGGGGATGGCCTTGTCGCACCGGATGAAAGTCTTGCCTCGTACGAAGTCGAGGACGTCGAGCATGGCTGCGGTAATCTCGTTCCAGTTCTGCTCGATGGCCTCGCGCACGCCGGGCTTGCGGAACTTGTCGACCTCGTAGCGTGCCCCCTGACCGAGCAGGGTGAGGCAGGTCTTCAAGACGAAGTCGCGTGTGAATTTGAATCCGTAGCGGTTGAGCTGCTCGAGAGCGTCCTCCATCTGCGCATCGGCCTCGTCCCAACTGGAGGTGAGAAGGGAGAACAAGAGGTCCGACTTGCCGAGCTTCGTTCCTCCTGAGTTGGCGCGGATGAAGATCTCGACGACGTCCTCCTCCGTGTACAAGTCCGCGTTCTCGGTGCTGTCGAGTTCCTGGTAGGCGATGCCATCATCGGAGTGGAAGGTCTTGAAAACGAGCGCGATGTGCCCCGCGATGCGCTCCGCCTCGTCCTCCGTGAGGGGGCGATCCGCCTTCTTGATGATCTGCTGCGCGACGACCAACGAAGTCTTCGTGCTGTGCACGAGGTCCTTGAACTTCACCCACGGGAAGACCGCGTCCGCGGCATGGATGAACTTGAACCGGTACTTCACGTCATCGGGCGCCGAGAGTTGCCCGCTGAGGATGTCCAGATACAGCTCACGTCCTTCGTAGCTGCCGCTCAGGCCAATGAAGAGACTCTGAAGCCGCTGCTGCCCATCCAGGACGAGGCACTTCTTTCTCTCGTCCTCGGGCACGTAGAACTTGCTGAGTTCGTGGCTGAACTCCTCCCGGTAGTTGTCGATAAACTTCCGCCGCCGGATGCGGGCGCGCGTCTTCCACACCAGGAGCGTGCTGATCGGGTACTCACGCAAGATGGAGTCGAAGAGCCGGCAGATCTGATCCTCATTCCAGACAAACGGCCGCTGGATGTTGGGCAGCCAGAAGCCGCCGTCCTCGTCGGGGTTGTTGAGGAAGGCGACGATCTTCCGCAGCGAGTGCTTGGGCATCTTCATGGAACGTCACTTCCTCCTGGCGAGAGCGGCTCTCCTGCGATCCGGAGCGGCATCCTAGGATGGAGCGAAGGGCCTGCCGATCCCCCAAAGGAGGAGGGGCAGCGGACACCCACTCCACCGTTGGCCTGTTGGTCGTCCCAACATCACCCGGGCGGGTGAAACGACCCGGTTCCGGGCGAAGAGACCCTTTCCTTTCCATGGTCATTTCGACAAGGCTCTCTCTGGGCGGAGGGAACGGGTCCCATGGCACTTCCCTTGCTCATGGGCTTGGGGACTCAGCCCTGAAGGGGGAAGACAGCGATGGCATTCCTGCATTACGCGAACCTGGACCTGCACCGCCCTGAGGTGGCGTTGCGGCAGGTCTTCCATGGCCTCAAGGACATTGCGGACTACCTCAAGAGGTCCATTGATCACTTGGAGGAGAACGCCATCCTCCGTGTCTCCTGCCACGTCCTGGAGCTTGGGGAACTCAACGATCTGGAGCCTGCGGAGCGCACAGCAGGAGTCTGGGTAGAGATTGATGACCTTGATGAGGACGCCTCGCGCGGGGATCAGGCCCTCAAGGCGCTTCCTGGATGAGCACACCGAACGCGTCCACGAGCGCTTCGAAAAACCCTCACGCCAGGGAAAGGCTCGCCGGTTCGACTATTCGAAGGAGACCCAGTTGAGCGTCATCGACCGGGATCCCGTCCGGCAGCGGTTGTGTCTGGACCGCAAGCCACGAACCGCCGAACTCCTTCTCCGGCCCAATACCTATCAGCTTCAAAAGCAGCGCGAAGCCGTGCAGGCGCTCCAGAACGCTCCCCACCCGCAGCACCGCCCCCTGCTGAATCTCTTCCAGTCGCATGAGCACGTGAGGTGGCCCGAGCCCGAACGCATCCAGCTTGATGAGCACGAATGGTGCCTGCTTCGCGCTCCGGCGCCGGGGGCCGCGCTGCGCCCGGGAACCGAGGCGCAGCGGCAGTTCGTCAGCATGGCCCTGGCCTCTCGGGACTGGGGCATCCTCGAAGGGCCCCCGGGGTCCGGCAAGACGACGACCATCTGCGAACTCATCCTTCAGGAGCTTCGCCGGGGACACCGGGTGCTGATCTGCGCGTCCACGCATGTCGCCGTCGACAACGTCATCGAGAAGCTGATGGATCCGCATCAGCCGTTCCAGAACGAGGTGATTCCGGTGCGCATCGGGGACCGGAAGAACATCTCCGAGACCGTCAAACCCTGGCAGATTGACTCATTGCGGAAGACGGAACGTGAGGGGCTGTTGCGTTGGCTCAAATCGCAGCCCCTTCCGACGCGCGCGCAGCAGACGCTCTACGAGGCGCTTCAGAGACCCGGTAACGAAATCATCGACCGCATCATCCTGGACTCGGCCAACGTCGTGTGCGGGACGACGATCGGGATCCTGCAACACCCGGACATTCGCGCGGGCTCTCGCAGTGAACACCTGGGACGCACGCCCATCTTCGACGTTCTCATCCTCGACGAGGCGAGCAAGACGACCTTTCAGGAGTTTCTGGTCCCGGCCCTGCTGGCCCGGAAGTGGATCCTCGTCGGGGATCCCCGACAACTTTCTCCCTATGTCGAAGAGGAACACCTTGCGGCCAACTTGGACGCGGCGGTGCCCAAGGTGGTCGTTCGCGACGCGGCGCTCGACACTTTCGACGTGAACGCCTTCCTGCATGCCCCCCTCCTCGGCGAGCACGGAGAGCGTGGGGCTGTGGTCGTGGTCACCGAGGATCCGCTCGTCCGCGATTCCTATCGCTTCGAGGCGATGTCCCGGAAGGTCCCGCTTGTCGATCTGGACGGTGGCCAGACCGTGTCTCCCTGGGACCTGCTGACTGCAGGCGTCGTCGTGGGAAGCGAAGGGGCCATCCTTCGCCATGAGCATCAGCTCCCGCTCGACGTAGCCGTCCTGCGCGGCGGAGGACCGGCGCTCTCCGGACTCCGACGGCGGATCCAGTTCCGACACGATGGCGAGGACGCGCGAAGCTGGGGCGGAGAGATCGCCTGGCGCCTGACGCGCGCCTACGAGAAGCGACAACTGGAAGGCTCGGGGCCGGGCATCGGGAGTTCGGAGCGCCTGCCACATGGCCTGGAAGACCTCCTTCCTTCCGAGGCCGCCCTTGACCTGGCATTCACCAAGCCGCTTTCGGGGCAGAGCAGGTCGGACGAGGTCCGGGAGTCCATCCAGCGGGTTCAGCGGGTGGCCCTGCCGTCCATCCTGGAGTCGCTCTGGTCGGGCTTCGGACGTCACAAGAAACAACGGTCGGGAACCGCGCTTTCGGACGGATTGCCACCGGCCGCGCGCGACTCGCGTCACGTGCTGCTCGAATTCCAGCACCGGATGCATCCTGACATCTCCAGCTTCCCCCGGAAGCACATCTACCGCGGCCATGCCCTCGTCGACCCTCCGGACATGGCCGAGCGCCGCGCCTGGCGCGAGCCGTTATGGCCTGGGCGGATGCAGTGGATCAACGTCGCATGCCGTGTTGATGGAACCCGGAACGAGTTCGAGAGCAATGCACTCGAACGTCAGTTGAAACGATTCCTGGAATGGACTCGGGTTCACGCCCACCCCGAGAAGCGGGCATGGGAGGTGGCGGTCCTGACATTCTACCGGGCCCAGGAGCGACTCCTTCGCTCCATGCTTCGAAGGCTCACGGCGCAGCCGAAAGGCTTCCAGCACTTCTCCATCGGTGGACGTGAACAAGCGCGAGTCGTCATCAACCTGTGCACGGTCGACCGCTTTCAGGGACACGAAGCCGATCTGGTGTTGCTCTCCTTTGCTCGAACAAAGGGGATCGGGTTCCTCGACAGCCCCAACCGCTTGAACGTCGCGTTGACCCGCGCCCGCTACCAGACGCTGCTCGTTGGCAAGCAAGAGCATTTCGCCAGTCAGAAGCGTTCGGAGTTGCTACGGCAACTCGCTGCGCTCGACTCCACTCACGACATCCAGGAGTGAACCATGACTCGGGTTTTGAATCGCCTTGATGGCCAGATGGTCATCGTCCTTGAGCGCACCGTCGCGGTGCGATGCTTTCATGTCGTCGGAGAGGTGGGGTTCGCACAGCGGCGTGATGAGCTGAGGGCAGTGACCCAACTGGCGGCCTCGCGTTCCGGGCAGCTTTCGGCACGCGCACTGTGTGAACACCTGTTGGGGGGCAGACCCGATGCTGTCGGGTTGCGACTGCTTGCCGTGTGCGAGCAGATGGGGCTCATCGCATGGGACGTGAGGCCTCGTGGGGGAGAGTCCCTCGCCAGACTCACGGAGGCGGGACGCCGGGTCGCGGACGGGGGAGATGTCTTCGTCCCGGAGCGGGGCTCGTGGACCCTCTGGGTGGCGGAGGATCCGCTGATTCCCCTGGGGGTGAGCCTGCTGCGGATAGAGCCATTCCAGGAGCCAACAGCCTTCGATGAACTCGTGAGGAAGGATGCGCCGCGAGACAAGCGCGCCACAGTCCAGCTTCCCGAATGGGTCCAGAAGGTTTGCAAGACCCAGGGGCAACCCGGCTGGGGCGACGGGCGTGCCGTCGCCATGCTCGACATCGAGGCGAATGGGGAACCGGTCCTGGAGTCCAAGGCCCGGGTTGAACTGTCCCTGTGTGCTTCCCCTCACCAGGCGACTTCCCTTCGCTTGAAGGGAAACGTTGCCGGCCGGAGCACCGAGCTTGAGTTGCCTCATGCTCCAGTGCCCGGTTTCGAGGAGGTGTGGCGCTACTGCCTTGGCTCACGTGCGCATGATTGGGACGGTCAAACACTGGCGGTGCGGTTCGACCACCTGGAGGAGACGGACCTCAGCACCTTCAAGAGCCACATCGCCTTCGATGGTTGGAAACATCCCCAGCACGGAGCATTTGGCCGCGTGCAGGTGCCCCATGTGCCAATCCGGCCTGCCACGGACATCGACGCGTCACGCTGGGCGAACTGGTTGCTTGACCATCGCGTCCAGTCGTACGTGACGAAGGACGACTTCGCCCGACGGTGCGCGGAGATGCAGGAGACGTTCGCCGGCTACCGCCTCCAGCTCATGACGCAGGAACAGTTGGCGGTGAGCCTGCTTGGGTCCTCGGGGGGCCGCCCGGGCCGCAAGTACTGGCATTTGCAGGCGCCACTGGACTGGTCGCTGTGAGTCCCTCTTTCGAACCTGAGACATCCCATGTCCCCTTTTCATAAGACGATGAGTGCCGAATTCGATCACCTCGACGAACCCCTGGGCGACGGTTGGTTGCCCGAACGCACCCCGGGCGCGGCGCCGGAGCGGTGGAACCAGGGTGTCTGCCCATCGGGAAGAGGCCGGGTCGCGGCGGATTCCATCGTCAAGGCCATCCGGAACGCACGGCGCACCGTGATGGTGTCCAGCTTTCTGCTCGCGGACGTGGAGATCCAGCGGGCCCTGCTCGAGGTGGCCAGCTCCGGACGAGGCGTCCGCGTCTATGTCCTCAACGCCGCCGAGGCCCGGCTCGAAAAGGAGCCCCGGGAGGATTCCGAGTTCGACCGCAAGACATACGAGGCGCACAAGGCGCTGCTGAACAAGCTTGCGGGCTACGTGCTGTTCCGCACGGCGAAGTCCTTCCACGCCAAGGTGGTGCTCGTGGACGCGCCCACAGGCGAGGGCTACCTGCTCACGGCGAACCTCACGTCGGAAGCGCTCGAGCGCAACGAGGAGGTGGTCATCCGGCTGGAGGAGTCAGAGTGCGCCCAGGTTCGCGACTGGCTTCAATATGCCTTCTGGGAAGGGGCCGAACACGAGATGGCCACGCCCGGTGCGCTGGAGGCCGTTCGGGCGCCCGGACTGACCCGTAGGCCCGAGCCCCGTGGCGGCGTGGTCGCCACGGCTTTGGGGCATACGGGACTGCGCGAGGCACTCCTCTCTCTCGTGGATGGCGCTCGGGGCCACCTCATCGTGACGTCGTTCGGCTGGTCCCGGGAGCACCCCGTCGTGCAGCGAATCATCCAGCGGGCACAACAGGGCCTGCGTGTGACAGTGCTCGCGCGCATCCGGCCTTCCGCGATGCCGGCCCTGCTTGCCCTCCGGGAAGCAGGCGCCACGGTCCTGGGCTTCCAGTGGCTTCATGCGAAGGTGGCCTGGAGCGAGGCGGGGGAGGCCCTGGTGACTTCCGCCAACCTGGAGCCGCACGGAATGGATGATGGCTTCGAAATGGGCGTCAGATTGGTGGGGCCTCGCGCGGACGCGGTGGCCTCGTTGCTCAACGCGTGGTCGGTGTGCGCGAAGGCCCGGCTGGAGACCCATCTGCGGGTTGGCACCGTTCATGGCTCCGTGGAGCTGTGGCGTGCCGGGAAGTTCTTCGAGAAGGTCGTCGTGGAGGCCTCCCGGGAGATGGACCTGGGACGGGTCGTCGCGGAGTCGGCCAGTCAGCTGGAGGCCCCGGCTCCGAATCCGCCCGCTCCCGTTCCAGGGAAGTACTTCCACCGGAGCGTCATGCACTGGACCATCGAGGCGCCAGTGCTCGACGCGAAGGCCCGCGAGGTCCTCAGGGAGGTGGAAGTCACCGGCGAGGACAAGGCCGGGGGGAGGCCCGGCAAGAAGAAGCAGCAGGTGTCCCATGAACCGCCGCTGTTCAGGGAGACCAGCGGACGCCTCGTCGTAGCGATATCGAAAGCGGAGCAACTGGAGGCCGCGCTTGCCTATGGGCGCGAGCATGGCGCCACGGTGGTGGTGAGGAGACCATGAGTGCAGCCGCGACGACACCCACCCTTCTGACCTGGCATTCGTTCAACGGAGGCGTGGAGGTGCTCGGAAACGCGTTGACCCTGCTTCGTGATCGCAGGATTCGTGTCCGGCGCGTGCTCTACCTCGTGGAGAGGGGAACACCGCTCCAGGATGCGGCCGTGAAGGCGCAGACCGTCGATGCGGAGTCCGAGATCCTGCGAGTCGACCTCGCGGATCCGACGCGTCACGAGGCCGTCTACGCCCGGGTGCGGGATGAGGTCCTTCCTCGTGTCCGGGGCTGTGCGGCGCTTCACATCAACGTGTCGCCGGGCACACCCGCCATGCATTCCGTCTGGCTCATCCTGCATGCCGCGGGGGCCTTTCCCGCAGGGACCCAGCTCTGGTCCTCTCAGATTGACAAGCGGAAGGATTTGAAGCGCATCGAGCCGGTGGAGTTCAAGGTTCGCACCTATCTGGGGGAGATCCGCCGGGTGGAGCGCGAAGCATCCGCGGCCGCGGCTTACGATCCCGAGCCGAAGTCACGTGCCCGAACCGAGGCGCTTGAGCTACTCCGGCGCTACTCGCGCATTCCGGGCGCTCCGCTCCTCGTGATGGGAGAGCGGGGAACGGGGAAGACGAGTCTGGTGGAGACCTATCTGGCTCCGCTCAAGCAGCGCCGCCTCACTGCGCTCGCCTGTGGCACGCTCGAGGGCGCCGACGTGCGGATGGCGGAGAGCGAACTCTTCGGTCACGTGAGAGGCGCGTTCACGGGGGCAGACAAGCACAGGGACGGACTCATCAAGCAAGCGGAGGGTGGGGTGCTTTTCCTGGATGAAGTCCAGGATCTGCCCAGGGCGCTTCAGCGCAAACTGGTTCGACTGCTTCAGGACAACCGCCGTCGCTACCGTCCCGTGGGCGCGGACCAGGAGTCTGGAGCGGACGTCGATGTCGTTTGTGCGTCGAACCTTCCCCTGGAGGTGCTCTCCGAACGGCTCGATGCGGACCTCTTCGACCGGTTGGGATTGCTCACCGTCCGCATCCCGCCGTTGCGCGAGTGCCGGGAGGACCTGCCCGACGATTGGCAGCGCGTATGGTCCTCGCTGCGGCGGGATGGAACGCTGCCGGACAGCGCGCCTGTCAGTCGGCTTCTGTTCGATTCCCTGGCCACGGCGCCCCTGAATGGGAACCTCCGCGACCTCCAGAAACTGGCCTTCCTGGTGATGGCTTGGTGGCCCGACCACGGAGAGAGGGCCTTGGACCAGGTCCTGGGGGACTGGCGGAAGGCCCAGGCCGCCCCCCTGGCGGGTGGCGACAGCTTCGGCAATGGCAGTCGCAATGCGCGTCTTGTTCACTTCCGCCAGCGGCTGGCGCGGTGGGCGAAGACGACCTGGGGAACATGGGCGGAGGCGGCACGGGCCCTGGAGTGCGACGAAAAGACCTTGCGTGAGGACGCCGCTTCCGAGCTCCTGCCGGTGCCTCGCCAGCGGAAGCACCGCACCGGATGAACTCGCGGTCAACGCCCCATGCGACAGTCCACGGTGGAGTGCTCATCCAGACTTCATGCCAGGAGCGTATGATGATTTCCCACACCTGTCTGGCTTCGTAGAAGGGACGACCATGACCGGCCCACGCCCCAAGACCTGTGCGACGTGCGGACGCGTCATCTCCGCTCACGCCGTGTACTACCGCTTCAGTCTGGTGTTGGAAGGGGAGCAGGACCTGCTCGACCCTTCGGATGACCTGGACGGCGATCCCGCGGAGGTGCTCGCGGAGATGGTCCGCCGCCTGGATGAGGGCTCCGCGGACCCCGGTGAGCTGGAGGCTCAGGTGCACTGGGAGCGCACCGGGGTTGTCTGTTCGCAGTGCCGCTCCGTGGCGGTGCGGATGCTCAGCACCGCCACGAAGGACGCTGGGCCGCATTGAGCGTCATTGGATCTTCATCGCGTACTTGCCCAGGTGGTGCTTGAGCACCTCCTGCTGGGCCTTCGCGGCTTCCTCCAATGCATAGAGACGGCCCACCTCCAGATGGAACGGCCCCGACTCAATCAGCTCGTTGAGCCGCTTCATCACCTGGGGGTTGGGGATGCCGTCGTAGGCCTTGGTTTCAACGCCCTCCGGGCCCTTGGGCGCCGGCTCCACGCCGTTCGGGTAGGCGATGCGCCCTCCCTTGCGGACGTTGCGCAGCAGGGGCTCGGCCGCGTCTCCTCGTGCCAGTACCAGCGCCGCGTCGAAGCCGTCTGGCGCGAAGTCCCGGCAGACCTTCTCCAGGTCCTCCTGGTGGCCCTCCGCGACCGCGTCCGCTCCCAGCCTCCGGGCCAGCTCGACTCCGTCCTGTCCGGACGCGACCGCCAGCACCTTCGCTCCCAGCCTCTTCGCGAGCTGCACGACGATGTGCCCGATGCCTCCGCTGGCGCCAAAGACGAGCAGCTTCTGCCCTGACTTGAGCTGGAGGTGCTCCTCCAGGTCCAGGAGCCCGGTGAGTCCGTCCGCGGCGAGCACCGCCGCCTGCTCCACCTTCAGTCCCTTGGGCACCTTCGCCGCCTGGTCTGCCTTCACCGCGACGTACTCCGCGTAGAAGCCTCCCTTGGTGCTCATGAACGCGGAGCCGTAGACCTGGTCGCCGACCTTGAAGTCCTTCACGTTCTTGCCCACGGCCGCGACTTCTCCCGCTCCGTCGGCTCCGGGCACGTAGGGGAATTTCGGGCCGCCTGGGATCATCTCGGCCATCTGCCCCTCTCGCTCCATCCAATCCCAGGCACCAATTCCCGCCGCCGCGACGCGCACGAGCACTTCGTCGTCGCCACAGGTGGGAACGGAGATGGTCTTGATGCCCAGGACCTCCGGGCCGCCGAAGCGGTCGAGCGCCGCGGCCCTCATCTTTTCGGGAATGGATGCTGGCATGCTGTGACTCCCTCTCGGATTGAAGCGTGTCCTCCGAGACGATGCGCATGCTCCGCGTGACGTTCAGCGTCACCGGCTCCACGCAGGCACGGCGGGGGAGGGGACTGCCGCCCTCCACCCCGCCGGGGAATGGCCTCAATCCAGGAGCTGCATGAGGTCCGCTCGCGTGAGCGCGGCGCCTCCCGAGGCGCCTCCGAGCGCGGCTTCGAAGAGGGCTCGCTTCTTCTCCTGCAAGAGGAGGATCTTCTCCTCCACCGTGCCCTGGGACACCATCCGGTACACCATCACCGGACGCTGCTGACCGATGCGGTGCGCCCGGTCCGCCGCCTGCGCTTCCACCGACGGGTTCCACCACGGATCCACCAGGAAGACGTGGTCCGCCGCCGTCAGGTTGAGCCCCGTCGCTCCCGCCTTCAACGAGATGAGCATCACGGGCGCTCCCTTCTCGTCCTGGAAGGACGCCGCCACCGCGCCACGGTTCGCCGTGCCTCCGTCCAGGCGGATGAACCCGATGTCCGCTTCCTTCAACGCCGGCTCGATGAGGTCCAGCATCGACGTCCACTGCGAGAAGACCAGCGCCTTGTGCCCGTCCGCCACCGCCGTGCCGAGCGCTTCCACCAGCGCCTGCACCTTCGAGGATGTCCTCGCCTGCTGTCCCGGGACCAGCGCCGGATGACAGGCCGCCTGCCTCAATCGCAGCAGCGCCTCCAGCGCCTTCAGCACGCTGCCGCCCTCCTCGAGCTGCGACACCACCTCCTCGCGTGTCGCGGCGTGGACCGCGTCGTAGACGGCGCGCTCCTGCTCGGTGAGGGTGACGTGCCGCACGGCCTCCGTGCGCGGTGGCAATTCAGGCGCCACGTCTCGCTTCAGCCTTCGCATCACGAAGGGGCGAATGCGCGCGCGCAGGGCCTCGGCGGCGCCCTTCTGGTTCTCCGACACCGGCCGGGACCAGCGCTCCTCGAAGGCCTTGCGCCCGCCCAGCAGTCCCCGGTTGGTGAAGTGCATCAGGCTCCACAGCTCCTCGAGCCGGTTCTCGATGGGCGTGCCGCTGAGCGCGATGCGGAAGCCCGCGTCCAGCTCGTAGGCTGCTCGCGCGACCTGGCTGTCTGGATTCTTGATGGCCTGCGCTTCGTCCAGCACCACCGTGTCCCACGTCTTCGCCGCGAGGATGGCCGCGTCCAGACGCAACAGCGCGTAGGTGGTGAGCGTCACGTCCGCGGACTCGTCCAGCGTGCGGCCGACGCCGTGATAGACAGACACCTTCAGCGACGGGCGGAAGCGCTTTACCTCCGCTTCCCAGTTGGGCAGCACGCTCGTGGGCGCTACCACCAGCGTTCCCTTGCCCAGCGTGCAGATGGTCTGCAGCGTCTTGCCCAGACCCATGTCGTCCGCCAGCACGCCTCCCAGGCCCGCCTGTCTCAGGAAGGTGAGCCAGCTCACGCCCTGCAACTGGTACGGGCGCAGCGTCGCGGTGAGGTCCTTGGGCAGCTGGGGCTCGGGGAGCTTCTCGAAGCCCTGCACCAGGGGCGCGAGCCGCTCCATGACGGGCGGGGCGGGGTGCTCCAATGCCTCGCACAGGCCGGTGAGCTGGGGGATGGCGTGGTTCGCGAGCCGGCCGTCCCGTTCTCTCGCGGCCAGCAGGTCCGTCACTCTCTGGCCGTGGGCCCTCAGCCAGCCCGTGGGCAGCGGCGCCCAGCCTCCGCCTTCCAGCGGCACCAGCCCCAGGCCCTCCTCCCAGGCCCGCATCACCGCGCCCGCGTCCACGGTGCGCTTCTCTCCGGGGCCCAGGCCCTCCACCTGGAAGTCGAGCGAGAAGCCCACTCGCGGCACGCCCGCGTCGGTGGCGGCCGTGTCCAGCGTGAGCATGGGCCGGAGCTTCACGTCTGGGCTGACCACGCCCGCGGCGTTCCCCGTGAGGCCTCCTCGCCACTTGCGCAGCTTGTCCGCGAGCTGCACGGCCTCCTTGCCGTGGACGGTCACGCGCCGGCCCGGCGCCATGTTCAGCTCGTCCCTCAGCTGGTGGATGAGCTTCGTCTCGGTGGGCTCGTCGCGCACCGGCGCGGCGCCCTGGAGGTACACCAGCTTCCCGTTGTCGATGCGCGCGGTGGGCGGCGAGCCGTACACCAGCGTGGGCAGCACCGAGAGCCCCGTGTCGAGCTTGTCCAGCTCCAGCGAGATGCGCGGCTTGAGCGTCCGGTCGATGGGCGGCAGCCGCCGGCTCTTCACGTCCACCGGCATGCGCCTGGCGAAGTCCGGCAGAACCTTGCTCGTCAGGTCCGCCAGTTGCTCCGGGGCGAAGACGCGCTCCTGGGGCAGGTTCTCCAGCCGCGCGCCGGTGAGCGACAGCTCTCCCATCCGGCAGAGCGCGCCCGCGCACAGGGCGACACCGGGGCTCACCAGTTCGTTGATGCGCGGATCCTTCTCCACCTTGAGCACGGTCTGCTCGCCCCGGTCCTCGACGGTGACTCGCGGGAGGAGCGGCTCGTTGGAGACGGAGACGAGCTGGCCGTCGAACAGGACGGTGCGCGCCTTCTCCAGCACGTGCAGCAGGGCGTCCAGCTTGCTCTGCGGAAGCGCGCCCCGGGTGGGCTGCGCGAGCAGCTTGTCCGCGAGCAGATCACACGGGTCCACGTGGATGCGCGCGGCCTCCACGGGGTTCTGGAGCACGGACGCGAGGCTCCGGGCCAGGAGCCGCGCGGTGTTGTCCGGCCGGACCACCAGCCGCTCCAACTGGAGCCCTCCGTCCGCGCGCTTGAAGCGGTACACCAGCCGCTCCGTCTTCGGCGCGGCGCCGGGCCTCGGCGCGGCGGATGCGGGGCCCGGACGGGCAGGGGAGGCCGCCGCCGTGGCCTTCCTTCCCTCCGCCTGCCGCAGGACGATGGCCGCGGCGATGACGTGCTCGCAGGGGTCCACCTTCCCCCGGCAGTCGCACTCCCAGATTTCATCCTCGGGGTAGAGGGTCGTGGTGAGCGGGGTGGGGCGGCCGGGGATGCGCACCCGCAGGACGACCTCCTCCTCGTCCACGGACTGCACCGAGACGACCCCCGCACGGGACAGGGCCTGTCCGGCGGACCACGTGGCCGGGCCTGACTCCTCCCGGATGGCTTCGAGCAGTTCCGCGAGCGCCGACATACGAGGGGCGATTCCCTAGCCCCGTGCCGGCCCTGGCGCAAGCAACCGGGCGCGTGGCTGTGACACCGGGGGACACATGCTCCCGCGCTCCTGTAACTGGCGGCGCTACAGCGGCCACGACACCCGTGTCATCCGCGGTGGGGCCTTCCGAGGAAAGCCCCAAAACCTTGGGAGGTGGCGTGGCAGGTGCAGAGGGGACGGATTGGAGCGCGCGTCCGGTGCTTCCCCCTCTTCCACCTGCCGGACCCCCGCGTCTCCGTGTCCCCCACACAGTCGAGGTCCCACACATGCACCTGCAGATGACGAGTCGCCTCCTGGCGGCCGCGTTCCTGAGCCTGGTGGCTGGTTGCCAGGGTGAGCCGACGCAGTCCCCCGAAGGTTCGCAGTCCGCGACGCTCTCCGCCAAGGCGGATTGCGTGCAGCGGTTCGACGGCATCACCACCTGCGCCAAGGGCAATGCGACCCTGGCCGCTTCCGAGAAGGGCGTGCAGGTCCTCGGGCTGAAGGACGCGAGGACGGACGGCGTCTCCAGCACGTTCAACGCCGGCATCACCTGGTCCCAGGAAGCCCAGATCCGCGTGGGCAGCCAGAAGGGCAGCGTCACCCTGTCCGCGCGTGACGGCGATCAGGTCGTCAGCACGCTGCGCATCACCTCCACCGCGGACCGCGTGGTGAACGTGACGCCGGGCTTCACCGGTTCCTCCGAGGGCAACTACCGGATGAACGTGTACCGCGACGGCCGGCTCGTGAGCACCACCCACCAGCCCGCGTCCTTCTCCATCACGTTCTACGACTGGTGGTCGTTCGTGAACTGGTGGAACACCCACTGGCACTTCTTCTCCTACCGTTCCTACCTCCACGGCGGTGACCGCAGCCTCGACGGTTCCTGCGCGTGGCGCATCGGCTCGCCGAACACGACGTTCGCCCTCAAGGGCGCGGACGGCCAGACCATCATCGGCGACACGGCGGAGTTCATCGAGGAGATTGGCGACGGTGCCTACCCGTACCGCCACTTCTCCGGCATCGACGTGAACACCAGCGCCACGGACCTCCTCATCACGGGCGAGTCCTTCGGCCAGGAGAAGTAAGCTGTTCCTCCGCCGGGCGGGCGCCGCGTGTTCCCGCCCGGTGGTGTCTGTCTGTCTTTGTCTCTCCGTCGAGGAGTCGTGACGATGCGCGTGCCCTGGTCTCTCGCTGGCATCTCCGCCGGAGCGCTGCTCATCGGCGCCGCGTGGGCCACCGTCGTCCGCCGCCCCGAACCCCTGGTGCTGGGCGCGCTGCCTCCCGTCGTCCTTCCGCACGTCGAGCAGGCCGGCGGTGCCACCACGGTGGCGGACACCGGCCGCAACGCCTTCGGGCGCGCGCCCATGAACATGCCGCGCTCGCGCTGGCCGGACTTCTACGCGGGCAAGGGCGTCTTCGACCGCGACTGGAGCGACTCGCGCCTGCGTGCCGCCGTGGCCGGGCCCTTCTTCAGCGCCACCGGCTGCATGACCTGCCACGTGAAGGACGGCCGGGGCCAGCCGCCCGCGAATCCCTCGGAGGCGCCCGTCTCGCTGGCGTTCCAGTTGAGCGCGCCCGACGGCGCCGGTCCCCACCCGCTGTATGGCATGCAGCTGGACGCGCACGCCGTGGAGGGCCAGGTTCCCGAGGGCCACGTCCGCGTCGACTTCGAGGAGACGCGCGGCACCTTCGCCACCGGCGAGCCGTACTCGCTGGTGCGCCCGCGCTACCAGTTCCAGGGGTTGGTGCATGGTCCCCTGGGCGACGGCGCCCTGTTCTCCGCGCGTGTGTCGCCCGTGAACTTCGGCCTGGGCCTGCTGGAGGCGCTGCCGGAGGCCGACATCGTGGCCCGCGCCGACCCCGAGGACCGCGACCAGGACGGCATCTCCGGCCGGGTCAACCGGGTGCTCGATGTGGAGACGGGTGAGACGCGCCTGGGCCGCTTCGGGTGGAAGGCCAACCAGCCCACGCTGCGCCAGCAGGTCGCGCATGCGCTCGTCGCGGACATGGGTGTCACCACCACGCTCTACCGCCAGGAGCAGGGCCGGGACGCCCCGGGTGAACCGGAGGTGTCCCAGGACGACATGGACCTGCTGATGCTCTACATGCGCCTGCTCGCCGTGCCCAAGCGGCGCGACTGGGAGGCGCCGGAGGTCCAGCGGGGCCATGCCGTCTTCCGCGCCATCGGCTGCGCGGCGTGCCACGTGGACACGCCCCAGGAGACGGGGACGGTGGAGGGCTTCGACGAGGTGTCCCGTCAGGTCATCTACCCGTACACGGACCTGCTGCTGCACGACCTGGGTGAGGGCCTGGCGGACGGGCGTCCGGACGGGCTGGCCTCGGGCAGCGAGTGGCGTACGCCGCCCCTGTGGGGCATCGGGTTGGTGGAAGCCGTCAACCGGCACACCCGCTTCCTGCATGACGGCCGGGCCCGCTCCCTGGAGGAGGCCGTCCTCTGGCACGGAGGGGAAGCGGCCTCCGCGCAGGGGCGCTACGTGCGGCTGCCCCTTGAGGACCGGGCCGCGCTGCTGGCCTTCCTGAAATCGCTCTGAGGCATGGACGGGACACCCTCCCGTCCGGACGGCGGGCGGGAGGACCGTCGCCTGGAGGGGCTTCGGCCTTCATGAGGGCACGGAACGGTGGGACGCCCCGGGCCCTTGGGCTACCCTGCGGGCCCCCTTCATGCAGCCCCAGACCCCCATCCCCGATGATGCCCCCGACGTCCCGCTCGCGGTCGACCTGGACGGGACGCTGGTGCGCACGGACACGCTGCATGAGAACCTGCTCGTGCTGCTCAAGCACGCGCCGTGGCTGCTCTTGCTGGTGCCGCTGTGGGTGCTCCGGGGCAAGGCCTTCTTCAAGGCGGAGGTGGCCCGCCGCGCGCGGCTGGACGTCACCTCGCTGCCGTACAACGCGGAGGTGGTGGCCTTCCTGCGCGAGGAGCACGCGCGGGGGCGGCGGCTGGTCCTGGCCACGGCCGCGGACCGGAGCATCGCCGACGCGGTGGCCGCCCACCTGGGCGTCTTCCACACGGTGGTCGCCAGCGAAGACGGGGTGAACCTGTCCGGCGCGCGGAAGCTGGAGCGGCTGCGCGAACTGCTGGGCCGCTTCGACTACGCGGGCAACGACGCGGTGGACCTGCACCTGTGGCGCGAGTGCCGACAGGTCATCGTGGTGCATGCCCCGGCGGGCGTGTTGCGCCAGGCCCAGGGGCTGGGCCGCCCCGTGCACCGCGTCTTCGAGGCCCCGCCTGGTGGGCTTCGCCCCTGGGTGAAGGCGCTGCGGGTGCATCAGTGGGCGAAGAACGCGCTCGTCTTCGTGCCGCTGCTGGCGGCGCACAAGGCCACCCAGGGCGGCATGGCTCCGCGCGCGGTGCTGGCGTTCATCGCCTTCAGCCTCTGCGCCTCTAGCGTGTACATCATCAACGACCTGCTGGACCTGGCGTCGGACCGGCGGCACCCGTCCAAGTCACTGCGGCCCTTCGCGTCCGGGGCCCTGCCGGTCCGCGCGGGTGTCCTGCTGGCGCCGCTGCTGCTGGTGGGCGCCACGGTGCTGGCGCTGGCCACGCTGCCCCTGGCGTTCTCCGCGCTGCTGGCCGCGTACTTCGTGCTCACGCTGGCGTACTCGCTGCGGCTCAAGCAGGTGGTGATGCTGGACGTGCTGGTGCTGGCGGGCCTCTACACGGTGCGCATCTTCGGCGGCGCGCTGGCGGTGGGCGTGCCCACGTCGAGCTGGCTGCTCATGTTCAGCACCTTCCTCTTCCTGTCGCTGGCGCTGCTCAAGCGGCTGAGCGAGGTGCGGCGGCTGCGTCAGTCCAATGAAACCTCCGCCCACGGGCGCGGCTACCTGGCGCAGGACTACGAGCAGCTCGCGAGCCTGGGCGCGGCGTCGGGCCAGGTGTCGGTGCTGGTGCTGGCCCTCTACATCACCAGCAAGGAAGTGACAGCGCTGTATGCCCACCCGGAGCGGCTGTGGCTGCTGTGCCCGGTGATGCTGTACTGGGTGGGGCGCATCTGGCTGCTGGCGCACCGGGGGCTCGTGAACGAGGACCCGCTCGTCTTCGCGCTGAGGGACCGCGTCAGCTACGTCGTGGGCGTGGTCGCCGCGCTGGTGCTGTGGGTGGCGACGTGACGGGAGCATGGCGATGAGCACGTCGGATTCCTGGGGCCGCTTCCCCCGCGTGGAGCAGCGGACGCGCGCGCTGACGTGGCGATCGGAAGCGCTGCCCCGCGAGGACGGCTCCGTCCTGCCGCATGGCCTGGGCCGCAGCTACGGCGACTCGTGCCTCAACGACGGCGGCACGGTGCTGCTCACCTCGGACCTGGACCGGCTCATCGACTTCGACCCGACGACGGGCGTGGTTCGCTGCGAAGCGGGCGTGTCGTTGGACACGCTCTTGCGCCTGGCCGTGCCGCGCGGCTGGTTCCTGCCAGTGACGCCGGGCACGAAGTTCGTCACGGTGGGCGGCGCCATCGCCAACGACGTGCACGGCAAGAACCACCACCGGGTCGGGACGTTCGGCCGGCACGTGCGAAGGTTCGAGCTGGTGCGCTCGGACGGCAGCCGCCGGATGTGCGCGCCCGACGAGAACCCGGACTGGTACGGCGCGACGATTGGCGGGCTGGGGCTCACCGGGCTCGTCACCTGGGCGGAGGTGCAGCTCCAGCCCATCCGCAACCCCTTCGTCATCCAGGAGACCGTCCCGTTCGACAACCTGGACGGCTTCATGCGCGTGTCCGCGGAGTCCGAGCCGGACCACGAGTTCACCGTGTCGTGGGTGGACTGTCTGGCTCGGGGGCGCAAGCTGGGGCGTGGCCTGTTCTACCGGGGCAACTTCGCGCCCACGCAGTTCGACCGGCTGCCCCTGGCGAAGAGCCACCTGTCCCATCGCAGCGGGCTCGCGGTGCCCATCGACCTGCCGGGCTTCTGCCTCAACCGGCTGTCGGTGTCCGCCTTCAACTTCCTGTACTACCACCGGGAGCGGATGAAGCCGTCGCCCCGGCTCGTGCACTACGATCCGTTCTTCTACCCGCTGGACAGCGTGTATGGCTGGAACCGCATCTACGGCCGCCGGGGCTTCCTCCAGTTCCAGTGCGTGGTGCCCCACGCCACCGCGCGTGACGCGCTGAAGGAGCTGCTGGAGCGCAGCGCCCGGGGCGGGCTTCCCAGCTTCCTGTCCGTGCTCAAGACGTTTGGCAACCTGCCGTCGCCCGGGTGGCTGTCCTTCCCGCGCCCCGGCTACACGCTGGCCCTGGACTTCGCCAACCAGGGCGAGAAGACGTGGAAGCTGGTGGAGTCGCTGGACCGCGTGACGCGCGAGGCGGGCGGGGCGGTGTACCCGGCCAAGGACGCGCGCATGAGCCCGGAGAGCTTCGCGGCGTACTTCCCCCGGCGCGAGCAGTTCTCCGCGTACATCGATCCCGCGTTCTCGTCCTCCTTCTGGCGCCGGGTGAACCCGGTGCCGCTGCCCCTGCCCGCGCAGGAAGACCGTCAGGCCGCCCTCCCATGAAGAAAGTCATCGTCCTCGGTGCCACGAGCGCCATTGCCCAGGCCACGGTGCGGCTGCTCGCCGCGCGCGGGGCGTCGCTGTACCTGGTGGGCCGCAACGCCGCGAACCTGGAGGCGGTGGCCCGGGACGCGTCCACGCGCGGTGCTCAGAAGGTGGAGTTCCGCGCGCTGGACCTGAACGACTGCGAAGCGCACGCGAGCCTCGTGGAGCGCGCGTGGCAGGCCCTGGGCGGACTGGACGGGGCCGTGCTGGCGCATGGCGTGCTGGGCGACCAGGCGGAGAGCCAGCGCTCGTGGGCGGCGGCGGAGGTGGTGCTGCGCACGAACTTCCTCTCCGCCGCGTCGCTGCTGACGGAGCTGGCCAACCGCTTCGAGGCGCAGAAGGCCGGCACGCTGGTGGTGATTTCGTCGGTGGCGGGAGACCGGGGCCGGCAGAGCAACTACGTGTACGGCGCGTCCAAGGGCGCGCTGACCGTGTTCCTCCAGGGCCTGCGCAACCGGCTGGCGAAGTCCGGCGTGGCGGTGGTGACGGTGAAGCCCGGCTTCGTGGACACGCCGATGACGGCCCACGTGCCGAAGAACAAGCTCTTCGCGTCGCCGGAGCAGGTGGCGCGCGGTCTCCTGAAGGCCGCGGACGGGCGCAAGAACGAGGTCTACGTACCCGGCTTCTGGGCGCTCATCATGCTCATCATCCGCAGCATCCCGGAGCCCGTGTTCAAGCGGCTGAAGCTCTAGGCTTCGGTCGTTGCTCCGCGTGGTGCCCCTTCCGTGCCCGGGATGCGGACACGGAAGGGAGAGCCGGGTTCAACTGCCGGTGGCTTCGGCCTGCGTGAGGGCCGACAGGGCCCGCCGCAGGTGCTCGACGACACGACCCAGGTGCGGGTCCTGCATCAGCTCGTGGTGGCCGCCGGGGACGTCGTGCACCTCCAGCCCGCCACGCACCAGGGGCTCCCAGCCGCGGTGACGCGGAGTCCCGGCGGCGGCTTCGCTGGCGCTCAGGAGGAGTGCGGTGCCGTCGTACGGCTGGGGGACGTACTTCTCGTGGGCGAAGAGGTTGGCCCGGAAGACGTTGAAGAGGGCACGCAACTGGGCCGGGCCGGACTGAGCGTCGAGGATGCGCGCCCGGAGCCCTTCCTGCAGCAGGTGTCCCAGCATGGCGTCGTCGCTCTGTGCCAGTGCTTCGTCCGGGGCGGAGAGCTCCTGGCCGAAGGCGGTGGCGGTGGCATGGGCGAAGGCCAGCCGCGCGCGGGACTCAGAGTCGAGCTGCGTCTCGGACTGGGCGGGCTTCGTCAGGCCGTAGAGGTGGGCATCGATGAGGGCGAGCAGGTCCACGGCTTCGCCGGCCGCGCGCAGGCGACGGGCCATCTCGTAGGCGATGACGCCGCCGAGCGACCAGCCTCCCAGTTGGTAGGGGCCGTGGGGCTGCACGGTGCGGATGGCTTCGATGTAGAGGCTGGCCATCTCCTCGATGGACTCGGCGACGGGCCGTCCGTCGAGGCCGCGCGACTGGAGGCCGAAGACGGGCAGCGAGGGTCCCAGCCGGCGCGCCAGTTCCGAGTAGGCCAGGACGTTGCCGCCGCCTGGGTGGACGAGGAAGAGGGGGCGCTGGTTGGGCTCTCCGCGCTCCAGCGGGACGAGGGGCGTCCAGTCCCGTGAGTCGTCACGGAGCACCTGGGCAAGCTGCTCGATGGTGGGCTGCTGGAAGAGGACGGAGAGAGGAAGGCTGAGACCGAGCCGCTCACGGATGGACGCGAGCATGCGCACGGCGAGCAGGGAGTGGCCACCCAACTCGAAGAAGCTGGAGCGCACGCCGACGGAGCGGACGCCGAGGACGTCCTCCCAGATGCGGGCGAGCTGCATTTCGAGCGCGTCGCGGGGCGCGACGAAGTCCCGGGCCTCGATGGCGTGGGCATCGGGTTCGGGTAGGGCCTTGCGGTCCACCTTGCCGTTGGCGTTGAGGGGCAGCGTGTCCAGCACGACGAGGGCCGACGGCACCATGTACTCGGGCAGGTGCTGCTTGAGGCTTGCCTTCAGGGTGTCCGCATCCAGAGAGGAGCCCACTCGTGCGGTGACGTAGCCGATGAGGCGCTTGTCCGCGTCCGTGCCCCGAGCCACGACGATGGCCTCGTTGACGCCGGTGGCGGAGCGCAGGGCGGCTTCGATTTCACCCAGCTCGATGCGGAAGCCACGCACCTTCACCTGGAAGTCGACGCGGCCCAGGAAGTCGAGCGTGCCGTCCTCCTTCCAACGGGCCTGGTCGCCCGTGCGGTAGAGGCGCTCACCCGGCGTGGAGGCGAAGGGATGCGGGACGAAGCGTTCCGCGGTGAGCTCGGGGCGGTTCAGGTAGCCCCACGCGAGGCCCTGGCCGCCGACGTACACCTCACCGGCCACGCCCACGGGCACCGGGTGCAGGTGAGCGTCGAGGACGTAGACGGTGGAGTTGGAGAGCGGCCGGCCAATGGGGATGGTGCCTTCCACGCGCGCGCCGTGCCGCATGGCGAAGGTGGTGGAGAAGGTGGTGTTCTCCGTGGGGCCGTAGCCGTTGAGGAAGCTGGCGCCCTCCGGAATGCGCGCGAGGTGCTCGCGCACACGAGCGGCGGGCAGCACATCGCCACCGGCGAGCACCTGACGCACGCCCGAGAGCGCTTCACCCTGGTGCAGGGCCATCTGCTCGAAGAGGGCGGCGGTGAGCCAGAGAGACGTCACGCGGTGGTGACGCAGCTGGGCGGCCAGTTCCTCCAGCGAGAGGGAGTGCGGCGGAGCGAGGACGAGCTTCGCGCCGTGCAGCAGCGCGCCCCAGATTTCGAGAGTGGAGGCGTCGAAGGCCACAGGGGCGAACTGGAGCCAGACTTCGTCGGGCCCGAAGCGCATGAAGGTGCTGCCGAGCACGAGGCGGGTGATGCCCCGGTGGGGCACGCTGACGCCCTTGGGGCGGCCCGTGGAGCCCGAGGTGAACATCACGTAGGCGAGGGCTTCACCGTCCACGCGGACGTCCGGCGCATGCGTGGGCTGCGTAGCAATCTCCGCGGACTGGGCATCCAGCCAGACGCGGGTGCCAGAGGCGGGCAGCAGTGAGGCGAAGGGCTGGTGAGTCACCGTCACGTCCACGTCCGCGTCCTCCAGCAACATCGCGATGCGTTCGACAGGCGCATTGCGGTCCACCGGGACGAAGGCCGCACCCACCTTGAGGATGGCGAGGAGCGCGGTCACCAACTCGAAGGAACGCTCGACGGCGAGGCCGACGCGCGCACCCGGGACGATGCCCAGGGCCCGCAGGTGATGGGCCAGCTGGTTCGCGCGTGAATCCAGTTGGGCGTACGTCAGCGAGTCATCCCCCAGCACCAGGGCCACCGCGTTGGGCGTGCGCTGAGCCTGCCGCGCGAAGTGGACGTGGACCGGCACGTCCGTCGGGCTGACGGCGGCCGTGTCATTCCACTCCACAAGGACGCGCTGGCGCTCGTCGTTGGAAAGGAGTGGCAAGTGGGCCAAGGTCTGCTCGGGCTTCGCGGCCGCGGCCTCCAGCAGCGTGCGCAGGTGGCGGGCCATCCGCTCCATCGTGCTCCGCTCGAAGAGTGCGGTGCTGTACTCCAGCGTGCCTCGC
The DNA here is from genome assembly GCF_054512695.1 of Corallococcus sp. M7. Taxonomy (NCBI): domain Bacteria; kingdom Pseudomonadati; phylum Myxococcota; class Myxococcia; order Myxococcales; family Myxococcaceae; genus Corallococcus; species Corallococcus sp. M7. The sequence goes on from NZ_CM137252.1 coordinate 3,107,861, forward strand.
AGCCCTTCGGCCGTCTCCGTGAAGAAGACGCTCACGTCGAACTTCGACGTCGAGTGGGTGGATTCCAAGCTGCGGAGACGGAGCTCTGGCAGCCGCACGTCCTCCGTGGGCACGTTCTGGAGTGCGAGCAGCGTCTGGAAGAGCGGCGTATGGCTGAGGCTGCGCATCGGCTGGAGGACCTCCACCAGCTTCTCGAACGGCACCTCCTGGTGCTCGTAGGCCTCCAGCACCGTGGCGCGTACCTGCTGGAGCAGCGCCCGGAAGGACTGACCCTCATCCACCTTCGCGCGCAGGACGAGCGTGTTGACGAAGAAGCCGATGAGGCCCTCCGTCTCCGCCCGCGTACGGCCCGCGATGGGCGAGCCCACGCTGATGTCCTGCTGGCCCGTGTAGCGCGACAGCAGGCCCTGCCAGGCCGCGAGCAGCACCATGAAGAGCGAACCGCCTTCACGGTGGCCCAGGCTCCGCAGGGCTTCTGTCAGCTCACGGGACAGGGTGAAGCCGAGGGTCGCGCCCGCGTTGCTCCTGACGGCCGGACGGGGGAAGTCGGTGGGCAGTTCCAGCACGGCTGGAGCGCCAGAGAGCTTCGCCTCCCAGTAGGCCATTTCCTGCCGCAGCGTCTCACCCGAGAGCGTGCGGCGCTGCCAATCGGCGTAGTCCGCGTACTGCACAGGAAGGGCAGGCAGCGGCGACGGCTGTCCCGCGGAGAAGGCCGCGTAGAGGGCGGTCACTTCTCGCACCAGCACGCCCAGCGACCAGCCGTCGGAGACGATGTGGTGCAGGGTGACGACGAGCACGTGCTCGTGTTCAGCCAACTTGAAGAGCAGCGTGCGGAGGAGCGGGCCGGTGCGCAGGTCGAAGGGCCGGCGCATCTCCTCTTCAACACGAGCCCGTGCCTCGGGCTCGCGCTGGGATTCAGGCACGTCCGAGAGGTCCACGAGCCCCAGTGGCAGCGGACTGTCGGGATGGATGCGCTGGACCGGCTCTCCGTCCACCTGGACGAAGGTGGTGCGCAGGGCGTCGTGCCGGCGCACGACTTCTTGCAGAGCATGCTCCAGCACGTCCGTGTGCAGGTGGCCCTCCAGCCGGACAGCGACAGGCACGTTGTAGAGAGGGCTGCCCGGTTCGAGCTGATCAATGAGCCACAGCCGCTGCTGCGCGAAGGACAGCGGCAGCGGACCATCGTGCGAGACGCGGGTGAGCAGCGAAGTGCTCGTGCGGGAGAGTCCCGAGAGACGAACCGCGAGCGCCTCCACCGTGGGGGACTCGAAGAGTGCGCGCAGCGGGAGTTCGACGTTGAACTCGGCGCGGACGCGCGACACCACCTGCGTGGCCAGCAGCGAGTGGCCGCCCAGCTCGAAGAAGGAGTCCTTTACGCCTACCTTGGGCAGGCGCAGGACTTCGGCCCAGATGGAGGCCAGCTTCGCTTCGGCTTCCGTGCGAGGTGCTTCGTAGGTGTGGCCGGACTGAGGCGCCTCCGGCTCCGGCAGGGCCTTGCGGTCGACCTTGCCGTTGGAGTTGAGAGGCAGCGCCTCAAGCACCACGAAGGTGGCGGGCACCATGTACTCGGGCAGGCCCTGGCGCAGGTGCGTCTTGAGGGCTTCCACCTCCAGGGAGGCCTCGGCCTTGGGAGAGACGTAGGCGACGAGGCGCTTGTCGGCGGCCTCACCCTTGGCGACGACGACGACGTCCTTGAGGCCCGGAGCGCGGCGGAGGGCGGCTTCGATTTCACCCAGTTCGATGCGGAAGCCGCGCACCTTCACCTGGAAGTCGATGCGGCCGAGGTACTCCAGCCGCCCGTCCACGCGGTAACGGACGCGGTCACCCGTGCGGTACATGCGGCCACCCGGGGGGCCGTAGGGCTCCGGCACGAAGCGCTCGGCCGTGAGTTCCGGGCGCAGCAGGTATCCACGCGCCTGGCCTTCGCCGGCGAGGTACAGCTCACCCGCGACGCCCACGGGCACCGGTTGCAGCGAAGCGTCCAGCACGTAGGCGCGCGTCGCGGGCAGAGGACGGCCAATGAGAGGCACTTCGTCACGGCTGACGAGAGAGGCCGTGGAGTAGGTGGTGTCTTCTGACGGGCCGTAGAGGTTGTAGAGCTTCTCAACCGTGGGCACCGCGTAGACCTGCTTCGCTAGCGTCTCTGGCAGGGCTTCACCCGCGAGGTTGATGACACGCACGGAGGGCGGCACCGCGCCCAGGCGCAGGAGTTGCGCCATGGCGGAGGGCACCGTGTTGACCAGGGTGACGTGCGAGGCCGTAGGCAACTCGGCCAGGTGCAGGGCGTTGCGTGCCACCACCACCGCGCCACCACTGCTCAACGGGGCGAAGAGCTCGAAGACGGAGAGGTCGAAGTTGAGGCTCGTCGCGGCGAGCGTGCCCTTTAGCTCCTCCGGTGGGAAGGTCTCCAAGGCCCAGTGGAGGAAGGAGACAGCGTTGCCGTGGGAGATGGCGACGCCCTTGGGCCGACCGGTGCTGCCCGAGGTGTAGATGAGGTAGGCGAGGTGACCGGCGTGGATGTCCACCACGGGCGCCGTCGTCGGCTGCTTCGCCAGTTCCGCATCCGAGTCGAGGCACACCGGCGTCGCGGACGTTTCGGGCAGTGCCGAGAGCAGATGCGAGTGGGCGACGAGGGCAGGGCCCTGGGCATCCTCCAGCAGCCAGCCCAAACGCTCACGCGGGTAGCTGGGGTCCAGGGGTACGTAGGCGCCACCGGCCTTGAGGATGCCGAGGGCTCCGATGACAAGGTCCTCGGTGCGCTCGACGCACAGGCCGACACGGACTTCGAGGCCGACACCCAGGCCGCGCAGACGGTGGGCGAGCTGGTTGGCCCTCGCATCCAGCTCCCGGTACGTCAGCCGCCGCTCGGGCGTGATGACGGCCAGCGCATCCGGCGTGCGACGTACCTGGGCTTCCACCAACGTGGGGATGCTGGGCTCACGCGGCGCCTGCGAGGCCGGGGGATTCCATTCGACGAGGAGTTGCTGGCGCTCCGTGTTGGTGAGAAGCGGCAGGTCCCCTAGCCGGGTGTCCGGCTTATTGGCGATAGCCTCCAGCAGCACTCCGAAGTGACCGGCCATGCGCTGGATGGTCGCTGCGTCGAACAGGTCCGTCGCGTACTCGAACGTGCCGACGAATCCATCCCGGCCTTCACGCAGGCCCAGGGAGAGGTCGAACTTGGCGAAGTGGGCCTCCAGCGGCAGGGCCTGGAAGGACAAGCCCGGCAGACGCAGCGCCTCATTCGGCGTGTTCTGCAGGACGAACATGGCCTGGAAGAGCGGACTGCGGCTCAGGTCGCGCGTGGGCTGCACGGCTTCGACGAGCTTCTCGAAGGGCACGTGCTGGTGCTCGAAGGCCGCGAAGGTCGTGCCTCGCACCTGGGTCAACAGGTCGCGGAACGTCGCACGTGAGTCCAGCCGGGCACGCAGCACGAGCGTGTTGACGAAGAATCCGATGAGACCCTCGGTCTCCGCCTGCGTGCGGCCCGCGATGGGCGAGCCCACGCTGATGTCGTCCTGCGCGGAGTAGCGAGACAGCAGCACCTGGAACGCCGCCAGCAGCGTCATGAAGGGCGTGGCGCCTTCACGCTGCGCCAGCGCCTTGAGCGCGTGCGACACCTCCGAGGGAATGCGCACGTCCATCGTGGCGCCCCGGTGCGACTGCACGGGCGGACGCGGATGGTCCGTCGGCAGCTCCAGTGCCGCGGGCGCTCCGGAGAGCTGCTGCTTCCAGAAGTGGATCTGCGCGTCCAGCGCCTCACCCTGGAGCCAGTTCCGCTGCCACGCCGCGAAGTCCGCGTACTGCACGGGCATGGGCGCGAAGGCCGGCGTGCTGCCCGTGGCGAAGGCCTCATAGAAGGCCACCATCTCCCGGACGAGGACACCCATGGACCAGCCGTCGGAGACGATGTGGTGCATCGTCACGAGCAGCAGGTGGGAGTCCTCGGTCAGACGCACCAGCGTGCTGCGCAGCAGCGGGCCCTTCGCGAGGTCGAACGGCCGACGCGCTTCCTCGTTGGCCAGTCGCCGTGCTTGCTCCTCCCGAAGCACCTCGGGATGGGTGGAGAGGTCCACGAGCGGCAGCGTCCATCCACTGGCGGCGTGGATGGTCTGGATGGGCTGGTCCCGGTGCGCATGGAAGGTGGTGCGCAGGGCTTCATGACGCTGGACGAGCGCCTCGAAGGCACGGCGCAGGGCCTCGACGTCCAGGTGACCGGAGAGCTGGAGCGCGGTGGGGAGGTTGTACGACGCGTCCCCCGGCTGGAGTTGATCCAAGAGCCACAGCCGCTGCTGAGCGAAGGACAGCGGCAGCGGACCGTCATGCGAGACGCGGGTGAGCTTCGGGGCCTGGGAACTCGCGCCCCCGTGGAGACGCCCGGCGAGCGCCTCCACCGTGGGGGATTCGAAGAGCGCGCGCAGCGGCAACTCCACGCTGAACTCCGAACGAATACGCGACACGACCTGGGTGGCCAGCAGGGAGTGGCCGCCCAGCTCGAAGAAGGAGTCCTTCACGCCCACCTGGGGCAGACGCAGGACTTCAGCCCAGATGGAGGCCAGCTTCGCTTCGGCTTCCGTCCGAGGTGCTTCGTAGGTGTGGCCGGACTGAGGCGCCTCCGGCTCCGGCAGGGCCTTGCGGTCGACCTTGCCGTTGGAGTTGAGGGGCAGGGCTTCCAGCACGACGAACGTGGCGGGCACCATGTACTCGGGCAGGCCCTGGCGCAGGTGCGTCTTGAGGGCTTCCACCTCCAGGGAGGCCTCGGCCTTGGGAGAGACGTAGGCGACGAGGCGCTTGTCGGCGGCCTCACCCTTGGCGACGACGACGACGTCCTTGAGGCCCGGAGCGCGGCGGAGGGCGGCTTCGATTTCACCCAGTTCGATGCGGAAGCCGCGCACCTTCACCTGGAAGTCGATGCGGCCGAGGTACTCCAGCCGCCCGTCCAGGCGGTACCGGACGCGGTCACCCGTGCGGTACATGCGGCCACCGGGAGGGCCGTAGGGTTCAGGGACGAAGCGCTCGGCCGTGAGTTCCGGGCGCAGCAGGTATCCACGCGCCTGGCCTTCGCCGGCGAGGTACAGCTCACCCGCGACGCCCACGGGCACCGGTTGCAGCGAAGCGTCCAGCACGTAGGCCCGCGTTGCGGGCAGAGGACGGCCAATGAGAGGCACTTCGTCACGGCCGACGAGAGAGGCTGTGGAGTAGGTGGTGTCTTCGGAAGGCCCGTAGAGGTTGAAGAGCTTCTCAACCGTGGGCACCGCGTAGACCTGCTTCGCGAGCGTCTCCGGCAGGGCTTCGCCCGCGAGATTGATGACGCGCACGGAGGGCGGCACCGCGCCCAGGCGCAGGAGCTGCGCCATGGCGGAGGGCACCGTGTTGACCAGGGTGACGTGAGAGGCCGTAGGCAACTCGGCCAGGTGCAGGGCGTTCTTCGCCACCACCACCGCGCCGCCACTGGAGAGCGGAGCGAAGAGTTCGAAGACGGAGAGGTCGAAGTTGAGGCTAGTCGCGGCGAGCGTGCCCTTCAGCTCCTCTGGGGCGAACGTGGAGAGAGCCCAGTGGAGGAACGTCACGGCATTGCCGTGCGAGATGGCGACGCCCTTGGGACGGCCGGTGCTGCCCGAGGTGTAGATGAGGTAGGAGAGGTGCCCCGGGTGAATGTCCACCACGGGCGCCGTCGTCGGCTGCTTCGCCAGCTCCACGTCCGAGTCGAGGCACACGGGCGTCGCAGACGTCTCGGGCAGTGCCGAAAGCAGATGCGAGTGGGCGACGAGAGCCGGGCCCTGAGCGTCCTCCAGCAACCAGCCCAGGCGCTCACGCGGATAGCTGGGGTCCAGGGGCACGTAGGCACCACCGGCCTTGAGGATGCCGAGCGCTCCGATGACGAGGTCCTCGGTGCGCTCGACGCACAGGCCGACGCGGACTTCGGGGCCGACCCCCAGTCCGCGCAGGCGGTGGGCGAGCTGATTCGCCTTCGCATCCAGCTCCCGGTACGTCAGTTGTCGCTCGGGCGTGATGACGGCCAGCGCGTCCGGCGTGCGACGCACCTGCGCTTCCACCATCGCGGGGATGCTGGGCTCACGCAGCGCCTGCGAGGCCGGGGGATTCCATTCGACGAGGCGTTGCTGGCGCTCGGCGTCCGTAAGCAGCGGCAGGTCACCAAGCTTCGTGTCCGGCTCCTTGGCAATGGCCTCCAGCAGCACTCCGAAGTGCCCGGCCATGCGCTGGATGGTCGCCGCGTCGAACAGGTCCGTCGCGTACTCCAGCGTGCCGACGAATCCGTCCCCGCCTTCACGCAGGCCCAGGGAGAGATCGAACTTCGCGAAGTGGGCTTCCAGCGGCAGCGCCTGGAAGGACAAGCCCGGCAGGCGCAGCGCCTCGGTGGGCGTGTTCTGCAGGACGAACATGGCCTGGAAGAGCGGGCTGCGGCTCAGGTCTCGCGTGGGCTGCACGGCTTCGACGAGCTTCTCGAACGGCAGGTGCTGATGGTCGTAGGCCGCGAGCGTCGTGCCTCGCACCTGGGTCAGCAGGTCCCGGAACGTCACGCGCGGGTTCAGTTGGGCGCGCAGCACGAGCGTGTTGATGAAGAAGCCAATGAGGCCTTCGGTCTCCGCCTGGGTGCGGCCGGCGATGGGCGTACCCACGCTGACGTCATCCTGCGCGGAGTAGCGAGACAGCAGCACCTGGAAGGCCGCGAGCAACGTCATGAACGGCGTGGCGCCTTCCCTCTGTGAGAGAGCCTTGAGGGCCTCCGCGATATGCTTGGGAATGCGCACGTCCACCGAGTCGCCCCGGTGGGACTGCACGGGCGGACGCGGGTGGTCCGTGGGCAGCTCCAGCGCGGCGGGAGCTCCGGAGAGCTGCTGCTTCCAGAAGTGGATCTGCGCATCCAGCGCCTTGCCCTGGAGCCAGTTGCGCTGCCATGTGGCGAAGTCCGCGTACTGCACGGGCAGCGGCGGGAGCGAGGGCGACTGGCCCGTGGAGAAGGCCTCGTAGAACGCCGCCACTTCCCGGACGAGGACGCCCGTGGACCAGCCGTCGGAGACGATGTGATGCATCGTCACAAGTAGCAGGTGGGAGTCCTCGGCCAGACGCACCAGCGTGCTGCGCAGCAGCGGGCCCTTCGCGAGGTCGAACGGCCGACGCGCTTCCTCATTGGCCAGTCGCCGCGCCTCTTCCTCCCGGAGTGCTTCTGGCCGGGCGGAGAGATCCACGAGCGGCAGGGTCCATCCACTGGGATCGTGGATGGTCTGGATGGGCTGATCCTGGTGCTCGTGGAAGGTGGTGCGCAGGGCCTCGTGGCGATGAACGAGCGCTTCGAAGGCACGGCGCAGGGCCTCCACGTCCAGGTGCCCGGAGAGCTGAAGCGCGGTGGGGATGTTGTACGACGCGTCCCCAGGCTGGAGCTGATCCAAGAGCCACAGCCGCTGCTGTGCGAAGGACAGCGGTAGCGGACCGTCATGTGCGGCGCGGGTGAGGGCGGGCAGGTGGAGGTTCGGCGTGGCCGTCTGGAGCCGCTCCGCCAGCGTGGCGACTGTCGGGGATTCGAAGAGGGCCCGAAGCGGCAGCTCCACGCGGAACGTGGCTCGCACGCGCGAGACGAGCTGGGTGGCCAGCAGGGAGTGGCCTCCCAGGGCGAAGAAGTCGTCGTGGACGCCCACGCGCTCCACCCGCAGCACCTGCGTGAAGAGGGCCGCGAGCTGCTCTTCCGCGGGCGTGCGTGGCGCGACGAAGCTGGAGGCAAGCGCGGTGCCCTGGGGGGCGGGCAGGGCCTTGCGGTCCACCTTCCCGTTGGTGTTGAGCGGCAGGGCCTCCAACACGAGGAGCGCGGAGGGCACCATGTACTCAGGCAGGTGCTGCTTGAGGAAGGTGCGCAGCTCGGTGGTGTCCAGGGACTCTCCCGCCTCGGGGACGAGATAGGCGACGAGTCGCTTGTCGCCGGGCACATCCTCGCGGGCGAGGACGACGGCCTGATGCACGGCGGGGTGTCCCAGCAGGCGGGACTCGATTTCCCCCAGCTCGATGCGGAAGCCGCGGACCTTCACTTGGAAGTCCGCACGGCCCAGGTAGTCGAGCATGCCGTCCGCACGCCAGCGCACCACGTCGCCGGTGCGGTAGAGGCGGGCACCGGGCGTGGAGGAGAAGGCGTCGGGGATGAAGCGGTCCGCCGTCAGCTCGGGGCGGTTGAGGTAGCCACGAGCGACGCCCGCACCGCCGATGAAGAGCTCACCCGCGACGCCCACGGGCACGGGACGCAACGTGCGGTCGAGCACGTAGACGCGGACGTTGGGCAGAGGCCTGCCGATGGTAGGCGTGGAGGAGGCGTCGAAGGCGCAGGCGGTGGCGTCGACGGTGCACTCGGTGGGGCCGTAGACGTTGAAGACGCGAGGACGAGGAGCCTGGGCCAGGTGACGCCAGGTGGCGGGGTCCACGGCTTCACCGCCCACGAGGACGCGGTGGGGGATGGCCGTGCGCTCCAGGAGGCCCTCATCCACCAGCAGGCGCAGGTGGGCTGGGGAGCAATCGAGGACGTCCAGCGCATCCTGGCCAATGCGATTGACGAGCTCGCTGATGTCAGCGCGGGCTTCGTCGGGGACGATGCAGAGGGTGTGGCCGTCGAGCACCTGGATGAGCTGCTTGACGGAGGCGTCGAAGGACAGCGGTGCGTTGACGCTGACGCGCTCCCCAGGCTGAGAGTCTGCATGCACCGTAGCGGCAAGCGCGACGCGCAGGTTGAGCACGGAGCGGTGCTGAATCATCACGCCCTTGGGGCGGCCAGTGCTGCCCGAGGTGTAGATGATGTAGGCGAGGTGTTCCGGCGTGACCGACGTCACCGGCGCGACCTGGGACTCAAGAGCAAGGTCCGCGGCGTCGGAGTCCAGGCAGAGGGTATGCGCGGAGTGCGGGGGCAGCGAGTCGCGCAGGCGCTGCTGGGTGAGCACCACCGGAGCACCCGTGTCCTGGAGGACGTGGGCAAGCCACTCGCGAGGGTAGCTGGGGTCGATGGGCACGTAGGCGCCCCCGGCCTTGAGAGTGCCGAGGATGCCGACGAGGGCCTCCACGGAGCGCTCCACGCACAGCACCACGCGCACGTCGGGGCCAACGCCCAGTTTCACCAGGCGGTGCGCGAGCTGATTGGCGCGCGTGTCCAGCTCACGGAAGGTGAGTCGCTCCTCACGGCAGATGACGGCCAGGGCGTCGGGCGTGCGAAGGGCCTGGGCGCTGAAGGCCTCATGGAGGCAGAGGTCGCGGGGGAACTCCGCGCTGGGGCCATTCCAATCGACGAGGAGTTGCTGGCGCTCCGGCGCTGTGAGCAGCGGCAGGCTCGCGAGCGTCGCATCCGGCTGCGCGGCGATGGCCTCCAGCAGCACGCCCAGGTGGCCAGACATGCGCTGGACCGTCGACACATCGAAGAGGTCCGTGGCGTACGTCAGTGTCCCGCCGAAGCCCTGGGGCGACTCGCCGAGGGTGAGCGTGAGGTCGAACTTGGAGGACCGGGTGTCCACCGGGACGCTCTGGAAGGACAGTCCGGACACGCGGAGCGCTTCGGTGGGCGCGTTCTGCAGGGAGAACATCGTCTGGAAGAGCGCGCTGCGGCTCAGGTCTCGCGAGGGCTGGAGGACCTCCACCAGCTTCTCGAAAGGCACGTGCTGGTGCTCGTAGGCCGCGAGCGTCGTGCGGCGCACCTGCGCGAGGAGCTCACGGAAGGTCGCCTGCGGCTGCACGTGGGCGCGCAGCACCAGCGTGTTGACGAAGAAGCCGATAAGGCCCTCGGTCTCCGCCTGCGTGCGGCCCGCGATGGGCGTGCCCACGCTGATGTCGTCCTGCGTGGAGTAGCGCGACAGGAGCAACTGCCAGGCCGCTAGCAACAACATGAAGGGCGTGGCGCCTTCATCCTGGGCCAGGGTCTTCAGGGCCTGGGAGACCTCCAACGGAATGCGCACGTCCACCGTGGCGCCCCGGCGCGACTGCACCGGTGGACGCGGGTGGTCCGTGGGCAGGTCCAGCGCGGAAGGTGCTCCCCCGAGCTGCTTCTTCCAGTAGCCCAGCTGCGCGTCCAGGGCCTCTCCCTGGAGCCAGCCTCGCTGCCACATCGAGAAGTCCGCGTACTGCACCGGCAGCGGCGGGAGCGAGGGCCACTGGCCCGTGACGAAGCCTTCGTAGAAGGCAGCCACCTCGCGGACGAGCACGCCCATGGACCAGCCGTCGGAGACGATGTGGTGCATCGTCACCAGCAACAGGTGCTCTTCGGCCGCCAGCCGCACCAGCGTGCCGCGCAGCAACGGACCCGTGGAGAGGTTGAAGGCACTCCGTGCCTCCGTGGCCGCCGCGCGCTGGGCCTCTTCCTCCCGCCGCGACTCAGGCAGGGATGTCAGGTCGATGAGGGGCAGCTCCCAGCGGGAAGCGTCATGGATGCATTGCGACGGCTCCTCCTGCGACGGGGTGAGCGTGGTGCGCAGCGACTCGTGGCGCTCCACCAGCGCCTCGAAGGCGCGGCGCAGGGCTTCGATGTCCACCTGTCCCGTCAGCCGCAGGGCGGTGGGGATGTTGTACGAGATGTCTCCCGGCTGGAGCTGATCCAGCAGCCAGAGGCGCTGCTGGGCGAAGGACAGCGGAATGGCGCCCTCGCGCGGCATGGGCCGCAGGGGCGGGGCGCGGAGGCCGGCGGACCGGGCCTCCTCGAGCTTCGGCGCGAGGCCTTCGACCGTGGGCGCCTCGAAGAGGGCCCGCAGCGGCAGCTCCACACGGAAGGTGGAGCGCACGCGCGAGACGAGCTGGGTGGCCAGCAGGGAGTGGCCTCCCATGGCGAAGAAGTCGTCCCGCACGCCGATGCGCTCCACCCGGAGGATCTCGGCGAAGAGGGTGGCCAACTGCTCCTCGGTGGCGGTGCGCGGCGCGACGAAGGCGGTGCTCCGAGCCGTGTTCCCTGGTTCCGGCAGGGCCTTCCTGTCCACCTTGCCGTTGGCGTTGATGGGCAGCGCGCCCAGCACCATGAAGGCCGACGGCACCATGTACTCCGGCAGCCGCTGCTTGAGGCCTGCCCGGAGCGTCTCCGGCGTCGGTGAATGGCCCGCGCGCGCGGTGACGTAGCCGATGAGGCGCTTGTCCGCGCCGGTGCCCCGGGCCACGACGACCGCTTCATTGACGCCAGCGGCGGAGCGCAGCGCGGTTTCGATTTCGCCCAGCTCGATGCGGAAGCCACGCACCTTCACCTGAAGGTCCACGCGGCCCAGGAAGTCGAGCGTGCCGTCATCCCGCCAGCGGGCCTGGTCACCCGTGCGGTAGAGGCGCTCGCCGGGGTTCGTGGCGAAGGGGTGGGGGATGAAGCGCTCCGCGGTCAGGTCCGGGCGGTGCAGGTAGCCCCAGGCCAGGCCCTGGCCGCCGACGTACACCTCGCCGGCGATGCCCACGGGCGCCGGGTGCAGGTGCGCGTCGAGCACGTAGACCGTGGAGTTGGAGGGCGGCCGGCCGACGGGGATGGCGCCTTCCACGCGCGAGCCATGCCCCATGGCGAAGGTGGTGGCGAGGGTGGTGCTCTCCGTGGGGCCGTAGGCGTTGTGGAAGGTGGCGCCTTCGGGGATGCGGGCCAGGTGCTCTCGCACGCGGTCCGCGGGCAACACGTCGCCACCGGAGAGAATCTGGCGCACGCCCGCGAGCGCTTCACCCTGGTGCAGGGCCATCTGCTCGAAGAGCGCGGTCGTCAGGAACAGCGTCGTCACGCCGTGGTGGCGCAGCAGCGCGGCCAGCTCCTCCAGCGACAGCGAGTGGGGCGGTGCGAGGACGAGCTTCGAGCCATTCAGCAGCGCGCCCCAGATCTCGAGCGTGGAGGCGTCAAAGGCGATGGGCGCGACATGGAGCCAGACCTCGTCCGCGCCGAAGCGCATGAAGGTGCTGCCAACCACCATTCGCGTGATGCCCCGGTGCGGAATGCAGACGCCCTTGGGGCGGCCGGTGCTCCCGGAGGTGAACATCACGTAGGCCATGGCCTCGCCGTCCACGTGGACGTCGGGGGCGTGGGTGGGCCGCGTGGCGATGACATCGCGCTGCGCATCTAGCCAGACGCGGGTGCCGGTGGCGGGCAGCAGGGACGCGAAGGGCTGGTGGGTGACGATGAAGTGGACGTCCGCGTCCTCCAACAGGGACGCGATGCGCTCCACGGGCGCATTGCGGTCCACGGGAACGTAGGTGGCCCCCACCTTGAGGATGGCGAGGGTCGCCGTCACCAACTCGAAGGACCGCTCGACGGCGAGACCGACCCGCGCACCCGGCGCGATGCCGAGCTCGCGCAGGTGGTGGGCCAGTTGGTTCGCGCGCGCGTCCAGCTGGCCATAGGTCAGCGAGGCCTCTCCCAGGACGAGGGCGACGGCCTCGGGCGCGCGCTGCGCCTGCCGGGCGAAGTGGACGTGGACGGGGATGTCCGTGGGGCTGGCGACAGTGGTGTCGTTCCACTCCACGAGGATGCGCTGCCGCTCCTCGCTGGAGAGGAGGGACAGCCCGGACACGGACTGCTCGGGACTGGTGGCAACGGCCTCCAGCAGGGTGACCAGCTGGCGGGCCATCCGCTCCACGGTGCCGCGCTTGAAGAGGGCGGTGCTGTACTCCAGCGAGCCCACGAAGCCCTGGGGCGAGTCCTGCATCGCGAGGTTGAGGTCGAACTTCGCGGAGCGCCCTTCGGTGGTGACCTGCTGGAAGGTGAGACCGCGAACACGCAGCTCTCCAACAGGGGCGTTCTGGAGGGCGAACATCACCTGGAACAGGGGGCTGCGGCTCGTGTCCCGGACGGGCTGGAGGACCTCGACCAGCTTCTCGAACGGCAGGTGCTGGTGTTCGTAGGCCGCCAGCGTCGTGCCTCGCACCTGGGCGAGCAGCGTGCGGAACGACTCCTCCGGCGCCACGCGCGTGCGCAGGACCAGCGTGTTGACGAAGAAGCCGATGAGGCCTTCGGTCTCCGCCTGCGTGCGGCCCGCGATGGGCGAGCCCACGGTGATGTCGTCCTGCGCGGAGTATCGCGACAGGAACACCTGGAACGCTGTCAGCAGCACCATGAAGGGCGTGGCGCCTTCACGCTGCGCCAGCGCCTTGAGCGCTTCGGACGTTGCCTGGGGAATCCGGACGGAGACGACCGCGCCCTGGTGGGACTGGATGGCCGGACGTGGATGGTCGGTGGGCAGCTCCAGCGCGAAGGCCGCGCCCGCGAGCTGCTGCTTCCAGTAGCCCAGCTGCGCGTCCAGGGCTTCACCCTGGAGCCACTGGCGCTGTCGTTCCGCGAAGTCCGCGTACTGCACGGGCAGCGGCGCCAACGTGGGCGTCTGGCCGGAGGTGAAGGCTTCGTAGAAGGCAATCAGCTCGCGGACGAGCACGCCCATGGACCAGCCGTCGGAGACGATGTGATGCATCGTCACCAACAACAGGTGCTCTTCGGTCGCCAGCCGCACCAGCGTCGTGCGCAGGAGCGGCCCACGCTCCAGGTGGAAAGGCTGGGTCGCTTCCTTCGTGATCCGGCGCCGGGCCTCGTCTTCGCGCTGCGCGTCGGGCAGCGCGGAGAGATCCACGAGCGGCAGCGTCCACGCGTCCGGCAGGTGGATGTGCTGGGTGGCCTGACCTTCATGCTCATGGAAGGTGGTGCGCAGGGACTCATGACGCGCGACCAGGGACTCGAAGGCGCGGCGCAGCGACTCCACGTCCACCGGGCCCTTGAGCCGGAGCGCGGAAGGAATGTTGTACGACGCATCCCCTGGCGTGAGCTGATCCAGGAACCAGAGGCGCTGCTGGGCGAACGAGAGCGGAATGGCCCCCGTGCGCGAGGAAGGTCGGAGCGCAGGCGCACCCCGGGCCACCGCGGGCCGTGCGTCCGCGAGCTTCAGCGTGAGGGCGGCCACGGTCGGCGCATCGAAGAGGGCTCGCAGGGGCAGTTCCAGCCCCAGCGTGGCCCGCACGCGCGAGACGAGCTGGGTGGCCAGCAGCGAGTGGCCTCCCAACGCGAAGAAGTCATCGTGGAGGCCCACGCGCTCCACGCGGAGGACTTCGGTGAAGAGGGCCGCCAGTTGCTTCTCGGTGGCGGTGCGCGGTGCGACATAGGCGGCGGTGCGCGCGGTCTCTTCGGGCTCCGGCAGGGCCTTGCGGTCCACCTTGCCATTGGAGTTGAGGGGCAGGGCGGCCAGCACCACGAAGGCCGACGGCACCATGTACTCAGGCAGGCTCCGCCGGAGCTGGGCCTTGATCGCGTCCACGTCCAGCGAGGCGCCCGCGCGAGCGGTGACGTAGCCGATGAGGCGCTTGCCCGCGTCCGAGCCCCGGGCCACGACGATGGCCTCGTTGACGCCCGGGAAGGTGCGCAGGGCGGCTTCGATCTCTCCCAGCTCGATGCGGAAGCCACGCACCTTCACCTGGAAGTCGACGCGGCCCAGGTACTCCAGCCGCCCGTCCAGGCGGTAACGGACGCGGTCGCCCGTGCGGTACATGCGGCTACCGGGAGGACCGTAGGGCTCCGGCACGAAGCGCTCGGCCGTGAGCTCCGGACGCAGCAGGTATCCACGCGCCTGTCCTTCGCCGGCGAGGTACAGCTCACCGGCGACACCGATAGGCACGGGCTGGAGCGAAGCGTCCAGCACATAGGCGCGCGTCGCGGGCAGAGGACGGCCGATGAGGGGTACCTCGTCACGACCGACGAGGGAGGCCGTGGAGTAGGTGGTGTCTTCGGACGGGCCGTAGAGGTTGTAGAGCTTCTGCACCGTCGGGACGGCGTAGACCTGCTTCGCAAGCGTCTCCGGCAGGGCTTCGCCCGCGAGATTGATGACTTGTACGGAGGGCGGCACCGCGCCCATGCGCAGGAGCTGCGCCATGGCGGAGGGCACCGTGTTGACCAGGGTGACGTGAGACGCGGTGGACAGCTCCGCCAGGTGCAGGGCGTTCTTCGCCACCACCACCGCGCCACCGCTGCTCAACGGGGCGAAGAGCTCGAAGACAGAGAGGTCGAAGTTGAGGCTCGTCGCGGCGAGCGTGCCCTTCAGCTCCTCGGGCGAGAAAGTCTCCAGGGCCCAGTGGAGGAAGGAGACAGCGTTGCCGTGGGAGATGGCGACGCCCTTGGGACGACCGGTGCTGCCGGAGGTGTAGATGAGGTAGGCGAGGTGACCCGTGTGGATATCCACCACGGGTGCTGTCGTCGGCTGCTTCGCCAGCTCCACGTCCGAGTCGAGGCACACCGGCGTGGCGGTGGTTTCAGGCAGCGCCTGCAAGAGGTGCGAGTGAGCGACGAGGGCAGGGCCCTGAGCGTCCTCCAGCAGCCAACCCAAACGCTCACGCGGGTAGCTGGGGTCCAGCGGCACGTAGGCGCCACCAGCCTTGAGAATGCCGAGGGCTCCGATGACAAGGTCCTCGGTGCGCTCGACGCACAGGCCGACGCGGACTTCGGGGCCGACACCCAGGCCGCGCAGCCGGTGTGCGAGCTGGTTGGCCTTCGCGTCCAGCTCCCGGTACGTCAGCTGCCGCTCGGGCGTGATGACGGCCAGTGCATCCGGCGTGCGACGCACCTGGGCCTCCACCATCGCGGGGATGCTGGGCTCACGCGGCGCCTGCGAGGCCGGGGGATTCCACTCAACGAGGAGCTGCCGACGCTCGTCGCTGGAGAGGAGGGGCAGGCTGGCCACGGACTGCTCGGGCCTGGTGGCCACGGCCTCCAGCAGCGTGAGCAGATGGCTGCCCATCCGCTCGATGGTGCTCCGCTCGAAGAGGGCGGTGCTGTACTCCAGCGAACCCACGAAGCCCTGAGGCGAGTCCTGCATCGCCAGGTTGAGGTCGAACTTCGCGGAGCGTCCCTCGGTGGTGACCTGCTGGAAGGTGAGGCCGCGAATGCGCAGGTCTCCAACCGGGGCATTCTGGAGGGCGAACATCACCTGGAACAGCGGGCTGCGGCTCGCATCCCGCGCGGGCTGGAGGACCTCCACCAGCTTCTCGAACGGAAGGTGCTGGTGCTCGTAGGCAGCGAGCGTCGTGCCTCGCACCTGCGAGAGGAGCTCACGGAAGGTCGAACGCGGCTGGACGTGAGCACGCAACACGAGCGTGTTGACGAAGAAGCCGATGAGGCCTTCGGTCTCCGCCTGGGTGCGGCCCGCGATGGGCGAGCCCACGGTGATGTCGTCCTGCGCGGAGTAGCGTGACAGGAGCACCTGGAACGCCGCGAGCAGCACCATGAAGGGCGTGGCGCCTTCACGCTGCGCCAGCGCCTTGAGCGCTTCGGACGTTGCCTGGGGAATCCGGACGGAAATGGCCGCGCCCGAGTGAGACTGGATGGCCGGGCGGGGATGATCCGTAGGCAGCTCCAGCGCGAAGGCCGCGCCCGCGAGCTGCTGCTTCCAGTAGCCCAGCTGGGCGTCCAGCGCTTCACCCTGGAGCCACTGGCGCTGCCGCTCCGCGAAGTCCGCGTACTGCACCGGCAGCGGCGCCAGCGTGGGCGTCTGGCCGGAGGTGAAGGCCTCGTAGAAGGCCACCAGCTCACGGACGAGCACGCCCATGGACCAGCCGTCGGAGACGATGTGATGCATCGTCACGAGCAGGAAGTGGTCAGCCTCCGACAGACGCACCAGGGTCGTGCGCAGGAGCGGTCCACGCTCCAGGTGGAAGGGCTGGTTTGCCTCCTTCGTGATCCGGCGCCGGGCCTCGTCTTCGCGCTGCGCGTCGGGCAGCGCGGAGAGGTCCACGAGCGGCAGCGTCCACGCGTCCGGCAGGTGGATGTGCTGGGTGGCCTGACCTTCATGCTCATGGAAGGTGGTGCGCAGGGACTCGTGGCGTGCGACCAGGGACTCGAAGGCGCGACGCAAGGACTCCACGTCCACCAAGCCCTTGAGCCGGAGCGCGGAAGGGATGTTGTACGACGCATCTCCCGGCGTGAGCTGATCCAGGAACCAGAGGCGCTGCTGGGCGAAGGAGAGTGGGATGGCTCCCGTGGTGCGTGGCACCGGCAGAATCGCGGGAGTGCCCCGGGCAGCCGCGGGCCGTGTGTCCGCGAGCTTCAGCGCGAGGGCGGCCACGGTCGGCGCATCGAAGAGCGCGCGCAGGGGCAACTCCAACCCCAGCGTAGCCCGCACGCGCGAGACGAGCTGGGTGGCCAGCAGCGAGTGGCCTCCCAACGCGAAGAAGTCATCGTGAATGCCTACGCGCTCCACGCGGAGGACTTCGGCGAAGAGCGTGGCCAGTTGCTCCTCGGTGGGGTTGCGCGGCGCGACGAAGGCGGCACGAGAGGCCTCCTCGGGCTCCGGCAGTGCCTTGCGGTCCACCTTGCCGTTGGCATTGAGCGGCAGCGCGTCCAGCACCATGAAGGCCGACGGCACCATGTAGTCAGGCAGGTGCTGCTTGAGGCCTGCCCTGAGAAGGTCCACGTCCAGCGAGGAGCCCGCACGAGCGGTGACGTAGCCGATGAGGCGCTTGCCCGCGTCCGAGCCCCGGGCCACGACGACGGCCTCGTTGATGCCCGGGAAGGCGCGCAGGGCGGCTTCGATTTCACCCAGCTCGATGCGGAAGCCGCGCACCTTCACCTGGAAGTCCACGCGGCCCAGGAAGTCGAGCGTGCCGTCCGGCTTCCAGCGGGCCTTGTCGCCCGTGCGGTAGAGGCGCTCGCCCGGCGTGGTGGCGAAGGGATGGGGGACGAAACGCTCCGCGGTGAGGTCCGCGCGGTTCAGGTAGCCCCACGCGAGGCCCTGGCCGCCCACGTACACCTCGCCGGCGATGCCCACGGGCACCGGGTGCAGGTGCCCGTCGAGCACGTAGACGGTGGAGTTGGAGATCGGCCGGCCAATGGGGATGGCGCCTTCCACGCGCATGCCATGCCGCATGGTGAGGGTGGTGGAGAAGGTGGTGTTCTCCGTGGGGCCGTAGGCGTTGTGGAAGGTAGCGCCTTCGGAGAGGCGGCTCAGGTGCTCGCGCACGCGGTCCGCGGGCAGCACGTCGCCACCCGCGAGGACCTGACGCACGCCCGCGATCGCTTCACCCTGGTGAAGCGCCATCTGCTCGAAGAGGGCGGTGGTGAGCCAGAGTGACGTCACGCCGTGGTGGCGCACCTGCGCGGCCAGCTCTTCGAGCGAGAGCGAATGCGGCGGAGCGAGGACGAGCTTCGCGCCGTGTAGCAGCGCGCCCCAGATTTCGAGCGTGGACGCGTCGAAGGCAACGGGGGCGAACTGGAGCCAGACTTCGTCGGGCCCGAAGCGCATGAAGGTGCTGCCAAGCACCAGGCGGGTGATGCCCCGGTGGGGCACGCTGACGCCCTTGGGGCGGCCCGTGGAGCCCGAGGTGAACATCACGTAGGCCAGGGCTTCACCGTCCAAGCGGACATCCGACGCGTGCGTGGGTCGTGCGGCGATCTCCGTGGACTGGGCATCCAGCCAGACGCGGGTGCCGGAGGCGGGCAGCAGTGAAGCGAAGGGCTGGTGCGTGACCACCACGCCCACGTCCGCGTCCTCCAGCAACATCGCGATGCGTTCGACGGGCGCATTGCGGTCCACCGGGACGAAGGCCGCACCCGTCTTGAGGATGGCGAGGAGCGCGGTCACCAGCTCGAAGGAGCGCTCGACGGCGAGGCCGACGCGCGCACCCGGGACGATGCCCAGGGCCCGCAGGTGATGGGCCAACTGGTTCGCGCGCGCGTCCAGTTGCCCATACGTCAGCGTCGCATCCCCCAGCACCAGGGCCACCGCGTCGGGCGTGCGCTGAGCCTGCCGCGCGAAGTGGACGTGGACCGGCACGTCCGTCGGGCTGACGGCGGCCGTGTCATTCCACTCCACGAGGACGCGCTGCCGCTCCTCACTGGAGAGGAGGGACAGCCCGGCCATGGGCTGCTCGGGCTTCGCGGCGACGGCCTCCAGCAGCGTGCGCAGGTGGCCGTCCATCCGCTCGATGGTGCTCCGCTCGAAGAGGGCGGTGCTGTATTCCATCCAGCCGGTGAACCCCTGCGGTGAGTCCTGCAACGTCAGGGTGAGGTCGAACTTGGCGGAGTGGCCCTCGGCGGCGGCCGGCCGGAAGGTGAGGCCCGGCACGCGCAGCGCTTCTCCAGGGGCGTTCTGGAGGACGAACATCACCTGGAACAGCGGGCTGCGGCTCGTGTCCCGGACGGGCTGGAGGACCTCCACCAGCTTCTCGAAGGGCACGTGCTGATGTTCGTAGGCCGCGAGCGTCGTGCCACGCACCTGGGCGAGCAGCGTCCGGAAGGTGTCCTCCGGCGTCACGCGTGCGCGGAGCACGAGCGTGTTGACGAAGAAGCCGATGAGCCCTTCGGTCTCCGCCTGCGTGCGGCCCGCGATGGGCGAGCCCACGGTGATGTCGTCCTGCGCCGAGTACCGCGACAGGAGCACCTGCCAGGCCGCGAGCAGCACCATGAAGGGCGTGGCACCCTCGCGCTGGGCCAGGGCCTTGAGCGCTTCCGACGTCGCCTGGGGAATCCTCACGGCGTGCGTCGCACCCGCGTGGGACTGGATGGCCGGGCGGGGATGATCCGTGGGCAGCTCCAACGTGGCCGGAGCCCCTGCGAGTTGCTGCTTCCAGTAGCCCAACTGCGCGTCGAGCACCTCTCCCTGGAGCCAGTCGCGCTGCCACGCCGCGAAGTCCGTGTACTGCACCGGCAGCGGGGCCAGCGTGGGCGTCTGGCCGGTGCTGAAGGCCTCGTAGAAGGCCACCAGCTCGCGGACGAGCACGCCCATGGACCAGCCGTCGGAGACGATGTGGTGCATCGTCACGAGCAGCAGGTGCTCTTCCGCCGCCAGCCGCACGAGCGCGGTGCGCAGCAGCGGGCCGCTTCGCAGGTCGAACGGCTGACGCGCCTCCGCTTCGACGTTCCGCTGTGCCTCGTCTTCGCGCAGCGCTTCGGGCTGCGTGGAGAGGTCGATGAGCGGCAACGCCCAGGTGCCGGGCGTGTGGATCTGCTGGGTGGCCTGCCCCTGGCTCTCGCGGAAGGTGGTGCGCAGGGCGTCGTGGCGAGCGACCAGCGCTTCAAAGGCGCGGCGCAGCGACTCCACGTCCACCGGGCCCGTCAGCCGGAGCGCCGTGGGGATGTTGTAGGACGCATCGCCCGGCGTGAGCTGATCCAGGAACCAGAGGCGCTGCTGGGCGAAGGACAGGGGCTGAGGGCCGTCCGCCTGGGTCCGAGTGAGCGGAGGGGGACGCAGGCTCGGCGTCTGGGCTTTGAGGCGCTCGACGAGCGTGGCCACGGTGGGCGCTTCGAAGAGGGCCCGCAGCGGCAGCTCCACGCGGAACGCGGCGCGCACGCGGGAGACGAGCTGGGTGGCCAGCAGCGAATGGCCTCCGAGCGCGAAGAAGTCGTCGTGGATGCCCACGCGCTCCACGCGCAGCACCTGCGTGAAGAGGGCCGTGAGCCGCTCCTCGGAGGGTGTGCGCGGCGCGACGTAGGTGGAGGCGAGCGCGGTGCCTTGGGGCGCGGGCAGCGCCTTACGGTCCACCTTGCCATTGGTGTTGAGCGGCAAGGCCTCCAGCATGAGGAATGCGGAGGGCCGCATGTGCTCGGGCAGGAGCTGCTTGAGCCAGTCCTTGAGGACTTCGGGCGTGGGAGCGGGCTCCGTGCCTTCCGTGGGCACGACGTAGGCGACAAGCCGCTTGTCACCGGGCACGTCCTCGCGAGCGAGCACCACGGCGGCGTGCACCTGAGGATGCTTGAGGAGCGCGGCTTCGATTTCGCCCAGCTCGATGCGGAAGCCGCGGACCTTCACCTGGAAGTCCGCACGGCCCAGGTAGTCGAGCATTCCGTCCGCACGCCAGCGCACCACGTCGCCGGTGCGGTAGAGGCGGGCACCGGGCGTGGAGGAGAAGGCATCCGGGATGAAGCGGTCCGCCGTCAACTCAGGACGGTTGAGGTAGCCACGAGCGACGCCCGCACCGCCGATGAAGAGCTCACCCGCGACGCCCACGGGCACGGGCCGCAGTGTGCGGTCGAGCACGTAGACGCGGACGTTGGGCAGAGGCCTGCCGATGGTGGGCGTGGGGGAAGCATCGAAGGCGCAGGCGGTGGCGTCGACGGTGCACTCGGTGGGGCCGTAGACGTTGAAGACGCGAGGACGTGGAGCCTGGGCCAGGTGACGCCAGGTGGCGGGGTCCACGGCTTCACCGCCCACGAGGACGCGGTGGGGGATGGCCTTGCGCTCCAGAAGTCCCTCCTCCACCAGCAGGCGCAGGTGGGCCGGGGAGCAGTCGAGGACGTCCAGTGCGTCCTTCTCGATGCGATTGACGAGTTCACCGACGTCGGCGCGGGCTTCGTCAGGGACGATGCAGAGGGTGTGGCCGTCGAGCACCTGGATGAGCTGCTTGACGGAGGCGTCGAAGGAGAGCGGTGCGTTGACGCTGACGCGCTCCCCAGGCTGCGCGTCGGCGTGCACCGTAGCGGCGAGCGCGACGCGCAGGTTGAGCACGGAGCGGTGCTGAATCATCACGCCCTTGGGGCGGCCGGTGCTGCCCGAGGTGTAGATGATGTAGGCGAGGTGTTCCGGCGTGACCGACGTCACCGGCGCGTTCTGTGATTCAAGAGCAAGGTCCGCGGCGTCGGAGTCCAGGCAGAGGGTGTGAGCGGAGTGCGGGGGCAGCGAGTCCCGTAGGCGCTGCTGGGTGAGGACGACAGGCGCGCCGGTGTCCTGGAGGACGTGGGCAAGCCACTCGCGAGGGTAGCTGGGGTCGATGGGCACGTATGCACCACCGGCCTTGAGGGCGCCGAGGATGCCAACGAGAGCCTCCACGGAGCGCTCCACGCACAGCACCACGCGCACGTCGGGGCCAACACCCAGCTTCACCAATCGGTGCGCAAGCTGATTGGCGCGGACTTCCAGCTCCTGGAAGGTGAGCTGCTCCTCGCGGCAGATGACGGCCAGGGCTTCAGGCGTGCGAAGGGCCTGGGCGCTGAAGGCCTCATGGAGGCAGAGGTCGCGGGGGAACTCCGCGCTGGGGCCATTCCAATCGACGAGGAGCTGCTGGCGCTCCGGCGCGGTGAGCAGCGGCAGGCTCGCGAGCGTCGCATCCGGCTGCGCGGCGATGGCCTCCAGCAGCACGCCCAGGTGACCCACCAGGCGCTGCATGGTCGACGCGTCGAAGAGGTCGCTGCTGTACTCCAGGACACCCACGAAGCCCTGGGGCGAGTCCTGCAGCGTCAGCGTCAGGTCGAACTTCGCGGAGTTCGCTTCGAGCGGAACCTGCTCGAACGACAAGCCTGGCACGCGCAGGGCTTCCGCGGGCGTGTTCTGCAGGGAGAACATCGCCTGGAAGAGCGCACTGCGGCTCAGGTCTCGCGCCGGTTGGAGTGCCTCCACCAGCTTCTCGAAGGGCACGTGCTGGTGCTCATAGGCCGCGAGCGTCGTGCCTCGCACCTGGGCGAGGAACTCACGGAAGGTCGACCGCGGCTGGACGTGGGCGCGCAGCACCAGCGTGTTGACGAAGAAGCCGATGAGGCCTTCGGTCTCCGCCTGCGTGCGGCCCGCGATGGGCGTACCCACGCTGATGTCGTCCTGCGTGGAGTAGCGCGACAGGAGCACCTGCCAGGCCGCGAGCAGCAACATGAAGGGCGTGGCGCCCTCGCGTTGGGCCAGGGCCTTGAGGGCCTCCGTGAGATTGGCGGGAATCCGCACGTCCACCGTGGCGCCCCGGTGCGACTGCACGGGCGGACGCGGGCGGTCCGTGGGCAGGTCCAGCGCGGCGGGCGCTCCCGCGAGCTTCTCCTTCCAGTAGCCGAGTTGCGTCTCCAGTGTTTCGCCCTGGAGCCACTGGCGCTGCCAGACGGAGAAGTCCACGTACTGCACGGGCAGCGGCGCGAGGGTAGGCAGTTGATTCGCGTGGAACGCCGCATAGAGCGCCGTGAGCTCCCGAACGAGGACGCTCATGGACCAGCCGTCGGAGACGATGTGATGCATCGTCACCAGCAGCAGGTGCTCCGTCTCGCTCAGCCGTACCAGCGACGTGCGAAGGAGGGGACCCGTGTCTAAGCCGAAGGGACGACGGGCCTCCTCGTTCGCGAGGCGCCGCGCCTCCTCGTCCCGCTGATGGGGCTCGGGCAGGGAGGAGACGTCAAGCAGCGGCAGTGCCCACGTCGCGGGGGAGTGGATGCGCTGCGCGGGCTCGCCCTGGTGCTGGAAGAAGGTGGTGCGCAGCGTCTCATGCCGGGCGACCAGGGCCTCGAAGGCACGGCGAAGGGCCTCGATGTCCACCTGGCCCTTCAACCGGAGGGCGGCGGGGATGTTGTACGCGGCGCTGCCGGGCTGGAGCTGGTCCAACAGCCACAGTCGCTGCTGGGCGAAGGAAAGGGGCCCTTCGTGGGTGACGCGAGCGAGCGGCGAGAGCCGGGAGCCCGCGGTGGCGGTGGGCAGGCGCTCGGCGAGGGCGGCGACGGTGGGAGCCTCGAAGAGGGCACGCAGGGGCAGCTCCGCGCCGAAGGCGGTGCGGACGCGGGAGATGAGCTGGGTGGCCAGCAGCGAGTGTCCACCCAGGGCGAAGAAGTCGTCGTGGATGCCCACGCGCTCCACGCGCAGCACCTGCGTGAAGAGGGCCGCGAGCTGCTCCTCGGCGGGCGTGCGCGGCGCGACGTAGGTGGACTTGGGCGCGACTGCCTGGGGCGCGGGCAGGGCCTTGCGGTCCACCTTGCCGTTGGCGTTGAGCGGTAGCGCCTCCAACACCAGGAACGCGGAGGGGCGCATGTGCTCGGGCAGGTGTTGCTTGAGCCAGTCCTTGAGGATGTCCGCCGTCAGTGCGGAGCCGGTGCCTTCCGTGGGCACCACGTAGGCCACGAGCCGCTTGTCGCCGGGGCTGTCCTCGCGCGCGAGCACCACGGCGGCGTGCACCTGGGCGTGCTTGAGGAGCGTGGACTCGATCTCGCCCAGCTCGATGCGGAAGCCGCGGACCTTCACCTGGAAGTCCGCGCGGCCCAGGTAGTCGAGCATCCCGTCCGCACGCCAGCGCACCACGTCGCCCGTGCGGTAGAGGCGCGCGCCCTGGGTGGAGGAGAAGGCGTCGGGGATGAAGCGCTCCGCCGTCAGCTCGGGGCGGTTGAGGTAGCCGCGCGCGACGCCTTCGCCACCCAGGAAGAGCTCGCCCGCGACGCCCATGGGCACCGGGCGCAGGGACTTGTCCAACACGTACGCGCGGACGTTGGACAGGGGCCGGCCGATGGTGGGCGTGGTGGACGCGTCGAAGGCACAGGCGGTCGCGTCGACGGTGCACTCAGTGGGGCCGTAGACGTTGAAGGCGCGCAGGCGTGGGTGCTGGGCCAGGCGGCTCCAAGTGCCGGGGTCCACCGCCTCGCCGCCCACCAGCGCGCGCCGGGGGAGGACGTCCTTCTCCAGCAGCCCTTCATCCACCAGCATGCGCAGGTGCGCGGGCGAGCAGTCGAGGACCTCCAGCGCGTCCTGCCCGATGCGCTTCACCAGCTCACCCGCATCCGCGCGGGCCTCCTCCGGGACGATGCAGAGGGTGTGGCCGTCGAGCACCTGGACGAGCTGTTGGACGGAGGCGTCGAAGGACAGCGGCGCATTGACGCTGACGCGCTCCGCTGCTCCCCGGCCCTGGTGCACGGTGTTGGCCAGCCCCTGCCGCAGGTTCATCACGGAGCGGTGCTGGATCATCACGCCCTTGGGGCGGCCGGTGCTGCCAGAGGTGTAGATGATGTAGGCCAGGTGCTCGGGAGAGACGGCCACGGCGGGCGCTTCGCGGGACTCGGCCGCGAACTCCGCAGCGTCCGGGTCGAGGAAGACGACGTGGGCCGTGTGCTGCGGCAGCACGTCATGCACGCGCTGCTGCGTGAGGACGACGGGGGCGCCGGTGTCGGAGAGGACGTGGGCGAGCCACTCGCGCGGGTAGCGGAAGTCGAGGGGCACGTAGGCGCCACCCGCCTTGAGGATGCCCAGGATGCCGACGAGCGCCTCCACGGAACGCTCCACGCACAGCACCACGCGCACGTCGGGCCCGACGCCCAGCTTCACCAGCCGGTGTGCCAGTTGGTTGGAGCGCGCGTCCAGCTCCTGGAATGTGAGCTGCTGGTCGCGGCAGATGACGGCCAGGGCTTCGGGTGTCCGCAGGACCTGGGCGGTGAAGGCCTCGTGGAAGCAGGTGTCGCGGGGGAACTCCGCGTCCGTCCGGTTCCAGTCGACGAGGAGTTGCTGGCGCTCCGGCGCCGTGAGCAACGGCAGGCTTGCGAGCGTCGCATCCGGCTGCGCGGCGATGGCCTCCAACAGGACACCCAGGTGGCCCACGAGACGCTGGACCGTGGAGGCATCGAACAGGTCGGTGCTGTACTCGATGAAACCGGTGAGGCCCTGGGGCACCTCGAAGAGCGTGAGGGACAGGTCGAAGCGGGAGGAGTTGCCCTCCAAGGGGATGGGCTGGAAGGCCATGCCCGGCACGCGCAGCGCTTCCGCGGGTGCGTTCTGCAGGACGAGCATCACCTGGAAGAGCGCGCTGCGACTCAGGTCGCGCACGGGCTGAAGGACCTCCACCAGCTTCTCGAAGGGGACGTGCTGGTGCTCGTAGGCGGCGAGCGTCGTGGTCTTCACCTGGGCCAGCAATTCGCGGAACGTCGCCTGCGGATCCACCTGGGCCCGCAGGACGAGCGTGTTGACGAAGAAGCCGATGAGCCCTTCGGCCTCGGCGTGAGTGCGGCCCGCGATGGGGGAGCCAACGGAGATGTCTTCCTGACCCGAGTAACGGGACAGCAGCAACTGGAAGGCGGAGAGCAGCAGCATGAAGGGCGTGGCGCCTTCACGCTGGGCAATGCCGCGCAGCGAGTCCGTCAGCTGCGAGGAGAAGTGCACGGGCATCGTGGCGCCGCGCAGGGACTGGACTGCCGGACGTGGGCGGTCCGTGGGCAGCTCCAATGCCGCGGGCGCACCCGCCAACTGGCGCTTCCAGTAGCCGAGCTGCGACTCCAGCGCTTCGCCCTGGAGCCACTGACGCTGCCAGAGGGCGAAGTCCGCGTATCGCACGGGCAGCGGAGGCAGGGAGGGAGCCCGGCCGCCACTGAAGGACTCATAGAGGCTCGCCAGCTCACGGATGAGGACGCCCATGGACCAGCCGTCGGAGACGATGTGGTGCATCGTCGCGAGGAGGACGTGGGAGTCGGCCGAGAGCTTGAGAAGGGCCGTGCGCAGCAGCGGCCCTCGGACGAGGTTGAAGGGCTGCCGGGCCTCACGGGTGGCAAGCCGCAACGTCTCCGTTTCGCGCGCGGACTCCTCCAGGGAAGAGAGGTCCTGCACGGGGAGCGCCCATGGGGCCGGGGTATGGATGAGCTGGAAGGGCTGGCCTTCCTCTTCGAAGAACGTGGTGCGCAGCGCTTCATGGCGCGCCACGAGCGCTTCGAAGGCGCGGCGCAGGGCCTCCACGTCCAGGCGGCCCAGGAGGCGCAGCGCGACGGGGAGGTTGTAGGAGGCGTCGTCCGGGGTCAGCTGGTCGAGGAACCAGAGACGCTGCTGCGCGAAGGAGAGAGGCAGGGGAGCTTCGGTGCGCGTGCGCGTCAGGGAGGGCAGACGCGTGCCGGTCGCGGCGCGCTGGAGGCGTTCCGTCAGTGCGGCAATGGTGGGAGCCTCGAAGAGGGCACGAAGCGGCAGCTCCATGTCGAGCGCCGCGCGCACACGGGCCACGAGTTGCGTGGCGAGCAGCGAGTGGCCGCCCAGCTCGAAGAAGTTGTCCGTGCGGCCCACGGTGGGGATGCGCAGCACTTCGCTCCAGAGGGCCGCGAGCTTCTCCTCCAGTGGTGTCGCAGGGGCCTCGTAGGCGTGTGAAGCCCGGAGCGCGCTCGCATCCGGAGCAGGAAGGGCCTTGCGGTCCACCTTGCCGTTGGACGTCAGCGGCAGCGTCTCCATGGAGACGAAGGCGGCCGGCACCATGTACTCGGGCAGGTGCTGCTTGAGGTGCGCGCGCAGGGCCGTGACGTCGAGAGCGTCACCCACGACGTATGCCACCAACCGCTTGTCGCCCGGAGAATCCTCGCGGGCGAGCACGACGGCATCCTTCACGGCAGGGGCCGCGCGCAGGGCGTTCTCGACTTCGCCCAGCTCGATGCGGAAGCCGCGCACCTTCACCTGGGCGTCGATGCGGCCAACGAAGTCCAGCTGGCCATCCGCGCGCCAGCGCACCACGTCACCCGTGCGGTAGAGGCGAGCCCCCTCCTCACTGGAGAAGGCATCCGGCACGAATCGCTCGGCGGTGAGGCCCGGCCGTCCCGCGTACCCGCGCGCCACGCCGACGCCACCAATGTGCAGCTCACCGCGCACGCCCACGGGTACCGGCTGTCCGTGCGGGTCCAGCACGTAGACGTGCACGTTCGCCAGCGGCTTGCCGATGGACGGTACGTCCCCATCCGCCACCACCTCACCGAAGGTGGCGATGACGGTGGCTTCGGTGGGGCCGTACGTATTGAGCAGGCGCCGTCCTGGGGCCCAGCGTGCGACGACGTCCGCGGGCAGGGCTTCGCCGCCGGAAATGACGGTGCGCACCTTGGGCAGGCCCTCGGAAGACGTGGCCGCCAGGGCCGCAGGAGTGAGGCTGACGACGCTCAACTCCTGCTCACGCAGCAGCACGGGCAGGGGCGCGCCCGGCATCAGCTTCTCCAGCGGCGCGAGCACCAGCGTGGCGCCGTTGCAGAGCGTGGTGAAAATCTCCTCCACGGAGAGGTCGAAGCTGAGGCTGGCGAACTGAAGCACCCGGCTGCCGGGGCCGATGCCGTAGGCCACCGCCTCATGGGTGACGAGGTTGGCGACGCTGCGGTGCTCCACCGCCGTGCCCTTGGGCGTTCCGGTGCTGCCCGAGGTGTAGAGCAGGTACGCCATGTTCGCGGGCGTCACACCCGTCACGGGAGCATCCGTCGGCTCCTGCGCCAGGGACTCGCGCTCCGTATCCAGGCAGAGCGCGCGTGCATGCAGTGCTTCCGGGAAGCGGTCCACCAGAGGCTGCTGGGTGACGAGCACCTGAGCCGCGCTGTCCTCCAGCATGAAGGCCAGACGCTCCCGGGGCAGGAGCGGATCCACGGGCACCCAGGCGCTACCGGCCTTCAGGATGCCGAGCAGGCCGATGACGATGTCGAGGGAGCGCTCGACGCTGAGGGCGACGCGGACCTCCGGGCCCACGCCACGGCGGCGCAGCGCATGGGCGAGCTGATTGGCGCGCGCGTCCAGTTGCGCATACGTCAGCTGCGTTCCTTCGAAGACCGCGGCCACCGCCTCCGGAGCGCGGCGCACCTGCGCCTCGAAGAGCGAGTGCATGCACGCTTCGGGGAACGGCGCCCGCGTGGCGTTCCACTCCACCAACATTTCGCGTCGCTCGACGGCGGTCAGCAGAGGCAGCCGGGCGACTGCCTCATCCGGCTTCGCGACGGCTTCCCGCAGGAGCACGCGCAGGTGCTCGGCCATGCGTGCGGCGGTGGAGGCGGTGAAGATGTCAGTGGTGTACTCGAGGTAGCCCTTGAGGCCGGCGTCCGTCTCCAACACCTGGAGGGTGAGGTCGAACTTGGCGGAGAAGGTGTCGAGTTCCAGGGCCTCCAGCTTGACGCCTTCGACGGTGGCGGCGCCGCGGAAGGAGGCCTGGTAGGTGAGCATCACCTGGAAGAAAGGAGTGCGGCCCGGGATGCGCTCGGGCTTCAACTCCTCCACGAGCCGCTCGATGGGAAGCTCCTGGTGCTCCTGGGCTCCCAGCACCGTCTCGCGCACCTGACGCAGCAGGGTGCGGAAGGAGGCGCTCCCCGTCACGCGGGTGCGAAGCACCTGGGCGTTGACGAAGAGGCCGATGAGGCCCTCCACCTCGCCGCGCGTACGGCCCGCCATGGGAGAGCCGACGGTGACGTCCTCCTGGCCGGAGTAGCGGGCCATCAGCATCTGCCAGCCCGTCAGCAGAGCCATGTAGAGGGAGGCGCCTTCCTGCTGCGCCACGGCCTTCAATGCGTCCGTCAACTCGCGCGGCAGCAGCACGTCGTGCCGAGCGCCTCGGCCGTCTCGGGTGGCGGGGCGGGGGAAGTCGGTGGGCAGCTCCAGCGCGGAAGGCACTCCGGCCAGCTGGCGCTTCCAGTAGTCGAGTTGCTTCTCCAGCCGGGGGCCCTGCATCCACTCGCGCTGCCAGACACCGAAGTCCGCGTACTGGATGCCCAGGGGAGGCAGGGGGGCTGTTTGGCCTCGCGCGAAGGCGCCGTAGAGGAGCGCCACCTCGCGCACCAGCAGCGTCATGGACCAGCCGTCGGAGATGATGTGGTGCACCACCACGACGAGCAGGTGCTCTGCCGGGGCCGACGTCAGCAGCAGCGCGCGCAGCAGAGGGCCCTTCGCGAGGTCGAAGGGCTGCGCGGCCTCTTCACGCGCCAGACGCCACACTTCTTCCTGCGGCGCGCCCGTGAGGTCCTTGCGCTCCAGGGGGAGCACCGGCTCCGGGGACACCACCTGCACGGGACCGGACGCGTCCTCACGGAAGGTGGTGCGCAGCACTTCATGACGGCGCACGACTTCGCGCAGCGCGCGTTCCAGGACGGCCACATCGAGCGCACCCTCCAGGCGCACCGCCATGGGCACGTTGAAGAGGGAGGTGCCGGGTTGCAGCTGATCAATGAACCAGAGACGCTGCTGCGCGAAGGACAGAGGCAGCGGGCGCGAGCGGTCCTGTACCGGGATGAGGCCCTGGGCGGAGTTGCCCGAGGTGGCCTTCTGCGCGGCCATCTTCTTGAGCAGCTCGGCGCGCTTCTCCGGTGAGAGGTTGGCGATCCGCTTCGACAGATCCTGGCTCATCTCGTGTACTCCGCACTGGGGGATGCCATTGCGCACGAGCGCCACCCGCAACGGTGGCACCCGTGAGATCTCTGACTGCTGCTGATGCTGGATTGCCGTTCTGGACCGCGCTCACAGGAGAAGCGCGGCGGTGGGCAAATTCGCGGTGGTTACATTATTCCGTAACGACATGACGTGTCATGAAGCCGACACGGCGCTCCTAAGGCACAAACTGGGGATGAGTAAATCCCTGTGTTTAGAGCCCTCACCATAGGAGGGGGCTCTGACGTCGACGTGCCCACTCAACCGCAAAAGCCGGATCTCAGGTTCGGCGGTCCCGCGAACTGGGGCCACCCATGAACCCGACGGCGTGATCCGCGCGGAGCGCCCGGCTTCCTGGAGCTGAAGCCCCGCGCCTGAACAGGCTGGCGCGGGGCGGACGGAGTTCAGCTTCCCGTGAGCGCGCCCGACGCACGAGCGAGGATCAGACGCAGTCGCTCCACGATGGGCTCGAGGTGCGGGTCCTGCAGCAGTTCATGATGGCTGCCGGGGACGTCGTGCACTTCCAGGCCGCCACGGACGAGGGGCTCCCATCCGCGGTGACGAGGGAGCTCGGCCGCGGCCTCGCTGGCGCTCAGCAGCAGCGCGGTGCCGTCGTACGGCCGGGGCACGTACCTCTCCTGCGCGAAGAGGTTGGCCTGGAAGACGCGGAAGAGAGCGCGCAGTTGAGCGGCCCCGGAGTGCGCGTCGAGGATGCGTGCGCGGACTCCTTGCTGGAGCAGATGGTCCAGCATCGCGTCGTCGTTGCCTTGTGCCAGCGCCTCGTCCGAGACGGAGAGCTCCTGGCCGAAGGCGGTGGCCGTCGTCTGCGCGAAGGCGATCCGGACCCGGGCTTCGGAAGAGAAGTGGGGCTCTGTCTCGGAAGGCGGCGTGATGCCGGGCACGTGGGCGTCGATGAGTGCGAGCACATCCACGGCTTCGCCAGCTTCGCGCAGGCGACGGGCCATCTCGTAGGCGATGACGCCGCCGAGAGACCAGCCTCCCAACTGGTACGGGCCATGCGGCTGCACGGTGCGGATGGCTTCGATGTAGAGGCTGGCCATCTCCTCGATGGACTCAGCGACGGGTCGTCCGTCGAGGCCACGCGACTGGAGGCCGAAGACGGGCAATGAGGGGCCCAGCCGGCGCGCCAGCTCCGAGTAGGCCAGGACGTTGCCGCCGCCAGGGTGGACGAGGAAGAGAGGCCGCTGGCCGGGCTCTCCGCGCTCCAGAGGAACGAGGGGTGTCCAGGCCTGCGAGTCGTCGCGTAGCACCTGCGCGAGCTGCTCGACGGTGGGCTGCTGGAAGAGGACGGAGAGAGGGAGGCTGAGCCCGAGCCGCTCACGGATGGACGCGAGCATACGCACTGCGAGCAGGGAGTGGCCACCCAACTCGAAGAAGCTGGAGCGGACGCCGACGGAGCGGACGCCGAGGACGTCCTCCCAGATGCGAGCGAGCTGCATTTCGAGTGCGTCGCGAGGGGCGACGAAGTCCCAGGCCTCGATGGCGTGGGCATCGGGTTCGGGCAGTGCCTTGCGGTCCACCTTGCCGTTGGAGTTGAGGGGCAGGGCCTCAAGCACCACGAAGGTGGCGGGCACCATGTACTCAGGGAGCCCCTGGCGCAGGTGCGTCTTGAGGGCTTCGACCTCCAGCGAGGCATTTGCCTTGGGAGAGACGTAGGCGACAAGGCGCTTGTCGGCGGCCTCACCCTTGGCGACGACGACGACGTCCTTGAGGCCCGGAGCGCGGCGGAGAGCGGCTTCAATTTCGCCCAGTTCGATGCGGAAGCCGCGCACCTTCACCTGGAAGTCGATGCGGCCCAGGTACTCCAGCCGCCCGTCGAGGCGGTACCGGACACGGTCGCCCGTGCGGTACATACGGCCACCCGGAGGACCGTAAGGCTCCGGCACGAAGCGCTCGGCCGTGAGTTCCGGACGCAGCAGGTAGCCGCGCGCCTGGCCTTCGCCCGCGAGGTACAACTCACCGGCCACGCCTACGGGCACCGGTTGCAGCGAAGCGTCCAGCACGTAGGCCCGCGTCGCGGGCAGAGGCCTGCCGATGAGGGGCACTTCGTCACGACCAACGAGAGAGGCCGTGGAGTAGGTGGTGTCTTCGGACGGACCGTAGAGGTTGAAGAGCTTCTCAACCGTAGGAACCGCGTAGACCTGCTTCGCCAACGTCTCGGGCAAGGCTTCACCCGCGAGGTTGATGACACGCACGGAGGGCGGCACCGCGCCCAGACGCAGCAGTTGCGCCATGGCGGAAGGCACGGTGTTGACGAGGGTGACGTGAGAGGCCGTGGGCAACTCGGCCAGATGCAGGGCGTTCTTTGCCACCACCACCGCACCGCCGCTGGAGAGCGGAGCGAAGAGCTCGAAGACGGAGAGGTCGAAGTTGAGGCTCGTCGCGGCGAGCGTTCCCTTCAGTTCCTCCGGAGTGAACGTCTCCAAGGCCCAGTGGAGGAAGGAGACGGCATTGCCATGGGAGATGGCGACGCCCTTGGGCCGTCCGGTGCTGCCTGATGTGTAGATGAGGTAGGCGAGGTGGCCCGGGTGGATGTCCACCGAGGGCGCCGTCGTCGGCTGCTTCGCCAACTCCACGTCCGAGTCGAGGCACACCGGCGTCGCGGACGTCTCGGGCAGTGCCGAGAGCAGGTGCGAATGCGCCACGAGGGCGGGGCCCTGAGCGTCCTCCAGCAACCAGCCCAGGCGCTCACGCGGATAGCTGGGGTCCAGGGGCACGTAGGCGCCACCAGCCTTGAGGATGCCGAGGGCTCCGATGACGAGGTCCTCAGTGCGTTCAACGCAAAGGCCGACGCGGACTTCGGGCCCGACGCCCAGGCCTTGCAGGCGGTGGGCGAGCTGGTTGGCCTTCGCGTCCAGCTCCCGGTACGTCAGCTGCCGCTCGGGCGTGATGACGGCCAGCGCATCCGGCGTGCGGCGCACCTGGGCTTCCACCATCGCGGGGATGCTGGACTCACGAATCACCAGCGAGGCAGGGGGATTCCATTCGACGAGGAGTTGCTGCCGCTCCGTGTCGGTGAGCAGCGGGAGGTCCCCGAGCCGTGATTCAGGCTTCTTCGCGATGGCCTCCAGCAGGACGCCGAAGTGTCCGGCCATGCGCTGGATGGTTGCCGCGTCGAACAGGTCTGTCGCGTACTCCAGCGTGCCGGTGAACCCGTCCCGCCCTTCACTCAGGCCCAGGGAGAGATCGAACTTGGCGAAGTGGGCCTCCAGCGGCAGTGCCTGGAAGGACAGGCCCGGCAGGCGCAGTGCCTCCGCGGGCGTGTTCTGCAGAACGAACATGGCCTGGAACAGCGGGCTGCGGCTCATGTCGCGCGTGGGTTGCACCGCCTCCACGAGTTTTTCGAAGGGCAGGTGCTGGTGCTCGAAGGCCGCGAAGGTCGTGCCTCGCACCTGGGCCAGCAGGTCCCGGAACGTCGCGCGCGGGTTCAATCGGGCGCGCAGGACGAGCGTGTTGACGAAGAAGCCGATGAGGCCCTCGGTCTCCGTCTGCGTGCGGCCCGCGATGGGTGAGCCCACGCTGATGTCGTCCTGCGCGGAGTAGCGCGAGAGGAGCACCTGGAAGGCGGCCAGCAGCACCATGAAGGGGGTGGCACCCTCGCGTCCCGCGAGCGCCTTGATCGCACGGGAGACGTTCCCAGGGATGCGAACGTCCACCGTGGCACCCCGGTGGGTCTGCACGGGCGGACGAGGCCGGTCCGTGGGCAGCTCCAACGCCGCGGGGGCTCCAGAGAGCTGCTGCTTCCAGTAGTCCAGCTGCGCGTCCAGCGCCTCGCCCTGGAGCCAGTTCCGCTGCCACGCCGCGAAGTCCGCGTACTGCACGGGCAGCGGCGTGAGGCCGGGCTCCTTGCCGTCATGGAACGCGGCGTACAGCGAGATGAGCTCCCGGACGAGCACGCCCATGGACCAGCCGTCGGAGACGATGTGGTGCATCGTCACCAGCAGCAGGTGTTCGTTCTCCGCCAGGCGCACCAGGGCACTGCGCAGCAGCGGACCCGTGGCGAGGCGGAAGGGACGCCGGGCCTCCTCGTCGGCCAGCTTCCGAGCCGCCGTCTCCCGCGCATCCCCGGGCAGCGAAGAGAGATCCATGAGCGGCAGCGTCCATGCCGTCGGAGCCTGGATCCGCTGCGTGGGCTGACCCTGATGCTCGTGGAAGGTGGTGCGCAGGGCCTCGTGGCGGGCGACGAGTGCCTCGAAGGCACGGCGCAGGGCTTCGACGTCCAGGTGCCCCGAGAGCTGGAGTGCAACCGGGAGATTGTAGGACGCATCCTCCGGCTGGAGTTGATCCAGGAGCCACAGCCGCTGCTGAGCGAAGGACAACGGCAGTGGGCCGTCATGCGAGACGCGGGCGAGCTTCGGGGCATGGGTGCTCGCGCTCCCATGCAGCCGCGCGGCCAGGGCTCCCACCGTGGGGGACTCGAAGAGAGCCCGCAGGGGCAGTTCGACACCCAGCTCCGCGCGCACGCGCGACACGACCTGGGTGGCCAGCAGGGAGTGCCCGCCCAGCTCGAAGAAGGAGTCCTTCACGCCCACCTGGGGCAGACGGAGGACCTCGGCCCAGATGGAGGCCAGCTTCGCTTCGACCTCCGTGCGAGGCGCTTCGTAGGTGCTGCCGGACTTGGGTGCCTCCGGCTCCGGCAGGGCCTTGCGGTCCACCTTGCCGTTGGAATTGAGGGGCAGGGCGTCCAGCACGACGAACGCGGTGGGCACCATGTACTCGGGCAGCCCCTGGCGCAGGTGCGTCTTGAGGGCTTCCACTTCCAGGGAGGCCTTGGGAGAGACGTAGGCGACGAGGCGCTTGTCGGCGGCCTCTCCCTTGGCGACGACGACCGCGTCCTTGACGCCTGGGGCACGACGGAGCGCAGCTTCGATTTCACCCAGCTCGATGCGGAAGCCGCGCACCTTCACCTGGAAGTCGACGCGGCCGAGATACTCCAGGCGCCCATCCGGGCGGTACCGGACGCGGTCACCCGTGCGGTACATGCGGCCGCCCGGAGGACCGTAGAGTTCGGGGAGGAATCGTTCGGCCGTGAGTTCCGGACGCAGCAGGTATCCACGCGCCTGGCCTTCACCCGCGAGGTACAGCTCGCCGGCGACACCCACGGGCACCGGCTGCAGTGAAGCGTCCAGCACGTAGGCCCGCGTCGCCGGCAGGGGCCTGCCGATGAGAGGCACTTCGTCACGACCAACGAGAGAGGCCGTGGAGTAGGTGGTGTCTTCGGACGGACCGTAGAGGTTGTAGAGCTTCTGCACCGTCGGGACGGCGTAGACCTGCTTCGCGAGCGTCTCGGGCAGGGCTTCACCCGCGAGGTTGATGACTCGTACGGAAGGCGGCACCGCGCCCAGGCGCAGGAGCTGCGCCATGGCGGAGGGCACCGTGTTGACCAGGGTGACGTGAGACGCGGTGGACAGCTCCGCCAGGTGCAGGGCGTTGCGTGCCACCACCACCGCGCCACCACTGCTCAACGGGGCGAAGAGCTCGAAGACGGAGAGGTCGAAGTTGAGGCTCGTCACGGCGAGCGTTCCCTTCAGCTCCTCCTGAGTGAAGGTCTCCAAGGCCCAGTGGAGGAACGTCACGGCGTTGCCATGGGAGATAGCGACGCCCTTGGGGCGGCCGGTGCTGCCGGAGGTGTAGATGAGGTAGGCGAGGTGCCCCGGGTGAATGTCCACCACGGGAGCCGTCGTCGGCTGCTTCGCCAGCTCCACGTCCGAGTCGAGGCACACGGGCATCGCGGACGTCTCGGGCAGTGCCGAGAGCAGGTGCGAATGCGCCACGAGGGCAGGGCCCTGAGCGTCCTCCAGCAGCCAGCCCAAACGCTCACGCGGGTAGCTGGGATCCAACGGCACGTAGGCGCCACCGGTCTTGAGGATGCCGAGAGCTCCGATGACGAGGTCCTCGGTGCGTTCAACGCACAGGCCGACGCGGACTTCGGGCCCGACGCCCAGGCCGCGCAGCCGGTGGGCGAGCTGATTCGCCTTCGCATCCAGCTCCCGGTACGTCAGCTGCCGCTCGGGCGTGATGACGGCCAGCGCGTCCGGCGTGCGACGTACCTGGGCCTCCACCATCGCGGGGATGCTGGACTCACGAATCGCCAGTGCCGCTTCCGGATTCCATTCAACGAGGAGCTGCCGGCGCTCCGCATCCGTGAGCAGCGGCAGGTCGCCAAGCCTCGTGTCTGGCTTCTTCGCGATGGCCTCCAGCAGGACGCCGAAGTGGCCCGCCATGCGCTGGATGGTCGCCGCGTCGAAAAGGTCCGTCGCGTACTCCAGCGTGCCGACCAACCCTGTTTGAACCTCCTGAAGGGCAAGCGAAAGGTCGAACTTGGCGAAGTGGGCTTCCAGCGGCAGGGCCTGGAATGACAGGCCCGGCAGGCGCAGTGCCTCGGTGGGCGTGTTCTGCAGGACGAACATGGCCTGGAAGAGCGGGCTGCGGCTCAGGTCACGCGCGGGCTGCACGGCTTCGACGAGCTTCTCGAAGGGCAAGTGCTGATGCTCGTAGGCTGCGAACGTCGTGCCTCGCACCTGGGCGAGCAGCTCCCGGAACGTCGCGCGCGGGTTCAAGTGGGCGCGCAGGACCAGGGTGTTGACGAAGAAGCCGATGAGGCCTTCGGTCTCCGCCTGGGTGCGGCCCGCGATGGGCGAACCCACGCTCACGTCGTCCTGTGCGGAGTAGCGCGACAGCAACACCTGGAACGCCGCCAACAGCGTCATGAACGGAGTGGCGCCTTCTCGCTGCGCCAGGGCCTTGAGCGCGCTGGCGACGGGCTCGGGGATGCGCACCTCCACCGTGGCGCCACTGTGGGACGGCACGGGTGGACGCGGCCGGTCCGTGGGCAGCTCCAACGCCGCGGGCGCTCCGGCGAGCTGCTGCTTCCAGTAGCGGATCTGCGCCTCCAGGGCTTCACCCTGGAGCCAGTTCCGCTGCAGCGTCGCGAAGTCCGCGTACTGGACGGGCAGCGGCGCGAGCGTCGGCGTGCTGCCCGTGGAGAAGGCCTCGTAGAAGGTCACCATCTCCCGGACGAGGACACCCATGGACCAGCCGTCGGAGACGATGTGGTGCATCGTCAACAGCAGCACGTGCGAGTCGCCGCCCATTCGCACCAGGGTGCTGCGCAGCAGCGGTCCCGTGGCGAGGTCGAACGGCTGTCGCGCTTCTTCATTGGCCAGCCTTCGAGCCTCTTGCCGCCGCTCATCCTCGGGCAACGAAGAGAGGTCCACGAGCGGCAGCGTCCATCCGCCAGGCGCGTGGACGGACTGGATGGGCTGGTCCTGGTACGCGTGGAAGGTGGTGCGCAGGGCCTCGTGGCGATGGACGAGTGATTCGAAGGCACGGCGCAGGGACTCCACGTCCAGGTGTCCCGAAAGCTGGAGCGCAGCCGGGAGGTTGTAGGACGCGTCCCCAGGCTGGAGTTGATCCAGGAGCCACAGCCGCTGCTGCGCGAAGGACACAGGCCGCAGGCCGTCAGGCGAGAGACGGGTGATCTTCAGCGCCTGGGAGGCAGCGCTCCCTTGCAGTCGACCCGCGAGCGCCTCCACCGTGGAGGACTCGAAGAGAGCGCGCAGGGGCAGTTCCACGCCGAACTCCGCGCGCACGCGCGACACGACCTGGGTGGCCAGCAGGGAGTGTCCGCCCAGCTCGAAGAAGGAGTCTTTCACGCCCACCTGGGGCAGACGGAGGACCTCGGCCCAGATGGCGGCCAGCTTCGCTTCGACCTCCGTTCGAGGCGCTTCGTAGGTGCTGCCGGACTTGGGGGCCTCCGGCTCCGGCAGGGCCTTGCGGTCCACCTTGCCGTTGGAGTTGAGAGGCAGCGCCTCAAGCACCACGAAGGTGGCGGGCACCATGTACTCGGGCAGGCCCTGGCGCAGGTGCGCCTTGAGGGCTTCGACCTCCAGCGAGGCATTTGCCTTGGGAGAGACGTAGGCGACGAGGCGCTTGTCGGCGGCTTCGCCCTTGGCGACGACGACCGCGTCCTTGAGGCCCGGAGCGCGGCGGAGAGCGGCTTCGATTTCGCCCAGCTCGATACGGAAGCCGCGCACCTTCACCTGGAAGTCGATGCGGCCCAGGTACTCCAGGCGCCCGTCCAGGCGGTAACGGACGCGGTCGCCCGTGCGGTACATGCGGCCACCGGGAGGACCGTAGGGTTCAGGGACGAAGCGCTCCGCGGTGAGTTCCGGGCGCAGCAGGTATCCGCGAGCCTGGCCTTCGCCCGCGAGGTACAGCTCGCCTGCGACACCGACGGGCACCGGCTGGAGTGAAGCGTCCAGCACGTAGGCCCGCGTTGCGGGCAGAGGACGGCCAATGAGAGGCACTTCGTCACGGCCGACGAGAGAGGCTGTGGAGTAGGTGGTGTCTTCGGAAGGCCCGTAGAGATTGAAGAGCTTCTCAACCGTGGGCACCGCGTAGACCTGCTTCGCCAACGTCTCGGGCAGGGCTTCGCCCGCGAGATTGATGACGCGCACGGAGGGCGGCACCGCGCCCAGGCGCAGCAGTTGCGCCATGGCGGAGGGCACCGTGTTGACCAGGGTGACGTGAGAGGCGGTGGACAGCTCCGCCAGGTGCAGGGCGTTCTTCGCCACCACCACCGCGCCACCGCTGCTCAACGGTGCGAAGAGCTCGAAGACGGAGAGGTCGAAGTTGAGGCTTGTCGCGGCGAGCGTTCCCTTCAGCTCCTCCGGTGAGAAGGTCTCCAAGGCCCAGTGGAGGAATGAGACAGCATTGCCGTGGGAGATGGCGACGCCCTTGGGCCGACCGGTGCTGCCAGAGGTGTAGATGAGGTAGGCGAGGTGACCGGCGTGGATGTCCACCACAGGTGCTGTCGTCGGCTGCTTCGCCAGTTCCGCATCCGAGTCGAGGCACACGGGCGTCGCGGACGTCTCGGGCAGTGCCGAGAGCAGATGCGAATGCGCCACGAGGGCGGGGCCCTGGGCATCCTCCAACAGCCAACCCAAACGCTCACGGGGGTAGCTGGGGTCCAGCGGCACGTAGGCGCCACCGGCCTTGAGGATGCCGAGGGCTCCGATGACGAGGTCCTCGGTGCGTTCAACGCAGAGGCCGACGCGGACTTCGGGCCCGACACCCAGGCCGCGCAGACGGTGCGCGAGCTGGTTGGCCTTCGCATCCAGCTCCCGGTACGTCAGCTGCCGCTCCGGCGTGATGACGGCCAGGGCATCCGGCGTGCGACGTACTTGCGCTTCCACCATCATGGGGATGCTGGACTCACGCGGCGCCTGCGAGGCAGGGGGATTCCATTCGACGAGGAGTTGCTGACGCTCCGTACTGGTGAGCAGCGGCAGGTCGCCAAGCTTCGTGTCCGGCTTCTTCGCGATGGCCTCCAGCAGGACGCCGAAGTGGCCGGCCATGCGCTGGATGGTCGCCGCGTCGAACAGGTCCGTCGCGTACTCCAACGTGCCCGTCATGCCCGTGGGGGCTTCTCGCAGCCCCAGGGAGAGATCGAACTTCGCGAAGCGCGTTTCCAGCGGCAGCGTCCGCATGGACAGGCCCGGCAGGCGCAGCTCTTCACCCGGCATGTTCTGCAGGACGAACATCGCCTGGAACAACGGATTGCGGCTCAGGTCGCGCGTGGGCTGCACGGCCTCCACGAGCTTCTCGAAAGGCAGGTGCTGGTGCTCGTACGCCGTGAGCGTCGTGCCCCTCACCTGGACCAGCAACTCACGGAACGTCGCGCGCGGATCCACCTGGGCCCGCAGGACCAGGGTGTTGACGAAGAAGCCGATGAGGCCTTCGGTCTCCGCCTGGGTGCGGCCCGCGATGGGCGAACCCACTGTGATGTCGTCCTGCGCGGCGTAGCGCGACAAGAGCACCTGGAACGCCGCGAGGAACACCATGAAGGGCGTGGCGCCTTCCCTCTGGGCCAGGGCCTTGAGTGCCTCCACGAGGTGGGCGGGAATCCGCACGTCCACCGTGGCCCCCCGGTGCGACTGCACGGGCGGGCGCGGCCGGTCCGTGGGCAGCTCCAGCGCCGCCGGAGCTCCGGCCAGCCGCTGCTTCCAGTAGCCCAGCTGCGCCTCCAGGACCTCTCCCTGGAGCCAGTCGCGCTGCCACGTGGCGAAGTCCGCGTACTGCACCGGCAGCGGTGGGAGGGCCGGCGTGCTTCCCGTGGAGAAGGCTTCGTAGAAGGCCGCCATCTCGCGAACGAGGACGCCCATGGACCAGCCGTCGGAGACGACGTGGTGCATGGTCACCAGCAGCAGGTGCTCTTCCTCTTCCAAGCGCACCAGCAGCCCGCGCAGCAGCGGTCCCGTGGCGAGCTGGAACGGACGGCGGGCCTCCTCGGCCACGATGCGCCGGGCTTCTTCCTCGCGCTGCTCCTGGGGCAGCGCGCCCAGGTCGACGACGGGCAGCTCCCATGCCGCTGCCGCCTGGACTCGCTGCGACGGCGCCTCGTGGGACGCGGCGAGCGTGGTGCGCAAGGACTCGTGGCGAGCGATCAGCGCTTCGAAGGCGCCTCGCAGCGCATCCGCGTCCACCCGGCCCGTCAGCCGCAGGGCCGTGGGGATGTTGTACGACGCATCCCCGGGTTGGAGTTGATCCAGCAGCCAGAGGCGCTGCTGCGCGAAGGAGAGCGGAATGTCCCCTTCACGGGTCGCGGGCCGCAGCGGCGGAGCACGCAGCGCGGAGGACGGAGCCTTCTCGAGCAGCGGCGCGAGCGCTTCGACCGTGGGTGCTCCGAATAGGGCCCGCAGTGGCAACTCGACGCCGAACGCGGCGCGCACGCGCGAGACGAGCTGGGTGGCCAGAAGGGAGTGTCCACCCAGCGCGAAGAAGTCATCCTGGAGGCCCACGCGCTCCACACGGAGCACTTCGGCGAAGAGAGTCGCGAGCTGAGTCTCGGTGGCGGTGCGCGGCGCGACGTAGGAGGCCGCGCGCGGTGCGTCTCCCGGCTCGGGCAGGGCCTTGCGGTCCACCTTGCCGTTGGCGTTGAGGGGCAGCGCGTCCAGCACCAGGAGCGAGGCGGGCACCATGTACTCCGGCAGCCGCTGCCGCAGGTGGACCCGCAGCGCCTCCATGTCCAACGCGTGGCCTTCGTGCGCGGTGAGGTAGCCGATGAGGCGCTTGTCCGCATCCGCGCCCCGGGCCACGACGATGGCCTCGTTGACGCCCGGGAAGGCGCGCAGGGCGGATTCGATTTCGCCCAGCTCGATGCGGAAGCCGCGCACCTTCACCTGGAAGTCGACGCGGCCCAGGAAGTCGAGCGTGCCGTCCTCCAGCCAGCGGGCCTTGTCACCCGTGCGGTAGAGACGCTCGCCCGGCGTGGTGGCGAAGGGGTGGGGGACGAAGCGCTCCGCGGTCAGGTCCGGGCGGTGCAGGTAGCCCCACGCGAGGCCCGGGCCACCGACGTACACCTCGCCCGCGACGCCCACGGGGACCGGGTGAAGGTGCGCGTCGAACACGTAGGCCGTGGAGTTCGGGATGGGCCGGCCGATGGGGACCGGTCCCTCCACGCGCGTGTCGCGGTGCAACGGCAGCGTGGTGGAGAACGTCGTGTTCTCCGTCGGCCCGTAGGCGTGGAACAGCGTCGCGCCCTCGGCGAGGCGGGGGAGGTGGTCGCGCAGTCGCGACCAGGGCATCACGTCTCCGCCCGTGAGGACCTGGCGCACGTTCGCAAGGGCTTCGCCCTGGTGAAGGACCATCTGCTCGAACAGCGCGGTCGTGATGAACAGCGCAGTCACGCGGTGGCGACGCAGTTGATCCGCCAGTTCTTCCAGCGACAAGGCATGAGGCGGCGCGAGGACGAGCTTCCCGCCGTGCAGCAGCGCGCCCCAGAGCTCCAGGGTGGAGGCATCGAAGGCGATGGGCGCGATCTGCAGCCACACCTCGTCGGGCCCGAAGTGCATGAAGGTGCTTCCGAGCACCAGACGGGTGATGCCACGGTGGGGCACGCTGACGCCCTTGGGGCGGCCCGTGGAGCCCGAGGTGAACATCACGTAGGCCAGGGACTCGCCCTCCACGAAGACGTCGGGCGCGTGCGTGGGCAGCCCGGCCAGGACGTCCTGCTGCGCGTCCAGCCAGACACGGGTGCCGGAGGCCGGCAGCCTGGAGGCGAAGGGCTGGTGAGTGACCACCACGTCCACGTCCGCGTCCTCCAGCAACATCGCGATGCGCTCCACGGGCGCATTGCGGTCCACGGGGACGAAGGCCGCGCCCGCCTTGAGGATGGCGAGGAGCGCCGTCACCAGCTCGAAGGAGCGCTCGAGGGCCAGGCCGACGCGCGCGCCGGGGACGATGCCCAGGGCGCGCAGGTGATGGGCGAGCTGGTTGGCGCGGGCTTCGAGCCGGGCGTACGTCAGCGTCGCATCCCCCAGCACCAGGGCCACCGCGTCGGGCGTGCGGCGGGCCTGCTGGGAGAAGTGAACGTGGACCGGGACGTCCATGGGGCTGGCGACGGTGGTGTCGTTCCAGTCCACGAGGATGCGCTGGCGCTCCTCTCGGGAGAGCAGCGGCAGCTCGGACAGGGCTTGGTCGGGCTTCGCGGCCACGGCCTCCAGCAGCGTGCGCAGATGGTGGACCATCCGCTCCACGGTGCTCCGCTCGAAGAGCGCGGTGCTGTACTCCAGCCAGCCCACGAAACCCTGACCCGAATCCTGAAGCGTCAGGGTGAGGTCGAACTTGGCGGAGCGCGCGCTGGACGCCACCTGCTGGAAGGTGAGGCCGGGGACTCGCAGGTCCTCGGTGGGCGCGTTCTGCAGGGCGAACATCACCTGGAAGAGCGGGCTGCGGCTCGTGTCCCGGACGGGCTGGAGGACCTCCACCAGCTTCTCGAAGGGCACGTGCTG
This sequence comes from Corallococcus sp. M7, assembly GCF_054512695.1. Lineage (NCBI taxonomy): Bacteria > Pseudomonadati > Myxococcota > Myxococcia > Myxococcales > Myxococcaceae > Corallococcus > Corallococcus sp. M7. The sequence goes on from NZ_CM137252.1 coordinate 3,150,420, forward strand.
ATGCTCGTAGGCCGCGAGCGTCGTGCCACGCACCTGCGCGAGCAGCTCGTGGAAGGTGGCCTTCGGTTGGACGTGGGCGCGCAGGACGAGCGTGTTGACGAAGAAGCCGATGAGCCCCTCGGTCTCCGCCTGCGTGCGGCCGGCGATGGGCGTGCCCACGCTGACGTCGTCCTGGCCCGCGTAGCGCGACAGGAGGAGCTGGAAGCCCGCGAGCAGCACCATGAAGGGCGTGGCCCCTTCGCGCCGGGCCAGCACCTTGAGGGCCTGGGAGGTCTCGGGCGGAAGCTGGACGGAGAGGGCCGCGCCCGCGTGGGATTGAACGGACGGACGCGGATGATCCGTCAGCAACTCCAGCGCGGCGGGAGCTCCAGAGAGCTTCTGCTTCCAGTAACCCAGTTGCGCGTCGAGCGTTTCGCCCTGGAGCCACTGGCGCTGCCACGCCGCGAAGTCCGCGTACTGCAGCGGCAGGGGGCTGAGGGCCGGCGCGGTGCCCTGGGTGAAGGCCGCGTACAGCGTCACAAGCTCGCGCACGAGGACGCCCATGGACCAGCCGTCGGAGACGATGTGGTGCATCGTCACCAGCAGCAGGTGCTCCTCCTCACCCAGTCGCACGAGGGCCGTGCGCAGGAGCGGTCCGCGCTCCAGGTGGAACGGCTGCCGGGCATCCTCCGCGACCCGGCGCTGGGCCTCGGACTCGCGCTGTGCCGCCGGCAGGCTGGACACGTCGATGAGCGGCAGGGTCCATGCTCCGGGCGCGTGGATCCGCTGGGTGGCCTGGCCCTGATGTTCCTGGAAGGTGGTGCGCAGCGACTCGTGGCGGGCGACCAGCGCTTCAAAGGCGCGGCGCAGGGACTCCACGTCCACGTGGCCCGTCAGCCGCAGGGCGGTGGGGATGTTGTACGACGCGTCCCCCGGGGTGAGCTGATCCAGGAACCAGAGCCGCTGCTGCGCGAACGAGAGCGGCAGGTCGCCTTCATTCGAGGAAGGACGCAGTGGCGGCAGGCGGTGCTCGGAGCGTTGGGCGCTGGCGAGCTTCGTCGCGAGCGCCTCCACGGTGGGCGCTTCGAAGAACACCCGCAGCGGCAGTTCCAGGCTGAAGGTCGCACGCACGCGCGAGACAAGCTGGGTGGCCAGCAGGGAGTGGCCGCCCAGGGCGAAGAAGTCGTCCCGGATGCCCACGCGCTCCACGCGAAGGACTTCGGCGAAGAGGGCGGCGAGTTGCTCCTCAGCGTCGGTCCGTGGCGCGACGAAGTCGGACGAACGCGCGAGGTTTCCTGGCTCGGGCAGAGCCTTGCGGTCCACCTTGCCGTTGGAGTTGAGGGGCAGGGCGTCGAGGACGAGGAGCGCGGAGGGGACCATGTACTCCGGCAGCTGCTGCCGGAGGTGGACCTTGAGTGCCTCGGAGTCGAGCGAGTGTCCTTCGCGAGCGGTGACGTAGGCGACAAGGCGCTTGTCGGCGGCTTCGCCCTTGGCGACGACGACCGCGTCCTTGAGGCCCGGAGCGCGGCGGAGAGCGGCTTCAATTTCGCCCAGCTCGATGCGGAAACCGCGCACCTTCACCTGGAAGTCGATGCGGCCCAGGTACTCCAGGCGCCCGTCGAGGCGGTAACGGACACGGTCGCCCGTGCGGTACATGCGGCCGCCCGGAGGACCGTAGGGCTCGGGGACGAAGCGCTCCGCGGTGAGTTCCGGACGCAGCAGGTATCCACGCGCCTGGCCTTCACCCGCGAGGTACAGCTCACCGGCCACGCCTACGGGCACAGGCTGCAACGCGGCATCCAGCACATAGGCCCGCGTCGCGGGCAGAGGCCTGCCGATGAGGGGCACTTCGTCACGGCCGACGAGAGAGGCTGTGGAGTAGGTCGTGTCCTCGGAGGGGCCGTAGAGGTTGAAGAGCTTCTCAACCGTGGGCACCGCGTAGACCTGCTTCGCGAGCATCTCCGGCAGGGCTTCACCGGCGAGGTTGATGACTCGTACGGAGGGCGGCACCGCGCCCAGGCGCAGGAGCTGCGCCATGGCGGAGGGAACGGTGTTGACGAGGGTGACGTGGGACGCCGTAGGCAGCTCGGCCAGGTGCAGGGCGTTCTTCGCCACCACCACCGCGCCACCGCTGCTCAACGGGGCGAAGAGCTCGAAGACGGAGAGGTCGAAGTTGAGGCTTGTCGCGGCGAGCGTTCCCTTCAGCTCCTCCGGGGTGAATGTCTCCAGGGCCCAGTGGAGGAAGGAGACGGCGTTGCCATGGGAGATGGCGACGCCCTTGGGGCGGCCTGTGGAGCCCGAGGTGTAGATGAGGTAGGCGAGGTGGCCGGCGTGGATGTCCACCGAGGGCGCCGTCGTCGGCTGCTTCGCCAGCTCCACGTCCGAGTCGAGGCACACCGGTGTGGCGCTGGTTTCGGGTAGCGCCTGCAAGAGGTGCGAGTGGGCGACGAGGGCGGGACCCTGGGCGTCCTCCAGCAGCCATCCCAGGCGCTCACGCGGGTAGCTGGGATCCAGCGGCACGTAGGCGCCACCGGCCTTGAGGATGCCGAGGGCTCCGATGACCAGATCCTCAGTGCGTTCAACGCACAGGCCGACGCGGACTTCAGGCCCGACACCCAGGCTACGCAGTCGGTGGGCGAGCTGGTTGGCCTTCGCATCCAGCTCCCGGTACGTCAGCTGCCGCTCCGGCGTGATGACGGCCAGCGCACCCGGCGTGCGACGCACCTGGGCTTCCACCATCGAGGAGATGCTGGACTCACGCGGCGCCTGCGAGGCAGGGGGATTCCATTCGACGAGGAGCTGCTGCCGCTCTGTGTCGGTGAGCAGCGGGAGGTCCCCGAGCCGTGACTCAGGCTTCTTCGCGATGGCCTCCAGCAGCACTCCGAAGTGTCCGGCCATGCGCTGGATGGTCGCCGCGTCGAACAGGTCCGTCGCGTACTCCAGCGTGCCGACCAGCCCCTCCTGGACCTCCTGCAAGGAGAGCGTGAGATCGAACTTCGCGAAGTGGGTCTCCAGGGGCAGAGGCCGCAGGGAGAGGCCCGGGAGCTGGAGCGCCTCGGTGGGCGTGTTCTGCAGGACGAACATCACCTGGAAGAGCGGGCTGCGGCTCGTGTCCCGAACGGGCTGGAGGACTTCCACCAGCTTCTCGAACGGCACGTGCTGGTGCTCGTAGGCCGTGAGCGTCGTGCCTCGTAGCTGGGCGAGCAGTTCGCGGAAGGTCGCCTTCGGTTCGACATGGGCGCGCAGGACGAGCGTGTTGACGAAGAAGCCGATGAGGCCCTCGGTCTCCGCCTGCGTGCGGCCGGCGATGGGCGTACCCACGCTGATGTCGTCCTGCGCGGCGTAGCGCGAGAGGAGCACCTGGAAGGCGGCCAGCAGCACCATGAAGGGCGTGGCGCCCTCGCGTCCCGCCAGTGCCTTGAGCCGTTGGGCGATGTCCGAAGGGATGCGCACGTCCACCGTGGCGCCTCGGTGGGACTGCACGGGCGGGCGAGGGCGGTCCGTGGGCAGCTCCAGCGCTGCCGGTGCACCCACGAGCTGCTGCTTCCAGTAACCGAGGTGCGTCTCCAACGTCTCGCCCTGGAGCCACTGGCGCTGCCAGGTCGAGAAGTCCGCGTACTGCATCGGCAGTGGCGGGAGCGAAGGGCTGCGGCCCGCATGGAAGGCTTCGTAGAAGGCCACCAGCTCACGGACGAGGACGCCCATGGACCAGCCGTCGGAGACGATGTGATGCATCGTCACCAGCAGCAGGTGCTCGTCCGCGCCAAGGCGCACGAGGGCGGTACGCAGGAGCGGCCCGTCCTCCAGTTGGAATGGATGGCGGGCGTCCTCGGTGACGAGGCGTCGCGCTTCGGCTTCGCGCTGAGCCACCGGCAGGGCGGACACGTCATGCAGCGGCAGGGTCCACGCGACAGAAGGATGGATGGACTGGAGGGCCTGACCCTCGTGCTCGCGGAAGGTGGTCCGCAGGGCTTCGTGACGGGCGACGAGTGCCTCGAAGGCACGGCGCAGGGACTCCACGTCCACGTGGCCCTTCAGGCTGAGCGCGCTGGAGATGTTGTAGGACGCATCTCCCGGGGTGAGCTGATCCAGGAACCAGAGTCGCTGCTGCGCGAAGGAGAGGGGCGCGGTGGTGGCGCGCACCCTGGGAATGCTCGGAGGCGGCTGCACCGCGGAGGCGTGGGTGGCGTCGATGCGCAGGGCAAGGCCCGCGACGGTGGGGGCCTCGAACAGCGCACGCACGGGCAGCTCGCGCCGGAAGGTGGCCCGGACCCGGGACATGAGCTGGGTGGCCAGCAGGGAGTGGCCACCCAAGGCGAAGAAGTCGTCGTGGATGCCCACGCGCTCCACGCGCAGGACCTGGGCGAAGACGTCCGCGAGCTTCTCCTCGGTGGGATTGCGCGGGCCGACGAAGTCCACGAGCGGCGAGGCGTCCGGAACGGGAAGGGCCTTGCGATCCACCTTCCCGTTGGACGTCAGGGGCAGCGCCTCCAAGGAGACGAAGGCGGAGGGCACCATGTACTCGGGCAGCCGCTCCTTGAGGAAGGTGCGCACCGCAGAGGTGTCCCACTGCTGGCCCTGAGCGGGCACGACGTAGGCAACGAGCCGCTTGTCACCGGGAGAGTCCTCGCGGGCGAGGACAACGGCTTCGTGCACGGAGGCGTGAGCGAGGAGGGAGGCCTCGATTTCACCCAGCTCGATGCGGAAGCCGCGCACCTTCACCTGGAAGTCGAGCCGCTGGAGGTAGTCCAGCTGGCCATCGGCACGCCAGCGCACGACGTCGCCGGTGCGGTAGAGGCGGGCACCCGGCGTGGAGGAGAAGGGGTGCGGAATGAAGCGCTCGGCACTCAGCGCGGGCTGACCCAGGTAGCCCCAGGCCAGGCCCTCGCTGGCGAGGAAGAGCTCACCGGGGACGCCCACGGGTACTGGCTGGAGTTGAGCGTCGAGGACGTAGGTGCGGGTGTTGGCGATGGGGCGGCCAATGGGGGGCCGCGTGCCGTCGTCGCGCACGACGGGGGTGAAGGTGGCGACGACGGTGCTCTCGGTGGGCCCGTAGTGGTTGAAGAGGGTGGCGGGGACTGAAGGCGGCGGACCGTGGTGCAGGGCGTCTCCGCCCGTCAGCAGGGCGCGCAGGGCCATGGGGCGGGGCCACTCCTCGCGCAGCACCGCTTCAGCCAGAGGCGTGGGCATGAAGCAGGTGGTGATGGCTTCGCGGGCCAGCCACTGAAGCAACTGGGAGGGCTCCGCGCGCACGGCGTCAGGCGGGATGACGAGGCTGGCGCCGGAGGCCAGCGAGGGCCACACCTCCCAGGTGGAAGCGTCGAAGGCAACGCCCGCGGTGAGGGCGGTGGAGTCCTGGGGCGTCAGCGCGTAGGTGCGCTGGTGCCAGGAGACGAGGTTCATCAACGCGCGGTGGTGGACGGCGACGCCCTTGGGGCGGCCGGTGCTGCCGGAGGTGTAGATGACGTAGGCCAGGTCCTCCGGACCCACGGGCGTCACCGGCAGCGGCTGCTGCGTTGCACTCGTTTCCATCTCCAGCGAGAGGACGCGCGAAGAGAGGGAGGGCAGCGAGTCACGCAGGTGCTGCTGGGTGAGGAGGACCGAAGCGCCGCAGTCCTCCAGCATGAAGGCCAGTCGCTCCGGCGGGACACCGGGCGCGATGGGGACGTAGGCGGCGCCCACCTTGAGGGTGGCGAGGAGGCCCGCCACCAACTCCGGGGAGCGCTCCGCGAGGACGGCGACGCGGCTGCCCCGAGTGACACCGGCAGTGTGCAACTGAGTGGCAAGGCCATGAGCCCAGGCGTTGAGGCTCGCGTAACTGACGCTTCTCTCCCCCATGCGCACAGCAACCGCGTCCGGAGCGCGACGGGCATTCTCAGCGACGACATGGTGGATGCAGGTGTCGCGCGGGAAGGCGACGTCCGTCTCATTCCACTTGAGGAGGAGCTGCTTGCGCTCCTCCGCCGTCATCAACTCCAGCGAGGCCACGCGAGCATCCGGCTGGGCAGCGAGGGAGGAGAGAAGGACGCCGAAGTGGCCCATGAGGCGCTGGACGGTGGAGGCGTCGAAGAGGTCGGAGCTGTACTCGAGGAAGCCGGTGAGGCCCTGGGGCACCTCGAAGAGGGTGAGGGCCAAGTCGAAGCGGGAGGAGTTGCCCTCCAGGGGAATGGGCTGGAAGGCCATGCCCGGCACGCGCAGCGCTTCGGCGGGTGCATTCTGCAGGACGAGCATGACTTGGAAGAGGGGGCTGCGGCTCAAGTCACGCGAGGGCTGGAGGACCTCGACCAGCTTCTCGAAGGGGACGTGCTGGTGCTCGTAGGCGGCGAGGGTGGTGGCCTTCACCTGGGCCAGCAATTCGCGGAACGTCGCACGCGAATCCACGTGGGCGCGCAGGACGAGCGTGTTGACGAAGAAGCCGATGAGGCTTTCGGCCTCGGCGTGGGTGCGGCCGGCGATGGGGGAGCCGACGGAGATGTCGTCCTGGCCGGAGTAGCGCGAGAGAAGCAGCTGGAAGGCGGAGAGCAGCAGCATGAAGGGCGTGGCGCCCTCACGCTGGGCAAGGCTTCGCAGCGAGTCCGTCAGCTGCGAGGGGAAGTGCACGGGCACCGTGGCGCCGCGGCGGGACTGCACGGCCGGCCGCGGCCGGTCGGTGGGCAGCTCCAGCGCGGCGGGCGCACCGGCCAACTGGCGCTTCCAGTAGCCGAGCTGCGACTCCAGCGTCTCACCCTGCAACCACTGGCGCTGCCAGAGGGCGAAGTCCGCGTACTGCACCGGTAGCGGCGGCAGAGAAGGAGCCCGGCCGCCACTGAAGGACTCATAGAGGCTCGCCAGCTCACGGATGAGGACGCCCATGGACCAGCCATCGGAGACGATGTGATGCATCGTCACGAGGAGGACGTGCGTCTCCTCGGCCAATCGCAGAAGTGAGGTGCGCAGTAGCGGCCCTCGGACGAGGTTGAAGGGCTGCCGGGCCTCACGGGTCGCTCGCCGCAGCGTCTCGGCGTCGCGCGTGGACTCGTCCAATCCGGACAGATCCTCCACGGGAAGAACCCACTCGGCCGGAGGATGGATGCGCTGGAAGGGCTGACCCTCTTCCTCGAAGAAGGTGGTGCGCAGGGCCTCATGGCGCGCCACGAGTGCCTCGAACGCGCGGCGCAGGGCCTCCACGTCCAGGCGGCCCAGGAGGCGCAGCGCGACAGGGAGGTTATAGGAGGCGTCGTCCGGCGCCAGTTGGTCCAGGAACCAGAGGCGCTGCTGGGCGAAGGACAGTGGCTGGGGGCCTTCGGTACGCGTGCGCGTCAGGGAGGGCAGGCGCGTGCCGGTCGCGGCGCGCTGGAGGCGTTCCGCCAGTGCGGCAATGGTGGGAGCCTCGAAGAGGGCACGAAGCGGCAGCTCCATGTCGAGCGCCGCGCGCACGCGCGCCACGAGTTGCGTGGCGAGCAGCGAGTGGCCGCCCAGTTCGAAGAAGTTGTCGGTGCGGCCCACGGTGGGGACGCGCAGCACTTCGCTCCAGAGGGCCGCGAGCTTCTCCTCCAGCGGTGTGGCCGGGGCCTCGTAGGCGTGTGAAGCCCGGAGTGCGCCCGCATCCGGAGCGGGAAGGGCCTTGCGGTCCACCTTGCCGTTGGACGTCAGCGGCAGCGTCTCCATGGAGACGAAAGCGGCAGGCACCATGTATTCGGGCAGGTGCTGCTTGAGATACGCGCGCAGGGCCGTGACGTCGAGAGCGTCACCCACGACGTATGCCACCAACCGCTTGTCGCCCGGAGCATCCTCGCGGGCCAGCACGACGGCGTCCTTCACGGCAGGGGCTGCGCGCAGGGCGTTCTCGACTTCGCCCAGCTCGATGCGGAAGCCGCGCACCTTCACCTGGGCATCGATGCGGCCGACGAAGTCCAACTGACCATCCGCGCGCCAGCGTACGACGTCGCCCGTACGGTAGAGACGGTCGCCCGGAGTAGAGGAGAACGCGTCGGGGATGAAGCGCTCAGCGGTAAGGCCCGGACGTCCCGCGTACCCGCGTGCCACGCCGACGCCACCAATGTGCAGTTCACCGCGCACACCCACGGGGACCGGCTGCCCGTGCGGGTCCAGCACGTAGACGCGCACGTTCGCCAGGGGCTTGCCAATGGACGGCACTTCTCCATCCGCCACCACCTCTCCGAAGGTGGCGATGACGGTGGCTTCGGTGGGGCCGTAGGTGTTGAGGAGCCGCCGTCCCGGGGCCCAGCGCGCGACGACGTCCGCGGGCAGGGCTTCACCGCCGGAGATGACGGTGCGCACCATGGGCAGGCCTTCGGAGGACGTCGCTGCCAGGGCCGCGGGGGTGAGGCTGACGACGCTCAACTCCTGCTCACGCAGCAGCACGGGCAGGGGCGCGCCCGGCATCAGCTTCTCCAATGGCGCGAGCACCAGCGTGGCGCCGTTGCAGAGCGTGGTGAAAATCTCCTCCACGGAGAGGTCGAAGCTGAGGCTGGCGAACTGAAGCACCCGGCTGCCAGGGCCGATGCCGTACGCCACCGCTTCGTGGGTGACGAGGTTGGCGACGCTGCGGTGCTCCACCGCCGTGCCCTTGGGCGTCCCCGTGCTGCCCGAGGTGTAGAGCAGGTACGCCATGTTCGCGGGCGTCACACCCGTCGCGGGCGCATCCATCGGCTGCTGCGCCAGTGCCTCCCGCTCCGTATCCAGGCAGAGCGCGCGCGCATGCAGTGCTTCCGGGAAGCGGTCCACCAGCGGCTGCTGGGTGACGAGCACCTGGGCCGCACTGTCCTCCAGCATGAAGGCCAGGCGCTCGCGGGGCAGGAGCGGATCCACGGGCACCCAGGCGCCACCGGCCTTCAGAATGCCGAGCAGGCCGATGACGATGTCGAGGGAGCGCTCGACGCTGAGGGCGACGCGGATCTCCGGGCCCACGCCACGGCGGCGCAGCGCATGGGCGAGCTGATTGGCGCGCGCGTCCAGTTGCGCGTACGTCAGCTGCGTCCCTTCGAAGACCGCGGCCACCGCCTCCGGAGCGCGGCGCACCTGTGCTTCGAAGAGGGAGTGCATGCACGCTTCGGGGAACGGCGCATGCGTCGCATTCCACTCCACCAGCACTTGCTGGCGCTCATCCCCCGCGAGCAACTGCAGCGACGACACGCGCTGATCCGGCTTCGCGACAGCTTCCCGCAGGAGCACGCGCAGGTGCTCGGCCATGCGTGCGGCGGTGGAGGGGGTGAAGATATCCGTCGTGTACTCAAGGTAGCCCTTGAGGCCGGCGTCCGTCTCCAGCACCTGAAGGGTGAGGTCGAACTTGGCGGAGAAGGTGTCGAGCTCCAGGGCCTCCAGCTTGACGCCTTCAACAGTGGCGGCGCCGCGGAAGGAGGCCTGGTAGGTGAGCATCACCTGGAAGAAGGGAGTGCGGCCCGGAATGCGCTCGGGCTTCAACTCCTCCACGAGCCGCTCGATGGGAAGCTCCTGGTGCTCCTGGGCTCCCAGCACCGTCTCGCGCACCTGACGCAGCAGGGTGCGGAAGGAGGCGCTCCCCGTCACGCGGGTGCGAAGCACCTGGGCGTTGACGAAGAGGCCGATGAGGCCCTCCACCTCGCCTCTCGTACGGCCCGCCATGGGAGAGCCGACGGTGACGTCCTCCTGGCCGGAGTAGCGGGCCATCAACATCTGCCAGCCCGTCAGCAGAGCCATGTAGAGGGAGGCGCCTTCCTGCTGCGCCACGGCCTTCAATGCGTCCGTCAATTCGCGCGGCAGCAGCACGTCGTGCCGGGCGCCTCGGCCGTCTCGGGTGGCGGGGCGGGGGAAGTCGGTGGGCAGCTCCAGCGCGGAAGGCACTCCGGCCAACTGGCGCTTCCAGTAGTCGAGCTGCTTCTCCAGCCGGGGGCCCTGCATCCACTCGCGCTGCCAGACACCGAAGTCCGCGTACTGGATGCCCAGCGGCGGCAGGGGCGCTGCCTGGCCTCGCGCGAAGGCGCCGTAGAGGAGCGCCACCTCGCGCACCAGCAGCGTCATGGACCAGCCGTCGGAGATGATGTGGTGCACCACCACGACGAGCAGGTGCTCTGCCGGGGCCGACGTCAGCAGCAGCGCGCGCAGCAGAGGGCCCTTCGCGAGGTCGAAGGGCTGCGCGGCCTCTTCACGCGCCAGACGCCACACTTCTTCCTGCGGCGCGCCCGTGAGGTCCTTGCGCTCCAGGGTGAGCACCGGCTCCGGCGACACCACCTGCACGGGGCCGGACGCGCCCTCACGGAAGGTGGTGCGCAGCACTTCATGACGGCGCACGACTTCGCGCAGCGCGCGCTCCAGCACGGCCACGTCGAGCGCACCCTCCAGGCGTACCGCCATGGGTACGTTGAAGAGCGAGGTGCCGGGCTGCAGCTGATCAATGAACCAGAGGCGCTGCTGAGCGAAGGACAGGGGCAGGGGACGCGAGCGGTCCTGCACCGGGATGAGGCCCTGGACGGAGTTGCCCGCGGTGGCCTTCTGCGCGGCCATCTTCTTGAGCAGCTCGGCGCGCTTCTCGGGTGAGAGGTTGGCGATCCGCTTCGACAGCTCGTGGCTCATCTCGTGTACTCCGCACTGGGGGCCGCCACTGCGTACGAGCACCACCGGGGACAGTGGTGCTCACGGGAACTCGGGCGTGTTGCTGGTGCCGGAATGACTCCCCTGCGCCGCTCTTTCCAAGGAAGCGCGAGGGTGGGTCAAATTCATATGGGTGAGATTATTCCGTCTACGCCGACCCTGTCATGAGGGCGGATAAATACCCACTCGAATGAATCCAGGTATTTGCGGGATTGTGCTGGTTCCCTGAAGGCAGGGAGGGAAGGACGTCAGATGTCCTCCAGAGTGAGACCTGCTCCCAGCGTCTCCTCCCTGCTCGGGGATGGAGGAGGGGCCTGGTCTCTCGCCTCAGGGAGCACGGGCCACCGTCGCGATGATCCGCGACGGTGGGTCGCCTCACTTCACTCCAACCCCGGCGTCAGCTCCCCGTGGAGTGCCGGGACGCGGTGTTGGACACCCGCGCGAGCGCCTCCCGCAGGCATTCGATGATGGATCCGAGGTGCGGGTCCTGCATCAACGCGTGATGGCTGCCGGGCACGTCGTGCACCTCCAGGCCACCTCGCACCAGGGGCTCCCAGCCGCGGTGACGCGGAGTCCCGGCGGCGGCTTCGCTAGCGCTCAGGAGCAGTGCGGTGCCGTCGTACGGCTGGGGCACGTACTTCTCGTGGGCGAAGAGGTTGGCCCGGAAGACGTTGAAGAGGGCACGCAACTGGGCCGGGCCGGACTGCGCGTCGAGGATGCGCGCCCGGAGTCCTTCCTGAAGCAGGTGGCTCAGCATTGCATCGTCGCTCTGTGCCAGCGCTTCGTCCGGGACGGAGAGCTCCTGGCCGAAGGCAGTGGCGGTGGCATGGGCGAAGGCGAGCCGTGCGCGGGACTCGGAGTCGAGCTGCGTCTCGGACTGAGCAGGCTTCGTTAGGCCGTAGAGGTGGGCATCGATGAGGGCGAGCAGATCCACGGCCTCACCCGCCTCGCGCAGGCGACGGGCCATCTCGTAAGCGATGACGCCGCCGAGCGACCAGCCTCCCAGTTGGTAGGGGCCGTGGGGCTGCACGGTGCGGATGGCTTCGATGTAGAGGCTGGCCATCTCCTCGATGGACTCGGCGACGGGCCGTCCGTCGAGGCCGCGCGACTGGAGGCCGAAGACGGGCAGCGAGGGGCCCAGCCGGCGCGCCAGCTCCGAGTAGGCCAGGACGTTGCCGCCGCCCGGGTGGACGAGGAAGAGCGGCCGCTGGCCCGGTTCTCCGCGCTCCAGCGGGACGAGGGGTGTCCAGGCCTGCGAGTCGTCGCGGAGCACCTGGGCGAGCTGCTCGACAGTAACCTGCTGGAAGAGGACGGAGAGGGGAAGGCTGAGACCGAGACGTTCGCGGATGGAAGCGAGCATGCGCACGGCGAGCAGGGAGTGGCCACCCAACTCGAAGAAGCTGGATCGGACGCCGACGGAGCGGACGTTGAGGAGGTCCTCCCAGATGCGGACGAGCTGCATTTCGAGCGCGTCACGGGGCGCGACGAAGTCCCGGGCCTCGACGGCGTCGGGTTCCGGAAGTGCCTTGCGGTCCACCTTGCCGTTGGCGTTGAGGGGCAGCGTGTCCAGCACGACGATGGCTGACGGCACCATGTACTCCGGCAGGTGCTGCTTGAGGCTCGCTTTGATTGAATCAGCATTCAGCGAGTGGCCGTCACTCGCAGTGACATAGCCGATGAGGCGCTTGTCCGCGTCCGAGCCCCGAGCCACGACGATGGCCTCGTTGACGCCGGTGGCGGAGCGCAGGGCCGCTTCGATTTCGCCCAGCTCGATGCGGAAGCCACGCACCTTCACCTGGAAGTCGACGCGGCCCAGGAAGTCGAGCGTGCCGTCCTCCTTCCAACGGGCCTGGTCGCCCGTGCGGTAGAGGCGCTCACCCGGCGTGGAGGCGAAGGGATGAGGGGCGAAGCGTTCCGCGGTGAGCTCGGGACGGTTCAGGTAGCCCCAGGCCAGGCCCTGGCCGCCGACGTACACCTCACCGGCCACGCCCACGGGCACCGGGTGCAGGTGAGCGTCGAGGATGTAGACGGTGGAGTTGGAGAGCGGCCGGCCAATGGGGATGGTGCCTTCCACGCGAGTGCCGTGCCGCATGGCGAAGGTGGTGGAGAAGGTGGTGTTCTCCGTGGGGCCGTAGCCATTGAGGAACGTCGCGCCTTCCGGAATGCGCGCGAGGTGCTCGCGCACACGGGCGGCAGGCAGCACATCGCCACCGGCGAGGACCTGACGCACGCCCGCGAGCGCTTCACCCTGGTGCAGGGCCATCTGCTCGAAGAGGGCGGCGGTGAGCCAGAGAGACGTCACGCGGTGGTGACGCAGCTGGGCGGCCAATTCCTCCAGAGAGAGGGAGTGCGGCGGAGCGAGGACGAGCTTCGCGCCGTGCAGCAGCGCGCCCCAGATTTCGAGCGTGGAGGCGTCGAAGGCCACAGGGGCGAACTGGAGCCAGACTTCGTCGGGCCCGAAGCGCATGAAGGTGCTGCCAAGCACCAGGCGGGTGATGCCCCGGTGGGGCACGCTGACGCCCTTGGGGCGGCCCGTGGAGCCCGAGGTGAACATGACGTAGGCGAGGGCTTCACCGTCCACGCGGACGTCCGGCGCATGCGTGGGCTGCGTAGCAATCTCCGCGGACTGGGCATCCAGCCAGACGCGGGTGCCGGAGGCGGGCAGCAGTGAGGCGAAGGGCTGATGTGTGACGACCACGCCCACGTCCGCGTCCTCCAGCAACATTGCGATGCGTTCGACAGGCGCATTGCGGTCCACGGGGACGAAGGCCGCACCCACCTTGAGGATGGCGAGGAGCGCCGTCACCAGCTCGAAGGAGCGCTCGACGGCGAGGCCGACGCGCGCACCCGGGACGATGCCCAGGGCCCGCAGGTGATGGGCCAGTTGGTTCGCGCGTGAATCCAATTGGGCGTACGTCAGCGAATCATCCCCCAACACGAGAGCGACTGCGTGAGGCGTGCGCTGGGCCTGCCGCGCGAAGTGGACGTGGACCGGCACGTCCGTCGGGCTGACGGCGGCCGTGTCATTCCACTCCACGAGGAGGCGCTGACGCTCGTCGTTGGAGAGGAGCGGCAGGTGGGCCAAGGCCTGCTCGGGCTTCGCGGCCACGGCCTCCAGCAGCGTGCGCAGGTGGCGGGCCATCCGCTCCACGGTGCTCTGCTGGAAGAGCGCGGTGCTGTACTCCAGGGTGCCTCGCAGCACTTCGGATGTCTCCGTGAAGAAGACGCTCACGTCGAACTTCGACGTCGAGTGGGTGGCCTCAAGCCTTCGCAGCCGTAGCTCTGGCAGCCGCACGTCCTCCGTGGGCACGTTCTGGAGCGCGAGCAGCGTCTGGAAGAGGGGCGTATGGCTGAGGCTGCGCGCGGGTTGGAGGACTTCCACCAGCTTCTCGAACGGCACCTCCTGGTGCTCGTAGGCCTCCAGCACCGTGGTGCGCACCTGCTGGAGCAGTGAACGGAAGGACTGGTCCTCGTCCACCTGCGCGCGCAAGACGAGCGTGTTGACGAAGAAGCCGATGAGGCCCTCCGTCTCCGCGCGCGTACGGCCCGCGATGGGCGAGCCCACGCTGATGTCCTGCTGGCCCGTGTAGCGCGACAGCAGACCCTGCCAGGCCGCGAGCAGCACCATGAAGAGTGAACCGCCTTCACGGTGGCCCAGGCTCCGCAAGGCTTCCGTCAACTCACGCGACAGGGTGAAGCCAAGGGTCGCGCCCGCGTTGCTCCGGACGGCCGGGCGGGGGAAGTCGGTGGGCAGTTCCAGGACGGCAGGAGCGCCGGAGAGCTTCCCCTCCCAGTAAGCCATTTCCTGCCGCAGCGTCTCACCCGAGAGCGTGCGGCGCTGCCAATCGGCGTAGTCCGCGTACTGGACAGGAAGAGCAGGAAGCGGTGACGGCTGTCCCGCGGAGAAGGCCGCGTAGAGGGCCGTGACTTCGCGCACGAGCACACCCAGCGACCAGCCGTCGGAGACGATGTGGTGCAGGGTGACGACAAGCACGTGCTCGTGTTCTGCCAGCTTGAAGAGCAGCGTGCGGAGGAGCGGGCCGGTGCGCAGGTCGAAGGGCCGGCGCATCTCCTGTTCCACACGGGCCCGCGTCTCGGGCTTGCGCTGGGATTCAGGCACGTCCGAGAGGTCAACAAGGGCCAGGGGCGGGTGGCTGTCGGGATGGATGTACTGGACCGGCTCTCCGTCCACCTGGGCGAAGGTGGTGCGCAGGGCGTCGTGTCGGCGCACGACTTCCTGGAGGGCACGCTCCAGCACGTCCGTGCGCAGGTGGCCCTCCAGCCGGACGGCGACGGGCACGTTGTAGAGAGGGCTGCCCGGTTCGAGCTGATCAATGAGCCACAACCGCAGCTGGGCGAAGGACAGCGGCAGCGGACCGTCGTGCGAAACGCGAGTGATCGGCGAAGTTTTCGTGCGGGAGAGTCCCGAGAGACGAACCGCGAGCGCCTCCACGGTGGGGGACTCGAAGAGCGCCCGCAGGGGGAGCTCCACGCTGAACGCCGAGCGAATGCGTGACACCACCTGCGTGGCCAGCAGCGAGTGGCCACCCAGCTCGAAGAAGGAGTCCTTCACGCCCACCTGGGGCAGGCGCAGGACCGCCGCCCAGATGGATGCGAGCCGCTCCTCGGTCGAGGTCCGCGGCGCGACGTAGGTGGAGGCGAGCGCATCGCTGTGGGGTGCGGGCAGGGCCTTGCGGTCCACCTTGCCATTGGTGTTGAGCGGCAATGCTTCCAGCACGAGGAGCGCGGAAGGGCGCATGTGCTCAGGCAGGAGCTGCTTGAGCCAATCCTTGAGGACTTCGGGCGTGGGGGCCGTCTCCGTGCCTTCCGGAGGCACCACGTAGGCGACAAGCCGCTTGTCACCGGGCACGTCCTCGCGAGCGAGCACCACGGCGGCGTGCACCTGGGGATGCTTGAGGAGAGCCGCTTCGATTTCCCCCAGCTCGATGCGGAAGCCGCGGACCTTCACCTGGAAGTCCGCACGGCCCAGGTAGTCAAGCATGCCGTCGGCACGCCAGCGCACCACGTCGCCGGTGCGGTAGAGGCGGGCACCGGGCGTGGAGGAGAAGGCGTCGGGGATGAAGCGGTCCGCCGTCAGCTCGGGGCGGTTGAGGTAGCCACGAGCGACGCCCGCCCCGCCGATGAAGAGCTCACCCGCGACGCCCACGGGCACGGGACGCAGTGTGCGGTCGAGCACGTAGACGCGGACGTTGGGCAGAGGCCGACCGATGGTGGGAGTGGGAGAAGCATCGAAGGCGCAGGCGGTGGCGTCGACGGTGCACTCGGTAGGGCCGTAGACGTTGAAAACGCGAGGACGTGGAGCCTGGGCCAGGTGACGCCAGGTGGCGGGGTCCACGGCTTCGCCGCCCACGAGGACGCGGTGGGGGATGGCCGTGCGCTCCAGGAGGCCTTCATCCACCAGCAGGCGCAGGTGGGCCGGGGAGCAGTCGAGGACGTCCAGCGCGTCGTGGCCAATGCGATTGACGAGTTCGCTGACGTCAGCGCGGGCTTCGTCGGGGACGATGCAGAGGGTGTGGCCGTCGAGCACCTGGATGAGCTGCTTGACGGAGGCGTCGAAGGAGAGCGGTGCGTTGACGCTGACACGCTCCCCAGGCTGAGAGTCCGCATGCACCGTAGCGGCAAGCGCGACGCGCAGATTGAGCACGGAGCGGTGCTGAATCATCACGCCCTTGGGACGGCCGGTGCTGCCCGAGGTGTAGATGATGTAGGCGAGGTGTTCCGGCGTGACCGCTGTCACGGGAGCGTCCGAAGGCTCACGGGAGAGTGAGTCCGCATCGGAGTCCAGGCAGAGGGTATGCGCGGAGTGCGGAGGCAGCGAGTCGCGCAGGCGCTGCTGGGTGAGCACCACCGGAGCACCCGTGTCCTGGAGGACGTGGGCAAGCCACTCGCGCGGGTAGCTGGGGTCGATGGGCACGTAGGCGCCCCCGGCCTTGAGAGCGCCGAGGATGCCGACGAGCGCCTCCACGGAGCGCTCCACGCACAGCACGACGCGCACGTCGGGGCCAACGCCCAGCTTCACCAGCCGGTGGGCGAGCTGATTGGCGCGGACTTCCAGCTCATGGAAGGTGAGTCGCTCCTCACGGCAGATGACGGCCAGGGCGTCGGGCGTGCGAAGGGCCTGGGCGCTGAAGGCCTCATGGAGGCAGAGGTCGCGGGGGAACTCCGCGCTGGGGCCATTCCAATCGACGAGGAGTTGCTGGCGCTCCGGCGCGGTGAGCAGCGGCAAGCTCGCGAGCGTCGCATCCGGCTGGGCGGCGATGGCCTCCAGCAGCACGCCCAGGTGGCCCACCATGCGCTGCATGGTCGAGGCGTCGAAGAGGTCCGTGGCGTACGTCAGTGTTCCGCCGAAGCCCTGGGGCGACTCCTGCAACGTCAGCGTGAGATCGAACTTGGAGGACCGCGTGTCCACCGGGACGGTCTGGAAGGACAGTCCAGGCAACCGGAGCGTCTCCATGGGCGTGTTCTGCAGGGAGAACATCGCCTGGAAGAGCGCGCTGCGGCTCAGGTCTCGCGAGGGCTGGAGGACCTCCACCAGCTTCTCGAAAGGCACGTGCTGGTGCTCGTAGGCCGCGAGCGTCGTGGCCTTCATCTGGGAGAGCAGTTGGCGGAACGAGTCCTGAGTCTGCAGCCGGGCGCGCAACACCAGGGTGTTGACGAAGAAGCCGATGAGGCCTTCGGTCTCCGCCTGCGTGCGGCCCGCGATGGGCGTGCCCACGCTGATGTCGTCCTGGCCGGAGTAGCGGGACAACAGCAACTGCCAGGCCGCCAGCAGCACCATGAAGGGCGTCGAGCCTTCGCGCTGAGCCAGGGCCTTGAGTGCCTGGGAGACCTGCGATGGGACGCGCACGTCCACCGTGGCACCCCGGCGGGACTGCACGGGCGGACGCGGACGATCCGTGGGCAGGTCCAGCGCGGACGGAGCACCCGCGAGCTGCTGCTTCCAATAGCCCAGCTGCGCGTCCAGGGCCTCGCCCTGGAGCCAGCCTCGCTGCCACATGGCGAAGTCCGCGTACTGCACGGGCAGTGGCGGGAGGACGGGAGCGCGGCCGGTGCTGAAGGCTTCGTAGAAAGCCGCCACCTCCCGGACGAGCACACCCATGGACCAGCCGTCGGAGACGATGTGGTGCATCGTCACCAGCAACAGGTGCGAGTCCTGCCCCAGCCGCACCAGCGTGCTTCGCAGCAGCGGGCCCGTGGTGAGATGGAAGGGACGCCGGGCCTCCTCGGCCACGATGCGCTGGGCCTCCTCCTCACGCTGCGACTCGGGGAGGGACGTCAGGTCGATGACGGGCAGCTCCCAACCGTAAGGAGTCTGGATGCATTGCGACGGTTCTTCGTGCTCGGCGGAGAGCGTGGTGCGCAGCGATTCGTGGCGGGCCACCAACGCCTCGAAGGCGTGGCGCAAGGACTCCACGTCCACCTGGCCCGTCAGCCGCAGGGCGGTGGGGATGTTGTACGCGATGTCACCCGGCTGGAGTTGATCCAGCAGCCAGAGGCGCTGCTGCGCGAAGGACAGCGGAATGGTGCCTTCGCGCGGCGAGGATCGCAGCGGCGGTGCGCCGAGCGCGGCGGACCGGGCGCTCGCGAGCTTCGGTGCGAGCCCTTCAACCGTGGGCGCTTCAAAGAGGGCTCGCAGCGGCAGTTCCACCGCGAACGTCGCCCGCACGCGCGAGACGAGCTGGGTGGCCAGCAGGGAGTGGCCGCCCAGGGCGAAGAAGTCGTCCCGGATGCCCACACGCTCTACGCGGAGGACTTCGGCGAAGAGGGCCGCGAGCTGCTCCTCGGTGCCGGTCCGTGGCGCGATGAAGTCGGAGGAGCGCGCGAGGTTTCCCGGCTCGGGCAGGGCCTTGCGGTCCACCTTGCCGTTGGAGTTGAGGGGCAGGGCGTCGAGGACGAGGAGCGCGGAGGGGACCATGTACTCCGGCAGCTGCTGCCGGAGGTGGACCTTGAGTGCCTCGGAGTCGAGCGAGTGTCCTTCGCGAGCGGTGACGTAGGCGACAAGGCGCTTGTCGGCGGCTTCGCCCTTGGCGACGACGACAGCGTCCTTGAGGCCCGGAGCGCGGCGGAGCGCGGCTTCAATTTCGCCCAGTTCGATGCGGAAGCCGCGCACCTTCACCTGGAAGTCGATGCGGCCCAGGTACTCCAGGCGCCCGTCGAGGCGGTAACGGACGCGGTCACCCGTGCGGTACATGCGGCCACCGGGAGGACCGTAGGGCTCGGGGACGAAGCGCTCGGCCGTGAGTTCCGGACGCAGCAGGTAGCCACGCGCCTGGCCTTCGCCCGCGAGGTACAGCTCACCGGCCACGCCCACGGGCACCGGTTGCAGCGAAGCGTCCAGCACGTAAGCGCGCGTCGCGGGCAGAGGACGGCCAATGAGGGGCACTTCGTTACGGCCGACGAGGGAGGCCGTTGAGTAGGTGGTGTCTTCGGACGGGCCGTAGAGGTTGTAGAGCTTCTGCACCGTCGGGACGGCGTAGACCTGCTTCGCCAACGTCTCAGGGAGGGCTTCGCCCGCAAGATTGATGACACGCACGGAGGGCGGTACCGCGCCCAGGCGCAGCAGTTGCGCCATGGCGGAGGGCACGGTGTTGACCAGGGTGACGTGGGACGCCGTAGGCAGCTCGGCCAGGTGCAGGGCGTTCTTCGCCACCACCACCGCGCCGCCGCTGGAGAGCGGAGCGAAGAGTTCGAAGACGGAGAGGTCGAAGTTGAGGCTCGTCGCGGCGAGCGTTCCCTTCAGCTCCTCCTGAGTGAAGGTCTCCAAGGCCCAGTGGAGGAACGTCACGGCGTTGCTATGGGAGATGGCGACGCCCTTGGGACGGCCGGTGCTGCCGGAGGTGTAGATGAGGTAGGCGAGGTGGCCGGGGTGGATGTCCACCACGGGCGCCATCGTCGGCTGCTTCGCCAACTCCACGTCCGAGTCGAGGCACACCGGTGTGGCGCTGGTTTCGGGCAGCGCCTGCAAGAGGTGTGAGTGGGCAACGAGGGCGGGGCCCTGGGCATCCTCCAGCAGCCAACCCAAACGCTCACGCGGGTAGCTGGGGTCCAGCGGCACGTAGGCGCCACCGGCCTTGAGGATGCCGAGGGCTCCGATGACGAGGTCCTCGGTGCGCTCGACGCACAGGCCGACACGGACTTCGGGGCCGACCCCCAGTCCGCGCAGACGGTGGGCAAGCTGGTTGGCCTTCGCATCCAGCTCCCGGTACGTCAGCTGCCGCTCGGGCGTGATGACGGCCAGCGCCTCCGGCGTGCGGCGCACCTGGGCTTCCACCATCGCGGGGATGCTGGGTTCACGAATCGCCGGTGCCACTTCCGGATTCCACTCGATGAGAATCTGTCGACGCTCGGACTCGGTGAGCAGCGGCAGGTCGCCAAGCCTCGTATCCGGCTTCTTCGCGATGGCCTCCAGCAGGACGCCGAAGTGGCCCGCCATGCGCTGGATGGTCGCCGCGTCGAAAAGGTCCGTCGCGTACTCCAGCGTGCCGACGAATCCATCCCGGTCTTCACCCAGCCCCAGGGAGAGATCGAACTTGGCGAAGTGGGCCTCCAGCGGCAGTGCCTGGAAGGACAGGCCCGGCAGGCGCAGTGCCTCCGCGGGCGTGTTCTGCAGAACGAACATGGCCTGGTACAGCGGGCTGCGGCTCATGTCGCGCGTGGGTTGCACCGCCTCCACGAGTTTCTCGAAGGGCACGTGCTGGTACTCGTACGCCGCGAACGTCGTCCCGCGCACCTGGGCCAGCAGGTCCCGGAACGTAGCCCGGGGTTCCACGCGAGCACGCAGGACGAGCGTGTTGACGAAGAAGCCGATGAGGCCCTCGGTCTCCGCCTGCGTACGGCCCGCGATGGGCGAGCCCACGCTGATGTCGTCCTGCGCGGAGTAGCGCGACAGCAGCACCTGGAAGGCCGCCAGCAGCGTCATGAAGGGCGTTGCGCCTTCACGCTGCGCCAGCGCCTTGAGCGCGTGCGAAACCTCCGAGGGAATGCGCACGTCCACCGTGGCGCCCCGGTGCGACTGCACGGGCGGCCGAGGCCGGTCCGTGGGCAGCTCCAACGCCGCGGGCGCTCCGGAGAGCTGCTGCTTCCAGAAGTGGATCTGCGCGTCCAGCGCCTCCCCCTGGAGCCAGTTCCGCTGCCAAGCCGCGAAGTCCGCGTACTGCACGGGCAGGGGCGCGAAGGCCGGCGTGCCGTCCGTGGCGAAGGCCTTGTAGAAGGCCACCATCTCCCGGACTAGGACGCCCATGGACCAGCCGTCGGAGACGATGTGGTGCATCGTCACGAGCAGCAGGTGGGAGTCCTCGGTCAGACGCACCAGCGTGCTGCGCAGCAGCGGACCCTTTGCAAGGTCGAACGGCCGACGCGCTTCCTCGTTGGCCAGTCGCCGCGCTTGCTCCTCCCGAAGCACCTCGGAATGGGTGGAGAGGTCCACGAGCGGCAGCGTCCATCCATTGGCGGCGTGGATGGTCTGGATGGGCTGGTCCTGATGCGCATGGAAGGTGGTGCGCAGGGCTTCGTGACGGGCAACGAGTGCCTCGAAGGCACGGCGCAGGGCCTCGACGTCCAACTGTCCCGAGAGCTGAAGCGCGGTGGGAAGGTTGTATGACGCATCCCCCGGCTGGAGTTGATCCAAGAGCCACAGCCGCTGCTGAGCGAAGGACAGCGGCAGCGGACCGTCATGCGAGACGCGGGTGAGCTTCGGGGCCTGGGAACTCGCGCCCCCGTGCAGACGCCCGGCGAGTGCCTCCACCGTGGGGGATTCGAAGAGCGCGCGCAGCGGGAGTTCGACGTTGAACTCGGCGCGTACGCGGGACACCACCTGCGTGGCCAGCAGGGAGTGTCCTCCCAGTTCGAAGAAGGAGTCCTTCACGCCCACCTGGGGCAGGCGCAGGACTTCAGCCCAGATGGAGGCCAGCTTCGCTTCGGCTTCCGTCCGAGGTGCTTCGTAGGTGTTGCCGGACTGAGGCGCCTCCGGCTCCGGCAAGGCTTTTCGGTCCACCTTGCCGTTGGAGTTGAGAGGCAGGGCCTCAAGCACCACGAAGGTGGCGGGCACCATGTACTCGGGGAGCCCCTGGCGCAGGTGCGTCTTGAGGGCTTCCACTTCCAGGGAGGCCTCTGCCTTGGGAGAGACGTAGGCGACAAGGCGCTTGTCGGCGGCTTCGCCCTTGGCGACGACGACGACGTCCTTGAGGCCCGGAGCGCGGCGGAGGGCGGCTTCGATTTCGCCCAGCTCGATACGGAAGCCGCGCACCTTCACCTGGAAGTCGATGCGGCCCAGGTACTCCAGGCGCCCGTCGAGGCGGTACCGGACACGGTCGCCCGTGCGGTACATGCGGCCACCGGGAGGACCGTAGGGTTCAGGGACGAAGCGCTCCGCGGTGAGTTCCGGGCGCAGCAGGTATCCGCGAGCCTGGCCTTCGCCCGCGAGGTACAGCTCGCCTGCGACACCGACGGGCACCGGCTGGAGTGAAGCGTCCAGCACGTAGGCCCGCGTTGCGGGCAGAGGACGGCCAATGAGAGGCACTTCGTCACGGCCGACGAGTGACGCGGTGGAGTAGGTGGTGTCCTCCGACGGGCCGTAGAGGTTGAAGAGCTTCTCAACCGTAGGCACCGCGTAGACCTGCTTCGCGAGCGTCTCCGGCAGGGCTTCGCCCGCGAGGTTGATGACTTGTACGGAGGGCGGCACCGCGCCCATGCGCAGGAGCTGCGCCATGGCGGAGGGCACCGTGTTGACCAGGGTGACGTGAGACGCGGTAGACAGCTCCGCCAGGTGCAGGGCGTTCTTCGCCACCACCACCGCGCCACCGCCGCTCAACGGGGCGAAGAGCTCGAAGACGGAGAGGTCGAAGTTGAGGCTCGTCGCGGCGAGCGTGCCCTTCAGCTCCTCGGGCGAGAAGGTCTCCAGGGCCCAGTGGAGGAACGCCACGGCATTGCCATGCGAGATGGCGACACCCTTGGGGCGGCCGGTGCTGCCCGAAGTGTAGATGAGGTAGGCGAGGTGCCCCAGGTGAATGTCCACCACAGGCGTCGTCGTCGGCTGCTTCGCCAGTTCCGCATCCGAGTCGAGGCACACGGGCGTCGCGGACGTCTCGGGCAGTGCCGAGAGCAGATGCGAGTGGGCGACGAGGGCAGGGCCCTGAGCGTCCTCCAACAGCCAACCCAGGCGCTCACGGGGGTAGCTGGGATCCAGGGGCACGTAGGCGCCACCAGCCTTGAGGATGCCGAGCGCTCCGATGACGAGGTCTTCAGTGCGTTCGACACAGAGGCCGACGCGGACTTCGGGCCCGACGCCCAGGCCTTGCAGGCGGTGGGCGAGTTGGTTGGCCTTCGCGTCCAGCTCCCGGTACGTCAGCTGCCGCTCGGGCGTGATGACGGCCAGGGCATCCGGTGTGCGGCGCACCTGAGCCTCCACCATCGCGGGGATGCTGGACTCACGCGGCGCCTGCGAGGCCGGGGGATTCCATTCGACGAGGAGTTGCTGCCGCTCCGCGTTGGAGAGCAGTGGCAGGTCGCCAAGCTTCGTGTCTGGCTTCTGTGCGATGGCCTCCAGCAGGACGCCGAAGTGGCCCGCCATGCGCTGGATGGTCGCCGCGTCGAAAAGGTCCGTCGCGTACTCCAGTGAACCGACCAGCCCTCCCTGGACCTCTTGCAGCGAGAGGGAGAGATCGAACATCGCGGAGTGCGCTTCTTGCGGCACGGCCTGGAACGACAGGCCCGGCAGGTGCAGCGCTCGGGCAGGCGTGTTCTGCAGGACGAACATGGCCTGGAAGAGCGGACTGCGGCTCAGGTCCCGTGTGGGCTGCACGGCTTCGACGAGCTTCTCGAAAGGCAGGTGCTGGTGGTCGTACGCCGCGAGCGTCGTGGCGCGCACCTGGGCGAGCAACTCGCGGAACGTCGCGCGCGGATTCAGCCGGGCACGCAGCACGAGGGTGTTGATGAAGAAGCCGATGAGACCTTCGGTCTCCGCCTGGGTGCGGCCGGCGATGGGCGAACCCACGCTGACATCGTCCTGCGCGGAGTAGCGAGACAGCAGCACCTGGAAGGCCGCCAG
Source organism: Corallococcus sp. M7 (assembly GCF_054512695.1). NCBI lineage: Bacteria > Pseudomonadati > Myxococcota > Myxococcia > Myxococcales > Myxococcaceae > Corallococcus > Corallococcus sp. M7. The sequence continues at coordinate 3,174,034 of NZ_CM137252.1, forward strand.
CAGCGTCATGAAGGGCGTTGCGCCTTCACGCTGTGCCAGGGACTTGAGCGCGTCAGAGACCTGCGCGGGGATCCGTACCTCCACGGTGGCGCCCCGGTGTGACTGAACGGGCGGACGCGGGTGGTCCGTGGGCAGCTCCAGCGCGGCGGGGGCTCCAGCCAGTTGCTGCTTCCAGTAGCCCAGCTGCGCGTCGAGCACCTCGCCCTGAAGCCAGTCGCGCTGCCACGTGGCGAAGTCCGCGTACTGCACCGGCAGCGGCGGGAGGGCCGGCGTGCTGCCCGTGGTGAAGGCCTCGTAGAAGGCCACCATCTCGCGCACGAGGACGCCCATGGACCAGCCGTCGGAGACGATGTGGTGCATCGTCACCAACAGCAGGTGGTCATTCTCCTCCAAGCGCACCAGCGTGCTGCGCAGCAGCGGGCCCCTGGCGAGGTCGAACGGCCGTCGCGCTTCTTCGTCGGCCAGCCGCCGGGACTCCTCCTTTCGTTGGGCCTCCGGCAGGGAGGAGAGGTCCACTTGAGACAGCGTCCAATCCTCGGGCGCATGGATGCGCTGGGTGGGTTGGCCCTGGTGTTCGTGGAAGGTGGTGCGCAGGGCCTCATGGCGCTGGACGAGCGATTCGAACGCGCGGCGCAAGGCCTCCACGTCCAGGTGTCCGGAGAGCCGGAGCGCGGTGGGAAGGTTGTAGGAAGCATCCCCCGGCTGGAGCTGATCCAGCAGCCACAGCCGCTGCTGCGCGAAGGACAGCGGCTCCGAGGCGCCGCGGGTCGCGGCCCTCCGAAGGGGAACCGACGGCGCGGGGGCTCTCTCGGAGTCGATGCGTCGGGCGAGGGCGGCGACGGTGGGCGCCTCGAACAGCGCTCGCAGGGGCAATTCCCTGCGGAAGGTAGTGCGCACACGCGAGACGAGCTGGGTGGCCAGCAGGGAGTGGCCTCCCAGGGCGAAGAAGTCGTCGTGGATGCCCACGCGCTCTACGTGCAACACCTGGGTGAAGAGGGCCGTGAGCTGCTCCTCTGCGGAAGTGCGCGGCGCGACGTAGGTGGAGGCGAGCGCGGTGCCTTGGGGCGCGGGCAAGGCCTTGCGGTCCACCTTGCCGTTGGTGTTCAGCGGCAGCGCTTCCAGCACGAGGAATGCGGAGGGCCGCATGTGCTCGGGCAGGAGCTGCTTGAGCCAGTCCTTGAGGACTTCGGGCGTGGGGGCCGTCTCCGTGCCTTCCGGAGGCACCACGTAGGCGACAAGCCGCTTGTCACCGGGCACGTCCTCGCGAGCGAGCACCACGGCGGCGTGCACCTGGGGATGCTTGAGGAGAGCCGCTTCGATTTCCCCCAGCTCGATGCGGAAGCCGCGGACCTTCACCTGGAAGTCCGCACGGCCCAGGTAGTCAAGCATGCCGTCGGCACGCCAGCGCACCACGTCGCCGGTGCGGTAGAGGCGGGCACCGGGCGTGGAGGAGAAGGCATCCGGGATGAAGCGGTCCGCCGTCAACTCAGGACGGTTGAGGTAGCCACGAGCGACGCCCGCCCCGCCGATGAAGAGCTCACCTGCGACTCCCACGGGAACGGGGCGCAGCGTGCGGTCGAGCACGTAGACGCGGACGTTGGGCAGCGGCCTGCCGATGGTGGGAGTGGGAGAAGCGTCGAAGGCGCAGGCGGTGGCGTCGACGGTGCACTCGGTGGGGCCGTAGACGTTGAAGACGCGAGGACGTGGAGCCTGGGCCAGGTGACGCCAGGTGGCGGGGTCCACCGCTTCACCACCCACGAGGACGCGGTGGGGGATGGCCGTGCGCTCCAGGAGGCCCTCATCCACCAGCAGGCGCAGGTGGGCCGGGGAGCAGTCGAGGACGTCCAGCGCGTCCTTCTCGATGCGATTGACGAGTTCACCGACGTCCGCGCGGGCTTCGTCAGGGACGATGCAGAGGGTGTGGCCGTCGAGCACCTGGATGAGCTGCTTGACGGAGGCGTCGAAGGAGAGCGGCGCATTGACGCTGACACGCTCCCCAGGCTGAGAGTCCGCATGCACCGTAGCGGCGAGCGCGACGCGCAGATTGAGCACGGAGCGGTGCTGAATCATCACGCCCTTGGGACGGCCGGTGCTGCCCGAGGTGTAGATGATGTAGGCGAGGTGTTCCGGCGTGACCGACGTCACCGGAGCCCCCTGCGCCTCAAGAGCAAGGTCCGCGGCGTCGGAGTCCAGGCAGAGGGTGTGGGCGGAGTGCGGGGGCAGCGAGTCGCGCAGGCGCTGCTGGGTGAGGACGACGGGAGCGCCGGTGTCCTGGAGGACGTGGGCAAGCCACTCGCGAGGGTAGCTGGGGTCGATGGGCACGTAGGCGCCCCCGGCCTTGAGTGCGCCGAGGATGCCGACGAGGGCCTCCACGGAGCGCTCCACGCACAGCACCACGCGCACGTCGGGACCAACGCCCAGTTTCACCAGGCGGTGCGCGAGCTGATTGGCGCGCGTGTCCAGTTCACGGAAGGTGAGTTGCTCCTCGCGGCAGATGACGGCCAGGGCGTCAGGCGAGCGAAGGGCCTGGGCGCTGAAGGCCTCATGGAGGCAGAGGTCGCGGGGGAACTCCGCGCTGGGGCCATTCCAATCGACGAGGAGCTGCTGGCGCTCCGGCGCGGTGAGCAGCGGCAGGCTCGCGAGCGTCGCATCAGGCTGGGCGGCGATGGCCTCCAGAAGCACGCCCAGGTGGCCCACCAGGCGCTGCATGGTCGACGCGTCGAAGAGGTCGCTGCTGTACTCCAGGACACCCACGAAGCCCTGGGGCGAGTCCTGCAGCGTCAGCGTCAGGTCGAACTTCGCGGAGTTCGATTCGAGCGGGAGTTGCTCGAAGGACAGGCCCGGCACGCGCAGCGCTTCCATGGGCGTGTTCTGCAGGGAGAACATCGCCTGGAAGAGCGCGCTGCGGCTCAGGTCGCGCACGGGCTGGAGGACTTCCACCAGCTTTTCGAAGGGCACGTGCTGGTGCTCATAGGCCGCGAGCGTCGTCCCTCGCACCTGGGCCAGCAGCTCGCGGAACGTCGCCCGGGGCTCCACTCGCGCGCGCAGGACCAGGGTGTTGATGAAGAAGCCGATGAGGCCTTCGGTCTCCGCCTGCGTGCGGCCCGCGATGGGCGAACCCACGCTGATGTCGTCCTGGCCGGAGTAGCGCGACAGGAGCAACTGCCATGCGGCGAGCAGCAGCATGAAGGGCGTGGCGCCTTCCCGCTGGGCCAGGGTCTTGAGGGCTTGCGAGACCCCCGGAGGGAGGCGCACCTCCACCGAGGCGCCACGGTGGGACTGCACAGGAGGACGCGGGCGGTCCGTGGGCAGGTCCAGCGCGGCGGGCGCTCCCGCGAGCTTCTCCTTCCAGTAGGCGAGCTGGGTCTCCAGTGTTTCGCCCTGAAGCCAGTCCTGCTGCCAGACGGAGAAGTCCGCGTACTGCACGGGCAGCGGCGCGAGGGTCGGCACCTGATCCGCGTGGAACGCCGCGTACAGCGCCGTGAGCTCACGGACGAGGACGCCCATGGACCAACCGTCGGAGACGATGTGGTGCATCGTCACGAGGAGCAGGTGCTCCTCCGCACCCAGGCGCACCAGGGACGTGCGCAGGAGCGGACCGGCCTCCAGGTCGAAGGGGCGGCGGGCCTCCTCGTTCGCGAGGCGCCGCGCTTCTTCGTCCCGCTGGGACTCGGGCAGGGAGGAGACATCAAGCAGATGCAGCGCCCACGTCCCGGGCGAGTGGATGCGCTGCGCGGGCTGGCCCTGGTGCTGGATGAGCGTGGTGCGCAGCGTCTCGTGACGGGCGACGAGTGCCTCGAAGGCGCGGCGCAGGGACTCGATGTCCACCTGGCCCTTCAGCCGAAGGGCCGCGGGGATGTTGTACGCGGCGCTGCCGGGCTGGAGTTGGTCCAACAGCCACAGCCGCTGCTGTGCGAAGGACAAAGGCGGCGGACCTGCGTGCGCGACGCGGGTGAGCGGTGGCAGCCGCAAGCCGGACGTCGCGGTGCGCAGGCGCTCCGCGAGCGCGGCGACGGTGGGGGCTTCGAAGAGGGAGCGCAGGGGCAGCTCCGCATCGAAGGTTGCGCGGATCCGGGAGACGAGCTGGGTGGCCAGCAGGGAGTGGCCACCCAAGGCGAAGAAGTCGTCGTGGATGCCCACGCGCTCCACGCGCAGGACCTGGGCGAAGACGTCCGCGAGCTTCTCCTCGGTGGGATTTCGCGGGGCGACGAAGTCCGCGAGAGGCGAGGCGTCCGGAACCGGAAGGGCCTTGCGGTCCACCTTCCCGTTGGACGTCAGGGGCAGCGCCTCCAGGGGGACGAAGGCGGAGGGCAGCATGTACTCGGGTAGGTGCTGCTTGAGGTGGGCGCGGAGGACGGAGGCATCGAGGGCTTCGCCCACGACGTAGGCGACGAGGCGCTTGTCACCGGGAGAGTCCTCACGGGCGAGGACAACGGCTTCGTGAACGGAAGCATGGGCGAGAAGGGAGGCCTCGATTTCACCCAGCTCGATGCGGAAGCCGCGCACCTTCACCTGGAAGTCGAGCCGCTGGAGGTAGTCCAGCTGGCCATCGGCACGCCAGCGCACGACGTCGCCGGTGCGGTAGAGGCGGGCACCCGGCGTGGAGGAGAAGGGGTGCGGGATGAAGCGCTCGGCACTCAGCGCGGGCTGACCCAGGTAGCCCCAGGCCAGGCCCTCGCTGGCGAGGAAGAGCTCACCGGGGACACCCACCGGCACCGGCTGGAGTTGAGCGTCGAGGACGTAGGTGCGGGTGTTGGCGATGGGGCGGCCAATGGGGGGCCGCGTGCCGTCGTCGCGTACGACGGGGGTGAAGGTGGCGACGACGGTGCTCTCGGTGGGCCCGTAGTGGTTGAAGAGGGGGGCGGGGACTGAAGGCGGCGGACCGTGGTGCAGGGCGTCTCCGCCCGTCAGCAGGGCACGGAGGGCCATGGGGCGGGGCCACTCCTCACGCAGCACGGCCTCGGCCAGAGGCGTGGGCATGAAGCAGGTGGTGATGGCTTCGCGGGCCAGCCACTGAAGCAACTGGGAGGGCTCGGCGCGCACGGCGTCGGGCGGGATGACGAGGCTGGCGCCGGAGGCCAGCGAGGGCCACACCTCCCAGGTGGAAGCGTCGAAGGCAACGCCCGCGGTGAGGGCGGTGGAGTCCTGGGGCGTCAGCGCGTAGGTGCGCTGGTGCCAGGAGACGAGGTTCATCAACGCGCGGTGGTGGACGGCGACGCCCTTGGGGCGGCCGGTGCTGCCAGAGGTGTAGATGACGTAGGCCAGGTCCTCCGGGCCCACGGGCGTCACCGGCAGCGGCTGCTGCGTTGCACCCGTTTCCACCTCCAGCGAGAGGACGCGCGAAGAGAGGGAGGGCAGTGAGTCGCGCAGGCGCTGCTGGGTGAGGAGGACCGAGGCGCCGCAGTCCTCCAGCATGAAGGCCAGCCGCTCCGGCGGGACACCGGGCGCGATGGGGACGTAGGCGGCGCCCACCTTGAGGGTGGCGAGGAGGCCCGCCACCAACTCGGGAGAACGCTCCGCGAGGACGGCGACGCGGCTGCCACGGGTGACACCGGCAGTGTGCAACTGGACGGCAAGCCCGTGAGCCCAGGCGTTGAGGGCTGAGTAGGTGACGCTTCGCTCTCCCATGCGCACGGCGACCGCGTCCGGAGCGCGACGGGCATTCTCAGCGACGACATGGTGGATGCAGGTGTCGCGCGGGAAGGCGACGTCCGTCTCATTCCACTCGAGGAGGAGCTGCTTGCGCTCCTCCGCCGTCATCACCTCCAGCGAGGCCACGCGAGCATTCGGCTGGGCAGCGAGGGAGGAGAGAAGGACGCCGAAGTGGCCCATGAGGCGCTGGACGGTGGAGGCGTCGAAGAGGTCGGAGCTGTACTCGAGGAAGCCGGTGAGGCCCTGGGGCACCTCGAAGAGGGTGAGGGCCAAGTCGAAGCGGGAGGAGTTGCCCTCCAGGGGAATGGGCTGGAAGGCCATGCCCGGCACGCGCAGCGCTTCGGCGGGTGCATTCTGCAGGACGAGCATGACCTGGAAGAGGGGGCTGCGGCTCAAGTCACGCGAGGGCTGGAGGACCTCGACCAGCTTCTCGAAGGGGACGTGCTGGTGCTCGTAGGCGGCGAGGGTGGTGGCCTTCACCTGGGCCAGCAATTCGCGGAACGTCGCACGCGAATCCACGTGGGCACGCAGGACGAGCGTGTTGACGAAGAAGCCGATGAGGCTTTCGGCCTCGGCGTGGGTGCGGCCGGCGATGGGGGAGCCGACGGAGATGTCGTCCTGGCCGGAGTAGCGCGAGAGAAGCAGCTGGAAGGCGGAGAGCAGCAGCATGAAGGGCGTGGCGCCCTCACGCTGAGCAAGGCTGCGCAGCGAGTCCGTCAGCTGCGAGGGGAAGTGCACGGGCACCGTGGCGCCGCGGCGAGACTGCACGGCCGGACGCGGCCGGTCGGTGGGCAACTCCAGCGCGGCGGGCGCACCCGCCAACTGACGCTTCCAGTAGCGGAGCTGGGACTCCAGCGTCTCGCCCTGCAACCACTGGCGCTGCCAGAGGGCGAAGTCCGCGTACTGCACCGGCAGCGGTGCGAACGACGGCTCACGGTGCGCGGAGAAGGCGGCGTAGCTCGTGGCCAGCTCCTTCACGAGGACGCCCATGGACCAGCCGTCGGAGACGATGTGGTGCATCGTCACGAGGAGGACGTGCGTCTCCTCTGCCAGCCGCAGGAGGGAGGTGCGCAGCAGTGGCCCATGGACGAGATGGAAGGGCTGCCGGGCTTCACGAATGGCAAGCCGCAGCGTCTCCGTCTCGCGCACAGACTCATCGAGGGACGAGAGGTCCTGAACGGGAAGTGCCCAGGAAGTCGGGGCATGGATGCGCTGGAAGGGCTGGCCCTCTTCCTCGAAGAAGGTGGTGCGCAGCGCTTCATGGCGCGCCACGAGCGCTTCGAAGGCCCGGCGCAGGGCCTCGACATCCAGGCGGCCCAGGAGGCGCAGCGCGACGGGGAGGTTGTAGGAGGCATCGTCCGGCGCCAGTTGGTCCAGGAACCAGAGACGCTGCTGGGCGAAGGAGAGCGGCTGCGGGCCTTCGGTGCGCGTGCGCGTCAGAGGCGGCAGGCGCGTACTGGTAGAGGTCCGCTGCAACTTCTCCGCGAGCGCAGCGATGGTGGGGGACTCGAAAAGGGCGCGGAGAGGCATCTCCACGTCGAACGCGGAACGCACGCGCGCCACCAACTGCGTGGCGAGCAGGGAGTGGCCGCCCAGCTCGAAGAAGTTGTCCGTGCGGCCCACGGTGGGCACGCGAAGCACTTCGCTCCAGAGGGCCGCGAGCTTCTCCTCCAGCGGTGTGGCCGGGGCCTCGTAGGCGTGTGACGCCCGGAGCGCGCCCGCATCCGGAGCGGGAAGTGCCTTGCGGTCCACCTTGCCGTTGGACGTCAGCGGCAGCACCTCCATGGAGACGAAGGCGGCAGGCACCATGTACTCGGGCAGGTGCTGCTTGAGGTGGGCGCGCAGGGCCGTGACGTCGAGAGCGTCACCGACGACGTAGGCGACGAGTCGCTTGTCGCCCGGAGCATCCTCTCGGGCGAGCACGACGGCATCCTTCACGGCAGGGGCCGCGCGCAGGGCGTTCTCGACTTCACCCAGCTCGATGCGGAAGCCGCGCACCTTCACCTGGGCGTCGATGCGGCCAACGAAGTCCAGTTGGCCATCCGCACGCCAGCGCACCACGTCGCCCGTGCGGTAGAGGCGAGCCCCCTCCTCACCGGAGAAGGCATCCGGCACGAATCGCTCGGCGGTGAGGCCCGGCCGTCCCGCGTACCCACGCGCGACGCCCACGCCGCCAATGTGCAACTCACCGCGCACACCCACGGGCACCGGCTGCCCGTGCGCGTCCAGCACGTAGACGCGCACGTTCGCCAGCGGCTTGCCGATGGACGGTACGTCCCCATCCGCCACCACCTCACCGAAGGTGGCGATGACGGTGGCTTCGGTGGGGCCGTAGGTATTGAGCAAGCGCCGTCCCGGGGCCCAGCGCGCGACGACGTCCGCGGGCAGGGCTTCGCCGCCGGAAATGACGGTGCGCACCTTGGGCAGGCCTTCGGAGGACGTCGCTGCCAGGGCCGCGGGGGTGAGGCTGACGACGCTCAACTCCTGCTCACGCAGCAGCACGGGCAGCGGCGCGCCCGGCATCAACTTCTCCAATGGCGCGAGCACCAGCGTGGCGCCGTTGCAGAGCGTGGTGAAAATCTCCTCCACGGAGAGGTCGAAGCTGAGGCTGGCGAACTGAAGCACCCGGCTGCCAGGGCCGATGCCGTAGGCCACCGCCTCATGGGTGACGAGGTTGGCGACGCTGCGGTGCTCCACCGCCGTGCCCTTGGGCGTCCCCGTGCTGCCCGAGGTGTAGAGCAGGTACGCCATGTTCGCGGGCGTCACACCCGTCACGGGCGCATCCGTCGGCTGCTGCGCCAGTGCCTCCCGCTCCGTATCCAGGCAGAGCGCGCGCGCATGCAGTGCTTCGGGGAAGCGGTCCACCAGGGGCTGCTGGGTGACGAGCACCTGGGCCGCGCTGTCCTCCAGCATGAAGGCCAGACGCTCCCGGGGCAGGAGCGGATCCACGGGCACCCAGGCGCCACCGGCCTTCAGGATGCCAAGCAGTCCGATGACGATGTCGAGTGAGCGCTCGACGCTGAGGGCGACGCGGACCTCCGGGCCCACGCCACGGCGGCGCAGCGCATGGGCGAGCTGATTGGCTCTCGCGTCCAGTTGCGCGTACGTCAACTGCGTCCCTTCGAAGACAGCGGCCACCGCGTCCGGATCACGGCGCACCTGGGCTTCGAAGAGCGAGTGCATGCACGCTTCCGGGAACGGTGCCCGCGTGGCGTTCCACTCCACCAGCACCTGCTGGCGCTCCTCTCCAGCAAGCAGTTGCAGCGACGACACGCGCTGCTCCGGATGCGCGACGAAGCCCTCCACGAGCAGCCGCAGGTGCCGCATCATCCGCACGACGGTCGACCTGTCGAAGAGGTCGGTGTCGTACTCCAGCTCTCCCGTGAAGCCGCCCTCGCTCCTCGTGAGCGACAGCGTGAGCTCGAACTTCGCGGAGGCGCCCATGCGCTCCTCGACCCGCACCTTCACGCCCGCGAGCGAGAGGTCCACCTCCGGGATGTTCTGCATGAGGAACAGCACGTTGAACAATGGCGACCCGCGCAGGTCGCGCATCGGCTGGAGCTCTTCGAACGGCACGTGCTGGTTCGCGAGCCCCCCCAGCGTGGTGGTGCGCACGCGGCCCAGGAACTCCCGCACGGTGGTCCCGCCGCCCATCCGGGTGCGCAGCACGAGCGTGTTGATGAAGAACCCGAGCAGCCCCTCCAGCTGTGCGTCGTTCCGGCCCGCCACGGAGGAGCCGATGCTCACGTCGTCCTGGCCGGAGTAGCGGCCAATCAACACCTGGAGCGCGCCGAGCAGGAACATGAAGGGCGTGATGCCCTCGCGCACGCAGAGGGCCTCCACGGCCCGCGTCAGCTCCAGGGGAAACGCGACCTGCATCAGGGCGCCGGGATGCGCCTCGCGGAGGCCACGGGGACGGTCGGTGGGCAGCTCCAGCACGGACGGCATGCCCTCGAGCTGCTGGCGCCACCAGCCGAGCTGCCGCTCCTTCTCCGCGCCCGACAGCCACTGGCGCTGCCACACCGCGAAGTCCGCGTACTGGAAGGGCAGCGCGGGCAAGACGGGCTGCGTCCCCGCCACCAGGGCCCGGTAGGCCTCCGACAGCTCCCGCATCAGGATGCTCATGGACCAGCCGTCGAAGACGGCGTGGTGGATGGTCAGCAGCAGCAGGTGCTCCTGCGCATCCAGCACCAGCGCCGACACGCGCAGCAGCGGGCCCACCTCCAGGTTGAAGGGGAGCCGCACCTCCAGCTCCGAGCGCCGTTTCACCTCCGCGTCGCGCTGCTCCGGCGACAGGGCGCGCAGGTCCACCACCGGAAGCACCAGCGGCTCGGGCGGTGCGATGACCTGCACGGGCGCGTCGGTGTCCGGCTTGAAGGTGGTGCGCAGCGCCTCATGCCGGTGCACCACCAGCTCCAGGGCCAGGCGCAGGGCCTCCAGGTTCAGCGCCCCGGTCAGCCGCAGGGAGAACGGCATGTTGTACGCGGCCGAGCCCGGATCGAGCTGATCCAGCACCCAGAGGCGCTGCTGCGCGAAGGACGCGGGCAGCTTCTGGGTGCGCGGCACCGGCACCACCGGGGGCGGAGCCGCGATGCTCGCATCCTTCGCCGTGGCCGCGATGCGCGCCGCCAGCTCCGCCACGGTGGGGGACTCGAACAGCGCCTGCAGGGGCAGGTCCACCTGGTACGCCGTGCGCAACCGCGACGTCAGCCGCGTGGCCAGCAGCGAGTGCCCGCCCAGCTCGAAGAAGCTGTCGGTGGCACCCACCCGCTGCACCTGGAGGAGCGACGCGTAGAGCTCCGCGACCTGGGCCTCCATCGGCGTGCGCGGCGCGACGAACTCGCGCGCGGCTTCCGTGGACACGTCCGGCGCGGGCAGCGCCTTGCGGTCCACCTTGCCGTTGGGCGTCAGGGGCATCGCGTCCAGCACGACCAGCGCGGACGGCACCATGTACTCGGGCAGCCGCTCCTTCATGAGCGCACGCAGGGCCTGCGACTCCAGCGTCTGTCCGGGCCTTGCCACCACGTAGCCCACGAGCCGCGCGTCGGCCCCGCTGCCTCGCACCACCACGGCGGCGTCGCGCACGCCCGGAGCCTGGCTCAGCACCGCTTCAATCTCACCCAGCTCGATGCGGTAGCCGCGCAGCTTCACCTGGTTGTCGACGCGGTTGAGGTACTCCAGCACGCCGTCAGCGGCCCACCGCACGCGGTCGCCCGTGCGGTACACGCGCAGGCCCGGCACGCCGCCGTACGCGTCCGGGATGAAGCGCTCCGCCGTCTGGTCCGGCCGGTGGAGGTAGCCCCGGGTGACGCCCTCGCCGCCGATGAACAGCTCACCCGGCACGCCGCGCGGCACCGGGTTCAGCCCGCTGTCCAGCACGTACACCCGCGTGCCGGAGATGGGCCGGCCAATCGGCACACTGCCCGAGCCCGAGGTCACCGCGTGCGCGGTGGACCACACCGTCGTCTCCGTGGGGCCGTACACGTTCCACAGCACGCGGCAGCGCTGGAGCAGCGACTCGGCCAGCTCGCGCGGCAGGGCCTCGCCGCCGGTGAGCGCCGTCAGCCCCGGTCCCTGCCAGTCCGTCTCCAGCAGCAGCCGCCAGGTGCTGGGCGTGGCCTGGAGCACCGTCGCCCCGCACTGCCGCAGCAGGCCCGCCAGCCGCGAGCCGTCCACCGCGATGTCCCGCGACGCGATGACGACCTGCCCGCCCACCGACAGCGGCAGGAACAGCTCCAGCACCGCGATGTCGAACGACAGCGTGGTGACGGCCACCAGCACGTCCTTCGCGGACATGCCGGTCGTTTCACACAACGCCGCCAGGAAGCGCGCCACCGCGCCGTGCGGCACCTGCACGCCCTTGGGACGGCCGGTGCTGCCGGAGGTGAAGAGCACATACGCCACGGCCTCCGGGGGCACCGCGTCGCGCAGCGGCGAGCCGTCCTCCGCCGCGATGGCCTCCGCGTCGCCGTCCAGCAGCACCACGCGCGCCGAGTGCGGCGGCAGGATGGACTCCAGCGAGCGCTGCGACACCAGCACCGGCATCCCGCTCGCTTCCACCATGTACGCCAGGCGGTCCGTGGGGAACGCCGGGTCCAGCGGCACGTAGGTGCCCCCAGCCTTCAGCACGGCGAGCACCGCCACCAGCATGTCGAGCGAGCGCTCCACGCACAGGCCCACCCTCGCTTCCGTGCCCACGCCCAGCCGGCGCAGGTGCCGCGCCAGGCGCGACGCGCGGCCCTCCAACTGCGCGTACGTGAGCGACTCGTCTCCGAAGGTGGCGGCGACCGCGTCCGGCGTGAGGTCCACCTGCGCTTCGAAAGCCCCGTGCTGCGTGCTCCACGGCAGCGGGGCGGGGCGGGGCGGCTGCCAGGCGAGGAGCACCTCGTGGCGCTCGGCGTCGGTGAGCAGCGGCAGGCGGGAGACGGCCTCGTGCGGACGGCGGACGGCGCCCTCCAGCAGCACGCGCAGGTGCTCCGCCATGCGCGCCATCGTGGGCGCGGTGAAGAGGTCGGTGTCGTACTCGAGGAAGCCCTTGAGGCCGTTCTCCGTCTCCAGCACCTGGAGCAGCAGGTCGAACTTCGACGTGAGCGTGTCCAGCTCCATCGCCTCCAGCTTCACGCCCTCCACGGACGCCGCGCCGCGGAAGGAGGCCTGGAGCGTGAGCATCACCTGGAAGAGCGGCGTGCGCCCCTGGGTGCGCTCCGGACGCAGCTCCTCCACCAGCCGCTCGAAGGGGAACTCCTGGTGCTCATGGGCCGCGAGCACCGTCTCGCGCACCTGGTGCAGCAGTGTGCGGAAGGACGCGGAGGGCTCCACCTGCGTGCGCAGCACCACCGTGTTGACGAACAGGCCGATGAGGCCCTCCACCTCGCCGCGCGTGCGGCCCGCAACCGGCGAGCCCACCGTCACGTCCTCCTGCCCCGCGTAGCGCGACAGCAGCACCTGCCAGCCCGTCAGCAGCACCATGAAGAGCGAGGCGCCCTCCTGCTGCGCCAGGGCCTTCAGCGCGTCCATCAGCCCGCGCGACAGCAGGAGCTCATGCCGGGCACCCCGTCCGCCGCGGGCCGCGGGACGGGAGAAGTCGGTGGGCAGCTCCAGCGCGGAGGGCACTCCGGCCAGCTGCCGCTTCCAGTATCCGAGCTGCTTCTCCAGCCGGGCGCCCTGCATCCACTCGCGCTGCCAGACGCCGAAGTCCGCGTATTGCACGCCCAGGGGAGGCAGGGGCACGGCCTGTCCCCGCGCGAAGGCGCCGTAGAGAAGCGCCACCTCTCGCACCAGCAGCGTCATGGACCAGCCATCGGAGACGATGTGGTGGACCACCACCACGAGCAGGTGCTCCTTCGGCGCGGACGTCAGCAGCAGCGCGCGCAGTAGCGGGCCCTTCGCGAGGTCGAAGGGCCGGGCCGCGGCCTCACGCGCCAGCTGCCAGGCCTTCTCCGGCGCGGAGCCCTGGAGATCGCGGTGCTCCAGCGTGAGCACCGGCTCCGGAGACACCACCTGCACGGGGCCGGACGAGTCCTCGTGGAAGGTGGTGCGCAGCACTTCATGACGGCGCACCACTTCGCGCAGCGCGCGCTCCAGCACGGCCACGTCGAGCTCACCCTCCAGGCGCACCGCCATGGGCACGTTGAAGAGAGAGGTGCCGGGCTGCAGCTGCTCAATGAACCAGAGGCGCTGCTGGGCGAAGGACAGGGGCAGGGGACGCGAGCGGTCCTGCACCGGAATGAGGCCTTGGACGGAGTTGCCAGCGACGGCCTTCTGCGCGGCCATCTTCTTGAGCAGCTCCGCGCGCTTCTCCGGTGAGAGGTTCGCGATCCGCTTCGACAGCTCCTGGCTCATCTCATGTACTCCGCGCTCGGGGACGCCATCGCGAGCGCCACTCGGGGCAGTGGCATTCGCGAAAAGTCAGGCCTGCTGATGATTCTGGATTGCCCCCCTGCGCTGCTCTCTCTCGGGAAGCAGAGGGTGGGTCAAATCCACACTGACCACAGTATTCCGTGGGCAGCCGAGCTGTCATGGGGGCGCCCACCCGGAAGTCCGAGTGAATTCGCGTATCTAGAGGAAGACTTGGGATCCCCGAACAGGCCACCGGAAGGACTCACGGTGTCGCTCAGAGGGGAACCTGCTCGCGGGGTCGTCCCCCCGCCTGGAGGGAGAGCAGGCCGGACGCGGGCCTGCCCTCCACCCGTCACTGACTGCGTTTCAGCCCGCCCTCGCCAGCGGCGGCGGCGGCGCGACCAGCATGGCCGGCGTGGGCACGGTGTAGCCCGCGACCAGGAGGATCTCCGCGATGGCGTCGCTCACGTTGGCCTGCGTGTCGTTGTACTCGGTGGGCTTGCAGAAGATGCACACGGCCAGGACGGGCCCCTGGAGCGTGAACTCCGCGATCTCCACCTGCGGCACGGGCTTCTCCTGGACGCCCTTCACCGAAGCCATGCGATCCACCAGCGCCTGCTGAAGCACCCGCACGTCCACGCCGTGCATCAGCGGCACCTTGACCGTCATCTTGCGGTACGGATGGTGGCTGTAGTTGATGATGTTGTCGCTGAACATCTGGTTGTTGCCCACGGCGATCCGCACGTTGTCCGACGTGTCGAGCGTGGTGACGAACAGGCCGATCTCCTGGACGACGCCCACGACGCCGCCGGCTTCGATCTCCTCGCCCACGCGGAAGGGGCGCAGCACCAGCAGGAAGATGCCCGCGGCGAAGTTGGCCAGCAGCCCGGACCAGGCCGCGCCGATGGCGATACCCGCGGCGGCGATCAGCGCGGCGAAGGACGTGGTCTCCACGCCCATCAGCCCCAGGATGCCGACGATGAGCATCAGCGTGAGCGTGCCGGTGAACAGCGAGCCGACGTAGCGGATCAGCGTGGCGTCCAGCTGCCGCCGCTGCAGGCCCATGTCCAGCACCTTGCGGAAGCCGGCGATGACCGTCCGCCCAATGAACCAGATGAACAGCGCCCCGATGACCTTGAGCAGCAGCGGGAGCGCTTCGGTCAGGGCCATTGACTTCAATTGAACGATGACTTCATCCATGACTCGAACTCCCTTGACCCGGACCGCGTGTGCGCCGTGCCTTTTGCACGGGACCGGCCGGGACATGCAAGTCGGGTTGCCTTGAATCCACACCTGTCCGGGAGGGCAGTCCTGACCCGCCCGGGGTCGTGGTGCCCGGGCCTTGCGTGGAGAGGCCTCCCGGCGGACGTTGCGGCCCATGCGTCTCTTCCCGGTCACGGTCTCGTTGTTGCTGAGCGCCTGCACGGCCTCGCGCGTCGCGGTGCCTCCAGCCACGGGCGAGGAGGTGACGGTCTTCATCCATGGGTACCGCGGGTCGTTCCTCACGACGGCGGACGGCGAGCGCGAGCGGACCTGGGTGTCCGTGGGCGACGTGCTGACGCGCGGGGAGCGTTCGCTGGCGCTGCCGTTTCCCGGTCAGCGGGCGATGCCGGGCTTCGGGCCCCTGGAGGTCGACGGCCCGATGACGCGCTTCACGGTGCTGCCGTGGGTGGCGCGCTACGACATCTACAAGGGCTTCCTGGAGTTCGCGCGCGAGCGGCTGCCGGGCTTCGTCGTCTTCGACTACGACTGGCGGCAGGACAACCGCGTGACGGCGAAGCAGCTGTGCGCGCTGCTGGATTCGCTCGCGGAGGCGCGCGGCGGCCGGGTGAAGGTGAACCTGGTGGCCCACAGCATGGGCGGGCTCGTCACGCTGCACTGCCTGCGCTACGGCACGGGCGACGACACGGGCGAGCCCACGTGGGCGGGGGCGCGGCACGTGAAGCGCGTGGTGTTCCTGGGCACGCCGTTCCGGGGCGCGCCGGGCATGTTCGACGACTTCACCCTGGGCACGCCGGTGGGGCGCAACCGGGCGCTGCTGTCACCGGAGGCGCTCTTCACCTTCGCGTCCGCGTTCCAACTGCTGCCCGCGGAGAGCGACTTCTTCGTGGACGCGAGCGGCCAGCTGGTGACGTTCGATGCCTACCGGCCGGACGCGTGGGTCGACGGCGGGTGGGGCGTGTTCCAGGATCCGGCGGTGCAGAAGCTGCCCGCGTATCGCCAGTGGCTGGAGCGCATGCTGGCGGCGCGCTCGGAGCTGGCGCGGGCGCTCTCCGAGAACGATGGGCCGCCGCCGCCCTTCCGCACGCTGGCGGTGGTGGGCGTGGGGCATCCGTTGATCAAGTCGTTCCGGATCATCAACGGGAAGCCCACGTTCGAGGACCCGGTGCTCGCGGACGGAGATGGTTCGGTCCTGACGACGCGGGCCCTGCCGCCGCAGCCGCTCCACGTGGACCGGCTGGAAACGCAGGCGGACCACGTGGGGATGATGGGCGACGAGGAGGTCCAGGAGGCCGTCGCGCGCTTCGTCACCGGCGACTGAAGCGGGGCGGCTCAGTCGCCCTGGATGGCGGCCTGCCAGTCGCCGTCCACGGAGATGCCCACGCGCATGCCGATGTAGCTCTTCTCCTTGCGCATGTCGGTGATCATCTCGTCCGGGTAGATGCCCTTGAGCAGCGCGAAGTCCGCGTCGGTGGCGCCTTCACGGAAGGCGGTGGGCCACCAGTAGAGGTTGCCCTCCTGGTAGAAGGGGAGGTTGAGGACGTGGACCAGCCGCGCCAGCACCGGCTGCGGGCTGTCCTTCCACTCCTCCTGGATGCGCCAGGTGGTGGCCATGTCCTGGTCGGGGTCGTAGGAGAAGCGCACGCTCTTGCCCTTCTCGTCCCCCAGCTTCTGGAGCCCCGCGTAGTCGCACGCCACGGCGGCCTTGATGATGCGCTCGCGCATGGACGCCACGGCCGGCGGCAGGGGCGTGGCGGTGGGCTTGGGGATGGGGCTCAGCCGGCTCGCCGAGCACGACGCCGCAGCCGGGGCGCTCGGCTTGGCGGCAGGCGGGGCAGGGGGAGGGGCGGGCTTGGGCGGGGTGGGCATGGTCGGGCTCGGGGCGGGGGACGCCGCGGGCGTCCGGGGTGACTCCGTGCAGGCCAGGCAGGCGACGAGGAGACAGGCGGATAGCAGGGGAGCGCGGTTCATGTCGCCGGGTCTAGTCCATGGCAGGTCAGGATTGCGTGCTTGCGTCGTCTGGGGACTTCGGTTACTCCTCCCACACCGGAAAGCGGTTCTGCGCGATTAGCTCAGCTGGATAGAGCGTTGGCCTCCGGAGCCAAAGGCCGCAGGTTCGAATCCTGCATCGCGCGCAGACGTAAGGGCCCGGAATCACTGGGGAAATCCCAGGGGTTCCGGGCCTTTGCCTTTGGGCCCCTCCCAGCTCCGTCCGAAGCGGGCCAGGCAATGCCAGACCTTCTTGAGGGCCTGGGGATCGACCGACGCGTCCGCGCGTGCCCGTCCAAGAATGAACGGTGTGAGGCGTTCATCGTCCGCGAGCTGCTCCGCGAGCCGGAGGATGTCGTCACCCCGGTAGCTCGTGTGAGGCCGCAGCTCATCCAGCGTGACGGCGTAGCCCGGATGCCACTCCACGCGGACGCCCAGCGCGCGCGCTTCGTCCTCGATGAGGGTCCCCTCGTAGCTGGGGTCGAGCACCAGGGCCTCGATGTCCTCTGGAATCCGGAGGTCGCCATGGACGTGGGCCTCGACGTAGCCGTCCAGCGGATCCTCGAACGGCGTGGCCTCCGCCAGGCCAATCAGCGCCATCCGCTCGGAGGTCCCGAAGGACGTGGGCTCGAAGACGCTGTCCGGGAAGCAGAAGCTGGAGCGGTCCAGCGCCGCCTCCGTCAGCCGGAAGTAGCTGGAGCCGAAGCGGGGTGAACCGCCGTAAGCATCGCCGCGGAAGTTCAGCGAGCCGTACTTGGGGCGCTCGCTGCCGTGGCGCGCGTCGTAGAAGCCATTGAAGAGACGGCTCTCCCACCGCCAGCGGGCTCCGTCGGGAAACGCCGTGAGCCCGCCGTTGCTCGTGCGCGTCTCGAACTGGGAGCGGTACCGGCCGTCACGCCGCATCGCGGTCAGGATGCCGGCTCCCTCGAAGAGGACATCCGGGTGGAAGTGCAGGGTGACCCGAAGCCGGCGATCCATGGGGCCGCCCCGGGCCTGTTGGTGGACATGCTCCAGGGCGGGATGACGCGAGCGCATGGCCGGCTCAGACGCCCGTCACCTGGCGGATGAACGCGAGCATCCGCGAACACGTCGTGTCCAGGTCCATGTGCGCCTCGGCCATGCGGCGCGACTCGCTCCCCATGGCCGCGAGCGTCTCCGGGTGCTGCACCAGCGTGTCCAGCGTGTTCGCCAGCGCCGCGTAGTCGCCCACCGGCACGATGCGCCCGTCCACGCCGTCGCGCACCAGCTCGCCCACGCCGCCCGCGGGCGTCGACACCACCGCCAGGCCCGCGGCCTTGGCTTCCGCGATGGCCCAGGACGACATGTCCGCCATCGTCGGCAGCACGAAGAGGTCCGCCGCCTGCGCCAGGCCAATCAGCTCCGGTGAGTTCGGCTGCACGCCCACGTGGACGCGCACCCCCGGCGGCGCTTCGAAGGGCGTGGACGTCACCAGGTCCAGGTGCCAGCCCCTACGCCGCGTCTCCCGCGCCCAGCGCAGGAGCAGCTTGCCGCCCTTGCGCCCCAGGTCGCCTCCCACGAAGAGCAGCCGCACCACGCCGTCCCGGGGCTTCTTCTCCGGCGCGGGCCGCCACAGCGCCGTGTCCACGCTGGGCCAGACGACGTGCACGCTCTCGTCGGGCACGCCGTACTCCTCCACCAGCGAGCGCTTGGTGAACCGCGAGAAGGACAGCATCCCCTTCGCGATGGCGTACGTGCGCCGGTGCAGCGCGTTCTTCGCCCGGCCCACCCAGCCCCCGTGCTGCGTGCGCAGGCCGTAGTAGCGCAGGTAGTCCTCCAGCCCGCTCGGCGTGGCGTCCGTGGAGATGACGCTGGGCACGCGGCGCATGAAGTCGTGCGCCAGGTGCGCCAGCCGCTGCGTGTGCACCACCGCGGCCCGCACCGGCTCCCGCGCGGAGGCCTGGTTCAGCGCGCTGCGTGCCCGCAGCCCTCCGCGCACCGACAGCCGCGAGCGCACCAGCGGCAGCTGCTCCCAGACGTCATCCGCGTGCTCGTCGATGGGCAGCCACACCGGGACGATGTCGTTGCGCCGCGCCATTGCGCGCTTGAGGTTGTCCAGGAACACCGCGTTGCCGAGCGTCGTCTCGATGGCGAACGCGATGCGTGGGGGCGATGACGACATCCGCTGCGCAATCCTCCCGGGGCCGGGGTGTCCCATCCGGGGTTATAACGACCCGGTGCGTCATCACCAATAGCCTGGCGGGGTGCGCGTCTGGATTCACACGGAGGAGGTAGTCCCTGACGTCACGCCTCCGGCTGCACGGGCTGCTCCGGCAGGTGGAAGCGCACCTCGTGCACGCGGCGCGGTGACGCCTCCAGCACCTCCAGCACCGTGCCGTCCGGCATGGACAGCTTCGTGCCCGGCTCCGGGATGGCGCCTCCCGCGAGCGCGATGCACAGGCCCGCGACGGTGGAGTAGTCCTCGCTCTCCTCCAGCTCCAGCCCCAGCGCGCGGTTCACCTCGCGCAGGCTCGCCTCGCCCTGCACCACCGCGACGGTGGGGCCCTCGCGCCGCACCAGCACCTCTGGTGTCTCGGACTCGCTGAGGATGTCCCCCACGAGCTCCTCCACCAGGTCCTCCACCGTCACCAGCCCCACCACGCCGCCGTGCTCATCCACCACCACGGCCAACTGCATCCGCCGGCGCTGTAGCTCCTTCATCGCCGCGATGGCGCGCATGGACTCCACCAGGAACAGCGGTGGGCGCAGCACGTCCTCCAGCACGATGAGGTGGCCCTCCCAGGCCACGCCCAGCAGGTCCTTGGCCACGATGTAGCCCACCACGTTGTCGATGGTGCCCTCGTACACCGGCATCCGTGAGTGCCCGTGCTCCAGCAGCACCTGGCGGATCTCCTCGTTGCTGGCGTGCCGGCGCAACGCGACGATGTGCTCGCGCGTCACCATCACCTCGCCCAGCGTCAAATCCCCCAGCTCGAAGGCTCGCGACGCAATCTCCCCCGCGCGCGGATCCAACGTGCCCTGCTTCGACGCCTCCTCCACCAGCTGCATCAACTCATCGGGAGACAGGCGCGACTCGGAGAAGTTCGTCTTGTCCCCGAAGAGCTTCAGCACCACGTTGGAGCTCGCGGTGAGGAACCACACCAGGGGCCGCATCACCCACGCCAATGCCTTGAGCGGCCGGCCCAGGGTCAGCGCGTACTGCTCGGAGAAGCGCAGCGCCAGGGACTTGGGCACCAGCTCTCCCAGCACCAGCGACAGGTACGACACCAGCGCGACCACCAGCGCGAACGCCACCTGGCTCGCCGTGGCCTCCGGCACGCCCATTCCGGCCAGCACCCCGGAAAGCCGCTGCGCGATGCTCGCGCCGCCGAAGGCCGCCGCCGTGGAGCCAATCACCGTGATGCCAATCTGCACCGTGGCGAGCAGCCGCTCCGGATCATCCCGCAGCGCCGCCACCGCCTTCGCGGACTTGCTGCCCTGATCCAGCAGCTCCTTCAGCCGCGTCTTGCGCACGGACAGCAGTCCCAGCTCGGCGCCCGCGAAGACGCCATTGGCCAGGACCAGCAAGAGGATGATGACGAGCTCCGTGACGATGGCGGACCTCCCGGCTGGACCCACCCCGCCTCATGGCGGCGGGTGACGCCTCCCGTCCTACACCCCCAGCGATTGCAGGAGGAGCGACAATTGGTCGCGACTCGCTCCCTTGGGCAGGTAGTAGTGGGGACCGGACATGAGTGCGCTACCCACATCCTGCGCCGCCGCGGAGGTGAGGAAGACGATGCGCGGGTTGGTGGCCGCGCGAGGCAGCTTCTCCACCACCTCCAGGCCGCTCATCCCCGGCATGTTCAGGTCCAGCAGCATGACCCCGAAGCGCTCGCCCCGCTTGAGCGAGTCGAGCGCCTCCTGTCCGTCCGCTGCCTCGGTCGTCTCATAGCCGAGGTCCTCCAGGCTCACCCGGAGGAACTCCCTCCAGTCCGCGTCGTCGTCCACGACCAGGACCTTCCGAGCCCCATCATCCAGCGCGAGTCTCCCCAAGCATCCTCCTGACCTGGGGAGAACCTTCCGGGGACCCGCTGGCATTCGCGGGACATGTACTCAGGGACAGGCTCCAGCAGGCAGCCAGGCAGGCCCTAGAACAGCGCCATGCCCAGCTGGCCCACCAGGTACTGGAGGGCAGGCCTGACGTTGTGGACCGCCGTGCGCGGCTTCGCCGGCTCCGACGCCTGGCACCACGCGGGCTCGCCCACCAGCCGGCCAGCCATGTGGCTGAAGACGCGGAAGCGGCCCAGGTCCGTGCTGCTGCCCGAGTTGTAGACGCGCAAGGAGCGTTCGCCCGGGGTGCCCAGGTCCGCTTCGCTGGGGATGTGCCGGTGGCCGTGCAGCACCAGGTCGGCCCGGCCGCCCACGCGCTCCAGCAGTCGGCTTCCCAACGCGAGCTCCGACGCGTGGGGCAGTCCGAACTTCGTGGCGATCCACTCCGGGAAGCTCTCCAGCGGCAGCGGCATCACGTGGTGGTGCAGCAGCACCGCGACCAGCGCGTCCTTCGGTGCGTGCTCCAGCGCGCGGTCCACTTCGTCCACGACGCCTTCCGTCAGTTCGCCATGGCTGTGGAAATAGTTGCGGTTGTGCTCACCGGTGGAGTCCACGCAGACCAGGAAGAGGCCCGCCTTCTCCACCGTGTGGACCTTGCGACCCTCCATGAACCCGCTGCCCACATCCTCGCCGGGCCGGTCATGGTTGCCGGGGATGAAGGTGAGGCGTCCGGTCTCCATCCAGGGAGAGAAGTGTTCACGGAAGCGCTGGAACTCGGCGTGGGATCCGCGGTGCGTGAGGTCTCCCGTCACCACCACATGATCCACCTCCTGCGCCGCCAGGGCCTTCACCAAGGACGACGCCGACGCGTCGCTCTCGCGGCTCATGTCCAGGTGAAGATCCGAAAGATGCGCCAGCTTCAGGGAGGGCATGCTGAAGGAGATAGGCATCGGTTCTTCGAGCGGCGAGGGTTGCTGTACGAAGGTTCGTCAAAAGTTGGGCCAGCGTCGTTCACCCCACCCCGTTGCTGGGGATCCACTCCGTCGCGGGAGTGCCACGAGCGCGCATCGGCACCAGGCGCGTGCCTGACACCACGCGCAAACGCGTGCCGCGCCAGTCCACCGTGCGCCGGAACGCTCCGTGCCACCACGCGGCGAAGAGCAGCGCGTCCTTCACCAGCACCGCGGGCGCGGCGCGCCAGGACACCGGCTGGGGCCGCAGCGAGCGGAACACCGCCACGTCCACCCAGACCTTGCCCAGCACCACCGCCAGCGCCGCCAGCCCCGTGAGCGCGGACGGGTGGATCAACGCGCCCAGCACCGCGAGCGGAACCGGGTTGAGGAGCGCCTGCGCCACGTACGTCGAAGGCGATACCGCTGTGCGGTGGATGACGCTCCAGCGCAGGTAGCGCTGGAAGAAGGCGTCCACGCTCTTGCGAAGGGACACGTTGAAGACAGGGGCGTGCGCCAGCACCACGCGCTTGCCCAGCTTGCGCGTCACCCACTGGCCGATGACGTAGTCCTCCGCCAGCACGTCCTTCACGGAGAAGAAGCCGCCCAGCGCCTCCACGTCCTCGCGGCGCAGCGCCATGGACTTGCCCACCACGATGTCCCGGTCCGCCACGTGCTTCGCGGCGATCATCCCCGCCGCCGCGCTGGAGGACAGGTGCAGGTTGTCCAGGAGCGAACCGAAGGTCTTCTCACCCAGTCCCGCCACCGGGTGCGTGACGCAGCCCACCGTGGGGTCCTCGAAGGCCGCGGCGATCTCCTCCAGGTAGTTGTCCCCCACGCGGGTGTTGCTGTCGCTCACCACCCACAGGTCGAAGCGGACCTCGGACGACAGCGTCACCAGCTGGTTCACCTTGGGGTTGAGGCCGGGCTCGCCCTCCTGGAGCACCACGCGCATGACGTGGGGCCACTTCGCCTGCGCGGCCCGCGCCACGGCCCAGGCCGGGTCCCGTGCGTCCTTCACGCCCAGCAGCACCTCGTAGTGGGGGTAGGGCAGCCGCGCGAACTGGGCCAGGTTCGCTTCCAGGTCGTCATCCACGCCACACAGCGGCTTGAGGATGGACAGGCCGGGCTGGTGCGTGGGGGCTTGGGGGACGGTGCGGCGGTGGCGGCGCACGAACAGCGCCTGGAGGAGGAGGGCGACGAGGCCCACTGCGGACGCGGCCAGGAGGAGGCTGGAGGCGATGAGCATGTCGCCACCCTAGAAGCCTCACAAGGCGGGACCGGGGCGGCGGGGCGGCGGGACGGCCAACTCGCCGTGACACCCCGGTGAAGCCGCCTACTCCAGGTCGCGGCTGCGCGGGTGGCGCACGTCCTTGCCGCGCACCATGTAGATGACCATCTCCGCCACGTTGAGCGCGTGGTCGCCAATGCGCTCCAGGTGCTTCGCGATGAACATCAACGCCGTGGCCCGGCGGATGTTGCGCGAGTCCTCCATCATGTACGCCAGCAGCTCGTTGAAGATCTTGAGGAAGAGGGCATCCAGCAGGTCATCCCCCTTGAGGACGTCCTCCGCCTTGGCCGCGTCTCCGGACACGAACGCGTCCAGGGCCTTCTTCACCTGCTGCTGCGCCAATTCCGCCAGCTTCGGCGTGTCCACGTAGGGCGCCAGGGGCGGCACCTGGTTCAGGTCCATGGCGCGCTCGGCGATGTTCACCGCCAGGTCGCCAATGCGCTCCAGGTCGGTGACGATCTTCAGCGCCGTGGTGATGAGGCGCAGGTCGGACGCGGCCGGCTGGCGCAGCGCGAGGATGCGGCGGC
The DNA here is from genome assembly GCF_054512695.1 of Corallococcus sp. M7. Taxonomy (NCBI): domain Bacteria; kingdom Pseudomonadati; phylum Myxococcota; class Myxococcia; order Myxococcales; family Myxococcaceae; genus Corallococcus; species Corallococcus sp. M7. Next base: position 3,197,514 of record NZ_CM137252.1, read on the forward strand.
ACAGGTCGTCGATGTCGACCTCCAGCCGGTTCACCTCTCGGTCGGCGCCCACGACCTGCTCCGCCAGCGCCGAGTCGCGGTCGGTGAGGGCGCGGGTGCTCTGCGAGATGAGGGCCTCCACCTTGGCCCCCATGGCGAGCAGCTTCTCGCGCAGGTTGCGCAGGTCCTGCTCGAATGCCTTGTCGGTGTGCGTGGCCGCCATGTCGTCCTGTTCCGCCTTCCGGGGGCTCAGCCGAACTTCCCGGTGACGTAGTCCTCCGTGCGCTTCTCTTGGGGGTTGGTGAAGATCTGCTCCGTGGGGCCGCACTCCACCAATTCGCCCATGTAGAAGAAAGCCGTGCGGTCGCTCACGCGCGCGGCCTGCTGCATGTTGTGGGTCACGATGGCGATGGTGTACGTGGCCTTGAGCTCGTGGATGAGCTCCTCGATCTTCGCCGTGGCGATGGGGTCCAGCGCGGACGCGGGCTCGTCCATCAGCAGCACCTCCGGCTCCACCGCCAGGGCGCGCGCGATGCACAGGCGCTGCTGCTGGCCGCCGGACAGGCCCAGGGCGCTCTCATCCAGCCGGTCCTTCACCTCGTCCCACAGCGCGGCGCCGCGCAGGGACTTCTCCACGCGCGCGGCGAGCTTCGCCTTGTCCTTGAGGCCGCCCACGCGCAGGCCGTAGGCGACGTTCTCGAAGATGGACTTGGGGAAGGGGTTGGACTTCTGGAACACCATGCCCACGCGCCGGCGCAGGTCCACCACGTCCAGGGCGCGGTCGTGGATGCTGCGGCCGTCCAGGAACACGCTGCCGTCGTGGCTGGCCCCCGGGATGAGGTCGTTCATCCGGTTGAGCGAGCGCAGGAAGGTGGACTTGCCGCAGCCGGACGGGCCGATGAGCGCCGTCACCTTGTGCTCGGGGATGGCCAGGCTCACCTGCTTGATGGCCACCTTGCTGCCGTAGCGCAGGGTGAGCTCGCGGGCTTCCATCTTGTTGCGCGGCGTGGCGGAGGAGAGGGGCATGGGATGAAGAGCGTCAGTGTCCGGCCGCGGCCTTGCGGCGCGTGCGCGTGCGGATGAGGACCGCGACCAGGTTCAGGGCGAAGGTGAGCAGCAGCAGCACCAGCACCGTCGCATAGAGCAGCGGGCGGGTGGCCTCCACGTCCGGCGACTGCGTGGCTAGCACGTAGGTGTGGTAGCCCAGGTGCATGAACTGCGAGTTCAGGCTCGTGGGCAGGTCCGGCAGGAAGTACGCCGCGCCGGTGAAGAGGATGGGGGCCACCTCCCCCGCGCCTCGGGAGACGGCCAGCACCGCGCCGGTGAGGATGCCCGGCAGCGCGCCCGGCAGCACCACCCGCGCCAGCGTCTGCGACTGGGTGGCCCCCAGCGCGAGGCTCGCGGTGCGCTGCTCCTGGGGCACGGCGCGCAGCGCCTCCTCCGTGGAGACGATGACGACGGGCAGGGTGAGCACCGCCAGCGTGAGCGACGCCCAGAGGATGCCCGGCTGGGCCCAGTGCAGCTCCTCGTAGCCCAGCGCGTGGTCCAGGCCCTTGCCCACGAAGAGGATGAAGAAGCCCAGGCCGAAGAGGCCGAACACGATGGAGGGCACGCCCGCCAGGTTCGCCACCGCCACGCGCACCGCGCGGGCCAGGAGGCTGGAGGGCGGCGCGTACTCGTGCAGGTACACCGCCGTCAGCACGCCCACCGGCATCACCGCCAGGGTCATCAGCAGCGTGAGCGCCGCGGTGCCGAAGAGGGCGGGGAAGATGCCGCCGCCCATCATCCCGTCCGTGGGCGACTGGGAGAGGAACTGCCAGGACAGGTGGCTCCAGCCGCCCTGGACGACATCCAGGAGGATGAGGGCCAGCATGGCCACCATGATGACCGCGGCCAGCCCCGTGAGGGACACGAGCGACAGGCCCACGACCTTGCGTGTGGCGTGCTTCACCCCGCACCTCCCTTGAGCCGCTGGATGACCTTCTTCGTCCACATCCCCGCCAGCAGGTTGAGGATGAAGGTGAAGAGGAACAGCTCCACGCCGATGAAGAAGAGCAGCGCGTAGTGCGGGCTGCCCACCACCACCTCGCCCATCTCCGCGGCGATGGTGGCGGACAGCGAACGCACGGAGTCCCCCAGGTTCCAGGACACGATGGCCGCGTTGCCAGAGGCCATGAGGACGATCATCGTCTCACCGATGGCGCGCCCGAAGCCCAGCACGCACGCGGCGAGGATGCCGGGGGCCGCGGCCGGGAGCACCACCTTCCACGCGGTCTCCCAGGGCGTGGCGCCCAGCGCCAGGGACGCCTCCCGGTAGCTGCGCGGCACGGCGGTGAGCGCGTCCTCGGTCACCGTGAAGATGACCGGCACGATGGCCAGCGCCAGGCCCAGCCCCGCCACCACGGCGTTGAGCCGGGAGGTGAAGCCGAACGTCTCCTGGAGGAAGGAGGCCATGACCATCAGGGCGAAGAAGCCCAGCACCACGGACGGGATGCCGGCGAGCAGCTCGATGGTGGGCTTGAGGACTTCACGCAGGCGGCGGGGGGCGAACTCCGCGGCGAACAGCGCGCCGAAGATGCCCAGGGGCACGGCCACCAGCATGGACACGGCCGTCGTCTTCAGCGTGCCGATGAAGAGCGGGATCATGCTGACCTTGGGCACGCCGGACACCGGCTGCCACACGTAGCCCAGCGGCTTTCCCTTCCGCACCATCTGCGGGAGGAACATCTTGGAGAAGCTGGCCTCCTCGCGGGCCGCCGCGTCGGTGACGAGCGTCAGGGCCTCTTTCGCCACGAAGACGAGGATGAGCACCAGCGCGGCGATGCCCGTGAAAGCCACCGCCGTGATGATGCCGGCGATGGCCTTCTCCTTCAGCTGGCGCCGGCGTGCCGCGGGCGACAGCATGGGCAGCGCCACGGGGGGCGCGAGGTCCTGCTCCTGCATGACGGCCTGTCTATCCAACATGGGACTCCCGCGCCGGGTGACAATCGCGTGACGCCAACTACTTCACAGGGAAGTATCCGACCTGGGTGACGATGGCCTGGCCCTCGGGGGACAGCGCGAAGTCGATGAAGGCCTTCACCTCGCCCGCGGGCGCCTTGCCCAGGTAGAAGAACAGGTCGCGCGACAGCGGGTACTTGCCGCTCTTCACGTTCTCCGCGCTGGGGGCGAAGGCCTCGTTGCCCTTCTTCACCTTCAGCTCCTTGATGCCCTTGCCGTACGCGGCGCCGCCGTAGCCGATGCCGTTCTTCTCCTTGGCCACCGCGTTGACCACCGCGGCCGTGCCGGGGAGCGTCTGCGCCTCCGGGGCGAAGTCCTCGCCGCCCAGCACGTGGTCCTTCACGAAGACATAGGTGCCGGAGGAGTTCTCACGCGAGTACGGGACGATGGGGGCGTCCTGCCCGCCCACGTCCTTCCAGTTCGTCGTGTCGCCCAGATAGATGGCCTTGAGCTGCTCCGCGGAGAGCGCGTCCACCTTGTTGGTCTCGTTGACGTAGAAGGTGACGCCGTCCTTGGCCACGGACAGCGCGGTGGGCGCGGCCTTGTACTTGGCCTTCACCGCGTCCGACTCCGCCTTCTTGATCTCGCGGCTGGACATGGCGATGTCGGTGGTGCCGTTCTGCAGGGCCGCCAGGCCCGTGCCGGAGCCGCCGCCCGTCACTTGAATCTTGGTGGCGGGGTTCTTCTTCATGAACGCCTCCGCCCAGCGCTGGGCGAGGATGACCATGGTGTCCGAGCCCTTCACCGTCACCGTGCCTGCCTGGGCGGTCAGCGGGAGGACGGCGAGCCCGAAGGCGACGAAGCTTGAGAGCAGAGTCTTCTTCATGAGGTGTCTCCTCCCCGAAGGGTCGAGGTCGCGTGACGATCTATGGACCCGATGTGGCCGTTTGACGGCCCTCGTGTGACAAATGGGTAACGGAAGGGAGCCCCTGGCTACCCGGCCGCCGGATCCACGATGCGGTAGCCCACGCCGCGCACCGTCTCCAGGAGGGCGCGGGCAGGGCCCAGCTTGTCGCGCAGGCGCATCACGTGCGTGTCGATGGTGCGCGTCTCCAGGGCGCTGGACAGGCCCCAGACCTGTTCCAGAAGTTGTTCACGCGTCTGCACCCGGCCCAGCCGGGCCATGAGGTACTCCAGCAGGCGGAACTCCAGCGCGGTGAGGGGCGTCTCCTTCTCCTCCACGAAGAAGCGGTGCTGGGTGACGTCCAGGCGCAGGGGGCCCAGCGCCAGGGGCGGGCTGCCCTCCTGGGGCGAGGACGTGCGCCGGAGGATGGCCTTGAGCCGCAGCACCAGCTCGCGCACGGAGAAGGGCTTGACGACATAGTCGTCCGCGCCGACCTCGAAGCCTCGGATGCGGTCCGCCTCCTCGCTCTTCGCGGTGAGCATGACGATGAGCACGTCACGCAGGCGGGGATTGGCGCGCAGGTGGCGGCAGACCTCGATGCCGGACAGGTCCGGCAGCATCAGGTCCAGCAGCACCACGTCCGGGGTCCTGCTCGCGCGCGGCGGTGAGCGCCGCCTCCCCGGTGAAGGCCACGCGGGTGGTGAAGCCCGCGCCGCGCAGGTTGAAGTCGATGAGCTCCGCAAGGTCGCGCTCGTCGTCGACGATGAGTACGTGGGACATGGCGGGCACGTACTGTGCGCGCATCGCTTCGCGCCTACGTGACGCGCCGGCAACAAGTGCGTCACGTCCGTCACGGAACGGTGTGCGCGGATACGACGGGCGCGGACGGGCCCCCGGAGAGAAGGGGGACGGGGGCCGTCCGCGCCGCTTGTCCTCGCCCGGGCTGCGCGAGGCCACCTTCGGCGTACGGCCTGGCGCATCCGCGCCGTGGCCGCCGCCAGTTCATTCGTTGGGCACCGCCCGCATGACGGCGTCCACGCTGCTCTCAAGGGCTTGAGGGCGCGGGGGACGGCGGACGTCAGACGGCGGCTGCTTCGTCCAGGGCACCACGGCGCGGCAATTGTCTGCGGCGCAGCGCGATGCCTGGCGCATCCGGAGCGTCAGGCGGGGCCATGGAGGCCACGCCGCGCAGGGCGGGCCGGAGCGAGGCGAGGAACGCGGCGAGGCCGCATTCGATGGGGACCGGTTCGATGAACAGGCCGCCCGAACGGCGGTGCTTCTCCGCGAAGACCTTGATGCCGACGTCGGCACGGGGATGGTCTTCCTCGAAGGGGCCCTGATTGCCCTGCCCCTGGCTCATGGGGACGATGGGCGTGAAGGGCTTCGCGAGCGCCATCACCCCGGGCAGGAACCCGAGCCCGATGACGAGCAGGGCCATCAGCTTCAGCTTCAGCAGGTGGCCCACGCGTGCCACGAACGACGCGCGCGCTCTCTCCAGGCCGTGTCCGGCACCGGGAACCGCGAGGGCTGTGACGTGGGGTGCATGCATGATTCGCCGAAGCGCGAACATCCTAATGCAACGGCTCTTCCGGCATGGGACCAAACCCCGGAAAAACACGCCCGTCACCCGTAAGGATGGCTCATGGGCGCCGCAGAGGCCGCCCCGGCGCCGCCATCCATTGCAGGCTGAAGACGCGCCCTTCGGGGCGCAGGGCGACGGCGCAGCCCTTGCGGAGCTTGTCCGGCAGGGCATGGCCCAGCGCGAGCGCGGCGGCGCGCTCCAGCGAGGGGTTGTGTCCCACCAGCGCCCAGCCCGGGCCCACGTCACGCGCGAGCTTGAGCACGTTGCGGGCCGCGCCCTTCATGGGGACGAGCGCGGGGTGGACCTCCACATGGGACAGGCCGAGCGCGTCCGCGAGCAGCTCCGCGGTCTGCACCGCGCGCACCAGGGGGCTGGTGATGATGCCCATGAGCGGCGTGAGGCGCGTGAGCTTCTTCGCGTGCTGACGGAAGGCGGCGCGGCCCTGGGGCGTGAGGGCGCGGGCCTCGTCGCCCAGGGCGTGGGAGTCCTCGGCCACGGCGTGGCGCACGAGGAGGAGGGGCAGGTCGCGTTCGGCCATGGGCGCGCGTTGTAGTGCGTTTCGCGCCCGCGTGGATGTGACGAACGGGTGGACTGCTGAGTGGACTACTCCACACCGCCCAGGAGGAAGGCGAGCAGGAGCAGCGCGAGCACTCCGGTGGTGATGGCGGCGAAGGTGCGGTCCTTCTGCGCGCGGAAGATGCCCAGCGACAGGGCCACGCGCAGCACGGGCACGGTGATCATCACCAGGAGCCCCGCCATCACGAAGGACTGGCCGCGCACGGCCATGACGCCCTCGAAGACGTCCGTCAGTTGGTGCGGCGCGGAGTCCGGGTCGGTGAGGCGCTGGAGCGCGTCCGGTGACGAGAAGTAGTCCGGGTGGCGGAAGAAGGTCATCACCATGCCGCAGGTGACGAGCGACAGGCTGAGCAGCACGCCGCCGCGCAACAGCTGGCTGATGAGCAGCTCCGGCGTGAGGGGCACCACCTCGTCCTGCGCGACGGTGGTGGTCGTCGTCTCTGGAGAAGACGGAGGCTCGGCGCTCATCCGCGTATCCCCTTGGACAGCATCTCGTACGACACCCACAGCAGGACGGCCACGAAGAGCATGCGCAGGGACCCGCTCTTGAGCTTCGTCAGGTAGCGCGAGCCCGCGAACGCGCCCAGCGTGACGCCCACGCAGACGGGGCCGGCGATGAACGGGTCGATGTCCCCGCGCGCGAAGTAGATGCCCGCGCTGGCCGCCGCCGTGACGCCAATCATGAAGTTGCTGGTGGCGGTGGAGACCTTGATGGGCAGCCCCATCGCCAGGTCCATGGCCGGCACCTTCAGCGCGCCGGAGCCGATGCCGAGCAGCCCGCTCACCGTGCCCGCGATGTACATGAGCCCCAGGCCCACGAGCGGCCGGTGCACGCGGTACGTCACCTCACCGCCGGTGGACACGTCGTAGTAGCTGCCATGCAGCGCGAGCCGGTCCGCGATGGCATCCGGCGGAGGCTCTTCGCGGGGGCTGCCGTCCTCGCGCAGCTTGCGCAGCATCGCGAGCGCCGAATAGGCCATCACCGCGCCGAAGAGGAAGTACAGCGCGCGGCCGCCCACCATGCCCGCGAGCATCGCGCCCGTGACGGCGCCCGCCACGGTGGCCAGCTCCAGGAACATGGCCACGCGCATGTTGGCCAGGCCGTCGCGCACGTACGCCGCCGCCGCGCCGCTGGACGTGGCGATGACGGACACGATGGAGGCTCCCACCGCGTAGCGGATGTCCACCTTGAGCACGAGCGTGAGGACGGGGATGAGGATGAGGCCACCGCCCAGACCCAGCAGCGAACCCAGCAGGCCCGCTCCAATGGAGACGCACAGCACGATGGCGACGAAGTTGAACGGAGTGGCGTCCAAGGCGGCGGCCATCTTCCTCCCGGCCATCCCGCATGCAAGCGCTTCACGCGCAGCCCGGCTGGCTGCCCGCCCTGGACCGTCCCTCCAGGGCGAGGTGACAGTGGACCCTCAACGTTGGCGGGGCGCGTCGGACGGCTTCGAATCGTGTGCCGGAGGCGTGTCCGGGGGCTGGGGGATGGGCCAACCCTGGAAGAGCGGCCAGCCCCGGTAGGGGTTGCCCCGGGTGGGCTCTTCTTCCGTGGGTTCTGGTCCTTCAGGACGGTGCTGACCGGGGCGGGGTGGGGTGCGCAGCAGCACCCACGTCAGCACGACGCACAGCAGGCTCATCACGACGATGCTCCACGCGCGCGTGCGGGGCTCCAGCTCCATCTAGAAGCGCCCCCGCTTGAGCAGGTCGCCCTTGGACAGTGAACCCAGCAGGTGACGGCGTCCGTCCACCACGGGCAGCCGGTCCAGCTCCGTGTGACCGAACCGCGCGGCCACCTCCGAAAGGGACAGGTCCGGGGTGATGGGTTGCACGCTCGTGTCCATCACGTCCGCGGCCACGGTGGCCTGGAGCAGCGAGTGGTCCGGCAGGTGGCCCTTGAGCGCGTCCAGGGTGATGACGCCCAACAGGCGTCCCTCCGCGTCGGTGACGTAGAGGTCCGCGCCGGCGGGCTGTTCCAGGAGGAGCACCACCACCTCGTCGAAGGGCGCGGAGGGAGGCACCCGCTGCGTGGCCGGTGACAAGAGCGAGCGCACGCCTTCCTCTCGCAGCCAGTGCGGCACGGAGGCGGGGACGCGCACGTCGCGCTTGGCGAGCACGGACGTGTAGAGCGACTCGGGCTCCAGCCGGCGGCTGACGACGGCGGCCACCACCGCGGCGAGCATCAGCGGGAGGATGAGGTCGTAGTCTCCGGTCATCTCGAAGATCATCAGCACCGCGGACACGGACGCATGCGTGGTGCCCGCGAGCACCGCGCCCATGCCGAGCAGCGCGTAGGCCCCGCTGGGTGCCGCGCCGCCCGGGATCGCCCGCTCCACCAGCATCCCGAACGCGCCGCCCAGGAGCGCGCCGAAGAAGAGGGACGGGGTGAAGAGTCCGCCTGGCACTCCCGCGCCCGCGCACAGCGACGTCACCGCCAGCTTCGCCAGGGGCAGGAGGAGCAGCAGCGTGAGGGGCAGCGTCCCGTGCAGCGCCATGTTCACGGAGTCGTAGCCGTTGCCCATGAGGTACGGCCCCGCGATGGCGGTGAGTCCCACCACGGTCATCGCGACCAGCGGCATGAACGGGGTGAGCCACGACGGCAACTTGTCCAGCAGGTCCGACGTGAAGTTGATGCCGCGCACGTAGAGCGCGGAGGCCCCGCCCACGAGCACGCCCAGGAGGATCGCCAGCACCAGCTCACGCGGATGGGTGAGGGCGTAGTGGGGAATGACGTAGCTGGGGTGATCCGCGATGAGCGTGCGCGACACGAGCGTCGCCACCACGCATGACACGACGATGGGGCCGAAGAGCTCCAGCGCGAAGCTGCCCAGCAGCACCTCCAGGCCGAAGAGGGCCGCGCCGATGGGGACGTTGTACGCGGACGCGATGCCCGCCGAAGCGCCGCATGCCACCAGCACGCGCGCCTGGCCCGGCCCCAGCCGCAGCCATCCGGACAGCGCGGATCCACTGGCCGCGCCCGTCTGGAGGAGCGCGCCCTCGCGGCCCAGCGGAGCCCCCAGCGCCACCGCGATGATGGACACGAAGCCGCGCAACAGCGCGCGAGGGAAGGGCAGCCGGCCGGACTTCACCCAGATGGACTCGATGATGCCCGCGGTGCCGTGGCCGCGCAGGGGCTGGCCCACCACCAGGGACACCAGCGTCACCAGCGCGCCGCCCAGCACCGGCACCAGGAACCGGCGCCAGCCTGGCGACGCGAGCGCTCCCTCCAGGAAGTGCTCCGTGTTGCTCTGCCAGAACAGGTGCTGGGTGAAGCGAAGCACCGCGAGCAGCGCCACCGCGCCCAGTCCGGAGATGAGGCCCACGCCCACCACCAGCACCCAGAAGCGCCGCTCCTGGCCCAACATGCCCCGGAGGATCCGCCGCAGCCAGGGCGAGGGCTCCCCCGTCCTCAGGTCAGGATGTACGGCGCCGGATGCGGGTTCGGGCAGGGCCTCCACACCTGTCCAATGTACGGAGGCGGGAAGGGCCTTCCCGGGACCGCGCCGCGAATTCCAGCCAAGCCCGTCCGGCTGGCTGCCCTCCGGACGGACTGCCGACCCAATGGCATCCTGGTCGCGCAGTGCTTCGCGCGAGCTGTCGCGTTCCGAAGGGACGGCCTGTCCGATGGAATCCTCGCCGCGTAGCGCTGCGTGCTTCGCGTGGGCTGTCGCGTTTCGAATGGACTCCTGGCTGGACGAAGTCCTGTCCGCACAGCGCTGCGTAGTTCGCGTTCCGGATGGACTCCTTGCCTGACAGAGTCCTGGCCGCGCAGCGCCGTGTGCTTCGCGCGGGCTGTCACTTTCCGGATTGGCTACCTGCCCGACGGAGTCCTGCCCCCTTTGTCCTGCGTGCTTTGGGTGAGCTGTCGCGCTCCGGATGGACTCCTTGCCCGACAGAGTCCTGGCTCCCTTGCCGTGCGCGCTTCACACGGGTTGTCGCGTTCCGGCGGGACTGCTTGCCCGATGGAGTCCTGGCCGCGCAGCGTTCCGTGCTTCGCGTTCCGGACGGACTACTTGCCCGCTGGAGTCCTGGCTGCCTTCCCCTGCGTGCTCTTCGCGGGCTGGCGCGCTCCGGTGTCACGAGGCGGCGCGTTCGCCGGAGCCTGGCCCGCGGGCTCACCCGTGAGGCCCAGGTGGATGCCGGGCGGCGGAGGGTTCTTCAGCACGGACTCCGTGCGCGTCGCGGCCTCCGTGGCATCCGGCGCGAAGCGGTCCGCCAGCTCCGCGACGGCGTCGCTCATCTCGCGGTGCGCGACGATGGTGCGCTCCAGCGTCTTGCCCAGCCGGGCCGACGTGTCGAACGTCTGCCGGGATTCATCCGAGCCCGGCAGCGAGTCCTGATACGAGAACGTCAGCGTCGCGTCTCGGCGCAGCGCATCCAGCAGCCGGGCCAACTGCTGTTGCAGCTCCGCGTCCTGCTCCGCGCGAGGGCGCTCCAGCAAGCCCCGCTCGCCGCCGAACCAGACGCGCCCCACCTTCCCGAAACCCCCGTCCGCGGAAGAAACAGGCAGGTCCTCCAGCACGAGCAGCGGGTGCACGCGGCGCGGGAAGTCCTGCTCGTACAGCGCGAAGAGCAGGGTGCCGTCCGCGCGAGGAAACACCGCCGCGGTGCGCGAGCCGAAGGGGAAGAAGGGCGTGGCGGACACCTCCGCGCGCTTCGCCACGCGGGCGCGGGCCAGCGCGTCCAGCGGCGTCGAGTCCTCCATGGCGCGCTTGGGCGTGCGGCGCAGGTTGTTCATCAGGTCGCGCGCCTGGTCGATGCCCACCACCACGTTGAGCGCGCTGCCTCGCGAGTAGCCCGCGTGATAGACGCCCACCAGCTCGAACTCGCCCGTCTTGCAGGAGATGGCGAGCACGGGCGACCCCGAGTTGCCCTGCGACAGGAGCGCGTCGATGACGAAGTCGTCGTGGTACCACTCCTTGTACTCGTCGCGGTCGTAGGCGGAGATGACCTTGCCCATGTTGGTGGCGTTGAAGACGCCCAGCGGGAAGCCGCGCACGTCCACCACGTCGCGCTCGCGCACGGCGGCGCTCCTGCCCACCTTCCATGGCATCACCGTCAGGGGCGCCTTGGACTTGATGACGGCCAGGTCCAGCTGCGGATCCACCACCGCCTTGGACAGCGGGATGTCGTCGCGGTCGTAGTGGTCCGCCTCGTTCTCCACGATGCTCAGCGCGTCCTTCACGCGCTTGCATCCGGAAGGCACCCCGTCCACCGCGTGCGCGTCGCTGGTGACGTCCGGCCACTCCACGACGTGCTCGTTGGTGAGCAGCAGCGTCTCCCCGGCCTGCTGCTTGTACGCGAACGCGGTGCCGTGCGCGGACACCGGCGTGCGCGTGCGGCGCACGTTGCCCTCGGCCCCATAGGACAGGCACTCGTACACGGCGGTGCTGCGCACGCAGTACGTGTACTTCTTCTGCATCGCCTGCTCGAACGCCCGCGCCTTGGGCGACAGCGCGGCGTAGCTGTCCGCGTATTCGCCTTCGCAGTACGGCGCGGGCGGCGGCGCTTCCACCGTGGGCGGTGGAGTCTGGGGAGGAGCCTCTGCTCCGGCGGCGGTGAGGGACACCGCCACCACCGACAGTCCGACCATCCACCCGACCATGGCCCCTCCCGCGTTGTCGTCGCTGAGGTTGTTGCTAAGGCCCGGCGCGCCCTCGTGCATCTGTGCGCGCGGGAGGCCGAGCGGATTTCGCGGTGCGAAAAGCCCGCTGTCCGTCAGAAGTGACGGAGCGCGTGTCCATTCCCGGACGGGCAGGCCCCACGCGCACGCACCGGGTGGGCGTGGGCCTCACCCGTCCAGGTCGTTGAGCGCGTCGGGCGGCAGCGGCGAGGCGCCCGTCACCGTGCCGTCCAGGTCCAGCGGCAGCGTGGACGGATCGACCTCTGGCGGAGGGCTGTTCTCGAAGGGCGCGGCGAGCGCCGGGCGAGCGCCCCCGGCACCCGGAGGCGGACGCAGCACGGGCCCCGGAGGAGGCAGCCCCGAGTGCCGCCGCGCGGCCTCCATCAGGGCGTTGTGGTGGCGGTACCGCGCCTCCACGAGCTTGTGGATGAGCAGCGGCCCGCCGGGCACGCGGCGCGCGGTGAGGGCCTGGGTGGCCTTGCGCACCGGGTAGCGCACGCGGCGGATCTGCACGCGCCAGCCCTTGGGGGTGAAGGTGAAGACGCCGTAGGCGGGGCGCAGGTCGCCGTCGCGGGGAATGCCGGCGCTGGCCACGTCCGCGATGAGCATCCGGCCCACGCGCCGGCGGTAGGGGAAGTGCAGGTGCCCGAAGGCGCACGCGGCCGCGTCCAGGTGCGTGAAGAAGCGGCGCACCGCGTGGTCGTCCAGCGTGGGGTCCAGCGACTCCTCCAGGTTGCGGGGGTTCGCGTGGCAGATGAACAGGTCCTGTCCCTTGCGCGGCGTGTAGCGCAGGGAGAAGGGCATCTGTCCCAACTGGTGGAGCAGCGCGTCGCCCAACTGGTCGCGCGTCCAGCGCAGGAGCTCCGTCTTCCAGTGGTCGCGCTCGCGGTACGCACCGCCCAGGTAGTTGCCAGCGAGGTACGCGTCCGTGTTGCCCATGATGAGGGCGTGGCACTTGCTGAAGAGCAGCTCCACCGTCTCGCGCGGGTGCGCGCCGCGCAGGGCCAGGTCTCCGGCCGCGACGATGTAATCCGGCGCCACCGATTTGGTGATGTCGTCCAGCACGGCCTCGCAGGCCGGAAGGTTCCCGTGAATGTCCGCGAGGATGGCGACCCGCATGGCCGCCCCCATCCTAGCCCGTCGCAGCCGTCGGGCCAGCCGCCGAGGGTAGAAAAATGACGAAGGTACTGCCCGCGTTCGGCTGGCTCTCCACCTTCACCTCGCCGTCCATCGCGCCCATCAGATGCTTCACGATGGAAAGGCCCAGTCCCGTCCCCCCCATGTCCCGGCTGCGGCCCTTGTCCACCCGGTAGAATCGCTCGAAAATCCGGGAAAGATGCTTGGGCTCGATTCCCACGCCTGTGTCGCGCACGCGCACGACACACCGGCCGCCCTCGTACGCTCCGTCCACGTCCACCCGTCCGCCCGCGGGCGTGTACTTCACCGCGTTGTCGAGCAGGTTGAGGAGCACCTGCTCGATGGCCCGCCCATCCCCCAGCGCCACCAGCTCCGGCGGCACGTGCAACCCGATTTGCTGGTTCTTGCCCTCGGCCTTGGGGCGCACCCCTTCCGCGGCGCGGGAGACGGCCAGGGCCAGGGGCACCTCCGTGCGCTGGAAGGTCATCTCGCGCGCCTCCAGGCGGGAGAGCTCCAGCAGGTCCTCCACCAGCTCGGAGAGGCGCTCGGACTGACGGTGGATGATCTCCACCATCTTCGGCGCCACCTGGGTGTCCTGGAGCGCGCCGCCCTGGAGCGTCTCCGCGTAGCCCCGGATGGCGGTGATGGGCGTGCGCAGCTCGTGGGAGACGTTGGCCACGAAGTCCTTGCGCACCTTCTCCAGCCGGCGCAGCTCCGTGACGTCGTGGAAGACGGCGGCGCTGCCGGGCAGGTCGCGCCCCACGGGCGTCACGCGCACGGCCAGGGTGCGGGAGTACAGCCCCTCGAGCGTCAGCTCCAGCCGCGTGGAGGCGCCTTCATGGCAGGCGCGGGCCACCGCGTCGTTGAGGGCCTCGTTGCGGATGAGCGCGAGCGGCCGCTGGCCCACGATGGCGCCGTTGGCGGGCCGGAGCATCTCCGCGAGCGCGTCGTTGTGACGCACCACGGTGCCCTCCGCGTCCGTCACCCAGAGCCCCTCCGCCATGCCGTCCAGCACGGCGGTGAGGATGCGCGCCTCCTGGTTGAGCGCGGCGGCGCGCATGGACAGCTTGTCGTCCAGCGTGTCGATGGCGTCTTCCAGTTGCGCCAGGTCGTCCGTGCGCTCCAGGCCCGCGGGCGGCGCCACGTCCACGCCCGCCGCCAGCGACTGCGTCTTCTGGGTCAGCGCGCGAAGCTGGCGCTCCATGGCCACGCGGCTGGTGCCCAGGGCCAGCGCGGAGCCCGCCAGCGTGACGAGTCCTGCCGCGAGCGCGCCCGCCGGGTGCCCGAAGAGCACGAGCAGCGTCGAGACCAGCAGGGGAGGGACGAGCAGGGCCAGGAGCGTGAAGCGCAGGGGCATGGCGGCCTCACGGAGGGCTGAGCTTGTAGCCCACGCCGCGCACGGTCTCGATGATGTCGCCCGCGGGACCCAGCTTCTCGCGCAGGCGCTTGATGTGCGTGTCCACGGTGCGCGTGTGGATCTCGGCCTGGATACCCCAGACGTCGGACAGGAGCACCTCGCGCGTCTGCACGCGGTCGCTTCGCTCCAGGAGCGTGCGCAGCAGGCGGAACTCCAGCGCGGTGAGGATGATCTCCTCGCCCTTCACCCGCACCTGGTGGCGCGACGTGTCCAGGCTGATGTCGCCCGCGGCCAGCACCGCGGCGGGGCCCTCCTCCGCGTCCGCGCGGCGCAGCACGGCCTTCACGCGCAGGAGCAATTCGCGCACGGAGAAGGGCTTCACCACGTAGTCGTCCGCGCCCAATTCCAGGCCCTGGATGCGGTCCGCCTCCTGGCCCTTGGCGCTGACGATGACGACCGCGGCCTTCTTCAGCTCCGCGTCGCTCTTGAGCATGCGGAGCACTTCACCGCCCGCCACGTCCGGCAGCATCAGGTCCAGCAGCACCAGGTCCGGAGGATGGGCCCGCGCCCGGGCCAGGCCCCCGCGCCGGTGTTCGCCGTGTCCGTTTCGAAGCCCGCCGCGCGGAGGTTGTAGTCGACGAGTCCGGCCAGGTCCTGCTCGTCCTCGATGATGAGGATGCGCGCCATGAAGGTGCTCCCGCGAAGGGATGGAATGCGTGGCGTCCCGTAACAGATTCGTTCCGGCCCGCTCGGGACATCCATGTGACATCCATGCACCATGTCCGCCCGCCTCCCCGCCAGGGGGCCGGCGCCCGGGGCGTCAGCGCGGAAACACCGGGTCGCAGGCCTGCGCGGTCAGCTCGATGGGGGCCGCCACCAGGGTCGCGTTGGTGCCGGAGTTCACCACGCGCAGGTAGTTGCAGGAGCTGCCCAGGAAGCGCGTGGGCGTGTCGGCCGTCAGCGCCTCGATGACGAGCGCGTAGTCGCGGCCCACCGGCACGTCCACCGAGAGCCCCATGGCCGCGCCGCCGGGGGCCGACGGAAAGCGCAGCGTGCGCCCCGTGTTGCCGTCCGCGTCCTTCAACTCCAGCAGGTCGTCCGGGGTCACCTGGGAGGACAGGCAGGTGCGCTGCAGCTCCGCGCAGTTGCGCTTCGTTCCGTCCTTCAACACCGCCACCTGGTAGGCGCCCACCTGGCTGGCGACGGCGCGGCTCAAGGTGATGTCCAGGCCCAGGGGCAGGGCCTCCGGAGCGGTGTCCGGGCCGCAGCCGGAGAGCAGCGCCAGCATCAGCAGGGTGGGGCGTCTCATGGCGCGGCGTCCTCCACGCGGATGGTGATGGGCACGCGGCCACGCTCCTCCGACGAGGACAGGGCGACCACGCCGGCCGTGCCGCCAATGGCCACCGCGCCCACGGCCACCCAGAGCCAGGGGCTCTTGTACCAGGGGCGGCGGGTGCCTTCCGTCAGGGCCGTGGCGGACGCGGCCTTCGGTGCCACCTGGAAGAGGAGCGGGTGGAAAGGGTCCCCGCGTCCGGCCAGGCGCCGCTGCGCCGCGTCCACGACCTCGAAGTAGTACTCCACCTCATACGGCGTGGACTCCACGGGCAGCTCGTACGCGGGCAGCACGGCTTGGTAGTGCTCGGACCGGGAGCGATCGCGCACGAAGTCCACCGAGGAGAATCCCTGGGCCCCGGCGCGCCGGTAGAACAGCCGGGCCCGCGCTCCCAGCGCCATGTCCCTCAGGACGGCGTCCACCTCCACGCGCTCACCCGGCGCAGGGTCCGGGATGGGGTCCACCTCCAGGGTGACGGGGTGGACGCGGCGGTGGCGCAGGTCCTCCTTCAGCTTCTCGAAGAGGCCGCGGACCTTCGGCGGCGCGGAGCGGGGCAGCTCGAAGTCCGGCCGGGCCTGGAGCAGCTTCTCGTACGCCCCGCGCGCCAGGGCCTCGTCGCCCAGGTAGAGGGCGGTGAGCCCCTGCAGGCGGTAGAGCTCCACCAGCTCGTCGTCCGTGACGTCGGGCGCATCCAGCCCGCCCTGCACCACGCCCAGGGCCTCCTGGAAGCGGCCGGCCTCCAACAGTGCCTTCGCGGAGTCGATGGTGGGGCTCGTGGGGCCCAGCTGGAAGAGGAGGGGAGACAGGGGAGGGGGCACACGGGCCTGCGCCGGCAGGGCGAGCATCAGCCCGAGCCCCCAGACGCGGAGTGCGCCCCGCAAACCTCGGGCGGGGGTGTGCATCAGATGGAAAGCTAGCAGAGCGGTGTTGAGTGGATCCACGCGGCTCGGCTCGCGAGTCCAACCCGGCGTGTTGACTGACGGGGGGAGTCCCTCTATGTTGCGCGCCCTTTTGCCGGGAAGCCTTGTAGATGGTCGTAAAGATTGAACAAATCAAAGAAGCGGGGCTGACGCTCGACGAGCCCATCGCTCCTGGGCTCCTCAAGGAGGCCCTGGAAGGCCCGGGGTCCGGCGAGGACACCGGCTTTCAGGCGACCGCTCCGTCCACGCTCCACGCCACCCTGCGCAAGGTCAGCGGCGGCGTGCTGCTGAAGGGCAACTTCACCGTCCACGTGGGCGCGCCCTGCAAGCGCTGCCTCACGGACGTGAAGCTGGACCTGCCCGTGTCCTTCACCATCAACCTGGTGCCGGAGTCCCTGGCCCGGGGCGATGACTTCAAGGACGACGACGAAAAGTCCATGGAGAAGAAGGAACGCACCCAGGGTGAATCCGCGGGCACCTTCGAACTGGACGACACGGACGAGCAGGTTTTCGATGGCAAGACGATCGATCTGGATCCGATCGTCCGGGAACAGGTATTGCTCGCGCTCCCGATGAGCGCGGTCTGTCGGGAAGACTGCCAGGGGCTCTGCTCGCAGTGCGGCCAGAACCTCAATGAGAAGAAGTGCGGCTGCGAGCCGAAGGTCGTGGACCCTCGACTGTCGCCGCTGAAGAACATCAAGCTGAACTGACGGTCCCTATGCCCCTCGCAGGTCGCGAGGGGGGACGGGTCCGATGCCGAGGTGAGCCGTGGGAGTTCCCAAGAAGCGGACGTCGAAGATGCGCCGGGACCGTCGTCGGGCCGGCAACAACAACCTGCGGACCCCCGTGCAGGTCATCAAGTGCTCCAAGTGCAAGGAGCCCGTGATGCCGCACCGCGCCTGCGCGGCCTGTGGCAACTACGGTGGCCGTGAGGTCATCGCGACCGCCGCGGAGTAGTTGAAAGCGGAAGGCTGCCGGTGCGGCTCGTCCTCGACGCGATGGGTGGCGACCACGCCCCCGACGCCGTCGTGGACGGGGGCGTGCTGTTCGCGCGAGCGTATCCCGGGCACGAACTCGTGCTGGTCGGGGACGCCACGCGTGTACGCCCTGTCCTGGAGCGCGTCGGCGCGCCTCCCAACATCCAGCTCCACCACGCGTCCGAAGTGGTGGAGATGGACGACCCCGCGACCGCCGCGTTCCGGCGCAAGCGGGACTCCTCGCTCCGGGTGGGCTTCGAGCTCGTCCGGCAAGGGGAGGCGTCCGCCCTCGTGTCGGCGGGCAACTCCGGCGCGGTGATGGCCGGTGGCATGTTGACGCTCGGCCGGATCCCCGGCGTGGAGCGTCCGGCCATCGCGGCCCTGTTCCCGGCCTTGAAGGGCGAAGGCCGCTGCCTGCTGCTGGACGCGGGCGCCAACGTGGACTGCCGCCCCTCGCACCTGGCCCAGTTCGCCGTGCTCGGCGAGGCCTACTCGCGCACCCGCCTGGGCGTGAAGCGCCCCCGGGTGGCGGTGCTCTCCAACGGCGAAGAGGAGTCCAAGGGCACGCAGCTCACGCGGGACGCCAGCGCGCTCTTGCGCCGCTCGGACCTGGAGTTCGTGGGCTACGTGGAGGGCAAGGACCTGTTCTCCGGCGACGTGGAGGTCGTCGTGACGGACGGCTTCACCGGCAACATCGTCCTGAAGACGTCCGAGGGCGTGGGCATGGGCATCACCGGCCTCCTGCGTTCCGCCATCGAGAAGCGCGGCGGCCTGCCGGAGAAGCTGGGCGCGCTCCTGCTCAAACCCACGCTGGCGGGGCTGCGCCGCGTCATGGACTACGCCGAATACGGGGGCGCGCCGCTCCTGGGCCTGCAGGGAGTGGGCATCGTCGCGCACGGCCGCTCCTCCCCCCGCGCCATCCACAACGCGCTCGTCACCGCGCTGCAGCATGTGCGCGCGGGCGTGCAGGAAGAGCTGACGCGCTGCATCGCCAACGCCGCCGCCTGGCTTCCTCCCCACCAGCGGGGAAGGAAGGCGGACGGGGACGAAGGGGCCGATTAGAGCGCGCCGGCCACGCGTTGGACTCCGACGACTCCGGAGGCCTCGTGGCACGTACGCACATCATCGGAACCGGTTCCTATGCTCCCTCGCAGGTCCTGACCAACCAGGACCTGGAGCGCCTGGTGGAGACGAGCGACGCGTGGATCCGCGAGCGCACCGGCATCCAGGAGCGCAGGCAGGCCGCCCCCGATGAGGCGACGAGCGACCTGGCGGTGAACGCCTCCCGCCTCGCGCTGGAGATGGCGGGCGTGGCGCCCGGTGACCTGGACCTCATCGTCGTGGGCACCGTCACCGCGGACATGCCCATGCCGTCGTGCGCCGCGCTGGTGCAGTCGAAGCTGGGGGCGAAGCGCGCCTTCGCCTTCGACGTGTCCGCCGCGTGCGCCGGCGGGCTGTACGCGCTGAGCGTGGCGGACCAGTTCGTGCGCTCGGGGCAGGTGAAGCGCGCGCTCGTCGTGGGCGCGGACCTGCTCACCCGCGCGGTGGACTGGACGGACCGCAACACCTGCGTCCTCTTCGGGGACGGCGCGGGCGCCCTGGTGCTGGGGGCGGAGGATGACGCGCACGAGGACGCCATGGCGCCGCGCGGCATCCTCTCCACCCACCTGCGCACCGACGGCGACCTCGCGAACCTGCTCTGCATCCCCGCCGGTGGCTCGCGCACCCCCGTCACCGCGGACAACGTGGATGCAAATCTTCACAAGCTCAAGATGAACGGGAAGGAAGTGTTCCGCTTCGCGGTGCGCGCCCTGGTGGAATCCACCCAGGCGTCGTTGGGGGCCCACGGGATGGACACGACGCAGGTGGACCACGTCATCGCCCATCAGGCGAACCTGCGAATCCTGGAAGCCGTGATGGAGCGGCTGGAGATTCCCAAGGAAAAATGCTGGCTCAACCTGCACAAGTACGGCAACACGTCGTCCGCCTCGCTGCCCATGTCACTGGATGAGGCGCAGCGCGCCGGCCGCCTCAAGCGCGGCGACGTCATCGCGATGATGGCCATTGGCGCGGGGATGGCGTGGGGCAGCGCGGTGGTGCGCTGGTAGGCAGGACGACACAAGGAAGGACCGCAACATGGCGAAGGTCGCGTTCGTGTTTCCCGGGCAGGGCAGTCAGGCCGTGGGGATGGGCAAGGACCTCTACGAGCAGTTCCCCGAAGCGCGGGCCGTCTTCGACGCCGTGGACGACGCGCTGCACGAGAAGCTCTCCACCTCCTGCTTCGAGGACCCGGAAGAGGCGCTGAAGCTCACCGCCAACACCCAGCCGGCCATCCTCACGGTGTCGGCCGCGGTTCACGCGGTGTTCCAGAAGCGCGGCCCCGCCCCCGCGTTCGTCGCGGGCCACTCGCTGGGCGAGTACTCCGCGCTGGTGGCCGCGGGCGCGATGGACCTCCAGGACGCGGCGCGGGCGGTGCGCGCGCGCGGCACCTTCATGCAGGAGGCGGTGCCCGTGGGCACGGGCGGCATGGCCGTCATCCTGGGCCTCACCCCGGACGCGGTGAAGGCCGCCTGCGACGCCGCGGCGGAAGGGCAGGTCGTCTCCCCGGCCAACTACAACTCGCCCGAGCAGACGGTCATCGCGGGCCACGCGGCCGCGGTGGAGCGCGCGGGCGCGAAGTGCAAGGAGGCCGGGGCCAAGCGCGTGATGCCGCTGCCCGTCTCCGCGCCCTTCCACTGCGCGCTGATGGACCCCGTGAAGCCGCGCCTGGCGGAGGTGCTGGCGGGCGTGCGCATCAGCGCGCCGTCCGTGCCGGTGGTGAGCAACGTGGAGGCGAAGCCCAACGCGGACGCCTCCCGCGTGGTGCCGCTGCTCCTGGAGCAGGTGAGCGCGCCGGTGCGTTGGATCGAGTGCGTGGAGTCGCTCAAGGCGAACGGCGTCACGCACGTGGTGGAGCTGGGGCCGGGCAAGGTGCTGGGCGGACTCATCAAGCGCATCACCAAGGACATCGAATCGTTCAACGTCGAGAACGCCGCGACCCTGGAGAAGGTGCTCGCCGCGCTGGGGGCAGCATGAGCGGTTTCAAGGACAAGGTGGTGCTGGTGACGGGTGGCTCGCGCGGCATCGGCCGGGCGTGCGCGCAGGCCTTCGCCAAGGCGGGCGCGTCCACCGTGGTCATCAGCTACGTGGGCAACGAGGCCGCCGCGCAGGAGACGGTGGGCCTCATCCAGCAGGCCGGCGCGAAGGCGGAGGCCGTGAAGTTCGATTTGGCGGACACCGCCGCGTGCGCGGGCGCCATCGACGGCGTCGTCAAGGCGCATGGCCGGCTGGACGTGCTGGTGAACAACGCGGGCATGGCCATTGACGGCCTGGTGATGCGCGTCAAGGACGAGGACTGGGACCGGCAGCTGGACACCAACCTCCGGGGCGCCTTCGCGCTCATCCGCGCCGCCAGCCGGCCCATGATGAAGCAGCGCTCCGGCGCCATCATCAACATCACCTCGGTCGTGGGGGAGATGGGCAACCCGGGGCAGGCGGCCTACTCGGCGGCCAAGGCGGGGCTCATCGGCCTGACCAAGTCCGTGGCCAAGGAGCTGGCCACCCGGAGCATCCGCGTCAATGCCGTCTCCCCCGGCTTCATCGGGACGGACATGACCTCCCACCTGGACGACGAGCTGCGGCAGAAGATGGTCGGCGGCATCGCGCTCGGCCGCCTGGGCAACCCGGAGGAGGTCGCCGGGGCCGTGGTGTTCCTCGCGAGTGATGCGGCGTCCTACATCACCGGCGAGGTCCTGAAGGTCAACGGCGGCATGTACATGTAAGCCAAGGTTGGATTGGCGCCGGGCGTGGGATATACCGCGCCCGCCTTGAAGACGGCCCGCGACTCAAAACGGCGGGCCCCATCTGGAGCTGGAGGGTTCTGCACGTATGTCCACCACCGCAACCGACGTGGAAACCAAGATCAAGTCCATCATCGCCGACCAGCTCGGTGTGGGTGAGGATGAGATCAAGCCCGAGTCGTCCTTCATCGAAGACCTGGGCGCGGACAGCCTCGACATCGTCGAGCTGGTCATGGCGATGGAAGAGGAGTTCGAGGTCGAGATCCCGGACGACGAGGCGGAGAACATCAAGACCGTCGGCGACGCCGTGAACTACGTGAAGACCCACAAGAAGTAGGCAGTCGCGACACCCGGAAGTCCGGGGCCTGGGGAGCGTCCTCACCGGCGCTTCCGCGCCCCATCGCGGTCAGCGGAGAAGAACAGTGTCAAACCGTCGAGTCGTCATCACCGGCACCGGCATCATTTCTGCGCTGGGCACCGGCACCGAGAAGAACTGGCAGGCGATGCTGGCCGGTCAATCCGGTATCAGCACGATCACCCGTTTCGACCTGGGGAAGCTCGACGCGCGCATCGCGGGCGAGGTGAAGGACTTCCAGCCCGAGCAGTTCATCGACAGGCGCGAGGTGCGCCGGATGGACCTGTTCGCCCAGTACGCGATGGCCGCGGCCGACATGGCGGTGAAGGAGTCGGGCCTGCCCATCGGCCCGGACGCGCCCCATGGCTACAGCCCGGAGCGCGTGGGTGTCATCGTGGGCTCCGGCATCGGCGGCATCTCCTCCCTGGAGGAGCAGCACCGCAAGGGGCTGGAGAAGGGGTTCGACCGGCTGTCGCCCTTCTTCATCATCCAGATGATCGTCAACATGGCGCCTGGGCTCATCTCCATGCGCTACAACTGCAAGGGCCCCAACTGGGCCCCGGTGTCCGCCTGCGCCACCAGCGCGCACGCCATCGGCGAGGCCTGGAAGTCCATCCGCCTGGGTGAGACGGACGCGGCCATCGCCGGCGGCGCGGAGGCGGCCATCACCCCCCTGGGCATGGGCGGCTTCTCCGTGATGAAGGCCCTGTCCACGCGCAACGACGACCCGGCGCGCGCCAGCCGTCCCTTCGACAAGGAGCGCGACGGCTTCGTGATGGGCGAGGGCGCGGGCATCGTCGTCCTGGAGGAGATGGAGGCCGCGAAGAAGCGCGGCGCCAACATCCTGGCGGAGGTGGTGGGGTACGGCGCCAACTCGGACGCGTACCACGTCACCCAGCCGGCCCCGGAGGGCGAGGGCGCGGCGCGCTGCATGCGCCTGGCGCTGGCGTCCGCGGGCATGCGGCCGGAGCAGGTGGGCTACGTCAACGCCCACGGCACGTCCACGCCGTTCAACGACGCGAACGAGACCAAGGCCCTGAAGGCCGTGTTCGGCGACCACGCGCGCAAGCTGGCGGTGTCGTCCACCAAGTCCATGACGGGCCACATGCTCGGCGCGGCGGGTGGCGCGGAGGCGGTGGTGAGCGTGCAGGTGCTCACCAAGAACGTGCTGCCGCCCACCATCAACATGACGTCGCCGGACCCGGACTGCGACCTGGACTACGTGCCCAACACGGCGCGCGACGCCCGCGTCGACGCGGTGATGAGCAACTCGTTCGGCTTCGGCGGTACCAACGCGGTGCTGGTGTTCAAGCGCTTCAGCTGACCGCCCTTGGGGCCCCGCCCCAGGGGCGCGGGCCCCGCTTCTACGGAGTCCGGCCGTGAAAGTCATCCTCGCCTCCGACCATGCGGGCATCGAGCTGCGCCAGGAGCTGGTGGCGCTCCTGAAGGAGCGCGGCACCGACTTCCAGGACCTGGGCCCCCAGACGCGCGAGTCCGTGGACTACCCGGACTTCGCCTCCCAGGTGGCCCGTCAGGTGGTGGCGGAAGCGGGCACGCTGGGCGTGCTGGTGTGCGGCACCGGCATCGGGATGAGCATCGTGGCCAACAAGCACCGGGGCATCCGGGCGGCCCTGTGCACCACCGAGTTCGAGGCGCGGATGACCCGCGCGCACAACGACGCCAACGTGTTGTGCCTGGGCCAGCGCGTGGTGGGCGCGGGCGTGGCGCGCGGCATCCTAGAGGCCTTCCTCTCCACCGCCTTCGAGGGCGGCCGCCACGAGAAGCGCGTCCAGAAGATTCGCGACGTCGAGGCCCAGCAGCGCTGACGGGCCGTTGAAGCGTCCCTTCGCAGTCCCCTTCGTTCGTACGCCAGGAGGCAACCCCCATGGAGAACACCCGCACGCTGTCCCAGGTGGATCCTGAAATCGCCCAGGTGCTCCGGCACGAGACCGAGCGTCAGGAGGAGGGGCTGGAGCTCATCGCCTCCGAGAACTTCGTCTCCCCGGCGGTGATGGAGGCGGTGGGCTCCGTGCTCACCAACAAGTACGCGGAAGGCTACCCCGGCAAGCGCTACTACGGCGGCTGCGAGGTGGTGGACGTGGCGGAGAACCTGGCCATCGCGCGCGCGAAGGAGCTCTTCGGCGCGGATGCGGTGAACGTGCAGGCGCACTCCGGCAGCCAGGCCAACATGGGCGCCTTCATGGCGCTGATGAAGCCGGGCGACACCATGCTGTCGCTGGACCTGAACTCCGGCGGCCACCTCACCCACGGCGCGGCGTTCAACTTCTCCGGCAAGCTCTACAAGGTCGTCCACTACGGCCTGTCGCGCGACACGGAGACCATCGACTTCGCGCAGGTGGAGTCGCTGGCCCTGGAGCACAAGCCCAAGGTGCTGGTGGTGGGCGCGAGCGCGTACCCGCGCACGCTCGACTTCGCGAAGTTCCGCGAGATCGCCGACAAGGTGGGCGCCGCCATGCTGGTGGACATGGCCCACATCGCGGGCCTGGTGGCCGCGGGCGTGCACCCGTCGCCCGTGCCCTTCGCGGAGATCGTCACCACGACCACGCACAAGACGCTGCGCGGCCCGCGTGGCGGCATGGTGCTGTCGCGCGAGGCCTTCGCGAAGACCATCAACAGCCAGATCTTCCCCGGCATCCAGGGCGGCCCGCTGATGCACGCCATCGCGGGCAAGGCGGTGGCCTTCAAGGAAGCGCTGTCGCCGGAGTTCAAGACGTACCAGAAGCAGATTGTCGCCAACGCGCAGGCGCTGGCGGAGGCGCTGAAGTCCGCTGGCCTGCGGCTGTGCTCGGGCGGCACGGACAACCACCTGATGCTGGTGGACCTGCGCGCCAAGAAGCTCACCGGCAAGGTGGCCGAGGACGTGCTGGGCAAGGCGGGCATCACGGTCAACAAGAACATGATCCCCTTCGACCCGGAGAAGCCGACGACGACGTCCGGCGTCCGGGTGGGCACCCCGGCCATCACCACGCGCGGCATGCGCGAGGCGGAGATGGCGGTGGTGGGCCGGCTCATCGGCCAGGCGCTGGACGCCGCGCAGGACGACGCGGCGCTCGCGCGGGTGAAGGGCCAGGTGAAGGAGTTGGCCCAGGGCTTCCCGCTGTACGCCTCACGCCTGAAGTAACGGGAAGCCCGTGCGCTGCCCCTTCTGCCAGGACCCTGAGAACAAGGTCATCGACTCGCGCGAGTCGCACGAGGGCTCCGTCATCCGGCGGCGCCGCGAGTGCCTGGCCTGCAAGCGCCGCTTCACCACGTACGAGCGGGTGGAGGAGCTCTACCCGCTCATCGTGAAGAAGGACGGGCGCCGCGAGGCCTTCGACCGCGAGAAGATGCTCAACGGCCTGAAGAAGGCGTGTGAGAAGCGCCCGGTGTCCGCCGCGCAGCTGGAGGCGACGGTGGAGGACATCGAGCGGCTGCTCCAGGGGATGGGGGAGAAAGAGGTGCCCTCCTCATCCATTGGCGAGCACGTGATGCGGCGGTTACAGCAGCTGGACGAGGTGGCCTACGTGCGCTTTGCGTCCGTGTACCGAAGCTTCCGGGACATCTCCGAGTTCATGCACGAGCTGAAGGACCTGCTCGAGGACCAGGAGCGTGAGCGCAAGGCGAAGCCGCCTGTGACTCCGCCCAAGGACGGTTAGGAAGGGCGGTATGCGCTTGCTCACGCGGTCACGGTTGCAGGCGGTGAAGACGCCCCGCTCCAAGCGCGCGGCGGACTTCGACCACGCGGTGGCCGAGTTCTTCATGCGCATCGCCTTGGAAGAAGCCGCCAAGGGCCTGGGCCGCACCAGCCCCAACCCCGTCGTGGGCGCGGTGCTGGTGAAGGGCGGGCGCATCATCGCGCGCGGCCACCACAAGAAGGCCGGCACGGCGCACGCGGAGGTCGTGGCGCTGGAGGCCGCGGGCTCCAAGGCGCGCGGCGCGGATCTCTACACGACGCTGGAGCCGTGCGACCACTACGGGCGCACCCCGCCGTGCAGCCTGGCGGTGCTGGAAGCCGGCGTGCGGCGCGTGTTCAGCGCGTCGTCGGACCCCAATCCGCTCGTCAGCGGCAAGGGGCTCAACCGGCTCAAGCGCGGCGGCGTGGCGGTGGTGACGCACGTCCTCAAGGACGAGGCGGACGCGCTCAACCGGCCCTTCTTCAAGATGATGCGCACGGGCCTGCCGTGGGTGACGCTCAAGGCCGCGGTGACGCTGGACGGAAAGATCGCCGCGCCTTCCGGCGACTCGAAGTGGGTGACGGGCGAGGCGTCGCGCGCGTGGG
The DNA here is from genome assembly GCF_054512695.1 of Corallococcus sp. M7. Lineage (NCBI taxonomy): Bacteria > Pseudomonadati > Myxococcota > Myxococcia > Myxococcales > Myxococcaceae > Corallococcus > Corallococcus sp. M7. The sequence goes on from NZ_CM137252.1 coordinate 3,223,318, forward strand.
TGCACCGGCTGCGCGATCAGGTGGACGCCATCCTCGTGGGCGCGAACACGGTGCGCATGGATGACCCGCAGCTCACCACGCGGCTGCCGGGCGGCGGGGGCAAGGACCCGGTGCGCGTGGTGGTGGACTCGCACCTCAAGCTGTCCCCGGGCCACACCGTCTTCACCCAGCGCAGCCCCGCGCGCACCGTCATCGCCACGCTGGAGGACCCGGAGGGCCGGCGCGCCCGGCGCTTCCTGGCCCAGGGTGTGGAGGTGTGGAACGTGCGCGCGAAGCAGGACCGCGTGGACCTGAAGGCCGTCCTGAAGCGCGTGAAGAAGGAGGGCCTGAACCACGTGCTCGTGGAGGGCGGCGCGGGCCTGTACGGCACGCTGCTTCGCGAGCACCTGGCGGATGCGCTCGCCCTGTTCCTCGCTCCCAAGCTGGTGGGGGCCGGGGGCCTGTCGTGGGCGGGGGAGCTGGGCGTGAAGGACATGGCCCATGCCCTGGCCGTGAAGGACCTGACGATGGAGAAGGTGGGGGACGACGTCCTCCTGCGCGCCCTGCTCTGAAGGCCAGCGCCCGGACAGGGCATCCGTTAAGGTTGCGGCCATGTTCACCGGCCTCATCCAGGACACTGGCACCATCACCCGCGTCACCTCTGGCGCGATGACCGACTACTGGATTCGCACCTCCCTGGGCGCGGAAGCCTTCGCCCTGGGTGAATCCATCGCCGTGGACGGCGCCTGCCTCACCGTCGTGGAGAAGGGGGGGGACACCTTCCGCGTGCAGGCCGCCCCGGAGACGCTGCGGCGCACCACCCTGGGGGACCGCAAGACGGGCGACAAGGTGAACCTGGAGCGGGCGCTCGCCCTGGGGGACCGGCTGGGCGGACACCTGGTGTCGGGCCACGTGGACGCCGTCAGTGAAGTGCTGGAGACCTTCGCGGAGGGCGGCTCGTGGGTGATGGTGTTCCGGCTGCCCCCGGAGCTGGCGCCCTGCTTCATCGAGAAGGGCTCCGTCACCATCGACGGCATCAGCCTCACGGTGAACGCGGTGGATGCCAGCACCTTCCGGGTGCAGCTGATTCCGGAAACCCAACAGCGCACCACCCTGCACGGCAAGGGGCCTGGGGCGAAGGTGAACCTGGAGGGCGACCTCATTGGCAAGTACGTGGCCCGGCTGTACGCCCTCCGGGGCGCCCCGGAGGCCGCCGCCCAGGGAGCGGGGCTGACGGAGGCGGTGGTGCGGGCGGCGGGTTTCAGCCCTCGCGGGTAGGGGCTCGGGTGGTGTAAGGAGCGCGCCATGCCTCGCTATTTCGAAGGGGATTTCCTCCCCCCCCAGGGCCGGTTCGCCATCTGCGTGTCCCGGTTCAACAGCTTCATCACGGAGGAGCTCTTGAAGGGCGCCGTGGACACCCTGGTACGCCATGGCGTGAAGGACGACGCCATCGACGTGTACCGCTGCCCCGGCACCTATGAGCTGCCCGGCCTCACCCGCCGCGTGTCGGAGGGTGGCCAGTACGCCGGCATCATCGTCCTGGGCGCGGTGATTCGCGGCGGCACCCCCCACTTCGACTACGTGGCCGGCGAGTGCGCCAAGGGCATTGGTTCGGTGGCGTTCAGCGCGGCGGCCGGCCCGAAGCCGGCCTCGGTGACGTTCGGCGTCCTCACGTGCGATACCGTGGAGCAGGCCATCGACCGGGCGGGCGTGAAGGCGGGCAACAAGGGCGCGGAGGCCGCCATGGCCTGCATCGAGATGGTCAACCTCTTCGCGCGCATGACGGGCGCGGAGCGAAAGGGGTAACCGCGATGGGCGCGCGCAGAACAGCACGGGAGCGGGCGCTGCAGGCGCTCTATCAACTGGAGATGACCCAGGGCGCCACCACGCGGGAGGCCCTGGACTCGGCGTGGGCCGCCTCCGCGGAGGACGGCAAGCCGGAGCCGGACGCGGTGAAGTTCGCCAAGGAGATCGTGGAGGGCGTGGAGGCCCACCGCGAGGAGATTGACGGGCTCATCGAGCGCCACAGCCACAACTGGCGCCTGGACCGCATGTCCCGCATCGACCGCAACGTCCTGCGGCTGGGCATCTTCGAATTGAAGTACCGCCCGGACATTCCCCGCAAGGTGACCATCAACGAGGCGGTGGAGCTGGGGAAGAACTTCGGCACCGAGGAGTCGAGCGCCTTCGTCAACGGCCTGCTGGACCGCGTCGCGGTGGCGCTCGGGAAGCCGTGAGCCAGACGCAGACCCTGGACGTGGACCTGGAGGGCCTGGACGCGCTGAACGGGGTGGACGCCCTCTGCCTCTTCGTGGCCGAGGACGACCGCCCCCTGCCGTCCTCCGCCGGCTACGTGGACTGGCGGCTGTGCGGCGCCCTGTCGCGCGTGCTCCAGGGCGGGTTCTTCACCGGCGTGAAGGACGACTGGCTCCTGTTGCCGTCGGACGGGAAGCTGACCGTGCCGCGCATCTTCGTGGTGGGGCTGGGCTCCCGGAAGCGCCTGGACGCGGCCTCGCTGGGAGAGGCGCTGGCGGGCGCGGCGAAGGTCCTGAGCCGCGCGAAGGTGGAAGCCGTGGCCTTGGAGGTCCCCCAGGGGTCTTCCCTGAGCGACTCCGCCCGTGCGGAGGCGTACCAGCGGCAGTTCCTGCCCGCGTTCAAGGGGGGACGGGTGTCCCTTCTCGCGGACAAGGGGCTTGTCGGGTCGCTGTCATCCCGGAAGGGTTGACGCGCAGCGTCCGGACGGGGGTTCTGCTAGCATCCGGCCCTTGAGGCGCACGCGATGAAGTTCAAGGTGTTGATCGTCGAGGACTCCAAGGTGTCGCGCGAGCACATCGCCGCGACCGTGGAGGCCGTGGACGGTGTCGAGGCCGTCACCACCGCCAGCGGCTTCGAGGCGCTGAAGCTGCTGCCGCGCCAGCGCTTCGACCTCATCATCACCGACATCAACATGCCCGACATCAACGGGCTGGAGCTCATCAACTTCGTCAAGAAGAACCCCAACTACCGGGACGTGCCGCTCATCATCGTCACCACCGAGGGGCGTGAGCAGGACCGCTCGCGGGGCATGGCGCTGGGGGCGGCCGGCTACCTGGTGAAGCCCTTCCAGCCGGAGGACCTGGAGGCGCTCCTGCGGCGCTTCCTGAAGCCCCTGTGACGCCCGGAGGCAAGGCGCTGGCGGAGTTCGTCGCCGAGGCCACCGAAATCCTGGACGCGCTGGGCCGCGACCTGCTGGCCCTGGACGAGGCGCGCGGCCAGGAGGCGGACCCCGAGCACATCAACGGCATCTTCCGCGCGGCGCACTCGCTCAAGGGCCTGTCGGGCCTCTTCGGCCAGGAGCGCATCAGCCAGCTGGCGCACGCGGCGGAGGACCTGCTGGACCGGCTGCGGCTGGGCCGGCTGACGCTGGACGACGGGGTCCTGGACACGCTGGTGGACGCGCTGGACACGTTCCAGGCGCTGCTCGGGGAGGCGTCCCGGAGCGAGGAGCGCCCCGAGCTCACCCAGCGCACCCGCGACATGGAGGACCGCATGGCGCGGCTGGGGTCACCCCCGCCCGCCGTGGAAGAGGATCCGCTGGAGCGGCTGGAGCTGGACGCGACGGTGCGCGCCGTCTTCACCGAGTACGAAGAGCACCGGCTGCGAGAGAACGTGCGGCGCGGCGTGGCGCTGTGGCGGGTGCGCGCGGCGTTCGACCTCACGGACTTCGACCAGGGCCTGGCGGACCTGAACGCGCGCCTCAAGCCCCTGGGCGAGGTCATCAGCACGCTGCCCTCGTCGCGGCCGGGCGGTGCCAACGGCATCGCGTTCGACCTCATCTTCGGCGCGAAGGTGGATGCGCGGGCCTTGGAGGACGGCCTCCGGGGCTCGCCCGCGGAGCTGGCGCCGCTGTCCGTCCGGCCACCGGAAGCGGGCTCGGCGGGACCCGCGTACGACGTGCCGCCGCCGCGTGATGCCGTGACCGTGCGCGAGGACGTCGAGGTCCTTCCTCCGGACGCGGACGAGGACGGGGCCGACGAGGACGGCGAGCCGCTGGTGGAGACCACGAGCCTCGCGACCGTGCCCGCGCACCCGGTGTCGGGGGCTCCGCGCATGCGGGCGGTGACGCCTCCGTCCGCGGTGGTGGGGCTCCAGGCCGCCGCGTCCGCGCCGATTCCCGCGGGCCGTCCCAAGGCGGAAGAGACGTCCCTGCGCTCGCTCACGCAGACGGTGCGCGTGGACATCGGGCGGCTGGACGGGCTCATCAACATGGTGGGCGAGCTGCTGCTCATCAAGGCCAACCTCCAGCGGCTGGCGGAGACGTCCCGGCAGGACGGCACCGTCGCGCTGTCCAAGCTCTTCGGCCAGGAGCTGTCGCGGGAGACGCGCCAACTGGAGCGCAAGCTGGAGGCGCTTCAGGAGGGGCTGCTCGAAGCGCGCATGGTCCCGGTGGGCCAGGTCTTCGACAAGCTGGCGCGGCTGGTGCGCAAGATCGCGCGCGAGGCCGGCAAGGAGATCGACTTCGTCAGCTCCGGCGGCGAGGTGGAGCTGGACAAGCTCATCGTCGAGGAGCTCAGCGATCCGCTGATGCACCTCATCCGCAACGCCATCGACCATGGCGCGGAGGGCCCGGAGTCGCGGCAGTCCGCGGGCAAGCCCCGGCGCGCGACGGTGCGGCTGCGCGCGGAGCAGAAGGGCAACCACGTCGTCATCAGCGTGTCCGACGATGGCTCGGGCATCGACGAGGTGCGCGTGCGCGAGGTGGCGCTGTCGCGCGGGCTCGTCACCCCGTCGCAGGTCAGCGAGATGACGCGGCGGGAGCTGCTCAACCTCATCTTCCTGCCGGGCTTCTCCACCCGCTCCAGCGTCAGCTCGCTCTCTGGAAGAGGCGTGGGCCTGGACGTGGTGAAGAACAACCTGGGCAACCTCTCCGGCATCATCGACGTGTGGAGCGAGCGCGGGAAGGGCACGGCCTTCCACCTGACGCTGCCGGTGACGCTGGCCATCGTGCGCGCGCTGGTGGTGGGCGTCAGCGGCCGCACCTACGCGGTGCCGCTCAACAGCGTGCTGGAGATCCTCTCCGTGCAGCCGCGCGACATCCGCACCGTGGAGCGGCGCGAGGTGCTGGACCTGCGCGGCCAGACGCTGCCCTTCCTGCGGCTGGGGCGCCTGTTCCACCTGCCGGAGCACGAGGTGAACCGCCACTTCGTCATCGTGGTGGGCCTGGCGCAGCAGCGGCTGGGCATCGCGGTGGACGAGCTGTTCGGCCAGCAGGACATCGTCACCAAGCCCCTGGGGGGCCGGCTGAGCCGCGTGAAGGGCATCTCCGGCGCCACCGACCTGGGCAACCGCCGCACCGTCCTGGTGCTGGATGTCGCGGAACTCCTGGAAGAGGGCATCGCGCAGGAGCGGCGCCGCGCTTGAGGCGTCCCTGCCGGGGGCTGCTATCCTCCCGGCCGTGTCCCGTTTCGAAGCCCTGCTCGACGCGTTCTTCTACCGTCCGGACGAGGACGTCGGCGGCCTGCTGGACTTCGCCGCGGGCAGTGACGACCTGGCGCAGCCGCTCCCGGAGGAGGAGCCCGTCGAGTACCTGGCCTTCCGCCTGGAGGCGGAGTGCTACGCGGTGCCCATCCTCGCGGTGAGGGAGATCTGCAAGGTGCCGTTGCTCACGGAGATTCCGCGCGCGGAGCCGCAGTTGTTGGGCGTGATGAACCTGCGCGGGGAGCTGTTGCCCGTCTACGACGTGAAGCTGCGGCTGCGGCTGGCGGACGCGCCTCCGTTGGTGGCGGGGCCGGACGCGGGCCTGCCGCCCCGGGCCGCGCGCATCCTGGTGCTCAAGACGGCGGATGGGCCCGCGGGCGTGTGGGTGGACTCGGTGGCGGGCGTGGTGCGGCTCAAGCCGTCCATGGTGGAGCTGTCGCCCGCGGGGCTGCGCGGGGACCGCGACTGCGTGGCGGGGCTGGGGCGCAAGGGCTCGCAGCTCTACATCCTGTTGGATCCGGAGCAGGCGCTCGCCCCATGACGGACCCCGTGAACCTGCTGGCCCGCCGCCCGCGCGGCGAGAGGGGCTCCGAGACGCCCGCGGCCGAAGCGGAGGTGCAGCTGTGCGCCTTCTTCGTGGGCAACGAGGAGTACGTCCTGGACATCATGCGCGTGGAGGAGATCCTCCCGCCCCAGCGCGTGATTCCCATCCCGCACGCGCCCGCCTTCGTGGAGGGCGTGCTGCACCTGCGCGGCGCGATGCTGCCCGTGGTGGACCTGCACCGGCGCCTGTTGGGGCAGCCCGCGCAGGAGACACGTCGCACGCGGCTGCTCGTGTGCCGGCTGGGAACGCGGCGCGTGGTGGCTCGGGTGGACCGGGTGGCGGAGGTGCTGCGCGTGCGCCGCTGTGACATCAAGCCCGCGCCAGCGCTCATGGCCGGAGGCCGCACGCCGTTCGTGGTGGGCGTGTGCGGGCCTCCGGAGCGGCTGCGGCTGCTGTTGGACCTGAAGGCGCTCCTGCGCGCGGAGCTGGAGCGCGACTCCCGCCCGCCCTCCGCGAGCTGAGCGCGCGGCTTTCTCCGGACATCCGCCAGCTTTGGAGAGGAGCGTCATGCGAGACCTGAGCAGTCACCGGAAGGCGCTGGGTTTCCTCTATGTGTTCGTGCACGCGCTGTTGATGCTGGGAGCGGGCACCCTGGCGTTTACCGCCTGCATGATGGCCTTGATGGCGGACTCCGGAAGCTCCGCGCGCACGGTGCCGATGTGGCAGGACCCGTTCGTCCTCGCGATGGCCGGCGTCGCCATGCTGCTCGGGATGCTGGCCCTCGCGGGACTCTTCCTGGGCAGTGCGCTGCTTCAAGGCCGGCCCGTGTCCAAGCGCCGGGCGACGCTGCTCGCCATCTTCGCGCTGCCCAACTTCCCCCTGGGCACGGTGCTGGGCATCTATTCCCTCTGGTTCTTCGGCCAGGAGGGTTGGGACGAGATCCTCCTGGCGCACTGAGTCGCGTTCCCCGCCCGGGTCGCGAAGGGTGCGAAGGTGAACGTTCCCATCCGACGCCGGGCTGCCCTCCAGCAGTGGGAGCCGCCTCGTGAAGCGCGACTCCTCCAGCGGCTTCGAGCAGGATGCGGACATCCCGAGCAACACGAGCCCCGAAGGAGGACGGCGATGAGCGACACGGAGCGGTCCCCCGCGGGGCAGGAAGAGGCGCGGTACCGGGCGCTGCAGGCGGTGGATCCGCGCACGCCCGGTGCCCTGGAGACCTTCACCACCGGCCTGCATGACGAGAGCTGGCGCGTGCGCCACGCGGCGGCGGAGGGCCTGCGCCACGTGCCGGATGCGCCGGGTGTCACCGCGCGGCTCATCTCCGTCCTGGGCGAGCGCGGCGAGACAGGCGCGCGCAACGCGGCGGCCGAGGCGCTGGCCGGAATGGGACCGGTGGCCATCCCGCCGCTGGTGCACCTGCTGGAGCACGAGGATCCGGATCAGCGAAAGCTGGCGGCGGACATCCTGGGCCAACTGGGCCGCCCGGAGGTGGAGGACGTGCTCCTGCGCGCCCTCTCCGACGACGACCTCAACGTGCGCGTGTCCGCCGCGGAGGCGCTGGGCAGGATGGGCGGGGACGCCGCGGCGCGGGCGCTGGAAGGCCTGCTGGACGCGCCCACGCCCCTGTTGCGCCTGGCCGCGCTGGAGGGGCTCGCGTCGCTCAAGCGCGCCCCGCCGCTGGAGCGGGTGATGGCGCTGGTCGAGGACCCGGGCGTGCAGCGCAGCGCCCTGCGGCTGTTGGGCCTGTACGCGCCGGGCGTGGCCACGGAGCGCATCTGCCGGGCGCTGGCGTCGCCGGTGCGCTCGGTGCGCGAAGCAGCACTCGTCGCGCTGGGAAAGCAGGCCGTGGGGCTGGGCCCGTACGAGCGGGGTGAGCTGGATGTCGTGGCGCGCTCGGTGCTGAGCAAAATCCCAGGCGTGACGGAGCACGTGGCGCAGGCCCTGGACGGCGACGACGTCCGGGTGCGGGCCGGCGCGCTGGTGGCGGCCGGAGCGCTGGGCGAAGCGTCGCTCGCGGTGGCGGTGGCGGAGGTGGCGCGCGAGGACCGGCTGTTGCGCGAGGTGCTCTTCACGCTGGGCCAACTGGGGGCGGAGGGCCGGCGCCTGCTGCTCGGGAGCATGGGCACGCTGTCGCTGCCCGCGCGCACGGTGGCGGCGGAAGCGCTGGTGCTGCTGGTGGACTCCACGTCGGTGCCGGAGTTGTGCGCGCTGCTGGAGTGGGCGGAGGACGACCTGCGCTCGGTGGTGGTGCGCGCGCTGGGGCGCACGCACTCGCCGGAGGCCGTGGCGCCGCTGGTGGAGCTGCTCGCGGATCCCGTGCTCTCGGGCATGGCGGCGCGGGCGCTGGAGCAGCTGACCGTGGCCCACCCGCTGGAGGCGCTCGCTTCGCTGGAGGCGGCGGTGGAGCAGCGCATGACGCCCGCGGCGGTGGCGGTGCTGGGCCGGCTGGGTGGGGCGCGGGTGCTGCCCGTGCTGCGGCGGATTGCGCGCGATGAGGACCCATCCTGGCGCGCGGCGGCGGTGGAGGCCGCGGCCCGCGCGGACGGCGAGGCGGGCCTGGAGCTGGCGCGCGGCGCGCTGGCGGACGAGTCCCCCAAGGTGCGCATCGCGGCGGTGCGCTCCCTGGGGCAGCAGGGCGGCAAGGAGGCCGCGGCGTTCCTGGGGCTCGCGCTGAAGGACGAGGACCGCGGCGTGCGCGTGGCCGCGATTGAAGCCGTGGGCGCGGCGGGCGCGAAGGAGCGCTCGCCGGACCTGGAGGCGCTGGTGCGCCAGGGCGACGGCGCGCTCGCGATGCTGGCGGTGCGCGCGCTGACAAAGCTGGGGACGGTGGGCGCGGGCGTGCTGTGGGACGCGCTCAGCCATCACGACGCGGAGGTGGTGAAGGCGGCGTTGGCGGCGCTGGGGTCGGCGGAGGCCTCGGCGGAGGGTGCGGCGCTGGCGGTGTCGCTGCTGGGCCATCCCCGCTGGGACGTGCGGGCGGCCGCGGCGCGCGTGCTGGGCGGTCTGGGGCGGCCGGAGTGCCTGCCCGCGCTCCAGCAGGCGCTGGCGGTGGAGCAGGACGCGCTGGCCCGGGTGGCGCTGGCGGAAGCGGTCGGCCGGTTGTCGGGGCGGTGAGGGGAGGACTCGGATGCCACGCTTCGACGAGGGCCGCCCGGAGATGACGCTGGAGGAGTTCCGGCTGCTGCGCGACCACGTCTACGCGCACTGCGGAATCCTCATCCACGAGAACATGAAGTTCGTGATGGAGCGCCGGCTGTGGCCCCGGCTGGAGGCGCTGGGGATCCAGGACTTCGGCTCCTATCACCGCTACCTCCGCTACGACGCCCAGCGCAGCGCGGAGCTGGAAGCGGCGGTGGAGTCCCTCACCACGCACGAGACGTACTTCTTCCGCGAACCCGCGCAGCTCAAGGCCTTCTGCGAGGAGTTGCTCCCCATCCTGGAGAAGCGCAACGCGCACACGCGGCGGCTGCGGCTGTGGTCGGCGGGGTGTTCCTCCGGTGAGGAGGCGTACACGCTGGCCATGCTGCTCAAGGAGAGCGGCCGCTTCAACGACTGGGACGTGGAGGTCCTGGGCACGGACCTGTCGCGCCGCGTGCTGGCCGTGGCCCGCCGCGCCGAGTACGGCCCCAGCGCGCTGCGCGCGACGCCTCCGGATCTGCTGGAGCGTTACTTCATCCCCGTGGGCGTGAACCGCGTCCGCGTGCGCGATGACGTGAAGGCGTGGGTGAACTTCGGGCACCACAACCTGTCGGACGTGGCGGGCAGCCAGCTGGTGCCGCGCTCGGACGTCGTCTTCTGCCGCAACGTGATGATCTACTTCGACCTGGCCGCGCGCCGCCGCGTGCTGGGCGTCATCCGCGACCGGCTCTGTCCCGGGGGCTACCTGCTCCTGGGCCACGCGGAGAACCTGCTCAGCCTGGGCGCGGACTTCGAATTGGTGCACCTGAAGGGCGACCTCGTCTACCGCCGGCCCGAGTTTCCGGGCGGGGAGGGCCGCTGATGGCACGCCCGCTCACGGTGCTCGTCATCGACGACTCGGCCACCAACCGCCGCACGCTCACCACGCTGCTGGAGTCCTCGCAGGAGGTGATGGTGCTGGACTGGGCCCAGGACGGCGAGGAGGGGCTCAAGAAGGTCCTGGACCTGAAGCCCGACGTGGTGACGCTGGACCTGGAGATGCCCCGGCTGGGCGGCCACACCTTCCTGCGGCTGCTCATGCGCGCGGCGCCCACGCCCGTCATCGTCATCTCCAGCTACGCGCACAGCTCGGACGTGGGCAAGGCGCTGGAGCTGGGCGCGTTCGACTTCATCGCCAAGCCGCCCCAGGGCACGCCCGCGGCGCTGGAGCACCTGCGGCGCGAGCTGCTCGACAAGGTGCTCGCGGTGCGCAACGCGAAGTCCGGGGGGCGCCAGGGGGCCGCGCCGCGTCCCTCGCTGCTGACGGGGGAGGTGCCGCAGGTCATCGCCGTGGGCGCGTCCACGGGCGGGCCTCCCGCGGTGCAGCGGCTGCTGGAGGGGCTGGCCGTCGAGCCGGCCGTCAGCGTGCTGGTGGGCCAGCACATGCCCTCGCAGTTCACCAAGGCCTTCGCGGAGCGGTTGGATCGCATCGGCCCCTTCACGGTGAGGGAGGCGTGCGAGGGCGACGTGGTGAAGCCGGGCCACGTCTACATCGCGCCGGGAGGCCGCCACCTGGTGCTGTCGGACCGCACCGGACGCCTGGAGCTGCGCACGCCGTCGCCGGTGCCCACGGACAAGTACGCGCCGTCGGTGGACCGGCTCTTCGAGAGCGCGGCGGAGGTGCTGGGCCCGCGCGCGGTGGCGGTGGTGCTGACGGGGATGGGCGCGGACGGGGCGCAGGGCGTGCGCGCGGTCCGCCGCGAGGGCGGCGAGACGTGGGCCGAGTCCGAGGACTCGGCGGTGGTGTACGGCATGCCCAAGGAGGCCATCGCCACGGGCGCGGTGAGCCGGGTGCTGGCCCTGGACGCCATCGGGACGGAGCTGGCCGCGCTGGTGCGCCGCCGCAGGCAGTCCGGCGGGCAGTGAATCGGTGGCTGCATGACAGCCGCCGCACAATCCCGGGCCGGCCGGCGTGCGGGTGCTAGGCTGGTGTCCATGTCGCAGCAGATCCGCGCACTGGTGGTGGATGACTCGCAGGCCATGCGCCGCAGCATCATGTACGCGCTCCAGCGCCTGGCCGACGTGGTCTGCATCGAGGCACAGGACGGCGTGGAGGGGCTGAAGAAGCTCTCCACGCAGGGCCGCTTCGACCTGGTGATGACGGACATCAACATGCCGTTGATGGACGGGCTGAAGCTCATCCACCACATCCGCCAGACGGAAGACCACCGGGCGGTGCCCATCGTCGTGGTGACGACGGAGGGCGCGGCGGCGGACCGGGAGCGGGCCATGGCGCTGGGGGCCACAGCCTACCTGGTGAAGCCCGTGCAGGCCCGCGTGGTGCTGGACACGGTGAAGGAACTGCTGAAGCTCGGCTGAGCTTCGACAGGCATTCCAAGGGCACGCATGGAACCGGCGTTGGACGTCGAGGGGCTGGAGAAGACGTACGGCGCGGTGCGGGCGGTGCGAGGCCTGTCCTTCCAGGTGGCCCCGGGCGAGGTGCTGGGCCTCGTGGGACCCAACGGCGCGGGCAAGACGTCCACGCTGCGCTGCCTGGCCGGCATCCTCCCACCCTCTCAGGGGCGCGTGCGGGTGGCGGGCTTCGACGTGGCCCAGGCGCCGGTGGAGGCGAAGCGCCAGCTGGCCTTCCTCCCGGACGAGCCGCGCTTCTTCGAGTACCTCACCGTCTGGGAGCACCTGAATTTCACCGCGCGCCTCTACGGCGTGGAGGACTGGGAGGCGCGGGGCCGCGCGCTCCTGGAGGAGATGGAGCTCACGGGCCGGGAGAAGTCGCTGCCGGGCGAGCTGTCGCGAGGCATGAAGCAGAAGCTGTCCATCGCGTGCGGCTTCCTGCACCAGCCCCGGCTCATCCTCCTGGATGAGCCGCTGACGGGGTTGGATCCGCTGGGCATCCGCCGCATGAAGGCCTCGCTGCGCCGCCGCGCGGAGGAGGGCACGGCGCTGGTGCTGTCGTCGCACCTGCTCCCGCTGGTGGAGGAGCTGTGCCACCGGCTGCTCGTCATCGCCGGAGGGCGCGCGGTGGCGCTGGGCTCGCTGCCGGAGATCCGCGAGCAGATGGCGGGCGGAGCCGGGGACGGCGCGTCGCTGGAGGAGCTGTTCGTGCGCATCACCAGCGCGGCGTCGGAGGAGGCGCGGGCGCGGGGGAACGAACCGGCGTGAGCTTCCCGAGCGCGGTGGCGTTCCTCTGGGTGAGGACGTGGCGCAACCGGGTGGTGCGCCAGGTGCAGCGGCTGAAGCGTCCGCGCTACCTCCTGGGCGCGCTGGTGGGGCTCGCGTACCTGTACTCGCTGGTGGGCCGCAGCGTCTTCGTCCAGGGCACGGGCCGAGCGGTGTCTCCCAACGCGCGGCTGTTCGCGGAGTTCTCGCTGGAGGTCTCCGTGCTGGGCACGCTGGTGACGGCGTGGGTGCTGGGCACGGACCGGCCCGCGCTGACCTTCACGCAGACGGAGGTGCAGACCTTCTTCGCCGCGCCCGTCACGCGCAAGGCGCTCTTGCACTACAAGCTGCTGCGAGGCCTCTTGAGCGCGATGCTCGCGGCGCTGGCGGCGACCTTCTTCGTGGGACGCTTCACCAGTCCCCGCCCGGTGCTCTTCTTCCTGGGCGCGGCGCTGGCCATGGGGACGCTCTACCTGCACGGCACGGCGGCGTCCTTCGTGCGCGCGTGGCTCGTGTCGCAAGGCCGCTGGGGCAGCGCGGTGCGGTGGGCCATCGTGGCGGGGGTCCTGGTGGCGGGGATGGGCACGCTGCTGTCCACGCTGCGCGATTACCCCCTGCCGGAGAACCTCTCCCGCCCCTTCGCCGTGCGCGAGTGGCTGCGCGATGTGCTCGACGCCCCTGGACCCCGGGCGGTGCTGTGGCCGGGCCGGGCGCTGGTGGCCCCCGCGATGGCGCGAAGCTGGGAGGGCTTCCTGCGCTACCTGCCCGCGTCGCTGGCGCTGCTGGTGGCGCACTACGCCTGGGTGCTCGCGGTGGAGGTGCCCTTCGAGGACTCAGCGGTGGCCGGGGCGGAGGCACGGACGCGGCGGCGGGAGCAGCGGGCCGCGCGCTCGGGCTCCATCCGTGTCGGCAAGGTGCCCTTCGTGCTGAAGGCCCGGGGGCGGCCGGAGGTCGCGCTCCTGTGGAAGAACCTCATCGCGCGCAGGCGCATGGGCAGCGGGCTGGTGATGCTGCTGGCCTTCGGGGTGCTGGGTGCGGTGTTCGCGCTGGTGATGGGGGACACACGGCTGTTCTCCAACAGCCGTGAGTTCCTGGGGCCCATGGCCCTGATGGTCGCGCTGGCCATGGCCGTGATTGGCCCGAGCGCGTTCCGCACCGACCTGCGCATGGACCTGCCGAAGCTGGAGCTCCTGCGCGCGCTGCCGCTCACGGGGCGGCAGGTGGTGGGCGCGGAGCTGGCGGCGTCCGCGCTGACGTTGGGCGTGGCGCAGTGGGTGATGCTGCTCGTGGCGCTGGTGCTGGGCGTGGGCGCGGACGACGTGACGCTCGCGCCGTGGTCCACGCCGGTGGTGCTGGGCCTGCTACCGGTGTTGCCGGCGCTGGGCCTGGCGGGGCTGTTCGTGCAGAACGCGGCGGTGGTGCTGCTTCCCGCGTGGATTCCCGCGGACTCCGAACGGGCGCGAGGCGTGGAGGCGCTGGGCCAGCGGTTGCTCACGCTGGTGGGCACGTTGGTGGTGACGTTCCTGGGACTGTTGCCGGCAGCCGTGGTGGCCCTCCTCGTGGGCTATCCGCTGTTCACTGTCATGGGGCGCTGGGCGGTTCCGCTCGCGGGGCTGGCGGCGGCGGGAGCACTCTTCGCGGAGGTGGCGCTGGGCGTCGCCGTCCTGGGCCGCGCCTTCGAGCGGCTGGACGTGTCGGAAGAACAGTCGAACGAAGCGTGAACGCGAGCACGAAGGGAGCATCTCCATGAAGGTCGGCTTCATCGGGTTGGGGAACATGGGCACGCCGATGGCGAAGAACCTCGCCGGCGCGGGCCATGAGCTCGTCGTCTGGAACCGCACCGCCTCCAAGGCGGATCCGCTGAAGGAGCAGGGCGCGCGCGTGGCGAAGACGCCCGCGGAGGCCGCCCGGGACGCGGAGGTCGTCGTGTCCATGCTCGCGGATGACCACGCCGCGGAAGAGGCCGTGCTGGGCAAGGACGGCATCGTCAGCGCCCTGCCGAAGAGCGCCATCCACGTCTCCTCCAGCACCATCTCCGTCGCGTTGTCGGAGCGCCTGACGAAGGCGCACACGGACGCGGGGCAGGGCTACGTCTCCGCCCCCGTCTTCGGCCGGCCCGAAGCCGCCGCGGGCAAGCAACTCTGGGTCGTCGCCGCGGGCCCGAAGGCGCAGGTGGAGCGCGTGCGTCCGCTGCTCACGGCGCTGGGGCGCGGCCTCACGGAATTGGGGGAACGGCCCGCCGCCGCGAACACGGTGAAGCTGTCCGGCAACTTCCTCATCGCGTCGATGATGGAGGCCCTGTCGGAGGCCTTCGCGCTCGCGGAGAAGTGCGGCGTGGAGCGCGCCGCGTTCCTGGACGTCTTCAAGTCCGTCTTCGCCAAGGCGCCCATCTTCGAGAACTACGCGGGCGCCATCGCGAAGGGGCAGTACTCGCCCGCGGGCTTCGCGCTGCGCCTGGGGCTCAAGGACGTGTCGCTGGCGCTCGAAGCGGGAAGGGCCGCCGAGGTGCCCCTCCCGCTGGCCAGCCTGCTGCGAGACCACTTCCTCACCGGCGTTGCCCAGGGGCGCGGCGATGAGGACTGGTCCGCGCTCGGCGCGCTCGCGCAGGAGCGCGCCGGCATCACGAAGAAGTCCTGAGCCCGGACTAGAACGTCGCGGAGCCCGGGACGCGCGGGTAGGGGATGGCGTCCCGGATGTTCTGCAGGCCGCACATGTAGACGATGAGCCGCTCGAACCCCAGACCGAAGCCCGCGTGCGGCACCGTGCCGTAGCGGCGCAGGTCGCGGTACCACTGGTAATGCGCGGGATCGAGGCCGAACTTCTTCATGCGCGCGTCCAGCACGTCCAGGCGCTCCTCGCGCTGGCTGCCGCCGATGATCTCGCCGATGCCCGGGGCGAGCACGTCCATCGCGGCCACGGTCTTCCCGTCGTCGTTGATGCGCATGTAGAAGGCCTTGATGGCCTCCGGGTAGTTCATCACCACCACGGGCCGGCCCACGTGCTCCTCGGTGAGGTAGCGCTCGTGCTCCGTCTGGAGGTCCTTGCCCCACTCCGGCGCGTACTCGAACTTCTTCTTCGCCTTCTGGAGGATGGAGACGGCCTCCGTGTAGTCGATGCGCTCGAAGCTGGAGCCGATGAACTTCTCCATCCGCTCCGTGACGCCCTTCTGCTGGCGCTCCTCGAAGAACTTCATGTCCGGCGCGCACTCCTCCAGCACGGCCTTGAACACGTACTTGAGGAACCGCTCCGCCAAGAGCGCGTCCTCGTTGAGGTCCGCGAAGGCGATCTCCGGCTCGATCATCCAGAACTCGGCCAGGTGCCGCGTGGTGTTGCTGTTCTCCGCGCGGAACGTGGGGCCGAACGTGTAGACCTTGGACATGGCCAGGCAGTACGCCTCCACGTTCAATTGCCCGGACACGGTGAGGTAGGCCTCCTTGCCGAAGAAGTCCTTGCCCCAGTCAATCTTGCCGTTTTCGCCGCGCGGCGGGTTGTGCGCGTCCAGCGTGGACACGCGGAACATCTGGCCGGCGCCCTCCGCGTCGCTCGCGGTGATGATGGGCGTGTTCACCCAGCAGAAGCCCTCGCCGTGGAAGAAGCGGTGCACCGCCTGCGCCGCCGCGTTGCGCACGCGGGTGATGGCCCCGAAGGTGTTGGTGCGCACGCGCAGGTGCGCCACCTCCCGCAGGAACTCCAGCGAGTGCTGCTTCGGCTGGATGGGGTAGGTGTCCGGGTCGTCCACCAGGCCCAGCACCTGGACTTCATCCGCCTGGATCTCGAAGGCCTGCCCCTTGCCCTGGGACTGCACCAGCGTGCCCCGGCAGATGACGGAGGCGCCCGCGGTGAGGTGCAGGACCTCCTTCTCGTAATTGGGCAGCGAATTGGGCGCGACGACCTGGATGGGGTCGAAGACCGACCCGTCGCTCACGTTCACGAAGCTGATGCCCGCCTTGGAGTCGCGGCGCGTCCGCACCCAGCCGCGCACCTCCACCTTCGAGCCCGCTTCGACGGCCCCCGACAGGGCCTTCTTCACACTCACGACCTGCATGGTGCTCTCCCTCATGCTCCAGACCGGGAAGGCGAGTTAGTCGCGCCCGGGCCCGAGGGCAAGCACCGAGCGAGGCCCCCACCCCGGCCCGGGGCCGGCCTGGTCCCCGTCCCTCCGGCTTTCCCGGTCAGGGCCCCGGGGGCGCCAGCCGTCCAGGCTTTCGACGCGCCAAGACTTGTTGCCCGCGTGTCCTACCTCCCGCTAAGAGTCCGAAAAGCCATGGCGATGAACGAGCGTTACGAGCCGCAGTCGATTGAAGGAAAGTGGCAGACCCGCTGGGAGCAGGAGGGCCTCTTCCGGGCAGGCAGGCGTCCGGATGCCCCGAAGAAGTACGTCCTGGAGATGCTGCCGTACCCCAGTGGCCAGATGCACATGGGGCATGTGCGCAACTACCTCATCGGGGACGTCTACGCGCGCTACTACCAGATGCGCGGCTTCGACGTGCTGCACCCCATGGGCTGGGACGCCTTCGGCCTGCCGGCGGAGAACGCGGCCATCAAGGACGGCGTCCACCCGGCCATCCGTACCCGCGAGAACATCGAGTCGTTCAAGGCGGAGATCAAGACGCTCGGCTACAGCTACGACTGGACGCGCGAGGTCAACACCAGCCAGCCGGAGTACTACCGCTGGAACCAGTGGTTCTTCCTCCAGATGCTCGAGCGCGGGCTCGTCTATCGCCGCTTCAGCAAGGTGAACTGGTGTACCGGCTGCCTCACCGTCATCGCCAACGAGCAGGTGAAGGACGGCCGCTGCGAGCGCTGTGACTCCGAGGTGCAGGACAAGGAGATGCCCGAGTGGGCGTTCCGCATCACGAAGTACTCGCAGGACCTGCTCGACGCGCTCGACACGCTCAAGGAGTGGCCGGACCGCATCACCTCCGCCCAGCGCAACTGGATTGGCCGCTCGGACGGCGCGGAGGTGGACTTCCGCGTGCAGGGGCATGACGCTGGACTGCGCGTCTTCACCACCCGCGTGGACACGCTCTTCGGCTGCACCTACGTGGTGCTCGCGCCGGACCACAAGCTCGTGGCCCAGGTGACGACGGCGGACCGCCGCGCTGACGTGGACGCGTTCGCGAAGAAGATGGCCGCGCAGAACAAGACGGAGCGGCTGGGCGAGGACGCGGAGAAGGAGGGCGTCTTCACCGGCGGCTACGCGCTCAATCCGGTGACGGGCCAGCCGGTGCCCATCTGGATCGCCAACTTCGTGGTGAGCGACTACGGCACCGGCGCGGTGATGAGCGTGCCGGCGCACGACGCGCGCGACTTCGCCTTCGCGCGCAAGTACTCGCTGCCCGTGCGCGTGGTCATCCAGCCCGCGTCCGGCGACAAGCTCGGCGCCGGGGAGACGCTCGACGCGGCGTACACGGAGGACGGCGTCCTCGTGGACTCCGGTGACTTCACCGGCATGCCTTCGGCCGAAGCGCGCGTGAAACTCGCGGCGAAGCTGGAGTCGCAGGGGCAGGGCAAGGCCACGGTGACGTACCGCCAGAAGGACTGGGGCTTCAGCCGCCAGCGCTACTGGGGCACGCCCATCCCCATCGTCTACTGCGAGAAGTGCGACCCCGAGCGCAAGGGCATCCCCGTCCCGGTGGATCAGCTCCCGGTGCGGCTGCCGGACATCGACACGCAGGCGGTGCTCACCGGCAAGGGGGAGCCGCCGCTCGCGAAGGTGCCCGGGTTCGTCAACGCGACCTGCCCGAAGTGCGGCGGCACCGCGCGGCGGGAGACGGAGACGATGGACACCTTCGTCGACTCCTGCTGGTACTTCGCGCGCTACCTCTCCCCGAAGTACGACGTGGCGCCCTTCGACCCGAAGGAGGGCAAGCGCTGGCTCCCCGTGGACATCTACGTGGGCGGCCCCGAGCACGGCGTGATGCACCTGCTCTACTTCCGCTTCTGGACCCGGGTGATGAAGCTCCTCGGGCTGTCGCCGGTGGACGAGCCCGTCACGCGGCTCATCACCCAGGGCATCGTCAACGGCGCGGACGGCCGGAAGATGGGCAAGCGCTATGGCAACGGCGTGGCGCCCAACACCATCGTGGCGAAGTACGGCGCGGATACGGCGCGCACCTACGTGCTCTTCGCGGGCCCGCCGGAGCGCGACTTCGACTGGTCCCACGAGCAGGTGGAGGGTGTGTTCCGCTTCCTCAAGCGCGTGTGGACGCTGGCCGCCACGCACCAGGCCTCCTCGGCGGAGGCCACGCACTCGGGCCCCTACGAGGGCAAGGCGCTGGAGACGCGCCGCGCGGCGCACAAGTGCGTCAAGCGCGTGACGGAGGCCATCGAGCGCCTGTCCTTCAACACCGCCGTCGCCGGCGTCATGGAGTGCGTGAACGCGCTCTACGCGGTGGGCACGCCGGAGACGCCCGCGGAGAAGGCCGCCATGGGCGAGGCGGTGCGGCTGCTCGCGCGCATCCTCACGCCCATCGCGCCGCACATCGCGGACGAGCTGGCGGAGGCCTACGGCGCGAAGGGGTCCACCGTCACGGAGGCCTGGCCGGAGTTCGACCCGGCGCTGGTGGTGGACGACGTGATTCCGTACGCCGTGCAGGTGAACGGCAAGCTGCGCGCGGAGGTGCGCGTGGCGGCGGACGCGGGCGAGGCGGACGTGCGCGCGGCGGCGGAGGCGGACGACAAGGTGAAGGCCGCGCTTGAAGGCAAGACGCTGCGCAAGTTCGTCTTCGTCCCCAAGCGGCTGGTGAACTTCGTCGTCGGCTGACGGCGGGAGAGGGAGAGGCGGTGCCCGCGGAAGTGCTCGTCATGTGCTCCGCCTGCGGGCGCCCCCAGTCGGCGGCCCGGCGCCGCTGTGCCTTCTGCAACGCGGAGCTGCCGGAGGCGCCCCTGCCGCCCCGGTCCCGCGAACCTTCGGAGTCGCCCGCGCCGTTCTCGGGCGTCACCCCGCTGGCGCTGGATCTGGGCAACCGGCGCGCCCTGGCGGTCAACGACACGCGGTTGTCGTTCCAGGGGCGCCCGGGCGGAGGCCCGACGCTCGACGTGCCCTGGGCGAGGGTGCGGCGGCTGAAGTGGCACACGCGGCCCTACTTCGAATCACTGGGGCTGCTCGCCTTCACCGCGCTGGGCCTCTTCTGGGCGCCGACGCAGGCGGTGCGGATCATGGCCCTGGTGGCGGGCGTCATCGGCCTGGGGCTCACGGCGCTGTACCGCCACCATGGGCTCACGCTGGAGCTGGATGACGGCACGCGGATGCAGTGGCCCCTGGGCATGGCGCTGAAGGGCTCGGCCCGCGAGGGAGGGCTCACCGCGGCCCGCGCCACGCTGACGGATGCCGCGCGCATGCGGGGCGTGCCGCTGGCCGGCTCCGGCGCTTGACGGTGGATCGCGGCCGGGTAGGGTGCGCGCCATGCGGCCCTCAAGGAACGCGGTTCAGGCGGGTGCGGTGAAGGCGTTCCGGTGGGGCGTGGTGGCGACGGCGATGCTGGGGGCCGGGTGCGGCTACCGCTTCAGCCCGTGGGGCTCCGCGCTGCCGGAGGGCGCGGGCCAGGTGTGCGCGCCCATCTTCGCCAACGAGACGCCGGAGCCCGCGCTGGAGAACCTCTTCACGCGCTACCTGCGGCAGAACCTCATCGAAGCGGGCCGGCTGGCCACCGCTCCGAACTGCACGTCCACGATTGAAGGGGCGGTGCTCAACGTCTGGGCGTCCCCGACCATCATCGGCAACAACTACCGCGTCTCCACCACGGTGCGGTTGCGCCTCGTGAAGGAGGGGCAACTGCTCGGGGAGACGGTGGTGTCGGGGACCGAGGACTACCTCCAGGGACGCGGAAACGTCCTGGAAGCCGAGGCCAACCGTCAGGCCGCGCTGGCGCGCCTGGCGGAGTTGCTCATGCGCGACGGCTACGATCGGCTGGCCAGCACCTGGTGAGGACCGGGGAGCCCGGTCCTCGACGCGCGGTGGTGCTACGGGACGACTAGGCCTTCGCCTTCGCGGCGGCCTTGGCCAGCCGGGAGATGCGGCGCGCGGCGGTGCGCTTGTGCAGGACGCCCTTGCTGGCCGCCTTGTTGAGGGTCTTGGAAGCCGCCTTCAGCGCGTCCGTCGTCTTCGAACCGTCCTTGGAGGCAATGGCCTCGCGGGCGGACTTGACGGCGTCCTTCACGGTCGTCCGGACGTTCACGTTCCGGGCGCGGCGCTTCAGGGACTGGCGGTAACGCTTCTCTGCGGACTTGGTGTTCGCCAAGGCAATGCTCCAGCGGAAGGCAAGGCAAGGAAAAAGAGGGGCCGTCCTTACTGCGACGCCCCCGTTGCGTCAAGGCACGCGTGCGATCGCGATCAGGATTTCCAGTTCCGGAACCCCTGGGAGGCCTCCGGAATGCCTCCCGGGGCCCCACCGACGCTTCACGCCGGAAGAATCATGCCGGCGGGGCGGCGTATTCCCACCGCAACCCGGCGGGATCCACGAACTGGAAGCCCGCCTCGGCGTTGGCGCACGGCACCAGGCGCCCCGGATGGTGGGCCCGGAACAGCTCCAGGAGCCGGGCGACCCCCGCGGAAGAGGGGGCCTCCAGGGTGAGGGCGAGGGCGGACCCGGTCTGCCCCTGGGCGCCCGGCATGAAGACGAGCCCCAGCCCCGCGCCCGTGTAGGCCGCCGTGCCGTCCGTCGTCCGGGCGGGAGTCCAGCCCAGCCAGGAGGCCAGCTCGTCCCAGAAGGCCCGCTGGGCCGCCACGTCCGGCACGGCCAGGCGCAGGGTGGCCACGGACGCGCGCGGCGGATGGCTGGGCGGGGGCAGCGCCTTCTCCACGGCCTTCGCGGCCTGCCAGTGGCGCTCCATGTGCGCCAGCGTGGCGCCGCCGAAGGGGACGTTCTCCTCGTTCAGCTTCGCCTCGATGTACTGGAAGCGGGTGACGAAGCGGCGCGTGGCCATGCGCAGCGCGTCCTCCGCGGGCGTCTTCACGAAGCGCGCGAGGTTCGCGAGCGAGAACAGGACATCCCCCAGCTCGTGCTCGATGGCGTTCCGGTCGCCCGACGCGATGGCCTCGTCCAACTCGCGCAGCTCCTCGTCCAGCTTGCCGCGCACCCCGGCCAGGTCCGGCCAGTCGAAGCCGATGCGGCTGGCCTTCTCCGTCAGGCGCTCCGCACGAAGGAGGGACGGGGCCGCGGTGGGCACGCCGTCCAGGACGGAGCCCGCGCGCCCGGTCTTCTTCTTGCGCTCCTCCGCCTTCAGTTGCGCCCAGTTGGCCAGCACCTGCTCGGCGCCGTTCACCTGCTGATCTCCAAACACATGCGGGTGCCGGCTGGTGAGCTTGTTGCTGATCGCCGCGCAGACGTCCGCCATCGTGAACTCGCCCAGCTCCGCCGCCAGCTGCGCGTGGAAGACAATCTGGAAGAGCAGATCCCCCAGTTCTTCACACAGCGGGCGCCAGGGGCCGCCGTCGGCGACGCGGTCCATTTCATCCAGGACCTCGAATGCCTCCTCGGTCAGGTAGGGGCGCAGCGAGCGCAGGTCCTGCTCGCGGTCCCACGGGCAGCCACCCTCGGCCCGAAGGCGCCGCATGATCTCCACCAGCCGTTCCAGCTCGTTTCCAGGCGCCGCCATTCATTCACTCCCGAGCAATCCCCCCGCCGCGGGCTCCTGTAGCACGGGCGGAGGGCACCACATGATTTCGGATCGTCCCGCCTGTCGCCTATCATCGGACGTCCGGATGCTCCGCTCGTTCCTCGGCCTGTGTTGCAGCCTCGTGCTGCTTGTCCCCGCGCGCGCCCCTGCGTTGATGCAGGAGCCGCTCCTGCGCATCGAGGAGAAGGTCATCGAGCCGGAGCCGGATCCCAGCACCTTCCAGGCCACGGAGGATGATCCGGTGGAGGACACCGGCTCCGAGGAGGCCGAGGAACCGGATCCCGAGCCCCGCCCCGACACCCGGCGCCGCGTCATCGCTCCGCCGCCCCTGAAGCCGGCCGCTCCCGCCGAACCCGCGCCCCCGCCCGTCGTCGTCCCGGCCAAGCCCGCCGTCACCCCGGTGATGGCGCCGAAGGTGACGGACGCGGAGCTGCTGGCCGTCTGGGAGAAGTGGAAGGCGGCCCGCTCCCGCAACGCCCTGGCCGAGGCGGAAGCCGCCCAGAAGGAGCTGCTCAAGCTGCGCGAGGAGGTGCTCGCCTCCGACCTGGAGCCCCTGAGCATGGGCTTCGTGCGCGAGGCCGGGGTCCGCCGCCGCGCCGGGGACCTGAAGGGCGCGATCGCGCTCCTGGACGTGGCCGTGGCCCTGTCGCCCGGGCTGCCCGCCGCGCGCTTCGCCCGGGCGGAGACGTACGTGGTGGAGGATCCGCTGAACGTGCCGCGCGGGCTGGGCGAGTGGAAGTCCGCCCTCGTGACGCTGCTCTCGGACGCCCGCTACCGCCGGCCCGCGCTCACGGACCTGGGCGCGCTGGTGCTCGCGGCGTGGGCGGCCACGGCGGTGGCGGTGGTCGCGGTGCTCTTCCTGCGGCGGATCCGCTACGCGCTGCACGACTTCCACCACCTGTTCCCCCGAGCGGTGACGCGCTGGCAGTCCGGGCTCCTGGGGCTGATGCTCCTGGCGCTGCCCGTGGTGCTGGGCGCGGGGCTGGTGCCGGTGCTGCTGCTGCTCTTCGCGTCGGTCGCGCTGTACGTGGGCCGCGCCGAGCGCTGGGTGGCCGCGGTGCTGCTCATGGGCCTGGGCGTGATGCCGCTCGCCGCGGGGACGCTGGCGCGCTTCACCGTCTTCGCCGGCACGCCCGCGGAGGACGTCTACCTGCTGGAGCGCGGCGGACTGTCCGCGGAGGGCGCGGCGGCCCGGGTGCGCGCCCGCGCGGAGGCCCGCACCGCCCGCTTCCAGGAGCTGGGGGCGCTCGCCTGGTACGAGGCGCGCCGGGGCCTGCTGGAGGAGGCGCGGGCGGACTTCAAGGCCGCCTCCGCCCTCAAGTCCGGCGACGCGCGGATGCTCACGCGCTTCGGCAACGCGCTGCTGGGCCTGGGCGACGAGGACGGCGCGGTGCTCCTCTACACGCAGGCGTCCAAGGCGGATCCGTCCATGGCGGCGCCGCACTACAACCTGGGGCAGGTGTACCGGCGCCGGGCCCGGCTCCTGCCGGATGATCAGCTGGGCAAGGAGCTGGACCGCTCCACCTCCGCCATCGCCCAGGCGCAGGCCCTGGACGACTCCATCCTGCGCCGGGATCCGCCGCCGGAGGACCGCCCCCTGCTCAACCTCCTGCTCTTGGCCCCGACGGTGCCGGAGCGCGACTGGATGGACCTGGCGGACGGCACCCAGGAGGGCGCCCGCGTGGAGGGCCAGGTGGGCCGGTGGCTGTCGCCCGTCCTTCCGGCGGGCCCGGTGGGCTGGGGGCTGACCGCGGCGCTCGCGGCCCTCGTCGCCGTCTTCGGTGAGGCCTCCTGGCGCATGAAGGCGTCGCGCGGCTGCGAGCGGTGCGGAAGCGCCGTCTGCCTCCGCTGTGACAAGGACCTGTCCTCGGGCAGCGCGATGTGCGGCCAGTGCGTCAACGTCTACGCGCGCAAGAGCCAGGTGCCCAAGGAGTTCCGCTCGCGCAAGCAGGGGGAGGTGGATCGCCACCAGGCCTGGACGAAGCGGGTGACGTACGCGCTGGGCGGCCTGGTGTCCGGCGCGGGCCACGTGGGCACGGGCCTGCCGGTGCGGGGCGCCCTCTATGCCTTCCTGTTCAGCTTCGCCGTGGCCGCGCTGGTGCTCCACCGGGGCCTCGTCCGCACTCCGTACGGGGACGTGCCGCTGTACCTCAAGCTCGTGCCCGCGGGCACGGTCCTCTTCTTCGTCTACCTGCTGACCCTGCGCGGCCTGCGCCGCCACCAGCGGGGGGAGGCCTGAGCCATGTCCCTCAAGGGCACCCTCAAGGATTTCGGCATCGGCGACATCCTGCAGCTGATCGGTCAGCAGCAGAAGACGGGCACGCTCCACCTGCGCAACAAGGACCAGGAGGTGCGCGTCGGCTTCCAGGACGGCCACATCATCAAGGCCGAAAGCCTCACCCGGAAGCGCAAGGAGCTCATCGGCGCCATGCTGGTGCGCGCCGAGATCATCACGGAGACGCAGCTGGAGGCCGCGCTGGAGGTCCAGAAGCGCACCCTCAAGCGGCTGGGTGACGTGCTGGTGCAGAGCCACGCCCTCACCGCGGAGCGCTTCCAGCACATGGCGCAGCTCCAGGTGACGGAGACGCTCTACCGCCTCTTCACCTGGAAGGCGGGCACCTACGAGTTCATCCAGGAGCCCGTGGAGCCCGGCCCCGAAGGCATCACCCCGCTGCGCGCGGAGACGGTGCTGATGGAGGGCTTCCGGATGGTGGACGAGTGGCCCGTCATCCGGAAGCGCATCCACCGCGACGACATGACCTTCGAGCGCGTCAAGGCGCTCCCGCCGCCCCGCGCCAACGCCGACGAGGGCGGGGAGCTGGGCGTCATCGGTCCGACGGAGCGCCACGTCTACGAGGAGATCGCCGTGGGGCGCGACCTGCGCCGCATGGTGGACCTCTGCGGCCTGGGCGAGTTCGAGACCTGCAAGGCGCTCTACAACCTGGTCAAGGGCGACTACGTGCGCGCCATCGACCCGGAGGGCCGCGCGCCCGTGCCGGAGGACACCCGCCTGGTCGCCCGGGTGGCAGGCCCCCTGGGGCGCATCGCGGTGACCATGGCGGTCATCGCGGGGCTGGCCTTCATCGCGACCCGCTGGGTCGGGGGAACCGGGCATGAACCCGGCGCCTCCCGGTTGGGGGATCCCGCCGCCCAGCGTCAGATTGCCCACGCGCAGCGCGTCCGCATCGAGGCCGCGCTGGAGGTGTTCCAGTTGGAGAAGGGGACCCTCCCGGAGCGGTTGGATGCTTTGGTGGATGCCGGATTGTTGAGTCCGGAGGAACTGCGCTACCCGTGGCGGGAGGAGTACTATTACCGCCGCACGGCCGCCCGGCAGTTCATCCTCCTACCGCCCGTGCGCTAGCCCGCGGGCAGGCTCGCCGTCGAGAGATGGCGGGCGTGGGGGGAGGGGCGGCGTTAACTTGAGGGCGAGCGATCACTGAACGAGGAATGACGCGCATTGCGAAATCCCGCCACGCTGGAAGTGCCCGCAGCTCGCGCTGAAACCACCCCCACCTCCGCGAAGGTGGACGTCCGTGACAACGAGACGACCCAGGCCCTTTGCGGAAACCAGAACGAAAACCTCAAGCTGATGGAACGGCGCCTGGGGGTCCGGGTGGGGCAGCGCGGTACGGAGCTGCTTCTCTCGGGGCCCGCGGACGCGGTCGCCTTCGCGGTTCGCCTGGTGGAGAACCTGGAGGAGATGATCCGCGCCGGACGCCCCGTCTACCGTGAGGACGTGGAACAGGCCATCAAGGTCCTGGGCCGCGGCACGGAGTCGCTGCAGGAGGTCATGCTCGGCACCGTCCTCAAGAGCACTGGCAACCGGCAGATCGCCCCCAAGAGCATCGCGCAGAAGCGCTACGTGGACGCCATCCGCTCCCACGACATCGTCTTCGGCGTGGGCCCCGCCGGCACCGGCAAGACGTACCTCGCCATGGCCATGGCGGTCGCCTCCCTCCAGGAGCGCAAGGTCAAGCGCATCATCCTGGCTCGCCCCGCCGTGGAGGCTGGTGAGAAGCTCGGCTTCCTGCCCGGCGACCTGGCGGAGAAGGTGAACCCGTACCTGCGCCCGCTCTACGACGCGCTGCACGACATGATGGCCGTGGAGCGCGCCCAGCACCTGGTGGAGCAGGGCGTCGTGGAGGTCGCGCCGCTCGCGTTCATGCGCGGCCGCACCCTCAACGACGCCTTCGTCATCCTCGACGAGGCGCAGAACACCACCGTGGAGCAGATGAAGATGTTCCTCACCCGCCTGGGCTACAACAGCAAGGCGGTCATCACCGGCGACGTGACCCAGGTGGACCTGCCCACGGGCAAGCTGTCCGGCCTGAACCACGCGCGCTCCGTGCTGCGGAACATCGAAGGCATCCACTTCTCGGAGTTCTCCGACGTGGACGTCGTGCGCCACCCGCTGGTGCAGGAGGTCATCCGCGCCTACGAGCGCTCCGAGGCCTCCCAGAAGGAGGCCCAGGCCGCCCGCGAGGCCACCGCGGCCCCCGAAGCCGCCGCGGCAGGCTCGGAGTCCTGACCTCCTGACGTCGTCGCACCCGCCACCCCCGCTCCCAGCCTTGCGCAGGGACGGGGGTGGAGTCGCTGAAGGGCTTACACCGCTGCTTGTTGGCTTACCCGCAAATTTCGCAGAGCGAACTGGCGTCCGGGCGGCGGCTGTCCCACCCTCACGAATTTTCCCCGTCGCTGCTTCCTTCTAGGGAGCCTGACGTCTTCGCAGGGTGAGGAGTTCCCCCATGGCCGATCCTGAATCACCAACCCCCGGGCCCAGTCCGCTGGACGCGCTCGCGGTCCGCCTGGGGCTCGGGCGGCGTGGGGAGTGGGGCCGGCGCGTCGTGCAGGCCCTCTTGCTGCTCGTCGTCTCCGTGGGCGCGGGCTTCGTCATCTCCCCGGGCCTCTACAGCCAGCAG
Source organism: Corallococcus sp. M7 (assembly GCF_054512695.1). Taxonomy (NCBI): domain Bacteria; kingdom Pseudomonadati; phylum Myxococcota; class Myxococcia; order Myxococcales; family Myxococcaceae; genus Corallococcus; species Corallococcus sp. M7. Next base: position 3,250,132 of record NZ_CM137252.1, read on the forward strand.
ATTCCGGCGCTCAACGAGGAGAACCTGGGCAAGCCCTTCCGGGCCAACTCGCCGGCCGGCTTCAAGGCCGCGCGCGACTACGACATCGTCCACCAGTCGATGACGGAGCAGCGCCGCCGCGAGGCCCGGAGCGCGGTGCGCCCGGTGTACGACCTCAACCCGGCGGTGGTGGGCAACCTGCGCGCGTCCGTGCGCGCCGCCTTCGCCTCCGCGCGCGAGCACCTGGAGGAGGAGAAGGACGCCCGCGCCGAGGAGACCCCGCAGGAGGAGGGCCAGACCAAGCGCCGCCGCCCCGTGCCGCTCACCCCGGAGGCCCAGGAGCGCCAGCGCCGCGACCGCGAGGAGATGCAGGCCCGCTTCCAGGAGCAGCTCTTCGGCCAGCGGGACGCGGGGCTGGAGTCCGAGGACTTCCAGGCGCTCGTCGCCAACGGCTTCTCGGAGGAGTCGGAGACCGCCACCCTGGTGCTGCTCGACCGGGCCTACCGCGCGGACGGCAGCCAGGTGTACGTGGCCGGCTCGCGGGAGGAGCTGGTGCGTGAGGCGCCCCAGGGCCTCACCGTGCGCGACGTGCAGCACAAGAACGAGGAGACGCTGCCCGCGGGCGCCGCCCAGGTGGTGGACATGCGGGAGGCGCACCAGGAGCAGGACCGCTTCGCCTCCGTGCCCGGCAATGTGATGCCGGACGCCCCGGCGGTGCAGCGCCGCGCGGTGCTGCGAATCGCCAAGCGGCTCGTGCGCCCCAGCCTGACCATCAACATCGCGGAGACGGACCTGCGCCGCCGGCTCGCGGGCGATGCGGTGAAGGACGCCGTCATCGCCATCAAGAAGGGCCAGCGCGTCATCGGCGACGGCGAGCTCGTCAACGAAACGCACCTCGTCATGCTGCGCGGGATGCGCGCGCAGACGGACCGCCTGGACCTGCTCCAGTTGCAGGTGGGCGGCACGGGCCTGGTCGCCCTGCTGGTGGTGGCCTTCTACGGCTTCTGCCGCGCGGCCTTCCGCCGCTTCCGCCCCACGCGCAAGGACGGCGTGCTCCTGGGCCTGCTGCTGGTGGGCCTGCTGGGCCTGCTCCAGGTCTGGGTGTCCATCGCGGACGCGGTGCAGGACCGCTACACGGCGCTGCCCATCGAGGCCTTCTATTACGCCTTCCCGGTGGCCGCGGGCGCCATGCTGGTGCGCTTCATCCTGGCGCAGGAGCTGGCGCTGTTCTTCGCCATGGTGTTCGCGTGCCTCGCGGGCGTGATGCTGGGCAACTCGCTGGCGTTCGGCATCTACACGCTGGTGGGCTCGCTGGTGGCGGCGGACCGCATCGTCAAGGCGAAGGACCGCGTGGGCATCTTCCGCGCGGGCCTCGTCACCGGCGTGGCCAACCTCATCGCGGTGCTCTTCCTGTTCCTCGTGGAGGGCAAGGGCCTGGCCGGGGACACGGTCATCACCGCGCTGTGCGCGTTCTTCGGCACCGCGCTCGCCGTGCCGGTGATGGTGATGGCGCTGACGCCGCTCATCGAGGCCACGTTCGGCTACGCGTCGGACATCAAGCTCTTGGAGCTGGCGAACCTGAACCACCCGGCGCTCAAGGAGCTCATCGTCCAGGCGCCCGGCACGTACCACCACTCCATCATCATCGGCACGCTGGTGGAGAACGCGGCGGAGACGATTGGCGCCAACCCGCTCCTGGCGCGCTCGTGCGCGTACTACCACGACATCGGAAAGGGCCGGAACCCGCTCTACTTCGGGGAGAACCAGAAGGGGGAGAACCGGCATGACGGCCTCGCGCCCGCGATGAGCGCGGTCATCATCAAGCGCCACGTGACGGAAGGCCTGGAGATGGCCCGCCAGTACCGCCTGCCCAAGCTGGTGGCGGACGCGATTCCGCAGCACCACGGCACGCGCACGGTGGGCTTCTTCTTCCACAAGGCCCTGAAGGAGCAGGAGGGCAAGGAAGGCGCGCCCCCCATCGATGAGAGCATCTACCGCTACCCGGGCCCCAAGCCGCAGTTCCGCGAGGCGGCGCTGGTGATGATCGCCGACGCGGTGGAGGCCTCCACGCGCTCCATGCCGGACCCCACCAGCGCGAAGCTCCAGGCGCAGGTGCAGAAGATCATCAACATCATCTTCTCCGAGGGCCAGCTCGACGAGTGCGACCTGACGCTCAAGGACCTGAACCTCATCGCCCAGTCCTTCCTGCACACGCTGGAGGGCATCTACCACACGCGCCCCGTCTACCCGGCGGGCGCCATGGGTGGGGGCAAGGGCGGAGGCGCGCCGCTGATGATGGCGCCCGCGCCCGCGAAGACCGACGCGAAGGACACGAAGGTGCGAACGGCGGGCATGTCATGAGCCGCAAGGTGGAGGGCGTGAAGCTGCGCAAGGGCAAGGTGATTCCGCGCGACGACGGCAAGCGCATCGAGGAGTTCGTCGGCGTGGCCAGCACGCAGACGGAGTCCGCGTCCGTGGCGCGCATGCGGGCGCCGCCGGGCTGGAGCGAACCCGCGCAGACGCCGGAGTTCGACGAGGTGGTGCTCGTCCTCACGGGCGAGCTCACCCTGGTGGTGGACGGCAAGCGCGAACGGATTGGCGCGGGCGAGGTGGGCCTGGTGCCGCGCGGCAAGCGCGTGGTGTACCGCAACGACTCGCAGGGCGCGTGTGACTACTGGTCCATCTGCGCCCCGGCGTTCCGCGTGGAGCTGGCCCACATCGAGAAGCCGGCGCCCAAGGCGAAGGCCGCGGACAACCAGGTGACGGTGCAGGTGGCGCACGGGCAGGGCGCGGACTACGAGCGCCTGCTCACCACCTGGGCCCGCGACTACCTCAAGCGCCTGGGGCTCACCGACTGCGAGCTGTCGCTGTCGCTCGTGGGGGACCGGGCCATCCGCCGGCTCAACCGCACGTGGCGCCAGAAGGACAAGGCCACGGACGTGCTGTCCTTCCCCGCGGGCGACCTGCCCAAGGGCACCCCGGGCCCCCGCCCGCTGGGGGACGTGGTCATCTCCCTGGACACGGCGAAGCGGCAGGCGAAGGAGTACGGCCGCACGCTGGAGTCGGAGATGGGCCGCTACCTCGCGCATGGCCTGTTGCACCTGTTGGGGCACGACCATGAGAAGCCTCGCGACGCGAAGCGCATGGCGGCCCTGGAGGAGCAGCTCCTGGGTGAGCGCGGCATGGTGGCGGACTCGCTGACCATCGACTCGCGCGAGCGCCGCGCGAAGCTCATCTGAAATCCCCGCCGGGGGGCTTGCGGCCCCCCGTGCCTCGTGTTGGATGGAACGATGCCCCGCCTGTCGTCTCTCATCGTCGCAAGCCTGTTGGGTCTCCTGCTGTCCGCGTCCCCCGCGCGCGCCGCGTCGGTGCCGCCGTGGGGCACGGGCGAGAGCCGGGGCGAGGACCTGTCCATCTGGCTGGTGACCTTCAGCCCCGGTGACGACGTCTTCTCGTGGTGGGGCCACGGCTCGCTGGTGGTGGAGGACCGCGCCCGCCACATGCAGCGGCTCTACAACTACGGGATGTACTCGTTCGACGACCAGACGGTGGTGCACTTCGCCAAGGGCCGGCTGGAGTTCTGGGTCGGTGAGTCGAGCGTCAACGGCACCTTCCGCTTCTACAAGTCGCTCAATCGCGACGTGCGCGTGCAGGAGCTCAACCTCACGCCCGAGCAGCGCGTGACGGTGGCGAAGAAGCTGGCGGACAACGTGCTGCCGGAGAACCGCGACTATCTCTACGAGCACTACAGCGACAACTGCGTCACGCGCCTGCGCGACATGATCGACGTGGCGGTGGGCGGCCGGCTGTCGGAAGCGGAGAAGGCCCCGGCCCGCATGACGCTGCGCGAGCACACGCGGCGCTACACGGCGGTGAGTCCGCCCGTGAGCTTCCTGCTCGACTTCATGATGAATGACTCCATCGACAAGCCCATCACCCGCCGCGAGGAGGCCTTCCTCCCGGACGAGCTGGAGCAGCAGGTGGCGGAGCTGAAGGTGCCGGGCCCGGACGGGCAGCCGGTGTCGCTGGTGGAGAAGCAGTGGGACTTCTACGCGTCGCCCTCGCGTGCGCGGCCTCCCGCGCAGCCCCCTGCGTTCGGCCCGTACATCCTCGCGCTGGGCGTGCTCCTGGGCGGCGCCGCGCTGGGCCTGGCCGCGTGGGAGAAGAAGGGCAGCCGAGCCGCGCGCATCCTCCTGGGCCTGGAGAACGTGGTGGTGGGGCTGGTGCTGGGCATCCCCGGGCTGGCGCTCGTCGTCATGTGGGTGGGCACCAACCACGTCGTCACGCACCACAACGAGAACCTCTTCCTCGCGAACCCGCTGACGCTGCTGGCCGTGCCGTATGGCCTGCGCCTCACCTGGAACAGCGCGAAGGCGCGCTCGCGGCTCAAGTGGGTGTGGGGCCTGCTCGCGGTGACGGGCGCGCTGGGGCTGGTCGTCAAGATATTGCCCTGGTTCGACCAGGACAACTGGCGCGCCATCGCGCTCATCCTGCCCATCTCCCTGGGCATGGCCGGCGCGTTCTGGCTGGACCGGCTCCGGGCGCTCGTGCCAGGAACGGCGCGCACGCCGCCCCGTCAGGATGCACAGGTGACCTCGCTCAAGGCCTCCTGAAACACCCCGGCTTTCCCAACTGTTTCGCAACGAAGGAGACGACGAACACCATGGCGAACGATTCGATGGAGAAGATCAACGCCCTGAAGGAGCGCCTCAACGCGCTCCGGGGGCATCTTTGACCTCGACCGCAAGCGGTCCCGCATCGCGCTGATTGAGCGTGACTCCACGCAGCCCGACTTCTGGAACGACAACACCAAGGCCCAGGGCCTGCTGAAGGAGAAGTCCACGCTGGAGGCCAGCGTGGGCGCCTTTGACAAGACGATGCGCGGGCTGGACGACGCGCAGACGCTGCTGGAGCTGGCGGCGGAGATGAACGACGAGGCCAGCGCGCAGGAAGCCGAAGGCACGCTCGCGTCGCTGGAGGGCGAGGTCGCCAAGCTGGAGCTGGCGCGGATGCTCTCCGGGCCGCAGGACCGCAGCAACTGCTTCATGGACATCAACGCGGGCGCGGGCGGCACGGACTCCATGGACTGGGCCGCCATGCTCCTGCGCATGTACACGCGCTACGGTGAGACGAAGGGCTGGAAGGTCGAGCTCAGCGACGAGGTGCCGGGCGAAGAGGCGGGCTTCAAGAACGTCTCCCTGCGCATCGAAGGTGAGAACGCCTACGGCTACCTCAAGGCGGAAGTGGGCGTGCACCGGCTCGTGCGCATCAGCCCCTTCGACGCCAACGCGCGCCGCCAGACGGCGTTCGCGTCCGTGGACGTGTACCCGGAGGTCGACGACAGCATCCAGATCGACCTGCCGGAGAAGGACATCGAGCTGAAGTTCATCCGCGGCGGCGGCGCGGGTGGACAGAAGGTCAACAAGACGTCGTCCACGGCGCAGCTGCGCCACCTGCCCACCGGCATCATCATCACCTGCCAGACGGAGCGCTCGCAGTCGGCCAACAAGGACATGGCCTTCAAGATCCTGCGCGGCCGCCTGTACGAGCTGGAGATGAAGAAGCGCGAGGCCGAGCGCGACGCGGCGGAGGCGGCGAAGAAGGACATCTCCTTCGGCTCGCAGATCCGCAGCTACGTGCTGGCGCCGTACCGCATGGTCAAGGACCTGCGCACCGGCGTGGAGACGGGCAACGTGGACAAGGTGCTGGACGGTGACCTGGAGGAGTTCGTCACCGCGCAGCTGTTGGGCGTGAAGAACCCCAACCGCAACGCCTCCGCGGACTAAACGGCACCGGTCCTGTCCGGACGCATCCCACCCCTCCCGGGCCCTGAGGCCGGGAGGGGTTTTTCGTGCCCGGGAACCTTTTTCGCGGGGCCGGTGTCAGGGGGCGGGGCAGGGTGGTGCGGTAGGATGGAGCAGGCCCTACACGGGAGGCGCGGGTGTCACCGGGCGGAGTGCTCGACGTCGGACAGCAGGCCCTGGCCGCCGAGGTCCCGGCCGACCCGCGCCGCGAGGAGCAGGCGCTGCTCGTCCGGCTGCGGCGCGGCGACCCGGAGGCCTTCGAGTCGCTGGTGCACCAGCATCAGGACCGCCTCTACGACTTCTGCTTCCGCATGCTGGGCGACCGCGAGGAGGCCCACGACCTGGTGCAGGAGATCTTCGTCAGCGTGCACCAGAACGTCCGCCGCTTCCGCGAGGACGCGCGCCTGTCCACGTGGCTGTTCCGCATCTCCAAGAACCACTGCCTCAACCGGCTGAAGTACCTCCAGCGCCGGGGGCGGGGCCGCTCGGACGTCTTCGACGAGGTGAGCGCCGCCGCCATCGCGGAGGGTGGGGGCGCCCCGCCGCAGCCGGACGCCGCCCTGGACGCGGCGCGTGAGCGGGCCCGGGTGCAGCGGGCCATTTCCCAACTGGACCCCGATGCGCGCATGCTGGTGGCGCTGCGAGACATCGAGGGCCTGAGCTACGACGAGATAGTCGACATCACCGAGCTGCCCGAGGGGACCGTGAAGAGCCGGCTCCACCGGGCACGCGAGAAGCTGGCGGACCTGCTGGGGCGCTTCGAACCATGAGCGGCGGCGGGTGGAGGTCAACGGACGTGGAACCGCGATTGGATCACCGCGAGGCGAGGGCGCTGTTTCTAGCGCTCGCCGACGAACAGCTCGCAGCCCCCCAGGAGCAGGCGGTGCGCAGCCACCTGGACGGCTGTGAGGAGTGCCGCCAGGGGTGGGACCGCTACGCCCGCACGGTGGAGCGCGTGCGCTCGGTGGAGCGGGAGAAGGCCCCGCCCGCGCTCGCGTCGCTCGTGGCCGCCCGCGTGCGCCGCCAGCGCCGTTTCGGCCTGAAGGGCCTGCACCTGGCGCATGCCCAGCACCGCTTCCCGGTGGAGATCCTCATCCCGCTGCTCCTGGCCGCGGCGGTGGGCGCATTTCTCTTGATGTCTTCCTGACGGTCGTTTCCGGGCAGGCCACCCCCTGGGATGCGTTGCGTACCGGGGGAGGCTTGGCTACGGTGCCGCGCCTTTCATACGAGCGCGTCATGGCCGACACCGAGAACAAGACCCCCCCAGGTGAGAAGAGCGGCGAAGCGGCGGACTCCAGCTCCAAGGAGCAGGAGATCTACCAGCAGCGGTTGGACAAGGCCGCGAAGTGGCGCGAGGCCGGCTTCAACCCCTTCGGCAACGGCTACGCGCCCAAGGACGTGGCGCAGCGGCTCCACGACGACCACGGCCAGAAGAGCGCCGAGGACCTGGACAAGGAAGCCCCCCAGGCGGACGTCGCCGGCCGCATCGTGGCCATGCGCTCCTTCGGCAAGGCCGCGTTCATCAAGCTGCGCGACCGCTCCGGCGAAATCCAGGTGCACGTGAAGAAGGACGCGCTGGGGGACCTCTATGAGGTCTTCAAGCAGTGCGACCTGGGCGACTTCGTCGCGGCGCAGGGCACCGTCTTCAAGAGCAAGACGGGCGAGCTCTCCATCGCGGCCGCGAAGTTCGTGCCCCTCACCAAGTCCCTGCGCCCCATGCCTGAGAAGTGGCACGGCCTCACGGACGTGGAGATCCGCTACCGCCAGCGCTACCTGGACCTCGTCTCCAACCCGGACGTGAAGCAGGTCTTCTTGAAGCGCAGCAAGCTGGTGAGCTTCATCCGGAACTTCCTCGACGGGCGCGACTTCGTCGAGGTCGAGACGCCGATGATGCACCCGCTGGTGTCGGGCGCGGCGGCGCGGCCCTTCATCACGCACCACAACACGTACGACGTCGACCTCTACATGCGCATCGCGCCCGAGCTCTATCTGAAGCGGCTCGTGGTGGGCGGCATGGAGCGCGTCTACGAAATCAACCGCAACTTCCGCAACGAGGGCGTGAGCACCCGGCACAACCCGGAGTTCACGATGCTGGAGTTCTATCAGGCGTACGCCACGTACGAGGACCTGATGAACCTCACGGAGGAGATGCTCTCGGAGGCCTCCCGCCACGTCACCGGCGACTCCAAGGTGAAGTACGGCGAGCACACCATCGACTTCGGCAAAGGCTGGAAGCGCATCCCCATGCCGGAGGCCATCCGGGAAGCCGTCCCCGGCCTGTCCGACAAGGACATGGTGGACGTGGACCGCCTGCGTCACGAGCTGCTCAAGACGGTGCACTCGGAGATGGAGCGCCGCGCCGTGGACGCCATGAACCACGGTGAGCTGGTGGGCGCCCTCTTCGAGGCCCACGTCGAGCACACGCTCATCCATCCCACCTTCATCACCCAGTATCCCACCGCCGTCTCCCCGCTCGCCCGCCGCAACGACCAGAACCCGGAAATCACGGACCGGTTCGAGCTCTTCGTCGCGGGCCGGGAGATCGCCAACGCCTTCTCCGAGCTGAACGACCCCCTGGACCAGAAGGGCCGCTTCCAGGCCCAGCTGGACGCGAAGCAGCGGGGCCAGCAGGAGACCATGGACTACGACGAGGACTACATCCGCGCCCTCGAACACGGCATGCCGCCCACGGCCGGTGAAGGCATCGGGATTGATCGCGTCGCCATGTTGTTCACGGACGCCGCCAGCATTCGTGACGTGATTCTCTTCCCCCTCCTCAAGCCGCTGGCGAAGTAGCCACGAGGCCTCGTGCACCCCGCCGAACGGCAGACCGACTATCGCTGGCCCCTCCTGTGGGCCGGCGCCCTCGTGGCCCTCGTGGGAGCCATCCTCCTGGGGGTGGCCATCTCCGAGTCCGAGGCGTGGGCCGAGGTGGCCGGCGCCCTGGGCCTCTCCTTCGTGGGGTGGGGCGGGCTCGTCCAGTCCTTCGACGCCGGGGCGCTCGCCCTGGGCGCCCAGAAGGCCTCGGCCGTGGCCGGCCCCAAGGCCCTGGTGGCCGGGACGCTCGTCTGGCTGGCCGGCTGGGGCCTCATCGCCGCCGGCATCCGCCGCGCGCCGGCCTCCGGTGAGGGGCCGAGCCCCGCCGCGGGTGCGCCCCTGTACCCGCGCCTGGCGCGCTACCGGGACTTCTACTGGAGCACGCTGGGCGCCTACGGCGGCGGCATCCTCCTGGCGGAGCTGGCGCTGCTGCTGCTCCAGACCGTCCTGTCCAGCGGCGTGCCGTCGGATCTGGGCGGCGCGGCGCGCGAGGCGGGTGGGGGGCTTTCGCTGCCTCCGACCATCGCCTTCGCCATCGCGTTCATCGTGAGCATGGGCGTGGCGTTCGCGTCCGGCTTCGTGGGCGCGTCCCGGGCGCAGCGGCTGTCGTTCCCGGAAGCCACCATCGGCGTGTTCTACCTGGGCCTGCCGGTGCCCATCCTCCTGTCGCTGATGGAGCGCGTGCCGTCCCTGCAGCTGGCGCTGGGCTACCGGCTGCGCGAGGTGACGTACGTCGCGGGGCTCATCGGCCGGCCGGAGCTGGCGTACTGGCTCGTCTTCGCCGCGCTGGTGCTGGCGCTCGTGCTGGGCATCAACACGGGCTTCATCGCGGCGGGCAGCGGCCGGGTGGACCTGCGGCTGGGCTTCGAGCTCTTCGTGGCGCGCCGGCACGTGGCGGTGTTCCGCCCGTCGCTGCTGCTGGGCGCGCTCGCGGTGCTGATGTTCGGCATCATCCCGCCGCTCATCGTCTACTTCATCATCCGCGGGGCGGAGGCCGCCGTGGAGCGCACGCGCGTGAAGAACCTGGGCCTGGCGGATCCGCTCGCCGCCGCGTCCGCGCAGCACCGGATGAAGCTGCACGAGCAGTCGCCCACCATGATGATGACCGCCCTGTCCGTGGGCGGCGTGGGCGTGGGCGTGATGGCGCTCATCATCGTGCTCAGCGTGATGAGCGGCTTCGAGGCCGACCTCCAGCAGAAGATTCTGGGCACCAACGCGCACGCGGTGGTGTCGCGCTACGCGGGCGACCTGCCGGACTACGACAAGGTGATGCAGCAGGTGAAGCGCGTGCCCGGCGTGGTCGGCCAGACTCCGTTCATCATCAACCAGGTGATGATCGCCTCGGAGGGCAACGTCGACGGCGTCATCATCAAGGGCATCGACCCGAACACGGTCGGCTCGGTGACGGACCTGCCAGAGAACATCCTGCCCGGCGGCGACCTGGGCCACCTGGAGCAGCCCGCGAAGATTCTCCCCAGCAGCGCGGTGGAGGACGCGGAGCGCAAGTACGCGGAGGAAGACGACCCCATCATCGGCAAGCCCTCCAAGCCCGCGAAGCCCACGGTGCTGCCGGGCATCATCATCGGCCGGGAGCTGGCGGCGTCCTTGCGCGTGGTGGTGGGGGACCGGGTGAACGTCGTCTCCCCGCTGGGCACGGAGCTGGGGCCGTCCGGGCCCATCCCCAAGAGCCGCGCGTTCCGGGTGGCGGGCGTCTTCTACTCGGGCATGTACGAGTACGACTCCAAGTTCGTCTACATCCTGCTCAAGGAAGCGCAGGACTTCTTCGCCGTGAAGGGCGCCACCGGCATCGAGCTGAAGGTGGCGGACATCGACGACGCGCGCCGCATCGCCAACCAGGTGGTGCGCGTGCTGGGCGGCTACCCCTACCGCGCGCGCGACTGGGGCGAGATGAACAAGAACCTCTTCTCCGCGCTGCGCCTGGAGAAGCTGGTGATGGGCATCATCCTGTCCATCATCATCATCGTCGCCGCGGGCCTCATCGTCGCCACGGTCATCATGCTGGTGCTGGAGAAACGGAAGGAGATCTCCGTCCTCAAGGCGCTGGGCGTCCCGGACGGCGGCATCGTGAAGATCTTCCTCGCCGAAGGGCTCCAGATTGGCGTGGCCGGCGGCGTGCTGGGCCTGTTCTCCGGCCTCTCGTGGTGCCTCTTCATCGAGAAGGTCGGCATCAAGCTGGATCCGGAGGTCTATTACATCCCCGCGCTGCCGGTGCGCATCGAACCGGTGCAGACGGCGCTGGCGGTGGTCATCGCGGTGCTCGTCACCTACCTGGCGTCCATCTACCCGGCCCTCAAGGCGAGCAGCGTGGAACCGGTGGAAGGTCTGAAGGCGGAGTAGCCATGGCGCTGTTGTCCATCCGCAACGTCTTCAAGAGCTACTTCCTGCACGGCAAGCGCATTGACGTGCTGCGCGGCGTGTCGCTGGACATCAACGCCGGCGAGCTCGTCTCCATGATTGGCGCGTCCGGCGCGGGCAAGAGCACCTTCCTGCACGTGCTGGGCACGCTGGACGCCCCCGCCGCCGGTGAAGTCCTCTTCGACGGCAGGTCCGTCTTCTCCATGAACGACGCGGAGATCGCCGAGTTCCGCAACCGCACCATCGGCTTCGTCTTCCAGAGCCATTACCTCCTGCCGGAGTTCACCGCGCTGGAGAACGTGGCCATGCCCGCGCTCATCCAGCGCCGGGACCGCGGCCCCTCGTACGCCTACGCCCGCGAGCTCCTGGAGCGCGTGGACCTGGGCAGCCGCGTGGACCACCGCCCCGGCGAGCTGTCCGGCGGCGAGGCCCAGCGCGTGGCCCTGGCGCGCGCCCTGGTGCTCAAGCCCGCGGTGCTGCTCGCGGACGAACCCACGGGCAACCTGGATCCCACGACAGGCGAGGGCATCCACCAGCTGCTCCGGGACGTCAACCGGGACCTGGGCATCACCGCCGTCGTCGTCACGCACAACGAGACGCTTGCTCGCTCCATGCCCCGCCGTCTGAGACTCGCCGGCGGGCAGGTGTCGGAGGCCTGATGGCCACTCGCTTTTGGATTGAGGGGCCCTCCCCCCATCCCGTACATTGCCCCGCCTTTTCCTGGCCGGACTGCACTTGAGGCTCACCGTTCTGCGCAAGTCATTGCTCCCGCTGCTGGCGGTCGCCCTGTGGGCGCTCGGGCCCGTTTCCGCCTACGCCCAGGTGGACGTGGACGCGGGCTCGCCCGCCGTCGTCCCCCCGTCGACTCCCGCCGCCACGCCCGTGTCGCCTCCGGATGGGGGCACCCCCTCGGGCGCGGACGCGCCGCTGGCCTCCTCGCCGGATGACGAGGACACGAACGTCTCCCCCTCGGACCGGGTGGTGGAGATCCGCATCGAGGGCAACCGCCGCGTGGAGTCGGAGGCGGTCCGCCGCGCCATGCGCACCAAGGTCGGTGACCCGCTGACCCGCTCCGCGGAGGACCTCCGCGCCATCTGGGCCCTGGGCTACTTCACGGACGTGCAGCTGCTCGCGCAGCGCATGGCCAACGGCATCGCGTACGTGGTGCGCGTGTCGGAGCGCCCCACCATCCGCGCCGTGGCGCTCCAGGGCAACGAGGAGCTCAACGCGGAGGACCTGAAGGAGCAGCTGGACGTCAAGATCGGCACCATCCTCGATATCGAGGTCGTCCGCGCGACGCAGAAGAAGATCCAGGAGAAGTACGTCGAGAAGGGCTACTTCCTGGCGGAGGTGACCTACAAGCTGGAGCCGTCGGAGGACGGCGCCGCGGTCACCGTCGTCTACGTCATCAACGAGCACTCGAAGGTGATGGTGAAGCAGATCACCCTCCAGGGCGCGGAGAAGGTGTCCCCGGAAGAGCTCAAGGCGACCATGATCACGAAGGAGGGCGGCTTCCTGTCCTTCTTCACCGGCGAGGGCACCTACCGCGAGGAGGCCTTCCAGCGCGACCTCGCCGTCATCCAGATCGCCTACTACGACCGCGGCTTCATCAACGTGCGCGTGGACAAGCCCACCGTGCAGTTGTCCGCGGACAAGCGCGACATCTACATCACCCTGCACATCACCGAGGGTGAGTCGTACGACATCGGGAAGATCGACTTCGCGGGCGACCTGGAGCGCCCACCCGAAGAGCTGCTCAAGCTGATGAAGTCGCGCCCCAAGGAGCGCTTCAACCGCGGCCAGCTCTCCACGGACATCTCCGCCATCTCCGACGTGTACTTCGACAAGGGGTACGCGTACGCCAACATCAACCCGGTCACCTCCGTGAACGCGGAAGACCGGACGGTGGACCTCACCTTCGACATCCAGAAGGGCCCGCTCGTCAACATCGAGCGCATCGACGTCGTCGGCAACACGAAGACGCGCGACAAGGTCATCCGCCGCGAGCTGCGCGTCTACGAAGGCGAGCTCTACAACGGCACCGGCGTGAAGCGCAGCCGCGAGCGCGTCACTGCGCTGGGCTTCTTCGAGACCGTCGAAATCACCCAGCACCCGGGCAGCTCCGACAACGCCATCGTGTTGCAGGTGGAGGTGAAGGAGAAGGCCACGGGCACCTTCCAGGTGGGCCTGGGCTTCTCCAACGTGGAGAACTTCATCTTCACGGCCCAGGTGTCGCAGAACAACTTCCTCGGCTGGGGCCAGAGCGTCTCCGCGTCCGCCCAGATTTCGGGCCTGCGCTCCCTGGTGCAGTTGTCGTTCTACGACCCGTACTTCCTGGACACGAACTACCTCTTGTCCGCGGAGTTCTTCCGCGTGCAGGCGGACTACGACGGCTTCATCCGCAACTCCACGGGCGGCACCATCTCCCTGGGCCGCCAGCTGGTGGACGACGTGCTCGCCACCGTCGGCTACTCGCGGGAGTACGTGGACGTGCAGGCGGGGCAGGGCATTGGCGCGGTGCTGCTCGCCAACCAGTTCCAGTCCGGCGTCACCAGCGCGCTGCGCCTGTCGGTGTCCTTCGACCGGCGCGACAACCGCCTCTTCCCGTCGCGCGGCTTCATCCACTACGGCTCGGTGGAGACGGCGCCCTCGTTCCTGGGCGGCACGTTCCTCTTCAACCGCTACACCGCCTACTCGCGCCTGTACTTCCCCATGCCGCTGGGCTTCGTCTTCAAGACGAACGCCACGCTGGGCTACGTGCAGCAGCTGGACGCCAGCAAGCCGCTGCCCATCAGCGAGCTCTACTACGTGGGCGGCATCAACACGATCCGCGGCTACTACCTGCGCAGCATCAGCCCCACGCTGCTGGTGCCGCGCGCGGACAACCCGGACGCCAACGTCACCGAGTTCCGGGTGGGCGGCAACAAGCAGCTCATCTTCAACTTCGAGCTGGAGTTCCCCATCTTCGAGAAGGCCGGCCTGCGCGGCGTGCTCTTCTACGACGCGGGCAATGCCTTCGGCTCAAACGAGAAGTTCTTCGAGGACCGGCAGGACAAGCTCCCCCTGGGCCTCTTCCACGCGGCGGGCTTCGGCTTCCGCTGGTTCTCGCCCATCGGACCCCTGCGCTTCGAGTGGGGAATCCCGCTCACCAAGCGGCCGTCGGACGACAACATCCTGTTCGAGTTCACGATCGGTAACTTCTTCTGATAGGCATTGACCCCAAGACCTTCCCGGCCCACCGCTCTCCGCCCCTCACGGGCGGAAGTGAACAGGCCGGGAGGGCGGACGTCGGAGCCTGCAGCACCCTTTCCGAGGAGCCGTAACCCATGTCGCTTCGAAGCACCCTGGCGGCCGCCGCCGCTGTCCTGTCGCTCGCCCTCCCGGTTGCCGCTTCGGCCGCCGAGCTCAAGGTGGCCTACGTCGACCTGCAGCGCGTGCTGCTGGAGGTGGATGACGGCAAGGCCGCCAAGGCCCGTCTCCAGAAGTGGCTGGAGGACCGCCAGAAGGAGATCGACAAGGAGCAGGAGGCGCTCCGCAAGGAGAAGGACACCCTGGACAAGCAGGCCAGCGCCATGAGCGAGGCCACGCGCACCCAGAAGGCCACCGAGCTCCAGAAGAAGGTGATGGAGCTGGCGCAGAAGTACGAGCGCAGCCGCGCCGAGGCCGCCAACAAGGAGCGCCAGGAGATGGAGCCCATCGTCAACCGCATCGACCAGGTCATCGCGTCCATCGCGGAGCGTGACGGCCTGGGCATGGTGCTGGACAAGCGCGACTCCGGCATCGTCTTCGCGCTGTCCCAGTACGACATCTCCAACGAGGTCGTGCGCAGCTACAACAACAGCGCCTCCAAGAAGCCTGCGCCGGCGGCCAAGGACGCCCCGGTCAAGAAGTAGGCGTTGGACACCCCCGTGCCTTCCGCACCCAACGCGCACCGGCTGGGGGACATCGCCACCCACGTCCGGGGTGAGCTCCTCGGCGACCCCGGACTGCTCGTCCATGGCCTGAACGGCCTGGAGGAGGCAGTCCCGGGGGAGGTGTCGTTCTACGGCAACCCCCGCTACCGCAAGCAGTTCGAGGCCACCCGCGCCTCGGCGGTGCTGGTGGGGACGGACGCCCAGGCTCGCGACGGCGTGGCCCTGGTGCGGGTGCCCAACCCGCATCTGGCCTACGCGAAGCTCCTCACCCTGTTCCACCCGGCCGCGCGGCCCGCCGCGGGCATCCATCCGGCCGCCCACGTGCACCCGGAGGCCACCGTGCACCCGGAGGCCACGGTGAAGGCCGGGGCGGTGGTGGAGAAGGGCGCCCACGTCGGCGCCCGCACGGTGCTGCACCCCGGCGCCTACGTGGGGGAGGACGCGCGCGTCGGCGACGACTGCGTGCTCTACCCGCACGCCACGGTGCGCGAGCGCTGCGTCGTGGGCTCGCGCGTCATCCTCCACGCCTCGTCGGTGGTGGGCGCGGACGGCTTCGGCTTCGCCTTCGACGCGGAGGGCGAGGACGGCCCCCGCCACTTCAAGATTCCCCAGGTGGGCATCGTCCGCATCGAGGACGACGTCGAAGTGGGCGCCTGCACCTGCATCGACCGCGCGACGGTGGGTGAGACGGTGGTGGGCCAGGGGACGAAGCTCGACAACCTGGTGCAGATCGCCCACAACGTGCGCGTGGGCCCGCTGTCGCTCATCTGCGCGCAGGCGGGCGTGTCGGGTTCGGCGGAGGTGGGCACCGGCGTGGTGCTCGCGGGGCAGGTGGGCGTGGTGGGCCACATCCGCGTGGGTGACCTGGCCAAGGTGGGCGCGCAGTCGGGCGTCGCCCATGACGTTCCGGACGGGCAGGTCGTCAGTGGCAGCCCCGCCATCCCCCACAAGGAATGGCTGCGCGCCAGCGCCGCGTCAGGGCAGCTGGCGGACCTGCTCAAGGAAGTGCGTGCCCTTCGCAAGAGGGTGGAGCTGTTGGAGAAGGAGAAGGGCGGATGATGGACATCGCAGAGATCCAGGCGCTGCTACCGCACCGCTACCCGTTCCTCCTGGTGGACCGGGTGGTGGAAATCGTGCCGGGCCAGAAGCTCACGGCGTACAAGAACGTCACCATCAACGAGCCCTTCTTCAACGGCCACTTCCCGGGGCACCCGGTGATGCCGGGCGTGCTCATCCTGGAGGCGCTCGCCCAGGCCACGGCCATCCTTGCGTATAAGACGGAAGCGATGGACCCGACGCGGCTCGTCACGTACTTGATGGGCGTGGACAACGCGCGCTTCCGCAAGCCGGTGGTGCCCGGAGACCGGCTCCAGCTGGACATTGAAGTCATCCGCCACAAGGGCGCCATCTGGAAGACCAAGGGTGTGGCGTCGGTGGATGGCGCCAAGGTGGCGGAAGGGGAGTTCCTCGCCACCGTGGTGGACAAGAACAAGGCCGCCAAGGGCGACGAGAGCGCGGCGCCGTAGGGCGCGTCATTCGCGCTGCTGAGGAGAGAAGGACATGGCGCAGGTTCATCCCACCGCGGTCGTCCATCCGGGGGCCCGCCTCCACGACACCGTGGAGGTGGGGCCGTTCTCGGTCATCGGGCCCCAGGTCGTCATTGGCGCGGGCACCCGCATCGGGCCGCACGTCGTCATTGAAGGCCGCACCACGTTGGGGGAGCGCAACCACCTCTTCCAGTTCTGTTCCGTGGGCGCGGCGCCCCAAGACCTGAAGTACGCGGGCGAGGACACGGAGCTCGTCATTGGCGACGAGAATCAAATCCGTGAGTTCGTCACGGTGAACCTGGGCACGGTGGCCGGCGGCGGCGCCACGCGCCTGGGCCACAGGAACCTGCTGCTCGCCAACAGCCACATCGCGCACGACTGCATCGTGGGCAATGAGGTCCTGCTCGCCAACGGGGCCGCGCTCGCGGGCCACGTCACCGTGGAGGACTCGGTGAAGATCTCGGGTCTGGTCGCGGTGCACCAGTTCACCCGGCTGGGGCGCTACGCGTTCATCTCCGGCGGCTCCATGGTCACCATGGACGTGCCCCCGTACTGCACCGTGCAGGGCGACCGGGCCACCCTGGTGGGCCTCAACACCGTGGGCCTGGAGCGCGGCGGCTTCACCGAGGAGCAGATCGGCCGCGTGAAGGAGGCCTACCGCATCCTCTTCCGCTCCAAGCTGGGTCTCCAGGACGCGCTCGCGCAGCTTCGCGGGGAGCTCGCCGGTCACCCGGAAGTGGAGCACCTGGTGCGGTTCGTGGAGACGAGCAAGCGCGGCGTCACGCGCTAGGTCCTCTCAAGAGGGCACGGAGGGGAGTGGGTGGAGCGCATCGGGCTCATCGCCGGCAACGGCCAGCTTCCCTTCCTCTTCGCGCGCGCCGCCCGTGCGCGCGGCCTGGAGGTCGTGGTGGCCGCGCACCGGGGAGAGACGGACCCGGCGCTGGAGCAGGAGGTCGGCCACTTCGCCTGGGTTCGCGTGGGGCAGGTGGGCCGCATCCAGAAGGTCTTCCGGCAGGCCGGCGTCACCCGGGCGGCCATGGCGGGCGGCATCGGCCGCGTGCGCGCGCTCACGGAAGCCCGGCCGGACCTGGGCGCGGTGCGCATCATCTCCCGCCTGCGCAGCTTCCGGGACGACGCGCTCCTGCGCGCGGTGGCCGCGGACTTCGAGGCGCAGGGCATCACCATCATCGCGCCCACGGACTTCCTGGGCGAGGTGCTGTGCCCCGAAGGGCACCTGGCGGGCCCCACGCTCAAGCCCGCGCAGGAGAAGGACGTGGCCCTGGGCCGCGAAGTGGCGGTGCTCCTGGGGCAGGCGGACGTGGGCCAGACGGTGGTGGTGCGGGACGGCCACGTGCTCGCGCTGGAGGCCGTGGAGGGCACCGACGAGACCATCCGCCGGGGCGGGAAGCTGGGCGGCCCGGGCGCGGTGGTGGTGAAGCGCTGCAAGCCGGAGCAGGACCTGCGCTTCGACTTGCCCGCCGTGGGGCCCCGCACGCTGGAGGTCATGGCGGAGGTGGGCGCACGGGTGCTGGCGCTGGAGGTAGGGCGTACGGTGCTGTTGGACGCACCCGCCCTCTTCGCGGGAGCCACCGCGCGGGGCATCACCCTGGTGGGCGTGCGGTAGGCTTGCCGGGAATCCGTTCCCCCGGGCTGGAGTTGCCTCCCCACCTCCCCCCGCGACGCCGAGGTTGACGCCGCATGTCCGTCCGACTCCTACCTCTCGTGGCCCTGCTGGGCCTGCCGCTCACTGCCTCCGCGGAGGCCATCCGGGTGTCGCTGGAGGCCAAGGCGGCGCTGGGTGAAGGCGTGCCCGCGCTGCTCATCCACATCGAGGAGCCCATCGACGGCTTCGAGGTGAAGCTCAAGCGCAGCGACGGCAAGACGGTGGAGCTCAAGGGGGGCGGCAAGCCGGGCATCACCCGCCGCGTCGCCCTGGAGCAGCCGGAAGGGAAGTTCCACTACGAGGGCGAGCTCACCGTGCGGTTCCCGGGCGGAGCGGAGCCGGGAAGCATGCCGCTCGCCTTCGACACGGAGCTCAACGGCCCGCTGAAGATGGAGGTGCGCCCGGAGGACGTGGACCTGCCCGGCCGCAAGCTGCGCTTCACGCTGTCGCGCCCGGCCGCGAAGACGGAAGTCACGGTGAAGATGGACACCGGCAAGACGGCCTTCGCGGGCGACGTGGACTTCAAGGGCGCGCCCGCGGGCACGCCGCTGGAGGTGAAGTGGCTGCCGGCGGAGGGCAAGGTGATGCACATCCGCCTGAGGGCCTACGACACCTCCGACTTCTACACGGGCGTGGACCTCTATCCGTGGCAGGTGGACATCCCGCACGAGGAGGTGACCTTCGCCTCCGGCCGCTCGGACATCCCGCCGGCGGAGAAGGGCAAGCTGGACGCCAGCTACAAGAGCATCACGGAGGCGTTGAATAAGTATGGCCGCTGGGCGTCGCTGCGCCTGTACGTGCTCGGGCACACCGACACGGTGGGCAGCACGAACGACAACCGCGAGCTTTCACTCAAGCGGGCGAAGAGCATCGCGTCCTACTTCCGCCAGCGCGGCCTGAAGGTACCAGTGTTCTACGAGGGCTTTGGTGAGCAGTCCCCGGCGGTGCCCACGCCGGACGAGACGGCGGAGGCGGGCAACCGCCGCGCCGAATACATCATCGCGGTGGAGGACCCGTCCCTGACGAACGCGCCCTTCACCCCTCGCTGGCGCAAGCCTTGAGGTGTCACATGGTGGAACTTCCTCGCATCCGTTGGGCGCTCGCCGTGGCGGGCCTGGGCTTGCTGGGGACGGTGGGCTGCGCGCACTCGGTCCCCCTCGCGCAGCGCGTGGAGGCGGAGGATGAGAAGTGCACGCTCCTCCAGGCGCTGATGCGCCAGCCCGAGCCCGCGAAGGCCATCCAGAAGTTCGTCTCCGAGGGCAAGGAGGAGAGGGCCCCCGTGGTCGTCTACGTGCGCCACCCGGAGGAGGCCACGCTGGAGCGCTTCTTCACCGGCGACACCCAGTGCGCGAACGACTCGTTCAAGGTCGTGCAGGAGAACGTGGTGGACGCCGTGGTGGTGTACCTGCAGGAGGTCCAGGGCGGCTACGCGTACGACGCGCAGCGCTCCAGCCCGGACCGCCTCACCATGGACGGCCGCCCCCAGGGCACCGTGCGCAAGGACGGCGCCGTGTGGGTCGCGGGCGCGGACGCTATTTGAGCAGGTCCTTCGCCCCGTCCGCGATGAACTGCACCGCGATGGCGGCCAGGATGAGGCCTGACACGCGCTCCAGGATGGCGACGCCGGACTGACGCAGCACCCGCTGCACCAGGCTGGACGCGTTGAGGATGAAGTAGGTCGCGGTGAAGGTCAGCACCACCGCCGCGACCACCGGCAGCGCGGACACGAAGGACGTCCCGGAGCGCGCCATCAGCACCATGGCGGTGGCGATGGCGCCCGGCCCCGCGAGCAGCGGGATGGCCAGCGGGACGATGGCCACGTCCTCCTTCACCACGCCCTCTTCTTCTTCCGTGGGGCTGGTGCGCGTGGAGGACGGACGGGCGCGCAGCATGTCCAGGGAGGTGATGAGGAGCAGGATGCCGCCCGCCACGCGGAAGGCGCCCAGCGACACCGCGAACACCTGGAAGATGACGCGGCCGAAGACGGCGAAGAACAGCATCATCCCGCACGCCACCAGACAGGCGCGCAGGGCGGTGCTGCGGATCTGCTGCTTGGTGTCCCCCGCCGTCATCGCCAGGAACAGCGGCACGACGCCAATCGGGTCCACCACGAAGAAGATGGCGGACAGCGACACGAGGAAGGTGGACACCATTCCGGACATCGACATGGTGCTCTAGACCGTGAAGCGCAGCTTCCAGACCATGCCCAGCGCTTCGACGAAGATCTTCTTGTTCATCTTCGAGTGCCCCACGCGCCGGTCCTCGAACACGATGGGGACCTCGCGCACTGTGAAGCCCTTGCGCAGGGTGCGGTAGGTCAGCTCGATCTGGAACGCGTACCCGGTGCTGCGCACCTCATCCAGGTTGATGCTCTCAAGCACGCGGCGGTTGAAGCACTTGAAGCCGCCAGTGAGGTCGCGCACGCCCACGCCCAGGATGCTGCGCGCGTACAGCGAACCGCCACGGCTGATGATCTTCCGGCCCACGCCCCAGTTCACCGTGCCGCCGCCATCCACGTAGCGCGAGCCCAGCACCAGGTCCGCGCCGGCTTCGGCGGTGTCCAGGAAGGTGGGCAGGTAGCGCGGGTCGTGGCTGAAGTCCGCGTCCATCTCCAGGATGTACGTGTAGCCCTCGGCCAGGGCCCACCGGAAGGCGGCCAGGTACGCGCGGCCCAGGCCCTCCTTCTTCTCGCGGTGGAGCACGCGCACGCGCGGATTCTTCGCGGCCAGCTCGTCCGCCAGCTGCCCCGTCCCGTCGGGCGAGTTGTCGTCGACGACGAGGATGTCCACACGGGGGTCCGCCGCCAGCACCGCCTGGGTGATGGGGCCGATGTTGTCCCGCTCGTTGTAGGTGGGGATGCAGACCAGCGCACGGTTCATGACCCGGCGGACATACCCCAAACCCGGCGCTGGAACAGCACTCCCGACGCCAACCCGGTCGGTTCTCCGGCTCAGGCGACAGGGCGCGGAGGCAACAGCTCCAGCACTGTCTGGGCCGCGCGGTGGGCGGCCCCCACCTCGCCCAGGCGTCCGCGCACCTCGGCCAGACCCTGGACCATGGCGTCGCGAGGCTCACCCGGCAGCCACACGCGCCGCACCTCGGAGGCGATGTTCTCCGGCGTCATCTCCCCCTGGAGCAGCTCCGGCACCACGCGCCGGCCCGCCAGCAGGTTGATGAGCGACACGAAGGCCACCTTCAGCATCAGCCGTCCCACCCAGTACGTCACCATCGACACGCGGTACACGACGACGAGCGGCCGCTCCATCAGCCCCGCCTCCAGCACCGCCGTGCCGGACGCCACCACCGCGGCGTCGCTCGCGCCCACCACCTCGGGAGCGCGCCCGTCCACCAGCACCGGCGTCACGCCGCTGCCCTCGAAGCGGGAGAGGATCTCTTCCTTCGCGATGGTGGGCGCCACCGGCACCACCACCTGGAGCCCGGGCCGCTCGGAGACGAGCTGCTTCGCGGCCCCGACGAGGGTGGGCAGGATGCGGCGGATCTCACTCATGCGGCTGCCGGGCAGCAGCGCGAGCGTGGGAGCGTCCTCGGGCAGGCCCAGGCGCTGGCGGAACTCGCGGGCGCTGGCGGACCTGGGCATCTGCTCCAACACGGGACTGCCCACGTAGCGTGCGGGCACCCCGGCCTCCCGGTAGAAGTCCTCCTCGAAGGGCAGGATGCAGAGCATCCGGTCCACCAGCCGCTGGATGGTGCGCACGCGGCCCCGGCGCCAGGCCCAGATCATCGGGGACACGTAGTAGGCCACCGGGATGCCCAGGGCCTTGAGCTTCTTGGCCAGCCGCAGGTTGAAGTCCGGGATGTCCACCAGGATGGCCACGTCCGGTCGGCGCTCTTCGGCGGCCTGGGCCAGGTCCTTCATGATCCGCAGGATGCGGGGGATGCGGGGGAGCACCTCCGTGATGCCCATGACGGACACTTCACGGGCGTCGTGGATGAGCTCCACCCCCCGGGCGGCCAGCCGGGCGCCTCCCATGCCGAAGAAGGTGAGGTCGGGGCGCAGGGCCTGGAGGGCGGCGACGAGCTCCGAGGCATGGGTGTCGCCGGAGGCCTCGCCGGCCACGACGAGGATGCGGGGGGAGGATGGCTGCGTCATGGGAGGCAAGACCCTCATCGTAGCTGATGCGCGGAGGGAGGGAGGTTGTAGACTGCGGCCCCCTTGAAGACGCTTCTGCTCGCTGAGAGCCACCCCCCGACCCTGGAGCACCTGACGGGCCTGCTCTCGCAGGCCGGGTACACCGTTCGGGCGGTGAATGACGCCGTGATGGCGTTGGAGCACTTCTCGGCGGACAACCCGGACGTGGTGGTGCTGGGCGTGGACCTGCCGCGCGTGGAGGGGCAGCACGTCGTGCACCTCATCCGGGGGCACAGCCAGGGCGGCCGTGTCCCCATCGTGGCCATCGACAAGGGGCACCTGGGCCGCGCGAAGGGCGTGGGCTCGGTGCTGGACCTGAAGGTCAACGCGTACATTCCGGATCCGCTCAAGCCCGGTGAGCTGGTGCCCCGCCTGGAGGCGCTGGTGAAGGCCGCCCAGGCCATCCCGCTCACGGGCCTGGCCGCCACGCTGTCGCGCCCCGCGGTGGCGGCGGGGGACCTGAAGGCCTTCCCGTTGCCGGCGCTCCTGCACTCGCTCTACCGGCTGCGCCGTGACGGCGTGCTGGTGGTGGCCCTCAAGGGGTTGTCACGGCGGGTGTTCTTCCTGCGCGGCGGGCCGGTGAACTTCGACTCCTCCGCGAAGGAGGACGCGCTGCCCCGCTTCCTGCGCGAGCGGAAGGTGCTGACGGAGGCGCAGGAGCAGCCGGTGGTGGAGTCGCTCGCCTCGGGCCTGCGCATCGGCGCGGCGCTGGCGGACGTGGGCGTGGAGGCGGTGGGCGAGGACCTGCTGGCGCTCCTGCGAGACTTCACCCGGGACAGGCTCGGACGCGTGCTGGCCATGCGCGAGGGCCGCTACGCGTTCTACGCGGGCGACGAGTTCTCCTCCGAAGTGGCCTCCGTGGATCAGCCCGCTCTGGCCCCGCTGCTGGAGGCCGCGCGCAAGCGGATGCCCCTGCGGGTGGTGGCGAACGCGCTCAAGGCGCACCTGAACGAGTACCCGGTGCGCTCGGCGGACTTCGGCCGGGACCTCCAGTCGATGGCGCTGGACACGGAGGACATCAAGCTGGCCATGCAGGTGAATGGCCGCATCGTGCTCAAGGACCTGCTGGCGCACGGGCGCGCGGAGCTGCGCGCGGCCTACACGCTGCTGTGGTTCCTCAAGCTGACGGGCGGGGTGACGTTCTCCGCGACGCCGGTGGCCACGGGGACGGACGTGCTGAGCGCGGCGGCGGTGCCGGACGTCATCGCGCCGCGCAAGCGCAAGAACCTGCCCGCGGAGACGGCGGCGGCGCTGCGCGAGGAAGCGGTGCGCATCATCACGCGCAGCTACTTCGGCGGGCTGGGCCTGGACCTCGCGGCGGACAAGGAAGCGGTGGAGCGCGCGTACCACGAGACGGCGATGCGCTTTCACCCGGACACCTACGCGGAGTTCGACATCTCCGACCTGCGCGACCTCTTGGAGCAGGTGCAGGAGAAGCTGTCCGCGGCGTACCGCGTGCTGAGCGTGGACGAGAAGCGCCGCGCCTATCTCCAGTACTTCTTCAGCCGTCAGGAGGTCGTGGGCCGCGCGACCGCCATCAACGTGGACGCGGAGCTCGCGCTGCGCCGGGGCGAGTCCGCGATGAAGCGGGGCGACTACAAGGCGGCCATCCAGGGCTTCGAGGAAGCGGTGTCGCTCAACGGCAGCGAGCCCGAGTACTACTCGTATCTCGCCTGGGCGAAGTACCGGGGCTCGCCCGGGCCGCTGATGCAGCGGGCGCTCGCGGCGCGCAAGGTGCTCAAGCAGGCGCTCACGTTGGATCCGTACCTGGAGCGGGCGCAGATCATCGCGGCCATCATCGAGATCGACCTGGACGACGCGCCGCTCGCGCGAAAGAAGCTGATGAAGGTGCTGGAACTGAACCCGTATTCGGTGCTCGCGAGGGCGGCGTTGCAGAAGGTGGTGAAGTAGTCATGCATCGCGTGCTCTGGCGGCTGCTGCGGTACGCGAAACCGCACGCGGGAATCCTCGTCCTGGCCTTCGTGTGCATGGCGGTGTTGGGGCTCGCGACGGGCGCGTATGCGTACCTGCTGGGCCCGGCGCTGCGCTTCCTGTTGTCGGGAGGCGAAGAGGGCTTCGCGAGCGCGCACCGGGTGCCGTGGCTGGCGGGCCTGCCGCGAGAGGCCGCGCTCTGGGGCTTCCCGGTGGTCGTGCTGTGCGTGGGCGCGGTGAAGGGCGTGGGGTACCTGGGCCAGTTCTACTTCATGGGCCTCTTCGCGCAGCGAGTGGTGAAGGACCTGCGGCGAGACCTGTTCCTGCGGCTCACGGCGCTGTCGCCGTCGCAGCTGTCGAAGGAGCGGACGGGAGATCTGCTCAGCCGCTTCTCCTCGGACGTGATGGCGGTGGAGATGGCCGCCATGTACACGGTGGGTTCGTACCTGCGAGACACCATCCAGGTGCTGGTGCTCGCGGGCGTGGCGCTGGCGATGAGCCCGATGCTCGGAGGGCTGATGCTGGCGGTGATTCCGCTGGCGGCGCTGCCCGCCTCGAAGCTGACGCGCAAGGTGCTGAAGGGAACGCGAGAAGGGCAGGCCCACCTGGGCCAGCTCGCGGGCCAACTGCACGAAGGACTGGGAGGGCTGCGCACCATCCAGGCCTTCAACGGTCAGCAGGCGGAGCTGGCGCGCTTCGAGTCCTACGCGAAGGCCCACGAGGAAGCGGTGGTGGGAGCCGCCTGGGCGCGAGGAGGCGTGCCGGGCTTGATGGAGGTACTCGCGGCAGCGGCGCTAGCGGGAGCGCTGGGGTACGCGGCTGCGACGAGGGCAATGGAGCCGGAGGCGCTCCTGTCGCTGCTCACGGCGGTCATTCTCGTGTACCAGCCGGTGAAGGACCTGGGCCGGGTGACGCAGTTCGCGGTGCAGGCGGGAGCGGCGGGAGAGCGCCTCTTCGCGTTGCTCGACCTCAAGCACCCCGTGGAGGACGCCGCCAATGCGGTGCCAGCGCCCGCGCTGCATGAATCGCTGCGCATGGAGGACGTGCGCTTCTTCTACGGAGAGCGCCGGGCGTTGGACGGGCTGACCCTGGACCTCAAGGTGGGGCAGGTGGCGGCGCTGGTGGGAGGCAGTGGAGGCGGCAAGAGCACGGTGACGTCGCTGCTGCTGCGCTTCGAGCGTCCCCAGCAGGGCCGCATCCTCCTGGATGGAGTGGACGCGGACACGTACACGGCGGCGAGCGTCCGGAGTCAGTTCGCGCTGGTGACGCAGGAGCCGCTGCTCTTCCACGGCACCGTGCTGGAGAACCTGAGGCACGCGAGGCCCGAAGCGACGAAGGAGGAAGTGGAGGCCGCGGCGAAGGTGGCGAACGCGGACGCCTTCATCCAGGGCCTGCCGCAGGGCTACGACACGCGCATCGGCGAGCGAGGCGTCATCCTGAGCGGAGGCCAGCGCCAGCGCCTGTGCATCGCGAGAGCGGTGCTGTCCAAGGCCCCGGTGCTGGTGCTGGACGAAGCGACCAGCAGCCTGGATCCAGAAAACGAGCGCGAAGTGCAGGCAGCACTGGCGAAGGTGCTCCCCGGCCGGACGGCGCTGGTCATCGCGCACCGGCTGTCCACGGTGACGAACGCGGACGTCATCCACGTGGTGGAGGCAGGCCGCATCGTGGAGAGCGGGAGCCACGCGGACCTGCTCCAGAAGGAAGGCCGCTACGCCGCCATGTGGCGCCTGCAGACCTCAGGCCCCGTTGAGCGGGGAGCGGCGTGAGCAAGGCCGTCAAGGCGAAGCAGTGCCTCGCTTTGGCAATTGGCCCTGCGGACGTCCTGTCCCATCGAGCGGAGAGCGGCGTGAGCGAGCCGGTCACGGCGAAGCAACCCGTCGTCCGGGCGATAGCGCCGGGGGAGCCGCTACGCAGCAAGGTAGCGCGGAGGGCGGTATGAGCAAGGTCGGTACGGCCAGGAAGCCTCTCTCCCTGGTGATCCGCGCCGTGTTCGGAGTGCTGTTCCTGCTCCTGGGAGTCGCGGGCTTCTTCGCCTTCGCGGCGGGCTTCGCGGACTACCCCGTCGTAGAGCCCGCACCGGACGCGAAGCCGTGGATCCGCGGCGCGTACCACGTGCACACCACGCGCTCGGACGGGAACGGGACGCCCGCGAAGGTCGCCCGGGCGGCGAAGGCGGCGGGCCTCGACTTCGTGGTGCTCACGGACCACAACGACTTCAAGCCGCCCGCCGCGACCTGGGTGGACGGAGTGCTGCTCATTCCCGGGGTAGAGATTTCGACCAGCGCGGGCCACCTGGCCGCGTTCGGAATGCAGAGGCCCATCGAAGGCGTGAAGCCCTGGGGCCCCCCGGACCAGGCCATGGTGGCGGTGGAAGCCGCCGGAGGCACGGCGGTCCTCGCGCATCCAGTCCAGACGAAGAACCCCTGGAAGGACGAAGCGACAGCGCACCAGGACCCGGGCTTCGAGCTGTACTCGGCGGACACCTTCTTCCGGCAGGCACTGCGAAGCCCCATGAGCCGGCTCCTGCCCGCGGTGGGCGCCTCCCTGGTGAACCCGGTGCACGGCGTGATGCTGCTAGCGGTCCCGGAGCCACGTCCGACGGAGCGCTTCCTGGAGCTCGCGCGAGAGCGCAAGCGAATCGCCCTGTGCGGCAACGACGCGCACGGCGTGCCCGCGTACGAGGACATCTTCAACGCGCTCGGAATGGAACTCCCGCCGGACGTGCTGACGGGCCCTCTGTCCCAGAACGCGCGAGAAGCCGCGGCGCAGGTCACGCAGGCCCTGGCGAGCGGCCAGGCACTCTGCGTCTTTCGCGCGCTCGGAGAGCCTCATGGCTTCGCCCTGGAAGGCTACGACGTGAACACGAGGGAAGCCCCCGTGGGCACGGTGCTGACGGTCCGCCTCCCGCAGCACACCCCGGGAACCATCGAGGTCCGGGTGTGGGGAGATGGCCGCCTGCAACCCGACGGGCAGCACATCGAGCTGACCGGCCCCGGAGCCGTCCAGGTGGAGGTCTGGGCCCGAGCACCCGGACGTTTCTTCGGCCACGAGTGGCGGCCCTGGCTGGTCCCCAGCCCGGTGCGAGTGGTGCCGAGACCGCCGGGCATCTGATAGAGCGCGGGACGTCGCCCATGCGCCTGCTCTACGTCGTCGCCACCTACGTCCTCTTCGCGCTGCTGTTCCCGGTGCTCTGCGTGTACCGGAAGACGCGTCATGGGCTGAAGCAGCGGTTGGGCTTCTACGGGCCAGGCGACATCCCAAAGGGAGAAGGCCCGCTGCTGTGGTTGCACGGAGCCAGCGCGGGAGACCTGCTCGCCCTCGCGCCCATGTTCGGCCCCCTGCGCAAGCAGTTCCCCGGCTGCCGCATCGTGCTCTCGACGATGACGGACAGCGGCCACGCGATGGCAAGGGACCGTCTGGCGAAGCAGATCGACGGAGTCGTGTACGCGCCCTACGACCTCTGGGGAGCGACACGAAGGGCGGTGCGAGCCCTCCAACCGGACCTCCTCGTCCTCGAGTACACGGAGGTCTGGCCCAACCTGATCCGCGCCGCGAAGCAGTCCGGAGCGAGCGTGGTGATGACCAACGGGCGCTTCTCACCCTCGAACGTGGGGAAGTACCGGACGCTCTTCGGCCTCATCGAAAATCCGCTGAAGGACATGGACCTGTTGCTGATGAGGCAGGACGAGGAGGCCGAAAGGGCGAAAGCCCTCGGTGCACCGGCCGAGCGGGTCCTCACCACCGGAAACACCAAGTTCGACGCCCTCGCGGCGGGACCAGCCCCCGAGGACGAAGCCCTGCGCACCGCCCTCGGCCTGTCCCCAGAGGACCCGGTGTGGCTCGCGGGGAGCACGCACGAGGGCGAGGAAGAAATCCTGTTGCAGGTGTATCAGCGTTTACGGGAACGCTGGCCCACGCTGAGTCTGGTCATCGCGCCGCGCTACCTGAACCGGGCGGAGCGCATTCAGACCCTCGCGCGGGAGCGAAACCTGACCGTCGGCCTGCGCTCACAGGGCAACCCGGAGCGAGCGCCGGTGGTGGTGATGGACTCGATGGGCGAGCTGTCGCGAGCCTATCGCCTGGCGACGGTGGTGTTCGTGGGAGGCTCGTTCACGAAGCGAGGCGGCCAGAACATCCTGGAGCCAGCGGGGCAGGGCAGGCCGGTGTTGTTCGGCCCGCACATGGACAACTTCCGCGACAGCGTCGCGGTGCTGCAAGGCAACGGAGGCATTCAGGTGGCGGACGGAGAAGCCCTGCACGCCGCGCTGGAGGACCTCCTCGCCCATCCCGAACGGCGGCGGCAACTGGGAGCCCAGGCCGAAGCCACGGTGCGCACCATCTCCGGAGCCAGTGAGCGCAACGCGGAAGCCATGGCCACGCTAAGGAGGGCTCCTCGATGACCCTCATCGTCCATCCACACTTCCACAAGCGCTACACGGGAGTGACGCGGCACGTGGAGTCCGTGGTGCCCGCGCTGGCCCGGGGCGACGAGACACGGGTCATCGGCTCCGGCCTGACGGAAGCCCTGCCGCGCATCACCTGGGGAGAGTTGATCCGCCGCTCGCACCGGGAGCCCATCGTCTGGCACGCGCACCGGAACAACGAGCTGCTGGCGGGGATGCTCCTGAAGGCGTTGGGAGGAAGGGTCCAGCTCGTCTTCACCCGGCACACGTCGGTGGCACCCACGGGCTTCACCCGTTGGCTCGCCAGGGGCGCGGACGCGCTGGTATCGCTCACGAAGCAGATCTCGGACGTCATCGCGCTCCCGTCCACGGTGATTTCGCACGGCATCGACCTCCAGCGCTTCCACCCACCGGAAGACCGCGACGCCGCATGGGCGAGGCTTCAGCAGAGAGGCCGCTATGGCATCGGAGTCATCGGACGCATCCGTAAGGAGAAGGGGCAGGGCGACTTCATCGAAGCGCTGAGGCCGCTCTTGCCGCGGCGGCCGGACTGGCAGGCGGTGCTGGTGGGGCTCGCGAAGGGGCCGGACCTGGCATGGGTGAACGGGCTGCGCCAGGGCATCGAGGACCGGGTGCTCCTCGCGGGAGAGCAGTCCACCATCGAGCCCTGGTACCAGGGCCTGAGCATCCTGGTGCATCCCTCCTACGCGGAGGGCTACTCGCTGGTGCACGTGGAGGCGATGGCCTCCGGGTGCTGCGTGGTGGCCTCGAAGCTGCCGTACCTGGACACGCTCATCGAGCACGGCCGCACGGGCTTCTTCTTCGAACCCGGAGACGTGAAGGGCCTGCGCGACCTGTTGGACGAACTGACCCGCGAACCAGCGCGGGCCCGTCAGGTCGGCCGCAACGCGGCGGAGGAAGCGCGCAGCCGCTGCGGCGTCGAGCACGAAGCCCGGGCGCTCCGTGACCTCTACCATTCGCTGGTGAAGCGCTGATGCGCATCCTGCACCTGTTCGCGAGCCCCTTCTGGAGCGGCCCGGCGGAGAACATCGCGCTGCTGGCCCAGGCGCAGCGGGCCCTGGGCCACGAGGTCACGGTCGCGGTGGACCGCAAGCGCCGGGACATCGCCGCCGAGGAACCTGCCGTTCCCCGCTTCCAGCAACTGGCCCTCCTGGACGACGGAGGCCTGACGTTGTCCGTGAAGTCCCCACCCTGGGAGCTCTGGAGCGACCTGCGAGCCCTCCGTCGCAGGACAGTGGACGTGGTTCACGCCCACTTCACCCATGATCATCTCGTGGCGCGTTGGGGAACGCCGAAGGGCGCGGTGCGGATCCGCTCCATCCACGCGCCCCGTTCGCTGCGCTCCTCGCTGCCCGAAGCCGCCGCGTACACGGTGCCCGCGAGCCACCTGATGCAGAAGCTCGAAGGCAGGCACCGCCCCGTCCAGGTCCTGCCCGCACTGGTGGACCCGATGTTCGAGCCACCCCGGGACCGCAAGGCCCTCCGTCAAACCCTGGGCCTCGACGACACGCATCTCGTGGGAATGATCTCCACGTTCCAGCAGAGCCGCCGTCACGCGCTGGGAGTCGAAGCCTTCGCCGCGTACCGGAAGCAACGTCCCGAATCCCGCTTCGTGCTCATAGGCGACGGCGCGCTGCTCGAAGCGACCCGGACACAGGTGTCGGAGCGAGGCCTCACCGAACAGGTGACGTTCGCGGGCTACCAGCAGGGAGCGGACTTCGCGAAGTGGCTGCAGGCCCTGGATGAAGTCTGGATCCTCGGCCTGGGGAACGACTGGAGCGCGAGAGCCGCGGCGCAAGCCAGGGCCTGCGGAGTCCGAGTGGTCGCGGTGAACGAAGGAGCGCTCCCGGAGCTGTCAGACGCGAGGGTGGAATTACCCACGGTGGAAGCCGTCCTCACCGCCGCGTTGTCCGGAGCAAAAGCAGGCACTCTGCACCCGACGAACGAGCACATCGCCCGGGACATCCTGACCCTCTACCAGAAGGCAGCGGAGCCACGGCGATGACGGGCGGACCCACGGCCCTGGAGCGGATCTTCTATCCGCCGGCACCGGAGCCCTGGACCCGTCGTGCTCTCCTGTCACCACTCACGCTGTTGTCCTGGACCTACAGCGGAGCAGTCCGCCTCCGTGGCGCCCTCTACGACTCAGGGCTGAAGCGAGCCGAACGAGTCGAAGGCCTGCGGGTCATCTCCATCGGCAACCTCAACGTCGGAGGCACGGGCAAGACCCCCGCGGTCCTCCATCTCGCGGAGCTGCTGATCCGCGAAGGACGCAAGGTCGGAATCCTGACCCGAGGCTACGGACGCGAGTCCCAGGAGCCAATCACCTTCACCGGAGCGGAACCCCTGCCCGAGGTGACGCAAGCCGGAGACGAACCCCTGCTGCTCGCACGCCGGTGTCCAGGAGCCCGGCTCTTCGTGGGAGCGAACCGCGTCGCGGCTGCCTTCCGGGACCGGGACGACTTTGGCCTGGACACGGTCCTCCTGGACGACGGCTTCCAGCACCGCCGTCTGCACCGTGACGAAGACCTGGTGGTCGTGGACGAAGCCGTGGGCCTGGGCAACGGCCAGCTGCTCCCAAGAGGCCCGCTGCGAGAGCCCCCAGCGGCCCTGCGCCGCGCCACGCTCCTCTGGCTGAGAGCCTCCTCGGGGGATGCCGCCCCCAACCCATGGCTCGAAGCAGTGACCGCCCCCAGGGTCCGCACGCGCTATGGGCCCACGGGCTGGTGGGACCCTTCAGGCACCGAGCACGCGACGAAAGCGCTTGAAGGAAGACCGGTCCTCGCCCTGGCGGGGCTGGCCCGGCCCGGAGGCTTCCTGAAGACCGTGACCACACTCGGAGCGGAGGTCCGGGACGCGGCCCTCTTCCCGGATCACCATCGCTTCACGGCGGACGAGCTGCGCCAGGTCGAAGCCCGGGCCCGCCATCACGGAGCGCTCGTGGTGACCACGGAGAAGGACGCGGTGCGCCTGCCCGCCGGCTTCGAGGCCTGGGTGGTGCGCCTGGGAGTGGAGGTCCTGGAGGGCGAAGCGCATCTGAAGCGGGCGCTCGGGCTGTCGGGAGAGACGCGCGACTTGTGAGGGCTGGACCGCTGTGGGACAACGCGCGCCCATGCCCGCGGCCCCGTCTTCACGTCCGGCAGCATCGTCCTCGCGCCTGCCACTCGCCTTCGCGCGCCGTCGGGTGTTGCTGGTGGGAGACCTGGTCGCCGACCACTACCTCTACGGACAGACGGACCGGGTGAGCCGCGAGGCCCCCGTGCTCATCGTCCGGTACGAGTCCTCGGAGGTGAAGCTCGGAGGCGGAGCCAACGTGGCGGCCAACATCCGCGCGTTGTCGGGGCAGGTGACGGCGGTGGGCGCCCTGGGCGTGGACTCCATGGGCAGTGAGCTGCGCAAGCTCTTCGAGTCCGCGGACATCCAACTGCAAGCGGTCAGCAGCCGGAGCATCCAGACGGAGACGAAGACGCGCATCCTCGCGGGAGGCATCAGCACCACGAGGCAGCAGATGCTCCGCGTCGACCGGGGCCAGCGAGGCCCCCTCCCGCCCCGGATGCGCAAGGCCATCGCCAGGCAGGTCGAAGCGGCGGCGAAGGAAGCGGACGCGGTGGTCGTCTCTGACTACGGCGCGGGAGTCGTCAGCGACGAGGTCCGGACCGTGTTGCGGAAGCTCGCCGCGGACGGCCTCCCGGTGTGCGTGGACAGCCGCTACGCGCTCGCGGCCTTCGCGGGCCTCACGGTGTGCAAGCCCAACGAGCCGGAGCTGGAAGCGCTCACGGGCCGTCCGGTGCGCACGAAGGAAGACCTCCTGGAGGCCGGTCACGAAGCGGTCCGCAAGCTGGGCTGCAAGGCCCTGCTGGTGACGCGAGGCCGCCATGGCATGGCCGTGTTCGACGCGAAGGGTGGGGTGGACCTCATCCCCGTTCACGGAGCGAAGTCAGCGGTGGACGTGACGGGAGCGGGCGACACCGTCATCGCGAGCTTCGCATTGGCACTCGCGGCCGGAGCTTCGTTCGGTGAAGCCGCGAGGCTCGCGAACGTCGCGGGCTCATTGGTGGTGCAGAAGCCCGGCACGGCGACGGTCTCCCGTGAAGAACTCCTCGAAGCGCTGCGGAGCTCAAGATGAACACCCTGGACAAGCTTCGTCCCCTGGCCGCCATCGCGGAGGAACGGGAGCGCTGGCGCGAGCAGGGCCGAACGGTGGCCCTGGCCAACGGCGTCTTCGACCTGCTGCACGTCGGTCACGTCCGCTACCTGGAAGGGGCGAAGGCCCTGGCGGACGTGCTGGTGGTGGCGGTGAATTCGGACGCCTCCACCCGGGCCTACAAGGGGCCGGGCCGTCCGCACATCCCGGAAGCGGAGCGCGCGGAGTTGGTCGCGGCGCTGGCCTGCACGGACCGCGTCGTCGTCTTCGATGAGCCGAACGTGCGGACCATCATCCGCGCCCTCAAGCCAGACGTGCACGTGAAGGGGACGGACTACACGCCGGACTCCATCCCGGAAGGTGACGAGGTCCGCGCTTACGGAGGCAGGACGGCGGTGGCGGGAGACCCGAAGGACCACAGCACCACGGAACTGGCCCGCCGGCTCGGCCGCGAAGGCGCGAAGTAGCCCATGCTCCTGGACCCGGTGCTGCGGTCCGTTCTGGGATGTCCCCACTGCAAGGGCCCGCTCGACGAGCACCCGGGGCCCCCGACCGAAGTCCGCTGCGGCAGGTGCCTGCGAGCCTGGCCCGTGGAGGAAGGCATCCCCCAGATAGTGCCCGAGCAGGAGCGACCGCTCACCCCGTGAGCGAGGTCCGCTCCGCGACGAACGACCGGACCTCCGCGGCCACGCGCTGCTCCAAACCCACGCCGGAAGCTCCATCCACGATGGGCGTCAGGTCCACCATCCGGTGGGGTGCCACCGCATGGCCCCAGCGTTCCATGTCGATGCGCAGGAAGAACGCGAGCGTGGGCGCGCCCACGGCGACCGACAGGTGCATGGGCCCGGTGTTGTTGCAGATGGTGAGGCCCGCGGCCCGCATGAGCGCACCCAGCTCATCGATGCTCGTCGCCGGAGCCAATTCCGCCCCCGGAGCGCCGGAGATCACGGTCTGAGCCAGGGCCTCCTCTCCCGGCCCCCACGTCACGACCGGCGAATAGCCGAGCGAAATCAGCTCCCGGGCCGCCGCCGCGAACGCCTCGGCCGGGATGCGGCGCTCGCCCAACCGTCCCCCCGGGTTGATGACCGCGCGCCGCGAACCCGTCCCGGAGAACGTCGCCAGATAGCCGCGGAACGCCTCGCCCAGCACCGGCTCCCGGAATGAAAGCCCCTGGGCGACAGCGCCCTTCGTCAGGGGCGTCAGCAGGTGGGTGCGCTGAATGGCCTCGTGCCGCGTATCGGATCGGGCAGGCACGGACACCGACTGCAGCCGCGACACCGGCCAGATGCCGGGTCCAATGACGACCGCCTTGGGGCCCACCATCCGCGAGACGAGCGCGCTCGTCACCGAAGGAGCACTCCAGTTGGCGCAGTCGACCACGGTGTCATAGCCCGCGCGACGGAGGGCACGGATGCCCGGCGCCAGCGGCCCCAGCCAGAGCATGCGCCGGTCGAACGCCAGGACCGCGTCCGCGTCAGGGTGTCCCTGAAGGACGCGAGCCACCTTGGCGTGCACCAGCACGTGCACCTCAGGAGGAGGGTGGAGATGCGCCTTGAGGGTCCGCATCAGCGGTGTGGTGAGAAGGGCCTCGCCCACGCGGTTGTCGGGCCGGACGAGCAGGACCTTTCGCGGGTGGGGGAGGGGCGTTCCGGGAGAACGGCGACGTCCGGGGCGCCAGAACAGGAGGGAAGCCAGGAGCGTCAGTGCCAGCTTCGCCCACGTTTCAAGCCGCTTGTGCCACGCCATCGGCGGCGGACCCTACCAGAATTGGAACGGACACAAGACGCTGGCTTGACCTTGGGACCGAAAGCCCCTAGCACCCGGCCCGATGCTCAAGAGCATGACCGGATTTGGTTCGGGCCGCGCCCGCGTGGGGGACGAAGAGGTCTCCGTGGAAGCACGCTCGCTCAACCACAAGTTCTGCGAAGTGAAGGTCCGGCTGCCGCGCGAACTGTCCGCGCTCGAGCCTGCCCTCGTGAAGCAGGTGAAGGACCGCCTCGCGCGAGGCTCGGTGGAGATCCTGGTGCGCCGGCAGGCCGCCACGGTTTCGGGCAACGTCCCCACGGTGGATATCGCCCTGGCCCGCGAATACGCGCGCGCCTTCCGCGAGGTCGCCGAG